>NZ_CP013859.1:0-2400000 GCF_001513675.1 Microbacterium sp. XT11 | reverse complement strand
GCCGGCGCGGCACGCACCGACCGCCTCGAAGGAGTCGATGATGGTGACGTCCTTCTCCGTGCCGTCCGACAGCTTCACCCACCCTGGAGCGATCGAACCGGCGTAGAGGAACACGCTGGAGAGGTCCAGCCGGGCGCTGGCCATCAGCATGCCGGGAATCGACTTGTCGCATCCGGCGAGGAGCACCGAGCCGTCGAGTCGCTCGGCCATCATCACGGTCTCGACGGAGTCGGCGATCACCTCGCGGGAGACGAGGGAGAAGTGCATGCCCTCGTGCCCCATCGAGATGCCGTCTGAGACGGAGATCGTCCCGAACTGGAGCGGATAGCCGCCGCCGGCGTGCACGCCCTCCTTGGCGCCCTGCGCGAGCCTGTCCAGGCTCAGATTGCAGGGCGTGATCTCGTTCCAGCTCGACGCGATGCCGATCTGCGGCTTGTCCCAATCGGCATCGCCCATGCCGACCGCGCGGAGCATGCCGCGGGAGGTCGTCGCCTCGATGCCGTCGGTGACGACGCGGCTGCGCGGCTTGATGTCGATGGAGGCCGGGTTGTCGGTGTCATGCGAGGACATGACGGAAAGTCTATTCCGGTCGCGACGCGCGCTCGTCCGCCAGGGCCTCCAGAAGAAGCGCGATCTCTTGTGGATCGCGCACACGAAGCGTCGCAGCGGTCTCCCCCTCCCCCACGCGCACGCCAAGGTCGGCCTCCGTGAGCACGCGCATCGCGTCCTCGTCGGTGACGTCGTCGCCGGCGAACAGGATGGCGGTGGGGTGGAAACGGTCACGCAGCGCCGCCATCGCGGCATCCTTCCCTTCGGCTCGCGAAGAGAACTCGAGCACGTGATGGCCGAGGCGGCGGCGCCAGTGGGGGAATCGGGCGGCAACGAGCTCATCGACCTCGGCGAAGAGCGCCCGTTCGGCCTCCGGCGTCGCCTTCCGGGTGTGCACGCCCATCCCGAAGGTCTTCTCCTCCAGCTCGGCTCCCGGATACCGTTCGATGAGCGGTCGCACCGCCGCCCAGAGCTCCTCGCGCGTCCCGTCGGCCATCGCGTCGGCCGCGTCCTCCGCGGCTCCGACGCCGGGGAACCAGTACTGGGCACCGTGCGATCCGGCGAGCGCGATCGGCGAGTCGTCGCTGTGCGCGGTGATGACACGGAGATCCTCCATGCTGCGGCCCGAGACGTACGCCACGACCGTGTCCGGCATGGCCGCGAGCCTGTCCACCTGAGCTGCAACCTCCGGCAACGCGCGTGCCTCGAGCGGGTCGAGCACGAAGGGTGCGGCTGTGCCGTCGAAGTCCAGCGCGACGACCAGCCGCGGCGTGGTAGCGATGGCGCTCAGGTCAGGGTCTGGCGTCCCTGGCGTCCAGGTTCGGGTCACGGAGTCTCCTTATCGGTTCGCGGTGGCGGTCGTCGCGGGTCAGCGCGACCGCACCTCGTCGAGAGCGCGGAGGAACGCCGACGACCAGGCGCTCACGTCGTTGTCGAGCACTCGTCGCCTCAGCGCCCGCATCCGTCGCATCTGCTCCTTCGGCGGCATCTCCACCGCGGTCATGATCGCGTCCTTGAGGCCTTCGATGTCATGTGGGTTGACCAGCACCGCCTGACGCAGCTCATCCGCGGCTCCCGTGAACTCGCTCAGCACGAGCACGCCGTGGTTGTCGATGCGGGTGGCGATGTACTCCTTCGCGACGAGGTTCATGCCGTCCCGAAGGGCGGTGACGAGCATCACGTCGGCGGCGAGATACAGGGCCACCATCTCCTCCCGCGGGTAGCCCTGGTGCAGGTAGCGGATCGCGGTGTGACCCATGGTGTCGTTGTCGCCGTTGATCCTGCCGACCGCGAGCTCGATCTCGTCGCGGAGGTGAACATAGGCGTCGACGCGCTCCCGGCTGGGGCTGGCGACCTGCACGAAGGTGACGTCCTCGACGTTGAGGCGTCCCTCGGCGAGAAGCTCACCGTACGCCTTCACCCGGTGCCGGATGCCCTTTGTGTAGTCGAGCCGGTCGACGCCGAGGAGGATCCGCGACGGATTGCCCAGGCTCTCGCGGATCTCGGCCGCGCGAGCACGGATGTCGGGACGGGCGGCGAGCTCGACGTAAGGCGTTGTGTCGATCGAGATCGGGAAGGCGCGGGCGACCGCGACCCGGGTGCCGCCGCCGGCTTCGGGAACCGAGACGGCGGAGCCGCGCACCTCGTACTTCAATCGGCGCCGCACCGCGGTGAGGAAGTACGTGGCGTCCTGCGCCCGCTGGAAGCCGATGACGTCGGCGCCGAGCAAGCCGTTCAGCACCTGGTCCCGCCATGGCAGCTGCGCGTAGAGACCGTGAGCCGGGAACGGGATGTGGTGGAAGTACCCGATGGTGACGTCGGGCCTGAGCTCCCTGATCATCTGCGGCACGAGCTGCAGCTGGTAGTCGTGCACCCACACCGTGCCGTCCGGTGCGACGGCACCGGCTGCCGCCGCGGCGAACCGCCTGTTCACCGTGACGTACGCGTCCCACCACTCGCGGTGGTACTGCGGCGGCGCGATGACGTCGTGGTACAGCGGCCAGATCGTGTCGTTCGAGAACCCTTCGTAGTACTCGGCGACCTCCTGTGCGCTGAGCCTCACCGGGATGAGGTCGATCCCGCCGATCTCGAACGGATCGAGTTCGACGTCGGCGCTGCCTGCCCATCCGACCCACGCGCCGTGCGCGCTGCGCATCATCGGCTCGAGTGCCGCGACCAGACCACCCGGCGACGTGCGCCACTCCTCCGTCCCGTCCGGGTTCTCCACCCGGTCGACGGGGAGGCGGTTGGCGACGACGACGAGATCTGCAACGGACATCGTGGGCTCCTCAGGTCTTCGGTTCGTTCCCCCCAGGCTACCCAGGCGCGTCACGCCGCGGCGACGCGTCGCCCAGGGGCGCTCAGCCGCCAGTTCGCCAGCGACGCCGTGAACGCTACGGCGGCTGCCACGACGGGCAGAGCGAGCGCGGCCGTGGTGCCCAGGCTCTCCGCCACCTCCCCTGCGACCGCGGCGCCGATCGACTGCCCGACGATGACACTCGAACCGAGCATGGTCATGACCGTCGCAGAACGGCCGAGCGGACTGCGGGCGGCTCCGAGGCTGTACTGCGTCACCAGCGTCGGACCGATACCGACGCCCATCACGGCGAGCGCGAACATCATGGTCCCGGGCGAGTCGACCACGAGGAGCAACAGGGTTCCGGCCAGCAGCACGGCGGCGAACACGATCCAGCGTGCGCGCAGCGAGAAGCGCGCGGGCAGCCAGGCGACCCCGAGAGCCAGGGCCGCGGAGCCGACACCCATGACGCCGTAGAGGAGCCCCGCCTGCTCCGAGGCGCCGCGGTCCGCCATGAACGAGGTCAACGAGGTCAGCATCGTTCCGAAGAACATGCCGACGCCCAGGATGCCGATCACCACCACCATGAGACGCGGCGAAAGGAGTTCGGCCGGTGACGAGGGCGCTCTCCCGTCGGCGCCGCGATGCCGCGAGATCACGCGGGCACTGGGATGCAGCGCGAAGGCGCCGACGAAGAGCACGGTCAGAGCGGCCGCGCCGACGAGCGGAGCCCAGGGCGCGAGGGCCGACGCCAGCACGCCGACCAGGAACGGCCCGAAGACGAACACGGTCTCGTCCGCGGCGGACTCGTACGCCATGGTGCCGGAGAGGGTCCGCGGCCTGCGTTCCTCCGGCATCCGCTCGCTGATGAGCGTGACGAGCCGGGAGCGCGACATGGGGGCGACCTGCGGCGCCGTGGCGCCGATGCCGAACGCCGTGGCGAGCACGAGAGCGTCGGGGCCCGACCCGTAGACGACGATCGTGAACACGACCAGCGTCGCGCCGTTCGCGAGAGCGACCGCGAGGAGCACCGGCCGCTGTCCGAAGCGATCGGCCGCGGCCCCGAGGAGCGGCCCGAAGCACGCCGTCCCGAAGCCGACGGCGGCGGAGGTGAGTCCGCCGAGCGAGAGCGATTCCCTTGCGGAGACGACGACGGTGAGCACGCCGACGACCATCATCGCGAAGGGCAACCGCGCGATGAAGGCGATCAGGAAATAGGGCAGACCGGCAAGGCGGAAGAGGCTCGTCCGCGACGAGGAGTACGTGTGTGTCATGGCTCTCGCGCGCCGCACCGGGCGCGTCAATCGGGTGCCGCCGCTGTCCGCCGAGGGATCGGCGGCCGGTAGATACACGGTGTGCGGCCGCGGACGACGCCGCGACACATCCATCCTACCCGTCCGTGCGCACGGCGGCGAGGCGTCACACCGCCCTGGCCGCCGCGCCGACGGCAGTAGGGTGGACCGCACACAACGAGCAGAAGCAGCAGACCGAGGAGAGTCCCGTGCCGTCCGTCATCACCTCCACCGCAACGTTGCCACCCAAGTCGGCGCGCGCCGGCTCCGCGAAGACGTCGCCGGTGCGCGACCTCCTCGCCCTCACCGAGCGCCCGGACGTGATCTCGTTCGCGGGCGGGCTTCCCGCGCCCGAACTCTTCGACCTCGACGGCATCCGTGACGCATACGCCGCTGCGCTGAGCACTCCCGCGGTGCTCCAGTACTCCACCTCGGAGGGCAATGCGCGGCTGCGGGAGATCGTCGCCGCGCAGTACACAGCAGAGGGACTTCCGACCGCTGCGGAAGACCTCCTCGTGACGACGGGATCCCAGCAGGGGCTCGGGCTCTTCGCGACGACGCTCCTCGATCCCGGCGACGTCGTCCTTGTGGAGGAGCCGTGCTATCTGGCGGCTTTGCAGACGTTCGCCCTCGCCGGCTCGCGCGTCATCGGCATCCCCTCATCGGACGGCGCGCTCGATCTCGACGCGCTCGACGCGGCAGCCGCCGCGCACGCACCGAAGTTCTTCTACACGGTGCCGACTTTCCAGAACCCGACGGGCCGCACGCACGACCTGGAGTCGCGCGAGCGGATCGCCGCATCGGCCATGCGGTACGGATACCGGATCGTCGAGGACGAGCCCTACCGGCAGCTCCGGTACTCCGGTGACGCGCTCCCCTCTTTGGCGCACTTCGCGCCCGATCACGTCCTGAGCCTCGGCACCTTCTCCAAGGTGATCGCTCCAGGCCTGCGCATCGGCTGGGTGCGCACGACGCCCGACATCCGCCCCGCGGTCACGATCGCAAAGCAGGCCGCAGACCTGCACACCTCGACGATCGACCAGGCCGCAGCCGCGGAGTATCTGGCGTCAGGGCGGGCAGCCTCCGCTCTCTCGCGCATCCGCGCGGAGTACGCCGCCCGACGCGACGCGATGCTCAGCGCGCTCCCTTCCGCGTTGCCTGACGGGAGCACGTGGAACACACCAGACGGCGGGATGTTCGTGTGGGCCCGGCTCGCCGACGGCTGGAACGCCACGACGGCACTGGGTGAGGCGCTCGCGCACGATGTCGCTTTCGTGCCCGGCGCACCGTTCTACGCCGGTGCGCCGGACGAACGCACTCTGCGCCTCTCCTTCACGACATACGCGCCGGAACGGATACTGGTCGGAATGTCAAGGCTCGGCGCGGCCTTCCAGACCGACCGGTAGCGTAGGCCTATGCGATACCTGTTCAGCACGGGCCTGTTCGCCGCCATCACCGGAGGGATCACGCTGCTTCGCGGCTCGCGTGAGACTCCGGTCACGTGGCGTTCGGTCCTCGCGTGGGTCAGCTGGGGCATCACCTTCGCCCTCGCCATCGGGGCCGTCATCGACACGCGGCGCGACGAGCGCGGCGACCCCGCCCCCGCCGATTCCCCGCTTGCTCCGGTGCAGGAGAAGCGCGCGAAGAAGGCCGAGAAGGCGGCCGCCAAGGCGAAGAAGCACCGCTGACCCGCGCGGGGCACGGCGGACCCGCGCCGGCCCCGCGCCCGGACTCAGCGGGTGGGGCCACGGACTCAGCGGGTGAGGCCACGGACTCAGCGGGTGAGGATGACCGCCTCTCCCTGCCCGCCGCCGCCACAGAGCCCGACGGCCGCGACACCCGTGCCGCGACGTGAGAGTTCATGCGCTGCATGCACGACGAGACGAGCGCCCGAGGCGCCGATCGGGTGGCCGATGGCGATGCCTCCGCCGTGGACGTTGACGATCGAGCTGTCGAGGCCGAGCTCGGTCTGCGAACGCGCGACCACGGCGCCGAACGCCTCGTTGATCTCCACGAGGTCGAGATCGGACGGCGTGATCCCCTGCTTCTCGCACGCGCGCTCGATGGCTCGGGCCGGCTGCGCATGCAGGGAGTTGTCCGGTCCGGCAGTCTGACCGTTGGCGCCGATCGTCGCCAGGACCGTCCAGTTCTCTCGCTGCGCTCGGTCACGGGTCGTGACGACAAGAGCGGCCGCGCCGTCGGAGATCTGTGACGAATTGCCCGCCGTGATCGAGCCTCCCTCGACGAACGCGGGGCGCAGGCGCGCCAGCGTCTCGACGGTGGTGTCCGGGCGCACACCCTCGTCGCGAGTGACGCGCGTGGGCTCGCCCTTCCGCTGAGGCACGTCCACGGGGACGATCTCCTCGTCGAACACGCCGCTGTCCTGCGCTGCCGCGGCGCGCTGGTGCGAGAGGGCGGCGACCTCATCCTGCGCCTCGCGCGTGAGCTCGTAGCGTGCGTTGTGACGTTCCGTTGAGGCACCCATGCTCTCCTCGTCGTACGCGTCGGTGAGGCCGTCGTACGCCATGTGGTCGAGGACCTCGACGCTGCCGTACGTCCAGCCGTCACGCGACCCCATGAGGAGGTGGGGCGCGCGGGTCATCGACTCCATGCCGCCGGCCACCACGACCTCGGCGTCGCCGGATCGGATCATCCGGGCCGCATCGATCACCGCGGTCAAGCCCGAGAGGCAGACCTTGTTGACGGAGTGCGCCGGCACATCCCATCCGATTCCTGCTCCGCGGGCTGCCTGCCTCGCCGCGTTCTGACCGGATCCCGCTGCGAGCACCTGTCCCATGATGACCGCGTCGACCGACGCGGCGTCGACGGTGCCCTGCTCCAAGGCGCCGCGGATGGCGATGGCACCGAGCTGCGGAGCGGTGAACGACGCCAGCTGCCCCTTGAGTCGGCCCTGCGGCGTACGCGCGGCCGCCACGATGACGATGTCGTCTGTCATGTTCTCATCCTTCATCTCTGCTGTCGGCGGGGACGATCAGCGGCGGCTCGGTCGCCGCCACGACGTCGGCCACGGTCACTCCGGGCGCGGTTTCGACGAGCACGAGCCCGTCAGGGGTGACGTCGATCACCGCCAGGTCGGTGATGATCCTGTCGACGACGCCCCGCCCGGTCAGGGGCAGAGAACACTCGTCCACGATCTTGGGCGAGCCATCTTTCGCGACGTGCTCCATGAGCACGATCACCCGTCCGGCGCCGTGCACGAGGTCCATGGCGCCTCCCGGACCCTTCACCATCTTGCCGGGGATCATCCAGTTCGCGAGGTCCCCGCGAACCGACACCTGCATGGCGCCGAGGACGGCTGCATCGATCTTGCCGCCCCGGATCATGCCGAAGCTCAGTGCGGAATCGAAGAAGGCCGCACCGGGGAGGGTCGTGACCGTCTCCTTGCCCGCGTTGATGAGGTCGGGGTCGACGTCCTCCTCACGCGGGTACGGTCCGACGCCGAGGATACCGTTCTCGGACTGCAACACCACCGTCACACCCGCCGGCACGTGGTTGGGCACGAGCGTCGGGAGTCCGATGCCGAGGTTGACGTACTCGCCGTCTCGCAGCTCTGCTGCGGCGCGCGCCGCCATCTGGTCACGAGTGAGGGCCATCTCACGCCCCTTCCGCGGCGACGGTCCGCCGCTCGATTCGCTTCGGGACGTCGGTACCGACCTCGACGACCCGGTGCACGTACACACCGGGCAGGTGGATGCGGTCAGGGTCGAGCTCTCCGGGTTCGACGAGACGCTCCACCTGAGCGATGCAGACCTTGCCCGCCATCGCCGCGAGCGGATTGAAGTTGCGTGCGGCCTTGTTGAAGACGAGGTTGCCGTGCCTGTCGCCGACAGCGGCGTGCACGAGGGCGAAGTCCGTGCGGATCGCCTCCTCGAGCACGAACGTGCGGGGCTCCCCGTCGATGTCGAAGGTGCGAACGTCCTTCGCGGGCGATGCCACGGCCACCGTGCCATCCTGCCCGTACCGACGCGGTAAGCCGCCGTCCGCCACCTGCGTGCCGACGCCCGTCTGCGTATAGAACGCTGCGATGCCCGACCCTCCGGCACGGAGCTTCTCTGCAAGCGTGCCCTGCGGCGTCAGCTCCAGTTCCAGCTCTCCCGAGAGGAACTGCCGCTCGAACTCCTTGTTCTCCCCCACATACGACGACGTCATCTTCCGGATACGCCGCGCAGCGAGGAGGATGCCGAGTCCCCAGTCATCGACGCCGCAGTTGTTGCTGACGATGCTGAGATCCGTGGTCCCCTGTGCCAGCAGTGCTTCGATGAGTGCGATGGGGTTTCCCGACAGCCCGAACCCGCCGACGGCGAGGGACGATCCATCGGGGATGTCGGAGACGGCCTCAGCCGCAGACGCCCATTGTTTGTCGATCACGCGTGCTCCTTCGAAACGTGTGCCCTCTCCAGCATCCGCCTCCCCTCCTCGGGGTGGAAGCCCGTTCTTGCCATGTGGGCCGACGGCGGCGTAGCGTCCACATCATGGAATCATCGCGGAGCGTACCGGGAGCTCAGGCGATCGCGCGTGCAACCCGCCTCCTCCGCCTGGTGACGGCGTCGGGAGCGGAGGGCGGCTCTCTGCAGGAGTTGGCGCGCTCCGCGGAGCTGTCGCGCTCGACCGCGCACCGGCTGCTCACGGCACTGCGCGCCGAGGGCCTGGTCGACAGGGACCCCGAAAGCACCAGATGGATGCCGGGACCCGAGCTCTTCCTCATGGGGTCGGTCGCTGCGGCCCGCTACGACGTGACGACGCTCGCACGCGACATCGTGCGCTCACTCGCCGTCAAGACCGAGGAGAGCGCGTTCTTCTCGGTGCGCCGCGCCGATGAGACGGTGTGCCTGCTCCGCGAAGAGGGTTCGTTCCCCATCCGGTCCTTCGTGCTCAGCGAAGGCGTGCGTTTCCCCCTGGGGGTCGCGAGCGCGGGGCTCGCCATCCTCGCTTTCCTGCCTGACCACGATGTGGATGCATACCTCGACCGGCACCCCGAGATCGAGCGCGAGTGGGGACACGCACACGCGGTCCAGCCGTTGCGAGCCCGCCTGGCGGAGACGAAGGAGCGGGGGTACGCGGTGAACCCCGGTCTCATCGTGGAGGGCAGCTGGGGCATCGGCGCCGCCGTGTTCGACAGGGCGGGACGACCGGAGTGGGCGCTGAGCCTCACCGGGGTCGAGTTCCGGTTCGGCCCGGATCGGATCGCGGATCTCGGCCGCACGCTGCTCGCCCACGCCCATCAGCTGTCGGCTCGGATAGCGAGCGCTCGACGCTGACCCACTCATACCATCGGGTATATACTTGTTGGTATGAATCGCGTCGACGTGATCCCCTCGCTCGTCCTGAGCGGCTACGCACTTGCGCGGATCGCCGCCCAGGATGCAGGCAATGAAGCGCCCGCCGCGCAATGGCGCGTGCTCAGCCTCCTCGATCAGGGCGGTCCGAAACGAGTCGGAGAACTGGCGGCCGCGGCGAGGACGACTCAGCCCGGCATGACCCGCCTGATCGGGGCGCTGGAGCGAGAGGGTCTCGTGCGTCGCTCGCCCGACCCGGACGACTCTCGGGCGATCTCGGTGGATGTCACCCCTCAGGGCTCCGCTGCCCTGGCCGCGTGGCGCACCGAGTTCCGGGACACGCTCGCGCCGCGATTCGCCGATCTCGACGACGCAGATTGGGCGGCGCTGACCCGTGCCGCCGAGATCCTCGCCACGCACACCGCACTCGAACCGACAGGAGCAGCACGTTGAACACCACCGCACCATCCGTGTGGAAGCAACCCGCACAGGTTTGGGCCGTCGCATTCGCCTGCGTCGTCGCCTTCATGGGAATCGGGCTCGTCGACCCGATCCTTCCCGCCATCGCGGAGTCTCTGCAGGCGTCGCCGTTTCAGACTGAATTGCTCTTCACCAGCTACCTCGCCGTGACCGGGGTGGCGATGCTCGTGACGAGCTGGATCTCCAGCCGCATCGGCGCGAAGATGACCCTCCTCATCGGCCTGGCGCTCATCGTGGTGTTCGCACTCCTCTGCGCGCTCAGCGGCAGCGTGGACGCCGTCATCGGCTTCCGCGCCGGCTGGGGGCTGGGCAACGCGCTCTTCATCTCCACCGCGCTCGCGACGATCGTCGGTGCGGCGTCCGGCGGGAGCGCGGCGGCCATCGTGCTGTACGAGGCAGCGCTCGGCCTCGGCATCGCCATCGGCCCGCTGCTCGGCGGCATCCTCGGGGAGCAGAGCTGGAGGGCGCCGTTCTTCGGCGTCGTCGTGCTCATGGCGATCGCTTTCATCGCGGTGCTCGCGCTCCTGCGCGGGCCGCAGGAGGCTCGCCGGCCCGTGCCGTTCTCGGCGCCTTTCCGTGCGCTGCGCCGCCCCGCGCTCGCGATCCTCGCCGTGGCCGCCCTGTTCTACAACATCGGGTTCTTCATCTTGCTGGCGTTCTCGCCCTTCCCGCTCGGCTTCGGCGCCATGGGCATCGGTCTCACGTTCTTCGGCTGGGGCGTCGCGCTTGCCATCACGAGCGTGTGGGTCGCGCCCGCGCTGATGCGCCGGATGTCCCGCACGTCGATCATCCTCACGGTGCTGCCGCTTCTCGCCGTCGACCTCGTCGTCGCCGGTGTGCTGGTGACCTCGGCGACGGCGCTGGTCGTCTGCATCGTGGTCGGCGGCCTGCTGCTCGGCGTCATGAACACGGTGCTCACCGAGGCGGTGATGGAGGCGACAGACCTGCCGCGTTCGGTTGCTTCGTCGGCGTACTCCGCCGTGCGCTTCATCGGCGGAGCGGTGGCACCACCGCTGGCAGCAGCCCTTTGGCACGGTTTCAGTGCCACTGTGCCTTATCTCGTGGCAGCCGCCGCCGTGCTCCTCGCCGCGCTCATCGTCCTGCTCGGCCGCTCGGTGCTGGCCCACATCGACGACCATGCCGCTGACCCTGCATCGGAGGATGCCGAGGCGATCCTGCTCGGCGATGCGGCCTGATCACCCGCTCTCCGAACGCACGACAGACGACCGAAGGGAGCCCCGATCCCGGGGCTCCCTTCGCCGCGAGATCGACCGTACGGCGGCATTCGGTACGGTTGGGGCATGAGCGAACCTCTCCCTGAACGCAGCAGGCTCGTCCAGCAGCATCTCGACGCGGCGGGCGTCGACACGGAGATCCGCGTACTGCACGACTCCGCGCGGACGGCCGCGGAGGCCGCCGCAGCCATCGGATGCGAGGTTTCCGCAATCGCCAACAGCCTCGTGTTCCTCGCCGACGGCGAACCCGTGCTCGTCATGACGAGCGGAGGCCATCGCGCGGATCTCACAACCCTCGCGCACAACATCGGTGCGGAGGGCGTGAGCATGGCACCGGCAGCCGTGGTCCGCTCAGCGACGGGGCAGGCGATCGGAGGGGTCGCACCCGTGGGGCACCCGTCGCCCCTACCCACCTACATCGACGAGGATCTGTCCGTGCACGAGACGCTGTGGGCGGCTGCAGGCCATCCGCACACCGTGATGCCCCTGAGCTTCGAGACCCTGTGCGCTCTCACCGGCGGAAGGGTCATCGCCGTAGGCTGAGCCGACCGTCGGCCCACCCGCCCGTCGCCCGACCGATGCGGTCGAACGACGGGCGGGCATATCTCATCGACGCCGACGGAGCACAGCGGCCCTCGTCGTCAATGCGAGTCCGAGCAGGACGACTGCGGCGCCTGCGTACAGCAGCGGCAGCGGGAGGTCAGAACCGGTTGTGGCAAGCGTCTCCGTGAGCGGAAGCTCCGGCGGCGCCCCGGGCGTCGTGGGTGTGGGCGTCGGAGGTTGGGTCGGGGTGGGCGGCGGAGGCGTCACCACGCGAGCCGAATTGGTGAGGGTCACCGCGGCATCCGTGTACGCGCCGATCGTGATCTGCGCCCGTCCGCCGTCGAGGGCGACGACTCCCGGACCTGTGAAAGTCGGCGTGCCCCATTCGACTCCGTCGACGGCGGGGATATCGACCTCCTCGAGAATGACGACGGTGCCCTGCGGCAAGCGGATGCTCTGGCCGACGTTCGCGGTCGTGAAGCTGACCGTTTCCGTGACGGCCGGGTCGCCGTACGTGTAGCGCACCGTGAACTCGGCGTCGGTCGGCACCGTCGACGCGGCGTCGCCGTCGATGGCCTTCGTGATGGCGAAGCCTCCCATGGGCGTGCCGTCACCGATGCCGCCGCCGGCGGAGGTCCACACCTGCGTGTCGCGCACGGTGGTGCCGTTGATGGTGGCGACATTCGCGAAGGTCGCGCCCTGAGATGGAACGGCGGGCTCCGTGTAGTACTTCACCATGTAGTACCGAGACGCGTCGATCGGCGCCGGGATCTCCAGGTGGAACGCGGTCCCGTCCTCGTTCCATGCGGCGGTCCACCCCGGCACCGAGTAGCTGGGGCCGTTCGTCTCGTCCGTCGCCCAGACCGTGACCTGCCCGTCGGTGTTATGGTGCGCGGCGGTCGTCTCGCCGGCGGGAGTCAGCACGTCGTCCACGACGATCGATTCGGCTCCGATGAACTGTGCGCCCGGTATCACGAGAACCCACTCGATGCGGCCGTCGTCGGTGAGAGATGACCACTTCTGCGGCTCTGCGGGGAGCGTCTTGCCCGGGGTGATACCGCCTCCGGGGACGGTGACCGGAGTGGTCTTCCCGTCCACGACGAACTCCACCGTGCTGCTCTCGGTCGACTCGTCGGCGGATGCGACGAACCACAACGATCCTGCGATGCCGTTGCGCCCCTCGACGTAGTCGGTGAGCGTGCAGGTCACGACGGGAGCTGCATCCGCCGACACCGTGCAGTGTGCGATCGGGGTCGCCGGGTCATCCGTCGAAGGGACGACGAAGCTCGTGCCGAGTCGTGCGAACTCGGTCGGCAGCGTGAAGCCGAATGTCTGGCCCGCTGAGGCGCCGTCAGGCACGCTCCAGGTCGCGTCGATCCGGATCTGCTCGTTCACGCCCGTGCCAGGCGAGCCGTCCACCGTCGACACGACGATCGACGCCGGATCGATCGCCCCCGGGTAGTCGTATTCGACGGCGGCAGCGGCACCTGCACCCATACCGAGTGCTGTGCTCAGCACAGCGAGGGTGCCCGCAACCGCTGCTGCAGTCAGGCGTTTCTTGATTCTGGGCATGACGTGTCGTCCTCCAAGTCACCTTGCTCCTTCGCGTCCCCGCGCGAAGGCCCCACGTACCAAGAGACCACACCGCGCCCATCCCATTTGCGGTATTCCGGCATCTATTGACATCGCCCGCAGAGGGCCGCGGATTCTGCTCCTTCTTGGAGAGCAAAAGTGACATGAGAACCCGCACTTTCGCCAGCCTCCGCGTCGCGGTCGGCGAGGTGAGCAAGACCCGGGCACTGAGATCCGTGGGCAGAGCCTGGGCAACGCGTCTTGGTCCGAGAAACGGACAAGGCCCCGATCCCAGTGCTTCCACGGGATCCGGGCCTGTCGAGAAGTGGTGCGCCCCCAGGGACTTGAACCCTGAACCCACTGTTATCCGGTGAGCCGTACCTGGATATCCCTGCCTCTACTTTCCGGGACTGGGGGTGCTTCAAGTATGTCCAGGGCTTACGAGGTACATCGTCAATTCGACGAGTAAATGGCGGGCTGCGCTATGCCGCTCGCATCGATCTGGAATGACGACCTTGTGAGGTGCGGTCGCGCACCATCCGCGCCGTGATCGGGTGCGCCGCGATCCCCTCGGCAGACGACGCTGCACGGATCAGCAGCCGGTAGTAACGGATCTCGGACATGCCGAGCCTGGTACGTATCGCGTGGCTCTTCGCCGGGGTGTGTCGGGGCCACTGCGCTTCGAATGCAAGCAGGTCGGATGGACTCACAACCTCGATCCTCCCCGCTACCTCCGACACTGGGGGTCGCACGCCAGGCAGAAGTGGCCACGGTTACCGCAACGAATGACGAATGGCGGCCGAATCCGTCCCTCTCGACACTTGGTACCGGCACGGGTTTCGTCGTGCTGTGTTCGATGTCTGGGGCGAGACGTAGACTCGTTGCCTCGGCCGGAGAAAAGGACACCCGGCCATGCCATCCCGACCCTTACACCCCGACACACGCCTCAGCGTCAAGCTGAGCGCCCTCATGGGACGCAACGCCTACACCACCGACCCCGAACCGGTGATCGCCGAACTGCGTCGCGTCGCCGGACCCCGCATCGACATCCTCACCGAGGAAGTCGGCCTGTGGATCGGGTTCCACGACAGCGAACACACCCGCACCCTCACCACCGCTCTCCGGGCGCTCCCCCTCGACATGGACGACTGGATCGCGGAAGGCGACCGGCGACGCCGTGCAGGGCACCACTCCACTACCGGGTTCAACGGTCCCCACGGCACCGGCCTCTGACCCGAAACGACGAAAGACCCCCACCCGCCCGAAGGCAGGTGGGGGTCTGTGGCGACGGCGTCAGCGCAGGTCGCGGCGCAGGGAAGCGCCGGGAGTGAATGCGCGCTGGGCGGCGACGGAGAGTCCTGTGGGCTTCCAGATGCCGTAGTGCATACCGACCGCGATGAGGAATGTCGGTAGTGCGAGCAGCAGGCCGGTGCCGAGGTCGTAGGTGGTGCCTGCGGCGATCGCTTCGCCGAGCTCGGTGAGCAGGGATGTGATCAGCGCGAGCGCGGCGAGAAGAATGGCCTTCGCGCCGGGGCTAGTGACGGTCTTCGTGACGAGACCCACCAGCAGCGGGAGGACGGTCGAGACGAGCAGCTGGATGATCAGTGCCACGTCCAGGGTGAAGGAGATCATGAGGTTTCCTTGTCGTATGTTGGGTATTCGGGGATCTCACTGCTGTCGACGCATGGGGCGGCGATGAGCAGTCGGCGTAGGAGGGATGCGTGCTCTTCGATGCGGCGGCGCTTCGCGGCCTCACGGTCAGCGCGCTGCCACGCCCGGTCGACCTCGTCGCGCCGCTTCCGACCACGCCCGGAGGCGGCGTCGAGGACACGCTTGGTGAGTTCGAGCAGGATCGCCCCGCCGCCTGCGGACAGCAGCACGGCCGCGGGGGTGGCCCAATCGGTCATGTCTACCTCCGGGGCTCGTAGCTGTACTCCCGGATGACGAGCGCCCGGATCGTGAAAGGTGCAGAGGCGAGCAGGATGATGCCGACCTGCGTCAGGCGCGACGAGCCCGCATCGGTGCTCTGCAGGTGCAGGATGGTCACCACCGTGAGGTAGATCGCGAGGCCGAGCATCACCGGACCGATTGCGAGGAGCCGTTCAGCCCACCACCATCCGGGGAGCACGGTGATTGCCCCGATCGCGCCGCCGACGATGAAAAGCATGGCCCACACGGTTGTGATGAGCGGCCCCGCCTCCCCCGCGATCGACTGGGGTGGTGAGATCAACGTCACCACACCGATCACGACCGTCAGCATGTAGATCGCGAGGTACGCGACCTTCATATGACGCGGCTCGGTGATGCGCTCCCAAGCGGCACGGAGCGCGCGCATCATGCCGCCCCGTACGGGACCGTCTTTGCGAGCGTCTGCTCGTAGGCGCGGGTCTGCGTGGAGATGAGTTTCGGCAGCTGCGCGATCTGCGACCGGGCGACGTTCGTCGCGGACCACATGTTGCCGGGGCGCACGCTCCCGTCGAGCGGGTCGAGCACGACGAACCCACCATCGCTGGGACGCCAGTCCCAGATGTGCAGGTCACACCCCCAGGTGCGCAGCGTCGCCGGCAGCTCGTTGATGTCGAGATCCTGCCAGTCGTCGGCGGTGCGTCCGATGCGCATGATCTTCTGATACGGGTCGGTCGGGATGAAGTGACGGAACACCCCGAGGCCGAGGGCGACGTAGTGCAGCCCGGACCCGAGCCCGGAGATCTTCAGGAACAGCATGGTGTTGTCCTCCTCAGGGACGATGACGGGAGTACTGGCGCCTGCCGGTGCGGGGGTGTCGATGTGTCCGAGCGGTCCCCAGTACGTCCAGTGCCAGAGCTCCCGGAAGTTCTCGCCCTCGCGCGTGATGTTGTGGCGTCCGGCGAGCTGCTTCGCGCGGCGAGCGGCCGGGGTGTCGGCGTTGTACGGGGCGCGCAGGTCGTTCGACCGGCGCTTCTCGTGGTTGCTGGTGTTCGGCGGCGCGACCGTGTCGGGGTGGATTTGATACCAGGTCTTCCCCTGCCACGTCCGTTTGCCATAGACCTTGCGGCCGTTCGGGGTCAGCGTCATCCGCTCGTTCCAGATGCGCAGCTGATCCTCCGGCTCGCGGTCGCCGGAGCGGGACACCATCGGCGGGTATCCCTCCCGGACGAGGTCGTCCGAGAGGGCACCGAACGCGTCGCGTGTGCCCGAGGCACGGTTGTACGCGCCGTCCGTGAATCCGAGCGGCATGATTCCTCCTTAACGACGAAAGCCCCACCGATTGATGGGGGCTGCTTCGGGTTCGAACACCTACAGTGGGTCGAGTGAACTCTGTCTCCCCGGTCGCCACCACTGATGTCGCCAAGCGATCCGCGTTCCGGCGCGACATCCAAGGGCTTCGGGCCTTGGCAGTTCTGATCGTCTTTGCAGACCACCTACTGGGCTGGCCGATCGGTGGATTCGTTGGCGTCGACATCTTCTTTGTGATCTCCGGGTTCTTGATCACCGGACTGCTGCTACGCGAACACGACAGGACCGGACACATCTCGTTCCGCGGTTTCTACCTGCACCGCGCGCGGCGGATCTTGCCTGCAGCCACGGTCACGCTCGCCATCACCGTTGTGTTCGCTTGGGCGTTGTTCACCTTCGACCGATTCACTCGTGTCGGCCTCGACGCCCTAGCCGGGCTGCTGTTCGTCTCCAACTGGCGATTTGCCGCAGTGGGGACGGACTACTTTCAGGCTGACGGACCGATCTCGCCACTGCGGCACTATTGGTCTCTCTCCGTTGAAGAGCAGTTCTATTTCGTGTGGCCCTGGCTACTACTCGCGGCCCTCGTAGTTGTCGCGCGATTCGCCAAAGTCACCCCACGTCGCAGCCGCATCGTCGCCGGCTCCATCATCGTCACGCTGAGCGCCGCATCGTTCGGCTGGGCTCTTTTCCAGTCAGTGGACGCACCGCTGTCTGCCTACTTCTCTACTTTCACACGCGCATGGGAACTCGGTATCGGCGCAATTGTGGCCGTGTCCGCCAGTCGG
This sequence comes from Microbacterium sp. XT11, assembly GCF_001513675.1. Taxonomy (NCBI): domain Bacteria; kingdom Bacillati; phylum Actinomycetota; class Actinomycetes; order Micrococcales; family Microbacteriaceae; genus Microbacterium; species Microbacterium sp. XT11. Next base: position 2,382,732 of record NZ_CP013859.1, on the reverse strand, counting down.
CTCGAACGCCTCCATCCAGCCTCCCGCTCAGCTCTCGCGTATACAGGTATCGCCCTGATGCTCGCCGGAGTCTTCCTGATCTCACCTGCGACAATCTGGCCAGCCCCTGGGGCTCTGTTGCCAGTTATCGGGGCGGCCTTGTTCATCGCCGCAGGAACCGGAACACAAGCGCGCGGACTCTGGATGTTCACGAACCCTGTTGCCGTGTTCACCGGGAACGTGTCATACAGCCTCTACCTGTGGCACTTCCCTGTGATCGTGTTCGCCTCAGCACTGTTTCCTGACCGCGGGCGCATAATCACGGCACTCATATTCGTCGTCGCATGCGCCCTAGCGATCGCCCAGTACTACGCCGTCGAGCTTCCCATCTGGAAAGGCGGATCCCGAAAAGGTTACGAGAAGGCGATCCGCCTTCCCGCCGCCATCCTGGGCGGCATAGCGCTAGTCGCACCCGTACTTGTCGCATCCGCGTCGGCCGGTAACACGCCCGTGCCCGCCCTCGCCCCACAAGTGTTCACATCGTCACACCCAAACGCACAGACGATAGAAGCGCAGATGCGATCCGCTATCGAGATGACTACGTGGCCGGAACTCACCCCGTCCGCATCGTTGATCGGTCCCGATCTGAAGGTGGGAGCCTGGGTGGATGACTTCTGCCTCGCTGGCGAATCAACCAGCGAGGCAGATCCGAAGACAACCAGTGCACGTTGCGTCTACGGAGACCCCAGTAGTTCCAACACCATGGTGCTCGCCGGAGACTCAGTCGCGCTGAGCTACCTTCCCGCACTTCTCCAAGGCTTCCCGACCTGGCGGATCCATGTGCTCACCATGCAGCAATGCCCGTTCGCGGATGTCTCCGTCGAGAAGGGAGACGGATCGGATCACCCAGCTTGCAACGACTGGCACCAATGGGTAACGTCGCAAGTCGCCGCCCAAAGGCCCGACCTGGTGATTCTTTCGCAATCCGAAACGGCGCTCCACCGGTTGAAGGGTTCGGGTACCCCCGAAACTGTGATGGCATCGGGAGTCTCACGTGCGGTCAGAGACCTTGCGCCATGGTCGGGGCGCGTCATCGTGCTATCCCCTCCACCGAACATCAAGAACATAGCCGACTGCTACACCGCGACTAGCTCACCAACGGACTGCATTAGCGCTCCCAGCGACGACTACGCCGGCACCATCACCGCGCTGAATCAGGGCGTCAATGATGCCGACGTGCCATCGTCCTCATTCCTGGATCTCACACCACTCTTCTGCTCAGGCGATGTTTGCCCAGTGTTCGCAGATGGGAAGATCATGCGTGCGGATACCAGCCACCTCACCGAGAACTACTCCCGGCACCTCGGTGACGCCATTCATGAGCTGATTCAGCGACCGAAGTAGAGGCCGCCAACCTTCACCGTGAGAGCGGCTCCGGTAGGGTTCGACACGACAACGCGAGGTCGAATCCCCGCAGCCTTCAGAAACAAGGGCATAGCCGCACTCGCCATTCCCGCAAGCGCCCGCGGCATGTGCCACCCGCCCACCGGAATCCCCGTGACGCCGAACGCGGCGACGGTGCCCGAAACCCCTAGTGATGCACCGTCGTACCCTCGGAGATCCAGCGCGAAGGACGCATTCACACCTACAGCAGAGGTCGACAGCACCAGCGTCTGGTAGAACTCGTCCAGGTCGTTCTTCGGGATAGTGTACTTGTAGTCCAGTCGGATTGACCCGCCCGCAGGAATCGTCACCGACAAAGCCTGGCCGGCGCTGAACGGCGTCTCCGCGACGATCGCATACGTAACCGCGCCCGTGAGGGTGACGTCCCAGTCCAGCAGTGACGTCTTCGCCCCCACGGTCTCTTTCTCCCACCGCGGGTCGCCGATCCGGTTGGTGTCCCAGGTGATCAGGTTGCGTGCCGACCGTTGCAGGTTCCGCAGCATCACCGCCCGCACAGCGGATTCCGCCATCACCAGACTCGCTGCCGCGGTGGCCGTGTCAGTGTCGTAGGTGCGCCAATAGAACGTACCCGCGACATGCACGTTCGTGCCGCGCAGCAGGGGCTGCTTGTTCAGCAGCATCGTCGTCCCCGCGAACTCCAGATACACCTCTCCGGACGATGCGGTGGAGAACACCAGCGCCCCGTCTGAGGTCGGTGTGGGGTAGTTCACGGCCTCGATGTGACCGCCCGAGAAGAAGTACCGGTGGTAGCCGACCGAGGTGCGGATCACGCCCTTGTAGGTGAAGTCGAAGCTGCACGACTGGAACGTGTGATCGAAACCGACCGAGTACACGTCGAACGCCCAGTCGACCGACGCGAACACGCAGTGGTCCCACGTGAAGTTCTCCCCCGAGTTGACGTTGCCGGGCATGATCTTCACGCCGATCCCGTTCGTCTCGATCTGGAACCGCGAATACCGGCCCAAGAAGTGGTTGAACGGGTTCATCTGGATCGCGATGTCGAACCCGGTGATCGAGATGTTCGACAGACCGTAGCGCGCCAACTTCCGGTTGATGTTCGTCCGAGACCCGAGCTCCAGACCCACATTCGCGGACGTGGACGTGCGAGACATCCGGTTGATGATCGTCAGACCACCCATCGTCGCATCGATGATGTCCGAGTTCTGCTCCTGCTCCTTCGTCATCGGCGGGTACAACACGGCCGGGTCGTCCGCGAGCGGCGTCACCCACACACACGAACTGTCCGACCCGTACCACTCGAACGTGACCGCCCCCTCGGTGACCAACTTCACATACGGCGGCACCACCAGAGACTGAGTGATCTTGTACTTCCCCGCCGGGAGAGTGACCAGCGACCGTGCACCGAACCCTGCCCGCACCGCATCCCGCGCCTCGTCGATCACCCCCTGGATCACGGCCGTGTCATCGGCGGCACCATCACCCACCGCACCAGCCACACGCACGTTCCGGCCGGTCGCCTGCGCATACCTGGCATCTGCGGCAGTCCGCGTTTCCGACGGCACCGTGAGCAGAGCCGCCACACCAGGGTCTGTCGGGACATTCTCCAACCCCGGAAGCCCCTGCGGACCCTGCGGCCCAGCAGGACCGGGCTCACCGCGCAGGTTGACCATCTTCATCTTCGCCATCGGGTCACTCCCATCGAAGTTCTTGCGTGTCCGGGTTGAACCAGAACTGGTAATCGGAGTTGTCAGTCGCACCGACCCACACCTCGCCGGCCTCGGGCGGGGCATCGATCGCCTCGTCCAAAGTCACCGTCGGTGCGTCGGGGATGCGTAGTTTCCACGGCAGACGGTCTTCGCTAACGAAGTTGCCAGCCTCGTCGAGGTAGACCAGGGTCATCCAGTACCAGCGATCGCCACGCATCGTCGTTGTCGGTGCCAGGTCCACGCTGAACGATCCCGTCTGATCTGTCGCGACCATCACGGGACGATCAGCAACAAACGTGCCCGCCGCCGTCAGAGTCGGGTCATCCGACAGCGTGAACTTCACAGTCGTAGACCGGTAGTCGATCACCGAGTACCGCGCGTCGAGCGCCTTACCAATGAGCAGCGTCATGTCGCCTCCGGGTCTGGAACGAGAGATTCATGAAGCGCAGTGTCAGCTCGCGCTCTTCCGTACGGCGCGTGGCCGCGATAGACTCCGGGCACGAAGAAGGCCCGAACGAGGTGGAGCTCGTCCGGGCCAGACGCCGACTAACGAGGAGTCGACATGCCCAAGGTTACAGCCGCAACAGTAGTTCTCGCGGCACTGGTTTCGATCACTCTCACAGGATGTGCGAGCGGGACCGGGAACGCCGCCGACGAGCGCACGGCTTCCGCCGCGGCCGAGACGGACGCACCGGCGGAGACGCCCGAGCCGCTCGTCGCTGAGACGCCTGCGCCCACGTCAGATTCGGCGAGCGAGGCCGACGCCGCATTCCTTCAATACGTGCGCGACGAGCTGCCTCCGACAACGACGATCGGGAACGCTACTGATGCCCAGCTCATCGCTGCCGGACATCAGGCGTGCGAGCAGGTGCTTTCCGGCGTCGCCTGGGAGGATATCCGCCTCGTTGAAGGCGAGGAGCCTAGCTCCACGGGCTACTACCTCGACACGTCGGCGATCCTCAATGGCGCGCTCTACAACTACTGCCCCGAGCTGATCCCTGACGTCGGCTAGTTCACCACTCGGTAGACCTGTCCGGCGCTGTCGATGTAGAGAGAGCCGACTGTCGCGTTGTTCGCTGACGCCCGAGGGATCGTCGGAAGCCCGTTCAGGGACACCCCGCTCGTCTGCACAGCGAGGCTCTTGGTTCCCGCCACCAGGCTGACGCCGCCATTGTTCAGAACGACCTGATTCCCGCTCGCGTGCAGGATGGTGAGCACGGCGCCGCTCACGTAGATCGAGTGTCCACCGACCTTGATCGTCCCGCCGTTCGCGCTCGGATTGATCTCGATGTTCCCGGCCGTGATCTTCCCCCCGCCGGTCACGTTCACGTTCCCCTGCTGGGTTGTGTTGCCGGTCTGGGTGACGTCGCCAGCGATCGTGCCGGGGCCGTTCAGGTTCCACGGACCGTTCAGGTTCGAGGTACCCGTCTGCGTCAACGTTCCGGACCACACCCACGTCCCGCCACCCTCCAACGTGCCAGTGATCCGGAGCGTGCCGTCCACGATCTGCAGCCCCGTGACCCGCATACCGGGCGCGCCGCCCGTGACGGTCTTCACCTGAATCCCGTCCGGGGACTGCACCCGCAACCCGCCACGCGTGATCGACGAGAACCCCAGCGGAGCGTTACGTTCCTGCCGTTGCAGTCGACGCTGCAACCCCGTCGTCGCGCCCGGGAGGTCGAGGCGCTGCCGAGCGACCATTACCCCTCCTCCAAGATGAGCGTGAACTGGTCCGACTCGGTCGTCCCCTTGTACCCGATCACCCTGCGGGAGATCACGCCGTCATCGATCCACGGGTCACCGTCCGTGAGGATGCGGAGCATCGACCCGACACGCAGCTGCGCCGGCGACACGTCCCGGGTGAGGACGTCCGCGGACCACTGCACGCGCGGCCCCGCATGAGACTGCACCCACGACTGCGCGAGCGTGTTCAGACGGGCCGTGTCGTCGACGTCCTTGTACGGGACGACGTAGTCGCTGGACACCGGGTACGACGACGGCAGGGACGCTTCACCCCACCGCATGTCCTCCTCGGAACCGCGGCCGAGCGTGAACACACCCGTCGCCTGCTCCGTCCCATCCGCCTGCACCTTCACGTTCAGCAGCGACCCGCCATCATCGACACCGGGAGTCGCGGACGCGGTCAACGGCAGCTCGAACGTCGGACCGGTGAGGAACGGGGTGCCGATGCGGGCTTCCAGCCACGCCACCCCAGACCGGTACACGGGCTCGAGCTCGATGTCGGGCCCGTTCAGGTCGTCCTCGATGTCCTGCAGGATCTCGTCCGCGGTCTGCAGGTCGTACCCGAAGTACAGCGCCCACGGCGACGACCCCAACTCCGCCCCACCGACGTCGACGTTGATCGGCCACGCAGGCGAGTACGGGTGCACGAACGCGTAGTACAGGATCTGCCGTACCACGCCACGCATCGAGTAGCCGCGGAAGTCCATCGTGAACGCCGGGTTGTAGGAGCTCACACCCCACAGGTGCCGTTTCGCGGCGAGAGTGCGGAAGTCCTGGTGGGTGAGCGTCAGCTCCTGGGTGTTCTTCTCGTAGTCGACGTTCGTGATCCGCCCGAAGTAGACGGGGGTGTCGTCCCAGCAGACGGCGACGGACCGCACGCGCGGCTGGAAGAGGTCCTTTCGCTGCGCCCGGGTGAGTCCGTCGTCGCCAAGGTTCAGGACGGTGCGGTTCGGCATCCTGTCGCCACGCGACCAGGTCCCCGACCTTGGGGTGATGATCTCGATCGGTGCACCCGTCTGGGTGTCGAAGATGCGAGTGCTCCACGCCACCGGGACCTCCTCTACTCGAACGCGTCGAGGGTGCGAACCACCATCGACCCGCTACCGCCCGCACCCGTCAGGGCATGCGTCACCTGCACACCTCCGGGGATCGCCCACCGTCCCGGCACACTGATCGCCCCCAACAGGCGGGAACCATTGCGGAACAGGCGGGACCGTCCGATCTCGATCCGATCCACCGACCCCGCAGGCAGCGGAGCCGTCACCGTCAGAGTCCGACCGGCCGCGGTGACCGTGTACCCGTTCGGGAACGGTCCCGTTACCTCCACAACTGGCGATACTGGGGCGTTTCCCCGGTGGTAGGCCTGAACCGTCGTCCCCCGCGTTGAGACGTTCGTCTCGCCGTACTTCCGCGGGTCAGGGAACACCCACTGCTGGAAGAACCCCGCATGAAGCAGCCGGGACCGGATACCGGAGTCCGTGAACTCCGCCTGTCCCCCACGCCGCGCCCACGCCCACAGCGTCTCCCCGTGATGATCAACCTCGACCCGGAACCGGACACCACCGGCGCCGATACCCATCACGTGGTGCTTCCACCACCCGAGACTGTCCAGACTGTCCGCCAGGACAACACCGTCGACCTTCACGACCCGCGCCCCGGAGTAGACGGGAAGATCGAACTCCCCATCTTCCCCGGGACGCTCGACGGACTCACGCCGCACATCCGCGGTCCCGTCCCACCCGCTGAACCCGTCCGGCTTGATGTACAAGCCAGGCTCGTCCACGTCAGGACGCGACCGGATGATGCGGGACTGCACCCGGATCGTAAGATCAGCGATCGGCATCAGTAGCTCCTCAGCAGGTGATCGAGCTGGTCGCGCGCGAGCTGCGCCGCGACCTGCGGGTCCTCATGCGCGTACGTGTTCGACTGGTTCACCACCACGCCGCCTCGAGGAGCACCACCACCACCGGCGGTGCCGGGGGCGGGGAACGGACCGCCGCCGGGGAACTCCGGGAACCCGGGGCCCTCGTCGCCCATCCCGCCGACCCACTGCTCCCAGAACGCCTCACCGGACTTCCGCAGCTGCGACCACCCGGAACCCGAGAATGGGCCGCGCTTCGCCGGGGAGTGCGGGAAGAACCCTGCGACCCAGTCGAGGACACCGCTGACCGCGTCACCGATCGGCTTGGTCATCGCCTCGATGCCCTTGAGGAACCCGCCCATCAGGTCCTTACCGGCCTGGACGAGAACCCCACCGATATCGACCAGCGCTTGCGCGGCGCGGGTCGGCAGGCTCGTCACGAACGCGACGATGTCGTTGATGCCCTGCTGCACCCACTGCTTCGCGTTGAAGAACGCCACGCCGATCTTGCTTCCGGCGTCCATCGCCCACTGCCAGACACTCGCCAGCGGCCCCTGCAAACCGAGCAGGTCACCAGCGAACTCCGTGAGCGTCGTATCGCCGGCCAAGAACGAGAACAACGCACCGACACCGGTGATGAACGCCGACGCGTTGTTGGCCCCATCGACGAACAACGGGATGAGCAACCCCAGCAGGCTGATCAGCTCGGGCAACGTTTCGGCCGCCTGCTCGAACAGGAAAGGCAACTGCGGCAGCAGATCCTTCGCGATCTCCGTCAGATCCGGAAGGATATCCGCGAACGCCTCAGCGAGCTTCGGGCCTTCCTCCTCCGCGAGAGCCCCGATGACCGGCAGAAGATCATCACCGATGATCCCCGCAAGCTCCTCCGCAACCGGAAGAAACCCGGCACCGAGCTTCGCTTGGATGTCCTCCCAAACAGCCGCGTTCGTGCGGTTCCTGTTCGCGAGCTCATCCTGCGTGTTGACGAAGTCACCAGCGACCTGGTTTGTCTGCTGCAGCAGCGCCCCATAACGGGCCTGCACCTTCTGCGCTTCGGTGAGCTGCTCGCCGGCGGCAGCAATGCCGTTCGCGTACGCGTACTGCTCAACCGTGGCAGCAGACAGATCGATGCCATACTTCCGCAGCGGCTCCGTCTCTCCGGCAAGACCAGACTGGAACACCTCCAACGCATCAGCCACGTCGAGGTTCATCACCGACGCGAAGTCTGTACCGCGGCCAATCAGCTGCTCGAGAGTCCCCGCGACGTCTCCACCGCTCCCGGCGATCGTCTTCACGAAGCTCGAGAACTGCGTCGCGTAGGCGTTGAGTTCGTTATTGCTCAGGCCGAATGCCTTCGCCGAGTTCTCTCCGAGCTTGAGCACTTCGTCGGCGGCGTCCCCGTAGGTGACCTGCACCGCGTTGACGGACTCGTTCAGGTCCGATGCGATGGAGATCGACTCAAGGACAAAGTCCTTCGCCTGGTCGAACGCGTCCGCGACGATGTTGCCGATTCCGAGGGCTGCGAAAGCGGCAATCAGTGGTGCCGCGAACGACTTCACCCCACCGATCACGTTCGATCTGAAACCGGTGACGCCGCGGTCTCCGGCCTGGGCCAGTTCGTCACCAGCTCGGTCGGCGGCACGAGCCAGTTCACTCTGGGAACGCTTCAGATCGTCCGTAGCCCGCTCTGTGCCCTCGTGTGCTGACTCGAGCTGGCGCGACGCGGTGGCGAGACGTTCCTGTGCCCGGATCACCTGGGACGAGTCAGCCGCGTACTTCTTGTTCGCCTCGTTCAGCTGTGCCTGAGCGACTCGGACCTTGCCGATCGCGTCCTGCTCCTTCAGGCGCGCAGCCGACAGGGCACGGGACGCCTTCGCGACATCCGCCTCGAGCGCCTTCGCGACCTTGTCGCTGGTGCCCTTCGCGGACTGCTCAAACGCCTTCTTGAACCCGGAGCCGGTCGCCTTCCCAGTGTCGTTCCCCGTCTTCGCGAACGCACGCGAGAAACCCGACGTGGCAGACTTCGCGGCCCCGTCGGTCTCCGCCGTGACCAGCTTCCGGAACCCCTTGAACGTGGGGACAACCGCGACCTCGGCGACGGCAACCTGAGAGCCCATGCGCTCCTCCTCATCGGTCCCGGAGCGCACTCCGTTCCAGGAGCTTCCGCTCCAGCTCGGCGCGCTGCTCCGCCGTCACATCCGCGTTCGGGTCCTTCTCGGGCCACGGCCGCGGGAACCGGAACGGCTCACGAGACTTCGTCGGGTCGCGGTGCACGTTCGCATACCACTCAGCGAGCGTGATCAGCGCGACATCTGCGTCCGACGCGACCCAGTCGTACCCGCGCAGCGCAGCGACAACGTGGGAACCGCGCTCCCTGAACAGTTCCTCGATCAGATCCGCGCACCGCCGATACCGCAGACGCCCCGACCCCAGATCGTCAAGATCAAGGCCGAGGCGTTGCAGGTCGAACCGGACGGGCTTGCGGTGCTCCTCTACGAACGAGAGGAGCCCGAGGATTCCCCCATGGTGATACCCATGGCCTTCTGGAACTCGGTGAACACGGCCGCCTGGAGGCGCTTCCGCTCGAGGACACCCATCGACTTGTACGCGTCCTGGAAGTTATCGCCGAACGTGCGCGCCATGATCTCGAACTGCTCGTCTTCGTCACGGTCTTCGTCGTCCGTACCCATCGCGAGCTTCAGCAGCTCCGGTGGGAAGTCGAGGTCGATCGCCAGGTCGAACCCGGCCTTGGTCGTGTAGTGCAGGACGTCGTCCTCGACCGTGTACGTGCGAGTGGCCTTCTTTACCTCCACAGGTGAACTCTCGCGCGTCGAATCGGTCTTCTGGGCCTGGGGGCGCTTCGTGGTCTTTCGAGGGCTGGGAGCAGCCATTTCCGTCTCCTGTTCGTGGGTGGTGGTCGTGGGTGGAGAGGAGAGTGAAAGTGGGGTGCCGTGCCACCCACGAAGGACACGGCACCCCACACCTGGGGTCAGGCGGGCGGGAGCACCCACTCGCCGAAGTGGTCGTTGTTCACCAGCGGCGACCGGTTCACCTTGAACGTGAACGCGTCACCCAGCACCTCGCCTCGGGTGTTGCGGTCCTCCACCACCGTCTGCACCTGCACGTTAGGAGCGACACGGCGCCGGATCGCCCCGTTCTTGAAGATCTCCTCCGAGAACAGGACGTACTGGGTCGCGTGGCCGCCACCGTCGAACGTGATGTACCCGTTCGCGTCCGGGGTCTTCCCGGACTTGATCTGCCGAACCCACTCGTTCATCTCGGCCGCAGTCGCCGCCACAGCGACGTTCGCGAGACCAGACGGGATGCTGTACCCGTCCTGCCAGAACTCGATCGGGTCGCCGTCCTGCTCCCACGTCCACCCCGGCCCGCCGTCCGTCTTCAGCAGACCGAGCTTCTTGAACGCCGCCGGGAGCACGAAGGCCGCGTCGGCGCCCTCCACGGGCGTCGGGATGGCCGTGCCGAACGGTGCCAGGGCCACGAACCCGGTGACGGGAACGGAGACCAGCGTGATGTCGTTACCTGCGGAGTCCGCAGCCATAGTTCTTCCTCCTGGAATGAGGAAGACCCCCGGCTGCCGCACAGGGGTCTTCAGATGATGGTGTGGGTGGTCAGAGAGCCGAGCCAACGACGGTCAGCTCGAACGTCAGATAGCGGACCGCCTTCTCGCCCTCGTCAGGGACGGGGATCGGTCCGTTCGAAGCGGTGACCGCGGCGACCGGGTTCCCCGGCTCCACACGGGCGCTGTCACCGATCAGGGCACGCACGATGCGCGCGAGGTCATTCGCGTCCTTCGGGAGCGCCTTCGTGCCCGCGTAGATGGTCACGCCGAGCGCGGCCGAGTCGGTGACGATCTCGCCCAGGCTGGACCCGTCGTACCGGATCACGACGAGCTTCGACGGCCAGGTAGCGCCCGGCTGCGGCTCCTTGTTGTCGACCTTCACCCCGGCGCACACCGGCTCCGGTCGCGCCGCAAGCTGCGCACGCAACCACCCGGTGAAGAACAGCTCGAGGTCGGCGTGGATGATCGCGGTCATCGCTTCCTCGCCGCCTTCTTCACCGCGCGCGCCAGGTTCCCCGTCTTCGCCTCGATGATCAGCGACTTCGGGTCCGTGGCCTCCACAACGCCGACCGCCCGGTCCTGGTACTTGATGCGGGTACGGATGCCCGCCTTGTAGGCGTTCGTGTCCGTCGGTGCGTCGGCGCGCGCGATCTCCGCGATCCGGTCGGTCGCCTGCTGCACAACCGAGACGATGCCCGGATCACGTGTGAGAGCGTCCAGATCCCAGTTGCTGATCGCCATGACCTCATCCCTCCGACATGTCGAGCGGGATCTCCACGACCGGCTGCCATCCCGTGAACGGGTTCGTGTCGGCCGCCGGGCGCACGTTCACGTACAGCACCTCGCCGCCAGACCACACACCCGTCTGCTCGTCCAGCACGCCACCGCGGCGGATCCGGTCGCCTGGCCGAACATCCGCATCCGGGTCGGTCAGGTACAGCGACTTGTCCGTGAGGATCTGATGCCGTGTCGCATCCACCGGCGCTGTGGACGAGGACGACGCGACGAACGCCTGCTCGAGCACGAGATAGTCGAGCGGGTCGCCCCACGACCCCGGCACCTGCGCACCGGGGTCGTAGGGGTCGATGACCGGCTGCCGGCGTTCACGCACCACCTGCTCACCGAACGGGAACTCCATCAGAAGTCCTCCTCCGGTGGGAACATGTCAGCGCGTCGCATTCGGTTCCCGAACCGGATGCCGTCCGGTGCTGGCGTGCGCACGGAGCGGACGTTCCCGACTCCCACGATCGCGTCGAGGTCGTCGAGCTGTTCCGGGTAGAACCACTTCAGCAGCGCCGCACGCGCGTTGTAGCGGACGTTCGCAGGCCCGACGGTCTGCGAATCGATCTGCCCTCCCGGACGCGACAGACGGGTCATGATCGCATCCGCAGCAGCCGACACGAAAGCCGACTCGTTCTCCACGGTGATCCGGTCCCCGTACCGCGCGTTGAGACGCAGTGCGAGGACCGGAAGCCACGCCTCAGCCCTGGTCGTCTGCGCCGCCGTCAGCGTCGGCAGGAACGGCTGCAGCTTCTGCATCGTCAGCGTCAGCATTCGCGTCCTCCTCCGAGCTGGTGGCGGTCTCGATGACCGTCAGAATGTCGGCCTTCTTCTTCGCGTCGCCGAGGTCGATGCCGTGCTCCTCGGCGTACGCCTTGAGCTCGTCGACCTTCAGCTTCGAGATGTCCACCGTCTCCTGCTCAGCAGGGGCGGGCGATCCGGGGACCACCCACCCCTGCGAGATGTAGGAGTCGGCGACGTTGTCCGGCACGGTGACCTGACGGCCCTTGCCGGGGTGCTTCAGCGTGATGCTCATGCTCGTCGCCTCCTTCGCTTACGGCGTGACCGCGGCCGGGGTGACTGCGGCGGCGGGCTCGGCCTTGCCGGTGCCCGTGATGGTGTTGCCCAGCGCGTACGCGTACCGGGCCTTGAAGCGCAGCGCGACCATGTCACGCTCCGCCAGGTTGATGCCGCCGACCGTGGCCTGGTCGAGGAACTTCACCTGGATGTCGGACCGCTGGCCGATCTTCACGCGGGCGCGGTCCGCGACGATCGCCGTGGCGAGCGCGTTGTCCCACGCACCGTTGTCGACGAACTCAGCGGACAGGCCTGCGATGTCGTCGCTGAACGACCCGTCGGCGCCGAGCGTCCGCGACAGGATCGCGGTGCCGTCCGACGCGCGGAGGTTCGCGAGACGGAAGCGGAGGCGGGGAGCCGAGAGGATCGAGGTCGGGTTCGCGCCGGAGTCCGCGACCGCGCCGGCAGCCTGGAAGATCGACCCCGCGAGGTCGTCCTCGCCCGGCGTGGTCGAGACCTGGAACACGTTGCCGTCCGCGGTCGCCGAGGCGAGCAGGTCCGGGTCGGTCCAGGTCGTCGGCTTATCGACGCCGAACAGGATCGCTTCGTCGAGCTTCTTGCCGATCGCGTGACCACCGAGCACGGACAGGTTCGTCAGCCCGTCCTCGGTCATGTCCTCCAGGACGTCCTCGTGGATCGGGATGATGACCGCGAGCTCCTCGACCACGAACTTCTTGTTGCCCCAGACGGCCTTCGACGTCGGCTTGACGCCGGCGGCGTCGGTGGCCGACTCCGAGACCCACTGAGCCTCGGGAAGGGTCGTGAGCACGGGTGCGTTCGTGATCTTCGTGCCCAGCGGCACGGTGCCGAAGGCTCGGATCGCTGCCGAGCCTTCGCTGTCGCCAGCCGCGTCCAGGAAGACGTTCGAGTACTCCTCCTGGATCAGCGTGGCGACGTCGTTGCGGGTGATGTCCGCCATGATGTGTCTCCTTCAAGACGAAAGCCGCCCCAGAGGGACGGCTGAATGGTTGAGATGGGGATGCGGGGTTAGGACGCCTTGCGGGTCGCGCCGAGTGCACGGAGCGCCGCGGCCGCCTTCCCCTTGCCGGCCGTTGCGGCCGTGTCGGACTGCTCACCCGTGCCGGGCTTCGGCCGCGTGCGCGGCGTCGGCTTCCCGGCCTTCAGCAGGTACGGCTTGTCCGCCGCGAGCTTGTCGATCGCCTTCTTGATCGCGTCGACATCCGGCTCGTCGTCCTTCACGAGCTCCTCGGAGTTGAGGAACGCGAGAACGTCGCCGGGATCGGTGAACCCGGCCGACGTCGCAGCGAGCTTCACCTCCGTCGACACGATCCGACCAAGGAACTTCGACCGGGTCTCGCCCGCAGCCTCCGCGCGAGCCGCCTCGAGGGCCTTCTCGTGCTCGGTCTTCTGCGACTCGAGGTACTGGTCGTGCTCCTCAGCCTTCTTCTTCAGCTCCTCGTAGTCGGCGTACTTCTGACGCTCACGTGCGAGGCGCGACTCGACGATGCGGTTGAACTCTTCCTGCGTCGCGGGAGGCGTGTACGCGGGCGGCTCGTTGCCGTCCTGGCCGCCCTGCGGGGTGGCCTCACCTCCCCCGCCACCCTCGGCACCCTCGCCGTTGAAGCGAAGGAACGGGAAGCGGGTCTGCAGGCTCTGCTGATCGGTGAACATGGATCCTCCTACGGAGTGGTGGTGGGTTGACCGGCGGATTCGACAGGTGCCGTCCCTGCATCCCCGCCCGAAGCGGGTGTGATCTGTGCGTTCGGATCGATCGGTGCTCCAGCGGCGGCCAGCAGTTGGCGCGCCTCCTGCTCCGAGATGACCGCCTTCCCCGGCGTTCCGAGGTACAGCTGCTGCACGAGGCGACCGATCTCGGCATCCCGCGCGTGCTGCGTCTGCGCTGCCGCTGCAGCGATTGCCGCGTCCTGCTTCGTCCATCCCGGGACCATCCGGAACAGTGGTTCGAGCGGGCCCGTGATGCTGTCGAACTTCTGCACGAAGTCGGACACCTGGGACAGCGACCAGGAGGAGACGTTCTCCCACTCGACCTGATCGCTCGTGGACTTCGCCGCTGCCTCGTCGCCGAGCATCGCCGCCGCCGTCCGCATCGCGAGCTCGTACCCCTCGCCGATGGACTTCTTCCGCGCGGACAGGTTCCGGTGGTACCCGGCCTCCGCCGCCGCGATGCCTTCCGCGCTCATGTTCACCACGGCGCCGAGCAGGTAGTGCGGCGGGACCTGCACGACAGCGGAGAAGTGCTTGATGTGCGCATCGAGCGCCGTCACTGCCTTGTCCAAGTCGGCGGCGGGGAATGCACCGAAACGGGCAGTCTCCCCCGCCTCACCGCCGGCATGCAGCAGCGAGTCCACGGACGCGCGGACTTCCGGGTCAACGTCGCCGCCGGCCATCCACTTCTGCGGGAAAGCTCCATACCGCTGCAACATCTGCAGCGTGAACGTCGCGTCAACGATCCGCTTGTACACAGACACCTTGTCCGCAATCGAGGAACGCGGCGCGGCATCGAGAGTGTTCGACACCCCGACCACCGGAGCCGCGGCCATGCCGTGCTCCTCGGTCCTCACATCGACCGGGGTCGCCGGCGTCCCAGAGAAGCGGTAGATCAACTCATCGTCAATGAGCATCCACTCGCCGTCCCAGAACGGCTTCGCTGTGTTGCGCGGCTTCCGGCGGTGCAGCACGTACCGGGGATACTCGTCCCACGGATCGTCGTAGACCGCGTAGGTGTCGAGCGCACCCATCGGCCGCATGACCACGCTGCCGGCATCCGCGCCGGGAAGGACCGCGACGAACCCACGGCCGAAGCCGACAGCATCCCGAGTCACGACGTCCTGGCGCCCGTCCATCCCGTTCGCGCGCCAGGCCCGCTCCCAGATGTCCGTGTTCGTGTACCCGGAGACGATGCAACCCTGCGCGATCGCGTCACGCGCGAACCCCAGCCACGGTGACGCCGACTTCCGCAACAGGTCCCGGTACTCCGCGTCCGCGTTGTCCGGCATCCACGTCTTCAGCAGCTGCCCGTCGATGTGCTTCTGCAGCGTCTGCAGCGGCGCCCACGCGGCCCGCGCATCCTTCTGCAGGTCGGCGCCGAGCGCACCCAGCGCAGCGTTGTCGAGGCTCATGCGTACCCCTTCACGATCGGGCGTTCACGCTTCGGCGTCGCCTCGGACTTCAGAACGCCCCACAGGGCCCACGTCACGGCCTGCGCCTGCGTGATCGGCTTCTTCGCATCGGATGGCTCCCACGTCTGCCCGCCGCCCCGCGTCAGCGTCCGGGTGCCGGCGAACTGCAGCGACGCGGTGACCTCCGGCTGGTCACGGTGAACGACGCCACCGCTGTTCGTGTGCTCAATGAACAGGGCGTGTGCGGCGGCGATCTCGTCGAGGTTCATCGCGAGGTACTTCACTCCGGCGCCCTGCAGCGCGTTGATCACCGCGACAGCGTTCTTCGGATCCAGCACGACCAGCGCGTTGCCGAGCTCCGCTTTCAGCGCCTTCACATACCCCGCGACCCACAGCGTCCCTGCGCCGGTCTTCTTGTGTTCGACGGCGATCCGATCGGCATCGACTCGGCGGGCAGCAGCGACCGTTGCGGACCCACCGCCACGTGACACCGCGAGCGCGATCACCGCGCCCGGAGCATCTCCCGCCACCGGGAACGGCCCAGCGTGATCGATCCACGCCTGCAGGTCGAGATCCGACAAGGACTCGGCCACGACCTCAGGGCGGTTCGGCCAGACCGCGAACCGCTCCCGCAGCAACTCGTCACGGTCCAACGCCCGGTCGACCTGCTCCTGCACGGTCTCAGGTTCGATCCATGTCCCCATCGCCGGGACGCCCTGCTGCCAGGTACGCGGGTCCGTCACGTCGATGCGCTCAGCGGCCTTCGGATCCTCCGCACCCTCGGGAGACCACTCCTGCCACGCCGTGCGGCGAGCACCTGCGCGGCCGCGATCACGGACGCCCTCGAACACCTCACCGTCGTTCTCCTCGCCAGGCACCGTGCCTGCAAAGATCTCCTGCCGGTTCGGGATCGTCGACTGCGTGTAAGTCAGCGCCTTGCGCGCGGCCGGCGAGAGTTCCTGCGCCTCGTCGTAGACGATGTCGTTCGCGGCGAATCCACGACCTGAGCCCTTCGAGCGCGCCACGAACCGCAGACGGTCCCCGAGCAACTGGCCCGGCCGCTTCTTCAGGACGATCGCTTCCTTGCCGTTCGCCGTATAGACGTGATCGACCATGTCCATCAGCCGCTCGTTCGCCGCGACGATCGCAGCGACCTTCTCGAACGTCTCCGTCGCCGTCTTCAACTCGTGCGCCGTGTGCAGCACGGTCCGCCGGCGCCGGTCAGGAGTCGGGAACAGGAACAGCCTGGCCAGGTCGAACGCGACCAGCGCCTCGCTCTTGCCGTTCTGCCGAGACACCAACAGCCCGCACTCCGACGCCGCCCACCGACCATCCGAGTCGATGTCGTGCCACGCCCAGACGACGTACTCCTGCCAGTCCTCGAGCTTCATCCCCGCCGCCGTGGCGAAGTCCACAGCGAGCTCGCCCCAGGACCCGACCGCGTCAGGACGATTTTCGAGGCGCGGGCGCTGGTCGCCGAGAAGCGTCTCCAAGGAAGGCAAACGGATCAGCCTCCTCCGCTGCAGGACCCGCCGGGGCGGTCCCACTGACCTTCACCAACTCGTCGACGAGCTCCGAATGCCGCTTCGACAACTGCACGATCTTCAGCGGATCAGCCTCCGCGATCGCCTCCATCGCCCGCTTCACGAGCGCCATGTTCGCCAGCAGCTCCGCACGCGCATCCACGTCACCCTGCGGAGCCGCCGGCATCGCCACAGACCCACCCGGCAACGCCACAATCGGCGCCGACTGCGCATCATCGTCCGCGCTCGCACGACGAGCAGCCGAATCGGCCTTCATCGCCGCCATACACGCGGCGTCGACAGCCTCACCCTTCCGCCTATGTCTCTTGTACGCCGACAACGTGCCGCACGGAGCGGGAGGACGAGCCATACCAGCCTCCAATGCGATGCGAACACCAATACGAATGCGAACAACACGCCAATCGACCCGGAGAGAGACGAGGGCAGGCCGAGCGGGAGGTGGCCCTTGTCTGGGTCCTTGGGGTGTACCCCTGGGGTCCTGGGGCATACGATGACCGCATGGCAAAGCACCTCATGTTGGGTACCACCGGGAGTAGCTGGCGCTTGGCGCCCGGAGTTGATGTCGACCGATTGTCTGCGCAGTTGCGAGATGCGACTCAGACCGGCGTTGTTGTTCCGGTCGCCTGCGTCCCAGCAGACAGGCTGGAGCCGCAGACAGTCTGGGTCAATCCTTCTCAGCTCGGATGGTGGTCGATCGTCGACCTCGCTGACGCTGACGCGTAGTCGGCTAGCTGGCCTCCCAGATCTCTACCTCTGCCGCGTCACCCTTCCGGCTATTGCAGCCGAGGTGCATCGGGACCAGGTCCTGCTTGACCATGTGTCCACCGTTGCCGAGCGCTTCGGGGTGGTCGGCGCTGAACGACATCGGGTCGGGGTACGGGATCGATAGGTCGAAGGGCTCACCGCATCCGTAGTTCCCGCCGTATCCGCACGGCAGGTTCTCTCGTTCGACGCGGCGTTTCAGTGCGGCGCGCTTGCGGCGGTACGCCTTGTATCCGCGGCCGTGGTGGAGGTCTCCCATGCTGACCTCCCGCCTACTCACTGGGACCGCATGCCGTTCGCAGTTCGGACCATGCTGGGGATGATGAAGAGGTCGACGATCCACCAGACCGCGGCGATCGCGACCATGACGAAGCCGATGAAGATGAAGGTCAGCGCCCAGCCTCCCCACCACAGGACCAGGAACGCTACTGCGGAGCCGATCTGGCCGAGGTAGAACCGGTGGGCTGCGAAGCCGCCGAGCAGGATCGCGAGGAGGTAGGCGATGCCTGTGTCCTTCATGGGTCGCGCGGGCTGGTAGTACGGCGCAGGTGCGACGGCTGACGGTGCGTGCGCGAGCTGGCCCCATTGGTGCCCGTCCCACCACTGCATGTGTCCTTGCTGGTTCGGGTACCAGCCGGGAGGCGGGGTGTTGGGCGCCATGGTCATGCGATCACGATAGCGTGACCGCATGGACTCCCAAGCGGAACTTGCTCTGAATGTCGTGCTCGCGATCACGAGCGCAGTTGGAGCTGGCATCGCCATCTGGCAAGCGGTCGTCGCGAAGGGAGCCCGGGATGACGCCGAAGTGCACGCGAGGCGGGCGCTCGAGATCGCCGAACGTCAATCGGCCGCGCAGGAGGCCATCGCTGCGCGACTGAAGCCTGCGCCTTGGAGCGACCTCATCAACGTGTCTGGTCAGCTGTACGCGACGAAGAACACGTCGGGTGAGGCGTTGACGATCACCAACGTGTCAGTGACGCCCGATTCAGCGTTCCCGATGTTCAAGCCGCGGACGCCGATTCCGTCGACTCTCCAGCCTGGCGATGCGTTCAGGGCGATGCTGGTCGGCAGATACGGTCTAGCCATCGACACTGTGGTGGTCGAGTGGACAGCCGCGTCCGGCGAGACCGGAACGACGAGGCTCGCCAAGCCTTGATCCGAGCGGGCGGCTGGCCGGAGATCCAGCCGCCCGAGTGGGATGGGGCAGTACACGACGAACGCCCCGACCGGATTCGGTGCGGGGCGTTCCTCAGTTCTGTCTGATCATTACTGTGCGGTATGACAGTACTCGTCCGCAAGATCTGATCATTCGGCGTGTCGCGTGTCGTCGTCGGTCAGCATTCTGCGTAGTCGGTACTGGTGTGGTGGCCATGCGGTGAGGCGGTCCCGCCACCAGGCGAGGAGGATGGTCTCGTCGACGACTCGGACGCGTTGCCCGTCGCGGACCTCCCACCCCATCGGCATGCCTTGTCGTCGCCACCTGTTGATGGAGCGGATGCTGCGCCGCACCCTCGTGGCCGCTTCCCGGTAGGTGAGGTATTCAGCCATCGGGTGCCCTTTCGATCGGCACGCCGCAGGACGTGCACCAGGGACGTGTGAGAGTCGCGCCACCCCATGAGCGGATCGGCTCGGCCAGGTCGTGGCCGGCGTGATGCTCGGGTGTCCGCGGGATCTGCTTCCGCACGAGCGCGTCGTATTGCTGCTGCCACCACTCGGGCGTCTGGTCGAGCTCAGCGCGGATGCTTGCCGCGATCGGCTCAGGCATCGCCGTCTCCCTGCTCTACCGGCACCACGGACACTGCCAGCACGTCAGCTTCGCCCAGGGCCTTCCACGCCTCGCGAGTGAGGGTCAGGCTCGACACGTCGCCGCCGATGCCGCCGAACTTCGCGTGGTACATGCCGTACCGCTCAATGAAGACGTGTTCGCCTTCCGGTTCCTCGGCTACGACACCAGCCCGCACCTCTTGGAGCTCGTGCAGGCCGATCTGCACGCCGCAGTCGCCGCACACCACGATGTCCGAGTTCAGGGCATCGCTCGCGACGACAGGCTTCGCTCCGCACCGTGCGCACGAAACGATGTGCTGGGCTGCCCGTACCTCGGCATCATGAGCAGCCAGGGCCCGGTCCCATTCAGCCTCGGATGCCATCGCGGTGTACGAGGTGGCGTAGTCCTTCAGCTCCTGCATCGTCGGGGTGTACTCGCTCATCGATCTACCTGCCCTTCCTGCTCAGCCAGAGCGTGCTTCCGGCCTCGCTCGTACTCGTCACGCAGCCGCTGCTCCTGGTGCTCCTCGAATCCCCTGATCCACTCGCCACCGTCGAGTGCGTCCGCGGCTAACCTCAGCCGCATCGACGCCTCACGGAACGCATCTTGGACCGTCTTGTCGATCTGATCGCGTAGCGCCTGCTCGTCGATCTGGATGTTGATGCTCGGCGATTCAGCCACGGTTCTCTCCTCCTTGTCCGACGACGGCCGGAACTTCAGTCGTGCTCATCTCGCGTGATAGGACGATGTAGCTCGGCTCGACCGTCCACGTCGCGTCTTCGATGCCGAACTCTGACAGGGCGTCCGCCAGTTCCGCCACCGAGTTCTCGTTGTCGATTCGCACGTACGCGACCTTGTAGTTCACCTGGCGGTCATAGAACATCAGGCCCATCGCTCACCCCGCACCTCGGCAGCGGCGCGCAGGGCGGCGCGACTAAACCGCTCCCACACCCAGTCATCCCAGATCGGAGTGTTGGCCGGTCCCTGCTCACACATGGCCTCAGCCCCGGCTATCACCGCCGCGTCGGACGGTTCGCCCTGCGGCTCGCACGGGGTCTCGCCGTCCAGCACTTCCGCCGCAGTGAGGGCGTGACCGCAGCGTCGGCAGATGCCGTCCCGGTCGCGGCCATGCGCAGATGGGTCGCCGTCCAGGATGCTGAGGATGTCATCACAGGCGTTCGCATACCCGGCATATGTCGCCGAGTCTGCACCGTACCGACCCCGGATGCTGTCACGCTCCTTGGTCGCGAACTCGCGCACCCGGCGCAGCACTTCCCGCTCGTCGTCGGTCGGGGTGTGCACGGCGCGGCGGGCGTTCAGCCCGTCCTCGAACCCGCGCATGTGCCACCGCAGGGCGGCATCACGGCCTACGGGGTCGTCCTGCCACGTCGGGGCACCCTCGTGCTTCGCGAATGCATCAGTGGCGGCATCCATCAGACTGACCCGCTCGTCGTCGGTCTGGGTGTGCGCCTGCTCGGCCGCGAGCACCTCTGCGCGAAGCTCGTCCAGGACGCGGAGCGTGCGCTCGGTGAAGCAGTCCGCGCGTACGAGGCGGTCGACGGCGAGGTCGACTCCTCGGAGGATGGGGTTCGTCGCGATGGGGTCGCTCTCACCCTGGAATCGGTCAGCCACGGTCGGCCTCCTTCTGCTTGTCGTAATCGGTGAGGATGTTGATGGCGCTTCCCCGGGCCTGCGTATCCGACACGTCGTCGGCATCAAGGATTGCCAGCGCCTTCTCGATGGTCTCCTCGGCGCGGGAGAGGGCGGAAAGCACGTCGGAGACTGTTGCCCCTGCGAGTATCAGATTCGCCTCCAACTCGTCCCGCTTCTCCTCGGCGCGGGAGAGGGCGGCTTCGGCGCGATCTGCGCGCTTCGCCAGACGCATGAAATTTCCCGCTTGCTCATCGTCGGTCGGGTCGTATCCGTGCTGAGCCGCACCGATCCTCCACGCCTCGTCCGCCCGTTCCCGCTCCTGTCGGAGCTCGGCAATCAGGGCGAGGACGGTGGACGGGTCAGCGGCGGCGATGTACTCGGCGTCCTCGTCGCGAGACCAGGAGCCTCCGCCTTGCTCGTCCTGCGGTGTGATGACATTCGTCCAGTCATTTTCTGAGATTCCCCCAGCGATGCGGTCTGGGACGCTGTAGGGCCGACTCCATCCCGAGTTGTCGAGAACCCACGGTCCCGGCGTTGCCGCCTTCGCGAGCGCTTCGAGCGCGTCCAGGTCTACCTTCTCACTCACTTCTGTCCCCCTTCTGCTTGTCGTAGTCGATGAGGATTTCCTCGATGGCAACTATCGCGTCGTTGTCGGACTGCTCGAAGTCCTTCACTTCGCCGTCGATGCGCTCGATGGTCTCCTCGGCGCGGGAGAGGGCGGCTTCGTACAGCGCCGCATCGGACTTGTGCCGTCCTGCCGCGTGACTCGCCTCGTCCCGTTTTCGGGCGTGGAACCTGACCGCCTGGCGCAGCGCAGAGTTGATCGCTTCCAGCTCTCGAATGTCGGATGCGAGCTTCTTGGCTGTCGCCTTCCACAGTGCTGCGAAGTCAGTCATGAGTGTCTTCCTCTCTCGTGTAGACGGCTCCACACACTGCGCATCGGGCCTCTCCTACGTCGCCGATGATCCAATCCACGACCACGGCTCTCTCGCCGCAGCCGACCATCCGGCCTTCCTCGTCCTCCCCGATGCACAGGCGCCGATGCGAGGGTCGCTCGATCGGTGGGATCACGTACCGGGTCATGAGCTTGCGGATGAGCGAGAACAGGTGATCCTCAGAGTCCTTGAGCGCGAGCGCGTGGACCTTCTCCGCCCGATCGATGAGCCACGCGATCAACTCGTACGCGGCCCTGTACGCCTCGTCCGGGCCCATCCATGCCGGGATACCCCGGACGCTCCCTTTGACCGCCCAGGACGCTCCTGCGGCCCCTGGTGCGGGGTCTTGCAGCCTCTCCGCCACTTCCCCGATGTACTCGACCAGGGAGGACCAGAGGTCGTCACAGTCGTCGACGGGATCGAGGCGGAATGGTGCGGGTGTATCTCCCCCACCTCCCCCGACACGCTCTTCGAGGCTTCCGGCCTTCATCGGGTTCGCGCGGTCACGGAGGTGCTCCAGGAGGACGGGCAGCTGATCGAGGTGCTGCTCGTAGCGTTCAACCCACCGGCGGAGTTCCGCCTGGAAGATGTCGGTGTCCGTGATCATGCGGCCCTGCCCTCTCTCCTGATGCGTTGCCGCTCCTTGGGGCTCTTCCCGCCCCAGATGCCCACGGTCTCGTTGTGCTCGAGCGCGTAGGCGAGGCACTGCCCGATGACGTCACAGCTCTGGCAGATGCGCTTCGCTTCCGCGCCGCCCTCACCACCCTTCGGGGGGAACCAGAGGTCTGGGTCGCTCTGCGCACAAAGCGCGTCCCGCATCCACGGGGCCGGGGTGACGAGAACTTCCGTGAACACCCTCATCGTGTCGGTCATGCCGCGCGCCTCACCTTCGCCCAGAAGGGACGAGCGAGATCCAGCCGGTGATGCCGTTGCGCGAGCTTCGCGATCGCATCCATCGACCGGCCCAGAGTCATCGCGACCTGCTCCACCGGTTCCCCGGCCTCCAGCAGCCACTCCACGTCCTCGAGGATCCGTTCGCCCTTGGTCTGCTCATCGACCTCGACGGTCGGCGGCTCCGGGTCAGTGTCGATGTCGTCCCACGCGAGAGCCGGCAACCAGCCGTGCAGCTTCGCATACCGCTGCGACCGTGAGAACGCGATCTTGTCCCGCCACTCGGCGTGCGGCGGCTCCTGATCCCAGAGCTCGTCGAACAGGTCACGGACGGCGATCCACGTCGACACGAGCACGGTGTCGCGCTGCATGAACGTGGAGAAGTTCGACGGGTCCAGTCCGAGGAGGTTCGCCAGCTTCGACATCGACCACCCTGCGACGACGAGCGCTTGCAGCCGACGATGAGTGCCCGATGCCGCGATCTTCTGCCCGGGCGCGAGGTTGTCGATCACCGGTTGGATCGCGAGGATCTTCTCCGCCGTTTCCCGCTTCACTCGCTTCTGCATCTCCCCGAACCGCGGTCCCGGGTCCTGCCGTCCCCAGACGATCGTGCGGACCGGTGTGGACGACTTGAAGCCGGCGAGCTGCGCGACCCGCTTGTACCCGATACCGAACTCGCCCAGCTTGAGGACGTGCTCCCGCACCGGGGCGACATCGACCAGGCCCGTGTCGAACCGGCCGTACGCCTTCTGCTTCTTCCGGTTCCGTTCGCGCGCGTTGTGCGCTTCCACGCAGGGTTCGCAGCGGCACTGGTGCTGGATGAAGCACGTCGAAGCCGAGGCATGCTTGTGGTCGTCCGGGCACACGTGGTCGTGCTTCTTCGGGCGGGGTGGGAGCTTCGCGTGCGCGGTGAGCTCCCCCGCCTTCCACGCGGCCTGGTAGTGCGCGTGGCAGAGGCGGCGGGCGACCGGCTTCCGTGAGCATCCGCGGTGGGTGCACGTCTGCGGCTTGCCGGTCATCGCTCAGCCCTCCTGCATTCGGCCTCGTAGCCGTGTGCGCGGCGCATCTCATCGACAGCGGCCTTCACGACCTGCGGGCGAGAGCACACGTCCTGGCCGCAGGTGCGGCAGGTGGCCTGCCAGCGCTTTTCACCGTCGACCTCGACGGCGCGGATGGGTGGGTATGAGAGCGGCATCAGCCTGCCTCCTTGTCTGCTCGTGCTGCCGCGTGGCAGTCGCTGCACGTCGCGTCCTTGAACGGCGCCGTGCGGTCGTTCTTCCGGCCGCAGTACCCACGGCCCTTCACCGGGGACGGGGCGCACACACGGTGCGCGTCAGGGGTCGAGACACGGTCGGTCTTGTGACCGTCCCGCCACTGCTTGATCGGACCCTCGCTCATGAGTCCATCTCCGCGAGAGAGAACAGCGCACAGTCGTCGGCGGGCGCCGTCTTACGATCAGGGACGTACTCGTCCACGGCGTGATCAAGGACGGCCTGCGATTCCCGCTGCTCCGCCCTCACCTGCCCGTAGATCGCGCGCGCCCACTCCGGGATGATCTGGTCCAGGTCGGCGGCGTTTCCGCCGTCCCATCGGTCCTGCCAGATGACCTTGCCGGTTGAGAGGTCGACGACGCGCATCGCGGGGATGCAGACGCCTCCGGTCCAGGCGATGCACATGTGCACGGCCTCGTACCGTGACTTCTTCGGCGCCCAGTGCTTCGACGCATTACCGTTCTCCATCGGCGTCCAGACACCATCGTGGTACGACTGCATCTGGAACCCGGTCGGTGACCAGCCGAGAGCTGCGAGGCGCTCCTCAGCGGTGTGGCCGAGCGCCTCAGCGGTCTTCGTGCACGCGGGGCAGAGAGCATCAGAACTCACCTCCCCAGGTGTCGCTCGACTGCGGGGTGCTCCATGCATCGCCTGTGGCCTGCGGCGTCCACGAGTCGGTCTCCGGTGCCGGATCGATCGGCGGCGCTGATTGGATCAGACGCGCCGAGTACACCGACACGTCGACAGCGGTTCTCGTCTCGCCGTTGCTCTCGTACTCACGGACCTTCGTGCCGAGGAATCCGGATGCGGAGATCCGCTGCCCCTCCTCGACTCCCGGGTGATCGTTGAACCAGAGCGTGTACCGCTTCCGCCCCGTCTCCCCGTTGCGCATCTCGAACGTCTCCGTGACGCCCACGCCGTACCCGTGCTGAGTGCTGAACACGCGATCCACGATCACGTTCTCCAAGATCAACTTCGCCATGTCCCCAGTTCCTTTCGTTGGTCAATCCACCGGCCGCCACGGCCAGCGCTGAGTTCCTGTCACACCGGGAGCGGCGCGCCCGAGCTTCGCCGGCCACCCTCGGGCATCCCGGTCGCCCCGCCACCGCACCATGTCCACGTGCAGCGGGTTCTTCTTCGAGCGCCGCAGCCCGTAGCCGAACTCCGGCCAGCCCATGAGCTGCGACGACCCGCGAGGTCGCAGGTCGCGTTCTCCCTGCGGGTTCGTCTGATGCCCTGCATGCGCTTCGATGACGAGCGCCAGCCCCCTGTCCCGGAGCGTGTCGAGCGCACCCAGCAGCGGGGCTGCATCCTCGTCGTTGTTGAGCTTCGGAGCGAGGCGGTACATCGGGCCGATGAAGAGCATGTCCGGGGAGTACTGGTCCACCAGACGGTGCACCATCCCGAGGTCGATGTCCTTCGTCAGGTCGAGGCGGCGCATGCAGGCGAGATGGAGGCGCTTGTACATGTCCTGCCCGTCGAGCATGTTCATCGACGGCGCCCACCGTCGGGTCTCACGCCCCCACTGCTTCTCCGTGTTCTCCGCATCCACGACCAGCACCCGCACCGGGTCGATCGGGTACTCCCGGAACGGGTGGATACCGGCGGCCGCGGTGATCGCGAGTTGGCGGATGAGGGTCGATTTCCCGCCGCCCTCGATCCCGGTGATCATGAACCGGTCCCTGCGTTCGAGCAGGTCCGGGATCACCCAGTCGTACTCGACCTCCTGTGTCAGCACCTCGTCCAGCGCCATGGCGTGTACGTCCTCGATGGTGTGATGCTCACGGAGATCACGAAGCTCGTCGGCAGTGCGGGAGATCAGCTGCTCCGGTGGCATCGTGTCCGCTGCTTCCTGGACGCGTGCAGCGATCACCTTGAGACCGCGAGCGAGCGATGCTTGCCTCACCTGTGCCGCGTAGAAGTCCGCATTCGACGCCGTAGGCACCGCATCCACCCATGCGGCGAGCTGTGGGAGCTCGACACCCACCACACCCCACTCCGCCAGATGCCCGTACACGGTGAGGTAGTCGATCGGCTCTCGCGTCGTCGACATGTGCGTGATGCCTCGATAGATATCCCCGAGACGCCCGTCGTAGAAGTCCGACGGCATCACCTCGGCCTGGACCTTCCGCAGCACAGACGAGTCCTTGATGATCGCCCCGATCACCGCGCGCTCCGCATCCACGATGCTCATGCGCGGTACATCCACTCATCACGCCCGTAGTCGGGCACCTCTGGATGTTCGGCGCCGACGCGAGGAGGAAGCGGCTCGTCATCCCACCGGCCGGCATTCAGCCACGTAGCAGGGTGAGGGATGAATTGCTTCTCCGGCAGATTCGGGTCCGCAGCGAACCGACGAGCGCCCTCAATGATGACCTCGGGCTCGGTGCTCTTGGCGGCCTTCTCGAACGCCTTCCGAGCGGCCTCCTTGCCCACCTTCCGCGGGTAGATCAGATAGAACTCAGCGAAGCCAGGACGCACTCTCGCTACGTCTATTACGTCTTTACGTATAAGAGATGCGTGCTCGTCGGATTTGGAACCGAATTCTTGCTCGGTTGGAACCGAATCCGTCTCGGATGGAACCGAATCATTAGGCCCGTCCGGCGCGATCGGTTCCAACTTGGAACCGGATTGCCGAGCCCAGGGGACGATGATCCGAATCTCGTTCGAGCGCCCCTTGACGCCCTTCACCTGCTCAATGAGATTCGCGTCTCGGAACTTCGCCATGATCCGAATGACCGTCGATCGAGAGACGCGCGCCTTCCGTGCGAGCCCACGGTAGGACAGGTCATCGTCTTCGGTCAGGAACCGGCATCGCCCGTTGTCGTCCGCGACATCAGCGAGGGCGAGCAGGAGGATCATCTCGTTTCCCGCGAGCTCGGCAGTCTCCTCGCCGTGCCAGACCCAGCTCGATACCTTGACGCTCATCACGCCACGTCCTTCCACATGCTCTCCGGTGAAGGCCCTTCCTCCACCGGGATGAATCCGCCCTCGTCCGTGAGGAGCACATGCCCCAAGACGGCGTGGACGATCGATACCTCGTCGGCCCTCAGCACGCCTCGCGGCACGAGGAAGCCGAGCTCACGTGCACGGTCACGGTGCTTCTCCACCCACCCGTGGCATCCCGTTGTTCCGCTGCCGCACAGCACAAGCCCGTTCGCGGCACGGTTGATCCAGTCCGCACCGGCACCACCCATCCCGCGAGGGCGACGATGATGCACAGACCACGCGACACCCCGCTCGAGGTGAGCGACGTGACGGCCGCAGCGCGCGCAGCATCCGAGGTCGCGGACGATGATCTGCTCCGACACTTCAGCGCTGAACCCGCTCACAGCGGCACCACCGTCACGAGGTCGTCGACGGTGTACGCGACGGTCTTGCACGACGCGCACGCCACCATCGAGAGGATCGACGTCGACAGGAACTCCTCGATCTCCCGCCGCTTCCTCGCCCAGTGATCCGTGCAGTAGAACGCCTGGTCCTGGCATGTGCGGCACGCGATCGACAGCTGCGCCGCATGACCGCCCGTCAGGCACGGCACCTCGAAATCCAGACCCTCCAGCACGACGGTCTCTTCATCCAGCAGGACGCTCATGCCCCACCCCCGAAGCCCTGAGCCGAAGCCCGATCCGCCGCGCGCTGATCCGCACGATCAGTCCGGTGGTTGTCGAGAGCCGACTCGAGCGTCTGCAGGAAGTTCCGCATCGCGCGTTCCCGCTGCTCCGCCACCAGGTACGCCAGGTGCAGCTCGTACGCCCGATCCGACGCACGAGCGATCTGCTCAGCCTCCGCACGAGACGGCGGCTTCTCCCCCGTCGCGCGGAGACGCACAGTCTCAACGTCGATGTACCGCTCATACGCGGCCTTCGCTTTCGCGAATGCCTGCCCAGCGTCGAGCAGCTGCCAGTTGAAGACGTAACGGAGGGCGACCACCCGGGCGCCGAACGAC
The DNA here is from genome assembly GCF_001513675.1 of Microbacterium sp. XT11. Lineage (NCBI taxonomy): Bacteria > Bacillati > Actinomycetota > Actinomycetes > Micrococcales > Microbacteriaceae > Microbacterium > Microbacterium sp. XT11. Next base: position 2,354,710 of record NZ_CP013859.1, on the reverse strand, counting down.
GCCCCCGGGCCCGCGTTGGTGATCGCGTCGGCCAGCTGCCTGTGCAGCGGGTTCTCCTCGTCCACCTGGTCGAGGCCGATGATGTCGCGGAGGATGGCCGCGACGCCCGGGTGCACGGTCATGACAGGCCCAGCGCTTCCTTGATCTCGGGGCGAATGACAGGGTGATCCTCCGCGTCGCTGATCTGCGTCGCCTCAGTACGCTCGTACTCGATGAGACCGTGCAGGCCGTCACTCGCCAGAGTCGCTCCCTCGTCGTAACTCGATTCCTGGATGCTCGCGTTGCCGCTGAGTGCAGTAAGCGCGATGAGGTTCGCGATGCGCTGCTGCTCGACGAGTGCCAGAGTTGCGTTCACCTGCGCGGCGGCCACCGACGCCTGCGCCTGGTCAGAGGTCATCGCCTTGCTCCCGACGAATGCCAGGAGTCCACGCGCCTCCGCAGCGTGGTCGATTCGCTCGCTCACGACGCACCGCCCTCTCCGGGCTGCACAGTCGGCCACGTCAGCGTCTCGGCCGGCTGCTCCTCGACGACCTCGGCGTCCTGCACGTCCTCTGCCTTCGGCGCCGACTCGAACACGCCCTTGAGGTTCTTCAGCAGGGTGCCGAGCATCACTCCATCGACCGCCTCCGAGAGCGCCCCGAGCGGCTGAGCCTCAGCCCAGATCGCCCCGAGCTCATCCACCGTCCTCGCCGCAGCAGCCTGGTCGAACCAGCGCTGCACGTCCTCGTCCGTGAACTTCGGCTGCTCCACCTGTGCGGGCGGCTGCTCCTGCGGGGCCGATGCGGGGGCATGATCCGCCTGCGCCATCTCGTCGCTCGTGTAGAGCCCCGAGAAGTCCTGCGGGTACGCCTTGCGCAGCGCCAGCGCCTCGGCCACCTTCGACGTCATCAGCGCGGGCATCTTGCCCCACTGGCCTGTCGGCTGACCGTCCTTCAACGGCACGTACTCGTCGTACCGAGCGACCGCCGTCACCGGCTTCACGAACCCGTCGAGGTAGAGCGTGATCCGCGCCGCCGCCGGCGGGCCAGGCTCCAACCAGACGTCACGCCACACCCCGTCAGGACCACACCAGTGCTCCTCCATCCCGCGGAACGTCTTCTTCCGATCCCGGATCACCCGGAACCCATCGATCGACGTCTGGATGGTGTACTTCGTCACCCACTGGCCGTTGACCTTCGACCGCCGCCCGATCATGTAGATCTGCCGCGCGAACGGGTCCAAGCCCGAGCGCTTCGCCTGATGGAAGAACGCCTCGATATCCCCACGAGGAGCATCCCCGAGACCCATCTGCACCAGAGCCGCGCGCTGCGCGTCGTTGAAGAACGTCTGATCCGATGCGATGACGAGGTTCGTTTCGACCTCACGTGTCGCTATTGCCGTGCTCATTCCTCTGATCCCTTCTTGACAGCCGTCACCGTGAGCGGTGAGCGCGGCTTCACGATCTGCGTCTCCGTGCGCGTGGTGGTGTGCTCTTTCAGCACCTCGGCCCACGCGATAGCCGCTGCCTTCGACTCCTCCGTGGACCTCTGCAGGCGCTCCCATACCTCCGGCGCGGCGGCACGAGCGGCCTCGATGTCCTGCTCGACGACCTCGACCTCTTCCTCATAGGGAGCCGTATAGGTGATGCGGGCGGAGGATGACTCCTGCTGGTAGTCCTCGCCGATCTCATCGAGCTGCGCGAGCAGTGCCTTCCACGCCGGGTCCTTCTTCGCCTTGCCCTCAGCCTCGATCTGACGGCCTCGGATGACGTCGACGGCCAGAGCGTCCAGGACGGGCGAGAACGGCTTCTCAGGCGTCTGCTGCGCCTGCGCGAGAGCCTCATCGAGCTTCACCAGCCACCGGTCGGCAGCCTTGATGAGCTTCGCGATCAGAGGCTCCACGAACGAGCGCCGGATGCGCACCCGCTGGATCGGGAAGGGCTTCGGCCCGGTCTCCATCCGCCACGTCTTCCGGTCGTGCTCATCCCAGCCGGACCAGTCGTCGTTGTGCTGCTCCCAGACGAACTCGATCTCTGTCGCGCCGCAGCAGTAGAACTGCCACGCCATCTGCGACAGGTAGCCCGACCTCGCGAAGTATGAATCCTGATCGACATCGAGGAGGTATCCGTCCTCGTCGATCGGCCCAGGGGTGAGGTCATGCTTGGAGGTCTTGATCTCCGCGAGATGGATGTCGTCGTCCCAGGTCACGAGGATCGCGTCAGGTGTCGCCGCGTGACGGGAGTTCTCCTGTGCGTGATAGAGCACCCCGCACTCGGAGTAGCCAGACCCCGCGAGCTGCGCGATGATGTGCGGCTCGCGGAGATTCCCCCACTCCGTGTACTGGTTTCCGTGGAACGACTGGACCCCGGAGACCTTCTCCTCGATGATCTTGTTCTTCTCACGCGCAGTGCCAGCGAGGAAGACCTTCGCCTCGGTCGCCGTCACGACACCGCGGCGCGCTTCCAGCCACCGCTCACGATCAGCCGACGAGCCGAGCGAGCGAGATTCGAGGTCCGCGAGTACCTGCGGGACGTACGTCTGAGCGCTCACGCCGACACCTCCTCGTCGTCAGCGATCTCGGCGTCGGCATACCCACGCACCACGTCGACGAGCTCGGCGGTCTTGTCGAACGTCGTTCCGATCAGCTGCATGTAGTCGGCAGGACGGATGAAGTTCCCGGCGTACGCATCGGCACGGTCAGGGACAGGCACGTCGATCTCGATCAGGTCGGGTGTGCCGACGCTGACCGGCCCGTGCCCACCGCTCGTGTACCCGCCGCGAGAGACGGTGATCTTGATGGAGGCCATCAGTTCTTTCCCTTCGTCCACGCCTTCGGCATGTGCGCCGCTGGCAGATCAATCACCGGAGACCCGGCGAGAATGGATGCCCCCACCGCGATCCACACGGCATCGGCTTCGTCGTTGTTGCGCACCTGCGCCTGCGGGATACGCCGCTCCGTCGCGAGCAGCACCTCGTCCTTCTGCGCCGTGCCCTTGCCCGTCGCGAGCTGCTTCACCTGGTTCGTCGTGACGATCAGCGGCTCCGTCGCCGTGCGCACCAGGTGCTCGGCGGTGCGATGCCAGGCGTAGTGCAGGCGGTCCACCGCGCGGCCCTTGCCCGCGAACGCGATCCCCTCGATGCCGATCACGTCACCCGGCCGCCAGTCGATAGCCGCGCCCAGATCCCATGACAGGTCCCGGATGCGGTCGTAGTAATCGGCCAGGTTGTCGCCCGTCGGCTTCGATCGGAGAGTGAAGACCTGCCAGTGGACAGAGGTCAGCCGGTCGTCGACGATCGCGATGCCGCAGCTGGTGGTCGAGTAGTCGATCCCGATGTACCTGGTCATGCGATCACCGCGATCCCGTACACCGCCGCGACGATCGCGACCACGGCCAGCACACCGCCCGTGACGACGTTCGCGAGGAACCGCGCCCGTCCCGGTACCAGCCTCGGCAGCTTCACCGGAGACGTCACCGCCGGGATGCTCTCGGCGTACTTCGGAGCGTTCACCTTCCGCGCGATCACGACGCATCCTCCGGCCAAATCCGGCGGGCGGCGATGATGTCGTGCGCGTCCCACGATCCACCGTGATCGCGGAACCGGTCCGCCTGGAAGATCGCCGGATACTCACTCGGCTCGTCGCCCATGGTCAGAGACCTCGAGGGCGTGATGATCCACACTTCGCCCTCCTTCGCGTCCTCCCACGGCTTACGCTCCGGGTGAGCCTCGAAGTACTCGAACGCGACTTGCGCCGGCACGCGGTTCTCGGCATCGTCGACCACGTCGCGTGCGAACCTCTCCGAGAGGCCCACGTGCTCACCGACCACCAGCGCGTCGTAGCCGATCAAATAGACGACGTAGTTCGGGTGGACCCTCGACCGCCACCGCCCGAGCTCCTCGTCACGCTTCGCCTGGAAGTACTCCTCGGCATCCATCGCCGTCTCTCGCGACAGGTACCCGTGACCGTGATCGAACCGGACCGACCCGTCCTCCTGCGGCTTCACCAGCCGCCCGCTACGTGCCCTGAACTGCGCAGTTTTCTCCTGCATATCCATCCCCATCCCTGAGATTCGTGTTGAGAGTCAGCGGGTCCAGAACCCGCGAGTGAAGGCGCCGATCGCCCAGAGGAAGACGGCCAAGAAGACCGTCGCGAGAAGCAGCAGCCCGTCGCGCTCACGCGACACGAACAGCCACAGCACGAGCGTCGAGACCGAGAGCACGAGCGACGCCATGCCGATCACGACCCGCGCTGACCCGATCCGGTCAGATCCGGGCTGCTCCCCAGCAGAGCCCGGACCTGCCGTGGACCCGTCCCCACGGGTCTGCTCCGGCCCCACACCGGAAGTCATGACGCCACCCCATGCACGACGTCGTAGTCGTCCATCTCCGAACGGAGGTGGGCGTCCAGCTCGTCCTGAAACCAGCCGTTCAGCCGCCCCCGCTTGTGCGGCTCCGGGAACTCCCCGGCCGCGAGCTTGTTCCGCAGCGTCTGGACCGCGATCCCGCAGTACGCCGCCGCGGCCTTCGTGTCGAACACCCGCCCGCGGCTACTCACGACGCCACCGCCATGGCGTCCTCATCGGCCGGGACCTCGACCATCTCGACAACCTCGCCGAGAGCGAGACCGAACGCCTGCGCGATGCCGACCACAGTTCGGAGCGTCGGCTCTTCTCCGGCCTTGAGCCGGTTCAGCGTCGCGCGGCTGACGCCGATCATGCGGGCGAAAGCCTCGTCGCTTCGGATGCCCGAGTTGAGCTTGAGTCGGTCGAGCAGGCCCGGCCGGATCTGCGCCGACTGACTGGCCTGCGGTTCGTTTGCCTGAGTCATGAGGCAACTATCTAACGCATGAGTCATTGTGTCAACTCAATTCATCAAATGACTTGCGCGCGATACAGGTGTGCCTCATAGTTGAGACATGAACATCGCCATGAAGTGGATCGACGAGGTGCGCGGAGCTGACTCCATCCGAGAGGTCGCGCGCCGGACGGGCATGAACCAGGCCACGCTCAATCGACAGATCAACCTCGACATGCTCAGCTTCGAGTCTGTGCGCGACATCTCACGCACCTACGGTCGCGTGATCCTCGCGGACCTTGTCGCCACAGGCCACCTCGCGCAGAGCGACGTCGGCGTTGACGACATCGCCAACGCGCTCAACGCGGCCACCGACGCTCAGCTCGTCGCAGCCGTCGCCAATCGACTCGGCGTAGACCTCAGCATCTTCGACAAGCCGATCACAGAAGCGTTCTCCGAGGCCGCGAACGTCACTCACCTGCACCGCAATGTCGGACCCTCCACGGACGATGAGGAAGAACTGCCGGCCGTCGCACGACCGGCAGAGACGGAACCCACGGACGAGCAATGACACCCATCGACAAGCATCTGCTGGACATCGCCGACGCGCTCGACGTCCGCATCGACTACAAGCCCCTGTCCCCCGACCGGGACGGGCAGTACGTCCACGCCCGCAAGGTCATCCACCTCCGCCCAGGCATGCACGCCCGCCACCACAGGAGCGTTCTCGCGCACGAACTCGCCCACGCCGTGTTCGGGGACGTCCCGTCGAAGTTCGGGCCCGTGAACGCGAAGCAGGAACGGCGTGCGGAGGAATGGGCGGCACTGCAGCTCATCGACCTGAACGAGTACCGGTACCTCGAGCATGCCTACGGCGGGAGCCCCGCCGGCATCGCGCTCGAGCTCGGGGTGATGACGAGTATCGTCAAGGCATACCAAGGCCTATTGCTCCGCATCGGCGACACCACCTACCTCGACGCAGGCATGGGCGCCGGTCAGTGGCGTCACCGAATCGAGGTCGCATGATGGGGCGACCTCCACTCGAGCTCGAGACGTGGGGGAAGATCCGCCGGACGACGATCGACGGCAAGCCCACCGCTGTCTGCCGGTACCGTGACAGTGACGGCGTCACCCGCTCTATGCAGCGCCAGGGCCGCACCCCTGCTGAAGCAGAACGGAACCTGATCAAGGCGCTGAAGAAGCGTCTCGCGCCGGCCGGCGAAGATCTCACACGGGAGTCGACCATGCGCCAGCTCGGCGCGAAGTGGCTCGCCGATGAGCTCCCGCAGCGTGACCTGGCCACGCAGAGCGTGCGCCGGTACACCGACCTCATGAACCGGATCATCGTCGGCGGGATCGGTGACGTTCGCTTGGGAGAGCTCACCGTACCGAGGGTCGACCGGTTCCTCGCGAAGGTGAAGGACCACAACGGGGAGGCCGCGGCCGCCACGGTGCGGACGCTTCTGCTGCAGACGCTCGGCTATGCCGTCAGGCAGGGAGCGCTCGAGCGGAACCCTGCCGAGGCGGCCCGCACGATCCGCCGGCAGAAGAAGGCGGAGGTCGCGCTGAGCGTCGAGGACATCTGGAACATCCGCGACCTTCTGCGGGCTCGCGACGAGGGTCGGGACAAGCAGGGCAGGCGACGCTACACGCGGATCGCCGACGTCGCTGACATGTACATCGGCACCGGCGCCAGGACGAACGAAGTCCTCGCGTTGCAGTTCGAGGAGAACGTGTTCCTCGCCGGCGCCGTGCCGTTCGTCCGCCTCGACCGGACGCTGATCGAGCGTGACGACGGGAAGCTCGACGTGCAGGCGAAGCCGAAGACCGACTCGTCCATCCGTGACGCGAAGCTGCCGCCGTTCCTCGTCGACATGCTCATGCGCCGGAGGGTGGAGTCTGACAGCGGCATCGTGTTCCCGTCATCGACAGGCACGTACCAGTGGGACAACAACCTCATGCGGCAGTGGCGGGACGCGCTGCGCGACTCACCATATGGGTGGGTGACGCCGACGAAGTTCCGGAAGGCGGTCGCGACGCTGCTCGCTGACGAGGTCGGGACGAAGGCCGCAGCTGACCAGCTCGGAAACTCCGAAGAGGTGGCGGAGAAGCACTACGTCAAGCGCGCCCGTCGGCAAGGCCCGGATGCCGCCCGAGAGGTGTTGGAGACGTTCTTTCATCGGGGCTAGGTGTCGGCTCAAAACGACGAGTAAGTGGCGGATCCCCGGCGAGGTGTCATCCGGAAACACAAAAAGGCCCGGCCAGGAAACGAGTCCTGGCCGGGCCTTTTCTGGTGATTGGTGTGGTGCGCCCCCAGGGACTTGAACCCTGAACCCACTGATTAAGAGTCAGTTGCTCTGCCGATTGAGCTAGAGGCGCGTTGCCGGTTTCCCCGGCCGAGGAATTACATTACCAGCCGAGACCCGAGGCGCGAAATCGACGCATCGCGTACGGATGTCCGCGCGTGTCGCGCTGGGCGACTCACAGCAGGCCGCGGGAACCCGGCCGACTATCCTGGGAATCGTGACTTCCACCATCCGCCACGACGACCTTTCGCGCGATCTCGATCTCGCCCTTCGACTCGCGGATGCCGCCGACCGGCAGTCCTTGCCGCGCTTCGACAGTGCGGACCTCGAGATCTCCACCAAGGCGGACATGTCCCACGTCACGGACGCCGACCTCGCGACAGAGCGCGCGATCCGCACGCTCCTCCAGGCCGAGCGCCCCGACGACGGGATCTTCGGAGAGGAGTTCGGCACCGAAGGCAGCACGCACCGTCAGTGGATCATCGATCCGATCGACGGCACGGCGAACTTCCTCCGAGGCGTCCCGCTCTGGGGCACCATGATCGCACTCGCCATCGATGGCGTCCCCGAGGTCGGCGTCGTGAGCATGCCAGCGCTCGGCCGACGGTGGTGGGGCAGAACCGGCGCCGGAGCGTGGACTGCGACGGACAACGGACCGCGGCGCATCCGCACGTCTTCGGTGAACTCGCTCGACGATGCGAGCGTCAGCTTCCAGAGCATCTCCCAGTGGGCGGAATCGGGCCACCTCGATCAGCTGCTGCGACTGGCCGACCGCGTGTGGCGTGATCGCGCATACGGCGACGTGTACTCGTACATGCTCCTCGCCGAAGGACGCATCGACATGGTGGCGGAGTTCGGCGTGAAGGAGTACGACATCGCCGCTGCCGTTCCGATCGTGCGTGAAGCAGGCGGCCGCATGACCGGGTTCGACGGCAGCGACTCCATTTCGGACCTTTCGGCTCTCGCGAGCAACGGCCTCCTCCATGAGGCGTTCCTCGAGCTGCTGCACGCCTGAGGAGCCGGCCATGTCCCTCCGCCACACAGCCGCGCCTCTCGCAGCGCTGCTGCTCACTGCGACCATCGCCGGGTGCACCGGAGCACCGCAGACGTCCACCACGACCTCACCACACCCCACCACGACGTCAGCACCGCAGACGCGCACGCCCACACCGGTGCCCACACCATCGGCGACAGCCGCCGCCGCGACGTGTGAATCGATCATCTCGCCAGGGACGGTGAAGGCGCTCACCGACGTCGGTTGGAGTGCGGAAGAGCGCGAGTTCACGATCGGCGACCTTGTCCTCAAGGATGGACTGCTCTGCCTCTGGGCGGACTACTCTGTGGTCTCCGACCACGGCCAGCTCTACGGCTGGTCCCCCATCGAGGATGAAGATGCGGCGCAGGCGCAATCCTGGCTTCTGAGCCAAGGATGGATCCGCGAAGACGGCGACGACGGGACCTACATCACCGAAGACCCCCAGTTCTCGCTCGGCACGGACGACGACGGCTACGGCATGACGTATCTCTTCGGCGACGGATGGGTGAAACTGTCCGACACCAGGCAGGGTCTCATCCTCATCGACGGCGACGGCTGACGCGCCGCTCGTCCCCGCTCCCCCGCCCTCAGCCCGTCCCGCCGGAGTGCCGGAACAGGCCGCCCTCCTAGCTCGCGGTGTCAGCTTCAGCCGGGAGCCGGTCAGAGGGAATCACGACGACGTCCTGCACCTTCCAGTCGAGCCGGGAGATTCCGCGCGCTGCCGCGTTGACGCGGTCGACCGACACCTTCTTCTTCGTCGGTACGACGAAGGCTTCGACGTGGAAGACCTGCCCCTGGTCGCGTATCCGAACCGCGGCGTCTGCGACCCAGGGCTGTGCTCGAAGGTGGCGGACGATCTCCCCCGCGAGCGGGTGCGGTCGTTTGTCGTCGTACGTACGGGCGCGCTGATCCATGAGGTCGACGATGGCGCCCTTGGTGTTGCGCACGCCGTCCCAGATGATCCCGAGCGAGATGAACAGCGCCGCCGCCCCGTCCAGCCACCACAGGCCGACGCCGACGCCGAGCACGCCGATGATCGACGCGGCATTGGTCTGCCAGTCGGCCTTGGCCATGTCGGCATCCGCATAGAGCAGCTTGTTGTGCAGCACCGGCGCCAGCTTGGCCTTCGCCGGACCGTAGAGGAACACCGGACCGACCACGACGACGACCATGACGGCCACCATGAGCCAGCCGAGCCAGACGGTGGTCCCGAAGAGGTCGACCGTGCCGATGGTGGGATGCTCGGCGCTGATGAGCCCGGTGATCGCCTCGATGGCGAGGTTCACGCCCACCGCCAGCAACGCCACACCCGCCACGACGTGTCCGACACCCATCGCACGGTGCAACCCATACGGGTAGTCCACCGTGGGCTTACGACGCACGAAGAGGAGAGCAGTCAGGAACGCCACCTGCGGGATCAGCGACAGCATGTCTTCGACCCACGCCGTCCGCATCGCCTGAGAGTTCCCCACGACGAACGCGACCACGGTGATCGTGATGCTCGTGTAGCAGATGGTGAAGAACTCCCAGCGGATGGCCTTCTTCAGGGCCGTCTGCTGCTCGGGCGGGAGATCCGACCTTCCGAACGTGCTCTCGCCGCTCACGGCCCGACCTCCTCGTCGAGGTACGTCTCGAGCTCGCTGAGGAACGCGTTCTCACCGAGCGGGACGAGGAGAACGATGTTTCGGCCGTCAGCGCCGTCGATGTCGGGGTACCCGCGCGTCATGCCCGCACGTTCGAACCACGGCGATTCCGTCGTGAAACCGCCCACGAGGAGGTCCAGATCTCCGTCCTCGAGCAGCCCGACGAGCGTCTCCTCGCTTCCCACGGTCCACTCGGCCCGCGCGTCGATGCTCTCCGAGAACCCCTCGACGATGTCGACGAGCGGCCCCGAAGGCTTCTCCCCCTCAGCCGTGACGAGCCCGGGGTCCGGCGAGGCGCCGACCCGCAGGACTCCTCCTCGTGCATGCTCGAGGGTTCGGTCGGGATCTGCGGGAATGGACATGCCACAGCCGACGAGACTCGTCGCGACCACGACACCCGCGGCCGCCGCCAGGACCCGCCTGATCCGGGCAGCACTCCCGGAGGACAGACATGCCTGCATAATCGAACGGACCACACCCCCAACATGCCAGCGAATGTCCTGGGATACCAACTGGTTGACCAACCAGCTAGACCTCACTAAGGGGCCGTCTCCCCTGCCGAATCAGATCAGGAGCGGAAGAAGACCTCACGTGCGGCCCGCGCAGCTGCTTCACGCTCGTCGTCGCGAACCGCCGCGGCGAGCGCGGCCAGACCACCGGCGAATCGTTCCCGTACGTCGTCGGACGCACCGAGCACGATCAAGTTGCGGAGAATCAGGTACCACGAGTCTCCGAGCAGGCATCGGTAGAGGTCATTGCCGCTGTGGTCTGTGAAGTAGCCGAACAGAGCGATCTGCGCGGGCAGCCATTCGCTGCGGGAGTCGATCTGCGCGACAACGGCGTCGATCAGCTTCAGGACGTGGTCACGTCCGGCGGAATCGAGATGTGGAAAGGCCAGGTACACGACGTTACTGGCATAGAGCCCGGCGAACTCCCATGTCGCTCGGGCCATCCCATCGGTGATCTCGGTGACTGTGGTGTATCGACTCGGAAGCATCCGCACGAGTCCGATCCGCTCGAGCCGCTGCATCGCCTCCCGCACGGATGTGCGGGAGATGCCGAACTCCGCGGCCAGAGCGCGATCGTTGATACGGGACCCAGGCGGATAGTCACCGTTCATGATGCGACTGGCGATGCCGTGGAACACGTCCTCGGCGAGCACAGACACGGTGGGACGCCGACGCGTGACGGTGATGGTCGCCTCGGCATGCGGCGTGGGAGGGTCTGGGCTGTCGGTGATGAGAGGAACCGATCGGTCGGAGTCCATGAGGCGTCCTAAGGGTGAGGGGCTTCGGTACCGTAGACGGCGGCGCGCGGGCGAGGCACGCGCATGCAGTCCCGGTACCCGCGGAATGGTATCGATACCATTCCGCGGTCCTCGTATTATGTCGACCGGTGTCCGCGAAACTACGGCGTCCCCTCGATTGCAACAACCCATTCTGGAATTCCGGTGTGCCTCTTCTCTCCCCGCAGACCGATCCGTGAGCCCGATCCAGCAGGCGTGGTCCCAGAGGTACACGCGGCCGGACCGGTGAAACGTATGAAGAAAGGGCGAACCCTCGGGTTCTCGAGGCGTGGCCTCAGATGCAGAGAGGCCCGCCTCCCCGGTGTTCACCAGGGAGGCGGGCCTTTGACTCGCGACAGCGACCTGGTGGAGCTGGGGGGAATCGAACCCCCGTCCAACGCTGAGTCTCCACGCCTTCTCCGGGCGCAGTCTGTGCAGACGTTCTACTCGGCCCCGACCTTTGTCACAGACACCTAAGTCGACAGGCCCAGTCTGGGAAGAGTCCCACGTGACGTCCAGACGCCGTCACGCAGCAAGATTCCTAGATGACGCCAGGATCCGTATCGGAATCACATACGGTCTGACGGACTATCGGGCTCGCTTAGGCAGCGAGGGCGAAGTCAGTGCGCTTGGATTCGGCACTTATTGTTTTGCAGAGAGCGTTAACGAGATAACTCTGCATCCTCGGCCCGCTTCTCGTGGATTCACAGGCGCTGTCGAAACCGATCAGCCCCGTTGGCCTTCTCTCGAAGGAGCCGCTGTCGCGCTGTGGAGTTGTCACTCGGATGCCTGTGCACCCGAGCATCACAGACTACAACCATTTGAGCGCTCTCGCCATTCCATGCCCCTGGCGTAGAGTCACGGCATGAGCGAAGTGACGATCACCGTCCGCGGAGAGAGCGAGACGCGCGTCGCGCCCGAGCGGGCGACCGCGCGGGTGAGCGTGCGCGCCGAGGGCGATGAGCGGGCCCGCGTCGTCGACGGCGTGATGGGTCTCGCCGAGCCGGTGCGCGAGAGCATCGCGCACCTGGAGCCATCCGGAGCCGTCGCGGATTGGAGCAGCACGAGCATGACCGTGCGTGCCGAGCGTCCGTGGAACGCCGAAGGCCGGCGACTGGATCCCGTCTACCATGCGAGCATCGACGTCACGGCGACGTTCACGTCCGTCACGGAGCTGTCCACGTGGATGAGCGACATCTCGTCCTGGGACGGCGTCGAAGTCGGCGCGATCGACTGGCATCTCACGCCTGAGACGAGGGCTCGCGTCGAGCGCGATGTGGCAGCGGCCGCCGTCGAGGTCGCCGTCGGCCGCGCCAGGGCGTATGCCGACGCGCTCGGGCTCAGTCACGTGACGCCGGTGGAGATCGCGGACGTCGGACTCCTGTCCCCTGGCCAGCCCGGTCCCGGTCCTGCGGCGATGAAGGCGCGCGGCGTCGCGTTCGCGGCCGACGCCGGACCGTCGATGCAGTACGAGCCGGATGACATTCTCATCGCGGCGACGGTCGAGGCACGGTTCATCGCCCGCTGACCGTCTGGGCGACGCGGCCGCCCCGTACCGCTCGGTCCGCCGCCGCGTAGGCCGTGGCCGGCCGGCCGCACCACTCAGGGGGTTGTGGCGAAGGGCGCCAGATCTGCAGCGAGCCGCTCCGACACGCGAGCGTGCACGGCAGTGCCCTGCTCACGATGCTCGACAGAAAGCAGCATCCCGGTCTCGTGGATCGCCGCGACGAGATCTCCCCGGTCGTACGGGACGACAGCGTGAACCTCGACAGCGGGCTTCGGCAGGGCCTCCTCGATCGCGGCGCGCAGCTCGGCGATGCCCTCACCCGAACGCGACGAGACGAAGTGCGCCTTCGGCTCGAGTCCGCGCAGCACGAGTCGCTCGTCGTCGTCGATGAGATCCGCCTTGTTGAAGACGACGATCTCGGGCATGTCGCGCACTCCCACATCGCCCATGACGTCGCGGACGGTCTGCAGCTGACCAGCCGGGTCGGGGTGCGAGCCGTCCACCACATGCAGGATGACGTCGGCGTCGCCGACCTCCTCCAGCGTGGAGCGGAACGCCTCGACGAGCTGGTGCGGCAGGTTTCGCACGAACCCGACCGTGTCGGTCAACGTGAAGACGCGGCCGTCGGACGTTTCCGACCGGCGCACCGTCGCGTCCAGCGTCGCGAACAAGGCGTTCTCGACGAGCACGCCGGCGCTCGTCAACGCGTTGAGCAGACTCGACTTTCCCGCGTTCGTGTAGCCGGCGATGGCGACCGACGGAATGGTGTTGCGCCTGCGCTCCGCACGCTTCGCCTCTCGTGCCGGCGCGAAATCGCGGATCTGTCGACGCAGCTGCGCCATCCTCGTGCGGATGCGGCGGCGGTCCAGCTCGATCTTGGTCTCACCAGGACCGCGCGAGCCCATCCCGGCGCCGCCGGCGCCGACCTGGCCACCGGCCTGACGGCTCATCGACTCACCCCATCCACGGAGCCGTGGGAGGAGGTACTCGAGCTGCGCGAGTTCGACCTGCGCCTTGCCCTCGCGACTCTTGGCATGCTGGCTGAAGATGTCCAGGATCACCGTGGTGCGGTCGATGACCTTGACCTTGACCACGTCTTCGAGGGCTCGTCTCTGGCTGGGCGCCAGCTCGGTGTCGGCGATGACGGTGTCGGCACCCGTGGCCGCGACGATGTCCTTCAGCTCCTGCGCCTTGCCCCGTCCGATGTACGTTGCCGCGTCAGGGTGCGGTCGACGCTGGAGCACGCCATCGAGGACCACCGCGCCGGCGGTCTCCGCCAGCGCCGCGAGCTCGCGCAGAGAGTTCTCCGCGTCTTCCTGAGCCCCCTGCGGGTAAACGCCGACGAGCACGACGTTCTCAAGACGCAGCTGCCGGTACTCGACCTCGGTAACGTCTTCGAGCTCGGTCGACAGACCGGCGACGCGACGAAGAGCGTGGCGGTCTTCCAGATCCCACTGCTCGCCGTCGGCCGTTCCGTGCGCGGCGGTGGCTTCGTCCTGCAGCGCTTGCGCGGCGCCGAAGACCCTGACCTCAGTGCGCTTCTCGGCATTGGCAAGGACGCGCTCGATCGCTTCGCCGTCGTGGGAGGGTGTGGTTTCCGTCATCCGTTCCTGATCTCTGGTTTGTTTCGAGCCTTAACCTTAGCCCGCGGTGTCCGGTACGCTCGCCGTATGGGGTCCGACCATTACTTCACTGCGGCCCCGGCAAGCCCCGAGAACCTGCGTACGATCCGCGTGACGCTCGCAGGCCGTGAGCTCGACGTCACCACTGCGGGGGGCGTCTTCAGCCCGGATCGTCTGGATGCCGGAACTGCCGTTCTTCTCGCCAGCATGCCGCCCGTGCCCCCGGGGGGCAATCTTCTCGACCTCGGCAGCGGGTGGGGTCCGATCACGCTGTCGATGGCCCTCGCGGCCCCGCATGCCACCATCTGGGCGGTCGATGTCAACGAACGGGCGCTGGACCTGGTGCGGCGCAACGCTGCGTCTCTCGGGCTCATCAATGTCAACGCCGTCACCCCGGACGATGTTCCCGGTGACGTGACATTCCGCACGATCCGCTCCAATCCGCCGATCCGCGTGGGCAAGAACGAACTGCACGGACTTCTCGAGCGATGGATTCCGCGACTCGACGAACGCAGCGACGCGTGGCTCGTCGTGCAGCGGAATCTCGGCGCCGATTCCCTGCAGCGCTGGATCGCTGCGACGTTCCAGCCGGGATACAGCGTGTTCCGAACCGCGACGAGCAAGGGCTACCGGGTGCTGAAGGTTCGCAAGCACGGTTCGCCTCCGACGGAGCCGATCGCGATCGGCTGACACCCGCCGCGGGATTCGGATCCGACTCGTCGGGGGCCCAGCGCTCCGGGATGTCAGACGAGCTCGACCTCTCCATGGAACACCAGCTGCGCAGGTCCGGACAGTGCGACGTGCTCGCCGTCTTCGGCAGGGAACATGCGCACCCCGAGCGCGCCCCCCGGGACCTCGACGTGCCAGGCGTTCGGAGCGCTCTCCCCTGCCCAGTGCCGAACGGCCAGCGCCGTGGCGGCGACTCCGGTGCCGCAGCTGAGCGTTTCACCCACACCGCGCTCGAAAACCCGCATCCGCACGTAACCGACTCCGTCGCGCACGAGCGGCTCCTCGGGCACGGCGAACTCCACATTCGCCCCGGCTGCGGGCACCGGGTCGAGCGCCGGAGCGCGATGCAGTTCGAGGCCGGCAAGCTCGGCCTCCGCCGCCAACGCGACGACCACGTGCGGGTTCCCCACGTCGATCCCCAGGCCGGGACGAGTCACCGGCAAGCCGTCAGCCGTGACCAGCGGATCGTGCCCGGAGAGTCGCCAGCGGCCGAGGTCGACTTGATAGCCGGTGCCGCTGCGGACGACATCGCGCACCCCGGCTCTGGTCCCGATGGGCAGCGTGGTTCCGGGTTCGAGCGTCGCGAGCCCGGAACGCACGAGGTAGTGCGCGAACACCCGGATGCCGTTGCCGCACATCTCCGCGACCGATCCGTCGGCGTTGCGGTAGTCCATGAACCACTCGGCGTCGGGTTCCTCGGCCAGCGAGGCCGCTCCATCGGGGAGGGAGCGCGAGCGGACCACACGGAGCACGCCGTCGGCGCCGATGCCCACGTGACGATCGCATAGCGCTGCCACCTGATCGGGGCGCAGCTCGAGCTCGCCATCGGGATCGGCGATGATGACGAAGTCGTTGCCGGTACCGTGCCCCTTGGTGAATGCGACCATCCGCCCAGTCTATTCAGGACGCAGCACCCGGTAGCGCGTGCACACGAAGTCGCGATTGCGCTGCAGGTCGACGAGCTCGAGGTCGAGGCGGCGAGGCAACAGCGGCGCACCGGACCCGAGGGTCACGGGCGCATACTGCACCCATACCTCATCGAGCAATCCCGCATCCGCGAACTGTCCCGCCAGCTCGCCGCCACCGACCACCCACAGGTCTTTCCCGTTCGACGCTCGCGTCATCTCGTCGTGCACACGCGCCACATCACCCTGCGTGAATCGGATGTCGGCACCCTCGATCACGGCGAGATCGCGGTGGGTCATCACCCACGTGGGTTGCGGGTACGGCCACGGCTCATCGCTGTGCGCGAGAAGCCATTCATAGGTCGAGGCGCCCATGACGATGGCGCCGATCGCGTCGACGAAGCCGGGGTAGGCCATCGGTCCGTCGAGGTCGATGTCACTCGAGAAGAGCCAATCGAGGGAGTGGTCTGAAGTCGCGATGAAACCGTCGAGACTTGACGCGGTGTAGAAGTGCGTGGTCATGCCTCCAAGTGTGCCCGTCACCTCCGACATCGGCAGGTCCGCACCGCTCGCATCGGCTCAGGACAGCAAGGTTCGCACGTCGACGGGTGGTGTGTGCCACACGAGGTCCGGATAGCGCCGGAACCAGGAGACCTGCCGTCGAGCGTACCGACGCGTCAGCGCCTGCGTCTCCGCGATCGCCTCTGCCGCGGTGTGCCGCCCGTCGAGCTGTGCGAGAGCCTGCGCATATCCGATCGCGCGCCGCGCCGTGACGCCGCGCTCGAGTCCCCGCTCCCGCAGAGCAGCGACCTCGTCCACGAGGCCCGCAGACCACATGGCCTCCACCCGCGCATCGAGCCGTTCGACCAGCCTGCTCCTCTCGACCTCCAGCCCGATGATGCGCGTGTGCGGATACCAGAGCCGCGGTGCGTCCGGCAATGCGGCCCCGTGCGTCGAGCCTCCCTGAGCGAGGATCTCGAGAGCGCGGACGACCCGGCGCCCGTTTCGCGGGTCGATGCGCTCCGCTGTGCCCTGATCGATCTGCCGCAGCCGATCGAACAACGCTCCGACGCCGTCTCGCTCGAGCTCACTTTCGAGCCGCGCCCGCGCCTCCGGGTCGCGCGGAGGGAAGGCGAAATCGAAGACGACGCTGGACACGTAGAGGCCCGAGCCTCCGACGAGGATGGCATCGGCGCCCCGAGCATGGATCTCCGTGATGGCGGTCCTGGCGAGCGGCTGATACCAGGCGACCGCGGCCTCCTCCGTGACGTCTCGGACGTCGAGAAGGTGATGCGGAATGCCACGTCTTTCGTGCGGGGCCAGTTTGGCGGTCCCGATGTCCATGCCTCTGTACAGCTGCATGGCGTCCGCGTTGACGATCTCCGCCACGTTGCCCTGCGCCCTCAGGTGCTCGGCGAGATCGAGCGCGAGGTCGCTCTTGCCCGTGCCGGTGGCACCGACCACCGCCCAGAGGCGAGGTGCTGCCGTCACACGCCCACGCGCAGAGTGGGCAGCCCCAGGGACACCGGGCGCGGGCCGCCCGCCGCCGCAGGGGCGGGAACCGCGCACGACTCGGCTTGCGCCCGGTCCCACGCGTCGCCTCCGCGCGTGCGGCGGATGCGCAGCGGCGCTCCCGTCGGATCGTCGGCGAGCAGGTGGAACGGAGCGGCGTGGGTGATGGTCACGGTGACGGCGTCACCGGGGCGCGGGATCTCGGAACCCGGGGTCACCTCGAAGTGCACGAGGCGATTGTCTTGAGCACGACCGGTGAGCCGGTGGGTCTCGGCATCCTTCTTGCCCTCTCCGACGGAGACGAGGACCTCGACCTCGCGGCCGACCTGCTTCTGATTCTCCTCGAGGGAGATGCGCTCCTGGAGGGCGATCAGACGGTCGTAGCGCTCCTGGACGACCTCCTTGGGGATCTGGTCCTCCATGGCGGCCGCAGGCGTACCCTCGCGGATCGAGTACTGGAACGTGAACGCACCGGAGAAGCGCGCCTGTTCGACGACGCGCAGCGTGTCTTCGAAGTCCTCGTCAGTCTCACCGGGGAAACCGACGATGATGTCGGTGGTGATCGCGGCGTGCGGGATGCGCTCGCGCACCCGGTCGAGGATGCCGAGGAACCGCTCGCTGCGGTAGGAACGGCGCATCGCGCGGAGGATGCGGTCGCTACCCGACTGGAGGGGCATGTGCAGCTGCGGCATGACACTGGGCGTCTCCGCCATCGCATCGATGACGTCGTCGGTGAAGGCCGCAGGATGTGGGCTGGTGAAGCGGATCCGCTCGAGACCCTCGATCTCGCCCGCAGCGCGGAGGAGCTTGCCGAACGCCTGGCGGTCGCCGAACTCCACACCGTACGAATTCACGTTCTGGCCCAGGAGCGTGATCTCGATGGCGCCGTCTTCGACCAGCAGCCGGATCTCGTTGAGAATGTCACCGGGTCGACGGTCCTTCTCCTTGCCGCGCAGACTCGGCACGATGCAGAAGGTGCAGGTGTTGTTGCAGCCGACCGAGATCGACACCCAGCCGCTGTGCGCAGAGTCCCGTTTCGTCGGAAGCGTGGACGGGAACACCTCGAGCGATTCGAGGATCTCGAGCTCGGCCTCGCCGTTGTGCCGTGCGCGCTCGAGGAGGCCCGGAAGCGAGCCCATGTTGTGGGTGCCGAACACGACGTCGACCCAAGGAGCCTTGTCGAGGACGGCCTGCTTGTCCATCTGGGCGAGGCATCCACCGACGGCGATCTGCATGCCCTCCTTGCGACGCTTCACGGCCGCCAGATGCCCGAGCGTGCCGTAGAGCTTGCCTGCCGCGTTGTCGCGCACCGCGCAGGTGTTGATGATGACGACATCAGCCTCATCTCCGGCGGCAGCCCGCACGTAGCCCGCGCTCTCGAGCGAACCGGCCAATCGCTCAGAGTCGTGGACGTTCATCTGGCACCCGAAGGTGCGGACCTCATAAGACCGCCGACGGCCGTCGGCATCGATCGCCGCCGATGACGCACGGATGATCGTCGGCTCACTGCGCGGGATAGTCATGATCCCTCCATTCTACGAGCGTCCGTGACGAACGCGGATGCGCGGACGAGCCCTCTACGGGCCGGCTCATTCCGAGTCCACGAACCTCACGCGCGAAGCAGGCCGGTGGGAGCTCTCCGCAAGGGCCGTCGTGGCGGCCGACATCGCCTGCGGGCCGCTGTATCCGCGTCGCGCGAGCTGCCCGAGCAGTCGCCGCAGAGCCGTATCGCGGTCGAGGCCGGACATCGTTCTCGCCTTCGAGCGGGCGAACTCGAGGGCGCGTTCGGCGTCGTCATCGGGGAGCCCGGCAAGTGCCTGATCGATGACGTCACGCGGGATGCCCCTCTGCGACAGCGCGCGGGCGAGTGCGATGCGTCCCTGCCCCTTGCGTTCGGCGCCCGTCGTGACGATGTGCCATGCGAGGGTCGCGTCGTCGAGGTATCCCCGGCGCGAGAAGTCGTCGATGACATCATCGATCTGCGCGGCAGTGAGTCGCTCGCCATCCATCTCGACGCCGCGCAGCACCGTGCGAGCCTCGGCGACGGACAGCGACTTCGAACGCAGCTTGCGTACGAGCACCTCCTCGCCGGTGCGGCGCATCGCCTCGGAGTCGACGACGGGCGCGGTGACGCCTCCGGTGTTCACCGCTCGTAGCCGGCGGGTGCTGGGGGTGCCTCTTCCGCGACTGGGGTGGCCGGCGGTCTGGTCGCTCTCCATCGGGGAATCGTCGGTCGTCGCGTCATCCCACGTCGACCGCCAGAGTCCGGCATCCCCTGTGCGTCGTGGCACGATGCGCGCGGCCTCGGCCGCGGGATCTGCGGCAGCACCGGCCGCGGGATCTGCGGCAGCGCCGGCACGGGAGCCGCCGGTGGTGGCGGTCGACGCACCGCGAGGGGTGCGTCGACCGCCGCCGAACAACGGGATCACCGGCGCGACGTGGTCGCGATCGTTCGCATCAGCCATTGCCCGGCCTCACCCCCGTGCCGAGCAGCACATGCTGCTCACGTCGCGCCGAACCATCAGGCTGGACGCCTCTCCGCGAGCTCATCCGCGGGCGCCGCGGCCGCCGGAGCGGCGCCGATGCCGAGCTTCTGCTTGATCTGCGTCTCGATGGCCAGCGCGATGTCGGGATTGTTGAGAAGGAACGTCCGCGCGTTCTCCTTGCCCTGACCCAGCTGATCGCCGTCGTAGGTGTACCAGGAGCCGGACTTCTTCACGATGCCGTGCTCCACACCGAAATCGATCAGGCTGCCCTCTCGCGAGATGCCGATTCCGTAGAGGATGTCGAACTCGGCCTGCTTGAAGGGCGGCGCCATCTTGTTCTTGACCACCTTCACGCGAGTGCGGTTGCCGACAGCCTCCGCGCCGTCCTTCAGCGTCTCGATGCGGCGGATGTCGAGACGAACCGAGGCGTAGAACTTCAGCGCCTTACCACCGGCGGTGGTTTCGGGAGAGCCGAAGAACACACCGATCTTCTCGCGCAGCTGGTTGATGAAGATCGCAGTGGTCTTCGTCTGGTTGAGTCCACCGGTGAGCTTGCGCAGCGCCTGAGACATCAGTCGCGCCTGAAGACCGACGTGGGAGTCGCCCATCTCGCCCTTGATCTCCGCCTCCGGGACGAGGGCGGCGACCGAGTCGATGACCACGAGATCGATCGCACCGGAGCGGATCAGCATGTCGGCGATTTCGAGCGCTTGCTCGCCTGTGTCGGGCTGCGATACCAGGAGCTGGTCGATGTCGACGCCCAGCTTCGCGGCGTAGTCGGGATCGAGAGCGTGCTCGGCGTCGACGAACGCGGCGATGCCGCCGGCCCGCTGGACGTTGGCGATGGCATGAAGGGTCAGCGTGGTCTTACCCGATGACTCCGGACCGTAGATCTCGATGATGCGTCCGCGTGGCAGACCTCCGATTCCCAGCGCGACGTCGAGCGCGATGGACCCCGTGGGAATGACCTCGACAGGAGCGCGCTCGTCGCTGCCCAGTCGCATGATGGAGCCCTTGCCGAACTGTCGTTCGATCTGGGCGAGTGCGGAATCCAGTGCCTTGTCGCGGTCGTCTGGAGATGGCATGACGTGCTCCTTCGAGAGTTGATTCTGCCGCCTGTAGGCTGTCGCGGTCCTCCCGGTTGGGCGGAACTCTCCGACAAGGCGTATGGCTCTTCGGCCTGTTCTTCACCGTACGGGGGGCTACGGACATTCGTCTTCGCGTACCCACGAGCGGTGGAGAACGGGTTCTCAGAACCACTTGTGCAGAAGACTACGCCGCTTCGAACAGATCTTCGAGAAGCACGGACACGGCGTGTCGAATCTCTCGGAACCGGCGCTCAACGCCGACGCGGCTCCAGTCGACCGACGCCGTGGCGCCGCTCGAGCGGAACATCGGTCTCGGCGCACAGCGCGAGCCAGATCTCGCGCGGCGGGACGCCGGCGTCGAGAGCCTCAGCCGCCGTCGTTCCGATCGCAGAGAGCACGAGATCATCGACGAGCGATGCAGCGCGTCCTTGGAACTCCGCCTCGACCGCGCGAAGGAACTCGCTTCGCCGCATGCTCTGAAGACGTTCCGGTCGATCAGTGCAGCGAGAGCTGCGGCTCGACCGATGCCACGAGGTCGTCTGGGACGACGTCGGGGAACACCTGCAGGCCCTCGAGCACCGAGATCCGGTCGCCGACCTCGCGCATGATGGTGGAGATCGGTACATCGAGCGCGTCAGCCACGGAAGCAAGGATCTCGCTCGACGCTTCCTTCTGGCCGCGCTCCACCTCGCTGAGATAACCGAGAGCCACGGACGCCTTGCTCGCCACCTGGCGGAGCGTGCGGCCCTTCTGCAGACGGAAGTCCCTCAGCACATCGCCGATTTCCTGTCGTACAAGAATCATCGGGACCTCCTCCCCGTTAGCCCTTTCAGGGTCTCCCCCGATGGGATGGCCAGTTTAGTACTACCAGCGGTCAAAAAATCTACCCTTGCACTCTGTGCTTTCGATGTGAGCACGTTTATGACAACGGAGTCGACCGGCGCGCTATTCCCCGATCGCGCCGAGGAGCGCGTCGACGGCTGCATCCACGGTCTGCCGCCGGATCTCCTCCCGCGTCCCTGCGAGGATCAGAGAGGTCACCGTCGTCGACTCCGGCGTGACGACGCCGATGTGAACGGTGCCCACAGGCTGGCCGTCCGGCGATGTGGGTCCGGCGATCCCTGTCGTGGAGACTCCGACGTCGGCCGGTCGTCCGTCGACCGCGACAGCCGCACGCACACCTGCCGCCATCTGTCGCGCGACCTCGGGATGGACGGCGCCGAACTCCGCGAGGAGCTCACCATCGACGCCGAGGAGCGTGTGCTTCACGGGAGTCGCGTACGCCACGACAGCCCCGAGCAGCGTCGCCGAGGCTCCGGGGACCGACACGACGGCCGCACTCAGAGCGCCGCCTGTGAGCGACTCGGCCACCCCCAGGGTCCACCCTCGATCGCCGAGCACGGATACGGCCCTCGACGCGCCGTTCATGAGCCCGAGCGCGCGCCGCGCACCTGCGCGACGATGTAGTCGATGCCGCTGGCGACGGTGAGGACCAGCACGACCACCATGAGGACAGCCGTCACGAGGGTCCACGCAGGAATGCCGATGAACGTGTGAAGTGGAAGCAACGCCCACCCGAGCGCGACGCCCTGCACGGCCGTCTTCAGCTTCCCCATCCACGCAGCCGCAACCACGTGCTCACGCGAGATCATGAGCCGATGGATCGTGATCCCCCACTCGCGCACGAGGATGATCACGACGATCCACCAGTTCACCTCCGCGAGGATCGCCAGCCCCAGGAACCCGGCACCGGTGAGCAGCTTGTCGGCGATCGGGTCCCACAGCTTCCCGAAGTCGCTCACGATGTCGTACCTGCGTGCGAGGTATCCGTCGACCCAGTCAGTGGAGATCGCCACGATGAAGAGCACGCCGGCCGTCCAGCGCATGGTCGGATTCCCGAGTCCGTAGGTGCCGCCCAGCACGAGCAGCACGAAGAACACGACCGCGAGCGGGATCCGCGCAACCGTGATCGCATTGGGGAGCTGCCGCGGGATGGCCATCAGTCGCGTCCTGTCAGGCCCCAGGCGTCTTCATCGCCCTCCGCCTCGACCACGGGCAGCCCGTCGAACTGCGCCTCCACTGGATCGCGCTCGGGAGCTGCGGCGGCTCCGGGCGCCTGGCCGGTTGCAGGGGCGGGTGCGGCAGGCGCGGGAACATCCTCGCCGCGGAGCTTGGCGAGCACCTGAGGCAGCTGCTCCGGAGTGGCCAGCACGTCGCGGGCCTTCGATCCCTCGGACGGTCCGACGATCTCGCGGGACTCGAGCAGATCCATCAGACGCCCGGCCTTGGCGAACCCGACGCGCAGCTTGCGCTGGAGCATGGAGGTCGATCCGAACTGCGACGACACGATGAGCTCGGCCGCGGCGAGCAGCAGCTCGAGGTCGTCGCCGATGTCCTCGTCGACCTCCTTCTTCTTGCTCGGCTCCAGCGCCTCCTGCACGTCGGGACGGTACTCCGGACGCGCCTGACGGGTGACGTGCTTGACGACCGCGTCGATCTCCTTCTCGTCAACCCATGCGCCTTGCAGACGGAAGGGCTTCGACGAGCCCATCGGAGAGAACAGCGCGTCGCCCTGACCGATCAGCTTGTCGGCTCCGGGGCTGTCGAGGATCACGCGGCTGTCGGTGACGCTCGTCACCGCGAAGGCGAGGCGAGAGGGGACGTTGGCCTTGATGAGACCCGTGACGACGTCAACGCTCGGGCGCTGGGTCGCCAGCACGAGGTGGATGCCGGATGCGCGCGCGAGCTGGGTGATGCGCACGATCGAGTCCTCGACATCACGAGGTGCCACCATCATGAGGTCTGCGAGCTCGTCGACGACGACGAGGAGGTACGGATACGGCTTGAGCACCCGCTCGCTGCCCACCGGCACCTCCACCTCACCCGCACGGACGGCGCGGTTGAAGTCGTCGATGTGGCGGAAGCCGAACGACGCGAGGTCGTCGTAGCGCATGTCCATCTCCTTCACGACCCACTGCAGCGCCTCGGCGGCCTTCTTGGGGTTCGTGATGATGGGTGTGATCAGGTGCGGCACACCCGCGTAGCTGGTCAGCTCGACGCGCTTCGGGTCGATGAGCACCATGCGCACCTCGGAGGGGCGCGCTCGCATCAACAGGCTTGTGATCATCGAGTTCACGAAGCTCGACTTACCGGATCCGGTGGAGCCCGCCACGAGGAGGTGCGGCATCTTCGCGAGATTGGCCACGACGAAGTTGCCGCCGACATCCTTGCCGACGCCGATCGTCAGGGGGTGCGTGCTCTTCAGCGCAGCCTGGGAACGCAGCACGTCACCGAGAGCCACCGTCTCACGATCGGTGTTGGGGATCTCGATGCCGATGGCGCTCTTGCCGGGGATCGGTGAGAGGATGCGGACGTCGTTGGAGGCGACCGCGTAGGCGAAGTTGTTGCTGAGCTGCAGGATCTTCTCGACCTTGACCCCGTGCCCGACCTCGACCTCGTACTGAGTGACCGTCGGGCCCCTCGAGAAGCCTGTGACCTTGGCGTCCACGTTGAACTGCGTGAGCACGCTGGTGATCTGCTCGACGATGCGGTCGTTCGCCTCCGAACGCGCGACCGCAGGCGGGCCGTCGGCGAGCAGGCCCGGAGACGGAAGGACGTACGGGGTGACAGGTGCCTGCGGGCCGCCTGCGCCGGGGCCGTCGGTGCCGAAGCCGTCGAGGCCGGGGAGCTCGGGCAGCTCGCCCGTGTCCGATCCGTCGTCGAGGAGAGCCGTCGTCTGCTGCTCCGCGAGAGCGTCGGTGACCGAGCGCACGTCGGACAGCACTTCGGTCGCGGCGTCGTACGGGTCGGCCACCGTCACGGCCTGATCGTACGCCGGAGTGCTCTCGGTCGTGGAGAGCAGGGCGGTGACGTCGTCCGAATCCAAGCCGCCCTCGTCCGGGTCCTCCTCGCGGCCCGTCTTGTTGCGGCGCCACCACGGAAGCACGTCGGGATCGTCGACCTTGTCGGCCTCGTCGATCGCGGCTGCGGCCTTCGCCGGCTTCTCCGGGCGCTCGGCGCCGAACATCCACGCGTAGAGATCACCCAGCCTTTGACCGATGCGGTTCGGCGGGGTCTTCGTGAGGATGAGAATGCTGAGGATCGCCAACAGCGACAGGACCGCGTAAGCGCCGACCGGGGTGAGGTACGACAGCGGTTCGCCGATCAGCCACCCGAAGAGACCGCCGGCCTCGCTCAGCGCGACCATGCCCTCCTTCGGGTGCGGGCGCACGAGCGCCCCGAACTTGTCGGGATGAGCGGCGGCGTTGTGGCAGAAGCCCGCCAACGTGACGATGAACAGCCCGAAGCCGATCCCGATCCGTCCGTTGTCGTGGACCGACGACGGGTGCCGGAACAGCCACCCGGCGAGCACGACGAGCAGCACGGGCATGATGAACGCGACACGTCCGACGAGGAGCCCGACCGAGTACGCGCTGATGTTCGCCGCGACCTCGTTGCCGATGAAGAACCATTCGTTGACCGCGCCTGCGATCGCCAGGAGGACGAGCAGCAGCGGGAAGCCGTCTCTACGGTCGTCCTTCTCGAGGGTCTCGGGTCCGAAAGCGCGGAACAGACCGCCGACGCCGTGCGAAAGGCCGTTCCAGGCACGCACCGCCACCGGAGGCTTGTCGACGTCGTCGATGTACTTCTTCGGCGCAGCCTGAGCCTTCGCGGCCGCCTGCCGCTTCGGGCGAGGCGTGGCGTTCTCCGACGCGCGCGCGGACTTCGTGGTGCTCCTGGGCATGCTCTCACGTTACGGCCAGGCACCGACATCTCCGCGCAGTGACGCGGCGTTCCCCGCCGTTCGACCGCCGCGACGCGTCGGCGACGCCGGTCGTCAGGCTTCGATGACGAGCGGCACGATCATCGGCCGACGGCGCAGCTTCTGGTTGACCCAGCGACCGATGGTGCGGCGGACGACCTGCGAGAGTGCGTGGGTGTCGCGCACGCCGTTGCCCGACGCCTCCTTGAGCGCGGCGACGATCTTCGGCCGGACGTCGTCGAAGACCGAATCGTCCTCCGCGATGCCGCGCGCATGGATCTCGGGACCGGAGATGATCCGCCCCGTGGCCGCGTCGACCACGACGATGACAGAGACGAAGCCCTCTTCGCCGAGGATCCTTCGGTCCTTGAGGTCGGCATCCGTGATCTCGCCGACCGTCGAGCCGTCGACGTACACGAAGCCCAGGTCGAGCTGACCGGCGACGCGGGCATCGCCGTCCCTGAGATCGATGACCGTGCCGTTCGAGGCGATGATCGTCCGCTCTTCGGGGATGCCTGTGTCCTGGGCGAGCTTGGCATTGGCCATGAGGTGCCGGTACTCGCCGTGCACGGGCAGCACGTTCTTGGGCTTGAGGATGTTGTAGCAGTACAGCAGCTCGCCGGCGGCCGCGTGGCCGGAGACGTGCACGCGGGCGTTCGCCTTGTGCACGACGTTGGCGCCGAGCTTGGTCAGACCGTCGATCACCCGGTACACGGCGTTCTCGTTGCCAGGGATCAGACTCGACGCGAGGATCACGGTGTCGCCCGGCCCGGGCTCGATGGCGTGGTCGAGGTTCGCCATCCGGCTGAGGACGGCCATGGGCTCACCCTGCGATCCCGTGGACATGTAGACGATCCGGTCGTCCGGAAGGTCGCGCGCCTTCTTGTAGTCGATGAGGATGCCGTCCGGCACCTTGAGGTACCCGAGCTCTTCGGCGATCGTCATGTTGCGTACCATGCTCCGCCCGAGCAGCGCCACGCGGCGGCCGTGCGCGGCTGCCGCGTCGATGACCTGCTGCACGCGGTGCACGTGACTGGAGAAGCTGGCGACGATCACCCGCCGCGGCGCCTTGCCGATCACCTGGTCGAGGACCGGTCCGATCGACCGCTCGGTCGGAGTGAACCCCGGCACATCGGCGTTCGTCGAGTCGACGAGGAAGAGGTCGACCCCCTCCTCCCCCAGTCGCGAGAAGGCGCGCAGGTCGGTGATGCGCCCGTCGAGCGGGAGCTGGTCCATCTTGAAATCGCCCGTGGCCAGCACGAGTCCCGCCGGCGTGCGGATGGCGACGGCCAGCGCATCGGGGATCGAGTGGTTGACCGCGACGAACTCGAGGTCGAAAGGCCCGACCCTCTCCTTCTGCCCCTCCGTGACGGTGAGCGTGAAGGCCTTGATCCGGTGCTCCTTGAGCTTGGCCTCGACCAGCGCCAGCGTGAGCCCCGAGCCGATCAGCGGGATGTCGCTCTTCAGCCTCAGCAGGTAGGGCACCGCACCGATGTGGTCCTCGTGCCCGTGCGTGAGCACCACGCCGACGATGTCGTCGAGGCGGTGCTTGATCGGCTCGAAGTCGGGCAGGATCAGATCGACACCAGGCTGGTGCTCCTCGGGGAACAGCACACCGCAGTCGACGACGAGGATCTTGCCGTCGAACTCGAAGATGGTCATGTTGCGGCCGACCTCGCCGAGGCCGCCGAGCGGGGTGATCCGCAGCGTGCCCGCGTCGAGCGCGGCGGGTTCTGCGATGGGGATGGACATTGGTGTCTCCTCAGTCGGACACTCCACGCGTCCGTCGGTTCATGCTGACGCCGGGCACAGCCCGCCGCGTCAGCGCGTCGTGCCGTGCACCTTCGGCAGGGCACCGCCGGCGGCCGCGTTGCGGTCGGGGCGGAAGTTCGAGAAATCGGCTCCGGGAACGCCGTTCACCAGGTCGAGTTCGTCCTCGATGAGCGCCGCCTCCCACTCCTCCGGTCCGACCAGCGGCAGTCGCACGCGCGGGCTGGAGATGCGTCCGAGTCCGTGCAGGATGTACTTCGCCGCCACGGTTCCCGGGACGTGCGTCATCACGGCCCGCACGAGCGGCTCCAGCCGCTTGTGCTCGGCCGTGGCGGTGGAGAGGTCTCCGCGGTTCACCGCATCGACGATCGTGCGGTACGGGGTCGCCGCGATGTTGGCGGTGACGCCGATGAGCCCCGTGGCGCCGATGGCGAGGTGCGGGAGCACGTTCGCATCGTCGCCGGAGAAGTACATCAGATCGGTCTGATTGAGCACGCGGCTGACCTCGCTGAAGTCGCCCTTGGCGTCTTTGACCGCGAGGATGTTCGGGTGCTTGGCGAGGCGCAGGATCGTCTCGTACTTGATCGGCACGCCCGTGCGTCCGGGGATGTCGTAAAGGATCACCGGAAGATCGGTCGCGTCGGCCACCAGGCGGAAGTGCGTGAGGATGCCTGCCTGCGTTGGCTTGTTGTAGTACGGCGTGACGATCATGATGCCGTCGGCGCCGGCCTTCTCGCTGGCCTTGTAGAGCTCGATGGCGTGGGCCGTCTCGTTGGAGCCGCCGCCCGTGATGATCTTCGCCCGTCCGGCCGAGACGGACTTGCCGACCTCGACGAGCTTGAGCTTCTCGGGGTCCGTCAGGGTCGAGGTCTCGCCGGTCGTTCCCGTCACGACGACGCCGTCAGCACCCGCGGTGATGACGTCATCGATGTGCTTCTCGACGGCGGGCCAGTCGACTTCGCCGTCGGCCGTCATGGGAGTGACGAGCGCGACGAGAACCTGTCCGAAGGGGTTGCCCGAGTGCGTCATGCACCAAGCGTATCGTTTCGCGTGCCGCTCACGTCGACGTCGCGTGAGGATGACGTGCCGGATCGCCGCGCGCGCGTAGGCTCGGAGCATGCCATGGATCACCCGTGCCTCGCGCTCCGTCTATGCGAACAACTGGATCTCGGTGCGGGAGGACGACGTGACCGGCCCCGCGGGCGACGGCATCTACGGTGTCGTGACCATGCGGCATCCCGCGGTCTTCGTCGTCGCCGTCGACGAGCGCGACCGCGTGTGCCTCGTCACCGTCGACCGCTACACCGTGGGCGAGTCGATCGAGGTGCCCGCAGGCGGAAGCGACGGCGAGGACCCGGAGCAGGCCGCTCGGCGGGAGCTTCTCGAGGAGACGGGATTCGAGGCCGCCCGGTGGCAGCGACTCGGCACCATGACGGCCCTGAACGGCATCGCCGATGCCCCGGAGCACGTCTTCCTCGCGACAGGGCTGACGGCCGTCGGCGGAGCGGAGGAGAGCCGCGCGGAGGAGGGCATCTCACGCGTCGCGTGGGTGCCGTTCGCCGACGTGATGACCATGATCGCCGACGGCCGTATCACGGACGGCGAGACCATCGCCGCGCTCGCGTATGCGGCGATCCATCTCGGACGTCTCCGCTAGCCGCGGCGCCCGCGCGCCGGTCAGACGCGTCCGCGCCGAGCGACCCTGGCGACGAACGAGCGCGGGAGCAACCCGGTCAGCGCCACGATCGCCTTGTAGCGCAGCGACGGGATGGACACCGGTGCACCGCGGGCCGCATCGCGCAGCCCTGCCCGCACGACATCGGGAGCCTGGAGCCAGAGAACCGAGGGCACGCCCTCCTGCCCGGCCTGCAGCCCCATGCGCGCGTGGAACGTGGTGTGCACGAATCCAGGGCAGAGCGCGGTGACCGAGACGCCGTCACCGGCGTACTCGGCGTTGGCCCAGCGGCTGAATCCGATCAGCCAGCTCTTGCACGCCGAGTACGTGGATCGCGAGATGAAGCCGGCGACAGACGCGACGTTGATGATGCGACCGCCGCGCCCCCGCATCGTCTGGAGCGCCGCGTGCATGAGACGCATGGACGCCTCCACGTGCACACGCAGATGCCGCACCTCGTCATCGATGTCGTTGTCGGCGAACTGCAGGGGCAGCCCGAAGCCGGCGTTGTTGACGAGCAGATCGACAGGATCGCCCGAATCGCGCAGGCGCGCGGCGACCCGCTCCACATCGTCTTCGCGGGCGAGATCGGCCACGATCACGTCGACGGCCACGCCGTGCTCGCCTCGCAGCTCGCCCGCGAGCTCCTCGAGCGCTTCTCGTGACCGTGCGACCAGCACGAGGTCGGCACGACGTCGCGCCAGCTGGCGTGCGAACTCGGCGCCGAGACCGGCGCTGGCGCCAGTGATCAGGGCGGTGGGCATGTCAGCGCTCGTATCCGAGGAAACGGTAGCGGATGCCGGTGCGGGAGGTCTGCCACTCCCCCTCGTCCACGAGCCTCCACCCGGTCGTCGGCGGCGCATAGGCGTCGCCGGCCACGTCCAGGTCGAGCTCCGTGACCTCGAGCCGGTCGGCGTCCTGGATCACCTGGCGGAAGATCTCCGCTCCGCCGATGATCCATACGCGGTCGCGCCCGCGCACGGCATCCGACACGGTCGCCGCACGCCGGGCGCCTTCTGCGGCCCAGTCCTGACTCCGGGTGATGACGATGTTCTCGCGGCCGGTAAGAGGCCGGAACCTCTCCGGCAAGGAGTCCCAGGTCTTGCGGCCCATGACGACCGGCGCACCGAGAGTGACCTCCTTGAAGTGCGCCAGATCCTCCGGGACGTGCCACGGCATGCCCCCTTCGGCCCCGATGACACCGTCGTGAGCCTGCGCCCAGATGAGCCCGACCCAGGTCATACGGCCACCGCCGCACGGATCGGAGCGTGGTGCTGATATCCCTCCACGACGAAGTCCTCGTAGCCGTAGTCGAAGATCGACGCGGGCCTGCGCGCGAAGCGCAGCGTGGGGTACGGGTACGGATCGCGCGAGAGCTGCTCGCGCACCTGATCCACATGGTTGTCGTAGATATGGCAGTCGCCGCCCGTCCACACGAAGTCGCCGGGCTCGAGACCCACCTGCTGCGCGATCATCAGCGTGAGCAGCGCGTAGGAGGCGATGTTGAACGGAACTCCGAGGAACAGGTCGGCACTGCGCTGGTAGAGCTGGCACGAGAGCCTGCCGTCGGCGACGTAGAACTGGAAGAGCGCGTGGCACGGGGCGAGCGCCATGTCGGGGATGTCCGCCGGGTTCCACGCCGACACGATGAGACGCCGGGAGTCGGGGGTCGCCCTGATCTGCTCGATCACTTCGGAGAGCTGGTCGATGCTGCGCCCGTCCGGGGCGGGCCACGAGCGCCACTGCACGCCGTAGACCGGGCCGAGGTCTCCGTCGGCATCCGCCCATTCGTCCCAGATCGTCACGCCGTGCTCTTGAAGCCAGCGCACGTTCGAGTCTCCGCGGAGGAACCAGAGCAGCTCGTACGCGATGGACTTGAAGTGCACCCGCTTCGTCGTGATGAGGGGGAAGCCCTTCGACAGGTCGAAGCGGATCTGCCGCCCGAACACGCTCGTGGTGCCCGTCCCCGTGCGATCAGACTTGTGCGTGCCGTTCTCCAGCACGTCGCGCAGCAGGTCTTCGTACGGAGTCGGCACGGCTTCGCTCATGACAGCCAGACTACCTCCGCACGTCGCCGCGGGCTCCCGTCATGTTGCGAAACACGCCGTCCCCGCGTGCGCGCGGAGTCGTACTCTCGACGCATGTCGCCCGCATCCGCTCTCGCTGTCGCCGGCGCCCTCCTGGCGCTCGCCATCATCGGCGGCGTGCTGCTCCGGGCGCTCGACGGCCGTCGCCGCGGCGGAGGGCACCTCCGGTTCGATGCCGGGGGTGCCGGCACGGCTCTCGCACCGAGGGCAACGCTGGTGCAGTTCAGCACCGAGATGTGCTCGCGGTGCCCGCAGGTGCGGCGGATGCTGGGCGAGCTCGCGACAGGACACGACGGAGTGGAGCACGTCGAAGTCGACCTCACGCACCGCCCCGACCTCTCCGCGCGATACCGCGTGCTGCAGACCCCCACGACCTTCGTCGTCGACCGGTCAGGCGCCGTTCGTGCCCGGTTCCATGGCGTGCCCCACCGGCACGCCATCGACGAGGCCATCGCCGCCGTGTGAGCGGCGGAGTCAGGAGACGACATGACCACCCCCGCCGGCATCGATCCCCGTGGTCCCCGTTTCGCGGCCGCGATCACGTCCGCCTTGCTGCTCGTCGCGACCTTCCTCGGCCTGCTCGGCATCTCGACCGCACGGGGCGGTGCCGTTGGCGGATGGTCCGCCTACCAGCCGAAGGCGGACGCGACGTTCCGTCCGGACGGCTGGGATATCGCGTCGGCGAGCGTGCTCGACCGTGTGCTCGACCCCGGCTTCCTCGTATCCGTCGTCATCGCGCTGCTGTTCCTGTGGAGCGTCGCCTCTCCCGCCACCGCGCCCTGGGGCGCGCTGTTCCGCCGAGTGGTCCGGCCAAGGCTCGCGCCGCCCGCCGAGCTGGAGGACCCGCGGCCCCCGCGGTTCGCGCAGGGCGTCGGACTCGTCGTGGTCGCAGTCGGCGTAGTCCTGCACCTCGCCGGCGTCCCGTGGGCGCTCCCGGTCGCGACCGCGGCAGCGTTCATCGCCGCCTTCCTCAACGCCGCGTTCGGCTTCTGCCTCGGCTGCCAGCTCTACCTGCTGCTGCAGCGCGCCGGCGTCGTCGGCCGCTCCGCTCCCGCCGCCTGACGCACCTGTCGGCCTCCGGGCGCTGCTCCTTCACGACGCGGCGTTCCTTCGCGACGCGACGCCGGATAGGCTGGCCACGACGCGACGCTGCGGCTCGAGCAGCGCGAGAAACCCGGAGGAACCATGCCTGTCACCAGCGAAGCCACCAGCACCTGGACCGGATCCCTCACGGAGGGCTCGGGGACCGTCGCCTTCTCGTCGTCGAACCTCGGCACCTTCCCCATCGACTGGAAGGCCCGCAGCGAGGGCAGCGACACGACCACCACGCCGGAAGAGCTCATCGCTGCGGCGCACTCGGCCTGCTTCAGCATGGCCCTGTCGCACGCACTGGCGGAGAACGGCACCCCGCCCGAGAAGGTGAACACGAGCGCCTCCGTCACCTTCAAGCCCGGCGTGGGCATCACGGGCAGCCACCTCAACGTCAACGCGGTCGTCCCCGGCCTCAGCCCTGAGAAGTTCCAGGAGATCGCCAACGAGGCGAAGACCGGCTGCCCCGTGTCTCAGGCGCTCGCCGGCATCGAGATCACCCTCGAAGCCACCCTCGCTTGATTCAGCGCGTCGACGCTGACGCGCGGGAGAGCCGGATCGCCTCGCGGATGCTGCGGCGGGCGTCCTTGCGGCGTCCCGCAGCATCCAGCACCACGCCGAGACGGTAGCGGGCGCGCCAGTCCCTGGGAGCTGCGTCCGCTGCGGCTTCATAGCGGGCGACGAGCGGGCCCGCATCCGCCGGGGCGAGACGGCCGCTCGGCGTCAGCTCGGTCTCGGCCTCCGGCATCCCGCCCTCCGCATCAAGGATGCGTCCCAGGCGATCCGCAGCGAAGCCGAACTGCATCTCACGCAACAGCGACCACGCCCCGAGCGGCGCGAGCACCACGAGGGCCACGCCCATGCCGATCGAGACAGGCGTCCCGACCGCGAAGAACATCACGGCGAGCCATACCGCAACGGCGAGATACACCAGGAGCGCCGCTGCCATGAGGGCGACGCCGACACGGGACATCACGAGCGGATGCCGATGTCGATCATGCTCTCCAGTCCGACCACGACGCCGGCGGCCTGCGCGGCGAACGGCACGGCGAGCCGGATGCCGGGCGCATAAGCACGGGCGGGATCGACCGTGTCATGCGTGAACGTGAGCGACTCCCCCGGTCCGGACAGGATGACCTCCTGCTTCGCGATGACGCCGGGGCGGCGGAGCGAGTGGATGGGCACGCTGCCTACCTGCTGGCCGCGTGCGCGCTGATCGGCGTGCGGAGCGCTCACCGGACCCTGCTCCGAGCGTGCGGCCGCGATGAGCTCCGCCGTGCGCACCGCCGTACCGCTGGGCGAGTCGATCTTCGTCTCGTGGTGGGCCTCGACGATCTCCGCGGAGGGGAAGAAGGGCGCGGCAGCAGCAGCGAGGGTGGAGCCGAGCACCGAGCCGAGTGAGAAGTTGGGGATGAAGACTGCGCCCGTGCCCGCAGCTTCGACGAGCGGACGCACCAGGGCGATGCGCTCGGCGGACCACCCCGAGGTCGCCACCAGCACGTTGATGCCGCGCTCGACCGCCGCACGCACCACGTCGATGCTCACCTGCGGCGTCGAGGCATCGATGACGAGCCCCGCTCCGTCGAGCTCCGAAAGCTCGCTTCGAGAAGTGAGGACGCGCCCCACCTCGAAACCGTCGAGCTCTTCGATCACAGCGCCGATGATCGTGCCGAGCTTGCCGGTGCCGCCGACGAGGGCTACCTGGGTGGTCATGTGTCCAGTCTATTTCTCCCGCGACACGCCGCGCTTTGCGCCGCCCGCGTGGCGGTGCCTGCGATCGTCGCGAGGACGGCCTCAGACCGGCATGGCGTCGGGGATGCCCGTTCGAAGCTCGACCGGCAGGTGGCCCGTGTCGTTGTGGGTCAGCAACGTCCACGGACGGCCCTGCTTCTGTGCGATCACCGTCAGGCCGCAGTGCGCCTGGTTGAGGGTCATCCAACGCCACTCGGGCGCTCCGAGGACCTCGCGCACGAACCAGGAGATGACGAAGTTGTGGGTGATGAGCACCTCATGCACCTCGCCCGTCTTGCGCACGAGGAACTCGTTCACGGCATCGGACATCTGCGCCCTGCCCGCCTCGATCTCGGCCTCGGTCACGGCGCCGAAGAACGGCTCGAACGCCGCAGGCGTCTCCTCGGTCATCCCTGTCGGAACGCAATCGAAGAGCAGCGCGGTCGGTTCCGGATCAACGGCCGGCAGCCGGGCGGCGATCGCTCGGGCCGTCTCGTTTGCGCGCAGCAGCGGCGAATGCCAGACGGCGTCGAGCGGGAGGCCGGACAGCCGATCGGCGATCAGCTCGGCCTGCCGCTGACCACGCGGGGACAGCGGCCCGTCGGTCAGGCCATGCTCCGCATCCTGATGTTCACCGTGTCTGACCAGATATATGTAATGCGTCACAACTCGCTCGCTTCATCGCCAGCATCTGCCGGGCTCCCTTCCACCCTATACAGGTCGGGAGTCCGAGCAGCGCCGACCCTCAGTTGCCTGCCCTGGTGAGATCGGCGACCTGCGCTCTCGTCAGCGTGACACCGGCCCCCTGCATGAGCTCGTCGACGTGATCGGTGGCGAACGCGTTCACGATCGGCGCCGCGATCGTCCGCTGCGCAAGAAGCCATGCGATGGACACCGCCGCGACCGGCACTCCCAGCTCGGTCGCGACCTGATCGAGCGCACGCAGGATCTTGATGCCGCGCCGGTTGAGGTGCGTTCGCAGCTGCTCGCCCCGCACTCCCTGTGACATGAGCGACTTGCTCCTGTGCCGGCCCGAGAGGAATCCATGCTCGAGGGCGTGGGAGGGCGTCACGGCGAGGTTCTGCGCCCCGGCCACGAGTCGCAGATCGCCCTCGAAGGGCAGACGGCGGACCAGGTTGTACGGTGCGTCGAGGACCTCGATGCGCGGATACCCCGCGGAGGCCAGGATGCGTGCCTCGACCAGCTTCTCCGGCGCGAAGCCGAATGCGCCGACCGCGCGGATCTTGCCCGCTTCGATCAGCCACTCGACGGTGGCAAGGGTGTCTTCGAGGTTGGTGCCGTCGTCGAGGGTCGCGTCGAGGTACAGCACGTCGATCGTGTCGACGCCCAGTCGGGTGAGGGAGCCCTCGACGGCCCGGACGAGGTTCACCGAGCCGAGTCCGGGGTTGTCGGCATGTGATCCCACCCGCACGCTGAGGAGCGTGCGGTCCCGCATGCCCCGCGACCGCAGCCACTGGCCGATGATGTGCTCGCTGCGGCCGCCGGAGAAGCCGTCGGCCGTGTGCACGGCGTTGCCCCCGAAATCGACGTAGCGGTCGAGGATGCCGTGACTGGTCTCGAGGTCGACGTTCCAGCCGAACTCCGCCGCGCCCAGCATGAGGGGGAAGGTCTCGAACCCGGTCTCGCCGAGCGGGACGCGGATGCTCTCGCCGACTCCCGGTCCGACGATCGGGATGGGCGCCGACGGGTGCTCCGGCGACTCGCTCTGCGCACGCTCGGCGGACGCTCCTGCGCCTACGCTGAACAACCGCATTTCCTCACCCCCGCGTCGATCGGTGCGTTCCGACCTCGTCACTGCGTGCTGCACCCCCCGGTGCGTACTTCGAGGGTATGCGACTTCCGCGAACTGCCCGACCAATCCGCCGAACGACGCGGAAACTTCCGATAACGGTTTGATCACATCATGACGACGAAGCCCGGGACTCCCCTGCAGAGGAGTCCCGGGCCACGGTCGTTCGGGGCTTACTCGGCCGCGGTCTCCTCCGCGGGCGCGGCGTCGGCAGCCGGGGCGTCATCGAGCACGGGCTCGAGCGAGAGCTTGCCGCGGTCGTCGATCTTCGTGATCTTCACGAGGATCTTCTGACCGACCGACAGCACGTCCTCGACGTTCTCGACGCGCTTGCCACCGGCGAGCTTGCGCACCTCGGTGACGTGCAGCAGGCCGTCCTTGCCGGGCAGCAGCGAGATGAAGGCGCCGAACGTGGCGATCTTCACGACGGTGCCGAGGAACTGCTCGCCGACCTCCGGGTTGGTCGGGTTGGCGATCGCGTTCACCTGAGCGCGGGCGGCCTCGGCCGAAGGGCCGTCGGTCGCGCCGATGTAGACGGTGCCGTCCTCCTCGATGGAGATCTGCGCGCCGGTCTCGTCCTGGATCGCGTTGATCGTCTTGCCCTTCGGGCCGATGAGCTCGCCGATCTTGTCGACCGGGATCTGCACGCTGATGACGCGCGGCGCGGTGGGCGCCATCTCGTCGGGGGCGTCGATCGCGGCGTTCAGCACGCCGAGGATCGTCAGGCGGGCGTCGCGCGCCTGGGTCAGCGCACCGGCCAGCACCGACGAGGGGATGCCGTCGAGCTTGGTGTCGAGCTGGATTGCCGTGACGAACTCGCTGGTGCCGGCGACCTTGAAGTCCATGTCGCCGAGCGCGTCCTCGGCGCCGAGGATATCGGTGAGCGCCGCGTAGCGGGTCTCACCGTCGACCTCGTCGGACACCAGGCCCATCGCGATGCCGGCGACGGGTGCGCGCAGCGGCACACCAGCGTTCAGCAGCGACAGAGTGGAGGCGCACACCGACCCCATCGACGTCGAACCGTTGGAGCCGAGGGCCTCGGACACCTGGCGGATCGCGTAGGGGAACTCCTCGCGGCTGGGCAGCACCGGCACGAGCGCGCGCTCGGCGAGGAAGCCGTGCCCGATCTCGCGACGCTTCGGCGACCCGACGCGGCCGGTCTCACCGGTGGAGTAGGGCGGGAAGTTGTAGTGGTGCATGTAGCGCTTGCTCGTCGTGGGCGACAGCGAGTCGATCTGCTGCTCCATCTTGAGCATGTTCAGCGTGGTGACGCCCAGGATCTGCGTCTCACCGCGCTGGAAGATCGCCGAGCCGTGCACGCGCGGGATGACCTGCACCTCGGCGTCCAGCGGACGGATGTCGGCGAGCCCGCGACCGTCGATGCGCACGTTCTCGGTGAGGATGCGGCCACGGACGATCTTCTTCGTCACTGACTTGTACGCTGCGGCGAACTCGAGCGGAGCGGCGGCCGGAAGCGTGCCGTTCTCGGTCGCCTCGATGAGCTCGGCCTTGACGCGGTCCTTGATCGCGTCGTCGGCGTTCTGGCGCTCCTGCTTGTCGGCGATCTGGTACACGTCGCTGAGCTCGGCGTACGCCCGCTCGGAGACGAAGTCGTAGACCTCCTGGCTGTATGCCGGGAAGACCGGGTAGACGCCCGGCTCCTTCGACGCGGTCGCCGCGAGCTCGGCCTGAGCCTTCACGAGCTGCGCGATGAACGGCTTGGCGGCCTCAAGGCCCTGTGCGACGACCTCTTCGCTGGGCTTCGTGGCGCCGGCCTTGATGAGGTTCCAGCTGTTCTCGGTGGCCTCTGCCTCGACCATCATGATCGCGACGTCCTCCGTGCCGTCGCCCTTCGTGACGACGCGACCGGCGACGACGAGGTCGAAGACGGCCTGCTCGACCTGCTCGGCGTTCGGGAACGCGACCCACTGGTCGTCGTGCTCGCCGTGACCGGGGATGAAGGCCAGACGCACACCCGCGATCGGACCGGAGAACGGCAGACCGGAGATCTGCGTTGACGCGGACGCGGCGTTGATCGCGAGGGCGTCGTAGAACTCGCCGGGCGCGATCGAGAGCACCGTGATGACGATCTGGACCTCGTTGCGGAGCCCGTCGACGAACGACGGGCGCAGCGGACGGTCGATCAGGCGGCAGACGAGGATGGCCTCGGTCGAGGGCCGGCCCTCGCGGCGGAAGAACGAGCCGGGGATCTTGCCCGCGGCGTACGAACGCTCCTCGACGTCGACCGTCAGCGGGAAGAAGTCGAACCCTTCGCGCGGGTTCTTGCTCGCGCTCGTCGCCGAGAGGAGCATGGTCTCGCCGTCCAGGTAGGCGGCGACAGCGCCCTGAGCCTGCTGCGCGAGGCGGCCGGTCTCGAAGCGGATGGTGCGGGTGCCGAAGCGGCCGTTGTCGAGAACGGCCTCGGTGGCGGTGATTTCAGGACCTTCCAAGAGGTCTCTCCTTCTTTGTTTAAGCTCGCGTGCCCGTATGGCGCGCGAGCGTGTTCATGAAGGAGCGCACGGTCGGGGTTCGGGCGCGCGGGCATCCGCGAGTGTCGCCTGCGCTGGCCACCAGTAGAAAGCCACCCGACACGACGGCCGGGGAACCCACCACAGGGGACCAGCTTCTCCGCCGATCGCTCCATGAGTCGATGTGAACTTGTGCGTCGGCACACGCCGACTCCCCCACCCTACCAGCGGCACCTCCGATTGCCACGGCCGGCATCGTCGAAGTCCGCACCGGTCATCCTCCGGCCATGTGCCGTTCACACCCGCGATGCCGCCGCGTGACCGGCATCCGGTGGGGTGTTCCCATGCGCATGTCAGTCATCGGCTGCGGCTACCTCGGCGCCGTGCACGCCGCCGCGATGGCCTCGATCGGACACGAGGTGATCGGCATCGACGTCGACGAGGGCAAGGTCGCCACGCTGCGAGAAGGATCGGCGCCCTTCTTCGAGCCCCGCCTCGACGACCTCCTCCGCGACGGCATCGCGTCAGGGCGCCTCCGGTTCAGCACACGCGCCGCGGATGCGGCCGGGGCCGCCGTGCACTTCCTCGCCGTGGGCACCCCGCAGATCGCCGGCGGACATGCCGCGGATCTGCGTCACGTCGACGCCGCGATCGAGGCGCTGCTCCCCCACCTGCGCCGCGGAGACGTCGTCGCGGGCAAGTCCACCGTGCCCGTGGGAACCGCCGAACGGCTCTCCGCACGCGTCTCGGCGACCGGCGCCGCTCTCGCGTGGAACCCCGAGTTCCTGCGCGAGGGATGGGCCGTGCACGACACGATCGAGCCCGACCGCATCGTCGTGGGGACGACTGCCGATGCCGGCGGCGAGACGGCCGCCGCGCTGCTGCGCGAGGCATACGGCCCCGCGGTCGAGCGCGGCGTGCCCTTCCTCGTCACCGATCTCGCGACCGCCGAGCTGGTCAAGGGAGCGGCGAACGCGTTCCTCGCCACGAAGATCTCCTTCATCAACGCGATGTCGGAGATCGCGGAGGCAGCGGGCGCCGACGTCGCGATGCTCGCCGACGCCCTCGGGCACGACGACCGCATCGGGCGGCGCTACCTCGGCTCGGGCATCGGCTTCGGCGGCGGATGCCTGCCGAAGGACATCCGCGCGTTCGCCGCGCGCGCCGAGGAGCTGGGGCGCGGAGAGTCGGTGGGGTTCCTGCACGAAGTCGACGCCATCAACATGCGCCGCCGCGACCGCGCAGTGCAGCTCGTGGTGGACGCACTCGGCGGGCTCGTGTTCGGCAAGAGGGTGGCCGTGCTCGGGGCCGCCTTCAAGCCGTTCAGCGACGACATCCGCGACTCCCCCGCTCTCGACGTGGCTGTGCGATTGCGGGGTCTCGGCGCCGACGTCGTCGTGACCGATCCTGCCGCCGTCGACAACGCGCGAGCGGCCCACCCTCAGCTCTCGTACGCCCCGGAGCGCGACACCGCCCTGCGCGAGGCGGATGCCGTCGTGATCGTCACCGAGTGGGACGACTACCGCCGCGACCTCACCCCGGAGCATGCGGGAGGGCTCGTGCGCGGACGCATCGTCATCGACGGGCGCAACTGCCTCGACCCCGGGGCCTGGCGAGCGGCCGGATGGACGTATCACGGCATGGGACGCCGGTGAGCGTCGTGGATCAGCTCACGTCGGCGCTCTGCTGGACGGCGGATCGTCCCGGGTACACGTAGCCGTCGTGCTTGGCCACCCGGCCGTCGCCTGCGGTGCGCCCGTGGAGCCTCCGCCACACCCACGGCAGCGCGTGCCGCCGCCACCACAGACCCGCGCCGATGGTCTCCCCGTCGTGCAGCGCGGCGTCGAGGGCGCCGAGCGCGTCAGCATGGGGCACCGAGAGCACCTCGGCCACCCGGTAGGCGAGGAAGCGGTGCCCTCGGCTGCTCAAGTGCACCAGGTCCTCTCCCCAGTGCGGTCGCTCGCCGAGCTCAGGGTGCAGGTCGGTGTCGATCAGGATCGAGCCCGTGCGCGCGGCGATCCCCGCCAGCGCCGTCGCGAACGCCGCGAAGCGTCGCACGTAGATCGCGGCAGCCCTGCGATCAGGCAGGAACGGCGTGACGAGCACCACGTCCGCACCCGACTCGCGCAGGCGGACGACAGCGCGTTCGAGCGTCTCGGTGAGCGCCGTCACGTCGGCCTTCGCCTTCACGAGGTCATTGGATCCGACGAGGATCGATACGAGATCGGGACGAAGGTCGATGGCCCGATCGAGTTGCGCTCCGCACACATCTGCGACGCGCTGCGAACGGATGGCGAGGTTCGCATACCGCAGGCCCCCGCGTGCGGCGAGCAGCATGGCGAGCCGGTCGGCCCATCCGCGCAGCGTCCCGTCCGGTCCCGGATCGCACAGCCCCTCGGTGAGCGAATCACCGAGAGCGACATACCGCTGCCAGCGCGCAGAAGAGACGGCAGCGGCCGGCTCGGGCCGCACGGCCCTGACCGCACGCAGGCGCGCGTCGACGCGGCGCAGGCGCTGTGCCTCATCGAAGTGCCCGAGGAGTTCATCGCACACGCTCGCCCAGCTGCGCCCCTCGACGGCCGCGCGTCCCTCCGCCCCGAACGCGTGCCGCTTGCGGGCGTCCCCGGCGAGGTCGGAGACCCGCATGCGCAGGTCGTCGAGGTCACCCGGCCGATAGAGCCAGCCGTCCACGCCCATGCGCACCAGGTCGATGGGACCGCCTCGTCCGGTGGCGACGACCGGCACACCGCTGGCGTGCGCCTCCTGCAGCGTCTGTCCGAACGTCTCACTCTCCCCCGGGTGCACGAAGAGGTCGAGCGATGCCATGGCCGCGGCGAGCGCGCCGCCGTCGAGGTGGCCGAGGAAGACCGCATCGGGCAGCAGTGCCTCCAGTCGCTGCCTGCTCGGACCGTCTCCGATGATGACGAGCCGCGTACCGGGGATGCCTCGGAGTGCGACGAGGTCCTCCACCTGCTTCTCCGGAGCGAGTCGCCCGACGTAGCCGATGAGCACGGGCGCGCCCCATGCCGCGCGCAGCGAGGCGTCGCGACGCGAGGGGTGGAACCGTTCCGCGTCGACGCCGCGACCCCAGCGGCGCACACGATCGACCCCGAGCGCTGCGAGCTGCTGGGCGGACTCGGCGGACGGCGCCAGCGTGAGGGTGGCTCTGCGGTGCACGCGGGCGATGTGCGTCTGCGCGAGACCCGCCGTGGCGGGGATGCGGTAGCGCTCGGTGTACGCGGCGACGTCGGTCTGGTACGCCGCGACGGATGCGACGCCGAGCGTGTCGGCCGCGAGCGCTCCTCGCCACCCGAGGGCGAACGGCGACGCCAGGTGCACGACGTCTGGACGCACCCGGCGAAGGGATGCGGCGACGCGCTGGGTGGAGGATGTGCCCACGCGCACGTTCCGGTAGCCGGGCAGCGCCACGCTCGGGATCGTCTCGATCTGCGCACCGGCGATCTCCCGCGGCACACCGGCCGCGGCGGGTGCGATGACGTGGGCATGGTGACCGGTGCGCTCGAGATGCCGCAGGATCTGCAGCACGGATCCGGTCACGCCGTTCATGTGCGGGAGGAAGGACTCGGTCACGATCGCGACTCTCACATGCTCAGGATGCCGCGCCGCGACGGCGCACCGGCCCGGGTTCGGCGCTGCGCACCAGATGTTCACCGGATGCTGGATCGCCCGTCACCGGTTATCCGGCCGTCGGTTGCCGTTCACCTCGGCCGCGCATTCTGGCGAGGTGCCGCTCGAACTCCTCACCGGGCCGTGGGCCCTCCTCACGATGAGCCTGCTCGTGGTGGGCGATGCCTTCCTCGTCGTCATCCCCGGGGAGGTCGCCGTGACGGCGCTCGGGGCGCTGTCCGTCCTGCACGGGACGCCGCCACTCTGGGCTGTCATCGGGTGCGCCGCCGTCGCCGCGGTGCTCGGTGACGCGTCGTGCTACGTCGTCGGGCGCACGGTCGGCACGGAGCGCTGGCGATGGATGCGGGGCCGCCGGGTGCGGGGCGCGCTCACCTGGGCCGGTGGCCGCATCGATTCGGGTCTGGCGACCGTGCTCTTCACGGCGCGCTTCGTGCCGTTCGCGCGGCTGGCGGTCAACCTCGTGGCCGGGGCTTCTCGCGTGTCGGCTCCGCGGTACCTCGGGCTCGTGGCCGTCGCCGGGACGGGCTGGGCGGCCTATCAGGCGGCGGTCGGCGCGGTGGTGGGCACGCTCGTCCCCGGGCATCCGGTCGTCGGTGTGATCGTCTCGGTGGTGGTGGCGATCGCGCTCGGTGCGGTGATCGACGTGGTCAGCCGCCGGCTGCGATCGCCGGTCGACCAACCCCGGCGCGGCGCCGACGGCTAGGCTGACCATCATGAGCACCGAAGAAGGCGCTTCCTCCGCGGAGGAGATGAAGCGCAAGTTCAAGGAAGCGCTCGAGAAGAAGAACGCGCACCACCGGCAGGGCGAGGCTCACCTCGACGGGGATTCCGCCGTCCACGGAGCCCCCGCCCCGCAGATGCGCCGCGAGTTCCGACGCAAGAGCGGCTGACAACGCGGATGCCGGAGCGCGAGTGCCCTCGTGCTCCGGCATCCTGACTTCCGGTCAGTGCTGTCGGTGTCTCACTGCTCCGCGGCGCTCGTCACCGCGGCAGCCGCCCCTCGTGCAGGACGGCCTGCGGATCCGCTGCCTGGCGCACCGCGCGCAGGCGGCGGAGGTCGTCGGGCGATCCGCATCGATCGAGCCCCTGCCCGGGCGAGAGGAACGTGGGGATGATCTGCGGCGCTTCGTGCGGTGCGAGCAGCCGACGCAGACCTGCGAGGCTCTCCATGCCGGGCTCGGCAGGCACGCCCGGGATCACCGGAACGAGAGCATGCAGAAGCCAGTCTGCGGCCGACAGCGATGCGAAGCCGTCTCTATGCGGCGAGCGGAGGGCGCCGCCGAGCATGCGAATGTCGATCCCCACGATCGGCCACTGCTCGGGGAGTTCGCGGAACTCGACGAGTCCGGCGATCGTCGCGTCATCGAGGGCGGCGAGCGTCATCGAGCCTCCTGCTCCGGCGGTGGGCTCGGTCGGCTCCCCCGACGCGGCCGCGAGCGCTGCCTGCGACGTCGGTCCGATCTTCTCGCGCCGCACGACCCCGGCGCTGCGCACCCCGGAGAGCAGCGCGCCGGCGGCGCCGTCGACGGAGAGGGCCTGGACCGAGAGGAAGCTCGTCCCTCTGATCTCCGCGGGCAGCTGAGGAGCGTCCGGCATGCGCATCGAGTTCACGAACACGTTGAGCGTGGCCGGCGCGTCATCCGCGAGGTCGCGTACGGCGCGCAGCACGGATGCGGCGTCGGCGACATCGAAGGTCAGCGTCGCGCCCCACTGGGCGGGCGCGGCGACCAGGTCGATCTCGAGCGCGGTGACGATGCCCACGACAGAGCCCGCACCGCGGAGGGCCCACAGGAGGTCGGGGTCCGAGTCGTCGTCGGCGCGCTCATGACGCCCGTCGGTGCGGAGGACCCAGGCCGCTCGGAGCGACTGCGCGCCGAGGCCCGCCGTGCGGCTGAACCACGAGTGCCCCCCCGCCCAGCGTGTACCCGGCGACGGTCACGACGGGGCTCGTGCCGGCGGGCGCAGCCCACCCGGTCCCTTCGAGGGCATCGACCACGACACCCCAGCGCACGCCGCTGCCGATGCGCGCTCGCCCAGCGGACAGGTCGATGTCGAGGTCGTCGAAGGCGTTCATCCGCACGAGCACCGCACCCGCGAGGTCGCCTGACGCGCCGTGACCGCTCGGCTGAACCGCCACCGGCGTGCCGGCGTCGCGCGCGATCGCGACGACCGCGC
The DNA here is from genome assembly GCF_001513675.1 of Microbacterium sp. XT11. Taxonomy (NCBI): domain Bacteria; kingdom Bacillati; phylum Actinomycetota; class Actinomycetes; order Micrococcales; family Microbacteriaceae; genus Microbacterium; species Microbacterium sp. XT11. The sequence goes on along the minus strand of NZ_CP013859.1, from coordinate 2,310,604 downwards.
GCAGGTCGGCGAAGTCTACGGGTTCCACCACCGCCGCCGGATGCTGCTCGACCGCGAGGTTCCATGGGCGGCGTGCGGCGTCGTAGCCGGGGTCACCGGGAAGGACGACGGCGCCGCGGACAGCGGCGCGAAGGGCGCTGAGGTCAGGAGAAGAGTGCACGACGCCACCGTACGATGCCCCTCGGACATCGTCGATGGCCCCGTGCCCTCTGCGGCGGGGCGAGTGCTCACTCCCCGGCGAGACCGCCCAGCATGTGCCCGAAAGAGCGACCCTCAGCGAGATACGTCGCGGGGTCGTACGGGTCGGGCGTCGAGGCCGACTCGCGCGCGGCCATCTTCTCGGCGAGCTCGCGGGCGCCCTTCTCGACGCGCCGCGACAGCGGTGCCACATCGTCGCCGGCCCCGCCCCAGTCGCTGGAGGCGGCGAACACGCCCGTCGAGACCGCGTCGGCGTGCAGGTAGGCGAACAGCGGACGGATCGCGTAGTCGATCGCGAGAGAGTGTCGTGCCGTGCCCGCGTTCGCACCGATGAGAACGGGCTTGCCTCTGAGCGAATCGGGGTCGAGCACGTCGATGAAGGACTTGAACAGCCCCGAGTAGCTCGTGGAGAAGATGGGCGTCACGGCGATGAGCGCATCCGCCGACACGACCGTGTTGATGGCGGCCTCCAGCGCGGGCGGCGCGAACCCGGTGAGCATGTTGTTCGTGATGTCGTGCGCATAATCACGCAGCTCGATCACGTCGACCTGCGCCTCGATGTCCCTCTCGCCGAGGGCCGCGACCGTCTCGGCGGCCAGCCGATCGGCGAGCATCCGGGTGGAGGACGGGTTCGAGAGTCCGGCCGAGACGACCGCGATGCGACGCGTCGTCATGTCACGCCTCCTTCCGGCCGAGGGCGAACGCCGCACCCGTCGGCGCGGGAGCGTCCTGGTAGGGCGAGCCGGCGGTGAGGTTGTCGCCGCGGTTCGCGCCGGGGCGCGCCTGCCGCGTCGGCCCATCGCCGAACTCCGCACGGACGCGCGCCGCGTGGGTGGGCGCGTCGGGGACGGTGGCAGGCCGGTTCACCGCGAGCTCCTTGCGGAGCACGGGAACAACCTCGGAGCCGAGGATGTCGAGCTGTTCGAGCACCGTCTTGAGCGGCAGCCCTGCGTGGTCGATGAGGAAGAGCTGGCGCTGGTAGTCGCCGAAGTGATCGCGCATCGCCGCGTACCGATCGATCACCTGCTGCGGGGACCCCACTGTCAGCGGCGTCATCTCGCTGAAGTCCTCGAGACTGGGACCGTGCCCGTAGACCGGCGCGTTGTCGAAGTACGGTCGGAACTGCGCGACCGCGTCCTGAGACCTGGCTGCCATGAAGACCTGTCCGCCGAGCCCGACGATCGCCTGCTCCGGCGTGCCGTGACCGTAGTGCGCGAACCGCTGGCGGTAGAGCTCGATGAGCCGCTGATAGTGCTCCTTGGGCCAGAAGATGTTGTTCGCGAAGAACCCGTCGCCGTAGTAGGCCGCCTGCTCCGCGATCTCCGGAGTGCGGATCGATCCGTGCCACACGAACGGCGGGATGCCGTCGAGCGGCCGCGGCGTCGCCGTGAAGCCCTGCAGCGGCGTGCGGAACTTGCCCTCCCAGTCGACGACGTCCTCGCGCCACAGCTTGTGCAGGAGCGCGTAGTTCTCGATCGCGAGCGGCAGCCCCTGGCGGATGTCCTTGCCGAACCAGGGGTACACGGGCCCGGTGTTGCCGCGGCCGAGCATGAGGTCCATGCGTCCGCCGGACACGTGCTGCAGCATCGCGTACTCCTCCGCGATGCGAACCGGGTCATTGGTCGTGATGAGGGTCGTCGAGGTCGAGACGATGAGCCTCTCCGTCCGTGCGGCCAGCGCCGCGAGGAAGGTAGTGGGGCTGGACGACCAGAACGGCGGGTTGTGATGCTCACCGATGGCGAAGACGTCGAGACCGACCTCCTCCGCGTGCGTGGCGATCTCCATGGTCGCCGCGATGCGCTCCTGCTCGCTCGGCGTGACGCCGGTCGTCGGGTCGCGCGTGATGTCGCTGACCGACATGATGCCGAACTGCATCGCCTGGGCGCCTGACTGCTCGCTCATGATTCTCCGTGCTCTCCGAAGCGGATGGATCGGCATCCGCTTCTATTCATTTGAATGTATCTGAGTCAACGCAACCGCGCCAACTTTATTCCCGCCTGTAGCCTCGACACATGAGCACCACCGGAGCGGATGCCGCCGGAACCGGAACCGGCGCCGTTCAGCGCCCACGACGACGGGTCCCGTTCTGGGACAACGCACGCTACGCCTGCATCGTGCTCGTCGTGCTCGGGCACGCCATCCAGCGTCTGATCTACGACTCCGACATCGCCCTCGCGGGCTATCTCGCCCTCTACGCGTTCCACATGCCGGCGTTCGCGATCATCTCGGGGTACTTCTCGAAGTCCGGGTCGCCGACCAGGGTGCAGATGGCCAGGGTGATCACCGACATCCTGGTGCCCTACTTCATCTTCGAGCTCCTCTGGACGCTGACGAAGTGGCTCGTCGAGGGACAGGCCGACCCCAACCTCAGCAAGCCGTCGTGGACCCTCTGGTTCCTCCTCGCGCTGGGCATCTTCCGTCTCGTGCTCCCCTACCTCGCACTGTTGCGCTGGCCGCTGCTGTGGACGGTCCTGATCTCCATCGGCGTAGGGTACATGCCCAACGTCGACAGCACGTTCTCGCTCTCGCGCACGCTCGGCCTCCTGCCGTTCTTCACGCTCGGGTGGTGGTTGCGCGAGCGCGACCTCATCACGAGGTTCCGGCTCCTGGAGCGCCGCCCGTGGTGGCTGCGCATCGTCGCTCTCGCGGTGCTCGCGACCGCGGGGTTGGCGGCATGGCGCTGGATCGACGTCTGGCAGGCCATCGACCTCCGGCACTGGCTGTTCTACGAGGACGCCTACGCCGACCTAGGCGGCGAGCAGTGGTGGGCCGGCGGCTTGCGCATCGCGCTCATGGGGCTGGCCGTGGTGCTCAGCGCCGCGTTCTTCACGCTCGTGCCTCGCGGGACGTACTGGTGGACGCCGTTCGGCCAGTACACCATGTACGTCTTCCTGCTGCACTCCTTCGTGCTGTACCCGTTCCGCGAATCCGGAGTGCTGCGCGACCTCGACCCGACGTGGCTGTGGCTGCCGCTCGTCACGGTCGCCTCGGTGCTGCTGGCGCTGGCCCTGGCCACCAAGCCGGTGCGGCGCGTCTTCCGCCCGCTCGTCGAGCCTCGCCCGAGGTGGCTGTTCGCGGATCCGGGGCTCGCCTCGAGAGAGGGCCACCGCAGCGACCCGACGGGATCACGCCGCCCACGCTGACGCGTGCACCGCGACCGGGCCACCGGGTGGCCGGCCTCCGAGCCCGTCACTCGAACAGGGGCGCCCCGACGTACGAGCCCGGTTCGGCACCCGGCGGTATCGCCCAGATGCCGGAGCCGACGTGCCGGATGTACTCGTTCATGAGGTCGGTGGAGAGTCGGCGCTGCAGCGTGATGAACTGCCGGGGGTCGCGCTGGTAGGACAGGAAGAAGAGACCGGCGTCGAGTCGCCCGAGTTCGTTGTTGCCGTCGACGTAGTTGAACCCGCGGCGCAGGATGCGGATGCCGTCGTTCTGCTCGGGGTGGGCCAGTCGCACGTGCGAATGCGCATCGATGGCGGAGCCCGAGAAGTCGGGCTCGGTGAACTCGTCGCCGCCCGACAGCGGCGCACCGCTGCCCTTCTCGCGCCCGATGATCGTGTCCTGCTCGGCGAGCCGCACGCGGTCCCAGGTCTCGATGAGCATCGCGATGCGCCGCGCGACGAGGTAGGAGCCGCCGGCCAGCCAAGACGGCTCATCCGAGTCCGACACCCAGACGTGCTCGGCGAGCGCGGCATCGTCGTCGGCGAGGATGTTGGCGGTTCCGTCCTTGAAGCCGAAGAGGTTCCTTGGCGTCATCTGCGCGGAGGTGGTCCGTGACGTCTTGCCGAACCCGAGCTGAGACCACCGCAGCCGCGCACGGCCGAAGGCGATGCGACTGAGGTTGCGGATCGCGTGCACGGCGACCTGGGGGTCATCGGCACAGGCCTGGACGCACAGGTCGCCGTACGAGCGGGCTGGGTCGAGGTCGTCGCCGAGGAACGGCGGCAGCTTCTCCAGCCCCGCGGGGCGCCGATCGGCGATGCCGTAGCGGTCGCCGTCCTCGTTCTCGAACAGGGTGGGCCCGAAGCCGATCGTGATGGTGAGGCCCGCCGCGGGAAGACCCTGCGCCTCTCCGGTGTCGTCCGGCGGCTGCTGCGGGTCTCCTCCGACGGCTCCCGTCGCGCTGACCTCGAGCCCTTGCGTGATCCGTGACGCCGCGTACGACCAGTCCTGCAGGAGCGAGATCAGGTCGTCCCGGTCCGTGCGCGGCATCATGTCGAAGGAGGCGAAGTGCAGATGCTCCTGCACGGGCGTCGTGATTCCCGCCTGATGGGCGCCGAAGAACTCAAACGCCGACGTTTCGGCCGCGGCGCCCGAGCGCGCGAGCGCAGCCGCCCCGGCGAAGCCCCCGCCGGTGCCGATCGCGAGGCCTGCGACCCCGCTGCCGAGCGCGAGGCCGAGCAGACCGCGCCTGCTCAGCCCACGCGCCGGCGCTGCCGTGCCTTCGCCGGTGGTCGGTGCGGTGTCGCCGGCGGCCGGCACGTCGAGCGCGAGGGACGTGACCGGCTGCTCAGGCGTCGGCGGATGCCCGCCGGATGCGCTCTCCGTCACTGCGAGGCCCTCCTCCCGCGATCAGTCGAGGATCGTGCCGGTCAGCTGCGAGAGCGGCTCGGCGAGCGCGTTGATGAGGTCGGTGAGGGTGCGCTTGTCGTCTTCGGAGACCTGGGTGTAGTCCACGAAACCGTCTGCGAGAGATCCGTGAGCCGCCAGAGCGCTCTCCAGATCCGCGTACCCGTCTTCGATCCGCGACACGAGCACCTTGCCGTCGTCTCCCTGAGCCGCCGCGAAGTCCTGCACGAGGGAGAAGGCCATCTTCGAGCCCTCCACGTTGGCGGCGAAGTCGTAGAGGTCGGTGTGCGACCACCAGTCCTCCTCACCCGAGATCTTGCCTGTCGCGACCTCGTCGAGCAGCGCGATCGCGCCGTTGGAGATTCCGGCGATCCCCTGGTCGTCGAGAGCGGCCGTGAAGTCGTCGGAGTGCACGTAGTCGTAGAGCTCCTGCACGTCGGCGATGAGCTGGTCGCCGAACTCGGCGCGCTGCTGAGGGGTCGACGGAGCCCAGTCCTGCCATGCCGGCGTCTCTCCGTCGGCGTTGAGCGCGTCCTGCGCAGGAACCCACAGGTCCTTCTCGATGCGGTGGAAACCGGTCCAGTCCAGGCCTTCCGCCACGGCATCGACCTCGCGATAGTCGATGCGCGGGTCGAGATCTCCGAGCGCCTCCGCCACGGGCTCGATGCGCTCGTACGACGCGCGCGTCTGCGGGAAGAGCGCTCGCGCCTTCTCGTCATCCCCCGCCTCGTATGCGGTGACGAGCTCGTCGACGGCCGGGACCAGCTGGCCCACCTGGTCCTTCACGAACGCCGCGTAGAGGTCGACCGCCTGCTGCTTCTGCTCGGCGTCCTCACCGGTCACGGCGACGCGGTCGCCGGTCACCGTGAACTCGGCCTTGCCGACGCCTTCGCCGACCATGCCGGGCTTGCAGAGCGTGTAGTAGGTGCCCGGCTGTGCCGTCACGGTCAGCGTGCGCGACGCGGCCGGGGCGATGTTCTCGACCTCGCCGACGATACGGAGCCCGTCTTCGGCGAGCAGATAGAACTCAGTCGTCTGCGCGCTGTCGTTCTGCACGTCGAAGGTGAGCGTGCCGCTCGCCGCCGTCGAGCCCGAGACCGAGCACGCGCTGTCGGTCGACGTGACGTCGAAGGCCGCTCCTCCGGCGGCGTCGTCCTTCGCGACGCATCCGCTGAGGACGAGCGCCGTCGCGCCGGCCGCGGCGAGGGCTCCGATGATCCGTCCGGACGTGGTCATGCTGCTCCTTGCTGAGTGAGAGTCTGCGCCGAGGTGCCGCTGCCGGCTGCCACGGACGCGGCGGGGCGCGCGGGCCGACGGGTGCGGATGCCGCGCAGGAAGAAGAATCCGACGATGAGGACGTACAGCGCCCAGACGACGACCTGGAGCCAGCTCATCTCCGGGCGGAAGCCGACCGTGGCCTGAAGAAGCGTCGCCCCGGCGCTGTCCGGTGCGATGGCGCCGCTGACGTCGAAAGCCCAGCCGAACGGGAACGCCGCCCAGCCCACGGCCACCGTCCCTGTGGCGGCGTCGATGGGCGCCGCGGAGCCGAACGGACCGGGAAGAGCCCCGGCCTCCTGCAGATCCATGACGGCGTATGCCAGCACGCCGGCTGCGACCACCACGAGGAAGCCGCCGGTCCAGGCGAAGAAGCGGCGGGTATCGAGGCGCACGGCGCCTCGAGCGAGCAGCCAGCCGACGACGACGGCGACGCCGAGCCCGAGGAGGGCGCCGGTCAGGGCCAGCGGCGCGCTGCCGAAGGACTGGAGCATCGACCACAGCAGGAGAGTCGTCTCGATGCCCTCGCGCGCGACGGAGACGAAGCCGATCGCCACGAGAGCCCAGAGACCGCCCGCAGTGAGCGCTCGGTCGATGCCGCCCTCCAGCGTCGCCTTCATGGTGCGGCCCGCTCGCTGCATCCAGAAGATCATCCAGGTCACCATCGCGACCGCGAGAAGCGACATCAGGCCGCCGATGAGTTCCTGGGCGCCGGGAGCGAGTGCGTACGCGCCGAAGGTGAGCACCGCGCCGAACGCCAGGGCGAGGCCGATCGCGAGGCCGATGCCGACCCACATCCGCGGCAGCGCGTCGCGGCGACCGAGCCTGCGGAGATATGCGACGAGGATGCCGACGACGAGAGCGGCTTCGAGGCCCTCGCGAAGGCCGATGAGGAAACTGGCGAGCACAGGTGAGGCTTTCTCGGGAGGTGCTTGCGGTAAGGGATGCCTTACCTGACCAACTGTAACACCCGGCGCCCCTCCACCCGGGCCCCGCCGGCTCCGCGGTAATCCGACGCAACACTCGTGACCGGGGAGGATGGCCGATCTACTCTCGGGACATGGCTGAACTCTCGCTCCCGATCCTCGACCTCTCCCAGCTCGACGCCGGACCGGACGCCGCCGCACGCTTCCGTGCGGACCTGCGCGCCGCCACGCACGACGTGGGCTTCTTCTACCTCACCGGAACAGGAATCTCACCTGAACTGGAGGCACGGCTTCATCGCGCGGCTCGCGACTTCTTCGCGCTGCCGGAGGAGGAGAAGCTGGCCATCGAGAACGTCAAGAGCCCGCACTTCCGCGGGTACACCCGCGTCGGCGGCGAGCGCACTCAGGGCAAGGTCGACTGGCGCGAGCAGATCGACATCGGCCCGGAGCGGGAGCCGGTCGACGGCGGCCCGGCGTTCAACCGCCTCATCGGCCCGAACCTCTGGCCCGCTGCGCAGCCTGAGCTGAAGGAGATCGTCGCGGAGTGGCACGACACGCTCTCCGGCGTCGCGCGCAAGCTCCTGCGCGCATGGGCGGCTGCCCTCGGCGCGGAGGAATCGTACTTCGACGAGCACTTCGGAGAGCCCTCGACGCTCATCAAGATCGTCCGCTACCCGGGCACACACGAGCCGGAGCCCCAGCAGGGCGTGGGTGCGCACAAGGACTCCGGCGTCCTCACGCTCCTGTGGGTCGAGCCAGGCAAGGGCGGCCTGCAGGTCGAGCGCGACGGCCGGTGGGTCGACGCTCCGCCCGTCCCCGGCGCTTTCGTCGTGAACATCGGGGAGCTGCTCGAGTATGCGACCGGCGGCTACCTGAAGGCCACCAACCACCGCGTGATCTCCCCCGCAGCCCCCGACGAGCGGATCTCCATCCCCTTCTTCTTCAACCCGGCGCTCGACAAGCGGCTCCCCCTGATCGAGCTTCCCGAGGAGCTGGCCGCGGAGGCCACGGGGGTGACGAAGGACCCGAACAACCCGATCCACGCGCTCTACGGCGAGAACGCCCTGAAGTCGCGCCTTCGAGCCCACCCGGACGTCGCCGCGATCCATCACGCCGACCTGGTGGGCGCTTCGGTCTGACGCACGGGCGAGGCGGAGCATCCGCACCCCCGACCACGACGAAGGCCTCCCCACACCGCGGGGAGGCCTTCTCAAGAATGTTCTGCGCGATTGAACGCTGGTCGGTGCCTTATCGGCGAAGACCCAGGCGCTCGATCAGCGAGCGGTAGCGCTCGATGTCGATGTCCTGGAGGTAGCCGAGGAGACGACGGCGCTGACCGACGAGCAGGAACAGCCCACGACGCGAGTGGTGGTCGTGCTTGTGCTCCTTGAGGTGCTCGGTGAGGTCCTTGATGCGCTGCGTCAGCATCGCGACCTGCACCTCGGGGGATCCGGTGTCACCGGGGTGCGTCGCGTACTCTTCGATGATCGCCTTCTTGACGTCTGCTTCCAGTGCCATAGATTCGATCCCCTTCCTGCTTGTTGCGCGGTGCCCGTCACCGGTTGTGCGAGCTCTCTTTCTCCGCGGCCGATCGAACGGCAACCGGAAAAGTCTACCAGCGATCCGGCGCGCGCATGACCGGCGAGGTCAGGCCGCTCGGATACGCTCGAAGGCATGCAGGACCGAGCTGAACCGTGAGCACCGCACGCGCACACCTGATCGACCTCAGCCCCCTGACGGAGAGTCCCGCGTTCGCGCGCATGTGGATCGGCTCCGCGCTGTCAGGGATCGGCGGTCAGCTCACGATCGTGACCGTGATGCTGCACGTCTTCGCGCTCACCGGAAGCACCTTCGCGGTGTCGATGATCGCCGTCGCGGGGCTCATCCCGATGATCCTCGCCGGCCTCTACGGCGGCATGCTCGCCGACGCGTTCGATCGACGCGTGGTGGCGCTGCTGGCCGCGACGGTGACGTTCGCCTCGACGGCCCTGCTCGCCGGACTGACCTGGACCGGCACGGAGACGATCTGGTGGCTCTACGCGCTCAGCATGATCAACTCGGCGGCGAACTCCGTCGGCATGGCCACCCGCACCGCGATCGTGCCGCGCCTCATCCCTCGCGACAAGCTCGCGGCCGCGTCTGCGCTCAACGGGGTCGCCTTCGGCCTGACGGTGATGGCGGGACCGGCCCTGGCCGGGGTGCTCGTCGCGCTGACGGGCTACGGATGGACCTACAGCATCGACGTCCTCCTGATGCTCTCGATGTTCCTGGGGCTGTGGACCCTTCCGGCGCTGCGCCCGGAGGGCGACATCGTCCGCCCCGGCCTGGAGTCGCTCAAGGACGGGTGGCGGTTCCTGCGCAGCGCGGGGAACATCCGGATGCAATACATCCTGGACATCGTGGCGATGACCTTCGGCAATCCACTGGCTCTGTATCCCGCGCTCGGCACGGTGATCCTCGGTGGTGGGGCCGTGACCACCGGCAGCCTCACGGCCGCTGTCGCGGTCGGCACCTTCTCATCGAGCCTGCTCTCCGGCAGAGTCGTGCAGTACCGCTGGCACGGTCGAGGGATCGCCCGCGCGGTGCAGGCGTACGGCGTCGCGGTGATGATGTTCGGGCTGGTGCTGCTGATCGGCTGGCTGGACGGCGGGGCGACCGAATCGTCCCCGAACCTGGGCCTGATCGTGGCCGCCTGCGTCGCGCTGGCGCTCTCGGGAGCCGCGGACAACGTGAGCTCCATCTATCGCAACACGATGATGCAGGCAGCCGTCCCCGACACGATGCGAGGTCGCCTCCAAGGCGTGTTCATCATCGTGGTCGCCGGAGGTCCCCGCGTCGGCGCCCTGTATGCGGGCACGCTGGCCACGGTGACCGCGCTGTGGTTTCCGCCGCTGCTCGGCGGCTTCCTCGTCGTCGCCCTCGTGGCCCTGCTCGCAACGCGTCATCCGCGGTTCCGCGCGTACGACGCGGAGAACCCCGAGCCCTGAGGCCCGGGGTTCTCGCGGAGGGCGTCGCGCTCAGTCCTGCTGAAGCGCGCCCTGCAGGTCGAGGTTGATGGTGACGTCCTTGCCCACGAGCACCCCGCCGGTCTCGAGAGCGGCGTTCCAGGTGAGGCCGAAGTCCTCGCGGTTGATCACCGCGGTCGCGGAGGCCCCTGCCTTGTAGTTGCCGTAGGGGTCCTGACCGAAGCCGCCGAAGTCGAACTCGAAGCTCACGGGCTTGGTGATGCCTCGGATGGTGAGGTCTCCGTCGACGTAGAAGTCCCCGCCTTCGACACGGGCGCCGGTCGAGACGAACTGCATGGTCGGGAAGTTCTCGACGTCGAAGAAGTCCGCCGAACGCAGGTGCGCATCGCGGTTCTCGTCGTTGGTGTCGACCGAGGTCACGTCGACGGTGGCCGTCACCTGCGCGTCGAGCGGGTTCTCCGGCGCGATCAGGGTCGCGCTCTTGACGCCGAAGGTGCCGCGCACCTTCGAGATCATCATGTGGCGCACGCTGAAGGTGACCTCGCTGTGCGCGGGGTCGAGCACCCAGGTGCCGGGGCGGTAGCCGGGGATGTCGATGCTGGTCATGCTTTCTCCTCTGGAACAGCGGCCGCGTCTGCGGTGAGTCGTCGCCGCGGGTGCGGCATCACCGCTTCCAACTTACATTCAGATGCATGTATTCCCGGAATCTCGGACATTCTCGGGACACGGCAGAAGGCGCCCCGCTCCGTGGAACAGGGCGCCTTCTGCGCTGACGTTGCGGGGATCACCCCACCGCGACGAGGTCGATGATGAAGATGAGGGTCTTGCCGGAGAGGAAATGGCCGCCGCCGACGGGACCGTAGGCGAGGTGCGGCGGGATCACGAGCTCGCGCCGACCGCCGACCTTCATGCCGGGGATGCCGTCCTGCCAGCCCTGGATGAGCCCGCGCAACGGGAACTGGATGGTCTCGCCGCGGCCCCAGGAGGAGTCGAACTCTTCGCCGGAGTCGTACTCGACGCCTGCGTAGTGCACGGTGACGGTGTCGCCGGGCTTCGCCTCAGCGCCGTCGCCGACGATGATGTCGCGGATGACCAGCTCGGAGGGAGCGGGACCGGTGGGAGCGTCGAACTCTGGCTTCGTACGATCAGTCATGGCTCCATACAACCGGAGGCCCCCGCGCCGGTCAACGCGAGCGGACCTGCTCACAGCGAACATCCGGATCGCGACGACACCCCGGCGGCGGGTTCGATGAAGTGCTTGACACCGGGTCGGCACGGGTGCACCCTGATTACAGATCAACTCAGCGCCCGGGAGACATGCAGGCATCGCCGCAGCACCGGGCGCTGAGTCTGTCCGGGGGCGCGGGGTCCCCCGGGGTCGCCTGCTCAGTACGCCAGCAACGCCGCCCTGGTGGCGCGCGTGCGCACGAGCAGAGCCTGCTCCTCGGCAGGAGCGAGGGGGTCGCGGCCCGTGATGGCTCGCTGCCGCACCGCCGCCAGCTTCGTCGCGTCCTTGATGAACTCGCGCATGAGGGGGCGCCGGTCGCCCCGCAGCTGCCCCGCCCACGCCAGACCCACCTTGCGGCCTGCCGGGGTGGCGAGCATGTTGACCTCTTCGACGGTGAACCACCCGGCCGCCGCGTAGTCGCCGAGCCGCGCCCTGGTGAGCCTCGCCTCTTCGCGCCGCAGCGCCACGATGCCGAAGATGAACGCGACGAAGAGCGGCACCTGCAGCACGAAGTAGAGCAGGAAGAAGTTCACGAACGACGATCCGTTCCACAGCCCGTGCAGGAACATCGCCGCGAGCAGACCGAGGAGGCCGTAGCCGATCGCCGCCCCCGCCGTGGCGTTCCGACGAGCCGCGAGCCCTATGGCGAGGCCGGTCAGCGACGTGAACATGGCGTGCGCGAACGGCGACATCACGGCACGGAGGATGAACGTCACCGCGAGCTGGCCCTCGCCGCCCTCGATGAGGCTGATCGCGAAGTACTGGATGTTCTCGGTGAAGGCGAAGCCCGCTCCCACCAGTGCGCCGTAGACGACGCCGTCGACGGGTCCGTCGAAGGAGCGGCGCGCGATGAGGAAGATGAGGAGGACCCCGAAGCCCTTCCAGAACTCCTCCACGATCGGCGCCTGGATGACGGCGGCGCCGAACTCGCCCGACCGTCCCACGAGCAGCGTGAGGCCGGTGTCGACGAGAAGCGTGAGGCCGACGGCCGCGATCGCGCCCCAGGCGATGGCGAAGAAGATGAGGCTGCGGGGCTCCGGCTCCCACCGGTCGATCATCCACACGACGAAGAACACCACGGCGAGCGGGAACAGTGCCAGCACGAGCCCGATCACCGAGGCGATCGGACCGAGGAACAGCCCGAAGTAGCCGATCAGGCCGAGCAGCAGCAGACCGAGGAAGCCGAACAGCACGAAGAGCGCGACGCGACCGGCAGGTCGGGGCTTCGAGAGCGCGGGGAGGCCCTGAGCCGGCGACGGCGCCGCCGGTGCGGGCGGGGAATACGGCGCGGGCTGTGCCAACATCGAGGCGTACCCCGGCTGCTGGCCGAATGCCGGCGGTGTGTACCGCGACTGCGCATACTGCTGGGCCGTGTACTGGGTCTGTGCCGCGGACGGCTGGCCGGACGGCGGCGGCGAGTAGGGCGCTGGCTGAGACGGTCCTCCGGAAGTCATAGCGACAGCATATTCGGCGTCCGCAGACGGACAGGGCGCTGCTCGGACCACCCGACGAGGCCGCACCGGCTACCGTAGAGATATGCGGTTCGCTCACCTGCGCCGCGCCGACTCCTCCGCCGTGCGACTCGCGGTGGTGGACGGCGCGGACGCCATCCTCGTCTCGGATCTCCTCGCCGATGCTCCTGCCACCCTGCAGCAGCTCATCGAAGGGGGCGACGAACTGCTCGCCGCCGTGCGCGCCGCCGTCGAGCGCGACCAGGCACCCCGGCATCCGCTCGACGGCTGGGCCTTCGCGTCCGCTGTGCTGGCTCCGCCCGCGGTGCTCGCGGTCGGGCTCAATTACGCTGCGCACTCGAGCGAGCTCGGGCTGAAGACGGATGCCGCGCCGACCGTCTTCACGCTGTGGCCCAACTCTCTGGCCGGCCACGGAGAGACCACCTCCTGGCCCCGCGGCCTCAGCGAGGCCGTGGACTACGAGGCCGAGCTCGGCGTGCTGATCGGCGCGCCGGCGAAGGACGTCGACGAGAGCACCGCGTTGAGCCACGTCTGGGGCTACACCGTGGTCAACGACATCACGGCGCGCAACGTGCAGTTCGCCGAGGCGCAGTGGTCGCGGTGCAAGTCCTTCGACGGCTTCACCCCTACCGGCCCGGTCGTCGTGACCGCCGACGAGGTGGCCGACCCGCAGGACCTGCACATCTGGACCGTGCTCGACGGCCGCACCGTGCAAGACGCGACCACGGGTCAGATGGTGCGAACCGTCGCCGCGCTCATCGCGCACCTGTCCCAGTCGCTGACCCTCCTTCCCGGCACGCTCATCTCCACCGGCAGCCCCGGCGGCGCGGGCTATTCGCGCGATCCGCAGATCTTCCTGCGTGACCGGTCGACGGTGACCGTGGGGATCGACGGCATCGGCGAGCTGACAACGCACTGCCGCGTGCTCGACTGACCCCGATCGCTCCTCTCCCCCGAGGATCGGGCGTCTCAGCCGCAGCCACAGCTCTCGCCGCGCTGAAAGCCGACGCCGAGGCGGACCGTCCTCGGCCGGACCGACCCGTCACCGGGATCGCTCAGCAGCAGATGCGCGGCGATCCGGCCCATCAGCTCCATGGGCTGACGGATCGTCGTGAGCGTCGGCGACGACATGCGGGACGCCAGGATGCCGTCGAAACCCACGACGCGCACGTCACGTGGCGCCTCCACACCCTCGGCGCGGAGGACGTCGAGCATGGCGATCGCGACCTGGTCGCTCGCGCAGACGAGAGCGTCAGGCAGCGTCCCCGCCCTGGCACGCCGGATGACGTTGTGGAAGTCCGGAGCGGTGTCGAGATCGACCTCGTCGAGCTTCTCGGCCGTCACCCCGTCCGATCGCTCGCCGACGATGCGGAAGAAGGCGTCCATGCGCTCGGCGTAGTCGTGCGACACATGCGCGCCCACCCAGCCGAGCGACCGCACGGCGTGCTCCCCGACGAGGTGGTCGATGAGCATCCGCTCTCCGCCCTCGTTGTCGACGAGCACGCGATGCCCGTCTCCGTCGACGCTGCTGAGCACCACGACGGGGAGGTTGGCCGCGACCGAGGCGAGCGAGGCCATCGCCGACTTGCCCGGCAGCACCGCGAGTCCGTCGACCCGCCCCGCCGTGTCGGCGACGTCGGAGAGATCGGTGCCTCCGGTGCTCAGCAGCACCGCTCGACCGTTGCGCTTGCACTCCAGCACGAAGCCCCGCTGCACCTCGTCGACGTAGAGCGGGAACGTCTGCGGCTGGCTCAGGCGCGCGTCCTCGACGGCGTCCCACGGCACCAGGTCGGCATCGAGATCGAGACCGGCGAGTTCGACCCCCTCGTCGTGCGCTGCGGGGTCCCGGGGCATAGCCCCGTCCTGCGGCCGATCGAGCAGAAGGTCGAAGAGATGCAGGCCGAGCACTCCGGTGCGTCCCCTGGCGAGGTTCCTCGCCGATCCGCTTGGCACATACCCGATCTCGCGCGCTGCCCGGAGCACGGCGTCCCTCGTCTCCGGTCGCACCTTCTCCGGTCGGCGGAAGGCGAAGGACACGGTGGCGATCGACACTCCGGCTCGCTCCGCGACGTCGTACACAGTGGGGCGGCTGGACGCCATGGGTACCTCGCTTTCTGGGCGATTCTACTGAGGGCGAACCTCACCCTGCCGCGTCACGGCAGGGTGAGTCCGTGACGCACCGGGTACACCGGATCGACGGTATCGCCCGGTACGTCCGTCCGGGATCGGCGTACGGCTTCCATGGACCGCGGAATCTCGACCGGCAGCGTCCCGCGCGGACGGATCCGCCCGGACAGAGCGGCCAGGACCGCCTCGTCGGAACTCCCGAAGTCCGCGGCGAGCGCAGACACGAATGGCACGAAAGGCGTGAGAATGCCGGGCCGGTCCAGGTTGACGACGAGGACGAGAGGACAGTGCTCCGCGATGCGGCGGAGCCGCACGGGGAGCCCTGGCGGGAACTCCAGCGATCCCTGGTGGAACCACTTCTCGAGGAACAGGTCGTCGCGCGCCTCGAACGGGGCCCCGATGCGGACGATCGCGAGATCGGCGTCCTCGGGACGGGCGACCGGATCGGCGTACTCGCGCAGGGCATCGGCTCGAATGTCCTCGACGTAGACGCGCTGGCGCCGCCCCGCGAACAGGGGCAGTGTGGCGTCTCTGTTCTCCAGCACGGTGAGCGACTCGGCCTGCGCGCGGAACCCCTGCTCGCGGAACTCGGCGGAGCCGACGATGCGCTCGGCCTCGTCCTCGTCGACGTACGGGTCGTCGAACAGTCCGAGGCGGAACTTCACCAGCAGGATCCGCCGCGCCGAGGCGTCGAGCCGGGACTCCGGCACGTCACCGGACGCGACGAGCTCCAGCAGCAGCTCGACGCACTCCTCTCCTCCGAACTGGTCGACCCCCGCGTCGAGCAGCATCCGCATGCGCTGGATCGGCGTCAGCTCCTCCACACCCCATGCTCGGGCAGGAAGCACCTGGTCGCCGACGTGGTTGTCGTTGACGAGCTCCCAGTCGGTGACGACGACGCCGTCGTAGCCGAGCTCTTCACGCAGGAGCTCCGTGACGATCTGCCGGTTGTAGCCGAAGCCCACGGCGTCGACCGGCGCGCCGTTGCGCACGAGCCCGACGGGCATGCCGTAGTAGGGCATCATCCCCGCGGTGCCTCGGCGGATGGCCTCGACGAACGGGGCGAGGTGCTCCTCGAACCGGCCGCCGGGGTACACCTGTTCCCTCCCGTACGGGAAGTGCGCGTCCTCGCCGTCGAGCTGCGGCCCCCCGCCGGGGAAGTGCTTCGTCGTGCACGCCACGCTCCCCGGTCCGAGCTGCTCGCCCTGGAACCCCTCGAGGTACGCCGCGGTGATCTCCGCGACGCGCTGCGCGTCGTACCCGAACGTCTGCGCCTGGCGTCCCCACCGCGCCTCGGTGGGCAGATCGACCTGCGGGTGCAGCGCAGCACGGATGCCGACGGCGACATACTCGCGACGAGCGGTGTCGGCGAAGCGGCGGATGACGTCGAGGTCGTCGATCGCGGCGAGCCCCATGGCCTCGGGCCACTGCGAGAACGGCCCGGCCGAGAAGGCGACGCCCGTGTTCTCGACGAACGCGTGCCGCGGGTCGGTGCTGATGGTCACGGGGATGCCGTGCGGCGTCTGCTCGGCGAGCCTTTGGAGGTTGTTGTTCCAGCGAGCCCCGTCCCTCGCCGTGCGCATGGCGTGGACGTTGAAATGGCTGAGGTGCTTGCCGAGGACGACGTCGGATGTGGGCGACTTCGAGATCGCCCCCGGCGTCTCGAGCAGCTCGCCGTCGGGACCGATCTCGATCACCGTCTGGAACATCAGCCCGGCCTTCTCCTCGAGGGAGAGTCGGGAGAGGAGATCCTCCGTGCGTTCCTCCGGGCTGAGGCGCGGGTCCTCGTAGGGGTCCATGACCCCGTTGCCGTTGAGGTCGCGATAGCGCGTGCCGTCGCTCGAGGTGCGGAGATGGAGTGTCATGTGCTCTCTTTCGGATGGGTCGGACGAGCCGGGCGGGGGCGGCGTCACTTCAGGCCGGTCGTGGCGACGCCGCGGATGAACCAGCGCTGGAAGAAGACGAACAGGAGCAGGATCGGTGTGATGACGAGCACAGAACCCGCGAGCAGCAACCCGTAGTCGGTCGCGTTCTGTCCGGTCGAGTACAGCGACAGGGCCACCGGGAGCGTGTACATCTCCTGCGTCTGCGCGGCGACGAGGGGCCAGAGGAAGTTGTTCCAGGACGACAGGAAGGTGAGGATCCCGAGTGTCGCCAGAGGCGGACCGCACAGGGGCATCACGATGCGGGCGAAGATCCGCCACTCCCCTGCCCCGTCGAGGCGCGCGGCTTCGAGGAGCGCGTCGGGGATGCCGAGCATGAACTGCCGCATCAGGAACACGCCGATCGGCGCGGTGAGGAAGGGCAGGATCAGGCCAGGGAACGTGTTCACGAGCCCGAGCTTGGACACCATGACGAACAGCGGCACGAAGGTCACGACCCCCGGAACCATGAGGGTGACCATCACGAGGACGAACAGGGCCTTCTTGCCAGGGAACTCCATCTTCGCGAGCGCATACCCGACCATCGAGCAGAACACCATGTTGCCGAGTACGGTCACGAGGGCGACGACGAGGCTGTTGACGAAGAAGTGGCCGAAGTCGAGCGGACCGAACCAGGCCGCGAAGTTCTCGCCGGTCGGGTTCTCCGGCCACCACGTGGGCGGACGACGGAGGATCTCGCTCTGCGTCTTGACCGAGCCGAGCACCATCCAGACGAACGGGATGAGCCACAGTGCGAGGCCGATCGCGAGGACCGTGTAGGTGAGCACACGGCCACGGCCGTGCAGACGCCTGCGGCGCCGCGGCGCGGCGGCGGCGGCATCCGGCTGCGGGAGGAGAGTGGTCGCCATCGGGTCAGTCCTTCGAACGGAGCAGTCGGAACTGGAGCAGGCTCAGCAGCGCGATCGCGAGGAACAGCACGTAGCTCGCGGCCGACGCCAGGCCGTACTCGCCGAATCCGAACTGCTGATACGTGTAGAACGCGACCGACAGTGTCGAGTCCAGCGGACCGCCCTTCGTCATGACGAAGGCCTCCTCGAAGAACTGGAGGTAGCCGACGGAGATCAGCACGGCACCCAGCAGGAGCGTCGGCCGCAGCAGCGGCAGGGTCACGGACACCAGGCGACGCCACGCCGATGCTCCGTCCATGGTCGCCGCCTCGTTGACGTCCTCCGGCACCGCTTGGAGCCCGGCGAGGAAGATCACCATCAACGTGCCGACGTTGCGCCACACGGCCATCATGATCAGCGACGGAAGCGCGAAGCGCGGGTCGTTCAGCCAGTTCGGGCCCTCGATGCCGATGGTGGCCAGCGCCGAGTTCACCAGGCCGTCGGGCTGCAGGATGTATCGCCACACGACGGAGATCGCGACGATGCTCGTGACGACGGGTGCATAGAACCCGACACGGAAGAAGGCGACGAGCCTGCCGCGGCCGCTGTTCAGCGCGAGCGCCAGAGCGAGGGCCACGACCATCGTCACCGGGATGCCGACGAGCACGAAGAGTCCCGTGACTCCCAGGGATGTGAGGAAGCGGGAGTCGGAGAAGAGCGCGACGAACTGCTGGATGCCGACGAAGTTCACGGCGAACGGCGAACGGATGTCGCGAGCGGTGAAGTCCGTGAACGACATCGCGAACGAGCCGATGATCGGCACCAGCATGAAGATCGCGAAGATGACGACGAACGGCAGGGCGAAACCCCATGCGATCAGAGCCTGCCTGCGCCGTCGTACTGCACCGAGTCCGGTGTCCCGGCCGCTGCGAGGACCTCGGGCGGTCCCCGCAGCGGCGATGGCTGTGGGCGACGACATCAGTCGAGCCCGATGGAGTCCGCTTCGGACTGCAGCGTCTTCAGAGCCTCGTCGACGTCAGCCGTGCCCCGCCGGATGGACTCGAGCGCCTGGTCGCCCTTGGCCGCCACCTGCACCCAGCTCGTGGTCACCGGCGGAGCCTTCGCTGTCTCCAGCTGCGTCCCGAACGTCGCGATGCTCTCGTCACCGGCGACAGCCGGCTCCTCCCACGCGGCCTTGGAGGCGGGAAGGTCACCCGTCGCCTCGAAGAACGCCGCCTGCGTCTCCGGCTGCGTGAGCCAGTCGACCAGCTTCCAGGCCGACGCCGCGTTGTCACTGTCCTGGAAGACCACGAGGTTCGCTCCGCCGCTGAACGACACCGACTCGTCGAGCGCGGGCAGCACGGCGGTGGTGAACTTGTCGGTGAAACCGTCACCGCCGACCTCTTCGAGCTGACCGCGGAGGAACGGACCCTCCACGACCATGGGCGCCGTACCGTCGACGAACTCCGCCTCGGTCGCTCCGGGCGAGGTGTCGACGTCGGGGTTCGCGATGCCCTTCGTGAAGAAGCTCTGGTAGTACTCCAGCCCCTTCTTCATCTCCGGGGTGTCGAGCGTCCAGGAATCGCCGTCGGTGAGCTCAGCGCCTGCCGACCACGGCATCCACATGGCGCCCTGGAACGAGTCGTTACCGGCGGGCAGACGCATGCCCCAGGTCGAGCCGCCCTTGCTCTGCATGTCGGCCGCCATCTGCGTGAGCTCGTCCCACGTGGTCGGCGCCGTCGTCCAGCCGGCCTTCTCCGCGATGTCCGTGCGGTAGTACAGCACACGCGTGTCGACGTACCAGGGGACGCCTGCGATGCGGTCTCCGACCTGGTTGGTGCTCAGCGCGCCGTCGAAGAAGCCCTCGGTGGAGATCTCCTCCGGCACCGTCGCGAACGCGTCGGCGAAATCGGCCATCCAGGTGGAGCCCATCATCGCCACGTCGGGCGTGTTGCCTCCGGCGATGGCTGTCTGGATCTTGTTGTGAGCGGCGTCCCACGGGATCGGCGTCACCTCGACCTTCACGTCGGGGTTCGCCTTCTCGAACTCCTTCACGAAGTCCGGCAGGGCTTCGCCCTCGGCGCCCATCGCCCAGATCGAGATGGTGCCGGTCGCCGGTCCGTCATCGAGCGTCGTGACCTCGTCTGTCCCGCCCGCCGTGTCTTCTGTGCGTCCGCATCCGCTCAGCAGCAGCGATGCCGCCGCGACGGCGGCGATGCCGCCCAGGATCCTCGTGCCTTTCACGTCTTCCTCCTTGAATCGCATCCACGAAATCTATGCGCTTAAACCGCATCGCGGTCTAGTTTAAGCGCATAAATGGAGGTGTGGCAAGCCCTTGAACGACGACGGCCCCGGCGAGAGACTCGTCGGGGCCGCGTCTGTGCAGTGGCGTCGGTTCAGATCTCCACGAGATCCTCGGGAGAGACGACCGGGATGGCGGCCGTGACGGCCTCCAGGCCCGACAGCCGCGCCGGCGAGAGCTGCTTGGTCACCTCTTCGCGCGACATCAGCCCCGCCTCCACGACCAGGTCGGCCACGTTGCGGTTCGTGAGCAGGGCGGTCTTCGCGAGCGCCGCGGCCGCCGCATAGCCGATGAACGGCGTGAGTGCCGTGATGACGCCGACCGAGGCGCCGACCATCGCACCCAGCCGGTCGCGGTTCGCCGTGATCCCGTCGATGCAGTTCACCCGGAGCGTCCACATCGCCTGACGCATCCACGTGATCGACTGGAAGATGGAGTGGGCGATCACCGGTTCGAAGGCATTGAGCTGGAGCTGCCCCGCTTCGACGGCCATCGTCACAGTGGCGTCTGCCCCGACGACCGAGAACGCCACCTGGTTGACCACCTCGGGGATCACCGGGTTGACCTTGCCAGGCATGATGCTCGAGCCGGCCTGCATGGCGGGGAGGTTGATCTCGCCGAGCCCGGCCTGCGGTCCGGACGACAGCAGCCGCAGGTCGTTGCAGATCTTCGACAGCTTGATCGCGTTGCGCTTCAGCGACGAGGAGAACGACATGAACGAGCCGGTGTCGCTGGTGGCCTCGACGAGGTCGCTCGCGGTGACGAGATCCAGGCCCGTGATCTCACGCAGGTGCTTCAGCACCGCAGGCGCGTAGTCCGGGTGGGTCGTGATGCCGGTGCCGATCGCCGTCGCGCCCATGTTCACCTCGAACATGAGCGCGGCGTTCTCGCTCAGCCGCTGGTGGTCGTAGCCCAGCGTCGTCGCGAAGCCGTGGAACTCCTGGCCCAGCGTCATCGGAACCGCGTCCTGCAACTGCGTTCTGCCGACCTTGAGGACGTCGTGGAACTCCTTGGCCTTGGTGAGGAAGGACTGGCGCAGGAGGTCGAGTTCGTCGAGCATCGAGCGGAGCGTGAGCGACAGTCCGATCTTCACCGCGGTCGGATACACGTCGTTCGTGGACTGGCTGCGGTTGGTGTGGTCGATCGGGGACAGGAACGCGTAGTCCCCCTTCTCTCGTCCCGCCATCTCGAGCGCGATGTTGGTGATGACCTCGTTCGCGTTCATGTTGGTCGACGTGCCCGCACCGCCCTGGATGACCCCGACGGTGAACTGGTCGTGGAACTCGCCGTCGATGACACGCTGTGCGGCGCGGTCGATGAGGTCGGCGCGTTCGCCGTCGAGGACCCCGATCTCCTTGTTCGCCCTGGCGCTGGCCTGCTTGACCATCGCGAGGGCGATGACCAGATCGGGGTACACCGAGATCGGACGCTTCGTGATGGGGAAGTTCGCATCGGCACGAGCGGTGTGGATCCCCCAATACGCGTCTGCGGGGATCTCCATGCTCCCGAGCGAATCGGTCTCTGTACGGGTATGGGAAGGCGCGGCAGAAGCCATGTCACATCCTTGTGGGTCGTGGCGAGTGGGTACGTGGGGGATGCGTCCAGTCTACGCCCGCCATCTGCAGCCCCGTGCTCAGCGCCCCGGTTTGCGCGAGAAGGCCTCCAGGCGCTCTTCCGCCGAGAGCGCCGCCATGCGCTCGAGCCACTCCGGTGAGAAGTAGTCCCCGGTGTCGGCGTCGGTCACCGGCACGACCGTGTGCGTGATCGTGTCGGGGTGCACATGCACGAGCTGGAATGCCTGAGCCGCATCCATGCCGTTCACGCGCGAGGCCGGGAGAGCGACGTTCATCGTGTAGCACGTCGCCGACGACACGCTCACCGGCACCCCTGCGAAAGTGCCGTGCGACGAGTAGTGCAGATGTCCGGCCAGGATCCCGCGCACGTCGGTCCCGCGGATGATCTCCGCGAGCTCGTCCTGATGCCTCAGCTCGAGGATGTCGAAGAGCGGGAGGTGGCTCGGCAGCGGCGGATGATGCATCGCCAGCAGCGTGCCGTGCGGTGCCGGAGTCGCGAGCACATCGGCCAGCCACGCGAGCTGGGCGCGGTCGAGGTCGCCATGATGCCACCCCGGCACGCTGGTGTCGAGCGCCACGAGCCGCAGCCCGTCGAGATCCCACACCCCGGTGACGGGCTCCTCCGTCGGCGTGAGGTCGAACAGGTTCTCCCGCAGTGCGGGCCGTTCGTCATGGTTCCCGGCGACCCAGACGACGACCGTCCCGAGCGACTCCGCGACTGGCTCGACGGCCTCCCGTAGGCGACGGTAGGCGTCGGGTTCCCCGAGATCGGCCAGATCACCGGTGACGACGATCGCCGCGGGGTGCGGATGCACGGAGCGGATCGTCTCCAGGGTTCGTGCGAAGGTGGACTCCACGTCGTAACGGCCACCCAACCGCGCCCCTCCTGCGAGGAAGTGCGGGTCGCTGACGTGGATCAGCACATGCGACGCCGGAAGGTGCCGGCCGAAGACGTACTCGCGCGCCGTGTCGGACATGCGACCAGCCTAAGCCCGGCCCCCTCCGGTGCGCGTTCGCGCACGCAGCGGCGACCGCGATGCGGTCAGTGTCCGACGACGATCAGGGTGATGCCGCCGACGACAGCCGCACCGCACACCAGGAAGCAGAGGTAGGCGAGCACCAACGCGAAGCGCTTCTGCCCCTCGGACAGCGGGCTCTTCTTCGCCGCCTTCGCCGCCTGCTTCGCGGCGTGCTTGAGCTCCTTCTCCGACATCACGGTGATCGCGTCGGTGAACTCGGCCGGCGTGACGAGAGGAACCCGTCCTGCCCTCACGAGCATCCGCAGCCCGAGTGCGTAGAACGTCACGATGGCGACCGCCCCGATCAGGGCGGCGACGAAGACGTGGAAGAACGCCAGCCAGTCGATCTCGATGCTCATCAGCGGGCCTCCTCCTGCGTCGCATTGCCGGAGTGCGCGGACTCCCACTCCGCGAGCTCGGCGCGCGCACGACGGCTGGCGCTGAGCACCTCCCACTCGTGCGCGGCCTTCTCGGCCTCGATGCGCTTGCGCTCCGCTCGCTCCGCGGCCTTGCGCGCGGCCTTGACCTCGGGCCCCTTGCCGACGGACTTCTCGAGCTTGCGCGCCCGTCGCAGCGCCTTCTCAGCCTCAGCCGCCTTGCGCTCGGCGCGCGCCTGCGCCCGCTCCAGCTCGATGCGGCTGCGCCGACGCGTCGGCCCTGGGACCTCCGGCAGGTCGACGGCCTTGCCCGAGACCGCGACGTCGCTCATGGCGTTTGCATGCGTGACCTCGTTGCGCCGTGACCACAGGAAGAGTCCGACGATGACCGCGACGGCGAGCACGGCGTCGATCAGCACCCCGGCCAGGCCCAGCCAGACCACGAGGACGGCGGCGAGCGCTCCGACTGCTGCAGCCGCGGGAAGCGTGAGCAGCCAGCCGAGGGCGATGCGACCGGCCGTGCGCCAGCGCACCACCGAGCCACGACGGCCGAGTCCCGACCCGATGACCGAGCCGGACGCCACCTGGGTGGTGGACAGGGCGAAGCCGAGCGCACTGGACGCGAGGATCGTCGCTGCGGTGGAGCTCTCGGCCGAGAACCCCTGAGCCGGCTTCACCTCGGTGAGGCCCTTGCCGAGCGTGCGGATGATGCGCCAGCCGCCCAGGTAGGTGCCGAGCGCGATGGTCACGGCGCAGGCGATCTTGACCTCCCACAGCGGCTCGTCGCTGGACTGCCAGCCGACCGTGATGAGAGCGAGGGTGATGACGCCCATCGTCTTCTGAGCGTCGTTCGTGCCGTGCGCGAGCGCCACCATGGACGAGGTGAAGATCTGCCCCCAGCGGAAGCCGGATCGCCCATCCGGCTTGCCGTCGTAGCGCCGGGTGATGCCGTAGGCGATCTTCGTGGCGACGAAGGCGATCACGGCGGCGGTCAGCGGGGCGATGAGCGCCGGGAGCACCACTTTGGACATCACCACGCCGAAATTGATGCCTGCGGCGCCGACGCCCACGAGCGTGGCCCCGATGAGTCCCCCGAACAGGGCGTGCGAAGAGCTCGACGGCAGCCCGAGGAGCCACGTGAGCATGTTCCACGTGATGGCACCGATGAGACCGGCGAAGATGAGCGCGGGAAGCAGCGAGTGCGAGATGTCGCCTTCATTGACGATGCCACCGGAGACGGTCTTGGCGACCTCGGTCGACAGGAACGCGCCGACCAGGTTCAGCACCGCCGCGAGCAGCACGGCGGTCTTCGGCTTCAGCGCACCGGTCGCGATCGGCGTCGCCATCGCGTTCGCGGTGTCATGGAAGCCGTTGGTGAAGTCGAAGAACAGGGCTAGTGCGATCACCAGCACGACGATGAGGGCTGCGGTTTCCACCGTTCGCTTTCGGTCGTTGGGAAGAAGGGTGCGTGTCGACGATATCGACGTGACGAACGAAGAGTTCGCCGTGGGTTTGACTTCCGTTAACCGGCCCCGGTAAATCCTCCCACCCTCGTCGGTGCCGGTCAACTCGACCTCGACTAGCGTGGGAACGTGACAGATGCTCCTCGCGCCGCCCGCCGATCCACCCTCCGCACGCATCACGGCGACACCGTCGACGACCCCTACGAGTGGTTGCGCGACAAGGACTCCCCCGAGGTGATCGCCCACCTGGAGGCGGAGAACGCCTACACCGAGTCACGCACCGCGCACCTCGAACCCCTCCGCGAGCGCCTGTTCCAGGAGATCAAGTCGCGCGTGCGGGAGACCGACCTCTCGGTGCCGACTCGACGCGGCGACTGGTGGTATTACAGCCGCACGGAAGAGGGATCGCAGTACGCCATCCACTGCCGTACGGCGCCCGCCGGTGACGAGTGGACGCCCCCGGTCCTCGAGCCCGGTGCACCCGTTCCCGGTGAGGAGGTCCTGCTCGACGGCAACATCGAAGCGGACGGGCACGAGTTCTTCTCCCTCGGCGCGTTCGACACGTCCGACGACGCCACACGGCTGCTGTGGTCCACCGACTTCGAGGGCGACGAGCTCTACACCGTGCACGTGCGGGACATCGCGACCGGCCGGACGCTCCCCGACGAGATCCCCGGCACGAGCGGCGCGTTCTTCACGCCCGACGGCACCGGCATCCTCTACACGACGCGTGATGAGGCGTGGCGCCCTGACACTCTCTGGCTGCATCGCATCGGCACCGACATCGCCGACGACGTGCAGCTCTTCCACGAGCCCGACGAGAAGTTCTGGCTGGGCGCCGGCATCACGCGCAGCCGCCGATTCCTCGTGATCGGCGTCGGGTCGAGCATCACGAGCGAGGAGTATCTCGTCGACCTCCGGGGCGATCTCACCGCCACCCCCCGTCTCGTCTGGCCCCGCACGGAGGGCGTCGAGTACTCCCTCGACCATGCGGTCGTCGACGGCGAGGACCGCCTGTACATCCTTCACAACCAGGATGCTCTCGACTTCGAGCTCGTCTCGGTGTCCGCCGACGATCCGCAGGGCGAACGGCGCGTCGTGGTGGCGCACGAACCGGGGCGCCGGCTGCTGGGCATGGACGCGTTCCGCGACTTCGCGACGGTCGAGTACCGCAGCGAGGGTCTGGAGCGCGTCGCGCTGCTCGACTACGCGACCGATGCCCTGGAGGACGTGCCCTTCGACGAGCCGCTGTATTCCGCAGGTGTGAGCGGCAACCCTGAGTGGCACTCGCCGTACCTCCGCCTCGGATACACCTCTTTCGTCACGCCCGGGACGGTCTACGAGCTCGACCTGGCCACGCGCGAGCTCGTGCTCCGCAAGCAGGTCGCCGTCCTCGGCGGATACGATCCCCTCGACTACGGCCAGCGGCGCGAATGGGCGACAGCCTCGGACGGCACACGCGTCCCCGTCTCCCTCGTCTGGAAGCGCTCCTTCGGCGAGCCCGGCGACGGCATCCGTCCCGTGCACCTCTACGGCTACGGGTCGTACGAGCACTCCATCGATCCCGGCTTCTCGGTGGCCCGGCTGTCGGAGCTCGACCGCGGCGTCGTGTTCGCCGTCGCCCACGTGCGCGGGGGCGGCGAGATGGGACGCCAGTGGTACGAAGACGGCAAGCTCCTGCACAAGCGCAACACCTTCACGGACTTCGTCGCGTGCGCCGAGCACCTCATCGCGACGGGGATCACGGCGCCGGAACGGCTCGTCGCCGAGGGGGCGAGTGCGGGCGGTCTGCTCATGGGCGCCGTTGCGAACCTCGCGCCCGAGACCTTCGCCGGCATCCTCGCCGGGGTGCCCTTCGTCGACGCGCTGACGACGATCCTCGACCCGTCTCTGCCGCTCACCGTGATCGAGTGGGACGAGTGGGGCGACCCGCTGCACGACCCCGAGGTGTACGAGTACATGAAGTCGTACACGCCCTATGAGAACGTTCGCGACGGCGCCCGCTACCCCCGCATCCTCGCCGTCACCTCGCTCAACGACTCGCGCGTGCTCTACGTGGAGCCTGCGAAATGGGTCGCTCGGCTGCGCGACGCGGGAGCATCCGACGTCCTGTTGAAGTGCGAGATGGTCGCCGGCCACGGCGGGGTGAGCGGTCGGTACAACTCCTGGAAGGAGCGCGCCTTCGAGCTCGCGTGGATACTCGAGGTCCTCGGGATCGCGGAGGCCTGAGCCCCGGCCATCACTCGTGACCGGCGTCATGCGCAGCTCTCCTCCACACCCGCGCTCATGACCGGTGTGCCGAGAACAGGAAGACCGCCCGGGAACAGGACGGATGCCGTACGGCATCCTGTTCTCGGGCGGTCTTCCTGATTCCGGCGAAAGAGGCGGGGGTCAGCCGAAGAGCGCCGCCGCCTCGTCGTAGCGCTCCCGCGGCACCGTGTTCAGCTCGCCCAACGCCTCGGCGAAGGGGACCTTGACGATGTCCGTCCCGCGCAAGGCGACCATCTTGCCCCAGGAGCGCGTGACCAGGGCATCGGCGGTGTGCAGGCCGAGACGCGTCGCGAGCACACGGTCGAACGCCGACGGAGAGCCGCCGCGCTGGATGTGGCCGAGCACGGTCGACCGGGTCTCGATGCCCGTGATGCGCTCGATCTCCGGAGCGAGCACCTCGCTGATGCCGCCGAGGCGCGGACGGTTGAAGGCGTCGAGCCCCTTGTCGCTGTAAGCCTCCTGCATTCCGGTGAGCGTGAAGCCCTCGGAGACGACCACGAGGGGTGCGCGGCCCCGGTCGAACGCGCTCGTCACGAGGGCGCAGATCTCCTCGATCGACATGGGGACCTCGGGGATGCAGATGGCATGCGCACCTGCGGCGAGACCCGCGTGGAGGGCGATCCAGCCGACGTGGCGTCCCATGACCTCCGCGACCATGCACCGCTGGTGGGAGTCGCCCGTCGTGCGCAGGCGGTCCATGGCGTCGGTGGCGATGTTGACCGCGGTGTCGAACCCGAAGGAGTAGTCGGTGGCCCTGAGGTCGTTGTCGATCGTCTTGGGGACTCCGACGACGTTGATCCCGTCGTTCGCGAGCCGGTTGGCGGCCGCGAGCGTCCCCTCGCCGCCGATCGCGACGATGCCGTCGATGTTGTGCTTGGCGAGGGTCTTGGCGATGTTCTCCGCACCGCCCCTCGGCCCCTCGTAGGGGTTCGTGCGGCTCGTGCCAAGGATCGTGCCGCCGACCTTGGACAGGCCCTTCACCTCGTGCCGCGTGAGCGGGAAGAAATCGCCGTCGACCACGCCACGCCACCCGTCGCGGATGCCGACGAACTCGAGGTCGTACGTGGTGGTGCCCTTGAGCACGATGCCGCGGATGACCGCGTTGAGACCGGGGCAGTCGCCGCCGCTCGTCAGGATGCCGATCTTCATGCTGCTGCCTTCAGACGTTCGGGATAAGGGAAAGGAGGCGACGCTGCCTGCGATCGACACTAGCGCGACGGAGAGCACGTGCGCCATTCGGAGCGTCGAAAACAGCCGATCTTGCGGCGCGAACGCGACGATTCGCCGGAAATTCGCGACTGACGCCCCAAAGCGACGAAAACGGCGTCAAGAACCGTGGTTCTTAACGCCTTCTCGTCAGACCTCTCCGAGGGCCTCGCGCAGCAGGTGCATGAGTGCGCCCAGCTGAACCGGCTCACCCGCCGTCTCGTCCAGCGCCTCGCCGTCGAGCGCACGCGCCGCGAGCCCCTGCTTCTGGTCGATCAGCTCCGCGATCTTCGTGTCGATCGTGTGCGCCGCGATGATGCGCCATGCCGTCACCGGCTCGTCCTGACCGATGCGGTGCACGCGGTCGATGGCCTGCGTCTGCTCGGCCGCTGTCCACGAGAGTTCTGCGAGCACGACGTTCGACGCGGCCTGCATGTTGAGGCCGACGCCGGCGGCAGTGAGCGAGCAGACGGCGATGCCGACGTCGGGGTCGCCGTTGAAGGCGTCGATGGCCTGCTGCCTCGCCGAGGACGTCTGGTCGCCGCGGATCGAGACCGCGCGGATGCCGGAGGCCGCGAAGTGCGCCTCGGCCTGGTCCATCACGTCGATGTGCTTGGCGAAGAACACCACCTTGCCCACCGAGCGCTGCAGCTGGGCCGCGTAGTCGGCCGCGAGCTGGGCCTTCGCCTGGCCGATGCGCCGCACCATCGTGAAGACGTTGTCGCCGCTCGTGCCCGCGGCCTTCGACTCCTCGAGCTCGTTCTGCGCGACGAGCCGCACGATGTCGTCGTCGATCTCGCCCGCTGCGAGCCCGCGGTCGCCGCGCGCGTCGATGATGCGCCGGTACCGTGCCGCGAGACGCTCGCCCAGCTCGCGCTCCGCCTGGCGGATGCTGCGCCCGAACTCGTCGTCGAGCTGCACGGGGAGGTCGGCGATGAGCTTGTCGGGCAGGTCGGCCGCCACGTCCTTCTTCTTGCGCCGCACGATACCCATCGAGATGACGGCGTCACGCGCCTCGGGGTAGAACGCCTTGTCGGCGGGTGTGAGGCCGGTGGCGTCCAGCTTCTCCATGAGCTCGGGGCCCGGCTTCTCGCCCGTCGTCCAGCCGAGGAAGCGCCAGATCGCGTCGAAGTCCTCGACGTCGTTGATCAGCGGCGTTCCGGTGAGGGCGAGCAGCAGCGGCTTGCCGCCCGGCGTGCGCTCCCGCACGCGCGACGCCAGCGACAGCACGTTCTGCGAGCGCTGCGACGACAGGTTCTTGATGAAGTGCGCCTCGTCGACGACCATGCCGCGAAGGCCGATCGACGCGAGCCACGACAGATGGCGATCGAGGATCTCGTAGTTCACGATGAACACGTCGGCGAACGCGTCGATGTCGTCTCCGTCGCCCTGGATCACCGTCGCGCGCCGCTGCGGCGTCCACCGCTCCACCTCGCGTGCCCAGTTCATCTTGACGACGTTGGGCACGACGGCGAGGAGAGGGTAGGCGTTCGCCACCGATGCCGCGAGAACGGACTGCGCGGTCTTGCCGAGACCGGGTTCGTCGGCGAGGAGGAAGGTGCGGTGACCCGAACGGACCGCTTCGAGGAAGCGCGACTGATGCACCATGAGCTCGAGGCCGTTGGGCGAGACGTGGTCGAACTCCGGCGGCGGCGGAAGCTCCATGCTCGCAGCCGAGCCTCCGGCGCCGGTCTCGAACGCCTTGTACAGCGGCCCCATCAGCTCCCACCCGTCAAGGCGCCGCCGCGGGGTGGTCGTCACCCGCGGCGTGAGATCAGGGGCGAGGAACGGGTTCGCGAGCTGACGCGCCTCGACCGACGGGGGCGTCACCTGGCGCTCGGCGATCGCGGCGGGCACGACCGGTGCCTGCACGGGCGCGGGGTCGGCGATGATGAGCTCCTCCGGCGGGAGCTCGGCGCCGGACTCCAGCAGCCAGTCCCGTCGCATGCGCTTGGCGACGGGGGACGTCGCCTGGTCGGCCTCGAGCAGCTGAATGAGCGAAGTGTCTCGAGCGGCCGTCTTGGCGAGGATGGTCGCCACGCCGTCGAGGCGCTTGAGCAGCTCGGCGCGCGCCGCGTCGGCGAGCTCGGCATCCGCCTTCACCCTGGCACGCTCTTCGCGCACCAGGAAGGCGATCACCTGGAACTTGACCCGGTTCGTGGGGCCGAGCTTGCCCTTCTGCGACTTCGCCTCGATCTCGCGCACCTTGCGCGCGAGGATCGGGATGAGGGGTGCCTCATCGTCGCGACGGGACGTCTTCTTGCGCCGCGATGCGGCGGTTGCCGTTGTCGGCATGCTCCTCCTGAGCGTGAAGGCCCGATGCTGGGATGCATCAGCGCCGTCTGTGTCCGCGTGTGGGTGAACCAGGACCGTACGAACAGTAGAACCGGTCTCCTGCGTTGCGCGAAGGACGCGCAAGGATCACGGGCGACCGTGCGCCAGTCTACGCCATCCGATCACGCCTGTGCTGACAGGACGCGCACAGCGTCGTCGACATCCTGCGCCATCTGCAGCTTCAGCGTGTCGATGCCCTCGAAGGCCACCATGCCGCGCAATCGCGCCACGAACTCCACGGTGACGTCGTGGCCGTAGAGCTCGAGCCCGGTCTCGCCGATGACGTGCGCCTCGACCTGGCGCACCAGCACGTCGTCGAACGTCGGGTTCGTGCCCACCGAGATCGCGGCACGGTGCCGAAGGCCGGTGTCGTGGTCGACGAGCCACCCCGCGTACACGCCGTCCGCCGGTACGAAGGAGTCGATGGATGCCGAGAGGTTCGCGGTCGGGAAGCCGAGTTCGCGCCCGCGCTTGAGGCCGTGGACGACCTCGCCTCGGACATCGACGTGACGTCCGAGCGCCCTGGCTGCCGTGACGACGTCGCCGTCGATGAGCAGCTCGCGGATCCACGTCGAGGACACTCGGCGCGTGGAGCCGGGGAGGTAGACGTCGTCGACGACGTCAACGGTGAAGCCGTGCGCCGGTCCCAGCCGGCGCAGCAGATCCGGTGTTCCCGCTCCCCCGTGCCCGAAGCGGAAGTCGTCGCCGACCAGCACCGTCGACACATGGAGCGCCCCGACGAGGATCTCCGTCACGAAGTCCTCGGCGCTCAACGCCGCGAGGCGTTCGTCGAAGGTCAGCAGCAGCGTGGCATCGAGCTCGAGCTCGCCGAGGAGCTCGAGCTTGCGCTCGACCGTCACCACGTTCTCGGGACAGCGGTCCGGGCGGAGCACTGCCAAGGGGTTGCGGTCGAAGGTCACCGCCACGGCCTTCGCACCGGAGTCCGTGGCCCGCTCACGCAGACGGCGGATCACCGCGCGGTGTCCGGCGTGGACGCCGTCGAACTTGCCGATCGCGACGGCGGTGCGTCCGTAGTCCGCGGGGACCTCGGACGGATCCCGGAAGACGATCATGCGGCCACCTCGGCCCTGTCCGCAGCAGCGGCGGCAGGACGGTGTGTGCGAAGCCACCAGAGGCCGAACACCGGAAGCACGAGCGGGATGAACAGGTAGCCGCGGCCGAACAGCGACCACACGGTCTCGTGCTGGAACAACGAGGGCAGCAGGAGGCTGAGCGCTCCCACCACGAGCACACCGGTCAGCTCGAACACGATCGCGATCCAGGCGATCGTGTACCACCCGCGGCGACGCGCCAGCACGAGCGCCAGCGTGGCGAGGACGTACACGACAGCCGCGAGCGCGGACAGCGAGTACGCGAGCGGCGCCTCGTCGAAACGGCGCACGATCTGCACGAAGCTCCTCCCCGTGGCGGCCAGCGCCATGACGGCGTACACGACGACGAGGACTCGACCGATGCCGGTCATTCGGGAAGAGGGGACGGTGCTCATAGCTGCATCCATCCTACGGGCGGCCGCACTCGGCGGCTGCGCGGTCACGCGAGCTGGATCGTCCAGATCATGTGCATGCGCCACACCATGATCGCGATGGCGAGTCCCGCGACCCCCAGCACCACGGTGCTCCACCGGCTGCGCTCCATCAGCGCCCACAACACGGCGCCGATGGGCAGCAGCACAGCCGAGACGAGATACACCCAGAACTCCAGCAGGTCTCCGGTGGGCGGATTCCCTGCGAACGGGGAGACGATCGCGACGATCACCTGACCGATCAGCAGCAGCTCGACGAGGGCGAGCGCTCCGACGCTCAGGTCGCTGGGGCGCCGACCTGCGAGGCCGAGCACGAGGCACAGCAGACCAGCGGCGACGGCGACCGCGATCTGCACGACGGTGAACCACAGGATCATCGGGCCTCCTCAGCCATGTTCATGGCGCTCTTCAGATCGGGACCCCGCTTCTCCACCACTCCCACGAGCACGCCGTCCGGGTCGATCGCGGCTGCCGCGCCCCCGGCGATGCGGGACGCCTGGCCGGCGAGGCGCTTGCCGTGGCGCAGGTCGCGCGCGTCCTCGGCCGTCACGTGCAACACCGGCATGACACGGGATGCCGCGTCCGCCGGCGACATCATCGCCGCGCTTCGGAGCTCGTCGACGGATGCCGCGTCCTGCACGGAGAACTCGCCGACCTTCGTCCGCCTCAGGGCCGTGAGATGACCCCCCACGCCGAGTCGTGCGCCCAGGTCGCGGGCGAGAGACCGGATGTACGTGCCGGATGAGCAGTCGACGACGACGTCGAGGTCGATGACTCCGTCGGCTTCCCGTCGTGCGCGCACGTCGAAGCGCGAGACCGTGACCTCGCGGGGCGCCAGCACGACGTCTTCTCCTGACCGCACCCGGTCGTACGCGCGGCGGCCGTCGACCTTGATCGCGGAGACGGAGCTCGGCACCTGCGAGATGCGGCCGGTGAGCGCGCTGATGCCTTCGCGGATGCGTTCAGGGGTCACGGTCTCCCATGCGGATGCCGTCGCTGCCTGCACGATCTCGCCGTCTGCGTCGTCGGTCGTGGTGGACTGCCCGAGACGGATCGTCGCCTCATAGGTCTTGCCCACCCCGACGATGTACGTGAGCAGTCTCGTCGCGCCTTCGACGCCGATCACCAGCAACCCGGTCGCCATGGGATCGAGAGTCCCCGCGTGCCCGACCTTCCGAGTGCCGAGCGCGCGGCGCGCGCGTGCGACCACGTCGTGGCTGGTCATCCCAGCCGGTTTGTCCACGAGGAGGATGCCGGGTGCGACCATTCCTCCAGCCTACGGTGCGACCGGCGCCCGCCGCGCACCGCCCCGCTCCCCCGTACGAGGCGCCGGGGTCGCCTAGGCTGTCCTGGTGCCGACGTCCCCCTTGCTCCCCGCAGAGAGCGTCGCCGCGCTCGCGGAGTGGTACCGGACCACGGCACGGGATCTCCCCTGGCGTCGCCCGGGGTTCCATGAGGCATACGGGGCATGGGGAACGCTCGTCAGCGAGTTCATGCTGCAGCAGACTCCGGTCACGCGCGTGATCCCGCACCTGGACGCCTGGCTGACCCGCTGGCCGACCCCCGCGGCGCTCGCCGCCGCGACCCCGGCCGATGTGGTGCAGCAGTGGGCGAACCTCGGATACCCGCGGCGTGCCCTCTGGCTCCACCGCGCCGCGCGCGAGATCACCGAACGTCACGGCGGGACGGTCCCGCGCGACGTGCACGCGCTGCTGGCGCTGTCGGGGATCGGCGACTACACCGCGCGCGCCGTCGCCGTGTTCGCGTACGGAGACAGGCATCCCGTCGTCGACACGAACACGCGCCGGGTGCTCGCCCGCGCAGGGCTCGGGAAGGCGCATCCCGGGGCTCCGTCGCGCCGCGACCTGACCCTCATGGACTCGCTGCTGCCCGAGGACGACGCCGACGCGGCAGTCGTGAACGCCGCTGCGATGGAGCTCGGCGCGACCGTGTGCATCGCGCGCGGACCGCGTTGCGATGCATGCCCGCTGGTGACCGGCTGCGCGTGGCTCGCAGCCGGCCGGCCCGACACCGGGGACACCAGGAGACGGCAGGCCGCCTTCAAGGGATCGGATCGCCAGGCGCGCGGCGCCGTGCTGAAGGCGCTCCGCGACGCCGCTCCCGCCGGAGTTCCGCTCGCCGACGTCGTGCCGGACTGGCCGGATGCACGACAGCGAGATCGTGCGATCGACTCCCTCATCGCCGATGGGCTGGCCGAGGCCGACGGCGAGCTGCTGGCGCTCCCCCGCTGAGCAGCTCCGGACGGGTGAGACACCCTCAGCGCAGGCGCCCCGTGCGGTGTGCCAGCACAGTCAGCTCGACACGGCTTCGCACTCCGAGCTTGGTGAAGGCGCGTCCCAGATGAACCTCGACCGTGCGCACGGAGACCCCGAGGGCATCGCCGATCTCCCGATTCGACGCCCCGCCCGCGGCATGCATCGCGACTTCGAGTTCTCTCGGTGTGAGAACCGGCTCCCACACGCTCCGGCACACCTCCAGCGGGTCCATGACTCGCGGCGCAGCGATCTCTCCTGCGTCGAGACGCTCGAGCCGCGCGGCCACCGATCGGGCCCACGCGTCCGCGCCGGCATCCGTGAACAGGTGCCATGCGCAACGGAAGTGCTGGCGGGCTGCGTTCGTCTCCTCGCGGATCACGAAGCGGATGCCCATCATCGCCTCCACCCTCGCTCTCCCGAAGGGGGAACGCAGCCGACGCGCCTCCTCCGCGATGCCGCGGCTCTCGTGGCGCCAGTCCGCCTCGGGCGTCATCGCGACTCTGGCCCGCAGACGCCGGGCGAGCTCGTTCTCGGCCGACTCGATCGTGCGGCGCGACTCGGCTGACGAGCCGGCCGAGAGCGCCACCTCGTCGAGTCCCGGGACAGACAGGGCATGCTGTCTGCTCCCCGCGTCGGTCCACAGGCGGACGTAGGCGGCAGCCTCGTCGTATCGTCCGGCGAGATACGCCTCGATGCCCTTGTCGACGAACTGATCGATCCGAAGGGCGGGCGGCAGCGCTTCGGTCAGTGCGGCGGCGAAAGCGCCGACGCGGCCGATGACCGCCAGATCGAGGCGCCGCGCCAGCACCACGCCGACGCCGGCGAACGGCATCGCGATGGGCAGCTCGAGCGCGGCCGCGATCAGGCGATCACGCGCGAGGCCGATGTCGCCGCGCCACGTCAGCAGCAGCACCTCGACGACCGCGCGATACGCCCGAACCAGCGGGCTGTGCTCGAAACCTGCGACGAACGGGTCGACCTCGGCACCCAGCCCCGACTCGCCGACGGCGAGCAGTCGCAGGGCACGATCGATGTCGCCGTCCATGGCACAGCGCAGGGCACCGAGCATGGCGCCGGTGAGCGGACCCGCCCCTTCGATCGCGTCGACGTCGCGGTCGCCCGCGATCAGCCACGCGAGCGCGACGACCGGATCCCGGAGATCACGCTCCGCCCCCACCCTGACGCAGGCGTCCCGCAACGCGTCGAGCCATGCCCGCATGCCCGGCCTGTCGCCGCGCTCCGCGCACAGCACGGCGCCGAAGGCCGCGGCGCGGGCCCAGGAGTACCAGTCGTCGTGGTCGTCGGTGCGCGGACGGAGCGCCGCCGGCTCGACGTCGGGCACTGCCCCCTGCAGGTGCGCCCGGGCCACCAGGAGGCCGCTGAGACCTTGCAGCCGGTACCGCTCGGCCCCGTCAGGGAACAGCCCGCCCAGCCATGCCGACGCCTCGACCGCGTACCCGGCTGCGATCGCTGATGCGCCCGCGACGAGCCGGGCTTCGTCACGAGCCACGCCGCTGGAGTGCACGGCCGCTTCGCTCGCGAGCAGGAGGGCGCGGTCGGATTCGCCCGCCTCGGAGAGCTCGCGTGCGATACGGGTGAGCTCGGGAGCTGCATCGGCGTCACGGTGCAGCGACGCGCGAGCGCGGTGCCAGTCGGCGCTCACGCGGTCGCCGCGAGCCCGGAAGATGTCGGCGAGGCGGGCGTGGACGCCCTTCTCCTCCGCTCGTCCCGCAGTGCCGCGGATCCAGATGGCCAGGCGCGGGTCGACGAACCGGATCATCCCCGCATGCAGACTCAGATGCCGCCCGACAGGGCTCGATGCGATCTGCTCCGCAGACCGGCCGTCGAACTCGAGGAGGGGGTCTAGCTTGCCGAGCAAGCACAGCGCTGTGGCGAGCAGCAGCTGCAGATCGCGTCCGCTCAGCTCCAGGTCCGCATAGCGGCCCCTGATGGACTCCACCAGCGGCAGCGGCGACGGCAAGGGCCGGAGTCCATGACGCTGCGCAGGGTCGAGCGTCTCGACGACCTCGCGGATCGCCACGGCGTCGTCAGCCAGTTCGGACGCGAGGGCGGCGAACACGTGCGGCGCACAGCTGTGCCCCCGTGCGAGGAGAGCAGACAGCATGTCGTCCGCGAACCCCAGTGCGAGCGACCGTTCTGCGCGCGCGTTCGTACCGTCGATGCTGACCCCCCAGCTTCACGAGGCTCTCCTCGCTCAGCAGAGAGTAGCAAAATCCGGCGGGGCGTCCGTCAGCGCTCGTCGTCGTCTTCAGCGGGGCGGACGTACGGGTCGGCATCGCCGGCGTGCGTCGCAGACGAGGCCAGGCGCGCCACCTCGGCATCGCGCTCCTGCGCCTCACGCAGCAGCGCCGAGATGTGGTCGGCGTTCTCGGGGAGAGCATCCGGGATGAACTCCAGAGTCGGCACGAGACGCGTGTTCAGCTGACGTCCCACCTCGCTGCGGAGCATGCCCGTCGCCGAGGAGAGCGCGGCACCACTGGAGACGCGCTCCTCTTCGGAGCCGAGCACCGTGTAGAACACGGAGGCGTGCTGCAGGTCTCCGCTGACGCGGACGTCCGTGATGGTCACGAACCCCAGGCGGGGGTCGCGCAGGCCCTTCTCGAGCCGCTCGGCGAGGATCACGCGGATGCGGTCCGCCAGGCGAGCCTGTCGTTCGCCAGCCATTTCTTCTCCTTCTCGCTCGCGGAAAGCGATGCCGGGACGACAGGATGCCCCGCCCCATCTTGCGCAGGACGGGGCATCCCATTCCGAAACCGACAGCTTACGCGCGCGGCTTCTCCACCATCTCGGTGGTCTCGATCTCGTCGCCGATCTGGATGTCGTTGTACTTGCCCAGGCCGATACCGCACTCGAAGTCCGTTCGGACCTCGGTGACGTCGTCCTTGAAGCGACGCAGCGACTCGATGGCGAGGCCATCGGCGATGACGACGCCGTCGCGGATGACGCGCGCCTTGGCGTTGCGGGTGATCGTACCGGAACGGACGATACATCCTGCGATGTTGCCGAACTTCGAGGAGCGGAACACCTCGCGGATCTCGGCGACACCGGACTGCACCTCTTCGAACTCCGGCTTGAGCATGCCCTTGAGGGAGTTCTCGATCTCGTCGATGGCGTTGTAGATCACCGAGTAGAACCGGATGTCGACGCCCTCGCGAGCGGCAGCCTCACGGGCCTTCGTGTCGGGGCGGACGTTGAAGCCCACGATGATCGCGTTGTCGATCGTCGCGAGGTTCACGTCGGACTCCGTGATCGCACCCACACCGCGGTGGATGATGCGCAGCTGGACGGAGTCGTCGACCTCGATCTTCAGCAGCGACTCCTCGAGCGCCTCGACGGCACCCGAGACGTCGCCCTTGATGATGAGGTTGAGCGTCTCGACCTTGCCCTCTTCGAGAGCGCGGGTGAAGTCCTCGAGCGAGATGCGCTTGCGCGCCTTCGCCAGCTGGGCGTTGCGCTCGACGGCTTCGCGCTTCTCGGCGATCTGCCGGGCCGTGCGGTCCTCGTCGGTGACGATGAACACGTCGCCGGCGCGCGGAACGGAGTTCAGACCCTGCACCTGCACGGGACGCGACGGAGCGGCCTCCTCGACCGTCTCGCCGTTCTCGTCGAGCATCGCACGGACACGTCCGTAGGCGGTACCCGCGACGATGGCGTCACCGACGCGCAGCGTGCCCGACTGGATCAGCACCGTCGCCACCGAACCGCGGCCCTTGTCGAGCTTCGCCTCGATCGCGACACCGCGCGCGGCCTTGTTCGGGTTCGCCGTGAGGTCGAGACCCGCGTCGGCCGTCAGCAGAACGGCGTCGAGCAGCTCGGAGATGCCGGTGCCGTTGCGAGCCGACACGTCGACGAACATGACGTCGCCGCCGTACTCCTCGGCGACCAGGCCGTACTCGGTGAGCTGCTGCCGGACCTTGGCGGGGTTCGCCTCCGGCTTGTCGACCTTGTTCACCGCGACGACGATCGGCACGCCGGCCGCCTGCGCGTGGTTCAGCGCCTCCACCGTCTGCGGCATGATGCCGTCGTCGGCGGCGACCACGAGGATCGCCAGGTCGGTGACCTGCGCACCACGGGCGCGCATGGCGGTGAACGCCTCGTGACCGGGGGTGTCGATGAAGGTGATCGCCCTCTCGATGCCCTCGTGCTCCGTCCAGATCTGGTACGCGCCGATGTGCTGCGTGATGCCGCCGGCCTCGCCCTCGATGACGTTCGTCTTGCGGATCGCGTCGAGCAGTCGGGTCTTACCGTGGTCGACGTGGCCCATGACGGTGACCACGGGCGGGCGGATCTCGAGGTCGTCCTCGCTCTCGTTCTCGAGCTCTTCCTCGAGGTTGAGCCCGAAGCCCTCGAGGAGCTCCTTGTCCTCGTCCTCGGGAGACACGATCTGCACCTTGTAACCCAGCTCGGCGCCGAGCACCTCGAAGGTCGCCTCGTCGAGCGACTCCGTCGCGGTGGCCATCTCGCCCAGGTTGAACAGGATGGTCACGAGCGTGCCGGGCTGCACGGTGTAACCGGTCAGCGCCTCGATCTTGTCGGCGAAGTCGGCGATCGACGCGCCGCGGCGCATGCGGATGACCTCGCCGTTGCCCTTCTGGACGTTGACGCCGCCGACGACCGGGGCGTCCCGCATCTCGAACTCTTGCCGCTTCGCCCGCCGCGACTTGCGCTGCTTGCTCTTGCCGCCGCCCTTGCCGAAGGCACCAGCGGTGCCGCCACCGGGGCCGCGCCCGCGGCCGCCGCCTGGACGACCGGCGAAGCCGCCGGGACGTGCACCGGGACCGCCGGCGCCCCCCGGGCGGCCGGGGCCGCCTGGACGCTGCTGGAACGGCGCGCCGGGGCGACCGCCCTGACCGCCGCGCGGAGCGCCGGGACGCGGTGAGCCGGGACGGGGTGCGCCCGGGCGCGGTGCTCCGGGACGCGGTGCCTGGGGCCGCGGGATGTTGCCGGGCGTCGGGCGCTGGCCCATGCCCTGCGACGACGCGAAGGGGTTGTTGCCAGGACGGGGTCCGGCCGGGCGCTGACCCATCCCCTGCGACGAGGAGAACGGGTTGTTGCCGGGGCGCGGGGCGCCGGGCTTCGGTGCCGCACCGTCGCCGGGCTTCGGCGCGGCGGGTGCCGGCTTCGGCGCAGCGGGCGTGGGCGTGGGCGCCGCCGGAGCAGCCGCTGCGGGCTTCTCGGGCGCGGACGGCGCTGCCGGCTTGGGACCGGGCTTCGGACCAGGGACGGGCCCTGGCTTGGCGGCCGGCTTGGCCGCGGGCTTCGCCGCCGCTGCAGCGTCTGCAGCCGGCTTCAGCGAAGTGTCGGCCTCGATCGCCGCTCGCAGCTTGCGCGCGACCGGCGGCTCGATGGTCGAGGACGGGCTCTTGACGAACTCGCCCAGCTCCTTGAGCTTGGCAAGGGCCACCTTGCTGTCGACGCCGAGTTCAGCGGCGATCTCGTGTACGCGTGGTTTAGCAGCCACAATTCTCCTGTCTGGGTCGGTCTGCCCAGACAGGGCAGACCATTAGTCGCGGACGGGTCTCATTTCGAGCCGTTCACTTTGTTTCCATAGCCGTTCAGCCGTTTCTCGATGGTCTGCATGTCCAGATCCCCGGACACACGGAGTGCTCGCACGAAAGCACGACGCCGCACAGCGGCCTCCATGCATTCCCGAGTCGGATGCATCCACGCGCCTCTCCCCGGCAGCACGGCGTGCTCATCGATGATGAGGATTCCGTTCTGGGACACCACCCTGAGGAGGGCGGAGCGAGGAGCACGCGTGCGACAGCCGACGCACGTTCGTACGGGTTCCATCTTACACCTGCGATTCATCCGACTCGCGCCCACCCGGCGAGTCGTCGTGGCGGACGCCGCTCAGTCGAGGACGCTGTCCGGCTGGATGTCGATCTTCGCGCCGGTGAGCTTCGCCGCGAGTCGGGCGTTCTGCCCCTCCTTGCCGATGGCCAGGGAGAGCTGGTAGTCGGGCACGAGCGCGCGGACGGCCTTCGTGCTCGCGTCGAGGATGAACGAGCTGGTCACCTTCGCCGGAGACAGCGCGTTGGCGACGAACGCCGCGAGCTCCGGGTCGTAGTCGACGATGTCGATCTTCTCGCCGGCGAGCTCCTCCGTGACCGCACGCACACGGCGGCCGAGCTCTCCGATACAGGCGCCCTTGGCGTTGATCGACGGGTCGTTGGCCTTGACGGCGATCTTCGTGCGATGACCGGCCTCGCGCGCGAGTGACACGATCTCGACGAGTCCGGCGGCGATCTCGGGAACCTCGAGCGCGAAGAGCTTCCGAACGAGACCAGGATGCGTGCGGGACACGGTGATCTGCGGGCCCTTGAGACCCTTGGCCACGCTCGTGACGTAGACGCGCAGGCGGGAGCCGTGGGTGTACTCCTCGCCGGGGACCTGCTCCTCCGGCGGCAGGATGGCCTCGACGGAACCGAGGTCGACATGGATCATGCGGGGGTTCGGCCCCTGCTGGATCACCCCGGCGACGATGTCGCCCTCCTTGCCACGGAACTCACCGAGCACCGCGTCGTCGGCGATGTCCCGCAGGCGCTGGCTGATGACCTGCTTGGCGGCGAAGGCGGCGATGCGCCCGAAGTCGTCGGGCGTGGCGTCCTCCTCGCCGATGACGGCGCCCTCGTCGTCGGTGACGGCGCGCAGCACGGCGACGTGGCCCGTCCTGCGGTCGAGGTCGACGCGCACGCCCTCCGGGGTCGAGCCGTCGGCGGACACGTGCTTGGAGTACGCGGTCAGGATGGCCTGCTCGATGATGGCGACGAGTTCGTCGAAGGGGATCGCCTTCTCCTTCTCGATCCCACGCAGCAGACTCAGTTCGATCTCCATGACGGCCTCCCTATTCAGCTCTCGCCGCGCAGTACCGGCGCGGGCATCCGTCCAGGATACCGGAAACCGGATGTTGCAGCCGGAGTCCTCCGGCTGCACGCTAGCCTGAGCGGGACCGCGCCCTCGGGCCGAACGGGGCACGCGAGACCACCACGAGCACGGAGGCAACGGGTGACCGGATACGACACCATCGTCATCGGGGCGGGCATCGCCGGGGTCAGCTGCGCCCGGATGCTGGCGGATGCAGGGCAGCGGGTGCTCGTCCTGGAAGCGCGCGACCGGGTCGGCGGGCGCATGCACACCGACCGCTCCGCGGGCTTCCCCGTCGATCTCGGAGCGTCGTGGATCCACGGCATCGAGGGGTCCGCGCTGTTCGAGCTGGTGCGGACGCTCGGCATCCCGACGCGCGAGTTCACCGTCGGCAGCTTCCAGGCCGGCGGGCGACCCATGGAGCACTTCGCAGGCGACGGCTCACCGATGGACGACGCCGCGAGCGCGCAGTGGACCGCCGATGTGGAGCATGTCGATCGGCTGCTCCTCGACGAGATCGCACGCTCCTCCCCCGGCGACACCTATCTCGACGTCACGGAGCGTGCCCTCGACCGCTCCGGCCTGGCACCGGAGCGGATCGACGAGGTCAGGGAGTACTTCCGCCACCGCGTCGAGGAGCAGTGCGGCGCATGGATCGGCGACCTCGACGCCCACGGGCTCGACGAGGATGCGATCGACGGCGACGAGGTGATCTTCCCGCGCGGATACGACGAGCTGCCCCACCGCATCGCCGCCGGTCTCGACATCCGGCTCGAGCACCCCGTCACGATGATCTCGCGTTCTCCGGGCGCAGTCGCCGCCACCACCGATCGCGGAGTGTTCCGCGCCGCCCGCGCGGTCGTCACCGTTCCGCTCGGAGTGCTGAAGGCCGGGGACGTCAGGTTCGAACCCGCGCTGCCGGCCGAGGTGTCCGAACCGATCGCGAGACTCGGCATGGGCGTGTTCAACAAGGTGTACCTCGAGTTCCCCGAGCGGTTCTGGGGCGAGAGGAGCTACGTGCTGCGGGCCCTCGGCGAGGCCGGCGCCGACTGGCACTCCTGGTACGACGTTTCGGCGATCAGTGGCAGGCCGATGCTGTTGACCTTCGCTGCCGGGCCCTTCGGCATCCGGATGCAGGCGCAGAGCGACGAAGCCGTCGTCGCGAGCGCACTGCGCGCGCTGCGGCAGCTGTATGGCCCTGCGGTCGGCGACCCCGTGGCGCATCGGGTCACGCGGTGGGGCGACGACCCGTTCTCCCGCGGCTCGTACTCGCACGTCGCCGTCGGAGCCTCACATCGCGACCACGACGCCCTCGCCGGCCCGGTCGACGGCGTGCTGCACTTCGCCGGGGAGGCGACGTGGGGCGCCGAGCCGGCCACGGTCGGCGGGGCGTACCTCTCGGGTCACCGAGCCGCGGAGCGCATCCTCGGCCGCTCGCCCGACCTGGCTGCCTTCGCCCGCGCGATCCTCACCCGCGAAGCGGGCATCCAGGGCTCCTGAACGCCCGCCGGCGCACGTCAGGCCCGGTAGACCTGCACGACCGCGGGTCGCGGCGCGTTCGACACGTCTCCGGGCGCGGCCGAGCCGTAGTCGGGGACCAGCGAACGCGGCGCCTCGAAGCTGCCGTCCTCGCCCGGATGCTGCACGGCGACGAAGACCAGCCCCTCCGCGTCATGGATCACCGG
Organism: Microbacterium sp. XT11; assembly: GCF_001513675.1. Taxonomy (NCBI): domain Bacteria; kingdom Bacillati; phylum Actinomycetota; class Actinomycetes; order Micrococcales; family Microbacteriaceae; genus Microbacterium; species Microbacterium sp. XT11. The sequence continues at coordinate 2,268,132 of NZ_CP013859.1, read as the reverse complement.
ACCGCACGTCTCGGCGTCCCGTGGGACGGCAAGGAACTGCTGCACGTGGCCGCGCTCGGAGCCGGTGAGCGGCACCTTGAACAGGCCGTCGTTCAGGCCGATCGTGCTCGGAGCCCCATCCGTCGAGATCCAGAGGTCGCCTTCCGAATCGAAGGCGAGGTTGTCAGGGCACGAGATCGGCGAGACGAGCTCCTTCGGGAATCCCGCGAAGTACGCGTTCGTGAACGTGCTCGGATCGCCGCAGAGGAGGAGGATGCTCCACCCGAACGTCCTCCCCGCCTGCCCCGACGTCTCGGTGAGCTCGATCACGTGGCCGTAGCGGTTGCCGCTGACGGGGTTCGCCTCGTCGACGACGGCGCGGTTGCTGTTGTTGGTCAGCGCGACGTACACCTTGCCCGTGCGGGGGTTCGGCTGCACATCTTCGGGACGGTCCATCTTCGTGGCACCGACCGCATCGGCGGCGAGTCGGGTGTATACGAGCACCTGCTCGGTGGTGAAGCCGGGGACGACGCCCTCGCCGTTCTGCGTGAGCGGGATCCACGTGCCCGTGCCGTCGAACGCACCGTCGGAGGGCGGCGCACCGGTGCCGGTGATATCGGCGGCCGGAGAGTTGCCGCTGAACTTCGCGACGTAGAGGTCGCCCTCGCTGAGCAGGTCGAGGTTCTTCTTCCGGGAGCCCGAGATGCGGTTCTTCGAGACGAACTTGTACAGGTAGTCGTTGCGCTCGTCGTCGCCCATGTATGCCACGACGCGGCCGTCCTCTGCGACGTGCACGTTCGCGCCCTCGTGCTTGAAGCGCCCCATCGCCGTGTGCTTCCTGGGCGTTGACGTCGGGTCCTGCGGGTCGATCTCGACGATGTAGCCGAAGCGGTTCGGCTCGTTGACGAAGTCGGGGTCGTGCGCGTCGAAGCGCGGGTCGTAGGTCTCCCAGCCGGTGGAGGTCGACGTCGTGCTGGATCCCGAGTAGCGCTTCTGCTCGGGGGTGTCGGCCGCCCAGGCGAAGTATCCGTTGAAGTTCTCCTCGCCGGAGAGGATGGTGCCCCACGGCGTCGTTCCGCCTGCGCAGTTGCCGAGCGTGCCGCGTACCCAGCGTCCCTCCGGGTCGGCGGCCGTCGTGACGAGGTCGGAGCCCGCGGCGGGACCGGTCAGCTCGACCACCGTCTCGACCGTGATCCGGCGGTTGCGGCGGCCGTCCACGACGTACGACCACGGCTCGCCGACCTTGCGACGCGCGATCTCCACGACCGACATGCCCTGCGCGGCCTTGTAGATGTCGCCGCGGCGCAGCTCGGCGGCATCCGTCGTCGTCGGGAACATGAGCCCTGGATTGACGTACTCGTGGTTGTTGACGAGCACGCCGGTCTTGCCGGACGGATCGGCGACGATGTCGAGGTAGTCGCTGTTGTAGCCGAACTGCTCGGCCTGAGCCTCAGGGGTCTGCCGCGCGAGGTCGAACGCGGGTGTGCGGGAGAAGAGCGGGTCGCCCCAGCGGATGATCGGCTTCCACGTGAAGCCGTCGGGCACGGTGAAGGCGTCGACCTCTGCGGGGACCGGCGCGATCGGCCGGAACGAGAGGCCGGCTCGACCGGGCTTGCCGGAGGAAGCGCCGAGACCGCCGACGCCGGAGGCGCCCGGCGCGGAGACGGGCGCCGGGCGGCCGGCGCCGACCGCGACCGCGACCGCAGCAGCCGCACTGAGGCCGAAGAAGGCACGGCGGGAGAACACCGCGTCGGCGATCGAGCGGAAGTCCTCGTTCGTGGACGTGTTGCACTCGGGGCCGAGGCACGCGTTCGCGCACTTGAGCTCGCACGTCACGGCCGAGCGCTTGCCCCTGACGTGATCGGCCATCGGAAGCAGTCGTCGGGTGTTGTCAGCCAGCGTCATCGGATCCTCCTCGTCGGGATGCTGCCGAGCAAGCATCCTCGCGTCAGATGACCTCGGAGCGAACGCGACCTGAACTCGACGCCTGCGTACGGGCCTAGGCGGTCAGCCGGCGGACGGCAGAGCGTTGACCGCGTCGATCAGACGGAAGAGGCCTCCGACCGTCCGCTGGTCGAGATGAAGCGCAAGACGAGGCAGATGCAGCATGTCGTCATCGGCGACCTCGACGCTGCGCGGCTCGGTGCGTTCGATCCGACCCGACGCGAGCATCCAGGCGAACTCGTCGTTCAACCGGTCGATCTCGGCATCCGTCGGCTCGGCCCGCAGGCGCAGCACGAGGGTGCCGCCGACCCAGCGCAGCGAATCGTAGTTCTTCCAGAAGCCGGTGATCCGGGCGGTCGCCTCTTCCACCGAGTCCGTGATGATGACGCGGTCGAAGTCCCCCTCCGAGATGACGCCTGTCGGCGCGAGATCCTCGTCGATGAAGCGCTTGAGCCCGTTCCAGAACCGTCCGCCGTTCTCGTCGAGCAGCACGATGGGCATGGGCTCGGCCTTGCCCGTCTGCTGCAGGGTGAGCAGCTCGAACATCTCGTCGAGGGTGCCGAAGCCGCCGGGGAGGCAGATGAAGCCACGGGACTCCTTCATCAGCATCAGCTTGCGCGTGAAGAAGTACTTCATCGCGACGACGTGATCCGATCCCTCGACGACGGCGTTCGCCCGCTCTTCGAAAGGCAGGCGGATCGAGACGCCGAGTGAGAGCGCGGGACCTGCTCCTTCGGCCGCGGCCTGCATGATGCCGGGGCCGGCGCCCGTGACGACCATCCAGCCGTCGGCTGCGAGTGCCGCGGCGACGTCCCGGGCCTGGCGGTACAGCGGATCGTCCTGGCGCGTGCGAGCCGACCCGAAGACGGTGACCTTGGGTACCCCCTCGTACGGCGCGAACAGCCGGAAGGCGTCTCGCATCTCCGCGAGCGCCGCCGAGGCGATCTTGAGGTCGAGGCGGTCGGTGCCGTCTTCGCCCAGCAGGATCGCAGTGCGCAGCATGCGCATCACGAGACGTCGGTCTGAGTGCACTCCGGCGTCGTCGAGCACCGCGTTGATCTCGGCGCTCAGCGCCTGCGGCAGAGGTTCGTCGGTCATGGGTCCAGCGTGTCATGCCGCTGCACGGACGACGGCGGCGCAACGCGGGCGGCGCAGGATGAGACCTGCCACGTCGCCGCCGGGCCGAGGACCACCGGTGCCCCGGTCAGCGCGATGCCAGACGCGCCACGGCCTCGACGGCCGACACGGTCTCGCGGTCCCCTGTCGCACGATCCCACAGCTCCACCTGGCCGTCCGCGGCACCGCGACCGACGACGACGATCTTCGGCACGCCCACGAGCTCGGCGTCACCGAACTTCACGCCGGGCGACACCTTCGGGCGGTCGTCGTAGAGCACGTCCAGGCCGGCCGCCTCGAGCTGCGCGGAGATGTCCTCCGCGACGTCGAACGCCGTCTGATCGCGTCCGGCCGCGACGACCTGCACGTCGAAGGGTGCGACGGATGCCGGCCACACGAGACCCTTGTCGTCGTTGTTGAGCTCGGCGATGATCGCGAGGATGCGCGTCACACCGATGCCGTACGAGCCCATGGTCACCGTGACGAGCTTGCCGTTCTCGTCGAGCACCTTGAGCCCCAGGGCTTCGGCGTACTTGCGCCCGAGCTGGAACACGTGGCCGATCTCCATTCCGCGGGCGAGCTCCACCGGACCGGAGCCGTCGGGGGCGGGATCGCCTTCGCGCACCTCGGCGATCTCCACGATGCCGTCGGCTTCGAAGTCGCGGCCGGCCACCACCGAGTGGGCGTGCTTCTCGTGCACGTTGGCACCGGTGATCCAGCTCGTCCCCTCGCTCACACGCGGGTCGACGAGGTAGCGGATGCCGGTCGCGGACTCCTCGCCGAGGACGGCGCCGGTGGGCGACCAGGGACCGATGTAGCCCTTGACGAGCAGCGGGTGGCGCTCGAAGTCCTCCGCGGTCGCGGTCTCGACCTCGGCCGGGGCGAAGGCCACCTCGGCGCGCTTCTCGTCGACCTCGCGATCTCCGGGGATGCCGACGACGACGAGCTCGCGCGTGCCGTCGAGGTGCGTCAGTGCGAGGACGACGTTCTTGAGCGTGTCCGCGGCTGTGTACTCGCCGTCGAGGTTCTCGTTGCAGTGGGCGACGAGCGTCTCGATGGTCGGGGTGCCCGGCGAGTCGAAGATCACCGGCGCGCCCGAGGCGTCGAACGGCACCGGCGCGGGCACCGCGGTGGTGAAGGCCTCCACGTTCGCGGCGTAGCCGCCCGCCGAGCGCACGAACGTGTCCTCACCCACCGAGGTCGGGTGGAGGAACTCCTCACTGCGGGAGCCGCCCATGGCACCGGCGTCCGCCTGCACGATGACGTACTCGAGGCCCAAACGCTGGAAGATGCGCTCGTAGGCGTCGCGCTGCGCCTGATAGCTGGCCTCGAGGCCGGCATCCGACGCGTCGAAGGAGTACGCGTCCTTCATCGTGAACTCGCGGCCGCGCAGCAGGCCGGCACGGGGCCGCGCTTCGTCGCGGTACTTGTCCTGGATCTGGTAGATCGTCAGGGGCAGGTCCTTGTACGACGAGTACAGGTCCTTCACGAGCAGAGTGAAAGCCTCTTCATGGGTCGGCGCGAGCAGGTAGTCGCCGCCCTTGCGATCCTGCAGGCGGAACAGGAGCTCGCCGTACTCCTCCCAGCGTCCCGTCGCCTCATAGGCCTCGCGGGGCATCAGCGCCGGGAAGTGCACCTCCTGCGCGCCGGCCGCGGCCATCTCCTCGCGGATGACCTTCTCGATCTTCGCCTTCACGCGCAGCCCCAGTGGCAACCACGCGAAGATGCCCGCAGCCTGCGGTCGGATGTACCCGGCGCGGATCAGGAGCTTGTGGCTGGCGACTTCGGCGCCGGCCGGATCTTCGCGGAGCGTGCGGAGGAAGAAGTTCGAAAGACGAGTGACCACGGGCCAAGTCTAGTGACCGCGGTCACCCGTCTTTCGCTGCGTCAGTTGAGCGCCGGCAGGCCGGAGGGGATCACGCCGCCCGCGTAGAGGTCGGCGGCGAGCTCCTGCACGGCCGTCAGGGCCACGCGCTGCGGCAGAGGGCCGTACGAGATGCGCGCGACGCCGAGCGACTCGTACTCCGAGGCGGCGAGCGCGCCGGGGAGGCCGATCACGCTGACCTTGCGCTCGCCGATCCCCTCGACGAGCTGTCTGGTCACGGCGGAGTCGAGGACACCGGGGACGAACACCGCCGTGGCACCGGCGTCGAGGAAGGCCCGCCCCCGCTGGATCGCGTCTGCGACGCTCTCCTCGACAGGCCTGCCGCCCCCGCGGACGAAGGCGTCGGTGCGCGCGTTGAGAGCGAACGGCACGCCCTCGGCCTCGGCGGCCTTGACGATCGCCTCGACGGCGGCGACGGATTCGGCGAGCGGCTTGAGCCGGTCTTCGACGTTCGCCCCGACCACTCCTGCGCCGATCGCCATGCGCGTCGTCTCGCCCGGGTCGCCGTAGCCGTCGTCGAGGTCGGCACTGACCGGCACGTCGACCGCTGCCGCGATGCGGCCCACCATGTCGATCATGATCTCGCGCGGCGTGGCGCCGTCGTCATAGCCGAACGACGCGGCGATGCCGTGTCCGGCCGTGGCGATGGCCTTGGTCTCGGGCAGCCCCGCGACGGCGCGGGCGGACACGACGTCCCACACGTTCACCACACGGAGGATCTCCGGGGCCTCGTAGAGTCCGATGAGGGCCTGAGCCTTGGCAGAAGTGGTCATGTGACCACGGTAGTGCGCTGCCGGACGAGCGGGGCCGCGAGACATAGTGTGGTGTCATGCCTCAGCGTCGACCGCACGTCGCCCCGTCCGCCGCGCAGACCGAACTGGCCGCCGCCCTCGCCGCGTTGCGGGAGTCGGTCGATGCGCCGACGGAGTTCCCTGCCGAGGCGATGGCGGAGGCCACGACGGCGACGGCCCCCGAACCCGAGCTGGACCTTCGTGACATCCCGTTCGCGACGCTCGATCCTGCGGGGTCGATGGACCTCGATCAGGCGTTCCACCTGTCACGCACCCGGGCGGGCTACACCATCCGGTACGCCATCGCCGATGTGCCGTCCTTCGTCTCCTCCGGCGGCGCGCTCGACGCCGAGGCGAGGCGCAGGGGGCAGACCCTGTACACCGCGGACGGCACGATCCCGCTGCATCCGACCGTGCTGAGCGAGGGGCGCGCGTCCCTGCTTCCCGATGTCGACCGGCCCGCGCTGGTGTGGACGTTCGCGCTCGACGAGTCCGGCGCCGTGTCGGACTTCCGTCTCGAGCGCGCGCTCATCCGCTCCAGGACGAAGCTCGATTACGAGAGCACTCAGGCCGCGCTCGATCGCGGCGAAGACAGCCCCGCCGCGCTGCTCCCCGAGATCGGCGCGCTGCGCCTGGAACAGGAGCGCCTGCGCGGCGGCGCGAGCCTCAACCTCCCAGACGAAGAGGTCGTGCGCGCCGATGACGGCACGTACGCGATCGTGCGCCGGCACCCGCTCGCCGTGGAGGACTGGAACGCCCAGCTCTCCCTGATGACGGGGATGGCCGCGGCTTCCCTCATGCTCGACGCCGGAGTCGGGGTGCTGCGCGTCATGCCGCAGCCCGACGATGAGGCCTTCGCGCAGTTCCGGCGGCAGACGGTGGCCCTCGGCCGCCCGTGGACGACGGGGCGGTACGGCGACTACCTGCGCGGGCTCGACCGCGCAGACCCCCTCACGCTTCCCGTCCTCGAGGCTGCGGCATCGCTGTTCCGCGGCGCCGGTTACGTGACCTTCGACGGGCGTGCGCCCGACGACGCCGTGCAGGCCGCGATCGGGGCGCCGTACGCGCACGCGACCGCTCCCCTGCGACGGCTCGTCGACCGCTGGTCGCTGGCGATCTGCCTTGCCGTCGCCCGCGGCGAGGAGGTGCCGGTGTGGGCGCGCGAGTCGCTCGGCGCGCTGCCCGATCTCATGCAGCAGTCTGCGCAGCGGGCCTCTCGTCTGGGGTCGGAGACGATCAACCGCGTCGAGGCTGCGCTCCTCTCGCCGCTGATCGGCTCCGTCGTCGAGGCCACTGTGGTCGCCGTCCACGAAGGGCGCGCGACGATCCAGCTCGCGGATCCCGCCGTGACGGCATCCGCTCCCGTGCCCGCGTCGTCAACGCCCGGGTCGACCGTGAGTCTCCGCATCGCCGGTGCCGACATCGCTCGGGGCGAGCTCGTATTCGCCCCGGTGTGAACGCGGCCGTCCCGGCCGGCGATCGGGCTGCGGATGCTCGGGGCGAGCACGACGGAGACGAGCCTGCGCTGTGCGTCAGTCGAGAACGCCGACGATCGCCGCCAGGACGCGGGCATCGGCCTGCACGCCGCCGTCGACGTCATAGCGCTCGAGCTGGACGAGGTTGGGCCCGACCGCGCCGAGGAGCACGCTCGTGGCGCCGTCGATTGCGTATTGTTCCCCGGCTGTGGCGAAGACGTGTCCATCGTGCTCCACGCGAGCGTCGCCGTCCGCCGCGATCACCGCCTCGACCGCGTCGCCCGCCCCGGCGCGCACGGTGACCAGGGTCGAGTAGTCGGATCCGTCCACGGTGGCAGCGAGCATGCAGCTGCGCTCGAGAGGGCCGCCGAGGAACATCGCCGGCCGGTCGGCGCCCGGCGCGGTGAGCGTCGCGGTGATCTCGCCGCCCGCGAGTCCCTCCTGGATCTCGTCGCACGTGGGCGCCGGTGACCACCAGTTCTCCCGCGGCCCGGGAACGGGTGCCTGCTCTGCGGCGACGCGCGCGCCGATCCCGTCCCGCAAGCCCTCGATCGCGGAGGTCATCTCGGCCGCGCGGTCGCCCGTGACGGTCACCTCCACCCACACGTCGTCGAACACCGCCGCGGAACGGCACCGGGTGGGGTCGTCGTCGCATTCGGTCGCCGGGTCGTCCGGGACGTACTCGGGATCCATGACGACGACGGGGAACACCCGTGCCGTGACCGTGGCGGCGAGGTAATGCTCCGACGACCATGCGCAGGTCACGCCGCCGAGTGCTCGATCACGCCCGTCAGGCCAGCTCGCCGCCCACACGCTCATCGTCTCCCCGGTCGCCTCCGAGACCTCTTGGGCGGTGAGGACCGCGGAGCAGTCGCCGTCGAAGGCGGCGCGAGGTTCGGCCGGCGCGGACACAGTCGGCTCGGGAGTGGGTGTGCGCGAAGCGTCGGTCTCCGGCGCCGGGGTCGGCGCGCAGGAGGTGAGGAGGGCCGTGAGCACGGCGACGGAAGCGAGAGCTGCGGCGAATGCGGCACGCGGAGATGCGGTCATGGCGTGAGCGCATTCCACACCGAATGGAGAAACACACCGCGCCACGTCACGAGTTCACAACGAACGGTCGGGGTCGCTGCGGAGACCTGGCCGAAGCGGCGCGCGACGTGGTGACTCAGGCTGCGATCGCGGTCGTCGTCATCACGAGCAGTTGCGGGTCGCTGAGGTCGAGCGCGACCGAGATCGAGGCGAACTCGGCGAGCGATGCCGCGTGGGTTCCGCCGCACGGGATCTCTGCGGTCCCGTCGGGAAGCTCGCACCGCCACATCCGGCGGTCGACGATCGTCGGACCGTCGGCATGGATGCCGCTGGGCGCACCCGAAGCGATCCACATGGCGAGCCGCGCATTGATCGCGGCCTCCCGCTGCGCGAGCGTCGCAGAGAACGTCTCCGTATCGAACCCGGCTCTGCGCAGGCTCTTGCCCAGGCGATACTCATCGACCGCGGCGTCCTCGCGGATCCGGCTGCTCTGATTCGCGCGGCCTTCGAAATCCGGGGCTCCGAGGGCGTCGCGGCCCGGATCCTTGCGCCACAGATCGGCCAGGGCCAGGTCGAGCGCGAGGGACGCCAGGTGACACGCGGTGTGGCCTCGGCTGAGGCCCGCACGACGCTGCTCGTCGACGACGAGGGACACGCTCTCCCCCTCGCTGAGCCAGTCCGGCGCGTCGCCAACGAGCAGGTGCGCGACCAGCCATGTCCACCCCTCCGTCCCCCTCTTGACGGGGATCTCCGCCCCGACGGCGAAAATGCCGTCGTCGGAGACCGCGGCCATCACCGCCTCGCTCACCCGCACCTCACCGTCTTTCGAGCGGATCACCCCCGAGTCGCCTGGTTGATCGGGCCAGGTGTGATCGACCGGATGGAACGGCGTGACGTCGACGACCGCGGCGACGCCGGCGGCGGTGTTGCGGACGTACTGGACGGTGCCCTGTCCGCGGACGGTGCCGTCGGCGAAGGACACGATGGTCGGCGAGGGCATGGAACTCCTGAAGGAACGGCGGCGACGGAGGCGGCGTGTGCGGTCAGTGCCCCGGCGGGATCGTGAAGCTCGCGAGCTTGTCGCCGTCGACGACGAAGATGCCGTCGGACTCGCCGTTGAACACGCGGCTCGTCCACCCGAAGCGGATGCGCGTGGTGTCGCCCTCGGTCTCGGCGGAGAGCACCGTCATCCGCGCGCCGGCGCCGATCGCGTCGCTGCCGGCCCAGCTGCGCACACCCTCGGGTCCTGATTTGACGGTGCCCCAGTCGCTGACGAATCCGTCAGGGGTGAACGCCCGGACGAAAGCGTCGGTGTCGGCGTCGTTGATGGCGTCGACCATCGCCTGGACGGGAGCGGGAAGCTCGGGCTGCGACATCGTCGTCTCCTTCATGTCGAGTGGTCCGTTCAGTCTGCCTCGAAGTCGCCCGTCACCGCGACACTCACGGTGATCTCCGGCACGGTGAGGTCGTCCGCCCCTCCACCGGCAGCACCCCGGAACGCCGCGACCGCGGGGCCTGCGCTCGACCGGATCGCCGACACCCCGCTCACGGTCGTGCCGAGTGCGGCAGCGAAATCGTCGGCTTTGGCCCTGGCATCGCGCACGGCGACGGCACGCAGCTCTCGCGTCGTCCGCTCACGGGTGGCCTCGGTCAGCGCCCACTCTGTCGACACGCTCGCGCCGAGAGCGCTGAGGTCCGCGACGACATCCGAGACCCGCTCGAGCCGTGACAGCTTGATCCGCACGAGACCACTGGTGACGTGATCGTGGTGCTTCTTGCCGTCCTTGTCGGTCCAGACCCGCACGGTCGTCGTGAGCACCTCGACGGAATGCCAGGTGGCGTCACCCGCGTCGCGCAGCCGCACCGCACGCTCCGCGAGCAGGGAGTGCACGGATGCGCCCTGCGCCATCGACCGGTCGCGGTCCGCGTGAGCGATCGCGACCCGCGCGGTGAGGGTGGCGCGCTCTGCCCGCAGATGGCGCTCTCCCAGACCGTCGACGGTGATGGTCGTCATGCCGTGACGACCTGCGCGGTACCGATCGGGGCGTCAGGTCCCATCTCGGCGGCGATGCGGTTCGCCTCCTCGATGAGGGTGGCGACGATGTCGGCCTCGGGAACGGTCTTGATGACCTCGCCCTTCACAAAGATCTGGCCCTTGCCGTTGCCGGACGCCACGCCGAGGTCGGCCTCCCTGGCCTCGCCTGGGCCGTTGACGACGCACCCCATGACGGCCACGCGCAGCGGCACGGTCATGTCCTTGAGACCCTCGGTGACGTTCTCCGCGAGCGTGTAGACGTCGACCTGGGCGCGTCCGCACGAGGGGCACGAGACGATCTCGAGCGTGCGCTCGCGGAGGTTCAGCGACTGCAGGATCTGGTGGCCCACCTTGACCTCCTCGGCGGGCGGCGCCGAGAGGGACACGCGGATCGTGTCGCCGATGCCCTCGCCGAGCAGGATGCCGAAGGCGGTCGCGCTCTTGATCGTGCCCTGGAAGGCGGGTCCGGCCTCGGTGACGCCGAGGTGGAGCGGCCAGTCGCCTCGTTCGGCGAGCATCCGGTAGGCCTTGACCATCACGATCGGATCGTTGTGCTTGACAGAGATCTTGAAGTCGTGGAAATCGTGCTCCTCGAACAGCGACGCCTCCCAGACGGCGCTTTCGACGAGAGCTTCGGCGGTCGCCTTGCCGTACTTCTCCAGCAGGCGCCGGTCGAGAGATCCCGCGTTCACGCCGATACGGAGCGACACTCCCGCGGCCTGCGCCGCCTTCGCGATCGCTCCGACCTGGTCGTCGAACTTGCGGATGTTGCCCGGGTTCACGCGTACGCCGGCGCATCCGGCGTCGATCGCCTGGAACACGTACTTCGGCTGGAAGTGGATGTCGGCGATCACGGGGATCTGGCTCTTCTTTGCGATGATGTGCAGCACGTCAGCGTCGTCCTGCGACGGGACGGCGACGCGGACGATCTCGCATCCGGATGCCGTGAGCTCGGCGATCTGCTGCAGGGTCCCGTTGATGTCCGTCGTCTTCGTCGTCGTCATCGACTGCACGCTGATCGGCGCACCTCCGCCGACGAGCACCTTCCCGACCTTGATCTGACGCGACTTGCGACGAGGGGCGAGGACTTCGGGGACCTTCGGCATCCCAAGATTCACTGCTGGCACACCCTTAGCCTACGCCGCGTGGATGCGGGGAGGCTGGATGATCGCAGCGTCATGACGCCGCTCGCCGAGCACGCCGTGTGATAGTTTTCACCACATGCACGCGAACCTCACCTGGTGGCCCGCCTCCTAGGCGGTGTGTTCGCGTTCCACGAATTCAGACCGCCTTCCGGGGCGGTTTTTTCGTCTGAGCCGCGCCCGATCCCGCACAGGAGACATCGATGACCCTCTCACGCCTCGCCGAGCTCAGCGCCGATCCCGCCGCATCCTTCGTGCTCATCGCGCGCGAGGGCAAGGACTCCGTCGAGCTTCTCTCCGGCGAGGTCGTCGACGTCGACCGCCTGGCGGACATCCCGCTCGACCGCGACGGCGCACCGTGCGAGGTGTTCGCGATGGTGCCCTACCGGCAAGTCAGGGAACGTGGGTTCGTCGCCCAGGACGACGGCGCACCGCTGCGCTGCGTGATCGTGGAGGAGCACGTGCGCCTCGCCGCCGACCGCGTGCTCGCCGAACTCCCTTCTGCCGCTGTGCCGCTGCGCGACAGCGGCTTCGACATCTCCGACGAGGAGTACGCGCGCATCGTGGAGACCGTCATCGCCGACGAGATCGGTCGAGGGGAAGGCGCGAACTTCGTCATCCGGCGCGACTTCACCGCCGCGATCGACGTCGACGACCGCATCGCAGCGCTCACCTGGTTCCGTGCGCTGCTGGCGCACGAACGCGGCGCCTACTGGACGTTCGCGGTCGTGACCCCTGGGCTCATCGCGGTCGGCGCCAGCCCGGAAGCGCACGTCGTGGCGCGCGACGGCATCGTGACCATGAACCCGATCTCCGGCACGTTCCGGCATCCGAAGGGCGGAGCGACCGCCGAGACGCTCACGGCCTTCCTGTCGTCGACCAAGGAGACCGAGGAGCTCTTCATGGTGGTCGACGAGGAGCTCAAGATGATGAGCGCCGTGTGCTCCGACGGTGGCCGCATCACCGGCCCCCATCTGAAGGAGATGTCGCGGCTCACCCACACCGAGTACATGCTCCGCGGGCGCAGCCGACTCGATCCCCGGGACATCCTGCGGGAGACGATGTTCGCCCCCACCGTCACGGGGTCGCCCATGCAGAACGCCTGCGCCGTGATCCGGCGTCACGAACGCAAGCCGCGCGGCTACTACTCCGGAGTCGCTGCTCTCTTCACGCCGAACGCCGAAGGCGGCCACGACCTCGACGCCCCCATTCTCATCCGCACCGTGTACGTGAACGACGGCACGCTCAGCGTTCCCGTCGGTGCTACGCTCGTGCGCCATTCCGATCCGCAGGGCGAGGTCTCCGAGACCCACGGCAAGGCGGCGGGAGTGCTCGGTGCGATCGGCGCGATCGAGCGGGATGGCGTGGCCGAGGCGCGCGCCGACGCCGATGCGCCTGGGGGCGCGCGCCGGCTCGCCGACGATCCCGCCATCTCGGCACTCCTCGCCTCGCGCAACGCGCGGCTGGCCGAATTCTGGCTGAACCCCCAGGGCGAGGACTTCACGGGACCGTTCGACGGGCGGACGGCCCTCGTCGTCGACGCCGAGGATCGGTTCACGACGATGCTCGCGCATCAGCTCAGGCACCTCGGCCTCGACGTGACCATCGAGTCGTGGAACGCCGTCAGCGACGAGGCCGTGGACACCGCCGACCTCGTGGTCGCAGGCCCCGGCCCGGGCGACCCGCGCGACACCGGGAGTCCCCGCGTCGCGCGGATGCGCGAGGTCGTCGCGCGCCGCCTGGACGCGGCAGCACCCTTGCTGGCCGTGTGCCTGAGCCACCAGATCCTCGCCGACCGCCTCGGCATCGACCTCACGCCCCTCGACGCCCCGCACCAGGGCATGCAGAAGACGGTGCCGGTGTTCGGCGAGGACGCCTCGATCGGCTTCTACAACACCTTCACCGCGCGAGTCGCACCGGGCACGACAGCCGTGGCCGGCGCGGAGGTGTCGGCTGATGCCGACTCGGGCGACGTCTTCGCGCTGCGTGGCGACCGGTTCGCCTCGGTGCAGGGACATCTGGAGTCCATCCTCTCCCGCGACGGCATCCGCACTCTCGAGCGGCTCGCGGCGCACGCCCTGGCCTGAGTCCGCGCCGCCGGCCCAGCGCCGTCCAGCGACCGACCCGGTCAGCCGCCGAGCAGGTTGACCGGGTTGAACAGGTCGGCGACAAGCAGCAGCGCGCCCATCGCGATCAACAGCACCGCGACCACGACCGTCAGGGGAACCAGCCTCGTGGCGTCCACAGGTGCCGGAGGCGGCCGCCGGAACACCTTCGCCCACGCCCGCCTCAGCCCCTCCCACAGCGCCACGACGACATGACCGCCGTCGAGCGGGAGCAGCGGGATGAGGTTGAAAACGAAGAGCGCGATGTTCAGCGATCCCAGCAGGTTCAGGAGCACGGCGAAGCGGTTGAGGATCGGCGCGTCCGTCGCGGCGACCTCTCCCGCGAGGCGTCCCACACCGACCACGCTCAGCGGTCCGTTCGGGTCGCGTTCTCCGCCGGTGACGAGGGAGACCCCGACGTCCCACAGCCGCGCCGGAAGCGTGACGATCAGCGCCGCCACCCTGCCGACGCCGTCGAAAGCCATCTCGGGACCAGCGCTGAGGGGCTGCTGCACGAAGCCGTTCTGCGCGCCGATCCCCACATAGCCGACCTTCTTGACGACCGGCTCGCCCTGGGCGTCGAGCACCGGCCGCCCCGCTGCGTCCGTGATCGTGCGTTCCGCCTCGATGGGGGTCACCGACAACGTCTTCTCGCTGCCGTCACGTCGCACCACGACGTCGAGCGGCTTTCCCGGCGAGGCCTGCACGATCGCCGTCGCCTCGGCGAAGGTCGACACCGGCGTGTCGTCGATCGACACCAGCACGTCGCCGGGCTGGATGCCCGCCTCGGCCGCCGGGGACTCCGGATCACCGGCGGCGCACTCGGTCGCCGTCGAGCCCGCCGGAAGCACGCACTGGCTCACCGAGGCGATGGTCGTCGTCCCCTGCTGCAGCCCGATGCCCGACGCCAGCACCGTGAAGATCAGGATCGCGAGCAGCAGATTCATGAGCGGGCCGCCGAGCATCACGACGACGCGCTTCCAGACGGGCAGGCGGTAGAAGACGCGGTCCTCCTCGCCCTCCGCGATCGTCTCATCGTTGGCTGAACGGGCGTCCTGAACCAGCGAACGGAAGATCCCGCGAGCGGGCCCTGTGCTCTTCGACGCCGGATACATCCCCGACATCGAGATGAATCCGCCGAGCGGCAGGAGCTTGAATCCGTACTCCGTCTCGCCGATGCGGCGGGACCAGATCCGGGGGCCGAAGCCGATCATGTACTGGCCGACACGCACGCCGAAGAGCTTGGCCGGAAGCAGGTGACCGACCTCATGCAGGCCGATCGACAGACCGAGGCCGATCAGCATGAAGAGGATGCCACCCAGATAGAGCAGGATTTCCACGTGCCAACGCTACTGGGCCGCGCCTAGGAATCAGCCCGGCAGCGCCTAAGCTGGCACGGTGACCTCCCGCCAGCTGCGACTTCTGCGCGCGGTTGCGGCGTCGTCGACGGCGACGGTGGTCGCAGCGACGTCGCACACGGTCGCCGGCGGCCCCGCACCGCATCCGCTGCTCGTCCTCGCCCTCGCCGCGTTCCTCATCTCCGTGGCGGCGCTGCTCGTCGGCCCACGCGCGTCGCGGCTCCGCACCGCGGCGACGGTGATCGTGAGCCAGGGCGTCTTCCATCTCGTCTTCCAGGTGCTGGGCGCGCCCGCCGGCGGTGGCGCCATGCCTGCCGTGCACGCGCACCATCTTCCGGCTCTCGGGTCCGTGGCCATCGCAGCGATGCCCGATGCGCCGATGCTGGCCGGGCATGCCCTGGCTGCCGCCGTCACGACATTCCTGCTGTGGCACGGCGAAGGCATCGCCGCGGTCGTGGCGCGGTGGGTCCGCGCCGTGCTGCGACGTGCGGAGACGGTCCTTCCTGCGCCGAACGACCCGCCGCTGCCGCTGCGGAGCGACGACGGCGCCCCGTCCGTCGCACTCAGCGCGTCCAGCGTCTCCCGGCGCGGGCCTCCTGCGGTCGCCTGACCCCTCACCGCCGCTCGACGGCGTCTCTCGCGGTCTGCGCGCGTTTCAGCGCGCCCGCATCAGGCACACATCACCGACAGGAGTATCACCATGCGTTCTCTGCGCACCCCTCTCACCGCTGCCGTCCTCACCGGCGCAGCCCTCGCCATCGCCGTCCCCGCATCGGCCAGCGCACACGTCACCGTCAGCCCCGACGAGCTGGCGGCCGGGGACCACGGCGTCCTCACCTTCGCATTCTCCCACGGCTGCGAGACGTCACCGACCACGTCGCTGCGCATCACGATCCCCGACGGGCTCGCCTCGGTCGCCCCCACGATGGACGGTGACTGGTCGATCGACGTCGAGCGCGGCGCGGACGGGCTGGTGAGCGCCGTCACGTACACGGCCCTCACACCCGTACCCATCGACCTCCGAGGTGCCGTCAGCATGTCGGTCGGCCTGGACGAGGACACCCCCGACACGCTCGTCTTCCCGGTCGTGCAGACCTGCGTCGAGGGCAGTACGGAGTGGACGCAGGTCGCTGAGAAGGGCGAGGACCCGCACAGCCTCGACGCGCCGGCCCCGGTCGTGACCGTGAACGCGTCTTCGGACGACGCAGGACACGCGGCTCATGGTGCGGAGACGTCGGCGGGTGCTGCTTCGGATGAGGCCGCTGCCGCTCCCGACGCGGCCGGGATGCTGCTCGGAGCGGGTGGGCTGGTCGCCGGCGTCGCGGCGTTGATCGTCGCGCTGGTCGCCCTGCGACGCCGCGTGTGATGCCTGCGCCGTGGCCCCGGCATCCGTTCGGGGTCGCGGCGCGGCAGCACCGAGTGCCGGCGCGCCGGAGCGGCGACGGCGCCACGCGGTGATCCGTGCGCCGTCGTGAGAACATGGACGAGACATGTCGATTGAACAACAACCGAGCTTGCCTCCCGTGCTCCGCCCCGCGAACCCGCCCAGGCGCGAGCTGTCCGAACTGGCCTCCCGATTCGCCCGTGCCGTGCGCGGCGACCTCGACGGCGTCGCCGTCACGGGCATCACCCTCGCCACCGCCGATCTGCGTGCGGGCGAGGCGTTCGTCGCGATCCAGGGCGTGAACCGCCACGGAGCGGAGTTCGCCCAGACCGCCGCAGACAAGGGCGCCGTCGCGATCATCACGGATGAGGCGGGAGCAGACGTCGCGGCATCGACGGGTCTCCCCATCGTCGTCGTCGACGACCCGCGGGGAGTGCTCGGCGCGCTGAGCGCGTGGGTGTACGGCACGGGTGCGGACGATCCGCTGCCGCTGCTCTTCGGGACGACAGGGACCAACGGCAAGACGAGCGTCTCGCACCTCCTCGCGGGCGTCCTCGAACAGCTCGGCGTCGTGACGGGTCTGTCATCGACGGCGGAGCGTCACATCGCCGGCGAGGTCATCGTCTCGCGCCTCACGACGCCGGAGGCATCCGAGATGCACGCGCTGCTCGCCCTGATGCGCGAGCGTGATGTCGAGGCCGTGGCGGTGGAGGTCAGCGCTCAGGCGCTGTCCCGGCACCGCGTGGACGGCATCGTCTTCGATGTCGCGGGCTTCACGAACCTCAGCCACGACCACCTCGACGACTACGCCGACATGGAGGAGTACTTCGAGGCCAAGCTCCCGCTGTTCCAGCCCGACCGCGCCCGGCGCGGGGTCGTCTGTCTGGACTCGCCGGCGGGGGCGCACGTCGTCGAGCGTGCGGGCATCCCCGTGGTCACGGTTGGCACCCCCGCCATCGCCGTCGATCCGGATGCCGCCGCACGCGCCGATTGGGTCGTGAGCATCGACGACGAGCGGGCCACGGGCACCACGTTCACGCTGTCGGGACCCGCCGGCGCGCTCACCACCACTGTCCCCGTGATCGGACCGCATATGGCGGCCAACGCGGGCCTCGCCATCGTCATGCTCCTCGAAGGCGGCTACGCGTGGGAGCGGATCGTCGCGGCCCTCACCCGCGACGGGGGCATCAAGGCCTCCCTTCCCGGCCGTACACAGCTGGTCTCCGGCGACACCGGCCCCGCCGTCTTCGTGGACTTCGGCCACTCCCCCGACGCGTTCGAGAAGACCCTCGCGGCCGTGCGCCGCGTCACGCCAGGTCGGGTCCTCATGCTCTTCGGCGCCGATGGCGACAGGGACACGACGAAGCGGTTCGACATGGCGCGGACGGCCGTGGAAGGAAGCGACATCCTCGTCATCACCGACCACCACCCGCGATTCGAAGACCCCGACGCGATCAGGGCGACGCTCGTCGAGGGCGCCCGCCGTGCGCGCCCGGATGCCGAGATCTACGAGTTCTCGCCGCCCGAACGTGCGATCGTCGAGGCGGTCGCACTCGTCGGAGAGGGTGACGCCATCCTGTGGGCCGGCCCCGGGCACCAGGACTACCGGGACATCCGTGGCGTCCGCACCCCCTACTCGGCCCGCGAGCTCGCGCGTCGAGCGCTCAAGGCGGCCGGATGGCCCGTCCCGGACTCCCGCTGGCCGGTGCCGTACGCCGACGAGGACTGATCCCCTCGCCCGCACATCACGAGTGGCCCGCCGGCCGACATGTGGTCACAAGGCGGAGATGAGGCGGTCGGCTTCGCGCCGCGCCCACGCTTCTGCCTCCGCCAACGAGGCAACGGTGAGCGTGGACGGCGGCTCGTGGGCGTCGACCACGCGAGCGATGGTGTCGACAATGCCCAGGAAGGGGAGGCGGCCCTCGTGGAACGCATCGACGGCCTGCTCGTTGGCCGCGTTGTACACGGCCGGGAAGGTCGTGCCTGCGCGCCCGACGGCTTTGGCGAGTGCGACCGCCGGGAAGGCCTCGTCGTCGAGCGGCTCGAAGCTCCACGACGTGGCCGTCGACCAGTCCAGCGGGGCCCCTACGCCACCGACGCGGTTCGGCCAATCCAGCGCCAGCGAGATCGGGAGCCGCATGTCGGGCGGCGACGCCTGAGCGATGGTGGACCCGTCGATGAACTCCACCATGGAGTGCACGATCGACTGCGGATGCACCACCACATCGATGTCGTCGTAGTCGACGTCGAAGAGGTGGTGTGCCTCGATCACCTCGAGCCCCTTGTTCACGAGGGTCGCGGAGTTCGTGGTGACGACCCGGCCCATGTTCCAGGTGGGGTGCGCAAGGGCCTGCTGCGACGTGACGTCTGCCATCTCCGACCGGGAGCGTCCGCGGAAAGGGCCTCCGGATGCGGTGACGACGAGCCGGCGGACTTCGGAGTGCGTGCCGCTGCGCAGAGCCTGGGCGAGCGCGGAGTGCTCGGAGTCGACCGGAACGATCTGATCGGGCGCTGCGGCGTCGAGCACGAGCTCGCCGCCGACGATGAGCGACTCCTTGTTCGCCAGCGCGAGCGTGCGGCCGGCTTTCAGAGCGGCGAGCGTGGCGCCCAAGCCGATCGAGCCCGTGATCGCGTTGAGGACGACATCGGCATCGACGTCGCGGACGAGCTGCTCCGCCTCGGCAGCACCGAGTGCCGTGTCCTCGACGTGGAACTGATCCGCCTGCTCGCCCAAGAGCTCGGCGTTGGACCCTGCGGCGAGTCCGACGAGCTCGAACCGCCGTGGGTTCGCGCGGATGACGTCGAGCGCCTGAGTGCCGATGGAGCCGGTCGAGCCGAGGACGATGATGCGACGCATGCCGCCAGCCTATGACACCGCCCCGGCTGCCCTGGCCTACTGCGCCGGCTGCTCGAGGGGCGTGGTCGCGAGGATGTCGACGACGAAGACGAGCGATTCCTTCTGCAGCTCGTGGCCCTCCGACGCGCCGTAGGCGTCAGCCGGCGGCATCTCGACGACGACCTGCGAACCGACCTTCTGCCCCTCGAGAGCCGTCTTGAAGCCGGTGACGACCTGGGTCGTCTGGAACTGGGAGGGCGCGCCGCGCGACCAGCTCGAATCGAACTCGCTGCCGTCCGACCACTTCACGCCGCGGTACTGCACCGTCACGAGATCGCCGGATGCGACGACCGGACCGTCGCCCTCCTTGAGCACGGCGACCTTCGTCTCGGTCGGCGCGTCGCCGTCAGGGATGGTGATCGTCGGTGCGCCCTCGTCGTCGAGCTCGACCTCGGGCATGCCCTCCGTCGCCGCGACGGCCTTGCCGGACGCGGTCAGCGGAAGCTCGTCGATCGTCTCGACGTAGAGCACGGAGGCATGCTGCGAGCCGTCTTCCGACCCGGGCATCGTCAGCACCACGCTCGATCCGACCGGAAGGCACTCTGCCGCGACCGTGAACGCGGGCGACTGCGTCGGATCGACCATCGCCTGCTGCGGCTGCTCCGCGGGCAACAGGGCAGGCAGCACGCCGTCCTCGCCGCGTTCCGACGTGCTCAGTACCTCATTCGTCACCGCGTCGACGAGCTGGTATCGGAGAGACACCAGATCGCCCGGTTTGACCTCGACGCCGGAGCCCTCGGAGAGCACGGTGCGCTTCGCCTCGGTGATCTCGGTGCCTGCCGGCACCGTGATCTTCGCATCGGCGCCGCTGCCCTCGACCGAGACGGCGTCCGAGGCGGCATCCGACGTCAGATCGAGGATGCAGGAGGCCTCGGCGGCCGGCGTCTCCGTGCTCGTCGCCTCGGGCGCCGGGGTGCCCGAGCACCCGGCGAGGAGCAGGGTCGCCGCAGCGACGGTGGACAGGGTGATGAGCGGACGCGTGCGCACAGAGAACCTCGATGATCGCGGGCGGGACACCCCATCATCTCCCATCTGCCTTGGCCTGTGCTGGGAGGCGCGGCGCTGCACGTGCATTCCGACAGGGGAATGCACCCGGGAGTAGCCTGTTCGAATGACCTCTGAGCAGTCCGCGGAGCCCGTATCCTCGCCCGCAGAGGCGCCCCGGCCCCGACACGCCGGACTCACATACGCCCTCGGCCGCACGCTCATCAGCCCGCTGGCCCGCATGCTCTACCGGCCGCGCATCGAAGGACGCGAGAACGTCCCCCGAGAGGGCGCTGTCATCTTCGCGAGCAACCACCTCTCGTTCATCGATTCGGTCGCGATCCCCGTGGCGGCTCCCCGTCCGGTGCACTTCCTCGCCAAGTCGAGCTACTTCGAGGGCACGGGCTTCTCCGGCTGGGCGAGCAAGACGTTCTTCGAAGCGATCGGCGCCATCCCGGTGCGCCGAGGCGCCGGTCAGGCCGCGCTCGACGCCCTCGACCTGCAGCGCCAGCTGCTCGACGACGGACTCGCGGTCGCACTGTACCCCGAGGGCACCCGTTCGCTTGACGGGCGGCTCTACAAGGGACGCACGGGGGTGGCGTTCCTCGCACTCCAGACCGGCGCGCCGGTCGTGCCCGTCGGGCTCATCGGCACGGACAAGGTGATGCCGGTCGGCGCGAAGATGCCAACGATGCGCGAGCGCGTGACCGTGCGATTCGGGCGCCCGCTCGATCTCACGCCGCTCGGCCCCGCGACGAGCGGCCGCGCGCGCCGACAGGCCACCGACGAGATCATGGCTGCCATCCACGCGCTCTCCGGGCAGGAGCTGGCGGGGACCTACAACGAGGCTCCCCCGCAGAACACGCTGGAGAAGATCAAGAAGGCCCTGCCGCACGAACGGCGCTGACCCGCTCAGTCGGCGGCGATCACGGTCGCTTCGTGCCGCACCGGGAAGTTCATCGAATTCGCGATGAAGCACCATTCGTTGGCCTGCTGATGGGCGCGTTCCGCTGCCTCGATCATCGAAGTGTCGGCCACGACCACGTGCGGGCGCAGGACGACCTCGACGAAGGAGCCTCCGCCTTTACCGTCTTCGCGCATGAGACCGGATGCGGTGTCGCGGTAGCCGACCACGACCACGCCCGCCACGACGCACGCGTGGAGGTACGACAACAGGTGGCACTCCGACAGGGAGGCCAAGAGCAGGTCTTCGGGGTTCCATCGCGACGGGTCGCCGCGGAACGGCTTGTCGGACGAGGCGAGGATCTCGGGCTTGCCCTCGACCTCGAGGGTGACGTCGCGGCGGTAGTCGCGGTAGCCGCTCGTACCCGTCCCCGTGTTGCCGGCCCAGGTGGCTGTGAGCGCGTAACGGTGTTCTCCGAGGGGATGAGCTGCCATCCCCCCAGTCTGCCAGCGGCCTCGGACAGCGAGCCCGTCCGCCGTCGCGCGCACCTGTCCGAAGGCTCCTACACGGCGGCGATAGTCTTGATGGGTGCCGGAGACACTCACTGTTCAGGATGCCGTCGAACTCGCCGTCGTCGAGAGGAGCGGATTCGTCGAGTCCCGCCACGCGGGTGCCGCCGTCGTGCTCTCCGCGGACGGCGAGGTGGTCGCTCGGCACGGCGCCACGGACGCGCTCATCCTTCCCCGCTCGAGCCTGAAGCCGCTTCAGGCCGTCGCCTGCATCACGGCGGGCGCACCGCTGGAAGGAGTCCAGCTGGCTCTCTCGACGGCGAGCCACGTGGGCACCGACCGGCACGCGGCCGTCGTGCGCGACGTGCTCACCGAGGGCGGGCTCACCGAGGACGATCTGGGCTGCCCGCCCGCGTGGCCCGGCGACACGGCGACGCGCGACGATCTCGTTCGCGAACACGGCGCGCCCGCGCGGATCCGCATGAACTGCTCCGGAAAGCACGCCGCCATGCTCCGTGCCTGCACGGCGACGGGATGGGCCACCGCCGGGTACCTCGCCCCCGCGCATCCGCTGCAGACGCACATCCGCGACGTCGTCGAGCGGCTGACGGGTGAGAAGGTCGCTCACACGTCGGTCGACGGGTGCGGCGCTCCCGTTCACGCGGTCACGCTCACCGGTCTCGCGCGCGCCATCCATCGCATCGGAAGCGCTTCGGAGCGCTCTCCGTTCGCACTGCACAGGGTCGCCGGTTCGCTCGTGCGGGCCGTGCGTGAGAACCCGTGGACGATCGAGGGCCCCGGACGCCCCGACACCGTCGCTATCGAGAAGCTCGGCGTCTTCGCCAAGGGCGGCGCTGAAGGCGTGATGGTGATGGTCGCGCCGAACGGCACGACCACCGCTCTCAAGATGCTCGACGGCGGCGCTCGGGCGTCGACCATCGTGGCAGCCACCCTCCTCGCCCGCGCAGGTGCGCTCAGTGAGGACGTCGTCACGGAACTCGACGCCTCGCTGGGCCTCTCCGTCGTCGGAGGCGGACAAGAGGTGGGGCGCGTCCGGGTCTCGCCCGCCCTCTGAGCCCGGTCACCCTCCACCGACGAGCGCAGGGATCACCACACGGGTGATACCCGCATCCGCCGTGAGCGACCACGCGCGGCCCGCGTGCGTTCGCGCATAGGGAGGGGTTTCCCGTACTCCGCCGAGCTGTCGGAGCTCTGCTGCGCACTCCGCGCGGATCAGCGCCTCTCCCGTGTCGCGCACCCGCTGCCAGAGCGCCCAGTTGCGCTGCCAGGTGTCGGCCTCTGCGACGAGCAGGACCGGTCTGTCGCCGCGCACCGGGGCTTCGGGCGCGACCGGCCTGACTTCGCATTCGGGGTACGCCTGCGCCAGTCGATGCACCACCGCCTGGGCCGCGGGAGTCACGAGCGCAGAGACGTCGGCGCGGGGGGCCCACGGAGCAGGATCCATAGCGAGCGTCGGGGCGGGAACCTCCTGCTCGCCCACCCAGGCGAGCTGTACCTCACGTCCGCCGAACAGCGCCCGCCCCGGTCGGCGGTCAGAGTCGAACCCTGACGCCTCTCCGCCCGCTGCGACGTGCTCGACGCGACTCGGCATGCGCAGGAGCGCTCGCGCAGGCAGGAGGTCGAGAATGCGGCCGGCGGGACCTGTGCAGCGTGCGGCCGTCAGCACGAACGTCGTACCGGCGGCGCTGCGCACCAGGTGCTCCCACCGATGGGCCAACACCTGCGCGAATTCCGGCGGGAGCTGCGCCAACTGCGCATCCAGGTCATCGCAGAGCACGAGTGCGGGCGCGTCGCGCTTCCCCTCCGCGATCGCGTGCAGCGCATCCCAGGCGGCCTCGCCGTCGTGAGGCATCCAGAGGGCGTCAGGGCGCTGCGCCGCGATCGCACGCAGGAGCGAGGTCCGCCCCGTGCCTGGTGCCCCCAGGACGACGAGCCCCCGCTGCTGCCCCACGAGGAGGATCTCTTCGGGTTGCTGCTGCCGCTCGGGAACATCGGCTCGTCCGAGCACCACGGCATCGCCTCCCCGATGAGCGTGCAGCTCACGAAGGGCGATCACGTGCGGCAACGGCGCCAGCCACGGGCTCGCCGCGGGTTCGGCCGTCGCCCACCTCGCCGCGATGAGGCGAAGGTCACCCGGGCTGGTCAGCGCCACCCGCATCGCGCACGGCCCGGCGTCCTGCGGACGACGGACGAGCGCGAGGCCGCGGGAGGGTGCGCCGCCGGCGAGTTCCGCCGCCGCATCGGTGCCCAGCATCAACCGACTCTCCGAGGCCTCGGCGACGCGCAGGCTCACGCGAAGCGGGCAGTTGGCCGCGAGCGCATCTCTGATCACACCTGACGCACGCTGCGTTCCGAGGATGAGGTGCATTCCCAGGGCGCGCCCGCGCGCCGCGATGTCAGTGAAGACCGCAGCGAGGTCCGGGTGCTCTTGCACGAGGGCTGCGAACTCGTCGACGACGATGACGAGCCGCGACAGACCGGCGGAGCCCACGTCGCGTGCTCCGGCGGAGGCGAGTGCGGATTCCCGACGACGCAGCTCCGCCGTCAGGCTCGACACCCCTCTCCTGGCGCCGGCGTCATCCAGGTCGGTGATCACCGCGGCGACCTGAGGGAGAGCCCGCAGCGGTTCGAAGGCCGTACCGCCTTTGAAGTCGGCGAGCACGAAGCTGACCTCGGACGGACCGTGCGTCGCCGCGATCGCGGACACCCACGACACGAGCAGCTCACTCTTGCCCGTCCCGGTGGTCCCGGTCACGATGGCATGGGGACCGTCTTCGACGATGTCGAGGACGACGTCGTCGCTCTCACCCCGCCCCAGCGCAGCCGGGAGTCCCGCATCCGACGTCGGCTGGGAGAGATCGGCCAGCGCGATGGAATCGGGAAGGGCCGGGGACTCGGCCCCTGCGGCCGCCGAGGCCGCGATGCCGCACGCCTGGTCGAACGACACCCCCTCGGCCTCCACGCGGAGCACCGTCGACGGTGTCCGGAGCTCTGCGCGCCGCGGCTCCGTGACATCGAGCACGGTCGTGACGCCATCGGGCACGTCTTCGTCGAGGCCCGCGAAGCAGATCACCGCATCTGCATCCCGCACGCCCTCGCTCGCCGATCCGATCCGGACCCTCAGTCCCCCGTGACGCGCCGCGGAGACGTGCGGGAAGCCGTCGAGGCCGAGCGCCGCGAGCGCGTCCCTCTCCCCTGTGAGCGCGAGCTGCGCCGGACTGAACCGAAGGCACAGCTGCGCAGCGAGCGCTCGGACCACGGCTGCCCTGACGGGTGCGGCTCCACGCACGCACACTCCCCCACCCAGGGGCACGGTGACCGGCGCGTCCGTGAGCGTTCCGCATCGTTCCTGGAACTCCCGCGCCCGCGTGCTGTCCGCACCCGTGGCGCGCACCGTGCTGGGACGGTCTCCGCTGCCCACGACGATGACGACGTCGCGGTCCAGAGGTTCAGCGCTGCGCAGCGGCGGTTCTGCGAGGCACCCTGCCACGTCCGGGAAACGCCGCCTCTGCCGTTCCCTCTCGTCTGCGTGCCTGCGCCGCAGATCGTCTTCGGCCTGCGCCCAGGCCGCGTCGTGCTCGGAGCGCGCCCGGGTGCGGGCCACTCGGCGCACGCGAGCTCCGTCGATCAGGGAGGCGCAGACCATCACCGGCCCCAGCGCGGAGAAGCAGAGAGCGAGGAGCGCCCCGGTGACGAGCCACAGGATGACTCCCGCGACGACCGGCACCAGCGCTGCCATGAACGGAACGGGTGGGCGTTTCGGCTCGACGGGTTCGGCGGGGAGGACGATCGGGAGAGAATCCATGCCCCCTAGTCGAGCTCATCGGCGAAGCAGCCAGAGCGCTCTCCACAACCGGCCGCCACGATCCGGCAGAATTCGAGTTACTCGCCGGATGTGGAGGACGAGTCGTCGTCGACCTGGACGACGATGAGGGTCACGTTGTCGCGTCCGCCGTTCTCCAGGGCCGCGGCGAGCATCGCCTGCACCGCCGCAGCCGGGTCGGCGTTCTCCCGCAGGAAGTGCTGGATCCCATAGTCGGTGAGCTCCTTGGTGAGCCCGTCCGAGCAGATCACGAAGCGATCGCCCGCCCGCAGGTCGATCGTGACGTAGTCGGGAGCGTTCAGCTCGCTGGCCCCGACCGCCCGCGTGATGACGTTGCTGTAGGGGTGCCCCTCAGCCTCCTCCGGGCTGAGCTTGCCCGCCGTGATGAGCTCTTGCACCACCGAGTGATCGGTCGTCACCTGCACGAGGCGGTCTTCCCGCAGGAGATAGACGCGCGAGTCGCCGATGTTGAGCGATACCCAGTGCGGCTCTCCGTCTGCGAACTCGAGGAAGATGCCCGTGAGCGTGGTGCCCGTACCCTCGTCGGTGGTGTCCGGGTGCTCTGCGATGTCGTTGACGGCGAGTTCCAGGGCGCTCTCGATCGCACCACGCTCGACGGTTCCGGTGGCGACGACGGCCTGCAGACGCTTGACCGTGCTCTGGCTGGCGATCTCGCCACCCGCGTGTCCGCCCATGCCGTCGGCGACCACGAAGAGCGGATACTCCGCGTAGAAGTCGTCCTGGTTGGTCTCGCGTCGGCGTCCGACATCGGTCGTCCCTGCCCACGAGAGCTGCAGCCGCCGGTCGCCGACCGCGACGCTATAGGTCTTCGTCGTCGTCTCAGCCACGTACTGCCTCCGAATTGCCTGCGGCGAGTCGTGGGGCCTCAGGATACACACACATCGTAGTGGACTCGGCGCGGAGACCGGACGCGCCGATCGGGCGCAGCGACGTGAGCATGACTCCACGTTATCGAATCAACGTCATCGCCTGCGGCGGTTTCCCGGGAACGACGAAGGGCTCCCGGCCGTGGACCGGGAACCCTTCGATACGACGTTACTTGACCCAGGCCGGGGCGAGGTAGAACTTGCCCTCCTGCCCCGATGCCAGCTGCGTCGGCACATTGACCGCATGGATGATTCCGATGACGATCTGCCCGATCCACAGCACGAAGTACAGGATCGCACCGATGCCGAACGTCACGACGCTGAGGATGCCGACCGCGGCGTAGGCGATGACGACGATGATCTGGTAGTTCAGGTTCGCCGCGTTGGCCCGCTGATAGTTGGGAGCGACCTTGTCCTTCTCGACCAGGTAGAAGATCAGGGCGGGAAGCCAGCTGAAGAACACCGAGAGCCACAGGTTCAGCGTGATGTTGCTCTGCACGGGCGCGCCGTATCCGGGCTGAGCGCCGTACGGAGCACCTGCGGGAGCACCGTAGCCGGGCTGGCCGTAACCGGGGGCACCCGGAGCGGGCTGGCCGTAACCTGCGGGCTGGCCGTAGGCCGGAGCACCCTGCGGAGGCTGGCCGTATGCGGGAGCGCCCTGCGCGGGCGGAGTCGGAGCACCGGTCGGAGGCTGCGCCCCGGCGGGCTGGGCGGGCGGTGCAGGCGGTGCCGGCGGCACGTTCGCCGCGCCGGTCAGATCACCGTTGTTCGGGTCTGCGGGACCGGTTGCATCGTTCGACATGGAATGTCCTTCCTTGTGTGGCCCGTCATGGGCCGGAGCAAGCACTACTCTCCCATATGACCAGAACGGTGGCAACGACCCGGGCGGGGAGAATTCCCCATCCGTCATGCGGCGTCATCCGGCGACGACCAGCTCCACGATGCCAGGCGAATCCGTGACCCTGACCGTAAGACTCCGCGACTCCGCCCACGCCAGGAACGCCCGGAGCGACCCGACGCGCGGTCGGTCCTCGGCCAGGGCACGCACGAGAAGACCCTTCGACTTCTTGTTGAAGTGGTTGAGCGCTCTCCCCTGCTCGGTCACGACCCGTACGTACACGGTGGCCAGGGATGCCGGTACCGGGCCGAGCGCGACATATGCCTCGCTGCGAAGGTCCAGCACGAACGACGGACGGACCTGGGCGATCGCGGATGACGTCGCGTCGGCCCAGTGCCGTCGGAGCGGGGCGACGCCAGGCAGCGCCGTCCCCGCCGCGAGACGGTAGACGGGGATGCCGTCCAGCGCACCGACCGGCCCGAAGGGCGCCGAGTGGATCCAGACGTGCGCGCCCAGCCAGCGACGAGCCTGCGTGGAAAGGGAGGCGGCATCCAGCGCGTCGAAGAGCACCCCGGTGTACCGGTCGACTGCGGGCATGGTCGGGGCCGACAGCAGAGCGCTGTTATGGGCGATGTCCTCCACCTGCCGGTCGCTGAGCTTGAGCACGCGCCGTGCAGCGTCCTCGTCACGGGAGAGGTCGATCAGAGCCTCGATGGCCTGCCGCCGGTGATCGCGCAGCGATGGCAGGTCGAGCGCGTCCAGATCGATCGGCGCCCCATCGCCGCCGGGGCGCTTCGTCTCGGACGGCGGGAGAAGGACCTTCATGACACCTCGCAGACGCAGACGTCCGCCTCGCGGATCCGGGCGAGGCCCGGTCCCGCGAGGCGGACGTGAGAAGGGTTGATCAGGCGATGAGCGCCGCGTTGCCTGCGACGATCGTCAGGACATCGCCCTCCATCGAGAGGAATCCGTCCTGCGCGTTCGCGAGCACCTTGGTGCCATCGGCCTGGGTGATCCGAACCTGCCCCTCGGCGAGGATGGCCAGCACCGGCTCATGGCCGGACATGAAGCCGATCTCGCCCTCGACGGTCTTGGCGACCACGAGGTTCGCCTCTCCCGTCCAGACCTCCGCCTCAGCGGAGACGAGGCTGACGTGCAGCGCCATGGTCAGCCGTTCTCCTTCTGGATCTTCGCCCACGCCTCTTCGACATCGGAGATGCCGCCGACGTTGAAGAACGCCTGCTCTGCGACGTGGTCGAAGTCACCGCGGCAGATCGCGTCGAACGACTCGATGGTCTCCTTGAGCGGAACCGTCGATCCCTCGACACCCGTGAACTTCTTCGCCATGTAGGTGTTCTGCGAGAGGAACTGCTGGATGCGACGGGCACGCGCCACGACGATCTTGTCTTCCTCGGAGAGCTCATCGACACCGAGGATGGCGATGATCTCCTGCAGCTCCTTGTTCTTCTGGAGGATCTGCTTGACCGTGGTGGCGACGCGGTAGTGGTCCTCGCCCAGGTAGCGGGGGTCCATGATGCGCGACGTCGAGGTCAGCGGGTCGATGGCCGGGTACAGACCCTTCGACGCGATCTCGCGCGAGAGCTCCGTGGTGGCGTCCAGGTGGGCGAAGGTCGTCGCCGGAGCCGGGTCGGTGTAGTCGTCGGCCGGCACGTAGATCGCCTGCAGCGAGGTGATCGAGTGACCGCGGGTCGAGGTGATGCGCTCCTGCAGGAGGCCCATCTCGTCGGCGAGGTTCGGCTGGTAGCCCACAGCCGAGGGCATGCGGCCCAGCAGCGTGGAGACCTCGGAACCGGCCTGCGTGAAGCGGAAGATGTTGTCGATGAAGAGCAGCACGTCCTGCTTCTGCACGTCACGGAAGTACTCCGCCATCGTGAGGGCCGACAGCGCGACGCGCAGACGCGTCCCCGGCGGCTCGTCCATCTGACCGAACACGAGGGCCGTCTTGTCGAAGACGCCGGCGTCCTCCATCTCGTGGATGAGGTCGTTGCCCTCACGGGTGCGCTCACCGACACCGGCGAACACCGACACGCCACCGTGGTCCTGCGCGACGCGCTGGATCATCTCCTGGATGAGCACGGTCTTGCCGACGCCGGCACCGCCGAACAGACCGATCTTTCCACCCTGCACGTACGGCGTGAGCAGGTCGATCGACTTGATGCCCGTCTCGAACATGGTGGTCTTCGACTCGAGCTGGTCGAAGTTCGGCGCCTTGCGGTGGATCGGCCAGCGCTCCGTCACCTGAAGGGTCTCGCCCGGCTCGGCGTTGAGCACCTCGCCGATGACGTTGAAGACCTTGCCCTTGGTGATGTCGCCGACGGGAACCGTGATCGGCTCACCCGTGTCGCGCACCTCCTGGCCGCGCACGATGCCGTCGGTCGGCTTCAGGGCGATGGCGCGGACGAGGTCGTCACCGAGGTGCTGCGCGACCTCGAGCGTGATCTCGGTCGACTCGTCGCCGATCGAGATCGTGGTCTTCAGCGCGTTGTAGATGTCGGGGATCGAGTCATGCGGGAACTCGATGTCGACAACCGGACCGTTGACGCGTGCGACGCGCCCGACGACCGCGGTCGCCGGCTTGTCAGCCGTGGCGGTGGTGGTCATTTGTTCGTCTCTTTCCTGATGTCTATTTGCTCGAGGCGAGGGCGTCGGCGCCGCCGACGATCTCCGCGATCTGCTGCGTGATCTCCGCCTGACGCGCGTTGTTGCGCAGGCGCGTGTAATCGGTGATGAGCTTGTCGGCGTTGTCGCTGGCCGACTTCATCGCCTTCTGCGTCGCCGCCTGCTTGGCGGCGGCCGACTGCAGGAGAGCGTTGAAGACGCGGCTCTGGATGTAGACCGGGAGGATCGCGTCCAGCACCGTCTCGGCATCCGGCTCGAACTCGTAGAGCGGGTAGACCGTGCTGCCCGCCTCCGAGTCGTCGGCCTCCGCGATCTCCAGCGGGAGCAGGCGCACCGATTCGGGCTCCTGCGTCATCATGCTGACGAAGCGGTTGAAGACGAGATGGATCTCGTCGACCCCGCCGGCCTCGCCACCCCGCGCGAACGCCTCGAGCAGCGTGGCCGAGATCTCCTCTGCCGTGTGGAAGGACGGGGTGTCGGTGTCACCGGTCCACTCCGCCGCCGCGGACAGCCCACGGAACTGGAAGTAGCCGACCGCCTTGCGACCGATCAGGTAGAACACCGGCTCCTTGCCCTGCTCCCGGAGGAGCTCCGCCACCTCGAGACCCTCACGGAGGATCTGCGAGTTGAAGGCTCCGGCGAGGCCGCGGTCGGACGAGAAGATCACGACCGCGGAGCGGCGGATCGTCTCGGGCTCACGCGTGAGCGGGTGGTCGACGTTCGAGTGCGTCGCGACGGCGGACACGGCCCTCGTCACGGCTCGCGCGAAGGGGGTGGACGCCTTGACGCGTGCCATCGCCTTCTGGATGCGCGAAGCCGCGATGAGTTCCATCGCCTTCGTGATCTTCTTGGTCGTCTGAGCAGAAGAGATCTTCTGCTTGTAGACCCTGAGTTGAGCGCCCATGAATCAGTACCTCACGCGATTACGCGCGACGACCCTTGACGATCTTCTCCTGGTTGACGTCCTCAGCCTCGGCTGCGGCGTGCTCCTCGTGGCCGGGTGCGCCGATGGCGTGTCCCTTGCCGCCCTGGAACTCCAGGATGAAGGCGTCCGTGTGCTTCTCGAGCTCGGCGACCGTGTCGTCGTCGAGGACGTTCGTCTCGCGCAGCGTGTCGAGCACCTTCGTGTTGCGACGCAGGTAGTCGAGCAGCTCGCGCTCGAAGCGCAGCACATCCTCGACCTCGATGGAGTCGAGCTTGCCGTTCGTGCCGGCCCAGATCGAGACGACCTGCTCCTCGACGGGGTACGGCGAGTACTGCGGCTGCTTGAGCAGCTCGGTCAGACGTGCACCGCGCGACAGCTGACGGCGCGACGCCTGGTCGAGGTCGGAGGCGAACATCGCGAAGGCCTCGAGCGAGCGGTACTGCGCGAGCTCGAGCTTCAAGGTTCCGGACACCTTCTTGATGGACTTGACCTGAGCGTCACCACCGACTCGCGAGACCGAGATGCCCACGTCGACCGCCGGACGCTGGTTGGCGTTGAAGAGGTCGGACTGGAGGAAGATCTGGCCGTCGGTGATCGAGATCACGTTGGTCGGGATGTACGCCGAGACGTCGTTCGCCTTGGTCTCGATGATCGGGAGACCCGTCATCGAGCCGGCGCCGAGCTCGTCGGACAGCTTCGCGCACCGCTCGAGCAGACGCGAGTGCAGGTAGAAGACGTCACCGGGGTACGCCTCACGGCCCGGCGGACGACGCAGCAGCAGCGAGACGGCGCGGTAGGCCTCGGCCTGCTTCGACAGGTCGTCGAAGATGATGAGGACGTGCTTGCCGCCGTACATCCAGTGCTGGCCGATGGCCGACCCCGTGTAGGGGGCGAGGTACTTGAAGCCCGCGGGGTCGGATGCCGGAGCAGCGACGATCGTGGTGTACTCCAGAGCGCCTGCCTCTTCGAGCGCGCCCTTCACCGAGGCGATGGTCGAGCCCTTCTGGCCGATCGCGACGTAGATGCAGCGGACCTGCTTGTTGACGTCGCCCGACTCCCAGTTGGCCTTCTGGTTGATGATCGTGTCGATCGCGATGGCCGTCTTGCCGGTCTGGCGGTCGCCGATGATGAGCTGACGCTGGCCGCGGCCGACGGGGATCATCGCGTCGATGGCCTTGATGCCGGTCTGCATCGGCTCGTGCACCGACTTGCGCTGCATGACGCCGGGCGCCTGCAGCTCGAGCTCACGGACGCCCTCTGTGGCGATCGGGCCGAGGCCGTCGATCGGGTTGCCGAGCGGGTCGACCACGCGACCGAGGTAGCCGTCGCCCACGGGGACCGAGAGGACCTCGCCCGTGCGGGTGACTTCCTGTCCGGCCTCGATGTTGGTGAAGTCACCGAGGACGACGACGCCGATCTCGTGCTCGTCGAGATTCAGCGCGAGACCCTTGGTGCCGTCCTCGAACGTGACGAGCTCGTTCGCCATGACGCCGGGCAGTCCCTCGACGTGCGCGATGCCATCAGCGGCGTCGATGACGGTGCCGACCTCGGTCGCCGCAGCCCCGGTGGGCTCGTAGGCGGCGGCGAAGTCCTTCAGCGCGTCACGGATGACGTCGGGGCTGATCGATAGTTCTGCCATTGTCTTCCCTTTGTATCTGGGTGCGCGGTCTCCCGCGCGAAGTTCGTGTTAGCCCGCGAGCTTCTGGCGAAGATCGGCGAGACGGGCGGAGATGCTGCCGTCGATCACGTCATCCGCGATCTGCACGCGCAGACCACCGACGACCGCGGGGTCGATGACCACGTTCAGGGTGACCGTGCCGCCGTAACGGCGCGAGAGCGCGTCGCTGAGCCGGGTGCGCTGCGCGTCGCTGAGCGCGGTCGCCGTGTGCACCGTGGCGACGAGGCGATCGCGCTGGCTGGACACGATGCGGATCGCACGGGTCAGCAGCTGACGCACGCGACGCTCGCGTGGCTGACGCACGAGCGATGACACGATCAGTGCCGTCGCGGCGCTCACACCGCCGGCGAGGAGACGCTCGACCAGCGCGGCCTTGGCGTCCTCTCCCCCGAGCCGGCTGCCGAGCGCCAGCTCGAGCTCCGAGTTGGCCGCGATCACGCGGGAGAATCCGAACAGCTCGCCCTCGACATCGGCATCCGGCTCCGCGATCGCGGCGGCGCGGATCGCGAGTTCCTCGATGCCGTCGACGAGATCGTCAGCGGAGGACCACCGCTCGGCGACCGCCGTCCTCACGATGTCCTGCGTGTTCTGGGAGAACCCGCCGAACACGGCGCCGACGACGTTCTGCCGCGCCGCCAGCGTGGCCGAGGGGTCGGCGAGCGCGCCGCTCAGCTGGGACGATTCGCCCACGGCGCGCGCGGCGGCGAAGAGCTCCCGCGCAGTGTCGAGGCTCACGCCCGACGCCGCGGCAAGCGCCTGAGCGGATGCCGCGAGTGCCTGAGTGGTCGCGCTGCCCATTACTTGGCCGCCTTCTCGGATGCCTCGAGGTCCGCGAGGAAGCGGTCGACGACGGCCGTCGCGCGGGCGTCGTCGGTCAACGTCTCGCCGACCACGCCGCCGGCGAGGTCGAGAGCCAGCGAACCGACCTCCGAACGCAGCGAGACGAGTGCCGCCTGGCGCTCCGCCTCGATCTGCGTGTGGGCAGTCGCCGTGATGCGCGCAGCCTCAGCGGCTGCGGCGTCCTTGGCCTCTGCGACGATCTTCTTACCGTCCTCACGGGCGGCCTCGCGGATCTCGCCCGCCTCCGTGCGCGCCTCGGCGAGCTGACGGGTGTACTCCTCGAGCGCGGCCTCCGCCTGCTTCTGAGCCTCGTCGGCCTTGGCGATGTTCCCCTCGATGGCGGCGGACCGCTCATCGAGCATCTTCGTGAGCCGGGGAAGGGCGATCTTCCACACGACGATGAGGATGACGAGGAACCACAGCGCCGACCAGATGATGTCGTACCACGCGGGGATCAGCGGGTTGTGCGCTTCACCTTCTGCCGCGAGGTTCGTGACAAGAGCGTTCAGCATCCTGTCTCCTTCAGAAGTCGGTGCGGATTACGGGAAGGGGATGAATCCGACGGCGATGCCGACGAACGCAAGCGCCTCGGTGAAGGCGATACCGATCCACATGAGGACCTGGAGACGGCCGGCCAGCTCGGGCTGACGGGCGACGCCTTCGATCGTCTTGCCGACGACGATGCCCACACCGATGGCCGGGCCGATGGCTGCGAGACCGTAGCCGACCGCCGCGAGGTGGCCGTTGATGTCAGCGAGAACCGTAGTTGCGTCCACGGGTTTTTCCTTTCGTTGGGTGGGACGGCAGTTGCCGACCCGCTCAGTGCTCTTCTGCGACCGCGAGCTGGATGTAGACCGCGGTGAGGACGGTGAAGACGTAGGCCTGGAGAACAGCGACCAGCACCTCGAACACGGTGAAGGCGCCGCCGAAGGCGAGGGTTCCGACACCGAGGGCAGCCCAGCCGCCGCCCGCGGTGAAGAAGAAGAACTGGGTGGCCGAGAAGCACAGCACCAGCAGCATGTGGCCGACGACCATGTTCATCATGAGTCGCAGCATGAGGGTGACGGGACGGATGAGGAACGTCGAGATGAACTCGATCGGGGTCACGATGAAGTACACCGGCCACGGCACGCCCGACGGGAACAGTGCGTTCTTGAAGAAGCCGCCGGGGCTCTTCTTGATGCCGGCGTAGATGAAGGTCACATAGCTGATCACTGCGAGCAGCAGCGGGACGGCGGCGATGCTCGTGCCGGCGATGTTCAGGAACGGGATGATTCCGGTGATGTTCATGAACAGCACCATGAAGAAGATCGTGGTGAGGATCGGCAGGAAGCGGTCGCCGTCCTTGCGTCCGAGCAGGTCGTGCGCGATGCCGTTGCGCACGAATCCGAGCCCCATCTCGACGACGCTCTGGAAGCGTCCTGGCACGATCGTCATGCGCCGGGTGCCGAGCACGAGGATCAGCACGATGGCGACCACCGAGATGAACTGGACGAGGTGGATCCGGTGGACGGGGATCCCCGCGATGTTGAAG
This sequence comes from Microbacterium sp. XT11, assembly GCF_001513675.1. NCBI lineage: Bacteria > Bacillati > Actinomycetota > Actinomycetes > Micrococcales > Microbacteriaceae > Microbacterium > Microbacterium sp. XT11. The sequence continues at coordinate 2,233,413 of NZ_CP013859.1, read as the reverse complement.
AGGATCTCCGGGAAGAACTCGTCGATCGAAGGTCCGTGGAACTCGCCATCACTGGCGAGTCGTGGCGTCAGGGTCGCAGCAAGATTAAACAGCGCGGGCTCCAGCTTCGGGGCACCGGTCAGAACCGGGGCGACGATGGTCGGTGTGCTTCACAGCGCAAGCGCTCGCGGACGAGCGGCGGGCACGGTTCAACCCTATCAGAATATGAGGGTCTCCTAAGACGCGTCGCTCCCCCCCGAGCGGTGCGGAGGAGTACGATTCTCCGCCCCGGGGGCGACGTCCTCTGGGGCTTCGGCGGGGAGCGAGGTGTCGCTCACGTGCGGCAGCCGCATGCGCATGAGCACGAGCACGTCGATCACGAGCGACATGAGCACACCCGCCACGATCGACAGGAAGAACACCATCGGCTCGATCCACGGCTGCCCGCGGAGCACGATCATCACGACGACGAACACCCCGAGCTTGAGCAGCCAGCCGCCGAGCACGATCGCGAAGAACAGCTGCACGTAGAGCGGGTCGCCGTACCAGCGATTCGCGATGAGGATGCTGAGTCCCGTGATCGCGAGGAAGAGAGCTGCCAGGACGACGCCCAGCAGTCCGCTGATCAGACCTGAGCCCTGAGCGACGAGGAAGCCGATGCCGCCGGCGACGACGGCGAGCACAGCGGCGGCCACCCCCGACCAGATGAGGGTGCGCCGCAGGATGGGCGTGCTGGAAACGGGACTCGGGCTCATCAGGACTCCACGGGTTTCTGATCGGAAGCGCCACCCGTCGCCGGTGTGCCGCGGCGGGTGGGGTTGAGGGTGATCACCAGGCATGCGGCGATCCCGACGACGCCGAAGAGCACGCCGGGCAGGTACTGCCCCGGCCAGTCCTCGCGCGCGCCGACGTACATCAGCAGCACGGCGAGTGAGATGACGGCCGTCCATGCGTAGAAGATCAGCACGGCATCGCGATCCCGGTGGCCGAGGTCGAGCATCCGGTGATGCAGGTGCTTGCGGTCGGGAGAGAACGGTGACTTGCCCGCGCTCATGCGACGGAGGACGGCGAGACCGAAGTCCAGCAGCGGCAGGAGCACGACGAGCAGCGGCAGAAGGATCGGGATGAACGCGCCGAGCAGACCCGACCGGCCGATGCGCTGAGGATCGATCACCGAGGGATCGAGCTGGCCGGTCAGCGAGATCGCCGACGTCGCCATGAGCAGCCCCATCACGAGAGCGCCGGAGTCGCCCATGAACAGCTTCGCGGGACTCCAGTTCAGCGGAAGGAATCCGAGGCAGGCGCCGATCAGCACCGCCGCGAGGAACGTCGACAGGTTGAAGAAGCTCGAGGCCCCGCTGTCCCTCGTGACGATGTACGAATAGGCGAAGAAGACGCCGTTCGAGATCAGGCAGACACCGGCCACCAGCCCGTCGAGCCCGTCGATGAAGTTGACGGCGTTCATCACGATCACGATCGCGAACATGGTCATCGTGATGCTCAACCAGCTGGAGAACACGAGCATGTCGCCGAACGGCAGCGAGAGGATCTGCAGCCCTCCCCCGATGGTGATGATCCCTGCTGCGAGGAACTGCGCCCCCAGCTTGATCATCCAGTCCAGGTCCCACAGATCGTCGACGACGCCGATCACGGCGATCAGCAGCGCCGCCGCCAGGATCGCCCACATCGTGCGCGGAGGCGTCCACATCGTCGCGAAGAACGGGTTCACCGCCGACACACCGATCGCGGTGGCGATGCCGAGGAAGATCGCCACGCCGCCGAGACGCGGCGTCGGTGTGGTGTGCACATCGCGTTCCCGGATGCCGGGATAGAGCTTGTAGCGGAGGCTCAGCCTCCAGACCGCCCACGTCAGCGCGAACGTGATCACGGCGGTGAGGATGATCGTGAAGAGGTACTGCTTCACGAATCTCCGTCCTCGGACCGCTCGTCGGGCTCGAGCAGGTCTCCGAGGACCTCGCGCAGCTGCGCCCGCGACACGGCGCCGTCGCGCAGGACCCGCACCGCACCCTGCCCTGGTTCGGCGCCGCGGCTCACGAGCGAGGTCGCATCGACGATGGTCGACGCGACACCGTCACGGCTCATGCCGTCGGCGAGGTACACCGCGACGCTGTCGCCCAGCATGCGCTCGGCATCGTACGCCGACACCGCAGCCTCCTTGCCGGTCAGGTTCGCGCTCGACACCGCCAAGGGCCCCGTCTCGGCCAAGAGCTCGAGCACCACCCGGCCCTCCGGCATGCGGACGGCGACGGTCCCCTTCGTCTCGCCGAGGTCCCACACGAGGGAAGGCTGCGCAGGAAGCACGATGGTGAGTCCGCCCGGCCAGAAGGCCTCGACGAGGCGTTCGACCGGTTCCGGCACGCTCTCCGCCAGCGCGGCGAGCGTCTCCTTCGAGCCGATCAGCACGGGCGGGGGCTGATTGCGGCCCCGCCCCTTCGCATCGAGGAGCTTCTGCACCGCGGCCGGAGAGAACGCGTCGGCCGCGACGCCGTAGACGGTGTCGGTGGGGATGACGACGAGCTCGCCGCGGCTGATCGCCTGGCGGGCGTGGCGCATGCCGGCGAGCAGCTGAGCGTCGTCGCCGCAATCGAAGATGGAGGACATGTCGGATCGATCTTACCGGGGAGGCCTGAGGGGTTGACGAGCATCCGTCACGGCCGCAGAGCCGTCGTCGCCCTGTCCCGCGCCGTGAGGTCGCGATGTGTAGCGGCGGCGCGCCAGCCGTCCGCCTGGAGGATGTCGCGGATCTGCTCCCCCTGCAGCTCGCCGTGCTCGAGGACGAGCATCCCGCCGGGACGCAGCAGCTCCAGCGCCCTGGCGCTGATCACGCGGACGATGTCGAGCCCGTCCTCCCCGCCGTAGAGGGCCATCGCAGGGTCGAACAGCCGGACCTCGGGGTCGCGCGGAACCGCGGCATCCGGCACGTACGGCGGGTTGGAGACGACGACGGACGCCGTGCCGGCGAGGTCGCCGAACGCCGTGCGGAGGTCTTCGTTGACCAGTGTCAGATTCGCGACGCCCGCGGTGTTCCGCGCGGCCCATGTGAAGGCCTCGGGCGAGAGCTCGGTCGCGTAGATGCACGCATGCGGCACCTCGGTCGCCATCGCGAGCGCGATCGCCCCGCTCCCGGTGCCGAGATCGATGCCGATCGGCTCGGGCTCCGAGGCGCTCGCGAGTGCATCGATCGCGTACTGCACGACGGTCTCCGTCTCCGGACGCGGCACGAACACGCCGGGACCCACCTTCAGCTCGAGGTGGCGGAAGGGCGCGATGCCCGTGATGTGCTGCAGCGGCTCCCTGCCCGCTCGGCGCTCGGTCAGCGCGCGGAGCGAGCTCGCGTCGCGGTCGTCGATCGCATCGCCGCGGACCACGGCGGCTTGCACGGCACCGCGGGTGAGACCGAGCACATGCCCGGCGAGGAGTTCGGCGTCGACGACGGGGTCGGGAACCCCTGCGGCCGCCAGGCGTTCGGCGGCGGCGCGGAGGAGCGCCGCGAGGGACTGATCGGGCATGCGTTCCAGCGTAGAGTGCAACCAGGTGTCACAAAGGCCGGAGCGGGATACTGCTCCCCTAGGCTGGTGCCCGCAGTCACCTCGCTCAGGAAAGGCTTCTCCATGCCCGGCATCCACTCCGACATCACCACCGCCTTCGGAAACACGCCCCTCGTCCGCCTGAACCACCTCACCGAGGGTCTGGACGCCACCGTGCTCGTGAAGGTCGAGTCGTACAACCCGGCGTCGAGCGTCAAAGACCGCATCGGCATCGCCATCGTCAACGCAGCAGAGGCCTCCGGCGAGCTGAAGCCCGGCGGCACGATCGTCGAGGCGACGAGCGGCAACACGGGGATCGCCCTCGCGATGGTCGGTGCGGCGCGGGGGTACAAGGTGATCCTCACGATGCCCGCCTCGATGTCGAAGGAGCGCCGGGTGCTGCTGAAGGCCTTCGGCGCCGAACTCGTGCTCACCGACCCGACCAAGGGCATGAAGGGCGCGATCGAGGCCCTCCAGGAGATCATCGAGAAGACGCCTGGCGCAGTCTGGGCGCGTCAGTTCGAGAACGCCGCGAACCCCCGGATCCACCGTGAGACCACGGCTCAGGAGATCCTCCGCGACACCGACGGCAAGGTCGACGTGTTCGTCGCCGGGATCGGCACCGGTGGCACGATCACCGGCACGGGCCAGGCTCTGAAGGAGGCGAACCCCGACGTCAAGGTCGTCGCCGTGGAGCCCAAGGACTCCCCCCTCCTCTCCGAGGGCCACCCCGGGCCTGCCAAGATCCAGGGCATCGGACCGAACTTCGTGCCGCCCATCCTCGACCGCGACGTGATCGACGAGATCATCACGGCTGAGTTCGACGAATCGCTCGCCACGGCGCGCGACCTCGCGGCCAAGGAGGGCTTGCTCGTCGGCATCTCCAGCGGCGCGGCAGTGGCGCAGGCGCTCAAGGTCGCCGCGCGCCCGGAGAGCGCAGGCAAGACCATCGTCGTCATCGCGCCGGACACGGGCGAGCGCTACCTCTCCACCGCCCTGTTCGAGGACCTCCGCGAGGACTGAACAGCACATGGGCATGATCGGTCGAATGCGCGAGGACATCGCGGCGGCGCGTCTGCGCGACCCCGCGGCGCGCACCGCGATCGAGGTGGCTCTGCTCTACCCCGGGCTGCACGCCATCTGGGCGCATCGGATCTGGCACGCACTCTGGCGACGGCGGTTCCGTCTGCTCGCCAGGGCGGGCTCGCAGATCACGCGCTGGCTCACCGGAATCGAGATCCATCCCGGAGCGACGATCGGCCGACGGTTCTTCATCGACCACGGGATGGGGGTGGTCATCGGGGAGACCGCCGAGGTGGGTGACGACGTGATGCTGTATCACGGCGTCACCCTCGGCGGTCGCACCCGGGACGCCGGCAAACGGCATCCGACCCTGGGCGACGGGGTCGCTGTGGGTGCCGGCGCCAAGATCCTCGGCCCCGTCACCATCGGCGCAGGTACGGTCATCGGCGCCAACGCGGTGGTCACCAAGGACGCCCCCGCTGACAGCGTGCTTGTCGGGATCCCCGCCAAACCACGGGCGCGCAGCGCCGGCGAGGACACACGGGCGCTGCTCACGGCACCCGAGTACTCGATCTGAGTCAGGACTCCGAGCCGAGGGCCGCGAGACGGGCCTCCTCGTCGGCGTGGATCGCCGACTCGATGATCGGATCCAGAGCTCCGTCCATCACCTGATCGAGGTTGTACGCCTTGTACCCCGTCCGGTGATCCGCGATGCGGTTCTCCGGGAAGTTGTATGTGCGGATGCGCTCCGAGCGGTCCATGCCGCGGATCTGTGAGCGCCGCGCATCCGACGCGGCCGCCTCGAGCTCTTCCTGCTGCTTCGCAAGGAGGCGTGCGCGGAGAACGCGCATGGCGGCCTCGCGGTTCTGCAGCTGGGACTTCTCGTTCTGCATCGACACGACGATCCCGGTCGGCACATGAGTGATGCGCACCGCCGAATCCGTCGTGTTGACGGACTGGCCGCCGGGGCCCGACGACCGGAAGACATCGATCTTCAGATCGTTCTGATCGATCTGGATCTCCTCGGGCTCGTCGACCTCGGGAAAAACGAGCACCCCTGTGGTCGACGTGTGGATGCGGCCCTGAGACTCGGTGGCGGGCACGCGCTGGACGCGGTGCACTCCCCCCTCGTACTTCAGGTGCGCCCACACGCCCTGTGCGGGGTCGCTGGACGAGCCCTTGATCGCGACCTGGACATCTTTGTAGCCGCCGAGGTCGGACTCGTTGCGCTCGAGGAGCTCGGTCTTCCACCCCTTCGACGCGGCGTACTGCATGTACATCCGCAGCAGGTCGGCGGCGAACAGCGCGCTCTCCGCGCCGCCTTCCCCTGCCTTGATCTCCATGATCACGTCGCGGGCGTCATCGGGGTCACGGGGAATGAGCAGCCGGCGCAGCCTCTCCTGCGCGGCCTGCAGACCCTCCTCCAGCGCGGGGACCTCGTCGGCGAACGCCGGGTCCTCGCGCGCGAGCTCACGTGCGGCGTCGAGATCGTCCGAGGCCGCGATCCAGGCGTCGTGCGCCGCAACGATGCGCGACAGCTCCGCGTAGCGCCGGTTGACGCGCTTGGCGCGCGCGGCGTCGGCGTGCACCGCCGGATCGGAGAGCTCCTCCTGGACCCGGCGATGCTCCTCGATCAGAGCCTGGACGGACTCGAACACGCAGGCCTCAGCGGATGTTGCTGTCGTGCCCGTGCGCACCCGAAGGCAGCGTCGGGATCGACTTCTGCATCTGCACGAGGAACTCGACGTTCGAGTGCGTCTCCTTCAGCTTGCCCAGCACGACCTCGAGGGCCTGCTGCGTGTCGAGACCCGCGAGGGCGCGACGGAGCTTCCAGGTGATCTTGACCTCGTCGGGCGAGAGCAGCATCTCCTCGCGACGCGTGCTCGACGCGTTGACATCGACCGCGGGGAAGATCCGCTTGTCGGCGAGGGCGCGCGACAGGCGCAGCTCGCTGTTGCCGGTTCCCTTGAACTCCTCGAAGATGACCTCGTCCATCTTGGAGCCGGTCTCCACGAGCGCGGTCGCGAGGATCGTGAGCGATCCGCCGTTCTCGATGTTGCGCGCTGCGCCGAAGAAGCGCTTGGGCGGGTACAGCGCCGAGGCGTCGACACCTCCGGTGAGCACCCGGCCGGATGCCGGAGCGGAGAGGTTGTACGCACGGCCGAGGCGGGTGATCGAGTCGAGCAGCACGACGACGTCGCGCCCCAGTTCGACGAGGCGCTTGGCGCGCTCGATGGCGAGCTCCGCCACCGTCGTGTGGTCCTCCGCCGGACGGTCGAAGGTCGAGGCGATGACCTCGCCCTTCACCGATCGCTGCATGTCGGTGACCTCTTCCGGGCGCTCGTCGACGAGCACGACCATGAGGTGCACCTCGGGGTTGTTCTGCGCGATCGCGTTGGCGATCTGCTGGAGCACGATCGTCTTGCCCGCCTTGGGCGGCGCGACGATGAGTCCGCGCTGGCCCTTGCCGATCGGCGCGACGAGGTCGATGATGCGCTGGGTCAGCTTCTCGGGCGCGGTCTCGAGGCGCAGGCGCTCCTGCGGGTAGAGCGGCGTGAGCTTGCCGAACTCGACGCGGTTCGCCGCATCGTCGACGGAGAGGCCGTTGATCGAGTCGACCTTCACGAGCGCGTTGTACTTCTGACGGCCCTGCTGCTCGCCTTCACGCGGCTGCTTGATGGCGCCGACGATGGCATCGCCCTTGCGGAGGTTGTACTTCTTGACCTGGCCGAGCGAGACGTACACGTCGCTGGGGCCGGCCAGGTAACCGGTCGTGCGCACGAAGGCGTAGTTGTCGAGCACGTCGAGGATGCCCGCGATCGGGATGAGGACGTCGTCCTCGCCGATCTCGGTCTCGAACTCGTCGACCGTGCCGCCGCCGCGGCGCTTGTTCCGCTGGCGGTTGCGGCCGTTCCCGCCGCCCTGCTCCTCGTCGGCAGGCGCGCTCTGCTGCTCGCCGTTCTGGCCGTTGCCGTTCTGGCCGCGGCCGCGGTTGCGGCTGCGGTTACGGCTCCGGCTGCGGCCGCCCTGCTCGTCGCCGCCGCCCTCAGACTGCTCGGGCGCCTCAGCGGGCGTCGGCGCGTCGTTGTCGGCAGGCGCCTGGTCGTTCTTGTCCGTGGCGGGGGCCTCGGACTGCTGCTCGGCCGGCGCCTCGGCGTCGGCCTTGGCCGACTTCGCCGAACCCCGGCGACCGCGCGATGCCGGCTTCGTCGCGGCAGGAGCGGTCTCGGTGTCGGACGGCTTGTCGCCGCGATCCTTCGACGAGGCGGAGTCAGCGGTGGTCGCGGCGGTGGTCGCGGCCGGTGCGTCGGCGGCCGGTGCGGACGTCGTGTCGCCGGTCGGCGCCTCGACTGCTTCGGCGTCTGCCTTCTTCGCCCTGGTGCGCCGCGGCGCCTTCGCCTTGGGCGCGGCTTCGTCGGCGGCGGGCGCCTCGTCGCCCGCTGCGGGAGCATCGGCCGCCGCCTTCTCAGCCGCGGCCTTCGCCGTCGCCGTCGTCGCGCGCCGCGGGGCGCGCTTGCGCGCCGGTGCGGCTTCAGCGGTCTGCTCTGCACCGGCGGCAGCCGCCGGAGCCTCGGCCACCGGGGCAGCCTGATCGTTCTGGGTCTCGGAGAAGTTCTCCACGAGTACTCCCTCTTCGGTCTCGGGGATGTGAGCGTGACGCGCACAGCGGGTGCTGCGCGCGATCGCACGGGCTGACGCTCGGCGTCAGCCGGCCATGGCACTGTGCCAGAGGGATTCGCGTGCGGGTCTTGCAGAACGCAATGGGGCCAGATTCACGAAAGTTACGTGGAGCCCTCCGCTCGATCCCCCACTGTACCACCACGCACGTCGACCGCGAGCAGCAGCGACTCCCACGGGGTGTCGGCCGCGGCGTTCGCCACCTCCACGGCGTCCTGGCGGCTCCCAGGGCCGTCGGCGAGCACCAGCACGCTGGGTCCCGCTCCCGAGACGACCGCGGCATAGCCCGCGCGGCGGAGCGTCTGCACGAGGCGCTGCGTCTCGGGCATCGCCTCGGCGCGGTAGTCCTGGTGCAGGCGGTCGGCCGTGGCGTCCAGCAGCAGCTCAGGGCTCTGCGTGAGAGCCGCGATCAGCAGCGCCGACCGCGAGACGTTGAACACGGCATCCGCCGTCGACACCTGCGGCGGCTGCAGCGAGCGGGCCTTCGACGTGGACATGGTGTACGACGGCACGAGCACGAGAGGCGATACGCCGCGGTGCACGAGAAGCTTCTTGTGCTGCGGACCCTTCTCCCCCATCCAGGCGATCGTGAGGCCGCCGAACAGTGCAGGGGCGACGTTGTCCGGGTGCCCCTCGAGCTCGGTCGCCAGCCGGAGGAGGTCGGCATCGCTGAACTCAACGTCGCCCGCGAGCAGCCCCTTGGCGGCGAGGATGCCCGCGGTGACCGCCGCACCCGACGACCCGAGGCCACGACCGTGCGGGACGCCGTTGTTCGCGACGATGCGGAGTCCGGGAAGCGGGCGCCCCGCGTCGGCGTACACGTGAGCGATCGTGCGCACGATGAGGTTCGAGCCGTCTCGCGGGATCTCGTCCGCGCCCGAGCCGCTGACCTCGATCTCGAGCGCGCCGGCCGGAAGCTCGGTCACCTCCAGGGTGTCGTAGACGCTCAGAGCCAGTCCGAGCGTGTCGAAGCCGGGTCCGAGGTTGGCACTCGTTGCGGGGACGGTGACGTCGACGGTGCGCCCGACTGCCATGGTCACTCGCCTTCCACGCGCAGCACCGACACGACGCGCTCGACGACGGAGCTGCCGGCGAGCATGTCGACCGTGGCGCTGAGGGCTTGCTCGGTCGCACGGTGCGTGCCGATGATGAGCCGGGCGGTGGGCTCGGCCTCTCCCTCGACGGTCTGCACGACGGTCGCGACCGAGACGCCGCCGTCGCTGAGGATTCCGGCGACGGTGGCGAGCACACCCGGAGCGTCGGACACTTCGAGTGTGATCTGGTACCGCGTCGTCACATGGCCGATCGGCACGATCGGAAGATTCGCCCTCGTGGATTCGCCGACTCCGACCCCTCCGGCGATGTGACGGCGCGCCGCTGAGACGACGTCGCCGAGCACCGCAGATGCCGTCTGCACGCCGCCGGCCCCCGCACCGTAGAACATGAGCGAGCCCGCGGCCTCCGCCTCGACGAACACGGCGTTGTTGGCGCCGTGGACGCTCGCGAGCGGGTGCGACTGAGGGACGAGGGCGGGGTACACCCGCACGGAGATCGATTCGGCACCGTCCACGTCGAGGCGCTCGCACACGGCGAGGAGCTTGATGACGAACCCCGCGGCACGCGCTTCCTCGATCATCGACGCCGTGACCGAGGTGATCCCCTCACGGTGCACCGCATCGAGCGGCACGGCGGTATGGAAGGCGAGGCTCGCGAGGATCGCGGCCTTCTGAGCGGCGTCGTATCCCTCGACGTCCGCCGTCGGGTCCGCCTCTGCGTATCCGAGCCGCTGGGCGTCGGCGAGGACATCCGCGAAGTCGGCGCCCTCCGTGTCCATGCGATCGAGGATGTAGTTCGTCGTGCCGTTGACGATCCCCATGATCCGCACGACGCGGTCGCCCGCGAGGGAGTCGCGCAGCGGTCGGATGATGGGGATCGCCCCCGCGGCCGCGGCCTCGTAGTACACGGACGCGCCAACGCGGTCGGCCGCTTCGAAGAGCTCGGGTCCGTGGGTGGCCAGGAGCGCCTTGTTCGCCGTCACGACGTCGGCGCCGGAGCCGATGGCCTGGAGGATGTTCGACCGTGCCGGTTCGATCCCCCCGATGAGCTCGATCACGATGTCCGACCCCACGATCAACGACTCCGCGTCGGTGGTGAAGAGCTCCTTGGGAAGATCCACGTCGCGGGGCGCATCCACATCGCGCACCGCGATGCCTGCGAGTTCGAGTGTCGCGCCCGCGCGATCGGCGAGTTCGTCGCCGTGCTTGAGCAGGAGGGCGGCGACCTGCGATCCGACCGCTCCGGCGCCGAGCAGTGCCACGCGAAGTCGTCGGTACTCAGTCATGAAGGCTCCTTCTGAGGGGTGTCGGTCGTTCGTGCCGTCTCCGAGCGCGGCGCGTCTCGGCGGCTGCGATCACTGGTCGCCGTCGGCGTGCGGGGCGTCGAGCCCGGCATCCCTGGCGAGCACGTCGGCGATGGTCTCTCCGCGGACGATGATCCTGGCCCGCCCGTCGCGCACGGCGACCACCGGCGGACGGGGAACGTGGTTGTAGTTGCTCGAGAGCGACGCGCAGTAGGCGCCCGTCGCGGGAACCGCGAGCAGGTCGCCTGGGGCGAGGTCAGCAGGGAGGTACTCGTGATCGACGACGATGTCGCCCGATTCGCAGTGCTTGCCCACCACCCGACTGAGCCGTGGTTCGCCCACGCCCTGACGCGATGCGAGCCTGGCCGAGTACTGCGCCCCGTAGAGGGCAGTGCGGGCGTTGTCGCTCATGCCGCCGTCCACGCTGATGTACCGGCGGGTCACGCCGGAGCCGAGCTCGACGTCCTTGGTCGTTCCGACCTCGTAGAGCGTGACGCCGGCGGTGCCGACGATGGCCCGACCGGGTTCGAACGACAGCGCAGGCACATCGATGCCCCGCGCGGCGCACCCTTCGGCCACGGCTGACACGATCTCGGCCGCGAGCGTCTCGATGGGCGTCGGGTCGTCCACGCGCGTATAGGCGATGCCGAAGCCGCCGCCGAGGTTGAGCTGCGGCACGGGACCGCCGTCGAGCAGTGCGGCATGCAGCTCGAGAACCCTCTCCGCGGACTCCCGGAACCCGGCCACGCCGAAGATCTGCGAGCCGATGTGGCAGTGCAACCCGACGAACTCGAGACCGGGGATCTCGCGGATCCTCGCGACGGCGGCTTCGGCGTCGGCGAGCGGGAACCCGAACTTCTGGTCTTCGTGCGCGGTCGCCAGGAAGTCGTGCGTCTCAGCGTGCACGCCGCTGATGACCCGGACGAGAACGCGCTGCGTGGCGTCGATGCGCGCGGTGATCGCTGCGAGCCGCTCGATCTCGATCGCGCTGTCGACGATGATCGTGCCGACGCCGACTTCGACGGCGCGCTCGAGCTCCGCCACCGACTTGTTGTTGCCGTGGAAGCCGATGGAGGCGGGAGCCACGCCAGCGGCGATGGCGACCTCCAGTTCACCGCCGGTGCACACGTCCACGCGAAGGCCCTCGTCGACGACCCACCGCGCGACCGTGGTGCACAGGAAGGCCTTACCCGCGTAGTACACCTGCGCGGTCGTTCCGTTGTCGGCGGCCGCGGCGTCGAAGGCGAGCCGGAAGGCGCGCGCCCGTCCGCGCACCTCGTCCTCGTCGAGGACGAGCACGGGCGTGCCGTACGTCTGCGCGAGCGTCGTGGCACGCACTCCGCCGATCTCGATTCCGCCGTCGACGTCGCGGGTGGCCGAGGCGGGCCAGACCGACGCGACGAGATCGTTGGGGTCGTCGGGGACGACGAGCCATTCCGGGGCGGGCGAGTCGGCAGGGGAAAGCACGGAGCACCTATCGTGGAGTCGATCGGGGGAGAGTCCTCGCACGGCGAGTTGACCCGATTCTAGGGCACCCGAGCAGGCTCCCCTGCCACGGTGACGCGCCGCGTCAATCCCCTGTCCGGCGGCCGGCGACCCTCGTAGGGTGGGGCGTGATGAGCACGGACACACCACAGAAGGACACCGCCCGACCCGGCGTCGTCGCCCGCCTGAGCGGCGCCGTGATCCGCTGGGCCCTGAGCCTGCGCCCGGTGCGGGCTGCCCTGCTCTACACGGAACGCCGTGGCCCGATGCTCGCCGACAGCGTGACCTACCGCGCGCTGTTCAGCGTCTTCGCCGGGGTGCTGCTCGGGTTCTCGGTCGCGGCCCTGTGGCTGTCGGGCGATCCCGTGGCGTGGAAGGCGATCGTTGCGGCCGTGGAGAACGCCGTGCCAGGGCTCCTGGGCGACGACGGGGTCGTCGATCCGTCCGATCTCAGGCAGCCACTGTCGCTGTCGATCGCGGGCGCGGTGTCGTCGATCGGCCTCATCGGAGCGGCACTCGGCGCGATCGGATCGCTCCGCACCGCTGTCCGCGTCATCGTCGGCACAGCGCACGACGACGTGCTCTGGGTCTGGGTGGTGCTGCGCAATCTGCTGCTGGCGATCGGGATCGGCGCGTCCTTCGTGCTCTCCGCGTTCCTCACGATCGCCGGGCGCATCGGCATCCGGTGGTTGGCGAGCCTGATCGGACTCGACGAGGACTCCGCCCTGGCGGAATGGAGCGTCCGGCTCCTCTCGCTCGTTCTCGTGTTCGCCCTCGACACCGCTCTCATCGCAGCCGTCTTCCGCCTGCTGTCGGGACTGTCCGTGTCGGCGCGCACGCTGTGGACGGGCGCGATCATCGGTGGTGCCGGCCTGCTCGTGCTGCAGGAGCTCTCCGGTCTGTTCGTCGGCGGCGCCTCGAGCAACCCCCTGCTCGCCTCGTTCGCCTCGCTTCTCGCCCTGCTCATCTGGCTCAATTTCTCCGCGCAGGTCATGCTCTTCGCCTGCGCCTACATCGCCACGGCGCACGAGGAGTCGACCGACCGCGTGCGTGCGCGTTTCGGAGCGACCACGTTCCAGGCCCGCCGGCTCCAGCGCGCCGAGATCGACCTCGCGCTGGCGAAGGATGCTCTGCGCGCAGCACAGGAAGCAGCAGGCGCGGGGGCGGTCGCCGCGCCGAAGACGCAGGCCGGGGCATCCGCCTCCGGTCGCACCGCGGACGCCTCAGGTCGCAGTCGGGACCATTAGCCCTGGACCGCGTCGCACCGCCTCAGCGCGCGGCGCAGGTCCCCGGATGCTGCAGCGTCTCGTCGGACGCGATCGCCCCGTCGACGGCCAGATCGACCACCGCGTGCGACCCGGTGATGGACAGCGCCGTGAGGGACACGGCAGCGGGGAGGCGATCAGCCACGCAGATGCGCTGCGTCTCGGTGAGCCTGGCGCCCAACGGGCCGAGCATCGATGCGACCTGGTCCGCTTCGATCACGAGGCCCCCGACGCTCACGCTCCGCGGCGTGAGGGAGACGTCGCCGTCGAGGATGCCGGGCGTGACCGTCACCGTCACCGGGACGTCGAGCCCGAGCACAGGAATCGAGGCGCTCACGATCGCATCAGGAGCGTCGAACTCCACACCGTCCACGGGGAGGTCGCCCCGGTCGAGAAGCGTCGTGAACTGCGACTCGTCGATCGTGACGGTGCCCGTGACCGCGCCGAGGTCGCCGCCGTGCAGCGGAACGCCGGACACATCGGCCTCCACGGCGCCGGTGACGTCCTGCAGGGTCACGGCATCCGCGGAGAGATGGAGATGGTCGAGCCGCCCCGCGATGAGCTGCGGCAGCAGCAGCCCGTCGGCAGCGACATCGAGCGGCTGGTCGTCGGGAAGGCCCAGCTCCTCGATCACGACGGCGCGCACGACTCCGGGAAGCACGGCACGCGCGATCAGCTCTCCCGCGACCGCGGCGGCGATGAGCAGCACGAGCGCTCCTCCGACGACCCACGGCCAGCGGCGGCGACCGCGGCGACGCGCCGGTGTGCCAACGGCGTCGTCGGGGATCACGAGCGTCGGATGCGCCCGCTGCGGCTCGGGGTACGCGAGCGTGGCGTTGTCATCACTCATCGCACGCTCGCCTCGCCTCGGTCACATGCGCTCGGGAGCCGACACGCCGAGCAGCTCCAGCCCGTTGCGCAGCACCTGCCCCGCGGCGTCGTTCAGCCACAGCCGGGTGCGGTGCACGCTCTCGATCGGGTCGTCGCCCTGCGGGATGACACGGCAGTTGTCGTACCAGCGGTGGTAGAGCCCCGCCAGCTCTTCGAGGTAGCGCGCGACACGGTGCGGCTCGCGCACCTCCGCTGCGAAGGCGACGATGCGCGGGAACTCCTGCAGCGCCCCAAGGAGCGCGGCCTCGGTCTCGTGCGTGAGCGTCTCGGGAGCGAACTCCGACCGGTCGACACCCGAGTCGGCGGCGTTGCGGGCGACGTTGTGCGTGCGGGCGTGCGCGTACTGCACGTAGAACACCGGGTTGTCGTTGGTGCGGCGCTGGAGCAGCTCGGGGTCGAGGTCGAGCGGCGAATCGGCGGGCGAGCGCTCGAGCGCATACCGAAGGGCGTCCGTGCCGATCCACGCCTGCAGGTCATCCATCTCGATGATGTTGCCTGCCCGCTTGCTGAGCCGCGCACCGCGGATAGACACGAGCTGTCCGATGAGCACCTGGATGTTCTTCTCCGGGTCGTCCCCCGCCGCTCCGGCGACGGCCTTGAGCCGGTGCACGTAGCCGTGGTGGTCGGCTCCGAGCAGGTAGATCTTGTTCTCGAAGCCTCGATCGCCCTTGTTCAGGTAGTACGCGGCATCCGCGGCGAAGTAGGTGTACTCGCCGTTGGACCGGCGGATCACCCTGTCCTTGTCGTCGCCGAAGTCGGTCGTGCGCACCCAGACCGCGCCCTCGGAGTCGAACACGTGCCCCTGCTGCCGGAGCCGGTCGACTGCCTGGTCGATGAGGCTCGTGCCGTCCTCGCCCTTCGCGTGCAGCGTGCGCTCGGAGAACCAGACGTCGAAGGGCACGTTGAACCGCTCCAAAGACGCCCTGATCTCCTCCAGCTGGAAGGCGTAGGCCAGGTCGCGCGCGACGACGAGCTGCTCGTCCTCGGCGAGACCGAGCAGATCGGGCCTCGCCTCCAGCACGCGCCCGGCGAGCGTCGTGATGTACTCCCCGGGGTATCCCCCCTCCGGTGTCGGCTCACCCTTGGCAGCGGCGAGCACCGACACGGCGAAGCGATCCATCTGCGCACCGGCGTCGTTGATGTAGTACTCCCGCACGGCGTTCGCGCCGCTGGCGAGCAGCAGTCGCACGATGGCGTCGCCGAGCGCTGCCCAGCGGGTGTGGCCGATGTGGAGCGGGCCGGTCGGGTTGGCCGACACGAACTCGATGTTGACGTTCACGCCGCGCTGTGAGTCGTTGCGCCCGTACGCGTCGCCGGCGTCGACGATCGTCTTCGCCAGGGCGCCGGCGGCAGCGGGGTCGAGCCGGATGTTGATGAACCCCGGCCCCGCGACCTCGGCGCTGGCGATGCCGTCGACCGCCGTCAAGCCCTCGGCGATCTGCTGCGCCAGCTCCCGCGGGTTCGCGCCGAGCGGCTTGGCGAGCCGCATCGCGATGTTCGACGCCCAGTCTCCGTGGTCGCGGTTGCGGGGGCGATCGAGCACGATGTCAGACGCCGTCACCGGAAGCGCCTCGCCGGGTCGTCGCTGCTCGGCGATGGGGGCGAGAACGGCGAGGAGGGCGTCGGCGAGGGTTTCAGGAGTCATAGACCCCCCAGTCTACGGCGCGCCACGTCACGGAATTTGCGGTGGGCACGACGTGATCTACTCTCATGCCATGAAGCCACCTGCCCGCCCCCGTCGCCCCCTGCGGTCAGGGCTGGTCGCGTTCGGTCTGCTGCTGGCTCTCGCAGCCGGCGTCGTGGGCGTGTGGAGACCGTGGGCACCGGTCTCACCCTCGACGGCCTCCGCCGCCGTCGGCTCGGGTCCGGCATCGGCCCCTGCGCCATCGCCGCTCGTCCTGCCCGAGCACCCGCGCGTGCTGGTGTTCGGCGACTCGTGGACTTACGGGTCCGCCGCGTCCGACCCGACGCTGGGGTACGCCTATCAGATCGGCGGTCTGCTGGGTGGGGAGAGCATCGTCGACGGCGTCCGGGGCAGCGGGTATCTCAAGCCCGGTCTCGACGGACCGGCCTTCGGCGAGCGCATCGCCGCGCTCGATCCGGCGCTCGCGCCCGATCTCATCCTGATCCAGGGCTCGATCAACGACCGCACGCTGGTGGGCGACGCAGGCTACCCCCGGGCGGTGACGGCCGCCTGGGACGCGATGGCCGCGACGTATCCCGACGCGCAGATCGTGATCCTCGGCCCGGCGCCTCACGAGCTCCCCGTCGGGTCGGGAACGGCGCGGATCGACCGCGTGCTCGGAGACCTGGCCGCGGCGCGGGGGTGGTGGTACATCTCCCCCGTGGCGCAGCACTGGATCACGCCGGAGAACTATCTCGACGTGATCGACGTCGACCTCGGCCGCCGGCATCCGTCGACCGCCGGACACCGGTATCTGGCCGAGAGGCTCGCATCCGCGCTGGACGAACTCCGCGGCGCGCCCGTGACCGAGGCCGGTTCGAAGTCCAGCCCGAAGCAGTGATATTGTCAACCGGTGCGCCTCCGTAGCTCAGGGGATAGAGCGCCGGTTTCCGGTACCGTAGGTCGGGGGTTCGAATCCCTCCGGGGGCACATGTCGTGAAGAGGTCCGTCCGCGAGGACGGGCCTCTTCTCGTCTCTGCACGCCATTTTAGTTGTGCACAATTGAATTGTGTGCAATGCTTCTTTCCATGGCCGTGACCGATGAGATGGTGTGCTTCTCGCTCTACTCCGCCGCTCGCGCGACGACGCAGGCGTATCGCGCTCTCCTCGCGCCGTGGGGTCTCACGTACCCGCAGTACCTCGTGCTCGCCATCCTGTGGCACGAGGGCGAGCAGACGATCGGGGCGCTCGGCGACATGATGCAGCTGGACTCCGGGACGCTGTCGCCGCTGGTCCGCCGCCTCGAGCAGAACGGGTTCGTGACCAAGACCCGCAGCCCCGACGACGAGCGCGTCGTCACGGTGCAGCTGACCGATGACGGGCAGGCTCTGCGTGCCGAGGTCGCCCCCATCCGCACACGGATCGCGCGCCTCGCGGGCATCCGCGACGACGAGCACCGCCGGCGCCTGATCGCCGAGCTCCAGGAACTCACGGCCTTGCTGCAGAACAGCACCGACTGAAAGGAATCCGCACGATGGAAGCCCTCTACACCGCCGAGGCCCTCGCCACCGGCGCCGGCCGCAACGGCCGCGTCGCGACGAGCGAAGGCCGCCTCGACCTCGCACTCGCCGTCCCCCGAGAGCTGGGCGGATCCGGCGACGGCGCGAACCCCGAGCAGCTCTTCGCCGCAGGCTACGCGGCCTGCTTCCACTCGGCCCTGCAGACCGTCGCCCGCGCGCAGAAGGTGGCGATCGCGGACTCCTCGGTCGGAGCGCGCGTGCAGATCGGCTCGAACGGCGCCGGCGGGTTCGGCCTGGCCGTGCAGCTGGAGGTCGTCATCCCCGACCTCCCCCACGCTCAGGCCGTCGAGCTCGCGAACGCCGCGCACCAGGTGTGCCCGTACTCCAACGCGACGCGCGGCAACATCGACGTCGACATCACCGTCTCGGACGACTGAAGGGGAACGACAGTGCGCGCACTCATCCACCGCAGCTTCGGCGAGCCCGAAGACGTCCTCGTCCTGGTAGACCGTCCGCTCCCCGAGCCCGGCCCAGGGCAGGTGCGGCTGCGTATCGTCCTCTCCCCCATCCACAACCACGACATCTGGACCATCCGCGGCACCTACGGCGTCACGCCCGACCTTCCCGCTGCGTCCGGCACCGAGGCGCTCGGAATCGTCGACGCGCTCGGCGAGGGCGTCGAGGGCCTCGGGGTCGGCCGGCGCGTCGCCACCGGAGGTACGTTCGGAGCCTGGGCGGAGTACATCGTCACAGACGCAGCCGGACTCGTCCCCGTGCCCGAGGGGGTGCCCGACGAGGTCGCCGCCCAGCTCATCTCCATGCCGTTCAGCGCCATCAGCCTGCTGCAGTTCCTCGACGTGAAAGCGGGCGACTGGATCGTCCAGAACGCAGCGAACGGGGCCGTCGGGCGGATGCTGGCGCAGCTCGCATCCGCCCGTGGCGTCCACGTGCTCGGGCTCGTCCGCCGCGCGGGTGGCGTCGACGAGCTCCGCGCGCAGGGCATCGGCGGTGTCGTCGCGACGGATCAGGACGACTGGCGCGAGCGCGCGCTGGAGATCACGGACGGCGCCGACGTCGTCGCCGGTGTCGACTCCGTCGGCGGCGCCGCATCCGGCCACGTGCTGTCGCTGCTGGCCGAGAACGGAACGCTGGTCGCCTTCGGCGCCATGGACTCGCCTGTCATGGAGATCAACTCGGGCGACGTGATCTTCAAGCAGGCGACGGTCAAGGGCTTCTGGGGGAGCAAGGTCAGCGCGACCATGGACCCTGCCACACGAGGCGCGCTCTTCGGCGAGCTCATCCAGCGTGTGAGCGACGGAACGCTCACGCTCCCCGTCGCCGGCGTCTTCGACGCCGCGGACGCCGCAGACGCCGTGCGCGCCAGCAAGGCTCCAGGGCGCGTCGGGAAGGTCCTGCTCCGGTTCTGAGCGACCGCCCGGTGGCACGGTGGGCGGAGGGGCCGCATCCCGCCGCATCCTCCGCCCCGCCGGCGTCCGATGTCGGTGCCGGGGGACATACTCTCGGCATGGACATCACTCTTCTTCAGCCGGCCGGCCTCGTCGTCAGCCCGGCCTTCAGCCATGTCGCCGTCGTCCCTCCGGGGGCGACCACGATCTACGTCGGCGGTCAGAACGGCGTCGACGAGACGGGCGCCGTGGTCTCTGCGGATGCCGGTGAGCAGGCTCTGCGCGCGCTGGAGAACGCGGAGACCGCGCTGACGGCCGCCGGCGCAGGGCTCGACGACGTGATCAGCTGGACGGCTCTCATCCATCAGAGCGCCGACCTCCGCGCGGCATACGGCGCCGTGGCCGCCAAGCTCGCGCGCGACGGCGCCCCGCCCCTCGTCACTGCGGCGATCGTGGCGGGGCTCGGTGTGCCGGGCGCCCTCATCGAGGTCAGCGCCGTGGCCGCGCTCGTGCGCACCTGATCCGGCGCGACACGGGCCGCATCCACGCAGGGCGGAACGAGGTCCGGCATCGCGTCGTCAGATCCGGCCGCGCACCGGAGTCCGCTCCACGGCGTCGCCGGTCTCCGGCATCGCCATCTCGGCACGCACCCCCAACAGGCGCACCTCGCGCGTCGGGTCCAGCGTCGCGCTGAGAGCGAGCGCGGCGTCGACCACGTCGTCACGGCGAGTGGTCGGCGCCGCGAGCTTCCGCCCGAAGGTCTTCGTCTCGAACGGGGCATAGCGCACCTTGAGGTGCACGCGCACGACGGGTCGTCCTTCGGCCGCGCAATCGTCGAAAGCGCTCGCAGCGAGCCCCCGCACCGCATCTGCCACCTGCTCCGGCGTGGTGAGGTTCTGCTGGTACGTCGTCTCCCGGCTGTGACTGCGCGCCACCCACGGGGAGTCGTCGACGACGGCGGGGCCGGTCCCCGCCCCGAGCCCGTGGTACCACACGCCCATCCGCGGTCCGAACTCCGCGACGAGCTCGCCCTCGTCGGCGTCCGCGAGCTCGCGCACCGTCGTGATGCCGTGCTCCGCCAGCCTCTTGCTGACCTTCGGCCCCACACCCCACAGATCACGGGTCGGCCGCTCCCCCATCACCTCGAACCAGTTCTCCGCGGTGAGCCGGAAGACGCCCTGCGGCTTGCCGAACTCGGTGGCGATCTTCGCACGCACCTTGTTGTCGCCGATCCCCACCGAGCAATGCAGGCCCGTCGCGTCGAGCACAGCCTTCTGCGCGGTGCGCGCCACACGGTCCGGATCCTCGGCGTCCACCCCGAGAAAGCACTCGTCCCACCCGATCAACTCGACCACCACGCCGGGCAACGAACGGAGCGTCGCCATCACCTCATCCGACGCCGCGGCGTACTCCTCATGGTCGACCGGGAGGAAGACCGCATCCTCCGGGGCCTTGCGCGCGGCGATCCGCAGCGGCATGCCCGACCCGATCCCGTACGCACGGGCCTCATACGACGCGGTCGACACCACGGCGCGCTCGGTGGGATCGCCGCGCCCGCCCACGATCACCGGAAGTCCTGCGAGCTCCGGACGGCGCCGCACCTCGACGGCCGCGATGAACTGATCCATGTCGACGTGCAGCACCCAGTCGGCCATGCATCGAGTGTGGCCGCTGCAGGGCTGGATGTCACGCCCCAGGTGTCACCGACCGCGAGCTCTCGGGTGAGCGCGACCGTCCTCTCAGACGAGCGCGACCCCGAGCGCGGTGACCACCACGGCCAGCAGCGGAAGCGTCCCCTGCATGGCGGCCGCGCGTGCCTTCGTCCGGTCCGAGAGAACGAGCACCAGCGCCGCGGCGAGCATCATGCCCGTGCCTGCGAACACGAGCGTCACGCCGACCGTTCCGGCTCCTGCGAGCACGAATGCGATGCCGAGCAGCGTGGTGAGCGCGAGGAAGAGGTTGTAGAAGCCCTGGTTGAAGGCGAGCTGCTTCATGGTGACGGCATCCGCCTCGCTCGCAACGCCGAACACCTTGCGCGTGGACGGCTCGGTCCACTTCAGCGACTCGAGAGCGAAGATGAACACGTGGAAGGCGGCGGCCGCCGCGGCGAGGACGAGTCCGGCGATGAGCATGTCTCGATTCTGCCCGATGCCGGCCCCGATCACACCGATATGCGGGGTCACAGCAGGAAGACGGGCAGAAGACCGGGGTTGTGCGCGTGCACGAGCACGGCGAACACCACGGCGTCGAACAGCAGATGAACCGTCACCACATAGGCGAGCGAGTGCGTGCGGACGAAGATGAAGCCCTGGAGCAGTGCGAACGGGATGGTCAGCACCGGCCCCCACGCGCGGTAGCCCAGCTCCCACAGAAAGGACACGAACACGATCGCCTGGAGGACGTTCGCGAGTCCGTCGGAGAAGTGCCTCCTCAGCAGCGCGAAGACGGTGCAGATGAAGAACAGCTCGTCCCAGATCCCGACCGCGCCGACACCGACGAAGAGACGGCCGATGAGCTCAGGGGTGTCCACCACCGGCCAGTTCTGGTAGACGCCGCTGGTGATGAAGTAGAACGGCAGGATCAGCCAGCCGAGAACCAGCACCAGCACCAGCCACGACCACTGCAGACGGTTCCAGCGTCGATGCGTGCGCCACGGGAACGCGATGGCCCGGTCGCGATAGACGAACCGCGACACGAGGTACGGCACGAGCACCGCGCCCCCGAGAGCCACCGTGAAGCGCATCATCGCGGCATTGTCGAGCTCCGCAGCCAGTGGGATCGCGCTCACGATGAGCATGCCGAGGGCGATCAGTGACAGATCCCGGGTCAGCGAGGGCTCGCGCCGGCCGCCGCCCTTGCCGGTCGAGGGGATGGAGGCCCCGGCGCGCGGCGCCATGCCTGAGCCGGGGCGCCCGCGCTCTGTCAGCCACGCGGCGCCGAGACCTGCGGCGAGCAGGGCCCAGCCGAGCCAGGGCACGCGCACGACGAAGAACGCCGGAGCCGCCAGGCAGACGAGCAGTGCAGGGGCGAGCAGCGCAGGGGCGACCAGACGCGCGCCGTCGGCGCCGCGCGTCTTCGCTGTCATGTCCTGGCGACGCGGCGGTAGGCGAGATCGCGGATGTCGCGGCCCTTCGCGATCCCCTTGCGCTCGAACGCGGTCATGACGCGACCGTCGAACCGCTCGGCCCATTCGCCGTCGAACGTGCGCTCGAACAGGGGGTCGGCATCGAGCACGTCGCGCATCTGGAGTGCGTAGTCCTCCCAATCCGTCGCGAGCCGAAGCACGCCGCCGTCGCGCAGCGCACGGGCCGCCGTCGTTCCGAAGCCCTCTCTCACCAGCCGACGCTTGGTGTGGCGCTTCTTGTGCCAGGGGTCGGGGAAGAAGATCCACACCTCCGCCGCTGCCGCCTCCGGGAGGAACGACGCCAGCACCTCCGGGGCGTTGGCCTCGACGAGACGCAGGTTGCGCGCGCCTGCGCGTTCCGCGTCGAGCATGGTGCGGGCAAGGCCGGCGCGGAAGACCTCGACGGCCAGGAAGTCGTCGTGCGGGCGGGACGACGCCGCTGCGACGATCGCATGCCCCTGACCAGAACCGATCTCCACGATGAGATCCGCGCGGCGCCCGTACTCGGCGAGGGGATCGAGGCGCGCATCGGGATGCACCGACGTCCACGCCACGTCGCGCGGAACGTCGAGCAGGTAGCGCGGGGCGAGCTCGGCGAATGCGCGCTCCTGCGCATCGGACATGCGACCGCTGCGGCGCACGAACGACACGGGTTCATCGCGGAACGTACGGGGTTCGGGCATGCCTCCAGGGTAGTCGGCGGCGCGACGTGGCCCTTCCCTCAGCCCGCGGCCGGCTCCGTGACGAAGTCGATGAGCTCCTCGACGCGGCCGAGCAGCGCCGGCTCGAGGTCACGATAGGTGTGCACCTTCGACAGGATGTGCTGCCACGCCCGCGCCGTGTCGGCCTGCGTCTCGTGCGGCCAGCCGAATGCGCGGCAGATGCCGGTCTTCCAGTCGACGCCGCGCGGGATCTCCGGCCACTTCGCGATCCCGAGCGCTCGCGGCGTCACGCACTGCCAGACGTCGACGAAGGGGTGGCCGACGATGCGGACATGCGGGCCGTGCGGGCCACGCGAGACGGCCTCCGCGATGCGCGACTCCTTCGAACCGGCGACGAGGTGATCGACGAGAACCCCGTACCGGCGGGCCGCGCTCGGCGGCTCGGCAGCGAGCAGGTCGTCGAGGAGGTCGATGCCCTGGAGGTACTCGACGACGACGCCCTCGACGCGCAGGTCGGCTCCCCACACCTTCTCGACGAGCTCGGCGTCGTGCCTTCCCTCCACCAGGATGCGGCTCGGCAGCGCGACCTTCGCGCGTTGATCGGCGACCGCGAAGGATCCGGATGCCGTGCGGCGGGGACCCTGCGCTGCCGCTGACGGCGGGACGAGCCGCACGGGCTTGCCCTCGATCAGGAACCCTCCGCCGAGCGGGAACAGCCGCCTGCGCCCCTTCCAGTCCTCCAGCTCGACCGTGCCGCCCTGGATCCTGGTGATCGCGCCGCAGAAGCCGTCGTCCGCCACCTCCACGACGAGGTCGACCGATGCGGCGACCTGAGCGACCTGCTTCGCGGCCCTTTCCCGCCACCCCGGTGCGAGCACATCGGATCCGTACCTGTCGTCCATGCCATCAAGCGTATGTGTCTCCGCTGACGGCGAACGGCGATCCGCCCGCGGGTGCTGTCGCGTGTCGGCGTGTGTGCATAGACTCGACGCATGGGGGCACTGCCGCCGGCCCGAGGCGCCGGAATGAGGACTCGCTGGCTGACGATCGCCGCGCTGGCGCTGGGTGCGCTGGCGGGGTTCACCGGAGTCGATGCGGCGTCAGCGACCGATCCCGTCACGCTCGACTCGGGATACGTCACGGATGATGCCGGGGTGCTGAGCAGCAGCGAGGAGCAGGCGGTCGAGGATCGTCTCCGGGAGCTCAGCGCGAACTCGCGAGCCGACCTTTTCGTGGTCCTCGTCGACGACTTCACGTCGCCGTCCGACAACGTGGAGTGGACCGACCTCGTCGCCGAGCGCAACAACCTCGGCAGCGACCAGTACCTCCTCGCCATCGCGGTCGAGGGGCGCAGCTACTACATCTCGGCTGCTCCCGACGGACCGCTGAGCGACGCGAAGCTCGACGAGGTCGAAGACAAGATCCTGCCGCTGGCGAGCGCGAACGACTGGGCCGGCGCGATCACGCTCGCAGCCGACGAGATCCAGGGCGACGGGGGCGCCGGCGCGCTGCGCGTGCTCCTCATCGTGGCCGGCGTGGTCGTCGTTCTGATCGTCATCTGGCTGATCGTGCGCGCCGTCCGCCGCGCGCGCCAGGCCGCCGCCGTGCGCAAGCGCGGCGCGATGCCTGCGCAGCCCGATCCGAACGACCCGTTCTCGGCCCTCACCGATGACGAGGTCGCGACGCAAGCCGGCGTCGCGCTGGTCCGCGCCGACGACGCCATCACGTCGAGCACGGAGGAACTGGGGTTCGCCGTCGCGCAGTTCGGCGAGGGAGCGACCGCCGAGTTCACGGCGGCGATCGATGCCGCGAAAGCGAAGATGTCCGAGGCGTTCGACCTCAAGCAGAAACTCGACGACGAGATCCCCGACTCGGTCTTCGACCGGCGCGAGTGGCATCTCCGCATCATCCGACTGTGCGACGAGGTCGCCGACGTGCTCGACGACAACACCGAGGCCTTCGACCGGCTGCGCGCCCTCGAGCAGAACGCGCCGCGCGAGCTTGAACGGGTCAGGGCGGAGCGCGCCGCACTGCAGCCGCTTCTCGACGGGGCGGACGAGGCTCTGCGTGCGCTGAGCGCCACGTACGATCCCTCTGCGCTGAGCACCGTCGCGGACACCCCCCAGCAGGCGCGCGAGCGCGCGGCGCTGGCCGATCGATCCATCGCCGCCGCAGCCGCCGCGATCAGCGCATCCTCGTCCGGAGAGGCGGCATTCGCCATCCGCACGGCCGAGCAGTCGGTGGCGCAGGCGACGCAGCTGGTGCAGGCCATCTCGACTCTCGGTTCCGACCTCGCCGGAGTGGAGTCGAAGGCCCAGGCGCTGATCGCCGAGCTCCGATCCGATATCGCGGCGGCACAGCAGCTGCCCGACGCCACGGGCACGATCCGCGGTGCTGTCTCGGCGACCGACGCCCAGGTGCAGCAGGCGCAAGCGGGGCTGACCGGCGCCGGCCGCAACCCCCAGCGCGTGCTGGAGGCGCTGACGGCCGCCGACGCGCAGATCGACGCCGCGATCGCGCAGGGACAGGAGACGGCGGAGCGCGCGCGGCGCGAGCAGCGGATGCTGGAGCAGACCCTCGCTCAGGCCGACGCCGAGATCCGCACCGCGCGAGAGTTCATCCAGACACGGCGCGGGAGCGTCGGATCCACCGCGCGCACCCGCCTGGCGCAGGCGGAGTCGTCGCTCGCTCAAGCGCAGAGCCTCCAGACCTCCGATCCGGGACAGGCGCTGAACGCGGCACGCACGGCGCTCGACCTCGCACGCCAGGCGTCGTCGTACGCCCAGTCCGATGTCGCCGCGTACGACCCGAGCCCGTATGAGAGCGGCGGCTGGGGAGGGCTCTTCGGAGGAGGAGGAGGCTACCGGTCGAACGACTCGGGCCTCGCCGGCGACATCCTGGGCGGAATCATCGGCGGCCTGCTCTCCGGCGGAGGAGGCGGCTCTTCGCATCGCAGCAGCAGCTGGAGATCCAGCGGAGGCGGCGGGTTCCGCAGCTCCGGCTTCGGCGGCGGCTCGCGCTCCAGCGGTCGCTCAGGAAGATCGGGAGGACGACGCTTCTGATTCGCATAGGCACGTACGCAAAGATCACGACCAGGACCCTCTGAAAGGAACACGCATGGCAAAGCAGTCCATCTTCGGACGAATCTCCACGCTCGTCCGCGCGAACATCAACGCGCTCCTCGACTCGGCGGAAGACCCGCAGAAGATGATCGACCAGCTCGTCCGCGACTACACGAACAACATCGCGGACGCGGAGTCGGCGATCGCCGAGACGATCGGCAACCTTCGTCTCCTCGAGCGCGACCACGAGGAAGACGTGCAGGCCGCGACCGAGTGGGGCAACAAGGCTCTCGCCGCGAGCCGCAAGGCCGATGAACTGCGTGCGGCCGGCAACACCGCCGACGCCGACAAGTTCGACGGTCTGGCCAAGATCGCTCTGCAGCGGCAGATCAGCGCCGAGCGCGAAGCATCGGCGGCCGAACCGCAGATCGCTGCTCAGACGGAGATCGTCGACAAGCTGAAGTCGGGCCTGAACGGCATGAAGGAGAAGCTGGTCGAGCTGAAGAACAAGCGCAGCGAGCTCCTCGCCCGCGCCAAGGTCGCCGAGGCTCAGACCAAGGTGCAGGACGCTGTGTCGTCGATCAACGTCCTCGACCCGACGAGCGAGCTCGGCCGCTTCGAAGACAAGGTCCGCCGTCAGGAGGCCTTGGCTCAGGGCAAGGCGGAGCTCGCCGCGTCGAGCCTGGACGCCCAGTTCGAGAGCCTCGAGGACCTCGGTGAGCTCACC
This sequence comes from Microbacterium sp. XT11, assembly GCF_001513675.1. Taxonomy (NCBI): domain Bacteria; kingdom Bacillati; phylum Actinomycetota; class Actinomycetes; order Micrococcales; family Microbacteriaceae; genus Microbacterium; species Microbacterium sp. XT11. The sequence goes on along the minus strand of NZ_CP013859.1, from coordinate 2,207,060 downwards.
GAGGTCGAGGCACGCCTCGCCGAGCTGAAGGCCGGTGGATCCTCGGCACAGCGCCAGGCCATCGAAGGCTCCTGACACCCCAGCGGGTGTCCCGGGCGCGTTCCGGGGCACCCGCTCTTCTTCTCTGGAGGCATCCGATGCGATTCCTCGTGGTTCCGCAGTGGCAGGGCTCCCCTGCCGCCCGCGCGATGCTCCTCGTCGACGGCGCCTCAGCCATCGCCGGCGATCTGCCGCGGGCGGCGACGACCACCCTCGAAGTGCCTGTGGAGGCCGGGGAGTCCCTCGGCACCGGCGTACGGCGCCTCAGTGCCCTGCTGCGCACACGCGACCTCGTGGCGGAGCACATGATGGCCGACACGGTCGTCATCGGCGGCGACTGCAGCGTGACCGTCGCGGCCTTGCGAGCTCTCCCCGGCGGCACCGACGACCTGGCGGTGGTCTGGTGCGACGCCCACGCCGACCTCAACACCCCCGCCACCTCGCCGTCAGGGGCGTTCTCCGGGATGGCGCTGCGGGCCGTTCTCGGCGAGGGCGAGCCGCAACTGGCGCTCTCCCCCGGCATCTCCCCTGAGCGCATCGTCGGCGTCGGGATGCGTACTCTCGACGACGCAGAGGTCGACGCCGTCGAGGGCCTCACGCTCCTGTCCGTCTCCGATCTCGAGCGCGCCGACGCGCTCGCCGACGCCGTGCGCGCAACGGGGGCCTCGCGTGTCTGGGTGCACATCGACGTCGACGTGCTCGACCCCTCCGAGCTCGGCGGAGTGTCATCGCCCGCTCCGTTCGGCGCCGAGACCGCCCGCCTGAGCGCCGCGATCCGGACGCTTCGTGAGCACATGCCGCTCGCCGGGGCGACGATCGCGGGCTTCGCTCCCCGCACCCCCGCGGACGCCGTGGACGATCTCGGCGCCGTGCTGCGCCTCATCGGGGCCGTCGCGTGAGCGACAGCCGACGACCAGGCGACTGGCGACGCATCGCCGACGAGGCCCTCGCGCGCGGGCGGCGACTGGACAGGCGTATCCCGTCGTTCCTTCTGCGATCACCGCTCAGTCGCCTCGGATACGCCTGGGGAACGGCCGTGGGCTGGATCTGGGGCGGGCTGTGGAGCAGGGGCCGCGTCGAGCGCCGCGGAGGGCTGTGGGTGTTCCGCGGCATGCCGTCGTGGACGTTCCAGCGCGGCGGCGTGTGCGTGGGCGGCTGTTTCCTCACCGGCGACACCCAGCCGACCGACGCCGTTCTGCGCCATGAGGCCGTGCACAAAGCGCAGTGGCTCCGCTACGGCTTCCTCATGCCGGTGCTGTACCTCTTCGCGGGCCGCGATCCGCTCCGCAATCGCTTCGAGATCGAGGCGGGTCTGGAAGACGGGAACTACGTGCGCCGCGCGAGGTGAACCGCCGCGACGCTCAGCGGTCGGTGGAGAGAAGGCCGAACCGCTCAGGCGCGTGGATGCGGTCGGAGGACACCCCGAGCGCCTCGGTCAAGTGCTCGATGATGTCGGCTGTTCCGAGGAAGCCGCCCAGAAGCGTGACGTTCGTGCCGACCTCGTCGTCGCAGAGCATCTCGTCCGCCCACGCGCAGGTGGCTCGCGCCAACGCCTGTCCGGGTGCGCACGCCCGGCCCGTTCCCGGTGCCCCCGAGCGCTCCGCGCGCGCGAGCCACGTGACCGTCATCCGCCCGGGAGCGTCCACGATGCCGATGTACGACGAGTCGGGCACCTCGATGAAGATGCGGCCTGAAGCGCACAGCGGAAGCGTGGCGAGGAAGGCCTGCAGTTCGGCGAGGGAGTTCTCGTCGGCGGTCACCAGGTGATGCGCGCGTCGCCGCGCTTCACGACGCGCAGCGCGCGTGGTCCTGGTGTCGACAGAAGAACTCATGATGCCCCCATCGTAGCACCCATGAAGGGTTGCCTAACCTTTCCCAGCACCCTCGGGGGAAAGCGGCTCGACGAGCGCCTCGCGGAGCGCGGAGAGCTCGGCATCGGTCATCCCGTTGGCTCGCAGATAACCGGCGGCGGATCCCCAGCGCTGATCGACCCGCTCGAGCAGCGCCCTCATCACCGGCGCAGGCGACTGCGTGGCGAGCGCCACCGCATGCACAGCCTCGGGGTGCTGCGAACGCAGATACGCGGCGATACGCTGCGAGCGCTCCGGCGGCAGCTGCGACTCGGTGAGCGCGTAGTCCTCGACGATCGCCTCGCGCTCGGCGCCCACGGCCGCGAGAGCCAGCGCGATCGTGACGCCGGTGCGGTCCTTGCCCACCGTGCAGTGCACGAGGGTGGGCTGACCGTCCGCGATCACCCTGATGGCCTGCACGATGCGGTCGCCGCTCTCCTCCAGCAGATGCAGATAGAGCTCGTCGAGGCTCGTGTCGTTCTCGAAGAACGACCGCACGGAACCGAGGAAGAGCGGAAGATGGGTGGTCTCGGGCCCCGGAACCTCCGTCGGCTCCGCCGCGACCTCCTCACCGTCCCGCAGGTCGACGATGCGCCGCACCAGGGAGCCCAGGCGCTCCGCCCCCGCCTTGGTCGCCCCGGAGAGCTGACCCGAACGCAACAGGACACCGGAGCGGATGCGACCGCCTTCGGCCGGCATTCCCCCGACGTCGCGGACGTTCGTGACGCCCTCGATGTCGAGAAGGGTCATGCCTGCACCTGGGCGACGCGTGGCGGCACGGGGTAGCGGCCGGCGATGACGATGCGGTTGAACGCGTTGATCGACACGCAGGCCCAGCTGAGTGCGGCGTACTCCTTCTCAGTGAAGACGCTCCCGACGCGGTCGTAGAGGTCGTCCGACACGCCTTCCTCGGCGATGAACGTGAAGGCTTCGGCCAGCTCGAGGGCTGCGCGCTCGCGCTCGCTGAACACCCCGCTCTCGCGCCACGCGGGGATCTGCATGAGCGTGTCGGTGTCGAGCCCGGCGCTGAGAGCGCGATCGACATGGATGCGCGTGCAGTACGAGCATCCGTTCAGCTGCGAGCAGTGGATCATCACGAGCTCCTTGAGACGGTCGTCGATGCCGTTCGCGGCGCAGATCTCCCCCACCGTCTTCGAGAACGCGTCCAGCGCGTGATAGGCGGAGGGTTCAGTCTTGGAGAGGTGCACTCGCGTCTCGCTCATGCGTCCCATGATATTCGCTGGCCGAGGGACGGATGCCGTCGCTCCTGAAGTTCGCAGAATGCACTATGCCAAGCTAATGCGTAATTCTTTGACACTTTCGGCAACACAATGTCGAAATCACGTTGGCGATCTGCTCTTCAGTTTCGCGCTGATGTGGCAACGGGAGCAGAATGTGGGCGTGATCACCGAGACTGGCGAGTTCAGCTATCTTCCCGCGCAGGCCGATGCCCTCGGCACGGCGGTGCCGCCCGTGGAGCGGCTGACGCTGCCGCTCGCTGACGGCCGTCATCTGAGCGCTCTGCGCTTCGGCATCGAGCCTCCGCGCATCACCTTCCTCCACGGCGCCGGCCTCAACGCCCACACGTGGGACACGACGGTCCTGGCCCTGGGCGTCCCCGCGCTCGCGATCGACCTGGCGGGGCACGGCGACTCGTCGTGGCGCGACGACGCGGACTACACCCCGCGAACCCTCGCCACTGATGTGATCGCCGGCCTGCGTGCGTGGACGACGACAGCGCAGGTCCTCGTCGGCCAGTCCCTGGGCGGCCTCACCGGAGCAGCCGTCGCAGCCACGGCGCCCGAGCTCATCGCCCGGCTCGTCGTGGTCGACATCACGCCCGGCATCGACGTGACGGCGGGCCCGGCCGCGCTGAGGGAGTTCTACGCGGGGCCGACCGACTTCGCGACCAGGGACGAGCTCGTCGACAAGGCCATGAGCCTGGGCTTCGGAGGCACGCGACCGGAGACCGAACGCGGTGTGTTCTTGAACACCCGGGTGCGCCCCGACGGCCGCATCGAGTGGAAGCACCATTTCGCGCATCTCGCGGCACAGGCTCTGCAATCTCACGATCCCGGCACCTCCGCCTCGCCCTCTGCCCTGCACGAAACCGGGTGGGACGACCTGAGCGGGGTGCGGGCCCCGCTCACGCTCGTCCGCGCCAGCCGTGGCTTCGTCGCAGAGGCCGACGCCGAGGAGTTCCGCCGCCGCCTTCCTTCGGCACGCGTCCACGTGCTCGACGCGTCGCACAACGTCCAGGAGACCGCTCCCCGCGAGCTCGCGTCTCTCCTCGCGAACGCATTATGACGTTCCGTTCCAGACCGGCCCCTCCGACCTCCACGACTCCCTAGGCTCATTCCACCGGCACACAGCACCTGCCGCACCGAGAGGAAACCCATGTCCCGTCGCACCCGACGCGCCGCGCTGATCTCCGCGATCGCGGCTTCCGCCCTCATCCTCAGTGCCTGCACCGGCACGCCGGAAGCCGCACCGACATCGACCGGCACTCCAGACCCCGACGCCACGCTCCAGGTCGGCCTCGTGCTCGAACCGACGAACCTCGACATCCGGCACACCAGCGGCGCCGCCCTCGAGCAGATCCTCGTCGACAACATCTACGAGGGCCTGGTCACGCGTACGCAGGACAACAAGATCGTGCCGAAGCTGGCATCGGACTACGAGGTCTCCAGCGACGGACTCACCTACACCTTCACGCTCAACGACGGCATCACGTTCCACAACGGCGCCGCCCTCACGTCCGCCGACGTGGTCGCATCCTACGAGGCCGTTCGCACGGACGCGACGCTGCAGGGCAACTCCGACTTCGCACCGGTCGCGTCGATCAGCGCTCCCGATCCGGCGACCGTGCAGATCGTTCTCAGCCAGCCGAACCAGAACTTCCTGTTCGCCCTGACCGGCCCGGCCGGGCTGGTCTTCCAGAACGGCGACACGACCGATCTCAAGACGGCTGAGAACGGCACCGGCCCGTTCACGCTCTCCCGCTGGAACAAGGGCAGCAGCATCACCTTCGCGCGCTACGACGGGTACTGGGGTGAGCCCGCGGGAGTCGCCGAGGTCGAGTTCCAGTACATCCCGGACTTCACCGCCGGCGTGAACACCGCGCTCGACGGCGGAGTCCAGGTGCTGACGGCTGTCGACCCGAACCTCGTCTCGCAGTTCGACGGAACCGACTTCACCCTCACCACGGGTCGCACGACCGACAAGGCCACACTGGCCTTCAACAACAAGAAGGCTCCGCTCGACGACGTCCGCGTGCGCGAAGCGCTGCGCCTGGCCATCGATCACGAGGCCCTGGTCGAGGCCGTCGGCGCAGGGACCACCCTGTACGGCCCCATCCCTGAGCTGGACCCTGGTTACGAAGACCTGTCCGACGTCGTGTCCTACGATCCGGAGAAGGCCAAGGAGCTCCTCAAGGAGGCGGGCCAGGAGGACCTCGAGCTGACCCTCACGATCCCGTCGTTCTACGGGACCACGGTGCCCAAGGTGCTCATCTCCGACTTCGCCGAGATCGGCGTGACGCTGGACGTCGACAGCGTCGAGTTCCCCGCCTGGCTCGAAGACGTCTACACCAACCACGACTACGACCTGAGCTTCGTGCTGCACGTCGAGCCGCGCGACTTCGGCAACTTCGCCAACCCGGACTACTACTTCGGCTACGACAACAAGGAGGTGCAGGACCTCTACGCACAGGCCCTCGCCGAGGTCGACGCCGACAAGTCCGCCGACCTGCTCGCCCAGGCTGCGCGCATCGTCTCCGAGGAGCACGCCGCCGACTGGCTGTACAACGGCGAGACCATCACCGCGGTGAGCCCGGCCGTGTCGGGCTTCCCGAAGGACTCGATCAACTCCCGCATCAACCTCGCCGGCGTCACCGTCGCCGGCGACGAGTGATCGCACGCCGCAGGCCGTGATCCGGTACGCGCTCGTCCGAGGAGCCCTGCTCATCGCAGGGCTCCTCGTATCGAGCGTGCTCATCTTCCTGACTCTTCGCGTCTTCCCCGGTGATGTCGCGCAGCTCATCGCGGGCACGCAGGCGTCACCATCGGAGGTGGAGGCGCTGCGGGAGTCGCTGGGGCTCAACCGTCCGCTTCCCGCGCAGTACATCGAGTGGATCGGCGGAGTCCTCCGCGGGGACCTCGGGACGTCGCTGCTCTCGGGCGCCTCGGTCGGAGAGGAACTCGCCCTCAAGGCGCAGGTGACGGTGCCGCTGGGCCTCATGTCGCTCGCCATCGCCGTGCTGATCGCCGTGCCGTTCGGCATCCTCGCCGCCCTCCGCCGCGGCCGACCTGGCGGCACGCTGCTGAGCGTGGGAGCGCAGGCGCTCGCGGCCGTCCCGGTCGTCTGGGCGGGCATGATGCTCATCGTGGTGTTCTCGGTCTGGCTCGGCTGGCTTCCTCCGCAGGGCTTTCCGCGCACCGGTTGGTCGACGCCGGGCAAGGCCATCGAGTCGCTGCTGCTCCCGGCTCTCACCATCGGCATCGTCGAGGGCGCCATGCTCATGCGGTTCGTCCGCAGCGCCACGCTCCAAGCGGCAGGTCAGGACTTCGTGCGCACGGCCGCGGCGAAGGGCCTGACCCGCACGCGCGCGCTCATCCAGCACGGCATCCCGGCGGTCGGTCTCTCCATCGTCACGGTGCTCGGATTGCAGGTGGCCGGCATCATCGTCGGCTCGGTCGTCATCGAGCAGCTGTTCACCTTGCCTGGCATCGGGCGGATGCTCGTGGCCGATGTGGGAACGCGAGACCTCGTGAAGGTGCAGAGCGAGCTGCTCGTGCTGACCGGATTCGTGCTCGTTATCGGCTTCGTCGTCGACCTCCTGCACAGGGCGATCGATCCCCGGCAGCGGGAGGCCGCATGAGCGCGCCGTGGCTTCGCCGTCTCTGGGCCGCACCCACCGGACGCTTCGGGCTGATCGTGGTCGCCGTCATCGCCCTCCTCGCGCTCATCTCGCTCGCCTGGACCCCGTTCGACCCGCAGACATCGAACATCCGAGACCGGTGGGAGCCGCCCTCGTGGCCGCACGTGCTCGGAACCGACGACACCGGCCGCGACATCCTCAGCCTCCTCATGGCGGGAGCGCGCACCACCGTCTTCGTCAGCATCGGCGCCGGCGTCGTGGCGACGATCATCGGCATCGCCCTGGCCGCTCTCGGCGCCCTCACCGCCCGCTGGGTGCGAGAAGCCGTCGCCGTGCTCGTCGACATCCTCATCGCGTTCCCCGTGCTGCTCATCGCCATGATGATCTCGTCGGTGTGGGGCGGGTCGCTGTGGGTCGTCGTGTGGTCGGTGGGCATCGGCTTCGGCGTCAACATCGCGCGCGTCACCCGACCCGAGCTTCGCCGCGTGCAGCACAGCGACTTCGTGCTCGCCGCACGGGCCTCGGGTCTCACGGCGGGACAGAACCTGGCGCGCCATCTGCTGCCGAACGTCGCACCGGTGTTCATCGTTCAACTCTCCTGGTCCATGGCGGTCGCGGTGCTCGCCGAAGCAGGCCTGTCGTACCTCGGCTTCGGCGCATCCGTCGTCGAACCGAGCTGGGGCCTGCTGCTGTCCGACCTGCAGCGGTACATCGGAGTCCATCCCCTCACCGTGATCTGGCCCGGACTCGCCATCACGCTCACCGTGCTGGGGCTGAACCTCCTCGGCGACGGACTGCGCGAGGCGACCGACCCGACGCTGCGGCACCGGTCCGCTGAAGTGCACACCCCGGCGGTGGTGGCATGAGCCTGTCGGTCAAGGATCTCGTGATCGAGATCGGCGGTCGGCGCGTCGTCGACGGCGTCTCCTTCGACGTCCCCGACGGCGCACGCGTCGGCCTGATCGGCGAGTCAGGGTCGGGCAAGTCGCTCACGGCCCTGGCGGTGCTCGGACTCCTCCCCGACGGAGCAACCGCAAGCGGGAGCATCCGGTGGGACGATCGCGAGATCATCGGTCTTCCGGACCGCGAGCTCGCGCAGCTTCGGGGCGACGAGATCGGCATCGTGTTCCAGGAGCCGCGCACGGCGCTGAACCCGATCCGCACGGTCGGCCGCCAGATCGCCGAGGCCATCAGGATCCACGAACGCATCAGCCGCGCCGAGGCCAGGCGCAGGGCCGTGGCGGAGGCGGCACGCGTGCGACTGCCCGACCCCGCGTCGATCGTCGACCGGTACCCGCACCAGCTTTCGGGCGGCCAGCGACAGCGCGTCGCGATCGCGATGGCGCTGGCGAGCAGGCCGCGCCTTCTCATCGCCGACGAGCCGACCACGGCGCTGGACGTCACGATCCAGGCCGAGATCCTCTCCCTCCTCCTGTCGCTCGTCGACGAGGAGGGGATGTCGCTCGTGTTCATCACGCACGACCTCGCCGTGCTTTCTCAGGTCGCCGTCGACGGCGTGGTGCTCGAACAGGGGAAGGTCGTGGAGGCCGCGCCGGTGCGACAGCTCCTCAGCGCACCGTCGTCGCGGGTCACCCGTGACCTCCTGCGCGACGCGACCGCGACGCTGTGGCGTCCGGACGAAGGGACCTCCTCGTGACCCTCATCTCGGCACGTGCCCTGCGCCGTGACTTCCCCGCACCTCGCCGCTCCGGCGAGCGCCCCCGCGTGCAGACCGCGCTCGCCGACATCGACCTCGACATCTCCGAGGGGTCGGCGCTCGGGATCATCGGCGAGTCCGGATCGGGCAAGTCCACCCTCGTCAAGCTCCTCCTCGGCCTGGACACCCCGACGTCCGGCACCGTGACCGTGGCCGGCCGTACGGTCTACGCGCGTGCGTCCGCGCGCTCGCTCCACTGGCTGCGCCGCGAGACCGGTCTCGTGTTCCAGGACCCCTATGCCTCGCTCGATCCACGCATGACCGCGGGGCAGAGCATCCGCGAGCCGCTGTGGGCGCTGCGTGTCGAAGAGGATCACGACGCCCGTGTGAGAGAGGTGCTCACGCAGGTCGGCCTCGATCCCGACATGGCCGACCGCTACCCGCACGAGTTCTCCGGCGGCCAGCGCCAGCGCATCGCGATCGCCAGAGCCATCGCGCACCGCCCACGGATCCTCGTCGGAGACGAGCCCCTGTCGGCGCTCGACGTCACGGTCAGGGCGCAGATCCTCGAGCTGCTCGCTCAGCTGCGGACGACGTCGCAGCTCACCCTGCTGCTCGTGTCGCATGACATCGGCGTCGTGCAGAGCCTGTGCGACACGGTGGCTGTGATGAAGGACGGACGCATCGTGGAGCACGGCACGACCTCCCAGGTGCTCCACCGCCCTCAGGACGACTACACCCGCCGCCTGCTCGCGGCGATCCCGGTGCTCCCGCCGTCAGGAGCCTGAGCCGAAGAGCTTGCGCCTGCGCACGGGTCGCAGCCGCTTCTTCATGTACACCGAGCCGATGTCGCGGCCGAAGCGGTGGCCCACCCGCGCCATGCGGCCGGCCTCCACGAATCCGAGGCGCTCATGCAGGCGTATCGAGGCCTCGGCCTTGCTGTCGCTGATCACGGCGACCATCTCGCGGGTGCCCGCCTTCTCGCACTCCGCGATGAGCGCTCCGAGGAGCGCGGTTCCGAGTCCCTTGCCGCCGGCTCCCGGTCCGAGGTAGATGGAGTCCTCGACGGTGTACCGGTACGCGTTCCCGCCCGCCCAGGGCTGGGCAAGCGCATAGCCGAGCACACCGCCGCCCGGTGACACGGCGACGAGGAAGGGCAGACCCAGGCGCGACAGCAACGCGAACTTCTCGCGCCAGTACGGGATCGTCGTCCGGCGCTCGTCGAGGGTGACCACGCTGTTGCTGACGAAATGGTTGTAGATCTCCCTGACGTGCGGCAGATCCGCAGGTCGAGCCGGCCTGATGGAGTAGGTGAACACCTCGGGCTCGCGCGTCGGCCGCAGATGGCGCGGGAGCACACGCCGCCGATCCCCCGGTTCGAACTGCATCGTCAGTCCCCGCCGTGCTCTCCGTCGACGCGCCAGTCGACGGCAGCGGCGCCCTGCTGCTCGAGCAGCGCGTTGACTCGCGAGAACGGCCGCGACCCGAAGAAGCCACGGCTGGCGGACAGGGGCGACGGATGCGCCGACGCGATGACGGGCGTCGATCCGAGCAGCGGCTGGAGGTTCGCCGCGTCACGCCCCCAGAGCACGGCCACGAGTGGCTGCCTCCTCGCGACGAGTGCGCGGATGGCGAGCTCGGTCACGGCCTCCCATCCCCAGCCCCGGTGCGACGCGGCCGCTCCCGGCTGCACAGTGAGGACTCTGTTGAGGAGGAGCACGCCCTGGTCGCTCCAGGCCGTGAGGTCACCGTGCGGAGCGGGAGGGATGCCGAGGTCGCTCTCGCGCTCGCGATAGATGTTCGCGAGGCTGCGCGGCACAGGGCGCACGTGTCGGTCCACCGCGAAGGAGAGACCGATCGGGTGACCGGGGGTCGGATACGGGTCCTGCCCCGTGATGAGCACGCGCACGTCGGCCAAAGGACGCTGGAAGGCCCTGAGCACGTGCGGGCCGGCGGGGAGGTACCCGCGGCCCGCAGCCTGCTCGGCGCGCAGCCGTTCGCCGAGCGCGGTGATCGTGCCCTGTGCCGGGGCGAGCGCCTCTGCCCACCCCGCGTCGATCTGCCCGTCCTCGGCGAGCTCGGCGAGCGTGCGGCCGGGCATCAGTCGTCCGACCGCACGCGCAGCGGACCCCGCGCGAGCAGGTGGTTGGCCGACTGTGCCACGGGCCGCATCGTGATGAGGTCGAGGTTCACGTGTGCGGGGGCGTCGAGCGCGTACGCGATGACGTCCGCCACGTCCTCCGCGCGCAGCGGCGCCTCGACGCCGGAATACACCGACTCCGCGGCGACGGCGTCGCCCCTGAGCCTGTTGAGCGTGAACTCCTCGGTGTGCACCATCCCCGGCGCCACCTCGGACACGCGGATCGGCTCACCGTTGAGCTCGAGGCGCAGCGCGCGCACGAGCATCGATTCGGCCGCCTTCGCCGCGTTGTATCCGCCGCCTCCCGGATACGCCACCTGTGCCGCGGTGGACGTCACGAACACGGTGTCGGCGTGACCGTCCGCATCGGCGGCGCGGCGGAGGTGCGGGAGGAAGCCCGCCACGAGGCGCTGCGACGACATCACGTTCGCCTCGAACATCCATCGCCAGTCCTCCGGGGATCCGTCCTCCACGCGCTCTGTGCCCCGTGCGCCGCCCGCCACGTGCACGAGGGCGTGCACAGGCCCGGCACCGGCCTGCTCCACGAGCGCGGCCACCGCGTCGTCATCCGTCAGGTCGCAGGGGATGACCTCCGCGCCAGTCTCCGCGGCGAGCGCGCGCAGCCGGTCCTCGCGGCGAGCCACGCCCACCACGTCCCAGCCGCGCGCACGCAGCGCGCGCACCGTCGCCTCTCCGATGCCCGAACTGGCACCCGTCACAACTGCACGTCTGTTCACCATGCATCCACCGTACGACGTCCGCGTGACGCGCCGTGACGAACAGTGTTACGTCACATTTCCCGGTCGTTGTTGACAGCGAGCGGTATTCCGTACTGTCGCTTCAACGGCACCCGCCATCGACCTCATCAACAGTTCCAGGGGGAACACATGTCCGCACCCGAGACCTGGCGTTTCGAGACCAAGCAGATCCACTCCGGCGCAGCTCCCGACCCGGTCACCAAGGCTCGGGCCACGCCGATCTATCAGACCACGTCCTACGTGTTCGACAGCGCCGATCACGCAGCGAACCTCTTCGCCCTGGCCGAGTTCGGCAACATCTACACCCGCATCCAGAACCCCACGCAGGATGTCCTGGAGCAGCGGCTCGCCGCGCTCGAGGGCGGCACCGGCGCGCTCGTCCTCTCCAGCGGCCAGGCCGCGTCGACCTTCGCGATCCTCAACATCGCCGAAGCCGGAGACCACTTCGTCGCGTCGAGCTCGATCTACGGCGGCACGTACAACCTTTTCAAGTACACGCTCGCCAAGCTCGGCATCGAGGTGACGTTCGTCGAGAACCAGGACGACCCCGAGGAGTGGCGTCGCGCGGTCCGCCCGAACACCAAGCTCTTCTTCGCCGAGACCATCGGCAACCCGCAGATCAACGTGCTCGACATCCGCACGGTCGCGGACATCGCGCACGAGAACGGCGTCCCGCTCATCGTCGACAACACGATCGCGACGCCGTACCTCATCCGTCCGTTCGAGCACGGCGCCGACATCGTCGTGCACTCGGTCACGAAGTTCCTCGGCGGCCACGGCACCACGATCGGCGGTGCTGTGATCGACGGCGGCTCGTTCGAGTGGTCCAAGAACGTGGAGAAGTTCCCGGGCCTGACCGTTCCGGACCCCTCGTACCACGGCGCCAGCTACACGGCCGCCGTCGGCGACCCGCTCGCGTACATCATCAAGGCGCGCGTCCAGCTCCTCCGCGACCTCGGCTCGGCCATCGCACCGCAGAGCGCGTGGAACCTCCTCCAGGGCATCGAGACGCTGTCGCTGCGCATCGAACGGCACGTGCAGAACGCGCAGGAGATCGCCGAGTGGCTCGACAGCCGCGACGACGTCGCGAGCGTCAACTACTCGGGCCTGCCCTCCTCCCCGTGGTACGCCACCGCCAACACCTACGCGCCCAAGGGCGTGGGCGCCGTACTCTCGTTCGAGCTCAAGGGCGGTGTGGAAGCCGGACGTGAGTTCGTGAACAACCTGTCGCTGTTCAGCCACCTCGCGAATATCGGCGACGTCCGGTCGCTCGTCATCCACCCGGCGTCCACCACGCACGCCCAGCTCACGCCCGAGCAGCAGCTCACGGCGGGCGTCACGCCAGGCCTCGTGCGGCTGTCGGTCGGGATCGAGAACATCGAGGACCTCAAGGCCGACCTCGACCAGGCCCTCGCCGCGGCACGCCGCGTGTCGGAGGCAGCGCGCGCCTGACCGCGCAGAGCCCACCTGGCTGCAAGCGCCCCGGATCCGAACGAGTCCGGGGCGCTTCTGCGTGCGACGTAACGTACGGCCTCCGTGCGTCGGGTCACGCGAGAATGGAGGCATGGACTGGCAGACGACCTCCGAGGACACGGTGCCGTCGGCACCCGTCACCGAGGCCGACGTACGACTCCTCCGGGCGCGCCCGCCCGCGACCGGAGCGTGGCGCGACGGCGATCCCGTCGGAGGCAGGCGGTTCGCCTCGTTCGGAGCGTTCCGCACCGAAAGCGGCGCCGAGCTTCCCGGCATCCGCTTGGCGTACGAGTCATGGGGGGAGCTGAACGCCGCTCGTGACAACGCCGTCCTCGTGCTGCACGCCCTCACGGGCGACAGTCACGTGCGTGGCGACGCCGGTGCGGGACATCCCACGGCCGGGTGGTGGGAGGACATCGTCGGACCGGGCGCGCCCCTCGACACCGATCGATGGTTCGTCATCGCGCCGAACATGCTCGGCGGATGCCAAGGGTCGACCGGGCCGGCGAGCATCGCACCCGACGGGTACGAATGGGCATCGAGGTTCCCGTACCTCACCGTGCGCGATCAGGTGGCCGCGCAGGTGCTGCTCGCCGACGCTCTCGGCATCCACGCCTGGGCCGCCGTGGTGGGCGGCTCCATGGGCGGCATGCACGCCCTCGAATGGGCTATCACCCACCCCGAGCGCGTGGAGCGCCTGGCCGTGCTCTCGTCACCGCCCGTCACGACGGCCGACCAGATCGCGCTGAACACGGTGCAGCTCGAGACGATCCGCATGGACCCGCGGTTCCAGGGCGGCGAATACTACGACCTCGCCGACGGCGACGGGCCGCACCGTGGGCTGGCGCTGGCGCGCCGGATGGCCCTTCTCAACTACCGCAGCCCGATCGAGCTGAACCAGCGGTTCCAGCGGTCGTGGCAGTCGGATGTGTCGCCGCTCGGCCACGGCGGTCGCTTCGCGGTCGAGTCGTACCTCGACTTCCACGGCAACAAGTTCACGCGCCGCTTCGATGCCAACAGCTACATCACGCTCGTCGAGGCCATGAACTCCCACGACGTCGGCCGCGACAGGGGCGGCGTCGAGGAGGCTCTGCACGGGGTGACGGCGCGAACGCTCGTGCTGGGCATCGACAGCGACCGGCTCTTCCCGGTCGACGGTCAGCACCGCATAGCGCGAAGCATCCCGCACACCCTCGACGGCAACGAGGCCGTGGTGCTGACGAGCGACTTCGGGCACGACGGCTTCCTCATCGAGACCGAGGCCGTCGGCGCGCACCTGCAGCGGCTGCTCGCGAGCTGAGGAAGCCGGGATCGCGCAATCGGTCTGTCGTGCTCTGCAAGTCTGGTATCCCAGACGCGATCTCCGCCGTGCGGCTGAGAGGCCGAGGGGCGCGGCAGTGCAATGGAGGGAGACGGTCGTCCAGCGGCAGAGCGCGCGGCCGTCTCCGCTCAGCGACGATGGAGACGCACACATGACACAGACCGACCCCTTCCCCGCATCCTCCGACCAGGCTCAGAGCACCGCGCTGCACAGAGGACTGACGACGCGGCACATCCGGTTCATGGCGCTCGGATCGGCGATCGGCACCGGGCTCTTCTATGGTTCCGCCGCCGCGATACAGAAGGCCGGCCCGAGCGTTCTCCTCGCCTACCTGATCGCAGGAGCCGCGGTCTTCCTCGTCATGCGCGCGCTGGGAGAGATGACCGTCCGACACCCCGTCTTGGGATCGTTCGGTCAATTCGCCAATCGCTACCTCGGACCCCGCTGGGGATTCGTGACCGGGTGGACATACGCCTTCGAGATGATCATCGTCGCCCTGGCGGACGTGACGGCGTTCGGGGTCTACATGGGGTTCTGGTTCCCCGACGTCGACCGATGGGTCTGGGTCGCCGCCGTCATCCTCTTCATCGGCGCGATCAACCTGCTGGGGGTAAAGGTGTTCGGGGAGCTGGAGTTCTGGCTGGCCCTCATCAAGGTCGCAGCCGTGATCGCGATGATCCTGGGCGGGATCGCGATCCTCGTCTTCGGCTTCGCGCACTCCTCCCCCGGCGCGTCGGGCGTCGGCGCGCTGTTCGACGCCGCAACGGGCGGCTTCTTCCCCCACGGGCTGGAGGGGTTCATCGCGTCGTTCGCGATCGTCGTGTTCGCCTTCGGCGGCATCGAAATCATCGGCATCACGGCGGGCGAAGCCCAGGACCCGAAGAAGGTCATCCCCCGCGCGATCAACAGCGTCCCCGTGCGGGTGCTGCTCTTCTACCTCGGTGCTCTGGCGGTCATCATGATGGTGCAGCCGTGGAACACCATCGGCACGAGCGGCAGCCCGTTCGTCTCGATCTTCGACGGTCTCGGCATCCCGGCCGCGCCTCACATCCTCAACGCGGTCGTCATCGCCGCCGCGCTCTCCGCGATCAACTCCGACATCTTCGGGGCAGGACGCATGATCTACGGGCTCGCCCAGCAGAAGCAGGCGCCCGCTGTGTTCCTGCGCGTCTCGCGATCGGGAGTGCCGTGGATGACCGTACTGGTGATGAGCATGGCTCTCGTCATCGGCGTCGTGCTCAACGCCGTGATCCCGGAGGACGTCTTCGTGATCATCGCATCGATCGCGACCTTCGCCACCGTGTGGGTGTGGCTCATGATCGTCCTCTCCCACCTCTCGATGAAGCGCGCGATCCGGCGCGATGGTCTCCTTCCCTCCGAGTTCCCCGTGCCGCTCTGGCCTGTCGCGTCATGGGCGACACTCGGGTTCCTCGTCTTCGTCCTCGCGCTGCTCAGCTGGTTCGAGGACACGCGGGTCGCGATCATCGTCGGCGCCGTCTGGCTCGCAGCCTTGCTGTTCGCCTACCGTTTCATGGTGAGCGGTGCGGGGAAGGACCGTGCCGACCTCGTCGACGAGACCGCGCCGATCCCCGTCATCACCCGGCAACCGGGAAGGGACCGGACGAAGTAGGCGTCTCCTCTCCCCGGTCCTCCCGCTCTCGCGGGCCCGGGTGCCGTCGTCGCACGCGCCACGGCAGACGTGCCGTGTCCAGGCTCTCGTCCTCCCAGTGGAAGGAGCGACCCGCGGGACTGTCGACGATGCGCGTCCGGTACACCGGAGGTGCCCCCGCGGCCGCAAGCGCAGCGCCGACGCCGGTGTGACCGCGCAGTCGGTGCAGGGTCATCCAGGTCGGAGGGAACAGGGTCCACTCCCCCGCGGCGTGCAGGTCGAGAGCAGCGGCGGGCGCGATCCATCGCGCTTCGACCACCTCATCCGGGGCCGGTACGAGCTCCTGCGCGGGGGCGGTCGCGAGGAAGAACCACGTGCGGATGCGCGTCGGCGCCTCCTCCGGAGGCTCCCACAGCGACAGCGGGACGAGGTCGTCGACGTCGAGGCCCACCTCCTCCCTGGTCTCCCGGATACCGGCCCGGCGGGCGTCGTCGATCTCGGCAGCGCCCGGCACCCGATCACTCTCCTCGACCTTGCCACCGGGGAACACCCAGGCGTTCGCGAAGGATCCGCGCTCCGGCCGGCGCAGGAGCAGCGCCTCGATGCCTGCGTCGCCCGGTCGCAGGATCACGACCGTACCGGCTACGGGAAGATCGCCGACGACGCTCATGCCCTCACTCTACGACCGCAGAGCCGCGGGCCGCCGCGCCTCCCTGCGGTACGACAGGAGTGCGATGACGAGTCCTGCCACGGCGAGCGCCGCCCCTGTCCACGACGGCGCCGTGAAGCCCCAGCCGATCGCGATGACGACACCGCCGAGGAAGGCTCCGAGGCTGTTCCCGATGTTGAGCGCGGAGTGGTTGAGGGCTGCGGCGATCGACTGGTTGTCCTCGGCGACGTCCATGAGGCGCGTCTGGATGGTGGGGCTGAGCACCGAGGACACGAAACCGACGACGAACACCAGAAGCGCGAGCGTGACGACCCAGAAGGAGAGCAGCGCCAGGAGCGCGAAGACCGCGGCCATGGCGGTGAGACCGTACAGCAGCGTTCGCCGGAGGTCGATGTCGGCCAAGTGCCCCCCGACCAGGTTCCCCACCGTCATGCCGAGCCCCATGAGCACCAGCACGATCGGGACGACCCATTCCGGTGAACCCGCGACCTCGGTCACGAGAGGGGCGATGTAGCTGTACACGGCGAAGAACCCGCCGAAGCCGATCGCGCCGATGCCCAGCGCGAACCAGACCTGCGGGATGCGGAAGACACGCAGCTCCGCGCGCATGGTGCGCCCCGGATCACCCGCGTGCGGAGGGACGAAGGCGGCCACGCTGGCCGTCGCAACCGCGAAGACGAACGCGACGACGCCGAACGCGACGCGCCACCCCCACTGCTGCCCGAGGAACGTGCCGAGCGGCACGCCCACGACGTTCGCGACCGTGAGGCCGGTGAGGATGAATGCCACGCCCTTGGCGCGGTTGCCCGGCCCCATCACATCGGCGGCGACCAACGCGCCGATGCCGAAGTACGCACCGTGCGGCAGGCCCGCGAGGAACCGTGACGCGCCGACGAGCTCGAACGTGGGGAGCACGACGGTGAGGGCGTTGAACACGGTGAGTGCGAGCGCGAGGCCGATCATCACCTTGTGGCGCGGGAATCGCGCCACGAACCCGGCGATGGTCGGCGCCCCGACGACGACGCCGAGTGCGTAGAGCGAGATCAGCCAGCCGGACTGGCTCAGCGCGTCCTCCTGGCGCGTCGCCCACATCGTCGGCAACAGGTCGCGCGCGATGTCGGGCAGGAGCCCCATCACGACGAACTCGGTCATGCCGATGCCGAAGCTGCCGATGGCGAGGGAGAGGAGCGCCCTCTTCGCCGCACCCCTCGTCGATGTCGAGGGATTCACCCGTCAAGACTACCGGGAGCACGGCCCTCGATCGTCATGACAACGAGGCGAACGACAAATAGTGCCACTTCCTATTCACTACGACCATCTTTTGAGGCCTGCGTTTTGCGCCGCGACCTTCTCCTCCGACGGACCGAAGGAGAAGCCACTTTAACCGGGCTCTCCCAGGGGATATTCCACGCAACGACCAACGAGTTATGTAAGACGTAGTCGGCATGAAAGGAAAACCCTCCCCCAGCCGCTCGTCGATAATAAAAATTCGTATGGGTAGAACGTCCATTGCGGGGACGCGTGCCCAATCCGCCGATAAGAAATAGCTGCTTCAACAGCACCCTAAGATCGGACCTTGAAATCAATCCATCGATCTCTTGTTCCAGAAGTTCAATACTGAATTCCTTGGATGGGAGCGCGCTTAGCGCATCAATGAAAGCACTGACTTTCGTTGCACTCGCCCCAGGCAAGACCCGACTAAGACCGTTCGCCATCTCGCGAACAAAGTAGTTCTCTGAGTAGTTGCGCACCGCCTGGCGTGCCGTTGCTTCACTCACCTGACCACTACCGGGATGAAGATCTTTGATCGCGTTCATGAGCGCAATCAGATCGCGTGGGAGGTATCTCGTATGTGACATCAAATAGGATGGCAGGTAAGAGTATGGCCCTATCCCAATCGGAGTTGACAGATACGCCTTACGAATATCCCCAAGTTGCAACCCAATAAAGCTACTTGGAATACTGGCTTTTGTCTTTGTGTTGAGAAGTTCCCATAGCTCTTCTCCATCCCCCAAGCCGTTGCGACTCCAGTCGAGTTCGATGGCTCGATCACTAAGCTTTGCGGAATCAGTGCTAGGCACTTGAACATACATGTCGTGCCGGATCGCCAAGACCACTGAGACACGGACATCGGATTCTCGGAAGAAGCCGTTTAGATCGTACGCCGCATCGAGAAGCGCTCCCAAAGATTCAAGTTGAGATTCAGTTTGCGCAAAGAACGAGTCAAGCCCATCGATAGCAAGCACGTGCTGCGAGTTTGAGCGCATCTGCATCAATGCACTGCGAAGAATTTGATTCAATTGAACCGCAGTTACTGAGTTCTGATTGAGTGCCGAATCGATACCGCTTCCCATGATGCTAATCTTTAAAGTGGATCGCGACCAGTCAATGAATTTGGTACGGAGGTCAGGTCCATCGATCAATCCACCCGCCACCAGAGACTTGTAAAGTCCGACTATCGAAGACGGATGATGCGCGCCCTGATCCTTCATCAACGAGGCGAAAACTCTCAGGAGAATAAGAAACTCCCAAGCGGCTCTCGTGTTCGTTGGCCCGGAGGATCCTCCGATCTGTAGCTGCGTCACGTCGGCGACTGGAAAGCTCCCCAGGTCCCATTCCAGCAAGAACCTTTCAGGTTGGTCATCCCAAAGCAATCCGAGATGAGATATTGTTGCAGTCTTGCCAGCACCTTTCGATCCAACGATCGCCCACGCTTCTCCCTGGGCAACTCGATAGGCGGCCGATCGAAAGTCGTAATAGCCTGCAACCAGCATCCCGGGGCGCTCGCGCGCTTCCTCGCCTGCGTCGAGCATCCCGAAATCAAGTAACCGCAACGGTGGAAACTTTTGCTTGCTCATTTACTCTCCCCGTTGCTACTGGCCATCGTGCAGAGTTCGCCCTTTCCGATCGACGATATCCCACGATTCGACAAATTTAGTGCTTGAAGTCGCAGTCTTAGACCCCGAATCGTCGATCGCCGCTTCGAGACGCTCGATCTTGGCATCGAGCTCACCGGAGTATCCCGGCCGGATGTCGGCCTTCAAGACCAGCGACACCCGCGAGCCGAAGGGCATCACGGCTTCGGTCGCGCGCTTGACGACGTCCATGACGGAATCCCAATCAGGCCCCTCAATCTCGGTGAACATGCTGGTCGTGCGGTGCGGGAGGCCCGACTCCCGCACCACGCGGACCGCGGCGGCCACGGCGTCGTGCACCGATGCGTCGTCACGGGACGAGCCGTCGGAGGGTGCGCCGCTCGGAGCGACGGAGAAGGCGATGAGCATGAGTCACTTCCTGGTTCTCGGTGTGAAGGGGATCGGAACGCGCACGACGGCCAGGACACCGACCGCCAGCAGCACGAGGAGGAGAGCGTTGCGCAGCGAGAGCAGCACGACGGGGAGCGGCTCCGCCCGAAGCAGCGCGTCGTAGGTGAGCGGGTAGACGAGGCAGGTGAGGGCGCAGAGCACGAGCACGAGTGCCGCCGGCACGCGCGACCGGCCGGGGTCGAACAGGATCCACAGCAGCAGCGGCGCGATGAGCCATGCCTGGAACTGGGGCGAGCCGACCTTGTTGAAGACGATGAGCGCCACGACGAGCGAGAGTGCGAGCGCGGGGAACAGCCGAGGCAGCTCCGCCCCGCGCCGGGCCTTGACGACGCCGAGCGCTCCGATGACGACGACGGCGGCGAGCATGAGCGAGGTGAGCGCGGCGGACACCGCATCCGCGCCGTCGGCGGCGATCTGGAAGGTCAGGATGTCGAAGCTGTACTCGATGCGCGCGCCGCCTGCGACGGCGACCCACAGGAACGGCGTCGCCGCGACGGCCTCGATCTGCAAGCCGCGTCCGGCCTGCTCGGTGAGGAACCCGAGGATCTGCTCGCGTGCGCCGAGTGCCCACAGTGCGGTGACGACGAGCGCGGTCACGGCTGCCGCGGCGAGCAGCATGCGTCCCCTGTGCCGGGAGGAGACGACCGCGGCGGCGAACAGCGCACCGGGCCAGATCTTCATCCATGCGGCGACCGTGAGCAGCGCGGCGGCGACCGCCGGTCGACGCGCGAGCCAGAGGCCGCCCAGCACCGCGAGGGGCACGGTGACCGCGTCGATGCGGTACACGCCGATGGGCCCCAGCAGCAGCAGCGCCGCGCACCAGAACCAGGCCGCCATGCGGCGAGAACCTGCCGCCGTGCGCCCGACCAGCGCGCCGAACGCGACGGCGTCGAGCACGGTCACCATGACGGCCCACGCGACGAGGTAGGAGCCGCTTGCGCCCATGATCGGAAGCAGCGGCAGCGACAGGAGCTTCGCGGCGAGCATGGGCAGCAGTGCCAGCTGCGGATACACCCAGGTCTGCGTGACGCCCACGATGTCACCGCCCGACAGCGCGGCGGTCGCCCACGGCTCGTACACCAGCACGACATCGCCCATCGGCTGACTCGGGTATATCCACCCGGCGGCCGCGGTGACCGCGTGCGCGATCGCGAACGCCAGCCACAGCGGGGCGCGGCGCACCGTCGCACGCCTGCTCACGCGAGCAGATCCGCGATCGCGCGTGGCAGTGCCTCGGCCACGTCGAGTGCCACGATGGGCCGGCCCGCGGTGGCGCCATCACGCCCGACGACCCCGGATGCCAGCTTCGCGGCTCGGCCGTGCACCCACGCGGCAGCCGCGGCCGCATCTCGCAGCGGCGCGTCAGGATCTGCCGCGACGAACGCGCCGATGACGCCCGCCAGCACGTCACCGGTGCCGGCTGTTGCGAGCCACCCCGTGCTCTCCTCGACGGCGATGACCTCGCCGCCGTGCGCCACGAGGGTGCGCGCGCCCTTGAGCAGCACGGTCCCTCCGAGCGTCTCGGCGACGCGCACCACCGCCTCCTCGGCGGCTTCGTCAGGATCCTCGCCGATGCCCAGCTGCTGGCGAAGACGGGCGAATTCACCGGCATGCGGGGTCACGACGAACGGAGCACGGGCGCCTGCGGCGAGGTCGAGCGCCCCCGCATCCACGACGACGGGCACGTCCCCCGCCAGGATCGCCCGCAGAGCAGCGGTCTCCTCCTCCTCGCGCGCCGCGGCATCCGTACCGGAGCCGATGACCCACGCACCGACGCGCGTACGCCCTGTGTCGGGTCCCGTCACGGTCTCCGGCCTCCGCGCGAGCACGGCATCCGCCGGTCTGCCTTCTCCCACATAGCGGACGAAGCCCGCGCCGGCCCGCCAGGCTGCTTCGACGCCGAGCACCGCGGCTCCCGGGTACGCCGGCGAACCCGTGCGCAACGCCACGACGCCCCGCGAGTACTTGTCGTCATGGGGCGTCGGCACCCGCACGAACCGTGCCGCGTCCTCACGCGACCACTCTCGGACATCGACCATGACTCCACGTTAGTGCGGCGACCCTCGCACCGGTCAGACGCAGTAGCGTCGAACGGTGAGCATCCTCTTCTCTCCTCTCAGCATCCGTTCCGTCACCTTCCGCAATCGGCTGTGGGTCTCGCCGATGTGCATGTACAGCGCCGTCGACGGAGTCGTCCAGGAGTGGCATCACACGCATCTCGCGCAGTTCGCCTCAGGCGGCGCCGGTCTGATCGTCGCCGAGGCCACGGCCGTCGTCCCCGAGGGGCGCATCTCGCCGCGTGACGCAGGAATCTGGAACGACGAGCAGCGCGACGCCTGGGCGCCGATCGTGGACGCCATCCACCGCCGCGGCGCAGCAGCGGGCATCCAGCTCGCTCACGCCGGCCGCAAGGCATCGACGTGGTGGCCGTGGGCCGCTGAGCACGGGTCCGTACCCGTCGCGGACGGAGGCTGGACGACAGTGGCCCCGTCGGCCATCGCCTTCGAGGGATTCTCGATCCCCCTCTCTCTCGACGCCGCCGGGATCGACGACGTCGTCACCGCTTTCGCACGCTCCGCCCGGCGCGCGCTCGACGCCGGCTTCGACGTGCTCGAGATCCACGGCGCGCACGGCTACCTCCTGCATCAGTTCCTGTCGCCGCTGTCGAACCTGCGCGACGACGAATACGGAGGCTCCCTCGAGAACCGCGCTCGTCTCCTGCTGCGGGTGGTCGACGCCGTGCGTGCGGAAGCCGGCGACGGTGTGCCTGTGCTCGTGCGGATCTCCGCGACCGACCACGCCGACGGCGGCTTCACCCCGGAGGAGGCGGCGACGGTGGGCGCATGGTCCGTCGAGCACGGCGCCGACCTCATCGACGTCTCCAGCGGCGGCCTCGTGGCGCACCAGCGCATCTCGGTGTTCCCCGGGTACCAGGTGCCACTGGCCGACACGGTGCGGCGGAGCGGCAGGGTGCCGGTGTCGGCAGTCGGGCTGATCACCGCGGCAGCGCAGGCCGAGCAGGTGCTGGCCGACGGCGCAGCGGATGCGATCTTCGCCGGCCGGGAGTGGCTGCGCGACCCGCACTTCGGCCTGCGCGCGGCGCACGAGCTGGGCGCGGACGTGGCCTGGCCGCTGCAGTACGAACGGGCGCACTGGCGCTGACGCACGGCACCGCCCCGACGCACGGGCGACGGGGCGGTGCCTGAGGGCGCGTCAGTGTCCGCGGACCCGGCGAGTCGCGTCCTGCACCTCGCCCACGAGCTCCTCCAGGATGTCCTCGAGGAAGAGCACGGCCGTGGTGAGCCCCTCACGGTCGCGCACCTTCGCCAGGTGGCGCCCCGCGCGGCGCATCACCGCGAGCGCGTCCTCGAGGTCGGTGTCCTCCTGCACGGGAACCATGTGATGGATGCGCTTGGCCGGCAGCGGCACCGAGACCTTCGCCTCGGCATCGGGCCCCTCGGACGCCCGCAGGATGTCTTTGAGATGCACGTACCCGATGGGCGCGCCCTCGTCATCGACGATGACGTACCGCGAGAACCCGTAGCGCGCCACGGCCTTCTCGATCTCGTCGGGTGTCGTGGTCTGCGGCAGCGTCACGAGATCGTCCAGCGGCACGGCGATGTCGCGCGCCTTCTTGTCGGTGAACTCCACCGCGGCGGCCACCGCCCCCGCCGCATCGGCGAGGACACCCTCGCGACGGGACTGGTCGACGATCGTCGCCACTTCCTCCAGCGTGAACGTCGAGGCCGCCTCGTTCTTCGGCTCGACGCGGAACAGCCGCAGCACGGCGTTGGCCGAGGCGTTCAGCAGCCAGATCACCGGCATGAACACCTTCGACACCCACACCAGCGGCGTCGCGAGGATCAGCACGGCTCTGTCCGGCACCGAGAACGCCAGGTTCTTGGGCACCATCTCGCCGAACACGACGTGCAGGAACGACACGAGCAGCAGCGCGACGGTGAACGACACGGCGTCGACCACGGCATCCGACCAGCCGATCGCATGCAGCGGCGCTGCGAGCAGGTGGTGGATCGCAGGCTCGGACACGTTGAGGATGAGCAGCGAGCAGATCGTGATGCCCAGCTGCGAGGTGGCCAGCATCAGCGTGGCGTGCTCCATCGCGTACAGCGCGGTCTTGGCTGCGCGCGATCCCTGCTCCGCACGAGGCTCGATCTGCGAGCGGCGTGCGGAGATGACGGCGAACTCGGCGCCGACGAAGAAGGCGTTCGCCAGGAGCAGCACGACCAGCCATGCGATTCCCGCCCAGTCGCTCATCGTGCCGCCTCCTCTCCGGCGTCATCCGGTCTCGGGATGTAGCGGAGCCGGTCGATACGGCGCCCGTCCATCCGCACCACCGTGAGGGTGCCGCTGTCCAGCGTCACCTCGTCGCCGACGGCGGGGACCCGCTCCAGCACGCTCATGACGTAGCCGGCGACGGTGTCGTAGACGTCGCCCTCCGGCACCTCGACGCCTGCGCGGCTGCGCAGCTCATCCGGGCGCAGCTCGCCGGGGAAGGTCACGCCGTCACGGCCGGTGACGATCCCCGCCCGCGTCCGGTCATGCTCGTCGGCGACCTCGCCGACGAGCTCCTCGATGAGGTCCTCGAGCGTCACCAGCCCCGCGGTGCCGCCGTATTCGTCGACGACCACCGCGAGCTGATAGCCCCGGGCGCGCAGCTCGGCGATGAGTCCGTCGATGTGCGCGGTCTCCGGTACGCGCAGCGGCTCGGTCGCGAGCGCCCCGACGGGCACCTCGGCACGCCGCTCGCGCGGAACGGACACCGCCGCCTTGAGATGCACGACACCGGTGATGTCGTCGAGATCGTCGTCGTAGACCGGGAAGCGGCTGTGACCTGTGCGCCGCGCGAGCTGGATGACGTCGTCGGCGGAGTCGCCCGCGGCGATCGCGTGCATGCTCGGACGAGCCGTCATGACGTCGGCCGCCGTCAGCCGCGCGAACGTGAGCGTGCGGTCGAGCAGTGTCGCGGTGTCGGCCTCGAGCACTCCGGCGCTGGCCGAGCGGCGGACGAGCGAGGAGAGCTCCTCGGCCGTGCGCGCACCCGACAGCTCCTCCTTCGGCTCGATCCCCATGCCGCGGAGCACACCGTTCGCGCTGCCGTTCAACACGACGACGGCGGGCTTGAACACCGTGGTGAACGCCACCTGGAACGGGACGACGAGCTTGGCCGTCGCGAGAGGGAGGGCCAGTGCGAAGTTCTTCGGAACCAGCTCGCCGAGGATCATCGACACGGCGGTCGCGACGAGCATCGCGACGACGGTGGCGATGGGGGCCACGGCGCCTTCGGGGATGCCCCACGCGGTGAGCGTCGGGCTCAGCAGGTTCGACAGGGCCGGCTCCATGGTGTAACCGGTGAGCAGCGTCGTCAGCGTGATGCCGAGCTGTGCCGAGGACAGATGCGTCGACGTGTGCCGCAGGGCGCTGATCGTCAGGGAGAGGCGCGACTCGCCGCGAGCCTGGCGCGCTTCGAGGTCTGCCCGGTCGAGGTTGACGAGCGCGAATTCGCTGGCGACGAACAGACCCGTCCCGACCGTGAGGAGGAGCCCCACGCCCAGCAGGATGTAATCCATCAGAGGTTCCTCTCGCTATCGAGAGGCGGGCGGTGGGGCGATGTACTGCAACTGGGAGGGTCGTCCATAGTGACGACGATTGTACAGAGGTCCGCTGTGGATCCGCCGCGACAGCGGTCTACCAGCTCACCGGCAGCGCCTTCCCCTCTTCATAGCCCGCTGCGGACTGCAGCCCGACGAGCGCGCGCTCGTGGAACTCCGGAACCGAGGCGGCGCCCGCGTAGGTGAAGGACGACCGCACTCCCGAGGTGATCATGTCGAGCAGGTCCTCCACGCCGGGCCGCAGCGGATCGAGGTAGATCGTCGACGACGAGATGCCCTCGGCGAACAGCTCCTTCCTCGCGCGCTCGTATGCGTCGAGTCGGCCGAACCTGGCCTGCACGGCCTTGGTCGACGCCATCCCCCACGACTCCTTGAAGACGCGGCCGTCGGCGTCGCGCTGCAGCTCGCCAGGCGCTTCGATCGTGCCGGCGAACCACGAGCCGATCATCACGGATGCCGCGCCCGCGGCGAGCGCCAGCGCGACGTCGCGCGGGTAGCGCACTCCCCCGTCCGCCCACACGTGCGCACCCAGGGCGCGAGCCGCTTCTGCCGTCTCGAGCACGGCCGAGAACTGCGGGCGCCCCACGGCCGTCATCATGCGGGTGGTGCACATGGCGCCGGGGCCCACGCCGACCTTGAGGATCGTCGCCCCGGCCTCGACGAGATCCTGCACGCCGTCCGCCGTGACGATGTTGCCGGCGACGACCGGAAGCCCCAGTCCGAGATCCGCCACGGTGCGCAGTGCGCGCAGCATGCCCTCCTGATGGCCGTGAGCCGTGTCCAGCACGAGCACGTCGACGCCCGCTGCGGCGAGGGCGCGTGCCTTCGCCGCCACGTCGCCGTTGATGCCGACGGCCGCGGCGACCGCCAGCCGTCCGTCGGCGTCGACGGCGGGGCGGTAGAGCGTCGACCGCAGCGCGCTGCGTGCGCTGAGGGTGCCGACGAGCTGGCCGTGCCTGGTGACCGTGACCAGTTCGGCGCCTGCCCCGGTGATGACGTCGAACGCGTGGCGCTCTGACCCGATGTCGTCAGCGTCGATCGACGGCGTGCCGGA
This sequence comes from Microbacterium sp. XT11, assembly GCF_001513675.1. NCBI lineage: Bacteria > Bacillati > Actinomycetota > Actinomycetes > Micrococcales > Microbacteriaceae > Microbacterium > Microbacterium sp. XT11. Next base: position 2,180,654 of record NZ_CP013859.1, on the reverse strand, counting down.
GCGGACGAGGTCGCCCAGCTGCGCATCGGGCAGCGCTGTCGCGAGGCGTGTGGCGGGGAGCACGCCGCGCACCGACTCCATCGCGTAGGGTGCGCGACCGCTCGCGACCACGATGCCGTGTCCCGCGGCCGGAGGCAGCAGTCGCAGAGCGTCGGCCACGGAGGCGTTCGGCGGGAGGACGAGCGGCGTGTCCCACTGCACGGGCTGGGACTTGACGTCGCGGATGGCGGAGTCGAGGTCCTGCAGGGGCATGTCCTGCGGCAGCACCCCCAACCCGCCGCGCCGCGCGAGCACCGCAGCGAGGCGAGGGCCCGTCACGGAGTTCATGTTCGAGGCCACGATCGGCAGCGTCGCCGGCGTGCCGTCGTGCGGCGTGAGATCGACCTGGAGACGGCTGGTGACGTCCGACCGCCGAGGCACGAGGAACACGTCGGAGTAGGTCAGATCGACGGACGGCTGCGACCCTGCGAACTTCATTCCTCCACGGTAGCGACATCCACCCCCGATCGGGGCGGGGCGACGACGATTGCGGGGCCGAAACACGTTAGGCTTGTTGGTCGAGAGTGTGCAGACCCGGGCGCATCCTGCTTCCGTGCGAGCACACGTTGAGATTCAGCGATGAAAGAGGGCGATCGAGCGTGTCGAACCAGGTGACCGGCGTCGGGGGCGACGGGGGGTTCGGAGCCAATTCCTGGCTCGTCGAAGAGCTCTACGAGCAGTTCAAGGCCGACCGTGACTCCGTCGACAAGGAGTGGTGGCCGATCCTGGAGAAGTACGAATCGGATGCCGCATCCGGCACGGCCGCCACGGCACCCGCAGCACCTCAGTCCGCGCACCCGGTGACGGCGCCCATCCCCGTGATCGGGGCTCAGCCCGTCGCGCGCACCACCGCCAAGCCCGCCGCGGCGGCCCCGATCCCCGCGCAGGCGCCCAAGCCCGCGGCCAAGGACGCTGAGGAGGCGACCGAGGAGGACAAGGTCACCGTCCTGCGCGGCATGCCGAAGACGCTCGCCGCCAACATGGACGAGTCGCTGACCGTCCCGACCGCGACCAGCGTCCGCACCGTTCCCGCCAAGCTGATGATCGACAACCGCATCGTCATCAACAACCACATGGCCCGCACGCGCGGCGGCAAGGTCAGCTTCACCCACCTCATCGGATGGGCGCTCATCCGCACGCTCGACGAATTCCGCAGCCAGAACGTCTTCTACGCCGAGATCGACGGCAAGCCCTCCGTGGTCGCCCCGGCGCACGTGAACCTCGGCATCGCGATCGACCTGCCCAAGCCCGACGGCACGCGTGCCCTCCTGGTGCCGAGCATCAAGCGCGCCGACACCATGACGTTCACGGAGTACCTCGCCGCCTACGAGGATCTGGTGACCCGGGCCCGCAACAACAAGCTCACGGCCGCCGACTTCCAGGGCACGACCGTGTCGCTGACGAACCCCGGCGGCATCGGCACCGTGCACTCGGTCCCGCGCCTCATGAAGGGCCAGGGGTGCATCATCGGCGCCGGAGCGCTCGAGTACCCCGCCGAGTTCCAGGGCGCGAGCGAGAAGACCCTGAACGAGCTCGCCATCGGCAAGACCATCACCCTCACGAGCACGTACGACCACCGCGTCATCCAGGGCGCGGGCTCGGGCGAGTTCCTGAAGAAGGTGCACGAGCTCCTCATCGGTCAGCGCGGGTTCTACGACGACATCTTCGCGGCCCTCCGCATCCCCTATGCGCCGATCCGCTGGAACCCCGACATCGCCGTCGACCTCGCCGAGCGTGTCGACAAGCAGTCGCGCGTGCAGGAGCTCATCAACTCGTTCCGCGTGCGCGGCCACCTCATGGCGGACATCGATCCGCTCGAGTACGTGCAGCGCTCCCACCCCGACCTCGAGATCGAGAGCCACGGACTCACGTTCTGGGATCTCGACCGCGAGTTCGTCACGGGCGGCTTCGGCGGCCGGCGGGTGGCGAAGCTGCGCGACATCCTCGGCGTGCTCCGAGACTCCTACTGCCGCACCGTCGGCATCGAGTACATGCACATCCAGGACCCCGAGCAGCGGCGCTGGTTCCAGGAGAAGGTCGAGGTCAAGTACCAGAAGCCCGGGCACGACGAGCAGCTGCGCGTGCTGCGCAAGCTCAACGAGGCCGAGGCCTTCGAGACCTTCCTGCAGACGAAGTTCGTCGGACAGAAGCGCTTCTCGCTCGAGGGCGGCGAGTCGCTGATCCCGCTGCTCGACGAGATCCTCCAGGGCGCGGCAAACGCGGGGCTCGAGGGTGCCGCGATCGGAATGGCCCACCGCGGCCGGCTCAACGTCCTCACCAACATCGCCGGGAAGACCTACGGTCAGGTGTTCCGCGAGTTCGAGGGCACCCAGATGCCCGGCAACCAGCGCGGCTCCGGCGACGTGAAGTACCACCTCGGCACCGAGGGCACGTTCGTCGCCGAGGACGGCGCCGAACTGCCCGTGTACCTCGCGGCCAACCCCTCACACCTGGAGACGGTCGACGGCGTTCTCGAGGGCATCGTCCGCGCCAAGCAGGACCGCAAGCCCATCGGCACGTTCACGTGGCTGCCGATCCTCGTGCACGGCGATGCGGCCTTCGCCGGCCAGGGCGTCGTGGTCGAGACGCTGCAGATGTCGCAGCTGCGCGGGTACCGCACCGGCGGCACCATCCACGTCGTGGTCAACAACCAGGTCGGCTTCACGACCACGCCGAACGACGGCCGCACGTCGGTGTATTCCACCGATGTCGCGAAGACCATCCAGGCGCCGATCTTCCACGTGAACGGTGACGACCCCGAGGCGGTCATCCACGTCGCGCAGCTCGCCTTCGAGTATCGCGAGCGCTTCCACCGCGATGTCGTCATCGACCTCGTGTGCTATCGCCGCCGCGGACACAACGAGGGCGACGACCCGTCGATGACGCAGCCGCTCATGACCGACCTCATCCAGGCCAAGCGCTCGGTCCGCAAGCTCTACACCGAATCGCTGGTCGGCCGCGGTGACATCACCGAGGAGGAGTACAACCAGGCGAAGGCCGACTTCCAGAACAGGCTCGAGATCGCCTTCGCCGAGACGCACGCGGCCGAGACCGGCGCGACGCCGATCGCGCCGGACCTGCCGCCGGTCGACGAGCAGGTGGGCGCACCCGAGGTCACAGGCGTCCCGCGCGAGGTCATCGAGCTCATCGGCGACGCGTTCGTGAACAAGCCCGAGGGCTTCACGGTGCACCCGAAGATCCAGCAGCTGCTGGAGAAGCGCCTCGACATGAGCCGCAACGGCAACATCGACTGGGGCTTCGGCGAACTCCTCGCCTTCGGCTCCCTCCTCGTCGAGGGCACGCCCGTGCGCCTGGCCGGGCAGGACTCCCGCCGCGGAACCTTCGTGCAGCGGCACGCGACGCTGCACGATCGTGCGAACGGTCAGGAGTGGCTGCCGCTGTCGAACCTCTCCGACTCCCAGGGGCGCTTCTTCGTCTACGACTCGCTGCTCAGCGAGTACGCGGCCCTCGCGTTCGAGTACGGATACTCGGTGGAGGCGCGCGAAGCGCTCGTGCTCTGGGAAGCGCAGTTCGGCGACTTCGTCAACGGCGCCCAGTCGGTCATCGACGAGTACATCTCGTCCGCGGAGCAGAAGTGGGGCCAGCAGTCCGGTGTGACTCTGCTCCTCCCCCACGGCTACGAGGGCCAGGGTCCCGACCACTCGTCCGCCCGCATCGAGCGCTTCCTGCAGCTGTGCGCCCAGGAGAACATGATCGTCGCGCGCCCGTCGACGCCGGCATCCCACTTCCACCTCCTCCGCCGCCAGGCGTATGCACGCCCGCGCAAGCCGCTGATCGTCTTCACTCCGAAGGCGATGCTGCGCCTCCGCGGTGCCACCAGCCCGGTCGAGGCGTTCACGAGCGGCCGCTTCGAGCCGGTGATCGACGACGACCGCGGTCTCGATCGGTCCGCCGTGAGGCGCGTCCTCGTGCACTCGGGCAAGGTCCATTGGGACCTGCGCGCCGAGCTCGAGAAGAACCCGAACCCCGAGATCGCCCTGGTGCGCCTCGAACAGCTCTATCCGACGCCGATCGACCAGCTCAAGGCGATCACCGACTCGTACCCCAACGCCGAGTTGGTGTGGGTGCAGGAGGAGCCGGAGAACCAGGGTGCGTGGCCGTTCCTGGCGCTGGCGTTCGCGGACGTCCCGGGCGACCGTACGTTCCGTCCGGTGTCGCGCCCCGCTTCGGCCTCGCCCGCGACGGGTTCGTCGAAGGTGCACGCCGCCGAGCAGGCGAAGCTCCTGCGCGACGCGCTCACCCTGGCCTGAGCTGCGTCGTCGCGCACGAGGGCGTCCCGACCGGTTCGGGGCGCCCTCGTGCGCTCTCGGCGTTCAGTACCAGATGTCGAGCGTAGGAGCGGGGAACGCGATGAACGCTCGATCGAGTGCGTCCGCCGTGCCGGAATCCGTGACGAGACGTCCGGCACCGTGCAACGTGCGAGCGCGAACCGCGCCGGCGTACAGCGAAGAGAGCACGGAGACCGACAGGGACGCGTCCGGCTCGCGGTCCGTCGCTCTCGTGACCCGAGCCTCTCCCGCGCTGTCGACCTGGAGGAGCCAGTCTCCCGCGGTGAAGCCCAACGGGTCGTCGACGCGCAGCACGACGTCGAGCGGGGCCGAGTAGGTGCGGGCGCGCATCGCTGCCGGCACGTCGAGGATGCGCAGCCATCCGTGATCGTGCTCGACCGTCGTGACGCCGCGAGGGTCGGCGACGAGCCACGGCAGCGGGTCGTCGATCGGACGCAGGTCGGCCGTCACGGTATCGACGAGGTCGTGATTCAGTGCGAACCGCCAGAGGGCAGCCGCCGCGTCGGGCGTCTCGGTCACCATGAGCCGGATGTCCATGCGGAAGCGGAAGGTGCCCTCCTTCTCGGAGAGCGCATAGGCCATGGCGCCACGGACGTCGCCGTGAGCGTCGAGGTACCGCACCCCGCGCACCGAGTCGCGGTTCGGCACATGCGGCGCCACGCCCGCATGTCCTTCCCACCGCCCCCGCCACCCCGGCACGCGACCGGATGCCGAGCGGAGCACGCGGTCGTGCACCGCGCCGAGCTCGTCGGCGAGGAGTTCCCTGTCGACGTACTCCACTCGGCCCGGAGGGACGAACCCCGCCCAGCCCGCCCGGCGCGTGTCCACCGTGAAGGATGCGACGGGGACCGCGGAGCCGAAGCCGTACCGGCCGTAGATCGTCGCCTCGGACACGGTGAGACCCGCCATCGGCAGACCGGCCGACGCCGCCGACCGCAACTCGCCCTCGAGCAGCGCCCTGGCGATTCCGCGTCGGCGATGCGTGGCAGCCACGGTGACGACGCTGATCGCCCACATGTCGAGCTGAGCGCCACCGGGGACGGTGAGCGGCGTGACCCAGGAGTTCGTCGTCGCGATGGGCAGGTCGCCGTGCGACGCGGGATCATCGACGGCGATGTTCCTCCGGGCCGCGAACACGCCCCTCACCTGGGTCAGGGCCTCGTCAGTGGGCTCCGGTCCCAGGAATCCGCGGTCGACCGCCCGCAGGAACGCGCTCATCGCCTGTTCGTCGTCGGCGTCGACGACGCGGTAGTCGAGTCCGTCGGAGCGGAGCCGCTCCGCGGATCGGGAGTCTGCGGGGATGTCTCGCGCGTCGATGGCCGTCATGGGTCCACCCTAACGAGGGATCCCGACACCAGATCAGTGCTGTGCGGCCTGCACCTCGCGAAGACGCGCGAACACCTGGTCGCGCAGCTCTTCAGGCGCCGTCTCCTTGCAGGCCCGGGCGACGACCTCGGTGAGGGTCTTCGCCACGAGCGCCTCGTCGCGGCACGCCGGGCAGTTCTCGAGATGCTCGCGGATCTCGGAGTGCTCGGTCTTGCAGACCTCGTTGCGGAGATACTCCTCGAGATCCTGACGCGCCTTCTCGCAACCGCAGTCGCTCATTTCCTGCTCCTCGGGTCAGCCGCGGCGATGCCTCGCTCCGCGGCATAGTCGGCCAGCAGCTCCCGCAGCATCCGCCTGCCACGATGCAGGCGGCTCATCACGGTGCCGATGGGGGTCTTCATGATGTCCGCGATCTCCTGATACGCGAAGCCTTCCACGTCTGCGAGGTAGACCGCGAGACGGAAGTCCTCGGGAACCGCCTGCAGCGCGTCCTTCACCACCGACGCCGGCATCCGATCGATCGCCTCTGCCTCGGCCGAGCGGCTGTGCGAGGCCGTCGTCGATTCGGCGCCGCCGAGCTGCCAGTCCTCCAGCTCGTCGATGGTCCCCTGGAAGGGTTCGCGCTGCCTCTTGCGATAGATGTTGATGTACGTGTTCGTGAGGATGCGGTAGAGCCACGCCTTGAGGTTCGTCCCCTGCGTGAAGGTCGACCATGATCCGTACGCCTTGACGAACGTCTCCTGCACGAGGTCGGCCGCGTCGGCGGGATTGCGGGTCATGCGCATGGCTGCGGCGTACAGCTGATCCATGTACGGGATCGCCTGGTCCTCGAACTCGCGCCGGGAGTCGCTGACGGTGTCTGCGCGTGCGGTGTCATCCATCACCGGCCAGTCTAGGCCGCCGAGGTCGACGACCTCGCGTTCCAGCGTCGCGATCATGCTCTCTCCTTCGCGGCGACGTGACATTCCGGAAAGTCCCGGCCCGGCACTCGCTTCACTAAGGTGGGAACCGATGAGCGCCAACAGGTATTCCCCTCCCCTCGTCCAGGGCTCTTACGCCGCGCCTGCGGCCGAGGGCCCCGTGCGCGCGACCCTGACGATCCCCGGCTCGAAGTCGCTGACCAACCGCGAGCTGATCATCGCCGCGATCGCCGACGGGCCGGGGCGCCTCATCGCGCCGCTGCACTCCGACGACTCACGTCGCATGGTCGACGCGCTGCGCGCACTCGGCGTGGGGATCGAGGAGGTTCCGTCCGAGAGCGAGTTCGGCCCCGACCTCGTGGTCACCCCTGCCAAGCTCACCGGAGGCGTCACGGTCGATTGCGGCCAGGCGGGAACCGTGATGCGCTTCATCGCCCCGCTCGCCGGCCTCGCCGAGCAGGACGTGCACCTCACGGCGCACGAGACGGCCCTGCATCGGCCGATGGGCGGGCTGATCAGCGCCCTGCGCGACCTCGGCGTCGACATCGACGACGAGGGCACCTGGGCTCTCCCCTTCACGATCCGCGGACACGGACGCATCCGGGGAGGACGGGTCGAGGTCGACGCCTCGGCGTCGAGCCAGTTCGTCTCCGGACTGCTCCTCGCCGCGCCGCGCTTCGATGTCGGCCTGCATCTCGTGCACACGGGCGAGCACCTCCCGAGCCTTCCGCACATCGACATGACGATCGAGGCGCTCAGCCGCCGAGGCATCCGCATCGAGCGCCCCGGTGTCGGCGAGTGGCTCGTCGAGGCCGGGGTACCGCGCGCCAAGGAGGTGCCGATCGAACCAGACCTGTCGAACGCGGCCCCGTTCCTCGCGGCGGCGCTCGTCACCGGCGGGTCGATGACCATCACCGGCTGGCCGGTGCACTCCACGCAGCCGGGGCACCTCCTGCCCGAGATCCTGCAGGCGATGGGTGCGCACGTCGGCAGACACGGCGGTGCGCTCACGGTTCGCGCCGGAAGCGGCATCCGCGGTCTCGACCTCGACCTCTCGGCCGCGAGCGAGCTCACCCCGACGATCGTCGGGCTCGCCGCCTTCGCCGATTCCCCCACCACGATCCGGGGGATCGGACACATCCGGTTGCACGAGACCGATCGCATCGCCGCGCTCATCGGCAACCTCCGTGCGCTCGGCGGCGTCGCCGAGGAGCTGCCCGACGGCCTGCGCATCGTCCCAGCGGAGCTCCGGGGTGCGCGCTGGGCGGCTCATCACGATCACCGGATGGCGACGACCGGCGCTCTCATCGGTCTGCGTGTGCCTGGCGTCGAGATCGACGACATCGGAACAACGGCGAAGACGCTCCCCGAGTTCACCCTCCTGTGGGCGCGGATGCTGCGAGGCGACTCCGCGTGAGCTGGCTCGGCGACGACGACCTCGACGACGACTTCGAGGAGTACAACGAGAGCAGCGTACGCACGCGCCCCAACCCGAAGGCGAACCGACCGCGCACGAAGCGGCGGCCCGCGCACGAGGACGCGCAGATCGGTCGTGTGCTCGGCGTGGATCGTGGCCGATACACGGTGCTCATCGACGAGGACACTCCGGATGAACGCACGATCACGGCGGCGCGGGCCCGAGAACTCAGGCGCACCCCCATCGTGACCGGAGACCGGGCGCGCGTGGTCGGCGACACCTCCGGCGACGAGGGGACCCTCGGGCGCATCGTCGGCATCGTGGAGCGCACCTCGCTGCTGCGTCGGAGCGCGGACGACACCGATCAGGTCGAGCGGGTCATCGTCGCCAACGCCGACCAGATGCTCATCGTCGTCGCCGCCGCAGACCCCGAACCCCGTGCGCGCCTGGTCGATCGCTATCTCGTGGCCGCGCTCGACGCCGGCATCCGCCCCCTGCTCGTCGTCACCAAGACCGACCTGGCCGATCCAGCGGACTTCCTCTCCCACTTCGACGGTCTCGACGACCTGCGGATGTTCACGAGCGGACGCACAGACATGCCGGTCGCGGAGATCGGCGCTGCTCTCGTCGGCCACTCCACGGTGTTCGTCGGTCATTCCGGCGTCGGCAAGTCGACGCTGGTGAACGCCCTCGTGCCGACGGCGGGGCGCGCGACCGGACACGTGAACCAGGTCACGGGGCGGGGCAGGCACACCTCCTCCTCCACGGTCTCACTGAGGTACCGCGGGCATGGTGGCTCTGGCTGGGTCATCGACACACCGGGTGTCCGCTCCTTCGGGCTCGGCCACGTGGACCCGGCGAACATCCTCGCGGCGTTCACAGAGCTCGCCGAGATCGCCGAGGACTGCCCCCGCGGGTGCACGCACAGGGCGGATGCTCCCGACTGCGCGCTCATCGAAGCCGCCGAGTCCGGACGCCTGGGTCCGACCGGCCGCGCACGCCTGGATTCGCTGCAGCGCCTGCTCCAGACTTTCGCCGACAAGGCGGAGCAGACACCGGGCCGATAGGCTGGACAGGTGACTGAGCGCCTCGAACCCGGAACCCCCGCCCCCGACTTCTCCCTGCTCGACCAGGACGGCGACACGGTGAGCCTGGCCGATCTGCGCGGCGAGAAGACGGTGCTCTACTTCTACCCTGCGGCCATGACCCCGGGGTGCACGACGCAGGCGTGCGACTTCCGCGACAGCATCTCCTCGCTCCAAGGGGCGGGCTATCGCGTCGTCGGGATCTCCCGTGACGAGCCTGCCAAGCTCGCCGAGTTCCGGGAGCGCGACGGTCTCACCTTCACCCTCCTCAGCGACCCCGACCACGCGGTGCACTCCGCATACGGCGTCTGGGGCGAGAAGAAGAACTACGGCAAGACCGTCGAAGGCGTCATCCGCTCGACCTTCGTGCTCGACGAGCATGGAGTCGTGGAGCACGCGCTGTACAACGTCAAGGCCACGGGACACGTGGCCAGGCTGCGCAAGCTCCTCGGCGTCGACGCCTGAGGATCAGTCCGCGCGAGCGGACCCTCCCTCGGCACGCGCGCTGGCGACGAGGAGCACGAAGCCCACGGCTCCGGGAAGCCCCACCGCCAGTACGAACAGCCACACGACGGGCTGCACGGTCAGGGACGCGAGGGCGAGGGTCACGGCGAGCACCTGGAAGACGACCCCGCCCGAGCGCGCCCAAGATCGGCCGGAGCGCACGCCGACCGCGAAGGCGAACAAGGCTGCGGCGCCGACGAGCGTGAGGACGATCAGCGCGAGCGCGGTCGGCAGGGATGACGCGTCACCGGCACCGAGTCCGATGAGCTCGATCAGGGCGAACACCAGGAGCGCCGCGCCCTCGGCGGCTAGGACGGCGGCTGAAGCGAGGGCGAGTCGGGGTGCGCGCACGGCGTCTCCTGGGAATCGGATGAGAAGGAGGAAAACCCTTGATTTCGCAGGGTTCATGTAACAGAATAGACAAAGTCATGTGCTCCCACAGCGGCGTGGGTCGGGCGCTTCGCCCGCATCACACAGAGCGAGCATCCGCTCGCATCCCATCAGGGTAGCTGAACCCGATCTGCCGCCCGAATCCGAGGCGTCGCACGACGACATCTCTTGAAATCCACACCGAGGAGCCCCAATGGACTGGCGCGACAAGGCCGCCTGCCTGACTGTCGACCCTGAGCTTTTCTTCCCCGTCGGGAACACGGGGCCGGCCGTCGATCAGATCGAGAAGGCGAAGTCCGTCTGCGCAACCTGCACCGTGACCGAGATCTGCCTGCAGTACGCCCTCGAGACCAGCCAGGACTCGGGCGTGTGGGGCGGTCTCTCCGAAGACGAGCGCCGTGCGCTCAAGCGCCGCGCCGCGCGCGCACGCCGCGCCTCCTGACCGTCGCCGCATCGAACGCGCGCCCCGTACGCCACGATGGCCCCGGATCCTCGGATCCGGGGCCATCGTCGTTGCGTGCCGCGAGGGCACGGGAGTCACTTGTTCAGCCAGCGCAACGGGACGTCGATCACGACCTCCGTGCCCTCGCCGTCGGTGCCGCGCCACTCGATCGTGCCGCCCAGCTCCCCCTGGATGAGGGTGCGGATGATCTGCGTGCCGAGTCCCTGGCCGATGCGCCCCTCCGGGAGGCCATGACCCGTGTCGCGCACCGTCACGCGCAGATTCTCCTCGGTGCGGCTGGCGTCGATCGTGACGACGCCCTCCTGCCCCTTGAGACCGTGCTCGACGGCGTTGGTGACGACCTCGGTCAGCGCAAGCGCGAGGGGCGTGGCGTATTCGCTCGGCAGTACCCCGAAGCGACCAGTGGACTGCGTGCGGGCGCGCGTGTTCGGGGCTGCGGCGACTTCTGCCACCAGCTTGAGCACGCGGTGGAACACCTCGTCGAAGTCGACCTTCTGCGTGAGCCCCTGCGCGAGCGTATCGTGCACCACCGCGATCGAATCGACGCGCCTCATGGCTTGGGTGAGGGCCTCGCGCGCCTCGTCCGAGTGCGTCCGCCGTGCCTGGATGCGCAGCAGCGACGCGACGGTCTGCAGGTTGTTCTTCACCCGATGGTGGATCTCGCGGATCGTCGCATCCTTGGTGATGAGCTCCTGCTCCTGGTGCCGCAGCTCTGACACGTCTCGGCACAGCACGATCGCGCCGATGCGCGTGCCGTGGTCCTTGAGCGGGATGGCGCGGAGCGACACGGTCACTCCCCTGGCCTCGATGTCGGTGCGCCACGGCGCACGCCCGGTCACGACGACCGGCAGCGACTCGTCGACCTGACGGGACGGCGGGACCAGACGCGTGGTGACCTCCGCCAGGGACTCGCCCTCGAGCTCGTCGTCGAAGCCCATCCGGTTGAAGGCGGAGAGCGCGTTCGGGCTCGCGAAGGTGGTGATGCCGTCGACGTCGATGCGGATGAGACCGTCAGAGGCGCGCGGAGCGCCTCGCCGCGGAGACGTCGGCGCGGCCAGGTCGGGGAAGCTGCCGTCGGCGATCATCCGGAACAGGTCGTTGGCGCATTCGTCGAACGTGATCTGCTGGCGCGACGGCGTGCGGGCCTCGCCGAGGTTCGTGTGCCTGGTCACGACGCCGATGACCGACGGCGGCTGATCGCCCGAGCGACGTTCGTTGACGATCGGCACCGCCCTGACCCTGGTGGGCGTCTCCTCGAACCAGTCGGGCGAGGATGAGTCGACGATCTCGCCCGATTCGAAGGCCCCCTGCACCTGCGTGCGCCACTGCGGCCGAACGCGCTCCCCCACGATGTCGCGGTAGAAGAGCGTCGCCGCACCGCTGGGCCGTGCGTGCGCCACGGCGATGAACGAGCCATCGTCGGTCTGGATCCACATGACGATATCGGCGGATGCCAGATCGGCGAGAAGCTGTCCATCGCCGGCGAGGCGGTGGAGCCATTCGACGTCGCCGTCGGTCAGGAGGCCCTGGGCTTGGGCGAGATCACTGAGGGTTGACACCTCACCAGCCTACTGGTGGGCTCCCCGTCCGCCTCTCTCAGCGCGCCTCTCAGAGCACCGCGAGCGACGCCGCGCGCCAGCGCCGGTCGAGCCCCTCGAGGCGCACGGCGACGGCGCGCGTGCGACCGGGCCCCGCCACGACGATCACAGCCTCGACGACGCCGTCGACGGGCTCGGAGGTGCGGATGGACCGGATCTGGAACGTGGGGCGCGCCGGCGGCACGCCGCGAGCGCTGCGCGCCCGGGCGGACAGGTTCGCGCGGGTCACGAGGCTGCGGTACGCGTCCTCGTTGAACCACCGTGCGAGCTGGTCGACCTCGCGGACGCCGGCGAGCACCTCGAGCACGCCCTGCGTCAGGCTGCGCAGCAGTGGTACCGGATCGGGCAGCTCGGAACGCGGCGTCGGCTGCGGCGCGAAGTACTCGTGGAGCGTCATCTGCAAGCCCTCTCGTTCGGCGAAGACCGCAGCCAGTAGAGCATGGGCTCCGGTCGCGAACGCTCGCACAGAGGGCGCATTGTGGATAACTCGTACGCAAGAGACGCGCGTCGCCTACGCTCATTCGGATGCACTGGGATCGACTGTTCGAAGACCTCGAAGGCCAGCTCGCTTCGGAGTGGGAGGCCGAGAAGGCGGCGCTCGACGCGGAATCGGAGCGGCTGCGGATCTCGCGTCTGGAACTCCGCGATCGCCTGCGTGTGCTCTGCAGCGCGCACGCGGCCACGACGGTGGATCTTCCCGGCGGACGGCGCATGCGGGTCGCCTTGCGGGCGCTCGGAGCCGACTGGGTCGCGGTCGAGCCGCTGGACGGCGACGGGCCAGGCATCGCACGCACGGTGCGCATCGTGCCGCTCGACGCGGTGCGCGGGCTGTCGACCGACCACGGCATGGTGCTCGCGAGTCTCGAGGACCAGGGCGAGCAGGAACGGTCGCTCCGCGAGCGGATGGCCCTCGGGTTCGTCCTGCGCGATCTCGCCCGGCGGCGGGTGCCGGTGCGACTGTCGACGATCGACGGGGGCGACCTCTACGGGACGATCGATCGGGCCGGCGCCGACCATCTCGACGTGGCGCTGCACGACGCCGGCGACGTGCGCCGCGCGTCATCCGTGCGCGGCTTCAGCATCGTTCCCTTCTCCGCGCTCGCATGGGTGCAGACAGCCGGTGATCAGATGCCGTGAGGCGTCGTCCCCCACACCTCGGGGAAGCTGGCCTCGTTCGCCTGCCGCCACAGCGCCATCCGCCGAGCCTCCTCGGACTGCTCTGCCAGGTACTCGGCGAGGCTCGACTCCTCGACGCGCCACCGCGCGGGCGAACCCAGCTGGGAGCCGCGCAGGCGCCCCTCGTACACGAGGGCGATGACCTCTTCGACGTCGATGCTGAGCAGCTCCGCGACCTGGGCGGGCGCGAGGAATCGCGGTGCGGATGCGGAGGAGTCGACCATGACCCCATTCTGCCCCGAGCTGGCATATCGGTCGATAGGTCTGCCAACCTGTGGATAACTCCCGCGGGGAGGTCCCGGACTCTGTGACGATGGGCGCATGGCCTCCTTCTCCCGTCCTCGGCGCGCCTTCTGGAGCGATGCGCGCTTCCTCGTCGGAATCCTGCTCGTCGTGCTCTCCGTCGCCGGCGTCTGGCTCATCGTGTCGTCTTCGGCGCGCACGACGCCGGTGCTCCAGGCCACGCGGACGATCGTGAAGGGCGAGACCCTGTCTTCCGGAGACTTCCAAGTCGTCGATGTCGCGCTCGGACGCCTCACGGAGGACTACCTCGGTCCTCAGGATCTGGCCAAGGGGCGCATCGCGGCCCGCACGATCGACGAAGGCGAGCTGCTGCCGCGATCCGCCTCGGCTGCGGCCGCCGACGCCCGCACCACCACGATGGTCGTCGAGAGCAGCACGAGGATCCCCGACGACGTCTCCGCAGGAACCGTCGTCGAACTCTGGCAGGCGCCCCCCATCGACGGAGGGCGATCGCACGAGGCGCCGCGCATCCTCGTATCCGATGTCATCGTCTCGTCGGTCGTCGACTCCGAGGGGATGCTCGCCTCGGAGGGACGCACCACGGTCGAAGTGGTCATCGATCGCGCGGAGGTGGCGGACGTGCTCGCCGCGATCACAGGCGGCGCTCTGGTGTCGGTGGTGCCCGTGGGGGCGCTGTGAGCACGGTCGTCGTGGCGGTGGGCGAACCGCGGGCCAGCGCCCTGGCGGCCGAGCTCGAGATCGAGGGCGTCCACGTCGCGGCGGTCGTGCCGCCGGCATCCGCACTGCCGCTCGCGCCGGGGATCGATGCGATCGTGCTGCCGGCCACGCGCACGGCTCTGACGCCCGCACTGGTGGCGGCGTGCGATCAGGCCGGCGTGCGCATCGTGCCGCTGGGCGACGGCGACAATCGGCTGCTCGCCCGCTATGGGCTCGCCGCGCCGCTCCCCGCACATGCGGCCGGGTGGGAGGTCGCCGCCGTGCTCTCGGACGACGCCCCGTCCGCGGCCCCCGCCGCACCCCGATCACCCAGCCGCATCACCGTGGTCTGGGGGCCGCATGGGGCTCCCGGGCGCACCACGGTGGCGATCCAACTCGCCGTCGAGCTCACCAGAGCCGGGCGGCGCACGGTGCTGGTCGATGCGGACACCGTCGCCCCGTCCGTGGCGCTGCTGCTGGGTTTGAGCGACGATACGCCGGGGATCGCCGCGGCCTGCCGCCGCGCGGAGCTCGGGGTGCTCGACCATGCCGAGCTCACGAGGCTCGCCGCAACCGTCGCCACGGACGCGGGAGAGGTCGAGGTGCTCGCCGGCATCAACCGGCCGAGCCGTTGGCCCGAGCTCTCCGCGGCGCGTCTCGGAGCGGCGCTCCGCGCCTGCCGCGGCTGGGCCGACGAGATCGTCGTCGACGTCTCCGCGGCCATCGACGCCGATGACGAGGCGACGTACGACCTCGCGGGCCCCCGACGCCACGGGGCCACCACGGCGGCCCTCGCGGAGGCTGACGCGATCATCGCCGTCGGAGCGGCAGATCCGTTGGGCATCAGCCGCCTGCTGCGCGATCACGCGGAGCTGCGCAGGATCACCGCTCCCACACCGGTCAGCGTGGTGATCAACCAGCTGCGCTCCGGGCCCCTCGGACTCGATGCACGCGGTCAGATCCGCCGCACCCTCGAGCGCTTCGCCGGCATCACAGACATCGTGTTCCTGCCGTACGACCAGCGCGCCGCCGACGCCACGCTGCTGCACGCGCGCCCCATGAGCGACCTCACGCCGCGCTCCGCGCTCGTGGCCGCCGTGCGGCGTCTTGCAACGACGATGGCGCCTCAGACCACCGCGGCTACTGCCGATAGCTCGAGAGGAAGTTCCCGAGCCGTTCGACGGCTTCCGCGAGGACTCGTGGCTCGGGCAATGTCACGAGCCGGAGATGGTCGGGGGTCGCCCAGTTGAAGCCGGTCCCCTGCACCAGCAGGATGTGCTCCGAGACGAGCAGGTCGTAGACCAGCTTGGCATCATCGCGGATCTCGTGGACCTCGGGGTCGAGCCTGGGGAACGCGTACAGCGCGCCCTGCGGCTTCACGCATGACACACCGGGGATCGCCTCCAGCCCCTCCCACGCGATGTCCCGCTGTTCGTGGAGGCGCCCGGTCGGCGCGATCAACGCGTCGATGGACTGCACTCCGGAGAGCGCCGCCTGCAGCGCGTGCTGCGCGGGGACGTTCGGACAGAGCCGCGTCGACGCGAGCAGGTTGATGCCCTCGAGGAAGCCTCGGGCGTGCTCCTGCGGCCCGGTCACCACTAGCCACCCGGACCGGTACCCGGCGACGCGGTAGGTCTTCGAGAGCCCGTTGAAGGTGAGGCACAGCAGATCCGGCGCCAGCGTGGCGGTCGGGACGTGCACCGCGTCGTCGAAGAGGATGCGATCGTAGATCTCGTCGGAGAGCAGCAGGAGCTCGTTCTCACGGGCGATCTGCACGATGCCCTCGACGATCTCCCGCGAGTAGACGACGCCGGTGGGGTTGTTCGGATTGATGATGACGATCGCCTTGGTGCGCGGAGTCACCTTCGATCGGATGTCCTCGAGGTCCGGCTGCCACCCGTCGTTCTCATCGCACAGATAGTGCACGGGCGTGCCGCCGGCCAGGCTCGTCATCGCCGTCCACAGCGGGTAATCCGGTGCCGGGATCAACACCTCGTCACCTTCGTCGAGGAGCGCCTGCATCGTCATCGTGATGAGCTCGGAGACTCCGTTGCCGAGGAAGACGTCTTCAGGGTCGAAGCGCGGGAACCCTTCGATCTGCTCGTAGCGGCTGACGACGGCGCGCCGCGCCGACACGATGCCCTTGCTCTCGCTGTAGCCGTGCGCGGTCGGCAGGGCCGCGAGCATGTCGTGAACGATCTGGTGCGGCGCGTCGAAGCCGAAGATCGCCGGGTTGCCCGTGTTGAGCTTGAGGATCTTGTGACCCTCTGCTTCGAGCCGCGCCGCCTCGACGAGGGCGTTTCCGCGAATCTCGTACAGGACGTTCTTGAGCTTCGACGACTGGTCGAAGTGGCGCGAAGGTGTCATTGCCCAAGCCTAGCGCCGTCACGAACACGATCCCGCCACCGACCCCCCGGTGCGGGACGCCGTGCTCACGCGCACGTGAGATCACCGCGCAGACGGTTCTCCGACCAGTCGCGTCACTTCTTCTTCGCCTGCGCCCGACGCTGTTCGCGGTTTCCCGCGGCCGGAGCAGCGGCATCCGTCCGCTGACCGAAGGCGCCGCGCGGCGCATCGGCGGCGGGCTGCTCGTCGGCAGCACGAGCGGCAGCCGCCTGGCGCAGCCGGTCCGTCGCCGCCTGCTGCACCTGACCGCGATCGTTCCGCACCTCGACTTCGCCGTTGTCTCCGGGCGCGGAATACTCGAGCTTCTGTTCGCCTGCGCCGTCGGCGAGGCCCTTGGCCTCGACCTCGGTGGACTCGGCGTCGCCGGCGCGGCGCACCTCGACCTCGAGGTTGTAGAGGTACCCGACCGACTCCTCCTTGATCTGGCCCATCATCGCCTGGAACATGGCGTAGCCCTCGCGCTGATACTCGATCAGCGGGTCACGCTGCGCCATGGCGCGCAGGCCGATGCCGTCCTTGAGATAGTCCATCTCGTACAGGTGGTCTCGCCAGCGGCGGTCGAGCACCTGAAGCACGACACGCCGCTCCAGCTCGCGCGTTGCGGCGGATCCGAGCGACTCCTCGCGCTTCTCGTACGCGATCTTGGCGTCGGACAGGAGCTCGCGCGTCAGAGCTTCGGCGGTGATGCCGCCCTTGCGTCCCTGGGCCTCAGCGACGACCTCGTCGATCGTCACCCCGACGGGATAGAGCGTCTTCAGCTCGGTCCACAGTGCGTCGAAGTCCCAGCTCTCGTTGTGCCCCTCGGCGGTGTGGTCCTTGACGATCCCCGTGATCGCATCCTCGATGAAGTGCTGCACGCGGTCGGCGATGTCGTCGCCCTGCAGGATGTGGCGGCGGTCGGCGTAGATCGCCTCGCGCTGACGGTTGAGCACGTCGTCGTACTTGAGGACGTTCTTGCGCATCTCGGCGTTGCGCGCCTCGACCTGCGCCTGGGCGCTGCGGATCGCCCGCGAGACGAGGCCCGACTCGATCGGCACGTCGTCGGGGAAGTTCGTCCGGTTGAGGATCGCCTCGGCCGCCCCCGACTGGAACAGGCGCATGAGGTCGTCGGTGAGGCTCAGGTAGAACCGGCTCTCGCCGGGGTCGCCCTGACGTCCCGATCGACCGCGGAGCTGGTTGTCGATGCGACGAGACTCGTGACGCTCGGTGCCGAGCACGTAGAGGCCGCCGGCCTCCGCGACCTTCTTGCCCTCTTCGGCGACGGTGGCCTTCATGGCCTCGTAGGTCTCGTCCCACGCCGCCTCGTACTCCTCCGGCGTCTCGACGGGATCGAGTCCGCGACTCTTCAGCTCCTGCACGGCGAGGAACTCCGCGTTTCCACCGAGCATGATGTCGGTGCCTCGACCGGCCATGTTGGTCGCGACGGTGACCGCACCGAGGCGACCTGCTCGGGCGACGATCTCCGCCTCGCGCGCGTGGTTCTTCGCGTTGAGGACCTCGTGCTTGATGCCTTTCTTGGCCAGCAGGCGCGAGAGGTATTCGCTCTTCTCGACGCTCACGGTGCCGACGAGGATCGGCTGGCCCGTCGCATGCCGCTCCGCGATGTCCTCGACGACCTGAGCGAACTTCGCGGTCTCGTTCTTGTAGACGAGATCGGGGTTGTCCTTGCGGATCATCGGCTTGTTCGTCGGGATGGGGATCACGCCGAGCTTGTAGGTCGACATGAACTCGGCCGCCTCGGTCTCGGCCGTGCCCGTCATGCCGGCGAGCTTCTCGTAGAGGCGGAAGTAGTTCTGCAGCGTGACGGTTGCGAGGGTCTGGTTCTCGGCCTTGACGGGCACGCCCTCCTTGGCCTCGATGGCCTGGTGGATGCCCTCGTTGTACCGACGCCCCACGAGGATGCGCCCCGTGTGCTCGTCGACGATCATCACCTCGTCGTTCATCACGACGTAGTCGGTGTCCTTCTTGAACAGCGCCAGCGCCTTGATGGAGTTGTTGAGGAAGGAGATGAGCGGAGTGTTCGCCGACTCGTAGAGGTTGTCGATGCCGAGGTAGTCCTCGACCTTCTCGATACCCGGCTCCAGGACTCCGACGGTGCGCTTCTTCTCGTCGACCTCGTAGTCGACGCCGGCCTCGAGCGTGCGGGCGATCTTGGCGAACTCGGCGAACCAGCGGTTCGCCTCGCCGGACGACGGCCCCGAGATGATGAGCGGCGTGCGCGCCTCGTCGATGAGGATCGAGTCGACCTCGTCGACGATCGCGAAGAAGTGCTCGCGCTGCACGAGGTCTTCCTTGCGCCACGCCATGTTGTCGCGCAGGTAATCGAACCCGAACTCGTTGTTCGTGCCGTAGGTGATGTCGGCGGCGTACTGTTCACGACGCACCGCCGGCGTCTGACCCGAGACGATGATGCCCGTGGTCATGCCGAGCGCGCGGTACACGCGACCCATGAGCTCGGCCTGATACGACGCGAGGAAGTCGTTGACGGTGACGACGTGCACGCCCTTGCCCGCGATCGCGTTGAGGTAGGCCGGGAACGTCGCGACGAGCGTCTTCCCCTCACCGGTCTTCATCTCCGCGATGTTGCCGAGGTGGAGAGCTGCCCCACCCATGATCTGGACGTCGTACGCCCGCATGCCGAGCGTGCGCTTGGCCGCTTCGCGCACCGCGGCGAACGCCTCGGGCATCAGCTGGTCGAGCGTCTCCCCCTTCTCGAAGCGCGCCCGCAACTCGGTGGTCTCGTTGCGCAGCTCGTCGTCGGTGAGCTTCGCGATGTCCTCTTCCAGCGCGTTGACGGCCTTCACCACCTGGTTCAGGCGACGGATGACCCGCCCTTCCCCGGCGCGCAGCAGCTTCTCAAGAGGATTGGCCACAGATGTCATCTCCCTGTCGATGGGTAAACCGCCCGGTCGCCGGAGGCGCCCTGCGGGCATACGTGCTCATGTTACCGGCCTGTGACCTGCACGTCGCCTGCACGCTGCTCCTGCGGCGCGCCCGCACGTGATGTTTTCTGCGTATGCATATACTGCGTATCGCTTTCATCCGCCTGCCCACCGGAGGAACCATGTCGGTTCGTCAGAGCCTGCTCGCCATCCTCGATCAGGGTGCGTGCTACGGCTACCAGCTGCGACACGAGTTCGACAGGCGCACTGGCTCGACGTGGCCTCTCAACGTCGGGCAGATCTACAACACCCTCGAGAGGCTGGAACGCGACGGGCTGGTGTCGAGGGGCGCACAGGACGAGCACGGACACGTCTTCTGGCAGATCACGGATGCCGGCCGCGCGGAGGCCGCCGCCTGGCTGTCGTCGCCCGTGCTGCGCTCGACCGGCGCGCGCGACGAGCTGGCGATCAAGCTGTCGCTCGCCGCGACCCTCCCGGGCGCCGACGTCGTCGCACTGCTGAGACGGCAACGGGCCGCCTCCACCGAGCGGGTCGCGCTGTTGCGCGCGCTCTCCGCCCCCGATCAGGGAGACGATGCCGAGCAGCTCGCACGTGCCCTCATCGTCGATGCGATGATCCTGGCGGCCGAGGCGGAGCTGCAGTGGCTGGACCACGTCGAACGCCGCCTCGCCCTCGCCCCGCAGCACGCCGCCGGGATCGCGCTCGAGACCACGCGCCCCAAGCGCGGGCGTCCGGCGAAGGATGCCCCCGCACAACCCCTGTCGCCCGTCGCCTGACGCTCTGAGCGAACCGCGCCGTTCCGGGGCAGATGCACAGCCCGCGCATTCCGGCGCTTGTCTAGGATCATTGCATGGCTGGATTTTGGGGTAGACGCAAGCGCGAGCAGGAAGAGCTGGCCGCGCAGGATGCCGATCTCGCGCGCCGGGCCGAGCAGGCCCTCGTGGCGACGGACGAGCGGATCCGGACGACGTCCGACGAACTCGCCTTCGCCGAAGCAGAGCTGGGCGGCTCCCTGACCGCCGACCTGCATGCTGCGCTCACATCCGTGCGCACGCACATGCGCGAGGCGTTCCAGCTTCACCAGCTCAACCACGACGAGATCCCCGACACCCCGGAGGAGCTGCGCACCCGCAATGCCCGCATCGTGCAGCTGTGCGACTGGGCGCAGGACCTCCTCGACGAGAAGACCTCGGTGCTGGCCGAATCGGTCGCGAAGGTGCGCCGCGCACCCGAGATCGTCGCCCAGGTACGGGCGGACGCCGCCGCACTCAAGGCCCGCATCCCGCAGACGACCGAGACGGTCGCACGGCTCTCCTCCCGCTACGCGGAGTCCGCCATGAAGCAGATCGTCGAGAGCGCCGCCGAGGCCGAGCAGCTCATCGCCTTCGCCGTGCACGGCGCGGATGTGTCGGAGCGACGTCGCGCCGCCAAGCAGAACGAAGAGGCGAATCTCGCTCTCGAGACCGCGACGGAGGCGACCCGGCGGGCATCCGCACTCCTCGACGCGGTGGAGGACTTCGAGATCGAAGCGCTGCGTGCGGAGTCCACGCTGGCCGAAGTGGTCGCCGACTCCCGGTCCGACCTCATCGCGGCGCGCACCGCGCCCCAGGTCCCCGAGGTCGCCGCCGCCGTCGCGGCGCTGCAGGAGGCCCTCAGCTCGCTCTCCCCCGCGGGCACTCCGGGCGACCCCTTCGCGGAGCTGTCGCGTCTCCGGGAAGCCAACACGGCCCTCGACGACGCGATCGCGAAGGCCAGGTACCGCGCCGAGAACCCGCTGCCCAGCATCCAGCAGGTGCAGCACGCCATCGATGACGCGGACCGTCAGCTGGGCGTGGCCAGGGGCCTCATCGCCGGGCACCGCGGATGGATCGGAGCCGACGCCCGCACGCGGCTCGCGGAGGCGGAGCGGCTGCGCGCGGATCTGACCGAGCTCCTGCCCGCCGAGGACACCAGGGAGCAGGCCTTGGCGAGCGCGCGCCGTGTCGCATACCTCGCATCCGAAGCGCTGCAGCTCGCCCAGCGCGACATCGACTCCTCGCGTCCGCAGGCCCCCGGTTGGGGCGGAGGCGGATGGGGCGGAGGATCCCGCGGCGGCGGCGGTGATATCGCCTCCGGCATCCTCGGCGGCCTCGTCATCGGCAGCATCCTCGACGGAATCTTCGACTGACGACGCCCCTGCCGCATACAGAACGGCCCGCCCCTCGAGGCGGGCCGTTCCGTTGTCGTCAGGACGCGAGCGCCTCAGACGGCGATGCCTGGGTCGTCAGCGAGATGACGCCGTAGTCCCAGCCCTTGCGTCGGTACACGACGCTGGGGTGGTCGGTGCGGGCGTCGACGAAGAGGAAGAAGTCGTGGCCGACCAGCTCCATGCGGTCGACGGCCTCTTCGACGGTCATCCACTCCGCCTCGAAGTTCTTGGTGCGGATGACGACCGGCGAGTACGTCTCTTCCTCGTCGTTCTGAATGGGTACGCTGCCCGTCGCGACGGCGTGCAGCACATCGGCCGACGCGGGTCGGACATCGATGCCTTCGAGGGCTCCGCTGCCCTTCTCGAAGTGGGCGCCACGCGGGTGGTGACGGCCGTCGACGCGCTTCTCCTTCGCGCGGCGCAGCTGCTCGCACATCTTGTCGATGGCGAGGTCGAGCGCGACGAACTTGTCACCGTCCGTGGCCTCGGCCCGGACGACAGGACCCTTGCCGACGAGCGTCAGCTCGACCGTCTCATCGGGCACGCGGCCGTTGCGGTACACCCGGTGCGTGACCTTGACGTCCAAGCGCTGCGCACGCGCTGCAAGCGTCTGGATCCTGGCGATCTTCTCTTCGACAACAGATCGAAAGCGGTCGGTGATTCCCACCCCGACGCCGACGATGCTCGTTTCCATTGCTGCCTCCTTGTCCCGGTCCTCCCGGCCAAGGGCGGACCGTGGTCGCCTTGTTCTGCCCCCCCGTAGTCCGGTCGCCCGCCGTTGTCACGACTGAATTGCTCCGTGTCTCCCGAGCATCGCTTCAGGGGATGCTGTGCCTCGGCGTCGCGGCGAGGGCGATGCCGCATCGCACGTCATAACCGGCGGCGCGCAGCGCCCTGGCTGCTTCGTCGAGCGTCGCCCCCGTGGTGACGACGTCGTCGACCACGACGACGGCGCGGCCGTCACCGGCGCCTCGCGCGCGCATGCGATGACGCACGTTGGCGGCACGCTCGGCGACACCGAGACCGCGCTGATCGACATGAGGGCCGATCGCCCGCAACGCCCGGAGCGGCGTCGCCCCGGCGCGCCGGAGGAGAAGCTCCGGCACGCGGTAGCCGCGACGGCGGAACGATCTCCGGCTGGTGGGGACGGGGACGGCGAGCGCGCCTCTCAGGTGCGGCTCGGCGACGGCCCGCAGAGCGTCTCCCAGCGGCCGGACGAGCATCGTCTCGCCGTCGCCCTTGAGGCGCCTGATGCACCGTGCGGCGACCCCCTCGTACGACAGCGCGGCCCGGACTCCGAGCCCGCCCGGTGTCGTGACTTCCACGGGAGCAGGCTCCAGGGCCGAGCGGCACGAGGCGCACAGGACGGTCCCCACCGCACCGCATCCCGAGCACGGTGCGGCGAGCACGAGGGAGATGAGTTCATCGGCGATGTCGCGGAGCTGCTCAGGGATGCGCATGCAGCGATGCTCCCAGCGCAGCGGGGACGCCGGTCGCGCCATCTCCACGAGCGCCCGGCACCTGTGCAGACCACGGCGCAAGCCCCGGTGTGTGCAGGAGATGTGCGGCGATCCCGAAGGTCAGTGCCCGGCGCGCGTGGCCAGCACCTGCACACCCGTCGCTGCCTGCCGCCACGCCGCACCGCTGCGTGAGAAGAGCGCGCCGTCGGCCGCCAGCACCTTCGCCCCCATCTCCGAGCGCGATCCCGCGATCGCGACCGAGCCGGCGGGAGCCGAGCCGTCGTCTCCGGTGCCCCCCACGATCTGCGTGCGCACGACGGCTCCGTCGAGCTCGGTCAGGATCCCGAGACGGTCGGAGCCCAGCCACACCAGGCCGGACGCCGGACCGTCGAGCTGAGTGACCTGCTTCAACGGGCCGAGCTGCGTCGGCGTGCCGTCGGCGTCACGGATCACCGCCGACACCACCACCCAGCGCTCCGCCCCCATCTCGACGACGGCCGCGATCCGCGCTCCGTCGGCCGAGACGCGGATGCTCGACACCTCAACGGCATTCGGCCACGCTCCGCCGACGCCGTGGCTGACGACGTCGGGGCCGATGGCGAGAAGCGCGGAGGGCGCGTGCGCCGGCACCGACCAGACATAGCCGTACGGATCCAGCGACGGCTTCACGAGCCCGGGACGATCGTCGAGCCTGTCGACCCGCCCGTCGCCCGCGAGGTAGACCGCGCCGTCGGCGAGCTTCACGGCGGCGGCGGAGTCGTCGGCCGCGACGTCGATCGACACGACGGGCTGCGGGAGGCCGAGGATGTCATCGGTGACCGCGGGGATCGGCGTGATCTCGCGTCCGACGAGCGTTCCGAACGCACCGTCCTTCAGCACGATGCTCCCCGCATCCTGCGGCTCTTCCACCAGCTTCACGATGCCCGCTTCGAGCGTGCGGCCGTCGACGGTGAACCGCACTTGGCTGACGTGCACGCCGGAGGCCTCGAGCGTCGCCTGCAGTTGGGTGCGCATGCGCGACAGCGTGCGCTCGTCGACCGTCAGCGCCGCGCGGTTGAGCGCGACGTCGGCGACCTGATCGGGGTCGATGGGGACGGCATCGCGCGCGAGCCGCACATCCGCCGGGAACGCGCTCTGGACCGCCGGCTCCAACCAGGCGCTCGGCCCGGTGCCGATCAGCGACTGCGTGATGGTGGTCGCGATGGTGGCGGGGCGGCGGGGGAACCAGCGGACGTCGGGTACGAGGCGCTCCCATGTCTGGTCGAAGTACTGGAGCGGGTAGTCGTCGTACACGCGGGAGAACCGTGATTCGTCGATGACGACTCCGTCGGGTGCCTCCGAGATCCGCCACTGCCCGTCCGTCTTCACGACCACGAACGCGAGCGTCGACGTCCCCCGCGCCTCCGAGTACGCGCCGGAGTCGTCGATGCTCGCGAGCTGATCGATCTTCACCTCGACCTCGGCTGTGTCGCCATCGCGCGACGAGGCGTCGTCATCCACCGTGGACGACACGTCGCGGGACTGCGCGCTGACATCCACGAGCACGCCCGCAGCCGGACGCCAGGACTCCGCGAACTCCGGAGTGAGGAACTTCTTGGCCGTGGCCCAGTTGTCGGCAGGGGTGATGGCGGCCTCGATGAAGCCCTCGACGATGTCCGACGGGCTGCCGTCCTTGATGGGCCCGGATGCGAGAGGGAGGAAGTCGGGGTCGTCCGGCGACGCGCCGAGCGGCTTGCCCGGCTGGGCGTCCCCGCTCGTGGGAAGACCGCTGCACGCGGCCAGTACGAGCGCGACCATCCCCAGCGCGAGCGCGCGGATGGCACGAGGCGCGGTCATGAAAGGCTCCCCTCGTCGAACAGCTCCGGCGGGATCTCGGCGAGCTGGATGGGCTGCGTCGCGTTGCCGAGGTCGGCGAGCGGCTCGGCCGGTTCGAGAGGGACCGGCGACTCCCCCGTGATGACTCCGTCGCGTCGCGGCAGCGTCAGCACGAAGTTCGTGCCCACCCCCAGCTGAGACCAGACGCCGAGCGTCCCACCGTGCAGCGCCGCGTCGCCGAGCGCGATCGAGAGTCCGAGGCCGGTTCCCCCGATGGTGCGTTGACGCGAGGGGTCGGCGCGCCAGAAGCGGTCGAACACGCGCTCGGTGTCCTCGGGACTCATCCCCATGCCCGAGTCGTGCACGCCCACCGCGACCGCGTGCTGGTTGCTGTCGACCGTGATGACGATGGGCTTCCCCTCGCCGTGTTCGATCGCGTTGCCCACGAGATTGCGGAGGATCCGGCGCACCCGCCGAGGATCCATGTCGACGGGCGAGTAGCCGCCCGGGGCGACGAGGCGCAGCTCGGTGCCGCGCCCCTCCGCCAAGGGGCGCATCTGCTCGATGATGTCCTCGGCGAGGTGCGCCAGGCTCGTCGGCTCGAGCTCCAACTGCACCGAACCAGCGTCGTAGCGGCTGATCTCGAGCAGATCGGAGAGCAGCGTCTCGAACCGCTGCACCTGCGCGTGCAGGAGTTCCGTCGTGCGCGCGGTGACGGGGTCGAACTCCTCGCGCTGGTCGTTGAGCATGTCGGCGGCGAGGCGGATGGTCGTCAGCGGCGTCCGGAGCTCGTGCGAGACATCGGACACGAAGCGCTGCTGCACGAGCGAGAGCTCGCCGAGCTCCTTGATCTGCGCTTCGATGCTGTCGGCCATCGCGTTGAACGAGTGGCCGAGGGTGGCCAGCTCGTCCTCCCCGTGCACGCGGATGCGCACGCCCAGATCCCCGGATGCGAGGCGGGCGCTCGTCTCCGCCGCCTCGACGATCGGTGCCGAGACGGAGCGGAGCACGACGTACGAGATGGCTGCGACGATGGCGACCAGACCGAGTCCGGCGATCCACAGCGTGCGCTGCACGAACCCGAGCGTCTGATCGGCGTCGGCGAAATCGTACGAGAAGTACACCGCGAATGCGCCGGCCTCCGGGACGACGAGCTGCTGCCCCACGATGATGCCGGGGACCTCCCGGCCTCCGATGTTCAGGGCCACGGACTGCCACGACTGCCAGTCACCCCGCTGCACCACACGGTTCTGCAGCGCCGACGAGATGAGATTCGCGCTGAGTCCTGCGGTGAAGCCGTTGAGCCGTGTGCCCCCGGCATCCGTCGCCGGCTCGATCCCCATGCCCGCCAGCCCCTCCGCCGTGGAGTTGCGGCCGAGATCGACCTGGATGCTGTCCCACAGTTCGGAGAGTGCACCGGGGTCATCCCCGACGTCCGCCGAGTCCAGCGTGCTCTGCGCTTGATCGATCGCCCGGAGCGCGTCGTCGAGCGCCTCGTTCTTGCGCGACTCGAACAGATCGTTCTGGATCACCAGCGCCATCGTCACGCAGGTCACGAAGATCGCGAGCGACGTCAGCAGCAGCGTTATCGACACCGTGCGGAAGCGGAGCGAGCGCTTCCAGAGCGCAGCGAACGACGCGGGCCAGCTGCGCCAGTCCCGCAGCACGGCCGCCGCTGTCGTGGCGGCCCCGGATGCCGCCATCTCGCCTAGCTCACACTCCCCGCACGGTAGCCCACACCGCGCACGGTGGTGACGATCTTGGGATTGTCGGGATCGAGCTCGACCTTGGCGCGGAGCCGCTGCACGTGCACGTTCACGAGACGCGTGTCGGCCTTGTAGTGGTACCCCCACACCTGCTCGAGAAGCATCTCCCGGGAGAAGACCTGCTGCGGCTTCGACGCCAGGGCGACGAGCAGCTGGAACTCGAGCGGGGTGAGCGCGATCGGTGTGTCTCCGCGCCGCACCTCATGAGCGTCGACGTCGACAGTGAGGTCGCCGACGCGCAGCTGCTCCGCGACCGGCTGGGGCGCGGGCCGCAGCCGCGTCCTGATGCGGGCTACGAGCTCCTTGGGGTTGAAGGGCTTGACGATGTAGTCGTCCGCGCCGACCTCGAGCCCGCGGACGACATCGGCGGTGTCGCTGCGGGCCGTCAGCATGATCACCGGCACCCCGGACTCGGCACGGATGCGCGTGCAGATCTCGATCCCGTCCATGCCCGGAAGCATCAGATCGAGCAACACGAGATCGGGCCGCTGCGTGCGCCACTCCTCCACGGCTCGCGCACCGTCGGCGCAGAACACCGGCTCGAAGCCCTCTGTCCGGAGCACGATGCCGATCATCTCCGCGAGCGCGGTGTCGTCGTCGACCACAAGAATGCGTGAGGTCATAACAGTTACCTTATGGCACCCGGTTATGCCCGCTCATGTCTGCGTGACCAGCATGTCTTGTGACACGATGGGGAGCGCACGAGGAGGGAGTGCCTGTGACTGGCCAGACCTGGACACCTGCGCCGAAGAAGGGGATCATCCCTCTTCACCCGCTGACCTTCGGGATGCTCCTGGGGAGGTCGTTCGCGGCGCTCCGGCACAACCCCAAGGTGCTGTTCGGCTTCGGGGTCGTCGTGCAGCTCGTGGTGATCGTCGTCAGCGCCACAGTGATGGGATTCGTCTTCGTCACCACCTTCACGCGCCTGAGCACGGTCTCCCCCTCCTCCCCCGACTTCGAAGCGATCTTCGCCGGCACGCTCGGGATGAACCTCCTGGCCGGCATCGCCGTAGGCCTCGCTTCCGTCGCGTTCACCGCGCTCATGCAGGGGGTCGTCGCCGCGGAGGTCGGCTATGCCGCGATCGGCGTGAAGGCGCCGCTGGGCATGCTGTGGCGTCGGATGGCTCCGGCGTTCTGGCGCCTGGTCGGCTTCTCGCTGCTGTTCATGCTGCTGATCTTCGGCATCGTCGTCGTGATGTTCGCCATCGTCGCGGCCTTCGTCGCCGGCGGACTCGGCGGCTCAGCCGAGCTCATCGGGCTCGTCGTCATCCTGGTGCTGCTCCTCGCGCTCGGCAGCATCCCGCTCGTGGTCTGGTTGTCGACCAAGCTGCTCCTCGTCCCCTCGATCCTCGTCCTCGAGAGGGCGACGCTCCGTGACGCCCTCGTGCGCTCCTGGCGGCTGACCCGCGGACGCTTCTGGGTCGCCTTCGGCGTGACCGCGCTCATCGGCGTGATCATGGGACTCGCGATGCAGGTAGTCGGCATCCCGGTCGCGCTCATCAGCGCCCTGCTCGGATCCGTGATCGCGCCGACAGGAGCCCCCGAACCCGGGGCGATCGTGTCGTACCTCTTCGCGATCCTGGCGCCCCAGGTGTTCCTCCTCGTCATCCAGGCGATCTCGGTGGTCGTGCAGAGCACGGGCGGCGTGCTCGTCTATCTCGACTGCCGCATGCGCTACGAAGGGCTCGACCAGTCGCTCATCTCCTATGTTGAGCGGCGCGACCTCGGCGCTCCCGAGGAGCAGCTCGGCGACCCCTATGCCGTCGACCCCGCGCGCGCCGTCACGGCCGCACGGCCGCAGCCGGCCGGTCCGTCGTACGGCGCACCGCAGTTCGCGGCTCAGCCGTACGGCGCTCCGCCCTACAGCGCCCCCCAGCCCTACGGCGCTCCCCAGCCCTACGGCGCTCCCCAGCCCTACGGCGCTCCCCAGCCCTACGGCGCGACACCGATGTACCCCGCGCCGCAGCGCCCCGCGCCGACCTACGATGCGGCGCCGCAGCAGCATCCCGCGCCGACGGGCGTTCCTCCCGTGCCGCCGTTGCCGCCCGCCCCGGCGACACAGGAACAGCAGCCGAACGGCGGCGTCGACGACGGCGCCCCATGGACCGCGCCAGGCGCGGGCAGCGAAGGGCACGCATGATCCTGCGGTTCGACGACGTCTTCGTCCCGGACGGCGACGAGGCGAGACGCTGGGCTGAGCGGGAGCTCTCCGACCCGAGGTACGCCGACGCGAAGCCGACGTGGTTCGACCTCTTCGCCCGAGACGTGCTCCGATTCCTCGGCGATCTCTTCAGCAGCGACGGCGGTGCGAACGTGGGACCGGTGGCGCTCATCGTGGTGTGCGTCATCATCGCGGCTGCGCTCGTGACCGCTCTCCTCATCTGGGGGCGCCCGCGCGCACCGCGCACCGTGCGGGCTCCTCGCTCCGATCTGCTCGGCGCCGACGACGACCGTACGGCGGCCGAGCTGCGGGCAGACGCCGAGCGCAGCGCGCGAGCGGGCGACTGGGACAGCGCGACCATCCTCCGTTTCCGCGCAGTGGCACGAGGCCTGTGGGAGAGGGACCTCATCGATCCGGCTCCCGGCGCGACCGCGCAGGCCATCGCCCGCGAGGTCGGCAGCGTGTTCCCTGCTGAGGCCGCCGCCGTGCGATCGGCCGCCGTGGCCTTCGACGACGTGCGTTACCTGCGACACCCTTCCACGGCCGAGAGCTACGCCCAGCTCGCGGCCACCGACGATCGCCTCGCCGCGCTCCGGCTCGAGGTCGTGCCGGCATGACGCCCACCGCGAGAACGGCGCACCCGGCAGATCCGCCGACAGCAGCACCGTCCCCGGCGGCCGACTCGTCCCCGGCGGCCGACTCGTCGACGGCCGAACGCCCTCCCACGCGCAGGCGCCTTCGTTCCCTGGCGGGGTGGGCCCTCGTCGCCGCAGTGGTGGTCGGAGGCGTCATCGTCGCGGCACGAGCCGGCGTGAGTCCTCCCGCAGACCGGGGCACGCTCGACCCGGAGGGCGTCGGCGATTCGGGAGCGATGGCGTTGGCCGAGATCCTGCGCGACCACGGCACCGAGGTCTCGGTGTACCGATCGCGGACGGAAGCCGAAGCGGCCCTCGGCGATGACGACACGCTGGTCATGACGAACCCCTACACATTGACCGACGAGGCTCTCGAACAGCTGGTGGAGCCCGCGCAGCGCATCGTCTTCCTCTCCTCCGGTGCGCACCTCCTCAGTACGCTCGAGATCGGGACGAGCGGCGTCGGCACCTCCGCGCCGGTGGGTCCGGGCTGCGGCGTGCCGGAGTTCGCGCAGGTCGGCACCATCCGCCCCGACAGGTGGTTCGTCCCCGCCGACGGCGTCGAGGGCTGCTTCGGCGATGGCGACTCCGCTGCCGTCCTCGTCGCAGAACGCGATGGTGTGCGCACCTCCGTGGTCGACGGCTCCCGTCTGTTCAGCAACGCGTACCTGGCCGAGGACGGCAACGCCGCCCTCGCCCTCGCGCTGCTCGGTCAGACCGGGCGGGTGGTCTGGTACGTCCCGTCCTACGACGACTCCGACATCGAGGCCGCGACACCCGAGACCCTGGGAGACCTGACTCCAGCGTGGGTCACGCCGGCCATCCTCCTGCTGATGCTCTCGGGGGCGGCGGCCGCCTTCTGGCGGGGCCGCCGTTTCGGACCCCTCGTCTCCGAGACCCTGCCCGTGACCGTCCGCGCGTCGGAGACCATGCTCGGCCGCGCACGCCTGACCGCGCGGGCGGCGGATGCCGCGCACGCGGCCGACGCCCTGCGCGACGGAAGCAGACGCCGCCTCGCGCGGCGGCTCGGCCTGGCCGAACGCGCATCCACGGACGAGGTGCCCGCCGCGGCCGCCGATCGCCTGCGCATCCCGCGCGGCTCGCTCCAGATCCTCTTGAGCGCGGGTCTCCCCGACGACGATGCCGCTCTGGTGGAGTTCGCACGCCGCCTGGCCGACCTCGAGACGGCCGTCGACGAGGCGATGCGCGGAGCAAGGAGCGAGCCGTGAACTCCCCCAGCAACACCGACATGGAAGCCGAGGACCGCACGTGACAGCTGAGACCTACGACGACGCACAGCTCCGGCAGGCGATGCTGAGAGTCAGAGCCGAGGTGGACAAGGCCGTGGTGGGCCAGGCCGGAACCGTCACGGGCCTGCTGGTGTCGCTGCTGGCGCGAGGACATGTGCTCCTGGAGGGCGTGCCTGGCGTCGCCAAGACGCTCGTGGTGCGATCCTTCGCCCGTGCTCTGGGGCTCGACACCAAGCGTGTGCAGTTCACCCCCGACCTCATGCCCGGCGACGTGACGGGATCACTGGTGTACGACGCGCGCTCAGGGGAGTTCGACTTCCGCGACGGTCCCGTGTTCACCAACATCCTGCTCGCGGACGAGATCAACCGCACTCCGCCGAAGACCCAGGCCGCCCTGCTGGAGGCGATGGAGGAGCGCCAGGTTTCGGCTGACGGCACGAGCCGGCCGCTGCCCGACCCCTTCCTGGTCGCGGCGACGCAGAACCCGATCGAGCACGAGGGGACGTACTCCCTGCCCGAGGCGCAGCTCGACCGCTTCCTCATGAAGCTCGTCGTCGGCATGCCGGAGCGCGACGCCGAGGTGTCGGTGCTCCGCCGGCACGCATCGGGCTTCTCCCCTCGGGAGCTCACGGGCGTCACCGCAGCGGTGACGGCCGAGGAGATCCGCGCCGCGCAGGCCTCGGCGTCCCACGTCGACGTGACCGATGATGTGCTCGGGTACGTGGTCGACCTGGCCAGGGCCACGCGCCAGTCCCCGTCGGTCGAGCTCGGAGCGAGCCCGCGGGCCTCTACGGCCCTCCTCGCGGCCGCGAAGGCGTGGGCATGGCTCAACGCCTCCAGCGCCGTGACCCCCGACCACGTGCAGACCATGCTCGTCCCGGTGTGGCGTCACCGCCTGCAGCTGCGCCCCGACGCGCAGATGGAGGGCGTGTCGGCGGATGCCGTCCTCACCTCGGTCGTGCAGCAGACCAGGGTGCCGATCTAGGTGTTCGTCACGGGCCGCCTCAGCGTCGCCGTCGGCATCGGCGTCATCCCGCTTGTGCTCACCGGGCTCGCGGGCTTCCCGCCGTATGCGGTGTTCGGCATATGGGTCGCGCTGTGCGCCGCGCTCGTCGCGCTCGACGTCCTGCTCGCCCCGAGCCCGCGTCGCGTCGCGGTGAGCCGCCGGGTGCCGACGAGGGCGCGGATCGGAGAGCCGGTTCCGGTGAGCGTCGCACTGCACAACCTCGGAACGCGCACGCTGCACGCTGAGCTCCGCGACGCATGGCAGCCCACGGCCGGTGCGCCGGCGGATCGGCCGCGGCTGATCGTGCCCCAGGGCGAGCGGCGCCGCGTCGACATCCCGCTCCTCCCCCGGCGCCGCGGGGAGCTCTCCAGCGAGTTCGTGGTCATCCGGTCTCGCGGTCCCCTCGGCCTCGCCGGTCGGCAGGCGGTCCACCGCGTCCGGGGCGCCCTGCGAGTGCTGCCGGCGTTCACATCGCGCAAGCACCTGCCCTCGCGCCTCGCGCGCCTGCGCGAGCTCGACGGCAACACGAGCATCCAGGTGCGCGGTCAGGGCACCGAGTTCGATTCGCTCCGCGAGTACGTGCGCGGCGACGACGTGCGCTCCATCGACTGGCGCGCGACCGCCCGAGCGGGAACGACGATGCTACGCACCTGGCGCCCGGAGCGCGACAGGCACGTCGTCATCATCATCGACACCGGCCGCACGGCAGCCGCCCGTGTCGGCGACGGCACCCGGCTCGACGCGTCGCTCGAGGCAGCTCTGCTGCTGTCGGCCCTCGCATCGCGAGCCGGAGATCACGTGCACCTGCTGATGTACGACCGTGTCGTACGCGCGCGGGTGACCGGCGTCGACGGCGCAGGACTCCTGCCTGCGATCACCGATGCCATGGCACCCGTGCACGCCACACTCGTCGACACCGACTGGCACGGCGCCTTCGCCGCGGTGCGGACACTCACG
The DNA here is from genome assembly GCF_001513675.1 of Microbacterium sp. XT11. Lineage (NCBI taxonomy): Bacteria > Bacillati > Actinomycetota > Actinomycetes > Micrococcales > Microbacteriaceae > Microbacterium > Microbacterium sp. XT11. The sequence continues at coordinate 2,147,919 of NZ_CP013859.1, read as the reverse complement.
ACGCGACCGTCGCTGATCGTGGTGCTCACAGCCCAGGACGCCGCCGAGTCCGCCCGCGGGTTCCTCGGCGCCTTCCCCGATGCGTCGCGTGCGACCTCCATCCTCGTCGGCTCGGTGACCGACGACGGCATCGCGCTCCTGGCGCAGCAGCGCGGTTCGCGGGAAGAGGTCTACCTCGCTGCTGCCGCGGAGCGGACCCTGCGCGACGCCGAGAACGTCGCGGACGCGATCCGTCGAGCGGGTGGAGAAGCCATCGCGGCCGATCCCGAATCCCTGCCGCCGCGCATCGCCGATCGCTACCTGGAGCTCAAGGCCGCCGGTCGCCTGTAGCCGGCGGGCTCCGCCTCCCCGCGCGCTCGGCGACGGCCGCGACGTCAGCCCGCGACGAGCCGCGGCGTCCCCGCCTCGTACTCCACGAGATCACCGGTCTCCCCGCGACGCGCGGCACGGCCGCCGATCACGAGCATGTAGATGAGGAACGCGGCGAGCGCTGCCGCGCCGATGCCGATCTTGACCGGCCATGGCAGCGACCATCCGGTGACGAAGCCCTCGATGAGCCCGGCCACGAACAGCGCGAAGACGAGTCCGATGGCGACGGTTGCGAGAGCCCGTCCCTCTGCGGCGAGCGACTCGGCTCTCGAGCGATCGCCCGGCGCCACCCAGGACCAGAAGAGGTGCAGGCCCGCGGCGCAGGCGACGAAGATGCACGTCAGCTCCAGCATGCCGTGCGGGAGGATGTACAGCACCATCACGTCGACGCGGTCGTGCACGGCCATGACGGCGCCGGACACACCCAGCCCCATGGCGTTCTGCACGAGCGCGTAGACAGGCCAGATCCCGGTGATCCCGAAGAGCACGCACTGCATCGCGATCCAGAAGTTGTTGAGCCACACCATCCCCATGAACACCGCAGCCGGGTTCTCGGTGTAGTACGCGGTGAAGCTCTCGTCGGCGTACTGCTCGAGATCGGCCGGCTCGCCCAGGGTCGCCACCAGTTCGGGGTTGCTCGCGATCCACGCCGCCGAGCCCACCGCGATGGCGATGAACGCCAGCGCCACGACGAGCGTGGTCCAGCGCAGCCGGTACAGCGCGGCGGGCAGCTGACGCGCGAAGAAGCGCGGGACGAGGGTGAGCACATTGTCGGACGCGCCCGTGAGCCGGAGGCGCGCCCGGACGAGGATCGTCGAGAGATAGGCGCTCTGCGGCGACTCGCCGACGGAGGTCTTGAGCTCGGCGAGATCGGCGGATGCCGCGCGGTAGCGGACGATCAGCTCGTCGACGCCTGCGCCGTCCAGCGATGCGCGGCTCAGCGTGTCGAGCCGTTCCCATTCGGCCCGGCGCGCATCGGTCAACGCATCGGCATCCACCTGATTTACTGTACTCATGTCCGCGCCGCTCGATACGACCGACGAGGTGCTCTCCGGTGAGGCCGTCGCGATCGACGTGCAGCCGGTCGGGTTCATCCTCCGCGCGGCGGGCGCCCTCATCGACATGCTCCTGAGCATCGTCGTCTTCGTGCTGTGGATCCTCCTCCGCCTCTGGCTCTCCGACCTCGGGTTGCTCGACGAGGCCACGGACAGGATCGCGTCGATCCTCGCGATGATCGTCAGCTTCGTCGTGCTCCCCCTCACCGTCGAGGTCGCGACCAAGGGCCGCAGTCTGGGCAAGCTCGCAATCGGCGGGCGCATCGTACGGATCGACGGCGGCGCGGCGGGCTTCCGGCACGCGTTCATCCGCGCCCTCGTCGGTGTGCTCGAGATCTACCTCACCGTCGGGGGCATCGCCGTGCTCGCCGGCGCCTTCTCCGCGCGCTCGCAGCGCCTGGGGGACATGGTCGCGGGGACGTACAGTCAGCGGGTGCGGACACCGAAGCTCCACTCGGCGGAACCGGTGTTGCCTCCCATGCTCGCGGAGTGGGCGCAGGTCGCAGACGTGGCCAGGCTTCCCGACCGCCTCGCACGACGGATCTCCCAGTTCCTGCAGAGTGCTCCGCGCATGGTCCCGGCCGCCCGAGCCCGGGTGGCGCAGGACCTGCTGAACGAGGTGTCCGCGTTCGTCGCACCGGTGCCTGCCGCGCCGCCCGAGGCGGTGCTCATCGGCGTGACGGTGCTCCGCCGCGAACGGGAGCGCAGGGCGCTCGAGAACGCCGACCGCCGTGCGGAACGACTGACCGGACGCCGCGTCGGCGTGTGAGCCGCGCCGCGTCAGTAGCGGTAGTGGTCGAGCTTGTACGGGCCGTCGACGGGGACGCCGATATAGGCCGCCTGCTCCGGGGTGAGCTGCGTCAGCTGCACGCCGAGGGCGTCGAGATGCAGACGTGCGACCTTCTCGTCGAGCGCCTTCGGGAGCGTGTAGACCCCGACCGGGTATGCGTCGGTGTTCGTGTAGAGCTCGAGCTGGGCGAGCACCTGGTTCGTGAACGACGCGCTCATCACGAACGACGGGTGCCCCGTGGCGTTGCCGAGGTTCATGAGGCGGCCCTCGCTCAGCACCAGCACGCTCCGGCCGTTCGGCAGACGCCACTCGTGCACCTGGGGCTTGATCTCGACCTTCTCGGCGCCGTCGAGCGATTCCAGCCCCGCCATGTCGATCTCGTTGTCGAAGTGCCCGACGTTGGCGACGATCGCGAGGTGCTTGAGCGCGAGGAGGTGCTCGGTCGTGACGACGTCGCGGTTGCCCGTGCCGGTGACCACGATGTCGACCTCGCCCGCGACATCGATGAGGCGCGCCACCTGGAACCCGTCCATGGCCGCCTGCAGCGCGCAGATCGGGTCGACCTCGCTGACGATGACGCGGGCCCCCTGCCCGCGCAGCGCCTCCGCGGCGCCCTTGCCCACGTCGCCGTAGCCGCACACGAACGCCACCTTGCCGCCGATGAGGACGTCGGTCGCCCGGTTCAGGCCGTCGGGAAGAGAGTGCCGGATGCCGTACTTGTTGTCGAACTTGCTCTTGGTGACCGAGTCGTTGACGTTGATGGCGGGGAAGAGCAGATCTCCGGATGCCGCGAGCTCGTAGAGCCGGTGCACTCCGGTCGTGGTCTCCTCGGTCACCCCGATGAGACCGGCTGCAACGCGCGTCCAGCGGTCGGGCGCGTCGGCGAGAGAGCGCCGCAGCACGTCGAGGATGACGGAGTACTCGTGTGAATCGGACTCCGCCGCGTCCGGCACGACGCCCGCCTTCTCGAATGCGACGCCCTTGTGCACCAGCAGGGTGGCGTCGCCTCCGTCGTCGAGGATGAGGTTGGGGCCGGCGAACCCGGACGACGACCAGTCGAAGATGCGGGCCGTGCAGTCCCAGTACTCCTCCAGCGTCTCGCCCTTCCAGGCGAAGACCGGGACGCCGGCAGGATCGTCCTGGGTTCCGGCCGGCCCGACGACGACCGCCGCGGCGGCCTCGTCCTGCGTGGAGAAGATGTTGCAGCTCGCCCAGCGCACCTCGGCGCCGAGTGCCGTGAGCGTCTCGATCAGCACGGCCGTCTGCACGGTCATGTGCAGCGAACCGGCGATCCGCGCGCCCTTCAGCGGCTGCGAGGAGGCGAACTCCTCCCGGAGCGCCATGAGCCCCGGCATCTCGTTCTCGGCGAGTCGCAGCTGGTGGCGGCCGGCTTCGGCGAGGGACAGATCGGCGACGCGGTACTCGAGCTCAGGCATCCCCCCATTCTTCCATCAGCGGGGTCCGTTCTCGTCAGAAGCGGATGGCGTCGATGACCTTGACCCGCAGGGCGACGAGCGCGGGGACGAACCCGGCGACCGCCCCCACCACGATCGACGCGATGAGACCGGTGAGCGCGGCGCGCATCGGGAACGGCGGGATGTCCTGGATGCCGTAGAACATCGTGGTGACCACCCACTCGGAGCGCAGCACGGCCACGACGATCGCGATGCCGATGAGGCCGGCGACGGTGGTCGCCACGAGGCTCTCGAGCAGCACCGAGACGAAGATCCGGCCTGCGGTCGCGCCGAAGGCGCGGCGCACGCCGATCTCGCGCACGCGCTGCCGCATGGCCACGAGTTGGATGTTCACGAGGCTCAGCGCACCGAGCGCCAGGATCAGTGCGGCGATGCCTCCGGTGATCATCTCGAAGGTGGCCATCGAGTCCAGGGCCCCCGGCTGCGCCGCCCAGTCGGAGCGGCTCACCGAGACGCTCTGCCCTGCGGGCAGGCCCGCGCGCAGATCCATCGCGAGTACGGGTGCGATCTCGTCGACCCTGTCCTGACCGACCCAGATCTCGTACTGCGGGTACGAGCCCTCCGGAAGCGCGTCGACGCGCGCTCGATAGGCATCGAAGAGGAGGTCGACGCGAAGCTCCTCGTCACCGTACCCCTGCTTCGGCACCACGCCGACGATCTGGTAGGTGCCGCCGGCGTCTCCCGTCATCGCCAGCGTCGGATGCTGAGCCAGCGGCACCCGGCCCAGACGCTCCCAGAGCGCCTCGGTGATCACGACAGGCGGCGCCAACGCCTCCGCATCGGCGTCGCGGAACCACCGGCCGTCGAGGAGCTTCTCGCGATGGATCTGCGAGTAGCTCGGATCGACGACGCGCGCATTGACCTGCACCACGCCGTCAGGCAGCTGCACAGGGAGCATGATGCCCTGCACGATGCGCGCGGTGTGGCTGAAGTCGAAACGCTCCGTCACGCGGCTGAAGCGGGCGCCGAAGTCGTCGACGTCAACGGGGCTGCCGTCGTCGGTGCTGATGCCGATGACCAGCGTCGCCGCACGCCCTCCCCAGCGATCGGACTGCTCGGCCTGGAACTGACGCTGGTACTCCGAGAGTGCGACCACGGCGGTGAGCGCCGCCACGGAGACGGCGATGCCGATGAGGCTGAGCAGCACGCGCAGCTTGTGCACGCGGATCTCCGCCCAGGCGTCGGCGAGGGCTCCGAGAACGGCGGTCACGAGCCCACCCCCTCTCCTGCCACCGGCACGGACGCATCTGCCGCAGCCGCGGAAGCAGCAGCCGCGGGGGCAGGAGGTGCTGCCGCGGCCGCGGAAGCAGCAGCCGCGGGGGCGGGAGATGCCAGCGTCGACGCCTCGAATGCGCGGCTGAGATCCGCGGGCGCGAGCACCCCGGCGTCGAGGCGGTAGTGCCGTCGAGCCCGGGCAGCCACATGCAGGTCGTGCGTGATCGTCACGAGCGCCGCGTCGGTCTCGGTCGCCACCTCGTCGAGCAGCGCCATGACGGCGGCCCCGGTGTCGATGTCGAGCGCACCGGTGGGCTCGTCGGCGAGGATCAGCACGGGCTTGCGCACCAGCGCCCTGGCGATCGCGACGCGCTGCTGCTCGCCGCCGGACAGCCGATCGGCGATCTGGTCGACGCGGTGCCCCAGCCCGACCCGCTCGAGCATGTCGGCGGCGATCTCCCGGCGGTTCCAGAACAGGCGACCCTTGGCATGGCCGAGCGGCATCATCACGTTGTCGAGCGCGGTGCGCCCGGGGAGCAGATTGAACTGCTGGAACACGAAGCCGACGTTGTCTCCGCGGAGGCGGTCGAGGCGGCCGGCGCGCATGCGCCGGACCTCGCGTCCCTCGAAGGCGACCGACCCGCTGGTCGGCGCATCCAGCATCCCCAGGATGTTCAGCAGCGTGGACTTGCCCGAACCGGAGCGGCCGACGATGGAGACGTGGTCGCCGGCCCCGACCTCGAGGGTGATGCCTCTGAGGATCTCGAGACGGGAGTCGTCGGCCAGCAGGACGCTCTTGGTGACGTCCTGCAGCGCGACCAGCGTCACCAGCTCATCCCGCTGTCGCACTGCACCACGCCCGGCGACACCTCGTAGCAGTTCTCCTCGACCGGGGCGACGAAACCGGGGACGAACTGCCTGATCGACTCACCTTCGTCGAGGCCGGACACGACCTCGACCATGGTCCCGTCGTTCACCCCCAGCGCGACCTCGCGCTCCTCGGGGTCGGCCCCGTCTCCGGCATCCACCCAGACCTTCCCCGACCCGGCGCCGCCCTGCACCGCCGTGACCGGGATCACGAGAGCATCCTCCACCTGCCCGAGGGCGAGATCCACCGAGGCGGGGAGACCGGCGAACACCACCTGATCGGCGGGGATGGCGCAGCGGACGCTCGCGGTCCCCTCCGCGCTCACCTGCACGCGCACTCCGGTGCACGTGAAGGGCGCCGGTCCGCCGGTGATCGTGACGGACGCCTCGGAGGGAGCGTTCACCAGCCGGTACAGCTGCACCGGCTCGACGGTCGCGAGCAGGTGGTAGCGGGCCGGGGTGAGCGTGTAGAGCTCGAGTCCGACGTTCGCGGCCTGCCCCTTGACCACGGCGATCTCCGAGACGTCACCGGCCTCGGGGGCCACGACGTCGATGTTCTTCTTCGGATCGTCCTGTGCGATCGTGAAGAGCTTCTGGCCCGCGGCGACCGTCGCGCCCTCGGTCACGTGCACAGCGGTCACCGTGCCGTTGACCTCTCCCCGCACGGGGTACGCCTCGTCCCGCGCGATGTTGCCACTGAGTGTGAGCGCGTTGACGACCGAGCCGCGCTCCACCGCGATCACGGGATCGGCGATCGACGCCTCGGGGCTCACCACAGCTTCGCTGCGATCGGGGAAGAAGGCGATCTTCACGAGCGCGGCGGCGCACGCGCCGAACACCAGGACGAGAAGGAGGGGGAAGATCCAGCGACGCCAGATGATCACGGCTGCCTTTCCGGCCGCGCCGCCCTGGCGCATCCGGAGTCAGCTTATCCAGATGTGTTTCCCGCCTGCGCACACGCCGGCGCGCGTGTCACAAGTCAGGCGCGCAGCGCCTCGTGCCGCACGACGAGCCAGCCGGCGGGCACGGAGAGCCGGTCCGCATGCGGGGCGCACAGGTCGTGCGCGTTCGGCTGACCCGACAGTCCGAGGGGTCCCAGAGCCGCCATCTGATCGCCGTAGTCGTAGGTGAGCGTGGCCACGGCCTCGCGCGCGCAGCCGACCTTCGAGCACAATCTTCCGTCCATCTCCGCCAGGCTACGACCGGGGCCGCCTCCCGAGCGGATGCCGCGCCGACGCGGCCCCGCGTCGCCGTAGACTCTGAGCATGCATCGCCGACGCGCTCCCCGCACCACCCCCGCGCCCCGTCGCGGTGCGCGCCACGGCAGGCACGGGCGCCTGGGACGCAGCGAGGTCGTCCGGCCTCCGCTCGCGCCGTTGGACGGCCGCATCGACCGCTTCGACCTCGCGGTGGGCACTGCGGTAGAGTTCCTGCGCGGCACATGGCCCGAGCTCGAGGACGTGCGGTTCGAGATCGGCGCCATGCCGGCCTTCGACTCGGGAGACGAGGTGCCGCGCTGGTACATCGACCGCGACAACGCACGCATCGTGCTGTTCCGGCTTCCGATCGAGCGGCTGCTCCCGCCGGGGCACGACGACGGCGCGCATCGCCGCATGGCCGTGGAGAGCGCGGTGTTCCGCGCCGCCGCCGAGTACGTCGGCCGGGAACCGTGGGACCTCGGTCACGATCACTGACGCCTGAGCGATCCGCTCCGCGCGGTTCACCGGCTCACGGGTAGACCGTGATGCTCTTCTCGGCACCCGCTGCCGGCCACACCGGCCAGACGGCCAGCGCACCCTCCGCGGTCATCGCCACCGCCGCATGCACGGGCCCCGAGGCGGACACGGACACGACGCTCCTCGGCTGCACCACGACCGATGCCGACGATCCGGCGGGAACGGTGACCTTCTGAGCCGTGCCGTCGCCGTCGGCCGGTGCGACGGTGACGACGGCGTCGTCGTCTTCGTCGTTCACCAGATGAAGAGCAGCGGACGGTCCGGCGGGGACCGCGACCAGCACATCATCCGCGATCTCCGGTGCCGGCAGGGCCCAGGCGAAGTCGGAACCAGGGCCGGCTCCGTCCTCCTCGCGGAAGCCTGCGAGCACGGGAAGGTCAGCGTCGACGTAGACGGTGTAGCTCCCCGGCGCGAGGTCCGCGAGCGACACCTCCAACGGCTGCCCTGCGGCGAGATCGACGGGGAATGTCGTGGCGGCGGCCGTCTGGCCGACGGCGCGCACCGTGATGAGTGCGGAGGTGTCGGCATCCGGTGAGAGCAGACGGACGATCGCCGCCGTCGAGCTGTCCCCCTCCTCCTCGAACACCTGCACGCCCGGGATCACCGGGTGCTGCTGCGGGCCGGACACGGCGTCCTGGAGGTCCACTCCGACCGGATCGAGCGTGCGCGTGAGTGACGACTGCAGCACGGCGCGCACCGGGGCGCCCGTGGCGGAGACCTTGATGACCGGCGCCGTCGCACCCGCGGCGATCGACGTCAGCGGCAGTGCCACCTGGGTGCCTGCCGGGACGATCGACGTGCTGGCGCCCCGCGTCGCGCCGAAGACCGTGAGCGTGACGGTTGCGGGCACGGCCCCCGGGTTGCTGAGCACGATGACGTCTTCGGCGCCCGTCTGCACCGAGCCTCCGACGAGCCACGACTCCGTGCGCGCCTCACGACACGGCGCCGCGGCGAAGCCGGTGAGGTCGGCGGCCCCGAGCGACAGCGACTCGGTCGCTGCGAGCAGCGGCGCGTCGCGGCCCTCGGTGACGGCGGTGAGGCGCCGCACCTGCCCGGCGCCGGGCATGTCGGGCACCTGGAGCGTCGTGGTCTCGGGCTCGCCGTCGGACTGCCCCACCGTCAGTCTCGGAGCTTCGGCCGACTGCATCTGCAAGGGCGACGCGACGTCTCGGCCGAGTGCGCGGAAGTCCCCGTTGCATACGAGCACCGTGTCGCCTGGTGGCGGAGTGACCACCGCCTGCGCGGGCTGGTGCGAGATGCCGGGCAGCGGGGCGGCGAGCGCGACGACGGTGCCCGCGACGCACGCGGCCGCGACGACCGCCCCCGTGAGCACCCGTGCGCTGGTCGCGGCGACGCGCACCGCGCGTGTGCGTGTGGCGGTCATCGGACGTCCTCCGTTCCGCTCGTCGTGTCATGGCGTGCCGCCGACGCCGGGGCCTGCGCGTCGTCACCGGCGCTCCCCGCGAGGGCAGCCTCGCCGGCGCCCGTCCCGTCTGCGCCCGTCCCGCCGCCCGTGCCGTCGGCCCCCGTGCCTTCTGCGCCCGTGCCGTCGGCGACACGATCGCGCACGATCGCCTCGTCGTCCTCGTCGTGGTGGCGCGGCAGCACGAGCGGCTCCTCCGGCGCCCTGCCGACGATGCGAGAACGGGAACGAGCCGCTCGCCGCGACGCGCGCGTCGGGATGGACAGCAGCAGGGCGGCCACCAGGATCACCAGCTGCACGGTCGACACGAGTCGGGACGTGGCGTGCTGGCCCGCGGTGAGTCCTTCGGGCTCCGCCGCCTCCTGCTCGATCCGCCAGAGAACTCCGCGATCGGTCTTGCCCGCCTGCACGAACCCGGGTCGCTGGTTCAGAGCCGTCACCGCCGACGTGCGCAGCGACCGCGCGCGGTCGCCCTCGTCGTCCGTGCCGTTCGCGAGCAGCACGTACCCGATCCCGACCTCGCCGAGACGAGCGGCGGCATCGAAGTCACGCGAAGACAGCAGGTCCACCGACAGTGTCGTGATGTCCTCGCCCTGCGGACGGGTGGCGGTGGACAGCAGCGTGGACTGAGCCCCGAGGGTCTCGCTCGCCCCCCACACGACGTCGAGCGCGAGCGCTCCGTCCGGTCGCGGAGTGAGCACGAGGGTGCCGACGGGGCGATCGGCCCTGGCCTCCGCCGCGACGTACGCCGGGAGCGTCGACTCCGGACCGTCGGTGAGTTGAGAGTACTTTCCGTGGAATGCGGCGAGTGCGGGACCGGCGCAGACCACCACGGCGACCGCAGCGATCGTCGCGCTCAGCACGCGCACCCGCGGCACCGTGAGCATGGTGTCGAGGGTGACGAGGGCGGCTCCGACGACGCCGATCCAGGCCAGGCTGAGCGCGGCGCCCGGCCAGATCGCGACCGGCGTGCCCTGGGCGAAGGAGACGGTGACGCCCACCGCGAGGAACGCCGTCGTCAGGCCGCTCACGGCCACCACGAGCAGCGTCACGCCCGCCCGCCATCGCGGTGCGACGGCCGACGCGAGGGCGAGGAGGCCGAGGGGGGCGAGCAGCATCCCTGCCCACGAGCCGATCGGGCCCCCGACGACCGTCGCCCAGTGCGCGAAGTCCGACGTCGGGAAACCGGTCGCGAGGGCCAGGCGGCCCGTCGGGTCGGCGCTCGCCTGAGGGCCGGCCCAGATGAATCCCGGATCGCCGAGCAGCGCGGCGACGCTGCCGTGGGCGAGCTGCCACACGACGAGCGGCAAGAACAGCGCGACCGCGGGCACCGGAAGCCAGAGCAGGCGCACGGCGCCGCGGAACCGTGCTCTCGCCAGCGTGATGCCGAGCGCGATCATCCAGAGCAGGAGAAGAGCGGGGGCCAGCGACGGCGCACAGGCCGTGACGGCGGCGAAGGCGAGCGAAGCCGCCCCGGCAGCGCCCCACGACCGGTGTGCGACGACCGCCGAGTGGAACAGCCACGGCAGCAGGAGGTGCACGAGCACCCCGGTCGGACGACCGTCGACGAGCGCGGTGAGGAACGTCGGGGCCAGCGCCCACACGACGCCGGCGAAGATGCGGAGCCCGGCGCGGTCGGTCACGCGCGTCGCGGCGAACCATCCGCCGAGCACCGCGAGCGGAAGGGCGAGGATCCACAGCAGCACGAGCGAGAACGACGGAGCGCCCGGCCACAGCGAGCCCAGCACAGCGATCACGCCCGCGAAGGGATCGGCCGGGCCGACCACATGCACCCCGACGCCGCGCAGGCCCCACGTCGCGTCGGCCCAGAGCGCCGCCACGGTGGTCCGCAGCGGGAGCAGTGCCCCTCCCCAGAGAACCGGCCAGGCGAGGAGCGCCGTGAACGCCGCGACGCTGACGACGAGCGCGGCCAGCACAGCCCAGGCTCCTCCGCCGGAGAAGAAGCGGAGCTCGCTCAGCGCGCCGCCCTCGCTGCCGTGACCGTCGTCGAGCCGACGACGCAGCTCGCCCCTCGTCACCCGCAGCGGCGCGATGCTGGCCCAGCTCATGGTGCGGAACGCCTTGAGTGTGCGGCGTGAGCGTGCGACGGCTCCGAATCGGGCCATCGCCGTCAGTGCGGCGCCCCACTCCGGAGCGACGGCCTCGGGCCGCTTGCCGATGAGATGCGTGATCGATCGCCACAGCGCGAGCGGAAGGAGGGAGAGCCAGTGCAGCGGCAGCGCGAACGCCGGCGCGTACGCGAGCCGGCGGTGCAGCTGAGCGGTACGCGTGGCGTATGCCCTCCTGCTCGCACCTGCCGGAAGCGCGGCCGGCCCGTCGGGCGACACCGAGACCCGTGCGGAGGGGACGAGCACCACCCGTCCCCCTCCCAGACGCGCACGGACGCCGAGGTCGAGGCCCTCGTCCGCGCCCGCGAGGGCCGGGTCGGGACGCAGCGCCTCGGTCAGCTCCGCGCGGATGAGCACGCCTCGGATATCGGAGCCGAGCGCGTCGTCACGGCCGTCGTGCTGCCCCTGGTCGAGTTCGCCCGCCGCCAGTTCGACGGGGGGGCGGAGCCGAGTCATGCTCACCCCGAGGGACGCGATCTCGCGGTCGTCGTCGGACTGCACCAGCTTGGGGGCGATGATCGCAGCGGACGGGAACCGCTCCAGCCCGCCGACGAGCCGTTCGAGCGCGCGCGGGTGCGGCGCCGTGTCATGCGCGAGCAGCCACACGGCGCTCCCCGCCTCGACGCGCGACCGTCCGAGCTCGACCGCCTCAGCGAAGGAGGTGCTCCCCCTGGCTTCGATGATCCCCTCGACGGCGCCCTTCACGGCTTCACTGTCTCGCGCAGACGCCGCGTCACCGCACACCACGAGGGTGACGGCATCCACCGGCCTCGTCTGAGAGCGCAGGGCATCCAGAGTGCGGAGCAGCTGCGCGCGGGCGGATGCTCCGGGGCGCGCGACGATGATGGCATGAACTCGGGCTGGCATGACGTGGCCAGCCTATGCGCGGCAGACCGGGCCAGAGAGCAGTGGATGCGGCGTGGCCCCGAAGCGGCTGTTCATCGCATCCGTCGGTGCGCTCAGCTGGCGCGGCGCTTGAGCTTGCGGCGCTCGCGCTCGGACAGGCCGCCCCAGATGCCGAAGCGCTCATCGTTCGCCAGGGCGTATTCCAGGCACTCGCCTCGGACGTCGCAGGCCGTGCAGATGCGCTTGGCGTCGCGGGTCGATCCGCCCTTCTCGGGGAAGAAGGCCTCCGGGTCGGTCTGCGCGCACAGTGCGTCGCTCTGCCATGCCAGCGCGTTGTCACCCTCAGGGTCGACCCTGCGCACCCCGGGGACGCCGAGGTTGATCGGATCGACGAACCAGTTCTCCGGTACGTCTGAACGGTATCCCGTCATTTCGATCCCTCCAACCCTGTTCCGCCCCCCGGCGGGCCGTGCACAACTAATTACACCCTTGTGATTCCCCTCGGTCAAGTCGCGGATCGTAAACCCTCAAGCGCCTCTTTAAGGTTCTTCGTGATGCATCGGCGTGTCGCACCCGGCGGACATGCGAATCACGAGCGAGGCGTCGACGAGCCGCCGGGGGCGGCGACGAAGGCCTCACCCACACCCGTGAGCGTGAGAGCCCCCTCGTCGGCTGTCGCGAAGGCGGCCGTGCCGACGCGCACTTCACGCGTCTCGGCGTCCGCACCCGAGACAGACACATGGCCGCCGGTGGCGAGCACCATGGTGGGCCCCGCGAGCGCCACATGCACAGGTTCGCCGTCGAGCGTGACGCGCCGCAGCGAGAAGTCGGGCACCTCGACGGGGTACTCGGTCACGGCGCCGTCCGACGACGGCCGGAGCACCGGCACCTCCCCCGGCGTCGTGTCGAGGATCGACAGCAGCTCCGGCACGTCGATGCGCTTGGGCGTCAGTCCGCCTCGGAGCACGTTGTCGCTCGCCGCCATGATCTCGACGCCGAGCCCCGAGACATACGCGTGCAGCAGGCCCGCACGCAGGAACACGCCCTCGCCGCGCCGCAGCACGAGGTGGTTCATGAGGAGCGCCACCACGACACCGGGGTCGCCGGGGTACGTGTCGGCGATGCCCCCCACGGCACGGAGGGTATCGCCCCATTCACCCTGCTCGCCGGGCGCCGCGTCGCGGACGGCCGCGATCACGTCGTCGACCTCGGCCTGCGCGTCTCCTGACAGCACCCACGCGATGGTGTCGCGCAGCACGTCGCCTGTCGCCTCGAGGCGGGTGCGGAGCGCTGCCACGCCCTCCGAGCCGCCGAGCCGTGCGAGCAACTCGAGCGTGCGCGGCACGGGGCGAAGACCGCTCAGCGACTCGAAGCGCTCGCTCAGCGCCACGATCAGCTCCGGCTTGTGGTTGTCGTCACGGTAGTTCCGCTGCGGATCGTCGAGCGGGAGGTGCGCCTCGCGCGCCCACCCGTCACGGGCCTGTTCGATGGTGGGGTGCACCTGGATCGACAGCGGCGACGCCGCGGCGAGCAGCTTCAACAGGTACGGCAGCGTGCCGCCCGTCACCGCATCCAGGGTTCCGTCTCCCGCCACGTCGGCGGGGTCGCCCGGGTGGTCGCCGAACCACACCTCGGCCTCGGGGCCATCGGCCGGCGCGCGACCTTCGAGTTCGGCGAGAAGAGTGGTGGAGCCCCAGGCGTAGTCGCGGGGGGCGTTCGACAGGCTCAGCAGCATGCTCCCAGCGTATGGGTACGGATGCCGCGCGCGGGAACTCGTGTCGCGCACCGCAGCCCGTCGGGCGCGGAGAGGTAGCCTGAACCCGATGGCGCAGTACACCAAGCACCCCGTAGCACCCCTGCCCGCCCCGCCCGAACGCGAGTCGACGGGGCATCTGCTGCTGCGCGGGTACGCCATCCTCGCTCTCTTCACGACGTTCGCGCACTCGGCGGTGTTCAACCTGCTCGGCGAGATCGGCGCCGCCATCGTGCTCGGAGTGTTCATCCTCGCGACCGTCGTCATCGGCGTGCCGATGATCTCCCGCTCCCGACCCCACGCGTTCGCCTGGCGACGCCTCCCCTGGTCTGCCATGGCGTACGCGGTCTTCGCGCTGCTGTCCATCGCCTGGTCTCAGTGGCGCGTGCCCACCCTGCTCACCTGGGTGCTCCTCGCCGGCATCGCCGCCACCGCGCTGCTGATCGCGCACACCCTCACGTGGCGCGAGATCGTGCGCGCACTGGCCTCGGCATTCAAATGGGTGCTCGGTCTCTCCCTGGCACTGGAGCTGTGGGTCGCCATCGTGCTGCGCGGGCCGCTCCTGCCGAACTTCGTCACGGTGCCGGATGGACCGCTCGACCCCCAGTGGTACTGGGTCAGGGACAACCTGTTCGACGGAGGGCGGCTGCAGGGCATCGTCGGCAACGCGAACCTCCTGGGGCTGCTGAGCCTCTTCGCCCTCATCACGTTCGGCGTGCTCTTCGCCGCGAGGGCGCGCTGGCGCACGACACTCGCCCTCTGGATGCTGCTCGCCGCGTACTTCCTCGTGCGCGCCGCCTCCGCCACCGCGTATGCATGCGCGGCGGCGGCCGCGGTCGTGCTCGTCGTCGCGCTCCTCATGCGGCGTGCCAGCACCCCCGGAGCGCGAACCCGCCTGTACGGCCTCTTCCTCGGCGGCGGCGCGCTGGTCGTCCTGGCGGCCTGGCTGCTGCGAGAGCCGATCCTGGCGCTGCTCGGGCGCGACGCAGACCTCACAGGGCGATCCGACAAGATCTGGACGAAGGTGCTCGAAAGAGCCGCGGAGCATCCGATCGTCGGCAACGGCTTCTCCAGCCCGTGGGTACCCACCGACCCCGCCTTCGCCGGATGGATAGAAGACCACGGCATAACCGTGTTCCACGCGCACAACATGTGGCTCGATGTGCTCATGCAGCTGGGCGCCGTCGGAGTCGTCCTCATGGGCGTCGCCTACCTGAGCCTGCTGTGGCGCTCGTGGTTCTTCGCCGTGGACCGCCCTCGATGGTACCTCGCATCCGATCGTCCCTATTCGCCTCTCACCCTCCTGCCCAGCCTGTTCACGGTGGTGCTGCTCGTGCAGGGTCTCAGTGAGTCGACGCCGATCATGCTGTGGGGATGGATGCTCCTCGTGCTGCTCTCCTTCAAGATCAAGGCCGTGCCGCTCGTGGGCGTCGGCGAGCGGGAGCGCGTCATCGAGCACGGCGAGAGAGCGCGGCGGCTGCCGTGACGTCGCAGCTCCGGCTGGGGCGGCTGCTCGGCTCAGCCGAGATGGCCCGCGCCTTCACGGTCGCAGTGCTCGTGGCGGTGTTCGGCTCGTTCGCCATCGAGCGGATGTCGTCTCCGGTGACCCTCGCGACCGTGGTGGCGGTGCTCTGCGTCCTCGGCGCGGGAATCCTCTGGGTGCGGCGAGAGGAGCTGTCACCGCTGCGCATCGCTCCGTCTTCCCTCATCGCCTTCCTGGGGTGGGCGATCGTCAGCCTCGCGTGGTCGACCGACAAGTCCGACACCATCGCCGGCTGGCTGGCCCTGCTCGGCTTCGCGTTCCTCGCCATCACCGTCGGGCACATCCGCGACACGCTCCAGACGGTCCGCGCCCTCGGGGATGCGCTGCGCGTGCTGCTCGGAGTGTCGCTCGGCATGGAGATCCTCTCCGGCATCCTGTTCGACCTGCCGTTCACCTTCCTCGGAATCCAGGGCAACCTCGCCATCGGCGGCCCGGTGCAGGGCATCTTCGGCAGCCGGAACATGCTGGGGTTCGTCGTCGTCATCGCGCTCATCACCTTCGTGATCGAGTGGCGCTCCCAGTCGCTGTCAGCGCAGGTCGCGATACCCTCCATCGCACTGGGCGTGCTCCTCGCGTTCCTCTCGGCCTCCCCCACCGTGCTGGTCCTCGCCGTGGCCGTGGGGGTCGTAGCCGTGGCGCTGACGATCGTGCGGCACACGCCGTCCGATCGGCGCAGCATCGTGCAGTGGGTCCTCGGAGTCCTCGTGGCGCTCGCGCTCACCGCCGCCTTCGCCCTGCGGCATCCGATCATCGCGCTGCTCGACGCAGGGTCGGACTTCTCGATCCGCGCATCGCTGTGGAACACGATCCTCGACTTCTCGGCGCTGCGGCCCATCCAGGGCTGGGGCTGGTTCGGACCCTGGGCTCGCGGGGAGTTCCCGTTCACGTACATCAACTTCCAGCTCGACGACCACCACCAGAGCGCCCTCAACGCGTACTTCGACGTGCTGCTGCAGCTGGGCTGGGCGGGGCTCGTGCTGTTCCTCCTCCTGGGCGGTGTCGCCACGGTCCGCTCATGGCTGGTCGCGAGCGCTCGCCGTTCGGTCGTGTACGCCTGGACTCCACTGATGCTCGTGACGCTCGCGGTCGACTCGATGTTCGAGAGCTTCACGCTCGTCGGGGCCGGGTGGTTCATGCTCGTGCTGTGCGCCCTTCGCGCCGGCCAGTCGCGCTCGTGGCGCGAGAGCATCGACGCCGCGAACACCGGCGTCATCCCGACGCTGCGCGCCGAGGGGTGAGCGCCCGCCGCGCCCTCGGGGGATTCCGGACGGCTCCGGGTAGGCTGGTGTACGCTCGCGGCGCCCTGCGGGCCCCCAGCCTCCGGAGATCCCACTCGTGACACACGTCCCCTTCGACCCCGCGTCAGCGACGATCGTGATCGTGACGTACAACCGCTCGCACCTGCTGACCGGTCTGCTTGAGAGCATCACCGCGATGGACCCGAAACCGGGCCGCGTCGTGATCATCGACAACGCATCGTCGGACGACACCACCGAGGTGGTGGAGTCGTTCCGGTCACGGATCGGCACCGAGGTCGTCTACCGGCGTCTCGAGACGAACACGGGAGGCTCCGGCGGGTTCAGCGAAGGCATGCGCACGGCATACGAGTCAGGGGCGGAGTGGATCTGGCTCATGGACGACGACGTCGAGGTCCTGCCGGACGGTCTCGCCAAGATGGGCAAGTGGGCACCGCGCTTCAAGAGCATCCAGGGGCGCCGGTACGACTACGACGGCAGCGAGTTCTACTGGCAGTACCGCATCGCCGAGCGCATGGGCATCCCCATCCCCTTCGCACCCTCGGGTTTCGACGAGTCCGGCTTCAAGGAGATGAACAGCGGATGCTTCGAGGGCATGTTCATCCACCGGTCGATCGTCCAGCAGATCGGTCTGCCCGATCCCCGCTTCTTCATCTACTGGGATGACCAGATGTACGGCTGGCTGGCGTCGCGGAAGACCACGGCGGTGATCGTCGACGAGTTCGTGCTGCGACGAACGCGTGAGATCAAGCAGTGGGACATGGGCATCCGCCACATGAACGCGTCGAGCAACGCGTACCGGTTCTACATCATGCGGAACCGGGCGTACATCAAGCAGTACTACCGCGTGCACGGCACGTACAACCCGGTGCTCTTCGGTCTCGGCACCGCGATGACGTTCTGCAAGGAGCTCATCCGCCTCGTGTTCGTCGAGCGCACGGTCCGCGGCACGAGCAACCTCTTCCGCGGGCTCCGGGAGGGCGGACGACTCGGCCGTGACCGCACCTGGCAGCCCATGGCACCCCTGGAGGCATGATGACCGACGAACAGCAGCCCGAACTCCGCTGGGCTCCGTTGCCGCCGCGGCGCACGCAGCGCGGGCGGGTGTGGCTCATCGTCGGCCTCGTCGTGGCGACACTGCTCATCGCCGGCGCGCTGCTGTTCTTCCTGCTCCCGCGCGGTGGCGCACCGGACCCTGACCCGACGGAGACTCCGACTCCCTCGGCCACGCCGAGCCCGACCGCGACCGCCTCGCCCACGCCCTCGGAGTCGGCTGCTCCTCCTGCGTCGCCGGAGCCGACGGTCACGCCCGTCACGACGCCGCCGCCGGTCGAGGACCCGAGCATCGGCGCGTTCCGCGACCAGGTACGAGGATGGCTCGACGACGGCAGCACAGGTCTGGACATCGTGTCGGAATCGAGCGGGCAGGATGCCGTGTCGGTGCTCGACACGATGCGCGACGACGCGCAGCGGCTGGCAGACTCCACTCCCCCGTCGTCGATAGCCGGTGCGTGGTCGGACGGAGTCGTGGTGTACGCCGATGCCCTCTCCGCTCTCCGCTCGGCGGTCGCGGGGGGTTCCGACTCGGCCGATGAACTGGCGGACGCCCGGTCGGCGCTGGCTTCGCTGCGCGACCTGGTCCGCCTCTGACGCAGCCTCCTCGGGCGAGCGCCCGCGTCGTCGTCAGCGCGGCGCGCGGTACAACCGCGAGGCAAGACGGCTCTTGTGCCGCCCGAGCCTGCGCGCGACGGCCGGGAACCGAGCGTCCGCCGACGGCTCCGCACCGCCGGCCTCCGGTGCGAACCCCTGAGCCGTCCACCCCGTTCCCAGCGCGGTGAGCGAGCCGTGCTTGACGTCGTAGTATCCGGGCTTCGCGTTCAGGAAGGCGCCCTTGGCGCCGGCCGCCGCAGCCAGCAGGTGGAAGTGGAAGCGCGAGGTGAGCCACTCCTGCCCTGGTTTGGCCGGGAATCCCTCGTCCCACATGCGGATGAAGGGGAAGAAGGGCGAGCGGTCGTCGACGTGCTCGGCTGCGAACTTGAGATCGTCCGGCGGGATCGCTTCGGCGAACCCGACCGATGACGCGTCGTCTGCGCGCGCGACGAAGCCGCGCACCAGCGCGGCGAGCTCGGGGTCGTGCGCCGAGTCGAACATGTCGCCCTGCACGAGGATCATCGAATCCGGGATGCTGTCTTCGGCTGCGTAGACGGGCCGTCCGTTGGCGAACGCGAGGAACGCGTCGTCGACTCCCTGAGTGATGCCGAAGGCCTCGGCGCTCTCGGCGTCGCGCGACTCCACGAAGTCGAACTCGCGCAATCGTGGCATCAGCCAGTCGCGCACCTCGCCCTCGGCGGGCATGAGCCCCTGACCCGTCGCGAAGATGCGCACGCCGAACTCGGTGCGCAGCGTCGTCATCGCGGCGATCACCCCGAGGTTCTCCGGCCACAGCGAGTTGATGTAACCCCCGCCGAGGAGGTGGATCGACTCCATGCGGCGTAGCTCTCGCAGTCCCAGATCGAACCGCGGCGAACCGAATTCGCGAAGGAGCCGCTGCACGCGCTCGACGGCTTCGTCGATGTCGGCAGGGCCCGTGTGAGCGAGATGCCACAGCGTGTTCGTGGTCTTGAGCCGAGGATGCGTGTCGCGGAAGAGGTGTGCCGCGCGGCCCGGCTCGATGGTGTCGAGCCAGACCTCGCGTTCGGGTTGATGCTCGGCCAGCCAGTCCAGCCATGCCCGCGTGATGAACTCGTCGCCGAAGTTCGGCTGACCGCACGCCGACACCAGGTATGCAGGGCCACGGGCGCGGCTGGATCGCGCGCGCACGGCGTGACGGAGCCGTCGCGCAAGGCGCAGAGGAGCAGACGTCATGGGGCAGAACCGCCTCGGGTCGGGCACTTCACGGCGCGACTCGGGTGACGCGCCGTTGCTCGATCCACACTACCGGCTTGCGCAGGGGATCTCATCCCGCGGCGGCCGTAGCGGCGTCAGGCCAGGTGGTCGCCGTTGTAACGGTCGAGGACGTCGCCGATCGGTCCGTCGAACACGAGCCCACCCTTGTCGAGGTAGAGCCCTCGCGTGCAGAAGCGCCGCAGATCCTTCTCGTGGTGGCTGACGAAGAACAGAGTCCGGCCCTCGGCGAGCAGGTCGTCGATGCGCTGGTAGCACTTCTCCCTGAACGCCTTGTCGCCGACGGCGAGCACCTCGTCGACGAGCAGGATCGGCTCGTCCAGCTGAGACACCACCGAGAATGCGAGACGCACCTTCATGCCGTTGGAGAGATGCTTGTACGGCGTCTCCTCGAAGCCTGCCAGCTCCGCGAAGGCGATGATGTCGTCGTAGCGGCGGGAGACCTCGTCCCGAGACATCCCGTGCAGCCCCGCCGTGAGTCGCACGTTCTCCCGCACGCTCAGGTCGCCGACGAAACCGCCGGTGATCTCGATGAGCGGTGCCACACCGCCGTTGACGGTGACGGATCCCTCGTCGGGCAGCAGCACGCCGGCGACGAGCCGGAGCAGCGTCGACTTGCCCTGGCCGTTGCGGCCGACGACGCCGATCGACTCGCCGTGCTCGACCGAGAACGACACGTCGCGCAGCGCCCAGAACTCCCCGGGGCGGGATCGACGCGACGCGCCGGCGAAGAGGTCCTTGAAGTTGCGCCTGCCCCTCCTGTTCCTTCGGAAGTGCACGCCCAGCCCCTCGGCGACGATCGCTGCCGCCATCACAGCTCCTTCAGTACGGGACGTTCGAGCGTCCGGAACACCCAGACGCCGAGGCCGAAGATGGCCACGGTCATCACCGCGCTCACAGTGAGCGCGAAAGGGTTCCATTGCTCGGGGAAGAACGGCATCCGGTAGAGCATGAAGATGCCGGCGAGCGGATTGAAGGCGCCGAGGGTCTGGGCGAAACCAGGCAGGTCCGTGACGTTGTAGATGATCGGCGTCGCGTAGAACAGGGCGCGCAGGATCAGTGCGGTCGTGCGCTCGAGATCGACGTACATGACGCACAGGGGTGCCACGAGCAGGCCGAGTCCGACGAGCAGGATCGTCTGCATGAGCACCGCGACGGGCATCCACAGCGCGCCCCACCCGATGTGCACGGTCTGGGCTGGGTCCTTCTCGACGATGACGTTCACCACGATGAAGATCGCGAGCACGGGGAGCGAGAAGAGGTACTCCACCCCCTTGCTGAGCACGATCCGGTTCACCCAGATGGTCCGCGGGATCGCGGTCGATCGCACGAGCCGCGCGTCCTTCTTGAACGCACGCGTGAAGTCACCGACGGCGGCGTTGAACCACACCCATGGGAGCAGGGCGCTGATGAGGAAGATGATGTACGGCTCCTCGCCCACGTCGCGATGGAAGACCTGCGTGAACACGAACCAGTAGATCGCACTCATCACCAGAGGATCGAGGACCGACCACAGGTACCCGAGGAAGCTCGTCGAATAGCGGACCTTCAAGTCGCGAGCCGACAGGAGCCACAGTGAATGCAGGTATCGCCGGGGCGTGCCGGGCGCCCCGACCGTGGAACCGCTCATCTTTCTCCTGCGCTGATCAGACCGCGCGCCGCGAGGGCGGAGTGCGTTCAGTTCTGCACACTATCGAATGTCCTCCGCCACTGCTCGGCGGAGGTGATCGCCGGCGCGCCCTCGGCGTACTGCGCGGCGAGCTGCTTCCAGCGCAGCGCCAGCCGCAGGTTCAGGCGGATGCTCCGCCACAGGAACCTGTGCATCGTGGCTCGGTCGCGCTGATACCACGCCACGCCCAGCCCATCGGGAGAGGTGACGAGAGCGGAGTCGATGTCGGCGAAGCGCCACCACGTGATGTCGGGCGCGGGGATGATGCGCTCGGGGTTGCGCCGGCTGCCGGCCGACTGCTTCACGACCAGCTGGCGCGCCGCGACGCGCGCAGCGAGGAACAGCGCGGCGACCGGGTTGGTCGGCTTGCTCACACCGCCGAGGATGGCCACCGAAGACCGCCTCACGGGGGGCAGGGCCGAGAGATCCTCCACGACCTTCGAGTCGACGTACTTCGTGCGCAGCTCGCGGATCTCGGCCTGCTTGCCGGGCAAGAGCTCCGGCAGCACCGACGGGCCGCGGAAGACGTCTCGTAGGGCCTCGTGGCGCAGGCGCACTGCCGAGTACTGCAGCATGAAGAGCAGCTTGATGTCGCCGAGGAACGAGTGCAGCGGAAGGTACCCGCCATTGCGCACGGCGGAGTGCAGCAGACCGGTGATGACGCGGTTGCGGTGGATGAAGTACTCCTCCCACGTGCGTGTCGGGTCCTTGTCGTGCCAGGCCATGTGCCACACGGCGACCCCGGGCAGACACACCGTGGGATAGCCGTGAGCGCGCGCGCGGAGCGAGAACTCGATGTCGTCGAACTTGAGGAAAACCGGGAGCGACAGCCCGATCTCCCGCAGGACCGCGGTCGGGATGAGGCACATCCACCAGCCGTTGAAGTCTGCGCCGAGGTAGCGGTGCAGCTCCGGCGTCGCGCGCAGCGTCTCCTCCGCGAAGTCGTGGTCGTACTCGCTCGCGCCGGACGGGCGCATCCACGACTTGCGCTGATCCCACACCTCGCCCTGGGTGTAGAGCACCGAGCGGTCGTCGAGGTGCAGCATCCCGCCCCCGACGATCGTCGGGGTGACGGCGAAGTCGGCGAAGCGCACGGCACGCACGATCGCCTCGGGCTCGGAGATCGCGTCGTCGTCGAGCAGGAGCACGTAGTCGCTCTCCTCCGACGCGAGCGCCTCGAGCATCGCGCGAGAGAACCCGCCGGAACCGCCGAGGTTCGGCTGGCGCACGATCTCGAGCGTGTCGCCCAGTGCCGCGGCAGCCTCGTCGAAGCCCGGCTGCTCCGAGACGAGGTCTGTGCCCTGGTCGACGACGATCACACGATCGAGCACCTCGTGCACGTGCTCGTTCTGGCCGACGGCGATGATCTGGTTGAGGCAATACGACGGGCGGTTGAACGTCGTGATGCCGACCGTGGTCTTGCCCGGTGTCCACCCCTCGGGAACAGCCACCTGCCATTCCGCCGATACGAGCGTCGCGTCGGCGCCACCGGCCGCGATGTCGAACCAGTACGAGCCGCCGTCGATGAACGACGTGATGGGGAGGTCGAACGTCACGGTCTCGTCCGAGAACGACTTCGACGCGAGGGCCGACGCGCGTCCGCGCGCGCTCGACTTGTATACGGAGATCAGCCCTCGGCCCTCGACGGTGGCTACGAGACGCACCGAGCGGACCTTGGTCCAGTGCTGCCAGTAGCTCGCCGGGAAGGCGTTGAAGTACGTGCTCAGCGAGACGCGACGGTGGGCGTACACGCGGATGCTGCGGCGTCCGACGATCTCGTACGCCTCGCCGGGCTGCGAGCCGTCACCCGATCCCGTGTCGACGTACAGGGCGGAGACCTCCGCCACGCCCTCGACGGGGAAGACGGTGTGGTTGACGGGGATGTATGCGGTGTTGGCGGTGTCAGTCATTGCGCTTCCCCTCAGGCGAGGTGGTTGTTCCACATCGACAGGGCGGACCCGATGGCCATGTGCATGTCGAGGTACTGGTACGTACCGAGTCGGCCGCCGAAGTGCACGTCCTTCTCGCCCTTCGCGAGCTCGCGGTACGCCAGCAGACCCGCACGGTCAGCAGGCGTGTTGACCGGATAGTACGGTTCGTCGTCACGCGTCGCGAAGCGGGAGAACTCGCGCATGATGACCGTCTTGTCCTTGGGATAGCGGTCCTCGCGCTCGGGGTGGAAGTGACGGAACTCGTGAATGCGCGTGTACGGGACGTCGGCGTCGGCGTAGTTCATCACCGAGGTGCCCTGGAAGTCGCCGGTCGGGAGCACCTCCTCCTCGAAGTCCAGCGTGCGCCACGACAGCGCGCCCTCCGCGTAGTCGAAGTAGCGGTCGACCGGTCCCGTATACACCACGGGGAGCTGCCCCACGGTGTCCTTCTTGTTCAGCGGCTGCGCCTCGTCGAAATAGTCGACGCCGAGCTTCACCTCGATGTTGGGGTGGTCGGCCATCCGCTCGATCCAGGCCGTGTATCCGTCGGTCGGGAGGCCCTCCCACGTGTCGTTGAAGTAGCGGTTGTCGTACGTGTAGCGCACGGGGAGACGGCTGATGATCTCCGCCGGGAGGTCCTTCGGGTCGGTCTGCCACTGCTTGGCCGTGTAGTCGCGGATGAACGCTTCGTAGAGCGGTCGGCCGATCAGCCCGATCGCCCGTTCCTCGAGGTTCTTCGCGGTCTTGGGGTCGAACTCGCCTGCGAGCTCGTGCACGAGCGCGCGCGCCTCGTCGGGCGAGTACGCCGCGTTGAAGAACTGGTTGATCGTGCCGAGGTTGATCGGCAGGGGGAAGACGATGCCCTTGTGCGTGGTGTAGACGCGGTGCACGTAGTTCGTGAACGTCGTGAAGCGGTTCACGTACTCCCACACGGTCGCGTTGGAGGTGTGGAACAGGTGCGCCCCGTAGCGGTGGACCTCGATGCCGGTCTCCGGCTCGTCTTCGCTGTACGCGTTCCCGCCGATGTGATTCCGGCGATCGATGACGGTGACCTTCCGCCCGGCTTCGGCAGCGCGTTCAGCGATGGTGAGGCCGAAGAAACCCGACCCGACGACGAGGAGATCCATGTATGCAACTTTCCTGATGCTGAGCGACCTGAGATTCCGTTCGCGCCCGTGACGGGCACACGCTTGCACATTTTAGCTGGCGGCGGTTGGGATCACGCTGAGCGACCGCGGCCCGGTCGCTCCGGTTACGGTCACCGCGTTCCGCCGGAGTCGGCCATGAGCGCAGGAGGGAGGGCCTCTTTGAGGCGGCCGCTCAGGGTCTCGGCATATGCCCGGCTGAGATGGTCGGCGTCGTAGAAGACCGGTTCGCCGCCCACCGCGGCGAAGCACACGGCCTCGTCGCAGAGCGACGACGTGAGATCGACCGGCCACACGCCCTCTGCACGCGCGGCAGACGCCTGAGCGACGGGGTCGGGCGGCATCGCGACGGCGCGCGGCACCGCGCATGACGCGGGGGTACGGTGGCTGAGCAGGAGGCAGTCCGGATCGCGGACGTCTCCGTTGAGCGGCGTGTCGGCGATCGGCACCACGTTGATCCCGGCGGCGGTCCAGCGTCCCCACGTCCGCTGCAGCCCCTCGACGAACTGGACGTCGTGCGGGCGCCCGGTGCCGTCGTCGACGAGCTGCTGGCGCGCGGCCATCGAGGTGATCACCGCGTCAGGCCGCTCGGCGATCAGCTCGTCCGACAGCGCCTCGGCCCATGACCGGCACCTCTCGTAGTCCACGGGCCCCCACGGCGCGTCGAAGCCCACGAACGCGACGTCGGCCGGTGGGCATCCCGGGAACGAGCTGATGGTCAGGCGCCAGCCCTCCTCCCGAGCGATCGGGAAGACGGCGGCCTGCCACTGCTCTGCGTGGGAATCGCCGACGAGCCAGACCCTCGGAGCGTCGGCGGAACGGGAGAAGTCGCATTCCCTCGTCGTGCGCTTGTCGTCGATCACGAGCCGCCCGTCGAGATCGGCGCATTCCGGCGCGAGCGCAAAGTAGACATCGCTCGCGGTGACGACCGCGTCTCCCACCGGCGCTGACGGATCGCACCGGGAGGTGTCGAGCAGCGCCGCTGCCCCTGCGCACTCCCCCGTGAGGGGGCGAGGGTCTTCCGCCGCGTCGGTCCGCGCCGAGGCTGCGCCTCCGAGCGCGGCGGCGATCGTCGCCACGACGGCCATCATCGCCGCCGCGCCGATGAACGCCCGCGGCGCGCGCTTCCACCATGAGGCGCGCTGGGCAGGGACCTCCACCCCGCGACGGATGAGCCAGGCGAGCGCAAGTGCGACCACGAGGATGCCGAGGCGCGAATGCCATGCCAGCGGCGCGCCGAGCAGGAACGGGGTGAGGACGATCAGCGGCCAGTGCACGAGGTACAGGGAATACGAGACGTCTCCGAGCCACTGAACCGGGCGTGCGTCGGTCAGCCGCGAGACGAGCGGAAGCAGAGCACCGCGCCCGGCCCCCGCCGCGATCACCGCGGCGGTCGACACGACGGGGAGCAGCGCCGCGACGCCGGGGTACGGTGTCTCGGCGCCGTAGAGCAATGCGCCGGCCGCGATCCCGGCGAAGCCGGCCGCGGCGAGTCCGGATGCCGCGGCGGGGGGCATGCGCCCGAAGACGGCTGCCGGCAGGATCGCGATCATGGCGCCGACGGCGAACTGCCAGACGCGCGTGAACGTGACGAAGTAAGACTGGGACGGTGCATAGGCCGTGAAGACGACGCTCGCCGCGAGCGACAGGAGGGCGATCGCCGCAACCGCCGTGAGGATCACGCGAGTGCGGGCACGCCTTCCGCGCACGGCGCGCAGCGCGAGCAGGGCAGCCCCCAGGAGCAGAAGAGGCCAGAGGAGGTAGAACTGCTCCTCCACGGAGAGCGACCAGTAGTGCTGCACCGCGCTGGCCGCGGCGTTGTGCGCCGAGTAGTTCACCGAGAGCCCGGCGAGCGCCCAGTTCTCGACGTAGAAGGCGCTCGCGACCGCCTGGAGCGCGTTGTCCGCCCACCGCGTGTACGGGAGCAGTGCCCAGACGCCGCCCAGTGTGAGCGCGAGCACGAGCAGGGCCGCCGGGAGCAGCCGGCGGATGCGGCGAGCGTAGAACGCGCCGAGTGCGACGCGCCCCGTGCGCTCGAGCTCCGCGAGCAGATGCCCCGTGATGAGGAACCCGGAGATGACGAAGAAGACGTCGACGCCGACGTAGCCGCCCGGCACACGCCCCGGCCACAGGTGGTTCAGCACGACGAGCCCGATGGCGACGGCGCGCAGCGCCTGGACGTCCGTGCGGAACCGCGAGGTCCGCTGCGCGGCCCGTGCGCGTGCGACCGCCGCAGCGGGCGCGCTCACGAGCTCAGGTACTCCCGAAGCTGCTCACCCGCGTCACGCGGAGTGAACCCGGTCGACTCGAGCTTCGCGAGGTCGAGGACGCTGTTGTGCGGACGCGCTGCCACCGGGCCCGCGGCGTCGGCGAAGTAGTCCGCGGTGCTGATCCCCGTCACCCTGGCGGCGTCGGCGCCGGTGAGCGCGAAGACGTCCTTGGCGATGTCCGCCCACGTGCGGACCTCTCCCCCGCCCGACACGTTGTACGTGCCGTACGGAGCCCGGACGGCCAGCAGGTGCGCGACGGCCCTGGCGATCTCGGACGCGAAGGTGAGGCGCCCGCGCTGGTCGTCGACCACCCGGGGATCGACGCCGCGCTCGGCGAGGGAGGCCATCGTGCGGACGAAGTTCTTGCCGTCGCCGATCACCCACGATGTGCGGAGGATGTAATGGCGGGGCGCCGTCGCGACGGCGACATCCCCTGCCGCCTTCGTCTGGCCGTACACGCCCAGGGGGCAGAACGCGTCGTCCTCGCGGTACGCGCGGTCGGCGGTGCCGTCGAAGACGTAGTCGCTCGAGACGTGGACGAGGGTCAGACCGTACTCGGATGCGATGCGTGCGAGGAGTGCGGGGCCCGTCGCGTTCGCCGCCCAGGCCTCGCGGCGTCCGTCCGCGGTCTCCGCGGTGTCCACCGCCGTGTACGCGCCGGCGTTGATGATGACGTCGTAGTCCCGCCAGCGCCGCGCAGACGCCACACCGGGGTCGGCGAGGTCGAACTCGGCGCGCGTCGTCCACTCGATGTGCGGCAGATCACCCAGTTCGGCGCGCAGCGCGCGCCCCAGCTGCCCGCCGGACCCGACGACGAGCGTCTTGCGCGGAGCGATCGGCGAGACGTC
Organism: Microbacterium sp. XT11; assembly: GCF_001513675.1. NCBI lineage: Bacteria > Bacillati > Actinomycetota > Actinomycetes > Micrococcales > Microbacteriaceae > Microbacterium > Microbacterium sp. XT11. Next base: position 2,120,695 of record NZ_CP013859.1, on the reverse strand, counting down.
CGCCAGCCGTGGGTGCGCCCTGTCCTTGTCGGAGATCTCAGCCTGCGACAGCGGGATCGGCCAGGCGATCGCCACGGTCTCGTCGGCGAGGTTGAGGAACGAGTACGACGCGTCGGGAGACCAGTGGTCGTTCACCAGGTAGGTGTACGCCGTGTCCGGCTCGAGCGTCTGATAGGAGTTCCCGACGCCGCGCGGGACGAAGATGGCCATCGAGGGGTCGAGCTCGGTCGTGAACACCGCGCCGAACGTCGGCCCCTCGCGCAGATCGACCCATGCCCCGAAGATGCGGCCGGTGGCGACGGAGACCCACTTGTCCCACGGCTCCGCGTGGATGCCCCGCGTGGTGCCGACGGCGTCGTTGAACGAGATGTTGTTCTGCACGGGGCCGAAGTCGGGAAGGCCGACCGCGGTCATCTTCTCGCGCTGCCAGTTCTCCTTGAACCATCCGCGGGAGTCGCCGTGCACGGGCAGGTGGAAGACCACCAGCCCGGGGATGCTCGTCTCGACCCGCGTCAGCCCCTTGCCGAACTCGATCTCGCTCACCGCTGCTTACTGTCCCTTCGACGCGTAGAAGGCCTCGGTGGCGTCCTTCGACGGGGCCCACCACGCCTCGTTGTCGCGGTACCACCGGATGGTGTCCGCCAAGCCGGACTCGAAGTCCGCGAACCGCGGCGTCCACCCCAGTTCCGTGCGCAGCTTGGTCGAGTCGATCGCGTAGCGGAGGTCATGGCCCGCACGGTCGGTGACGTGGTCGTAGGCGTCGCGCGGCTGGCCCATCTCCTGCAGGATCAGCTCGACGACCTCCTTGTTGTTGCGCTCGCCATCGGCGCCGATGAGGTACGTCTCACCGATGCGGCCCTTCTCGAGGATCGTCAGCACGGCCGACGAGTGGTCGTTCGCGTGGATCCAGTCGCGCACGTTCTCGCCCTTGCCGTACAGCTTCGGACGGATGCCGCGGATGACGTTGGTGATCTGTCGGGGGATGAACTTCTCGACGTGCTGGTACGGCCCGTAGTTGTTCGAGCAGTTCGAGATGGTCGCCTGCACTCCGAACGACCGCACCCATGCGCGCACGAGCAGGTCGCTGCCGGCCTTCGTCGACGAATACGGCGACGACGGGTTGTACGGCGTCTGCTCGGTGAACCGCGCCGGGTCGTCGAGCTCGAGGTCGCCGTAGACCTCGTCCGTGGAGATGTGGTGGAAACGGCGCTCGTGCCGGCGGGCCGCTTCGAGCAGCGTGTACGTGCCGATGATGTTCGTGTCGAGGAACGGCCGCGGGCTGTGCAGGGAGTTGTCGTTGTGCGACTCCGCGGCGTAGTGCACGACGGCATCCGCTCGCGCGGTGAGCTCGTCGACCAGCTCCGCATCGGTGATGTCGCCGTGGACGAACTCCACGCGGTTCTCCGGCAGACCCGCGAGCGACTCGCGGTTGCCCGCGTAGGTGAGGGCATCGAGCACCGTGACCGTGTGGTCGGTGTTCTCGACGACGTAGTGCACGAAGTTCGATCCGATGAAGCCGGCGCCGCCGGTCACGAGCAGGCGGCTCATGCGTGTCCTCTCTTGAGCAGTTCCAGAAGATACGAGCCGTAGCCGCTCTTCACCAGCTTCTCCGCGCGCTCGCGGAGCTCGTCGTCGTCGAGGAAGCCCTGACGCCACGCGACCTCTTCGGGCACGCCGATCTTCAGCGAGGTGCGGCGTTCCATGGTGCGCACGTACTCGGCGGCATCCGTCATCTGGTCGAAGGTTCCGGTGTCGAGCCAGGCCGTACCGCGCGGGAGCACCTCCACCTGGAGCTTGCCGCGGCGCAGGTACTCGCGGTTCACGTCGGTGATCTCGTACTCCCCGCGGGCCGAGGGAGCGAGGTTGCGTGCGATGTCGACGACCTCGTTGTCGTAGAAGTACAGGCCGGGGACCGCATAGTTGCTCTTGGGCTGCGAGGGCTTCTCCTCGAGCGACACGGCGATACCGGAGGAGTCGAACTCGACGACGCCGTAGGCCTCGGGCTCGGCCACCCAGTAGGCGAAGATCGCACCGCCGTCGATGTCGTGGAAGCGCTGCAGGCGGCTGCCGAGACCGGGGCCGTAAAGGAGGTTGTCCCCGAGCACGAGCGCGACGCTGTCGTCTCCGATGAAGTCCGCCCCGATCGTGAACGCCTGGGCGAGTCCGTCGGGCGAGGGCTGCTGGGCGAACGACAGGTTGATGCCGAACTGCGATCCGTCGCCGAGAAGGCGCTCGAAGTGCGCGGCATCGTGCGGCGTCGTGATGACGAGGATGTCACGGATGCCCGCCAGCATGAGGGTGGACAGAGGATAGTAGACCATGGGCTTGTCGTAGACAGGGATCAGCTGCTTCGAGACGCCCAGAGTGATCGGGTGAAGTCGAGTGCCCGATCCGCCCGCGAGAATGATGCCTTTCACCCCATCATCGTGCCACATCATCTCTGAATGCCCGGGACGCGCGGATCATTGACTTGCGTCACATCGATCACAGTGGCATCATCTGTTGCTTTCCGCCACAATGGTCGAGTGACTCGCTCCCCGTTCCCACGCCTCCGTTCGCGCATCGCCGGCGCGGCGGCCGTGGTCTTCGCGTTTTCGCTTCTCGTAGCGAGTCCCGCGGATGCCGCGACCGCCCCATCCGATGTGACAGCCGCGTCGTCATCCACGACAGCAGCAGCGCCGGCGTCCGGCCCCGTGAAGACCCTGATCACCGACGGTTTCCGTCCAGGCAACATCATCTCCGACGCCGTCTTCTTCGACAGCTCGACCATGACCCCCGACATGATCGACGCCTTCTTCCGCTCCAAGGTCTCCTCGTGCCGGTCCGGTTATGTCTGCCTGAAGGACTACCGCCAGAACACGCCGAACCGCGCCGCAGACACGTACTGCCGCGGATACCAGGGCGCCCCCAACGAATCCGCGGCGACCATCATCTACAAGGTCGCGCAGTCGTGCGGCATCAACCCGCAGGTCTTCATCGTCATGCTCCAGAAGGAGCAGTCGCTCGTCACGCACACCTGGCCGAGCAGCTGGCGGTACTCGATGGCCCTCGGCCAGGGGTGCCCCGACACAGCCCCGTGCGACCCCGCGTTCGCCGGCTTCTTCTACCAGATCTACGGCGCCGGTCGGCAGATGAAGATCTACACCGAGGGACGCTGGTTCACCTACTACGCGCCTGGCAAGACGTGGAACATCCTCTACAACCCGAACACGGCGTGCGGGCGTGGGCCCGTGTACGTCGAGAACGCTGCGACGTCGGCGCTGTACTACTACACGCCCTACCAGCCGAACGCCGCTGCGCTGCGTGCCGGATACGGCGTGGGTGACGCGTGCTCGAGCTACGGCAACCGCAACTTCTACAACTACTTCACCGACTGGTTCGGTTCGACGCAGGATCCTGCGAACCGGCTCATCAAGGCCCCCAACGCCGACGAGATCTACCTCCTCTCCGGCATGCGGAAGTACCACATCACGAACGGGACCGACCTGGCCGCCTACATGGCGCGCCTCGGCTGGTATCAGACCGTCAGCCCCGAGTTCATCGCATCCGTCCCCAACGCCACCACGGCGACGCGGTTCGTGAGGGACGCGAGGGACGGCGGCATGTACCTGCTCGAGCCGGATGGCACGAAACACCATTTCCCGACCGCCGACGTCGTCACGCGATACGGCTTCAACATGGCGGTGTACACATCGATCCCCGGCTCGCTCGCGGACAAGTTCCCGACGGGCGCGGCTGTGAGCACGTCGTTCCGTGCCGAGTCCGCTGACCCCTACTACCGCTGGGAGAACGGCAAGAAGCGCCACATCGTCAACCCCGAGGTGTGGGCGCAGCTCCCCGCAGCCGAACGCGCGTACGTGGCGACCCTGCCCGCCGCGAACGTCGCGGCGATCCCGAACGGCCCGGCGATCCTTCCCGCTCGTACCCTCGTGAAGGAGTCAGGGTCGCCGGAGGTGTACCTCACGGGCAAGGGCCCGGAGATCGTGCACATCCCGACATGGGGTCTCGCCGCGGACGCCGGCGTCACCAGGGTCTCGGTGCTGCCCAACGGCACGCTCGCGGCGAATCCACGGGTCTCCGGCGACCTCGCTCCGTTCGTGATCTGCGGCGGTGCCGGCTTCGTCGTCGACGGCGGCGCCCTCACGCGGGTGCTCACCCTCCCCGCAGGCGTTCCGCAGGTCAACCTGCCGGATTCGATCTGCGCCTCCCTCCCCCGCACCGGACGCACCCTCAGCGAGGCACTGTTCGCCAAGTCGCCGACGGCCGACCCCGTGTACCTCATCTCCGGCTCGCAGCTGCGGCACGTCCGCAGTCAGCAGCGATTGATGGAGGCCAACGGCAATCGCGTCCTCGCCTTCCTCTCGTGGACGTCCGACACCCGCCTGTCGTTCGCACAGGGAGCTCCCCTGCTCGCCGATGGCTCGTTCGTGAGCTTCGGCTCGCCCGAGATCTACTACGTTCAGGGCGGGGCGCTGCGCCACGTGCAGTCGCAGGCCACCCTGCTGAGGCTCGCCAGCCCCGCGTGGCCGTACGTCGAGTCGCTGCCGGCGGCCTGGCGCGCGGCGTACACGCAGGGCGCGCCGATCCCGTGATCCGGGCGGCACAGGACGTCGCGGCCCGCCCCGTAGACTTGAGGTCATGGGTTCGGTGAGTAACGAGTTGCTGGTCATCGTGCCCGCATGGAATGAGGAGGGCAACGTCGGCGCGACCGTCCGCGAGATCCTCGCTTCTCTTCCCGGAGCCGACGTGCTCGTCGTGGACGACGGGTCGACGGACGCGACCGGCGCCGTGGCCAGGGATGCAGGAGCAGCCGTCCTCACGCTCCCCTACAACATGGGCGTCGGTGGCGCGATGCGAGCGGGTTATGCGTACGCGCAGCGCAACGACTACCGGACGGCGATCCAGGTGGATGCCGACGGACAGCACAACCCGCAGGACATCACTCTGGTGCTGGAGGGTCTGCGCCACGCCGACATCTCGATCGGCGCACGCTTCGCGGAGGTCGGCACCTACACCGCAACCGGACCGCGACGGTGGGCGATGGTGTTCCTCGCCTGGGTGATCTCCCGGATCGCCCGCACCCGGTTGACGGACGTGACCAGCGGCTTCCGGGCGGCGAACCGCCGAGCCATCGACCAGTACGTCGCGTACTACCCGGCCGAGTACCTGGGCGACACGATCGACAGTCTCGTCGCCGCTCTGCACGCCGACCTCACTGTGACGCAGGTGCCGGTCGCGATGCGACCGCGCATGTCCGGCAACCCCAGTCAGGGCTTCGCCGGAAGCGCCGTGTACCTCGCGCGATCGGTCTTCGCACTGACCCTCTCGATCATCCGCCGCCCGGTGAGGGGGCGCGCATGATCTCGTTCGGTGCGCTCGCGCTCGGCCTCGTCATCGTGGTCTCGGTGACGATCCTGCTGCTGCGCCGCCAACTCCGCGAGAAGTACGCGGTGCTGTGGCTCGCGATCGGCCTGGCGGTGCTGCTCCTCGGGATCTTCCCGCAGGCACTCGCCTGGCTCACGATCACCCTGGGATTCCAGCTCCCCGCGAACCTCGTGTTCACCATGGCGATCGGTCTCCTCCTCGCGGTGGCGTTGCATCTGTCCTGGGAGCTCACCAGAGCCGAAGAGCGTCTGCGACGTCTCGCGGAGGAGTCCGCCATCGCGCGGCTGAAGATCGACGACCTCGAACGAGCGATCGCCCGCATCGAGACCCCGCGCGACGGCGGCCCCGTGATCCGCGACGACGAGGATCATGACTCCGCCGAGTGACGTCGCGGTGGTCATCACCGCCTTCAACCCCACCCCGCGACTGGCCGAAACGGTGCACGCGCTCACGCAGGAGTACCCCGTGGTCGTCGTGGACGACGGCAGCACGCGCGGAGCGGAGATCCTCACCGAGGTGAGCGCCGCGGGAGCCTCGCTCATCAGGCAGCCGAACAACACGGGCATCGCAGCCGCGCTCAACGCCGGTCTCCGAGCCGCATTCGACGCCGGTCATCGCTACGCCGTGACCTTCGACCAGGACTCGTCGCCCGCCGGTGACACGATTGCGATCCTGCGCTCCGCCTTCGACGCCCTCGAGGGGCGGGCCAAGATCGGGGGCGTGGTGCCGGAAGTGTTCGCCGGAGTGCGGCAGGCCCGCGGGGCGGGCGAGTACCCGGAGGGCCGGAACGTCATCCAATCCGGGATGATGCTCGACGCCGACACCTTCGCCGAGCTCGGGGCGTTCGACGAGGCCCTCTTCATCGACCTTGTGGACACCGAGTACGAGCTCAGAGCCGCGTCGGCCCGTCGGCCGATCGTCGCCGCCCCCACGCACATCGACCATGAGCTCGGACGGACGGTCCGGCTCCAGCCGTTCCGGTTCGTGCCGTTGCGCGTCACGACGATGGCGAGCACGCCGTTCCGGTACTACTACCGCGCACGCAACCGGGTCTTACTCACACGACGCTATCTCCGACGGCTGCCGCTCAGGGTGCTGAGAGACCTCGCGGTCGATCTCGCGTATTTCGCGCTGATCCTGGCGAGCTCGAGACCGAGACGCATCATGGCCGGCGTGCTCGGGCGCGGGGTGCGCGACGGTCTGCGCGGCCGCGGCGGCAAGATGCCGGACGAGCTCGCGGCTCAGGCTGCGACGATCACCTGGGCGCTCGCCGAGAGGTGATCCTCCGGCCGCCGATGAGAGCGCCGGCGATCCAGCTGCCGACGTACTCCAGGACGAACCGTCCGGGGACGTAGTCGTCACGTCGGGCCAGTCGCAGCAGGCGCCAGGTGCGGACGAACCGGCGACCACGGCCGAACACGAGCACGACGGGATGATCTCGACCGTCGAGGCGCTGCGCGAGGGTCTCGGCCATGAGCTGTCGCCATCCCACGTAGACGCGGAAGTACATGCGCAGGACGGCGACCGGCGAGGCCGATGACTCATACCTCCGCGTGAAGGCGAGCGCGTTCGTCACGGCGATCCGGACGGCCTGGAGGCCGTTCGAGGCCTGCATCCGACTGGGGTCTCCGAACACGTTGGAGTCGTGCTGCACGTAGTCCTGCACGACCTGGTCCACGATCCGGGTTCCTCCGTGCGCTCCGGCGAGCACGGCGATCCAGTGGTCGTGCGCCGCTGCGCGGGACGACATGCGGGGGAACGGGATGCTCAGCCGAGCCAGGTCCCCGCGCGCGATGCACAGGGAGCCCGTGAACTGGTTGTTCAGTACGGTCATCAGCGGGCCGAGGTCGCGACGGTCGGTATGGCCGGCCGTGACCTCGCCCGGATAGGTGGTCAGACGCGCCTGACCGGACACGAGCGCGACCTCTTCGAGATGCGGCAGCAGCACCTCGAGCTTCTCCGGGTACCAGAGATCGTCCTGGTCGCACAGCGCCACCCACGCGGCGTCCGGGGCCACGGCCTTCATGCCGCGCTCGAAGTTCAGGTAGAAGCCGAGACGCGTTCCGTCGGCGATCACGCGGAAACGCTCATCACCCGGTGCGACATCCGCCAGAACACGCCGCACCGCCGAATCGTCGCCGTCGACCGAGATGACGCATTCCCAGTCCGTCACGGTCTGCCCGCGCAACGACCCGATCTGGCGGGCGAAGAGCTCGGGGTTCGGCTGATACGCGGCGAGCACGATCGCTCCCCGACCGGGCATGTTGGCCATCGTTCCTCGCTCCACGTCCGTCGTCCGCTACCCAGCCAGTGTAGTTGAGGGGCCTCGAGACCCCGCCGAGCAGCGGCTCCTCAGGGGCCACGTCGTAGGATCGATCACATGCTCCACCTCCTCCGGCCGCGCACCGTCCCGGCATCCCGCCGCCTGACTGCGGCGCAGGGCACGCGCTGATCCGATGAGCGGTTCCCGGACGGCCCCCTCCCCCGCTGCGGCGCTCGCACGCCGTCTCGTGGGCTTCTCGACTCTGCCCTTCCTCGCGTCGGTGCTGCCGCTGCTCGCATTGCCGTTCGTCTCTCGGGCCGCCTCGACCGACGACTGGACGGCCATGAACGTCGGACTCGGCGTTGGGGCGTTCGCGGCTGCGGTCGGTCTCGTCGGGTGGAACATCCTCGGCACTCCGCTCGTCGCGATGGCGGAGTCGCCAGAGGCGCAGAAGGAGCTCTACGGCCGTTCCTTCTTCATCCGAATGCTCGTCGTCGCCGCCGCGTCGACGCTGGCCGCCGTCGTCGCCGGCGTCATCGCACCGGCGACGTCGTGGCCGACGGCTGCCGCGTTCGCGGTCGCCGGCGCGCTCAACGGGATCGGGCTGAGCTGGTACGCCGTCGGCGTGTCGTCTCCGCAGGTCGCCCTCCTCTACGAGGTCGTGCCACGCGCCGTCGCGACCGCCGTGTCGATCGCCGTCGTTCTTCTGACCGGTCAGGTGTTCTGGTACGGCATCCTCCTGTGCGCATCGGTGTTCGCTGGCACCCTCGTCTTCCACTTCCGCACGCTGCAGCGCTGGATCCCGCGCTGGCCTGGGTGGGCGGTGCTGCGCGACGACGTCTCGGACATGAAGGCCGCGTGGGGCGTCGAATCGATCAACAGCCTCTATCAGAACGCCCCGGTGCCGGTCACAGGGGTGATCGCGAGCTCCGCGGCAGCGGCGGCGTTCTCGTCGAGCGACAAGATCTTCCGCTACGGCACTCTCGCGGTGAGCGCTGCGGGCAACGCCCTGCAGGGCTGGGTGCTCGAGACACGGGGCGACGTACGCCGCCGGCGCAACATCGTCACGTTCGTCGTCATGGCCGTGGTCGCGGTGATCGGCTGGGTGGTGCTGGCACTCCTGGGACCGTTGCTGAGCGGCTGGATGTTCGGGGCCGACAAACAAGGCGATCCCGTGGTGTTCCACTTCTTCGGGATCGCCTTCATCGCGATCTCCCTGTCGACGCCGCTCATCCGCAACATCCTCATCCCTGCCCGCCGTGACCGGCTCGTGTTCGTCATCACGCTCGTCGCAGCGGCGGTTGGCGTCGGCGCCATGATCGCAGCAGGGGCCGCGTTCGGCATCGTCGGGGTCGCGGCAGGCTTCGCGGCGAGCGAGCTCATCACCTTCCTCGCCTGCGTCGTCCTCACGCTGCAGGTGGGGCTCAGCCACCACGAACCGGCCGCGCCCGCCGACAGCGACGTCGACGGCGCCCGCCCCTGACGCCGACAGCGCCGACGGTAGACTGAGCAGGATGCCCGGACACACGCCAGACAGCGCCGCGAAGCGCTCGACGCTCACCGCGTCGGTGTGCATGGCGACCTACAACGGCGCCAAGTACCTGATGCCGCAGCTCGAGTCCATCCTGACGCAGCTCCGTCCGGACGACGAGCTGGTCATCGTCGACGACGCGAGCACCGACGGCACCGTGGAGCTCCTCGAATCCGTGGATGATGCCCGTATCACGGTCGTGCGCAACGAGCGGAACCTCGGGTATGTGAAGACGTTCGAGCGCGCGATGTCCTTGGCGAGCCGTGACGTGCTCCTGCTGAGCGATCAGGACGACCTCTGGACCGACGGGCGCCTCGAAGCCCTCGTCTCCGCGGCCTCGGCGGGCGGCGTCGTCGCGTCGAACCTTCTGCTCCTGGGCTCGGAGACCCCCCTGCGCTCTCCCCTCACCGGCAAGCCGTGGCTGCTCTCGCACACCGACGACGGCCGCACGCTGCGCAACGAGCTGCGTCTGCTCGCGGGCAACGCCCCGTACTTCGGCTGCGCGCTCGCGATCCGCAGAGAGGCTCTCGACCTGCTCCTCCCCTTCCCAGAGTTCCTGTACGAGTCGCACGACCTCTGGATCGTCACCGCCGCGAACACGGCGGGATCCCTGCGGCACATCGACCGCGCGACGGTTCTCCGCCGGATCCACGAGGACAACGCCTCCGCCGAGCGACCGCGCAGCATCCTCGCCGCACTGACATCGCGGGTGCTGCTCATCCGCCTCTGGTGTGAGGCCACACGACGGGTCATGCTCCGACGCCGCAGTTGACGCAGGTCGCTGCCTCAGCGCGTCACGGAGGGGGCGTTCTCCGAGCCCGTCGGTCCGGGCAGGTCTGGCAACGATGAACGTGGGCCGCTGTCCGGGGACGAGTCGCGCGAGGCACCGCGGGCGATTCTCATGAATCGACGCTCGACGAGGGTCCAGCTGAGCCACGCGAGCACGAACGTGACGACGACCGTGATCAGAACGTAGACCGCTATACCGAGCGCCGCCCCGCCCGCCAGAACGACGAGCTGCTGTACCGGCCACGCATAGATGTAGAAGCCGTAGGAGACGTCGTTCCTGGCGACCCATCGTGGTTGCGGAACGACCGTGGCGAGGTACAGCAGCGCATATCCGATGAGTGGCGCGGCGACGGGACCGCCCGCCACCGGGACGAACACCATCAGCACAGCGGCGAGCGGGATGGCGAGAAGGCCGATGAGCGGCACCAGTCCCCATCTCTGGATCACGAGATAGATGAGGGAGCCGCCGAGGAAATACGGCAACAGCCGTGCGAACAGAGCGAAGTCGCCGTCCAGGCCACCATCGATTCCTGCCGCAGACAGAATCCGGACGACGACGGACACGACCCACAGGAAAGCGACGAACACGATCGACCGGCGATAGATCGCCAAGCCGCCGAGGAGCCACACGGTCAGATAACACAGGAACTCGAAGTAGAGCGTCCAGAGGGAGCCGTTCCACGCGTCCGGATACGGCACCGTCGACAATGACGAGCCGATCTGATACTGGTCGACGTGCAGGAAGAGGTTGCCCCAGATGTACTCGAGCGGGGTGGGCGCGTTCGTGAGGTAGCCGGCAAGAGACCCGTGAGCCATCATCTGCGCTGCGGGTCCGAACACGAATGCCGTCACGATGAGACAGACGATGAACGCGGGCACGATGCGCGCGATGCGATGGACGAGGAACGTCCCCGGGTCTGTTCGAAAACGTGAGCGGGTGATCAAGAACCCGCTGATCACGAAGAAGCCGATCACCGCCCATCCGCCGAGGTTCTCACCGTTGAACCCGGGGCTGTCATCGCGACCGACGATGTAGAACGCGTGTGCCAACAGCACAAGGAAGGCGAGGACGAGCCGGAAGAGGTTCAGGCTGTTCTCCCGATAAGGGAACTCCGAAGCTCGGAGCAGGCGTCGGCTCACTTGAGCAGTTTCCGCTTGCTCATCTCGTCGAGCGATCGCTGGTACCCGCCCTCTTCGACCGGCTCCGACAGCACCCACTCGACGAATGCACGCACGCCTTCACGGAACGGAACGCGCGGCGTGAAGCCCAAGGTCTCCGTGAGGAGTCGCGTGTCCGCGACGTTGTGACGAATGTCGCCCAGTCGGTAGTTACCGGAGATCCTGGTCGGGACCTCGCGCCCGAACGCGTCGAAGAGGGCTGCCACGACTTCGTTGACGGATGTCGCGACTCCCGAACCGACGTTGAAGGTGTGCCCTGCCGCGCGCGAATCGATCGCCGCCAGGTACGTCGCCTCGACCACGTCATCGATATAGACGAAGTCGCGGCTCTCCTCTCCGTCCTCGAAGATGTTGATCTCCTTCCCCTGGCGGATGAGGGTGGAGAAGATCGACAGGATTCCCGTATACGGGTTCTTGAGGGATTGCCCAGGCCCGTAGACGTTCTGATATCGGACCGCTACACCCTCGATCCCGATGGCCGGTGCCACCGTCATGACGAGCGACTCCTGCATCTGCTTGGTGATGCCGTACACCGATGAAGGATGGATGAGCGCGTCCTCCGGAGTCGGCACCAAGCGGAGCGCCCCCTCGCCCGCGATGTGAACATCGAAGTCGCCTGCAGCCATGTCGGCGTCACGCCGGTGGCCCGGGTAGACACGGCGGCCGTCTTCCGTCTCGTAGGCACCCTCACCGTAGATCGACCGAGACGACGCGATCACGATGCGTCGGACGCTCGTCTCCTGATTGGCGAGGATGTCGAGCAGCTTGGCGGTGCCGCCTGCATTGGTCTCGACGTAGCGGTCGATCTCGTACATCGACTGTCCGGTCCCGGTCTCGGCCGCCAGGTGCACGACGACGGTGACTCCGTCAAGGGCGGCTCGCAGGTCATCAGTCGACGTCACGCTGCCGACCCTCACCTCGGCTACTCCGTCGAGCGAGCGGAGGAGCGGCGACGTGCTCGCCGGGTCATCACCGTGAACCTGAGGAATCAACGCGTCCAAGACGGTGACGCGATGCCCGTCTTGCGTGAACCTCGCGGCAAGCCGAGTGCCGATGAATCCCGCGCCGCCGGTGATGAGCACGTGTTCGGACAAGCGGAATCCTCCTGCGTGTAGAACGGCACGTCCGTGCCGCGCGCCAAATGTGGTTTCAGACGGCGAAGATGTGCGCCAGGGTCGATTGTATCCCAGCGCCGTTTCCGTGCCTGAGGACTCCGGGAAGCTCCGTGATGGCGTGCAGACGCGACATCGTCCGCCACCGAGCTGCGCGCCGGGTGGTCCGCCACCCCTTCGCGTCCGCGAGCGCGGCGGCCATCGCGTAGTAGCTGCGCTCGTCTCGGAACCGTCTCCCGTCGAGCAGCGTCTTCTGGGAGGCGCTCGCTCCGTGCCGACGATACGAGAAGGCGACCTCCGGCGTGTAGGCGAGAGCGCCGCCATCGAAGGCCACATCCATGAGCAATGCAAGGTCCTGGATGATCGGGAGGCCATCCCGGAAATCGATCCGCTTGAGCGTCTCCGTTCGGAAGGTGAGCGACGGCCAGTACAGCCAATCGCCGCGGATCAGGCTCGTCGCCATGCGCTCGGCTCGGAGCACCGCGATCCCCTTCCCTCCCCGAGGAGCCAGGAGCCCCTGCTTCACGCGATCGACCAAAGGCCTCACGACGGCGCCGGACTCATCGATGACGTCGACTCCCGGCTGGATGACGTCGGCGTCAGGTACGCGCTCTGCCACGTTCGACACCACATCCACGTAGTTGGGGTGAAGCAGGTCATCACATCCGAGGATGGTGATGTACGGCGTCGTCGCCCGCCGGATCGCTTCCCGATAGTTCTCCGTGATCCCCAGGTTCCGCGGGTTCCGAACGTAGGTCACGCGCTCGTCCGCCAGCGTGCGGAAGAACTCGGGGACCGACTCGTCCGGATAGCAGTCATCGATCACGATGAGACGCCAGTCCGGATTGCGCTGTGTCTGCACGGAGGCTACGGTCTCGCGCAGCAGTCCCGGGTCTCCCCAAAACGGCACGAAGATCTCCAGAGTCATGGCATTCCTTCCTTCAGCACGCGACGTGCGCCCGTCCCGGACAGGGATCCGGCCTCATCCGCACAGCACGATCTGATAGAGCACCGCATCGCCGACCGCGTCGATCTCTTCCACGGCGGACGAGCTGCTCAGATGGTCGAGTCCCTTGTACTCGTGCTCGCCGCCGTTGACCTCTTGCTCCCCGAAATCGAGGACGTAGTCCACTCCGAGCCGGTCGACGGCATCACAGACCTTGCCGCCTGGCTCCGCGCTGTCGAGACCGTCGAGCAACACCGACATATCCTCGGTGATGTCCATGAGCGTGTGCGGCATCACGACGCGTCGATCGGCGAGAGCGTACGCCAACGCCGTACCGGTCCAGGGACTGCCAAGGATCACGGCGTCCTCAGGGACCACGCGGTCGAGCCGATGGATGAGCGCCAGTTCATCAGTCGTCAACAGAGGCGATTCGTCGGTCACAGCGAACGCGCCGTGTGCGCTGGCCACCGCCTGACGCATGCTTCCGGTTTGCGGAAGCACCAGCAGAACCACGATCGCGACGACGGCGACGACGCCGCGGCGAAGTCCAGAGCCGGTGATCCGGGCCAGCCATGGCGAGATCATCGTCCAGAGTCTCTGGCCGCCCGTGGCCGCGAGAGGGACCCACGCGAACGCGAGGAGTGCTGCGAGCCTCGGAGCGTTGTTGTACCACGCCCCGGTGAGGATGTCGCGAAGGGTCAGATACGGCACCCCCGAGACGACGATGTACAGTCCGCCGGCTGCGGCCAGGAAACCGAGGGCGATCCAGTCTTCGCGCGCGCGTCTGCGCGCAGCCACCACGGCCCCCGTCGCCGCCAGAACAGCCACCACGACGTTGATGGGCGCGAACCACACCGAGGCGGTGAGCACCTCCCCGACCGCTTGGCCGACCGTCTCGGTCGGCAGCCACGAACGTGCGTCGGCGACGGGTCGGAGGACGTACCATGCGGCGACCGCGATCGCGATGAAGACGGCAGCCGACACAGACGCCAGAACTTTGCGCCGTCGACCTGCGGCGGAGAACATCAGACCGAGCCACGCCACCGCGAGCACCACGCTGACGAACACGAGAAGGGCGACGAAGCCGCCGGGGTGGGCCACGGCGATCCCCGGCAGGCAGCCGATCGCCGCCACGACCAAAGGCCAGCGGTCCGCCCATGACGCACGTCGGCACGCCTCGATGACGCAGGCCAGGGGAACGGCGATCAGGCTCAGCGACATCATGTACGGGAAGAGAACCCCGTACTCGACCAGGAGCAGAGGGAACGCGGGGATGGCGACTGCGATGGCGGCTGCCACGACCAGAACCACTCGATCCGACCCGAACAGCACGAACGTCAGCAGCAGCACGGAGACGGGCCACGCAAGCGCGCCGAAGAAGATCATCACCGCGTTGGAGACGACCGGGATCCCTGCACCGGTCAGTTGCACGACCAGCGAAGCGACCGCGTGCCACCCGGACGGATAGAAGGGCAGGCCCCCGCTGGCCGCGCTGGTCATCGAGCCGATCGTCAGGGGCGAGGCCGAGCCGGTGTCGAGGGCATAGCGGATCGCGTTGAGATGGAAGATGTTGTCGAAGGTCTGAGAGATGTTCTCCGGCGAACCGATCACGAACAGCAACTGTGCAGCGCCCACGACACAGCTGCCGATGAGGGCGAACACGCCGACGCGGGAGAGCCCGGGCACGGTGAAGCGAAGCGCCCGTGCGCGCCAGAGCGCGAATCGCAGTCCCGCCGCGACCAGGACGACGGCCGCCGCGACGAGCAGCACGGGGAGGATCCCCCATCTCAGTCCCGCAATGGGAGCGATGAGCGCGGCGGACACGATGACGGTCGTACCGGCAGGTACGGCGAGAGCAAAGGCCGCGAAGCCCCTGAATCCGAGCACGAGACCGACGACGAGCCCGGGGATGAGAATGATCGCGGCGGTCGCCAGAACACCCAGACCCAGTTCCACCCACTCCATGCGTGCGCCTTTCTCCGTGGCGCCCGGATGCCGTTCGCCGGCGTCGATCCTATCGATCTTCGGCTGGACGACCGCCGACACACGGATGTCCTGTTGCTGAGCGATCGCAGCACAGCAACGCCCTAGGATGGATGCGGCTCTCGCCCGAGAGACCCGGGATGGAAGTGAGAACGTTGGTGCCACAACCAGCTGCGCCGTCCGAGTTGCGACTGGTCGCACCCGGCGCGAACAAGGGGCTGCTCGACGTCTTCCGGCGCCGCTACCTGCTCAGCCTGATCGTTCGCAAAGAGGTCGGCATCCGCTATCGGGGTTCGGTCCTCGGGTGGCTGTGGTCGTACGTCAAGCCGCTCATCCAGTTCCTCGTCTTCTATTTCGCGCTGGGCGTGTTCCTCCGGCTCAACGACAGCATCCAGTTCTATCCGATCTACCTGCTGTCGGGCATCACCGCGGTGACGTTCTTCAACGAGTCCTTCGCGAACGCCACCAAGTCGCTCGTCGAGAACGCAGCCCTCATCAAGAAGATCTACTTCCCGCGGCAGATGTTCCCCGTGGCGAGCACGCTCGTCGCCGCCATCAACACGGTGCCGCAGATCATCGTCGTGCTCGTGATCGCGGTGTTCTTCGGTTGGCGACCCTCGTTGCTCGGCGTCGCGGCGCTGCTGGTCGGGCTCGTGATCATCTCGGTGCTGGCGACCGGACTCGGACTCCTCTTCGGCGCCATCAACGTGACGTTCCGCGACGCGCAGAGCTTCGTCGAGATCATCGTGATGATCTCCGTGTGGGCCTCGCCGGTGATGTACCAGTGGCAGATGGTGGCGTCGAAGGTCCCGGAATGGCTGTTCCAGCTGTATGCCCTGAACCCGATCACAGCAGCCGTCGAACTCTTCCACTTCGGCATCTGGCACATGCTCCGCCCCGCCGACGCTCAGACGCTCCCCTCTCTGTGGCTCCACGCAGCCATCGCGATGCTCGTCTCCGTCGTCGTCCTGATCATCGGCGAGACGGTGTTCCGCCGCCTGGAGGGTCGTTTTGCCCAGGATCTCTGACGCGCCGCTTCCGCGCATCCTCGTCGAGGACGTCCACAAGCACTTCAAGCTCCGTCACACGCACTCCATCAAGGAGACGTTCGTCGCCGCGATGCGACGAAAGCCGCTCAGCTCCGAGTTCCAGGCCCTGGACGGCGTGTCCTTCGAGATCGGCGAGGGCGAGGCTGTCGCACTCATGGGGTTCAACGGCTCGGGCAAGTCGACCATGCTGAAGCTGATCTCCGGGGTGCTCCGCCCCGACGAGGGCCGCGTCTCGACCCGGGGACGTGTCGCGGGCCTGATCGAGGTCGGCGCCGGTTTCCATCCCGACCTGTCAGGTCGGGAGAACGTCTACCTCAACGCCGCCATCCTCGGCATGAGCAAGCAGGAGACGGAAGAACAGTTCGACTCGATCGTGGAGTTCAGCGAGATCGAGCAGTTCATCGACACGGAGGTCAAGCACTACTCCTCCGGCATGTTCCTGCGGCTGGCGTTCTCGGTCGCGATCCACACGCACCTCGACGTCCTCCTCATCGACGAGATCCTGTCGGTGGGCGACGAGCCGTTCCAGCAGAAGTGCCTCGCACGGGTTCGCGAACTGCACAGCCAGGGCAAGACGCTCGTGGTGGTCAGCCATGACCTGAACATGGTCTCGAACCTCTGCGAGCGCGGGATCCTCCTGCAGAACGGCAAAGTGCGCTTCGACGGCCCGAGCACGAAGGCCGTCGACCTCATGCGGTCCTGAGGACCCGTCGCACCTGCACGCCGCAGGGCCGATCGCTCACAGATCGGCGTGCAGCGCCCACACTCGTTCCGCAGAGCTCAACCACGAGAACGCGCGCGACCGGTCGTGCGCGAGCACGCTGAGGCGACGCGCCTCGGCGCCGACCGCCTCCACCACAACATCCGGGATCTCCTCCGCACGCACGAGCGCTCCGCCGTCGGCGATGATGTCGCTGTGCGTTCCGCTCGCGACCGCGACAACGGGAACTCCCAGCGACATGGCTTCGACGGCGCGCCATGGCCAGGACGTCGCGTGCTCGGTGGCGACCAGGGCGGATGCCGCGGCCATGAGAGCCGCTCGATCGTCCGTGCCCAAGCTGCCGCGGATATGCGCACGAGACTCCGGCAGTCCGCATGCCGAGGCGAGTTCGGCGAGCCGGGGCTCCGCCCCTTCGGGCGCGTCCACCACGACGGCGTCGGCATCCGCCGCGACGGCGGCGCGGAACCCGTGCGCCAGAGTCGCGGCAGTCCCGGTGAGCACGACGTAGCGCGGAGGCAGCGACAGAGCGTCCCGTCGCTCCTGCGCGTCCAGCGGCACGACGAACCCCTGCGGCGCCGCCCCCGGGATCACGCGGATGCGTTCACCGAGCTTGGCGAGCTCCCCCAGTCGGGCGGCGAAGGAGTGCGAAGGCACCACCACCGCGTCGGCGTGCTTGGCGGCTCGCCGAAGCATGCCGCGCTGCCAAGCGACAGCGGTCTTCGGCAGCGCGTCCGGGGCCTCCCAGGCGCGCAGATCCCAGAGCGTGACCGTCGTCTGATCGTTGTCGTGGATGCGATCGTGGCGCACGAGCGGGGCCATGAGCGTCGCGGAGTGGATGAGCCCGCCGCCGACACCCGGCGCCATGCCGAGCTGCCAGGACGCAGCCAGCTCCCGCCGCGCCAGCGGCAGCGTGCGCACGTCGGCGAGGCCCGCGATGTCGACGGTGCTCCCCGCGGGGACGATCGCCTCGACGTCGCATCCATCGGGCGCCGTGGCGATGAGTCCGGCGGTGAGATCACGCGCGGCCCACGCCTGATCGGCGTCGACGATCTGCGCCATCTGATCCAGCACCACACGCAGCCGAGCACCCATGCGTCCAGGGTAACCGCGCGGTCGCGGCGAAGCTGGGAAGACGACCCGTCAGCACACCGACGATCCTGGACGCGGCCTTTGATCAGCCCATCCCGGCATTTCATGCTTGAATGCAGGGATGAGCGACGGACGACTTCCGGTGCGCCGCCGGTGGCTGCGCTGGGTGATCGCACTCGTCGTCACGGTCGTGGTCCTCGCCGTCGGCTGGGTCGTCATCCGCGGCATCGGCGCCGTCACCGACCTGCAACGCGTAGCCGACTCCTCTTCCGAGCTGAAGTCCGCGGTCTCGTCCGGCGACCTCGAGCGGGCGGAGCAGCTCGCTCAGCGCATCGCACACCACGCAAGGTCGGCGCACGACCTGACCTCCGATCCCGTATGGGGCGCGTTCACCGTCGTTCCCTGGCTCGGCCCGAACTTCTCCGCCGTGAGCGAGGTGGCCGCGATCGCCGACGACGTGGCTGCAGGTGCGCTGGATCCCGTGCTCGCGGCCGCGGCGGACCTCGACTTCGCGAGCCTCGGTCTCTCGGGCGGTGCGGTCGATCTCACGCCGTTCGAGGCGATCGAGCGGCCGCTCGCCGCAGCCGACGAGACACTGGCCGGCGCCGACGCCAGGGCGCGCAGCATCGACGCCGACGCCGCTCTGCCCCCGCTCACCGACGCGGTGCGCAAGATGCGCGGCGCCGTCTCCGAAGCTGCGACGGTCGTCGGCACTCTGCACGGGGCGGCACAGCTCCTCCCCGGCATGCTCGGTGGCGGCGGGCCCCGGTCGTACGTGGTGGCGATGCAGAACAACGCGGAACTGCGCTCGTCCGGCGGCATCGTCGGCGCCATCGCGCTGCTCCAGGCCGACGGCGGCCGCATCACCCTCACCCGGCAGGCATCGACGCGCGACTTCCCACCGCTCGACGTCCCACTGCCGACGAGCGATTCCGCCACCGCTCTCTTCGAGGACCGCCCCGGGCGGTTCATCCAGAACACCACGAGCATCCCGGACTTCCCCGAGGCGGCTGCGCTGATCGCGAGCCGCTGGCAGGATCGTTTCGGCACCCCTGTGGACGGCGTGATCGCGGTCGACGCCGTTATGACCCGCCACCTGCTCGCCGCCACCGGCCCCCTGACGTTCGGCCCCTTCACGGTCGACGAGCACACCGTTGTCGACTTCCTCCTCTCGGGCATCTACGCCGCCGTCCCCGATCCCGCGCAGCAGGACGAGGTCTTCGCGCAGGCCGCGACCGCCCTCTTCGGAGCAGCTCTCAGCAACGCGCAGCCGCGGCAGCTCCTCGACGCGCTCGTGACGTCGGCGCAGGAGAATCGCATCCGCATCTGGAGCGCGCACGCCGAGGAGGAGGACGTGCTCGGCGCGTCGACGCTGGGCGGAGGCCTGCCCGTCGACGGTGAGGGGCAGGAGACCGTCGGCGTGCTCCTGAACGACACCACCGGCGGGAAGATGGACTTCTACACCGACGCCGCCATCACCACGGCGGTCGGCGTCTGCGACGGTGAGACCACGACGCAGGTGCGCGTGACGTGGACGAACAACGCTCCAGCGGATGCCGCAACGGCACTGCCGCCGTATGTCACGGCGTCGGGGTGGTACGGAGTGCCCCCTGGGTCGGTCCGCACGCTCATCGCGATCTACGGGCCGGAGGGTGCGACGCCGTCGCACATCGATCGGGACGGGGCGGATCAACCGGTCCAGACCGCCCTTCTCGGCGACCGTTCCGCCGTTCAGCATGAGGTCCTGCTCGCACCGGGCGAATCGACGACCATCACGATCGCGTTCACAGGGGCGACCGCCGGCTCCTCGCCCACGATGGTCGCGCACACGCCCATGGTGCGGACACCCGATATTCAGCATGAGCAACTGCGCTGTGTGTCGTGACTTTCGCCTCCCCATGATGTAGTGTCATCAGCACTGGGGAATAACTGGGTTCTACCATCCTGTCGTGGGGACAGGAAGAGCCCACGCAGTCGGATGCAGGGGTGTGTCCGGGTGCGATTCCGCGTGAATTTCTGGGGAGAATCATGCTGAAGAAACTGGCTGCCATCAGCCTGACCGTTGGTGCACTGGTGCTCATCGCACCGGCGGCGGCCAACGCCGCAACGGCCGTACCGGCCGCGTCCGACTCGTACGCAGATACGCCCGGCGTCACGGTCGATGACCCGATCATCGACATCTGCGAGGCATCGACCATCGTCTTCGGCGCCGGCTGGTTCCAGCCGTCGGAGAACGTCGGCGTGTCCGTGTCCGGACTCAACGCCGCCGAATCGGCGGTATCGGGGAACACTGCGGCGGCCGACGGCAGCCTCGTGCTCACCTTCCGCCCGCCGTCCAACGGTGAGGGCTCCTATGCGATCGCCTTCTCCGGCTCGCGTTCGTACACCGCGACCGTAACGGTCTCGCACGGACACGACGCCGTCTCGACGTGCGATCACGACCCGGCGGTCGCCTCCGCCGGCACGGAGCTGCCGCTGACGGGCAGCGGAATGGAGCTGGCACTCACGGGCGGAGACGTGTCGCCGTGGATCCTCGGCGGCGGAGCAGCTGCTCTCGTCGCAGGCGGCGCCCTCGTCGCGGTCGGGCCCGCCCGCCGCAAGAGCGCCTAGGTCAGATCGTCGCTGGTGCGGCGATCGACTGGACGACGGTGATCCCTCCCCCTCCGATCACCGTCGTCTGGTTATCCGGTGAAATCCGGGGAGCCCACGGCCACCACCTTTGCTTTCAGGTGGCGGCCGTGGGCTTTACTCGTTCGGAGTGCAACAGGCTCCCCCGCCGAGCTCGCGCCCCCGCCGAACTCAGTGACAGATCTCCGGCACTGTTGCTCGGCACAGCACCGCTCACCAAGCCGGGCCACTTCCATCGGCGGTGACCTCTTGCGTCGGCCGCGCGGTCAGGGCGTCGGGGTCGGAGTCGCCGTCGGTGGGTGCAGCGTGTTCTGAACCAGCTCGTGCACGGCGGCGAAGTCGATGTCCTTCTCCGGTACGCCGTTGTCCGGCGTCAGCTCGATCGTCGTCACAGGCTGCTCTTTCGCCTTCGTCATCAGATCGAAGAACTCCGGCAGCTTGTCCTGCGGGAGATCGGTGTGCACGATCGCCGTCCCCGCGGCCGCGACCTCGTTGAAGCGCGTGAGCACGGTCTGCGGGGTGAATTGCGCGAGGATCGCCTCCTGGAGCTGCCTCTGGCGAAGCATGCGGTCCCAGTCGCTCGTCGTGTACCGTGAGCGCGCATACCACTGTGCGGTATCGCCATCCATGATCTGCTCGCCCGGTTCGATCCACCCGATCGCCCAGGAGTCGACGTCGTGGGCGCCGGAACCGGGAGGCGGGCCGCCCTTCGGCAACCGCTCGGCGACGGTGATCTTCACGCCGCCGAGCGCATCGACGAGGTTCGCGAAGCCCTTCATGTCGAGGAAGACGTAGTACGGGATCTCGATGCCGAGAATGCCCTCGGCCGCGTCCTTGGTCGCCTCGATCTCGGGATTGGACCCGTGCGCGGCGGCATCCGGGTAGAGGCCCTTGCCCTCGTCGGCGCGACACACCTGCACGGCGTTGGTGAGCTGGTTGATGCCCGATCCCCACCCGCAGGTCGGGTCGCTGTGGCCCTCGAAGTAGTTGCGGTAGTCGAATCCGACGCGCTCGGGGTCCCGCATGGGGCTGTCTTCGGCGAACGGGAAGTTGGGCATGTCGCGTGGGATGCCGGTGATGGTCACAGCACCGGTCGAGGCGTTCACGGAGACGACGGAGATGCTGTCGAAGCGCATGGAATCGCGCCCCTCACCGCTGTCGGCGCCGAGCAGGAGGATGTTGTAGTACCCATCGCTCGCCGGGAGGCTCGGACCGCTGCTGCCGAAGATCGCGCCGATCGTGTCGCGCGCGGTGCCCACGATCGATGCCGCATACGCCGCGCTTCCGCCGACGAGTCCCAGCAGCACGAGTGCGACCACGGGTACGGCGAACCGCGAGACGGGCGGCACCTTCACCAACCGGGTGAGGCGGAGCGTATCGAAGGTCAGCACCACCCACAGCACGACATAGGCGGCGAGCAGGATCTGCACGATCGTCAGGACGACCGCCGAGAACCACCCGGCACCTACGGTCAGCCAGAGAAGAAACGGCCGGGCGAACAGGCCGAGACCGATGGTCGCGAGCACGAGGAACCAGGCGAACAGCGTCGCACCGAGCCCGAATCGACCCAGCCTGCGGCTTCCGGCGAGCACCTGCGCGGATCCGGGGAGCAGCACGTTGAGCACGACGAGCCACCACGCCCGCTTGCTCATGACCCCGCCGTCCGACGCGTCCGGATGCCGCAGGGGACGAGTCTCGATCAGGGGCCGTGCGCGCGGCCGCGGCGGCGCAAGAGTCACAGGGAGTCCTTCAGCCGATCGTTCTTCTCTGCGACCTGCGCCTCTAGCTCTCGCGCATACGCCTCCATGCGATCGGCGAGCGCGTCGTCGGACGTTCCGAGGATGCGCGCAGCGAGAAGGCCGGCGTTGCGAGCACCGCCGATGGACACCGTCGCGACAGGAATGCCCGCGGGCATCTGCACGATCGACAGGAGCGAATCCATGCCGTCGAGATACGCCAGCGGCACCGGCACTCCGATGACCGGGAGCGGTGTCATCGACGCGAGCATGCCCGGAAGATGCGCTGCGCCGCCCGCGCCGGCGATGATGACCCTGATGCCGCGCGCCCGCGCGTCACGCGCGTAGGACATGAGCTTGTCGGGTGTGCGGTGCGCCGAGACGACCTCCACCTCGTGCGCGATCCCGAAGTCCGTGAGCGCCTCCGAGGCGTCGCGCATCACGCGCCAGTCGGAGTCGGATCCCATGACGACGCCGACCAGCGGGGCGGCGGAAGAGTGCAGTGGCTCAGTCACCAGAACAGGCTACGGTCTCGCACTGGGAGATTCCCCCAACGGCACGCAACGGGAAGCGAGCCGTCGCACTCGCGCGCACCCTGGTCCGCTCAGGCGAAGTGAGCTGCGGCAGCTCTGGCCACGTACACGGCGTCATCGAGATCGTCGCCGGAGACGTTCACGTGTCCGACCTTCCGCCCGGGACGAGGATCCTTTCCGTAGGTGTGGATCTTGGCTGACGGATGCTCCGCCATCGCCGCTGCGAATCGGTCGACGAGGCCGCCCTCGGCCGGGCCGCCGAGGATGTTCACCATGACCGACCAGGGCGCGCGCGGAGAGGCGTCTCCCAGCGGAAGGTCGGCGACGGCACGCAGATGCTGTTCGAACTGCCCGGTCACGGCCCCGTCCTGGCTCCAGTGTCCGCTGTTGTGCGGGCGCATGGCCAGTTCGTTCACGAGGATCCGCTCGTCGTCGGTCTCGAAGAGTTCGACCGCGAGCATGCCGGTGACGCCGAGCCCCTCGGCGATCGCACGGCCGATGCCTTCGGCCACCTGGGCGAGCCGCTCGGGCGCGTCGGGCGCGGGCGCGATGACCTCCGCGCACACCCCGTCGCGCTGCACCGTCTCGACGACAGGGTAGGCGACCATCTGCCCTCCCGGCCGTCGCGCGATCTGCTGAGCCAGCTCACGCACGAAGCCCACCAGCTCCTCGACCAGGAGGGCTTCACCGTCGCCGAGCGCGTCGAACCAGTCCTGCGCGTCGGAGGCTGCACGCACCACGCGCACGCCCTTGCCGTCGTACCCGCCGCGGGGCGTCTTCACGACCCCGGTGCCGTCGTGGCTCTCGAGGAACGCTTCCAGCTCGGCCGCATCGCGCACCGCCGCCCAATCCGGCTGCGGAACACCGAGCTCGGCCAGCCGCGCGCGCATCGCCAGCTTGTCCTGGGCGAACTGCAGCGCATCGGGTCCGGGATGCACCGAGACACCGTCGTCGACGAGGGCGCGCAGCACGTGCTGCGGCACGTGCTCGTGATCGAAGGTGACGACGTCGACGCCCGTGGCGAACGCCCGCACGACCTCGAGATCGCGATAGTCGCCGACCTCGGTCGCCGCGAGCTGCGCCGACATCCCTTCGCCCTCGGCCAGGACGCGGAGATCGATCCCCAGTTCGACCGCCGGAGCGATCATCATCCTGGCCAGCTGGCCTCCACCGATCACGCCAACGCGCAGCGCCATGTGCCGCCTCCATTCCGTCTCCCCCATTCTCGCGCATACGCGAGCCGCACACTCACGCGGCGGGTGGAGGTCAGTCGGGGAAGCCGAGCTCCGTGCCGGACTGCGCGTCGCGGTGCGCGAGGATCTGACTGACCTCGATCTGATCGGCCAGCGTCTCGTGCACGAGGGTGACGTTGGGGATGTTCACGAGGCGCAGCGGCGCATCGACTCCGTTCGAGAGAGTGATCGTGCCCACACCCCACAGCCGCTGCAGCACGCCGCGACGCACGCCGATCGTGTATCCGCGCGCGTGCGACATCTCCCGACGGCTGCGGGCGCCGACGCCCTGATGCACGATCACACGCCGGGTCGTGATGGTCACGGTGCGCGAGTACCAGACGACGAACGGGATGACGACCAGAAGCAGGACGACGAGTGCCGCCGCGGACAGCAGCATCCAGTTCTCGAAGGGCGCCGGCAGGTTGTCGTAGAGATAGGCCGTCGCGCCGAAGACCGCGATGAGCACGAGCGCCGACCAGAAGAGCCGGCGCGCATGTCCGCGGAACCGGGCGATCAGCAGCTCTTCCGCGGGCACGCCCGGCGGCGGCATGGTCGGCCGCCCTCCGAGCGTCACAGGATGCGTCACACCTCCATTGTGCCTGCGGTCACCGACAGAACCCCGTGCAGACCGGGTGTGTCACGCGCCGGCCGGGCGCACGTGCACCACGTCTCCGGCCGCAACGACGATGTTCAC
The DNA here is from genome assembly GCF_001513675.1 of Microbacterium sp. XT11. Classification (NCBI taxonomy): domain Bacteria; kingdom Bacillati; phylum Actinomycetota; class Actinomycetes; order Micrococcales; family Microbacteriaceae; genus Microbacterium; species Microbacterium sp. XT11. The sequence continues at coordinate 2,095,822 of NZ_CP013859.1, read as the reverse complement.
TCCCTCGGACTCCACCACGAGGCGACCGCCGTCGTCGATCCCGGTCGCCGTGCCGGCGAGCGTCCGGCCGTCCGGTAGAGAGACGTTCACCTCGCTGCCGATCGTGACGCAACGCGCCGACACCTCGGCGTGCAGGCCGGAAGACACAGCGTCGCCCGAGGCACGGAGCAGCTGCAAAGACAGTTCGAGCCGACGGAGATACTCGGCAAGCAGCACATCGACGTCGGCGGTCTCGCCCAGCACGGCGAAGGAGGTCGCCGACGGCACAGGCAGCTGCTCCCCGGTCATGGCCGTGTTCACGCCCGCCCCCACGATCACGGCGTCCGGTGCTGCTTCGGCAAGCACCCCGCAGATCTTCCTGCCCTCGACGAGCACATCGTTGGGCCACTTGACGCCGACGTCACGCCCTGGGAGCTGCGCCGACACCGCCTCCGCCATGGCCAGACCCGCCGCCAGCGGGACCCACCCCAGCCCTTCGCCCGCCGGAAGCCGGCGCAGGAGCACAGAGATCGCGACCGACGCGCCCGCAGGCGCCACCCAGGTGCGGTCGAGCCTCCCGCGGCCCGCCGTCTGCGTGTCCGTGAGCAGCACCGACAGATGCGGCCAGCCTGTCGGGTCGCCGGCGAGCCGACGGAGGTCGGCGTTGGTCGACCCGGTCTCGGCGAGCACCGAGATCCGCGAGGCGATCCCCCGCGCTCGAGGCAGGTCCACGATCATTCGTCCTCGTCGGCCTCTTCGTCATCGTCGTCCTCATCCGGGCGGACGGTGCCCATCTCGTGCGCCTGCCAGGACTCCCACTTGCGCATGAGCTCCTCGATCGCGGCATGGAACTTGGCGGTCGCCGCGCCGGGGGTCGTGTCTCCGAAGTAGTGCTGCACCCACATCCGCAACCGGGCGGTGGCCGCCTCATCCGCACGCACGCGCTCCACCTCGTCGACGATGTCGGCGGCGGCGTCGGCGGTGAGCCATTCGCAGTCCGAGAGGTACCCGTTCGTGTCGACGCTCGCACGCTCGTCGACGGGTCGCGTGATCATGAGCGGCTTGCCGACGGCGAGCCGGTCGTACACCATCGCGGAGATGTCGACGATGGCGACGTCGGCCGCGGCGAGCTGCCATCCCAGCTCCGGCCCGTCGTCGTAGACGTGCCGGGCCGACGGATCAGCGGCGTTCGCCGCCTGTATCGCGGCGAGGATCCTGCGGTGCGCGGCGCCGTACTCGTCGTCGAGCACACCGCTGCGCGGATGCGGACGGTAGATGACACGGTGACGGCCCGTCGCCAGCAGCGCGTCGACGAGCTTCTCTCCGTGCGTGGCGATCGATCCGTAGTGCGCGCTGGGACGGTCGCCCTCCCACGTCGGGGCGTACAGCACGACGGTGCGCTCATCGGGCTCGTACGGGAGAGCCCCGGAGTAGTGGTCCGCCTGCGGTCGACCGATCTCGATCGTCCTGGTATCGACGTCGTAGTCCCACAGCGTGCGCGTGAGGCGGTCTCGAGCGGCCTGGCCGGCGATGAGCGCGTAATCGTAGGCCTTGTACTGGTTCGTGGTCATGTACATCTTGTCGGACTCGCCGTGGTTGATGAAGACATGCCAGCGGCGTCCGTAGCGGAACATCTGGAAGTTGCGCGTGTTCTGGTTGACATAGAGCACGATGCGGATGTCCTGCGTGGCGATGAACCGCTCGAGGTCGCGGACGGTGGGGACGAAGGCGACCGGCGGCGCGTCCTCATCGAGCAGCTTGTCCGCGCCGGTCGCGGAGCGCGACAGCACCACGACGGGCCAGATACGGGAAAGCTCGGCGAGCGGCTTGTACCACTGCCGCATCTGGTACATGTTCACCGCGCCGTCGGCGAAGTAGACGGCGATCTTGTAGTGCCCCGCCGGATGCGGCTCTCGCTCGGCCAGCCTGCGCCGCACCCTCTGAACCGCGGTTCGAGATGAGAGCGCTCGCCTCAGGAGACGGTAGGCCTTCTTCGCATCCGAGACAGCACCCATCCCTCCAGGATAGTGACCGGGCCGGCTGTCCCACGGGCCTTCGCAGCCTCCGCCGACGGATAGAAACGGTACCGTTACGCGCGCTGCTGCGGCGATCAGTGAACCTGTGCGGAGCCCGTGACATGATCGTGGGATGAGCGCCGACAGTCCGCATGCACCCCGTGCCGGTGTGTCGTTCATCATGCCGGTGCTGAACGAGCGCGCCTATCTCGAGCACGCCGTGGCCTCGGTTCTCGAGCAGCAGCTCGACATGCCCTCCGAGCTCGTGCTCGCCCTCGGCCCGTCCTCCGACGGGACGACCGAGCTCGCGCACAGACTGGCCGCCGACGACGACCGCATCCGCCTCGTCGACAATCCGGCCGCGCACATCCCGGTCGGTCTCAACGCCGCCATCCGTGCCAGCCGCTACGCGACGATCGTGCGCGTCGACGCGCACTCCGAGCTCTCCCCGGGCTACGCGGCCCGCGCCATCGCCACACTCGAGCGCACGGGTTCGGCGAACGTGGGCGGCGTCATGCACGCAGAGGGCCGCACCCCGTTCCAGCGCGCCGTGGCGCGGCTCTACAACTCCCCCGTCGGCCTCGGCGGCGGCGCGTACCACGGCGGCTCGGTCGAGGGAGAGGCGGAGTCCGCCTACCTGGGCGTCATGCGCCGAGACGTGCTCGACGAAGTGGGCCTGTTCGATGAGACGATCCGACGAGGCGAGGACTGGGAGCTCAACCTCCGCATCCGCCAGGCCGGTCATCGGGTGTGGTTCGACCCCGCGCTCTCGGTCACCTACTGGCCGCGCGAGAGCTGGGTGCGACTTGCACGCCAGTTCCGTGCGACCGGGGCATGGCGCGGTGAGCTCGTGCGCCGGTTCGGGCGCCGCAACGGCATCCGCTTCTTCGCCCCGCCCGCACTCCTCGTGCTGATCGCCGTCGCGATCGTCGTGGCGGCGATGCAGCTCACAGGCGTCGTGCGCGGGCCGGCGTCGATCGTCGCGTCAGCGGTCTACGTCCCGCTCGGGCTGTACGTGCTCCTCGTCGTCGCGGTCGCGCTGGCGCCCGGGGGCGGCGGCATCCGGCAACGGCTGTGGACGCTCGCGGTGATGCCCACCATGCACCTTTCCTGGGGACTCGGCTTCCTCGCCGGCGTGTTCCGGGGCGCGAGGGACACGGTCGACGCCTCGCGCCTCGGCACCCGCAACACCCCGCTCCCCTAGACGCCCCACGGTCCGCCGACGTGCGTGTCCGGTCCGCCGAGTGCGCGACCGCCCGGTGAGTGGGCGTCCGCGTGCACGCGATGGATCGCGCGTTCCCCTCCGTCATGGCCGGAGCTCCGGTCGCGGCCGTGAGCAGCACGCGCACCCCCGGCGACCGCTTCCCGCTCAGGCCGTGACGTATCCCTGGTCCAGGATGCGCTCGACCACGCGCTGCGCGGCCTCGCCGTCGTCACGACCGTTGAACTGCGCACGCCAGGCGGCGTACCGCGTGGCATAGGCGGCTTCGTGATGCGGATCGGCGAGCGCCGCGACCAGCTCCTCCTGCGTCCGGACGAGCGGCCCCGGTGCGCGCGCGGCGAGGTCGAAGTAGAAGCCGCGCAGAGTCCCGCGATAGTGATCGAGGTCGGGCACGAGGAAGTACATGGGCTTGCCCGTCACGCTGAAGTCGAACATCACGGAAGAGTAGTCCGTGATGAGGGCATCGGCCGCGAGCAGCAGCTGAGCGGTCTCCGGGAACCCGGTGACGTCGATGACGCGGGCTCCTGATCGGTCGCGGTCGGTGCCGATCGTCCGCGAGTGCCCCCTCACGAGCACCACGGCGTCGGCCGCCTGCGCGAGGTCCTCGGCATCGACGAAATCCACCATCTCCGCGCGGTCGTCGCGCCAGGTCGGAGCGTACAGGAGCACGCGTTCGTGGTCGCGGATGCCGAGAGCGGAGCGGATCGCGCGGGCGTCACCCGCGATCAGCGCGTCGTTCCGCGGGTATCCCTCGACCCAGATCGGCCGGCCGAAGAAGGCGTACGCCTTGCGCAGGATGCGCTCGGAGTACGTGTTCTGCGCGAGGAGCACATCCCATCGCCGGGATTCCTTGATCACCGCCGCCATCCGGCGCGGGTCGAACCCGGGCCGGTGCAGCGCCAGGCGCTTCAAGGGCGTGCCATGCCAGGTCTGCAGCACCTTCTGACCGGGCTTGCGCGCGAAGCGCCGGCGCAGCCAGTCGTTCACAACGAGCAGGCGGGCCGCACCTCGCGCATGCCACCACTCCGGGCTGCCCTCGACCACGGCCACAGCACCCTCCGGCACCGCGATCGACAGATCGACCACGCTCCAATACCGCGTGACCCCCGGCGCGCGCTCGGCGAGGGCTCGGTCGATGGCTCGCGGGTTGCACCCCACGCTCCGGCCGTAGAAGCTCTCGAAGAACACCGCGTTCTCGGTTCCGCCTGCCTGCGCGACGTAGCGCTCCTCGAGGGTCGACTGCCCCTCGGGCGTCTCGTACACGGGATCGACCGGGGCTGCGATCGTCACGGCGGAACCCTCGACCGCGACACGGAGCCCGGGGAGCATCGTCGTCGCGACATGCACACCGTCCAGAGCGATGCCGTCGACCGAGAGGGCGTACTCCCCCGACGGCAACGGCAGCGAGGCGCCGCCCCACCGCGAGGCCTGCAAGGGGAAGGTCGCGGTCCACGTCGCCCCTCTGCCCGTGACCCGCGCCGACACACGCGCTCTGGGTCCGATGAGCTCGGCGGATGCCGGCTTCGCGCCGGTCCCCGCGACGATCAGCGTCTGCGCCGACTCGTCGATCCGGGCCGTTGTCATGCTGCTCCCTTCGGCGCGGGCACACCCCGCGCACGGATGGCCTGGTACACCCGCTGTGTGTTGCCCCCGTCGCGGAAGGCGTGCATGCGAGCGCTGAGCGCGGCGGACCGCTCGGACCGCGCCGAGAACTCGCGATCGTCGCCGAGGAGCCGCGAGAGCTGATCCAGCAGTTCGCGCCAGCTCCGCGCCGGGTCTGGACCGGACACCTCGTCATAGCGGCCGTAGAAGCCGCGCGTGCGCGCGTAGTCCTCGGCATCCGGAGCGAGGTACAGCACCGGCATGGCGAGGAGACCGACGTCGTATGCGAGCGACGAGTAGTCGGTGACGAGCACGTCCACGGCAGGCAGCGCGGGGGTCACATCCGGGAGCACATCGGCACCGAGCATGCGCACGCGACCGCTGGGCAGCGGCGGAGCGTACGCACCCTGACCGAGAGGATGCGAACGCACCAGCAGCACGGCATCGCCGTCGTCGAGGACGCGGATGATGCGCACCCATTCCTCCGCTGTCGGCACGGCCGGGTCGGCGGCCCCGTCACGCCAGGTCGGTGCGTAGAGGATGGTCCGCGCACCGTCGGGCAGCGCGCCCACAGCGCCGGAAAGGAGGGCGGATGCCATCCTGCGACGCTCTTCGGGATCGCCTGCGGACAGCACGTCGACGCGGGGCTCACCGGTGACCAGCACGCGGTCGCTCCCGAGACCGAAGGCGGATTCGAGCCGTCCGCGTGAGCGGTGTGACGCCGCAGGCATCACGCGGATGCGCTGCGCCGCTGCGCGGTAGAGCACGGCGACGAGCGTGCGCAGCAGGCGCGCGCCGGGAACCCGCGGCACCTGGGTGGTCGCGGGAGAGTCGAGTCCGATGCGCTTCAACGGGATGCCGTGCCACAGCTGCACGACGAAGCCGCCGGAGCTGCCGTACCGGTTCACGTCGCCCAGGCCGTGGGTCACGACGAGCACCCCGGCGCGGGCCGTTGCCCACCAACCGCGGAGCCCGCGCTTCGGGATCGCACGGATGCCGAGGGCCTCGGCGTCCGCGCGCTCCCGGTCGGACGAGGTCAGCCACACCGTGTCGTGCCCGGCGTGCGCGGCCAGCCGCTGCAGCGCCAGCGCGCCGTCGCCCACACCCGCGCCGCATCCGAAGACCCAGCGGCGCCCGCGCGGGACCACCACGGTCCCGATCCGGCCCGCCGCGTACAGCGGGATCCGCAGCAGCTTCGCCGCGTTGCCGGTGCCGAAAGAGAAGGACGCCACCCCGCGAGCCTATCGCGAGGGTGACGTCCTTCTCTGAACGGCCGGAGGGCCGGATCGCTCTACTGGGAGAGCGTGCCGAGGGTGACCTCGATCTCGTACTCCTTGCCTCCGCGGACGTACGTGACCTTGGCGTCGCTTCCCGCGGCGGCGGCGCGCACCTGAGCTGTGAGGTCGCTCGCGCTCGTGATCGAGACACCGTTGAACGCCGTGACGATGTCATCGGCCTTGAGGCCGGCCGCAGCCGCCGCACCGCCGTCTGTCACCTCGGCGATGTAGGCGCCGGCCTGATCGGAGCCCTCCACCGAGGCCGCGTCACGCACCGACGCGCCGAGCAGCCCGTGCGTCGCACTGCCGTTGTCGATGATCTCCTGCGAGACCCGCTTGGCGATGTTCGACGGGATGGCGAACCCGATGCCGATCGAGCCCGAGTCCTCCGAGTTCCCGGAGCTCGCGATCGCGACGTTGATGCCGATCAGCTCGCCCTTGCTGTTCACGAGCGCACCGCCCGAGTTGCCGTGGTTGATGGCGGCATCCGTCTGGATCACGGCGATGGAGATGGTCTCCGAGCTCTGCTGGTTCGTGTTCCCCGGCAGGTCGAACTGGAAGGGCCCCTGTCCCTGGCCGTCCTCCGGCGACTGCGGGTCCTGCGGCGCGTCCTGCGTGGAGGAGTCCGGCAGCGCCGACGACGCGATCTGGATGCTGCGGTTCAGGGCGCTCACGATGCCCGTCGTCACCGAGTTCGACAGCCCGAGCGGTGCGCCGAGAGCGACGGTGGTGTCACCGACGTTGAGCTTCGACGAGTCCGCGAACGTGATGGGCGTGAGGTCTTCGGCGTCCTTGAGCTTGACGACCGCGAGGTCGTAGATCGGGTCGGTGCCGACGACGGTCGCGTCGTAGATCCGGCCGTCGGACGTCGTCACCTTGATCGTCGGGTCGGCCACCGCGCCTCCGAGGGTGACCACGTGCGTGTTGGTCAGAACGTACCCGTCGTCACTGATGATCACGCCGGAGCCGCTGCCGGCCTCCTTCGAGCCGGCGACCTCGATGGTCACGACCGAGGGCAGCGCGGTGGTCGCCACCGCGGTCGTCTCGTTGACAGAGCCTGGGTTGTTCACGGTGACCGTCTGCGGTCCCTCCGCGACGCCCGTGGAGGGAGGGTTGCCCAGCTCGTTCACGATCGCGCCGCCGCCGAAGCCGGCGACGCCGCCGACCAGCGCGGCCGCGACGATGAGCGCAGCGAGCTTGACGCCCCCGCGGGGCTGCTTGGGATCCTTGACCGCCGGCGCACCGGGCGCACCAGGGGCCACAGGGGCACCGTCGAGCGGGCGGGTGTTCGCCGCGCTGGGGATGCCGAACGCGGCGCCCTGAGCGGTCGCGTGCGGCTGCCCCTGACTGCCCGCGTGCGCCTGATGGTGACCGCCCGCGTATGCCTGGCCCGGGGCGCCGTACGCCTGGGGCGTCTGCTGCGCGTACGCCCCGTATGGCGCGGACCCGGCGGGCGCCTGTGCGCCCGGCCCGGAGTGCGTGGCAGCCGGCGCGGTCTGCGACGAGGCGAACGTCGGCGGCACCTCGTGCCCCGCAGAGCTCGCAGCCGGGCGCAGCGGCTCGGCGGAGGGTGCGGCATGCGACGTCGACGCGTCGACGGCGTGAGATGCGGCGGTGGCGTCGGAAACGGCGTCGTTCGACGCGGGTACCGGCTGGTCCTGGGTGCTGTCTTCGTTCATGGTGTGCTCCTTCAACAACGCCCTTTCAGAGTGCCGCCCGTGTCTGTGCGTTTCTTATGCCGAGGATGAGTTTCGCCTATGGCCTTAGCCTGTTCTTCATGAGTGTCATTCCCGGCGCATGGTGGCGCACGGCCGAGGGCGCCGGGCTGCTCTCGGCGGACGGTACTGTCGCGCCCACCATCTTCGCAGAGATGTCAGCGGCCGCGGCCCGGACCGGAGCGATCAACCTCGGCCAGGGTTTCCCCGACGAGGACGGCCCGCAGGAGGTGCTCGACGCGGCTCGCCAGGCGATCGCCGCGGGGGTCAACCAGTATCCACCAGGCCGCGGTGTTCCCGACCTCCTCTCCGCCATCGCCGAGCACCAGCAGCGCTTCTACGGACTCGAGGTCGACCCGGCGCGCGAGGTCATCGTCACCGCCGGGGCCACCGAGGCGCTCACCGCCTCGCTGCTCGCGCTCATCGACGGACCCGACGACGAGGTCGTGGTGTTCGAGCCGTACTACGACTCCTATGCCGCCGCCGTCGCCCTCGCCGGAGCGACACTCGTGACCGTGCCTCTGCGGCGGCCGGAGTTCCAGCCCGATCTGGACCGCCTCGCGGATGCCGTCACCGACCGCACCCGCATCATCATCGTGAACGACCCTCACAACCCGACCGGCGCCGTGTTCGCCCGCGAGGCGCTGACGGAGATCGTGCGTCTCGCCGAACGCCACGACGCCGTCATCGTGACCGACGAGGTGTATGAGCACCTCGCCTTCCACGCGACGCACATCCCGATCGCGACCCTCCCCGGCGCGGCCGGACGCACTCTGACCATCTCGTCGGCGGGCAAGACGTTCTCGACGACAGGGTGGAAGATCGGGTGGGTCCACGGGCCTGCCGACCTCATCACCGCCGTGCTCACGGTCAAGCAGTACCTCACCTACGTCAACGGGTCGCCCTTCCAGCCCGCGATCGCGGTTGGTCTCCGCCTTCCGGACTCGTACTTCGCCGGCTCTGCTGCGGTGCTCGCGCACAAGCACGAGATCCTCGGTGCGGGATTGCGCAGCGCGGGGTTCGAGGTCGTGCCTCCCCAGGGTGGGTACTTCACGGTGGCCGACGCCACGGAGCTCGGAGGAGCGGATGTCGCCGCATTCTGCCGCGCCCTTCCCGAGCGCGCGGGCGTGGTCGCCATCCCACTCACCGCCTTCGTCTCGCCGGAGCATCGCGCAGAATACGCCGGGCTCGTGCGCTTCGCCGCCTGCAAACGCGTGGAGGTGCTCGAGGAGGCCGCGGCGCGTCTGTCAGCCGGCTTCTGACCGCAGCGGTTCGACCCGGTATCGACGCGCGCGCAGCGAGGGATTGGCCGCGCGCACGCGCTCGATCGCCGCACGCTCGATGACCCCCGTGGCTATCCCCTCGACGATGCCGGCTCCCGCGAGCACGACGCCCTGCGGATCGACGATCTGCGAGTGACCGACGCCGACGGGCGCGGGGTGGTCCGCCGCGACGACGTACGCCGTGTTCTCGATGGCGCGCGCCGCCAGCAGGGTCGTCCAGTGGTGCTCCTTGAGCGGTCCCCGCACCCACTCGGCCGGCACGACCAGGACGTCGGCGCCGGCATCCGCGAGCACGCGCGACACCTCCGGGAACCGCAGGTCGTAGCAGGTCATCAGCCCGAATCGGATGCCGGCGACGTCGAACACCGCCGCCTCGCCGAGGTCGGCGCCGGGTTCGACCCAGTCGGACTCTGTCTGCCCGAAGGCGTCGTACAGGTGCTGCTTGCGATAGACGGCGAGGATGCCGTCTCCCCGCACGGCGACGACGGTGTTCCGCACCCGCCGCCCGTCGGAGGCCTTCTCGGCGAGCCCCGCGACGATGACGACGGCGTGTTCGGCGGCGAGCGCGATGAGAGCGGAGACGAACGGACCGTCGAGGTCCTCTGCGTTCTCCGCGAGAGTCTCGTCCAACGGGTCGACGAAGTAGCTGGCGTACTCCGGGAAGACGATCACCCTGGCACCCCGGGCGGCCGCCTCCGCGGTGAGCACGCCCAGACGCTCGCGGTTGGACTCCCGTGCGACCGTCGGAGCGAACTGGCACACGGCGACGGGCACAGCGGCGGTGTCGGACATGGCACCATCCTCGCCGTCTCCGGCGGGGCGGCGCAATCCGCCGGCTGTCACGAGCTCAGCCTCCGGTCAGCGCTGCCACCGGCTTGCGACGCGCGAGGAAGCGACGTTCCAGGACCTCATGGCTGCTGGTCGGGGCCAGGACCGTCCGCATGGCCGATACCAGGCCGGCGAGATCGTCGGGATCGAGCATGTCGATCGCGCCGCAGTTGATCGTCGATCGCATCCATCTGTGGAACCCGGCGCTCGGCGAGGCGGCGAACGCGGATCGCTCCGCCGTGGTGGGAGGGACGTACCGCACACGCATCCGGGGCGTCGTGCCCGCGGAGCTCGTGTACGAGCAGATCGACGCCACGACGGTCCGCTACGTGCTGCGGTCCTGCGGCATGAGCGAGAGCGGGATCTGGCGCGCGGTGGACGTCGACGGCGGCCGCACTGAAGTGACGCACAGCTTCACCCATCACGGGGCGCTCCTGCGCGCGATGCGCCGCTCGTTCGAACCCGTCGCGCTGTGGCGCGTGACCCGTCTCCGCGCCCTCGTCTCGTGACGCGGGCCGGCGCTCCGCGGAGACCTCGCGGGCGCTGCGACGCTTGATCGAGGCGGGAGAGGCGAAGGCCCCCTGATCGGATTTCTCCTGATCAGGGGGCCTTCTCTTGTTGCGGGGACAGGATTTGAACCTGCGACCTCCGGGTTATGAGCCCGGCGAGCTACCGAACTGCTCCACCCCGCGGCACAAGGAATAACCTATCACGGATTCGGGAGGTGCGCGAATCGAGCGGAACGACGAAGGGCGCCCCGCGGGACGCCCTCCGTGCTCGCACGCTGCCGTGTCACTCCGCGGACGTGCCCTCGAGTTCGAGCAGCCGGTTGACGGCATCCGTCAGCCGCTTGTCGGCCTCGGCGAACTTCGTCAGATCGCCGTCCTTGAGCGCCGCCTCCCGATCTGCCATGGCCTGCGCTGCCGCGGACAGCGCCTCGGCCTCGGCATCCGTCGGAGTCGACGACTCATCGGGCTGTTCCGGCGTCCCGCCTTCATCCGGCGCAGTGGGCTCGACCTGGTCGTCGCCGCCGGCCGCGCCGGCGGAGCCGCCGAACAGCGCGTCCAAAGCCGCGGTCAGAGTGTCCTCGAAGGCCACGTTCCCGCCGAACGCCACCAGCACCTTGCGGAGCTTGGGGAGCTGCGTACCGTCGGACGACTGCACGTACACGGGCTGCACGTACAGCAGGCCGCCGCCGACCGGAACGGTGAGGAGGTTGCCGTAGCGGACCTCCGATTTGCCGATCGTGAGCACGTTGAGCTTGTCGGCGATCGTGGTGTCCGAGTCGAAGGTGTTCTGCACCTGCCCGGGACCGGGGACCGTCGTGTCGTCGTTGATCTCCAGAAGGCGGAGCTGGCCGTATCCCTCGGCCTTGACGCCGTCCTTCGTCCCTGCATCGGAGTCGACGGCCAGGTACCCCATGAGCACGTCGCGGCTGCTGTCCGAGCCGACCGAGTACGGGATGAACGTCGAGAACATGGAGAACCGCGGGGTGTCCTGCCCCGGCATCTTCATGCTCAGGTAGTACGGCGGCTGCAGCAGCTCCTTGCTGCGCGGGTCGTCGGGCGTGCGCCAGCGGTTGTCGAGACGCGCGAACGATGCCGCATCGTCGATGTGGTAGACCCCGAGGATGTCGCGCTGCACCTTGAACAGATCGGTCGGGTACCTGACGTGGCTCATCAGGTCGCCCGACATCTCGCTCACGGGCTTGAGCGTCGAGGGGTACACCTTCTGCCACGTCTGCAGCACCGGGTCGGTCTCGTCCCAGGCGTACAGGGTCACCGAGCCGTCGTAGGCGTCGACCGTGGCCTTGACGGAGTTGCGGATGTAGTTGATCTCGTCGATCGCCAGCGAAGGCGACGGCGTGTTGGAGTCGGTGATCGCCTTCGACAGGCTCACGCTCGTCGAGTACGGGTACGACGAGCTGGTCGTGTAGCCGTCGACGATCCACACGATCCGGCCGTCCACCACGCTCGGGTACGGATCGCTGTCGAGCTCGAGATACGGCGCGACCTTCTGCACGCGCGTGATCGGGTCGCGGTCGTAGAGGATCTGCGACTCGGAGTTGACGAGGTTCGAGAACAGGATCTGCTCGGACTGGAACTTCAGCGCGTAGAGCAGCTTGGTGAAGGTGTCGCCGATCCGTGGGCCGCCGTCGCCGTCGAAGGTCGTCTTCGTCTCGCTCGCGCCCTTCTCGCCGCTCGGGTAGTCGATCTCCACGGGGTCGGAGCCCTTCGGCGCCCCCACGATCGAGTACTCCGGCGAGTGCTCGCCGAAATAGATGCGCGGCTCGTAGTCCTCCGCCGCGGTCAGCTCGCCCGAGGTGGGCATGCCGCGCTCGAGGAAGACCGGCTCGCCGGAGGCCGTACGCTGGTTGCCCGCCATCGCCAGCAGTCCGTAACCGTGGGTGTACACGGCGACGCGGTTGTTCCACGTGTTGCTGTCGCCGAGCTTCGACATGTCGAGATCGCGCACGGCGACCACGGTGTCCTGGCTCGCGCCGTCGATCTGGTACCTGTCGACATCGAGGGTGTCGGGGAACTGGTAGTAGTCGCGGGCCTGATCCTGCTGACGGATCACGCTGTCGACGATCTTCGGGTCGATGATGCGCAGCGACGCGGTCGTGTCGGCGTCTTCGCGCAGCTGACCGGCCTCGGCGTCGGTCTCCGCCGTGAAGGGGGTGACCTCCATGTCGGCGACGCCGTACGCCTCCTTGGTGCCGTCGATGTTCCGCTGATAGAACTCGGCCTGATAGGCGTTCTCGTTGGGCTTGACCTGGAACGTCGTGACGATCCACGGGTAGCCGACGCCCACCACGAGCGACGCCACGATGAACAGGGCGGTGGCTGCCAGCGGGAAGCGCCAGCGTCCGATCACCGCCGTCACGAAGAAGAGCACGGCCACGAGGGCTGCGACGATCGCGAGGATGGCCAGGCCGGGGATCGTGGCGTTCACTCCCGTGTACGCGGCCCCTGTGATGCGGCCGTCGGGCGCCACGAGCGTCTTGTAGCGGTCGAGCCACAGGCTCGCGGCCTGCACGAGCAGGTAGAGGCCGGCGGTCACGGCGAGCTGGATGCGGGCGGGCTTCGAGATGCGGAGCTCGCCCTGACCGATGCGCACGGAGCCGTACAGGTAGGAGACCATCGCCGTGATGAGCAGCGCGAGCAGGAGCACGGCGGAGACGAACGCGAGCAGGCTCGAGTAGAACGGCATCGCGAACATGTAGAAGCCCGTGTCGAGGCCGAACTGCGGGTCGACCGTGTCGGTGGCGACCCCGTTCGCCCACATCCACGCCGTCTTCCACTGGCTCGCCGCCGAGAAGCCGGCGAAGAGACCGAAGAACACCGGCATGCCCCACATTCCCAGGCGTCGCAGCGGCTCGATGACCTCCTGGTAGCGGTCGAGCTGCGAGCTCAGGCGCACGTACACCGGACGCAGACGGTAAGCCAGCTGGATCGCGACGAACAGGGGCACCGCCATGCCGAGGAAGCCGACGACGAACATCACCGCGGTGGCGATCCACTGCGTGGTCAGCACGGAGGCGTAGTCCACCTGGTCGAACCAGAGGTACTCGGTGTAGAGCGACGCGAAGACGAAGAACGCCGCGATGAGCGCAGCGATGATCACCAGCGAGATGCCGAAGATCCGTCGCGAGGTGCGAGGCGTGGCCGGGTTCGGGGAAGAGTTCGAGGTCACGATCCCATCCTAGGCACGCCTTACTATGCGCAGGCTCCCGGTCGTGTCACGGGCGGGTCACGGGGTCGCGGCCGCCTCGCACGTCGGAAGGGCGGCGACGTCTCCCCCGTCGGCGATCACCTTGAGCGCATCCAGCGAATCCTCGAGGGTCTCCGTGCTGATCACCGTCAGCCCGTCGGGGACATGGCCGACCACCTCGTCGCAGTTGGACTGCGGGGCGAGGAAGTAGTCGGCGCCGGCGTCGCGTGCGCCGTAGAGCTTCTGACGGATGCCGCCGATCGGGCCGACCGTGCCGTCCGCCTCGATCGTCCCCGTGCCCGCGACCTCCTCGCCTCCGTTGAGCTCCCCTGGTGTCAACGTGTCGATGATGCCGAGTGCGAACATCATGCCCGCACTGGGGCCGCCGACGTTGTCGAGCTGGATCGTGACGTCGATCGGGAAGTCGTAGTCCGTTCGGAGCGTCACGCCGATCAGCCACGTGGTGGTGCCGTCTTCGGTGTGCTCCTGCGGCGTGAGCTCGACGGTCTGCTCCGCTCCGGCACGTCGCACCGTCAGCCGCACGGTCGCGCCCTCGGCCTCCTGGATCGCGGACTTCAGCTGCTTCGCCGACGTCACCGGGCTCCCGTCGATCGCCGTGATGACGTCATCCGCCTCCAGCACGCCGTCCGCCGGCAGATCGTCCACGGTGTCCTGCACCACGACCTGCGCACCGGTGTCGTATCCGAGCTCGTTGAGCGCGGCCGCCGTCGCCTCGTGCTGCGAGTCGACCATGAGCGTCGCGTTGCGCTCATCGCGCTGTTCGGTGGTCACTCCCTCCGGGAAGACGGATTCGAGCGGGACGACCGCTCGAGAGCGGTCCATCCACGCCAGCGCGAGCTCGAACCAGCTCGGCGTGCGCTCGCGGTTGCCCACGACCTGGACCGTCGTGAGGTCGAGCGCTCCGTCGGTCGGGTAGGTCTCGGCTCCGTCGACCTTGATGAGCGGCACCTGCGTCCCGTCCTCATCCGCCGCTGTTCCGAGGGTGTTGTATACGGGGCCCGGCCGCTGGATCACATAGGGCGTCGGCAGGAAGGTCAGCACCACGAGGGCGACCAGCGCGACGATCAGGGCCCACACGCCCAGTCCGACCTTCACAGACCGGGTCCGATCCACAGCATTCCTCCGTCGTTCGCGAGCGGCGTACAGCGATGTCCCCGCTCCGGGGTCACGCACCGGTCTCGATGACTAGCGTAGATGGCACGGGCTTTAGGCGTGCTGAGAGGCGATCGACATGGCAGACAACGACCCCACCCCCGAGGACTTCCAGGAGTTCCTGCGCCGGATGATGTCCGGCCAGGGCGGAGGGAACATCGATCCCGAGGCGCTCCAGAACGCCTTCCAGGGCATGGACGGGTTCCAGCTCGATCCCGCGATGATGCAGACGATCATGGCGCAGCTGCAGAGCGCGTTCGGCGGAGACCCGTGGGACAACGCCCTGCGTCAGGCCCTCCACATCGCCAACCGCGACGGCCTCGGCATCGCCGACGGCGCCCGCACGTCGCTCGCGGATTCGTTCGCCCTCGCCGACCTGTGGCTGGGCGAGGCGACCACCATCTCCGAACTCGCGGAGGCGCCCCGAGCCATGACCAGGGGCGAGTGGGTCGAAGCGACCCTGCCGGTGTGGAAGGAGATCGCCGATCCCGTGTCGACGAGCATCGCCGACGCGCTCACCGACGCCCTCGACACCCAGGTCCCCGAAGAGATGCGCGGCATCGTGCAAGGCGCGGGCAAGCTCATGCGCGGGCTGGGCGGATCGGTGTTCGCTGCCCAGTTCGGGCAGGTGCTCGGCAACCTCTCGCTCGAGGTCGTCTCCGGCGGCGACGTCGGCATACCCGTGCTCCCGGCGGGCACCGCAGCGGTGATCCCGCAGAACCTCGCCGCGTTCGGCGAAGGCCTGGAGATCCCGGAGGATCAGATCGCCCTCTACCTCGCGACCCGCGAGCTCGCCTACGCCCGCCTCTACCGTCACGCCAAGTGGCTGCACCTGCACGTCATGGCGCAGATCACCGATTTCGCACGCGGCGTGACGGTCGACGTCGACGCGCTCGAAGACGTCGCGAGCCGACTCGACCCATCCGATCCCGAAGAGCTGCGCGCCGCGATCGAGGGCGGCGCTCTGCTCCCTGCGCAGAGCGAGACCCAGCGAGAGGCTCTGGCGAGGCTCGAGAACCTCGTCGCGACGATCGACGGCTGGGTCGATGTGGTCACGGCGCAGGCGACGTCCCGCCTCCCCGACGGTCCCCGCATCGCCGAGGCCCCCCGCCGGCGCCGCGCCGTCGGCGGGCCGGCCGAAGACGCACTGGGAGCCCTCGTCGGTCTGAAGCTGCGTCCGCGGCGGCTGCGCGAGGCGTCTGCCATGTGGCAGGCCATCACGGATGCGGTGGGCATCGACGGTCGCGACTCCCTGTGGGACTACCCCGACCTCATGCCGCAGGCATCCGACATCGACGACCCGTCGGCACTGATCGAACGTCTGCAGGCCCAGGCGCGCGGAGAGCAGCCCGCGGCGGACGAGTTCGACGAGGCGTTGGCGCGCCTGCTCGAGGGAGACGACTTCGCGGCGGGATCGGAGGCCGCGGAAGGCTCTGGCGGAGCGGACGGGACACCCGCCGACGCCGCGGATCGGCGGACCGATGACGACGAGGGACGCGACGACGAGGAGCGTGACGACGACGAGGGACGAGGCGGCGAGCGGCCCGTCTGACCTCTCCCCAGGAATCGAGCGTCCGGCTCCCCGGGAATCAAGCGTCGCAACCGCCCTGCACAGGACGGCGTCCGTGACGAGTTGTCCACGGATGCGCGGAACCGCGCCCATCGCGGTCGGCGATTCCCGAGAATCGGGGCATGCCACCGCTCAGCCCGACGACCGTGACCCGACTGGACCCAGCCGTGCCGCCCCTGTGGCGCGATGGGGACACCCTGCAGTTCGGTCTCACGGGCAGCATCAGGCTCACGGTCGACGCACCGTGGATCGAGCCGCTGCTCTCGCGCATGGCCGCCGGCTTCCGGTTGCACGCGTTCGACGTGATCGCACACGGCGTCGGCGCGCCGCGTCGTGAAGCGCGGCAGCTGCTCGATCGGCTGCGTCCCCTTCTCATCGACGACGTCGAGCGGGCGACACCCGCGTGGGTCGAGGGCCTGAACCTCGTCGACGGGCGCAGCGAGTACCGCATGCGCGAGGCCCTCGGCGACGAGGGCGTGCCGGCAGCGCAGCGCGACGACCCCGATGCCTGCGGGGTCGTGCTCGTCGAAGGCGCGGCCGCGGCGCTGCAGTTCGCCGCGGATCTTCGCGACGACCGCCCTCACCTCCCCGTGGCGATCGAAAGCGGGCGCATCACCGTCGGTCCTCTGGTCGTTCCGGGCGCCACACCGTGTCTGTCGTGCCGTGACGCGCATGAACGCGACCGCGACCCCGCCTGGCCGCGAATGCACGCGCAGCTCATCGGGCGCCATCCCGGGCCGGTGAGCGCCGCTCGCATCGCCGGCGCGGCGACCGTCGTCGCCGCACTCCTGCGCGCGGACCCGCCCGGTGGGTCGTACGCCGAGCTCAGCGGGAGCGGGAGGCACGCATGGGGCTCGGTGAGCTTTCACGAAGAATGCCGGTGCCGCGACCACTCGTTCCGATCTCTGCGAGGAAGCGCGACGGCGCCCGTTCCCCTCGTCCAGCGGAGCGCGACCACGACACGGCGAGGGTACGCGCGGCCCGCGTGAGACCGACGTACGCGAGCCGGCGTTCTTCGTCGATCGCTTCGAACCCCGAGGCGTACGAGATGGGCAGGGAGCCCTCCGCCCATCCCGCCAGGTACACGTGAGGCCACTCCAGCCCCTTCGCGGCGTGCAGGGTCGACAGCGTCACCGTGCGCATCTCCGGCTCGTGCTGGTCCTTGGCGCGGGCCATGAGCGTGTCGCTGAACGATCGCAGCGTCTCCCCCGGTCCTGCGTCCTCGGCGAGCCGCAGGCCCCCCCGCCGAGCCTCCCATCCGTCGCGCTGCGCTCCCCCTGCCGCCGGGGGCTCTTCAGTCAGCCCGAGCTCGCGAAGGACGCGTTCGACCGCGGGGAGGAAGCCGTGCTCGGTGGGCGCGACAGCTGCGGCACGCAGCGCGAGGATCGCCTGCCGCACCTCCGGCATGCTGAAGAACCGCGTCCCTCCGAGAACGGTGGTCGCGATGCCCTCCGCGGCGAGCGCCTGCTGCAGCACCGCCGATTGCGCGTGGGCGCGATACAGCACGGCGATGTCGGACGGCGAGGTGCCCGCTTCGATGCGCGCGGAGACGGCCGCGGCGATCCCCGCCGCCTCGTCGCTCTCGGTGTCGTAGGCGGTGAGCGTGGGCGGATCCGCCGAGAAGGTGTCGCGCGCCGGCACCAGCTCGAGGGCACCTGGGCGCCCCCGCATCAGGGCGTTCGCGGCCGCGAGGATCGGCGCCTGGGAGCGGTAGTTCGTCTCCAGGCGCACGACGGTCGCATCGGGGTATCGTCGTTCGAACTCGAGCAGGAAGCGCTGGTCGGCTCCGGCGAACGAGTAGATCGTCTGGCTGGCGTCGCCGACGACGCAGATGTCCCGACGATCGCCGAGCCACAGCTCCAGCAATCGGTTCTGCAGCGGCGACACGTCCTGGAACTCGTCGACCGTGAAGTGCCGGTACTGCTCGTGGACGGCTGCGGCGACGCGGGGCTCGGTCTCGAGCATTCCCGCGCACGCGAGCAGGACGTCCTCGAAGTCGAGCTGGTGGCGCTCGTCCTTGAGCGCTTCATAGCCGCGCTGCAGGTCTGCCAGCTGTTGCGCGTCGATGCCGGTGACCGTGCGGCCGGTCGCCGCGTGCTGGTCGATCGACAGCATCGACACCTTGCGCCACTCGATCTCCGACGCGATGTCGCGCAGCGTCGCAGTGCTCGGGCGCAGGCGCAGAGCATCCGCCGCCTGTCCGAGCAGCTTGACCTTGTTGTCGACGATCGACGGAGCCGGCGCGCCGGCCAGCGTCGGCCAGAAGAAGTTGAGCTGCGCGAGCGCCGCGGCGTGGAAGGTCCGGGCGGCCACTCCCTCGACACCGAGGGCGCGGAGGCGTCCGCGCAGTTCGCCTGCGGCCTTCGCGGTGAAGGTCACGGCCATGACGCGGGAGGGAGAGTAAGCGCCCGTGTCGACCCCGTGCGCGATGCGGTGCGTGATGACACGCGTCTTTCCCGTTCCGGCTCCGGCGAGCACGGCCACGGGTCCGCGCAGCACGGATGCCGCCTCCCGCTGTCGTTCGTCGAGAGCGTCCAGCGCGCTCACTCCGACGCGCTCCGTTCGCCCGAGCCCTGTGCGGTCGACGCGCGGCGCGAGTCGCTTTCGTACCAGTCCACGATCAGCGCGCGGGCGATCGAGGCCGGACCGGGGAGCCCGACCGGCCCCTCCCCGGCGAGGGCGCTCGCGATCTCAGCCCGGGTGAACCATCGCACGTCGATGATCTCCTCGCCGTCAGGGCGGGCCGCACCCTCGTCGACGGCGACCGCACGGAATCCGATCATCAGCGACCGCGGGAAGGGCCACGGCTGCGACGACACGTAGCGCAGGTCGGCGAGGGCCACACCCGCTTCCTCGGCGAGCTCCCGGTGCACCGTCGACTCGAGCGACTCACCGGCCTCGACGAACCCGGCGAAGCACGAGTACATCCGCCCTCCCCAGTTCGCGTTCGCGCCGAGGAGGATGCGCTCTCCGTCCGCGCTCTCCACGGCGACGATCACCGCAGGATCGGTGCGCGGGAAGAGGTCGCGACCGCACGTGCCGCACCGGCGTGACCACCCGGCCTGCTGCAGTTCGGTGTCGCTTCCGCACATCGGGCAGAACGAGGCGTCGCGCAGCCACCCGCCGAGCGCGAGCGCCGAGACGAGCACGTCGCTCTCCTGGGCGGGCAGACGCCCGCCCAGGTCGCGCAATCCGAGCCACGTCTCGTCGGGTGCGCTGTCCACGGGTCCCGTCTCGGGGGCGAGCGAGGCCACGAGAAGGGCGGTGCCGTCGTCAGCCCGGCCGAGCAGACCCCAGGCCGCGTCGTCGGCGATGTCGGCAGCGGGAACCCGGAGCAGCGTGTCTCCATCGGCTGCGGGCACGATGCGCACGCGTCCTTCGCGCACCGCGACGACCGAGGTCGCATGGTCCGCCCTCAGCCTGGCCAGGATGCCGGGGACATCGCGCAGGTCGGCGGCGCGGTCGAGAGACGTGCGTGGAATGGTCATCGACTCCCTCTCTCACGGGCGTGGCGGAGGCGGGACCGCCCCCGAGCCCACCTACCCTGGGGGTATGGGACGCTCTCCTTTCACTCTAGCCGCGGCAGTGACCGCCGCACTGCCCGGAGCGGAGGTGACGGGAGCCCGGGCGCTGACGGCGGGAGGCGACGGTCGCTTCGATTCCGCCGTGGCGACGCTGGCGGACGGCAGGGAGGTGGCCATCCGTGTCGCCGATGATGACGAGGCCGCCACGGAGCTCGCGGCGGAGGCCCTTTCCCTGCGCGCCTTGACCGCCGGGACACGGGCGATGCTGCCGTTCCGCGCCCCCGAGTACATCGGCGAGACGCGTCTGGGCGAGTCCAGGGCCCTGGTGACCGAGTTGCTCCCGGGGTTCCAGATCGAGGCCGCTCATGTCCCGGCGGGGCGCGGTGCGGCGGAATCGATGGGGGCCGCCATCGCGGCCGTCCACATGCTCCCGCCGTCGGTGGTCCGCGGAGCCGGCCTCGCGACGCGCACCGCAGAGGAGAGCCGGCACGAGGTTTCGCGGCTCGTCGACGCGGCGGCCGCGACCGGACACGTCCCCGCCCGCCTCACGGTGCGATGGCGCGGAGCCGTGGCCGATGACGAGCTGTGGCGGTTCGAGTCCTGCGTCGTGCTGGGCGGCGTGCAGGCCACCTCGTTCGTCTTCGACGACGACCCCGAGCACGGCCCGCGGGTGACGGGGCTGCTGGGCTGGCACGGCCTGTCGGTCGGCGATCCCGCCGTGGATCTCGCCTGGCTCTCAGCGGCGCCTGACGCGGCCGACGACGTCCACAGCGCTTATGCGCGGACGATCGACCGCACGCCGGATGCCGCGCTCGAGGTGCGTGCGCGGCTGCGGGCTGAGCTGGAGTTCGCGCAGTGGCTCGTGCACGGCGACTCGCTGCGCCGCCACGACATCGTGGAGGACGCCGCCGCGCTCCTGCAGGCCCTCGCAGACGGCCTGCAATCGGATGAGCTGACGGTCGCAGGCTCCCCTCGGCCCGGAGTCGACTCGGCGCTGGACGCCCTGGACCGCGTCCCTGCCGGCCCCGTGTCCGGCATCGACACGTCGATGCAGACGGACGCGTACAACCCGGACGACCTCTGGCGCGAGGAGAGCGCCGAACCGGACCGGCGCGACGACGCAGGGCCGTGGCGGGACGGCACGGGCACTCCCGCAACTGACGCGAGGGGCCGCGCCGACGACGACGGTTCCGCCGGCGACGCCGCACGCAGGATCGAGATCGGGAGCCGGGAGACCGAGGACCTCTCCGACCTCAGGACTGCGTCATCGGCCACGCACGATCGCGCCGACGCCGCGCTCGCCGGCCCGATCGGCGACGCGCTCGCCGGTACGACCGGGGACGACGCCGCGCCGGAGGACGAGGCTCAGCGGGCCGCGCGCGCGGCGCTCCAGCGCTGGAAGAGCTCGGCCTCGGAGTAGACCCGGTCGCCGCGGATCACGAGATCGTCGGCCACGTAGTACAGCGCGACGTCGATCTCCTCGAGCGGCACCCCGAACCGACGGTGGTAGGCGAGGCGATACAGCGCGAGCTGGAGCATCCGCTCCTCGCGCTCTTGTGGCGTGCGCGGGGCCTTCCCCGTCTTCCAGTCGACGATCTCGATGCGTCCGCCGCGATCTTCTCGCCGGTACACGGCGTCGAGCTTGCAGATGACGATGTGGCCGTCGGCCTCACGTCCGCCAGCGCCCGCGGCAGCATCACCAGCCTCGCCCGTGCCGAGCGCGAAGTCGATCTCGATCTCGACCGCGATCGGTTTCAAGCCTCCCCACTCGCTGCGCTCGAAGATCTCCTGCAACCGGCCGAGGTCGTCGGCGTCCGCCTCGGAGACGTCTCCCCCGGCCGACGGGTCGTCTTCGTCCAGCTCCCACAGCGCCTCGTCGACGCGCGCGCCCACACCGACGAGCTCGCTGCGACGCTCGACCCAGGCATGGAACAGCGTGCCGAGACGCGTCTGCCGGTAGGGACGCTCAGGCATGGGCCGGACGATGGACGACAGGGTGCCCTCGAAGTCCGTCACGTAGTCCTTGAACCGCGATGCCGGCACGCGCGTGGGCGGTCCGGCGTCCGTGCCGCGGAGACGCATCGCCCGTTCCTCGAGCAGCCGCGCGAGCTCCGGAGTGGCCTGAGGGTGATGACGCGATGCCTCCCGCACCGCAGAGGCGGCCTCTTCGACCGCACGGCGGCGCGCACCGAGCGGGTCGAGCGGCCACGTCAACGTCGCCCCGGGGGCGTCGTACGGGTTGTCGTCGGGATCGACAGGGGCGACCGCGTCGATCCCGAGGACCTCCATCGCCTCCACGAGATAGGGACTGGGAACCCTCGGTGACTTCTGGCCTGCCCAATGCGACCCCGTGAGCAGCAGGTCGGTGCGCGCGCGGGTGACGGCGACATAGGCCAGACGACGCTCCTCCTGCTGCTGGTAGTCGCGGTACGCGTCTTTGAAGCGTCTGAGGGCTCCGCCTCGCGGTTGAGCCTTCGAGATGCCGCCGGACAGCGAGGCCTGCGCGAGCGCCTGGCGCTTCTTCGGGTCGGTCTCGTCGCCCATCGCCTCGTCGGGATCCCACTCGAATCGAGGCAGGGCGTCGCGGTCGCCGCGCAGCTCGAAGGGGACGACGCCGAAGCCGAACCACCCGGAGGTGTCCGTCACGCGGCTGGGCAGTTCATCGGCGACGAGCCGAACGACGGCGACGGCGTCCCACTCGAGTCCCTTGGATCCGTGGATGGTCAGCAGCTGCACCACCCCCGGCTCCGGAGGCTCGGGACGCGGCATCAGCTCGTCGGTGCTCTCCGCCTTGTCGAGCCAGGCGAGGAGGCTGCCGATGGTCCCCCGCTCGTCAGCGCTGAGGAACGCGCGCACCTCGTCGGAGAACGCCCGCAGCTGGGTCGCGGCGACGCGCGCGGGGCCCCTCGTCTCGTTCGCCGCCAATTCGATGTCGAGACGCAGTTCGAGTTCGATGAGCCGCAGGAGCTCGGGAATCGGCTGGGACGAGGCTCGCCGCAGCCGCTCGAGCATCTCTCCCGCAGCCCTGATGCGCGCGCGACCCTCGGCGCTGATGCCCTCGAGCAGGCGGTAGTCGTCGCGCACCGCACGGACCACATCGACGGCATCGACGATAGACACCGCCTCGTCCGCGCCGCGTGACGAGCGCAGACGCGCACGCAGCTCGTCGGGCAGGGGAACCAGCGACGTGTCGCGCTCGGCGAGTGTGCGGCCCAGATCGTAGAGGGCGGCCATGTCGGCGACGCCCACGCGGAAACGCGGTCCGGTGAGCAGCCGGATGAGCGCCGATCCGGCGGTCGGGTCGTGCACCACCCGAAGCGTCGAGACCACGTCCACCACCTCCGGCGTGGCGAGCAGGCCGCCGAGACCGAGGATGCGGTGCGGGATGCCGCGCGCCGCGAGCGCCGCAGCGAAGGTCTGCATGTGCTTCTTCGACCGGAAGAGGATCGCACCGGTGTGCGGACGACCGCTCGCCCCGGCATCGTGGGCGGCCCTGCGACGCGCGAACCACTCCGCGACCGCGTCGGCTTCATCGTCGACGGTGAACGGGAAGCGCACATCGACCGATCCGCTTCCGGCCCCCGGTCTGGGCTCGAGCGGCGGCACGTCGAGCCCAGGCCGCTGCAGCGGCTGCAGCACGCGGTTGGCGACGTCGAGGATGGTGCGGTCGTTGCGCCAGCTCGTCATGAGGCTGTAGGTGCGAGCCGTAGCCGTGGTGGCGAAGGAGCTCGAGAACGCGTAGAGGTTGTCGGCGCTGGCGCCGCGCCATCCGTAGATCGACTGGTGGGGATCGCCCACGGCCATGACGGCACTATCGCGGAAGAGCGCGGCGAGGAAGCGCGTCTGGATGACCGAGGTGTCCTGGTACTCGTCGAGCAGCACCACGCGATGCTGCTCCCGCAGCTCATCACGCACGTCGGGAGCGGACTCCACGATGTCGAACGCCCCCGCGACCTGATCGGCGAAGTCGAGCACGCCCCGACGGTTCTTCTCGTCGATGTAGTCCTCGACGAGCCGCACCAGGGTGGGCAGGCTCATCAGGTTCGTCACGGCCTTGTCCACGTCGGCGTTGCCGCGGTACGGCTCGAACGCCCGCGCATGATCCCGGGCGATGCGGATCGCCCTGTCGAGGTCGACGCGATGATCGAGGGCCTCCCCCGCCAGACGCTGCACCGCGTCGATGACGGTGCCCAGCGCGTAGTCGATGTCCTCGAGCGCGGGAAGGTCGCTGCGCAGGACCACCTCGCGCGCGAGCATCCACGACGCGGCCTGGCTCAGCATCGCGACATCGGAATCGCGGCCGATCCTCGCCGCATGCTCCCGCACGATGCCGTCGGCGAACGCGTTGTAGGTCGACACCCGCGGACGGATCATGAGGTCCTCGGCCGCGCGCGGCGTCGCCGGATCCCAGCCGGTTCCCCATCGATGCGCGAGTTCGTCGAGCACATGCGCCCGCACGAGCTCGCGCTGTCGTCCGGGCGCCGCCTCGTCGATGCGCCGCAGCGCCCCGTCGGCGATGATCTGCGGCAGATGCGGGAGGAGACCCCGTCTGCCGAACTCGTCGATCACCGCCAGCCGCGCGCCGATCCGCTCGGCGAGCTCTCCTGCCGCCTTGCGCGTGAAGGTCAGTCCGAGGATCTCGTCGCGCCGCACGTGTCCGTTGGCCACGAGCCAGACCACGCGCCCCGACATCGTCTCGGTCTTCCCGCTTCCGGCGCCGGCGACGACGAGGGCGGGTTCCGGCGGCGCTTCGATCACGCGCTGCTGCGCCGGGGTGGGAGCGGGCTGCCCGAGGGCCGCGGCCACGTCGAGGGCGGTCAGCTCGAGCGGCCCCTGCCGTTCTCCGTGCCGCTCTCGCCGAGGGGCGCTCGACTCGATCGACGAACCCACGGCGTCGAGTCCTGCCGATGCCGGTCGGCTCATGCGCTCACCGCCGGCACGGTGTGGATGCGGCACGGATGAACCCTCCGCTGGGTATCGGAGCAGTGTGATTCGACCTGTGCGGTGAAGCTCGCGGCGGACATGCCGCGAGCCGCCTCCGCCACTCTGCGCAAGAACGCCTGGCGTGCCTCGTCGCCGAGCGTGTGCTGATGCGCGATGCGGTAATCGCTCTTCGCGAGCGTCTTCGAGACGATCACGAGCCTGGCTCCGGCGAGCGCATCGGGGGCGGCGCCCTCGATCAGACCCTGCTGCACGGCGATCTGGTACGCCGCGAGCTGCGCGTGATCGAGCACGCCGGGGTCGGACTCCGGATCGGTCTTGCCGGTCTTCAGGTCGATCACCACGACCCGCTCCCCTCCTGCAGCACAGCGGATGCCCTCCCAGCCTCTTCCCCGCGCATGGCCGTGGTCGCCCGCCCCGTCGGGGTAGGCCTCGACCCTGTCGATGAATCCGTGGATGACCGCCTGATGCGCGGAGTCGTCTCCCCCAGGCACCACCGCGGGCTCGTGCCCGTCGCGGATGTCGACGGCGAAGCGGAACTCCACCTCGCTCGCCAGGACACGACCCCCGTCGCGCCGCACGTCCCCCAGGTACGAGTGCAGGCGGTCCACGAACTGCTCGGCCCTGCGCCTCTCTTTGCGAGCGATCCATTCGGTCTCGAAGTCCAGCTCAGGCCAGTGCTCGGCGACGACCGCGCGCATCGTCTCGAGATCGCCGTCGGGCGAACGCTCCATCGCCTCGTGGATGATCGTGCCGATGCCCGCCGTGGGAGGCATCACCGTGTCGCCGCCGAGAGCCGCGACGACCCAGTTCACCCCGCACTCCTCGTACGACTCGAGCTTCGAGGGCGAGACCCGCGCGCCGACCGCGGCGAGGTCGCGCAGCGGAGCATCCGTCGACGGCGCGGCCACGCCGTACCAGTCGGCCGGATCGGCGCCGGGCACGCCCTCGCGGGCGAGGACGGCGAGCTGCGCCGCGGCTTCGGAACGCGCGGGCGGCGGAGCGTTCGTCGTGAGCGCGCGGCGATGGCGCGCCACCAGGCCGCGGAGGGTCAGCGGATGCTCCGCCGACGCATGCCGGTCCACCGGATCGGGCGGCGGGAGGAAGGAGAAGAAGGGGCTCGGCGACAGGTCGTCGTCATCGACCGCGGTGATGAGGAGCCGCCTGCGCGCGCGGGAGACAGCACGCACGAAGAGTCGCAGTTCGTCATGCAGAACAGCGCGGCGTCGGTCGAGGACCCCCGGCGACTCGAGCGGCATGCCGGTTCGCGCGGCGAGCAGGGCGTCGGCCAGCCGCCACGTCTGCAGGAGCCCCCCACGCAAGCGCACGTTCGGCCACACTCCGTCTTGCACGCCGGCGACGACGACGGCATCGAACTCCGTGCCGAGCGCGGTCGCAGGCGTGAGGAGCGTCACCCGGCCTGGGCGTTCCGGGCTGGACAGCGTATCTTCCGGCACCTCGCTGTCGAGGATGTCCCGCACGAAGATCTCGGCCCTCTCGTCGGGAGCGCGCTCGACGAAACGCTTGGCTGCGTCGAAGAGGGCGACCAGCGCATCGAGCGCCCGCGCTGTCTCCGACCCGGCGGCCTGCATCGCCATATCGCGCCACGCGACCTGCAACGAGCGCCCGTCGACCGCCCTCGCCTGTTCCCAGACGCGCCAGAGGAGGTCGTGGATCGTCTCTCCCCGCTCGGCGGCGGCCGACATCTCGGCGATCGTCTCGGCGAGCCGCGCTGCGGTCCGCGACTCCGGCGAATCGATCAGGTCGAAGTGGGCCGGTGCGGCGAAGGCCTGTCGCAGCAGCTCACGCGCCGGCGTGGAACCGCCGTGCTGCAACTCGATATGGCGCAGACGCGCGCGCAATCGTCGCAGCCCGATGGCGTCCATGCCACCGAACGGCGTACGCAGCGCTTCTTCGATCTGCACGGCCTCTCGCTCCTCGACAGGCGTCAGCGCGAGCCGGACGATCCCGACGATGTCGCGGACGACGCCCTCGCTGCCCAGAGGACGCTGCACACCTGCGGCTCGAGTGGGGACCTCCCTCGCTGCGAGTTCCGCCTCGAGCTGCGTGACCTGACGCGTGTCGTGCGCGATCACGGCCATGCGGTCCCAGGGCACTCCGTGGCTCAGATGCCACTCGCGCATCACCCCGGCGATGCGGTCGAGCTCTTCATACGGCGACGCGGCGAGGAAGGTCGACACCACGGCGGCGCCCCTGCCGTCGGCCGCCTGCTCGGGTGCTCGCCGATGCTCGACACGTCCCGAGACGCCGATCGCCTGGATCACCGTGCGCGTCAGCGCGGTGAGCCCCGGCTCCTGCCGATGCGGAGTGTCGAGCACGTGCACGTCGCCGAGCACGCCTGCCAGGCGCGCGAACAGCTCTGGGCTGGCGCCGCGGAAGGCGCCCGAGGAGATGTCGGGATCGCCGAACGCGAGCACCGCGACGCCGCGCTGCTGCAGCGCCTCGACGACGGCGATGCCTCCCCGCGTCAGCTCCTGCGCGTCGTCGATCATCACGACGCGCAGCCGGGCGAGCGGGCCGAGGACGGCTGCGTCGGCCGTGAGAAGGATCTCGCGCGCTTCCGCCAGCAGGTCGGCGGTGTCACGGTGCGCTGCGCGGGCGGCGTCGAGCACCGAGCGGTACTCGACGATGAAGTCGGCAGCGGCGCTCCAGGCGGGATCTCCTGCAGCGCGGAGTTCTTCGATGCCGGCACCCAGCTCCGTGCATTCGGCGATGAATGCCCGCAACTCCGACCGGAACCCCCTGGACGCGCGAACGGAAGGGCTGAGCGCGGCGGGCCACGCGATCGCGCCGTCTTCGGCGTCTCCCTCGATGAGGTCGGCGATGATCCTGTCCTGGTCTGCACCTGTGAGAAGCGCCGGAGGCTCCTGTCCGGCCCGCACCATCGCACCGCGCACGAGCTGGAAGGCGAAGGAGCCCAGAGACCGCGCCAACGGGCCCGGCGTGGCCTGCGCGATGCGCACGCCGATGCGGTCGCGCAGCGCGGTCGCCGCCTGCCTGCTCGGTGTGAGGACGAGGATCTCCTCGGGCGCGACGTCGCCCGATCCGAGGAGTTTCACCACGCGTTCCGTCAAGGCATGGGTCTTGCCTGTGCCCGGCCCTCCGATGATGACGCCGGACGACGTCGGCGGCAGGCCGACGACGTGCTGCTGAGCGGCATCCGGTGTCATGCAGACCACGCTACTGCGGGCCGCGGACATCGTCGCGGGCCCGGCGCCGTCGTCCCGCCGCCCGCTGTGCGCTCACGGCGAAACCGCGCCCGGGCGCCGATCCCGCCTCCGACGCGGGAGGTAGAGTTGGGCGCAGTCCCCTCGAGTCAATCGCAAGTCGAGTCAATCGCAAGGAGCACGCGTGGAAATCCGCATCGGCATCGTCAACACCGGCCGCGAGCTGAGCTTCGAGACCGCCGCGACCGCGGACGAGATCCGCGGCAAGATCGCAGCAGCGCTCGAGCAGAGCAGCACGCACCTCGACCTCGCCGATGTGAAGGGCAACTCCTACATCGTGCCGACCGCCCATCTCGCGTACGTCGAGCTCGGCACCGAGGAGTCCCGCCGCGTCGGATTCGTGGCCTGACCCGATGTACATCCTGCTCGCCCTCATCGGCGCGTGCGTGCTCGGCATCGCGGCGCACTACCTCATCCCTGAGCGTCCGCTGCGGGGCGTCGCCATGACGCCCGGCATCGCGACGGCGCTCGCGGCCGCCGCGTACACCACCATGCAGTGGGCCGGCGTCGGCCAGGACAGCATCTGGCTGTGGCTGGCGAGCGTGCTGGGCTCCGTCGTCGTCGCCTCGCTCATCACGCTCGCGGTCGTCGCTCTGCGACGGCGCTCGGATGCCGAGGCCAGGGCTGCTCTCGGCATCTGACCGCGGCACCATCGCGCGAGCGTCTGAGACCGCGGCACCTTCGCGTGAGCGTCGGAGGCTGAACCCTACGAGGCGAGGCCCATCGCGTCCATGCGGCGTGCGTGCGCGCCCATGAGCTCGGTGTAGACGGGCTCGATGCGCTCGTCGTCTGCAGCCGCGAGCCGTTCGGGGCGCAGCGCGGAGCGGCACACGAGGATCGTGTCGCCCACCAGCCGCCGCGCCCACATCGACAGCAGCGATCGCCACTCCTCGTCGCTCTCGATCGTCTCCTGGATGATCGCGACGATCTCGTGTCGCGCGTCATCCTCGCTGAGGATCTCGCGCACGCGCTCACCCGTGTCTCCGTAGCTCGACGCCAGCGCGAGGTAGAAGTCGTCGAGCATGCCGGCCGTGATGTAGACCGCGAGGAGGGTCTCACGGGGCCGTGCGCCGATGGTCTTCCGCCGGAACGCGTCGAGGTTCTCGCGGAACGGCAGCATGAGCTGCGTCGGGTCTTCGCCTCGGTCAACGATGAGGTCGACGATCGCACGGTGCTTCGTCAGCGTCGCACCCGCGGCGCGCGACAGCGCCTCCTTCTCCGAGAGGTCTGGCGTCGCCCTGATGAGACGGGTGAGCGTCTCGAAGTACCCCAGCTGCAGGTACGCCGCCTGACCGAGGAAGCGGTTGAGCTCGGGGGCGAGCTCGGCGAAGTCCACGCGCGTCGCGCCGCCCTGGTCGCCCCTGCTGCGGAGCATGAGCGTGCGCCTCGGAGCCTTGCTCCGGTTCCAGAACCACTTAGCCATGACGGCACTCCACCCAGTTCACCACGGCTTCACACTACCGTCGCCCGGCACCGCCGATGGGGTGCGTCGGGCCGCTCCGGTAGGCTTGTCGCGTCCCCGCCGTCGGAGCGGGGCCCGCGCCTGTGGCACATGAGACGGCGTGGATCCGTGAACGTGGCGATCTCGCAGGTCGCCGGACAGGCAGTCACCAGTGACAACTTTCGCTGATCTCGGAATCGATCAGGACATCGTCGACGCGCTCGCGTCGAAGGGCATCGTCGATGCCTTCCCCATCCAGGAGCAGACCATCCCGCTCGGGCTCCCCGGTCAGGACATCATCGGCCAGGCCAAGACCGGCACGGGCAAGACGTTCGGCTTCGGCATCCCCGTCGTCCAGCGGCTCGGCGCCGACCCCGAGCCCGGGGTCAAGGCGCTCATCGTCGTGCCGACCCGCGAGCTCGCGGTGCAGGTGTACGAAGACATCGACCTGCTCACCTCGAACCGCTCGACCACGGTGGTCGCGATCTACGGCGGCAAGGCCTACGAGGGTCAGATCGACCAGCTGAAGGCCGGAGCGCAGATCGTGGTCGGCACGCCCGGCCGCCTCATCGACCTCGCGGGCCAGCGTCTGCTCGACCTCTCCCAGGCGACCGAGGTCGTGCTCGACGAGGCCGACAAGATGCTCGACCTCGGCTTCCTCGCCGACATCGAGAAGATCTTCCAGAAGGTCCCGGAGAAGCGGCACACCCAGCTCTTCTCCGCCACCATGCCCGGCCCGATCGTCGCGCTCGCGCGCCGGTTCATGAGCAACCCGATCCACATCAGGGCCAACGACCCCGACGAGGGGCTCACCCAGGCGAACATCAAGCACCTCGTGTACCGCGCGCACTCTCTCGACAAGGACGAGATCATCGCGCGCATCCTGCAGGCCGAGGGCCGCGGCAAGACCGTGATCTTCACCCGCACCAAGCGCGCGGCGCAGCGCCTCGTCGACGAGCTGAACGACCGCGGCTTCAACGTCGGCGGCGTGCACGGCGACATGGGCCAGGACCAGCGCGAGCGCTCGATGGCGGCGTTCAAGGCCGGCAAGAAGGACGTGCTGGTCGCCACCGACGTCGCAGCGCGCGGCATCGACGTCGACGACGTCACGCACGTCATCAACCACACGATCCCCGACGAGGAGAAGACCTACCTGCACCGTGCCGGGCGAACCGGCCGTGCGGGCAAGACGGGCATCGCGGTGACCTTCGTCGACTGGGAGGACCTGCACAAGTGGGCCCTCATCAACCGCGCGCTGGAGTTCGGCCAGCCCGAGCCCGTCGAGACATACTCGTCGAGCCCCCACCTGTACACCGACCTGGACATCCCTGAGGGCACCAAGGGCCGGCTGGTCACGGCGCCGAAGGCCGAGAAGCCCGCACGCGCTCCCCGCGCCGAGCGTGCGGCGGATGCTGCCGCGGCGGGGACCTCGGGGGGCGGCCCCCGCCGTCGCCGCCGCCGTCGCCGCAGCGCCGAGCCGGTCGGCTCGACGTTCGCCGAGGGCAAGGGTCCGCAGTCCGCGGCCTCCGATGCCCCGGCAGGCACCGGTTCCGCCGCTCCGGCGGGCGACCGGGATGCCGAAGGCGCGGGCACGCACGACGGCGCCGGCAAGGAGCATCACGACGGCAAGCCGGCCCCGGCCCGTCGCCGCCGCCGACGTCGCGGGGGTTCCGGCGGGGCGGGAGCCGCTCCGGCCGCCGGCGCCTGAGGGCTCTCTGAAAGGGCGGACGCCGAGGCATCCGCCCTTCGTGCGTCCGCGGGCGACGGCCGCCGCGGCGGGAACACCCATGTCACCATCACGACCGAGATGATCATGAGCAGGAACCACGAGCTCAGCTTGCTCGGCGACACCGGCTGCCATGCCGCCACCTGGTCGGGATAGACCCAGGCGCCCGCCCACGTGCCGATGTTCTCGGCCAGGTAGATGAACACCGCCACGCCCGCGAACACGGCGAGCAGGGGCAGGCGGATCGTCCGACGCCACACCCTCGCATTCATGACCGTGGGGAGCCAGAGCGCCACGATGCCCGCCAGCAGCACCCAGCGGAGATCCCACCACCAGTGGTGCGTGAAGAAGTTCACGTAGATCGCGACGGCGAGCACCGTCGTGAGCCAGCGTCGCGGATACCTGGTGAAGCCGAGGTCGAACAACCGGTGCACGCGCACCATGTACGAGCCCACCGCTGCATACATGAATCCGCTGAACAGCGGTACGCCGCCGATCCGGAGCACGCCGTCGGCCGCGTACGCCCATGAGCCGACATCGGTCTTGAAGACCTCCATCCCCGTGCCCGCGAGGTGGAACAGCACGATCACCCAGAGCTCACGGCCGCTCTCGAGCCGGAAGACGAGCATGGCCGCCTGGATGAGCACGGCCGTGATCGTGAGGAGGTCGTTGCGCGCGAGCGGTGCGTCGTCGGGGTACCAGAGCCGCGCTGCCACGATCGCGACGAGGAGCGCTGCGCCGAAGACGCAGGCCCAGGCCTGCTTGAGCACGAACACCGCGGCCTCGGTGAGCCACGCGCGCACGCCGCCCGTGGGGGCATCGGTCAGAAGGCGGTGCGCGGCGCCGTCGATGCGCTGCTCGAGTCTGGTCCCCCATCGCATTCCTCGAACGGTAGGGCCCGTGCTCGACAGTGAGCAGGGAGAACGCCGACAGTCCGCCGAGCGTCAGGGGTAGCGGGGTGTGGTACCGGTGGCTCGGGCGATGAGTCGGGCCACCATCTCGTCCGACGTGGTGTTCTCGCCCGGCACGTTGGGCTTGCCTGCGCCGTGGTAGTCGCTGGACCCGGTGACGATCAGGTCGTTCGCCGCCGCGATCTCGCGCAGCAGCCGCTTGCCGGACGCGGTGTTCTCCCTGTGATCGATCTCGAAGCCGCCGAGGCCCGCGGCGATCAGCCGTTCGAGGAACGGCACGGGCATCATGCGATCGCGTCCAGACGTCGCGGGATGCGCGATCACGGCCACTCCTCCCGCATCGGTGATGAGCCGCACAGCCGTGAGCGGATCGGGGGCGTAATGCGGTTCGTAGTACCCCTCACGCGGATGCAGGATGCCGTCGAAGGCCTCGGTGCGGTCTCGCACGATGCCACGGGCGACCAACGCGTCGGCGATGTGGGGACGCCCGACCGTCGCGTCCTCGAGGGTCTGCGCCACCACGTCCTCCCAGCGCAGGTCGTAGTCACGCGCGATGTTGCGGACGATGCGCTCCGCCCTGCCGATCCTGTCGTCGCGGATGCGGTCGGTCTCGGCGCGCAGCGCCGCGTTCTCCGGGTCGAAGAGGTAACCGAGCACGTGCACGCTGCGCCACTCGTGCTTGGCCGACAGCTCCATGCCCGGGATGAAGGTCATGCCCAGCCGACTCGCCTCGGCCCCCGCCTCGTCCCAGCCGGTCGTGCGGTCGTGATCCGTCAGCGCGAGCGTGCGGACGCCGTGCGCGTGCGCCTGCCGTACGACTTCGGCGGGAGACTGCGTCCCGTCGGAGTGGTTCGAATGCAGATGCAGGTCGGCGGGGCCGGCGAAGAGTGGGGCCATCCTTCGAGCGTAGCGAGCGCCGGCGATGCCGGTTCCACCGTCTCGCGCGGCAGGCACTTCACAGGCTGCGCTCCTAGGCTGGAAGGGATGCTTCGACTTCTGGGGATCCTCGTCACGGTGCTGTTCGCGATCGGCGCCGCCGTCGTGGTGTGGCCGCAGTTCTTCCACCTCGAGCACACCTTCCCCTTCGCGCAGGTCGTCGCCGCGCGGGGTGTCGTGCTCTGCGCGTTCCTCGCTCTCGCGGTGCTCGCGCTCGTGCTGCTCCTCATCCGGCCGCTTCGCGGCTTCGCCGCATCCGTCCTGATCGTCGCGCTGCTCGGGGCCGGGGCCACCGGCGTCATCGGCGCGGTACGCGGATTCGGAGGCGACACGCTCCCCGCGCCCACAGACGCGAGCGTGCGGGTGCTCAGCTGGAACACCGCAGGTGAGGCGGTTCCCGCCGACGTGATCGCACGCCAGATCCTCGATCAGGGTGCCGATATCGTCGCCCTGCCCGAGACCACCGAGGCGGTGGGCGAGCAGATCGCGATCATGCTGCGCGAGCAGGGTCACCCGATGTGGGTCCACAACGTGCAGTACAAGCCCGATGTGGTCGACGGACCGAAATCCTGGCAGACCACCGTCCTGGTCTCCCCGGACCTCGGCGAGTACTCCGTCATCGAGTCGTCGGAGGACGGGTCGAGCAACACCGGGTCCGTGCCGAGCGTGGTGCTCATGCCCATCGACGGCTCCGGTCCGACGATCGTCGCGGTGCACGCCGTCGCGCCGCGCGTGGAGGAGATGGGACAGTGGCGCAGCGACCTCGCTTGGATCGCCGACCAGTGCCCCCAGGGCGACGTCATCCTCGCCGGAGATTTCAACGCCACCATCGACCACATGGCGCCGTACGGCGTCGACGGCGGCGACATGGGTTACTGCCGCGACGCCGCCTCTCGCACCGGCAACGGCTACAGCGGCACCTGGCCGAGCTCGCTCCCCGCGCTCCTCAGCGCTCCCATCGACCACGTCATGGCCTCATCGAACTGGGTGGCGACGGGGTCGCTCGTCCTCGACGACGCCGCCGGCAGCGACCACCGCGGAGTCGTGGTGCAGCTGGAGCCGGCGACCGCTGCCGGGTGAGCGCGCAGACGAATCGTCTGGCGCGAACCCGTGCGGCGGTGCCGCGCGAGACGAATCGCCGCCGGGAACGCCCGCGCGGGCTCGGGGTCGCGAACGGCGAGGCGGATCAGCCCGGGCAGTGACAGACTTGAAGCATGAACACCGGAGAACGCGACACGATCGCCGAGACCGCCGCTGAGCCCGCCGTCGAGAACAGCAGCACCAACCGCAAGCAGCCCTTCCCCCGCGGATTCCTCGAGACCATCTCGACGGGCTGGGCCGAGCGCCCCGAATCCCTCCCCGCCCCGCGCGCGCAGGCGCCCTATGCCGCAGCACGCCGCGCCGCGGTCTCCGCCGCGTTCCCCGGGAAGCGGCTGGTGTTCCCCGCGGGTTCGCTGAAGCAGCGCAGCAACGACACCGACTACGTGTTCCGCGCGCACTCGGCGTTCGCGCACCTGACCGGTTGGGCGTCCGACTCCGAGCCGGACTCCGTGCTCGTGTTCGACCCCACCGACGACGGTCACGACGTGACGCTGTACTTCCGCGAGCGCGCCGACCGCACCACGACCGAGTTCTACGCCGACGCGACGATCGGCGAGTTCTGGATCGGCCCCCGGCCCGCCCTCGCCGGCGTCGCAGCCGACCTCGGCATCCGCACCGATCACCTGGCAGCGTTCGAGGCCGGCTCCGACGACCTGACCCTCGGCGAGTCCGCCGAGCTCGACCGCTTCGTGTCGGAGCTGCGACTCGTCAAGGACGAGTACGAGATCGCCGAGCTGCGCCGAGCCGTCGAGATCACGGCACGCGGCTTCGACGACATCATCCGCGCACTCCCCGAAGCCATCGAGCACTCCCGGGGCGAGCGCGTCGTGGAGGGCGTGTTCCACCGGCGCGCGCGTGAGGACGGCAACGGTGAAGGGTACGACACGATCGCGGCGTCCGGACCGCACGCGTGCTACCTGCACTGGACCCGCAACGACGGGACCGTCGTGCCCGGCGACCTCATCCTCGTCGACGCAGGCGTGGAGGCCGACAGCCTGTACACCGCCGACATCACGCGCACCCTGCCGGTATCAGGCACCTTCACCGAGGTGCAGCGGCGCGTGTACGAGACGGTGCGCGAGGCGGCGGACGCCGCGTTCGCCGCGGCGCAGGTCGGCGTCCCGTTCCGTGACGTGCACGGCGCCGCCATGGAGGTCATCGCCCGCCGCGTCGCCGAGTGGGGCCTGCTGCCGGTGAGCGCCGAAGAGGCTCTCGATGCGGATGCCGGCGGCCAGCACCGCCGCTACATGGTCCACGGCACCTCGCACCACCTGGGCATCGACGTGCACGACTGCGCCCAGGCGCGTCGCGAGATGTACTACGACGGCATCCTGCAGCCGGGCATGGTCTTCACCATCGAGCCGGGGCTGTACTTCCAGATCGACGACCTCACCGTGCCGGCCGAGCTGCGCGGCATCGGCGTGCGCATCGAGGACGACATCCTCATGACCGAGGACGGTCCGGTCAACCTCTCGGCGGGCATCCCCCGAACCGCCGACGAGGTCGAGGCCTGGATCGCACGGGTGCAGCGGGGCTGAGACCACAGGGCTGCTCCGGCGAGCGCACGGTCCCTCCGCGCGGCCGTGCGCTCGCGGAGGTCAGGCCGCCCGGCCCCGCTCGTCGAGCCGTGCCAGCGCCTCCGCCATCTGCCGCACCGCCTGCTCGATCACAGGACGGGGCGTCGCGAGGATGAACCGGAGGAACCCCTCGCCCGCTTCGCCGCACGCCGCGCCGTCGGTGAGCGCGACGTCGGCGTGCTCGCGGAAGAAGTCCGCAGGTGACCCCTCGATGCCCAGCTCCCGAGCATCGAGCCAGGCGATGTACGTCCCCTCGGGCGGTGTGTACCGCATCGCGGGGATGTGCTCGCGCAGCAGGTCGGCGAGAAGCCGCCGGTTGCCGTCGAGGTAGCCGAGCGTGTCGTCGAGCCACGCGCCGCCCCGCTCGTACGCTGCGGTGTTGGCGATGACCCCGAGCGTGCTCGCACTCTGCTCGGCGCGCGTCACGGCGGGCGTCGCCCAGGTCTCGACGTCGGCGTCGTTGCTGAGGATCACCTGGGCCGTCTTGAGGCCCGGAAGGTTCCAGGACTTCGACGCGCTGGTCGCCGTGATCGTGTGACCGGCCGCCACCTCGCCGATGC
Source organism: Microbacterium sp. XT11 (assembly GCF_001513675.1). Lineage (NCBI taxonomy): Bacteria > Bacillati > Actinomycetota > Actinomycetes > Micrococcales > Microbacteriaceae > Microbacterium > Microbacterium sp. XT11. The sequence goes on along the minus strand of NZ_CP013859.1, from coordinate 2,059,479 downwards.
TGGCATACGGCACGTGACGATGCGGCGCGTACACGAGCGGAGCGTGGATCTCGTCGGAGAAGACCCGTCCGCCGTGGCGGGCGACCACCGCGGCGACCGCCTCGAGCTCGTCGCGTTCGAACACCCGCCCCACAGGGTTGAACGGGTTGCAGAGGATCAGCAGCCCTCCCCCCGCGGCGAAGGCCCGGTCGATCCCGTCGAGGTCGAGCGTGTAGCGCCCGTCGTCGAGCAGCATGGGGACCTCGATGATCTCGCGCCCGTGAAGCGGCGGGATCTTCAGGAACGGCATGTACGACGGGGTCGGCAGCACGATCGCCGACCCCGGAGCCGTGTAGTGATCGATCGTCACCCGCAGACCGGTGAGCACATCGCCGACGTGCTTGATGCGCTCGGGCGCCACATCCCAGCCGTAGCGTTCGCGGTGCCAGTGCGCGCAGGCCTCCGCCATCCGCTGCGCGATGTGCGGGGGCAGATACCCGGTCAGCCCGTCGTGCACGGCGGAGACCAGGGCCTCGCCGATCACCGGTGCGACGCCGAAGTCCATCTCCGCGACGAACGCGCCGATCGCCTCTGGCACGGTGGACCACTTGTAGCTGCCGATCTCGCGCAGCCGGTCGATCGTGATGCCGTCGAAGTCGTGTGGGGTGCTCATACACCCCCATGGTCTCAGCGCTCGACGAATGACGACACGAATGTGACCAAGGATGACCCGATCTCGGATGCCGGACGCTTGTGCCCCTTCACCTCGAAGCTGTGCCCGCCGCCGTCGATCCATACCACCGTGGCGTCGCGACAGGTCTCCACCACCGCCTCGAACTGCGCGAGCGGTTGGATGAACGGGTCATTCGTCCCCTCGATGAACAGCTGCGGAACGGCGATGGCGGGCAGATGGTCGGCACGAGGCTTCTCCGGCGCACCCGGGGCGTGCAGCGGGTAGCCCAGGTAGACGAGGCCGTCGACGTCGAGACCGTCGGCGACCGCCATCGACGCCATCCTGCCGCCGTACGATTTGCCCGCTGCCCACACCGTGGCCCCGGGGTCACGCTCGCGCGCCGTGTCGACCGCGGAACGCCACGTCGCGATCGCGTGCGCGGCAGGGCCGGGCATGCGGCGCCCCTGCTCGACGTAGGGGAAGTTGAAGCGCAACGTGGAGAAGCCGTCGGCGGCGAGGGCTTCTGCGAAGCCGGTGAGGAACGGATGGTCCTTGCCCGCCCCCGCTCCGTGGGCGATCAGCACCGTCGCCCCGCGTTCGCCCTGATGCCAGTCGGCCGACACCTCGACGATCCCGGCGGGCAGGGAGACCGGGATCGTCATGCTCACCGAAGCCGTCTCGTCATGCACCCGTCGTCCCGCGGCCGGCGCCGGGCGCCTGACCGTCGTCCGTGCGGCCTGAGCCGTCGGCACCGGGACCGGCCGGCGGCTCAGGGTCGGACGGGCGCTCCGGAACGGGAGACTGCTCGGGACCGGCCGGCGGCTCTGGCGCTGCGGGCCGGGGTGGAACGCCGGGTGGCGTCTGCTCGACCGGAGGGGCGGGCTCGACGGGCGGCGTCGGCTCGGCCGGGGGCGTCGGCGCCGCAGCGGGCGGCGGGGGCGTCGCGGGGGCGGGAGGTGCGATCCGCTCCCCGTAGCGCGGCGGCTCATCGAGGTCGACGGGCGGGCGCACGACGGTGGTGGGCCGTACCGTCCCGAGCACCTGGCGGGCCTTCGCGAGGGAGGCCGGCTGCACCGTCACCTCGTAGTGGTCGGCGGCGAACTGCGTGACGCTCGCGAAGTCGCGTCGGCGCCGCACGATCGCGTAGGTGACGAGGCTGAGCAGCATGCCGAGCGCGACACCGATGAGCACGAAGCCGACGAAGAGCTGCATCGGCACGTCGGGGTTGCCGAGCACGAGGATCGCCGAGAGGAACAGGCCGATCAGCACGCCGTTGATCGCTCCTGAGCGCGCGGCCGCGGCGTAGCCAAGCCGTCCGGTGATGCGCTCGACGGTGCGCACGCTCTGCCCGATGATGGCGATGTCGCGCGCGGGCACCTCTGCCGCGATGAGTTTCGACACCGTCTTCTGCGCGCTCTCGTAGTCGCGCATCGACGCGACGATCTCGCCGGTGCCGTCGGACCCGGTCGGACGATTCAGCATGCTCATGCGGCCCATTGTTTCATGCCCGCGTCGGCACGGGCCCAGGGCTGCGGTGCAAGGGCGCAGACTACGCTGGAAGGGTGAGCACACAACGGGTATTCGCCGCGCGCCTCGCAGGGTGCGCCGTCTTCGACCCCGTAGGCGACCGGCTCGGCAAAGTCCGCGACGTCGTCATCGTGTACCGAAGTACCGCAGCCCCGCGCGTGATCGGCCTGGTGGTCGAGATTCCGGGGCGCCGCCAGGTGTTCCTCTCGATCGGGCGCGTCACGTCGATCCGCGCCGGCCAGGTCATCAGCACCGGACTCATCAACGTGCGCCGCTTCTCACCCCGCGCCGGCGAGGTCAGGATCCTCGCCGAGCTGCTCGGCCGCCGTGTGAGCCTCGTCGACGGCAGCGGCACCGCCGTCATCGAGGATGTCGCCATCGAGCCGAACCGCCTGGGTGAATGGGCGATCAGCCAACTCTTCCTGCGCCGTCCCAAGACGAGCGCTTCGCCGTTCGCGAAGGGGCCCACCACCTTCGCCGCGTGGAACGAGGTCACCGAGCAGCGGTCGCCCGGGGAGTCGCAGTCGGCCGAGCAGCTCGTGGCCTCGTACTCCGAGCTGCACGCGGCGGACCTCGCCAACACGCTGCTCGACCTGCCGCAGCAGCGACTCCTCGAGGTCGCGGAAGAGCTCCCCGACGACCGCCTCGCCGATGCTCTCGAGGAGATGCCCGAAGACGAGCAGGTGCACATCCTCGACAGGCTCGGCGATGAGCGGGCCGCCGACGTGCTCGACCAGATGGAGCCGGACGACGCGGCCGACCTCCTCGCCCAGCTGCCGCCGAAGCGGCTCGAGCATCTTCTGGAGCTCATGGAGCCGGAGGAGGCCGAAGACGTCAGGATGCTCCTCCGCTACGGTCCCGACACCGCCGGCGGCCTCATGACCCCGGAGCCGATCATCCTCTCCGCGGATGCCACGGTGGCGGAAGCCCTCGCCCTGATCCGTCGGCACGAGCTCCATCCCGCCCTGGCGGCCGCCGTGTTCGTCACCCTTCCCCCGTTCGAGACGCCCACCGGCCGGCTCCTGGGCGTCGTGCACTTCCAGCGGATGCTGCGCTACCCGCCGCACGAGCGGCTGGGAGCCATCGTCGACGACAGCCTCGAGCCCGTTCCGGTGACCGCATCCGCCGCCGAGGTGGCGCGCATGCTGGCCAGTTACGACCTCGTGTCCTTGCCCGTCGTCGACGCGGCGCACCGCCTCGTCGGCGCGATCAGCGTCGACGACGTCCTCGACTACCTGCTCCCCGACGACTGGCGTTCGCATGACGTCGACGAGTCCTCCGCGAAGGAGGTGCGCTGATGCCCCGCTCCTCGCGCGCCGCCCGGCTCGACGCCCCGCTCGGCCGTGGCACCACGCGGCAGAAGTCCACGTCGCGCGACCGGTTCGGGCGCTTCACCGAGTGGGTCGCCCGTGCCATGGGGACTCCGGCGTTCCTCGTCATCCTCAGCCTCTTCTGCATCCTCTGGATCGGGTGGAACACGCTGATGCCGCGACACCTGCGCTTCGACGACGCGGCGCTCGGGTTCACGGCGCTCACTCTCATGCTGTCGCTCCAAGCCTCGTACGCCGCTCCGCTGATCCTCCTCGCGCAGAACCGCCAGGACGACCGCGACCGCGTGCAGATCGAGCAGGACAGGCAGCGCGCCGAACGAAACCTGGCAGACACCGAGTACCTCGCCCGCGAGATCGTCGCCCTGCGGATGTCGCTCGAGGAGCGCAACGCCCAGGTCGTCACGCGGGACGTGCTCCGCCAGGAGCTCAAGGCCCTGCTGGCCGAGCTCGACGGGCACGAGGACAAGCCGACGGCGGGAACGTCGTGAACGCCGACGCCGCGGCGGTGCGGGCTGCGGTCTCCGCCGTCGCCGACCCCGAGCTGCGGCGCCCGATCGGCGAGCTCGACATGGTGCGCGACATCTCCGTCGACGGCGGGCGCGCGCAGGTCTCGATCGTCCTGACCATCGTCGGGTGCCCGGCCGCCGACCGCATCGAGAACGATATCCGCCGGGCCGCGGCATCCGTGCCAGGCGTCACCGAGGTGGATCTCTCCATCGGGGTCATGACGCCTGCCGAGCGCAAGGCCCTCACCGAGAAGCTCCGCGACGGCAGGCCGGCACGGCAGATGCCCTTCGGGCCCGAGTCGCTCACCAGGGTGATCCTGGTGTCGAGCGGCAAGGGCGGTGTCGGCAAATCGACCGTGACGGCGAATCTCGCCGTGGCACTCGCGCAGCAGGGCCTGGCGGTGGGGCTGGTCGATGCGGATGTGCACGGCTTCTCGATCCCCGGACTGCTCGGCATCCCCGCCGGTACGCAGCCGACGCGCATCGACGACCTCATGCTCCCGCCCGTCGCCTACGGAGTGAAGACCATCTCGATCGGGATGTTCCTCCGCGAGGGCGAAGCCGTCGTGGCGTGGCGAGGGCCCATGCTGCACAGGACCGTGCAGCAGTTCCTCACCGACGTCTTCTTCGGCGACCTCGACGTCCTGCTCATCGACATGCCCCCGGGAACCGGGGACATCGCCATCTCGATCGGCCAGCTCCTCCCTCACGCGGAGGTCCTCGTGGTGACCACACCGCAGGCCGCCGCGTCGGACGTCGCGATCCGCAGCGGTCTCGTGGCGCGGCAGACCGGTCAGAAGGTGATCGGAGTCGTCGAGAACATGGCTCCCTTCACGCTCCCCGACGGCACGGTCGTCGACCTCTTCGGCACGGGCGGGGGTGCGGCGGTCGCCGAGGCCCTCTCGGCGGACTCCACCTCCCCCGTCCCGCTGCTCGCCTCCATCCCGCTCAGCCCGGCGCTGCGCAGCGGCGGAGACGCCGGACGACCCGTCGTCGTCGAGGCGGAGACGGATGCCGCCGCGCTGGTGATCCGCGATCTCGCACGAACGCTCGCCGGTCAAGGCCGCGGGCTCGCGGGGCGTGCTCTTCCGGTACGGGTGGGCTGAGCCGTGGCCGGATCTCCGCGATCTCTCGTCGTCGACGAGTCCCTGCTCCGCCGCATCGCCGCGAGCGCCTCCTGGTACACCCTCACACGCCCGTGGGCGATCGTGATGTGGGCGGTGCTCGTCGCAGCGCTCGTCGTGAGCATACGCAACACGGTGGTGGCGGGCGCGGACGCCGACGTCCTCACCGCCTGGCTGCCGGTGGCCGTGGCGGCGCTCGGAGCGTACGCGGTGTGGCTGACCACGGCGAGCGCGCGACGCGCCGTGCGGGCGGCGATGCCGGCCGAGTCGACCGTCTGGGGCGAGCTGCTCGACGACCGGCTGCGCGTCGGCGTCGGGCGTCGCACCTCGGAGATCCCGTTCTCGACGTTCCGGAGCGTCCACGCCCGGCGGGATGCCGTGCTGCTCCGGCTGCACGGCGCCTCCGCCGTGACCGCCCTGCCGCGAGAACTGTTCAGCGACGAGGACATCGCGCTGCTGCGCTCCCGCATCGGCTGAGCCGGGAGCAGTCCTCGGCGACCGCCAGGCCTGCGGGCGACCTCGGCCGTCTTCACGTGCGCCGGTCAGGGCACGAGCACGATCAGCAGATCAGGTCGCTTCGTCGTCGAAGGGCGGGGGCGTCTCGCGCGTGAACTCGTGCCGCGTCATGGACGTGCGCACCGGCACCACCGCGGGCTCGGCGAGAGCCGTGGACTGCGCGGGCTGTGCGGGCGCGGGATCGTCTTCGAACAACGCATCGCGGATGATCCGGCGCGGGTCGTACTGCCGCGGATCGAGCTTGCGCCAGTCGACCTCGTCGATCTCGGGTCCCATCTCCTCGCGGACCCGCGACTTCGTGTCGCGCATGAACTCTCCCGCACGCCGGACGAGCTTGGCGAACGTCTCGGCATATCGGGGCAGCCGCTCGGGGCCGACGAGCAGAACCGCGACCAGACCGATCAGCAGAATCTTCTCGAACGAGATCCCGAGTTCCATCTCTCCAGGCTACCGCCGCGCCTGCCCTCTCTCCGCACGCCGAGCGCCTACCCTGGAAACATGAGCGAACACGACGCGAACGCGCGCTTCATCCGCGAGGCCATCGTGGAGCCGGCACCGATCGCCCGTGCCCGCGCCCACGCGATCGAGCTCGGCGCCGCGCCCCTCAGCGCCGCCGTGGGCTCTCAGATCGCGGTGCTCGCGGCCGCGACCGGCGCACGCTCCCTCGTCGAGATCGGCACGGGCGCTGGTGTGTCCGGACTCTGGCTGCTGCGCGGGGCGCCCCAGGCCGTGCTCACCACGATCGACAACGAGCCCGAGCATCTGGCCGCCGCCCGCCAAGCGTTCGCCGACGCCCGCATCCCCGCCACGCGGGCCCGTTTCATCACGGGTCGCGCCGCGGATGTCCTCCCCCGCATGAACGAGGCCTCCTACGACATCGTCCTCGTCGACGCCGATCCGGAGAACGTCATCGAGTATGTCGAACACGGACTGCGGCTCGTCCGCACGGGCGGCATGGTGCTGGTGCCCCGCGTGCTCGCCGGTGGCCGCGTCGCCGACCCCGTGCAGCGCGACGCCGTCACGTCGGCGTACCGGTCCCTCATCCAGGAGACGCAGGAGTCCTCCGCCGTCCTCGCCACCGTGTCGCCCGCGGGCGAGGGGCTGCTGCAGCTCATCAGCGTCGGCGCCGACTGACCCCCCTCCGGGACGCGAAGCCGGCGTACCCCGAGACGCGAGAAGGGCGGCGGATCGAGATCCGTCGCCCTTCTCGGTGAGTACGAGGGGTCAGGCCGGTGCCACGACGGCGCCCAGCACGTCGTGAAGCTCCTTCGCCTCGGCGTCGTTCACGGAGACGACCAGACGGCCGCCACCCTCGAGCGGCACGCGAACGATGATGAGTCGCCCCTCCTTCACGGCCTCCATGGGCCCGTCGCCGGTCCTCGGCTTCATCGCTGCCATCGTGGCTCCCTTTCCTCGGTGGTATCCACCCAGTTTATCGGTAGTCACTGAGACCTTGACGTCTGCTGTGAAGAAATGCATCGATCATTCACATTCACGGCACCTGCCAGAACGTGTTGCCCAGCCCGTACATCTCGTGGATCCAGAACCACTGGCCGAGAAGACAGGCCGCGAGCACCCCGAGCCGCCACCACCGCAAGCGCGGCACGGCGACGGCGCCCCACAGCGGGCTCAGCGGCAGCAGCAGCCGGAAGGTGCTCGATTGCGGGAAGAACACGGCGAGGAGGTACACGAGGTAGCTCGCGCTCCACAGCCGGAGATCCGCCCCCAGGGCGCGCACCGCCGGCACCAGGAGGAGCGTGACGCCGACGACGGCGACGAGCAGCACGAGCGCGACGGGCCCCCAGTCCGGCGGCATCCCCCACACCCCGAACCAGAACTGGGACGCCTGCAGCCACCCTTCGAACGGCACGAACCCGTCGACGCCCCCGATGATCCACAGCCTCCTCCAGGCGAGCTCCGTGGAGAGGTAGGCGTCGGGCACGCCGGTCGCGATCGCCGCGATCACCTGCCATGCGAAGCCGCACGCCGCGGAGAGGAGGCCGGCGACGACGATGTGCACGACCTGGACGGTCCGCAACGGCTCTGAGCGCCGGCCGACCCAGCGCACGATCCCGTGCAGCGCGAGGTAGAGCGCGAAGGCGAGAGCCCCGGGGCGGGTGAAGGCCATCACCGGGACGAGCAGGTACAGCCACGCGTAACGTCGACGTGCCACGGCGTCGAGTGCGAGGAACAGGAGCAGGAGGAACAGGCTCTCCGCATAGCCGACCTGGAACATCGCGGCGAGCGGCCCCGTGGCGAAGAACGTCACGGCCCACATCGCCGCGGAACGACCGACGCGCGGCCGGAGCAGGCGGTGCAGCACGAGGCAGGCCGCGTACCCCGAGGCGAACGAGACGACCAGGGCGCCTGCCCCCCAGGAGCCCACGAGCAGGCCGACGGCCTTCGCGAGGTAGGCGAACACGGGCATGAAGGCCCACGCGTTCTCGGCGACGGTTCCCGCATCGGTCGACGGCAGCGTCGAGGGATATCCGTAGTCGGCGACGATCCAGTACCACTGCGCATCCCAGCCGACCACGAAGGATCCGAGACCCGGGTCGGCCCCGAACCGGGACAGCGAGGTCGAGACGGATGCCGCGTCGAGGAAGAACACCGTCGTGACCGCGCGTGCGGCGAGGTAGACGACGGCGATGCGGAGGGGCAGCGGGACGCGCGCCCACCGACGCGCCGCGGTCAGCGCGAGCTGAGCCATGCGCGCAGGCCGCGCTCGACCGTCTCGATCTGTGCGACGGGCACCCGCTCCTCGTCGTGGTGCGCGAGGTGCGGGTCGCCAGGGCCGTAGTTCACGGCCGGGATGCCCATCGCCGAGAAGCGCGCGACATCCGTCCAGCCGTACTTCGGGCGGGGCTCTGCATCCACGGCCTCGACGAACTGCCGGGCCACCGGCGCGTCGAGCCCGGGGCGCGCCCCCTCGGCCACGTCGGTGATCTCCACGTCGAACCCTGCCAGCACCGAACGGATGTGCGCCTCTGCGTCGGCTGCCGACTTGCTCGGCGCGAACCGGTAATTGACCTCGACCTCGCACGCGTCGGGTATCACGTTGCCCGCCACGCCACCGGCGATCCGCACGGCGCTGAGGCTCTCGCGGTACAGCAGTCCGTCGACAGCCACCTCGCGTGCGCGGTACTCCGCGAGCCTGGTCAGGATGGGAGCCGCGCGATGGATCGCGTTCTCGCCCACCCACGCCCTGGCTGCATGCGCGCGCACGCCGGTCGTTCGCACGATCGCCCGCAGCGTGCCGTTGCAGCCGCCCTCCACCTCGCCGTTCGACGGCTCTCCGAGGATCGCGAAGTCGGCCTCGAACAGGTCGGGGCGCACGGCGGCGAGCAGCCCGAGGCCGTTCTTCGACGCCTCGACCTCTTCGTTGTCGTACCACATCCACGTCACGTCGACGGCCGGATCGGAGAGTTCGGCGGCGAGCTTGAGCTGCACGGCCACGCCGGCCTTCATGTCGACCGTGCCGCGGCCCCACAGGTACGGGACGCCGTCGATCTCGACGTCGCGCGTGGGGACGTTGCCGTTGATCGGGACCGTGTCGATGTGGCCCGCGATCGCGACACGCTGCGCTCGACCGAGGTTCGTCCGCGCGACCACGGTGTTGCCGTGCCGCACGAGCTCGAGGTGGGCGGCGAGTCGAAGGGCCTCCTCGATCGCGTCGGCGAGCGCGCGCTCGTCACCCGACGCGCTGGGGATGTCGCAGAGGGCACGGGTGAGGTCGACGGAGGACGCGGTCAGATCGAGCACCATGCCCCCCAGCCTACTTTCACGACATGTGGCCCATGACGGGATCCCGGTCGCGATAGCGTGGAGACATGACGGACGCGCGCACGGTGTGGGGTACGGGACTGACGACGATCGCGGGAGACGGCACCGTGCTGGATGCCTGGTTCCCCGAGGTCGCGACCGCGCGCCCGAACTCCGGCGACGCGGCGGCGGCAGTCATGGCCCTCGATGCGCTGGCCGGTCCGGACGAGCGCCGCAACGTCACGGTGGAGACCGTCGAGCTGGCGATCGACCTCGACGCCGCCCCCACCTCCACCGCCGACGCGTACCTCCGTCTGCACGCGCTGTCACACCTGATCGTGCGGCCGAACGAGGTCAACCTCGACGGCATCTTCGCGCACCTCCCGACGGTTGCGTGGACCAATGCCGGGCCCATGCACCCCGACGATGCACAGCGCCTTCGTCCGCTGCTGCAGCGCGCCGGCATCCAGGTGCAGGGTCTGGACAAGTTCCCGCGCCTGACCGACTATGTGCAGCCGCGCGGCGTGCGCATCGCCGACGCGTCGCGCGTGCGACTCGGCGCGCACCTCTCGCCGGGCACCACGGTGATGCACGAGGGTTTCGTGAACTTCAACGCCGGCACCCTCGGCGCCTCCATGGTCGAGGGTCGCATCTCCCAGGGCGTGGTCGTCGGCGACGGCAGCGACATCGGCGGCGGCGCGTCGATCATGGGCACGCTGTCGGGCGGCGGCACGCACCGCGTCTCGATCGGGGCGCGCACCCTGCTGGGGGCCAACGCCGGGATCGGCATCTCCCTCGGCGACGACTGCGTCGTGGAGGCCGGACTGTACGTGACGGCCGGCACCAAGATCGTGCTCGTCGACGGCCCGACCACAGCGGACGGCGGCAAGAAGACCGTCAAGGGCGCCGAGCTCTCCGGCCAGGACGGCCTCCTGTTCCGCCGCAACTCGCTGACCGGAGCCGTCGAAGCCGTTCGTCGCGCCGGTGTGGGCGTCACGCTCAACGAAGCGCTGCACGCCTGAACCGCGGGCCCGGAGGAAGCGTCGCACGCATCGGCGCGGTCTTGAGCGGGCCACCCCCAGCACACTGATACACTGGAGGTGCTGTTCGCGCCTGCGGCCGAACGGCATCGTCGTCGACACGGGGTCTCTGAGGACCGAACGCGAGCACGAATGCTCCCACCACCAGCATCCGACTGGCCTTTCGCACGGCGAACCGATGCGCTCTCTGCGCCGTCGCCCACCTCATCCCCACGATCGCGCGCCCCGCTGCGCGCAGACGGAGTCTCTCCATGCCTTCTTTCCTCGACCTCGGCGTGCCCGCCGAGCTCGCCGCCGTCCTCGCCGCCTCGGGCAAGACCGAGGCCTTCGCCATCCAACGCGACACGCTCCCCGACTCACTCGCCGGACGCGACCTCCTCGGCCGCGGACGCACCGGCAGCGGCAAGACCATCGCATTCGCGCTGCCGCTCGTGGCACGCCTCGCCGCGTCGGGCAGGAAGCGCCGCGCCGGCCTTCCGCGTGGGCTCGTGCTCGCACCGACCCGCGAACTCGCCACGCAGATCGCTGCCACCGTCGCCCCGCTCGCCGAGGCCGTCGGTCTCTCCGTGACCACCGTGTTCGGCGGCGTCAGCCAGCGACCGCAGGAGCGCGCGCTGCAGGGCGGCGTCGACATCGTCGTCGCGTGTCCTGGCCGCCTCGAAGACCTCATGAAGCAGCAGGTCGTGCGTCTCAGCGCGATCGAGGTCACCGTGCTCGACGAGGCCGATCACATGGCTGATCTCGGCTTCCTCCCCGGGGTCACGCGCATCCTGCAGGCCACGCCGGCCGGGGGCCAGCGCCTGCTCTTCAGCGCGACGCTCGACCGCGGCATCGACACGCTGGCACGCCGCTTCCTGGTGAACCCGGTGAGCCACGAGGTCGATGAGGCCAGCGTGCCCGTCGGGGAGATGACCCACCGCGTGCTCGTCGTCGACTCCCCCGAGGACAAGACGGCGCTGGTGCGCGACCTCGCTTCCGGCACCGGCCGCCGCATCCTCTTCACGCGCACGAAGCACCAGGCGAAGAAGCTCGCCAAGCAGCTCACGGCCGCCGGCATCCCCGCGGTCGACCTGCACGGGAACCTCTCGCAGAACGCGCGTGAGCGCAACCTCGGCGCGTTCTCGGCCGATCCCGCGGCCGGCGGCGTGCGCGTGCTCGTGGCGACCGACGTGGCGGCGCGCGGCGTGCACGTCGACAACGTCGACCTCGTGGTGCACGTCGATCCGCCCGTCGAGCACAAGGCTTACCTGCACCGCTCCGGGCGCACGGCGCGCGCCGGCGCCGCCGGTACCGTCGTCACGGTCGTGCTGCCCGATCAGCGTCGCGACGTGAAGGACCTGCTCCGCAAGGCTGCCATCTCGGCGCCCCTCGAAGACCTCACGGCGGATGCCGTCACCGAGCTCGTCCCCGAGCGCGCGCCGCACGTGCGCCCCGCGCCGGCGCAGACTCAGCCTCAGCGCCAGGCAGCGCAGCGCCCCGCCGGAGGCGAGAGGTCGTCGGCTGCCACTCCGCCGTCACGTCGCCGGCGCCGCCGGTCCAGGGGCCAGGGCGCAGCGCCGCAGGGCGGCTCTCGCCAGGGCGGTCAGGGGCAGGCGAAGGGCGGCGGACGACCGACCCGCGGAAACGGGAGCACGCGTTCGCAGGGCGGACGAGGCGGACAGGCGCGCTGACCCGCGCCGCGACGTCTGAAAGGGCCTACCCGCGCCGCGACGTCTGAAAGGGCCTACCCGCGCCGCGACGTCTGAAAGGGCCTACCCGCGCCGCGACGTCTGAAAGGTCGGAATCCTCGCGCGACACGCCGGTGACGGCATCCGCCGCCCGGCGAGTCGCACCGAGGCTCCGACCTTTCGCGCGCCTCGACGCGACCGCCTCAGCGCGACCACCTCGGTGCAACCGCACCTCAACGGAACCGTACCTCAACGGAACCGCGCCTGAGCGCGACCGGCAGAGGATCCTCTCTCCGGTACGCAGAAGAGCGGATGCCGCCCGGCATCCGCTCTTCTCGGCGTTCGCGGTCAGCGCGCGGAGTAGCTGCGCTCCGGGGAGCCGACGTAGAGCTGCTGCGGACGGCCGATCTTCGTCTGCGGGTCGAGCTGCAGCTCGCGCCACTGCGCGAGCCAGCCGGGAAGCCGTCCGATCGCGAACAGCACCGTGAACATACGCGTGGGGAAGCCCATGGCCTTGTAGATGACGCCGGTGTAGAAGTCGACGTTCGGGTAGAGGCGGCGCTCACGGAAGTAGTCGTCGGCGAGGGCGATCTCCTCGAGCTCCTTCGCGAGGTCGAGGAGCGGGTCGGAGACTCCGAGAGACGCCAGCACCTCGTCTGCCGCAGCCTTGACGAGCTTGGCACGCGGGTCGTAGTTCTTGTAGACCCGGTGCCCGAAGCCCATGAGCTTCACGCCCTCTTCCTTGTTCTTCACGCGCTCGACGAAGCGGGACACGCTCTGGCCCGACTCGCGGATCTGACCGAGCATCGTCAGCACGGCCTCGTTGGCTCCGCCGTGCAGCGGGCCGGACAGCGCCTGGATGCCGGCGGAGATCGAGGCGAACTGGTTCGCGCCGGTCGATCCGACGAGGCGGACGGTCGAGGTCGACGCGTTCTGCTCGTGATCCTCGTGCAGGATCAGGAGGAGCTCGAGGGCCTTCGCCATGACGGGGTTGACCTCGTACTCCTCGGAGTGCACGCCGAAGTTGAGCTTGAGGAAGTTCTCGACGAAGCCGAGGGAGTTGTCGGGGTAGAGGAACGCCTGGCCGATGCTCTTCTTGTGGGCGTAGGCGGCGATGACCGGGAGCTTGGCCAGCATGCGCACCATGTTGAGCTCGACGTGCTCGGGGTTGTGCGGGTCGGTCTGCCCCTCGTAGTAGGTCGAGAGCGCGGCCACGGCCGACGACAGCACCGACATCGGGTGCGCGGTGTGCGGCAGAGCGGAGAAGAAGCGCTTGAGGTCTTCGTGCAGGAGCGTGTGGCGGCGGATCTTCTCATCGAACTCGGCGAGCTCGGACGCCGAGGGGAGCTCGCCGTAGATCAGCAGCCACGCCACTTCGAGATAGCTCGTCGATCCGGCCAGCTGCTCGATGGGGTATCCCCGGTAGCGCAGGATCCCCTTGTCACCGTCGATGAACGTGATCGCCGACTTCGTCGACGCCGTGTTCACGAACCCGTAATCGAGCGCGGTGTAGCCGGTCTGGCGGGTCAGCGTGGAGAAGTCGATGCTGTCGTGCCCCGCCGTGCCCCGCACGACCGGGAACTCAGACGTTCTGTCGCCGATCGTCAGCTTCGCCGTCGCCTGCTGGTCTGCCGCTGCGCTCACGCGGGCCTCCTCAAGAGTTGTCATCAAGCCGGATGTGGCGATGTCGCCGGCGCAGTCAGCGCCCTGTCGTTCGAGACGTCGGTTCTCGACGGAATCGCCTCTACAGCCTAGTCGTCATGCAGGCCTACTGTGGCAACCGCCAAAAGGAACGCCGTTCCGATGAGGAAATCTACAGGGTTCCCCCAGAGAGCCGCCGAGCGGCCTCGGCGACGCGTTCGCTGGGCGCCGTCAGGGCGAGGCGCACGTGCTCGTGCGAGTGCGTCCCGTAGAACGGCCCTGGCCCCGCGAGGATGCCGAGCTCGGCGAGCCGCGCCATGCTCTCCCAGGCATCCCTCCCCTCCGTCGCCCAGAGGTACAGGCCGGCCTCTGAACCGTCGATGCGGAAGCCTGCCGCCTCGAGCGCGGGACGCAGCACGTCACGACGAGAGCGGTAGAGCTCCTTCTGCGCGCGCACGTGTTCGTCGTCCCCCAGCGCGACCGCCATGGCGTGCTGGACCGGTGCCGGCGGCATGAGACCGAGGTGCTTCCGCGCGGCGAGCAGGTCGCCGACGATGCGAGAGCAGCCGGCGATGAACGCGGCGCGATAGCCCGCGAGATTGGACTGCTTGCTCAGCGAGTACACGCTGAGCAGGTTCGCCCGGCTGCCGCCGGTCACGCGCGGGTCGAGGACCGACGGTACCGGCTGATGCGTCCAGGGTCCGTCCCAGCCGAGCTCGGCATAGCATTCGTCGCTCGCCAGCACGGCGCCGAGCTCCCGGGCACGGGCGACCGCCCGCGCGAGCTCGTCGATCGACCAGGTACGGCCGTCCGGGTTGCCCGGCGTGTTGATCCAGACGAGCTTCGTGCCGTCCGGCCACTCGTCCGGCTCGTCGATCGCGAGAGGCGTGGATCCCGCGACGCGGGCGCCCACCTCGTAGGTCGGGTAGGCGACACGCGGGTGCACCACGATGTCGCCCTCACCGAGCCCCAGCAGCGTGGGCAAGAGCGCCACGAGCTCCTTGGACCCGATGGTGGGCAGCACGTTGTCGACGGTCAGGTTGGGCACGCCCCTGCGCCGTGCATACCAGGCGACGATGGCCTCGCGAAGCGCCGGTGTCCCAACCGTCTGCGGATAGGCGTGCGCATCCGTCGCCTCGGCGAGCGCACGTCGGATGAGTTCGGGGGTCGGATCGACCGGAGAGCCGATCGAGAGGTCGACGAGTCCGCCCGGATGCCGGGAGGCTCGCTCGCGGTACGGGACCACGGCGTCCCACGGGTAGTCGGCGAGGTCGCGGACGCTCACCGGGTCACTCGCCCTGCGGCGGGAGGGCGGCGATGATCGGGTGATCGAACGGATACACGCCGACCTTCGCGGCGCCTCCGGGCGAGCCGATCTCGTCGAAGAACTCGACGTTGGCCTTGTAGTAGTCCTGCCACTCCTCGGGCAGATCGTCTTCGTAGTAGATCGCCTCGACCGGGCACACCGGCTCGCACGCGCCGCAGTCCACGCACTCGTCGGGGTGGATGTACAGCGAGCGCTCCCCCTCGTAGATGCAGTCGACGGGGCACTCGTCGATGCAGGCACGGTCCTTCACATCGACACAGGGAAGGGCGATCACATACGTCACGGTCCCAGTCTACGACTCGCGCGCCGTGGACTCGGCCGCGGGCGCGTCAGGCCGCACCGCCGCGCGGTTCAGCGAGGGCCACGCCACCGCGAGCAACACCAGGCCCGACACGAGGTAGATCCAGATGTGCCCGGCGACCGTGTCCTGCACCACGACGGAGCCGCCGGGGCCGACGCCCGAGATCAGCATCAGCATCCCCACCATCCCGATGCCGGCCGCGAGCGTGGCGCCGCGGTCATGGGTGAGCGCTCTGATCGCCACGAGGATCGCTCCGCACGCGATCGCTCCGACGACCAGGCCGACCGGGATCACTCCCCAGGTGAGGCTGTGCGCGATGGTCCCCGCGACGCCGAACACTCCCCCGACGACGAAGGCCGCGAGCCAGGACAGCACTTTGGTAAGCCAGGTCATCCGCACTCCATCGATCCTACGCTCGAGCGTCGACGCCGATTGCCGACCGGCGACGCGGGCCGGCCCACGGAGGCCGGCGACGCGGGCCGGCCCACGGAGGCCGTCGACCCGGCCCGGCTCACGCGGCCCGGCTCACACGGCCCAGCCGACCAGCCGAAGGAGGGCAGCCACCGCCGCGGCCGCGACGACCACCACGAGGAACGACTGCCGCATCCACAGCAGGCCCGCCGCGACCATGAGTGCCGGCACGCGCGCATCCACCGTGATCGCCTGCCCGCTGCCGAGCGTCTGCACCGCGACGAGCGCCGAGAGCAGGGCGACGGTCAGCAGGTCGGAGATCCGTGCGGGCCGCGGCGCCTCGAGGACCCGGGACGGGACGAGGTAGCCCGCGGCCTTGAGCGAGAGGCAGATGATCGCCGCGAGAAGGATCGCGGACCACAGCGTCACGCGACACCACCTGCTCTGCGCGGCGCGCCTGACCGGCCGAGCCAGTCGGTCCATCCCACGACGATCGCGACGACCGCGGCGACGAGCACCGGGAGCCCGGGCATGAGGAAGGGCGTGAGGACAGCCGCCACGACGGCGGCCGCCGCACCGACGGCGCCCGCCTGCCTGCGTCGCAGCCGGGGCCACAGCAGCGCGAGGAAGGCTGCGGCAGCCGCCGCGTCGAGACCCCACGTCCTGGGATCGCCGAGCACGTCGCCCACGAGAGCACCCACGAGCGTCGTGAGGTTCCACCCCACGAAGATGCCGACGCCGGTGACCCAGAAGCCGACGCGGCGCAGTCGGGGATCGTCTTGAGAGATGGCGACGGCGGTCGACTCGTCGATCGTGAAGTGTGCCGCGGCCGCTCTGTCGCGCGCACGCGTGCCGATGATCTGCGACATCCTCATGCCGTAGGCGACATTGCGCACGCCGAGCAATCCGGCCGAGGCGATCGCCGAGGGCAGAGCGGCGAGGCCTCCCGCGCTGAAGACGCCGACGAATGCGAACTGCGATCCTCCCGTGAACATGAGCAGGCTGAGGACGCAGGTCTGCCAGACGTCCAGACCAGCGGCCACGGCGAGCGCCCCGAACGAGACTCCGTACGCGCTGGTGGCGATCACGACGCCGAGGGCTTCGCGCCACACCTCCCGGTCGCCGCTCACGATTCGACTGTTCGGTTCATTGAACACATGGACATCATTCTGAACGCTGCCCTGCATGTCGTCAAGCGAACGATCGTTTGACATGATGAACGCATGGATGACCTGCGCACTCGCATCGCCCGCACGCTGCGCCGGGAGCGGGAGACCTCGGGCCTGTCGGTGTCGGAGCTCGCGCGTCGCGCCGGCGTCTCGAAGGCGACGGTGTCGCAGCTCGAGAACGGGTCCGGCAACCCCAGCGTCGAGACCCTGTGGGCGCTCGGCGTCGCCCTCGGCGTGCCGTTCGCGGTGCTCGTCGACCAGCAGGCCAACGCGCCGACGCTGATCAGGGCCGACGATCACGCCGGCGTGCCGTCATCGGCCGCGGCCTACAGCGCGACGCTCCTCTCGGCGAGCCCGCCCGCCCCCCGCCGCGACATCTACCTCATCCGCGCCGACCCCGGCGATGCGCGCCGCTCCGACCCGCACCACCCCGGCACGATCGAGCATGTCGTGCTCATGACCGGACGGGCCGAGGTCGGTCCCGCCGACGCGCCGATCGTCCTGGGTCCCGGCGACTACCTCACCTACCCCGGAGATGCGCCGCACGTCTTCCGCGCCACCGAAGCGTCGACCTCCGCGGTTCTGATCTCCGAGCTGCGCTGAGGAGGTCTGACGCGCCGACGCGCCCGCCCGCCGTCCGTCTGTGGGCGCGCCCTGCACGGGTCTGTGAACCGGCGGGGTCAGTACCAGTTCGTGGCCTGCGAGTGCGACCAGGCGCTGCACGGCGTTCCGTACACCGAGGAGATGTAGCCCAGACCCCAGGCGATCTGCGTCGCGGCGTTCGTCTGCCAGTCTGCGCCCGCCGAAGCCATCTTGCTCCCCGGCAGAGCCTGCGGGATGCCGGTGGCACCGGAGGGGTTGTACGCCTGGTAGTTCCAGCTCGATTCCTTGGTCCACAACGAGTTCAGGCAGGAGAACTGGTCGTCTCCCCAGCCGTATCGGCTCGCCGCGAGCTGCCGCGCCGTGGCCTTCGCTCCATCGACGGTGTTCGCCGCGGCGAGCGCTGCCGCCGCCTCGGCGGCCTGCGCTGCGGCCGCAGCCGCCGCGTCGTCCGCGGCCTTCTTCTCCTGCGCGGCCGTGAGAGCGGCACGGAGCGTCGCCGTCTCCTGCTGCACGGCCTCGGTCTCGCGCTCCGCCCTGGCCGAAAGCGCCGTCAAGAGCATGGTCGGCATGAGCGCGCGGTCCTCGAGCTCGCTCACGTCGCGTGCCAGATCGTCGGTGTCGACGGACGTACGCTCCGCCACCACGGGCAGACCGGAGGCGAGCACCTCTTCGTTCATCGCTTCGGCCGCGCCCAGAGCATCCTGCGCCTGGGCGAGGGTCAGGGCCGCGCCATCGGCCAGCCGTGCGATCGGCTCCGCACCGGTGAACAAGCGAGCGACGGATGCCGCGGCATCCGGCTTCTCGGCCCCCACGGCGGGCGCAGAGACGATGCCGGTGGTGAGGGCGATGCCCAGGACTGCGGCGGCAGCGGTGCCGAAGATGAGCTTCGGCCGGCGGGCGGTCACGGCGGCGCGAGCGGATGCCGCCGCGGAGGCGCGCTGAAGCGCACGGGTCTTCTGAATCATGAGGGTTCGACTTTCGGGTCGTCGGACGCGCCCGCACAGGGGGCTCATCGGGAGTCGACCCCGGGCGCAAGTCATCCACCCTGACGGACGTTCCTGAGCGAAAAATCCACCTCACCTGGGTGTTCCATGAGAAGAGGGCCCCACACGCGCCCTGTGGCGGTGTGAGGCCCTCTTCTTCGGAACGGATTCTCAGGCGTTCGCGTCCTGTCGCTTGAGGCGGGAGGCCTCACGCCCGCGGATCGTCTGGTCGAGGATCACCTTGCGGATGCGCACGGCCTCGGGCGTGACCTCGACGCATTCGTCCTCACGTGCGAACTCCAGGGACTCCTCCAGCGACAGCAGCCGGGGAGGCGTCATCGACTCGAACGTGTCGGCCGTCGACGACCGCATGTTCGTGAGCTTCTTCTCCTTGGTGATGTTCACGTCCATGTCGTCGCTGCGGGAGTTCTCCCCCACGACCATGCCCTCGTAGACCTCGTCGCCCGGCTTGACGAAGAACGACATGCGCTCCTGCAGGGCGATCATCGCGAACGGGGTGGCGACACCGGCGCGGTCGGCGACGATCGACCCGTTCTGACGCGCGACGATCGAGCCGGCCCACACGTCGTAGCCGTGCGAGATGGCGTTGGCGATGCCGGTGCCGCGGGTGATCGACAGGAACTCGGTGCGGAAGCCGATGAGACCGCGCGACGGCACGATGAACTCCATGCGGATCCACCCGGTGCCGTGGTTGATCATGTTGTCCATGCGACCCCGGCGGTTCGCCATGAGCTGCGTCACGGCGCCGAGGTGCTCTTCGGGCACGTCGATCGTGAGGTGCTCGTACGGCTCGTGGACCTTGCCGTCAGGACCCTTGCGGGTGACGACCTGCGGCTTGCCGACGGTGAGCTCGAAACCCTCGCGGCGCATGTTCTCGACGAGGATGGCGAGCTGCAGCTCGCCGCGGCCCTGCACCTCCCACGCATCCGGGCGTCCGATGTCGTTCACGCGGATCGAGACGTTGCCGATGAGCTCGCGGTCGAGGCGGTCCTTCACCATACGTGCCGTGAGCTTGTGCCCCTTGACCTTGCCGACGAGCGGAGAGGTGTTGGTGCCGATGGTCATCGAGATCGACGGCTCGTCGACAGTGATCTGCGGCAGCGGACGCACGTCGTCCGGGTCGGCGATCGTCTCGCCGATCATGATGTCCGGGAAGCCTGCGATCACCGCGATGTCGCCGGGGCCGGCGGACTCGGCCGGGTACCGATCGAGGGCCTTGGTCATCAGCAGCTCGGTGATCCGGGCGTTCTGGGTGGTGCCGTCCTGGCGCACCCATGCCACGGTCTGACCCTTCTTCAGCGTGCCGTTGAACACGCGAAGCAGGGCGAGCCGGCCGAGGAAGGAGGACGAGTCGAGGTTCGTGACCCAGGCCTGAAGCGGCGCCTCATCATCGTACGAGGGAGCGGGCACGTGCTCCAGGATCGCCTCGAACAGCGGCTCGAGGTCGTCGTTGTCGGGCAGGGAGCCGTTCTCGGGACGGTTGCGTGATGCGGCTCCTGCGCGGCCGGAGGCGTACACGACCGGCACGTCGAGCAGGGCATCGACATCGAGGTCGGGCACGTCATCCTGCAGGTCTCCGGCAAGACCGAGCAGCAGGTCGTGCGCCTCATCCTCGACCTCCGCGATACGAGCGTCGGGGCGATCGGTCTTGTTCACGAGGAGGATGACCGGGAGCTTCGCCTCGAGCGCCTTGCGGAGCACGAAACGGGTCTGCGGCAGCGGTCCCTCGGACGCGTCGACGAGCAGCACGACGCCGTCGACCATCGACAGGCCGCGCTCGACCTCGCCGCCGAAGTCGGCGTGGCCGGGGGTGTCGATCACGTTGATGGTGATCGGGGTGTCGGTGTGGATGCCGTTATAGGTGATCGCCGTGTTCTTGGCGAGGATCGTGATGCCCTTCTCACGCTCCAGGTCGTTCGAGTCCATGGCGCGCTCTTCGACGTGGGCGTGCTCGCCGAACGAGCCGGTCTGGCGGAGCATCGCGTCGACGAGCGTGGTCTTGCCGTGGTCGACGTGGGCGACGATTGCGACGTTTCGGAGGTCTGAACGGAGGGCGTGCGCCATGCAGGAGTCCTAAGAAGAGGAATGGGATGCGCCGGGAACCCGACGTTCCAGGATAACGTACTGTCCGATCCGCTGGCTGAGCGGACCGTCGAGCCGCCGCGAGGAATCGCGGTCACGACGTACGATCGGGTCTGTGACCGCTGCCGATGCCCTCCCCTCCCCCTCGCGCACCCGGCTCTGGTGGGAGATCGCGATCGTCCTGGCACTCGGGCTGGGGCAGTCGGCGGTGTACGCGATCGTGCAGCTCGCATACCGGCTCACCGACAGCACGCCGCTCGCCGAGCAGACCACGACCCTCAACCCTTCCCGCAGCGATCGCGAGGTCTTCGACCTGATCTACCAGCTGCTCTCGATCGGCTTCTCCCTCGTGCCGGTGCTGCTGGTCTGCTTCCTCCTGTGGCAGTCGGGCCGCCCCCACCTCGGTCGGCTGGGTCTCGACGGTCGACGGATCGGAGCGGATGCGGTCCGCGGGCTCCTCCTCGTCCTCGCCATCGGCATCCCCGGCCTGGGGCTGTACCTCGCCGGCCGTGCCATGGGCCTGTTCGTCGCTGTGAACCCGGCGGGTCTGGACGCGCACTGGTGGACCGTGCCGGTGCTGCTGCTCGCGGCCGCCCGCGCATCGCTGCAGGAGGAGTTCGTGGTGCTCGGGTATCTGTTCGCCCGGCTGCGGGAGCTCGGCTGGAGGCCGTGGGCGATCATCGCGGCGACCTCGGTGCTGCGCGCGAGCTATCACCTGTACCAGGGGCCGGGCGCCTTCGTCGGCAACCTCGCCATGGGCCTGCTGTTCGGGTGGCTCTTCCACCGCACCGGGCGGCTGGTGCCGTTCCTCGTCGCGCACTTCGCCATCGACGCCACGGCCTTCGTCGGGTACCCGTGGGCCGCGGCGATGTGGCCGGATCTCTTCGGTCTCCCGTCCTGAGAGCGGCCGCTGGTCAGGCGTAGGCGATGACGACGGCCGCCACGGCCCACACCACGATCACGCCGAGAGCGACCAGCGCAGGGACATCCCAGGTACGCCGGATGGGGTCGCCGGAGGCACTCCCGCGATCGGCCTGCCAGAGATCGCGGACCTCCGTCAGCGCCCGGACGGATGCCGGCACGCGCACGCTCTCGCCGTCGGCCGTGGCGCGCGGCGGCCGCGCCGTGGCCGGACCGCCCCAGCACGACAGATCCCGCCCGTCGTCGAGCGAGAAGACGAGCTGCCAGCGGAGGTCGATGTCGCGCACGCGGTCCCAGGGGAACGTCGTGCGGCGCAGCATGTTCCGCACGACGGCGCCGTCGGCATCCACGCGCACCGAGGAGACGTAGGCGATCTCGTAGACGATCCACACGCCGAGCAGGACCCACGGCGCGAGCAGCACGGTGCGTGACCACCCCGCCTTGAGGAATGCGTCGCCCAGCAGGAAGACGGCTAGGAGGACGCTCAGCCAGAAGGAGACGCCGCCCGAGCCCGCGCGGTACGTCCGCGCGGGCTCGGGCCCGGATGCAGCGCTCACGCGCCGCGGCCGCCCAGGGCGATCGATGCGCCGGGGATGGCCTGGAGCAGCCGTTCCGTGTAGGCCTGCTGCGGATTGGCGAAGATCTCGTCCACGGTGCCCTGCTCGACCACTCGCCCCTTCTCCATCACGCAGACCAGGTCGCTGGAGACCCGGACGACCGCCAGGTCGTGCGTGATGAAAAGGTACGTGAGTCCGAGCTCCGACTGCAGGTCGGCGAGGAGCTTGAGGATCTGGTCCTGCACGAGGACGTCGAGGGCGGACACGGCCTCGTCGAGCACCACGATGTCCGGCTTGAGCGCCAGGGCGCGGGCGATGGCCACGCGCTGGCGCTGTCCGCCCGACAGCTCGTTCGGGTACCGCGTCGCGAGCGCCTGCGGCAGGGCGACCTGATCGAGCAGCTCCTGCACGCGCTGACGCTGCGATGCGCGATCGCCCACCCCGTGGATCTGCAGCGGCTCGGCGATCGTGTTGCCGATGTTGCGCAGCGGGTCCAGCGACCCGTACGGGTCCTGGAAGACCGGCTGCATCCGGCGACGGAGGCCGAACGCCTGGGCAGCGGACAGACGCGAGACGTCTTGGCCGTCGATCTCGATGGTTCCGCTGGTGGGTTCCTCGAGCTTGAGCACCATCTTCGCCACGGTCGACTTGCCGGATCCGGACTCGCCGACCAGCGCCAGCGTCTTGCCGCGCGGGATCTCGAACGACACGTCGTCCACCGCACGGAACGCCTCGCTCCGGAAGTTGCCCTGCCGGATCTTGTAGTCCTTCGTGAGCCCGGCGACGCGAACGGTGGGCGGGATGTCGGCCAGGTCGTCGAGGGTCTCGATGCCCCGGTCTTCCACGACCGCCTGGATCCGCTGGGACGCGATGCTCGGCGCGGCGCCGACCAGTCGCTTCGTGTATGGGTGCTGCGGGTCCTCGAGGATCTGCCTGCTCGGGCCGGCCTCGACGATGTTCCCGTTGTTCATCACGATGATCTTCTCGGCGCGCTCGGCGGCCAGGCCGAGATCGTGGGTGATGAGCAGCACCGACGTTCCCTTGTCCCGCGTCAGCGAAGCCATGTGATCGAGGATCACGCGCTGCACCGTCACGTCGAGCGCGGACGTCGGCTCGTCGGCGATCAGCAGCTTCGGATCCGCCGCGAGACCGATGCCGATGAGCGCGCGCTGCCGCATGCCGCCGGAGAACTGGTGCGGGAACTGGTGCAGGCGCTTGGCCGCGTCGGCGAGTCCGGCCTGCTGCAGCACCTCGACGGCACGTGCCTTGACGGCTTCGCGACTGTGCGCGATGCCGTTGGCGCGGATCGCCTCCTTCACCTGGAATCCGATGCTCCACACGGGGTTCAGATTCGACATGGGGTCCTGCGGCACGAAGCCGATGTCCTTGCCGCGGACGTCCTCCATCGCACTCCGGCCGAGCGTGGTGAGCTCGCGGCCGTCGAGGGTGATGGAGCCGCCCGTGATCGTGCCTGTACCGGGCAGGAGGTTGACGATGGCCGTGGCCGACGTCGACTTCCCCGAACCCGACTCGCCGACGATGGCGACGGTCTCGCCCGGCATGACGTCGAAGCTGACGCCGTGCAGGACCTCGCGCAAGCCCTCCTGCGTGCGGAACGCGACGCGCAGGTCGCGGACGCTGAGCAGGGGGATCTGTGGGGTGAGGTCGTTCATCGACGCGCCCTCGCCTTCGGGTCGAGGGCGTCTCGGATGAGCTCGCCCAGGGTCACGAACGCGAGCACGGCGAGCGTGAGCGCGATCGACGGGTAGATGAGGGCCATCGGGGCGACTCGCAGCGCGGCCTGGGCCTGGCTGATGTCGTTGCCCCAGGACATCACGTTGCTGCCGAGGCCGACGCCGAGGAACGACAGCGTCGCCTCGGCGACGATCGCCGCGGCGAGGCCGAGGGTCGACACGACGAGCAGCGGGGCGATCGCGTTGGGGACGACGTGCTTCACCAAGGTGGCGAACCGCGACTGACCGAGCGAACGCGACGCCATGACGAAGTCCGCCTGCCGCACGCGCAGGATCTCCGCACGCACCACACGAGCCGTGGACGCCCGGGCGACCCCGCCGATGGCGAGAGCGAGCGTCCACACCGAGCGCGAGTCCGAGAACACCGTCATGACGACGACGGCCGCGAGGATGTACGGGATGGCGAAGAAGATGTCACCGACGCGCGACAGCAGTGCGTCGAGCCATCCGCCGTAGAAGCCGGCGAGCGCCCCCATGATGAGCCCGAGGACCGCGGAGATCGCGGTCGCGATGAGGCCGACGGCGAGCGAGGTCTGGGCGCCCCAGATCAGACGCGCGTAGATATCGCAGCCCTGGAAGGTGAATCCCAGCGGATGGCCTTCGGCCGGCCCCTCGTTGCTGAACATGAGGTCGCACTTGCGCGGGTCGACGTTCGTGAAGAGCGACGGCCACACCGCGATGACGATGAACAGCGCCGCCAGGACGACGGAGAACCAGAAGAGCGGACGACGACGGAGGTCGCGCCACGCATCCCGCCACAGGTTGCTGGGCTTCTCGGAGATGCGCACGGCATCGACCGAGATGGACTCCGTCTCGACGGGGGCGACGTAGTGTTTCTGCGTCGTGGGATCAGACATAGCGAATCCTCGGGTCGAGCAGACCGTAGAGAAGGTCGATGACAAGGTTGACGAGCACGTACAGGATCACGAACACGGTCACGAAGGACACGACCGTGGGTCCTTCACCGCGGATCGCGGCCTGATAGAGCGTGTTGCCGACTCCCGGCACGTTGAAGATCCCCTCGGTGACGGTCGCGCCGACGAGGAGGACACCGAAGTTGGTGGCGGAGTTCGTGATCACCGGGATCAGCGAGTTGCGCAGCACGTGCACCGGGATGACGCGGCTGCGCGAGAGGCCCTTGCTGTAGGCCGTGCGCACCCAGTCCTGGTTGAGCGTGTCGATGACGGAGCTGCGCATGAGCCGCATGCTCACCGCGAAGAGGCTGAAGCCCAGCACGAGTGCCGGGAGCCAGAGACCGCCCCAGTCGTTGTCCGCGCCGACGGTCGGGTTGAACCAGCCCCACTGGATCGCGAGGAAGTACTGCGCGAGGAAGCAGAGCACGAAGATCGGGATCGCGATCGCGACGAGGGCGACCGTGAGCGCGACGTTGTCGAAGGCCTTGCCCTTGCGCAGGGCCGAGACGGTGCCGATGATGATCGCGAGTGTGAACTCGATGCCGATGGCCATGACCGCGAGCCGGCCGGTGACCGGAAGCGTCTCGGCGAGCACCGCCGAAACGGGGCGGCCCGAGAAGGTGTCACCGAGGTCGCCCTGGAACACGCCGCTGATGTAGTACCAGTACTGGACGATGAACGGATCGTTCAGGTGGTACTGCTCGCGAAGCGCCTCCACGAGCGCGGGGTTCGGTGTCCGGTCGCCGAAGAGGGCCAGGATCGGGTCTCCCGGCATGGCGAACACGAGGAAGTAGATGAGCAGCGTGGCCCCGAAGAAGACCGGGATCACCTGCAACAGACGTCTGAGGATGTAGCTGAGCATCCGCTGTCCTTTCCGCAGGAAAGCGAGCAGGGTAGACGAGAACAGCCCGCGAGGCGGTGACGTGGTTCGTCACCGCCCCGCAGGTTCTGTGTTCCGTCTGACTTACTCGGCAGCCTTCGTGATCTGGTAGTACAGCGGCACGGAGTTCCAGCCGAACGTGACGTTGTCGACGTTCTCGCTGTACCCACCGGTCACGTTGGAGTACCACAGCGGGATGGCCGGGAGATCGTTGAAGAGGATCTCCTGCGCCTTCGTGAAGTCCTCGATCTGCGCGTCGGCGTCAGGGTTGCTGATGCCGGCCGCGAGCAGCTCGTCGAACTTCGGGTTGGAGTAGTCGCCGTCGTTGGAGCCGGCGTTGGTGGCGTAGAGCGGCCCGAGGAAGTTGTACAGACCCGGGTAGTCCGCCTGCCAGCCGGAGCGCGCAGCGGTCTTGATCGTGCGGTTGTTGACCTGCTCGCGGATCACGGCGAACGTCGGGTACGGGGCGCCGGACGCCTCGATGCCGAGCGTGTTCTTGATCTGGTTCGTGACGGCGTCGACCCACTCCTGGTGTCCGCCATCCGAGTTGTACGCGATCTGGAACTCGCCGTCCCACGGCGAGATCTTGTCGGCCTCGGCCCACAGCTCCTTCGCCTTCTCCGGGTTGTACTCGAGGACCTCGTTGCCGGGGACCGAGTCGGACCATCCGGCGATGACCGGTGACGTGAAGTCCTTGGCCGGGGTGCGGGTGCCCGAGAAGATCTTCTCGGTGATCTGGTCACGGTCGATGGACATCGAGATGGCCTGGCGGCGCAGGATGCCCTCCTCGCCCGAGAAGTGCGGCAGGAACTGGCCGATGGTGAACGACTGGAACACCGCAGACGGCTGGTTCACGGCACGGTCGCCCAGGTCGTCCTGGAACGTCGGCAGCGAGATCGCCGGGATGGCGTCGATGACGTCGACCTTGTTGCTCTGCAAGTCGGCGTAGGCGGCCTCCTGCGTCGCGTAGAAGTTGATCGTCAGACCGCCGTTGGCGGCCTTGCGGCCACCCTGGTAGTCGTCGTTGCGCACGAGGTCGATCTTGACGTCGTGCTGCCACGCGCCGTCGCCGTCGAGCTTGTAGGGGCCGTTGCCGATCGGGTTCTCACCGAATGCCGCCATGTCCTCGAACGCGACGTCGGGGAGCGGGTAGAACGCCGAGTAGCCGAGGCGCAGCGCGAAGTCCGACGCGGGCTTGTTGAGGGCGATCGTGAAGGTGTAGTCGTCGACCTGCTGCAGACCGGTCAGCTCGCTGTCCTCGTCCCAGCTGAAGCCCTCGATGTCCTCGAAGAAGTAGCTCGAGAGGTGCTTGTTCGAGGCCTTGGCTCCCTCGTTCCACGCCTTGATGAAGTTGTCGGCGGTGACCTCTTCACCGTTGGTGAACTTCTGGCCCTCCTTGAGCTCCACCGTGAGGTGCTGCGGGTCTTCCGTGGTGATCTTCTCGGCCATGTCGTTGACCGGCTTGCCATCGGCGTCGTAGTAGATGAGACCGGCGAAGATCTCGTCCAGGATC
The DNA here is from genome assembly GCF_001513675.1 of Microbacterium sp. XT11. Classification (NCBI taxonomy): domain Bacteria; kingdom Bacillati; phylum Actinomycetota; class Actinomycetes; order Micrococcales; family Microbacteriaceae; genus Microbacterium; species Microbacterium sp. XT11. The sequence continues at coordinate 2,032,277 of NZ_CP013859.1, read as the reverse complement.
TTGCCGCCGCCGACCTCGTTGGTGTTGGTCGGGATCAGCGGGTTCTCCGGCTCGGAGCCGTTGGTCGTGATGATGGCATCCGGGTCGGTCTTGCCGCCCTCGCCTGCGCCGCCGGAGTTGTTGCCGCCGCCACCGCCGGCGCAGCCCGCGAGGGCCAGCGCACCGACAGCCAGCAGCGCCGCGCCCGCCAGGGCGATCTTGTTGCGCTTCACTGTTGTCCTCCTGTGGACGATTCATCGGACTGCGCGCGCGTCGTCGGGCGCGCAGGGATAGTTGAGCGTAACCCGCCGCCGGCGGATAAGCCGCACTCCGTGAATGAACCGTTACTGAGTTGCGACCATCTGGACACATGCGCGACACATGACGACTCGGGGCGACAGAAAGACGTCGGCGCCGCGCCCTCGAGGGGCACGGCGCCGACGATTCGTCGCGAAGCCGCTCAGGCGAACGCCTCGACCGGCGGGCACGCGCACACGAGGTTTCGATCGCCGTACGCCTGGTCGATGCGACGCACCGGCGGCCAGTACTTGCCGGCCACGAGAGAGTGCACGGGGTACGCGGCCTCCTCGCGCGTGTACGGGTGCGACCACTCCCCCGCGATGAGCGAGACCGCGGTGTGCGGCGCGTTCACGAGGGGGTTGTCGTCGGCGCTCCAGCGGCCTGCTGCGACGGCATCCGCTTCGGCCTTGATCATGATCATCGCCTCGATGAACCGCTCGATCTCGCCGATGTCCTCCGATTCCGTCGGCTCGACCATCAGCGTGCCCGCGACCGGGAACGACATGGTCGGCGCGTGGAAGCCGTAGTCGATGAGTCGCTTGGCGACGTCGTCGACCGTGACGCCGGTGGCCTCCTTGAGCGGACGCAGGTCGAGGATGCACTCATGCGCGACACGGCCGTTCTCACCGGTGTAGAGCACCGGGTAGTGCTCGCCCAGGCGGGCGGCGATGTAGTTCGCCGACAGGACGGCGGATGCCGTCGCCCGACGCAGCCCATCGGCCCCCATCATCCGCACGTACGCCCACGAGATCGGCAGCACGCCGGCGGAGCCGTACGGTGCACCCGAGATCGGGCCGCCGTCGAACACGTACCCGCCGGCGTGCTCGGCACGCTGGGCGAGGGGGTGCGAAGGGAGGAACGGCGCGAGGTGCGCCTTGGCCGCGACCGGTCCGACACCGGGGCCGCCGCCGCCGTGCGGGATCGCGAACGTCTTGTGCAGGTTGAGGTGCGAGACGTCGCCGCCGAGGTCTCCGAAGCGTGCGTAGCCGAGCAGCGCGTTGAGGTTGGCGCCGTCGACGTACACCTGCCCCCCGGCCTCGTGCACGGCGGCGGTGATCTCCACGACGTCGTGCTCGTACACGCCGTGCGTGGAGGGGTACGTGATCATGAGCGCGGCGAGCTCGTCCGCGTGCTGCGCGATCTTGGCGCGCAGGTCGGCGAGGTCGACGTTGCCCAGCTCGTCGGTCGCGACCACGACGACCTTCATGCCCGCCAGCGCGGCCGAGGCCGCGTTCGTGCCGTGCGCCGACGACGGGATGAGGCACACCGTGCGGTTCGTGTCGCCGTTGGCGTGGTGGTAGCCGCGGATGGCGAGGAGGCCTGCCAGCTCGCCCTGCGAACCGGCGTTGGGCTGCAGCGACACCGCGTCGTAGCCGGTCACCTCGGCCAGCCAGCCCTCGAGCTGCGTGATGAGCTCGAGATAGCCCTGCACGTCGGAGGCGGGCGCGAAGGGGTGGATGCCGGCGAACTCCGGCCACGTGATCGCCGCCATCTCGGTCGCGGCGTTCAGCTTCATGGTGCACGAGCCGAGCGGGATCATGCCGCGGTCGAGCGCGTAGTCACGGTCGGCAAGCGTCTTCAGATACCGCATCATGGCGGTCTCGCTGCGGTGTGCATGGAAGACCGGGTGCGTGAGGTAGTCCTGCGCGCGGAGCAGGCCGTCGGGCAGCGCGCCCTGCGACCCGCTGCCGAAGAAGCCGAACACGCGCTCCTGCTTGCCGCCGAAGACCATCGCGACCTGATGCAGTTCGCTCACAGTGGTGGTCTCGTCGACCGAGATGCCGATGGTGTCGGCATCCGCCACGTGCAGCAGGATGCCGTATCCGTCATGCGCCTGCGCGGCGAACTCGGCCGCACGACCCGGCACCCGCACGCGCAGCGTGTCGAAGAAGGAGTCGTGGACGACCTCGACACCGGCGTCGACGAGCCAGTCGCGGAGCATCGCGGCCTTGGCCGCGGTCTCGGCGGCGATGGCGCGCAGTCCGTCTGGGCCGTGGTACACCGCGTACATCGAGGCCATCACTGCCAGCAGCACCTGAGCGGTGCAGATGTTCGAGGTCGCCTTCTCGCGGCGGATGTGCTGCTCACGGGTCTGCAGCGACAGGCGGTAGGCGGGCTTGCCGTCGGCATCCACCGACACGCCGACGAGGCGACCGGGAAGCTGACGCTCGAGCCCAGAGCGCACGGCCATGTACCCGGCGTGCGGACCGCCGAAGCCCATCGGCACGCCGAAGCGCTGCGTCGTGCCCACGGCGACGTCGGCGCCGAGCGCGCCCGGCGAGGAGATGAGCGTGAGCGCGAGGAGGTCGGCCGCGACCACAGCGAGGCCTCCCGCGGCGTGCGCGGCGTCGATGACGGCCGTCGGATCCCAGACACGCCCCGAGGCGCCCGGATACTGCACGAACACGCCGAAGAGCTCGGCAGGGAGCTCCTCTCCGCCGGCGAGGTCGACCTCGACGAGCCGGATGCCGACGGCTGCTGCGCGGTGCTCCAGCAGCGCCTTCGTCTGCGGGAGCGTGTCCGCGTCGACCGCGAAGACCGGAGAGGTCGACTTCGACGCGCGCCGTGCGAGCAGCATCCCCTCGACGACCGCGGTGGACTCGTCGAGCATCGACGCGTTCGCGGTGCTGAGCCCGGTGAGGTCGGCGACCATGGTCTGGAAGTTGATGAGGGCCTCGAGGCGTCCCTGCGAGATCTCCGGCTGGTACGGCGTGTATGCGGTGTACCACGACGGGTTCTCCAGCACGTTGCGCTGGATCACCTGCGGAGTGATCGTGCCGTAGTAGCCGAGGCCGATCATCGGCCGGTTCACCGTGTTGCGGGAGGCCAGGGCGCGCAGCTCCGCCAGCGCCTCGGTCTCGGTCGCGGCGCGCGGGATCACCGAGTCCTCGGATGCCGCGGTGTAGATGGAGGCCGGAACGGCCTGGCGCATCAGCGCTTCGGCAGGCTCCCAGTCCTCGAGCCCGGACGACACGCCCAGCGCATCGAGCATGATGCGCTGCGCCTCGGCCGTGGTTCCGATATGGCGATCGGCGAAAGAGGCCACGAGTCGATCAGCCCTCCGTCAGAGCGACGTAGGCGTCGCGGTCGAGCAGTCCGTCGAGCGCGCCGGCGGCGACGGAGACCTTGATGAGCCAGCCGCCGTCGAACGGCTCGGCGTTCACGAGCGAGGGGTCGTCGACGACCGCGTCGTTGATCTCGACGACCGTGCCGGAGACGGGTGCGTAGAGCTCGCCGACCGACTTCGTCGACTCGATCTCGCCGACGACGGTGCCCGCCGAGATCTCGGTGCCGACGGCCGGCAGCTCGACGAACACGACATCGCCGAGCTTCTCGGCGGCGTAGTCGGTGATGCCGACCGTCACGGTGTCGCCGTCGCCGGCGATCCACTCGTGCTCGTCGGTGTACTTGAGGGCGTTGAGGTCGGTCATCTGGTCCTCCGGTAGAAAGGCAGGGCGGTCACGGTCGCGGGGATCCTCGTCCCCCGCACATCAAGGAATACTGCGGTTCCCTCGTCCGCGGAAGACGGGGTCACGTAGGCCATCGCGATCGGGTGGCCGAGGGTCGGGCTGAGGGCGCCGCTGGTGATCTCGCCGAGCGGCGTCCCGTCTTCGGCGACGACGGCGTAGCCCGCTCGACCCGCGCGCCGCCCTCCGGCGACGAGGCCGACGAGCACCGGGGCGTCGGATGCCGGCTCCACGGCGTCCTTGCCGACGAATCGCTCCTTGGCGGTCACGACCACGCGCCCGAGACCGGCCTGCGCCGGCTTCGTGTCGAGGGTGAGCTCGTGGCCGTACAGCGGCATCCCCGCCTCCAGACGGAGCGTGTCGCGGGCCGCGAGTCCCGCAGGCACCAGACCGTGCGGCTCACCGGCGGCGAGGAGGGCGTCCCACAGGGCGGCGGCGTCGGCCGCTGAGACCAGGAGCTCGAACCCGTCTTCGCCCGTGTAGCCGGTGCGGGCGAGCAGGAGCGGCTTCCCTGCGAACGACGCGGACGCCCACGCGTAGTACTTCTGCTCGGCCCACGGGATGCTGACCTCGTCGATGCCCGGGGTCGTCGAGACGACGCTCTCGGCCTTCGGGCCCTGCACGGCGATCAGCGCGTAGTCGTCGGAGACGTCGGCGACGTCGACCTCGAACCCGTCCGCCCTCTGCACGAGGGCCGCGCGCACGGCACCCCGGTTGCCCGCGTTGGAGATGATGAGGAAGTCGTCGTCCTGCAACCGGTAGACGATGACGTCATCCACGATCCCGCCGGACTCGGCGAGCAGCAGCGAGTACTTCGCCTTGCCCACCGCGAGCGCCGAGAGCCGCCCGGCGAGTGCGTAGTCGAGGTAGTCGGCCGCTCCCGCGCCGCGGACGGTGAACTCGGCCATGTGCGAGATGTCGAAGATGCCGGCCGCCTGGCGCACGGCGTGGTGCTCGGCGAGGTCGGACGTGTAGCGCACCGGCATCTGCCAGCCGCCGAAGTCGGTGAACGAGGCGCCGAGCGCTTCATGGCGCTCACGCAGCGGGGTATGGCGGGGGTCGGACATGGAGTTCTCCCGGGCTGGAACGGGTGGAACAGCGGCGTCGCCGTTCCTCGGAACTCCCCCTCTGTCATGGGCCTGAGAGCTTCGCCCCTCGCGGGGCTTTCACCGTCGGCGGATGCTGATGCATCTCTTTCCAGAGCGGCCGGACGCGAGCGGTGGGGGTACCTGAGAGATTGGCGGGGAGGCTTGCTCCTTCGGTGCCCGGCTACGTGCACCGGGCTCTCCCGCACGCGTCGTGCGGCCTGTCTTCTGTTGTGGCTTCAGTCTAGCCCCCGCTCCCCTCCGGTATCAGTTGTGGTCGGTTTCAGGCCCGATTTCCGACCACAACTGATACCGGAGCGAGGTGAGTCGGGGGGGGTGAGTGGGTCAGCGGGCGAGCTCGGCGCGGACCTCGTCGCGGAGGCGGCCGTGCTCGTCGGGGTCGGGGGCCGCGGCGAGGAGCGTCTTCGTGTAGTCGTGCCGTGGGTGGAGGATGACCTGGTCGGCGGGGCCTCGCTCCACGACGTCGCCCTTGTACAGCACCATGATCTCGTCGGAGAAGTGCCGGGCGGTGGCGAGGTCGTGCGTGATGTAGAGCACGCCGAGGTTCTCCTCCCGCTGCAGGTCGGCGAGCAGGTTCAGCACCCCGAGCCGGATCGACACGTCGAGCATCGAGACCGGTTCGTCGGCGACGATGAACCGCGCGCCAGGAGCCAGCGCCCGCGCGATCGCGACGCGCTGCCGCTGCCCGCCCGAAAGCTCATGCGGACGCCGCTCCGCGAACGACGCGGCCGGCGACAGCCGCACCCGCTCGAGGAGCTCGAGCGCCCGTGACCGGACCTGGTCGCGCGACAGCTCAGGATGGTGGATCCGGATCGGGCGCTCCAGATGATGCGCGATGGTGTGGAACGGGTTCAATGACGCGAAGGGATCCTGGAACACCATCTGCACGTCCCGCCGGTAGCGTGCCAGCGGCCGCCCCCTCGTCCCGGCGGGTTCCCCGTCGAGCAGGATCTGCCCCGAGGTCGGGGTCTCCAGCTTCATGAGCATCCGCGCGATCGTCGACTTGCCCGACCCCGATTCTCCGACGAGGGCGACGGTCTTCCCCGCCTCCACGGTGAACGACACGTCCTTCACGGCATGCAGGACGCTCGTGCGGAGTCCCGAGCGGAGCGGGAAGTCCTTCACCAGGTTGCGCGCCTCGAGCGATTCGCGTCTCGATGCGACGACATCCGTGCTCATCGCGCTCCCTCCTGGATCCCGGTGCGGACGAAGTCGCCGCGTTCGCCCTTCAGCGACGGGAAGCTCGACAGCAACCGCTTCGTGTACTCGTGCCGAGGAGCCCGGTAGATCTGCTCCGCCGTGCCTTCCTCGACGATCTGCCCCTGCAGCATCACCGCGATCCGATCGCTGATCTCGATCAGCATCGGCAGGTCGTGGGTGATGAAGATCACCGCGAACCCCAGCCGCTCCCGCAGCCGCATGATCTCCCGGATGATCCCCCGCTGCACCACCACATCCAATGCCGTCGTCGGCTCATCCATGATCATCACCTGCGGGTCCAGCGCCAGAGCCATCGCGATCATCATCCGCTGCCGCATGCCGCCGGACAGCTCGTGCGGGAACGACGTCAGCCGTGCCGGGTCGACGCCCACCAGCGTCAGCAGCTCCTCGGCTCGCGCCTGCTTCTCGCGCCTCGACATGCCCGGGCGATGCGTGTCGAAGATGTCGAAGATCTGCGCCCGCACCGAGATCACCGGGTTCAGCGAGTTCATGGCGCCTTGGAACACCATCGAGATCTTGTCCCAGCGGAACGCGCGGAGCCCCTCCCCGTCGAGGCCGACCACGTCGATATCCGTGCCGGACCGGTCGTGGAACGTGATGTGTCCCGACGTCATCAACGCGGGCGCCTTCAGCAGCCGGTTCAGCCCGTACGCGAGAGTGGTCTTGCCGCATCCCGACTCCCCCGCGAGCCCGAGGATCTCACCGCGGTGGAGCGCGAGCGAGACGTCACGCACGGCTTTGACGGGTGGATCCACCTCGTACTCGATCGACACGTCCCGTGCCGTCAGAACCGCCTCGGTCATGCCGCGACCCCCTTGATCTTGGCTGCCTTCCGCACCCGCCGGGCCGCGGCCGGCGCAGTGCGCAGCTTCGGGTTGATGATCTCGTCGATGGCGAAGTTGATCAGCGCAAGACCTGCGCCGAGCAGGGCGATCATGAGCCCCGGCGGCACGAACCACCACCACGCGCCACGCCCGAGCGCCTGCCCCGACTGCGCGTCGTTGAGGATGGAGCCCCAGGTGATCGACGAGTTCGGTCCGAGCCCGAGATAGGACAGGCCCGCTTCGCCGAGGATCGCGAAGATGATCGCGAAGAGGAACTGGGCGGTCAACAGCGGCAGGAGATTGGGCATGATCTCCACGAGGATCACCCGGAGCGACCGCTCCCCGGCGACCTTCGACGCCGACACGTAGTCCCGCGTCCGCAACGAGCGGGTCTGGAGCCGGAGGACGTACGCGGCACCCGCCCAGGACGTGATGCCGAGCACGAACGCCACGAGCTGCCAGCTGCGGTCGGGGACGAACGACGCGATCACCATGACCAGCGGGAGACCGGGGATGACGATCATCACGTTGGTCAGCAGGGCGAGGCCGTCCTCCCGCCAGCCGCCGAGGTACCCCGCCAGCACTCCGAACACGAGCGACAGCACGATGGCGATGCCGCCGGCCGTGACACCGACGAGGAGCGAACCCTGCGCCCCGATCGCGAGCTGCGCGAACATGTCGTTGCCCAGCTTGGTGGTGCCGAGCCAGTGCTCGGCGGACGGCGGCTGCAGGGCCGCGTTGTCGGTGCTGCGCGGGTTCTGCGAGAAGAGCGGTGCGATGATCGCAAAGAGCACGATCGCCAGCACGATGACCGCGCCGACGATGAACTTCGGCGAGGTGCTCGGGAGGATCCGGCGACGCGTCGACCGCGGCGCCGTGGCCAATGCGATCGTGGTCGCGCGCGAGGTGGTCGGCCGTTCGTCGGCGACCAGCGTGGTGTTGTCGAAGTCAGACATTCTGGCGAGCCCTCGGGTCGATGAGGCCGTAGACGAGGTCCATGAAGAAGTTGGCGGCGAGCACCGTGATGGTGATCACGAGGAACAGCCCCTGCATCAGCGCGTAATCGTTGTTCGTGACGGCCTGGAACATGAGCTTCCCGATCCCCGGGTAGGTGAAGACCTGCTCCATCACGATCGAGCCGGCGACGACGAATCCGAGCGTGATCGAGAACCCGGCGATCGACGGGATCGCGGCGTTGCGCGCGGCATAGGTGGTGAGGATGCGCCGCGGGCGGAGCCCCTTCGCCTCCGCCGTGAGGACGTAGTCCTCCGCGAGCGTCGACACCATCATGTTGCGCATGCCGAACATCCAGCCGCCCACCGAGGAGATCACGATGGTCGACGCCGGCAGGATCGCGTGCGAGAGCGCATTCGAGAAGAAGGCCCACGTCGGCTCGGGGCCGTCGGGGAAGTCGAAGACGTCGTACCCGCCGAAGATGGGGAACCAGCCGAGCCCGACCGCGAACACCGCGACGAGGAGCAGCGCCATCCAGAAGTACGGGATGGACTGCAGCACCGTCGTCGCCGGGATCAGGTGGTCGACCCACGTCCCCCGCTTCCAGCCGGCCCACGCCCCGAGCACGACGCCGAGAAGGAAGGAGATGACGGTGGCGGTGCCGACGAGGATCAGCGTCCATGGCAGCGCCTGCCCGATGAGTTCGGATACGGGGGTCGGGAACTTCGTGACCGAGACGCCGAGGTCGCCCTGGAACATGCGCCCCCAGTAGGCGAGGTACTGCTCCCACAGCGAGGAATCGTCGCCGCCGAGGAGCAGCTTGATGTTGCGGATGGTGGTCTCGGAGACCTCGCCGCCCGCCCGCTGCATCTTGGCGATCATGATGTCCGCCGGGTTCCCCGGCATCAGCCGGGGAAGCAGGAAGTTGAGGGAGATCGCGGCCCACAGCGTGAACGCGTAGAACCCGATCCGTCGTGCATAGAACTTCATGTCACCGGTCCTTGGCTCTCCTGCTTCCCCTTTCCGATGCGGCCTACTTCGCCGGCTCCAGCTGCGTGAGGATGTACCCCGCGGCGATCGCGCCCCACGACGGCGGGAAGGCGTAGAGGTCGTCCTCGGTCGGCCACCCCGTGTAGTCCTTCGCGTTGTAGAAGGTCTGGGTCGCGTTGATCACGATCGGGATGTAGGGCAGATCGCGGACGATCTCCGTCTGGATCGTGCTGTACAGCTCCTTCTTGGTCGCCTCGTCGTTCGTCGCGGATGCCGCGAGCACGGCCTGGTCGACGACGGGGTTGTCGTAGCGGCTGAAGTTCCACCGGCCCGCGGGGATCTCGGTGCCGACCGGGCTGGTCGACTGCACCTGGGTGCCGCCGAACCAGTCCTTGTAGATCTGGAACGGATCGGCGACCGAGGTGCCGACGACGCCCCCGACGATGAGCTGGAACTGCCCGCCCTGCCGGGCGTCGGAGAACTCCTGCCACTGCACCGTGGTCGGAGTGACCTTGATGCCTGCGGCCGCCGCCTCCTCGGCGATGAGCTTGGCTGCGTCGTTGTAGTCGGTCCAGCCGTCCACCGAGATGAGGCTCAGCTCGATCGGGGTTCCGCCCTTGCCGTAGAAGCCGTCGCTGCCCTTCGTGTACCCGGCGGCCTCGAGGATCGCGCCGGCCTCGGCGGCATCCGCCGTCTGCGGGCTCACCTCGTTGGCGGGGTCGGCGACCCACTTCTCGTCGCGCGGCAGCAGGGCGAACGTCGGAGAGATGTCTCCCGTGAGGCCGACGAACGCCTTCTCCTTGATGGTCGAGCGGTCGATCGCGGCGTTCAGCGCCTGACGGACCGCGACGTCGGTCTGCGGACCCGTGCAGCCCAGCGCGGCGTTCGAGCACGTGTAGAGGACCGTCGGGTCCTGCGGCGTGTTGATCCAGTCGATCTTGCCGTTCGAGGTCACGTCATCGGGGTTGGGGATGAACATGCCCGCCCAGTCGAGCTCACCCGCCGCCAGCAGATCCTGCGCGGTCTGGTTGTTGTCCACCGCGATGTACTGGACCTTCTTGACCCCGAGGTCGTCGGCGTCGCGGTAGTTCTCGTTCGCGACGAGGGTGTACGACTCGCTGGTGGTCTTCGACACGACGTACGGGCCCGATCCGACGGGCTCCTCGTTGGCGAAGTTCGCGTAGTCGGTGATCTCTGCCCAGATGTGCTCCGGCAGGATGTAGGTCGACCCGAGGCGCTGGAACTCCGTCGTGTACTGCGGCGTCGAGTAGGTGAGCACGACGGTCGTGTCGTCGGTGGCCTCGGCGGAGACGAGCCCCTGCCCCTCGGGGTTGTTCGCCTCGTAGGAGAAGGTGAAGGCCACGTCGTCGGCGGTCAGCGGTTCGCCGTCGCTCCACTTCAGGTCGGGCTTGAGCGTCACGGTGATGACCGTGCCGTCGTCGTTGTACTCGTACGAGTCGCCGAGGAGGCCGACGGGCTCGGAGTCCGACGTCTTGTTGAAGAAGAACAGCGGCTCGTAGATGGGTCCGAGCGCGCCATGCAGGACGGTGGGCGCGAACGGGTTGTAGTTGGGCGTGATGGGCGTCTGGCTTCCCGCCCAGACGCGGAGCGCGCGGTCGCCGTCGCCGTCTGCGTCTCCGGCTCCGCCGCCCGCACAGGCGGTGAGGCCCAGGGCGAGGACGGATGCCCCCGCCGCGGCGGTGAGCGCGATCTTGCGCCTTCCATTGCGGATCATTGGTCGTTCCTCTCGGTGCTGCACTGCAGGAGGGATCTCCGGATGGAGCCGGGTCTCTGCGAGACCCGGGCAAACCCCACATCGGGTTTGTTAGGACACCAACCTAACAAACCCGATATGCCAGGACAACCCCCCGGGCGCCGCGGAGATAACGTTTCGGACTCGGCGCTGTATGACGTCATGGACTCGCCTAAGAGTCCCGATGACATTAAGATCGACCTCGGAGGTTAAGGTACAGATGACTCAAAGCATCCGCGTGGCGGTGTCGACCGTGATCCTCACGCTGCGACGCACCGAGAGCGGCAGTGCCGTGCTCACCCTCCCCCTCGTCCTGCGCACGAGGGAGCCCTTCGCCGGGCAGTGGGCGCTCCCCGGTGGATGGCTCACCGACACCGAGTCGCCTGTCGACGCGGCAGCGCGCACACTCGCCGAAACCACCGGCCTCGCCCCCAGCTACCTCGAGCAGCTCTACGCCTTCGGTGCGGTCGACCGCTCCCCCACCCGCGTCGTGTCGATCGTGTACTGGGCACTGCTGCGGCAGGACGACGTCGACGCGCAGAGCGCCGCACACCGCGCATCCGGGCGCGCGCCCGAGAACGTGCGCTGGTTCGACGTCGGCGAGCTGCCGCAGCTCGCCTTCGACCACTCCCACATCATCGACTACGCCCTGTGGAGACTGCGCAACAAGGTCGGGTACAGCCGCGTCGCCCACGGCTTCCTGCCTGCGGAGTTCACCCTTGCGGACCTGCGGGAGGCGTACGAGGCCATCCTCGGCAGAAGCCTGGACCCCGCCAACTTCCGCCGTCAGGTCGACGCCTCCGGAAGCCTCATCCCCACCGACCGATTCCGCACGGGGAACCCCCGCCCCGCCCGCCTCTACCGCTACAACACCGACGTGGCGCTGGCCGACACCGGCCCGCTCCGACCCGAAGAAACGAGCATCCGATGAGCACCGCCTCCCTCCCCCTCGGCCGCCTCGACCCCTCGGTCGATCACCACCTCCAGGCCATCGTGCGCGGAGCCTCCGCCGACGCGACCTGCAGCACCGACCTCGCCGTCGGGCCGTGGGACTTCGACTCGCGCCCCGGCTACGGCCCCGGCTCGTCGATGGGGGATGTGATCCCGGTGGGAGCGCCGCGCCAGGGCGAGCTCCCCGCGGAGTACCGCGAGGCGGGCGAGCAGGAGCTCGACGAGCGCATCCGCGCCGCGAAGGCGACGCTGGGCGATCGGGTCGTCGTGCTCGGACACTTCTACCAGCGCGAAGAGGTCGTGCGGCACGCAGACTACGTCGGCGATTCCTTCCAGCTCGCCACGGCCGCTACGACGCGAACGGATGCCGAGGCCATCGTGTTCTGCGGAGTGCACTTCATGGCCGAGACGGCCGACCTGCTCTCCACGTCCGAACAGGCCGTGATCCTGCCGAACCTCGCGGCCGGATGCTCCATGGCCGACATGGCCGACATCGACCAGGTCGAGGAGTGCTGGGAGCAGCTCACCGACGTGCTCGGCGACCTCGACGAGGAGGACGCCGACGGGCGGGTCCCCGTGATCCCGGTCACCTACATGAACTCCTCGGCGGCGATCAAGGGCTTCGTGGGCCGCCACGGCGGCATCGTCTGCACCTCGTCCAACGCGCGGACCGTGCTGGAGTGGGCGTTCGAACGCGGTCGCCGCGTGCTGTTCTTCCCCGACCAGCACCTCGGCCGCAACACCGCCAAAGCCATGGGAGTGCCCCTCGACCGGATGCCGATGTGGAACCCGCGCCGTCCGCTCGGCGGGTCCACGGCCGACGAGCTCACGGCCGCGCAGGTCATCCTGTGGCACGGCTTCTGCTCGGTCCACCGCCGGTTCACGGTCGCGCAGATCGAGCAGGCCCGTGCGCAGCACCCGGGGGTACGGGTCATCGTGCACCCGGAATGCCCGATGGACGTGGTCGACGCGGCCGACGAGGCGGGATCGACGGACTACATCCGCAAGGCCATCGAGGCCGCCACCGAGCCGACGACGTTCGCGGTCGGCACCGAGATCAATCTCGTCCGCCGCCTCGCCGCCCAGTATCCGCAGCACGAGATCTTCTGCCTCGACCCTGTGGTCTGTCCGTGCTCGACGATGTACCGCATCCATCCCGGCTACCTCGCCTGGGTGCTCGAGGAGCTCGTGGCCGGCCGAACGCCGAACCGCATCACCGTGCCCGCCGACGTCGCGGAACCGGCACGCGTCGCGTTGCAGCGGATGCTCGCCGCGAAGCCGCCGGCCCAGGCCGCCGCGCGATGAACGTCGTCGTCGTCGGCTCGGGGATCGCGGGCCTGACCGCGGCGCTGCACGCCCACGAGGCCGGCCACCGCGTGACCGTCGTCACGAAGGGCGAGCTCGGCGACGGCAGCACCGCGCTTGCGCAGGGCGGCGTGGCCGGCGAGTACGGACCGGGTGATTCCGCGGCACGGCACGCCGCCGATACCCTGAGCGCGGGCGCCGGGCTCTGCGATCCGGCCGCCGTAGAGATGCTGGTGCGCGAGGCTCCCGCACGGATCGCGGAACTCGCCGCTCGCGGCGTCGGCTTCGACCGCGATCCGCACGGCCGTCTGCTGCGCGGTCGCGAGGCCGCTCACAGCCACGCCCGGATCGTGCACGCGGGCGGAGACGCCACGGGCGCGGCGATCCGTCACGCCCTCGTCGCAGGCGTGCGCCGCGCCGGCATCGACGTCGTCGAACACGCCTTCCTTCTCGACATCGTCGCCGATCACGCAGTGAGGGGCATCCGATCGCTCGAGGCGGGCGTGACGAGAGATCGCGACGCCGATGCCGTGATCCTGGCGACGGGTGGCGCCGGTCATCTGTACGCGCACACCACCGATCCCGCCGGCATCACCGGCGACGGCATCGCCGCGGCGCTGCGTGCCGGCGCAGCCGCGGCGGACCTGGAGTTCATGCAGTTCCACCCGACGGTGCTGGCGACGGGGGCGCCGTTCCTCATCTCCGAAGCCGTTCGCGGCGAAGGCGCGACGCTCATCGACGACACCGGACGCCGGTTCGCGTTCGACTTCCACCCCGACGGCGAACTCGCACCCCGTGACGTGGTGTCGCGCGCCATCGCCCGCACCGCCGGTGCACAGGGCGCCCCCGTACGTCTGGACGCCACGATGCTCGGGGCCGAGCGCCTCGCCCGGAGGTTCCCGACCATCGACCGCGTGACGCGCGAACGCGGCCACGACTGGGCCGAGGAGGCCCTGCCGATCACGCCAGCCGCTCACTACCTCATGGGAGGGGTCTGTACCGACCTCGACGGGAGGACCACGATCCCCTGGCTCTTCGCCGTCGGCGAGACCGCGCGCACCGGAGTGCATGGCGCGAACCGCCTGGCATCGAACTCGCTGCTCGAGGGAGCGGTCTTCGGAGCACGAGCAGCCGCGGCCCTTCGCGCACCGTGGACGGCCCTGGACGCGGCATCCGTCCACGGCGGACCTGGGCCGATCATGCACGACGACGGCGACTCCGACGCCGCCGCGACGGCGCCGCCGTTCTCACGTTCAGCCCTGCAGCGCCTGATGTGGGAGGAGGTCGGGCTGCTGCGCACGCGACACGGACTGCGCAGGGCTCTGGCCGTGTTCCGTGCCTGGCGTTCCGTGTCGCCGCCGGCCGGCGCGTCCGCAGCCGACCACGAAGACGCCAACTTGCTGCTGCTCGCCGAGGCGACGGCATCCGCCGCCCTCGCACGTCCGGCATCGGTCGGCGCGCACTTCCTCGAGATCCCCCACCTGGAGACCGTCTGATGCTCACTCCTCGCCTCATCACCCGCACCGTCGCCGCCGCGCTCGATGAGGACGCCCCGTGGGGCGACCTCACGAGCACCGCTCTGCTGCCGGAGGACGCCACGGCGACCGCCGACCTCGTCGCCCGGGAGGACGGGGTCTTCAGCGGCGGTGAGGTGTTCGCCGCCGCCTTCACGCTCACGGATGCCGCCGTGCAGGTCGACGTGCACGTCGGCGACGGCGACCGCTTCAGCGAGGGAGACGTGCTCGCCACCGTCACGGGTCCGGCGCGCGGCGTCCTCACGGCCGAACGGGTCGGGCTGAACTTCACCCAGCGCATGAGCGGGATCGCCACCCTCACGGCGCAGTACGTGCAGGCGGTCGACGGCACCGGCGCTCGCATCGCCGACACGCGCAAGACCACCCCCGGGCTTCGCGCGTTCGAACGCCACGCCGTGGCATGCGGCGGCGGGCGCAACCATCGCCAGTCGCTGTCGGACGCCGTCATGGCGAAGGACAACCACCTCGCGGTGCTGCAGCGCGACGGCCGAGATCTCGCGCGCGCTCTCCGCGAGGCGCTCTCCCACCTGCCCCACACCACACACGTGGTCGTCGAAGTGGACCGGCTCGATCAGATCCCGGCGGTGCTCGACGGCGGAGCGCACACGGTGCTCCTCGACAACTTCTCGATCGATGACCTGCGCGCGGGAGTGGCGCTCATCGACGGGAGAGCGCAGACCGAGGCATCGGGCGGCGTCGACCTCACCACCGTGCGCGCGATCGCATCCACGGGAGTCGACGTCATCTCCGTGGGCGCTCTCACGCACTCGGCGCGGGCGCTCGACCTCGGTCTCGACGTGCGGATCGACTGAGCGGTCATGCTCTACCTCGACCACGCCGCCACGTCTCCCGTGCGCCCCGAGGTGCTCGACGCCATGGCGCCGTTCCTCACCGGGGTCTTCGGAAACCCGTCGAGCCACCACACGGTCGGCGAGGCGGCCGCGAGGGCACTGGACGACGCGAGGGCGAGGGTCGCGCGCGCGCTCGGCATGCGCACGGGAGACGTGATCTTCACCGGTGGCGGCACCGAGGCCAACAACCTCGCCGTCAAGGGCATCCTCCTCGCGGCGCACAGCAGGCGCCTGGCGGTCTCGCCCATCGAGCACGAATCGATCATCGAGTCCGCCGCGTACCTGCGACGTCTTCACGGTGTCGACGTCTCGGTCATCGGCGTGGACGGGCGCGGGCGCATCACCCCCGAGGCACTCGACGAGTCGCTGCGCGAGCCGACGGCCCTGGTGTCGGTCGGCCACGCCAACAATGAGATCGGCACGGTGCAGAACGCCGCTGCGCTGTCCGAAACGGCCCACCGGCACGGTGCTCTCCTGCATCTCGATGCCGTGCAATCCGCGGCCTGGCTGCCGCTCGACGCCACGGGTGCCGACGCGATCGCGATCGCGGGGCACAAACTCGGCGCTCCCAAGGGCATCGGCGCTCTCGCGGTGCGTGGACGCATCCCCCTCGAGCCGTTGCTCCACGGCGGAGGCCAGGAGCGCGGACGGCGCTCGGGGACCGAGAACGTCGCCGGGGCGGTGGGCCTCGCCACCGCGCTCGACCTCGCCGCACGGGAACGCGAGCAGGTGGCCGCGCGGGTCGCCGCCGCCACCGGCAGGTTCATCCACGGCGTTCTCGCCGCTCTGCCGCAGGCGGCGCTCACGGGAGATCCGGTCGATCGCCTTCCCGGCACGGCGAGCTTCACCTTCGAGGGCACGAGCGGAGAAGCGGTCCTCCTGGAGCTCGAGCGTCGCGGCGTGATCTCCTCCAGCGGTTCGGCGTGCGCGGCGGGCAGCGACGAACCCTCGCATGTGCTGCTGGCGTGCGGCATCGAGCCCGCGGTGGCGCAGACGTCGGTGCGGTTCACGTTCGGGCGGGAGCATCTGCCCGATGACGCCCCCGCGCAGCTGGCCATGCTCGTCGCCGCCGCCGTCCGTGCCGTGTCGCGCTGACCCCGCGCACGTCTGCGGTGTCACGGAACGCCGGCCGCATCTCGCCCCGCACTAGACTCTGCGGGTGACACCCGCCCCGCTCGTGACGATGATCGTGCCCGGCCGCGACATCGCCGCTTTCGTCCCCGCCGCGCTGGACTCGCTCGTGGCGCAGACCGCGAGGCGCTGGCGGGCGCTCCTCATCGACGACGGCTCCACCGACCGCACCGGCGACATCTTCGCGTCGGCAGCCGCCGACGATGCCCGGTTCCACGTCGTGCGGCTGCCCGACTCTTGCGGCCTCGGCGCCGCACGCAACGCCGGACTCGCTCTCGTGGACACGCCGTACCTCGGCTTCCTCGATGGGGACGACGAGCTCTCGCCGCACGCGCTCGAGCGGATGATGGGCACGCTCGACGCCACGGGCAGCGATTTCGTCGCTGCGGCCTACGTGCGCTCGCGCTTCGATGGATCGGGATACGCGTCCGGCCGGATCCAGCCCTGGGTGGCGGCGGCGACCTCCCCGGAGCGGCACGCCACCACGATCTTCGAGCATCCGCGCGCCTCGGCGAACATCGTGGCATGGTCGAAGCTCAGCCGCACGGCGTTCTGGGACGCGCACGGGCTGACGTTCCCCGAGGGCGTGGCCTACGAGGACCAGATCGTGGCGCAGCAGATGTACACGAGGGCCACGGCGTTCGACGTCATCCCCGACGCTGTGGTGCGCTGGCGTGTGCGCGCCGACGGCAGTTCCATCACTCAGGGCAAGGCGCATCTGCCCGTGCTGCGCGACTACCTCGCCGCGCTGCGCGGCGGCATCCGGGTTCTCGACGACGCGGGCGCGCGCAGTGCTGTCACAGCGCGCATCGAGCTCATCCTCGCCATGGACGTCCCTCCTCTCCTCGCGATCGCCGAGGAGCATCCCGACCCGGCATACGCCCGCGAAGTCGAGGTGTTCCTCGACGAGCTGCGCGCCCTGCCCGCCTTCGCCGACGCCCGCCCCGACCCCGACTTCGCCGCCGCGCTCAGCTGGTGAGTCAGCGCCCTCAACCGGTGCGCCACCCGAGACGGTGAGCCCGCCGCCCGATCCGGAGCCTCATGAACGCCTACCTCGACAGCCTCTTCTCCCTCACCGGACGCACCGCCGTGGTCACCGGGGGCAGCTCCGGGATCGGCCGGGGCATCGCGACAGCTCTGGCGCGCGCAGGCGCTGCCGTCGTCATCGTCGCGCGCGGCGCCGAGCGCATCGAACGCACGGTTGCCGAGCTCACGGACGCCGGATGCCGCGCGGCGGGCGTCGTGGGTGATCTGAGCACGCGCGCTGGTATCCTCGCTGCCGCGGAAGCCGCCGTCGTGCCCTACGGCGAGCCCGACGTCCTCGTGAACTCGGCCGGCATCAACATGCGCCCGCCGATCACCGAGATCACCGCGGAGGACTGGGACGCGACGATGACGGTGAACGCGCTCGCTCCGTTCCTGCTCGGGCAGCGGTTCGCGCCCGGCATGGCTGCACGCGGTTACGGACGACTGATCCATATCAGCTCGCAGCAGGCGCACCGTGCATTCGTCTCCAGCGGGATCTACGGCGTATCGAAGGGCGCCGTCGAGTCGCTCATGCGCTCGGAGGCTGAGGCGTGGGGCGGAACCGGCGTCACCAGCAACACCCTCGTTCCCGGCTTCGTGCTCACCCCGCTGAATGCTCGTCTTCAGGATGACCCAGCGCAGATCTCCGCGCTCGCGGCACGCACCATGATCGGACGGAACGGACTCCCCGAGGACTTCGCCGGGGCCGCCGTGTTCCTCGCCGGCCCCGGCTCCTCGTACGTGACGGGCCACTCCCTGTTCGTCGACGGGGGCCTCTCCGTGCACTGACGCCGGAACGCCGTCACTCCGGTGCGCGGTCCGCCCGCCGTTCCGGGTGCGCGGGGACGCCGGGCGTGACCGCGTCGACGACGGTCTCCGTGCGCAGCACGCGCGATGCCGCGACCTGCTGGGCTGCCAGCTCGGCGTACAGCCCGCCTCTCTCGAGCAGCTGCTCGTGCGTGCCGGACTCGATGATGCGCCCCGCGTCGATCACGTGGATCATGTCGGCGCTCATCACCGTCGAGAGGCGATGCGCGATGGTCAGCGTGGTGCGACCCCGAGACGCCTCGTCAAGCGCGTCCTGCACGACCCGCTCCGACACCGTGTCGAGCGCGGACGTCGCTTCGTCGAGCAGCAGCACCGGCGGATCCTTGAGCAGAACCCTGGCGATCGCGATGCGCTGCTTCTCCCCGCCGGAGAGCCGATAGCCGCGCTCGCCGACGATCGTGTCGTAGCCCTTCTCGAAGCCGGCGATGATGTGGTGGATGTTGGCAGCGGTGCATGCGGCCACGAGCTCGTCGTCGGTCGCTCCCGGCTTGGCGTAGAGCAGGTTCTCTCGGATGGATGCGTGGAACAGGTACGTCTCCTGCGACACGATCCCCACCTGGTCGATGATCGACTCCTGCGTCAGGGTGCGCACGTCGGCTCCCGCGAAAAGCACCGTGCCGCCGTGCGCCTCGTAGAGCCGCGGCGCGAGGTACAGCACCGTCGTCTTCCCCGCGCCGGACGGACCGACGAACGCGACGTTCTGGCCCGGCTCGGCGACGAACGACACGCCCTGCAGCGTCGCGCGTGCGTCGGGAGCGGCATCCGGATACCGGAACACGACGTCGCGGAACTCGATGCGTCCTCGTGGACCCGGCGCCTCGTCGACGGTGATCGCATCGGGCGCGTCGGTGATCTCCGGGACCAGGTCGAGGTACTCGAAGATGCGCGCGAACAGCGCGGACGACGTCTGCAGATCGAGCGACACCCGCATGAGCCCCATGAGCGGCATGAGCAGACGGGCCTGCACGGTGGTGAAGGCGACGATCGTCCCCGCGGTGATGGCCCCGGTGCCGCCGACGATGAGGTAGCCCGAGACGAGGTAGATCACGGCCGGCACGCTCGACATGATGACCTGCACCACGGCGAAGAAGCCCTGACCGCTCATGGCGCGACGCACCTGGAGCTTCACCTGGTTGCGGTTCTCCGCCTGGTACCGCGCCGACTC
This sequence comes from Microbacterium sp. XT11, assembly GCF_001513675.1. NCBI lineage: Bacteria > Bacillati > Actinomycetota > Actinomycetes > Micrococcales > Microbacteriaceae > Microbacterium > Microbacterium sp. XT11. The sequence continues at coordinate 2,012,891 of NZ_CP013859.1, read as the reverse complement.
CGTCCGCTGCCTGTTGAACGACTTCGACAGCAGCATGCCGGACACGCTCAGCGTCTCCTGCGTGATCGAGGTGAGTTCGGAGAGCGACTCCTGGGTCTCTCCCGCGATGCGCGCCCGCACCTGACCGACCCGACGCTGCACGAGCACGAGGAACGGCATGAGCACGACCGCGATCAGCGTGAGCCGCACATCGATGAGGATCATGGCCACGAGCGAGGCCACGACCGTGACCGCGTTGCCGAGGATGCTCGTGACGGTGTTCGTGAGCACGCCCGAGACGCCGCCGACGTCGTTCTGCAGCCGCGACTGGATCACGCCCGTCTTGGTGCGGGTGAAGAAGCCCAGCTCCATCGCCTGCAGGTGCTCGAACAGCCGCACCCGCAGATCTCCCGTGACGCTGTTGCCGACGGTCGAGGTGAGCCAGGTCTGCGCCACGCCGAGCACGGCGGACAGAAGGAACAGCCCCACCATCGCGAGCACGAGCGTCACGAGGAGGTCGAGGTGCGGACCGCCGCCCGAAAGCGGGAACAGCGCGTGGTCGAAGATGCGCTGCACGATCAGCGGAGGGACCACCGCGATGCCGGCGCCGGCGACCACGAGCACGGCGGTGAGGAGGATGCGGCCTCGATAGGGGCGGAACAGCTCGACCACCCGTGCCCCGAGACCGACGATGCGCGGGGCCGCGGCGTTCAGACGGCGCTGCGCCGCTTCGTCCACTCCCCGGAATCCGCCGCCGGGTCGACCGCCCATGCTCATCAGGCCAGCGTACCCAGAGGCTCAGACACGGGGGCACGAGCGGGTGTGGAAATCGATCCTGAGAATTCGGAATGAAATGTCTGTGCGTGCGGTTACGCTGTAACGCTCTCGTGCACTCGCACACTTCTCTCTCGCACCGACGCCTCAGGAGGCCGCATGTCTGCCGTCGATACCGGCTCGATCACGACGACCCCCGCCACAGGTCTCATCCCCCGCAAGGACATGCGGGTGATCTGGGTTCTGCTCACCGCGGCGTTCGTCGCGATCCTCAACGAGACGACGATGGGGATGGCGATCCCGCACCTCATCGACGACCTCGGAATCACGCCCGTCGCCGCACAGTGGGTGACGAGCGCGTTCATGCTCACGATGGCCGTCGTCATCCCCACGACGGGCTTCCTGCTGCGACGCTTCACGACCAGGCAGGTCTTCCTCGCCGCGCTCACGCTCTTCTCCGTCGGAACGCTGCTCGCTGCGTTCGCCCCGGGATTCGAGGTCCTCCTCGTCGCGCGCGTCGTGCAGGCCGGCGGCACCGCCATGATGATGCCGCTGCTCATGACCACCATGATGAGCCTCGTGCCGAACGAGTCGCGCGGTCGCATGATGGGCCGTGTGAGCATCGTCATGTCGCTCGCGCCCTCGATCGGCCCGACGATGTCGGGCTTCCTTCTCGACCACTTCGGCTGGCGTTCGATCTTCGTGGTCGTGCTGCCGATCGCGCTCGCGGCGATGTTCGTCGGATGGCGCTGGCTCACGAACGTCGGCGAGACCACGGAGGCTCCGCTCGACGTGCTGTCGATCGTGCTGTCCGCGCTCGGCTTCGGCGGCATCGTCTACGGCCTCAGCCAGATCGGCTCCCTGGCCGAGGGCGGTGCGAACCCAGGACCGCTCGTGATCGCCCTGGTCGTCGGAGTGATCGGCCTCGCCGTGTTCCTGTGGCGCCAGGTCGTGCTCCAGCGCAAGGACGACGCACTGCTCGACCTGCGGGTGTTCACGTCGCTCGGCTTCTCGCTCTCGATGGCGCAGATGTTCCTGCTCTCCCTCGCCTTCTTCGGCAGCATCACGATCGTCCCTCTGTATCTGCAGAAGGCGCTGATGCTGCCGACGGACAGGGCGGGACTCGTCGTCCTGCCCGGTGCGCTCGCCATGGGTCTGCTCGGTCCGGTGATCGGGCGCATCTACGACAAGCACGGCACGCGCGTACTCCTCATCCCCGGCGCGATCCTCGCGGCCGGCACCCTGTGGTTCTACACGACCCTCGACGTGAACACGCCGTTCTGGGTGGTCTTGGTCGCGCAGGTCCTGCTGTCCGTGGGGCTCGCCCTGTCGTTCACCCCGCTCTTCACCGCCTCGCTGGCCTCGCTCACCCCGAAGTTCTACTCGTACGGCAGCGCGGTCATCGGCACCGTGCAGCAGGTCGCGGGCGCAGCCGGCATCGCCGTCATGGTCGCGGTGTTCACGGTGATCGTCAACGCGCACGGCGGAGCGGAGGTGCCCGCAGCCGTGGCCGCTGGGTCGCAGGTCGCGTTCCTCATCGGCGCGGTCATCGCGACCGTCACGGTGGCCGGCGCGTTCTTCATCCGCAAGCCGACCGACGACCCAACAGCGGCTCCGCATAGCGGCGCGCACTGACCGCCGGCGGAGGCGTCCGCCCTACTCGGCCTTCTTCTCGGAGGACGCCGGGAACTGGCAGACGCCTCCGCTGCAGAGACCCCCGGCGTCCGCACCCAGCACGGTGAGGAGACCCGGAACCGGCTGCAGCGGCTCCACGCCCTCGGCGGCGCTGGTCTTCGACTCGGTTTCAGTCATCCTTCGATGGTACGCCTGCGCCAGGCCGGTGGCGCCGTGCGGGCGCCGAGTGCGGAATCCGCACGGACGAGCATCGGAGAGGCGCCGAGGGCAAGCCCCTGGACGCGGCGGTTCCGCCCCGTGACACTGGGAGACATGATGGCCGACGACATCGCTGACGACCGGGACGACGGGCGTGACGAGACCCCGAACGAGCGCGCCGATCGGAACTGGGACGAACTCATGCAGGAACTGCGCGTGATGCAGACGGGCACTCAGATCCTCACCGGTTTTCTGCTCGCGCTCGCCTTCCAACCCCGTTTCACCGACCTCGACGATCTGCAGCGCACCCTGTACATCGTGCTCGTCGGTCTCGCCGCGGTCGCGACCGTGCTGTCGCTCACGCCTGTTGGGATGCACCGCGCGCTCTTCGGTCGACGACGCAAGCCCGAACTCGTGCGCATCGCCGGGCGCATCGTCAAGGCCGACCTGTTCGTGATCGGGGCCCTGACGATCGGAGTCACCGCGCTGATCGTGGACTTCACCGTCGACCGTGTCGCCGGCGTGATCGCCCTCGTCGCGGCGCTGCTCGCCGTGGTCGCCTTCTGGATGCTCCTCCCCCGGCGGCTGCGTTCGACGACCGCAGCGGATGACGTGCGCCACGATCCGCGCGGACTCCGCTCCGGCTCGCACCCCGGCCAGACGTGACGAGGCCGACGGAGCGTCAGGGAGCCTGACGGCCCGACGGCCTCGCGGAAGCGCTCGGGGTCAGCGCCCCGCAGGCGAGCGGTTCTCGGCGCTCACCATCCAGGCGAACTGCTCGAGGCGCTCGATGATGGCGTGCAGGACGTCCGCCGATGTCGGGTCCTCCTCGTCGACGCCGTCGTGCACGTCTCGCATGGTCTTGACTGCTGCCTCGAGGCGCTCGGTGATGAGATCGATGGTCTCATCGGTCGACACCTCACCGGTCGGGAACTGCGGCAGCGAGGTCGTCGAGGAGACGGTGCTGCTGCGTCCATCGGGCACGACGTGCAGCGCGCGCATGCGCTCGGCGACCGTGTCGCTGAACGCCCTGGCGTCTTCGATGATCTCGTCGAGCTGCCGGTGCGTGTCGCGGAAGTTGCGCCCGACGACGTTCCAGTGCGCCTGCTTGCCCTGGATGGCCAGCTCGAGCAGATCGACGAGCACTGCCTGCAGCGCCTCGCCCAGCTTCGCCGAGGCCGTGAATCCGGACTCGGAGTTCTGCTGACGGGTGGTCTTCGCCGCGCGGGTGCTCGTGCTCTTCCTGGTGGACTTCGTGTTCTCAGCCATGGAAACCTCCTGCCTGCACGCTAGAGCGCGTGCGCCACGGCGCGCAGGGGCTTGACAGGCTCCGCTCGGGTGCGGACCGGCGCTCCGCTCGGGTGACGCATCCGGCAGCCCGGGCGCGAACCGTGACACGCTCGGCCCCGCGGGCGCAAGGGGGTTGAGGACATCTCCTCGTGTGGAATCGTGGCCCGACGTGCCGCAACCGCGACATGACCCCACCCGGAAGGAGAGACTCTCGTGCTCACCCTCACCGACAACGCCACCGCCATCGTGACGACCCTCGTGAGCCGCCAGAGCGACACGGCGGACGCCGGGCTGCGCATCCACTCTGCGGAGACCGACCCCGCACGGGGCGAACAGCGCCTCGCCGTGCTGGTCGCGGAGCATCCCGAACCGCTCGATCAGGTGGTCGAAGTGTCGGGGACACGCCTCTTCATGGACGAGGCCGCGTCGGCCGTCCTCGACGACAAGATCCTCGACGCGGGAGTGGACGAGGCGGGCGCCGTCTCGTTCTCCGTCCTGCCGCAGCCGGTCTGAGCCGGGTCGCCGGCCCGACGGCTGTGAGCCGGATCACCGGATGCCGTGGCCTGCGGGCCGCGGCATCCGCGCGTTGCGGCGTCGTTCGACCGATCAGTCGGCGTGTCGTTCACCGGCGGGCGTGAGCACCCACCACACGCCGTTGACGCCCTGCCCCTTCACGTCGCCGGCCTTCTCGTCACCCGCGAAGTAGTACAGGGGCCATCCGTTGAGGGTGATCTGCTTGTCGCCGTCGGAATCGGCGACGCCGAGGCTGGCGGAGCCGTCCATCGATCCGCCGTCGGGCGATGGCGAGCCTGACGCGGGGGCAGGGGACTGCCCGTACGCACCATCCCCTCCTCGGCCGCCCGCGTCGCCTGTCGACGAGCACCCCGAGAGGGCGAGCAGGGCGAGCAGCACTGCCACCGGTGCGGTCTTGCTCACATCTCCGAACATCATGTGACCTCCTCTGTCGCCCGCGCGGTGCGGACGTGGGGAACACGACACGGGGGCGCTGAGAGTTCAACCACCGGTGACGCGCGGGGCGCTCCGCATGAGCACCTGTCCCGACCCGACCGCGCGGATCTCGACGGCCGTGATGTCGGATCGGTCGACGCGGGTCCCCCACGCGACGTCCGCCAGCTCGACCTCCGCCGTGAGCGGCAGATCGGCGAGCGGCTCGAGCGCGACGACGGAACGACGGCCGTCATCCACCCTGTCGATCACCGCCGGCACGATGAACACGGCGACCGCGATGGCCGCCGCGGCCGCCACTGCAGCCACGACACGACGACGACGCCGCCTCCCTCTCGCCCGCGCCATGGAGACGACCCGATTCCGGTGGCCGGGCTCCGGGCCGTCGTCGCCAGGGCCCTCCGCAGACGGCGCGATGAGCCGGCGCGCCCGTTCCGGCTCCACGCGCGACATCAGCCCGAGCAGGGGCGCGATCTCGGCGATCGCCGAGCGGCACCGCTCGCAGTCCGCGAGATGCGCCTCGAACCGTGCACGATCGCCCGCGCCGAGCGAATCCAGCACGTAGGCCCCATTCCGCGACCCGTTCGTGCTCGTTCATCGCGTCATGCCCCTTTCCTGCAATCCCAATCGGAGCGCCCTGAGTCCGTAGTGCAGCCTCGATTTCACCGTTCCCTCCGGCACTCCGAGCTCATGCGCGATCTCCGACACCGTGCCCCCTTGGTAGTACGCCCGGACGACCACCTCCCTGTGCGCGTCGGACAGCGCCGCCAGCGCATCCTCGATGAGCAGGGCGTCGAGGATGGCGTCCGTCGCATCCCGCACAGCCGACTCCGGCGGCTCGCCGACCGGGATCTCCCCTCGTCGCCGCGCGCTGCGGGCCTCATCGACCACGAGGTGCCGCGCGACCGTGTACATCCACGCCCTGGTCTTCTCCGGGTCCTCTGCGAGGATCCGCGGCGTCCGCCATGCGCGCAGCAGCGTCTCCTGCACGACGTCGTCGGCACCCGCGCGATCCCGGTCAAGTGCACGACGTAGCGCCACACCGGACCGGCATGCGCGTCGTACAGCGCCCCGAGGCGCGCGGCATCATCGCGTGGCATCCGACACCTCCCTCGATGACACGAGACAGGACAGTGGCGGGTTCAGCTGAACCCTGGGCGCTCCGCATCCGTGTCTCGAGTATGGACCTCTTCGAGATCGCGGGTCTCCCGCTGCATCCGCTGCTCGTGCACGCCGTGGTCGTGCTCATCCCGCTGACGGCCCTCGCGCTCGTGCTCGGCGCGCTCGTTCCTGCCGCCCGACGCCGGCTGGGGCTGGTGACGCCCCTCGCCGCGCTGATCGTGCTCGCCCTCCTTCCCGTGACGATGCTCGCGGGAGATGCGCTCGCGAGCGGACTCGGGCCGATCCCCGCCGTCGAGCGCCATGCCGCGCTCGGGCGTCTGCTGTGGCCCTGGGTCCTCGGGATGTTCGTCGTCGCCGCAGTGCAGTGGGTGACGCACCGCTCCGATCGGACGCCGAGTCGCGCCGCCCGTGCGGTCATCGCCGTCGCCGCCGTCATCACCGCCGCGGGAAGCACCGTCATGGTGGTGCTCGTCGGCGAGGCGGGCGCGAGGGCGGTCTGGGGCGCGTGAACGGTTCAGCCGAGGCCGACGACGAGGTTGATGATCGACGCCAGGATGACCGTGCCGAACAGGTAGCCCAGCACCGTCTGGGCGATCACGACGCGGCGGAACTCGTTGCGGGTGACGGCGGTGTCGGACACCTGATATGTCATGCCGAGGCCCACGGAGAAGTACACGAAGTCGGTGTACTCCGGGTCCTCCCGCTGGTTGAAGTCGATGCCCCCGATGGGTTCCGTGTAGTACATGCGGGCGTAGCGCAGCACGTACTCCGTGTGGATGAGCGCCCACGACGACGCCACGCTCAGCACAGCCACCCCTGCCAGCAGATACTCCTCGACGCCGGGCGCCTGCTGAGCCTGGATGATGACGACGAGCACCGCGCCGAGGCTGACGATGCTGCCGATGATGGAGATCAGGCGCGCGACCTGGCGGGCTGGCGCCTCGAGGGTGGCGTGAGCGCGCGTGGACGCGGCGTCCATGCGCCAGATGAGCGGGAGCACCCACACCACGTTCACGAGCGCGAACACGCCCCACCCAGACAGGATGGCCGCGGTGATGCCGAGATACGGAGCGACGAGAACGCCCGCCACCGCGCCCGCGACGATCGAGAGCGCGGCACGAAGCCGCACGAACAGCCGTGCCGACGGTGAGGTCATGAAGGGGATGCTACTGGTCGCCCGACGGCGCGATGCGGCGCCTCAGTCCCAGTCGAGGTACTCCTCGATGACGACGGCCGTCTCGATGGGGTGGGTCATCGGGAACAGATGGTCGCCCGCGATCGTCTTGATGCTCGCCCGGTCGGGCACGCTCGCGCGCAGACGCTCAGCGTTCTCCGCCGGGGTGACCGTGTCGTCGGTGCCCTGGATGATCAGCACCGGAATCGCCGGAGCGACGGGGACGTCGACGTCTTCGACGCCGAGGGTCAGCAGCCCGTCGGCACGATCCGGGTGCGCCGCGGCGAAAGCCCGTGCGACGGTGCCGCCGAAACCGTGGCCGCCGATCCACGTGTCGCCGATGCCGACCTGGTCGATCACGGCCAGCACGTCCTCCACGGCCTCGTCGACGGTGGCTTCGCCGTCGGCGCGGTGGCCGATGCGGAGTACGTGGAAGCCCGCTTCCTCCGCGAGGTAGTGAGCGACGACACCGAGCACGTCGGCCGCAAGACCCCTCTCTTGCACGAGGACCAGCTTGACGGGGCCGTCGCCCTCATCGACGAAGGGGATGGCACGGCCCTCGGGCTCGAAGATCTGAGTGTCGGTCATGGCTGGGCGCGGCTCCTCACGAGTGTTCAGGGGTCCCCTCCAGCGTAACGCGACGCATCGTGCGGCTCTGCGCGGCCGACGCGGCAACGGCACCGCTCGTCGCAACCCGTAGCCGGCCCCGGCGTCGGACCGGCTGGGTAGAATCCGGACGTGGCCGCTGCACCCGGTTCGAAGAAGCTGACGATCGAACTCGATGCCGCCAGGGCGCGGCAGCTCGACGCCCTGGCGGAGCTCTACCACGCCACCCCGGAGCGAATGGTGGCGACCTGGGCCGCGTCTCACATCGACCGCCTCGCCTCGACTCCGGCACCGCGCAGCGAGTCCTCGGATGCGACACCCGACGAGGAGGCGACGTGATGAGGAAGCGCTCTGGCGGCGAATCGGTCGCGCGAGCCCGCCGGATCCGCGCCGCCAAGCGGTGGATGGGGATCGACATCACCTTCGACGACGAGGGCCGCACTCTCATCGCGGACACGGATGCCGAACGGCTCGGCGCTTTCGCGGACTACGACGCCACCATCGCCATGGAAGCGCGCGGCCACGTGCTCTCCGACGGCTGGACGTGGGATCGACGCTGGGCGAACACCTTCCGCAACATCCGATCCAGTACGGAGAATCCCGGGCCCCTCATCGATTACATCGTGGCGCGGCGCCGGGCCGCCGGCCTGCCCGAGCTGGCCGACGGCGACACGCAGGATGGGACGTCCGATCAGCGATCGTGATCGCGGTCGCCCCTATCATGTGAGCGTGTTCGGCTGGTTTGACTACGCATGGCCGTGGATCGGAGCGGGCTTCGCTGCCATCCTGCTCCTGCTGCTCTTCGGCACCGATCTGCTGCGCGCCGAGACCGGGCACTCGCGGTGGCGAGACACCCGGTGGCTCTCGTTCCTCGCGGTGGCGACCTACATGGTGCACAACGTCGAGGAATACGGGATCTCCGCCACCGGAGCCCTGCACGCCTTCCCGGATTCTCTGTGCACGACCCTCGGGCAGCCGCCGTATCCGAGCTGCACCTTGCCCACCGCCTTCTACCTGCTCGTGAACCTCCCGCTCGTGTGGATCGCGGCGCCGCTCGCGGCGCTCTTCGCCGGTCGGCGGCTCGTCGGGTTCACCCTGTGGGGCGTGATCGCGATCAATGCGATCGTGCACATCGTCCCGGCGATCGTCACGCGCGAGTACGACCCAGGTCTCCTCACCGCGACGGTGCTCTTCGTTCCGCTGAGCGTCTGGGTGCTCTGGACGATGACCGGTCATACCGGCCCGTTCCGTCGAATCGCGATCCTCCCGCTGCTGCTCTCCGGCGCACTCATGCATGGCGTCCTCGCCGGGAGCGCCCTGCTCTTTCTGAACGGCGCGATCTCGGCGCCGCTTCTGCTCGCGCTGCAGCCGATCGGCATCGCCCTCGGGTACCTGCTGGTGTTCCTCTGGCAAGGTCGCGCAGCCGCTCCCGCACGCCCCCGCCCGCCCCTCGGCTCATGAGACGCCGGGGGCCCCGCCGCCGGGGGCGCCGCCGCCCGCGGCACGCAGCATCCTCTCCGCCGCCGCTCTCACGCGGTCGCGGAGTTCGAGCGGAGCGTCGACCCTCACCTCGCACTCGAGCGCAGCGATCACCGACGGCAGCCAGTCCAGGCTCTCGGCACGGATCTCGGCCCGATACCAGGACGCCCCGTCTTCACCGGCACCGCTCTCGCCCTCACCCTCGCCATCGACCAGCCGGTCGAGCCTGGCCACCGTCCGCGGCAGGTGGGCTCGGATGCGATCCTCGGTCGATCGGATGCGCAGCACCACGTGCCATCGGTAGTGCGCTTCGGCGAACCGGTCGAGCAGGCGCCCTTCAGCATCCGGCCGCCGCGGCGCCGTGAAGGTGTCGCGCAGGAGGCGAGCCGATCGGATCCTGTCGACCCTGAAGGTGCGCTCCTCCCTCTGGGCTGTGTCGAGGGCCACGACGTACCACCGCTCCGAGTGCGTCACGAGGTCATACGCGTGCACGGTGCGCCGAGACGAGGCACCCCGGCGGTCGACGTAACGCAGATCGAGCACGCGCCGGCGCGTGACGGCCTCCGCCAGCGTCAGCAACACGGCGGGGTCGGGATCGGCATCGCCACGAGCGGATCCGCCGCTCGTCACCCGGAGGAGGTCATCGACCCGCCCCGCATCCACCGTCGGCAGAGCCCGCCTGATCTTGGACAGAGCCGTCTGCGCGGCGATCTCGCGCTGCTGCGCAGTCGCCTGCGCCCGCACGAGCCCGAGATAGACGGCAACGGCCTCCTCGGCCGTGAACATGAGCGGGAGGACCCGATGCCCCGGCGCGAGCCGGTAGCCGCCATGGCGCCCGCGAACCGACTCGACGGGCAGACCCAGATCGACCAGGCGGGCCGCGTCCCTGCGGATGGTCCGCTCATCCACCCCGAGCCGTTCCGATAACTCCGCGACCGTGCGCTGCTGCGCGGACTGCAGCAGCTCGAGCACACGAAGCGCCCGAGCGGTGGTATCAGCCATGACACCCATCTTCGTCCATATACCGGACAGTTCACGCCCGGTATCCGACGTACGGTGATGTCGTGGTCACGCTGATGGCCACCTCGACGACACGAAGGAGGAGCCATGCAGCTCGCAGCCACCCGGATCATCACCGACGACGTCGACGCGCTCGTCGCGTTCTACGAATCGGCCACCGGAATCGCCGTTCAGCGGCTTCATCCGATGTTCGCCGAGCTCCGCACGACGACGGGCACGCTCGCGATCGCCAGTTCGTCGACCGTGCCGCTCCTGGGAGACGGCGTCGCCGAGGCTCGAGCGAATCGCAGCGTCATGCTCGACTTCCTCGTCACCGATGTCGATGCGACCTACGCCGCCCTGCAGGAGGTCACGGAGGAATTCGTCAACGAGCCGACCGACATGCCGTGGGGGAACCGCTCACTGCTCGTGAGAGACCCGGACGGCAACCTCGTCAACTTCTTCACGCCGGTGGGCGACAGCGCGCGGCGCCGGTTCACGGACGGGTCGTGATTCCGCCCGATGGACGTCGCCTGACCGTTCGCGGTGCGGGTCGACCTTCAGGAGAACATCTGGCTCAAGACCCCCAGGTCACCCGAGTCGAGAGCCTTCTGGATGCGATCGATCACTGCCGGGTCGGTGAACATCGCCTTCAGCGTGTCGGTCCAGATGGCGCGCATGGTCTCCACCTTGCCTGCGTCGGCGGCACGGCCCATCGCCTCGATGGCCTCCTGATAGGGGATCTGCTGGAAGCCCTCCCCCGCGTCGTCCGGGTTGTAGTACGGGACCCACGCGACCGCAGGGTCGGGATCGAGACGCAGCACCTGATCGGGATGGACGTCCCGCGTGTGGTTGAGCAGCGCCAGCGAGATCCCGTTGTAGATGCAGAGCCGCTCTCCGATCACGGTCGCGACGTCACCGGGCGCGACGGTGTACGAGACGATGTTGCCCGCGTCGTCGAAGCCCACGGTGCCGGCCGCGAAGTCGCGCGCGCCCAGATCCACGATCTTCCCGGTCACCTCTGCGCTCATGCTGCCGATATGGATGTACGCGGGCGTCTCGCATCCGGGGCCGCCCGCAGGAACGTAGGTCCCGTGGCCGACGTCCACGTAGCCCTCGGGGATCCCCGTCTCGTCGTCAAGTTCGGACGCACGAGGACTCTGCCCCTGGTTCGCAGAGGGCCTCGGAGACGGGTCCGCCGTCGGCGGGGTCGTCGTCGCCGCGCATCCGGCGAGCGCGGCTGATGCCAGAGACAGAGCGACCAACGTCGGTGCGAGCGTGGCTGTGCGGACCATGATGCCGATCATACGGGTGGCGCTGGACCGAACCGATCCCGTTCAACAGGATTCACGCCTCGGAGGTTCCCGATGCTCCCCAGAATGTGAGGCGGCGCCGCCCCGCGCCGACACGTCGAAGGAGACGACATGACCTCCAGCATCCGCACCCGCGTCGCGATCGTGGGGGCCGGCCCTGCCGGCCTGATCCTCTCGCATCTCCTCGCCGAGGCCGGCATCGAGTCCATCGTGATCGACCGACGCAGCCGCGCGGAGATCGAGACCACCATCCGCGCCGGCATCCTCGAGCACGGGACCGCGGACCTGCTCACGCGGATCGACCCGGGGTCGCGCGTGCGCTCCGTCGGCCAACGCCACGACGGCATCGAGCTGCGATTCCAGGGTGAAGGCCACCGCATCGACTTCCAGGGACTCGTCGGCCGCAGCGTATGGCTGTACCCCCAGCACGAGGTGCTGAAGGACCTCCTCACGCTCCGCGTGTCACAGGGACAGGACCTGCGGTTCGAGACGACGGCCGAGCGCGTCGACGATGCGGCCACGGCCACGCCGACGGTGGTCGCGACCGACGCCGACGGTGCCACTGTGCGGATCACCGCCGACTTCGTGGTCGGCGCTGACGGCTCGCGCTCGGCCGTGCGCCCAGCGGTCACCGGCTCCTCGACGGGCGGCTACTTCCGGGAGTACCCCTTCGCATGGTTCGGCATCCTCTGCGAGGCGCCGCCGAGCTCCCACGAGCTGATCTACAGCAACTCCGACGACGGCTTCGCGCTGATCAGCCAACGATCGCCCAGCGTGCAGCGCATGTACTTCCAGTGCGACCCGGACGCCGATCCCCAGGCGCCCAGCGAGGCCGAGATCTGGAGCACACTGCAGCGCCGCGTGCACGGAACGACGCTGGTCGAGGGCACGGTGTTCCAGCGTGACGTGCTGCGCTTCCGCAGCTTCGTCGCCCACGAGCTGCGCCGAGGTCGCACCGCCCTGGTCGGGGACGCCGCCCACACCGTGCCGCCGACCGGCGCGAAGGGCATGAACCTCGCCGTCGCCGACGTGGTGCTCCTCGCCGAAGCGCTGTCGGCCCTGCTCGGCGAAGAAGACGAGCGTCTCATCGACGCCTACGCCGAGACGGCGCTGCGACGGATCTGGAAGGCCCAGCACTTCTCGTGGTGGATGACGAGCATGCTGCACGTCGCGCCCGGAGCCGGCGACTTCGATCGTCGGCGTCAGCTCGGCGAACTGCGCTCCGTCGTCGAGTCCGAGGCCGGGCGCACCTTCCTCGCCGAGGCGTACACGGGATGGGCGCTCGACGGCTGAGGCCGGCCGGACCGAGTCCCGCTATCGACGCACGTCGCCCAGCCGTCGCGCGAGTCCGCGTGCGCCGCGCACCGCGATGGCGACGCTCGTCAGCGTCGGGTTCATCGTGTTGGCGGTGGGGATCAGCGCGTTCCCTCCCACGACGAGGTTCTCGAAGCCCCACACGCGCGAGAACGGGTCGGCCACCGAGGTCGACGGATCCGTGCCAGCGCGCATGGTGCCCATGTAGTGCAGGCTCGAGCCGTTGGGAAGCAGCCGCGGTTCCGCGACGAAGGTGCCCAGGGCCCGTCCCGCGCGACGCAGCCGCTCCGTTGCCTCGGCGATCTCCTTCTCCTCGCGTTCGGTGAGGTCGTACTCGATGGTGAAGTTCGGCATCCCGCGGTAGTCGACCTCGACGTCGGAGAAGGTGACGCCGTCCTCGATCCGCGGGAACTTGCGCACACCGTAGCCCATGTTGACGAAGCCCCACCGGCTCGAGGCGGCCGGGTGGTCGGCAGGCAGCGGGAAGGGCGGGCTCTCGGCGTACATCACCTGCGCCGAGTAGGGGTGTTCCGGCTCCGAGAAGGGGATGCGGTTGACCGCAGCCACGGGGTCCGCGGGATTCTTGGCCCGGCGCGCGAGTTCGGCCTCGAGCTCCTCGTCGGAGACGAGCTCGCTCATGCGATCGGCATCGAGGGCGACGGTGCTGATCACGACGTGGTGCTCGGTCAGGTAACGCCCGAGCGGCGCTGGGCGGATGCCGGACGCCCACAGCAGCTGCGGAGACCGGAACGCGTCAGCGGCGACGACGACGGCATCCGCCTCGACGAAGGACTCCTCGTGCGTGCGCAGGTCCTCGACCACCACGCCTCGCGCCCTCGCGCCGTCGTGCTCGATGCGGCGGACCAGCGTGAGCTCCCGCAGCTCGAATCGGCCGGCCGCGTCGGTTCCCGGTTCGATGAGCGGCCCGAGCACGGTGTCGGTACCGGCCCAGCGCATGGACCCGTCGTTCTGCGGATCTCCGGCGACGGGCAGCGTGCTCACGCCGTAGCCTTCGGGAAGCTCGGCCCCGAACTCTCGGTCCAGGAGCGTACGGATCGCCGCGCCCACCGGCGAGTCCGAGAACGCGGCGCTCTGCTTGTGCAACAGTGCTTCCGCGGTCGAGATCAGGTCTTCCCATTCGTCGTCGGCGATGAAGTCGAGCTTCTCGCTGAACGCGGGGCGAGGGATCGCACACGTCCAGTGGGATCCCTGCCCGCCGACGTTGCTCGCGGCAGCGGCGGCGGGGAAGTTCCCCGCATGGGCCGAGCCTTCGCCGCCGAAGTCGAGAAGGTGGGTCCCCTGCCGCGCCGTGAACATGCCCTCGACCACCGCGCCGGCGGGGATGCCGAGCGAGGCGCGGAACTCGCCGGCCTGCGGCCCCTGGGAGCGCTCGCGGGCACGGGCCTTCTCGACGGGATCGGCGATGTTGCGCACGCTCTCGCCGGGGCGGTCGGTCACCTGCGGGCCGGCCTCGAGCATGATGACGCGGGCCGCGGGCAGCGCCTCGAGCAGCAGCCGTGCGTAGGTGGCTCCGATGGGTCCGCTGCCGACGACGGCGATCGTGGGGGTCTCTGACATGTTCTCTCCTTCACGGTTCACAGGTCGGATTCACGGCTCACAGGTGGGACGGCGTCCGGTCGCTCGGTCCGTCGCGACGGTCGCGGGTCGCTCATCAGGCTCGGCTCTCCGCGGTCTCCAGCTCTGAGCCCACCGTCGGCACCTCGTCCGTCAGCCGCCCCGCCGGAAGGAGCACCGCGATCACCACGCCGCACACGTACACGCACGCGAGGCCGAGGAACACGGGCGCGAACACGTCGTGGTACACCAGCCCGATCCGATCCTGCACCGCCTCCGGTGTCGAACGCGCCATCGCGGGCGTGAGCGTGGCGGCGTCCAGGCCGTCCGGAAGGCCGGCCGCCACCGCGAACCCGACCACGCCGCCGACGACGGCGGTGCCGACGGCCGCGCCCACCTGCCGAACGAGGTTGGTGGTCGCCGTGACCACCCCGAGATCGTCGCGGGAGGCCGCGCTCTGCACGATCGCGAAGATCAAATTGGTGAACGCTCCCGTGCCGATCCCGACCGCGGCCATGACCACCATCGGCACCCACAGCGGCATCCCTGGAGGGAGGAGCGCCATCGTCGCGAGCCCCGACGCCGCGAGCGCGGTGCCCGCCACCGGGTAGAGACGGTAGCGCCCAGAGCGGCTCACCAGCCATCCGGTCAGCAGACTGCTCACGAGCATGCCGAGCACCGTCGCGATGGGCACGAGACCAGAGAGCGTCGCACTCGTGCGGTACGCCATCTGCACGTAGGTCGGCACGTACGCCACCACCGAGAAGAGCCCTGCGCCGACGACGAGCGAGAGTCCGAGACAGGCGAGGATCGTGCGGCTGCGTACGATCCTCGACGGGAGGATCGGCGCGACGGCCCGCCGCTCGATCGCCACGAGGAGGATGAGGCCGATCGCCGCCGCGGCGGCGCACGCGATCGCCGCGGGTCGGAGCGCCTCGTCACCGATCCAGGTCACCGCGAGGACGAGCGCCGCGAGCGACACGGTGAACACAAGGGAACCCGGCACGTCGAAGCGGGGATGCGCACCGCCGGGGAGTCGCGGAACAGCCGCCAGGGCGAGCGCCAGCGCGACCAGACCGACCGGGATGTTGAGCCAGAACACCCAGGGCCAGCTCCAGTAGTCGGTGATGAGACCGCCGACGACCGGACCGACGACGATCGCGATCGGGAAGGCAGCGCCGATGACGGCCATGTACCGCGGGCGCTGTCGGGGACTGGTGACCCGCGCGACGATCGTCTGCGACATCAGCTGCAATCCCGCCGAGCCCAGCCCCTGGAACACGCGCGCGACGATGAGCCAGCCGAGGTCAGGGGCGAACCCGCACGCGAGCGAGGCGGCGAGGAACAGGACGAGCGAGAGGACGAAGATCAGGCGCGGCCCCACGGCGTCGCCGAGCTTGCCCACGACCGGGAGCATGGCGGTCGCGGCCAGCGTGTACCCGACCATGATCCAGCTCATGTGCTCGAGTGCGCCGAGTCGACCGGCGATCGTCGCGAGGGATGTGCTGACGACCGTGTGATCGAGGGCACCGAGGAACGATACGGACAGGAGGGCGGCGACGAGGACCCGCAGCCGCGCGGGAGAAAGACTCATGCGTGGGGCGCCCATGAGACAGGGCGGTCGACGCGACCGGGTGTGCCGCTCCGGCGTCCTCACCGGGCGAACGGGCTGTGCGAGCCCCGACGTCACCTCCATCATAGCCCACTTATGTCGGTTTTCAACATTACGAGGATGAAGTCGCGCGCTCCCGCGCCCGGGGCCGTTGCCGCGCGCGGGGCACGGCGGGCGCGGCGACGCGCTCGCCGACGATGTTGACGACCTCGCCGACGCCCTCGATCACGAGGCGCACCTCGTCGCCGGGTTCGAGAGGACGCGGGTCGACGACGCCGCCGCGCCCCCACAGCTCGGCGAGACAGCCGCCGTTGCCTACCGTGCCCGACCCGAGCACATCGCCCGGGACCACGACGGAATTGCGCGAGGCGTAGGCGACGAGCTCGGGGAACGGCCAGCCCATGTTCGACACGAGGTCGTGTCCGATGAGCTCGCCGTTCACGAACAGATCGGCACCGACCGCGAGGAACCCCTCGTCGTCGAGGTACGGCTCGAGCTCGTCGGCCGTGACGATCCAGGGTCCGAGGGTCGTCGCGAAGTCCTTGCCCTTCGCCGGCCCGAGCCGCACCTTCATCTCGCGCGACTGCAGGTCCCGGGCCGACCAGTCGTTCATCACCGTGTAGCCGAAGACATGGGCGGCGGCGGCCGCGGCATCCAGGTTCTGCCCATCGGATCCGGGCGCCGCGCCGATCACCGCGGCGAGTTCGAGTTCGACGTCGAGGCGGTGGGTCACCGGAATCGCGATGACCTCGCCGGTCCCGCGCACCGTGTGAGGGTTGGTGAAGTAGAACGTCGGCGCGTCATACCACTCGGGCACGACCTCGCTCTTGCCGTCAACGGAGGCGCTGACACCCTCGACGTGCTCCTCGAAGGCCACGAAGTCACGGATCGACGCGGGCACGAGCGGGACGAGCAGCCGCACCTCGCTCAGCGGACGGGCGAGCGCCGTGTCACGGCGAGCCCACAGTTGGCCCGCCGCCGGCAGTCCCTGCGCGAGCACATCGGCCACCTGCAGGCCGTCGGGGAAGGGCACCACGGCATCGCCGTCGACGAACCCCTCCCCCACGTCGGCGCCATAGGCCCACCGTGCGATCCTCATGCCTGCACCCGCGTTCGCAGCAGCTCGTCGGCGTTGCGCCCCAGGATGCCGGCGACCTCGGCCTCGGAGAGCCCCGCATCGCGGACGAACCCGACAGGGTCGTCCAGCCCCATGTCGAACGGGAAGTCGCTGCCCAGCAGCACCCGGTCGGCGCCGGCGACCTCGACGAGCCAGCGCAGGGCCCGTCGGTCGTGCACGACCGTGTCGAACCAGATCGCCGACAGGTACGTCGACGGGACGTGCTCACAACCGTGCGCCTCAGGGCGTACGCGCCATGCGCGGTCGGATCGGCCGATCGCTGTGGGCAGATAGCCGCCCCCGTGGGCGGCGACGAGGCGCAGCCCGGGGTGCCGGTCGAGCACGCCCGCGAAGATGAGGTGCGACAGCGCGACGGCGTTCTCCGTCGGCTGGCCCACCGTGTTCGACAGATAGAAGCGGTCGAGCCGCTCGTCGAGCGAGCAGCCGAAGGGATGCAGGAACACGACGGCACGCAGCTCGGCGGCACGCGCCCAGAAGGGTTCGAGCCGAGGGTCGCTCAGCTCGACGTCTCCTGCGAACGACGAGATCTCGACGCCGGCGAGCCCGCGGCCGAGCACGGCATCATCAAGCGCGTCCACGGCCAGGTGGGGGTGCTGCAGGGGGACGACGCCCAGGCCCACGAGACGGTCGGGAGCCTCGGCGACGTGGTCCGCGATGAGACGATTGGCCTCTCCGGTGATCCACGTGGCCAGTTCTTCGTTCGCCCACGGGTAGAAGTGGTTGGGCGACGGGCTCACCCACTGCCGGTCCACACCCTGGGCGTCCATCGCCTCCAGACGCACGCGCACGTCGGTCAGGCGCGGGAAGCGCTCACCGATCATCCGACCCGATGCCTGAAGGCTCGCCAGGCCGTTGCGCGTGAGCTCGAGGTCGGCGGCGGCCTGCACCTCGTCGGGGACGCGCCGCTCGACCTCGGCATGAAGCCCCGGCATGAGCAGGTGGGCGTGGACGTCGGTGACGTGGTCGCGCCCGCCGCTCATGCGCGCACCGCCGTCAACCGCGCGATGCCGGACAGCAATCCGCCCATGTCCGCGTCGCGGACGCCGTCGATCTGCCACTGGCCCAGCTGCACCGAGGCGTCGACGACGGCTGTCGCCCGCTCCACCCGACGCGCGTGGAACGCATCCCAGAGCGCCTGATCGAGCGCATCCCCTTCGACGAGGAGCTCGCTCAGCACCGCCGCGTCCTCGAGACCCTGGGCCGCGCCCTGGGCGATCGTGGGCGGGCAGCTGTGCGCGGCGTCGCCGATGAGGACGACGCGTCCGCGGTTCCATGGCGCGTCGACGATGTGACGTGTGAACCACGTGTAGTTCGCGTCCGCGCCGCCCTCGATGTCGGCGCGGATGTGGTTCCACGGGCCGTCGTACCCGCGCGACTGCTCGATCATGATGCGACGCGCCTCCTCCGGGGTGACGCCCGAGCGGTCCTGCGCTGGTTCGACGAGGAAGGCGTACATCGTGTCGTCGCCGGTCGGTGTGTAGCCGGCGATGTACACCGGTCCGCCGTAGTACAGCTCGCTCCGGTCGACACCGGGCGGCAGCGAGACGAACGTGCGCCAGATGCCCATGCCGGTCTGCTGGGGGACCACCCGGATGCCGATGAGCTCGCGCACCGAGGAGTGCAGTCCGTCGGCGCCGACGAGCAGATCGAATGCCCCCACCGCCTCGCCGTCGACCTCGACCGTGACGCTGTCGTCGCTCTGCGAGAGGCCCGTCACGGTGCGCCCGAAGTGCACGCGGGCCCCGTGGCGCTCCGCGGCCTCGAGGAGGATGCGGGCCAGGTCGGGGCGCGACATCCCCATCGTGGACGGGTAGTCGGGACCGCCCGTCTTCATGTCGGGAAGCGCCGCGACGACGGGCGCCCCCGGTCCGGGTGCGCGCAGGTTCAATCCCTCGAAGGCTCTGCCCGACGCGGCGACCTCGTCCCACACGCCGAGCTCGTCGAAGACCCGCAGGGCGTTGCCCTGCAGCGTGATGCCTGACCCGCGAGTGGGCAACGAGGGCTGCGCGTCGTAGAGATCGACCTCGACTCCCGCCTTCGCGAGGAAGATCGCGGTGGCCAGGCCCGCGACCCCGGCACCGGCGATCGCGACTTTCTGCACGGCTGTCATGTCAGAACCTCTCTGTTCTGGGGACTGTGTTCTGGGTGTGTGAGGAGTGTGTTCTGGGGACGAGCGGTCACAGGAGGGCGACCGGGTTGACGGGGGAACCGACCGCGCCGGTGATCGGCAACGGCGGCGCCGAGAGCAGGAACTCCCAGCGTCTCGCATCGGCGCACGCGATGGCGAGTTCGTCGAGGTTCCACATCTCGCCGATCGTCAGGCCCATGTTGGGGATGACGACCTGGTGCAGCGGTTGGAACGCCGGCACGTCGAACTCGTTCGGGCGCACCTCGAAGCCCCACGTGTCGGTCGCGATCGCTGCGATCTCGCTGCGGTGCAGCCACCCGGCGGTCGTCAACGACAGCCCAGGCGCCGGACCGCCGGCGTAGTCTCCCCAGCCCTCTCGGCGCGTGCGGGTGTAGTGGCCGGTGCGCACGAGCACGATGTCGCCTCGGCGGACCGCGACCCCCTGGGCTGCCGCGCACGCGTCGAGCTCGGCGGCCGTGATGGCGTACCCGTCGGGGAGCTCGCCCTCGTCAGGGGCGAGGTGGCGCCCGAGGTCGAGCAGGACCCCGCGTGAGACGATCACGTCTGCCGCATGCTCGATCCCGGTGATCAGGTCGCCGTCGCTGGTGACCACGTCGCCTGCGCGCCGACCGTTCCACGCGTATCCGTGGTCGAAGATGTGCCCCAGACCGTCCCATTGCGTCGAGCACTGCAGCGGCATGGCGATGACGTCGTCGGCGCCGCCGATGCCGTGCGGGAAGCCCTGGCTGCCGCGCTCGGCGTCTGTGCCGGTGTCTGTCATCGTGTGCACGGGGTTGGTGCGTCGTCGCCAGCCCTTCTGCGGGCCGTCGGTGTCGAAGCGCTGCGCCAGCGAGATCGAGACGCCGTCGCGCACGAGCGCCGCAGCGACCCGGCGCACCTCGGCGTCGATGAAGTTCAACGTGCCGAGCACGTCGTCTGCTCCCCACCGTCCCCAGTTGCGATAGGCCTCCGCGCGCGCGGCGATCTCCGCTTCGGGGTTCCCGCGGTCGAGGTCGGCCGGATCCTCCGACGGTGTCACGGACGCGGACGTCTCCTCAGCCGGTCGCCCCGGCTCCGCACTCCGGCGAGCAGTCACTTCATCTCCTCCGCGACGCAGCGCACGACCTGGGTGCCGAGCGCGCCGATGGTCCCCGTCATGACATCGCCGTCGCGCAGGAACCTCTTCCAGTGCTGGCCGTTGCCCGCGGGGCTGCCGGTGAGCAGCAGATCGCCTGGCAGCAGCGGGTGGGTCTGCGACGCCGCTGAGACGAGCGCCGGCACGTCGAACAGCAGGTCCGACGTGTTCGCGTCCTGCATCACCTGGCCGTTCAGCTCGAGCCGGACAGGCGTGTCTGCGGGGTCGACGAAGCGCGCAGGCACGAGCAGCGGCCCCGTCGGCAGGAATCCCGGTGCGTTCTTCGCGCGATACCAGTCGGTGCCGATCTCCTTCATGTCCTTGCGGAACACGAGATCTCGGGTGGTGATGTCGTTGACCATCGTGTAGCCGGCGACGTGGTCGAGGGCATCCTCACGTGACACCCGGAACGCCTGACGACCGATGACGACGGCGAGTTCGAGCTCCCAGTCGTGCACCTGGCTGTAGCCGGGGAGCACGAGGGGTTCGTCATCGCCGACGACACACGCGGCGAGCCCGATGAAGAAGTACGGCGACCCGCTGCGGGCGCGCTCGTCCATCATGTCGGCGGCGAACGCCCGGGCCTCCTCGGGTGATCGGTCGGTGTTCTGCGTCAGACCGGCTGCCACCAGCTCGATGACGTGCTGGCGGTAGTTGGCGCCGGTCTGCAGCACCTGCCGCGGCTCGACGGGCGCCGTGAGCGTGACCTCCGAGAGCGGACGCCACGCCCCCGGCGCCTCGACGAGTGCGGCGATGCGATCCCAGTCGGGGTCGGCCAGGAAGGCGTTCAGACCGCCGCCGAGCTCATCGGGCGACAGCGGGCGGATGCGGTCGCCTGCGACGAGGCCGACACGCACGTCTCCGCCGTCGCGGTAACGGGCCAAAGCATACGGTGCGGTGCTCATGATCTTCCTCGCCTCCCCGCCGGGATCGGCCTCAGCCCCGCCCCTGAGCGGCGTACGGGTTCAGCAGGGCGTCCTTGATCTCCTCCGGTACGCCTTCTTCTGTGGCGCTGGGACCGTCGGCGGGCGGGAAGGACTCGGTCATCGACATCGGCATGGTGCCGTTGCGGTACATGTTGTTCGAGCCGAGCGAGGGCTTCCAGGTGTTGGCCTCCCAATCCGGTACATAGTTGCGGTAGCCGCCCGTGTTGAGCTCGATGCGCAACGACGAGGGCTCGCGGTAGTAGAGGAAGGTCTGCTCGCCGATGCCGTGGATGTTGGGGCCGTACTCGATCGGGACGCCGTTCTCCATGAGGGTGTCGGCCGCGATGAGCAGCTCCTCGCGGGTGTCGACCCAGAAGGCATAGTGGTTGATGCGGCCTGCACGGCTGGAGCCGTCGAGCACGACCCCGAGGTCGTGCGACTTCTCGTTGGTGGTGAGCACCGAGAACACCGAGATGGGCGCCTCGTCGAGCACGGTGCGCGCCATGAACCGGAAGCCGAGCACATCGACGTACCACTTCACGAACGCGTCGACGTCGCTCGCGGCGATCGTGACGTGATCGAGCTGACGCGGTGCGCCGGCCACGCTGCTGCGCTTCTCGGGACGATCGGGGAAGATCGATGCGGTGCGCGGCTCGGGACGGTGCCGCTCCACATCCCAGTGCAGGGTCATGTTGTGCCCCTGCGGTCCCGTGAAGCGGAACGCGCGGCCGATGCCTCGGCCCTCGAACCACTCGCCCTCGATGCCTGCAGCCTGCACGCGCTTGGCGGCCTCCTCGAGCGCCTCGGCCGACGAGGTCCGCCACGCCATGGTCTCCAACGCCGGTTCATCGCCCCGGGCGACCACGACGGAGTACGCGTAGTAGTCGCCCCAGCAGCGGAGATACACGCGGTCGTCCTCACGGGCCACCTCGGTCAGCCCCACCTGGTTGACATAGAAGTCCACCGAGGCGTCCACATCGGGAGTCGTGATCGTCACGAACGACAGATGAGAGAGAAGCTTGATCATCTTCGATCCTTTCGGTGAATCGGGTCGTTCCGACTCTTTTTCCACTATCCGACCGAAGTTGATATCAGGGAAGCCGATTATGTGGATGCCGCGCATCGGCGCGGTTTATTCCCCGGGCACCGCGATCGCGTCATCGGCGGCGAGCTCCACGCGATCCCCCGGGTCGGTGCCGGCGTCGATGGCGGCCAGAATCCGGCGCAGCGCCAGGCGCTCGGCCGACTCGCGGCGCGGGGCGCGGATGACGCGGCCGTCGACGTCATCGAAGGCGACCTCGACGATGCGCCTCGCGGAGTCGACGCGCACCTCGGTCCGGCGCGCGTCCAGCGCAGTCGCGACGAGCATTCCGCCCACACCGCCGCCGACCGCACGCAGGACGCTCGCGCCGACGCCCGCCGGCCCGGCGAGTGCCAGGGTCGTCGCGGCCGGAGCCTCGGCGCGAGCGACGAGCCGGAGCCGACCGCCGGCGAGCACACGCGCCCACCCGACGGCATCGCGGAGCAGGGCTGCGGCGCCGCTCCGTCCGCCCCATGCGTCGACCGTGACGTGTCGCGGAGCGTCGAGCTCGGCATCGGCCACGACGTCGGGCCGCAGCCGCCGCCGCAGCACCACGACCGGGAACGGGAGGGATGCCACGTCCGCATGCGCCGCCGCCGGTGCTGGATCCGGCTCGTCGATGACGATCCCTGCCGCGCGATCGATCTTGGCCGCCCGCTCCCACCACGCGCCGCGCCCGTCCACGACCTCGACGGCCCCTGGCTCGTCGAGGAGGCGGACCGACGGCGCGAGCTCGGCCACTGCGGCCCGGAACGCCGGCGACGTGGTGCGGATCGCGCGGGGCCCGGTCATGATGCGCCCCCGCGAACGGCCGCGGCGGCGTCGTCGGCCACCGTCGCGACGAAGACCGCATCGGCTCGCACCTCGTCGTACTCCATCGCCGCCTCCCCTCTCAACAGCGCGGCGAGCGCCTTCCACTCCGCTTCGTAGCCGTCCAGACGGTCGCACGGGTAGACCGTCTGCACGCCCTGCGCATCCCGAACGGTGGTGCGGGCGCCGCCGACATGGACGAACGGCGGCGGGAAGTCGACCTCGATGCGCGCGGCAGCCGTCGTCGCGCTGACACGCCACAGCGAATCCGCACCCTCGGGCAGCATTGCCGTGGTGAAGCGCACGAGCCCGTCTCCGGCGCGCAGCCCCAGGTCGAAGCCGACGGGCGCGACCGTGCGTGCCCAGACGACCTCGGGCGCCCCGGGCACGAGGTCGCGCACGAGCGCCAGATCGTGCACGGCGAGACCCGTGACGAGCTGGTGCACGAGGTGCGCGCGCTGCGCCGGATCTTCGAGATCGAGCGGCGGGCGGCCCGACCCGCTCGGCACCGGCATCGGCTCTCCGGTGACCAGCCGCTGGTAACGATCGTTCGGCGAGAGACACAGGGTTACCGAGACCGACGAGACGGGTCCGTCGACATCGAGGTGACGCACCGCCCGCCGCCACGCGGGATCGAAGAGGTGGTTGGTTCCCACCACCAGCAGCGCCCCTGCCGCGGCGCATTCGGCCACGAGCCGCGCGGCCTCGTCCGCCGAGCCCGCGAGCGGCTTCTCGCAGAAGATGGCCCGGTGCCCGGCCGCGAGGCCGGCGCGCACGTGGGCGGCGTGGAGCTCCGGAGGGCTGCAGACGGCGACGACGTCGACCTCGGGATCGGCGAGCAGGTCGTCGACGCCCGAGGACCACCGAGCCTGGAAGCGCTCCGCGATCATCGCCGCGCGGCCGCTGCCACCGTCGCTGACGTGCACGAGACGGAAATCGCCGTCGGTCCGCGCCAGGATCGGCGCGTGCAGCGCGGACACTCCCGGCCCTGAGCCGATGATCCCCACACCCCACGTCATGTTCGCCCCTTCGCCGACTTCAGTACGAATTATGCTGAAGTACGAGAGTACTGAACAATAGGTGGCTCCAGATCACGCGTATCGGACCCGCTCTATGTGAAGATCGACGTATGGCGAACGAGTCCACCCTCCGCTTCGGCGCTCAGACCGACGAGGTCACAAGCCTCCTCCGCATCGTCAACATGGTGCGCCTCGGCGAAGCCGTGACACGTCCTGAGATCGGCAGGGTCACGGGCCTCGGCCGCGGCGTCGTGGCGCAGCGAGTCGATCGAGCGGTCGAGATGGGGTTTCTCGAGGACGCGGAGTACGCCCCGTCGTCCGGTGGACGCGCACCGCGCACGCTGCGATTCCGTGCCGAGCGAGGCCGTCTGGTCGTCTGCGCTCTCGGCGGACTCCACGTGCACGCCGGCGTGACCGACCTCGACGGCAGGATCCTCAACGACGCCCATCACGAATGGGACATCAGCCGAGGTCCGCACGAGACGCTCGCGACGGTGACAGCACTGGTCGACGACCTGCTCGCCGGAGACGAAGGCATCCCCGTATGGGGAATGGTCGTCGGGCTGCCGGGCCCGGTCGACTTCGAGAGCGGCCGCCCCGTCGCACCCCCCATCATGCCCGGGTGGAACGGCTTCGACGTCCGCACGTACTTCGAGCAGCGCTACGACGCACCCGTCTGGGTCGACAACGACGCCAACCTGCTCGCCGCTGGCGAGCGCGCACGGCGCCGCGCGCAGAACGTCGACCTCATCTACTGCAAGGTGGGCACGGGCATCGGCGCCGGGCTGATCTCGCATGGCCGCCTGCACCGGGGAGCCAACGGCGCGGCCGGCGACATGGGCCACGTGCCGGTGCCCGGCGTCAACCTGGTCTGCCGCTGCGGGAAGACGGGGTGTCTCGAGACCGTGGCCAGCGGTTGGGCGCTCGTGCGCGATGCGCGCGCCGCGATCGCCGACGGTGCCGACGGCGCCCTCGCCGAGGCCGTGGCCACGGGCGACGACCTCACTCCCGAGGTCGTCGCACGTGCGGCCGAACACGGCGATGCCCTCGCCATCTCGCTCGTGCAGGCGGCGGCCCGGCAGATCGGAGAGGCGATCGCCGCCTTGGTGAACATGTTCAACCCGCGCGTCATCGTCATCGGCGGCGCGGTCGCCTCCGCGGGCGAGCTGCTGCTGGCAGAGGTGCGCCAACGCGTCTACGACGTCTCGCTGCCGCTGGCCACCCGCGATCTCGTGATCAAGACGAGCGAGAACGACACGCGCGAGCCGTTGCGAGGCGGCGTGGATCTCGCCCAGGAACAGCTCTTCGAGGCCTCGTTCCCCCGGTGGTTCGCCGAAGGCCGCCCCACGATCACCGCCGTTCACGGCCTGACCGCCTAGCTTCTTCCATTTTTCGACATTAGTAGGTAGCTTGTTGTCGTAAGCGTGCAGACGCACGCCTGATGACACGAGGACGTGCCTACGATGACCCTTTCCGCGCTCCGCGACGACGCCCTGCGCACCGCCGACGGCCGCACCCAGGTGCGGTTGTCGCTGCCCTGGATCCGTTCCCTCCCCGTCTCGTGCCTGGTCGATCCGGTGGTCGAGATCGACGGCATCCGCCACGATCCCGTCGTCGCCCTCGGCGAGCGCCGTGTCCCCGCCCGCGCGCTCGCCGAGCAAGACGGCTGGTGGTACATCCAGGATCGTGTCGTCCTGGAGATCCCGGATGCCGCTGCGCCGGGCAGCCATGACGTGTCGGTGTCTTTCCACCTCGAGATCCCGTACCTTCCCGGCGGACCCGACTCTCCCCTGCGTCTGCCGTTCGCCTTCAGCCGTCCGCTGGAGACCGGCGCGTCGGTGGCGAGCGTCTCGCGCGACGTGGGGGCGGACGCATGAGCCTTCCCGACGGCTGGGAGCTCTCGGCGAGCGCCTTCAATCTCACGCCCGAGATCGTGCGCGCGGAGCGCACCGCATCCGATCTCACCGCATCCCTCGTCGAGCGGGGCATCGCGTCCGCCATCGAGCTCGAACTCGGCCAGATGTCTCGCGACTACCCGGAGCCGTCGCTCGCCGGGCTCTCGGCGTTCCGCGAGCGGCTCGCGCAGCACGGCGGCCGGGTGAGCATCGTCGGCGTCAGCCTCGACGAGTTCGTGGGCGGACGACGACGGTCGGATGCCGAGCGCAGGGCGTTCCTCGAACCGCAGCTTCGGGCTGCCGCCGCCGCCGGAGCCACGGGCGTACGTTTGCCGATCGGCCAGGCGGGTGCGCTCCTCGACGGGCTCATCCCGCTGCTGGAGGATCTCGATCTGGTGCTCTACGAGGAGATCCAGGGCCATCAGACACCGACCGACCCGGTGGCGGCCCCCGCGTACGCACGCGTCGCCGAGCTGGACACGCCTCACGTGCGTCTGCTGCTGGACATCAGCCTGCTCATGCCGGCACTGCCGGTGACCTACCTCGATCACGTCGAACGGGCCGGCCTCTCGCCGGTCCTCGTGCGGCGCCTGCGCGACGACTGGCGCGATCCCGGAACCCATGCGGCGGTGGTCGACGAGCTTCGCGCGGGGAGGGTCCCCGGCACGATGCACGCGCTCTTCATGGACCTGCTCGTGCGATTCGGACGCTCACACGTGGACGACCTGCGCGAGGTGCTGCCGCTGATCGGCGGGATCCATCTGAAGTTCTGGGACCTCGACGATGCCGACGCACGCATCTCCCAGCCGATCCGAGACGTCGGCCGGGCTCTGCGCGACGTCGGGTATCGCGGCACGCTCTGCAGCGAATGGGGTGGCCAGGAGTGGCTCGACGACGACCCCTGGGACATGACCGTGCGTCATCTCTCCCTCGCCGCCGGCATCCTGTCGGACCCCGTGACCGACGCCGCCTCTCCCCTCGAGAAAGCGAGAACCCGATGACCACCGACGTCCGAGAACGCCCCTCCATCAAATGGAGCTACATGGATCATTGGCGGGCCCAGGGTCCCGCCGGTCCGTACGACCAGTGGCAGTCGAAACGGGCGATGAAGCGCTTCCTGCAGCAGGTCGCCGCCGTCGGGTTCGACGCGATCGACACGTTCGACTTCCGCATCTGGCAGATCCTCGAGCAGTACGGCTCGGTCGCGAACTACCAGGAGTTCGTCCAGGAGCAGGGGCTCGAGCGCATCGTCAACACCTTCCACGGCGTGTACTACTCGCCGGACCGCTACGCACCAGAGGTCCCCGCGACGCACAGGGCGATCCTCGACGACTTCGCGGTGACGATGGACCGCTGGTCCGACATCCGGCTCGACAACATCATCGTCATGCCCGGGTCGCGGTTCTTCGACGAGGCGGGCATCTCCGACGACGGGCTCAAGCACGCCGCCGACGTGTGGGGCAGGGTGGGAGAGCTGACGCAGCAGTACGGCGTCAACCTCACGTGCCACCACGAGTTCTACGCCGGCATCCGCACGCGCGACCAGATCGACCGCTTCTACTCCTACGCCGACCCGCGATACGTGAAGTTCTTCGTCGACACCGCGCAGCACTGCATCGCCGACGTGGATCCCGTGGACGTGTACGAGAAGCACCACGAGCGCGTCACCGGCTTTCACTTCAAGGACACGCGCCACAAGGACACCAACGACGACTACCGGCTCTTCCCGGACGCCGAGGTGTCGGCGAAGACGACCGAGAAGTGGTTCTACGAGATGGGCACCGACGAGGGGCTCGTCGACTTCGAGTCGATGATGCGCTCCGTGCGCGATCACGGCTACAGCGGGTGGATCAGCGTCGAACACGACAAGGCGGACAAGCTCGGCGGCGACTACGCCGAGAGCACCGCGATCGCCCGGTGGTATGCGAAGAACGTGCTGGACGGCATCTACGAGGAGGGGACCCGATGAGCGACGTGCGCTGGGCCTACGCCATCAATCAGTGGGACACCAACATCGACTCCTTCGTGCGCAGGCGCGAGCACGAGCGGGCGTTCAAGACCGTGTCCATCAGCGGCTTCTCGGGCGTCGAGCTGACCGCGGAGAGCTTCGGCGCGTGGGAGCCGCTGGGGACGCCGCAGCAGCTCGCGGATCTGTACGGCTCGGTCGAGGGGTTCAAGGAGACGCTCACGGCGTGTGCCATCGACGCGGTCAGCAGCTACGTGTACGACCCCGCCGTCGGATTCGAGATCGAGATGGGGCGAGGCCCCGACCCGCTCGACCCCGCCTCGGTCGAGCAGATCACGCGGACGGCACGCTGGTTCTCCGACGCCGTCCGCCGTCTCGGGGGCAGTGTTCTCGTCGTGCGCGCCGCCCCGTCGGCCTGGCAGACGGGCGCGCTCTCGGCCGCGCAGATCGAGGTTCTCGCGAACCTGTGGAACACCGTCGGCGGAGCCATCGCCGACGACGGGATCGCACTCGGCCTGCACGTCGACTTCCTCTCGGCGCTGCGTCTGGACGACGGCATCTCGCGCCTGCTGGCGGCGACCGACCCTGGCCGCGTCGGCCTCGCGATCGACACCGCCGAGTACGCCATCGCGGGGATCGATCCGGCGGCGTTCTATCGACGGCACGCCGATCGCGTCGTGCACGTGCAGCTGAAGGACGCCCGCGAGACGGTGGACGACGCCGAGGCGTGCACACCCCACGCCGAGCAGTTCATCCGCACCGAGGGCGGCTCTCGCGGCATCCTCCGCTGGTTCTACGAGCCGAGCGACGAGCGCGCGCTGGTCGACTTCGAGGACTTCGTGGGAGCGCTGGCCGAGCACGGCTACGCCGGCTGGATCGTGGTCGAGTCCGATCAGAGCCCGCACCCGGCCGAGAGCACGATGGTCGCCGGCTGGTACGTCCAGAAGGTCCTGCGACCGATCCTGGAGGGCACCCGAGCCCCGGCCTGACGCTCGGCCCTTCGCCGGGGGCGCATCACCCTTCGCCGTTGTAGTACGGCCACGGGTTGATGCGCCGGTCACCGCGGCGGTCGGGTCCGGTGAGGGTGACCTCGCCGGTCGCGGCCCACTCGACGCCGCGCGGGAACATCCTGATGAACTCGATGCGACGGAACGTGTCGATGTCGTGCCCGATGGTGATGGTGAACGACCGGCCCGCGCCGTACTCGTTGATCCAGGCGAGCGGCTGGTCGGTGTTGATGCCGGGCAGGTCCGCGATCCCGCCCTCGGGGATGTCGACCGGGTAATGCGGCATGGGCCACGCCGGGGCCTTCTCGTACGCCTCGAGATCGTCGAAGGTCGTCAGCAGCACCCGCGCACCGTCGTACATCTGCACGCCCACGAGGATGTCGTCACCGGTGACGGTCCATGTCTCGCTGATCCCCTCGGTGATGGGGTGCCGCGGCTCGGTCGTGCGCAGCAGCGCCTCACCCCACGGGCGGGGGCGCAGGCCGGTCTCCCACGCGCTGAGCTTGGCCCCGCGCATCACGTTGTACTCCTCGGGATAGCCCCAGCGGTCCTCCTGGGCCGCCGAACCGTGGAACCAGACGATCCCCTTGCCCTCGTCGTGCACGAAGCGCAGGATCGCGGCGTCCGTCTCGGGCCCGAAGCCGGTGGCCATGTCGTGGTAGCCGTCGCGACCCTCGAAGACGACGATGAGCACGTCGTACCTGTCGATGACCGCCGCCGACAGGCCTCGCGGATCCTCGACGACCCGCACGCGGAAGCGGCCGGTGTCCTCCAGCAGGGTCGTGATCCACTGGTTGTGCTGCCGGAAGCTGCGGTGGGCGTTGTCGTGCTCTGTGGTCATGTGCCCCGAGAGGATGAGCACTGTGAGGCGGTCGGTCATGAGCTGGGTCCCATCTCGTCGTCGAGCAGGTGCAGGCGCTCACATGCGCCTGCACGGATTCATGATCTGGTCGAGAATGCCGCGTCGAACAGCTGGTGCGGCGGGGTGATCTCGCCGAGCTTGCGAACGAACGCGAGCGCCTCGGGGCCGCCCACGAGGCGGTCCATGCCTGCGTCCTCCCACTCCACGCTCGTCGGGCCGTCGTATCCGATCGCGTTCAAGGCGCGGAACAGCGGTTCCCACGGCACGTCGCCGTGGCCGGTCGAGACGAACGTCCAGCCGCGTCGCGGGTTGTCCCACGACAGGTGCGAGCCGAGCACGCCGTTGCGTCCGTCGAGATTGGTCGTGGACTCCTTGCAGTGCACGTGGAAGATGTGGTCGGCGAAGTCGAGCACGAACGCCACCGAGTCCAGCTGCTGCCACACGAAGTGCGAGGGGTCGAAGTTGAAGCCGAAGCTCTTGCGATGTCCGATCGCCTCGAGCGTCTTCGCGGCGGTCCAGTAGTCGTAGGCGATCTCGGAGGGGTGCACCTCGAGCGCGAAGCGCACGCCGACCTGCTCGAACACGTCGAGGATCGGGTTCCAGCGCTCGGCGAAGTCGCGATAGCCGGCCTCGATCATCGCGTCGGATGCCGGCGGGAACATCGCGACGTACTTCCAGATGCTCGACCCGGTGAAGCCGGTCACGGTCCGCACGCCGAGCTTCGCCGCGAAGCGAGCCGTGTTCTTCAGCTCTTCTGCGGCGCGTTGCCGCACGCCCTCGGCATCCCCGTCGCCCCATACCCGCGCGGGGACGATGTCGTGATGCCGCTCGTCGATGGGGTCGTCGCAGACCGCCTGGCCGACGAGGTGGTTCGAGATCGTCCACACCTTCAGTCCGTTGCGCTCGAGGATGTCGCGGCGGGACTGCACGTAGGCGTCGTCATCCCAGCGGGAGACGTCGATGTGGTCGCCCCAGCAGGCGATCTCGAGCCCGTCGTAGCCCCACTCCCCCGCGAGGCGTGCGACTTCTTCGAAGGGCAGATCGGCCCACTGGCCGGTGAACAGGGTGATGGGGCGTGCCATGAGAGATCCTTCGGAACGGGTATGACTGCGGTTTTCTGATCAGTGGGCGGCGACGGGGAGCGCCACGGACGTCCACGCCGCGTCGGCGGCGCTGCTTCGCTCGACGGCGTCGAGCACACGCTGCACCGCGAGTCCCTCCTCGAAGGAGGGGGGCGAATCGGTGCCGGCGTCGATCGCGCGGACGAGGTCGACGACCTGATGGCTGAACCCGTGCTCGTAGCCGAGCATGTGGCCCGCAGGCCACCACGCCGACACGTAGGGGTGCTGCGGTTCGGTCACGAGGATCCGCGTGAAGCCTTGACGGCCCTCAGGCGCCGTGCGGTCGTAGAACCGCAGGCTGTTGAGGTCTTCGAGATCGAACGCGAGCGCGCCCCGATCGCCCGACACCTCGATGGTGAGGGCGTTTTTGCGCCCCGTGGCGAAGCGCGTGGCCTCGAACGACGCCAGCGCTCCGCCCGCGAGACGACCGGTGAAGATCGCGACGTCGTCGACGGTGACCGCGCCCTTCTCGGCGGTGCCGGTCCCCCTCGACAGCCCCAGGGAGCCGTCGCCGGGCAGCGGGCGCTCCTTCACGATCGTGTCGATCACACCCGACACCCTCTCGACGCCGAGGCCCGTCACGAACTGCGTCATGTCGATGATGTGCGCGCCGATGTCGCCGAGGGCCCCGGAGCCGGCGTGCTCCTTCTGCAAGCGCCAGGCCAACGGCATCTCCGGGTCGAGGAGCCAGTCCTGCCGGTACGCCGCGCGCACCTGGCGGATGGCGCCGACGGCGCCTTCGGCGATCATGTCGCGAAGGAGCGTGACCGCCGGCACCCGGCGGTAGGTGAATCCCACCATCGCCCGCAGTCCCGCGGCTCTGGCACGCTCGGCCGCCTGGACCATGGCCTCCGCCTCGGCGACGGTGTTGGCCAGGGGCTTCTCGCACAGCACGTGCTTGCCCGCCTCGAGAGCAGCGATGGCGATCTCGGCGTGCGAGTCCCCCGGGGTGACGATGTCGACGATGTCGATGTCGTCACGGGCGATCACCTCACGCCAGTCGGTGGCGGATTCCGCCCACCCCCACTTCGCCGCCGCGGAGGCCACGGCGTCGGCGTTCCGGCCGACGACCACGGTCATCTCCACGCCGCGAGGCAGGTCGAACATGCGCGGCGCCTGCCGCCAGCCCACAGAGTGCGCCGCGCCCATGAAGCCGTAGCCGATCATGGCCACGCGCAGCGGCGTCGTCACGCCAGCACCAGCTCTCTGCGAACCGGCACGCGGTTGGTGACGTAACGGCCGGGACCGCCGTCGACGCCTGGCATGATCTGCATGTACAGCAGCCGCATCGTCAGCACGACCTCGACGGTCACCTTCTCGCCCGCGGCAGGCGGAGCGTCGAGGTGGATGAGGATGTCGGGGCGGTCGGCGACGAACCACAGGGTCTCGGACTGCTCGGGCAGCTCCTCGACGCGATACTCGCGCCCCTCGAGGACGAACCTCAGATCGTCCTTCGCCACGGGCGTGCCGTTCACCGTCGCCGACACATCGTCGACGGCGGAGAGCCAGAGGCTGCGGTACCACGGCAGCTGGACGGACACGGCGAGGCCGTCGTCCGTCCGCCTGACGTCCTCATCCCGGAACAGTGAATCGTGGGTGGCCATGGTCTTCTCTCAGGCGAAGGTGTCGGTGAAGCGGTCGTGCGGGACCGGCGGAACGGGCTCGAGCTTCTGAACGGTCTCGGGGCTGTAGGGGTGGTTCTCCGAGGGCACCGGCTCGTCGGCCGGAGGCATGAAGACGGGCTTGCCGTCGTCGCCGAAGTACATGAGGTCGAGGTCGAACGCGCCCTGGTTCTTCAGACCGAAGCTGACCCAGTTCTCCTCGAACGGCGCGCGCGCGAGCTCGTAGCAGCGGAACTTCCAGAACTTCCACTCGCCGTCCTGCTTGAGGAAGTCGACGGCGTACTTGCACCACACCCAGTGCGCCCAGACCTTCTTGCCGAGCACCTCGTCGGGCGAGTACATGTCAGGGAACTCCTCGGCGACCTTCGGGTCGGTCAGACCCGACTCCGTTCCCGCCATCATCCAGACGCCCTTCGCGGTCTTGCCGTCTCCGGCGACCTCGATGACGGGTGTGTTGGTGGAGTGCAGGATGAGCTTCCCCACCGGGTGCGGGCGACCGCGGTGGTAGTCGGTGACGCTCTGCCAGGTCGTGTACTGACCGGCGTTGGTGTAGCGGGCCCTGATGCCTTCCGTGCCCTCCTTGACCCACAGCGGGATGATCTGCTCGTCCTCGAAGGCGTTGTGCAGGTACATGTAGCGGTTGAAGAGGTTCTCGATCTGTCCGCGGTCCTCCGCCCGCTGGGCGAGGGCCTGCGCGGCCTCGACCTGCTCGCGCAGACGGCCGATCTCGGCGATGAGGTCGGTGACGGATGCCTCGGTGGCTGTGTTCGACATGGCTTCTCCTTGTGTCTTGCTGTCTCGGTATGTCGTGCGGTCTCAGGCCGGCCGGCGCGCGGCGACGGCGTCTTCGATGGCGTTGCGCATGAGCACGTGCTGCTTCTTCACGAGCTCGATGGGGTCGTCCTCGCCCAGGTCCGCGAACGCGTGACCCTCCCATTCGCTGGAGAGGTAGCCGGTGTAGCCGCCGTCCACGAACTGGCGGACGATGCGCGGGATGTCCATCGCCGGCTCGTCGCCGGCGTCATCGATGGCATAGAACTTCGCGTGCACGTGGATGATCTGCGGCATGATGTCGAGCCACTCCTCGGGCGCGACGAGACCGTGCATGTTGAAGGCCAACCGCGTGAACGGGCCGAAGCGCAGGAAGTCGACGCCGTCGGCGCTGAGGATGTCTTCGAACTCCTGGTTGCGCACGTGCATCGGCAGCGGCTTGTGCCAGATCTCGTCCATGATCGGGAAGTACTTCTCGTCCATCCCCATCTTCCGCAGCGTCCGCAGCAGAGTGGGCGACAGGCTGTGCATCGTCGACGAGAAGTCCGCGGTGAAGCCGAGGCGATCGCTGTCCAGCTCCGCGTACAGTTCGCGGATCTGCTGAACCTTCGGGCTGTTCGGCCCCTCCGGCGCGTGGATCTCGTATCCGAGCTTCTGGTCGTACTTCTCGGCGAGCGGCAGCAGGCTGCGCAGCAGCTCCTTGCCCGCCGAACGGATGACGACGCGCCGGAATCCGAGCTTGTGGGCCGAGGTGAGCTGCCTCGCGAGGAACTCGTGCTCTTCGTCGGGGGTCATGTCGCGGTCCTTGCGACGCCCCATGTCGAGGTTCGTGCCAACCGCGCTCGCCTCGAGGCCGTACTTCTCGAGGGTCGAGAACCACAGCTTCACGAAGTCGTCGTCCACGTCAGGGTACGAGCGCAGCAGCTGTGCGAAGTTGAACTCCACACCCGGGCCGATGCCGTGCTCGTGCACCGCGCGGATGAGACTCTCGGGGGTGTACTGCCCGGCAGCGAACTCGCTCGTCATGGAGTAGAGCGTCGTGCCAAGCTTGATGCCGGTGCCGGCGATGCCGTTGTCGTTGGTCATTTCGCTCCCTGAGCGTGTCGATGGTCAGATGCGCACGGCGTGCGCGAGATGGGTGTCGAGGGTGCGGCGAGCCTCAGCGGCGTCGGTGATCATGCGCGACCCGGCGGCTTCCGCCGCAGCGCGCTGGATGGCCTGTTCGCCGCGGACGATCTCGAACGGGCCCTGCCAGTGGTTCCAGTGCCACCCCTCGTATTCGCTCGAGACCGCGCCGCTGTAACCGTTGTCGACCAGCAGCGTGATGAGGTCGGCGACCGGAACCGACGGCTCGTCCCCGTTCTCGTCGATGCCGAAGAACTTGCCGTGCACGTGACGGATCCAGGGCATGATCTCGAGCCAGTCGTCCACGCGGGCCGGCCCGAACAGACCGGTGCCGTTGATGCCGAAGTCGATCCCGAGGTCGGGACGGCCGTGCTCGTGCGCGAGACCGATGAATCGTCCGAAACGCTGACCGTGCTCGGCCTGATCCGCCGGCGGCCCCTGCTCGTAGTACTCGTCCCACAGCCGCACCACGGCCGACAGCAGCTCCTCCGAGGCGCCGCGGCGGCGGTAGGCCTCGATGAGCGACGGGGCGAAGCCCGTCACCGTCGCGCCCCAGTCCATCGTGAAGCCGAGGAACGGCGAACCGACCTTCTCGTACCGGTCGCGCAGGGCGAGGATGCGCGGGTGCGAGGCGTACTGGTCTGCGTGGACCTCGAGGGCGAGGGTGACGCCGTACTCCTCGGCGATGGGCGCGAGCGCCTCCATCGAATCCGGGGTGAGCGAGATCTGCACGCGGGCGATCGGGAAGCCGAGCTTCGCAGCGGCCGCGATCTGCCTGCGCATGTAGGCGATGAGCTCTTCCTGATCCATGAGCCTGTCGGGGCGTAGACCGACGTCGGCGTTGATCGCGAGCGACGTGCGGACCAGCCCCACCTCGTCCACCAGATCCGAGAAGCGACCGGCGAAGTGATCGTCGATCTCGGGGAACCCGCGGAAGCTGGAGAAGCCGATGACCTCCAGCCCCGGGCCGAAGCCCTCGTCCGCGGTCTTGCGGATGAGCTGGTCGAGGTCGTACTCACGAGCGTGGAAGGCGCGGGTGAAGCTGTAGAGCGTCACGCCCTGGATGGGTGTGCCCTTGCCGTCCGCCTCGGGCGCCTGAGCCTGTCGAAGGGTCACGCCGCGACCTCCATCTCTTTCTCGTCGTGCTCTTCGATGTGGAGCACCTGGTCGTCGTCGATGATGATGTACGGGATGTAGAGCGTGAGGTCGACGCGCACGCGGTGGACACCGGCGCCGACCGCCACATCGCCCGAGAGCACGACCGAGTCGGTGGGGAACCACCACTCATCGGTGTTCTCCCTCATCTCGTCGAAGGTGAACTCGCGATCGTTCATGCGCCACCGCAGCGATTCGGATGGCGCCTCCGCACCGTCGACGGTGAGCTTCGCAGCGGAGATGCACGATGCCGGAAGGGCGCGGTACCAGGGCAGACGCACCTCCACCGCCGCGCGCCCGTCGCGGACACTGAGCGTGCCCTGCTCGATGATGCGATCCGGGATCACCAGAACCTCCTCGTCGGTGCGACCGGGGCCGCAGACTCCTTTGTCATGATTTCTACATTCTAATGTCGCTTTAGAACATAAGCAAGCGGATCACCGCTCCGAGAGCGCCGCATCCGCATGCTCCCGGGCGAAGACCGCGGCGATGGATCGCGCCCCGCGCACCGCGAGCGCCACGGACGTCAGCGTCGGGTTGCAGGCCGTCGCCGTCGGGATCACGCCGTTCCCTGCGACGTAGAGCCCCGCGACGCCCCAGACCTGACTGTCGGTGTCGCACACGCTCGTGCCGTCGTCGGCGACACCCATGCGCGTGGTGCCCTGGTAGTGCAGCGAGGATCCGAGCGGAAGGGTGAAGGGCTGATCCCCCACCGGATCCCCGATCGCCTCCGCGAGGCGCCTGATCTCGCGACGCGCCCGCTCCACCATCTCGCGATCATGCGCGGTGAGGGTGTAGTGGATGCGCGGGGCCGGCATCCCGTAGGCGTCACGATGCGCGTCGTCGAACTCGACCCGATCATCCGCGCGCAGGTCCTTGGCGCAGAACAGACCGAGCCCCACGATGGAGCCGGGTACGACCGGGTCATCCTCGGCGAGCGGGACGGGCGAGGCATCCAGCTGCATGATCTGGCCGTGGAAGGGCATGCTGTCGGTGAACGGCACCCAGCTCACGCCGCTCTGCTCGGCCAAGCCCGTCACCGGGGCGTCGGATGCGGCGGGCTCGACGCCGCGCAGCCGCGCAGCGAAGACCACTTGCGCCTGGTCGTTGAGGTAGCGCCCGAGAGCCTCGGGCCGGATCCCCGACGCCCAGAGCAGCTGCGGCGTGCGCAGCGCATCGGCCGCGACGACCACGAACCGCGCGCGCACCTCGTGCTCCGCGCCGGAGCGCAGGTCGCGGACGACGACGCCTGTCGCGCGGCCGTCCGTGGAGATGACGGAGGTCACGAGCGACTCATCGATGAGCGTGAAACGCGGGTTCTCCCGGGTGACGTCGCCCAGCACCACGTCCGACCCCGACCATACGAGGCGGCCGTCGTCGCGGCGGTGCACGGCCAACGGCATCCGCTGCACCCTCGTCGCCGCCGTCCGGCCCTCGTCGACGGCGGCCGACAGCCGGTCGCGCACGAGGTCACCGAAGGGCGCGGCGTCGAAGGCGTCTGTGGTGACCCCCAGCAGACGCTCCCCCTCGGCGAGCAGCTCGTCGAGGTCGGGGAGGAAGCCGATGCGCTCACTGTCGTTCGGGCGCGGGCAGGCGCCGGTCCAGTGCGCGGCCATGCCGCCGACGTTGCTCGACATCGCCGCGACCGGAAGACCGTCCTCGCCCTCGAACGCGAAGCCCTCCTCGAGCAGGAACGTGCCGGGCCTGGCGCCGCGCACTCCCGCCTTGGCCGCGCCGGGGCTCGCGACCTTCTCGCCGCGCGCCCCCGGGCCCTCCGATGCGGCCTGAGCCCGGGAGCGCTCAGCCGGATCCGCGATGTTCTTCACGTGTGCGCCGGGCGGCTGCGAGACGGTCGGCCCCACCTCGAACATCGCGATGCTCGCGTCCGGCGCCCGCTCCGACAGGATGCGCGCGTATGCCGCGCCGGTCGGGCCGCTGCCGACGATGACGACGTCGACCGCCGTGGGGTACTGTCGGCCGCTCATGCCGCG
This sequence comes from Microbacterium sp. XT11, assembly GCF_001513675.1. NCBI lineage: Bacteria > Bacillati > Actinomycetota > Actinomycetes > Micrococcales > Microbacteriaceae > Microbacterium > Microbacterium sp. XT11. The sequence continues at coordinate 1,975,103 of NZ_CP013859.1, read as the reverse complement.
CGCGCGATCTCGACGATGTGGGAGACCGAGGCCTCCGACGCGACGGTCGGGTAGTACTCCAGGCCCACGGGGCCGTCGTATCCGCTGTCCCGCAGCAGGCGGAAGCGCTCTGACCAGTCGAGGTCTCCCGTGCCGGGCTCGCCGCGCCCTGGGGCGTCTGCCAGCTGGACGTAGTGGATCAGGCCGCCGGCGTTCGCCAGCTCGGCCTCCATGTCCTCGCCCTCGACCGCCGAGTGGTAGATGTCGTACAGCACGCCGAAGTGGGGCGAATCGACGCCACGCGCCACATACACGGCCTCGGCCGTGCGGTCCAGGAGCGATCCGGGGTGGTCGACGCGCACGTTGACCGGCTCGAGCACCAGCCCGACACCCGATCCGTCGATCTGCGCCACGGCCTTGCGGTAGATCTCGATGAGCTTGTCGAGCTGCACCTGGCGCTTCCACCCCCCGAAGCCCGTACCGCTGCCGACGACGATGCGCGGGCAGCCGAGCTCGCGGGCGATCTCGGTACCCTCGTCGAGCTTGCGGAAGAACTCGGAGTGGTCCCACGGCGGGATCATGAACTGCGTGCGGGGCTCGGCGAGCTGGGCGGTGAGCTGCACTCCGGTCTCCTGCAATGCGGCCTTGAGCGCGGGCAGGTCCTTCGGTGCCGCGGGTGCGTCGGTCCCCGTCGGTCCCCACATCTCCACGGCGTCGAATCCCGCGGCCGCCGCCGCGCGCACCCGGTCGTGATAGTCGCCGGCCTCGGTGAAGAGCAGTTCGATGTTCGGAGCGAGTTGGTACACGGGAGGTGTCCTTTCGAGGTGTGCGAGCAGGGCCGACGGGGTGCCGGCCGCTCCGGCATCCCCGGCCAGGGGTCTCAGCCCTTGAGGCCGCCGGCGAAGCCCTGGATGAAGCGCTTCTGCGCGAAGAGGTAGAAGGCGAGGATCGGGATCATCGACACGATGACGATCGCGAAGATCTGGTTCCACGCCGAGACGAGGGAGCCGATGTAGTAGTACATGGCGACCGGCAGCGTCTGCTGGGCGGATCCCCCGAGGAAGATCAGAGAGGTGAAGAAGTCGTTCCAGACGATGAGCCCCGCCAGGATGGCGACGGTGCCCGTCGCCGGAGACATCAGGGGGAGCACGACGCGGAAGAAGATCTGCGTGCGCGAGGCCCCGTCGATCGTGGCGGCTTCTTCGTACTCGGTGCCGAGACCGCGGAAGAACCCGGCGTACAGGAAGATCGCGAGCGGCAGGAGCATCCCCGTGTAGAGGATGATCATGCCCCAGACCGACCCGGTCAGGCCGAGCGAGCGAGCGCCGACGTAGAGCGGAACCGTACCCAGCTGCGTGGGCAGGACGATGGCGATCAGGAAGAGGTAGTACACGACGCGGCTCCAGCGGCGGGTGCTGCGAGCGATCACGTAGCCGGTGAGCGAGCCCAGCAGCACCATCAGCGCGATGCTCCCTGCCGTGATGATCACGCTGTTGAGCAGCCCCATCACCACGTTGGAGTTGCCTGTCGCGGTGAGCACCTTGACGAAATTGCTGAAGTCGGGGGCGGCGGGCGGTGCCAGCGTCGATGACGTGATCACCTCCCGGTCGCTCTTCAGGGCCGTGGTGATGAGGAAGTAGAACGGCAGCAGGAAGACGAGCCCGATGAGCCAGAATCCGAACTCTCGCAGAGCCGTGAGCTTCGTGTAGCGGAACATGTCAGTTCTCCTCGGATCGGCCGTTCGTCACGCGCTGCTGCACGATGGCGAAGACCAGGATGATGAGGGTCAGCAGAAGCGCGAGCGCGGCGCCGTAGCCGAAGTTGCCCAGGGCGAAGGACTGCTTGTAGACCTGCGTCGCGAGGGTCTCGGTCGCGGCGGCCGGGCCGCCGCCGGTGAGGGCCATGATCTGGTCGAACACGCGCAGCCCGTTGACGAGTCCGAGAGTCGTCGCGATCGCGACGGCGGGACGGATGGACGGGAGGATCACGTGCCGGAAGCGCTGCCAGAGGTTGGCTCCGTCGAGCGCGGCGGCCTCCTCGATCTCCACCGGCACGGCCGCGAGTCCCGCCATGTAGATGACCATCGCGAAGCCGATGTTCTGCCAGACCAGGACGACGAGGATCGTCCAGATCGCCCACGTCGGATCGGCGATCCACGCTCGGGCGACGGAGTCGAGGCCGACAGACCGCAGGAAGAGGTTGAGCGGACCGCCGTAGTCGAAGATGAACTTCCAGATGTACGACGTGGCCAGAGGGCTCAGCACCACAGGCATGAAGAAGAGCGTGCGCAGCACGTAGCGCGTCTTCAGACCCCGGTTGAGCCCGAGCGCGAACGCCAACCCGAGGACGTTGCTGAAGAGGACGGAGCCGAATGCGAGGAAGAGGGTGTTCCAGAGCGCTCCCAGCTTCGTGGGGTCCTGGAAGATGCGCACGAAGTTGTCGAGCCCCACGAGCTCGAACGCCCCGATGCCGGTCCAGTTGGTGAAGGCGAAGAATCCGCCGACGCTGGTGGCGACGTAGTGGATGCCGATGACGAAGAGGATCCCGGGCAGCGCCCACCACCAGTAGCCGAACTTCAGCAGTCCGCTGCGGCGCGGGCGGGGTGCCGCGCGCAGACGTCCTCCACGCCGAGGCAGGACCACGCGCTCGGTCTCGGTGGCGGCGGCTTCGCCGGCTCGGAAGATGGTGCTCATCAGATCCTCGTCATCCTCGAAAGGCTCCGTCGCCCGAGCCGAGGCCCGGGCGACGGAGACACTCACTTGTCCCAGGCTGCGTCCATGCTCTGCAGCACCTGATCGATGCTGGTCTGGCCGGTCAGCAGCCCCTGGCCTCCGACCTGCAGCGCCTCGTAGACCGAGGGGTTGGGCCAGATGTTGTTCGGGAGTGGCGTGTACTTCTTCTCCTTGAGCAGGTCGGCGATCGGCTCGTAGATGGTGCCCGACAGGTCGAGCGAATCGAACTCGGAGACCGGCAGCTCGCCGGAGAGCTCGTAGTAGCGCTGCTGCTGCTCGGGCTCCGCCATCCACTCGAGGAAGTCCTGCGCGCCCTCCTTGTTCTTCGCCTTCGCGTTGATCGACAGGGTGTAGTTGGACGATCCCAGGATCATCTCTTCGCCACCCTCGGCCGCCGGGAACGGCTCGACGGCGAAGTTCGCCTCGGCCGGGGCGGCGTGGGCGATCTCGACGGCGGCGCCCGACGGGATGAAGCTGCCGACCGAGGTGCCCTGCGCCAGACCGTTGGTGATCGCGTCGAAGCCGCCACCTTCGGCACCGGGCTGGAAGCATCCGGCGTCCTTCAGCTCGACGAAGGTCTGCATGGTGTCCTTCCAGCCCTGGCTGTCGGCGAAGGTCACCTTGCCCTCGGCGCGCTGCTCGTTCCAGTCGGGCGTCTCCGCGTACACCCGGGTGGCGGAGATGGCCTGCAGGGTCATGCCGATGTTCGGGCCGGCGGCGCCGGCGAGCGCGAACAGCGAAGCGCCCTGATCCTGCAGGGCGGTGCACGCGCTGTCGAGCTCGCTCATGCTGCGGGGGAACTCATCGAGCCCCTTGGACGTGAGCGTGCCGAGGCTGGCCACCACGGCGCCGATGGTGAAGTCGAGCGGCTGGCCGTACACCTTGCCGTCGACCGTGTAGATGCTCTCGCTGCCCGGGATGATGAGCTTCGAGGCGGTGTCGCCGAGGGGCTCGAGGAAGCCCGCCTCGGCCAGCGGGATGAGGCTGCGGGCATCGCCGGAGCCGGGGGTCGTCTGGATGACGTCGGATGCGTTGCCCGCCTGCAGCTGCGTGCGGATCGTCTCACCGTACTTGTCGTTGGGGGTCGGGTTCGTCGTGATGGTGACGCCCTCGTGCTGCTCCATGTACTCCTTCGCGAGCGTCTCGTAGGGGCTCTCGAGATTGTTCGACGTGGCGTACGTGAAGGTGAAGGTGTCGGTGTCACCGTCAGCACCGCCGGAACCGGAGGCCGAGCAGCCGGCGAGGACGAGTACGGCGGTGGTGGGAAGAGCGAGAAGACCTGCGATCCGCGGGATGCGGCGGTGCTGAGTCATGGCAGCCTTTCTGACGACGTTGTCGGCGACCCGTCGGCGGGTGCGCCTGTGCTGTGTGTCTCAGTATCCGGGGGATGCGCCGAAAAAGCACATAAGTCTTTGCGATGATGCACATAAGACCCGCGACATCGCTCTCAGAGATGCGCTCTAGGCACGGCATAGACAGCGTTGATACACTCTCACCACAGCTTTCCCGAGCGGAGGATCACGAAGTGGTGACCGATCATGCGGCACTGTCGCGCCTCGATCTCAATCTCCTCGTCGCGCTCGACGCCCTCCTGACCGAGCGGAGCGTCACCCGCGCTGCCGAGCGTCTGCACCTGAGCCAGCCCGCACTCAGCGCATCGCTCGCGCGCCTGCGGACGCACTTCGACGACCAGATCCTGGCGCGCCGCGGGAACACCTATGAGCTCACGCCGTTCGCCGTGCGCCTGATCGAGCACACCAGCACGGCGCTCGAGGGCGCCCGGCGAGTCTTCGAGAGCCAGGCATCATGGTCACCCGCCGAATCGACCCGGGAGTTCTCGATCTACGGGTCCGACTACGGGTTCGTCACCGTCGGCACGCTGGTCTCGCAGCTCGCGGCCGAACGCGCCCCCGGCGTGCGATTCCGCTTCATGTTCCACAATCCGGTGATCGTGGAGGACGCGGCCACTCGCCTGCGCTCCTCCGACGGCATGGTCATCCCGCACGGCCCCGTGTCCGAACTGCCCCACATCGATCTCTGGCAGGACGACTGGCTCGCCGTGGTCGCGGACGACAACGACGAGGTCGGCGAGAGCCTCTCGATGCAGAACCTCGCGGATCTGCCCTGGGTGCTCACCTTCCAGTCACGCTCCGCCTTCACCTCGGCCGCTCGGCAGATCCAGCAACTCGGCGTGGAGCCCCATATCGAGGTGGTGCTCGAGAGCTTCCTCTCCGTCGGTCACTTCGTCAGCGGCACGCGCAGGGTCGGACTCGTCCAGTCCGCGCTCGCACCCCACATGCTGCGCATCGGGGGGCTGCGGGTCGTGCCCCTCCCCTTCGCCGCGTCGCCGCTGGTCAGCGCGCTGTGGTGGCATCCGTCGCACACCCGCGACCCGGAGCACGAGTGGATGCGCGGGCTCTTCGCCGAGGCCGGCCGGCGGATCGCGACCGGCCAGACCTCGGCGTAGGTCAGATCCGGTCCGCGATCTGGCGGATCAGCGAGTGCTGCCGTCGCACCTGCTCGATCGAGCGCCAGGGCACCCGCTCGCCCTCATACTCGCTCGAGAGGTATCCGGTGTACCCGGCCTCCTTCAGCGCCCTCAGCACGGGCTCCCAGGGGATCTGCTTGTCCTCGAGATCCTCGTCGATGTCATGGAACTTCGCCTGGATGAAGACCACGTGCTCGATCACGTCGAACACGTCGGCGGGGTCGACGTGGATGCCGTCGAGGAACGCCGGACGCTGACCGGGCAGTTCGCCGGGCTTGAGCGGGATCGGACGATCCTGGAATATGCCCGTGTCGAGCAGCAGGCCGAAGTGCTTCGTGCCCGTGCGACGGATGAGGGCGATGTAGTCGTCGACGACCTCGTGCTTGATGGGGGTCGGCGAGTGGATCTCGGGACAGATGACGACGTCGAGCTCCTCGGCGAGCGGGAGCGAGGCCTCGACGACCTCGGTCCAGATCGGGTGCGGGATGAGGTCGCTGGAGACGACGCCGATCTTCGGACGGACGAAGCGGAAGCCGAGACGCTTGGCCAGCCGCAGATCACGCTGCAGCGCTGCGACGCCTTCCTCGACCGTCATGTCACGCCCGGCCGGCCCGCTGGAGTGCAGGCGCGTGTCGATCCACGACCCGTAGTTCGTCGGCTCGAGCCCGTACTTCTCCAGCAACGCGAACCACTGCCTCACCCACTCCTCGGGCGGGTCGGGATAGTTCGGCACGTGACCCTCGCCGAGGATCTCGACACCGGTCGCCCCGAGGTCGGCGATCGAGGCGAGCGCGGTCTCGAGGTCCATGACGGTTCCGTAGTCGCCCATGTAGCTGTAGAGCGAGACACCGTAGCGGAAGGGAGCGCCGGATGCCTCGGGCGCGAGCGTCACGTGCTTCGTGGCGCGGTAGGTGCTGGGCTGGTGCTCCTGGGGGATGTACGACATGCGCAGGCGCAGTTCGATCGACAGCTCGTGCACCCCGTCGGGGAGGCCGCCGGGCAGCGGCACGGTGATGACCGCGGCATCCTCGAGCGGCCAGCGCACCCCGTCGCTCTCCCAGAGCTGTGCGAGGGTGTACTGCTTGCCCTGCAGCGTCCACAGCGGGACATCGGGTGCGACGTCGACCACTCCGGGGATGCTCACTCCGATCCCGTCGATCAGCGATGCGGCCATGCCGCGGTACGAGGGCATTCGCACGCGGAACTGGAAGCCGGTGATCTCTCCCCCTTCACGGACGTTGCGGAATCCGACGGACTGGATGAGGTCTCTCTCGAGGAACATCGTCGCTCACTCTCTGCTCGTTGCCCCGACCCTACCCGACTTCTGCCTTATTCAGACATATGTGTTGGTGATGCAGCGCATAACCGGACCGAAGGCCGGCACGGGCCCTCCCAGGCGCGCTCGGGAGCTCGCGGCGGTGGAGCCGAATGAGGCTCTTGCATGCGAGCGCGCTGATGAGTAGTGTGCAAATCCGAATCAAAGTTCTGATTCCTAACCTCAGACATCTCCGGTGCCCATCCGGATGTCCGTCTCAGAGAAGAGGCCACCATGACGCAGCCGTCACGCATCCTGATCGTCGGCGCCGGGATCGGAGGCTTGAGCACCGCCACGGCGCTCGCCCGGATCGGCGCCCACGTCGACGTCATCGACATCAAGCCCGACAACAGCGTCGCTGGTGTCGGCTTCGGCCTGCGCATCAACGGCCTGCGCGCGCTGCGCGACATCGGCATGCTCGACGACGCTCTGGCGATGGGGCATCCGGCGCCGGGGATCGACAACTACGACGCCAACGGCGACTTCCTCAGCAACATGAGTTACGGCTCGCAGGACGAGGGCCTTCCCGGCTGCGTGACGATGGCGCGGGTGGCCTTCCTCGAACTGGCCGCGAAGCACGCCCGCGACCGTGGGTGCACCATTCGCATGGGCACGACCGTCACCCGGATGACGCAGGACGACGACACCGTGTCGGTGACGTTCAGCAGCGGCGAGAGCGCGGAGTACGACCTGGTCATCGGTTTCGACGGCATCAACTCGCAGATCCGCCACGAGTTCTTCGGCGAGAAGTACGCTCCGCGGCCGGTCGGCGGCGTGGCGTGGCGCGCAGCGCTGCCGAACCGGCGCAAGATCATGCAGCCGATCATCTGCCAGGGCTATGGCGGCAAGATCATGCTCACGCCGCTGTCGGAGGACACGATGTACATGGTGCTCACCGTGGCCGAGGAGGATCGCCCGCGATACGACCCGACCAAGATGGCTGAGATCATGCACGATCGAGCGGTCGCGCTCACTCGCGGATCCGAGTTCCTGGCCGACGCGCTGGAAGACGTCCGCTCGTCCGAGAACGTCGCGTACACGCCGTACTCCACCGTGTGGGTGCCGTACCCCTGGTTCCGCGGGCGCGTGATGATCATGGGCGACGCCGCGCACGCCATGACGCCGTACCTCGGATCGGGCGCGGCGATGAGCATCGAGGACGGTGTCGTGTTCGCCCAGGAGCTGGCCGAGGATCAGCCGCTCATCGACGCGCAGCTGAACTTCATGAAGCGCCGCCTGCCACGCGTGCGCGCGGTCCACGACCGCTCGATCGAGTCGATGCTCGAGGAGTTCGACTCCGTGACGGAGGAGACCTACCGCGCGCGCATCGAATACCTCCGCCGCGACGAGCCGATCGCGAACGAGTACGCCAACCGCCTCCTGCGGATGCCGTACTGAGCCGCCGGAACCACCCTTCATCACCGAGGAGATGCTCGTGCCGAACACGGATGACTCGCCCCGCACCGTCGCTCCCCCGAGCGACTCCCCCACCCGGACGCTCATCATCGACGCCGGCGATCAGGCCGCGTTCCGGCCCTTGAACGGTGTGGGCGGCGTACCGGGCCCCGTGGACGCCTACCCGGAGTTCCCGGACATGACCCCGCTGTGGCGCGAAGCCGGGGTGACGATCGTGCGGTCGTTCGACTGGGTCTCGCGCCTGGACACGCGCGACAACCCGACGAGCTTGTTCCCCGACTGGGGCGCCGACGTCGACGATCCCGCGAGCTACAACTTCGCGGCGACCGATCAATGGGTGGAGGCGGTGCACTCCATCGGTGCCGAGGTCATGTTCACCGTCGCCAGCTCCATTCCCCGGAACAAGCTCCCCGCGGAGGATGTCGAGCTCTACGGCCGGGTCGTCGAGCGCATCGTGCGCCACTACTCGCAGGGGTGGGCGGGTGGGCCCGCGAAGCCCATCCGCGTCTACGAGTTCGGCGACCAGCCGGATCTCGGGCCGCTGCACTTCGCGGGGCGGCCCGAGGAGTTCTATGCCATGTACCAGGCGTTCTGCGAGGCGGTTCACCGCGTCGACCCCTCGCTGACCGTCGGCGGGCCGGCCACCGCCTTCCCCCTCGAGACCGGCGCACCGTACCGGGAGGGCTTCCTCGAGTTCGTGCGCGAGCGAGGCCTGCCGCTCGACTTCTTCTCGTTCCTCTGGTTCACCGACGGCAGCCGCGATCCTCTCGACTACCGGTACGTGTCGGAGCAGCTTCGCGAGCTGCTCGACCGCCACGGGTTCACCGACACGGAGCTCACACTCTGCTACTGGAACTACCTCGCAGTGCCCAGCGCGTCGGCGCCGGCCGAGGAGAAGGCCGCGTTCCAGGCCGCCACCGCGATCTACCTGCAGGACACCGTCATCGATCATGCGTTCTTCTTCCGTGCCGATTCCGGTCGCGACCCTCATTACGGGTTCGTCGACCCCGGAGGTGTCGGTGATGTGAACGGGGTGCCCGATGAGCGCTCGCGAGCGCTCGCGCTGGCCGGACGCGCGCTCCGCGGTCGGCGTCTCGGCGTCACCGGCGGCGACCTGTCGGGACTCGCCTGCGCGGCGAGCAGCGACGAGGGTCACGTGCGCGTGCTGATCGCCAACTACGTCGCCCCCGACAGCGCGCTCGCGACACGCGAGGACGACCGTTTCACATTCCGCATCCCGATCGGCGACGAGCAGATCGAGCTGGGGCTCACCCTGCCGCCTCAGCGCAGCGAACTGGCGTCGGCGGGTGTGGAGTCGGTCCACGTGGAGGTGCGAAATCTGCCGTGGACCGACCGCGCTGTGCAGGTCACCGTCGCCTCTGCGGCGGGGCTCGCCGAGGGGCCCCGCGACGCGCGGACATCCGATGCCGGCGGCCTTGAACTCGACCTCGCGCTGCCGCCGCAGTCCGTTCTGCTCGTCGACGTCGCGGCGGCACCCCAGGCGGGCTCGACCGCCGCGGGGTGATCGCAGGAGGCCGAGCACTGTCGTCCTGACGGGATATCTTTCACTGGTAAGCGACATTCAGGAGTCCTGGCCTGCTTCGTCCGTCGAGGCGCTCGCCGGATCGAACCGCCGGACTCGGAACGGGAGAGGCGATGGCCGCAGCACCCTCCGTCCGCGGCTTCTCGGAGCCCAAACAGCAGCGCAGCCGGGACTCTTTCGCGAAGGTTTGCGCGGCCGTGCTTCAGCTCCTCCACGAGCGCGGGAGCGGCCAGTTCTCCCTGGCCGAAGTGAGCGCGAGGGCGGAGGTCTCCATCGGCTCGATCTACGGCAGGGTCGCCGGCAAGGCGGAACTGCTGAGGGCGGTCCAGAGCGAGGAGTTCGATCGTCTCGACCGTCTGACAGAAGACCGCGTCAGCGGCGCCGCGGCGGGAGCCGGGAGCTTCGCGGAGGCGACGACGCGGATCGTCGTCGCCTACGCCGAGATCCTGCGGGAGAACCGCGACCTGTTGTCGCCGTTCTTTCTCCTGGGCGTCGACGACGACACGATCCTCGAGCGCGGGCGACGATCCGGTGATGCGGGGCAGGCCGTGTTCATCCGCGCTCTGCTCGAGGCCGCGGCCGTCCACCACATCGAACTGCCGAGAGAGAACGCACGGTGGGCGTTCGAGATCTTCTACAGCCTGAGCGTCCGATATCTCGGCCTCGGCGTGACCTCGACGGCGAGCCCCGACGACGACTACGACTGGCGTGAACTCCTCGATCGCCTCGCCGACACGGTGTCTCTGGTGCTCGCGGCGGAGGGTCGTCAGCAGACGGTGCACGACGCGGGCCGCGCATCGTCCTGAGCGTTCATGATGCACCGGCGGTCCGACCGTTCACGACGGCGCAGGCGTCGCCTCACGGCACGAGCACCGCTCAGCGTTCGAGCACCACGGCCAGACCCTGGCCCACCCCGATGCAGATCGCGGCGAGCGCGACCCCGTGACCGCGGCGCTTCAGCTCGTGCGCAGCGCGCGCGATGATACGGCCGCCCGAGGCGCCGAGGGGGTGCCCGATCGCGATCGCTCCACCGTGCTGATTGAGGAGAGCGGGGTCGAGCTCGGTCCACAGCTTGGCGCACGCCAGGGTCTGCGAGGCGAACGCCTCGTTCAGCTCGACGAAGGAGACGTCATCCCAGGTCCGGCCGGCCCGCGCAAGGGCGCGGTTCGCCGCCTCCACTGGCGCGATGCCGAACACGTCGGGCGGATTGCCGAACACTGCGCGACCCGCGACCCTCGCCAGCGGCTCGCTCTCGAGGGCGCCTTCCGCCCCCAAAAGCACCGCTGAGGCACCGTCGCTGATCGGCGACGAGTTGCCCGCGGTGACCACGCCGTCTGCTCGAAACGCGGGGCGCAAGCCCGACAGCACCTCGACTGTCGACTCGTCGCGGATCCCCTCATCCCGCGCGAGAGGGTGGTCGTCGACCTGCACGATCTCGTCGTCGAAGCGTCCCTCGGCCCAGGCCGCCGCGGCGAGGCGGTGACTGCGGGCGGCGAAGGCGTCCTGCTGCTCCCGCGAGATGCCGAAGAGCTCGGCGAGCTTCTCGGCGCTCTCCCCGTTCGAGATCGTCCAGTCCTTCCGCAGCCGCGGGTTCGTCATGCGCCACCCGATCGCGGTGTTCCACATCGTCTGGTTCGCGGCGGGAAAGGGACGCGGGCTCTTCTCCACCACGAACGGCGCTCGTGTCATCGATTCCACGCCGCCAGCCAGGATCACATCGGCGTCGCCCGCCTCGATCGCCCGCGACCCCTGTATGACCGCATCCATCGACGATCCGCACAGGCGGTTGATGGTCGTCCCGGGCACCGACGCCGGAAAGCCCGCGAGGAGTGCGCCGAATCGTGCGACGTTGCGGTTGTCCTCCCCCGCCTGGTTCGCGTCGCCGAACATCACGTCGTCGATGCGAGCGGGGTCGATGCCGACGCGCCCGACGATGGATGCCATCACCGTGGCCGCGAGGTCGTCCGGCCGCACGTCGGCGAAGGCTTTGCCGTGCCGCGCGAAGGGCGTTCGGACGGCGTCGTACACGAACGAAGCGGGCATCGCTCAGGCCTCCTGTTCACGCAGGGCGAGACCGAGCAGCGCCTCGATCTCGCCGTGGGTGTTGTCCCCGAAAAGCTCCCGCACGCGGAAGCCGTCGGGCGTGACGTCGAAGACCCCATGGTCGGTGTAGACGCGCGAGACGCAGCCGACACCGGTGAGCGGATAGCTGCAGGCCTCCACGAGCTTGGGCTCGCCGTCCTTCGTCAGCAGGTCGGTCATGACGTAGACCTGTTTCGCGCCGATGGCGAGGTCCATCGCACCGCCGACCGCGGGGATCGCGGAGGACGCACCGGTCGACCAGTTCGCGAGGTCCCCCCTCGCCGACACCTGGAACGCACCCAGCACGCACACGTCGAGGTGCCCGCCGCGCATCATCCCGAACGAGTCCGCGTGGTGGAAGTACGCGGCACCGGCGAGCGCGGTGACCGGCTGCTTCCCCGCATTGATGAGGTCGGGATCCACCATGCCGCGCTCGGGCGCCGGTCCCATGCCGAGCATCCCGTTCTCGGTGTGCAGCACGATCTCGCGACCCTCCGGCAGGAAGTCGGCGATCAACGTCGGCGCTCCGATTCCGAGGTTCACCACAGCGCCGTCGGGGATGTCGGATGCGACACGCGCGGCGAGTGCCGCCCGTGTGATGCGAGTGGTCATCTCGAACCTCCTTCCGGTGCGTGCGCGGCGAGCGGCCGGCCTTCGATGTCCACGCCGCCGACGAACGCGCCGTCTCGCAGCCATGGTCGTTCACCGACCGCGACGACGCGATCGACGTAGATGCCCGGGGTGACGATGCTCTCGGGATCGAGCGACCCGAGCGGCACCACCTCGTCGACCTGCACGACGGTCGTGGCGGCAGCCGCAGCCATGATGGGGCCGAGGTTGCGCGCCGTCTCGCGATACACCAGATTGCCCCAGCGGTCGGCGGCGCGCGCGCTCACCAGCGCGACGTCGGCATGGATGGGGTGTTCGAGCACGTAGTCCCGGCCGCCGATGCGCCGCGTCTCCTTGCCTTCGGCGAGGCGCGTGCCGAAGCCGGTAGGGGTGAAGAAGGCCCCGATGCCGGCCCCTGCCGCTCGAATGCGCTCGGCGAGGTTGCCCTGGGGCACGAGCTCGAGTTCGATCCTTCCCTCACGGTAGAGCCGGTCGAACACCCATGAGTCGCTCTGCCGGGGGAACGAGCAGATGATCTTGCGCACCCGCCCCGTGGCCAGGAGCGCGGCGAGCCCGGTGTCGCCGTTGCCGGCGTTGTTGTTGACGACCGTGAGGTCGCGCGCGCCCTGCGCGATGAGGGCGTCGATGAGCTCGACGGGTTGCCCTGCGCGACCGAAGCCGCCGATCATGACGGTTGAGCCGTCACCGATCCCGGCGACGGCGGCCTCGACGTCGGGCACGGTCTTGTCGATCACGACGCGCCCTCCTCGGGGAGGTCGGCCGCCGCGAACACCTCGGAGGCGATGCGGAAGGCGGAGTTGGCCGCAGGGACGCCGGAGTAGATCGCCGCCTGCATGATGACCTCTCGGATCTCCTCCGTGCTCAAGCCGTTGCGAAGCGCCGCGCGCAGGTGCATCGCCAGCTCCTCGTGGTGACCGTGCGCGATGAGCGAGCTCAACACCGCCACCGAGCGCGAACGCCGGTCGAGACCCGGCCGCGACCAGATGTCACCCCAGGCCACTCGGGTGATGAAGTCCTGCCAGTCGGCGGTGAAGCCGGTCGTCGCCGCGAGCGACGCGTCGACGTGAGCATCCGACAACACGGCACGGCGCACCGCCATGCCCTGTTCGTGGCGTTCCTGGTCGGTGGCCATCAGGCGTCTCCTCGGGTGATCGATGCGAAGAACCCGCGCAACAGCGCCGCGACGACCTCGGGCTGCTCGGCGGGCGGCAGATGCCCGGCGTCGTCGATGTGCGCGACGCGCCCGTTCGCGACGCCCTGCGCGATCTCCAGGGCGTGGCCCTCGGGGGCGACGGCGTCGAAGGCGCCCCACGCGGCGAGCACCGGCACGGTGATGTCCGCCAGGGAGGCGCGCACGTCGTACCCGGCGAGGGCCTCGCAGCAGAGGGCGTAACCCTCGTCGTCCGCCTCCTGCAGCGCATGCAGCAGTCGTCCGCTCACGTCAGCACGACGGGCGATCGACTCGGGCGCGAACCAGCGCTGGGCCGAAGCGGTGATGAGGCTCGACGTGCTCTGCTTGCGCGCCTGCGCAGCGCGGTCGGACCAGGAGTCGGGGTCGCCGAGGTGCGCTCCGGACGCGAGGACGGCGAGGCCGCGCAGTCGCTCGCGGTGTCGCAGCGCGAGTTCCAGACCCGTCGCCCCGCCGAGCGACACCCCGGCGTACAGGAACTCGCCATCGGGAACCGCCGCCGCCACCGCATCCGCCAGATCCGCGACCGTGAATGCGTCACGGACGATCGGGCCCGTGCCATGACCGGGCAGGTCCCACGCGGCCACGCGGTAGTCGTCGGCGAGCAGCGGCACGACGTCCTCCCACAGGATCGTCGAGGTTCCCAATGACGGGCCGAGCACCACGAGCGGCGCGTCAGCCGGGCCGACCGGAGCGGTCAGGGAGATCAGAGGCGCCCGTGTCATCGGCCGTCCTCCACTCCCGGCCCGGCGGTTCCGCGACGGTCCGCGGCCGCTTCGGCATCCCGATCGGCGGCGGTTCGGGCTCCGGTCGCCCCCGCGCCTCGCGCGAAGCGCGGCGCCAGTCCGAGGTACCCGCGCGGGTCTACGAGCGCGTCGACGTCGAGTCCGGCCGTCTCGGGCATCGCCCGGAGGCGTTCGGCCACGTCGGCGTCGCTCGCGATCAGCTCGGCGAAGCGGTCGGTCCCGATCAGCGGCACGAGCACGTCGCGCAGGCGCTCGCTCACGATCCGGCCTCCTGTCGCCTGGGCATGACGAGAAGCGGCGTCGACGTCGACCCGAAGGTGCGAGAGGACGGACGCGCTGTGCTGTGCCGCCCCCAACGCGATCCGCAGCAGGTCGCGCAGCGTGGGCCACTCCGCGTGCCACGCGCCGTCGGGGCGCTCGTCCACGGCGAGGGCCGACGCCAGGTGCAGCGTGGCCGCCAGCTGCGGCGCGCGCAGGGCGGCCGAGCGGATGAGCACCGCCTCCGTCGGATTCTGCTTCTGCGGCATGGCCGATGACCCTCCGCCCGCGCCTTCCGACAGCTCACCGATCTCGGTGCGGCTGAGCACAGCCACATCGGCAGCCACCTTGCCGACCGCGTCGACAGCCTGTGCCAGGGAGTCGCCGAGCTCGGTGATCGGCCAACGCGTCACGTGCCAGGGGGCCTCGGGCACGTCGAGACCGACCGCTCGCGCGAAGGCCGCCGGCAGAGCCGTCGCCGCTTCCAGTGATCCGGTGACCTCGACGAACGAGGCGAGGGTGCCACCGGCGCCGCCGAGCTGCGCCGGGTACACGAGGGCATCGATGCGTCCCACCGCCCGCTCGATGCCCCGTGCCCAGGTTGCCGCTCGGGCGCCGATCGTCGTCGGCACAGCGTGCTGGGTGAGAGTGCGGGCTGCGGCGACGTCATCGGCGTAGGTGACGGCGAGGTGACGGGCCCTCCTCGCGGCGAGCGTCAGCGAGGACCGGATCCGTTCCATGGCCTGGCGCGCGAGCATCATGAGAGCGGTGTCGAGGATGTCCTGGCTCGTCGCACCGCGATGGATCCACACCCGGTGCTCGGCCGGCACTCGCTCCTTGAGAACTCCGACGAGCGGGATCACGGGGTTGCCGCCGTGTGCGGCATCCACGCTCAGGCGCTCGATGTCGATTCCGAGTGCGGGGTTCGGGCTCTCCTCCCCCGTCCCGAACGCCTGGTGGATCGCTCGGCGCGCGTGCGGCGTAGCGACGCCGACCTGCTCGTACGCGGTGACGAGAGCACACTCCGCGCGCACGAGAGCGCTCAGCACAGCGGCGTCCGAGACGATGTGGTCGTGCCCGGCGCTCACCGGCGTGAGCAGGCCGAGGTCGCCGAAGGGAAGGGCGTCAGAAGACAAGGAACACCGTCTCCTTCTCGCCTTGCAGCCGGATGTCGTGCGACAGGTTTCCGTCGGACGTGCGCGTCGCGATGAGCGTCGACCGATCCGCGTCGGGGAGTGAGGAGAGCAGCGGGTCGGCGGCGAGCGCCTGCTCGTCGGACGGCGAATAGATCCGGGTGTGCAGCTTGTCGGGGAGCCCGCGCGCGAACACGATCGCGGCGAAGAACCCCGCGCGACCCTCGACCGCACCGGGCTCCCTCGTCCAGAACATGTAGCGACCCTCGTCGTCGGTGAAGGCGCGCCCGAACCCCGTGAACGCGTGGCGGTCGCGGCGCAGCGCCCCCCGCGCGTGCGGGACGGAGCCGTCGGCATCCGCGCCGAAGATCTCCACGAGCGCATCGGGGATCGGCGCCCCGGCTCCGTCGTACACCGTGCCCGAGAGCATGATCGCGCCGGGCGAGTACGGAAAGGCGACCTCGTGCTGCTTCGGGTACTCCAAGCCGTAGGCGAAGAACGGTCCGACCGTCTGCCCTGGAGTCGCACGGTGCGTCTTGGCGGGAATCATGCGTCTCCCTCGCGTTCGAAGTAGGTGGCGTCGGGGCCATCGACCACGATGTCGAAGCGGTATCCCGTCGACCACTCCGGCGATGTGAGGTCATGGTCGTAGACGGCGATCAGCGCGTCACGGTCCTTCTGCCGGGGGATGGTGTTGTAGATCGGATCGAGCGCGAACAGCGGGTCGCCGGGAAAGTACATCTGCGTCACGAGACGCTGCGTGAACGACGAACCGAAGACCGAGAAGTGGATGTGGGCTGGACGCCAGGCGTTGCGGTGGTTCTTCCACGGGTAGGGGCCTGGCTTGATCGTGGTGAAGCGGTACTCGCCCTTGTCGTTCGTGATGGCGCGCCCCGCACCCGTGAAGTTCGGGTCCAGCGGTGCGGGATGCTGATCGCGCTGGTGGATGTACCGCCCGGCGGAGTTCGCCTGCCAGATCTCGATGAGCTGGTTCGGCACCGGTCGCCCCCACGAGTCCAGCAGCCGCCCCTGCACCGTCATGCGCTCGCCGAGGGGAGCACCGGCGTGCTGGAGGGTGAGGTCGGACTCGATGAGGGCGACGTCACGCTGTCCGAACGCGGGCGAGAACAGCTCTATCGTCTCCGGGTCGACAAGCTTGGGGTTCTTGGTCGGATGCCGCAGCAGGCTCGACCGATACGCGGGAAAGTCATGTGCGGTGGCCGGCACGCGCTCCCCCGCCCGTTCAGCTCTTTCGAGCTCATCGTGGCGGGCGCGGATCTCCTGGACGATCTCGTCCTGCGTGGACTGGTCGGGAGCGGCCAGCATCGACTCCGGCGCTGCCGCGGTGGCGTCTGTCATGAGGTCTCCTTCGACCAGACCATGCTCCGACAACGATCCGCGACCCAAGCCGACATTCCCACTGAATGGGACTCCTGTATGGTGAAGCCGTGGCGAACTCCCCCTCCGGCGATTCGGTGACCGACCGTCTCGTGCGCATCCTCGAGACCTTCACTCCGACGCGCACCGTCCAGACGGCGGCCGATATCGGCCGCCGCGCGAGACTGCCGCGATCGTCTGTCCATCGCATCGTCAATGAGCTGGTGGAGGTCGGCCTGCTCGAACGCGACGAGGAACGCCGCGTCCGGGTGGGCATGCGGCTGTGGGAGCTGGCGACGCGCTCATCCCAGGCGCTGCGGCTGCGCCAGGCGGCCCTCCCCTACATGGAGCGTGTGCAGCAGCGCGTGCGCGAGCACACGCAGCTGGCGATCCTCGAACAGGGCGAGGCATTGTTCCTCGAGCGGCTGAGCGCCCCCGACTCCGGCCCGAACGTGACCCGTGTCGCCGGACGCCTCCCCCTGCACGCATCATCGTCTGGACTCGTGCTGCTCGCCTTCGCCCCGCGCGATCTGCAGGAGCGGGTCCTCGCCGGGCCCTTGTCGCGGATCACTCCGGAGACGATCGTCGACCCGTCGGCTCTGCGCCGCACGCTCGCGGAGATCCGCGCGCGAGGCCGGGTCGTGGCCCCCGGGTATGTCGACGCGGTCTCCACGGGCGTGGCGGTGCCGGTACGCGACGAGACCGGCACGGTCATCGCGGCACTCTCCGTCGTGCTTCCCCGCGATGCCGAGACGCACTTCGCCCTCGTCGAAGTGCACCGCGCAGCCAGGGACATCGAGCGCGCCTTGGGCTACCGCCCGTGAGCTTTCCGCTCCGCGCGCCGCGTCGCACGACTCCTGTTCAATGGGAGTCCACGCCGATCTCGCCGAGACGCGCCCCGAACCCCGCACACAGCGAGTCGGTGTTCAGTCCCGCTCACGCGACCTTCAGTGGCGTGATCTCGGCCACGGTGTCGCGCAGAGCCCGCCGCGCAAGACGCAGCTCGTAGTCGGACTGCAGGTCCATCCAGAACTCCGCGGACGTGCCGAAGGCGTCAACAACGCTAGACGTTGAACCGGAACTCCACCGGGTTACGTCACCGAACAACCTCTGCCTGGAGGTTCAGTGCGCCCTGATGGAACACCATCAACGGCTCCCCTGCCCACGCATTCCCTCACCCTGCCGCTCGATCGTTCGGGAATCCTCGAACCATCGGGCGCGTATCGTCGATTTCCATGAACGGTGCCAGCAGCCCACGCCTCGCCGAGATCGCGTCGGTTCTCGCGAACGAGGCGCGCGCCACGATGATGCTGGAACTGCTGGACGGGCGGGCGTGGACCGCGACCGAGCTCGCGAAGGCGGCTGGCGTCTCCCGCCCGTCGACGACGGAGCACCTGCACCGCCTCGTGCAGATGGGCCTGCTCGGCGAAACGCATCAGGGCAGACACCGCTACGTTCGCATCGAGGATCCCGCCATCGCAGAAGCGATCGAATCCCTCGCCGCACTGTCCGGGCGCGTCCGCCCCGCCAAGCCGTCACTCCGCGCGCAGAACGTGGACCGCGCGCTTCGAGAGGCCCGCACCTGCTACCGCCATCTCGCCGGCCGTCTGGGCGTCGCCCTGAGCGGCGGCATGCGACGGCTCAGGTACGTGGATGCACAGTGGAACCTGACCGGAAGCGGCCGCGAGTGGCTGACTTCGCTCGGCATAGAACTGCCGTCATCCACGCGACGGCCTTTGCTGCGCCCCTGCCTCGACTGGACCGAGCGACGCGACCATCTCGCCGGCGTGGCGGCCGAACAGATGCTGGTCGCCTTCCAGGACAGACACTGGATCGACCGGTCCACGACATCGCGCGCCGTGCATCTCACGGCGGCCGGTCATGACGCGCTCTCCGCAGTTCTCGCCGACGCCGACGCGGCGTGAGGCTCGCTCAGAGACGTGAGCGACCAGTCAGTCATTCACGCGTCGGAGCGGTGCTCGCCCCAAGCATCCGCCAACTCGGCGTTCACCGCGGACCCATCGTGCCTGCGGAACACCCACCCATGACGAGCACTTTCCGGTTCCGATGGTCGGAGTACTGCGCGACAAGTGCGTCACCGCGCCCTGCGAACTCGGCCATCAGGTGCCCCAATGCCCCGGGCACATCCGCGTCCAGCTCCGCGACCACGACCGGGCGCACCTCCACGTTCACGTATCCAGCGTCGGCCAGCACCGCCTGTGCTCGATCCCCGTCCTCGACGAGGTAGCGCGCGACGCCTTCCCACATTCCCCCACCCTCGAGACCGATCCCCGCCTGCCCCAGCACCCGAGCCACCTCGGCCAGCTCCCCGGCAGTCGTCACGCCGCGAACGGCAACGTCGTTCACGGGATCACCTCGATCGTCGGATCCACGCGGACCTCGCTTCGGAGAGAGTTCGCGATGTAGCAATGCTCGTGCGCCTGATGGACGAGAGGGACGACGTCCTCAACGCGCGCTCCGCGAACGCGGATCACCGGACGAAGCTCGATCTCCGTGATCGCAACCGGATCCGGCCCCAGCGGCATCGCCCCACGCGCCGCGTCCACGTACGACACCACGTCGACACTCGCGCGGGCTGCCGCACCGAGGAACGAGAGCATCTGGCAGGAGCTCGCGGCCAGGACGAGCAACTGCTCGGGGTTCGTGAGCTCGGCATCGCCCCGGAACGCGGCGTCCGCGCTCACAGCCAAGTCCTGGGTCGCGGTGAGCGTGGCGGCGTGCTCGCGAGAGAAGGATCGGTAGCCGCCAGCGGTGGTGCCCGTCCATTCGATGGTCGTCATGTACTCGTGTTCGGTCATGGAACCACGCTAGAAGCGGGACGCTTCGGCCCGAACCGAACCATCGCACAGGGGAGAAGCACAGGGCCCCGCCGATCATGAAGATCGACGGGGCCCAGCGGGGTCAGCGCAACTCACACGTTGAAGCGGAACTCCACCGAGTTCCGGTACGGAACAACCTCTGGGTTCTACAGGTCTTCCAGTCTCGGTGGGCGGTCATGCGGTATGTGGGGGCCGTCAAGTACGCCATCACCCCTTCCGGAACCCAGACCCGAGATGGCGTCAACGATGCCGGACCGAATCCGTTGTCCCCGGCAACGAATTACCGGTCAGTCCACTGCCCCCCCCGACGCCGTCTCTTCGACGACGAGGACAACCTTGCCGTGCACCCCGCCGGCCTCAAGCCTGGCGTGAGCGTCACCTATGCGGTCGAGAGGATAGACCTCATCGACGATCGGCTGCAGGTGCCCGTCTTCCGCCAACCGAGCCACCTCACCGATGAGTGCAGCGGTCGGGTGCCCGAGGAAGAAGCGTATGCGGCGGCCACCGAAGATGCTCGACGCGGCGATACCGGCCAGGCTCCGCGCCTTGCGATCGACGTCGAATGACACTGCGACCATCCGTCCGCGGGGCGCGAGGTGTTTCCGCAGTTCCCACAGATCAGTTCCACGCGTATCGAACACCACGTCGAAGGTCCCGATGGCGTCGAGGGAGGTGCGATAGTCGATCACCTCATCTGCGCCGAGTCCTCGGACGAACTGTTCACTCGACTGGCTGGACAGCGCGGTGACGTGTGCACCGTACATACGGCCAAGCTGCACGGCGACACTGCCCACACCGCCGGAGGCGCCGCGCACCAGCAGTCGTTCCCCGGCCCGCAGCCGGGCCTTGTCCCGGAGCCCGACGACTGCGGTCGCAGCCCCGGCCAGCACGCTGACCGCGTCCGCTGCGCTCCACCCCTCGGGCATCCGGGAAACCCGGCCCGTATCGATCGCCACCGCCTCTGCGGCCGCGCCCACCGAGCCGCGCTCGTCGACGGTTCCCCACACCCGGTCCCCGATCGAGAACTCGGTGACGCCGGGCCCCAGCGCGAGGATCTCACCTGCAAAGTCGATGCCAACGTACCTCGGCAGGCTTACCCGGGCGAGTGCACGCAATTTGCCCCGCCGCTGGGCAATCTCGCCGCCGTTGACGGAACTGGCTTCAACCTTGACGAGAACCTGCCCTGCGCCCGCCGCCGGCATCGCGACCCGCATGACCTCCAGGACCTCGGGTCCGCCGTAGCGGCGGAAGCCCGCTGCTGCCATCGTCATCGTGATCTCACACTCCCTGAGTCGTTCGTACCTTCCGGAGCAAAGGTACTGCGGAAGTGGGCAGGCCTATCCGTTTTCCGGTAAAGTGGGAGTGTACTCCTGTTCGGTCTCTCGCATCGGAGGTGAGGTCGTGGCCGAGTCGATGAATCGAGCGGATGCGCGTCGAAACCGCGTTCGCATCGTCGACGCAGCTCGCGCGGCGTTCTCCGACCATGGGCTGGAGGTGTCGGCCGCCGCGGTCGCACGCCACGCCGGTGTGGGCACGGCCACGTTGTACCGGCATTTTCCCACCCGCTCCGACCTGATCGACGCCGTGTTCGGCCACGAGATCGAGCACTGCCTGGCCATCCTCGCGGACGCCGCCAGAACCTCGGACCCGTGGCGAGGGCTCGGTAAGGCGCTCGATGCAGTCGTCGAACTTGAGTTGGCTGCGCCAGGCCTTGCGAGCCTCATCACGACGAGCAACCGGTCCGCGCCGCTCCTCGAGGGATTCGACCGTCACGTGCGGCAGGATCTCGAGCGCCTTGCCGCCCGGGTGCGCGACACCCGCGAGCCCCGCCCCGATCTGACCAGCGGGGACATCGGCTTGCTTCTCACCGGTGTTCGCGCCATCGCGGTTGGCGGTGGTCCTCACATCCGGGCCCGCTGCCGCAGGTACATCACGCTCATCACCGAAGGCCTGCGCCGTCACCCATAGCCCATGCGCGAAGGCGCGACAGCCCGCTGTCGGCCGCTCCCGGATCACCTGGGTGGCTGACCGGAGACAGATCTGGTGATTCTCCCTGATCGTCTAGAGCACACCATGAAGGCGGTCGTTCGAAAGCCCTCGTCAGCGGGATCACGCCCAGAGGTTCAGTTCGAGAAACGAAATTCAACGACGTCACCGTCCTGCATGACGTAGTCCTTGCCCTCGAGACGCGCCTTGCCCTTCGCCCGTGCCTCGACCACGGAGCCGGCTTCCACCAGGTCGTCGAAGGAGATGATCTCGGCCTTGATGAATCCCTTCTCGAAGTCGGTGTGGATCACGCCGGCGGCCTGCGGAGCCTTCCATCCCTTGCCGATCGTCCAGGCGCGAGCCTCCTTGGGACCGGCGGTGAGGTAGGTCTGCAGCCCCAGAGTGTCGAAGCCGATGCGGGCGAGCTGGTCGAGGCCGGACTCCTCCTGGCCCGTCGACGCCAGCAGCTCGGCGGCATCCTCCGGGTCGAGGTCCTTGAGCTCCGACTCGATCTTCGCGTCGAGGAAGATGGCCTGCGCCGGCGCGACGAGTGCGGCGAGCTCGGCCTTGCGCGCGGCATCCGTGAGCACACCCTCGTCGACGTTGAACACATAGATGACCGGCTTCGCCGTGAGCAGCCCCAGCTCGCGGATCGGTGCGAGGTCGATGCCCGACACCGAGAGCAGCACGCCCCTCTCCAGCGCATCCTTGGCTGCGAGGGCAGTCTCGAGGACGACGGGGTCCGTCTTCTTGCCGCGCACCTCCTTCTCGTAGCGCGTGATCGCCTTCTCGACGGTCTGGAGGTCGGCCAGCATGAGCTCGGCGTTGATCGTCTCCATGTCGGATGCCGGGTTCACGGCTCCGTCGACGTGCACGACGTCGTCGTCGGCGAAGCCGCGCACGACCTGAGCGATCGCGTCGGCCTCGCGGATATTCGCCAGGAACTGGTTGCCGAGCCCCTCTCCCTCACTCGCACCGCGCACGATGCCGGCGATGTCGACGAACGAGACCGCGGCAGGCAGGATCCGCTCGCTGCCGAAGATCTCCGCGAGCTTGTCCAGACGCGGGTCGGGCAGGTTCACCACTCCGACGTTCGGCTCGATCGTCGCGAAGGGGTAGTTCGCCGCGAGCACGTCGTTCTTGGTGAGTGCGTTGAAGAGGGTGGACTTGCCGACGTTGGGCAGGCCGACGATGCCGATAGTGAGAGCCACGGGGTACGAGTCTACCGGGCGAGTCCGACAGCGCCGCGCGTCCGCCGGCCCTGCTGCGCACCCGCCAGCCGCATCAGCGACGGATGGCGCGGAACGCCTTCGTCACATAGGGCAGGTCGACGGTGTTGTCGCCGCGCACGCCGATCTCGTCGAAAAGCTCGTCCATCTCGCGGCGGATGCGGGCCTTCTCGTCCTCGGATGCCGTGATGACGTAGCTGCGCGACGACGCCATGCTGTGCAGCTGCTCGCGGGTGATCCTCCGCGACCACTCCCAGGACTCCTCTTCCAGAGCCCCGAAGGGCTCGGCGACCGTCGGACCGCCCTCGGCGAGCATCACCTCGGCGTTGCTGCCGTGCATGATCCCGGTGAGGCGGCGCACCCAGTCGGTGCGGTCATCGCGGATGTTCCAGATCAGCCCGAGGACGCCGTCCGACCGCAGTGCTCGCCCGACCTCGACGGATGCCGCCACAGGGTCCACCCAGTGCCAGGCCTGGCCGAGCACGACCGCGTCGACGCTCGCGTCGGGCAGCGGCAGCGCCTCGGCGGTGCCGACGAAGGTCGGTACTCCCGGCACGGCGCCGCGAAGGGCCGAGAGCATGTCGGGGTCGGGATCGATCGCGACGACCTCGGCATCGGGAGCCTTCACGAGCACGCGGGTGAGCTTGCCCGTGCCCGCGCCGACGTCGGCGATCCGGCGGGAACCCGCTGGCATGGATTCCAGCATCCAGGCCACCGCCTCGAAGGGATAGTCCGGCCGTCCGGCCTCGTACGCGCCGGCCTGCGCGCCGAACGACGTCGCCATCTCGTCAGTCATATCGCCAGCCTACGGCGAGCCTCGGCGGCGCGCGGCGTCGGTCGGGAGAGGGTGGACACGTGGCACTGGACTTCACCGCAATCGACTTCGAGACGGCGAACTCCAGCCCGGCATCGGCGTGCGCTGTCGGCCTCGTCCGCGTCCGTGACGGAAAGGTCGTCGCGACCGCAGGCTGGCTGATCCAGCCCCCGCCAGGCCACGACGAGTTCCAGGAGTGGAACATCCGCATCCACGGCATCCGCCCCGCCGACGTGCGCACGGCAATGACGTGGGCCGAGCAGTTCCCGCGGCTGTGCGCCTTCGCCGGAGCCGACGTGCTCGTCGCACACAACGCCGGATTCGATCTCAACGTGCTGCGCCGCGCCGCGGAGGCGACCGGAGTCGTGTGCCCGCCTTACCGCTCGCTGTGCAGCCTCCAGGTGGCGCGCAAGACCTACGAGCTCGAGTCGTACAAGCTGCCGAGGGCCGCCGCTGCCGCCGGTTTCGCCGAGTTCCCCCACCATGACGCTCTCGCCGACGCGCGTGCCTGTGCGCACATCGTGGTCGACGCCGCACGGCGGGCCGGCGCGGCGGACGTGCACGCGCTGGCCGCTGCGCTCGGCCTGAGGATCACCGACCCGGTGCCCGCCGCCACCCCCGCACCGGAGCGCGCGGTCGCCTGACCACACGAGGCGGAGCGCCCTGCAAGGCGGAGCGCTCTGCGAGGCGGAGCGCCCTGCGCAGTGGAACGCCGTGCGCCGCGCCGCTCTTCGTCCCGCCGCTCTTCGCCTCGCCGCTCACCCGCGCTGCGACGCCGATGTCGGTGGCCCCAGGCACGATGGCACCATGGAAGCTCTGACGATCATCCTCGTTCTCCTCGCCCTCGGCGCGGGAGCCGCCGCAGGCTGGTTCTTCCACGCGATGCGCAGCGCCGCCGCGCTCGCGCGCGCCCAGGCCGAGCTCGCAGCCGCACGCGAAGACAGAGATCGTCAGTACGACCTCTACCGCGACGCCGTCGAACATGCTCGCGAAGAGCAACGAGCCGAGGCGCAGCGCGTGCAGCAGCAGAACGCCGTGCTGCAGGCGCTCGCCCCCGTGCGCGAGAGCCTGCAGCGCATGCAGAACACCGTGTCGGCGCTGGAGCAGGAACGCCAGGTGCAGTTCGGGACGCTGGCCGAGCAGCTGCGCCGCGCCCAGGAGTCCGACGAGGCTCTGCGGGCGACGACGGAGTCACTCGCCGGCGCCCTCCGCTCGACCGCGACCAGAGGCGTGTGGGGCGAGACTCAGCTGCGGCGGGTCGTCGAGGCTGCCGGGCTCACCCGGCACGTCGACTTCGACCTGCAGTCGAGCATCACGTCCGATCGCGGCCAGGGACGGCCCGACATGGTGATCCGCCTGGCCGGCGGGACCTCGATCGCCGTCGACGCCAAGGTGCCCCTCGACGCCTACCTCGAGGCGTCGGCGCTCCCGCTCGGAGACGCGCATGAGGCGCAACGCCGAGCGTATATGCAGCGGCACGTCAAGGCCGTGCGGGCCCATGTCGACGCACTCGCGAAGAAGGCGTACTGGTCAGGGCTCGATGCCAGCCCCGAGTTCGTGATCTGCTTCCTCCCCAGCGAGTCGCTCCTCGCGGCGGCGATCGACGAGGATCCCACCCTGCTCGACTATGCGTTCGGCCGGCGGGTCGCGCTCGCGTCGCCTGTGAATCTCTGGGCCGTGCTCAAGACGGTCGCCTACACCTGGACGCAGCACGAGGTCTCCGCCGAGGCACGAACGCTTCTCGCGCTGGGCACGCAGCTGCACGACCGCCTCGGCGTGCTCGCCGGCCATGCCGACGATCTGCGCCGGGCACTCGAGCGCACCGTGGACAGTTACAACCGCTTCGCCGGTTCGCTCGAGAGCAGGGTCCTGGTCACTGCGCGGCAGTTCCCCGGCATCGATTCCTCTGGGCTCGACACTCCCCCGGCCGTCATCACGCGCGCCACCCGCCGCTTCACCGCACCTGAGCTGATCGACGATGCGCCACTCGACGCCGCTGTGCGCGCAGAAGTCGGCGAGGTGCGCGACAGAATCAGTGACGGCTGAATCCCGCCGTGCTCCGGCGTCGGCGTCTTCCCGCGTCAGGCGATGCCGGGCACGCCGCTGAGCAGCAGGATCACCAGACCGCTCGTGACGACGAACGCACCGATCATCCACCAGGCACTGAGTTCATGCCCCTCGTCGCGACGCACCCGGAAGAGCACGTCGGCGCGCCGAGCCGGGTCGATGACCGGCTGAGGCGCAGCGGTCGCGGTCTTCGCAGCGATCGACGAGGTGACCTCGTCGGCACTGACGCGGAGGATCCGTCCCGTGTTGGTCGTGACGATCTTCGTGGCGGCGGCCTTCGAGCCGCCCCTCTGCTGCGTTGTCATCTGTTCGCCCTCCTGCGCCTGCGGTGCCTGCGGCTCCGTCGACGGCGACAAACCCAGTGACAATTGTGACACGCTCACGCGCGGATCCCCGGCACAGCCGGCGCCCATCGATACCGGGTCGATAACGATGACGGACGTGGCCTGCGCCGTCGAGCGGCCGGGATCAGCGGCGCAGGAGCCCGCTCAGAGCCACTTCGAGACGAGGTGCTCCGAGGCGATGCGCCGAAGGGTCCCCGATGCGCCGCGCAGCACGACGCTCTCCGTGTAGATGTATCCGGCCTCGCGTCGCACACCGGCGACGAGCTGGCCGTCGGTCACGCCGGTCGCGACGAAGATCGTGTTGTCGCCCTTCACGAGGTCGTCGGCCTCGTACACCTTGTCCATGTCGAGACCTGCGTCGATGCCACGCTGACGCTCCTCGTCGTCACGCGGCCACAGCCGCCCCTGGATGTGGCCGCCGAGCGCCTTGATGGCGCAGGCCGTGACGATGCCCTCCGGGCTGCCGCCGATGCCGACGCACATGTCCGTACGGGCGCCGTGCCGAGCCGCGTTGATGCCGCCCGCGACATCGCCGTCGCTCATGAGGCGGGTACCGGCGCCGGCATCCCGGATCTCCTGGATCAGCTTCTCGTGGCGTGGCCGGTTGAGCACCGACACCACGATCTCGTCGACGGGCTTGCCGAGCGCACCCGCGAGCCTCCGGATGTTCTCGCCGATCGGCAGGCGGATGTCGACGACGCCGACGCCTGCGGGTCCCGTGACGAGCTTGTCCATGTAGAAGACGCTCGAGGCGTCGAGCATCGTGCCGCGGTCCGACACGGCGATGACCGACAGCGCGTTCTGACGCCCCGCCGCGGTGAGCGAGGTGCCGTCGATGGGGTCGACGGCGATGTCGCACAGGGGCCCCGTCCCGGTTCCGACGACCTCTCCGTTGAACAGCATGGGCGCGTTGTCCTTCTCGCCCTCGCCGATCACGACGCGGCCCTGGAAAGCCACGGTGCCGAGGAAGGCGCGCATGGCGTCGACCGCCGCGCCGTCCGCGGCCTCCTTGGCGCCTCGGCCGATGAACGGAACCGCGCGGATCGCCGCAGCCTCGGTCGCGCGCACCAGCTCCATAGCGAGGTTGCGGTCGGGACGGAGGGGGCTCAGATCGGCTGTCAGACTCACCATGCCGTCAGAGTATCCAGAATGCGCCCCTTCGACGCGGGCTTTCGACCAGAATTCGATGAAGGATTCGCGATTCTTAACACCACGGTACAGACCGTCCGTCCGGATCGTCACGCCGACGGCATCCGGAGGTCAGCCCCGATAGAGTGACTGCTGTCCCGGCTTCACCTATCGCAGGAGTTCTCATGCCCGTCGCAACCCCGGACCAGTACGCCGACATGCTCGACCGCGCGAAGGCCGGCGGCTTCGCGTATCCCGCATTCAACGTCTCGAGCTCGCAGACGATCAACGCCGTGCTGCAGGGCCTCACCGAGGCAGGCTCCGACGGCATCATCCAGGTCACCACCGGCGGTGCCGACTACTTCGCAGGCCACACGGTCAAGGCCCGCGCCACCGGAGCGCTCGCCTTCGCCCGGTACGCCACCGAGGTCGCCAAGAGCTACCCGGTCACCGTTGCGCTCCACACCGACCACTGCCCCAAGGATGCCCTCGCCGGTTTCGTCGAGCCGCTCATCGCCGCTTCCGAAGAAGAGGTCAAGGCCGGCCGCAACCCGATCTTCCAGTCGCACATGTGGGACGGCTCTGCGGTGCCGCTCGCGGAGAACATCGAGATCGCCAAGGATCTCCTCCCGCGCATGAAGAACATCAACGCCATCCTCGAGGTCGAGATCGGTGTCGTCGGCGGCGAGGAGGACGGCGTGCGCCACGAAGGATCCAACGAGGCGCTCTACACGACCTTCGCCGACGTCGACCAGGCCGTCCAGGCGCTGGGACTCGGCGAGCAGGGCCGCTACATCGCCGCCCTCACCTTCGGCAACGTGCACGGCGTGTACAAGCCGGGTGGCGTCAAGCTGCGTCCTGAGCTGCTCGGCGAGATCCAGGCCGAGGTCGCGGCCAAGTACGGCACCGGCCCGAAGCCGCTCGACCTCGTCTTCCACGGCGGCTCCGGCTCGACCGACGAGGAGATCGCCCTCGCCGTGGCCAACGGCGTGGTGAAGATGAACATCGACACCGACACGCAGTACGCCTACACGCGCGCGATCGCCGACTACATGTTCAAGAACTACGACGGTGTGCTGAAGGTCGACGGCGAGGTGGGCAACAAGAAGCAGTACGACCCGCGCGCCTGGGGCAAGATCGCCGAGTCGGCGATGGCCGCTCGCGTGGTCGAGTCCACCCGCCAGCTGGGCTCGTACGGCCAGTCGAAGAGCTGAGCCCGGTATCGGCTCGCTGAGCCCGGTACTGGCTGAGCCCCACTACTGGCTCGCTGAGCCCGTCGAAGCGATGCCCCGGTCGGATCTCCTGACCGGGGCATCGTCGCGTCTCAGCCCGTCGCCATCCGGTCGACGAAGGCCACGAACGCGGGGTCGCCCATCATCGGCACCGCGACGCAGAACGAGACCAGGAGCATCGTGACCGCGGCGCCGACCAGCGGCACCCACCAGGCGATCCTGCGCCGCCGCAGACGCCGGACCGACACCGCCGCGGTGACGCACCAGCCGAGCGCGAGCACGATCGCCGCCACGGTCCCCCAGATGCGTCCCTGCGTGTAGTTCGTGAACTCCCCCTCGATTCCGAGCAGCTTCATGTTCTGGTCCATCACGGACGGAAGGTCGAGGTACGCGATCCCCGTGAGGACGACGCTCACGAGTCCGTAGGCGAGCAGGCCGATCGTCACGAGGCGGTCAGCACGATTCGGCCCCGCCTTCCCTCCCGGTGCGTGCGGCACCCCAGCAGCAGCAGCGGGTGCGGGCGGCGCGGCAGCAGCCGCCGGATCGGGCAGCGGCGGCAGGCCGGCCGCCAGACGCTGCTCCTCGGGTGTCGCGAGTTCGCCGTACTGCGGTCGTTGATCGGTCACCCGGTCATGCTAACGCGGGCACCTTCGCGCGGGCTTCGCGGGGCGCTTCCGCCGGAGCACCCCGAACATGATGGCGGCCCCGGAGAATTGGGGACTCCTCGGGGCCGCGGACGCCGCGTGCTGGGGACACTCGTCGTCCAGAAGGCTTGCAGAGCGCTGGGGACGCTCTGCGAACCGGCAGCGCCGCTTGCACTGACGCTGTAGTCCTGAGCATACGGAAAGCGCATGCCGTTCGCCAGGGTCCGAAGACGAATCGTGAGGCAGCGCCCGGCCGTTCGGCTGCCGGGCGCTGCCTGAGCGGACGGCATCCGCTCATTCGATCCGGGCGATCACACTCCCCTGCGCGACCTCCGTCTCCTCGGGGACCAGGATCGTGAGCGTGCCCGCGTGCTCCGCATGCAACTCCATGTCGACCTTGTCCATCGCGACCTCGGCGATGAGGTCGTCCGCTTCGACCGACTCCCCCGACGACGCGAACCACGTCACGATGACGCCTTTCGCATCGGCATCCGACGACATCTCCGGGAACAGCACGTCGCTCATCGGGCCATCGCCTCCCGCACGGCCGCCTCGATCCGGGCCGGAGTGGGCAGCACGGCATACTCGAGCTCGCGCGCGTACGGGATGGGGACGTCCGGCACGGCGACACGCGAGACATGGGTGAGGGATGCCGGGTCGCGCTCCACGACAGAGGCGATGACCTCACCGCTCACACCGAACGACTGATAGTCCTCATCGACGACGATGAGCCGCCCGGTCTTCTGCACGGACGCCGCAACGGTCTCGCGGTCCAGCGGGACGACCGAGCGCAGGTCGACGACCTCCACGTCGATCCCCTCGCCCGCGAGCCTCTCGGCGACGTCGAGGCTGTGATGCACAGAGAGCGACAGGGTCACGATCGTGACATCGCTGCCCTCCCGGACCACCTTCGCCTTGCCGATCGGCACCTCGTACGGCTCGGCGGGCACCGCCCCGATCGACCGCGGATTCTTCTTCATCCAGCCGAGCCCCATCACGCCCTTGTGGAAGAGGTAGACGACGGGGTCGTCCGACCGGATCGCGGCGGTCATGAGTCCCTTCGCATCGTAGGGGTTCGAGGGCACCACGACCTTCATGCCCGGCAGATGGGCGAACGTCCCCCACAGGCTCTGCGAGTGCTGAGCGCCGTCGGAGTAGCCGCCGCCGGTCGCACTCATGAGCACCATCGGGACGCGCACGTTCCCGCCGGACTCATAGTGGATCTTGGCCATGTGGTTGTAGATCTGGTCCATGCAGACGCCGAAGAAGTCGACGAACATGAGCTCGACGACCGGGCGCATGCCCTCGACCGCGGCGCCGATGCCGAGCCCGATGAAGGCGGTCTCGGAGATCGGCGTGTCCAGCACGCGCTGCGGACCGAACTCGTCGAGCAGTCCCGTGGTGGCGGAGAAGATGCCTCCGTACGCGCCCACGTCCTCCCCCATCACGAACACGCTCTCGTCCGCCTGCATCTGCTGTGCGATGGCCTCGGAGATCGCCTTCGCGGTGGACAGCTTGCGGCGGCCCGGCTCGGGCTCGACCGGGAGGGCCGCGGTGGATTCCAGGATGGTGGTCATGCGAGTGCTCCTTCGGTGAAGACGTAGGCGAGCGCGTCTGCGGGGTCGGGGGTAGGCGAGGCCTTGGCGTACGCGATGGCCTCCTCCACGCGGCGCGAGGCCTCGGTCTCGATCGCCACGATGTCGAAGTCGGTGAGCACACCGTCGGCGAACAGCGTCTGCTTGTAGGTCGGGAGCGGGTCGCGACCGGGGACGCCCTCGAGGTCCGCGCGGTAGCCCTGCGCGTCCCCTTCGAAGTGCCCCCACAGCCGCAGCGTGTGCACCTCGATCAGGCTCGGTCCCTCGCCGGCACGCGCACGGGCGACGGCGTCCCGCGCCGCCTCCCACACTCCCTCCACCGAGTTGTCCTCGACGCGGACGCCGGGCATGCCGTAGGCGCCCGCCCGATCCGCGTTCGAGGCGATCGCGGTGGAGGCGGAGCGGGGAACCGAGATCCCCCAGTCGTTGTCCTCCACGACGAAGACGACCGGCAGCTTCCAGAGCGCGGCGAGGTTCAGGGACTCGTGGAACGCGCCCTGGTTCGCGGCGCCCTCGCCGGTCACCGCGACCGCGACGCGCCCGTCGCCCCGGCGCAGGAATGCGAACGCCTGACCGAGCGCCGGCGGAAGCCCCTCCGCGATGATCCCCGAGCACGAGAAGTGCGTCACCGGGTCGAACAGGTGCATGTGACCGCCGCGGCCTCGTCCGAGGCCGGTCTCGCGTCCGAAGATCTCCGCGGTCATCGCCTTCAGGTCGATGCCGTGCGCGATCGCGATGTGGTGCGGCCGGTGCGTCGCGGTCACCGCGTCGTCGCTCGTGAGGTGTGCCGCGCCCCCGGCCGCGACGGGTTCCTGCCCCGCGGACAAGTGCATCTCGCCGGGCACGAGCCCTGCGCCGATGTCGAATCCTGGTGACTTGTCCGCATGGTACTCGCGGAGGATCGCCTCCTCGTACGTGCGGATCAGGGTCATCGTCGCGAACAGGTCGCTGCGTTCCCGATCAGTGAGCGTGGGTCGATCGACCATGATCTCCTCCTCGTGGCAGGCCTCGCCGCTGAGGCCATCTGCTCACCACGGTAGGCACCGGCGAGGTGCCGCGCAGGCGCAGGATTTCACATGGTGGAGGGAGTTCAGATGGTGAACTCGCGGTCGCCGGACAGAGCGGATGCCGCGGGCCTCAGATCGGGAACTGGCCGAACCTCTCGGCCCCCAGCTGCAGGGAGAGCCGCCCTGCGACGTCGCGCAGCTGCCGCACGACGCCGGGCACGTCGACGTCGCCGCGCTCGGTCGGCACCGACACCGCGAGCGAGGCGGTGACGCCGGGGGCGCTCACCGGGACCGCGATGCACGTGTGCCCGATCGCGTACTCCTCGCGGTCCAGCATCCAGTCGCCGCCACGTTCCAGCTGGGTCAGCAGCGCGCGGCGGTCGCTGATCGTGTGCGGGGTCAGCTCGCCGAGCGGATGCCGGGACAGGTAGTCGAGCCGGTCCTCGAGCGGCAGCTCGGCGAGGATCTGCTTGCCGAGCGCGGTCGCGTGCGCGCTGTCGTGCACGCCCACCCACAGCTCGACCCGCGGACTGCGCCGCGCGTCGACGATGTCGACGAGGTGGACCTCGCCGTCGGAGTAGCGGGACAGGTACGCGGTGACGCCCGTGCGATCGGATGCCGTGTTGAGCGCCTCCCGCACGCGGGCGAGGAACACGCCCCTGCTGTCGCTCCCTGCCGCGAACCCGGGAAAGCGGGAGCCCAGCACGACACCGTCGGGTTCGTTCTGCAGATATCCCTCGTGAACGAGCGTGCGGACCAGGTTGTACGTGGTCCCCGGCGTCAGGCCGGCGGCGGTCGCAAGCGCCTTCACGGGCACGGGTCGGGCCGAGTTCGCGACGATGTCGACGAGCGAAAGCGCGCGCTGAACGGACCCGATCAGGGTCTGTTCCCGCTTCGGAGCCGTCATCGCCACCTCTTGGCTCAGGATCATAGTCGAGAGCGGTCGCCGAGGGCCCGGATCGTCCGCGGCGAGCGCCTCAGCGGGAGGTGCGACCGCCGAGCGCTCTCCCGTCGCGCTGCCCAGACGCGTCCTGGCGGAGCTCCTTCGGCAGCGAGAACATGAGGTCCTCCTCCGCCGTGCGGACCTCCTCGACGTCGTGGTATCCGGCGCCGTCGAGCGCCTCGAGCACCTCGCGCACGAGCACCTCGGGCACTGACGCGCCGCTCGTCACGCCGACCGTCGCCACGCCGTCGAGCCACTCCTGCTTGAGCTCTTCGGCGTAGTCCACGCGATAGGCGGCCTTCGCTCCGTGCTCGAGCGCGACCTCGACCAGGCGCACGCTGTTGGAGGAGTTCGCGGAGCCCACCACGATCACGAGGTCTGCCTCCGCGGCGACCTTCTTGATCGCGACCTGACGGTTCTGCGTCGCGTAGCAGATGTCGTCCGACGGCGGGTTGTGCAGCTCGGGGAACCGGGCGCGCAGCCGGTTCACGGTCTCCATGGTCTCGTCGACCGAGAGCGTGGTCTGCGAGAGCCACACGACCTTCGACGGGTCCTTGACCTGCACGGTGTCGGCCTCGTCGGGCGAGTTCACGATCGTGACGTGCGCGGGCGCCTCGCCGGCAGTCCCCTCGACCTCTTCGTGCCCGTCGTGGCCGATGAGGAGGATCTCGTAGTCGTCACGCGCGAATCGAACGGCCTCACGGTGCACCTTCGTCACGAGCGGGCAGGTCGCGTCGATCGCGTGCAGACCCCGATCGGATGCCGCGTTCACCACAGCAGGCGAGACGCCGTGCGCGCTGAACACGACGTGCGCGCCCTCGGGGACCTCGTCGACCTCGTCGACGAAGATCGCTCCCTTCGCCTCGAGCTCGGTGACCACGTGGATGTTGTGCACGATCTGCTTGCGCACGTACACGGGCGCGCCGTAGCGCTCCAGCGCCTTCTCCACGGCGACCACGGCGCGGTCGACGCCGGCGCAGTACCCGCGCGGAGCCGCGAGCAGCACGCGCTTGTGTCCCTCGACGGGGTTATCCTGAAGCCGCCCGGCCGCCGCACGCTGACGTGGGAGGCGCGGAGTCGGCAGATGAACAGAAGTCGAAGTCACCCTGGAATTCTACCGCCGCGAACCTGGGCAGGACCGGGAAGGGTGCAGCGAGAGATGACAGTGTTCGAGGCAGTGACGGAACCGGGCGAGACGCCGCCCGCCGACTCGGTCGCCCCCCGTGATTCCACGGCGAACGCGCCGACCTCGGTCGCCCGACTCAACGCGACGATCCGCGACTTCGTGGCACGCTGGAACACCGTGTGGGTCGAGGGCGAGATCACCTCGTGGAACGTCCGCGCCGGCAACGTCTTCGCACGCCTCAAGGACACGCGCTCCGACGCGCACATCTCGATCCGCATCTGGTCGAGCGTCCGCGCGCGCATCCCCGCCGACCTCGGCGTCGGGGATCACGTCGTGGCCGCCGTCAAGGCCGACTACTTCGTCAAGAGCGGCGACTTCAGCTTCGCAGTGTCGGCGATGAAGCACGTCGGTCTGGGCGACCAGCTGGAGCGCCTCGAGCGGCTGCGCGTGCAGCTGCGTCAAGAGGGCCTGTTCGACCCCGCGCGCAAGAAGCGCCTGCCGTTCCTGCCGCACCTGATCGGGCTGATCACGGGTGAGAGGTCGGATGCCGAGAAAGACGTGCACCGCAACGCCGAGCTGCGCTGGCCGCACGTGCGTTTCCGCACCGAGTATGCGGCGGTGCAGGGCGACCGGTGCGTACCGGACACTCTTGCGGCTCTCGCGCGGCTCGACGCCGACCCCGAGGTCGACGTCATCATCATCGCGCGCGGCGGCGGCGACCCGCAGGCGCTTCTCGGCTTCAGCGACGAGCGCCTCGTTCGTGCGGTCGCGGCGGCGAGGACGCCGATCGTGAGCGCGATCGGTCACGAGAACGACCACCCCCTGCTCGACGACGTGGCGGACCTGCGCGCCTCCACGCCGACGGATGCCGCCAAGCGCGTGGTGCCCGACGTGAGCGAGCAGCGCGCCGTCATCGCGCAGCTGCGCTCACGCTCCACGATGCGCCTCACCCAGCGCATCACCCACGACATCGCCCAGCTGGAGCAGCTGCGGTCGCGTCCCGCCCTGCGCTCCCCCGACCCGATCATCGACTCGCGCGCTCAGGAGCTGTGGCTGCTCCAGTCCCGGGGGCGCGACACGATCACCAGGCGCCTCGACGCGGCGGGCCGGGAGACGGGCGAACTGCGGGCCTCCCTGCGCGCCCTGTCGCCCGCTGCAACGCTCGCGCGCGGTTACGCCATCGCCCATCTGCAGGGCGGCGTCATCCTCCGCGACGCGGCGGACGCCCCGGCGGGCACCGCTCTGACCATCACGGTCGACCGCGGGTCGGTCGCCGCACGCTCCGACGGCGAGATCGCCGAGGGCCGCTGAGCACGCGAGCCACGGGTCTGCCCCGTCCCCGGTCGTGGGGTGGGCGTCGGCGGCACGCCGTAGGATGGAGGGGTGAGCGCGCAGAACGACATCCCCGTTGAGACGCTGTCGTTCGAGGCCGCCCGCGACGAGCTCGTGCGGGTCGTGGCTGAACTCGAACAGGGCGCTCCGACCCTCGAGCAGTCTCTGGCCCTCTGGGAGCGCGGCGAAGCCCTGGCCGCACGCTGCGAGGAGTGGCTTCTCGGCGCGAAGCGCCGGCTCGACGCCGCCAGGGCCGCGGCATCCGACCCTTCCGACGGAGGAGCCGAGTGAGCAAGCCCGCCCCGATCGTCGCCGAGCTGGGCAGACCGGAGACTCCCGAGGAGACCGCAGCCCGCAAGGCCGAGGCCAGCCGCATCTACCGGTCGAGCCAGACCGTGCGCAGCCTCATCGCCGCGCTGATCGCGACGCTCGCCGTGGTGGCGGTGATCGTCTTCGCCGTGCCGCGCGGCGAACCGGCGTCGAACCGTGACATCGACGTCGCGCGCATCGCGGCCGATGTCGAGACCACCATGGGCAGCCCGGCGCTGGTGCCGGAGCTCGGCGACTTCTGGCGGGTGAACGCGGCGGGGCTCACCGACGGCTCCCCGGTCGTGTGGGACGTGACCATCGCCCCCGCCGCCGAGAAGGAGCGCGGCTTCGTCAAGCTCGCGCAGGCGTTCGGAGCCGACGCGAGCTGGGCTCCGCAGCGGCTGAACGGCGTCGCCGCCACCGACACCGTCACCATCGGCGGCCGCTCGTGGGACGTCTACGATCTCGGCGAGCGGGGCGCCGAGCAGAACCTCACCTATGCGATCGGCACGCAGGCCGGAGACGACTACGTGCTGCTCTACGGCTCGCGCTCGGCGGCGTCAACCGCTGAGCTGGCCGAATCCCTGATCCCACAGATCGACGCACTCTCGGAGGCTTCATGAGCCAGGTCCTCACCCCCGCCGCAGCCTGGAAGCAGATGCAGGAGGGCAACAGGCGCTTCGTCGCCGACGAGCCCTTGCACCCGAACCAGGACGTCGCGCGACGCAAGGGCCTGGCCGCAGCACAGAACCCGGTGGCGACGCTGTTCGGATGCTCCGACTCGCGTCTGGCCGCCGAGATCATCTTCGACCTCGGCCTCGGCGACCTGTTCGTCGTGCGCAACGCAGGTCAGGTGATCGGCGAGTCGATCGTCGCGAGCCTCGAGTACGCGGTCGCCGTGCTGAACGTGCCGCTCATCGTGGTGCTCGCCCACGACTCGTGCGGTGCCGTGCGGGCGGCCATCGACGGCACCGCCATCGACGCCGCTCCCCTGCCGCCGCACATCTGGAAGCTCGTCGCCCCCATCGTCCCCGCCGCGCGCAAGGTGCTGGCCGAGAGCGGAGGCACGACCGTCGACGACATCGACGCCGAGCTCGTCGGTCGCGAGCATCTCCGCAACACGGTCAACGACCTGCTGCAGTCGTCGGAGCTGATCGCCAACGCCGTCGCCGAGGGCCGGCTGGGCATCGTCGGCGCCAACTACCGCCTCGCCGAGGGGACCGCCGTGCCGGTGATCACGGTCGGCCTCGACGAGACGCACTGACCCCCGATAGCACCACACGTCACAGAATCACGGGGAGCGACCCCGGAACCGAGGAGGGTTCGGAATGACCGACAACGACTACCGCATCGAGCACGACACCATGGGTGAGGTGCGGGTGCCCGTGAACGCGCTCTACGGTGCGCAGACGCAGCGCGCCGTCGAGAACTTCCCGATCTCGGGCAAGGGGCTGGAGTCCGCGCAGATCGCCGCGCTCGCCCGCATCAAGAAGGCCGCCGCGCTCGCGAACAAGGAGCTCGGCACGCTCGACGGCGCGATCGCCGACGCCATCGCCCAGGCAGCGGATGCCGTGGCATCGGGCGCGCACGACGGCGAGTTCCCCGTCGACACGTATCAGACCGGCTCCGGCACCTCGTCGAACATGAACATGAACGAGGTGCTCGCCACTCTCGCCAGCCGCATCCTCGGCTCGGCCGTGCACCCCAACGACCACGTCAACGCCTCGCAGTCGTCGAACGACGTGTTCCCGACGTCCGTGCACATCGCCGTGACCCAGGCTCTCATCGACACGCTCATCCCGGCGCTCGACCACCTCGCAGTGGCGCTCGAGGCCAAGGCCGAGCTGTGGAAGGACGCCGTGAAGTCGGGCCGCACGCACCTCATGGACGCGACTCCGGTCACGCTCGGCCAGGAGTTCGGCGGATACGCCCGCCAGATCCGCCTCGGCATCGAGCGCATCCAGGCCGCGCTCCCCCGCGTCGCCGAGGTCCCGCTGGGCGGCACGGCGGTCGGCACCGGCATCAACACGCCGCTCGGGTTCCCGCAGAAGGTGATCGAGCTGCTCGCGGCCGAGACCGAGCTGCCCATCACCGAGGCCAAGGACCACTTCGAGGCGCAGGCCAACCGTGACGGCCTGGTCGAGGCATCCGGTGCGCTGCGCACCATCGCGGTCTCGCTGACGAAGATCAACAACGACCTGCGCTGGATGGGCTCCGGCCCCAACACGGGTCTCGGTGAGCTGCACATCCCCGACCTGCAGCCGGGTTCGTCGATCATGCCGGGCAAGGTCAACCCGGTCGTGCCGGAGGCCGTGCTCATGGTCTGCGCGCGCGTGATCGGCAACGACGCGACGGTCGCGTGGGCGGGAGCATCCGGCTCGTTCGAGCTCAACGTCGCCATCCCGGTCATGGGCACCGCGCTGCTCGAGTCGATCCGCCTGCTCGCCAACGCCGTGCGGGTGCTCGCCGACAAGACCATCGATGGGCTCGAGGCGAACCTCGAGCGTGCGGCCGCGTTCGCCGGCATGAGCCCCTCGATCGTCACGCCTCTGAACAAGCTCATCGGCTACGAGGCAGCGGCGAAGATCGCCAAGCACTCCGTGGCCAAGGGCATCACGGTCCGTGACGCGGTGATCGACCTCGGCTACGTCGAGCGCGGCGAGCTCACGCTGGAGCAGCTCGACGAGAAGCTCGATCTGCTGTCGATGACGCACGCCGGCTGAGCACGCCCGCCGACACGACGGATGCCGCGGAGACCTGGTCTCCGCGGCATCCGTCGTCTTGCCGCCCGTCAGCAGCAGCGCGCGCCGGGGTCGGCGTCCTGCCGGGCGTAGTGCCGCCTCCAGAACTCGCGTTCGCTCATCGGTTCCCGATCGGGATGGCTCGCGCGCTCGTGCGCCACGTAGGCGGCGTACCGCGACTGACCGGTGAGGCCGTTGACGTACCACGCGAGCGCACGCCACGCGCGCCGAAGCGGCGTCGTGACGGCGTGGGCCGACATCAGTGCCCCCTCGTGGGCTGCATCGATCCGGGGAGCGACGCCCAGCGCTTCTCCACCCTGCGCTCCTCGGCCGACGCGAAGAGGCCGGCGGGGGCGAAGCGACGCGAGGGCGTCTCCGGATCCTCGAGGTCCCGCACCGGGCCAGGGCGGAACGCGCGGATCACGACCGCGACCGAGACTGCGATGACGATGAGCGAGAGCACGAGGAAGATCACCGAGAGCACGCCCTGGATCATGGTGTTGCGTGCAACAGCCTGCATGGCCTCGACGGTCTTCGCCGTGCCGAACGACGTCTCCCCCGCGGCCAGGGCGTCGCGGAAGGCCACATGGTTGGCGAAGTAGCCGACCTGCGGCACGGGCGAGAAGATCTTCTGCAGCGACGCGGTGACCGTGACGACCGTGACGAAGGCCAGGGGAAGCGCGACCACCCAGAGCGCGCGGAACGTGCGCCTGCGGGCGACGATCGTCAGCACCACGGCGAGCGCGATCGCCGCCAGCAGCTGATTCGCGATGCCGAACAACGGGAAGAGGGTGTTGATGCCGCCGAGCGGATCGGTCACGCCCATGATCAGCACGGCACCCCATCCGGCGACCATGACGGCCGTGCACAGCCAGGCGCCCATGCGCCACGAGGTGTCCTTGAACCGCGGGATCACGTTGCCCAGCGAGTCCTGGAGCATGAAGCGCGCCACCCGGGTGCCGGCGTCTACGGCGGTGAGGATGAAGAGCGCCTCGAACATGATGGCGAAGTGGTACCAGAACGCCATCATGCCGCCGCCGCCGATCCACTGCTGCATGATGTGGGGGGGGCGGGGGGGGAGCGTCGGTGCGCCACCGGTGCGGGAGACGATCGTCTCCTCTCCGACGGATGCCGCCGTGCCGGTGAGCATGTCGGGCGTGAGGTTCACGCCGGTGAGGCCGAGGCTGTTCACGAACTGGACGGCGCCCTCCACCGTGCCGAGAGTGGCCGCGGGCGACGAGTTCATCGCGAAGTAGAGCCCTCGGTCGATGGAGATGGCCGCGACGAGAGCCATGATCGCCACGAACGACTCCATGAGCATGCCGCCGTACCCGATGAAGCGGGTCTGCTTCTCCTTCTCGATCATCTTGGGAGTGGTGCCCGACGAGATGAGCGCGTGGAAGCCGCTGAGCGCCCCGCAGGCGATCGTCACGAACAGGAAGGGGAACAGAGCGCCCGACCACACAGGTCCCGTCTCCCCGCCCGCGAACTCGCTGAAGGCGGGAACGGAGATCTCCGGTCGTACGAACACGATCGCGACGGCGAGCGCGACGATGACCCCGATCTTCATGAAGGTCGAGAGGTAGTCACGCGGAGCCAGCAGGATCCATACGGGGAGGACGGCGGCGATGAAGCCGTAGATGATGATGCCCCAGGCGATGGTCGTCCGGTCGAGCGTGAAGATGGCCTGACCCCAGTCGGTCTCTGCGACCATGCCGCCGCCGATGATGGCGAGCATGAGCAGCACGAAGCCGATGATCGAGACCTCGGTGATGCGGCCGGGGCGGATCCATCGGAGGTACGCGCCCATGAAGAGCGCGATCGGGATCGTCATCGCGACCGAGAACACGCCCCATGGGCTCTCACCCAGTGCGTTGACCACCACGAGGGCGAGGATCGCCGTGATGATGACCATGATCAGCAGCGTGGCGAGGATCGCGGCGGCGCCGCCGAAGCGACCGAGCTCGTCGCGAGCCATCTGTCCGAGGGAGCGCCCGCCGCGGCGCATCGAGAAGAACATCACCAGGTAGTCCTGCACGGCACCGGCCAGCACCACGCCGACGATGATCCACAGCGTGCCGGGCAGATAGCCCATCTGTGCCGCGAGCACCGGGCCGACGAGCGGGCCCGCGCCGGCGATCGCCGCGAAATGGTGCCCGAACAGCACGCGCCGGTCGGTCGCCACGTAGTCTTTGCCGTCTGCCTTGTACTCGGCGGGCGTCGCTCGTCGATCGTCGGGCTTGACCAGGGCCCGCTCGATGTACGTCGAGTAGAACCGATAGAAGATCAGGTACGTGCACACCGCGGCGAACACGAACCAGATCGCGTTCACCGTCTCGCCCCGCACGATCGCCAGCATCGTCCACGCCACGCCACCCAGCAGCGCGATCGCGGCCCAGACCACCACTTTCAGCGGCGTCCAGCGTGGCTTCTCATCCACTGCCACGGGTGGCAGATCGCGGTCGTCGAGGGTCTTCGTCGCATCGCTCATCGCGCATCACTCCATCGTCTGCGTTTGATGCCACCGAGCCTAGCCGCGAGGCGGCGCGGTGCCGTGCGGCGACGTGCCGGGGCGGCGCAGACGATGCGGCGGCAGCGGATGCCTTC
This sequence comes from Microbacterium sp. XT11, assembly GCF_001513675.1. Lineage (NCBI taxonomy): Bacteria > Bacillati > Actinomycetota > Actinomycetes > Micrococcales > Microbacteriaceae > Microbacterium > Microbacterium sp. XT11. The sequence goes on along the minus strand of NZ_CP013859.1, from coordinate 1,934,271 downwards.
GCGATAGCATCCGCTGCGGCCTCTCGATCAGCTCAGCTCGCCGCCTTCGAGCAGTTCGGTCACGAGTGCTGCGATGGCCGAGCGCTCCGACCGCGTGAGGGTCACGTGCGCGAAGAGGTCGTGCCCCTTGAGCGTCTCGATCACGCTCGCAATGCCGTCGTGGCGGCCGACGCGGAGGTTGTCGCGCTGCCCGACGTCGTGCGTGAGGATCACTCGGGAGTTCTGCCCCATGCGGCTGAGCACCGTCAGCAGCACGTTGCGCTCGAGGGACTGCGCCTCGTCGACGATCACGAAGGCGTCGTGCAGCGACCTGCCTCGGATGTGCGTGAGCGGCAGGACCTCGAGCATGCCCCGCTCGATCACCTCGTCCATGACGTTCCCCGAGACGACGGAGCCGAGCGTGTCGAACACGGCCTGGCCCCAGGGGTTCATCTTCTCGCCCTGGTCTCCGGGGAGGTACCCGAGCTCTTGCCCGCCGACGGCGAAGAGCGGGCGGAAGACGATGATCTTCTTCTGCTGCTGCCTCTCCAGCACCGCCTCGAGGCCCGCGCACAACGCGAGGGCCGACTTGCCCGTGCCTGCGCGTCCGCCGAGCGACACGATGCCGACCTCGGGGTCGAGCAGCAGGTCGATCGCGATGCGCTGCTCGGCCGAGCGCCCGTGCAGGCCGAAGATGTCGCGGTCGCCGCGCACGAGCCGGAACTCGCCGTCGCCCGTCACGCGCCCGAGCGCCGAGCCACGTTCGGAGTGGATGATGAGCCCCGTGTTGACCGGGAGGCCACGCACCTGGTCGCTCAGCCCGACCTCGCTCTCGTACAGGTCGCTCATCTCGTCGCCGGACAGATCCAGCGGTGAGATCCCAGTCCATCCGGAATCCACCGCCTGCTCGGCGAGGTACTCCTCGGCGCGCAGGCCGAGCGACGCCGCCTTCACGCGCATGGGGAGGTCCTTCGAGACGATGGTGACGTCCTGTCCGTCCTGAGCGAGATGCATCGCGACCGACAGGATGCGGCTGTCGTTGTCGCTGAGGCGGATGCCGGCGGGGAGCACCGAGGTGTCGGCATTGGCGAGCTCGACGCGCAGGGTGCCGCCCTCCCCCACTTCCACGGGGAAGTCGAGCCGCCCGTGCTCGACGCGCAGATCGTCGAGGTGCCGGAGCGCCTGGCGCGCGAAGTAGCCGATCTCGGGGTCGTGGCGCTTGGCCTCCAGTTCGGTGATGACGACGACAGGGAGCACGACGGAGTGCTCCGCGAAGCGGAAGAGTGCCTGCGGATCGCTCAGCAGCACCGAGGTGTCGAGCACATAGGTTCGGAGGTCCTGTTCGGGGCCTCCGGCGGATGCTCGTCTCGTCGTCTTGCGGGTGGACTGCTGCGCTGTGCTGGTCGACTGCTGCGCGGTGCTCGACTGCTGCGCTGTGCTGCTCGGCTGCTGCGCTGTACGTGAGGTCACGACCACTCCCGACCCGGGGAATCCCGGCTATGCGAACGAGTCGACCAGGGGGTCACGAGTCGTCATCCTGAGGCCGACCCGACCGGGCGCCTTGCCCGATGCCTTGAAGGTACGACCACGCGCCGACATTCGCGGGACTCGACACGCCAGCGGATTGTTACGCCACGGTGAACTTCTCGGATCCGAACGCTCCGATCGCGTCGTCCAGGAGGCGCAGGGTCTCGGCGTCGGTACCCGCATGCGGCGCGACGCGCACGGACGAACCGCGCGCCGTGACGACGACCCCGGCATTCGCGAGAGCCGCGGCCAGCCGTGCCGGTTCTTCCGGCGCGAGGGTGACGATACCGGCCCTGCGGTCGCGCTCTCGGGGCGAGGTCACGGCGATTCCGTGCCGGTCGGCGATGGCGATGACCTCGTCGACGCGGTCGGCGAGCCGGTGTTCGATGGCCGCCACTCCGACGTCCCGCACGTCTCTTGCGCCGATCGCCAGACGCCCTGCCGCCAGCGTGTCAGGTCCGCTCACCGTGAAGGCCCTCGCCGAGGCGGCAGGCTCCGGCAGCTCATCGACGGCTAGGCCCTCCGCCGTCGTGCCGGTGATGCCGCTGAGCAGCGGGGCGATACGCTCGCGCGCCCTCGCCGAGAACCAGGCGAACCCGGTTCCCCTTCCCGCGCGCAGCCACTTGTAGCCGTGGCCCGCCACGACGTCGGCTGCCGCGAAGTCCGCCTCCACGAGCCCGAAGGACTGCACGGCGTCGACGATCAGGAGCCGGTCCGGGCCGAGGACCTCACGCAGGGCGGCGATGTCCACGCGATACCCGGTGCGGAAGTCGACGTGACTCACCGCGAGCGCCGTCACCTCGTCGTCGAGCGCTTCGGCGACGGCATCCGCGGTCACCCGACCATCGGGCGGAGTGATCCATCGCGCCGTGAGCGCACCGTGGGAGGCCTGGCGAGCACGCTCGAGCGTCAGGCTGATGCTCGGGAACTCCCCGGTCGCCGCGATCGCCGTTCCGCTGAGCCCGTACAGGGCATGCGCAAGCCCGTGCGTGGATGAGGGCTGCAGCGTGACCTCGTCGGGTTCGCCGCCCACCAGCTCGGCGATGAGCTCTTTCGCCTGGGGGATGCGCTCCCCGACGAGCGCGAGCGATGACGGGCGACCGCTGCCGAGGAGATCGGCGTCGGCGAAGACCTCCTCGCGCACCGAGGGCGACAGCGGTCCGAACGCGGCCCAGTTCAGATATCCGGGCTCGACGTCGAACGTGGCGAGGTAGTCGTCGAAAGTGCTCACCGCGTCATTCTGGCACGCGCGGGGCACACGGACCGCGGATGCTCAGCGGCCGAAGCGGCGGTCTCGCCCCGCGTAGTCGCGGATAGCGCGGAGGAAGTCGACCTGCCTCAGGTCGGGGCCGAGGGCCTCGACGAAGTAGAACTCGCTGTGCGCGCTCTGCCAGAGCAGGAAGTCGCTGAGGCGCTGCTCGCCGCTCGTGCGGATGACCAGGTCGGGGTCGGGCTGCCCGCCGGTGTAGAGGTGCTCGCCGATCATCTCGGGCGTGAGCTGCGCGGCGAGGTCCTCCATGGTGCCGCCGGACGCCTCGTGCGCGATGATGATGCTTCGCACGGCGTCGACGATCTCGTTGCGCCCTCCGTAACCGACGGCGAGATTCACGTGCAAGCCGGTGTGATCCCGCGTGCGCTCCTCTGCGTCGGCGAGCACCCGCGCGAGCTCGGCAGGGAGGATGTCGCTTCGGCCCACGTGCTTGACGCGCCAGTTCCCCTCCCGCGACAGGGCCTCTGCCAGTTCCGCGATGATCTCGATCAGGTCAGCGAGCTCGGCCGAATCACGCTTGCGCAGATTGTCGCTCGAGAGCAGATAGAGCGACACCACACGGATGCCGAGCTCGTCGCACCAGCCGAGGAACTCACGCATCTTCGCCGCGCCGGCACGGTGACCGTCGGCCGGGGTGGCATAACCCAGCTGGCGCGCCCAGCGCCTGTTGCCGTCGATCATCATGGCGACGTGGTGCGGCACGGACGCCGGATCCAGATGACGGCGCAGCCTGCTGCTGTAGAGCCGATACAGCGGCCCGCGCCCCTGGCCGTCGCGTGACATCACCTCCCTACGCTACCGCGTCGGATGCGGTTCGCCCCTCGCCGGAGGCACGGGACTCCACCGGATGCACAGGATATGTACGACTGCGGGAATGCGGCCGCGCCTAGAGTGAGCACTGTGAGCACCCCCGACCCCTCGGTACCCGATCTCCCCCAGCTCCCGCTCCTCGACGCGGCGGCCAAGGACGCCGCGGTCGAGATCAGGCCGACCTGGCGGGGATGGATCCATGCGGCCACGTTCCCCGTGGCGGTCGCCGCGGGCGTGCTGCTCATCGTGTTCGCGCAGAGCGGCGCGGCCAAAGCAGCCGCCGCCGTGTTCATGGCGACGTCCCTGCTCCTGTTCGGCAACTCGGCCGTCTACCACCGGTTCAACTGGGGGCCGACGGTCAAGGTGATCCTCAAGCGCATCGACCATGCGAACATCCTGCTCCTCATCGCGGGGACCTACACGCCGATCGCCACGCTCGCCCTCCCGCCGGAGAAGGGCACGCTGCTCCTGGTCCTGGTGTGGAGCGGCGCCCTGCTGGGCATCCTGTTCCGCGTCTTCTGGATCCACGCGCCGCGATGGCTGTATGTCGCGCTCTACCTGCTCCTGGGCTGGGCCGCCGTGATGTACATCGCCGACCTGCTGCACGCGAACCTCGCCATGATGATCCTCGTGATCGTGGGCGGCCTGCTCTACACGGCAGGGGCGATCATCTACGCGCTCAAGAAGCCGAATCCGTGGCCGGGGCACTTCGGATTCCACGAGATCTTCCATGTCTGCACAGTGCTGGCCTTCCTCTGCCACTGGACCGCGTGCCTGCTCATCGCCCTCTCCCCGCTGAGCCCGTCGCTGGGCGCCTGAACCGCGCCGGGTCGCGTGGAGGCCGCGGATCCCGAAACGATTCGTAACAGGATGTGAGCGCAGCCGGAACCGGCCACTAGGTTCGAGGCACCCGCCCGTTCACGCTCTCCGGAGGCCTCCCGCCATGCGCCGCTCCACCCGCCTCGCCGCTCTCACCGCATCCGTCGCCCTGACGGCCCTCGTCGCGTCGGGCTGCGCATCCACGGCGGAGAGCCCGAAAGGCGACGCCGCCTCGGACAAGACGACCATCACGATCGGTTTCAACCCCGGGCCGTACCTGGAGATGTTCACGGAGGGCATCGAGCCGATCCTCGAGAAGGACGGCTACACGGTCGAGACCAAGGACTTCACCGACGGCGTGATCGTCAACGTCGCGCTCAGCCAGGGCGAGATCGACGCGAACATCATGCAGCACCCCGTCTACCTCGAGGCGATCAACGCCCAGGAAGGGCTCTCGAACGCGGCGCTCGTGCAGGTGCCGGGTCCGCCGATGGCCTTGTTCGGGGGCAAGAAGTCCGCCCTCGACGATGTCGCGAACGGCTCCACCGTCGCTGTGCCCAATCAGCCGTCCAACCAGTACCGCGCGCTCAAGGTGGTCGAGGCCGTCGGCTGGATCACCCTCTCCGACGACATCGACCCTGCCACGGCGTCGCTGGCCGACGTCGTCGACAACCCTCATGACCTGCAGTTCGTCGAGATGGAGAACGCGCAGCAGGTCGCCGCGCTCTCGGACGTCGACTACAGCGTCATCCAGGGGAACTTCGTCGTCTCTGGCGGACTGAAGCTCACCGATGCCCTCGAACTGGAAGACCTCACCGACGACTTCTCCGTCGTGGTGGCCGTCGACGAGAAGAACCTCGACGCCGACTGGGCCAAGGCCCTCAAGGCGGCGTACGAGTCCGACGAGTTCGCGGAGTACATCAGCTCGAACTCCCAGTACGACGGCTATAACCTCCCGGCCGCTCTGGAGCGGTGATGGCCTCGGGGCGCGCTGAGGCCGAGACCGGCGCCGCCGATCCGGCCTCGACGGTCGCCGTCCGGCTGGGGGGCGCCCCCCGCCGGTACGGCCGGGGCGACAGCGCCCTCATCGCGCTCGACGACGTCTCGCTCACGGTACGTCGCGGAGACATCTTCGGCGTCATCGGGCACAGCGGCGCCGGCAAGAGCACGCTGATCAGGATGGTCAACGCGCTGGAGACCCCCACCACAGGCTCGGTGCACGTCGACGGCGTCGATCTCGCCTCACTGTCGACCGCCGAGCTGCGCGCGGCCCGCAAGCACACGGCGATGGTCTTCCAGCAGTTCCAGCTGCTGGAGACCGTGACGGTGCTCGACAACGTCGCCATGCCTCTGCGCCTCGACGGCATCGGCACGCGCGAAGCCAGGGCTCGGGCCACCGAAGCGCTGGAGTTCGTCGGCCTCGGATCGCGGCTCGGCGCCTACCCCGGGCAGCTCTCGGGCGGACAGAAGCAGCGCGTCGGCATCGCCCGCGCCATCGTGCGCAACCCCGCCGTACTGCTCTGCGACGAGGCGACGAGCGCCCTCGACCCGTCGACGACGCTTCAGATCATCGACCTGCTCAAGCGGGTCAATCGGGAGTACGGCACGACGATCCTCGTGGTCACGCACGAGATGGACGTGATCAAGGACCTCTGCCATTCCGTCGCCGTGATGGAGGCCGGACGCATCGTCGAGCAGGGAGCCGTGATGGACGTCTTCGTGCATCCGCAGACATCGGTCGCGCAGGCCTTCGTCGGCACCGTCATCCCCCACGAGCTCCCGGCGAGGGTGCGCGCAGCGGTCGACGGTCATCCGCTCTGGCGGCTGCGCTTCCTCGACGAGGAGGTCACGACCCCGATCGTGGGTGCGCTGATCTCCGACTTCCGGCTGGGAGTGAACATCCTGCACGCGGACATGACAGACATCCAGGACCGCACGGTCGGCCACATGATCGTGCAGGTCGACGGCGACGACGCTCAGCGCGCCGCGGCGTTCGCGTACCTCGCCGAGAGGATCGTCAGCGTAGAGGAGGTCGCGCTGTGATCGACACGCTGCTGACCGCCGACCTGTTCCTCGAGGCCCTGGGCGAGACCCTGTACATGCTGGGCATCGCGCTCTTCTTCGGCTCGATCCTCGGTGTGCTCCTCGGCATCGCCGTGGTCGTCACCCGCCCCGGCGGAGTGATGCCGAACGCCGTCGTGTCGTTCGTGCTCAACGGGTTCATCAACATCGTCCGTTCGCTGCCGTTCATCATCCTACTCGTGGCGATCCTGCCCTTCACTCGGCTGGTCGTCGGCACGTCGATCGGTGTCAACGGCGCCCTCGTGCCGCTGACGCTCATGGTGGCGCCCTACATCGGGCGCCTCGTGGAGAACTCCCTCCTGGAGGTGCCGGAGGGCATCGTGGAGGCGGCGAAGTCGATGGGCGCCACCCCTGTGCAGATCTTCACCCGGTTCCTGCTCCCGGAGGCCAGGGGCTCGCTCGTGCTGGCCCTGACCACCGCGACCATCGGACTGCTCGACGCCACTGCCATGGCCGGAACCGTGGGCGCCGGCGGCATCGGCGATCTGGCGATCTCGTACGGATACCAGCGGTTCGACGGCATCACCATGCTCGTCACCGTGGTGACCCTCGTCGTGATCGTGCAGCTGATCCAGCTGTTCGGCACCCGCCTCGCGCGGAAGCTGCGCCGCCGGTGACGGCGCTGCGCGCGGCCGCACGAGTGCAGGCGCTGCCGACGAACTTCTTCGCCGCGCTCGATCGCGCGGTGGCCGAGGCACGCGTGCGGGGCATCGACGTGATCGACGTCTCCAAGGGGAACCCCGATCTGCCCACTCCCCCGCACATCGTCGAGGCGATGCAGAAGGCGGTGGCCGATCCGCGCAACCACGGCTACCCCTCATCGCTGGTGCGCCCGGCTCTGGGGCGGGCGATCGCCACCCGGTACCGCGAGGACCACGGGATCGACCTCGACCCCGACACCCAGGTCGCCGCCTTCCACGGCTCGCACGAAGCGCTCATGGCCGCGATCCTCGGACTCGTCGACCCCGGCGCGGCTCTCGTCGTGCCGGATCCGGGCTACCCCGCCTACGAGACCGCAGCGCGACTCGCCGGCGCGGAGGTGCGCACGCTGCCGCTCGTCCGGGCGGACGGCTACCGCCCGGACTTCACCGCGCTCGCGGATCTCGACGCGGCCGCGGCCGTTCTGCTGAACTTCCCCCACAACCCCACGGGCGCGGTGGCCGCTCCCGCCACATTCGAGGCGGCTGTGGCCGAGAGCGAGCGGCTCGGCGGCGTCTTCGTGAACGACTTCGCGTACTCGTCGCTGGGCTATGAGGGCCGTCCGCTCTCCGCGCTGACGGTCGACGACACCCGAACGGTCGAGGTCTCGACGCTCTCGAAGACGTACAGCATGGCGGGCTGGAGGATCGGGTACGCTGCGGGAGCCCCCGACCTCATCGCCGCGATGCGCAGGTACCAGGCGCATGCGTTCAGCACGATCTTCGGCGCCACTCAGGATGCCGCGGCGGCCGCTCTCGCCGGCGACCAGAGCGCCGCTCACGAGCTCGTCGAGACGTACCGCGCACGACGCGATCTCGTGGTCGCCACGCTGCGCACGCAGGGGTGGGACGTCGTGGATCCGGCGGGCACCTTCTTCGTCTGGGTCGGCATCGACGACGCGGACGACGTCGCCTTCGCCGATCGGCTGCTCTCCAGCCACGGCGTCGCGGTCGCCCCGGGAAGCGGCTTCGGCGCCGGTGGTGCAGGCTTCATCCGGATCAGCCTCGTGCATCCGCTGGACAGGCTCCGCGAGATGACCGAGCGCCTCGCGGCCGCGAAGCGAGCGACCGGCTGAGGCCCCATCGCATCCCGTCCCATCGCATCCAGTCCCATCCCATCCCGACCCATCCGACCCCCATCGAAGGAGACACCATGGCCGACGTGGAGAGCTTCACTCTCGACCACACCGCCGTCATCGCCCCCTACATCCGCCTCATCGCGACCGAGCACGGTCCGCGCGGCGACGCGATCTCGAACTTCGACGTGCGGTTCGTGCAGCCGAACGAGGGCGAGATCCCGACAGGCGGTCTGCACACCATCGAGCACCTGCTCGCCAGCCTGCTGCGCGACCGGCTCGACGGCGTGATCGACATCTCGCCCTTCGGGTGCCGCACCGGGTTCCACCTCATCACCTGGGGAGAGCCGGCCGTCGCCGACGTCGTGACGGCGGTGCGTGAGAGCCTCGCGGTCATCGCCGAGGAGACCACGTGGGAGCAGGTTCCAGGGGTCGACGCGTTCAGCTGCGGCAACTACCGCGACCACAGCCTGCACAGCGCACGCGAATGGTCGAAGAGGATCCTCGAGCAGGGCATCAGCCACGACGCGTTCCGCCGCGTGGGCGTCTGAGATGTTCGAAGAGCTGCGCGAACGCGTCGTCCTGGTGACCGGCGGGGCCAGCGGCATCGGCGCGGGCATCGTCGAGGCATTCCTGTCCGAGGGATCGACCGTGATCGGCGCCGACCTCTCCGTCGCCGGCGGCGGATTGCACGCGGGTCGCGACCGCGAGTGGTCGCTTCGCCTCGACGTGACCGATGAACGGGCCGTCGAGGCTGCTCTGGACCGCATCGAGCAGAAGATCGGCCGCGTGGACGTGCTGGTGACCGCTGCGGGGACGTCGACCCTCGCCTTCGCCGTCGACACCTCGGAGGAGGAGTGGGATCTGAACCTCCGCGTCAACGCCAAGGGCTCGTTCCTCGTCGCCAAGCACGTCGCCAAGCGCCTCGTCGCAGCGGGGCGCACGGGCAGGATCGTGTTCATCTCCTCGCAGGCCGGGAAGAACGGCTATCGCGGGATGACCGCCTACGTGGCCTCGAAGCATGCCGTCCTGGGCGTGACCAAGACCATGGCCGTCGAGCTCGCGCCGCACGGCATCCTGGTGAACGCGATCTGTCCGGGGATCATCGAGACGCCCATGAAGCACCGTGAGCGCATCGAAGGGGGCGCGATCCGCGGCATGACCGCTGAGGAGGTGGCCGCGGAGGACCGCTCGCAGGTGCCGCTCGGACGCACGGGCACTCCGGGCGACGTCGCGGGTGTCGCCCTGTTCCTCGCGAGCGACCTGTCCGCCTACATGACGGGACAGGGCATCAACGTCACCGGCGGGATGACGATGCACTGACGTCGCCGCGCCGACGTCTCGACCGGTCGGTCAGGGTGCGCGCGGGTCGTCGCGGCCGTCTTCCGCGGTCGGCGCGCCGCCGTCGCCCCTGGCCGCACGCTCGGCGTCGATGGCGGCCTGCTCGGCGTCGAGCTCCTCGCGCACCTCTTCGCGGTAGCGCACGCGACGGATGCGCCGGTTCATGTCGAGGATGAGCAGGATCACGACCACCAGCAGCACGACGACGGCAGCGAAGCCGACGAAGCCGGGAGTGACGCTCTCCGGAGGAACGGTCATCGACGGCGTCGGCATCGGGGTGTCGGCGAGAACGAGCATGTGTGCGCCTTTCGTCCACAGGTCGCATAACCTGGGAATACTAGCCTAACGACCGGAAGACCCCGCCTGTGACGACCGCCCAAGAGCTCGACGATCGGTACGGCCGCACCCGACGGCGGCGCGCGCCGTGGATCGCGGCCGCGGTCGTCGCGGTGCTGGCCGTGGGGGCGTTCGGCTGGATGACCGTGACGACGCAGATGAACGCCGTGGATGCCGACGACCTCGGGTTCGACCTCGTCGACGAGCACACTGTCGACGTGCGATTCCAGGTCACCGGCGTGCAGGGCAAGGACGTCGTGTGCATCGTGGAGGCGCTCGACGAGGAGTTCGGTGTGGTCGGCTGGAAGGTGGTCGAGGTGCCCGCCGGGGATCGGCACTCGCAGGCCGTCTCGGCGACGATACCGACGGTGTCGGCCGCGACGACAGGTTTGGTGAACACCTGCTGGGTCGCGTAGACTCGACCCAGACAGACGACGCCCTGGCACCGTGCCGGGGCGTCTTGGCATATCCCCCGCAGCACATCGGCGGATACCGAACGAAGGAGCTTCGTCATGTCTACTGATGCTCAGGTTCCCTTCCTCACGCAGGAAGCGTATGACCGGCTCGTCGCCGAGCTGGAGCACCTCTCCACGACCGGGCGGGAGGAGATCGCCAAGCGCATCGAGGCCGCCCGCGAGGAGGGCGATCTCAAGGAGAACGGCGGATATCACGCCGCCAAGGACGAGCAGGGCAAGCAGGAGGCCCGCATCCGCACGCTCGAGGAGCTCCTGAAGACCGCGAAGGTCGGCGAGGCCCCGCCCAGCCGCGGCATCGTCGAGCCCGGCACGGTCGTGACGGCCGTCGTCGCGGGCGGCGAGGAGGTGTTCCTGCTGGGCAGCCGCGAGATCGCGGTCGGCAGCGACCTCGACGTCTACAGCGAGGCGAGTCCGCTCGGGCAGGCCATCCTTGGCCTGAAGGTCGGTGACAAGGCCTCGTACGAGGCACCCAACGGCCGTCAGATCTCCGTCGAGATCGTGAAGGTCGAGACCTTCACGGGTTGACCGCAGCACCTCGCCGGGCGCGACACCCCGGCTGACGCACGAGACCCCCTCCTGTCCACGTGGACCGGAGGGGGTCTCGGCGATAAGAGGGCCTCGGCGACGGGGCGCTGCCGCCGAGAGCGCGGGGATCAGTCCGGGACGACGACCGGCTGGAACCCGGCACGGCGAAGCGTGTCGAGCGTGAGCTCGGAGTGCTCGGCGCCCCGGGTCTCGACGCTCAGCTCCAGGATCACGTCGCTGATCTGGAGCCCGTGTCCGTGCCGCGTGTGCATGGCCTCGATGACGTTCGCACCGGCCTCGGCGATGAGCTCCGACACCCGCGCGAGCTGGCCGGGGCGGTCGGGCAGAGGGATGCGGATGGTGAGGTACCGCCCGGATGCCGCGAGGCCGTGCGAGACGACGCGCTGCAGCAGCAGCGGATCGATGTTCCCTCCCGAGATCACCGCCATCGTCGTCCCGGTGGGGGCGACCTTGCCGGCGAGGATCGCGGCGACTCCGGCGGCGCCCGCGGGCTCCGCCACGACCTTGGCCTGCTCCAGGAGGATGAGGATGGCCCTCGCGAGGTCGTCGTCGGTGACCGTCACCACGTCGTCGACCAGATCCTTGATGATCTCGAAGGGGACCGCGCCCGGGCGCGCGACGAGGATGCCGTCGGCGATCGTCGGCTTGGTCTCGATGTCGACCGGATGGCCCGCGGCGAGCGACGGCGGCACGGCCGCGGCGTTCTCCGCCTGCACGCCGATGACGCGCACGGTGCGTCCCTGCTCGGCGGCACGCGCCTTGACGGCTGCCGCGACGCCGGCGATGAGCCCTCCACCGCCGATGCCCAGGAGCACGGTGTCGACCTCGGGAGCGTCGTCGAGCAGCTCGAGACCGAGGGTCCCCTGCCCGATCACGACGTCGCGGTGATCGAAGGGGTGGATCATCACCGCACCGGTGCGCTCGGCGAACTCCTCGGCGAGCCGGAGGGAGGTCGCCACCGTCTCGCCCTCGAGCACCACCTCGGCGCCGTAGCCGCGCGTGGCCAGCAGCTTCGGCACGGGAACGCCCAGCGGCATGAAGATCGTCGCGGGGATGCCGAGGGCCTGAGCCGCCAGTGCCACGCCTTGCGCGTGGTTGCCGGCGGATGCCGCGACCACTCCCCTGGCGCGCTCCTCGGCGCTCAACCGGGACAGGCGGTACGCCGCACCGCGGATCTTGAACGATCCGGTGCGCTGCAGGTTCTCCATCTTCAGCAGGACAGGAACGCCGAGGATGTCGGAGAGCGCACGGGACGGCAGCGTCGGCGTGTGCGAAATCACCTCAGTCAGACTCTGAGCGGCGTGCTCGAACTCGGTCAGGCTGGGGACTGCGCTCATCGAATGCTCCTTCTCCGCTGTCGCGGGACTGTACTCCAGATCAGGTCTGCGTCGGGCTGGACCCCGGTGCGCCACGAGCCGGTGCTCACGGTGACCGCCGCGACATTCACGAAGGCGGCCAGCGGAACCGCGAAGAGGGCTCCGGGGATCCCGCCGACCATCGAGCCGCCCGCCACCACCAGCACGACGGCGAGGGGGTGCACCTTCACGGCCGACCCCATGAGGATCGGCTGCAGGATGTGGCCCTCGACCTGCTGCACCGCGAGCACGACGGCCAGCATCGCCAGCGCGATCCAGGGACCGTTGTAGACGAGTGCGAGCAGCACCGCGATGGCACCGGTGACGACGGCGCCGACGATGGGCACGAACGAACCGAGGAAGACGAGGACGGCCACCGGGATCGCCAGGGGCACGCCGAGCAGAAGGGCGCCGAGGCCGATGCCGACGGCGTCGATGGCTGCGACGAAGAGCTGCGTGCGGGCGTAGTTCACGATCGTGGTCCAGCCGTTGCGCGCCGCGGCGTCCGCTGCGGGTCGCGCCGCGCGCGGGAACAGGCGCACGGTCCAACGCCAGATGCCCCTGCCGTCTGCGAGCAGGCAGATGAGGATGAACAGCGAGAGGACGGCTCCGGTGGCCACGTGCGCGGCCGTTGTGCCGACGGACAGCGCGCCGTTCCACAGCAGCTGGGCCTGCTCGTCGATGATCGACATGCCCTGGTCGATGTACCCCTGGATCTGCTTGTCGGTCAGGTGCAGGGGCCCTTCGATGAGGAACTGCCGGAACTCCTCCACGGCCTGCGTGCTGCGGTCGCGCACGTCGTCGAGCTGCGAGCGCACCTGCCAGATCACCAGCCAGAGGAGCACGGCGACGATCGCGATCGTGCCGATGATCGCGATCGCGACGGCGGCCCAGCGCGGGAACCGGTGCCGCAGCATCCATTCGAAGGCCGGCCAGAGCAGGGCTGTGATGAGGATACCGACGAGCAGGGGGATCACCAGCAGCTTCAGCTGGATGACGATCCAGATGATCCCGGCGACGGCAGCCGCGATGAGGAGGAGGCGCCACGCGTAGGCGGCGGTCACCCGAAGCCCGAAGGGCACGGCCTCGTCTGCTTCTGTCGTGATGGTGCGGTCGGTGGAGATGGGCCGCGGGCGGAAGAGATCCCTCAGCCGCGGACGCTGCTCTTCGCTCATCGCCCAAGTCTACGGCGACCGGACGGGCTCCTCCGACGCCGCACGACGCCGGTGTCGGCGCTCGGAGATACGCTGACGGCGTGACAGACTCGCTCAGCGCCGCGCAGGCCCGTCGCGTCGCTCTCGCGGCACAGGGCTTCACCCGCGCACGCCCGGCCTCCGTCGGCGCGCGCCATGTCCACCGCGCCATGGAGCGGCTGGGTGTCCTGCAGATCGACTCCGTGAACGTGTTCGCGCGCTCGCACTACATGCCGCTGTTCTCTCGTCTCGGGTCCTACCAGCCCGCCCTCCTGGACCGCCTCTTCCTCTCCCGCACCACGCACTACGTCGAGTACCTCGCGCACGAGGCGACGTTCGTGCCGGTCGGCGACTGGCCGCTGTGGAGGTTCCGCATGGAACACTTCCGTGCACGCTGGGCCGACCCCGACTCGTGGGCGAGCCGCAACAGCCGCACGATGGCCTGGGTGCGCGATGAACTGCGCGATCGAGGACCGCTGCGCCCGGCCGACATCAGAGCGGATGCCCCACGCGAACGCGGAACCTGGTGGGACTGGGACGACGTGAAGCTCGCCCTCGAGCACCTGTGGCGCACCGGCGACGTCGCCATCAGCGGACGGAAGGGCTTCGAGCGCACCTATGCCCTCGCCGAGCACGTCATCCCGCCGCACGTGCTCTCGCGCGTCGTCCCTCGCGAAGAGGCGATCCGCGAACTCGTGCGTCGCGCAGCCCGCTCGTCCGGCGTCGCCACGCAGGCCGACCTCGCCGACTACTACCGCATCCGCGATCGCTCCGCCGTGTCGCGCTCGATCGCGGACCTGGTCGACGCGGGTGAGCTCGTGCCCGTCGAGGTGGCCGGGTGGACTCGTCAGGGCCGCCCCCTCCCCGCGTGGCGTCACAGCGACGCTGTGCTGCCGCGACGGGTCGATGCGGCCGCGCTCCTGACGCCGTTCGACCCGGTGGTGTGGTTCCGCAACCGGGCGCTGCGCGCCTTCGACCTCGACTACCGCATCGAGATCTACGTGCCTGCCGAGAAGCGCCGCTACGGCTACTACTCCCTCCCCGTGCTCGTCGGAGACCGCATCGTCGCACGCGTCGACCTCAAAGCCGATCGCGGCGCATCAACGCTGCAGGTGCAGTCGGCGTGGTGGGAACCGCAGGCCCGACCGGCCGACGACGCCGACCGGATCGCCGCCGAACTGGCGCTCGCAGCACGGTGGCAGGGTCTCGACGCCGTCTCGGTCTCAGGGTGGGGAACGGCCGCTCAACCGCTCCATGCCGCGCTGTCGGCTCGTGACGACGTGACGGTGCGGCGACACGTGCATGCGAGGGAACAGGCAGCGTGAGACGGGCGCGACCGTGGCTGATCGCGGCGGGCGTCGCTCTCGCCGCGATCGCCGTCGCGGTGCTCCTCGCCCCGCGGCCATGGGCGGGGCACGACCGTGCGGGCACGCCGGCGCCCTCCGCCACGATGTCGCCCCGTCCGACGCCGCAGACCGAGGCGCAGGTCGCTGAGCACGCGCAGGCGGCGCTCGACGAGGACCTCGCCGAGTGCGCGAGGAGCACGGCCGCGACGCCGCCCGAAAGATGCGGCATCCGCATTCCGTGGGGCACCGAGTTCTCTGCGGTCGACAGCATCCGGTTCCGCATCGAGAAGCTCCCTGTGCTCAGCCTCGAGGCGGAGGGATCGCGGTTCATCGCCTCGGGAGGCATCCTCGTCGCCACCGTGACCGGAACGGGTCTCGACGGGTCACCGCGCACCGAGAACTACCGCACCGACGACTGGACGGTACGCGGCGATGTCCGCCGTGTCGACTCCGGCTCCGCAGTGGACGTGGCGATCTGGTGAGTCGCGTCAGCGCGACATCAGGTCAGCGCAACATCAGGTCAGCGCGACATCAGGTCAGCGCGACATCAGGTCAGCGCGACGTCAGCTGGGACGCGAGGCCGCGCCGCTCCGACGCGGTGATGCGCCGTCGAGGCATGTTCAGAACTGCACGCGCGGCGGCTCGGAGATGGCCCCGCTGTCGGCGACCTCGAAGAACTCCCTCTCGGTGAACCCGAGCCCCTTGGCGAACATGTTGTTCGGGAACACCTTGATCTTGGTGTTCATCTCGCGCACGCCGCCGTTGTAGAACCGACGCGCGGCCTGGATCTTGTCTTCCGTGTCGACCAGCGAGTGCTGCACCTGCAGGAAGTTCTGGCTCGCCTGGAGCTGGGGGTACGCCTCGGCGACCGCGAACAGGCTCCGCAGCGCCTGCTGCAGGTGCCCCTCGGCGATCCCGGCCGCTCCGGGCGTCGTGGCCGTGAGCGTCTCGGCCCTGGCGCGCGTCACGTTCTCGAACACGGCCTTTTCGTGCGACGCATAGCCCTTGACGGTCTCGATGAGGTTCGGGATGAGATCGGCTCGCCGCTTGAGCTGCACTGTGATGCCGCTCCAGGCCTCGTCGACCCGTACGTTCAGCTGCACCAGCGAGTTGTACGTCGCCCAGAGATAGATCCCGATGAGCAGAACCAGGCCGACGATGATCAGCACCGGTACGAGCCATTCCATCAGAGGCCCACCCTTCCTCGTGTTTCTCCCATCCTATCGACGCACCCTGCGCGTGAACTGGGTGCAGCGCCCCGTCGGATCACGCTCCGAGCACGCGTTCGAGGTAGCGGTTGCCGAACCGTCGCTGAGGGTCGAGACGGTCCCGAACCGCCAGGAAATCGTCGAAACGCGGGTAGCGCTCGCGCAGGTCTTCCGCCGTCAGCGTGTGCAGCTTGCCCCAGTGCGGACGACCGCCGTGCTCGAGCATGATCTGCTCGACCGCCTCGAAGTACGCGGTCGGGTCGGCACGCCAGTACCGGTGCACGGCGATGTAGCCGGTAGCTCGGCCGAACGCCGTCGAGAGCCAGCGGTCGTCCTCACGAGCGAAGCGCACCTCGATGGGGAACTCGATGCGCCAGCCCCGCCGCGCGATGAGCGCCTGCACGGCGCGGAAGGCGGGCACCACGTTCTCCGCCGGCACCGCGTACTCCATCTCGCGGAAGCGCACGGTGCGGCTCTGGGTCAACACACGATGCGACAGGTCGGTGTACTCCCGGTCGCCGGTGAGCTTCACCGCGAGCCTGCTGAACGGCGGCGTGATCGCCGGCACCGCACGGCCCGCCGCGCAGACGACTCGGTAGACCCCGTTGGAGAGGAACGTCTCGTCGATCCACTTGCCCACGACCGGCAGCGGTTCGCGCCGCGTGGACTCCGGGAGGCGGGTCTGGCGCTTCGTCAGCGCGACATCGGTATGGGGGAACCAGTAGAACTCGAAGTGATCAGATGCCGCGACCCGCTCGGCGAGCGTCGCGAGCACGTCTTCCAGCGGAGCGGGCTCGTCGATGGCGTGCATGACGAAGGCGGGCACGCACTGCAGCGTCACCTCGACGATGATCCCGAGCGCGCCGAGGCCCACGACGACCGCGGGCAGGAGCTCGGGTTCGTGCTCCTCGTCGATCCGGAGGAACTCGCCCTCCGCCGTGATCAGCGTGACGCCGACGACCTGGGTCGCGAGCCCTCCGAAGCCCGCACCGGTGCCGTGCGTCCCCGTGGAGATCGCTCCCGAGATGGATTGCCGATCGATGTCGCCGAGGTTCTGCATCGCCAGGCCGTACGGCGCCAGAAGCGCGGGGATGCGGTGCAGGCGCGTGCCCGCGAGGAGCGTCACGCGGCCGCTCGACTCGTCCGCCGAGACGAGTCCCTGCAGATCGTCCAGTTCGAGAAGCACACCCGGCGCGACGGCGATGCCTGTGAAGCTGTGCCCTGCACCCACGGCCTTCACGGTCAGCCCCTGCGCCACCGCGGCCCGCACCGCGCGCTGCACACCCTCGGGCGAGCGCGGCCGCTCGACGCGCATCGGGGTG
This sequence comes from Microbacterium sp. XT11, assembly GCF_001513675.1. Lineage (NCBI taxonomy): Bacteria > Bacillati > Actinomycetota > Actinomycetes > Micrococcales > Microbacteriaceae > Microbacterium > Microbacterium sp. XT11. The sequence continues at coordinate 1,916,887 of NZ_CP013859.1, read as the reverse complement.
ACTGATGCCGAACGACCCCAGTTCTGCCAGCTGCCGCCGATTCTCGTCACAGGAACGCCTTCCCCTCGCCGCGATACGTCGGCAGCTCGTCGATCACCTCGTCGCCGGAGACCAGGTGGTAGGCGTCGATGCGCTCCGCAGGCTCACCGCTCTTGGCGTGTCTGAACCAGACGCGATCGCCCACGCCGAGCCGGGCCGCCGCCGGGCCCTGAAGCGGCGTCTGCACCTCTCCTGCTGCTTCGCGCGGAAGGGTTCGCAGGCCCTCCGGCCACACCGGGCGCGGCTGTCTCGATGCCACGGCTGGGCCCGAGGCGATCCATCCGCCGCCGAGCACCGTGGCGATGTCGACCGCTGGGCGCCGCACGACGTCGAAGGCGAAGGCCGCCGCCGGCGCGGGCCGGAACGAGCGGTAGCCGTCGAAGAGGTGACCGCCGAGGAGCCCGCTCCCGGCGCTGGCCTCGGTGAGCGATTCGTCACTGGCCGTGAACTCGAGCGAGCCGGTTCCTCCGCCGTTGAGGAACTCGAGCGGTGCGACCTCGCGCACCGCCGCGACGATGGCTGCGCGCCGCTCGCGCAGTTCCGCCCTGGAGCGGGACTGCACCATGCGGATGAGCGGAGCGTCGGGACCTGCGTCGTCTCCCTGGCCTGCGATCTGCGCGTCGTACATCTGCAGACCGACGAGCCGGAAACCGGGCCGAGCTGCGACGCGGCGCGCGAAGGCGGCCACCTCGTCCGGAGTGAACAGCGAAGACCGGCGCACGCCGATGTGACCGAGCAGCGCGGAGCGCCAGGAGGCGTCGACGTCGATCGCGACGCGGATCTCGGGCCGCGACCCCGGCGCCGCGACGCTGTCGATGAGGTCGAGGTGCACGGGGTCGTCGACCATGAGCGTGATGCGCCTGGTCGCGCGCTCGTCGGCGAAGAGGCGCTCGAGCGCCTCGCGGTCGACCGTCGGATATCCGAGCACGATGTCGTCGTGCGTGTCTGCGAGCCAGAGCGCCTCTGCCAGCGTGAAGGCGAGGATGCCGCGGAAACCGGGAAGGCGCAGCACCGCGTCGAGCACCGAGCGCACACGGACCGACTTCGAAGCGACGCGGATGGGCAGGCCGCCCGCGCGCACGATCAGGTCGAGCGCGTTGTACCGAAGCGCCTCGCGGTCGATGACCGCGACGGGCGCGGGGAGGTGGCCGGTGGCCGCCGACAGCCTCGACCAGTAGCGCGCGGGGTCATGCCACTCGGGGGTGACCGCGGCGGGGCTCAGTTCGTCGGTGAGGTCGAGCACTCCCCCACCCTACGGCCTCCCGCACCGGGATTCACGGATCTCGGAACCCGGTCGCATTCAGGCCTGGCCGCTAGGCTGGCCACGACGCCCCCGTAGCCCAATGGCAGAGGCAGGCGACTTAAAATCGCCTCAGTGTCGGTTCGAGTCCGACCGGGGGTACATTCGCTTCGCCCCGCGGCACCCTCCCCGGAGACGAGGAACGCTCCGATCCCCGCGGGGGGACCGGAGCGTTCGCGGAGAAGCCAGAGCTATCGGGAAGAGACCGTCTCGTTCTCCGCCGACTTCTTCTCGTCCTTCGCCGACTTCTTCTCGTCCTTCGCTGCGGCGCCCTTCGCGGCAGGAGCCGGCGCGGCATCCGCCGCCGGACGCGGACGCGCGGCGAACTCCTCGAAGACGTAGCGCGGGTTCTGCACGGTCTGCAGGTTCACGAGGTCGCGACCCAGCCAGAGGTTGTTCCACCAGCCCCACAGCACGCGCCACTTGCGCTCCCACGTCGGCATCGCGAGGCCGTGGTAGCCACGGTGCGCCACCCACGCGAAGAAGCCCTTGATGGCGATCTTGCCCGACTGGAACACACCGTCGTAGAGGCCGAGACCCGCGACAGCGCCGAGGTTCTTGTGGAAGTAGTCCTTGGGCTCCTCACCGCGCAGGACCGCGACCAGGTTCTTGGCGAGCAGCTTCGCCTGGCGAACAGCGTGCTGGGCGTTCGGGACGCAGACCCCGCCGACGCCGCCGCCGGACAGGTCGGGCACGGCCGACACGTCGCCGGCGGCCCATGCGCCCTCGACGATGTCGTCTGAGGTGCCGACGCGCAGGTCGGCTCGCGTCTGGATGCGGCCGCGCTCCTCGACGGGCAGGTCGCCGCCGCGCACCACGGTCGGGTTGGCCATGACGCCCGCCGTCCACACGATGAGGTCGGTCGGGATGACCTCACCCGTGGAGAGCTCGACGTTGCCGTCGACGGCTCCGGTGACCTGCGTGTCGAGGTGGACGTTCGCACCGCGCTTGGCGAGGTCCTTCAGCACCCACTCGCTGGTCTTCAGCGAGACCTCAGGCATGATGCGGCCCATGGCCTCGACGAGGTGGAAGTGCGTGTCCTCGAAGCTGATCTGGGGGTACTTGCCGACGAGGGCCGACGCGAGCGAGCGCAGCTCGGCGAAGACCTCGATGCCGGCGAAGCCGCCGCCCACGACGACGACGGTGAGCAGACGGTCGCGCTCCGGCCCTGCGGGGACCGACGCGGCCTTGTCGAAGTTCGACATCAGGCGGTCACGGATCGCGACGGCCTCTTCGATCGTCTTGAGGCCGATCGCGTTGTCCGCGATGCCGGGGATCGGGAACGTGCGCGACACGGCGCCCGCCGTCACGACGATCTGGTCGTACGCGAACTCGTACGGCTCGCCGATCGGGGGCGTGATCGTCGCGACCTTCTCGGCGTGGTTGATGTTGGTGACCTTCGCCGTGATCACGTTCGTGCGCTTCAGGTGGCGACGGTGCGCGACCACCGAGTGACGTGCCTCGATCGAGCCGGCGGCGACCTCCGGGAGGAACGGCTGGTACGTCATGTACGGCAGCGGGTCCACCATGGTCACGTCGGCTTCGCCCTTGCGAAGGTGCTTCTCGAGCTTCCACGCCGTGTAGAAGCCTGCGTAACCTCCGCCGACGATCAGGATCTTGGGCACAGTGCTGTTCTGAGGCACAGGGGGACAACTCCTCGGAGTCAGGAATGTGGCGTGCGTGAGCCCGCCGAACGGATGCGCCGGGCAGCTGCGGTGACGCCAAGCCCTATAAGGATAACAGGGACCGTGAGCGCGATGAGCGGCAGGGTACCGTACCGCAGTGATTCGGCGCTGGGAAGGAGCGGTGAACCGGGCTCGGTCGGCGCATCGGCCGCAGGCAGCGGCGGGACCGTCACCGGTTCCACGGTGGGTTCGGGGAGCGGCTCGGTCTCGGCCCTGCGGTACACGCGAACCCACTCGGCGAGGTCGCCCATCGGGTTCTTGTCGACGAGCGGCACGTCGGCTGTGACCGCCGCGGCCGCATCCACGAGCCCGTAGCCGTACAGTGGGTCCGGCGCCTTCCCCATGCTGTCGACCCGCACTGCGGTGCGGATGATGCGGTTGATGACGTTGGCGGCGTTCAGGTCGGGATGCGCCGACCGCACCAGCGCCGCGATCCCCGCGACGATGGGAGCCGCGCCGCTCGTGCCGCTCCACGACGCCAGAGTTCCGTCGGCCGACACGCCGATGAGTCCCTCGCTGGGCGCGGCGATGCCGATCGTGATGCCCTGCGTCGACGCCTCGAGGCTCGCCTGACCGGACTGATCGACGCCGCCGACGGTCAGGACCCCGGGGATGGTGGCGGGCGCGCCGATGATGTTCGTGCCGCTCCCCCGGTTGCCCGCGGCGACCACGACGACGACATCGTGGTCGAAGGCGTAGAGGAAGGCGTCGTCCCAGCTGCGATCCCAGTCGAGGGTGTTCGTCGTGAACGAGAGGTTGATGATGTCGGCACCGTTGTCGACGGCCCAGCGCATCGCCTTGGCGACCTGCTCGGTGAACGGCACGGCCGCTGCGGCGCCGAACCCGACCGAGATCGAGAGCAGGTTCGCTTCGGGGGCGACGCCGATCATCCCCGTGCCGTCCGGGGCGCCTCGTGCGGCCGCGAGCGACGCGACCCAGGAGCCGTGGTTGCCGTCGATCGCGCCGAGCGGGGTCCTCCCGTCGGAGGTTCCGGTCCCCGACACGTCCGTGCCTCCGACGACCGCCCCGTCGAACGAACCGGGCACCTTGCCGATGCCGGTGTCGATCACCGCGATCGTGACGCCCTCACCGCGCGTCGTCTGCCACGCCTCTCGGATGCGCGCACCGTCAAGCCAGTACTCCGAGGCCCTGACCGGATCGGCCGGGTCGTCGGGAACCGGAGCGGGGGTCGCCGCCGCGCCGGCGAGCAGCACGGATGCCGCGACCACCGTCGCGGCGACCGCGGTCCGCAGCAGCCGCCGGACGATCATGCCGTCGACGCCTCCCCGTCGCGCAGAGCTGCGCCCGGATCGTCGCATCGGCACGTCGCCGGAGACCACGTCGAACGTGCGAGCGCCTCGTCGCCGATCGGGTTGACACCGGGGCCGGCGGCGAGCGCGTGCCCCGCAAGGGCGTGGAGGCACTTGACCCGCGTGGGCATGCCGCCCGCCGAGATGCCGTCGATCTCGGGCACCTCCCCGAACCGCGCCCTGTCGGCGAGATACGCCTCATGGGCGGCGCGGTACGCCGCGGCGACCTCGTCATCATCGAGGAGCTGCGCGAGTTCGGGCATCACCTGCGTCGCTTCGAGCGTCGACATCGCCGCCGTCGCAGCAGGATGCGTGAGGTAGTAGAACGTCGGGAACGGCGTGCCGTCGGGCAGGCGCGGTGTCGTGGCGACCACCGTGGGGTTTCCGCAGACGCATCTCGCCGCGATGCCGACGACTCCGCGTGCCGGGCGTCCGAGCTGTGCGCTCACCACGGCGAGTTCAGCGGTCGTCGGGGCGGGGAAGGGCGGCGTGGTCACCCCTCCAGCGTAGGCGAGCCCGCCGGGAGGATGCTCGGAGCCGCGGCCGCGCGGCGCGTCACTGCGCGGGGACGGCGTTCTGGCTGAGGCCGGCCGAGGTGAGGGTGCGCAGGAGCTGCGGCATCCAATCGGACGGAGTCTCCTCGAGAGTGTCGCTGACCGGTTCCTGCTCACGGGGCAGAGCCGCGGGATCGAGGTCGTTGTCGATGAGGTACACCACCTCACCGGGCTTCACGTAGTACAGCCGCTCCCGCGCCTGGGTCGTGATATAGGCCGGGTCCTGCCAGCGCTCGCGCTGCCTCTCGAGAGCGGCGATCTCGTCGTGCGACACCTGGATCGACGCCTCGAGGGCGGCGATCTTCTGCCGCTGGTCGATGTACGTGCCGAGCGTCGGCACGAGCACCCACGCGCCGAGCACGACGAGCGAGAGCATGATCACCGAGAAGGCCGAGAGACGGATGCCGGACGCCCACTCGCGCACGTCGACGCCTCCCGCGCCGCCGACGCGTCGACCCTGGCGTTCCGCTCGGCTCTGGCGCTCCGCTCGCCCGGGGCGCTGCGCGTCCCGACGCGCCGCACCTCCGCGCGGCTCCGCAGCGGCCTTGCGCCCGCTGCCGGTCTGCGAGCGGGCGCCCACAGACGAGGAGGGGGGAGCCGGACGTCTCGCCATGGCTCCCCCTCTCGTTCTCGGTCTGTTTCTGCGCGCGTCAGCCGATCAGGCGGTGTACCGCGGGAAGGCCGAGCGACCGGCGAAGACAGCGGCATCGCCGAGCTCCTCCTCGATGCGCAGAAGCTGATTGTACTTCGCGACGCGCTCGCTGCGAGCAGGCGCACCCGCCTTGATCTGGCCGGCGTTCGTGGCGACGACCAGGTCGGCGATCGTGGTGTCCTCGGTCTCGCCCGAGCGGTGCGAGAGCATGGCCGTGTAGCCGGAGCGCTGCGCGAGGCTGACGGCGTCGAACGTCTCGGTGAGCGTGCCGATCTGGTTCACCTTGACCAGGAGCGAGTTCGCGACCCCTCGCTTGATGCCGTCCGCGAGGCGCTGCGGGTTGGTGACGAAGAGGTCGTCGCCGACGAGCTGCACCTTCGAGCCGAGCGCGTCGGTCAGCGTCTTCCAGTTGTCCCAGTCGTCCTCGGCGAGCGCGTCCTCGATCGTGACGATCGGAAAGTCCTTCACCAGGCCCTCGTAGTAGCCGATGAGCTCGTCCGCCGACCAGTCCTTGTTGTCGAGGCGGTACACGCCGTCGGAGAAGAACTCGGTCGCAGCGACGTCGAGTCCGAGGGCGATCTGAGTGCCGGGCGTGAAGCCCGCCTTCTCGATCGCCTTGACGAGGAAGTCGAGACCCTCGCGGTTGCTGGGCAGATCGGGGGCGAAGCCGCCCTCGTCGCCGAGGCCGGTGGCGTAGCCGGCGGCCTTCAGCTCGCTGCGGAGCACGTGGTAGGTCTCGACGCCCCAGCGCAGGGCCTCGGAGTAGGTGTCGGCGCCGATGGGCGCGAGGAAGAACTCCTGCATGTCGATGCCGTTGTCGGCGTGCTCGCCGCCGTTGATGACGTTGAACAGCGGCACGGGGAGCACGTGCGCGTTGGGGCCGCCCAGGTAGCGGAACAGCGGAAGGTCGGCCGAGTCCGCCGCAGCCTTCGCCACGGCGAGGCTGACGCCGAGGATGGCGTTGGCGCCCGTGCGCTGCTTGTTGTCGGTGCCGTCGGTGGAGATGAGGATCTCGTCGACGATGCGCTGCTCGCTCGCCTCGACGCCCTCGATCGCCGGGCCGAGCTCGTCGATCACGGCCTCGACGGCCTTGAGCACGCCCTTGCCGCCGTAGCGGCCCTTGTCGCCGTCGCGGAGCTCGTACGCCTCGAACGCACCGGTGGATGCACCGGAGGGGACGGCCGCCCGCTGGACGACACCGTCATCGAGCAGCACCTCCACCTCGACGGTCGGGTTCCCGCGCGAGTCGAGAATCTCGCGTGCGCCTACAGCCTCGATCAGTGCCACTGATGTGCTCCTTGCTCAGAAAAGGGTTGTGGTGGAGCGACGTCGATCCGCGCCCAGTCTAGCCCGCCGCCGCGTCGGCTCCGAGGTCACACCACGAGCGCCAGCGCCACGCCGTCCCACCCCTTCGCGCCGACGGTCTGCAGCGCCGTGGCGTCGAAGCGGGGGTCGTCCGCCAGCATCCGGAGCCCCGCCCTGGTGCCGATCACCTTCGGGTCGTCGGAGTCCTCCCGGACGATCTCGCCCTCGCGGCCGACGTTGTCGAGCACGACGACCGTCCCGGGGTGCCCGAGCCGGGCCGCCCAGTCGAGGTAGACGGTGTTGGACTCCTTGTCGGCGTCGATGAACACGAGGTCGAACCCGCCGACGAGAGTCGGGAGCACGTCGGCCCCTCGCCCCACGCGGATCTCCACCCGGGCCCCCACCCCCGCGGCATCGATGCTCGCGCGGGCGATGGCGGCGTTGGCAGGCTCCGCCTCGATGGTCACGACGCGCCCCTGGTCGCCCACCGCTCGCGCGAGCCAGATCGTCGAGTAGCCGCCGAGCGTGCCGATCTCGAGCACACGCCGCGCACCACTCATCCGCACGAGCAGGTTCAGCAGCTTCCCGGCGACGGGCGCCACCTCGATCTCGGGGAGCCCCGCGGCCCGCTGCGCTGCGAGTGCGCTGTCGAGAGCGGGGTCATCCCCGACGAAGAGGTCGGCGAGGTGGGCGTCGGCAGCGGCCCATGCCGCAGGTGTCGGTTCCATGTGCTCAGCCAACCCCGGCCCCGCACAGCAGGTCAAGCGTGCTCGGGGCCGTCGACCGTCGCCGCGGGTGTGCGGGGCGCCGCGAGCTCGGGTTGCGGGCGGAACTGCCCTGTCACGGCCAGCATCGCGATCACCACGGCGAGGACGATCCACGCCGCGACGCCGAGGGGTCCGGCCAGCGCGAGATCGGGCGCGGAGGCGGCGGCGAGCAGCACGAGGCCGCCCGACGCGTTCAGTGCGCCGTGGGCGATCACCGCCGGCCACACTGATGCCGATCGCAGGCGCAGCCACCCGAGGAGGACGCCCCAGGCGACACAGCCGCCCACCATGAACAGGACACCGGTGATGTCGGTGCGCCCGAAGTTGTAGCCGAGAAGGATCACCGGGCTGTGCCAGACGCCCCAGATGACGCCGCTGGCGATGAGGGCCAGCCACGTGCCCAGCGGACGCAGAGCGGGTACGAGCCATCCACGCCAGCCGAGCTCCTCGCCGAAGGCGAAGAGGCTGTTGACGAGAGCGGCGATCGGGAGCGCCGCGAGCTGCGCCGCCACCACGACCCCCACGGGAGGCAGCGGCGTGCCTTCCGGAACAGCCCGGGCGAGCTGGTCGGCGAGTGCGGAGAAGGTGAGGTCGAGCCGCACGAATCCCAGGGCGGCGGCGACGAGCACGCCGGCCGCAACGAGGACCGGAGGGGCGAGCCAGCCGAGCACGATCGAGCCGACGACGCGCTTCGCCGGCCGCAACGGCCACAGCCCGAGGCCGCGCGCGCGTGCTCCGCGCGGCGGCACGCGGAACGCGACGGTGACGACGAGTGCCGCGAGGGCGGGCGTGAACATCATGAGCGGCAGCAGGATGGCTGCGATCGGCTCGCGGAGGCCCGACCCCAGCCACAGAGGGAGGCACACGAGCCACGCGAGGCCGCACGCGATGATCGTGAACGCGGCCACGGCGGTCCATGGCACCCGGGCGGCGGGGAGGTGATCGGCTGCGGTCATGAGGCGGTCCCTTCCTGTCGGGGATCGCGCGGACGATCCGCGCGGTAGTCGATGTACGTCTGCAGCAGCGCGGCCGCATCCTCGGCGCCGTCGATCGTGACGACGAACGGGCGACGCGAACGGCGCGTGATCTCGATCGCGGCGCCTCGGCGCAGGACGATGCCGCTGCGCCCGTCGACCGCGACGCGCCAGCCCCATCCGCCGAACTCGCCGAACGGCGACACCTCCACCGCGCGCACCGCGGTGATGTCCGCCAGCGGGATCGTGATGCGGGGCCAGCCGATCGACGAACGTGCCGCGAATCCCTCCGGCGTGACGCGCACGCGGAAGACGGTCATCGTGGCTGCCGCGACTCCGACGAAGGCAGCGCACAGGGCTGCGTACCAGCCGGTACGGGCACCCATGACGAGCAAAGACACCGCCAGAGCCGAGACGCCCGTGAACGCGGTGAGCACGACGACGAGCGCGGCGGCCGGCATCGCCGTCGTCGCGATCCAGACCGTCCGCTCCCCCGGCGAGACCGGGACGGCGCGACGCGGCGGCAGCGTGCGCCCCGGCTCGGCATCGACGCGCGGCTGCACAACCCACGACAGGATGCCGACGGCAAGCGACGCGATGACCGCGGCGGCGAGCACCCCTCCGGCACCCGGAGCCTCGGCGGGATCACGGATGCCGCGCTGCACGAGGAGCGACCCGATGCCGATGGCGGCGGCGAAGGCCGACAGGCCCGAGGCGAAGGCCCCCAGGACCCGCGCGGCGCCGCCCCACTGCGTCCCCACCGCCGCGAGCGTCGTCAGGGCCAGGAACAGGGGCAGGGCGAGCCCGATGACGAGGGTCACCCAGAGGTAGGTCGACGCGGGGCCGAACCCATCCGGCCCCTCGAGACCCCAGTGGACGGCCACGGGTGACGGGAAGGCGGGGAGCATCGCGAGGATCGCGCCGACGGCGACCGCGGTGAGGGCCAGCGGGACACCGATCGCGACGACGAGGAACGCGCGGCGCGCGCGGCGCACGTCGACCGGCGGGCGTGCGGAGTCGTGACGGGTCATGGCGATCCCTCCTCATGCCTGCGATGTGCGCGCACGATGCCCGCGAGGGTCTCGGCCGAGACCCCCAGTGCGGCCGCCCTGCGCACGAGCTCGTCGATGTCCTTCGCCAGTTCGGCGAGGGGCGCAGCGGATGCCGAGACCACCGCTCCCCGCCCGCGGCGGAGATCGAGCAGCCCCTCATCGCGCAGCTGCTGATAGGCGTGCAGCACCGTGTGCTGGTTGATGCGGAGCGCAGCCGCCACGTCGCGCGCCGGGGGGAGGCGGTCGCCGGGCGCGAGCGCACCGGTGAGCACGTCGGACCGCACGGATGCGGCGACCTGGTCGTAGAGCGGCCGCGGACTGTCGGCGTCGATCCGGATGAGCATGCCCACCTCCTCGCTACTTATTCTAAGCCAAGTAGAACAATTGTCGAAGGCATCCAGCAGATCGCATCACTCACTGGAGCGCGCGGCAGACTGTCGCCATGCGCATCACTCCCCGCCGTCTCGCGATCGGCATGAGCCTGTGGATTCCGAACCTCTTCAGCGGCATCCGCGTCCGCCGCTTCAGCGACGACTGGACGCACGCCACCGTCGAACTGCACGTCAACCTCTTCACGCGGAACTACGTCAAGACGGCGTTCGGCGGCTCCATGTCGGCGATGACCGATCCGTACTTCTTCATGCTCGTGATGCACCAGCTGGGGAGGGACTACGTGGTGTGGGACACGCGCGGGGAGATCGAGTTCGTCAAGCCGGGTCGGGGCGTGCTCACGGCGGAGTTCGAGGTGACGCGCGAGCGCGCAGAGCAGATCCGCGCCAGGGCGGAGGGCGGAGCCAAGGTGCTCGAGTGGTTCGAGACCGTCATCACCGACCGCGAGGGCGACGTCGTCGCCAGGGTGCGCCGCGAGGTCTACGTCCGAGAGAAGCGCCGCGTCACCGCGGCCCGCGCCTGAGGCCCGCCGCAGCGCCGGCGGTGCACGTCATCCCACGTTCACCGGCACGTGGCACGATGGCGGCATGCCCCTCGTCCGCCGCCTCGGTCTGCGCGACGCCGTGGCCATCGGGCTCGGCTCGATGATCGGCGCCGGCGTCTTCTCCGTCTGGGGCCCCGCGCTCGGGGCGGCCGGCAGCGGTCTGCTCGCAGCCCTCGCCATCGCCGCTGCCGTGGCGTACTGCAACGCGACGGCGTCGGCTCAGCTGGCCGCCGTGCACCCGGTCGCCGGCGGCACCTACGCCTACGCGCGGGCCGAGATCGGTCCGTGGTGGGGATTCGTGGCGGGCTGGTGCTTCGTCGTCGGCAAGATCGCCAGCTGCGCCGCGATGGCGATGACGTTCGCCGCCTACGCCGCCCCGCCCGGCTGGGAGAGGCCGGTGGCCGTCCTGGCCGTCGCCGCCCTCGGCGCCGTGAACTGCATCGGCATCACGCGCACCGCCGGCCTCACGCGCCTCCTCGTCGCGGTGTCGCTGACCGGTCTTGCCGTGGTCGTCGCGGTGGGATTCTCGTCGGCGCCGTCGGCGGCGCCCTCGGCCCTCCCCGACTCCACGGCGTACGGGGTGCTGCAGGCGGCAGGGCTGCTGTTCTTCGCGTTCGCAGGCTACGCGCGCATCGCCACCATGGGCGAGGAGGTGTCCGACCCCGCCCGCACCATCCCGCGAGCGATCGTCCTGGCCCTCGCTGTGGTCGTCGCGGTCTACGCCCTCGTCGCGGTCGTCGTGCTGCTCACGCTGGGCATCGACGCAGCAGCGACCCGTGCCCCGCTGGCAGAGGTGCTGACGCGCGCCGGATGGCCTGCGCTCGCACCGGTCGTCAGGGTCGCAGCCGCAGCGGCCTCGCTGGGCGCCCTGCTGGCGCTCCTCACCGGTATCGGCCGCACGACCCTCGCGATGGCGCGTGAGGCCGACCTTCCGACCTTCTTCGCGAGGATCGACGACCGCTTCCATGTGCCGCGGCGAGCGGAGATCGCGATCACCCTCGTCGTTATCGGCATCGTGGCGGCCGCCGACCTGCGCGGTGCCATCGGATTCTCCTCGTTCGGCGTGCTGCTGTACTACCTCATCGCCAACGCGGCGGCGTTCCGGCAGAGCGGCCCCGCACGCCGCTACCCTCGCGCCCTGCAGGTGGTCGGGGCGCTGGGGTGCCTGCTGCTGGTCACCACGCTGCCCGTCGTCGCTTCCGCGGTGGGCCTCGGCGTCGTGCTCCTCGGCGTCGGCTATCGGATGCTGCGTCTTCGCGTGCGTCGCGGGCGGGCCTGATCAGCCCGACGCGCGCGCACGGTACGCGCGCGGCGTGATGCCGAGAACCGCACGGAAGTCGCGGGTGAGGTGGGCGTGATCCGCGTAGCCGGACTCGGCGGCGAGCGCGGCGAGGTCGACGGCCGGATCTCCGCGCAGGCGCTCCGCGGCGTCGTGCAGGCGCCTGCGCCGGATCATGGCCCCGGGCGACATGCCGACGTGCCGATGGGCGAGGCGCTGCAGCGTGCGCACCGAGACCGCGAGGCGCGTCGCCGCCTCCTCGGGCGAGCCGGCCGCCCCGGGGCCGAGCAGCACGTCGGTCATCGCGTTGGCCTGCCTGCCGTGCGCGTCGAGCGGTCCGACGCGTGCCACCAGCCATTCGGCCAGAGCGAGCGCGGCGCGTCGCCTGTAGCCTTCGCCGCCCGATTCCATCGCGTCGGCGACCGCGCGCCGCAGCACCGGTTCGTGCAGGCGCACCTCCTCGTCGATGATTGCCGCCGGAGCGGGCGTCAGCGCGGGCACGGCGGCCGGCCGCAGGAGGGCGCCCACCGCCCAGCCGCGGCCGCGCAAGTCGCGGTGTGAGACGCGCGTCGTCGCTCCGGCGAGCGTGACGGCATCCCGTTCGACGACGAGGTTGAGCGCGGGGTAGCCGACGATGTCCTGTCGCGAGGTCTCTCCCGGCGCGAGATCCCACTCCGGGATCCAGACCCAGGCGACGAGGTCGGCGGCCTCGCCCTCCGCGGGGAGGCGGTGGAACTGCGGCAGCCGCCCGGGATAGAGCACGCCGCGCGTCGGATCGACCATCACCCCAGCGTAGGCACGGCAGGCTGTCGCGGATGTTCAAGCGCCGCGCCTCCGCGCGTTCCTAGCGTGGAGGCATGACGAACCACACTTCGGCCGGGGCGTCCGGCCAGCACACCACCGACGGGCGTCCGCACAACGCCACGTCGCTCACGCCCTTCCTCGCCATCCCGCGCGCGAAGGAGGCCATCGAGTTCTACCGCGACGTCTTCGATGCACGGGTCGTCGACGTCACGGAGTTCGGCGGCGTCGTGGCGCACGCCGACCTGGACTTCGGCCTCGGTCTGCTGCAGCGGGGCGAGCCGCACCCCGACTACCACCTCGTCGCGCCGCCGGACGGCGACGACGACTGCTACTCGATGGGCCTCTACGTCCCCGATGTCGACGCCGTGGTCGAGCGCGCCGTCGACGCGGGCGCCACGGTGCGCGAAGCGCCGAGCGACTTCGTGTCGGGTGACCGCTTCGCCAGCATCCGCGACCCGTTCGGCGTGCGCTGGTCGATCATGACCCGCATCGAGGACATCTCCGAGGAGGAGAGTGCTCGGCGGGTGTCGGAGTGGGCCGCGTCGTTCAGCGCGCCGGCGGAGTGACGGGGTCGCCTGAGCGCACACCACGCTCCACCGCGCGGTGCACGGCCGGCAGCAGCGCCTCGGCCGTGCGCCGGTACCCCAGCGCGCTGGGGTGGAAGCGGTCGAGGCTGAACATCTGATCCGGGTCGTCGGAGAACATGGCCCCCACGGCCCTGCGGAGGTCGACGGCATCCGCTCCGGCGCCGGCTGCGGTCTCGGCCTGCACGGCGGCGAGGCGGCGTGAGATGCTCGCAGCCAGCCGCCGCAGCGGCTGCGGGACGGCGCGCAGGGCGCCCAGGTCGGGGCACGTCCCGACGACCACCTGCGTTCCCTTCACCCGAAGCCGCGTGATCGCGTCGCCCAGATGGGCGGCAGACACGGAGGCCGGGATGCGGTGCGTCACGTCGTTGCCACCCACGACGATCACGGCCACATCGGGACGGTAATCGTCCGGGAGGCTGTCGAGCTGGCCGCCGAGATCGGGCGACTCGGCGCCGACGACGGCCGCCGTGCGCAGGCGCACCGGCCTCCGCACGCGTGCCGCGAGGTCCTTCGCGAGCCGCGCCCCGAGCGTCTGCTTGCGCCGTTCGGCGCCAAGGCCGGCCGCCAGTGAGTCGCCGAGCAGGAGCAGCTCGACGGGTTCGCCGCCGAGCGACCGGCGCCACACGCGGTCGGCGTCGATCGACTCCTCCCCCAGCGGCTTGCCGATGCGGCGGCGAGCGATCGCGGCCTGGCGCGCGAGCAGTACGCGTACGCCCACGGCGCACGCGGCGAGGCCGAGGCCCGCGACGGCGATGACACGAGAGCGGCTCACGCGAGGATCTCACCGCACGAGCGTGAACGCCGCGTGAACGCGGCGGCGAATCAGGACAGGGGCTTGAGCTCCAGCTCCTGCGCGCCCGACGGCACGGTCGCGAACGCCGTGTAGCCGCCGGCCGCCGATCGCTCGAGCAGCGCCTTGAGGTTCTTGGTGCGCTTCTCGAGACGCACGCGCGCGCCGCCGGCGATGAGACGCGACTTGTGCGCGACGAGTTCGGCGACCGGCACGTCGGCGTCGTGGATGAGCACGACGGCCCGCGCGACGGCATCCGTCTCCGTGCGGACGAGGTCGACGAGCCGCTCGAAGCCGAGAGAGAAGCCGACGGCCGGCACCTGCTGGCCGAGGAATCGGCCGATCATGCCGTCGTAGCGGCCGCCGCCGCCGAGCGAATAGTCCACCGAGGGATGCGCGAGCTCGAAGATCGTCCCTGTGTAGTACCCCATGCCGCGAACGAGGAAGGGGTCGAACACCAGCGGGACGTCGCTGCGCCCCGTGCCTGCGGCCACCGCGTCGCCGATGCCGACGAGGTGCGCCACGATCTCGTCCGGTGCGCCGTCGGGGAGCGCCTTGCGGATCTGCCGCTCGCCGAAGGGGTTGTACTCCATGGTCTGCGGCCGCCGCAGGAACGCCTCGAACGCGCCGACGGCTCCGGAATCCGCACCGCGCTCGCGCAGCTCTGCGGCGACCCCGTCCGGGCCGATCTTGTCGAGCTTGTCGATCGTGATGAGCACGCCGGGGCGCTCGTCGAGCGCGAAGCCGAACGACTCGAGCATCCAGTCGAGCACGCGGCGATCGTTCACCCGCACGGTCGCGCCCTCCAGACCCAGCGCGTCCAGCGCGTCCAGCGACGCGACCATGAGCTCGGCCTCGGCCCGAGCGGAGTCGTCGCCCATGATGTCGATGTCGCACTGCACGAACTGGCGGTAGCGGCCCTTCTGCGGACGCTCGGCGCGCCACACCGGGCCGATCTGGATGGAGCGGAACACTCCGGGAAGCTGCCCGCGGTTGCTCGCGTAGAAACGCGCGAGCGGCACGGTGAGGTCGTATCGGAGGCCCAGGTCGGCCAGCGCGGCGGGGTCGTCTGCGGCCTCGCGGATCGCCTCGGCGTCGAGGCCGCGGCGCAGCACGTTGTACGCGAGCTTCTCGTTGTCGCCGCCGATTCCGGCATGCAGGCGCGAGTACTCCTCGAGGGCCGGCGTCTCGATCTCGTCGAAACCGTGCGACCGGTAGCGGTCGCGGATGATCGAGAGGACGTGCTCTCGGCGTGCCTTGTCGGCGGGGAGGATGTCGCGCATGCCACGGGGCGGGTTCACAGTAGCCACGCCCTCTATCTTCCCAGGTCGGCGCTCAGCCCTCGCCCGCGCGCTCCTCGGCGCTCCGCCTTCCGCCGCGCCCCTCGGCGCTCAGCCCTTCGCCCGCGCGCTCCTCGGCGGCGCGCACCTCGGCCTCGAGCGCCCGCAGCCGCTCCCGCAAGGCCCGCTCGGCATCCCATCCGTTCTCGCGCGCCGCCCTGACGAGCGAGAGGAGCGCCTCGCCGAGCTCCGCCTCGGAGGAGGGGCGCCCGCCGTCCGTGCCGGTCGTCGCCGCGTCGGTCGTCGCCGCGTCCGCCGTCGCGGGGAGCGGGGCCGGTGGCACGCGGCCGAGCATCTTCTGCGCGAGCGCGAGCGCCGGCATCCCCCGCGGGATCCCGTCGAGCGCGCTGCGCCGTGTGCGCTTCTCGGCCGCCTTCGCGGCGTTCCAGTGCACGAGCACCTCTTCGGGCGTTCGCGCGACGGCGCCGCCGAAGACATGCGGGTGCCTCCGCACCATCTTCTCGTTCAGACCCCGCGCCACGTCGTCGATGTCGAACGGGTCGTCCTCGTCCTGCGCGGCGATCGCGGAATGGAACAGCACCTGCCACAGCAGATCGCCCAGTTCCTCGCGCAGATCGTCGCGCGAACCGGCCTCGACGGCGTCGATGACCTCGTGCGCCTCCTCGATGAGGTACGGCACGAGGTCGCGGTGCGTGATGCGCTGCGACCAGACGCAGCGCTCGCGCACGGCGCGCATGGTCTCGGCGACCGCCCGCAGCGGGTCGTCCTCCGGAGTGTCGGTCATGCAGTCCTCCCCGTCATTCGGCCGCCGCGGCGACCCGTCGGTACCAGCCGGCGCGCAGCGACACGATCACGCCGGAGAGCACGAGGGCCACCAGCGACCCCAGCAGCACGCCGAGGATCGCCTGGTCTCGGATGCCCGCGTCGCCCGCGAAGGCGAGGTTCGCCAGCAGCAGGGAGACGGTGAACCCGATGCCGCCGAGCGCACCCGCGGCCACGAGGTCGGCGAACGGGAGCGCGGGCGGTGCGCCCTTCGGCCTGATGCGCATGGCCACCCAGCCGAACAGCGAGATGCCGATGATCTTCCCCACCGGCAGCGCGACGAGGATGCCCCAGAACGCCGGGGAGAGCTCCGTCGGCGACACCGCGGGGATGACGACGAACGCCGCGACGAAGGCGAACAGCGGCAGGATCACGCCGTTCACCGCGGGCTCGAGCGCATGACGGACGCGTCCGGCCGGCACCGGGGCCATGACGAGCCCCAACAGCACGCCGGCGATCGTGGCGTGGATGCCCGAGGCGGCGACGAGACCCCACGTGACCACGCCCACCACGGCCATGGCGACGGCGACGAGCGTGTGACCCGTCGCGTGCAGCAGCCGGCTCAACGCCCAGAACGCGATGACGCACACGACGGCGAGCGCGAGCAGCAGCCACTGCACGTCGTGGGCGAACAGCACGGCGATGAAGACGATGCCGATGATGTCGTCGAGGATCGCCAGCGCCAGGAGGAACACCCGCACGGTCGGCGGCAGGCCCCGCCCGAACATCGCCAGCACCCCGAGCGCGAACGCGATGTCGGTCGCCGTGGGCACCGGCCAGCCGGCGACCGTCGTGAAGTCGCCTGCGAGCAGCAGGTACACCGCGATCGGCACGAGCACGCCGCCCGCGGCGGCGATCGCGGGCTGCACAGCCTTGCGCGGGGAATCCAGTTCGCCGTGGGTGAGCTCATGACGCAGCTCGATCGCGACGACGAGGAAGAAGACCGCGAGGAGACCGTCGGAGATCCAGTGACCGACGGAGAGGTCGAGGGCCGTGCCGGGAACGGCGAGATGCAGCTCGAGGACCCCCTCGATCGCGTCGTGCGTCATCAGGTTGGCGAGCAGAAGACCGAGTCCAGCCGCCAGGAGCAGGAGGACCGCCGGGAACTGCTGGCCGCGGAGGGGGTTCGCCGAGATTCGCATCCCCTCCATGCTAGGCGGGGCCGTTCCGGCCGGCCGCACGACGTCCGTCGTCATGAGTGCGGGAGCGGTGTTCCGCTCGCGTTACCCTCGGAGGGTGACCCCCGCACATTCCTTTCCCGAGCCCACGAACACCGAGGCGATCCGCGTCATCGGACGCTTCGAAGCAGGTCGCGGCATCCCGGAGGCGATGCGGTCCGACGTCAGGATGCTCGGCGCCCTGCTGGGCCAGGTGCTCCGCGAAGCCGGAAGCGATGGCCTCTTCGACGACGTCGAACGTCTGCGACTCGCGACCATTCAGGCCTACGACGAGGAGACGCCGGACGCCTTCGAGCGCGCGGCGGCGATCGCCGAGTCGTTCAGCGTGTCGCGCGCCGACGAGGTCGCCCGTGCCTTCACGTGCTACTTCCACCTCGTCAACCTCGCCGAAGAGCACCAGCGCGTCCGGGTGCTGCGCGAACGCGCGGGGCAGCCAGGGCGCGAGGACGCCGCCGACACCGTCGCCTCTGCCTACGCGAAGCTGAAGAGCGAGGTCGGCGACGACGAGGCCCGCCGCCGTCTGGAGGCGCTCCGGTTCCACCCCGTGTTCACGGCGCACCCCACCGAGGCGCGCCGGCGCGCGGTGTCGAGCAGCATCCGACGCCTGTCCGAGCTCCTCACCCAGCACGACGCGGCCAGCGAAGGCGGCGCAGAGCAACGAAGGGCTCGGCGGCGGATGCTGGAGGAGATCGACACGCTGTGGCGCACGGCGCCGCTGCGGGCGCAGAAGCCCACACCCACCGACGAGGTGCGCACGGTGATGGGCGTGTTCGACGAGACGCTCTTCACGACGGTCCCCCACGTGTACCGCCGCATCGACGACGCGCTGCGCGGCGAGGAGTCCGGGTCGAGCGCTCCGGTCGTCCCCGCATTCGTGCGCATCGGGTCGTGGGTCGGCGGCGACCGCGACGGCAACCCGTTCGTCACCGCGGCCGTGACCCGCGAGGCGTCGCAGATCGCCTCCGACCACGTGCTGCGAGGGCTGGAGCGCGCGATCGAGCGCATCGGCCGCACCCTCACGCTCGACGCCGAGGGGACTCCGCCGAGCGAAGCGGTTTCCGCGCTGTGGGAGGCGTTCGTCGCCGCCGAGCCCGACACCGCCGCCGAGCTCGCCACGCGCTCCCCCGACGAGCCGCACCGCCGCGTCATGCTCGCGCTCTCGCGTCGCGTCGCCGCCACCCGGCGCGGCGGCGACCTCGCGTACGCCTCTCCGGAAGAACTCCTCGCCGACCTCAGGGCCGTGCAGTCCTCGCTGCTGGCGGCCGGCGCCAGGCGCCACGCCTTCGGCGGCGTGCAGCACCTCATCTGGCAGGTCGAGACCTACGGTTTCCACCTCACGGAGCTGGAGGTGCGTCAGCACTCGCAGGTGCATGCGAAGGCCCTCGCCGAGCTGGACGCCGGCGGACCCGTCAGCGCCCAGACCGAGGAGGTGCTGGAGGTCTTCCGCGTCATCGCCGAGATCCAGCGCGATCGCGGGCTCAGGGCAGCCGGGCGGTACGTCGTGTCCTTCACGCAATCGGCGCAAGACCTCGCCGCCGTGCACCGGCTCGCCCGCCACGCCATGGGCGACGACGCACCCGTGCTCGACGTGGTGCCGCTGTTCGAGACGTTCGCCGACCTGCAGGCGGCGCCCGGCATCCTCGCCGAGGCCGTGACGTTCCCGGAGTTCCAGGAGCGGCTCGCCGCCACCGGCAACCGCCTCGAAGTCATGCTCGGCTATTCGGACTCGTCGAAGGATGTGGGGCCGGTCGCCGCGAACCTCGCGCTCTACGAGGCGCAGGAGAAGATCGCGCAGTGGGCGAAGGACTCCGGCATCGAGCTGACGCTGTTCCACGGCCGCGGCGGCGCGCTCGGCCGCGGGGGCGGTCCGGCGAACTCGGCGATCCTGGCGCAGCCGCCGCATTCCGTCGACGGACGCTTCAAGCTCACCGAACAGGGCGAGGTCATCTTCGCGCGCTACGGCGAGCCTGCCATCGCGATGCGGCACATCGACCAGGTGGCCGCGGCGACCCTTCTCGCCTCGTCGCCGTCGGTCGAAGAGCGCACGAGCAGCGCCGCGACGCGGTATGCGGAGGTCGCGCGGACCATGGACGTCGCCTCGCGCGAGCGGTTCTTCTCGCTCGTCAAGGCGGAGGGGTTCGCGCCGTGGTTCGCCACCGTGACCCCGATGGAGGAGATCGGACTGCTGGCGCTCGGCTCTCGGCCCGCGCGACGCGGCCTCTCCGTCGAGTCGCTCGAGGACCTCAGGGCGATCCCGTGGGTGTTCGCGTGGACGCAGGCACGCATCAACCTCGCCGGCTGGTTCGGGCTCGGGACGGCTCTCGAGGCCGTCGGCGACGAGGATCTCCTCGTCGAGGCGTATCGCGAGTGGCCGCTGCTGCACACCATGATCGACAACGTGGCGATGAGCCTCGCGAAGACCGACGAGCGCATCGCTCGGCAGTACCTCGCGCTCGGCGACCGTGACGACCTGGCCGCGCTGGTGCTCGACGAGCTCGCGCTCACCCGGCGCTGGGTCATCCGGCTCACCGGCGGCGACCGTCTGCTCGAGAACAAGCCCGTGCTGCAGCGCGCCGTGCAGCTGCGCAGCCCCTATGTCGACGCGCTGTCGCTGCTGCAGCTTCGCGCGCTGCGAGCCCTGCGGGCGTCGGCCGGACAGGCCGAGGGGTCGGGTGCGGATGCCGAGCAGCAGCGCCTCCTGCTGCTGTCGGTGAGCGGGGTCGCCGCAGGCCTGCAGAACACCGGATGACCGGCATCCGACCGTCGCGTGAAAGTCCTCACAATCGCGAGGACGATAAAGTGAGAACTCTGCCTGATCCGGCGCCCCCTCACGCGACACGATCGCCCGCGCACGACATCCCCCATTGAGAAAGCACACGCGTGACCGAACCCACCGCCGACTTCCATCCGCTCAGCACCATCGCACAGCCCATCTTCGAGTCCGTGCGGGCGCTCAACCCGAACGAGCCCGAGTTCCACCAGGCCGTGCACGAGGTGCTGCACTCGATCGGACCGGTGCTCGACCGCCGTCCCGACTACGTGGACAACGGGATCCTCGAGCGCCTCGTGGAGCCCGAGCGCCAGGTGATCTTCCGCGTGCCGTGGATCGACGACGCAGGCCGGCTGCAGGTGAACCGCGGCTACCGCGTGCAGTACAACTCCGCTCTCGGCCCGTACAAGGGCGGGCTGCGCTTCCACCCCTCGGTGAACATCTCGATCATCAAGTTCCTCGGCTTCGAGCAGATCTTCAAGAACGCCCTCACCGGCCAGGGCATCGGCGGCGGAAAGGGCGGGTCGAACTTCGATCCGCACGGCAAGAGCGACGCCGAGATCATGCGGTTCTGCCAGTCGTTCATGAGCGAGCTGTACCGGCACATCGGCGAGCACACCGATGTCCCGGCGGGTGACATCGGCGTCGGGGGCCGCGAGATCGGCTACATGTTCGGCATGTACCGCAAGATCACGAACCGGCATGAATCGGGCATCCTCACCGGCAAGGGCATCGGCTGGGGCGGCGCCCAGGTGCGCACCGAGGCCACCGGCTACGGAGCCGTGTTCTTCGTGCAGGAGATGCTCGCCGTGCACGGAGAGAGCCTCGAGGGCAAGCGCGTGGCGGTCTCCGGCTCCGGCAACGTCGCGCTCTATGCGATCGAGAAGGCGCAGCAGCTCGGCGCCAAGGCCGTGACGGCATCCGACTCCTCGGGCTACGTCGTCGACGACGCGGGGATCGACCTCGCCCTTCTGCGCCAGATCAAGGAGGTCGAGCGCGGCCGCATCGTCGAGTACGCGAACCGCCGCCCCGGCGCGCGCTTCGTCGAGGGCGGGAACGTCTGGGAGACGCCGGTCGACATCGCGGTCCCCTCCGCCACGCAGAACGAGCTGAACGAGGATTCTGCCCTCGCCCTCATCGCGAACGGCGTGCGCGCGGTCGCCGAGGGCGCGAACATGCCGAGCACCCCCGAGGCCGTCGAGGCCTTCCAGCGGGCCGGCGTGCTCTTCGCTCCAGGCAAGGCCGCGAACGCCGGCGGCGTCGCGACGTCGGCGCTGGAGATGAGCCAGAACGCCGCGCGCCAGCGCTGGGACTTCGCGAACAGCGAGCAGAAGCTGCGCGACATCATGGCCGACATCCACAGCGCGGCGTTCGAGGCAGCCGAGCGCTATGGCACTCCGGGCGACTACGTGGCCGGCGCCAACATCGTCGGTTTCGAGCGCGTCGCCGACGCCATGCTCGCCCAGGGCGTCATCTGACGGCTTCCACGACAGCACGAGCGCGCTCGGATCGCAGGAGTCCTCGGACTCTCCCGTCGGTCCGGGCGCGCTTCGGCGTTCCGCCGCGTGCGCTCTCCGGCGCGGACGGGCCCGACGGCATGGAGGCGCTTCGGCATTCCGCCGCGGGCGCTCTCCGGCGCCGACGGGCGCGGCGTCATGGGGAGCTTCGGCGTTCCGCCGCGGGAGCGCTTCGGCGTTCCGCCGCGGGGTTTCAGAGCAGCCGGTCCGCCGCATGGCGGGCGAGGGAGCTGCCGTAGCGCTCGGTGAGCTGCACCATGAGGTCGGGAGTGTCGCGGTCGACGCCGAACACGTGACCCGGGAAGTCGAGCTCCGGCTGCGCCGCCGCGATCTCCGCCTCGCGGTCGGGTGAGAGCAGTTGCACGGGGTCGCCGACCGCCACCCACCCGATCGGCACGACCGTGCCCTCCGGCAGCACGGCGCGTCGGTGCACGATGGCGTTGACTCGCACCTCGCACCGGTCGCCGACGAGCGCGCCGTTGAAGATGCGCGCTCCCGACGCGAAGAACACCTCTTCACCGACGGTCGCTCCCGCGATGCTGGCGAGCGTGCCGACGAGCGTGTGGGCGCCGATGTGCACGGCGTTGGCCGCAGTCGCGCGGATGAGGGCGTTCTCCATCACGATCACGTGCTCGCCCAGCGTGATCGGACCGCCCTCCGCGGTGATCACCGCACCGTGCAGCACCTGGCAGTGGGGCCCGATCTCGACGTCGCCCGAGACGACGGCGGTGGGAGCGACGACGGCGGTGTCATGGATCCGGGGCCGAGCCCCGAGGTGCTCGTACAACATGCGGCCAGACTAGTCCCGGCCGCGGCATCCGTGTACGGCTCGTGCGGTGTCCGCGCGCGCGGAGGGGCGGCATCCGCGCGCGAAGCCCGGCGTCCGCGCGCGCGAACTCCCCGCGTCCGTGCGCGAAACGTCGGAACCGCGACGCGACACGCCGCCCGAGACCACCCGCACCCCGGCGTGTCGCCCGGAGACTCCGACTTTTCGCGCACGGGCACGGCAACCCGCACGCGAAAGGCGCAGCATCCGTGGGCACGATGGCCCGGCGTCCGCGCGCGCGAACTCCCCGCGTCCGTGCGCGAAACGTCGGAACCGCGACGCGACACGCCGCCCGAGACCACCCGCACCCCGGCGTGTCGCCCGGAGACTCCGACTTTTCGCGCACGGGCACGGCGACACACGGGCACGACGCGCACGGGCTCGGCGACACACGGGCGCGCACACGCACCTCACGCACCGCGCCGCGCGACGGGCCGTGCCGGGTCACTCCCTCGTGGAGGTCCCGCGGCGGAGCATCCCGAACACGAGCGTCCCGATGAACAAGACGATCCCGACGATCGCGAGCCAGAACAGGCCCTTCACCACGAAGCCCAGCACGGACACGCCGGCCCACAGCACGAGGAGGATGATCAATAGCGTCCACATGCCGCCAGCATCCCGCCCATGACGTGCGCGTCACAGGGCGTTGACGGCGGCGCTGTCGGTGATCTAGTCGGTCTTCACCGGCTCGGGGAACAAGGCTGTGAAGAGCTGCCCCACCCATTCCAGCAGCTGTGCGCCCGGAAGAGGCTCGAGCCCCACGCCCACCGCCGACGGCACGGTCGGCAGCGG
The DNA here is from genome assembly GCF_001513675.1 of Microbacterium sp. XT11. Classification (NCBI taxonomy): domain Bacteria; kingdom Bacillati; phylum Actinomycetota; class Actinomycetes; order Micrococcales; family Microbacteriaceae; genus Microbacterium; species Microbacterium sp. XT11. The sequence continues at coordinate 1,893,649 of NZ_CP013859.1, read as the reverse complement.
CACGACGAGGGCTTCTCCCCCTGCGACGAGCTTCGCCTTGGGGTACAGCCGCTGCATCCGCACCTTGATCGAGTCCTCGAGGCGCGCCGGCGAGATCCGCAGGTTCGACCCCATGGCGACGACATCCGTCAGCCCGGCGCGCGCTGCACGACGGCGGAGCCGAGCGATCGCCACGAGCCCGACGACCTCCTCCGGCGGCGTGCCGTACCGGTCGGTGAGCTCCTCGACGACCAGGTCGATCGCATCGTCCTTCGCGGTGGCGGCCGACGCAGCCGACAGCTTCTGGTACGCCTCGAGCCGCAGCCGCTCGCTGTCGATGTAGTCCTCGGGGATGCGGGCCTCGAGGGGCAGCTCGAGGCGGAGCTCCTGCCCGGTCTCGACCTCTTCGCCGCGGAAGGTCGCGACGGCCTCGCCGATCATGCGCAGGTACAGATCGAAGCCGACGCCGGCGATGTGGCCGGCCTGCTCGGCTCCGAGCAGGTTTCCCGCGCCGCGCAGCTCGAGGTCTTTCAAGGCGACCTGCATGCCCGAGCCGAGGTCGTTGTTCACGGCGATCGTCTGCAGTCGGTCGGCCGCGGTCTCGCTGAGCGGCTTGGAGTCGTCGTAGAGGAAGTACGCGTAGGCGCGTTCACGTCCTCGACCGACGCGTCCGCGCAGCTGGTGCAGCTGGCTGAGGCCGTACTTGTCGGCCCTGTCGATGATGATCGTGTTGGCATTGGAGATGTCGAGACCTGTCTCGATGATGGTCGTCGAGACGAGCACGTCGTACTTGCGCTCCCAGAAGTCGTCGACGACCTGCTCGAGCTGGTGCTCGCCCATCTTGCCGTGCGCCACCGCGATCCGCGCCTCCGGCACGAGCTCGGCCAGCTCCGCGGCGACCCGCTGGATCGACTGCACGCGGTTGTGCACGAAGAACACCTGCCCCTCGCGCAGGATCTCGCGCCGGATGGCCGCTGCGATCTGCTTGTCGCTGCGCGGACCGACGAAAGAGAGGATCGGATGCCGGTCTTCCGGGGGCGTCTGCAGCGTGGACATCTCGCGGATGCCGGTGACGGCCATCTCGAGCGTGCGCGGGATGGGGGTGGCGCTCATGGCGAGGATGTCGACGTTCGTCTTGAGCTTCTTCAGCGCGTCTTTGTGCTCGACGCCGAAGCGCTGCTCCTCGTCGATGATGAGCAGTCCCAGGTCTTTGAAGATGACCTGGTCGGTGAGGATGCGGTGCGTGCCGATGACCATGTCGACCGATCCGTCGAGCAGCCCCTGCAGGGTGAGCCGCGCCTCCTTGTCGGTCTGGAACCGCGACAGCGGCCGCACCTTCACGGGGAAGCCCGCGAATCGCTCGGTGAAGGTCTCGAGGTGCTGCTTGACGAGCAGCGTCGTCGGCACGAGCATCGCGACCTGCTTGCCGTCTTGGATCGCCTTGAACGCGGCACGCACGGCGACCTCGGTCTTGCCGAAGCCGACGTCTCCCGACAGCAGCCGGTCCATCGGGATCGGCCGCTCCATGTCGGCCTTGATCTCCTCGATCGTCTGCAGCTGGTCGTGCGTCTCCGCGAACGGGAACGCCTCCTCGAGCTCGCGCTGCCACGGCGTGTCGGGGCCGAACGCGTGGCCCTTGGCGCTCATGCGCGCGGAGTAGAGCTTGACGAGCTCGACGGCGATGTCACGCACGGCCTTGCGGGCCCTGCCCTTCGCCTGTGCCCAGTCGCTGCCGCCCATCTTCGACAGGGTGGGAGCCTCGCCGCCGACGTACTTCGACAGCAGGTCGAGCTGGTCGGTCGGCACGAAGAGCTTGTCGCCGGGGTAGCCCCGCTTGGACGGCGCGTACTCGAGCACCAGGTAGTCACGGGTCGACTTCGCGGCGTTGCGGCCGCCGGTCGACACCTCGCGCTGGGTCATCTCCACGAAGCGGCCGATGCCGTGCGTCGCGTGCACGACGTAATCGCCCTGCTTCAGCTGCAACGGGTCGACGACGTTCTTGCGGCGCGATGCGAGCTTCTTGACCACGCGCTGGTCGCCGCCGATGGTGCGGCCGTAGAACTCGTTGTCCGTGAGGACGGCGAGCTTGGCCTCCGGCACCTGGACCCCCGCCTCGACGGAGCCGGTCACGAGCGTGGCGACGCCCGCCTCCGGCGCCTCGGTGAGGCGATCGACCACCCGTGCCGCGACGCCGCGGTCGGACAGCACGTCGCGCGCGCGGTCGACCAGACCGGGACCAGCGGCGATCACGACCACCCGCCACCCCTCGGACACGCAGCCGTCGACGAACGAGATCGCGCCGTCGACGTTGCCGTGGAACGACGGGATGACGGCGGCGTCGATCGTCTCAGCATCCGCGCCGCCGATCGCGAACGGGCTGAGCCGCCACCAGACGCCGCCCCGCGCGTGCACGATCTCACGCAGGCGCGCGATCGTGAGGAAGTCGCCGGCCCCGAGGTCGATGGGTGCGGATGCTCCCGATGTCGCAGCGCTCCACGCCGCGTCCAGGAACTCCCGGTTGGTCTCCCCGAGCGTGATCGCGCGGGCCGACGACCGCTCCGGGTCGACGACCGCCGTGGCCGCGCCGTCCGGCAGGTACTCGACGAGCGACTTCAGCGGCCCCGCGACGGCGGGCAGGAGCGACTCCATGCCCTCGACGGGGATGCCCTCGGCCATCCTCTCGAGCATCGCCGAGATCGCGGGGAACCCGCCGACGAGGGCACGCGCGTTGTCTCGTACCTCCTGCGTGAGCAGCAGTTCGCGGCTCGGCGGCAGGTCGACCGTCGACACGTCGCCGGGGAGGGAGCGCTGATCCGCCACCGAGAACGCGCGGATCTGGTCGATCTCGTCACCGAAGAACTCCACGCGGAACGGGTGCTCGGAGGTCGGCGGGAAGACGTCGAGGATGCCTCCGCGCACCGCGAACTCCCCGCGCCGCGACACCATGTCGACTCGCGAGTAGGCCCGTTCGACGAGGCGCTCCGCCACGTCGTCGAGCTCGTGTCCTCGGCTGCCGATGGCGAGCTCGAGCGGCTCGATGTCGGCGAGGTTGCCCGCGATGGGCTGCAGCGCGGCGCGCACGGACGCGACCACGACGAGCGGGTGGTCGCCGGTCCATCCGGTGATGCGGCGCAGCGTCTGAAGTCGTCGTCCGACCGTGTCGGGGCTGGGGCTGAGCCGCTCGTGCGGCAGCGTCTCCCAGGCAGGAAAGGTGAGCACCTCAGCGTCGGGGAGGTACGACGCGAGAGCCTGTGCGATGCTCTCGGCTCGGCGGCCCGTCGGGGCCACGGCCAGCAGCGCGGCCGGATGGCCGTTCTCGGCCCTCTTGCGCAGCAGTCCCGCGAGCGCGGGGGCGTCGAGCCCGTCGACGAGGCCGAGATCGGCGTCGGTGTGCGCCCAGGTCAGGGCATCACGGTAGAGAGACGCCTCTTCCAAGGCGCGCAGAATCCCTGGAACAGTCACCGGACAAGTGTAGTCGGGGGCGTCGGACATCCGGGCCGGAGGCGTCGAGCCCGGTATGCGGCGCATAGGATTCCGGGATGGAACCCGTCACCCTGATCACCGAGAGACTGACCCTGCGCGCCCCCACGCCATCGGATGCCGAGGCGATCGAGCGCGCGTGCCAGGATCCGGAGATCCCTCGCTGGACGACCGTCCCCAGCCCGTACTCCCGCGCGGATGCCGAGGACTTCATCCGCCTGATCGCGGAGTGGTGGGCCGACGGCAGCGAGACCGTGTGGAGCATCTTCCACGAGGGCGTGCTCGTGGGGTCGATCGGCCTCCACCGCATCGTCGACCACCACACCGGGGGCCACGCGGAGCTCGGGTACTGGGTCGCCGCCGAGGCGCGGGGGCACGGCTTTCTCGCTGAGGCAGGGAAGGCGGTGATCGACTGGGGCTTCGCCGAGCTCGGGCTCGTCCGCATCCGCTGGCAAGCCGTCGTCGGGAACATCCCGTCGGCGCGTGCCGCCCGAGCCCTGGGGTTCCGGTACGAGGGCCTTCAGCGCCAGGCGCTCACCGGCCCCCGAGGGCGCGACGACGGCTGGCTCGGCGGCCTGCTCGTCACCGACGACCGCTCCCCCGTCGAGTGGCCGATCCTCTGAGCGCGCGACCGCTGGATGGTGAGATCGCGCTGTGTCGCATGCCGATGATCTAGCCCCATGTCGGATGCCGGTGACAGGATGAACCCATGCCGGAGATGCCCGAGGTGCAAGGCCTGACCGCGTTCCTGGACGATCGCGCCGTCGGACGCACGATCACCCGTGCCGCCGTGTCCGCCATCTCGGCGCTGAAGACCTATGATCCGCCGATCCATGCCCTTCAGGCCGCCGAGGTCACCGGCGCCTCTCGGCACGGCAAGTTCATCGTGCTCTCGTGCGGCGACGACCTGCATCTCGTGTTCCATCTCGCGAAGGCGGGCTGGCTGCGCTGGTACGACGAGCTGCCGACCACGCTCATCAAGCCAGGCAAGTCGCCGATCGCCCTGCGGGTCGCGCTCGACGACGGCGCCGGCTTCGACCTCACCGAGGCGGGCACGAAGAGGTCGCTCGCGGTGTACGTCGTGCGCGACCCGCATGACGTCCCTGGCATCGCCCGGCTCGGCCCCGATCCGCTCGACCCGTCGTTCACCCGCGATGTGTTCGCCGGGCTGCTCGAGGGCAAGCGGATGCAGATCAAGGGGCTGCTGCGCGACCAGGGCGTGATCGCCGGGATCGGCAACGCGTACTCCGACGAGATCCTGCATGCCGCGCGCATGTCGCCGTACGCCAACGCGGGCAAGCTCGATGATGCCGAGATCGACCGCCTGTACGCGGCCATGCAGACGACTCTGGCGGAGGCCGTCGCCGAGGCATCAGGCAAGCCGCCCGCCGATCTGAAAGACGCGAAGCGGCGCGGCATGCAGGTGCACGCCCGGCGCGGCGAGGCCTGCCCGGTGTGCGGGGACACCGTGCGGAGCGTGTTCTTCGCCGACCGATCGATGGAGTACTGCCCGACCTGCCAGACCGGAGGAAAGCCGCTCGCCGATCGCCGCCTGTCGCGACTGCTCAAATGACTCGCGCACGCGGCGGCCACGATCCATGCCACGGAATGAAATGCGCTCAGCCGTGTTGAGTACACTCAGAGCATCAACGTGCTCCGGGGTCGGTGAGAATCCGAACCGGCGGTGACAGTCCGCGAGCGTCCTGGTTTCGACCGCGATGCCGATCCGGTGGAATTCCGGGACCGACGGTGATGCGAGAGCGATCTCGCTAGTCCGGAAGGGAGGCAGCACGAGGCGCACGCGTGCGCGCGTCCTGCATCCCCCGGAGCCTCGAAGGAGGACGACGGATGGCAGTGACCGAGGCCGAGCGCCGCGCGATGACCCGCGCTCTCGAACTCGCGGCGAACGGGCCAAGGGGCGTGAACCCGCAGGTCGGCGCCGTCATCCTGTCGTCCGACGGCGAGACCATGGCCGAGGGCTGGCATCGCGGCGCGGGCACGCCGCACGCCGAGGTCGACGCGCTGTCGAAGCTCGCCCCCGGCGCGGCGAGGGGCGCGACCGCCGTCGTCACCCTGGAGCCCTGCAACCACACCGGCCGCACCGGACCGTGCGCGCTCGCGCTGATCGACGCCGGCATCACCCGCGTCGTGTATGCGCTCGACGACCCCGGCGCGGTCTCCGGCGGCGGCGCCGACCGCCTTCGCGCGGCCGGCGTCGACGTGGAGAGCGGCGAGCAGGCGGATGCCGCGCACACGCTCATCGACGGCTGGCTCACCGCCCAGCGCCTCGGCCGTCCGCACGTGACGGTCAAGTGGGCCCAGAGCCTCGACGGCCGCGCCGCGGCATCCGACGGGTCCAGCCAATGGATCACGGGACCTGCCGCACGCGCCGACGTGCATCGCCGCCGGGCCGAGTCCGACGCCATCGTCGTCGGCACGGGCACCGTGCTCGCCGACGACCCCGCGCTCACCGCCCGCGACGGAGATGCGCTTCTCCCCCACCAGCCCACCCCCGTCGTCATCGGTTCGCGCGTCACACCCGCGGATGCGGCGCTGCGGCGGCATCCGAACTCCCCCCTCTTCTACGACACCCGCGATCTGCACGCGGTGCTCGCAGATCTGCACTCCCGCGGCGTGCAGCGCGTGTTCGTCGAGGGCGGCCCCACCCTGGCGAGCGCATTCGTCGCCTCCGGGCTCGTCGACCGTGTGCTCGCCTACGTCGCGCCTGTGCTGCTGGGCGGCGACCGTCTCGCTCTCACCGACCTCGGCATCCCCTCGATCGACCGCGCCCTTCGGCTCGAGATCGACGAATGGGTGCCGCTCGGACCAGACCTCCTCGCGATCGCCCACCCCGCGACCGCGACCGACTCTCCCACCGAAGGAGCTGACTGATGTTCACCGGGATCATCGAGGAGATCGGCGAGATCACCGCCATCGTCCCCTCAGGAGACGGGTGGCGCCTGACCGTGCGCGCCCCGAAGGCGGCAGCGGATGCCGTGCACGGCGAGTCGATCGCGGTGTCCGGGGTGTGTCTCACGGTCGTCGGCTCGACCGCCGACACGTTCGACACCGACGTCATGAAGCAGACGCTCGACGTCGCAGCGATCGGCTCCGCGACCGTCGGCACCCGCGTCAACATCGAGAAGGCCATGCCGGTGGGCGCACGCCTCGGAGGCCACATCGTGCAGGGCCACGTCGACGGCGCCGGCACCGTGCTGGAGGTGCGCCCAGGAGACCAGTGGAGCGTGCTGCGCATCTCGCTGCCGGCCGACCTCGCCCCGCTCGTCGTCGACAAGGGCTCGATCGCGGTCGACGGCACGTCGCTCACCGTGAGCGCCGTGAGTCCCGCCGACGCGGCCGACGCCTGGTTCGAGGTCTCGCTCATCCCCGAGACCCTGGCGGCGACGATCCTCGGCTCGCGCGCCGTGGGCGACCGCGTCAACCTCGAGACCGACATCCTGGCCCGGCACGTCGAGCGCCTGCTCGCGTTCCGTTCCGCACCGGAAGGAGGCTCGCGATGAGCCTGTCCACCATCCCCGCAGCGCTCGAGTCGCTGCGCGCCGGCCGCCCCGTGATCGTCGCCGACGACGAGAACCGCGAGAACGAGGGCGACGTCATCCTGTCCGCCGAACTCGCCACGCCCGAGTGGGTCGCCTGGACGGTGCGCTGGTCGTCCGGTTTCCTCTGCGCGCCGATGCCCGCCGACCTCGCGGATGCGCTGAACCTGCAGCCCATGGTCGCCGCCAACGAGGACGCGCGCTCGACGGCGTACACCGTGAGCGTAGACGCGGCCGTGGGCGTGACCACCGGCATCAGCGCGCACGACCGCGCGCGCACCCTCAACGTGCTGGCGGACCCGTCGTCCACCGCGCACGATCTCATCCGCCCCGGTCACGTGCTGCCGCTGCGAGCCGTCGACGGCGGTGTGCGGGAGCGCAGCGGGCACACCGAGGCGGCTGTCGAACTCATGAAGCTCGCCGGCCTGCGTCCGGTCGGCGCGATCGCCGAGGTGGTCGCCGAGGACGGAAGCATGATGCGGATGCCGGGACTCCTCGAGCTGGGCGAGAGCGCGGGCGTGCCCGTCATCACGATCGAGCAGCTGATCGCGCACCTCAACGAGATCGACCCGCAGGGCGCCGTGACCACCCCGGGGCGCCGCGTGAGCCTGCGTGCTGACGCGACGGTGCCGACCTCACACGGCACCTTCCGCTTCCTCGCCTACAAGGACCGTGTGAGCGGCACCGACCACATCGCCGTCGTGTCAGGCGAACCCGGTGACACCGCGCTCGTACGCGTGCACTCGGAGTGCCTCACCGGCGAGGCCTTCGGCTCGCTGAAGTGCGAATGCGGCCCGCAGCTCGACGCGGCCCTCGACGCGATCGAGAAGGAGGGCGGCGTCGTGATCTACATGCGCGGGCACGAGGGGCGCGGCATCGGCCTCATCAACAAGCTGCGGGCCTACAGCCTTCAGGAGGAGGGGCTCGACACGGTCGACGCCAACCTCGCGCTCGGGCTCCCCGCCGACGCCCGCGAGTATGCCGCCGCGGCCGGCATCCTCACCGACCTCGGCATCTCGAAGGTGCGCCTGCTCACGAACAACACCGACAAGGTCGCGCAGCTGCGTGAGCTCGGCCTCGACGTGATCGAGCAGGTGCCGCTGATCGTCGGCGTGGGACCGAACAACCACCAGTACCTCGAGACCAAGCGTGACCGCATGGGTCACATCATCGGAGCGGAGGAGCTCGCAGAGGCCCTCGCCGACGGAAAGGAACACGAATGAGCGGCGCAGGAGCACCGAAGACCGGGAACATCGACGCACGCGGGCTGAACGTCGTGATCGTCGCCGGCACCTGGCACGAGACGATCACCGACGGCCTCATCGCCGGAGCGCAGCGCGTGCTCGACGAGGCCTCGGCGAGCCACCGTCTCGTGCGCGTGCCCGGCTCCTTCGAGCTCGCCGTCGCCGCGCAGGCGGCGTTCGCCGGCGGGGCTGACGCCGTCGTCGCGCTGGGCGTGATCATCCGCGGCGGCACCCCGCACTTCGACTACGTCGCGGCGGCGACCACCGACGGGCTCACCCGCGTCTCGCTGGACGCGGGCAAGCCGGTGGGCTTCGGGGTGCTCACCCTCGACGACGAGCAGCAGGGCCTCGATCGCGCCGGCCTCCCCGGTTCGACGGAGGACAAGGGCGCCGAGGCCGCGGACGCCGCGTTGCGCACCGCCCTGGTGACCAGGGAGCTGCGCGGCTGAGACCCACCGGCGGGCCGCTCATCCACGGACGATGCTGAGGCTCGCCTTGCTGGCGGTGGAATATCGGCGGCGCTACGGTGAGGGCATGGAGACTCTGCGTCTGGTCGTCGTGTTCGTGCACCTCATCGGCTTCGCCGTGCTGTTCGGCGCCTGGGCGGCCCAGGCGTTCGGCGGCACGCGGAAGTTCACACGCGTGATGGACTACGGGTTGGCCATCGCCGGACTCGCCGGCCTCGCCCTCGCCGCCCCGTGGGGCATCTCGTACGACCTGAACTACGTGAAGATCGGCGTGAAGCTCGTCGTGCTCCTCGTCATCGGCGCGATGCTCGGCATCGGGTCGGCCCGCCAGAAGCGCGGCGAGGCGGTGCCCGCCGGCGTGTTCTGGCTCGTGGGCGTGCTGACGCTCGCCAACGCGGGCATGGGGCTGCTCTGGCGCTGAGTGGTCAGTCCGCGAAGAGCAGACGTATGCGGGGGATCACCCGCGCATACGTCTGCCGCACCTCGGCGTAGGCGCTGACGAGGTGCGGTTCCGGCGCGACCTCCGTGCCCACCGCCACCATCGCGTCGACCGCCGCATCCCACGTCGGGTGCAGCCCCGTGCCGACGGCCGCGCAGATCGCCGCTCCCATACCCGCCGCGTCGTGCACCCGCGGCGTGCGCACCGGCACGCCGTACACGGCGGCGAGGATCTGCCGCATGAGCGCGGACCCGCTTCCGCCGCCCGTGACGACGAGGCGCCGACGCGCGCGACCCAGGGCGCGCCGCGCCCGCTCGTCGCCCGCTTCGGACTCGATCGCGAGCGCCTCGAGGATCGCGCGGTAGACGTGGAAGCGCCCCTGCGTGCCGTCGAATCCGACCAGGGCGCCGCGACGCCAGGGCTCGTCGGCGGGAGCGAGCCAGTCGAGCGCGGCCACGAGTCCGCCCGCACCGGCCGGCACGGACTCGGCACCGCGGTTGAGCCCCTCCTCGCTGACGCCCTCCGCCCCGCCCGAGACGAGGTCACGGAACCAGCTGACCGTCCACATGCCCCGCCTCACCCCGGCGCTCTCGTAGAGGTAGCCTCCGGGCCGCGACGAGAAGTTCGTCCAGACGTCGGGATGCGGCGGCACCGGGCGATCGCCCGGCGTCATCGTCGCGACGTAGGTGCCGAGCGACAGCAGCGCGTCCTCCGGGTCGCGGAGTCCCGCGCCGAGCGCTTCGACGGCCTTGTCGTTCGACGTCGCGATGACGGGGATGCCCGCGGGGAGCCCCAGCACCGCCGCGGCCTCGGCGGTCAGCATCCCCAGCGCCTCGCCCGGCGCGACGAGGTCGAACAGCATCGACGGGTCCATGCCCGTACGGGCATAGTCCTCGGCATCCCGGCTCCACGCCCACCGCTCCGTGTCGATCGGCCACGTGCCCTGCACGTTGCCCGCGGCATCCGTGCGCTGCCCCGTCAGGCGATGGCCGATGTAGCCCGACGACGTCGTCACGTACACGGCGTCGTCGCTCTCGCGTTCGTATGCGCGAGGCAGGCGCTCGTCCATCCAGCTCATCACGGGCTGGGCGAGCGTCCCGTCGGCCCGCAACACCGCCCGGCAGAACCGGATCGTGCAGAGACCGATCCCCCGGATCTCGCGCGGATCGCCGCCGAAGCCCGCCACGGCGGCGCGGGTGGCGGCGACGATCGAGTCCCAGAGGTCGTCGCCGGGATGCTCCCAGCGCCCCGGTGCCGGCGACGAGTACGGGCGCAGCGCGACCCTCGCGCTCGCATGCACGGTGCCCGCAGCGTCGACGATGAGCACCTTGGTGCTCTGCGAGCCGTTGTCGATCGCGACGACGAAGCCCGCCGCCGGCGCGCTCACCGCGCCGTCGCCGTCTCGGACTCGTCGAGCGGGTAGATCGTTCCGCGGTTCATGATGCCGCGCGGGTCGAGCCCGTCCTTGAGCACGCGCAGCAACCGGTACGCGCTGCCGTGCTCCTCGTGGGTCCAGGGGGTGCGGTACTTGCCGATGCCGTGGTGATGGACCATCGACCCGCCGAGCCTGAGCGCCTCCTCGACGATGATCGCGTTGAGCGGCACGTGGTACTCGGTGATCTCCTCGCGCGGCTCGCAGGAGATGTCGTAGTCGTAGACGAAGTACAGGTTCGTGCCGGTCTGATAGCTGTGCGACGAGTGCGCGCCCAGCATCGTCAGGTCGGCGGCGCGCGGGAACTCCGTCCGCGCCCGGCGCATGACCGATGCGAAGAGCTCCTCGACCCCCGACCAGTCGATGGAGACCTCGGTGGTGTAGCCGAGGTGCGCCTTCTCGAGCATCTCGCGCTTCTCGGCGTCGATCTTGTCCTGCCCCCAGTTAAGGTTGTCGAACCACTGCGCGATGAGGGCGGGATCGACCTTCTCATGCGGGATCCGGGCGAAGATCTCCTCGACGCCGGCGGCGGTGGCATCCGCGACACCCTTCGGTCCCTCGGCCACGACGACGACCACGGCCTTGCCCTCGGCGAAGTGCGAGAAGTGCTGCGCGGCATCCTCCTCGGAGTACGCGCGCGCGACCGACGGACGGTAGCCGGCCACGACGATCTCGCGGAGACCCGCGACGCCGGCCGGCAGCGAGTCGACGAGGTACCCGAGGAAGCGGTTGTTCTCGGGCTGGTAGGTGAACACCTTCACAGTGACCTCGGTGATGACGGCCAGCGCGCCTTCGTTGCCGATCACCATGTGGCGGATGTCGGGACCGGCCGCACGGCGGGGCACGCTCTTGATGCGCACGACCTCGCCGTCGGGCAGGACCGCCTCCAGCCCCACGACCATGTCTTCGATGCCGCCGTACAGCGTGGAGAACTGCCCGATCGAGCGCGTGGCGACGAGGCCGCCCATCTGAGCGAGCGGCTTCGACTGCGGCGAGTGCCCCGTGGTAAGGCCCTGAGCCCGCAGCGTGTCCTCGAGCACCTGCAGGGGCACTCCGCACTGCGCGGTGACCATCATGTCGACGGGGTCGATCTCGATGATCGCGTCCATCCTCGAGGCGTCGAGCACGATGGAGTCTTCGACGACCGTCTCGAGCCCGCCCTCCGTCGCGGTGCGGCCCGTGCGGGGGACGACGTTCACGAGGTTCTCGTCGGCGAAGGCGAGGATCGCCGAGACGTCGGCCGTCGAGTGCGCGTAGACGATCGCCGCCGGGATCGGTCCGTCGAAGATGCCGTGCACGGCGGTGTACTTCTTGAAGCGGTCGACGCTCGCCTCTCGGAGCGCCTGCGCCTCGGTCTCGACCCGGTCGGCGCCGAGGAGCTGCTGAAGCCGGGCGACGATCTGCTCGCGCGAAAGGGAGGATCGTGAAGCAACCATGGGAATGTCCTGTTCGTTCGTTCGTCGGGCGCCGCGGTCAGCGCACCAGGTAGCCGCCGTCGACGGACAGCACGTGCCCGTTGACGAAGTCGGAGGCGGGGCTGGCGAGGAAGACGGTCGCCCCCATGAGGTCCGCGACATCCCCCCACCTCCCCGCCGGGGTGTGGTCGACGATGCGCCGGTTGGCGTCGGCATCGGCGCGCGTCTCCGCCGTGATCGGCGTGGCGAAGTAGCCGGGGGCGATGGCGTTCACCTGGATGCCGTGCCCGCCGAGCTCGTCGGCGTACGCCCTGGTCAGCCCGACGATCCCGTGCTTGGTCGCGGCGTACGCGGGCGAGCCGATGCCGCCGAGGAAGGAGAACAGCGAGGCGATGTTGATGATCTTTCCCGACCCCTGCGGGATCATGCGCTTCGCCGCCTCGTGCGACATCTCGAACGCCGCGGTGAGGTTGACGGCGATCATCGGGTCCCACCGCTCGCGGCCGAACTCGGTGACGTCGGCGATGCGGCTGATCCCGGCGGAGTTGACGAGCACGTCCACTCCCCCGAAGGCCTCGGCGCACCCCTCGATGACGCGAGCGGGCGCTCCCTCTTCGGTGATGTCGATGCGCAGCTCGCGATAGCCCGCACCCTCCTCGGCCAGCAGAGCGGCCGTCTCGCCGCCGTCGTCGAACAGCGTCGGGACGAACACGTCGGCGCCCGCCTTGGCGAGGGCCAGGGTGAACGCCTGGCCGAGGCCGGTGTTCCCCCCTGTGACGATCGCTCTCCTGCCGCGCAGGGAGAAGTGATCGAGGGAGAAGTCGGTGATGTGCACGAAGGCTCCTTCAGAGTGCGGGGCGGGCGAAGGGATCGGAGATGCCGATGTACGTGGTCTCGAGGTACTCGTCGATCCCCTCGAGTCCGCCCTCGCGGCCGATGCCCGACTGCTTGACGCCGCCGAAGGGCGCCGCGGGGTTGGAGACGAGGCCGGTGTTGAGCCCGAACATCCCCGTCTCGAGGCGTTCGGCGAGACGGAGGGCACGATCGAGGTCGCGCGTGTACGCGAAGCACACGAGCCCGTACTCGCTGGCGTTGGCGAGGCGCACGGCCTCGTCCTCGTCGCGGAACACGGTGATCGGGGCCACGGGTCCGAAGATCTCCTCCTGCAGGATGCGGGCGTCATGGGGCACGTCCGCGAGAACCGTGGCGGGATAGAAGTACCCCGGACCCTCGGGGACGCGCCCGCCGAGCGCGAGGCGAGCGCCGTCTTCGAGCGCGCCGGACACGAGGTCGGACACCTTCTGCCTCGTCGCGTCGTCGACGAGCGGCCCGAGCGTCGAGTCGGGCTCCGTGCCGCGGGCGCTGACGTACGCGCCCATGCGCGCGACCAGGCGCGCGGTGAACTCCTCCGCGATGCTCTCGTGCACGAGGAAGCGGTTCGCGGCGACGCAGGCCTCACCGCCGTTGCGCAGCTTGGCGAGCAGCGCGCCCTCGACGGCGGCATCGAGGTCGGCGTCGTCGAACACGAGGAACGGTGCGTTGCCGCCGAGCTCCATCGACACGCGCAGCACCTGGTGGGCGGCGTCGGCGATGAGGCGGCGGCCGACCTCGGTCGATCCCGTGAAAGACAGCTTGCGCAGTCGAGGATCGGTGAGGAGCGGCCCGGTGACCGCTCCGGCCCGGCTGGTGGGGATGACGTTCACGACGCCGTCCGGCACGCCGGCCTCGCGGAGAACCTCGGCGAACAGCAGCGCGGTCAGCGGAGTGAGAGCGGCGGGCTTGAGCACGGAGGTGCATCCGGCCGCGAGGGCGGGGGCGACCTTGCGCGTCGCCATCGCGAGCGGGAAGTTCCACGGCGTGATGAGCAGGCTCGGGCCGACGGGCCGCTTCGCCACGAGCAGGCGGTTGCGTCCGTCGGGCGCGGTGGCATAGCGACCGGAGATGCGCGGAGCCTCCTCGGAGAACCACCGGAGGAACTCCGCCCCGTAGGCGACCTCGGCACGCGACTCGGCGAGCGGCTTGCCCATCTCGAGCGTCATGACGAGGGCGAAGTCCTCTGCCCGCTCCGTCACGAGCTCGAAGGCCCGGCGCAGGATCTCTCCCCGCGTGCGCGGCGCGGTCGCCGCCCACGCCGCCTGGGCGTCGGCGGCAGCGGCCAGCGCGGCCATGCCGTCGTCGGGCGTCGCGTCGGCGACCTCGGCGAGCACCTCTCCGGTGGCGGGGTCGTGCACGGGGAACGTCGCCCCGGATGCCGCGGCGCGCCACTCACCGCCGATCAGCAGTCCGGTGGGAACGGAGGCGATGACCTCGGCCTCGCGCGCGGCGGTCATGCCGACACCTCCCGGCGCAGGTCGCGGCCGAGCAGCTCCTCGTACAGGCGCACCGGCGTCATCTCCCCCGCGCTGTCGCCGTAGCGGGCGCGTGCGCGGCGGAAGATCTGCTCGACGAGCGAGGACAGCTCCACCGGCATTCCGACGGAGCGGGCGAGGTCGACCGACAGGCCGAGGTCCTTGCAGGCGAGCGCGATGGCGAAGCCCTCGTCGTAGTCGCCGTGGTCGAGGATCGACAGCACGTCGCGCGAGACGAAGGTGCTGTTCGCGGGGCTCGCGATGAGCGCGTCGCGCAGCACGTCGAGGTCGACGCCGGCCGCCACGCCGACCGACAGCACTTCGGCCGTCGCGACGAGGTGCGAGAACCACAGCTGGTTGATCATGAGCTTCACGGCGTATCCGGCGCCGGGCCCGCCGACGTGGAGGATCCGCTCGGGGTCGCCCATGGCCTCGAACACCGGACGCAGACGCTCCACGTCGTCGGCCTCTCCGCCGACGAAGATCTGCAGCGTGCCCGTGGCCGCACCCACCGACATCCCGCTCACGGGCGCGTCGAGCAGATGCAGATCCCGCCCCGCCGTCGCGGCGCGCACCGCGGCCTGCACCTCGGGCACCGAGGTGGACATGTCGATCCAGGTGCCGCCGTCGGCGAGGCCGGCGACGAGCCCGTCCGGGCCCGATGCCACGGCCTCGACGTGCTTCGGCGTCGGCAGCATCGTGATGACGAGGTCGCTGGCTGCGGCGACCTCGCGCGGGGTCTCGGCCCACTGCGCGCCGCCGTCGATGAGGCCAGACGCCGACTCGCGGCGGAGGTCGGTGACGACGAGCGGGAATCCGGCCGCCTGCAGGTTGCGGGTCATGCCGGAGCCCATGTTGCCGAGGCCGATGAACCCGACGGTGGGTCTGGTCCCGGTGCGCGCGGGATCGGGGGCGAGGGTGGGAGAGCTCATCTGTCGTGCGTGTCCTTCGAAGCGGGGTCGGTGTCGGGGGCGGTGTAGAAGGGGTTGCGGGGCGCGTGCCGCGCGTCGAGAACATCGTCGAGGCGCGGCAGGGAGGCGGCGCCGTTCGCGAGCGCAGTGCGAGTGGCCTCGCGGTTGTTGCGGTAGACGGCATCGGCGTCGTCGGCCGAGGGATTGACCCAGACGGCGGCGATGAGGGCGTGCGTGTCGGCGGCCTCGCGCGGGATCACTCCGTCGGCGACGGCATCCGCGACGCCCGCGGCGACGCCCGCCTGCGCGGGTCCCCAGATGAGGAGTCCGTGCTCGTCACTCGCCGGTGCGGCCTTCGTGACGAACAGCGTCAGGGGCTTCACCGGGAGCGACGGCCGCAGGACGGCGACGAACGGCACGTGTCCCTGGCTGGGTCCGGCGAGGGCCGTCGCCCACGCCGTTCCCGCCGGGCCGTCCCTGTGACCGAGCACCGTGTTGATGTGCGCCGCGTTCACGCCGTCGCCGACGAAGCTCTCGCCCAGCTGAAGAGTCGCGGTCATCAGATGAGCCCCTGCTCTTCGAGCCAGTCGATCGCGACGTCCTCGGGGTCTTCACCGTCGACATCGACCTTGGCGTTGAGCTCCTGCATGACCTCGGTGGTCAGCAGCGGGCTCAGCTCGGCCAGCACGTCGGCGATGGCGGGGTAGTCGTCCAGCGTGCTCTGCTTGAGGGTGAAGCCGCCCTGGTAGCTGGGGAAGAACTCCTTGTCGTCCTCCATCACGACGAGGTCCAGGGCCGGGATGCGCCCGTCGGTCTGGAAGACCTCGCCGAAGTTGCAGTCGTCGCCCTTCTGCGCCGCGGTGTAGATGACGCCGGTGTCGAGCATCGTCACGTTCGCGTCGGGGGCGTCGAATCCGTATGCGGCCTTGAGTCCGGGCCAGCCGTCGTCACGTGTGGAGAACTCGCTCTCGATGCAGAACGTCTGATCGGCGCTGGGCAGGCCCGCCACGTCGCTCAGGGTCTTCACACCCAGCTCGTCGGCCTCGCTCTGACGGATGGCGAAGGCGTAGGTGTTGTTGAACGGCGCCGGGTCGAGCCACGCGATGCCCTTCTCGGCATCCGCCTCCTTGACCGCGTCGAACTGCGCCTCGGCGCCCTGCACCGGCGTCGTGTTGCCGTTGTAGGTGATCCACGACGTGCCCGTGTACTCCCAGTAGCCGAGGAACTGGTCGTTCTCCAGGGCCTGGCGCACGTTCGCCGAACCGACGAGCTTGGTGTTGGCCTCGACGTCGGCACCGTGGGCGTTGAGGAGCTCGGTGGTCATGTGCGCGAGGATGTACTGCTCCGAGAAGTCCTTCGAGCCGATCTCACCGGTGAGACCGTCGAGCTCGTCGCCTTTCGCGCCGGAGCCGCCGCCGGCGCCGGGGGTGCAGCCGGTGAGCAGGAGCGCGCCGGCGGCGAGGAGAGCCACCGAGGCGGATGCGAGGGTGCGTGTGTTCATTGCGGGTTTCCTTTCGGGAAGGGTGCGGTGTGTCAGAGGCCCTTGGGGCGGACGATGTCTTCCACGACGCCCGCGGCCCAATCGATGAGCACGGCGATCGCGGCGACGAGGACGGCTCCGACGACGAGCACGGGATATCGCTGGAGCTTGAGACCGTTGATGATCATGTCGCCGAGGCCGCCGGCGTTGATGAACGTCGCGACGGTGGCCACGCCGACCGCGAAGACGAGAGCGGTGCGCAGACCCGCGAGGATCACCGGCGAGGCGAGCGGGAGCTCGACCCGGCGCAGCACCTGCCCCGGCGTCATCCCCATGCCCCTCGCGGATTCGCGGATGCTCGGATCGACCTGGGTGAGGCCGGCGATCGTGTTCTGCAGCACCGGGAGGAACGAGTAGATCACGAGCGCGAGGAGCGCGGTGGTGAACCCGGTCTGCCAGACGATCGCTAGGAGGATCACGACGCCGATCGCGGGGGTCGCCTGTCCGATGTTGGCGATGCCGATCACGATGCCGCGGAAGGCCTTCGACCGCGAACGGCTCACGGCGATGCCCGCCGGGATGGCGAGCACGGCGACGAGCACCGACGCGATGATCGACAGCACGAGGTGCTCGCCGATGCGCGCGACGATGTAGTCGGCGTTGAGCGTGCGCTTCTCGATCGAGTCGAGGTCGAGGCTCGACACCCAGAGCCAGGTCACCAGCAGCACCGCCGCGACGACGATGAGCGGCAGCGTGCGCCGCAGCAGCACGGGCATGCCGCGCCGGGAAGCGCTCTGCGTCTGCATCGCCGTCGTCGCTGACGGCACCACCTGCGGGCCGGTCACCTCAGGCCTCCTCGACGGGGCGGGCGGCGCGCTCGGCGCCCAGCGCCGCGGAGATCGAGGCCTGGTCGATCGACCCGACGACAGCGCCGCCACGCGTGACGTTCACGCGTGCCGCTCCCGTCACGACGAGGGTGTCGAGAGCCTCGCGCAGCGAGGCCTGCTCGTCGACGGTCGCGGCGGGCGCCCCGGCATCCGCCGCGCCGATCCGGGCGTCGGTCACGGGGATCAGCGCGAGGCGCTTGAGCGCAGCGCCCTCCCCGATGAAGGAGCGCACGTAGTCGTTCGCCGGCTCGGCGAGGATGCGCGCCGGGGTGTCGAACTGCTCGATGCGGCTGCGGTCGCTGAGCACCGCGATGCGGTCGCCCAGGCGGATGGCCTCTTCGAAGTCGTGTGTGACGAAGATGATGGTCTTGCCGATGTCGGCCTGGAGTCGCAGGAACTCGGCCTGCAGCTTCTCGCGCGTGATCGGGTCGGTCGCGCCGAACGGCTCGTCCATGAGCATGACCGGCGGATCGGCGGCGAGCGCGCGGGCGACGCCGACGCGCTGCTGCTGGCCGCCCGAGAGCTGTCGCGGGTAGCGCTGGGCGAACGTGCCGGGGTCGAGCTGCACGGTGCGGAGCAGCTCGTCGACGCGCTCGGCGATGCGTGCCTTCGACCAGCCGAGCAGCTTGGGCACGATCGCGATGTTCTCGGCGATGGTGAAGTGCGGGAACAGTCCGATCTGCTGGATCACGTAGCCGATGTGCCGGCGCAGCTCGTTGCCGTCGAGTGAGAGCACGTCGTCGCCGTTGATGCGGATCGACCCGGAGGTCGGCTCGATGATGCGGTTGATCATCTTCATGGTCGTCGTCTTGCCGCAGCCGCTGGGTCCGACGAACATGACGAGTTCGCCAGGTTCGACCCGCAGGGAGAAGTTCTCGACGGCGGGGGCCGGCTGACCCGGGTACTGCTTGGTGATGCTGTCGAGGACGATGTCGACCCCGCCCTGCTGCGCCGCGAGGGAGGTGAGAACGCCGGTGTTCGTGGTGGTGTCAGGCACGGAGACCCCTTGAGGTGGTGAGACGGGAGACGAGCACGAGGATGCCGTCGAGGACGAGCGCGAGAATGATCACGGCGACGGTGCCGGTGAGGGCGTAGTTGAGCGCGTTCTTCGAGCCGAGCGAGCTCAGCCCCTTGAAGATGTACTCGCCGAGGCCGGGGCCGGCGACGTAGGCGGCGATCGCCGCGATGCCGACCGTGAGCTGGGCCGCGACGCGGATGCCGGTCATGATCACCGGCCAGGCGATCGGGAGCTGCACCGTGAAGAGGATGCGCGCGGGACCCAGGCCCATTCCCCGTGCCGCCTCGAGCACCGACACCGGCACCTCGCGGAGCCCGACGACGGTGTTGCGCACGACAGGGAGCAGCGAGTAGAAGACGAGGGCGACGACGGTGGGGAGCCACCCGAGACCCAGCACGGGACTGAGCAGGGCCAGAAGCGCGAGGGACGGGATCGTGATCGCGACGGCCGCTGCCGTAAGCACGGTCGTCCGGGCGAGGCGGCGGTTTCGGACCAGGATGCCGAGGCCGATGCCGATGACCGCGGCGAGGACCACCGAGATGACGACGACCACGAGGTGATCGCGGGTGAGCTCGACGATGTCGTCGGCACGGCGCGCGAGGAAGGCGATGAGGTCTTCCCAGGTGAATCCGGTCAAGAGGGCTCCTGTCTCGTCGTTGAGGCCTGTACCGGGGACGTGAGATTCACGGTAGCCGCTGTCACCATTTCGGCAAAGCGCGTTGTGTATATGGCAACTCGTGCTACGATCGCCCCGTGCCATCCACCGCAGCCCCTGCCCCGCGCCGCAATTCGTCAGGACTCGGACGAGACATCGAGATCCTCGAGCTCCTCGGCAGCGACGAGGCGCTGCGCGCCGGAGGCCTCGGCGTCTCGCAGGTCGCCCAGCTCACCGGCCGCGACAAGGCCGTGGTCTCGCGCACCCTCGCCACGCTCGCCGAGTCCGGCCTCGTCGAGCGCGACGCCGAGTCGCTGCGCTACCTGCTCGGCCCGCGCCTCTACGCCCTGGCCGCGCACACGGCCACCTCCACGCTCGTGCACGCGTCGCGGAGCATCCTGCGCCGGCTGGTGCAGTCCACGCGCGAGACCAGCCACCTGTGCGTGCTGCGCGGCGGCAACGTACTGACGCTCCTCAGCGAACTGAGCCCGCACGACGTGCGCACCACGGGGTGGGCTGGCACGACCACCGCGGCCTGGCGCACCCCGTCCGGCCGCGCCTTGCTCAGCGACTGGGACGACGAGTCCCTCGCGCGGTGGTACGACGACCACGGGCAGGATCAGCCGCTCGTCGGACGCTTCGACCAGGCCGACCCCTCCGGCTTCCCCGTGCTCGACTCTCCCCCGCCGGGCAACTCTCCGGTGACCGACCTCGCCAGCCTGCACGCCGAGCTCGCCCGCATCAGGGAGCAGGGTTATGCGCTGTCGGACGAGGAGCTCGAGTTCGGAGTCGTGGCGGCATCCGCGCCCATCGTCGACTTCACCGGCCGCATCGTCGCCGCCGTCAACGTCAGCGCACCCAAGGCACGCATCGGACCGCGTCTCGACGCGCTGGGCGCCCTCGTCTCGCGCGCGGCTAGGGAGCTGTCGCTCCGGCTCGGGGCGAGCTGAGCACCATCAGCCCCGCCGCGGAGGAGCGGTGCTGGAACGGATGACGAGCTCCGTGCCGACGAGCGGCGTCTCGAGACGTTCGCCTCCGTCCAGTTCGGCGAGGAGGGCGTCGACCGCGAGCGCTCCGACGCGCTCCGGATGCTGCTGCACCGTCGTCAGCGGAGGCCACAGCTGGGCGGCATCCGGCAGGCCGTCGAAGCCGACGAGACTGACGTCGCGCGGGACTTCGCGCCCGGCCTCGCGGAACGCCCGGAGGACGCCGATGGCCATCTGGTCGTTCGCCGCGAACACGGCCGTGACGTCGTCGCGATCACGCAGGCGCACGCCGGCGCGGTAGCCGGACTCCGCGCTCCAGTCGCCCTGCAGGGGATCGGGAACGACGCGGCCGTGCGCCTCGAGCGTCTCACGCCACGCGTCGCGCCGGCGCTCAGCGGAGTAGGACTTCGCGGGGCCGGCGACGTGCCACACCGTGTCGTGCCCGAGGTCGAGCAGGTGCTCCGTGGCGAGCCGCGCGCCCTGCGCCTGGTCGGTGTCGACGAAGGGATGCTCGGCCGCCCTGTTGGAGTCGACGAAGACCACGGGGAGCCCGTCGGGGATCTCGACGTCGGCCTCGTCGAGCTGGTGGGCCTCGATGACGATGATGATGCCGTCGACGGCGTGCTCCTCGAGTCGCCGGAACGCCCCGACGACCGTCTCCCTCGCGCTGGACTCGACGGGGATGAGGGTGAGCGCGTAGCCGAGCTGCGCCGCTCGCACGGCGATCGCGTCGAGCGTGCGCTGGTTGCCGTATGAGCTGAACGAGAACATCACGACGCCCAGCGTGCGGAAGCGACCGGAACGCAGCGCTCGGGCCGCGCTGTTGGGCCGGTAGCCGAGGCGCTGCATGGCCGCCTCGACGCGCTCCCGCGTGGCCGCACCGACGTATCCGCGGGCATTGACGACACGCGAGACGGTCTGTCCCGACACACCGGCCTCGCGGGCGACGTCCTCCATCGAGGGCTCACGTCGTCGAGGCGGATGCTCTCCGGGATCTGCTGCGGACACGCTCATCATCCCTTCGTATGTTGACGTTGACACATTACCAGTCGATCGCATATGTTGACGTTGACACATGGCGCACCCGCCACCCGGACCTGGAGAACCCGTCGATGACGACCGAAACCACAGCGACCGCCCTGCCGCTCCTCCGCGGCCGCCGTCGCGAGAAGCTCGACTGGAAGGGCTGGGCGTTCGTCGGCCCCTTCATGGTCGTGTTCGCCCTGGTGTTCCTCACACCGCTCGCCTATGCCCTGTACCTGAGCTTCTTCCAGGAGAAGCTCATCGGAGGAACGGCGTTCGTCGGCCTCGACAACTACGTCAGGGCGCTCACCGACCCGCAGTTCTGGGAGGCGTTCGGCCGGGTGCTCCTCTTCCTGGTCGTACAGGTGCCGATCATGCTCGCCCTCGCCCTCGCCGCAGCGCTCGCGCTCGACAGCGCGCGGCTGCGCGGAGCATCCTTCTTCCGCATCCTGATCTTCCTCCCCTACGCCGTGCCCGCGGTCGTCGCCGTGCTCATGTGGGGGTACATCTACGGCGACCAGTTCGGCCTCACGAGCAACATCAACGACCTCATCGGCGTCGACGCGATCACGCCGTTCGCGAAGGAGTGGATGCTCGTCTCGATCGGCAACATCGTGACGTGGGAGTTCGTCGGCTACAACATGCTGATCTTCTACTCCTCGCTCAAGACGATCCCCTCGGAGATGTACGAGGCGGCCGCACTCGACGGGGCCGGCGCCTGGCGCACGATCTTCTCCATCAAGATCCCCTCGGTTCGCGGCGCCCTGGTGATCGCCACGATCTTCTCGATCATCGGCAGCTTCCAGCTCTTCAACGAGCCCAACATCCTCCGCCCGCTGGCCCCGAACGTGCTCACGACGTACTACACGCCGAACATGTACGCGTACAACCTCTCGTTCGCCGGACAGCAGTTCAACTACGCGGCGACCATCGCCATCATCATGGGCGTCATCACCGCCGTCATCGCCTACGTCGTGCAGCTGCGCGGCTCGAAGTCGGAGGTGCGCTGACATGGCACTCCCCCTCGCCCGTTCCGGTCGGCGCGACCCGCTCAACCCGCGGAAGTCGACGACCCTCCTCGTCGTCATGATCGCGTACGCGCTGTATACCCTGGTGCCTCTCGTGTGGCTGCTGTTCAGCGCGACCAAGACGCAAGCAGGCCTGTTCAGCTCGTTCGGCCTGTGGTTCGCCGACGACTTCGCCTTCTTCGACAACCTCGTCGCCACGTTCTCGTACCGCGACGGCATCTTCGTGCGCTGGCTCGGCAACACCCTGCTCTACGTCGTGGTCGGCGCCGGCGGTGCGACGCTGCTGGCGACCATGGCCGGATACGGACTGGCGAAGTTCCGGTTCCCCGGCCGCCGAGCGGTGTTCGCGATCGTGCTCGGCGCCGTCGCGGTGCCAGGCACCGCCCTCGCCGTGCCGACCTTCCTGCTGTTCAGCGAGCTCGGACTGACGAACACCCCGTGGGCGGTCATCATCCCCTCGCTCATCAGCCCGTTCGGCCTCTACCTCATCTGGGTCTTCGCCTCCGAGTCGGTGCCGACCGAGCTGCTCGAAGCCGCGCGCATCGACGGAGCGGGCGAGTTCCGCACGTTCTTCACGATCTCGCTGCGGCTGCTCGCGCCCGGCATCGTCACGGTGGCGCTGTTCACGGTCGTCGCGACGTGGAACAACTACTTCCTGCCGCTCATCATGCTGTCCGATCCCGCGTGGTATCCGCTCACGGTGGGCCTCAACCAGTGGAGCGCGCAGGCCATCGGCGCCGGATCGCAGCCCATCTACAACCTCGTGATCATGGGCTCGCTCCTCACCATCATCCCCATCGTCATCGCCTTCCTGCTGCTGCAGCGGTTCTGGCAGTCAGGTCTCACCGCGGGGAGCGTCAAGCAGTGACGCCGCCTCCCGCACCCTCGCATCACCCGGTCCACCGTCGGACCATACCCGAAAGGACACAGCAATGAAGCACCTTCCCTCCCCCGCCGCACGACGTGCGCTGGCAGCGCTCGCGGCCGGCACCGTCGCGGCTCTCGCCCTGGCCGGCTGCAGCGCCGGCGGTTCGGAAGACGGCGCCGCCGCAGGCGACGGCACGTTCGACTCCGTCAAGGCCGCGCTCGAGAAGGGCGGCGAGATCACCTACTGGTCGTGGACGCCCTCGGCGGAGGCCCAGGTGAAGGCGTTCGAGAAGGAGTACCCGAACGTCAAGGTCAACCTCGTCAACGCGGGGACCAACAACGAGGAGTACACCAAGCTGCAGAACGCCATCAAGGCGGGCTCAGGAGCGCCGGACGTCGTGCAGATCGAGTACTACGCCTTCCCCCAGTTCGCGCTCACCGACGCCTTCGTCGACCTCTCGCAGTACGGTTTCGCCGACTTCGAGGACGACTACACCGCGTCGACCTGGAACTCCGTGACCGACGGCGACGCCATCTACGGACTCCCCCAGGACTCCGGCCCCATGGCCCTCTTCTACAACAAGGCGGTCTTCGACGCGGCGGGCGTCGCCGTGCCCACGACGTGGGACGAGTACTACGAGGCCGCCAAGGCGATCCACGCGGCGAACCCGAACGCGTACATCACCAACGACACCGGTGACGCGGGCTTCGCGACCTCGATGATCTGGCAGGCCGGCGGCCGGCCGTTCCAGACCGACGGCACCGACGTGACCATCGACCTGCAGGACGCAGGCACGAAGAAGTGGACCGAGAACTGGAACCGCCTGGTCTCCGAGGGACTCGTGTCGCCGACGTCCAGCTGGAGCGACGAGTGGTTCCGCGGTCTGGGCGACGGCAGCATCGCCACGCTCGTGATCGGCGCGTGGATGCCCGGCAACCTCATGTCCGGCGCTCCCGACGGGGCGGGCGACTGGCGCGTGGCACCCATGCCGACCTACGACGGCACGGCGGCGAGCGCGGAGAACGGCGGAGGCGGCCAGGCGGTCACGAAGCAGAGCAAGAACCCGGCCCTCGCCGCGGGCTTCCTGTGGTGGCTGAACAACTCCGAGGAGAGCATCTCGATCTTCCTCGAGTCCGGCGGCTTCCCGTCGACCACCGCCGAGCTCTCCAGTGACGAGTTCCTCAGCGAGGCACCCGAGTACTTCGGCGGCCAGAAGATCAACGAGGTCCTCGCGGATGCCGCGAAGAACGTCGTCACCGGCTGGAGCTACCTGCCTTACCAGGTGTACGCGAACAGCATCTTCGGCGACACCGTCGGCCAGGCCTACCAGAACCGCACCGACCTGAACGCCGGGCTCACCGACTGGCAGGACGCGCTCGTCGAGTACGGCAACTCTCAGGGCTTCACCGTCAACAAGTAACACCCGCGGGGTGGGCGACGCCGAGCTGCGCCGCCCACCCCGTCTCAACGAAAGCAGCATCGTGACGAGCTTCTCCATCGGCGACGCCGACTTCCTCCGCGACGGACGCCCTCATCGCGTGCTCTCCGGCGCGATCCACTACTTCCGGGTGCACCCCGACCTGTGGCAGGACCGCATCCGCAAGGCGCGTCTGATGGGGCTCAACACGATCGAGACCTACGTCGCCTGGAACGCGCACGAACCACGGCGCGGCGAGTGGGACGCCACCGGGTGGAACGACCTCGGCCGGTTCCTCGACCTCATCGCGGCCGAGGGCATGGACGCGATCGTCCGCCCCGGGCCCTACATCTGCGCCGAGTGGCACAACGGCGGCCTGCCGGTGTGGCTCACCGGCGGCGGACGTGCGCTCCGCTCGTCCGACCCCGGCTACCTCGCCGACGTGAGCGCGTACCTCCAGCGCGTCTACGAGATCGTCGCCCCCCGGCAGATCGACCGCGGCGGACCGGTCGTGCTCGTGCAGATCGAGAACGAGTACGGCGCCTACGGCGATGACAAGGACTATCTGCGCGCCCTCGTTCGCGTGACCAGGGACGCAGGCATCACCGTGCCCCTGACGACCGTCGACCAGCCGACGGACCGGATGCTCGCCGACGGCAGTCTCCCCGAGCTGCACAAGACGGGATCGTTCGGCTCACGCAGCGCCGAGCGGCTCGCGACCCTGCGACGGCACCAGCCCACAGGGCCACTCATGTGCTCGGAGTTCTGGGACGGCTGGTTCGACTGGTGGGGCGGCGTGCACCACACCACCGACGTCCACGCCGCAGCGGCGGATCTCGACGAGCTGCTGGCCGCCGGAGCATCCGTGAACGTCTACATGTTCCACGGCGGCACGAACTTCGGGCTCACCAACGGCGCGAACGACAAGGGTCGCTACCTGCCCCTCGTCACCTCGTACGACTACGACGCCCCCCTCGACGAGGCGGGGAACCCCACCGCGAAGTTCTACGCCTTCCGTGACGTCATCGCCAAGCACGCCCCGGTGCCGGAGGAGCTTCCCGCTCCGCCCTCACCCTCGGCGGCGTTCACCGCGCCTCTGGAGCGGACCGGGACCTGGACGGATGCCGCACCGGCGGCGGACGCGTCGTGGGAGCATCCGCCCTCGTTCGATGCGCTCGGGCACCTGAGCGCTCTCGTGCGCTACGAGACCGAGCTGCCCGGCTCGCGCGGAGGTCTGCTGCTCGTCGAGGACGTGCGCGACCTGGCGTGGGTGAGCGTCGACGGCTCGCCCGTCGGCACGCTGTCGCGCACGCGCCACGACCGGGCGCTCGCGATCCCCGCGGGGAGCACGCTCAGCATTCTCGTGGAGGATCAGGGTCGCGTGAACTACGACCATCGCCTGGGCGAGGAGAAAGGGCTGATCGGCGCGGTGTCGCTCGACGGCGTCCGGCTCACCGGATGGCGTGCGACGCCGCTCGACGTGGCGGAGCTGGCCGCGGCGACGCTGCCCGACACCGGCAGCGGGCCGGCGGCGTGGCGGGCGGAGTTCGCGCTCGACGAGCCGGGCGACCTCTTCCTCGACACGGACGCGTGGAGCAAGGGGTACGCGTTCGTCAACGGCTTCTTCCTCGGACGGTACTGGCGCAACGGCCCGACGCGCACCCTGTACGTGCCGGCGCCGGTCACCCGAGCCGGCGCGAACGAGCTGGTCGTGCTGGAGCTGGAGCACCTGGTCTCGCCCGTCGCCGCGTTCGTCGCCACACCGTCGCTCGGCGCAACCGAGGAGTAGCAGTCCATCCCGTTCGAGTCGCATGATTTGCCCGCTCCCGCCGCGAAACGGGGCAAATCATGCGACTCGAAAGCCCGGGGAGGGCGTAAACTCCCCCTGCTCCGCCCGGAGCGATGATCAGAGGAGCACCGTGAGCACCACACCGCCCCCCGCCAATCCGCGGTCGCGCGTCATCACCGCGAGCCTCGTCGGAACGACCATCGAGTTCTACGACTTCTACGCGTATGCGACCGCGGCCGTTCTGGTGTTCCCGGTGCTGTTCTTCCCCACGGGGAACGACACGACCTCGCTCCTCGCGTCGTTCGGCGTGTTCGGCGCCGCGATGGTGGCCCGCCCGATCGGCGCCGTCGTCTTCGGCCATTTCGGCGACCGCTACGGACGCAAGGCCACGCTGGTCGCATCGCTGCTCACGATGGGCATCGCCACGTTCGCGATCGGTCTGCTGCCGACGTTCCAGCAGATCAACTGGTGGGCCGCGCTGCTGCTGCTGATCCTGCGGCTGGCGCAGGGCTTCGCGCTCGGCGGCGAGTGGTCGGGCGCCGCACTCGTCGCGACCGAGAACGCCCCGAGCGGCAAGCGCGCGTGGTACGGCACCTTCCCTCAGCTGGGCGCGCCGCTCGGCTTCATCATCGCGAACTTCCTGTTCCTCGGCATCAACTGGGCCCTGCCGCACGCCGAGGACCCGGCGCTGAAGTCGGAGGCCTTCCTCTCCTGGGGCTGGCGGGTGCCCTTCCTCTTCTCGGCCGTCATGGTGATCATCGGTCTGTGGGTGCGACTCAGGCTTGTCGAGTCCGACACCTTCACGAAGGCCGCGCAGAAGGGCGCGATCCGCAAGCTCCCGCTCGCGACGGTGTTCCGTCACCACTGGAAGCAGCTGATCCTCGGCACCTTCATCATGCTGGCGACGTATGTGCTGTTCTACCTCATGACGAACTTCACGCTCGCCTACGGCACCAAGCCGGCATCGCTCGAGACGGCATCCGCCGCCGCACAGGCCGCCGCAGAGGCCGCGGGCAAGGACTTCGACGCCGCCGCCTTCGCGGCCCAGTTCTATCCTGGGCTCGGTTTCGGCTACACCGACTTCGTGCTCATGCAGATCATCGGCGTGGTGTTCTTCGGCATCTTCACGCTGCTCTCCGGCCCCATCGCCGACCAGGTCGGGCGCCGCAAGCTCCTCCTCTGGGTGACGGGCCTCATCATCGTCTTCGGCTTCACCTTCAACCTGTTCCTGCTGCCTGCCGTCGACCCGAAGTTCACCGGCGCGCTCGTGCAGGCGTTCCTCGTGTTCGGCTTCCTGCTCATGGGCGCGACGTTCGGGCCGATGGGCGCTCTGCTGCCCGAGCTGTTCCCGACCAACGTGCGCTACTCCGGCTCGGCGATCTCGTACAACGTGTCGTCGATCCTCGGCGCGGCGGTCGCACCGATCATCGCCGTGCAGCTGTGGGAGTGGGGCGACGGGTCGCCGTGGCTCGTCGGCGTGTACCTCTCGGTCATGGGCGTGCTGACGTTCATCGCGCTGCTGCTCTCGCCGGAGACGAAGGACCATGCCTACGAGGACGACCTCGGGCTCGCCGCCGCCGTGGAGCTGTAGCGCGCGGGGTCAGTAATCGGCGGTGACGGTGCGCGCGGCGCCGTCGAGCGTCATGGTGCCGCCGTACGGCAGGATCCACTGCGGACGGGTGTGCCCGAACGGCACGCCGATGCAGACGACCGCGTCGGGGTTGTAGCGGCCGACCACGTCGAGCACGGCGTCGCGCTGGGCCGCTCGCAGCATCGCGGCCTGCTCGGGTGAGGGATGGAACTCGAAATCGCTCACCGGCGGCCGCGCCACGAGCACACCGGCCGCGGCGGAGAGGATGCCCCGCTCCCCGAGGTACCGCAGCCAACGGGCCACCCAGCCCGCCGGCGGCCGCTCCTCACTCGTCTCCAGCAGCAGGATCGCGCCGTCGAGCTCTTCGGCGTCGGGAAGCCTGCCGAGGAAGGCGAGGCCGTCGATGGACTCCAGGCATCCGCCCCACGTGCGTCCCCGCACGCGGGTGGCCGGCCCCGCCCAGGTCCACGGCTCGGTCGGGGTCCGGTCACCGTACTCGGTGAGGGCGCGCGGGTCGGCCCAGCGCCGCCCGACGTCTTCAGACTCCCCCGGCTCGGTGATCTCGAGCGCACCCCCGTCGATCAGTGCGGCGCGCAGGGAGCGCAGGTGGACGTCGTCGACGGCGGGCCCCGGGCCGAGGTGCACAGCGGTCGAGCCGCCGTAGTAGCCGCGGATGCCGTGCCCCCACAGCCAGTTGAGGATGTTGGTGTTGTCGCTGTAGCCGAGGAAGGGCTTGGGGTCGGCCGTCGCGAGCGCCGCGTCGAGGTGCGGCACGACCGTCAGCTGGTCGTCGCCTCCGATCGTGGCGACGATGGCGCGGATGCTCGGATCGGCGAAGGCCGCGTTGACGTCGGCCGCCCGGGCCTGCGGGCTCGCACCGAGCTGCCTAGTGGTGGGGTACTCGACCGGCTCGAGGCCGGTGAGGTCGCGGATCCTGCGGAGGGCCTGCTCATGCAGCGCCGGTGCGACAGCGGGCGCGGCGAACGCCGGCGATAGTACGGCGACGCGGTCGCCGGGAACGAGCTTGGGTGCCGACAGCATCCGCTCAGTCTTCCACGCCGGCGTGTGCCGGAAGTGTCACACCCGCGGCGCACACAGCCCACCCACAGACTCCCCGACGACACGAAGTACGGTCGAAGTACCCCTTTCCAGAACGAGGTCCCGCATGTCCAGCACGGCGAACGCACGCCGGCGTGGTCGTGGCGCGCACCAGGAAGGCCCGCGCGCCACCTTCCGCCAGCTCCTCCCTTTCCTGTTCGAACACAAGCGCACGCTCATCGTCGTCGCGGTGCTCAGCGTGTTCGGAGCTGCCACCTCGCTCGTGCAGCCGCTGCTCGTCGGGCAGGTGATCGACGCCGTGCAGTCCGACCGCGGACTCGGCATCCTCGTGTGGCTGCTCGTGGGATTCGTGATCGTTTCGTCGATCATCTCCGGCTATCAGCACTACCTGCTGCAGCGCACGGGCACCGCGGTGGTGTACTCCAGTCGCCGCCAGCTGATCGCCCGCATCCTGCACCTGCCCATCAGCGAGTTCGACGCACGCCGCACGGGCGACCTCGTGTCGAGGGTCGGCACCGACACCACGCTCCTCTACGCCGTGCTCACCCAGGGCCTCGCCGACGCCGTCGGCAACGCCATCCTCTTCGTCGGCGCCCTCGTCGCGATGCTGCTGATCGACCCGGTGCTGCTCCTGCTGATCGTCGTCGTCATCGGCGCGTCCGTCGTCCTCGTGGTCGCACTCAGCGGACGCATCCGCAGCGCCTCGACGGCTCAGCAGGAGAAGGTGGGCGAGCTCGCCTCGGGGGTCGAGCGGGCGGTCGGCTCCATCCGCACGGTGCGGGCGTCCGGCGCGACAGAGCGCGAGACGGCCGCCGTCACGGAACTCGCGTCGGACGCCTACAGCATCGGGGTCCGCATCGCCAAGATCTCGTCGCTCGTCGTGCCCGTCGCCGGCGTCGCCCTGCAGCTCTCCCTGCTCGTCGTGCTCGGCGTCGGAGGCTTCCGCGTCGCCGCCGGAGCCATCACCATCGCCTCGCTGGTGACGTTCATCATGTTCCTCTTCATGATGGTCATGCCGCTCGCCTCCACCTTCGGCGCCATCACATCGGTGAACCAGGCGCTCGGCGCACTCGGACGCATCCAGGAGCTGCTGGACCTCCCCACCGAGGCCGAGGGCGACGCCGCGGTCGTCGCCGAGCTCCCCCGCGACGGCGGCGATCCGGACGCGCCGGCCATCGAGTTCCGCGACGTGCGCTTCCGTTACCCGGAGAACGTGGTGGCTGCCAGGGAGAAGGCGGCGCGGGAAGCACGCACCCTGCTGGCCGACGCCCACCTCGACGCCGCCGATCGCGAGTCCGAGCATCCCATGACCGAGGTCCTGCGCGGCGTCTCCTTCGCCGTGCCGCGTGGAGCCAGAGTGGCGCTCGTCGGACCGAGCGGCGCGGGCAAGAGCACCATCCTGTCGCTCATCGAGCGCTTCTACGATCCGACCGGCGGCTCGATCCGGCTCCACGGACACGACGTCCGCACGTACCCGCGCGACGAGCTGCGCGCGCAGTTCGGCTACGTCGAGCAGGACGCGCCGACGCTGGCCGGCACGCTCGCGGACAACCTGCGTCTCGCCGCCCCGGCGGCCTCCGACGCCGAATGCGAGCGGGTGCTGCGCGCCGTCAATCTCGGCGACGTGCTGGAGCGCAATCCTCTCGGCCTCGCGGCCCCCGTGGGCGAGGACGGCGTGATGCTGTCCGGCGGCGAGCGCCAGCGCCTCGCCATCGCGCGCGCCCTGCTCACCGAGGCGCCGATCCTCCTGCTCGACGAATCGACGTCATCGCTCGACGGCGTCAACGAGCAGCGGATGCGGGAGGCCATCGACGCGGTCTCCGCCGACAGGACGCTCGTCGTGATCGCCCACCGCCTCTCGACCGTCGTCGACAGCGACCTCATCGTGGTGCTGCAGGACGGCGTCGTGGTCGGCCAGGGCACGCACGCCGAGCTCGTGGAGCAGGTGCCGCTCTACCGCGATCTCGCGCGACACCAGCTGCTCGCCTGAAGATCCGGCGGAGGTTCAGCCCGCCGGAGACGGCGCGAGGTGCCAGGCCGTCACGTGCACGGTCGCGCCGGGCACGATGTCGAGAGACACCTCCCAGCTGAGCCGCTGCTCACCTGGACGGACGGCGAGCCACAGACTGCGCGCGGCGAGCTGCCCGTGCACGGAGTTCGCATCCCAGCCGATCGCGGCGGTCGCCGAGTCACCGGGCTGCAGCGTGAACGCCGCGGCGCCCGGGTCCTCGGCCATGAACGAGCGGCCGTGCTCCACGGTCACGTCGAGCAGATGGCCGTTCTGGTCGCCGTACGCCACGTCGGGGTAGCCGTCGAACGTGCACGGCTCCTCCGACACGTTCACGACCTGCAGGTACTGCCCGCGGTGCCCCGTCGCAGCGTCGGGCGCCGGAGCCATGATCGTCGTGTCCTCCGCGGTGCAGAAGCCGTCCGGCGAGGGTGTACCGTCTGGCGCGGCCGTCGGCACCGGTTCCCCCGGAGCGTCAGGATCCGGCGCCGCCGCGCCGTCGGGATCGGCCTGCGCCTCGGACACGGCCTGGTCTTCGCGGAGTTGCTGCTGCGTCGCGGCGTCCCCGGCTGCGGTCGCCACCGGGACGAGGATCAGCGCCATGGCGGCGATCGCCGAGGTCACGGCCCACCGCACACCGGAAGCGTGAGAAGCGAGAGGCTTCGACACGGATGCGCGCCCTGGGCCGGGTGCGGACACCGAGTCGGGGACGGATGCCGCGGCCGGTGCCGGAGCCACGGCGGCCGGCACGGCGACGCGACGGCGTGAGCGCGCCCAGACGAGGGCGGGGATCCATCCCACGAGCACGGCCCACCAGGCCGTCATGGAAGCCGCTCCCATCGTGCGGAGGGCGCCGTGCACGCCGAACGGTCCGAGCCAGACGAGGAAGCTGCCGACGTCCTGCGCGGCACCGATGGCGAAGGCGACGAGGATCGCTGCGAGCCAGCCTCCCGCGAAGGCTGCACCCGCGGTCGGTGCCATCGCGGGGGTCGGAGGAACCGTTCCACGGGCGGGAGCCCCGGGCGGCACGTCCGATGGGTCCCCCGGTGAGAGCCGCGGTGCCAGCACGGTGAAGCCGACGATCAGCACGACGACCATGAGCGCCTGCACGAGGAGGGCCCAGGCGAGCGGACTGCCGAAGACACCGCGTGCGCCGGGAGACGGGACGAGCAGCGCGAGGGTGCTGAGGCTTCCGCCTGCGCCGGCGAGCAGGTACGACAGCCACGAGCCGCCGACCCAGAGGATCGCGAGCACCACCCCGCCGAGCACACCGCGCACCATCGCATCCCCCCGTTCGTCCGCACGCCGCGGCGGACACCCCGACCCTACCCCGTCCCGGCCGTCGACACCCCCACCTACACCGTCGCCGCCGCGTCTACACCGTCGCCGCCGCGTCCACACCGCCGCCGCCGCGTCTACACCGCCGCCGCCGCGTCCACACCGCCGCCGCGTCCACACCGCCGCCGCCCAGGGCCGCAGCCGACGCCACGGGGCCACGAGGAGGCGGAAGCGCCACGAGGAGGGGACAGCACGAAGGCGGGATGCCGGAGACCACTCAGCCATGGGTTCGTCTCCGACATCCCGCCATCGCGGGTCGGTGGCCCGAAGGACCGAGGGGCGCCGGATCCCCCGATACCGGCGCCCGGTCGTTCAGGCGTTCTGCAGTCGGTACCGCAGCGACGCCAGCTCGGTTCGCAGAGCTGCGGGCAGCCTGTCTCCGAAGGTGTCGTAGAACTTCTCGGTGAGGTCGGCCTCGGTCTTCCACGCCTCGGGGTCGACCGAGAACAGCTCCTCCAGATCGGCCTCGGCGATGTCGAGCCCCTCGAGGTTCAGGTCTTCGATGCGCGGCAGGCGTCCGATCGGGCTGTCGACCGCCGGGACGTCGCCGGAGATCCGGCGGATGATCCAGTCGATCACGCGCGAGTTGTCGCCGAAGCCGGGCCACAGGAACCGACCGTCCGCGCCGCGGCGGAACCAGTTGACCTGGAAGATGCGCGGCGCGCGGTCGAAGCGGAGGCCGCGGCCGACCTTCAGCCAGTGCCCGAAGTAGTCGGCCATGTTGTATCCGCAGAACGGCAGCATCGCGAACGGGTCGCGCCGCAGCTCGCCGACCGTGCCCTCGGCCGCAGCCGTGCGCTCGGACGAGATGTTGGAGCCGAGGAAGACGCCGTGCGTCCAGTCGGTCGCTTCCACCACGAGGGGCACGTTGGTGGCGCGGCGTCCGCCGAAGAGGATCACGTCGAGCGGCACGGCAGACTCCCAGTCCTCGGAGATCTGCGGGCACTGCGCCGCCGACACCGTGAACCGCGAGTTGGGGTGCGCGGCAGGACGACCGGAGTCGGGCGTCCACGGGTTGCCCTCCCAGTCGATGAGGTTCGCGGGCGCCTCGTCGGTCAGCCCCTCCCACCACACGTCGCCGTCGGGGCGCAGCGCCACGTTCGTGAAGATCGTGTTGCCCCACAGCGTCTCCACCGCGGTGACGTTCGTCGACTCGCCGGTGCCCGGCGCGACGCCGAAGAAGCCGGCCTCGGGGTTGATGGCCCACAGGCGGCCGTCCTCGCCTGGACGGATCCAGGCGATGTCGTCGCCGAGCGTCTCGACCTTCCAGCCGGGGATCGTCGGGCGCAGCATGGCGAGGTTGGTCTTGCCGCACGCTGACGGGAAGGCTGCGGCCACATGGTAGGCGTTGCCCTCGGGGTCGATCACGCGGATGAGCAGCATGTGCTCGGCGAGCCACCCCTCGTCGCGGGCGATGACCGAGGCGATGCGCAGCGCGAAGCACTTCTTCGCGAGGATGGCGTTGCCGCCGTAGCCGGAGCCGAACGAGTACACCTCGAGCGTGTCGGGGAAGTGCACGATGTACTTCTCGTCGTTGCAGGGCCACTCGACGTCGGGCTGCCCCGGTTCGAGCGGCGCGCCGACGGAGTGGACGGTCTTGACCCACGGCGCCCCGTCGGCGATCTGGCGCGTCACGGCGTCGCCGACGCGGGTCATGATGCCGATCGACGCGACCGCGTAGGCGCTGTCGGTGACCTGGACTCCGATGTGCGACAGCGGACCCCCGACGGGTCCCATGGAGAACGGGACGACGTACATCGTCCGGCCGCGCATCGAGCCGTCGAAGATCTCGGTCATCGTGCGGCGCATCTCGGACGGGTCGGCCCAGTTGTTCGTGGGGCCGGCGTCGTCTTCGCGCTCCGACGCGATGAAGGTGCGCGCCTCGGTGCGTGCGACGTCGCTCGGGTGGGACCGCGCGAGGTACGAGCCGGGGCGCCATTCCGGGTTGAGCTTGATGAGCTTGCCCTCGGCGACGAGCCCGCGCAGGAGCCAGTCGTTCTCCGCACGCGAGCCGTCGACCCAGTGGACGGAGTCGGGCTTGGTGAGAGCGGCGATCTCGTCGACCCACGCCGTGAGCTCCGCCATGGCGGGCGTGTCGTAGGTCGGCGCCGCACCGAACGAGCGCGCGGGTGTGACGGATGCGGCACGAGGGGTGAAGGCTTCGGCGATGGCCATGACTGCTGCTCCTTTGAAGTGTGGGGCGTTGATTCCATCTTGATCGGGGTTCATCGCGTCTTTCCGAGATTTCGGGTAGTAAGAATTCGAGTTCTTTCGCTATGCTCAAGGAATGGCGACCTCCGGCATCCACCTGACGACCCTCGGCCACCGCATCCGTCATCGCCGGCTCGAGAACGGCTTCACGCTCGACGAGCTGGGTGCTCTCGTCGGCGTCGCCGGATCGCAGCTGAGCCTCATCGAGAACGGCAAGCGCGAGCCCAAGCTCTCCTTGCTCCAGGCCATCGCGCAGGCGACCGGCACCGAGGTCGCCGACCTGATCTCCGACGAGCCGCCCAACCGGCGCGCTGCGCTGGAGATCGAGCTGGAGCGCGCGCAGGCGAGCCCGGTGTTCCGGCAGCTCGGCATCGCGCCAGTGCGGGTCACGAAGGGCATGAGCGACGAGACCATCGAGTCGATCCTCGGCCTGCACCGCGAGCTGCAGCGACGCGAGCGCGAGGCCATCGCGACGCCGGAGGAGGCCAGGCGCGCGAACACCGAGCTCCGGCTCCGGATGCGCGCGCAGAACAACTACCTCCCCGACATCGAGAAGCTGGCCGAGAAGCAGCTCAGGGCTGCCGGGCACGTGCAGGGGGCGCTCACGCACCGCACGGTGAGCATCATGGCGGAGAAGCTCGGCTTCGAGCTCATCTACGTCAACGACCTTCCGCACTCCACGCGCTCAGTGACCGACCTCGAGAACGGCCGAATCTACCTTCCCCCCGCCTCCATCCCGGGCGGCCACGGCCTGCGTTCGATGGCGCTGCAGGCGATGGCGCATCGCCTGCTCGGCCACAAGCCGCCGACCGATTACGCCGACTTCCTCCAGCAGCGACTGGAGATCAACTACTTCGCGGCGTGCGCGCTCATGCCGGAGACAGCGGCCGTCGCATTCCTGCAGCAGGCGAAGAAGGACCGCAACCTCGCCGTGGAGGACTTCCGCGACGCTTTCGGGGTAACGCACGAGGCGGCGGGCATGCGCATGACGAACCTCCTCACGCAGCACCTGGGGATGCCGTTGCACTTCCTCCGCGTCGACGAGACGGGCGCGATCACGCGGGTGTACGAGAACGACGACCTACCGCTGCCGATGGACGTCACCGGGGCCGTGGAGGGCCAGCGCGTGTGCCGCAAGTTCCAGGCGCGCAGCGCTTTCACGCAGCAGAACCGCACGACGGAGCATCATCAGTACACGGACACGCCGTCCGGCACGTTCTGGTGCTCTACGCAGACCGGATCGTCGACCGAGGGCGAGTTCTCGGTCACCGTCGGCGTGCCCTTCGACGACGCGCGCTGGTGGCGTGGACGCGAGACCGCGGACCGGGCCGTGTCGACCTGTCCCGACGAGGCGTGCTGCCGTCGCCCACCCGCGGACCTCACCGAGCGCTGGCACGGAAAGGCATGGCCGAGCGCGCGCGTGCACACGCACATGTTTTCCCCGCTCCCCCGCGGCGCGTTCCCCGGCGTCGACGACAACGAGGTGTACAACTTCCTGGGACGGCACGCCGACGAGTGAGTATGTGCCGAGAGACGGGTGCCGACCTTCAGCCGCTCACGAACGCGCTGTAGCGCCCGAGCGCGTGCGAGACGGCACGGGCATCGGCGTCGTCGAACAGCTCCGCCACGGGAGCCTCGCGGTGGCGCCCCACGGCGGCCGAGTGTGTCCAGGCTCCGGCTATGCGCCCCTCTACGAGGAGGCTGGCGCGCACCATGCCGTTCTTGCCCGGGCCGATGCGCGTCATCGCCTCGGCATCGGCCACGGGAGAGCGGTCGGCGTAGGAGATGTAATACTCGTCGAACATGGGCAGGGCGAACACGGCGTCGTCGTTCGAGCCCCTCGCGGGCCGCGGACGAACCGACGACACGTACACACCCTCACAGACCTCGGTGACACGGTGCCTTCCCCGCTCGACGGCCTCTCGGGCGCTCCCCAGCGTGAGGCCCGACCACCAGGCGAAGTCCTCGACGCGCGCCGGTCCGTGCCCCTCGATATACCGCACGAACAGCTCGGCGAGTGGATCGTCGGGCATCGGCGTCACCGGGAGGTACTCGTCGCAAAGCACGAACAACTGCTCGCGCCCGACCGCCCCATCACGAGCGACGACAGGGCCCTGCACGAGCACGCCGCTGATGCACAGCGCGCCGATGATGTGCACCCCCCGCTGTGCCGCGGGATCGATGCCGAGCTCAGCCAGGTCGTCGAACAACTGCGCCCTCGTGCGCCCGCCGCCGGCGAGCTTCACCCGCAGCGCGCGTTCGACTGCGGCCAGCAGCTCAGCGTCGATGCCGAGCTCGCGTTGGCGACCGGCCTCCCGCTGAAGCTGCCGCTGGGCGGTGACCGAGAGCACCCAACGCACATCGGCCGCACGGACGATGTGCAGCGTGCCGCGCATGCTCCAGGTGCGCACGAGATCGCCGCGTGCGAACGCACGGTCGACCGTCGCGAGCGTCGGCGAGCCAGCAGTGCGGATACCAAGGGCCCATCGCCCGGCGAGGAAGTCCTGGCTCTGCACCGCGAGCATGTGGGCGGCGGCATCGGTCACGGTCTTGGACGGGGCCGTGAGGCGATGCGATCTCAGCCTCTCGGAGAGCAGTGCGCGTGGTGTCATCCCCCTATCCTGCCGGGGGCCGCCGACATCCGCGTCATGCCTCCAGGGTCACCTCTCGGCGCGTGGGCAGCACGATCGGATGCGATCCGGCCATGGTCTCCAGAACGCGGATCACCTGGCACGAATAGCCGAACTCGTTGTCGTACCAGACGTACAGGATCACGGTGTCGTCGTCGGCGATGGTCGCAAGGCCGTCGACGATGCCCGCGCGGTGAGAGCCGACGAAGTCCGTCGACACGACCTCGGGCGACTCCACGTAGTCGATCTGCTGACGCAGCCGCGAGTGCAGCGAGACGCGCCGCAGGTAGTCGTTCAGCTGGTCCTTCGTCGCCGGGCGTTCGATCGTGAGGTGCAACACCGCCAGCGACACATCGGGCGTCGGCACGCGGATCGCGCTGCCGGTGAGCCTGCCCTCCAGCTGCGGCAGGGCCTTCGCGACGGCCTTGGCGGCCCCGGTCTCGGTGATCACCATGTTGAGCACGGCCGAACGCCCCCGACGGTCGCCCCTGTGGAAGTTGTCGATGAGGTTCTGATCGTTCGTGAACGAGTGCACCGTCTCGACATGGCCCTTGACGACGCCGTATGCCTCGTCGATCGCGGCCAGCACCGGGGTGATCGCGTTGGTCGTGCACGACGCGGCCGAGAGGATGCGATCGCCGAGCTCGATCGTGTCGTGGTTGATGCCGTGCACGATGTTCTTCAGCGCGCCCTTGCCGGGGGCCGTGAGCAGCACGCGGGCGACGCCGGTCGACGCGAGGTGCTGCGAGAGACCCGCCTCGTCGCGCCAGCGGCCGGTGTTGTCGACGACGATCGCGTCGCGGATGCCGTAGGCGGTGTAGTCGATCGACGCGGGGTCGTCGGAGTAGATCACCTGGATGCGCGTGCCGTTGGCGACGATCTGCTCTGCGTCCTCATCGACCGTGACCGATCCGGCGAACCGGCCGTGCACCGAGTCGTGCAGCAGCAGCGAAGCCCTCTTGACGAGGTCGTTCTCGGAGCCGCGGCGCACGACGATCGCCCGCAGCCGCAGTCCGCTGCCGCCGCCCGTGTGCGCGATCAGGATGCGCGCGAGCAGGCGGCCGATGCGGCCGAATCCGTACAGCACGACGTCGGTCGGCTCGGCGGCGACCGCACCCATGGCCGGGGCGATGGCCTCGCGCAGGTACTCGGCGATCGGCCGTCCGTCCGAGGCGGCCTCCTCGGCGAGCCGGGCGACGTCGAGCGACGAGGAGCCCGGCGCCAGGGCGTGCAGCGCCTCGAGCACGGCCAGGGTGTCGTCGAGGGGCAGCGCGGCGTGCCCGAGCTGTGCGACGCGATCGTGGACCTCGACGATGCCGGTCGCCGAGAGCCCGAGCAGGCGATGTCCGTGCAGCGACGTCACGACGTCCCTCTCGCGCTTGAGCGATCCGATGAGCGGGATCATCCGCTCGGCCAGTTCCTCTCGCGCCGTCCAGTCGTCACGGTGTGCGTGTGCGTCAGTCATCTGCGTCCTTGCATGTGTGAGCGCGCGCCGAAGGATCGCCGGCGCACGAGTCTGCCGGGTGAAGCATCGGGGGATGCTCCCAGGGTACGGGTACCGCGTCGCCGTCGACGAATCCGATCCGGCGCCCTGCCCGTCCTCCGTGCCGATCCGCGCTTGTGACCGGTCCGCATGCCAGGCTTCTATGGGGAGCGCACGAGCCCGCCGCGAGCCGCGGACTCGCCGCGTCTGCACGCGCGTTCCCTCCCGCTGCCCCACTTCCCCACTTCCCCGCTTCCCCCCTTCCCTGCGGCCCCCGCCGCCCGACCAGCCCTCGCCCCCTGGCCCTCCCAGACACGAAAGGCGCATGGATGACATCACCCAGACGGCCCTCCGCGTGGCCGCCGCTGCTCGCCGCGATCGCCCTCGAGGTGAGCGCGACACTCTCTCTCCGAGCGGCAGAGGGATTCACGCATCCGCTGTGGCTCATCATCGTGGTGCTGGGTTACACCGGATCACTGTGGCTGCTGTCGATCGTTCTCGACCGCGGCATGCCCGTCGGCGTCGCCTACGGAATCTGGTCGGCGATCGGTGTCGTGCTCACCGCCGTTCTCGGCACCGTGCTGTTCGGCGAGGTGCTGGGTCCGGTGCAGCTCATCGGCATCGGTGTGATCGTGCTCGGCGTGCTGCTCGTCGAGCTCGGATCGCACAGGGTCGAGCTGGCATCGCACACGAAGGCGCACGCATCATGACGTGGATGCTGCTGGCCCTCGCGATCGCGAGCGAAGTCACTGCGACGCTGAGCCTGCGCGCGTCGGAGGGACTGAGGCGGCGGCGCTGGATCCCGGTCATCGCCGTCGGCTACGTCGCGGCCTTCAGCCTGCTCGGAGCGATTCTCGCGATGGGCATGCCGGTGGGCGTCGCCTACGGAGTCTGGGCGGCCGCCGGGGTGGCGATCACCGCGGTCCTCGGCCGCGTGCTCTTCAAGGATCACTTCTCACTGAAGATGGCCGTCGGAGTCGCCCTGATCGCTCTGGGCGTCGGCCTCATGGAGTTCGGCGGCTGACGGTCCGACGGCCCGACAGCCCGCATCTCGCCACCTCCCCTCCTCGCTCGGGTATGAGTTGTGGTCGGTATTCGGGCGATTTTCCGACCACAACTCATACCTGAGCGCGGGGGGTGAGGGCAGGGAGGCGGGCGGGGTCAGGAGAGGGCGGAGATGGCGTCGCGCAGGATGCCGCCGGCACGCTCCAGAGCCGCAGACGCCTCATCCGCCGAAGCCCCGGTCGCCAGCAGGAGCAGGGCGAGCTTGACCGAGCCGGATGCCGCGGCGAGCGCCCGTGCGGCCTCGTCCACGCCGACGCCGGCGAGCTGCGACACCGTGCGCAGGGAGCGCGCGTGCAGCTTCTCGTTCGTCGCGAGCAGGTCGACCATGACGCCGCGATAGGTCTTGCCGAGCTTGATCATCGACAACGTCGTGAGCATGTTGACCACGAGCTTCTGCGCCGTGCCGGACTTCAGCCGCGTGGATCCCGAGATGAACTCGGGTCCCGTGACGACCTCGATGGCGATGTCGGCGGCGGCGCCGATCGCCGAGCGGGCGTTCGATGCGATCGCCACCGTGAGCGCGCCGACGTCTCCGGCGTACCGGAGTCCGCCGACCACATAGGGCGTGCGCCCGGATGCCGAGATCCCGACGACCGTGTCGTCCGCGGTGAGGCGCAGCTCCCGCAGCTCCGCGGCGGCCGCGGTGTCGTCGTCCTCGGCGTTCTCCACAGCCGAGCGGATCGCCGTCTCACCTCCGGCGATCAGTCCCACGACCATCGACGGGTCGGTACCGAACGTCGGAGGGCATTCGCTCGCGTCGAGCACGCCGATGCGACCCGCGGTGCCTGCCCCGATGTAGATCAGCCGCCCGCCCCGCCGGAACCTCTCGACGATGCCGTCGACCGCGCGTGCGATCTCGGCCGACCGCTCGGCGACGGCGACGGGGACGCGGCGGTCCTCCTCGTTCATGAGCCGCACGAGCTCGATCGTGGCGTACTCATCCAGGTCGCCCCGCTCGGTCGTCGAAGCCTCGGTGCCCAGCCGCGAGAGCTCGTCGAGAAGGGCGGTGAGGCGGATGTCGTCATTCGGCACGGTGCACGAACCTTTCATGGGGCAGATCAGCATGGGCGGCGAGGAGCGCCGCGCCGTCGAGAGCGTCGCCCTGTGCGGCGACCACGCTGCGTCCGGCTTCGGCGAGAGAGGCGACGAGCTGGGAGCGGAACCAGTCGTGGCCGGTGAGGCCTCCGTGCACGACGACCTCCGCCGTGTGCGAGGACGCTGCGACGGCGGATGCCGTCAACAGGCGAACAGCCTCCTGCGCGATCTCGCGGGCGACGTAATCGCCCGTGAGGGCGGCGTCGAGCACCAGCGGCGCGAGCGTGCCCAGCCGGCGGGCGACCGGTCCGTCCTGCGACACCCAGGCGACGGGGTCCGCAGCGGGTGCGATGGCGTCGCGCACGGCATCCGTCAGCTCCGTCGCCGGCCCGAGGCCGACCTGTGCGCGCTGCACCGCCCGCACGGCTTCGCGTCCCAGCCAGGAACCGCTGCCGAAGTCACCGATGTCCGGCCCCCAGCCGTCGACGAGGCGGATGCCGTCGACGTCGACACCCATCGCGGCAGCACCGGTGCCGGAGATGAGGATCACGCCGTCTCCCCCACGCAGCGCACCGGCATGTGCGGTGACGACGTCGGAGGCGACGGCGACCGCGGCACCGGTCGCCCGCGCGAGCCTGACCGCGAGGTCGGCCGCGGCATCCGGTGCCGCCCAGGCGCCCGCCGCGCCGACCCCGAGTGCGCGGAGGGTCGTTGCCGGCACGCGGTCGAGGAGCGCGAGGATGGCGTCGGTGGCGCGGTCGACGCCGCCCGGCGCGGCGAGCCCCGGGGCTCCGGGTCCGTCGATGATCCGGCGCCCGCCGTCGTCCAGGGCGAGGCGGCAGCTGGTCTTGCCGAGGTCGACCGCGGCGGTCGTGCGCACGCTGGTCATACCGCTCCCCTTGTCCGATTCACCGACGCTCTGGCGTAAAGCCGCTACACATCCTATACATGTTCTGGAAAGAATTTTCACGACGTGACGCCTGATGGCCTCCCGCCCGTGGCGACGTGCCGCGACATCCATGGCGACGCGCCGCGACATACTGAGAGTCCCACATATCGGAGGAGCGGATGAGCATCCAGTCGACGATCGAGGCCTCGGCCTCGACCCTTCCGCCGTCTCTCGCCCGGATCGCCGCCGCCATCCGCGAGAACCCGTCCGTCGTCATCGACAAGACCATCAACGAGCTCGCCGCCGACTGTCACACGTCGGTGGCCTCGGTGGTGCGCTTCTGCCGTGCCATCGGGTTCAGCGGGTACGCGCCGCTGCGCATGGCCCTCGCGACCGAGCTGGGCAAGGAGGCCGCGCAGTTCTCGGCGCGGGGTGCCTACGGTTCCGAGATCTCCCAGGACGACTCCCTCCGCGAGGCCGTATCGAAGCTCGCGGCGCTCGAGATCCTCGCGGTCGAGGAGACCGTCGCGCAGCTGGACTTCGACACGCTCGACGCCGCCGTCGACGTCATCGACAGGGCAGAGCGAATCCTGCTCTACGGCATCGGGGCCAGCCAGTTCGTCGCCGTCGATCTCGCGCACAAGCTGCTGCGGGTCGGCCGCAACGCGCATGCCCTGGCCGACCCGCACGAGGCGATCGCAGCTGCAGTGCTGCAGACCGCGCCGACCGTCGCGATCGGCTTCTCGCACACAGGCTCCACGCCCGAGACAGTGCGCTTCCTCGAAGCTGCCCGCGACAACAGCGCGGCCACGATCGCCGTGACGTCGGCGAAGGAGTCGCCGCTGACGCGCGCAGCCGACCACACCCTCTACACCGAGGTGCGCGAGTCGACGTTCCGGGCGGGCGCGATGGTGAGCCGCATCGCTCAGCTGACCCTGGTCGACTGCCTCTTCATCGGGGTCGCGAAAAAGCGCTTCGCGGAGACAGCGGATGCGCTGCAGCGCACCAGAGAGGCGACCCGCACGCTGCACGGATGAGGTGCGCCGACGCGGCATGGACCGCGTGACGCTGCATCACGACACGGGCCCGCGTCAGGAGACGGCCGCCGCATCACGACACGGGCCGGTGTCAGGTGACGGCCTTCGCATCAGAAGACAGCGCCGGCGTCACGAGACAGCGCTTCCTTCACTGCCTTTACCGCCTTCGCGTGCTTCTTCGCCTTCAGGTCCTTCTCGTCTGTCTCGTCGGTCGCGTCCGCCGCGTCCGCCGCGTCCGTCTCACCCGTCGCGTCCGCCACGGCCGTCGCGTCGTCGTGGACCACGACCGAACCTGCCGTGCGGAGGAACACGATGATCCAGCTGAAGATGAGCACCGCCGCGATCAGCTCCACGGCCGTGAGGTTGTAATAGCCGACGGCGAAGAACGCGCCGAGCAACGCGATCACGGTGACGTAAACCCAGCCGAACACGACGAACACGCGGGGCATGGAGGGCAGGAACCACGGCAGGCCGACGACGACGACGGCGAACACGACGGCCATGCCGGTCGCGACCGTGTTGTGCAGCAGGAAGAACTCGTCCACGGGGAACAGTCCGACGCATGCCAGCAGGACTCCCATGAGGATCAGTCCGCCACGCACCGCGAACCGCCCCCGGCGGGAGCGATCGTCAGCCACGGGTAGCCCTGCCGTCGCGTACCGAGAGATCGTGGTGATCATGATGCCTGCGATGACGAGCGTGAGGTTGAACGCGAGAGACGCGTGATTGGTGCTCATGCCCAGCGCCGAGAGGTTCAGCTTCCACCAGTCCGGATCGCTGGAGGCGAGCATGGCGGCGAAGGCCCCCACGACGAGGAACACTGCGAGCACGAGTGACAGCACCATCGGGGTGAGGGCGGCGGCGCTGAGGAACGCGACGTACGCCGTGAGGGCGAACGCCACGCTCACGAGCACGGCGCCAGGGAAGGCGAACACCGGGGCGCCGATGAAGCTGCGTTCCAGGAGCTCGGCGATGCCGAGCCACCCCAGGTAGGCGATCGCCGCGTGGGCGAAGCCGATCGCGATCAGGTCGTACCAGCGCAGCCGGTCACCCGGGACGCTGAAGCCGTCGCGTGCCATCTCGGGCGTGATCCGCCGCGGTCTCACCGCGAGCCGCCCGATGAGGAACGCGAGTGCCGCGGTCAGCGCCCCGCCGTACGCCGCGAACGTGCCGATCGATCCGTCCCCGCTGATCGCCAGCCGGTGCCCGAAGAACACCGGGAACGCGACGACGAAGCCCACCGCGAGGAAGGCGGCGCCGACGATGAGCGCCGTCGCCTCCAGCACGGCATCCGGCGTCTCCGGACCCCTGAGCTGGCGCAACACACCCACCACCTTGGCGCCGAACGCTCTCATGGCTTTCCCTCCGCACACATCCTAGAAGCCGTGACGCACCGAAGCCGTGACGAGCAGAAGCCGTGACGCGCAGAAGGCGTGACGCGCAAGGGCGTCGGTGACCGCGGCTTCACCGGGTCGTGGGTGACGACCTCGTTCCCACCAGTCCCCCGGTCTCCCGGGAGCCCGCGCCGGCCGGCGTTCCTGCGCGGGAGCGCGACTACCCTGGGACCATGACCGAGATCGTCCCCGCCCGCGCCGTCCTCCTCGACATGGACGGGACGCTCGTCGACT
This sequence comes from Microbacterium sp. XT11, assembly GCF_001513675.1. NCBI lineage: Bacteria > Bacillati > Actinomycetota > Actinomycetes > Micrococcales > Microbacteriaceae > Microbacterium > Microbacterium sp. XT11. Next base: position 1,849,252 of record NZ_CP013859.1, on the reverse strand, counting down.
CGACGGCCGTCGTGGAGAGACTGTGGCTCGAGTGGGCGAAGCCGCACGGTCTCGACCGCGACTACGTGCTCAGCGTGATCCACGGCAGGCAGGGGCATCAGAGCATGGCCATCATGCTCCCCGAGCGCGACCACGCGATCAACATCGCCGAGAACCAGGTCATGCTCGCCACGGAGGCCGAGGACGTCGACGGAGTCGTCGCGATCCTCGGCGCCGAGCGGCTGCTCGCCGACCTCCGCCCCTACCCGCATGCGATCGTGACCTCAGCGGACGTGCGACTCATGAACGCGCGCATGGGCGAGGCCGGCCTGACTGTTCCGGACCTCGCCGTGACGGCCGAGCGGGTGAGCCGCTCCAAGCCCGACCCCGAGGGGTTCCTGCTCGGAGCCGAGCTGCTGGGCGTCGCCCCCGCCGACTGCGTGGTCTTCGAGGACTCCGGTGCCGGCATCCAGGCCGCGCACGCGGCCGGCATGCGCGTGGTCGGCGTCGGGAAGCACGCGACGGCGCACTCCCCCGAATTCCATGTGTCCGACTTGACGCAGGTGTCGGTGGTGCCCATCGAGAGCGGCTTCGAACTGCACGTCGCCTGATTCAAGCCACACAGCCTGAGCCACCGGCGCAACGCCTGAGGCACCGGCCCGCCGCCTGAGTCACCGGCCCACCGCCTGAGCCACCGGCGCAACGCCCGGTTCACTGCCACACCGCCCGAGTCACCGGCGATCAAGCGACGACTGGCTCCCGCGCTCCCCGCATCCGCGATCTCCGCGGCACCCTCCACACCTGATCCGGGTCCCACCAGGCGGGCCCGCGGATCTGCGGAACCCCCTCAATCATGCGGATCTCCCACCCGGAGCGATCCAGAGTGCGATGGTGATGCCAGCACAACGGCACCCCGTTGTCGGTGTGTGTGGGACCGCCCTGCGAGTGTTCCACCACGTGATGGATCTCGCACCACGATGCGGGCACGTGACACCCGGGGATCAGGCACTCCGCATCACGCAGCACGATCGCCCTGCGCTGGGGCGCGGTGAACACGCGATCGATCGTGTTGATCCCCACGATGCGCCCTTCGTCGAACAGCACGCGTTGCACGGCCCCGACGCACGCGGTGTGCACGGCCACGGAAGCAGCCACCGGCATCTCGATCCCGGGGAGCGAAGCCCAGCCCGGCATGCTCGGCTGAGAGGACGCCCCCTGCGCCCCGCGCAGCGACGACAGCTCGGCGGCATCGACGTGCACGACGAGGGTGGGGGCCGCACCGCCCAGGGATGGCATCTCCTCGTGTCGAGCGGCGATGCCGAGAGCCGCGGCGAATGCATCGTGCTGCTTCTGGGCGCGAGTGCGCGTGTCGAGCAGGTTCAGCGGGTCGTCGTCGAACACGTCGTCCGAGCCCTCGTTCGGCAGCTGCTCAGAGGGGACGAAACGCACCCCGAGATCCGCGGGCCCTTCCGTCTTCGGGTTCAACTGCGCGTCGAAGATCGCCTGCAGCTGCGCCGTGACCTCGGGGAGCAGACTTCCCCGGATCGGATACGTGCCGTCATCTTGCAGGCGTCCCAGGGTGAGGCCCCGCCGCCGTGACGCCCGGATCTCGGTCGGCTCGGATCCGTCGGGGTCGAGGTACATCGCGATGAGCTGCGCGCAGTGACGCAGGTCATCCGGTGTCGCCGGCGGAGCCGGCTCAGCAGCGCCGTCTTCTCGGCGCAGGATGCCGCGCGCATGATCGGCGAGCTCGGCGTCGGCCCGCAGCCGGTCGTCGATGCCGATCCTGTCGCCTGCCCGATCGAGGGATGCCGTGGCCGCGAGCAGGCCCGACAGGCCGACCTCGCCGTCGAGCATCGCCTCGCGCAGGCTCGGCCAGCGTGCGGGCAGGCGCTCGCCCGAGAGAAGATTCATCTCTCGCCGCGCGCCCGCGGACGCCTTGACGAACCGCCCGGCCGTCGCACCGTCGACGCGAAGGGCCCGCTGCAGGAGCTCGTTCATCGAACGGCATCCGAGCGCCTCGGGCAGCTCCACCGCCTCTAGGTCGGCGATCGTCTCGACGACCACGGCCTCGACCCGCCGCAGAGCGTCACCGGCCCGACGAAGCACCCTCGAGCGTTCGCTCGGCGACAGCCCCGCCAAGGCCTCGGCACCCAGCACGAGATCGAGGTCGGAGATGACCCGATCGAGGATGCTCGTGGCGCTGTTCATGCTCCGATTCAACGCGTGGCCACCGACATTGGGAGGGTGTTTTTGCCAGATCAGCGCGGTATTCCAGAGTGAAGAGCGACCACTCCGGCGAGACACCGACCACTCAGGCGAGACACCAACCACTCCGGCGAGACACCAACCGCTCAGGCGAGACACCGACCGCTCAGGCGAGACACCGACCGCTCAGGCGAGACACCGACCACTCCGGCGAGACCGACCAGACCGGGCGCGTCGATGCGATGAACACCACCGGCACCTCGACCGGCGCCTGACGTTCAGCTCAGCGTGAAGTCCTCGAAGATGAGCGTCGTGCGCGTCGAACGGATCGAGGGGATGGCCTGGATGTCCTCCAGCACGATGCGGCGCAGGTCGCGGGCGTCGGTTGCGCGCACGAGGAGGATGACGTCGAAGTCTCCGCCGACGAGTGCCATGTGCTCGATCTCGGGGATGGCCCGGAGCCGTGCGCTGACCTCCTGCCACGTCGCCTGCTCGATAGCGAGCATGACGTACGCGCTCGCGTGGTGGCCGAGCAGCACCGGATCCGTGCGCACGGTGTAGCCCGTGACGACGCCGGCGTCGGTGAGCCTCTTGATGCGTGCGTGCGCGCCGGCGCGTGAGATGTGCACGGCATCCGCGATCGCCGTCATCGACGCGCGCGCATCCCGCCGGAGTTCGGCGAGGATCGCCTGATCAGTGTCATCGAGCGTGATCATGGCACCCCTTCATCCTGTCATCGAATTCTGACACTTCGGCATACAGGGAAGCAATTTCCGATCATTCGTTCAGTATTCGGCGCGAGTCCTTGGACAACTGCCGCGGAGCTCGGATGCTGGTGACACCGGATTCGGCGAGGAGGGCGGACGGATGCAGCACACGGACATGCTGCCGCGCGATGTCGCGGTGCAGCTCATCGATCACGAGGGCGCTCGTCACGAGGACGAGGTGTACGCGCTGCCCGATGCCGAGACCCTCCTCCGGGCATACCGGGCCCTCGTCGAAGGCCGTCGGATCAACGACCAGGCGAGCGCGCTGGTGCGGCAGGGCCGCCTCGCCGTGTACCCGTCGTCGCACGGGCAGGAGGCCTGCCAGGTGGGCGCCGCTCTCGTGCTCGGCGAGACCGACTGGCTCTTCCCCACCTACCGCGATTCGGTCGCGGTGATCGGCCGCGGAGTCTCGCCCGCCGACGCGCTCGTGCTGCTGAAGGGCGACTGGCACTCGGGATATGACGTCAAGGCGCACCGCGTCGCTCCGCAGGCCACCCCGCTGGCGACCCAGCTGCTGCACGCGGTGGGCTTCGCCTACGCCGCCAAGACGCGCGGCGAGGACACGGTCGTGCTGGCACTGTGCGGTGACGGCGCGACGAGCGAAGGCGACTTCCACGAGGCCATGAACTTCGCGGCCGTGTTCCACGTGCCCGTCGTGTTCTTCGTGCAGAACAACGAGTTCGCCATCTCGGTGCCGCTCGCGCGGCAGACCGCGGCGCCTTCTCTCGCCCACAAGGCGATCGGCTACGGCATGCCAGGGCAGCGCGTGGACGGGAACGACGCCGCCGCCGTGCTCGCCGTGATCGGCGAGGCCGTCGCCCGTGCACGCAGCGGCGGCGGCCCCTCTCTCGTCGAGGCGCACACGTACCGGATGCAGGCGCACACCAACGCCGATGACGACACGCGCTACCGCGAACGCGAGGAGGTGCAGGCCTGGGCGGCACGTGACCCCCTCACGCGCCTGCGCTCGTACCTCCGCGAGACCGGCGCGCTCGACGACGACCTCGAGGCCGCATACGCGGCCGGCGCCGAACGGATCGCGGAGGAGATGCGCTCGGCCCTCAATGCCGACGCCGCCCTCGACCCCGAGGACCTGTTCCGCTTCGTCACCGCACGCCGCACGCCGCAGCTCGACGAGCAGTGGCGACTGCTGCGCGACGAGATCGACCGCACCCCGGCCGACAGCATGGGAGGACCGAGATGACCATCGCCCACGACGACGTGCGCGTCGACACCCCCGCCGAGGCTCCGGCGACCATGACCATGGCGGCCGCTCTCAATCGGGCCCTCGCCGACGCGATCGCCGAGAACCCGGAGGTCGTCGTCTTCGGCGAGGACGTGGGTGCGCTCGGCGGGGTGTTCCGCGTCACCGACGGGCTCACCGCGCGCTTCGGTGAGGACCGCTGCTTCGACACGCCGCTCGCCGAGTCCGGCATCGTGGGCACGGCCGTCGGCATGGCCATGAACGGCCTGCGCCCCGTCGTGGAGATGCAGTTCGACGCGTTCGCCCTTCCCGCGTTCGAGCAGATCGTCAGTCATGTCGCGAAGCTGGGCAACCGCACGCGTGGCGGCATCCGGATGCCGATCGTCATCCGCATTCCGTTCGGGGGCGGCATCGGTGGCGTCGAGCACCACTGCGACTCGTCGGAGGCCTACTACGCCCACACTCCCGGATTGACGGTCGTGAGTCCGTCGACGCCGCAGGATGCGTACTCGCTGCTGCGGGCCGCGATCGAGTGCCCCGACCCGGTGATCTTCCTGGAGCCGAAGAAGCTGTACTGGTCGAAGGGAGAGGTCGACACCTCGCACACGGCGGAGCTGGGGACCGCGCGAATCGCCCGCGAAGGAACCGACGTCACGCTCCTCGCCTACGGCGCGTCGGTCGGCATCGCGCTCGAGGCCGCCGAGGTCGCGGCGTCCGAGGGGCGCAGCGTGCAGGTCGTCGACGTGCGCTCCCTCTCGCCGTTCGACGATGAGACCGTCACCGCGGCGGTGCGCGCGACGGGCCGCGCGGTCGTCGTGGCCGAGGCGCCGGGGTATGTCAGCGTTGCCTCGGAGATCCAGGCACGGGTGTTCGAGCGGTGCTTCGAGTTCCTCGAGGCGCCCGTGCGCAAGGTCACCGGCTTCGACACCCCGTACGCTCCGCCGAAGTTCGAGCACTGGTATCTGCCAGACGTCGACCGAGTGCTGGACGCGATCGACTCGCTGCACTGGGAGGACGAGTCATGACCACTGATGTGGTGCAGGTCTTCCGTCTGCCCGACCTCGGAGAGGGCCTGACCGAGGCGGGGCTCGTGCAGTGGCTCGTGAAGGTCGGCGACACCATCGCGACCGATCAGGCCATCGCAGAGGTCGAGACGGCCAAGAGCGTCGTCGAGCTCCCCTCGCCGTTCGCGGGTGTGGTCACGGCGCTGCACGGCGAGCCCGGCGACACCATCGACGTCGGCGCTCCCGTGCTGGAGGTCGCCCAGGGAGCGGATGCCGCAGCGCCGGCCGACGAGCACGAGGCGTACCGCACCGAGGAGCGCGCCGGCTCAGGGAACGTGCTGATCGGCTACGGCACCTCGGACCGCAAGGCGGCCGGACGTCGTCGCCGCCCCGTCGTCGCGTCGCGCCCGTCATCCCCCGCCGCGGTAGCGGGCCGGGACACGGATGCCGGGTCACGCCCGGCAGCGTCATCCCGCCAGGCACCCCCGGCGACGCCTGCATCGGCGCGAACGGATGCCGACGGTGCCACGCCGACCCGGGACACGGATGCCGGGTCACGACGCACCGTCGCGGTGCGGTCGCCTCTGGTCCGACGACTCGCGCGCGATCTCGGACTCGATGTGCGGACCATCGTCCCCACCGGAGCCGACGGCGCGGTCACGCGCGCAGACGTGCTGCGCGCCGCCGTCGACCACGCCGTCGACGGCGTCGGAGCCGCAGCCGCACGCGGATCGCGCGGAGACGTACCCGAAGGCACCGTGGCCGAAGGCGGAGAGCTCGACGGCCTCGCCGTGCGCAGCCGCACGCGCATGTCTCCGCTGCGCAAGGCCGCCAACGCCACCCTCACCCGCAGCCGCGCCGAGATCCCGGAAGCGACCGTCTGGGTCGACGTCGACGCCACGGCGCTCTGGGACGCCCGGCGCGAGATGGCACCGGAGGATGGCCGCGCGCCGTCGCTCACCGCTCTCGTCGCACGCTTCGTTCTCATCGCTCTCGCCGAGCATCCGCTTCTCTCGTCCAGACTGAGCGATGACGCCGGCGAGATCGTCGAGCTCGACGGCGTGAACCTGGGCATCGCCGCCGACACCCCGCGCGGCCTCATGGTGCCCGTCATCCCGCGCGCGCATGCCCTGTCGGTTGCCGAGCTCGACGCAGCCTTGCGCGACCTCACCGCCGACGCCCGCTCCGGCTCGATCGCCCCCGCGCGCCTGCGCGGATCTACGTTCACGCTCAACAACTACGGCGGCCTCGGCGTGGACGGGTCGGCCGCGATCATCAACCATCCGGATGTCGCGATCCTCGGCATCGGCCGCATCACGGAGCGCCCGTGGGTGGTCGACGGCGCCATCGTCGTGCGCCGCATCGCGCAGCTGTCGCTCGTGTTCGACCACCGGGTGTGCGACGGTGGGTACGCAGCCTCGTTCCTGCGTCGGGTGACCGAGCTCATCGAGCATCCGCTGCGCGCCTTCGGCAGCGTCTGACCCGGCCGGGAGCGGCGACGCACGCGAGACAGCGGCTGACCCGCTCCCCACGGCGACACACCTGGCGGCGGACGGGATCGGCGGAGGTGTCAGCGCGACAGCACAGCGGATGCCGCCGCTCGCGCCTGCTCGGCGGTGGCTGCGTGCAGCGCAGCCTCTGCCGCTTCTCGGCACTGCGCTGCGGTGACCGAGGCGAGCGCGGCCGCCACGCGCCCCAGCGCTCGTGGCGTCATCGACAGGCTCGTCGCGCCCAGCCCGACGAGCACCGGAGCGAGCGCGGGGTCTCCCCCAGCCTCTCCGCAGACGCCGACCGACCGGCCCGCGTCGCGTCCCGCCGCACCGACCGCGCCGATGAGCCGGAGCACGGCGGGCTGCCAAGAGTCGTTGAGGTCGCCGAGGTCGCCGAGCAGCCGGTCGGCGGCGAGCGTGTACTGCGCGAGATCGTTGGTGCCGAGGCTCACGAAGTCGACGATCTCGAGCAGCTCACGCGCGAGCAGGGCCGCCGACGGCGTCTCGATCATGACGCCCACCCTGGCGATCCCGGCCGCCCTGGCGCGCTCCGCGAAGTCGCCGGCCTCCTCGACCGTCGCCACCATGGGCGCCATGACCTCGACAAGGGCGGACTCCTCGGCCGCCGCCTCGGCGAGAGCACGCAGCTGGTCGTCGAGCAGCGCTGGCACCCGGCGTGCGATGCGGAGCCCGCGTACCCCGAGGGCGGGGTTCTCCTCGTGCTCCGGGGTCGCGAACGGCAGGGGCTTGTCGCTGCCGGCGTCGAGCGTGCGCACCACGACCGTGCTGGCGGGGAAGGCCGCGAGCACGCCGCGGTACGCCGCGACCTGCTCGTCGACCGACGGGGCGTCGGTGCGATCGAGGAAGCAGAACTCCGTGCGGAAGAGACCGATCCCCTGGGCCCCGGCGGACGCCGCCGCCTCCGCATCGGAGGCCGAGCCCACGTTCGCGCGGAGCGGCACGGGAGCGCCGTCGGCGAGCCGCCCAGCGCCGTCGAACGGCACGACCACCGCGGATCGCCGGGCGTCGTCGATGCGCTGGGCCGGCGGCTCGATCTCGACCAACCCTCGATCGCCGTCGACCAGCACCGTGGCCCCTGCCGGGATCGCGGCGGCCGCATCCACCCCGACCACGGCGGGCAGCCCCAGCGCGCGGGCGATGATTGCCGTGTGCGAGGTCGGGCCGCCGTGTTCGGTGACGAGAGCCACGCGGCGCCCGCCCGCCAGCGCGGCCGTGTCGGCCGGAGCGAGGTCGCCCGCGACGAGCACGAACGGCTCGTCACGGTCGGGAACCCCCGGAAGCTCGATGTCGAGGAGTTCGGCGACGATGCGGTCACGCACGTCGCGGATGTCGGCCGCGCGCTCGGCCATGCGTCCACCGAGTGCCGAGAGCGCCTGCTCGTGCTGCGCCGCGACCTCCCACACCGCGCGGGCGGCGGACACACCCGTCGAGCGCACGAGCGCCGTGGCGTCGGACGCCAGCTCCGGATCGGAGGCCAGCAGACGCGAGGCGTCGAGGATCGCTCTGGCCTCGCCGGACGCGGACTCCGTGCGCCTGCGCAGCTCATCGGCGACGGCGACGGCGGCCCAGTGGATGGCCGACGCCTCGGACTCGCGGTCGGCCTCGGCGATCACCGGTCCGGCCTGCGGCTCCTGCAGGGCAGGCGCGAGATGCACCGCGACGGCTGCCGCGAGCCCGGCGCTCACGCCGCGGCCACGCAGGATGCTCCCCGCAGGCATCAGGACGGATGCCGCGGCGTGCGTCGCCACGGCCGGTGACGTCTGCGCAGCCGAGGCGGGCGGGATGCCCGTGCCCTGGGTCGCCTCGCCGCCCGTGCCCTCGCCCGCCTCGCCGCCCGTGCCCTCGCCGAAACCGTCGTGGAACAGCGCTGCAAGCCGGTCGAGCACCTCATCCGCACCGTCACCCGACGCGGACAGCTCGAGTTCGGTCCCCTGACGCGCGCCGAGCGTGAGCAGGCGGGTGAGGCTGGCTGCGGGCACCTCCGCGCCGTCCGGGAGGCGCCGCACCCGCACGTCCGCTCCCGCCGACGCCTCGGCGATGAGGGCGGCCGGACGGGCGTGCACGCCCAGCGGATTCCGCACGACGACGACGCGCGAAACCCGGCGCGGCGGCCTGTCCCCCTCGATGTGGGGATTCCCGTTCACACCCGCTCCGGCGTCACCCGCGGCATCGCCCCCAGCTGCGCCGGCATCGCTCCTCGCAGCGCCGACATCGCCCCCGGCCGCTCCGGCATCGCCCTCGGCCGCGCCTGCATCGCTCCCGGCCGCGCCGGCATCCCCGAGCTGACCGGCCTTGCCCGCCAGCGCCGCGCTGGCCTCGACCGCGACCTCGTCGAGCGAGCCGCCCCCGGCCGCGGCCACCACGGCCGCCAGCAACCCCTCGACAAACGGCGCGGGGACCAGCCGCACCGTGACATCGCTCGTCCGGAACTCCAGCGCGAGCTCGGCGCTCATGATCGCGGAACCCAGGTCCATGAGCACGAGCACGCCGTCACAGTCCTCCGCGAGCTCGTCGATGGCCGTCGCGACGGCGGCAGCGTCGGTGCCGAGGATGGGATCGCCATCGGCATCCGTCCCCGCGCCCGCGGCGACTCTCACCTGCACGTTCCCGCCGTGCACCATCTGCAGGGCGAGTTCGAGCGCCGCCTCCCCGAGCCTGGCACTGTGGGAGACGGCGACGATGCCGATCATCAGGAGGCGCCCGCGATCGCGGACGACAGCGACGCGAACAGCATCGCGGTCGACGCAGCACCGGGGTCGAGGTGACCGGCGCTGCGCTCGCCCAGGTAGCTGGCCCTGCCCTTCTTCGCGACGAGCGGCAGCGTGGCATCGCGTCCGGCCGCGGCAGCCTCGGCGGCTGCGGCGAGCGCGACGCTCAGGTCCGCGCCGCCCGCGAGGCTCTCGTCGAGCGCGTCCACCGCCGGCGCCATCGCGTCGAACATGGTCTTGTCGCCGGCTTCGGGCTTGCCGCGTGCCACGATGCCCTCGAGCCCGGCGCGCAGCGCCGCAGCCAGCGCCGCTCCGTCGAGCGAGTCGACGGCACCTGCTGCCATCCCCATGCGGAGGAAGAACGTGCCGTACAGCGGACCGCTCGCGCCGCCGACCGAGCTGACGAGGGTCATCCCCACGCCCTTGAGCAGCTCGTCGACGGTCGCGGGCGCCCCCGCGCCGAGCTTCTCGACCACGGCATCCATGCCGCGCGCCAGGTTCGCACCGTGGTCTGCGTCGCCGATCGCGGAGTCGAGCTCGGTGAGCCACTCGCGCTTCTCGGTGACGGCGTCCCGGAACCCGGTGATCCAGGCGAGCAGCGTTGTGGTGTCGATGGTGGAGGTCATGCGTCTTCCTTCGTCGTCGATGCGGAGGCCGGTGCGGCAGTCAGGCGCCCCAGCGCAAGCCGGGCGTGACGACCGGGGCGTCCCAGAGCCGGAGGATCTCGTCGTCGGCCTTCAGCACCGTGACCGAGCATCCGGCCATGTCGAGCGAGGTGATGTAGTTGCCCACGAGGTTGCGCACGATCTGCACCCCGGCCTTCTCGAGCAGCGCGGCGACCTCGCCGTACATGAGATACAGCTCGATCAGCGGCGTCGCGCCCATGCCGTTGAGCATCACGATCGCGGGACCGGACAGATCGAGGTCGGCGAGGATGGGCTCGACGAGCTGACGGGCGATGTCGGATGCCGGGGCGAGCGGCTCGCGGTGTCTGCCCGGCTCGCCGTGGATGCCGATGCCGATCTCCATCTGGTCGTCGGGGAGGTCGAAGGTCGGCTTGCCCGCCGCGGGGACCGTGCAGCTGGTGAGCGCCATGCCCATCGAACGGCCCTGCGCGTTGACCCTCTTGGCGAGCTCGACCACGGCGGCGAGGTCCTGGCCCTCTTCGGCCGCAGCGCCGACGATCTTCTCGAGGAGCACGGTGAGGCCGACCCCGCGGCGCCCCGCCGTGTAGAGCGAGTCCTGCACGGCGACGTCGTCGTCGACCACAACGGTGCCGACCTCGATGCCCTCCATCGAGGCGAGCTCCGCCGCCATCTCGAAGTTGAGCACGTCACCGGTGTAGTTCTTCACGATGTGCAGCACGCCGGCGCCGCGGTCGACGGCCTTGGTCGCTGCCTGCACACGGTCGGGGGTCGGGGAGGTGAACACCTCTCCGGCGACGGCGGCGTCGAGCATCCCGACGCCGACGAAGCCGCCGTGCAGCGGCTCGTGGCCGGAGCCTCCGCCCGACACGACCGCGACCTTGCCCTCGGCCTTGGGCGTGGCGCGCGTGATGACGTGGGTCTCGAGGTCGACCGACAGCTCGGGGTGAGCCGCGGCCACGCCCTTCAGCGACTCGACGAGCACGTCGGACGGGTTGTTGATGAGCTTCTTCATCGTGCGATCTCCCTTGATCTGTCGGGTACGGCTCTCGCGACGCGACTTTCGCAAAAATTGGAAAGTTATTCGTCAATGTCGAATATGCTCGGACTCGGTCGGGTTGTCAAGATCGTTCCGGAGATCCGACGCGAACGCCGGCTCGACGACGAACCGGAGAGGAGGACGGCCCGTGATCCAGGCCATCGACCGCGCCGCCAAGGTGCTCGAACTGCTGCAGGGGGCCCGCCACCTCGGCATCACCGACCTGGCACTCGCGCTGAACCTGCCGCCGTCGACCGTGCACGGCATCGTCAAGTCGCTGCGCGAGCACGGCCTCGTCGCGAAAGAGCGCGGCGGCCAGCGGTACATGCTCGGCCCCACGCTGCTGCGGCTGAGCAACGTCTACCTCGACACTCTCGATGTCCGCGCCCGCGCCATGCGGTGGACGCAGGAGCTCGCCCGGCGCACCGGGCTCTCCGTGCGACTGGGAGCGCCGCACTTCACCGACGTCCTCGTCATCCACCACAACCTCCGCCCCGACGACAGCCAGCAGATGCTCGAGACCGGCGTCGCGATCCCCGCGCACGCGTCGGCGATGGGCAAGGTGCTGCTGGCCTATGACCTCGGGTTCCAGCGCAGCGTGTTCGACCAGCCGCTGCGCAGCCTCACCGGCGACACCGTGACCGACGTCGCCCGGCTCACGCTCGATCTGCCCGCGATCGCCGAGCGCGCCACGGCGACCGAGGTCGACGAGGCCGTGCTGGGCGAATCGTCCGTGGCCGCCCCCGTGGCCGATGCCCGCGGCGACATCGTCGCGGCGATCGCCCTGGTGATGCCCACATCAGCCGGCCCTGCGACGGATGCCGACATCGACGCTCTGCGCGAGACGGCACGCAACATCTCACGAGAGCTCGGAGCGCCCACGTGGCCGCCCCGCGTCGCCCCCGACGAGGACTGAGCGCGACGGTCAGCGCGACTGCAGCCCGTCGAGGCTGACCCGCAGGATGTCCTCGCCGAGCTCGTCGGGGTCGACGGCACCGCCGGGCCGGTACCACTCGACGACGGAGTTGATCATGCCGAAGATGAGTCTGGTCGCGACCGCCGCATCGACGTCTCCGCGGATGAGCCCCTCGCGCTGCGCCTCGGCCACGATCGCGGTGACCCTCTGATCGAAGGCCCGCCTGCGCTCGAGCGCGCGCGTCTCGACGTCGCTGTTGCCGCGCACCCGGAGCAGCAGCGTCACGGCGGGGAGCTTCTCGGTCAGCACGTGCACGGCCCCGCGCACGATCGCACGCAGGCGGTCGGAGGCGAGCGGATGCCGCGACACCGCGTCGTCGACCACGCGCTCCAGCCCGTCGAGAGCTTCCCCGAGCGCCACGTCGAGGATGGCCGACTTGGAGTCGAAGTGGTGATAGAGGGCGGATTTCGTCAGTCCCAGGGCGGCGGTCAGGTCGGCGACGCTGGTGGCGTCGTAGCCGTGCTCGTTGAAGACCTTCACCGCCACCGCGAGCACGTGATCGCGGTCGTATCCGGGCCTGCCCCGCTTGGGCGCACGGCGCGGGGACTCGGTCTGCGACATAGCGTCCAGTCTGACACCCGCGGCCTGTTGCCAAGCGCACCACGATCTGACATCGTATTACTGAACGATCGGTCTGCAATTCGCACCGGTGCTCACGATCGAGAGGATGACGATGTCCGAGGCCTACCTCGTCGATGGCGTGCGCACCCCGGTCGGCCGCTACGGCGGCGCGCTCGCCGGCATCCGCCCCGACGACCTCGCCGCCCTCGTCGTGCGAGCGACCGTCGACCGCGCCGGCATCCCACCCGAGGAGATCGACGAGGTCATGCTCGGCGCCGCCAACCAGGCCGGAGAGGACAACCGCAACGTGGCCCGCATGGCGGTGCTGCTGGCCGGACTCCCCGACTCGGTGCCGGGGCTGACGGTCAACCGGCTCTGCGCGTCGGGCATGTCAGCAGTCGCGCTCGCGGCGAACGCGGTGCGCGCCGACGACGCGCACCTGATCGTCGCCGGCGGCGTGGAGTCGATGACGCGCGCCCCCTGGGTGCAGGCGAAGCCGGAGCGGGCATGGGCCAAACCCGGGGCCGCGTTCGACACGTCGATCGGCTGGCGCTTCACGAATCCGCGCCTCGCGGCACGGGAGAAGGCCACCTTCTCGATGCCGGAGACGGCGGAGGAGGTCGCGAGGGTCGACGGCGTCACGAGGGAGGATGCCGACGCCTTCGCGCTGCACAGCCACCGGCGCGCGATCGCCGCGATCGACGGGGGCCGCTTCGTCCCCGAGATCGTCCCCGTCGAGACCGCCGCCGGCATCGTCGACACCGATGAGGGCCCGCGACGCGAGACGTCGGCCGAAGCCCTCGCCGCCCTCCGGCCCGTCGTCGCCGGGGGTACCGTGGTCACGGCCGGCAACTCCAGCTCCCTCAACGACGGCGCCTCCGCGATCGTGGTCGCGAGCGCCGAGGCGGTCGAGAGGCACGGCCTGCGCCCCCGCGCACGCATCGTCGCCTCGGCATCCGCCGCGCTCGCGCCCGAGATCATGGGCCTGGGTCCCGTGCCCGCGAGCGAGAAGGCGCTCGCGAAGGCGGGACTCACCGCCGACGACCTCGGTGCGGTCGAGCTCAACGAGGCGTTCGCCTCACAGTCGCTCGCCTGCATGCGCCGCCTGGGGCTCAACCCCGAGATAGTGAACGCCGACGGCGGCGCCATCGCGCTCGGGCATCCGCTGGGATCGAGCGGCTCCCGGCTGCTCGTCACGCTGCTCGGCCGCATGGAGCGTGAGGGAGCGCGCTACGGCCTCGCCACCATGTGCGTCGGCGTCGGCCAGGGCACGGCGATGATCGTGGAGAGCGTGCGATGACCCTGCGCGTCGAGGAGTCGGCCGATCGCGTCGTCGCCACGCTCGACCGCCCCGAGAAGCGCAACGCGATCGATCAGGCGACCATCGACGCGATCCATGCGCTCTGCGCCGGGCTGGAGGACGACCCGCGCACGCTCATCCTCACCGGCTCCGGCGGCACCTTCGCCGCGGGCGCCGACATCGCGCAACTGCGCGAACGCACGCCCGATGACGCTCGCCGCGGCATCAACGCCATGGCCTTCCTCCGCGTGCGCGAACTGCCGATGCCCGTGATCGCGGCGATCGACGGACACGCCCTCGGGGGCGGGGCAGAGCTCGCCTACGCCGCCGATCTCCGCATCGGCACACCCTCGCTCACGATCGGCAATCCCGAGACGAGGCTGGGCATCATGGCCGCCGCCGGAGCGACGTGGCGCCTCCCGGAGATCGTCGGCGAGGCACGGGCGAGCGAACTGCTGCTCACGGGCAGAGCGCTCGACGCCGACGAGGCTCTGGCCTGGGGACTGGTCTCGCGCATCGTGCCCGCCGAAGACCTGCTCGACACCGCCCATGCGATCGCCGATCGCATCGCGGCGAACGATCCGCTCGCCACGCAGCACACGAAGCGCGCGCTGCGGGCCCCGCGAAGCGCGCATCCGGCCGTCGAGCTGGAGTTGCAGGCCGAGCTGTTCGCGTCGCCGGAGAAGCACCGGCGGATGACCGCGTTCCTGGAAAGGAGAGCGAGATGACAGGCAACGCACCGGCGCGCGTCGGCGTGCTGGGCGGCGGACGCATGGGGGCGGGGATCGCCCACGCGTTCCTCCTCTCCGGGTCATGGGTCACAGTGGTCGAGCGCGATGACGACAGCGCGGATGCCGCCGCGCAGCGCATCGGCGGGAGCATCCGACGCTCGGTCGAACGCGACGACCCGCTCGACCGCGGCGATCTGCAGGCGCGACTCTCAGCCGGCACCGACATCGCGGCCTTCGCGGACTGCGACCTCGTGGTCGAGGCCGTACCGGAGGACCGCGCGCTCAAGGAGCGATCGCTCGCGCGCGCGGAGGAGGCCATGCCCGCGACGTCCGTGCTCGCCAGCAACACGTCGTCGATCTCCATCGACGACCTCGCCGCGCAGCGACGGCGCCCCGGACGGTTCCTCGGCCTGCACTTCTTCAACCCGGTACCGGCCTCGGCGCTCGTCGAGATCGTGCGCGGCGCGGCCACCGACGGCGCGGTCGTCGACGAGGCACGGGTCTGGGTCGAGGCGCTGGGCAAGACGCCGATCGTCGTGCGCGACTCCCCCGGCTTCGCCTCGTCGCGCCTGGGCGTGATGCTCGGATTGGAGGCGATCCGCATGCTCGAAGACGGAGTGGCGTCGGCCGCCGACATCGACGCGGCGATGACTCTCGGATACCGGCATCCGATGGGACCGCTGCGCACCACCGACATCGTCGGGCTCGACGTGCGCCTCGGGATCGCCGAGGAGCTCGAGCGCGCCTACGGCGAACGTTTCGCCCCACCCGCGCTGCTGCGCCGCCTGGTCGCAGAGGGTCACCTGGGCCGCAAGAGCGGACGCGGCTTCTACGAATGGAACGAGGAGAGATGACCGAGTACCTGCCCAGCTACGTCCGGGGCGCCTGGTGGACGCCCTCGTCGCCCGCGCACGCCACCGAGGTGCGCGATGCATCGACCGGTGAGCTCGTGACGCGGGTGAGCACAGAGGGACTCGACCTGGCCGGGGTGCTGGAGTACGCCCGCACGACGGGACATGCGAGCCTCGCCGCACTCACCTTCCACCAGCGCGCCGTGCTGCTCAAGAGGTTCGCCCTCGCCCTCACCGAGCGCAAGGACGAGCTCTACGCTCTGTCTTCGCGCACGGGAGCGACGAAGACGGACTCGTGGGTCGACATCGACGGCGGCATCGGCGTGCTGTTCTCGTATTCCGGAAAGGGGCGACGAGAGCTGCCCAACAGCACCGTGCACGTCGACGGGCCGGTGGAGCCGCTGTCGAAGGACGGGTCCTTCCTCGGGCGCCACGTGTACACGACGCTGCCGGGTGTCGCCGTGCAGATCAACGCCTTCAACTTCCCCGTGTGGGGGTCGCTGGAGAAGTTCGCCCCCGCCTTCCTCGCCGGCATGCCGACGGTCGTCAAGCCCGCGACGCCGACCGGCTACCTCGCCCAGGCGATGGTGCGCATCCTCGTCGAGTCGGGGTTGCTGCCAGACGGATCGCTGCAGCTGGTGAGCGGCAGCGTCCCCGATCTCTTCGACCACCTGACGCTCGGCGACCTCGTCGGGTTCACCGGCAGCGCGTCGACGGCGGAGCGTCTGCGTCGGCATCCGTCGGTGCAGACCGAGGGCGTGCGGTTCACGGCCGAGACCGACTCGATCAACGCCTCCGTGCTCGGCACCGACGCGGTCGAGGGGACGCCCGAGTTCGACGCCTACGTGCGCCAGCTCGTCACCGAGATGACGACGAAGGCCGGCCAGAAGTGCACGGCGATCCGGCGGGCCATCGTGCCCGCGGCGAGCGCGGATGCCGTGGTGGACGCCGTGCGCGCACGCATCGCCGGCAAGACGGTGCTCGGCGACCCGCGCGCCGAGGGCGTGACGATGGGGCCGCTCGCCTCGACCGCGCAGCGCGACGAGGTGCTGCGCCAGGTGCGCGCGCTGGAGGACGCCGGCGGACGGGTGGTCGTCGGCTCGACGGAGGCACCGCGGGTGCGTCTCGCCGACGGCTCGGACGCCGTCGTCCCCGAGGGGGCGTTCGTCGCACCCCTGCTGTTGCGCTTCGACGACCCGCAGGCGGATGCCGTGCACGAGGTCGAGGCGTTCGGGCCGGTGTCGTCGCTGCTCACGTACGAGTCCCCCGCCGAGGCGGCGCGCCTCGTCGCGCGCGGCGGCGGTTCGCTCGTCACGAGCATCGCCACGCACGACCCGGCCCAGGCGGTCGAACTCGCCACGCGCATCGCCCCCTTCAACGGGCGCATGCTGCTGCTCGACCGCGACGACGCCCGCTCCTCGACGGGCCACGGTTCCCCCCTCCCGACCCTCGTGCACGGCGGCCCGGGCCGCGCGGGCGGCGGAGAAGAGCTCGGCGGCATCCGCGCCGTGCTGCACCACATGCAGCGCACGGCCGTGCAGGGATCCCCCGAGATGCTCACGGCGCTCACGGGCGTGTGGCACGCCGGGGCCGCGGCCCGCAGCGACGGACGGCATCCGTTCCGCAAGTCGCTCGCCGAGTTGCAGATCGGCGACCAGGTCGTCTCCGCGTCGCGCGAGGTGACCCTCGACGACATCGAGACCTTCGCGCACTTCACGGGCGACACGTTCTACGCGCACATGGACGAGGAGTCCGCGGCGGCGAACCCGTTCTTCCCCGGCCGTGTCGCACACGGCTACCTGCTCGTGTCGTGGGCGGCGGGCCTGTTCGTCGATCCGGAACCGGGCCCCGTGCTCGCGAACTACGGGCTGGAGAACCTGCGCTTCGTGACCCCGGTGTCTCCGGGCGACGCGATCCGCGTCGAGCTCACGGCCAAGCAGATCACGCCGCGCGAGACCGATGACTACGGCGAGGTGCGCTGGGACGCGGTGATCCGCAACCAGGACGACGAGATCGTGGCGACGTACGACGTGCTCACCCTGGTCGCGAAGCAGCAGGCTGCCGAGGCCGTGCCGGCATGAGGGAGATGATGCGCCGAGACGCGGCCTCGGCCATGCTCGGCATCGCCGTGGAACTCGACGAGCCGGGTCGCGCCGTCGTGTCGATGACGGTGCGCGACGACATGCTGAACGGCTTCGCCATCACCCACGGCGGGCTCGTGTTCGCGCTCGCCGACACGGCCTTCGCGATCGCCTGCAACGAGGACGACCGGATCACCGTCGCGGCCGGTGCCGACATCACCTTCCTGAAGTCGACCGGCGCGGGCCAGGTGCTCACGGCGACCGCCGTGCGGCGCGTCGTCAGCGGTCGCAGCGGGCTCTATGACGTCACGGTGACCGATGAGACCGGCGACGTCGTGGCCGAGTTCCGCGGTCGCTCGCTCACCACGAACCGCACGGCCGATTAGCCCCTCCGCGGTGCGGAGCGGTCGCGGAGCACCCTCAGCCGCGGAGGGCGAGCACGAACGGCAGCACCTCGGTCGCACCCGCGCGACGCAGCGCTCGGGCCGCGATCGCGAGAGTCCAACGGCTGTCGGCCTGGTCGTCGACGAGCAGCACCGGCCCGTCTGGCACGTCGAGCCCGTCGGCGGTCAGCCGATCCCACAGCCCCGCGAGGCGGAACGCGCTGTTGCCGCCCGGCTGACCGGTCGGACCTCCGTCGACGAGACCCAGCTCGCCCAGGTACGGCAGTCGGCCGATCTCGGCGATGCCACGGACGAGCGACCCGACGAGCTGCGGGCGCGACCGCGAGGGCATCGACACGACGGCGACCGGCCGCCGCTCCCACCCCCAGTCGGCGAGCACCCGCACGCACGCGGTGAGGAGCTGCGGCGGCACCGCGGTGTCGGCGGCACCGGCACCGAACAGCTCGCGCAGCGCGCCGCCCCAGCCGAGATCGGTCAACCGTGCGAGCGCTCGTCCTTCCGAGGCCTGTTCGCCCGGCGGGATGCGGCCCTTCACCGGCACTCCGAGCCGGTCGGCTCCGGTCGGCCACGCACGTCGGGGCTCGATCGGCACGCCGACGCGGTCGATCGACGTGGCCGCCGTCTGCTGCGCTGCGGCGGCGATCTCGCGGGGGAACCACGCCCCGGCGCAGTTGTCGCACCGACCGCAGGGTGCGGCGGTGTCATCGTCGAGCGCGCGCTGCAGGAACTCCATGCGGCATCCGCCGGTCTGCTCGTAGTCGAGCATGCTCTGCTGCTCGGCCACGCGCTCGGCCGCGATGCGCTCGTATCGTTCGGCGTCGTAGACCCAGGGCACCCCCGTGGCGATCCAACCGCCCTGCACCCGACGCACCGCGCCGTCGACGTCGAGCACCTTCAGCAGCAGCTCGAGCGGTGTGCGGCGGATGTCGACCACAGCCTCGAGCGCCGGCGTCGACACGGGAGCGTCGCCCAGCGCCGCCAGCACCCGCTCGGCGCGACCCTGGTCTGGCATCGACGCGGTGGCGAAGTAGTGCCAGATGTCGCGGTCCTCCGCTCCCGGCAGCAGAAGCACATCGGCGCTCTCGCTCGCGCGCCCGGCGCGGCCCACCTGCTGGTAGTAGGCCACGGGCGACGACGGCGCGCCGAGATGTACGACGAAGCCGAGGTCGGGCTTGTCGAACCCCATTCCCAGGGCGCTCGTTGCGATGAGCGCCTTGACCTCGTTGCGCTTCAGCATCGCCTCGGACTCGGCCCGCTCGTCGGCGTCCGTCTGTCCCGTGTAGGCGCGCACCTCGTGGCGGTGCTCGCGCAGCAGGCGCGCCGTGTCGACGGCGGCGGCGACCGTGAGGGTGTAGATGATGCCGGAGCCGGGCAGGTCTTCGAGGTGGCTCAGCAACCAGGCCAGCCGGCTCGCGGAGTCGGGCAGTCGCAGCCCCCCGAGCCGCAGCGATGCCCGCGCGAGCGGGCCGCGGATCGTGAGCACACCCGACGCCTCTCCCCCGAGCTGTTCGGCGACGTCGGCGACGACGCGGCTGTTCGCGGTGGCGGTCGTGGCCAGCACCGGCACGTCGGCCGGCATCTGCGCGATGAGGTCGCGCAGCCGTCGATAGTCGGGGCGGAAGTCATGGCCCCAGTCGCTGATGCAGTGGGCCTCGTCGACGACGAGCATCCCGAGCCGCCGGACGAGCGCGGGCAGCTGCTCCTCGCGGAACGACGGATTGTTCAGACGCTCGGGCGACACGAGCAGCACGTCGACCTCGTCGCGATCGAGCTGCGCGAGCACGTCGGACCATTCGTGCGCGTTCGTGGAGTTGATGGCGACGGCTCGCACCCCCGCGCGCTCAGCGGCCGCGATCTGGTCGCGCATGAGGGCCAGCAGCGGCGACACGAGCACCGTGGGCCCCGTCCCCTGGCGCCGCAGCAGAAGGGTGGCCACGAAGTACACCGCCGATTTGCCCCAGCCCGTGCGCTGCACGACGAGCGCGCGGCGGCGGCGCTCGACCAGCGCCTCGATCGCCTCGTACTGCCCGTCGTGGAAGACGGCGTCGGCGCGCCCGACGAGCTCTCGGAGCGCGGCGAGCGCCTCGTCGCGGATGCCGGCGGTGGTGGAACTCATGCCCTCCACTCTGCCTCACACGACCGACATCGACCGGCGAGCCGCCCGGCCGCGACCGGCGCCGCCTACGCTGGAGGGATGATCACCCGAGAGCTCGCCATCGCACTGCGCGACGCGGGACTGGTCTGGCACCCCGCCGAGGGCGACCGCTTCCAGCTCGACCTCCCCGACGACGTCGAGCTCGAGGCCGAGGCCGACGTCTTCACGGTCAGCGAGATGACGATCGAGGCGCGGCAGACGCCGAGCGGCACGGACCTCGCCTTCAACGGCACCACGGAGTGGGCCCTCGACGCCGTCACCCTCGCCGACGCGGTGTGGCTCCCCCGTGAGGATCAGTTGCGCGACCTGCTGCGTGGGACGTTCCGTTCCCTCGTGCGTCTGCCCGACGCCTTCGCCGTGCAGATCGAGATCGCCGGCGAGACCTGTCGGTTCGAGCATCCCGACCCCGCAGAGGCCTACGGCCTCGCCCTCCTCGAGCTCATCTCCCGCTCACGCTGAACGCCGGTTCCTTGCGCGCGGCATCCCGCTGTGCCAGAATTACCAAACGAGCGGTCAGTAAAGATGACCGATGCCGAGGAGTCGAAGATGACCAGTCCCGCAGACCTCTCCCTCGTCGAGTCCGAGCCGTCGCCCGAGGAGCGCCTGTTCGACGAGCTCATCGCGAACGAGCAGCGCATCGAGCCCCGGGACTGGATGCCCGAGGGGTATCGCAAGACGCTCATCCGCCAGATCTCGCAGCACGCGCACTCGGAGATCATCGGCATGCAGCCGGAAGGCAACTGGATCACCCGGGCGCCGAGCCTCAAGCGCAAGGCGATCCTCATGGCAAAGGTGCAAGACGAGGCCGGCCACGGGCTCTACCTCTACTCCGCCGCGCAGACGCTCGGCATCACGCGCGAAGAGATGATGGACCAGCTCATCAGCGGCACGGCCAAGTACTCCTCGATCTTCAACTACCCCACCCCGACCTGGGCCGACATGGGAGCGATCGGCTGGCTCGTCGACGGCGCGGCCATCTGCAACCAGGTGCCGCTGTGCCGTGCGTCGTACGGCCCGTACGGACGCGCCATGGTGCGCATCTGCAAAGAGGAATCGTTCCACCAGCGTCAGGGCTTCGAGATCCTGCTGACGCTCATGCGCGGCACCGAGGAGCAGCGGCAGATGGCGCAGGATGCCGTGAACCGCTGGTACTGGCCGAGCCTGGCGATGTTCGGGCCGCCCGACGACCAGTCGCCGAACTCGGCCCAGTCGATGAAGTGGAAGATCAAGCGCTTCTCCAACGACGAGCTGCGCCAGCGCTTCGTGGGGATGCTCGTGCCGCAGGCCGAGATCCTCGGAGTCACCCTCCCGGACCCGGAACTGAGGTGGAACGAGCAGGCAGGGCGGTACGACATGGGCGAGATCGACTGGGACGAGTTCTTCGAGGTGCTCAAGGGGAATGGCCCGTGCAACGCCGAGCGGCTCGAACGCCGCCGCACCGCGCACGAGGAGGGCGCCTGGGTGCGCGAGGCGGCGGCGGAGTACGCCCGCAAGCAGGCGGCGAAGGCGGTGGCATGATGACGACGCCCGGCGCCGACGCCCGCGAGCCCTGGCCCCTGTGGGAGGTCTTCGTGCGCGCCAACCGCGGACTCAGCCATGTGCACGTCGGATCCCTGCACGCTCCGGATGCCGAGATGGCGATCCGCAACGCGCGCGATCTGTACACCCGCCGCGGCGAGGGCGTGTCGATCTGGGCGGTGCCCGCCGACGCCATCATCACGAGCGACCCCGACGCGAAGGGCGCCTACTTCGAGAGCCCTGCGGGCAAGAACTACCGGCACGCCGTGTACTACACGGCATCCGAGGGGGTGCCGCACCTGTGAGCGCCCACGACGAGGTCCGGGGCGACGTCCACGGAGACGTCTCGGTCGACCAGCTCGTGCTCAGCGAGGAGCTCGCGGGCACCGGGGCGGTCGCGGCATCCGCCGACGTCGCGGAGTACGCGCTGTGGCTGGGCGACGACGCCCTCATCCTCTCCCAGCAGCTCGGCGCCTGGATCTCCCGCGCACCCGAGCTGGAGGAGGACGTCGCGCTCGCCAACATCGCCCTCGATCTGCTGGGGCACGCCCGCTCGCTGCTGCACTACGCCGGCTCCTACGACGGCCGCAGCGAAGACGACCTCGCGTACTTCCGCGACGAGCCTGACTTCCGCAGCTGCTGGCTCGTGGAGCAGCCCAACGGCGACTTCGCGCAGACGATCGCCCGGCAGTTCGTGGCGTCGACGTACATGTTCGAGCTGCACTCGGCCCTGCGGTCGAGCACAGACGAGACGCTCGCCGCGATCGCCGAGAAGGCTGTCAAGGAGGTCGACTATCACCGCGACCATGCAGTCCAGTGGATGCTGCGCCTGGCCGGCGGCACAGACGAGTCACGGCGGCGCATCATCCGCGCGGTGGCCGACGTGTGGCCCTACGTCGACGAGCTCTTCCGCGACGAGCCTCTCATCGACCGGCTCGGCGACGCGGCAGTCCGGCCGTCGTCGCTGCGTGCGGCGTTCGACAGGGTCGTGGACACCGTGTTCGCCGAGGCGGAGCTCGAGGTCCCCACCGTGGCCTCGTCGTCGGCGGGAGGGCGCCGCGGCTCGCACTCCACGCCGTTCGGCCACATCCTCGCCGAGATGCAGGTGCTCGCACGACGGCACCCGGGGGCGACGTGGTGACCGCTCGACGGGCTCAGGGACCGGTGGCCGAGGACGCCGCCTGGCGGATCGCCGCATCCGTCGCCGACCCCGAGGTGCCCGTGCTCACGATCGAAGACCTGGGCGTGCTCCGCGCGGTCGAGGTCGACGGTGACATGGTGCGCGTCGACATCACGCCCACCTACAGCGGCTGCCCGGCGATGGATGCCATCCGCGACGACGTCATCCTCGCGCTCACCGCCGCCGGATTCGCCCGGGTCGACGTGCGCCTCGTGCTCTCGCCCGCCTGGACGACCGACTGGATGACGGATGCAGGCAAGCGCAAGCTCGCGGAGTACGGCATCGCCCCGCCCACCGGCCGGGCGGCGGTGGGAGCGGGGCCGATCCGCCTGACGCTCAGCGTGCGCTGCCCCCGCTGCGGATCGCTCGACACCCGAGAGGTCTCGCGCTTCGGGTCCACCTCGTGCAAGGCGCTCTACGAATGCCGCGCCTGCCTCGAGCCCTTCGACCACTTCAAGGTGCACTGATGTCCCTCTTCACATCGGCGGAGCGCCCCTCCGCGGCATCCGCTCCCCGGCAGACCTCGGCGACCCCTCGCACGCGTGCACGCTTCCACACCCTGACGGTCGAGGAGGTGCGCCCCCTCACCGAGGATTCGGTCGAGGTCACCTTCACCGTCCCGCCGGAGCTGGCCGACGAGTACGACCACCTGCCGGGCCAGTACGTCGCCCTGCGCACGACGCTGGACGGCGTGGAGGTGCGCCGCTCGTACTCGCTGTGCCGGCCGCCGGAGCACCGTGGCGACGGGCAGCCCACGCGCCTGAGCGTCGCGGTGAAGCGCGACGAGGGCGGACTCTTCTCCACCTGGGCGCAGACGGGACTGCACCCCGGCTTCCGCATCGACGTGATGAGCCCTCAGGGCACCTTCACCTCGGCGCTGCCCGATCTCGACCACCGGCACGTCGTCGGCATCGCGGCCGGCTCCGGCATCACCCCGCTCATGGCGCTCGCCCACACGGTGCTCTCGCGCTCCGAGACGTCGAGGTTCACGCTGCTCTACACCAACCGCTCGACGCTCGACGTGATGTTCCTGGAGGATCTGGCCGACCTCAAGGACCGCTATCCGACCCGCCTCACGCTGCACCACGTGCTCTCGCGCGAGCAACGGACGGCCCCGCTCCTGTCCGGCCGCATCGACGAGCCGAAGTTGCGGACCATCCTGCGGGTGCTGATCGACCCGTCCGACGTCGACGAGTGGTTCCTCTGCGGCCCGCTGTCTCTCGTCGACCTGTGCCGCGAGGTCCTCGCCGACGTCGGCGTCTCCCGCGAGCACATCCGCTTCGAGCTCTTCACGACCGGCGACGAGCCGCTGCGCACCGCGAGACCCGTGACGGTGCGCGAGGGCGAGAAGACTGTGCGGATCGAGATCAGCCTCGACGGCGTCTCCTCGACCGTCGAGAGTCCGGTCGACGCGCATGAGTCGGTGCTCAACGCCGCGCTGCGCGTGCGACCCGACGCCCCGTTCGCCTGCGCAGGCGGCGTGTGCGGCACGTGCCGGGCCCGCGTCATCGAGGGCAGCGTCACGATGACCGAGAACTACGCGCTGGAGCCGGACGAGCTCGAGCGCGGCTACGTGCTCACCTGCCAGTCCCACCCCACGAGCGACCGCCTCGTGGTCGACTACGACGTCTGAGCGGAGCGTCCGATGATCGAGCTGACCCTGTCCGACGGCGTCGCCACCGTCGTCCTGAACGCTCCGGCGAAGCTGAACGCGCTCGACGAGCAGGCCATCGCCGAGCTCGGGGCGGCGTACGCCGAGGCCGAGGCCGCCGGCGTCCGCGCCCTCGTGCTGCGCGGCGAGGGGAGGGCGTTCTGCGCCGGCCGCGACATCTCCGGGGTCGACCCGCGCGAGGACGACGTGATCGGATACCTCGACGGACTGGTCACGCCGCTGCTGCAGCGGATGTCGCGGTTCCCCGCCCCGACCTTCGCCGCCGCGCACGGGGCGTGCCTTGGCGTGGGCCTCGGTCTGCTCATCGCGACGGACGTCGTGTACGTCGCCGAGTCCGCGAAGATCGGATCACCGTTCGCCGCGCTCGGCGCGACGCTGGACTCCGGCGGCCATGCGTTGTTCCTCGACCGCCTCGGCGCGCACAAGGCGCTCGATCTCATCTACACCGGGCGGCTGATGACCGGGACGGAGGCGGTGCAGTCCGGGCTGTTCTCGCGCGTGTTCCCCGACGACGACGTGGAGCGCGAGACGACGGATGCCGCGGCACGAGCCGCGCACGGCGCGACGGCCGCCTTCCTGGCGAGCAAGCGGCTGATCGCGCGGATGCGTGACGAGCGGATGACCCTATGGGACTCGGTGGCCCTCGAGAACCGCACGCAGGCGGCGCTGTGCGACACCGACGACTACCGGGAGGGCTTCGCGGCGTTCCAGGAGAAGCGGAGACCCGAGTTCCGGGGGCGCTGACCGCAGCGCAGCACCGCCGCCGTCAAGAGGGGCACCGGATGTCGGCGGCCGATGCGACAATGCCGGGATGAAGCTGTCAGAGCTGGTCGAGGCCGCCGAGGAGGTCGCAGCGACATCGTCGCGTCTCGCGAAGATCGAGACCCTCGCCGCCCTGCTGCGCCGCGCGGATGCGTCGGAGATCCTTCCCCTCGCTGGCCTGCTGCTCGCCAAACCCCGGCAGGGACGCCTGGGAGTCGGCTGGCGCGGCCTCACCTCGCTCGACATCACGCACGCGACCGAGCCGACGCTGAGCATCGCCGACGTCGACCATGAGCTCGACGCTCTCGCCGCGGCATCCGGCTCCGGTTCCGCCGCTGCGCGCACGGCGACCCTCGGTGGGCTCGCCTCGCGCGCCACCGCAGAGGAGTGGGATCTCCTCGCCCGCGCGATGCTCGGCGAACTGCGCACCGGAGCCCTCGGCGGAGTGCTGCTCGACGCGATCGCGAAGGCTGCGGGTCGCCCGGTCGGTGTGGTGCGGCGGGCGGCGATGCTGTCGGGAGACCTCGGGGAGACCGCGCTCCTCGCGCTCACGGGCAACCCCGAAGCCCTCGAGCAGGTGGGTCTGATGGTCGGCCGCCCCGTGCTCCCGATGCTCGCCTCCACCGCGGCGACGCCCACGGCCGCGCTGGAGCTGACCGGTCGCGCCTCGGTCGAGTACAAGCTCGACGGCGCGCGCATCCAGGTGCACCGCCGCGGCGACGACGTGAGCGTCTACACGCGCAGCCTCGCCGACGTCACGCATCGGGTCCCCGAGATCGTCGAGGTCGTGCGAGGCCTGCCCGCCGACGAGCTGATCCTCGACGGCGAGACGCTGTCGCTCGACGACGACGGCGCTCCGCGACCGTTCCAGGAGACGATGTCGCGCTTCGGCGCCGACGTGGCGCGCACCGTCGCACTGCGTCCGTGGTTCTTCGACCTCCTGCACGTCGACGGTCGAGACCTCATCGACGAGCCGCTCTCCGTGCGGTTGGCCGAGCTCGAAAGAGTGGCCGGCGACTGGCGCATGCCGGGGACCGTGACCGACGACGCCGAGGTCGCCGAGCAGGTGTCGCGCGATGCTCTGGCGGCCGGCCACGAAGGTGTCGTGGTCAAGGCGGTCGACTCGACCTACACGGCGGGGCGGCGCGGCAAGTCCTGGGTGAAGGTGAAGCCCGTGCTCACGTACGACCTCGTCGTGCTGGGCGCGGAGTGGGGCTCGGGACGCCGCCGCGGATGGCTGTCGAACCTGCACCTCGGGGCGCGCGATGCCGACGGCGGGTTCGGCGAACCGGGCGGCTTCGTGATGGTCGGCAAGACGTTCAAGGGCCTCACCGATGAGCTGCTCCGCTGGCAGACCGACACCTTTCCCCAGTACGAGGAGTCGCGAACGCCCTACGCCATGAGCATGCGGCCCGAGCTGGTCGTCGAGATCGCCATCGACGGAGTGCAGCGGTCACCGCGGTATCCGGGCGGCATCGCCCTGCGGTTCGCGCGCGTCAAGCAGTACCGCCCCGACAAGACCGCAGCCGAAGCCGATACGATCCAGGCCCTCCGCGCGCTGCTCCGCGGCTGAGGGCGAGGCGTCCGGCCGGCGGCCGCTCCCGGCCCGCGGCCCTCGCGGCGGTCCCGCGGCTCGCGCCCGCGCGGCGGTCCCACGCCCCGCGCCCGCGCGGCGGAACGCGTGCGCGGCGTGCGGCCCTCGCGGCTGCCCCGCGCCTCGCGCCCGCGCGAAAAGTCGGAGTTTCCGCGCAACACGCCGCCGCACGGCATCCGCACGCGGCGTGTCGCCCCGAAACTCCGACGTTTCGTACACCGCACACGGCGCACGGCACACCGCGCGGCGGGCGCGTCGGGCACACCGCGCGGCGTGCGCGGCGGACGCGGCTACGCGGTCGGTGGCAGGCCGAGGTCCTCTTCGCGCACGGTTCCCTGGAACGACCACGGGAAGTTGATCCAGAGATCGGTGTCCTTCCACGCGTAGTCGGGCTGGACGATCGTCGAAGGCTTCGTGTAGATCGTGACCGATCGCACGTCGGCACCCTTGTCCTTGAGCAGCTGCACGGCGAGCGCGAGGGTCCGACCGGAATCCGCGACGTCGTCGACGAGCAGCACGCGCCGTCCGTCGAGGTAGTTCATGTCGAGCTCGGGAGGCAGCACCTCCGGGGCATCGAGCACCGTACCGATGCCGGTGTAGAACTCGACGTTGATCGCACCGCAGTTCTTCACGCCGAGGCCGTAGGCGATGGCGCCCGCAGGAAGAAGTCCTCCGCGCGCGATGGCGACGACCACCTCCGGTTCGAAGCCGCTGGCGAGGATGCGACGCGCGAGGTCTCTCGTCGCGATTCCGAAGCCGTCCCAGGTGAGCGTCTCCCGCTCGTTCGATGCATCAGTCACCGATACATTGTCGCGCATGCGCTGCTCGACCCGCCCCGCAAGCGAGCCGCACCGAGTCCCGGCATGCAGTACAAACGAAGGACACCCGCTCTCTCCACGAGGTCTTCATGTGCCGGCTGTTCGCCTTCGTCTCCCCCGACCGATCGTCCGTACGCGCACTGCTCGGCGACCCCGGTCTGGAGCGGATGCTGTCCCTCGCCCGCCTGCACGGAGACGGATGGGGCTGGGCCGGCACGCCCGACGCGGGACAGCAGCCGATGGCGCGCAAGTCCGCGCTCTCCGCAGCATCCGACCCCACCTTCGACGAGGCGATCACGACGCCGGCGCACGCCGCCATGGTGCACCTGCGCTGGGCGACGTCGGGACTCCCCGTCGCAGAACGCAACGCCCACCCGTTCTTCGCCGACGGCGTCGCGTTCGAGCACAACGGCTCGCTCACGCCGGTGGCGCGCGTCCGTGAGCTGCTTGCGCCGGATACCCTCGCGACGCTGGGCGGCGACACCGACAGCGAGATGTACTTCGGGCTCGTCCGGGAGCGGCTCGCGAAGGGAATCGGCCTCCGCGATGCCGTCGCCCACGCCGCGCGCCGGCTGCGAGATGCGTTCCCCCTCGCGAGCCTCAACGCCATCGCCCTCGACGCGACCCACATGGTCGTCGTCCGTGCCAGCGCTCGGAGCGTGCTCTCGGATTCCGACCTCGATGAGCTCGCGCTGCACCCGCATCTGCCCGAGGAGCACAACGAGGACTACTTCGCGTTGCGGTGGAAGCGGCTCCACGACGGGACGCTCCTCGTCGGCTCGACGGGCGTCGCGGAATACAACTGGGACGCACTGCCTCCTGAGTCGGTGACGAGCATCGACCTCGCCGACCTCACGACCTCCACCGTCGCGCTGCATCCGGAGCGTCGCTAGAATCGAGTGGTCCGGCGCACGCGGCCGGTGCCTGAAAAAGAGGCACGAAGCCCCTCGCATCGAGGCGGGGGCGAGACACATACGGAATCTGCACCTCTCCGTCCCTGTCTCGAAAGGCTCTCGCATGCCCACTGTCTCCGCGCACGTCGCCCTCACCCTCGCCCAGCACATCGATGCGGTCTTCGGCGTGATGGGAAACGGCAACGCCTACTTCCTCGACGCGCTGGAGACGCAGACCGACGTCGTCTTCACAGCCGTGCGTCACGAACAGGGCGCCGTGGTCGCGGCGGATGCTCACTACCGCGCCTCCGGCCGGATCGCCGCGGGCACATCCACGTACGGAGCCGGCTTCACCAACACGATCACGGCATTGGCCGAGGCCGTGCAGGCTCACGTGCCGCTCGTGCTCGTCGTCGGTGACGAGCCCACCTCGGGCCCGCGTCCGTGGGATGTGGACCAGATCGCGCTCGCCTCGGCGGTCGGCGCGCGGACGTACACCGTGGGGCGGGCGGATGCTGCCGCGACGACGGTCATCGCGATCGAGCATGCGCTGACCTACCGCGTGCCCGTGGTGCTCGCGATCCCCTACGACGTGGCCGCGCTCGATGCCGGAGAGGTGCCGCCCGCGCCGCAACCGCGGGTACCCGCCCCTCTCGCGCCGCGCGGCGAGTTCGCCGACGGGATGCTCGACGAGATCGCCCTCGCGCTGCGCGGCGCACGGCGCCCGTTCCTGCTCGCGGGGCGGGGTGCGTGGCTGGCGGATGCCGGCGCGGCTCTCGGCGAGCTGGCCGCCGCGACCGGCGCGCTGACCGCGTCGTCGGCGCTCGGCCGCGGAATCTTCCCCGATTCGCGGTACGACCTCGGCGTCACCGGCGGCTTCGGGGCCGACGGGGCCATGGAGCTGATCCGCACCGCCGACGTGGCGGTGGTGTTCGGCGCGTCGCTCAACCAGTTCACGATGCGCTTCGGCGAGCTCTTCGCACCGGGAACGCGCGTGTTCCAGATCGACACGGCTCCAGCCGCGTCCCACCCCCACGTGGGCGGTTTCGTGCGGGCCGATGCCCGGCTCGCCGCTGAGGAGCTGGTCGCGCGGGTTCGCCGCGCGGCATCCGGCGATGCGCCCGCGTTCGGGCCCGGGCCCGAACGAAACGTCGGAGATTCCGGGCGACACGCCGCGGAGGGCGGCCCGGCAGACGGCGCGCCGGCCGCGGCATCCGACGTTTCGCACACCCCATGGCGCGAGACGGTCGACGTGGCGGCGGCGCGGGCGTACCCCGAGGGCGATGAGCTCGCACCGGACGGGCGTCTGGATCCGCGGTCGGCTGCCCGCCGCATCGCCGAGTTCCTCCCTCATGACCGCATCGTCGTGTCCGACGGCGGCCACTTCATCGGCTGGGCGAACATGTACTGGCCGGTGGCGGCGCCCGACCGCATGATGATGGTCGGCACCGCGTTCCAGTCCATCGGGCAGGGCTGGCCGAGCGTGGTCGGCGCGGCGCTCGCCCGCCGCGACTCCACCATCGTGCTGACGTCGGGAGACGGCGGAGGCCTCATGGCGATCGCGGACCTCGAGTCGGCGGTGCGCGCCGCCGGCGGCCGTGGGATCGCGGTGATCTGGAACGACGCGGCCTACGGCGCCGAAGTGAACCTCTACGGGCTCAAGGGCCTCGCGCAGGGTCCGATGCGCATCCCGGAGGTCGATTTCGCGGCCTTCGGTGAGGCGGTCGGCGCCGAAGGCATCGTCGTCCGCACTCTGAGCGACCTCGACCGACTTCGCGCCTGGACGGCCGAAGACCCGGCGACCAGGAGGTTCCTCGTGCTCGACCTGCGCATCTCAGGCGACGTCATCGCGCCGTACCAACAGGAGATCATCCGCGTGAACTCCTGAGGCCCGGTCGGCCCGGCGGCGCCCGCGCGTCGATAGGCTCCTGAACATGACGGATGCTCCCGAGATCCTCCGCTTCAGCGCCTTCGCCGCGACGCCCGAAGGCGGGAATCCGGCAGGAGTCGTGCTCGACGCACAATCGCTCGACGCGGCCACCATGCAACGGATCGCGGCGGAGGTCGGCTACTCCGAGACGGCGTTCGTGGTCGGCGAGGACCGCACCGGCGCCGTCCCGCGATACCGGCTGCGCTATTGGTCCCCTGCCGCGGAGGTGCCTTTCTGCGGCCATGCGACGGTTGCGACGGCCGTAGCGCTGGCCGAACGCGACGGCCCCGGGTCCGTGCTGTTCGACACGGAGGCCGGACAGATCGAGCTGCAGTCGACGACTGATGCCGCCGGTGCCGTCGCCGTGTCGTTCACGAGCGTCGAACCCGCGGTCCGCGAGCTGCGACCGGATGTGCGTGATCGGCTGCTCGACCTGCTCGGTCTGACCTGGGAAGATCTCGATCCGCGCTTCCCCGCGGCGGAGTCGTTCGCCGGGAACTGGCATCCGATCATCGTGCTGGCCGATCGCGACCTGTTCCACCAGTTCCGCTTCGCACCCGACCGGGTGGCCGCGCTCATGCGCGAACAGGCGTGGCTGGGCACCGTGACCGTGCTCAACGCGCTGAGCCCCTTCGAGTTCGAGGCGCGGAACCTGTTCCCCGTGGGGCGCATCACCGAGGACCCGGCGACCGGCTCAGCCGCCGCATCCACGGGCGCGTACCTTCGCCAGCACGGCTTCGTCGGACGCACGATCCAGATCCGTCAGGGAGTTCACGTCGGACGTCCGAGCCTGCTCGCCGTGACGATCCCGCCGTCCGGCGGCATCACGGTGTCGGGCGGCGCGACACGCATCGGCTGACGACCCCGCAGGCGGGCGCCCTTCCTGCGGGCGCCCCCGAGGAACGGCTGGCCCTCGCCGCCCGCTGACGCGCCAGACGACTCCGCTCAGCCCTCCTGCTGCTTCGCTCAGCCCTCCTGCTGCTTCGCTGCGGCGTAGTCGGGGAGCTCCTGCAGCGTCCACGTGTTGCCGTCGGGGTCGTCGAACCACACGAACCTGCCCCAGCCGAGGTCTTCGACACCGCGCGTCGCGACGCCGACCGCCTCGAGCTGTGCCTTCGCCTCGTCGGCATCGGGCACCACCACCTGGATGGTCTTCTGCTGGCCCGGTTCGAGCGGGATGTCGAGCCCGGTGCCGAACGCGATCGAGCACGCCGAACCCGGCGGGGTCATCTGCACGAACCGCAGCCCCTCGTACGGAGTCTGGTCGTGATCGGGGTTGAACCCGATCTTGGTGTAGAACTCCTTCGCGCGGTCGACATCGGTCACCGGCACGAAGATGAGCTCGATCTTCCAGGTCATGTCACACCTTCTTCCGCGGGAGCCTCCCGCACGAGACGAACCTACGCCGGGCCACCGACATCCGCGCCCCCGGCGTCCGAGATCAGGAGAACCGCGCGAGAACAGCAAGAATCCGCGCGGATCTCCTGATCTCGGGCGGACTTCCTGCGCTCGCTCCCCCGGCACGCACGAGCCTCAGATCCATCCCTTGTCCTGGGCGATGCGCACCGCCTGGGCGCGGTTGGCGGCGCCGGTCTTGCCGATGGCCGCGGACAGATGGTTGCGCACCGTGCCTGCGGAGAGGAAGACCTCGGCCGCGA
Organism: Microbacterium sp. XT11; assembly: GCF_001513675.1. NCBI lineage: Bacteria > Bacillati > Actinomycetota > Actinomycetes > Micrococcales > Microbacteriaceae > Microbacterium > Microbacterium sp. XT11. The sequence continues at coordinate 1,817,104 of NZ_CP013859.1, read as the reverse complement.
TCGCCGCGGCCGAGCGCCCGTCCGCGGCCAGCCGCAGCACCTGCCGCTCGCGATCACTGAGCGGGTTCGCTCCGTTGAACAGGCTCTCCTCCGCCAGCGCCGGATCGAGCACCCGCATCCCGGAATGCACCCGCCGAACGGCATCCGCCAGCTTCTCCGCCGGGGTGTCCTTGACGATGAACCCGCTCGCGCCCGCGTCGAGCGCGGTCCGCAGATAGCCGGGGCGGGCGAAGGTCGTCACGACCAGCACCCGGGTTCCAGGATTCGCCGCGCGCAGCATCCGCGTGGTCTCGATGCCGTCCATGCCGGGCATCTGCACGTCCATGAGGCACACGTCAGGCGCGAGCTCCGCGACCAACCGCAGCGCCTCGGCGCCGTCGGCGGCCATCCCCACAACAGCCAGGTCGTCTTCGAGGTCGAGCAGCGCGCCCATCGCACCCCGCACGAGCGCCTGATCGTCGACGATCACGAGACGGATGCTCACCACGTCACCTCCACGCGGGTGCCGCCACCCTCTCCGCGGCCGATCGAGAACGTCGCCCCCGCGGCCGATGCCCGCTCGCGCATGCCACGGATGCCGTTGCCCTCCGGCCTGTCCCCGCCGACCCCGTCGTCCGACACCACGAACCGCCCCGGAGCGATGATGACCTCGACGCGCGAGGCGCCGGCGTGCCGCAGCGTGTTCGTCGTCGCCTCGCGCAGCACCCACGCCGCGGTGAGCGCCTGCGCCGCCGACAGCGCGCCCGGCGCGCCTTCGACGACCAGCTCCACGTCTCCCGCCTGCAGCGCCTCGCGGCACGACGCCAGCTGCTCGACGAGGCTCGTCGCCCTGGCCCCGGCCACGGTCGAACGAACGCCGGCGATCGCCTCGGCCGTGAGCTGCTCGATGTCGGCGAGCTCCGCCTTTGCCCGCTCGGGGTCGGTGTCGATGAGGCGCCGCACGAGCTGCGCCTTCAGCCCGACGACCGTCAAGGAGTGGCCGATCAGATCGTGCACGTCGCGGGCCACCGCCTCGCGGCCCTCGCTCGTCGCGAGCTCCAGGCCCAGACGATCGGCCTCGCTCGAGCGCACGATCAGCCAGGTCGACACCGTGTTCACCACGCCGAGCAGCGCCACGATCGCCAGCACGGAGATGTAGTCGAGTCCGCCGGGGATGAAGAACACGCACGCCGCGGTCACCGCGACGGAGGCCCCGAGCGTGATCCAGTGCCACAGCCGCGTCAGCCCGTACGAGGCGAACGACATGATGAACGGCAGGAAGCTCAGCGCCGATCCGCCCTCGGCGGGCACGGACACCAGCGCACACACGATGAGCAGCGCGAACGTCACCCACTGCCGCGGGGCGACCGGACGCCCCAGTCCCCCGCCTCCCCGCATGCCGAACATGAAGCCGTTGACGTACAGCACGACGAACGCGACCAGGGCGACCCAGCCCACGACCACCCACGCCGTCGGCGCCTCCGAGCCGATCAGCGCGAACAGCGGGTAGAGCAGGAACACCAGCCAGATCACCGCCATGAGCCAGCCGAACCGCGCCCAGGGATCCTTCGCCACCTCCGGGCGTGCCCCGGCCGCACCGGTCGTCGCCTCCGGGCGCGCACCGGCCGCCGCCCACGCCGCCGGGGGTGCTCCCGCGGCGGCGAAGTCGGCGGCATCGCCGCGATGATCCCTCATGCGTCCAACTTACTGACGAGCCCGGGAGCGCTTGGCACCGGCCATGACCAGCAGCGCGAACAGCACCACCCAGACGGCGACGTTGAGCACCAGCATCCAGAGCTGATCCGTCTGCCCCGTGGTGAGGCGACCCTCGGTGAGCGGCCACCGGCACAGCGCCACGAAGCCGTACAGGGGCGTGAACCGGGCAATGTCGAGCATCACGCCGTCGAGCGGCATGAAGACGTTGCCGAAGAACGCGAAGAAGGTCATCGAGATCGAGGCGAGCGCGGTGGCGGAGTCGCCGTTGAAGAACAGTCCGACGCCGAGGCCCCACAGGCCGTAGATCAGTCCGAGTCCGAGCACGATCCCCGCGGTCGCGAACCAGCGCCAGGCCTCGGCGGCCTCCGCGCCTGTGACGAGGCCGGCGAAGAACACGGCCAGCACCGACAGCGCGGCATAGGAGACGGCGGTGAGCAGCTTGGTGAGCGCGTACCCGGTGGTCGACAGCGGCGACATGGCGAGCTGGCGGCCCCAGCCCTGCTTCGCCTCTGTGGCGGCGAGGGAGGTGAGCGAGCTCATCGCCACGGCCGTGCCGTAGGCGGCCATCGAGGTCATCACGTAGAACGCGACGTTGCCGTGGCCCGCGGAGAGCTTGCCGTAGCTCATGCTCGCGCCGAACAGGAGGTACATCGCCACCGGCATCGCCAGGGTGAACGCGAGCGTGTAGGGGTTGCGCAGCTGGCGGACGGCTTCGATGCGCAGCATGGTGGATGAGAGAAGCATCGGTCAGGCCTCCGTGAGAGCGGTGAATGCGGTTTCAAGGGTGGGCGCGGCGATCTCCAGATCGCGGGCACCCGCCTGGAGCAGAGCGAGGGCAGCGGCGTCGGAGTCGGCGGCGCGCAGGCTCAGCCGATCGGCGTCGATGCGGATGCCGTCGACGCCGGGAAGCGCCGACAGGGTATCGACGAGGGCGGACGAGTCGGCCGCGGCGACCGTCGCCGAGACCGTGCGCGACCCGAGACCGGCGCGCAGCTGCGCGGTCGGGGCGTCGGCAACGACGGTGCCCCGGTGCATCACGACGGTGCGGCGGGCGAACTGCTCCGCCTCCTCGAGATAGTGGGTGGCGAACACGATGGTGCGGCCGGCGTCGGCGTCGGCACGCATCACGTCCCAGAAGTGGCGGCGGGCGGTGACGTCCATGCCCGCCGTCGGCTCGTCGAGCACGAGGATGTCGGGGTCGGGCACCATGGCGAGCGCGAACTTGACGCGCTGCTGCTCACCGCCGGAGCACTTCGACACCTTGCGCCGGGCGAGGCCGTCGAGGTCCGCGCGGAGCATCACCACGGGCACACGGTCGAGCGCGGCCCTGCCATGCAGTGAGGCGATGAGCTCGACGGTCTCGCCCACGGTGAGGTCGCCGAGCAGCCCGCCGGTCTGCAGCACGGCGGCGATGGCGCCCGACTTCGAGGCGACGGCAGGGCGTCCGCCCAGCACCTCGACCTCTCCGGAGCTCGGCTCCGCGAGCCCGAGCAGCATGTCGAGCGTGGTGGTCTTGCCTGCGCCGTTGGGGCCGAGCAGGGCGACGACCTCTCCCCGCTCGATGCGGAGGCTCACGCCGTCGACGGCCTGCACGCGACGCTCTCCCGACCCGAAATGACGCCGCACGTCGGTCAGTTCGATGACGGCGGATGCTGATGTGTCCATGCATCCAGCATCCTGAACCGCGGCCAGCGGCTCCGGATGCCGCTGTCACGTCTTCGGCATGACACGTGTCATGGGGGCATACCTACCCAGCACTGCATCCCTACCCCGCCGCATCCTCTGCGGCTCGGGAGGAGAACCGCCTCTCGGGCTGAGCTTCGGTGCGGAATCCTCAGCCGGAAGATGGATCTTCCTCCGAGACTGCACGTCCGCGTGCCGCGCATGCCGCCTCCCGGCCTCAGGATGCCGGGAGGAAGGCCCCCTCCAGGAACCCCGCCAGCTCGTCCACGCCGTCGAGCGGGAATACCGCCGCGACGTACTGGTCCGGGCGCACGACGACCACGACGCCGTCGCGCGACAGTTCGCGCGCCTCGAAGATGTCGGTCTCGGTCCACTTCGACGGGCCGGCCGCATAGACCTTCTCCCAGTCCGTGAGGCCGAGAGGCCCCGTCTTCGGCTGGAACAGCGCGGGGGTCGTCGTCACCTCGACCTGCTCGAACGGCTGCTGATACACCGCCTTCACGTCGAACACCGCGTCGACGTCGGCATCCGCCGGCGTGAACCGCGCGAACACCGGCGCCGCGGCATCCGCCCAGGCCTCGAGGGCCGAGCCGTCGCGGTCGCCGAACGCGTACACGCGCCAACGGCCGTCGGCCTTCGCGTGATGGCCGAGATGGATCACGTTCCCGTCGCCGACGCGCACCACTTCGGCCGACTTGAACCGCTTGCCCAGCGGGAACCCGACCGCGAGGTCCTGGTGCGCATCCGTGCCGATGATCATCGACGACGTGTACTGCGTCATGAACCCAGAGGGGAACTCGGCAGTACCGAGGTAGAACGTCGCCAGCTCGTCGGGATCGGAGATCTCCTCAGGCTTGCGGGCCATGAGCGAAGACCACTCGCGATCGAAGTCGATGAGCTGCTGCGCGACCGGGCGGCGCTCGGCCCCGTACGTCGCCAGCAGCGATTCCGGCGCCCGACCGGTCAGCACCGAGCCGAGCTTCCATCCCAGGTTGAAGCCGTCCTGCATCGAGACGTTCATGCCCTGACCCGCCTTGGCGCTGTGCGTGTGGCAGGCGTCGCCGGTGAGGAACACGCGCGGAGTGCGACCGGACTCGTCGATCACGTCGTCGAACCCGTCTGTGACGCGGTGGCCGACCTCGTACACGCTGTGCCAGGCGACCTGCTTCACGTCGATCGAGTACGGATGCAGGATCGCGTTGGCGCGGCGGATGATCTCCTCGATGGGCGTCTGCCGCACCCGGTGGTCGTCGTCGGCCGCGACCTCGCCGAGGTCGATGTACATGCGGCTGAGGTATCCGCCCTCCCGCGGGATGTGCAGGATGTTGCCCGCCGCCGAGTTGATGGCGCACTTGATGCGCCAGTCCGGGAAGTCGGTGTTGACGAGAACGTCCATCACGCCCCACGCGTGCGCGGCCATGGCGCCGACGTGCGTGCGCCCGATCGCGTCGCGGACCCGGCTGCGCGCGCCGTCGCATCCGGCGACGTACTTCGCGCGCACGGTGCGTTCGATCCCGCGCTCGCGCACCGAGATCTCGACCGGGTACTCCCCCTCGTCGTGCACCGTGAGGCCGAGGAACTCCACGCCATAGTCGGGCACGATGCGCCCCGGCCCGTGCGCTGCGGCCTCGGCGAAGTAGTCCAGCACGCGCGCCTGGTTGACGATGAGGTGCGGGAACTCGCAGATGTCGTACGCGTAGTCGGCCGTCCTAGTGGTGCGGATGATCTCGTCGGGCTTGTCGGGATTCGGGCCCCAGAAGTTCATCCAGCCGATGTTGTACGCCTCGGCGATGATGCGCTCGGCGAAGCCGAAGGCCTGGAAGGTCTCGACGCTGCGCGGCTGGATGCCGTCGGCCTGGCCGAGCACGAGGCGGCCGTCGCGCTTCTCGATGATGCGTGTCGTGATGGACGGGTATTGCGACATCTGGGCCGCGAGGAGCATGCCGGCTGGGCCCGAGCCGACGATGAGCACGTCGACCTCTTCCGGGAGCTCGGCTGGACGATCAGACACGCCTGCGGGCAGGACGCGGGGGTCTCCCGACACGTAGCCGTGGTGGTGGAATTGCATCGTCGTCGATTTCCTTCCGCTGCGTTGCGAGGTTTGCGGCTCCGAACTGCGTGTTCTATATTCGAACGTACTGTTCTACTATTGAACATCAGCGTAGACATCACCTCCGCCGCGCGCAAGGGAGCACCCCGCATGCCCGACACCGCACCCGCCTCGCAGACACTCAGCCGCGGCATCCGGATTCTCGAGGTGCTCGCGGACGCCCGAGAACCTCTCACGATCGACGAGATCGCGGCTCGACTCGGCGTGCACCGATCGATCGCGTACCGGCTCCTGCGCACGCTCGAGGACCATCGCCTCGTCGCCCGCGACGGATCAGGGGCCGTGAGCCTCGGCGCCCGCATGGCCGCGCTGGCGGCAGGAGTCGCCCACGATCTGCAGTCCGAAGCCCTCCCCGAGCTGACGGCGATCGCCAACGAACTCGGCATGACGGCGTTCCTCGCCGTGCTCGACGGCGACGACTGCATCACCCTGGCGAGCATCGAACCGCGGCACGCCGTCGCCAGCGTCGCTCAGCGCCCCGGCGCACGGCATCCGATCACCGTGGGCGCACCGGGAAAGGCGATCCTCGCCCAGCTCGACTCCGCAGAGTGGCCGGCGGATGCCGCACCGGCGCTCCGGGCCGAGGTCGCCGCTTCTCGCGAGCGGGGGTACACGACGAGCCACGACGAGGTCATCCCGACGGTGCAATCGGTCGCCGTGCCCCTGCCGCTCCGCGGGCAGCGCGCAGCCGCGATCGCGGTCGTGCACGTCGCCACCGCGATCGACGACCGCGAGATCGCTGCGCGTCTGCAGCGCTCGGCATCCGCTATCCGCGCGTCGCTCGAGGGCTGACGTCCGCTCTGTCGGGAGCACCCGGCCGAGACTCGGCGTGTCGCACCGGTTTCTCCCGACGAACGGGACAGCTCCCGACAAAGCGAACACTTCGCCGCAGGTCCACGCACCGGCGCCCAGACACACGCGCCGCCCGGATGCACGACGCACACAGCGCCACCCGGGTGCACGACGCACCCGGGCGACGCGAGCACCTCAGGCCTTTGCGACCCCGTAGATCGGGCTCACGGTCTGCTCATCCTCGCGGTCGGGGCCGAGCGGGATGCCGGAACGATCGCGCAGCAGCAGGGTCGCCACCAGGCCGATCACCGTCATGCCGGCGAGGTACCACGTCACGGCCTCCGTCGAGCCGGTCGCCTGCACGATCGCGGTCGCGATGGTGGGGGCGAACGCACCCCCGGCGATGGCGCCGATCGCGTACGAGATCGACACCCCGGAGAAGCGGATGCTCGCGGGGAACAGCTCCGTGTACAGCGCAGCCTGCGGCCCGTACGTGAACCCGAGCCCGATCGTGAGGATCGCGAGACCCGCGAAGACCAGCCAGATCTGCCCGGTGTTCACCAGCGGGAACAGCGTGAACACACCGATCAGCTGCAGGATCCAGCCGACGATGTAGGTCGTGCGGCGTCCGATGCGGTCGGAGACCCAGCCGGCGATCAGCGTCGTCAGCAGCCACGTCACGGCGGATCCGGTCACGGCCCAGAGCACGGGGCCGCGCTCCAGCCCGATGGGGCCGTCGGGGTTCGTGGCGTAGCCCTGGATGTACCCGCCCGTGGTCATGTAGCCGACCGCGTTGTTGCCGGCGAAGACCAGCGCGGCGATGATCACGAGCAGCAGGTGCTTGCGGAACAGCTGCACGATGGGCATCCGGGCCATCTCCTTGCGTTCGGCCAGCTCGGCGAACACCGGGCTCTCCTCCACGCGGCGTCGCACGTAGTAGCCGACGAGGATCAGCACGATGCTGAAGAGGAACGGGATGCGCCACCCCCACGCGACGAACTGGTCGCCGGGGGCGAGCGCGGTCATCAGGGCCATCACGCCCGAAGCCAGCAGCAGTCCGAGCGGGACCCCGATCTGCGGCGAGGCGCCGAAGATGCCGCGCTTGGTGCGCGGCGCGTGCTCGACGGCCATGAGCACCGCTCCTCCCCACTCGCCGCCGGCGGAGATCCCCTGGAGGATGCGCAGGAGCACGAGGAGGATCGGTGCTGCGAGGCCGATCGTCTGATACGTGGGCAGCACGCCGATGAGCGCGGTCGCCGCACCCATGAGGATCAGCGTCCACATCAGCACGGTCTTGCGGCCGAGCTTGTCACCGAAGTGACCCGCGAGGAAAGCGCCCAGCGGGCGGAACAGGAAGCTCACCCCGACGGTGGCGAACGCGATGAGTGCACTGTTCGCCCCGAGCGGCTCGAAGAAGAGCTGGCCGAACACGAGGCCGACGGCGGTGGCGTAGATGAAGAAGTCGTACCACTCCACGGTGGTGCCGACGATGGTGGCGAAGACCACGCGGCGGCGGTCTGCCGCGGATGCGATGGTTCCGGTGGGCGTGAATCCGCCCTGTGACTGCCCGCTCATGGGGTGTCTCCTTTGCTGGTGACGGCGTTGTCACGGCGCACATCCGAGGGGGAACGGCGTGCTTGCCGGGGTGGAGCCGATGATATATGATTTCGGATACGACGCACAAGCATCGACGACGAGCGCGAGGAGGCGCATCCGTGACGGCATCAATCCCCCGCCCCGGCAAGATCATCGCGATCCACCTGAGCTACGCCTCCCGCGCCGACCAGCGCGGCCGACGCCCGGCCCACCCGTCGTACTTCTTCAAGCCCGCCAGCTCCGTCGGCGTCTCCGGTGGCACGGTCGAGCGCCCCGCAGGCACCGAGCTGCTCGCATTCGAGGGCGAGATCGCGCTCATCATCGGCGCAGCCGCCCGCAGAGTCTCGCTCGACGACGCCTGGAAGCACGTCGCCTGGGTGACGGCGGCCAACGACCTCGGCCTGTACGACCTCCGCGCCAACGACAAGGGTTCCAACGTCCGGTCCAAGGGCGGCGACGGCTACACCCCGCTCGGCCCCGAGCTCATCGACGCGAGCGCCGTCGACCCCGCGGCCCTGCGCGTGCGGGCGTGGGTGAACGGCGAACTGCGGCAGGACGACACCACGGCCGGCCTCATCTTCCCGCTCGCACAGCTGATCGCCGACCTGTCGCAGCACTTCACGCTCGAACCGGGAGACGTCATCCTCACCGGCACCCCCGCCGGATCGTCTGTGATCGTGCCGGGCGACGTCGTCGAGATCGAGGTCGACGCCCCCGACGCTCCTGGCGCCCCGACCTCCGGCCGGCTGGTGACCACCGTCACGCAGGGCGAGATGCCCTTCGACGGCGAGCTCGGATCGCTCCCTGCGGTCGACGACCTGCAGCGCACCGAGGCGTGGGGTTCCCGTGAGGCGGCCGGGCTCCCGCCGGCCGAGGAGACCACGCACGGCCTCTCCCCCGAACTGCGCGCCAAGCTGCTCGAGGCCCCGACGGCCGGGCTCTCGGCCCAGCTGCGCAAGCGCGGCCACCACTCGTGCTTCATCGACGGCGTCTCGGCGAACATCGCCGGCTCCAAGATCGTCGGCACGGCGAAGACGCTGCGCTTCGTGCCCTTCCGCGAAGACCTCTTCGCCGGCCACGGCGGGGGCTACAACGCCCAGAAGCGCGCCTTCGACGCCGTCGGCGAGGGTGAGGTCATCGTCATCGAGGCGCGCGGAGACGCGACCACCGGCACACTCGGCGACATCCTCGCCCTGCGCGCGAAGGCCCGCGGCGCCGCTGGGGTCGTGACCGACGGCGGCGTGCGCGACTTCGATGCGGTCGCGGAGATCGGCCTTCCGGTGTTCTCGCAGGGCCCGCATCCGTCCGTGCTCGGACGCAAACACGTGCCGTGGGACGTCGACGTCACGATCTCCTGCGGCGGAGCGACCGTGCAGCCGGGCGACATCATCATCGGCGACGGAGACGGCGTGATCGTCATCCCGCCCGCGCTCGTCGAGGAGGTCGTCGACGACGCGCTCGCGCAGGAGGCCGAAGACGCCTGGATCGCCGAGCAGGTCGCGGCTGGACACCCCGTCGACGGACTGTTCCCGATGAACGCCGAGTGGCGCGCGAAGTACTCGGCGGAGACGGGGCGGGCATGACCTCCGTCGCCAGCGCCAGCAAGTCGGAGCAGGCGTACACCTGGATCCGCTCCCGCATCTCGGCGCACGCCTTCGGCCCCGGTTACCGGCTCGTGCTCGGCTCGATCGCCGAGGAGCTGAACATGAGCGTCGTGCCCGTGCGCGAGGCGATCCGACGGCTCGAGGCCGAAGGTCTGGTGACCTTCGAGCGCAACGTCGGCGCGCGCGTGACGCTCGTCGACGAGAGCGAGTACGCGCACGCGATGCAGACGCTCGGGCTCGTCGAGGGCGCGGCCACCGCCCTGTCCGCTCCCCTGCTCGACGAGGCGGCGCTGGACGAGGCTGCCGAGGTCAACGCCAAGATGGCGCGGATGCTGGAGCACTTCGACGCGCACGCGTTCACCGAGCTCAACCGGGAGTTCCACTCCGTGCTCTTCGAGCCGTGCCCCAATCCGCACCTGCTCGATCTCGTGCACCGCGGGTGGGCGCGACTGTCCGGCATCCGCGACTCCACGTTCGCGTACGTGCCGGGCCGCGCCCAGCACTCGGTCGACGAGCACACCCAGATCCTCGAGCTCATCCGCGGTGGCGCAGACGCCCTGGAGATCGAGCTCGCCGCCCGAAACCACCGCTGGCGCACGAGGGATGCGTTCCTCGACGCGCTGCATGCACGTTCCACCCACACTCCTGGAGAAGGCTCATGACCGATTCCCGCATCCCCGCCGACCTGCCCGACCACATCCAGCACTACATCGACGGCGCGTTCGTCGACTCCGTCGACGGCGACACCTTCGACGTGCTCGACCCGGTGACCAACGAGACCTACACCACGGCCGCCGCCGGCAAGAAGGCCGACATCGAGCTCGCCGTGGCCGCCGCCAAGCGTGCCTTCGACGAGGGCCCCTGGCCGCGCATGCTCCCCCGCGAGCGCAGCCGCGTGCTGCACCGCATCGCCGACATCGTGGAGTCCCGCGACGCGCGTCTCGCCGAGCTGGAGTCGTACGACTCGGGCCTGCCGATCACGCAGGCGCTCGGTCAGGCCCGCCGCGCGGCCGAGAACTTCCGTTTCTTCGCCGACCTCATCGTCGCGCAGGCCGACGACGCCTTCAAGGTGCCCGGCCGCCAGATGAACTACGTCAATCGCAAGCCCATCGGCGTGGCCGGGCTCATCACGCCATGGAACACGCCGTTCATGCTCGAGTCGTGGAAGCTCGGCCCCGCGCTCGCCACCGGCAACACGGTGGTGCTCAAGCCCGCCGAGTTCACGCCGCTGTCGGCATCGCTGTGGGCGGGCATCTTCGAAGAGGCCGGCCTCCCGACGGGCGTCTTCAACCTCGTCAACGGCCTCGGCGAAGACGCCGGCGACGCCCTGGTGAAGCACCCGGACGTGCCGCTCATCTCGTTCACCGGCGAGAGCCGCACGGGGCAGATCATCTTCGGCAACGCCGCCCCGTTCCTCAAGGGGCTCTCGATGGAGCTCGGCGGCAAGTCGCCCGCGGTCGTCTTCGCCGACGCCGACATCGAGGCCGCCGTCGACGCCACCATCTTCGGCGTCTTCTCCCTCAACGGCGAGCGCTGCACCGCGGGGTCCCGCATCCTCGTCGAGCGGTCGATCTACGACGACTTCGTCGAGCGCTATGCCGCGCAGGCGAAGCGCGTGCGCGTCGGCTACCCGCACGACCCCGCCACCGAGGTCGGCGCCCTCGTGCACCCGGAGCACTACGAGAAGGTCATGTCGTACGTCGAGATCGGCAAGACGGAGGGTCGTCTCGTCGCCGGCGGCGGCCGCCCCGAGGGCTTCCCCGAGGGCAACTTCGTCGCACCGACCGTGTTCGCCGACGTCGCCCCCGATGCCCGCATCTTCCAGGAGGAGATCTTCGGGCCGGTCGTCGCGATCACGCCCTTCGATTCAGAGGAGGAGGCGCTGTCGCTCGCGAACGACACGAAGTACGGGCTCGCAGCGTACATCTGGACCAACGACCTCAAGCGCGCGCACAACTTCGCGCAGTCGGTCGAGGCCGGCATGGTGTGGCTGAACAGCAACAACGTGCGCGATCTGCGCACTCCGTTCGGCGGGGTGAAGGCGTCGGGCCTCGGGCACGAGGGCGGCTATCGCTCGATCGACTTCTACACCGACCAGCAGAGCGTGCACATCACGCTCGCCTCCACGCCGCACAACCCCACCTTCGGCAAGAACTGACCCCCTCCCCTCTCACACCCCCCGCTCCGGTATGAGTTGTGGTCGGAAAATCGCCGATTTCCCGACCACAACTCATACCGGAGGCGGGGCGACGATCACCAGGCAAGGACGCTGAGATGACACACCGCGACGAGATGACGCTGACCTCCTCGGGATACTACGTATCGCAGGAAGCACCGATCCAGACCGACAACCCGACGCCCACCCCCAAGAGCACTCCGCCCGACGTGCTGCGCTGCGCCTACATGGAGCTCGTCGTCACCGACCTCGCCGCCTCGCGCCAGTTCTACGTCGACATCCTCGGCCTGTACGTCACGGAGGAGGACGACGAGGCCATCTACCTGCGCTCGACCGAGGAGTTCATCCACCACAACCTCGTGCTGCGCAAGGGGCCGATCGCCGCCGTCGCCGCGTTCTCGTACCGCGTGCGCACGCCGGAGGACCTCGACCGCGCCGTCGCGTTCTACACCGAGCTCGGCTGCGACGTACGCCGCAACCCCGACGGCTTCGTCAAGGGCATCGGCGACTCGGTGCGCGTCGTCGACCCACTCGGCTTCCCCTACGAGTTCTTCTACGCGACCACCCACGTGGAGCGGATGTCGTGGCGCTACGACCTGCACATCCCCGGCGAGCTCGTGCGCCTCGACCACTTCAACCAGGTCACCCCCGACGTGCCGCGCGCCGTGAAGTTCATGCAGGACCTGGGTTTCCGCGTCACCGAGGACATCCAGGACGAAGAGGGCACGGTCTACGCCGCGTGGATGCGCCGCAAGCCCACCGTGCACGACACCGCCATGACCGGCGGCGACGGCCCCCGCATGCACCACGTGTGCTTCGCGACGCACGAGAAGCACAACATCCTCGCGATCTGCGACAAGCTCGGCGCTCTCCGTCGCTCCGACGCCATCGAGCGGGGCCCCGGCCGCCACGGCGTGAGCAACGCGTTCTACCTCTACCTGCGCGACCCCGACGGCCACCGCGTCGAGGTGTACACGCAGGACTACTACACCGGCGACCCCGACAACCCCGTCATCACGTGGGACGTCCACGACAACCAGCGCCGCGACTGGTGGGGCAACCCGGTCGTCCCGTCGTGGTACACGGATGCCTCGCTCGTGCTCGACCTCGACGGCAACCCGCAGCCGGTCGTCGCGCGCACCGACAGCTCCGAGATGGCCGTCACCATCGGCGCCGACGGGTTCAGCTACACCCGCGCCGACGAGGGCGAGAAGTCCATGCCGGAATGGAAGCAGGGCGAGTACAAGCTGGGTCACCAGCTCTAGGCCTCGTGTGGAGGCTCCGCGATGTTCCTGGTGAGGACAAGAGCGGGGACCCCCTACCCCCGATTGTCCTCACCAGGAACATCGCTTCGCCCGGACGCGCGCGTCGGCGTCAGCCGCAGCTCGTATCGGCGGGTGCAGGGAAGGAAGAAGGAACGGATGCTGTCAGCAGACACCATCGCGCAGATCGCGGCCGAGCTCGCCGAGGCCGACCGCACGCACGGCGTGATCCCGCGCATCACCGCGCGCTACCCCGAGGCGACCGTCGAGGACTCGTACGCGATCCAGGGCGTGTGGCGCGACTCGCAGATCGCCGCGGGGCGCAGGCTCATCGGCCGCAAGATCGGGCTGACCTCCAAGGCGATGCAGCAGGCGACCGGCATCACCGAGCCCGACTACGGCGTCATGTTCGACGACACCGTGTACCGGTCCGGCGCCGAGATCCCGGTCGACCACTTCTCGAACGTGCGCATCGAGGTGGAGCTGGCCTTCGTGCTGAAGCATCCGCTCGAGGGCCCCGAGTGCACGCTCGACGATGCGCTGGCGGCGATCGACTACGCCGTGCCCGCCCTCGAGGTGCTGAACTCGCACATCGAGCTGGAGGGCCGCACGATCGTCGACACCATCAGCGACAACGCCGCCTACGGCGCGATGGTGCTCGGCGACGTGCGCAAGCGCCCCGATGAGATCGACCTGCGCTGGGTGCCGGGGCTGCTCTTCAGGAACGGCGAGATCGAGGAGACCGGCGTCGCCGCGGGCGTCTTGAACCACCCCGCCACCGGTGTCGCCTGGCTGGCGAGCAAGTTCCACCAGCACGGCGCGCGCCTGGAAGCAGGGGAGATCATCCTGGCAGGATCGTTCACGCGCCCGATGTGGGTGTCGCGCGGCGATGAGGTGCTGTGCGACTACGGACCGATGGGAACCATCACATGCCGCTTCGTCTGAATCCGTCGTTCCGCGAGCGGCTGGCCGACGCCGACCGCTCTCTCATCGGCATGTGGGCGTGCTCCGGCAGTCCGCTCGTCACCGAGGTCGCCGCGGGGTCCGGCCTCGACTGGCTGCTCATCGACATGGAGCACTCGGCGAACACGTTGGAGAGCGTGCTCGTGCAGTTGCAGGTCGTCGCGGCCTACCCCATCGCTCCGGTTGTCCGGGTGCCCTGGAACGACTCCGTGGCCATCAAGCAGGTCCTCGACCTGGGCGCGCAGGACATCATCGTGCCCATGGTGTCGTCGGCCGACGAGGCGCGGGCCGCGGTCGCCGCGACCCGGTACCCGCCCGAGGGCGTGCGAGGGGTCGGCAGCGCGCTCGCCCGCAGCGCACGCTGGAACCGCGTCGACCGCTACCTGCAGGAGTCGGCGCAGCACACCTCGCTGACGGTCCAGATCGAGACGGCATCCGGTGTCGACGCCGCCGCCGCGATCGCCGCCGTCGACGGTGTGGACGCGGTCTTCGTCGGGCCGTCCGACCTCTCCGCCTCCATGGGCTTGCTGGGACAGCAGACGCACCCCGACGTCGTGGCAGCCGTCGAGCGCGTGTTCGCCGCGGCGAAGGCAGCCGGCAAGCCCGTCGGGGTGAACGCCTTCGATCCGGTGGCGGCCGACGCATACATCGACGGCGGGGCGGACTTCGTCGCCGTCGGGGCCGACGTGGCCCTCCTCGCGCGCGCCTCGGAGGGCCTCGCCGCACGCTTCATCCCGGCATCCGACACCTCCGCTCGCGCCAGCTACTGACCCCTCTCCCCGTTCGGGTCGCATGTTTTGCCCTCTCCGAGACCGGAAACGGGCGATTCATGCGACCTGAATCCCGGCGGCGCGGCGGCTGCCTGCCAAGATAGGCGGATGCCGTCTCTCGCCGCCCTGCATGACCGAGGATTCCGGTGGTTCTTCCTGGCGCGCGCCATCACGATGACGGCCGGCTCGATGTCGTCGATAGCTCTCGCGTTCGCGGTGCTGGGGATCGACAACTCTCCTCAGTCCCTCGCTTTCGTCCTCACGGTCTTCACCCTGGCGAACGTCGTGTTCCTGGTGTTCGGCGGCGTCGTGGCCGACCGGCTCCCCCGTGCCCTGGTCATCCGGACCTGCTACGTGGTCGACATCCTCTCGATCGGCACGACCGCCGTGCTGCTGTTCAGCGGGACGGCATCCGTGCCCCTGCTCGCCGTGCTGTCTGCCGTGAACGGCGCCTCCTCGGCGTTCGTGATGCCCGCCATGCAGGGGATCATCCCCCAGCTGACCACCCCAGCGCACCTGCAGCAGGCGAACGCGATGCTGTCGTTCGTGCGCTCCGCGACGACGATCGGGGGCCCGATCATCGCCGGCATCCTGGTGGCGACGGCGGGTCCCGCGTGGGTGATGCTGATCCAGGCCGCAGGCTGGGCGATCGCGATCGTGCTCCTGGCGATGGTCCGCCTGCCCGCGCCCGCCCCGTCCGGATCGAGCTTCCTCCGCGATCTCCGTACCGGTTGGAACGAGTTCTGGTCGCGCACCTGGATGTGGAGCATCTGTCTGGCCTTCATGCTGCTCAACGCGATCCACATCGGCGCCTGGGCCGTCGCGGGCCCGTACATCGCAAAGAACGATCCGCGGCTCGGGATCGCCGGATGGGGCTGGGTCCTCAGCGCAGAGGGCGCAGGCATCCTCGTGATGACCCTGCTGATGATGTGGCTGCCGCTCAAGCGTCCGCTGCGCTGGGGCATGCTCGCCATCAGCGCGCTGGCCATCCCGCTCGCGATGCTCGGTCTCCACCCGCACGCGGTCGTCGTGGCGGTCGCCGCATTCATCGCGGGAGCGGGCGTCGAAGTGTTCAACACGGGGTGGAACGTGACCGAGATGGAGCAGATCCCCGGCGACAAGCTCTCGCGCGTGGCCAGCTATGACATGCTCGCCAGCTTCGTGGCCATGCCGCTGGGCACGCTCGCCTTCGGCTGGTTGATCGGGCACGTCGACGTCGCGACGCTGCTCGTCACCTCCGCCGTCATCTACGTCGTCATCGCCCTCGGCACCATGCTCGTGCCGAGCGTCTGGCGGATGGGGCGCGCAGAGGGGGCCATCGCGCCGCAAGCGGTGGCGGATTCATAGCAATCACGGCGAGACTGGGGACATGACGTTCGCCGCACTCCAGCCGCTCGCCGACCGCGCCGCCCTCTACACCGCCCTCCGCCAGGACCAGCTCGCCGCGGCGACGGAGGCCCTGGGCGACCACCGGTGGGACGCCGACATGACGGCGGGGACGATCACCTTCAGCGCGAACGACGATCCGTCACGACAGCTCGTCACCCACGCGCACCTCGTCGCCACGATCGCGCCCGGTCCCCGCTCACTGCTCTGGGCGTGGGCTCACCCGCACGGCGACCGGCAGGGCGTCGCGGCGCCGCTGCGCGCCTTCGGCGAGGCCAACGGCGTCTCCGAGCTCACGAGCGGTGAGCTTCCCTTCCCCGAGGGCGCGTCGGGCGACAGCGACTGGATCGCCGCGGCGGCGCACACGGTGGGAGGCGCGGCTGTCGAGATCACCGGGCGTTCCCCGTACTATTCCGCGCCGATCGGCGGTGGCACGCGAGCCGTGTTCCTGCTCGACGCTCCCCTGCCCTCTCTCACGGTCGCCGCAGCGGCGATCGTCCTGCCGCGCGTGCTGTCGGGACTCGCGCTTCCCGACGCGCGCACCTCGGTGTGGGACCTGGCGCGGCTGGCCGAATGGCCGCTGACCTGGACCGACGACGCGTTCACGGGTGCCGTCGTGTCTGACTCCAGCGGATCAATGACGTTCCGGTTCGACGAGCACGCGCGCATCACCGGCGTCGAGAGCACGATGGGCGCAGCGCAGGCGCCCTCAGGCCTCAGGCCTGAGGCCTGAGGGCGACCGATCGCGTCGGCCTTCAGCGCTCCTGTCTGCACGAGCGGCGGGCAGGCGTCAGCGACCCAGCCGTTGACGTGCCGTCTTCATCCCCGGGCCGATCGGCACGTGCGTCGTCGCTGCGGCGAGACCGAAGGCCGGCATGTCGACGTACACGGCCTCGAGATCGGCCACGGGCACCTGGTAGGTCTCGTGCCAGACCCCCACGCTCCCTGATCCCTGCAGACGGCGCATGTAGTCGCGCCATGGCTGCAGGTGCGGCGCGTCGCGGTCGGCGGCGAACCGCTGCAGATGCTCGGGGCTCTGCCAGTACGACAGCAGGAGCGTGGTGCGACCGAACCAGTTGTGCGCCCCGAGCATGCCCGCGTCGGGATGCCTCGCGAGGTGGCGCAGCATGGGCGGCATCCTGCTCGCCGTCCACCACACCTTGCCCAGCTCCCACCACCGGTTGGCGCGCATGCCGATGAGGAAGACCGTGACGTCCGAGCCCTCCGGCGTGGCCGTGAAGCGGCCGGGATAGACCTGTTGAACCATCTCACTCCCATCACACTGTTACGTAACATCGTTATACAACAACGTTACGATACGATCGATGCCATGGCAAGACCCGTTTCCCATGACGCCGCCCTGCGCGACCGGCTTCTCGGCATCACCGCAGAGATGGTCGACGCCAAAGGCCCGGAGAGGATCAGCCTGCGCGACGTCGCCCAGGCCGCGGGGACCTCGACGACCGCGATCTACTCGCTCTTCGGCGGCAAGGCCCGCCTGCTCGCGGCGGTCATCGAGCACGCGTTCGCGTCGTTCGGGGCAGCCCAGGCGGCCACCGAGCCGCACGGTCTCCGCGCGCTCGGGCGCGCCTACCGCGACTGGGCGACGTCGAACCCGGCGCTGTACCGCCTGATGTTCGGCGGCGCACTCGCCACTGCCGACGACTGCGCGCCGGACCCGGCGGTGACCTCCTCCGCGATGGCCCCTCTCGTGCGCGCCCTCTCCGCCAGGGTGCCCGAAGCCCAGGTCACGACGGCGGCGCTGACGGTCTGGGCGCAGGTGCACGGCGCCGTCAGCCTGGAGCTGGCCGGCGTGGCTTCCGGCGTCGCCGACTGGGATGCCGCATACACGGCCGTGCTCGACGCCGTGGAGCGCGCATTCCCCCGCGACGCCTGACGTCGACGATGCGCGCCGCCCATGATGCCGCTCCGCGGCCGGTGTGGGATTCTGGTCGCATGAAGAACGCCATCGTCCGGTTCGCCGCGCTCTACGTGTTCGACGTCGTCGTGCTCCTGCTCATCGGCCTTCTCTTCCGCACGGTGTCGGTGGGGCTGAGCGCCCTCTGGGCATCCGTCGTGCTCACAGCGGCAGCCCTCTTCGTCAAACCGGCGCTCACAGCCGCGTTCCGGCGGTCGGCCGCCCGGTCAGCAGCCGGCCGCGGCCGCGTGGGCGAGAAGATCCTTCAGTACGCGCTCGTCTACGCCGTCGAGCTCGTCATCTGGGTCGGCACCGTGGTCCTCAGCGGTGTCACGGCGCGCGGATTCACGGGCTTCGCACTGCCTCCGCTGATCTTGCTCGTCGGATGGGTGATCTACGACCAGGTCGACGATCGTCTGCGCGCGAAGGCCTCGGACGTGTATGACGCCGTGCAGACGAGGTTGTCGCCGAGAAGGGGCGCCGCAGCATCCGACGCCTCGCCGCGCTCGGCGACCTCCTCGCCTGCAGCCGATTCCGCAGCGACCGCCGAGGGTCGCCGCGAACTGCACGACGGGCTCACAGCCGAGCAGCGCCGCATGTTCGACGAGCTCGGCTGAGGTCAGACCAGCCGCTCGGCCGCCTCGACGACGTTCGTCATGAGCAGTGCCACGGTCATCGGGCCGACGCCGCCGGGGTTGGGCGAGATCCATCCCGCGACCTCGGCCACATCGGGATGCACGTCGCCGTAGACGCGGCTCTTGCCGGTCTCGGCATCCGTCTCCCTGGTGACGCCCACGTCGAGCACGGCCGCACCCGGCTTGACGTCTTCGGCACGGATGAGGTGCTTGACCCCTGCGCCGGCGACGATCACGTCGGCCTCACGCAGGTACGGCGACATGTCGGGGGTGCCCGTGTGCACCTGGGTCACGGTCGCGTTGATCTCGCGCCGCGTGAGGAGCAGGCCCATGGGCCGACCGATGGTCACGCCGCGTCCGACGACGACCACGTGCTTGCCTTTGAGGTCGTAGTCGTTGCGCAGCAGCAGCTCGATCACACCTCGGGGGGTGCACGGGAGAGGCGTGTGGATCGGGCCGTTCACGTTGAGCACGAGCCGGCCGAGGTTGGTCGGATGCAGTCCGTCCGCGTCCTTCGCCGGGTCGATCCGCTCGAGGATCGCGTCGGTGTCGAGGTGCTTCGGCAGGGGCAGCTGCACGATGTAGCCGTGGCAGGAGGGATCGGCGTTGAGCTCGTCGATCAGAGCCTCGACCTCGGCCTGGGTGGCGTCGGCCGGCAGCTCACGCTGGATCGAGTTCATGCCGATCGCCTCGGACTGACGGTGCTTCATGCCCACGTACAGCTGCGACGCAGGATCGGCGCCGACGAGAACCGTCGCGATGCCGGGAACGACGCCCTTCTCACGCAACGCGGCGACGCGCTCGGTGAGCTCGGCCTTGATGGCTGCCGCCGCGGCCTTGCCGTCGAGGATCGCCGCGGTCACTGCTGCAGGTCCGGGTAGAGCGGGAAGGCGGCGGCGAGGGCGTCGACGCGCGCGCGGAGGGCCTCGACGTCGGCGCCGGGCAGCAGCGCGAGGGCGATGATGTCGGCCACCTCGGTGAACTCGGCGTCGCCGAAACCGCGCGTGGCGAGCGCCGGCGTGCCGATGCGCAGGCCCGAGGTCACCATCGGCGGACGCGGGTCGTTCGGCACGGCGTTGCGGTTCACGGTGATGTGGATCTCGTGCAGCAGGTCTTCGGCCTGCTTGCCGTCGATCGCGGCGTCGCGCAGGTCGACGAGCACGAGGTGCACGTCGGTGCCGCCGGAGCGCACGCCGATGCCGGCATCCTTCACGTCCTGCTGCGAGAGACGATCGGCGAGGATGGCGGCGCCGCGCAGCACGCGCTCCTGGCGCTCCTTGAACTCCGGAGTCGCTGCGAGCTTGAACGCGGTCGCCTTGGCGGCGATCACGTGCATGAGCGGGCCGCCCTGCTGACCGGGGAAGACGGCGGAGTTGATCTTCTTGGCGATCTCGGCGTCGTTGGTGAGGATGAAGCCCGAGCGCGGGCCGCCGATGGTCTTGTGCACGGTCGAGGAGACGACGTGCGCGTGGGGAACCGGGTTGGGGTGCAGCCCTGCGGCGACGAGACCGGCGAAATGCGCCATGTCGACCCAGAGCAGAGCACCCACCTCGTCGGCGATCGCGCGGAACGCGGCGAAGTCGAGCGTGCGCGGGTAGGCCGACCAGCCCGCGATGATGACCTTCGGCTTGTGCTCGATCGCGAGGCGACGCACCTCGTCCATGTCGATCGTCGAAGTCTCGGGGTTCACGCCGTAGGCGACGATGTCGTACAGGCGGCCCGAGAAGTTGATCTTCATGCCGTGCGTGAGGTGCCCGCCCTGGTCGAGCGAGAGGCCGAGCAGCGTGTCGCCCGGGCGGGCGATCGCGTGCAGCACGGCGGCGTTGGCCGAGGCGCCGGAGTGCGGCTGGACGTTCGCGAACTCGGCGCCGAACAGGTCCTTCGCGCGCTGGATCGCCAGCTCCTCGGCGACGTCGACCTCTTCGCAGCCGCCGTAGTAGCGGCGGCCGGGGTAGCCCTCCGCGTACTTGTTCGTCAGCACCGAGCCCTGCGACTGCAGCACCGAGACGGGCACGAAGTTCTCGGAGGCGATCATCTCGAGGAACGTCTGCTGACGCTTCAGCTCACGATCGAGGACCTGGGCGATCTCGGGGTCGACCTCGGCGAGAGGGGCGTTGAAGTAACGGTCGGTCATGGGACGTGCTCCTTCTGACAACGGATTCGAAACAGTGCTTCATCGGCCCAGGCGCGCGGTCGAATCCCGTGGTCAGTCGCTCCCCGGTGGTAGTCCACCCAGACGCCAGTCGCGACGGTACGAGCATAGCGGATGCCGTCGAACCGGAACACGATGCGGCAGCCCCTGTTCCTGCCCTGCTCGCCCAGGATAGGTTTTGTTCATGGTCCTTCCCCATCCCCTTCCGCTCGTCCCCGCGCCCGCGTCCGCCACGGCCGGGGAGGGACGGATGCCGATCACCGCGGCGACCGCCGTCTCGGGTCCCGGCGCCGTCGTCGCACAGCTGATCGACGCGGTGGAGCGCCGCACCGGCATCCGGCTCGCGACGGCGGATGCCGCGGAGACCGATGCCGCGGAGACGGATGCCACGGCGACCGATGCCACGGCGTCCGATGCCACGGCGTCGAGCGCCGGCATCGTGCTGCGCGTCGACGGCGCGGTGTCACGGCCCGAGGGCTATGCGCTCTCCGTCGGCGAGGCCGGTGCGCACGTCACCGGCGCTGACGAGGCAGGCGTCTTCTACGGCGTGCAGACCCTGCTGCAGCTTCTGCGTGAAGACCACGACGGCACCTGGGGGCTGCTGCGGGCCGAGGTCGCCGATGCCCCGCGCTTCCCACGTCGGGGGCTCATGCTCGATGTGGCGCGCCACTTCTTCGGCGTCGACGAGGTCAAGAGGTTCATCGACGCGGCCAGTGCGCTGAAGTTCAACCACCTGCACCTGCACCTCAGCGACGACCAGGGCTGGCGCGTGCACATCGACTCCTGGCCGAAGCTCACCGAGCTGGCGGCGGCGACCGCTGCCGACGGCGATCCCGGCGGCTTCTACACCAAGGACGACTATCGCGAGATCGTTGAGCACGCCGCCTCCCGGCACATGATCGTGATCCCCGAGATCGACCTTCCGGGACACACGCACGCGATCGGCGTCGCGTACCCCGAGCTGGTCGAGGCGCCCGTGATCAGCGATGCGCTGATCGCCGAAGCCGAGAAGCGCGGCCAGCCGCTCCCCGTAGCGGGACAGAGCTACACGGGATGGGGCGTCGGCCACTCCAGCGTGCGGATCCACGACGAACGCACGTACGAGTTCGTGCGCGACGTGATCCGCGAACTCGCCGAGATGACACCTGGGCCGTACATCCACGTCGGCGGCGACGAGTCGCTGAGCACGCCGCAGGCCGACTTCGACATCTTCGCCGAGCGGGTCACGAGCATCGTCGTCGAGGCGGGCAAGACGCCGATCGCGTGGCACGAGATGGGGTCGGCTGCCGGCATCGCCGAGGGCACGATCGGACAGTACTGGGGCAGCACCAGCCCGCGCGGCACGCACGCCGCCGAGGCCGCGCGCTTCGTCGAGCGGGGCGGCGCGCTGATCATGTCGGCTTCCGACGTGGCCTACCTCGACATGAAGTACACATCCGACTTCCCGCTGGGCCTGGACTGGGCCGCCCTCATCGACGTACGCACCGCATACGAGTGGGATCCGACGCGCATCCTCGAGGCCCCCGCCGCCGCGATCCTCGGAATCGAGGCACCTCTGTGGAGCGAGACGACACGCACCTTCGGTGACGTCGAGCAGCTCGTCTTCCCGCGTGCCGCCGCCCATGCCGAGGTTGCGTGGTCTCCCGCGGCCGGCGAACAGCGCACCTGGGAGTCGTTCCGAACTCGCCTCGGTGCGCTCGCCCCGCTCTGGAGGGCAGAGGGCGTCACATTCCACCCCACCACCGACATCCCATGGAGCGACCGATGAGCGTGCGCGTGCGTCCTGCGACGACGGGCTCGCTCGTCATCCACTCCGCCCGACTCGTGGACGGCGGAGAGGTGATCGACGACGCGTGGGTGCGGATGGAAGACGGCCGCGTCGCATCCCGGGGCACGGGTGACGGATGGGCCCAGGCCGACGAGGTGGTCGACGCGGCCGCCACCGCCGGCGCAGGCGCTGTGCTGACACCGGGATTCATCGACATCCACGGTCACGGCGGGGCGGGCGCGGCCTACGACGACGGTGTGGACGCGATCCGCACCGGCCGGGCGCTGCACCGCGAACACGGGACGACGCGCGCGGTCGTGTCTCTGGTCACCGACACCATCGACGGTCTCGCACGCAGCGTCGCCGCGATCGCCGACCTCATGAGCACGGATGCCGACATCCTCGGGTCGCACCTGGAGGGTCCCTTCCTCGATCCCGGCCACCACGGTGCGCACGAGCCTTCCCTGCTGCGCCATCCCGTCCGCGCCGATGTCGAGCGTCTGCTCGAAGCCGGGCGCGGCACCGTGCGTCAGGTCACCCTCGCTCCGGAGCTGCCCGGAGGACTCGAGGCGATCCGCACTGTGGTCGACGCGGGCTCGGCTGCCGCGGTCGGGCACACCGACGCCGACGCCGCCATGGCGGTCGCCGCGTTCGAGGCCGGCGCGTCGATCTTGACGCATGCCTTCAACGCCATGCCTGGCATCCATCACCGTGCGCCAGGGCCGGTGCTCGCTGCGGCCGCCGACCACCGCGTCGTGCTCGAGGCGATCGCCGACGACGTGCACCTGCACCCGCACATCGTCAAGCTCCTCTTCGACTCGGCCCCGGGTCGCGTCGCTCTCATCACCGACGCGATGGCCGCGGCAGGCAGCGACGACGGCCACTACGACCTCGGTGCCGTCAGCGTCACCGTAGAGAACGGCATCGCGAGGGCCGACGACACCGGATCGATCGCCGGCTCGACACTCACGCAGGACGTGGCGCTGCAGAAGGCGGTGCAGGCGGGCGTACCGCTCGCCGCCGCCGCGCGCGCACTCACCGAGACGCCGGCGCACGCCGTCGGATACGGTGGACGGCTCGGCCGGCTCCTACCAGGCTACGCCGGCGACGCCGTTCTGCTGGACGCGAGGCTGCGCGTCGTGCGCGTGTGGGTGGGAGACCAGCCTGCGGTGTAGGCATGCCGCCGCGCAACGACGCGCAGCGCTGCGCTCTCCGGTCGACGATGCGGGCGGGAGGTCGCCGCTCCCCAGATCGGCGACCTCGTGCCCCTCAGAGCAGGGGGGCCCGGGAGCTCCTCCCCCGAGGTTCCCGAGCCCACCCGACCGGTGCCCCCGCACCAGTGCCTCGGCTCCGCCCCCCGGTGGAGCCATGTCGGCTGTCTCTACGTGATGAGACGACGGCATCCGCGATTCATTACGCGACTTCTGAGAAATTCTCCGGAGAGATTTCTCGACCACCGCTCCCCAGCCGGCGGCCTCGTCCGTCGTCATGGAGCGGAGGCCGGACCCCTCCCCAGAGGCCCGCCCCCGCCCCGCCGATGCCGTACCCCTGCAACCGGACGCTTGGGCGCCCCACCCCCTCGGGGCGCCTCGGCTGTCTCTGCGGGATGAGACGGGAAGAGTCGTCGTTCATTACGCAACTCCTGCAAAAAAGTTGCGAACAGGATGCGAACCCGACGGCCAGCCGCGCCAGAAGATCATTTTGATCAGGTCTTTTTCCCTTCTGGGGCGGACGAGGTGGAATGTCGATCAGGGGTGGCCCCGTCACCGGATCCGAGAGAGAATGGAAGACGCGCGTGATGAAACCGACCTTCGCGTGTCTCTTCCAGTGAAGACGCATCCGCTCTTCACGACAGATGGATGATTGTGAACGACGAGAAAGACCTGCACGACGACACGATCGCCGACGCCGAACTGGTGCTGCGCACGCGGGCCGGCGATACGGCGGCCTTCGGTGAACTCTGGCGGCGGCACTACCCTTCGGGGATGTCGGTGGCGCGGTCCATCACCTCGTCGATCGATCCCGACGATCTCGTGCAGGAGTCGTACACGCGGATCTATCAGGCGATCCTCAAGGGCGGCGGTCCCAACGGGTCCTTCCGCGCATACTTGTTCACGAGCATCCGCAACACGGCTGCAGCGTGGGGACGGTCGCGTCGCGAGTCCGCCATCGACGAGCTCGACACCGTGGCCGATCCAGACAGCACCGAGCAGGCCGCGAACGAGGCCCTCGACCGCAGCCTGACCGCTCAGGCCTTCCGCAGCCTGCCGTCGCGCTGGCAGGAGGTGCTCTGGTACACCGAGATCGAGCAGATGAAGCCGCAGGAAGCGGCGGTCCTGCTCGGCATGAAGGCGGGCGCGGTCTCGCAGCTGGCCTTCCGTGCACGCGAAGGCCTGCGCGAAGCGTGGATCCAGGCGCACCTCCGCAGCGCCGCACCCGGCTCGGAGTGCCAGTGGTCGATCGAGCATCTCGGTGCGTACTCGCGCGGCAACCTCAGCACGCGCGACCACAAGCGCGTCGAACTGCACCTCGATGAATGCGCGCGCTGCATGATCGTCGCCGCCGAGGCGAAGGACGTCTCGATGCGCCTCGCCCTCGTGCTCCTCCCGCTCGTCCTGGGAGTCACCGGAGCGGCCGGATACCTCGCCACCCTCCAGGGCGGCGGCACGCCGATCGTGGCCCTCGCCGCGATGCCATCGGGTGTCGTCCAGGGCGGAGTCGTCGCCACCGGTGCCGACGCCGCCGCGGACGGGGCGACCAAGGTCGGCGCCACCTCGGCCGGGGGCACGGGTGCCTCCGGTGCCGGAGCGGGCGCGGGCGCCGGCGCGTCCGGGGGCGTCCTCAGCGGTGTCGGACCCCTCGTCGGCGCCGGCTCAGCCGCCCTCGTCGTCGCCGGTGTGGTGGCAGCAGCAACGATCATTCCCAGCCTGGCCGGGGCGAGCCCTGTCGCGTCGCTTCCGAGCGCGGGCGAGAGCGGCGCCGGCGCGATCGCGTCGGACATCGCGCCGGACGAGTCGTTGAACACCGAGGAGCCCGTGGTCATCGAGGTGCCGGACGCGCCCGAGCCCGCCCCATCCCCGGTCGAGCCCGTGGCGCCGATCGAGGAAGCCCTGGCGCCCGAGTCCGCCCCGGGCGTGGCGGCTCCTGTCACCCCGGTCGAGACGACGCCCGTGGTGCCGGTCGACGAGGAGTCCGAACCCGGCGACGAGGTCGAAGAGCCGCAGCCGGGCACCGAACCCGAAGAGCCTCAGCCGGGCACCGAGCCGGAAGAGCCTGAGCCCGGCACCGACCCCGGCACGGAACCCGAAGAACCTGAGCCCGGCACCGATCCCGGCACCGATCCCGGCACCGATCCGGGCACGGAACCCGAAGAGCCTGAGCCCGGCACCGACCCGGGCACCGACCCCGGAACCGACCCCGGAACCGACCCCGGAACCGCGCTCCCCGAGGGGATGCCGCAGATCGTGACGACCACCTGCGAGCTCACGCTCGACGGATGGTTGTTGCCGGTCACCCACTACCGTGTTCAGGTGCAGGGCGTGCCGGGTGCCACGGTGCAGGCGTTGCTCGACGGCACGACCTCCGGAACCACGGGCGCTGTGCTCGACGCCGCCGGTGCCGGCACGGTCGACCTGCGGCCGACCCTCGCCCAATTGCTCAAAGACGTCGACGTGCAGTTCCAGTACGCCGCAGTCGACGCAGACGGATCCGTGATCGTCGGAACGCCGACCGCACCGGTCTCGCTCTCGGACCTTGCGGCCCCCTCCGGCTGCTCGTTCGCGAGTTTCGCGGATGCTGCTCTGTCGGAGACCGCAGAGCCCGGCGACACGGCGAGCGGCGAGCAGGCTCAGCCCGCCACCGACGAAGCGGTCACCCCGGCACCGGTGACTGACGCAGCGCCCGCCGCCGATGCGACGGATGCGGACCCCGCCGACACGGCCACTGCGGACTCCGCGCCCGCCGACGGCGCGACCGTGGACGCAGCGCCGTCAGAGCCGTCGGAGCCTGCGATCGACAGCACCGTGCCCGTCGAGCCTTCACCCGAAGCCGTCGTACCGGTCGCCGACAAGACCTCCGTGTCGCCCGAGACCGCGTCGGCCGAGTAGGCGCCGGCACCTCGGCGCGCGCCCGCACACGCTCGAAGGCCCGCCCGCGACGGCGTCCCTGACCGGCGGAAGTCCACGGCAGCCGCCGCGCTGAGCCGGCAGAGGGGCCGAATAGACTGGACGCATGCCCCAGGATTCCGCTCCCGTGCCCGGTGTCGACCGCCCGAACATCACCGTCCTCGACATCGTGCGGGCCTTCGTCCTGGTCGCCGCGGTCGCCACGCTCGCCCTTTGGGGTTTCGCCACCTGGCCGCTCCCCTGGAACGTCATCCTGGGCATCGGGGCGCCCGTGCTCGTCCTCCTGGTGTGGGCGCTGTTCCTCTCCCCACGGCCGGTGCTGCGGCTGCATCCCTTCCTCCGCGCCGCCGTCGAACTGCTCATCTACGTCGGCGTGACCATCGCGTGGTGGCTCATGGATCAGCCGGTCGTCGGCATCGCGTTCGCCGTGGTCGCCGTCGGGGCCGGAGTCATCAGCGGCCGACGCGCCCTGGG
This sequence comes from Microbacterium sp. XT11, assembly GCF_001513675.1. Classification (NCBI taxonomy): domain Bacteria; kingdom Bacillati; phylum Actinomycetota; class Actinomycetes; order Micrococcales; family Microbacteriaceae; genus Microbacterium; species Microbacterium sp. XT11. The sequence goes on along the minus strand of NZ_CP013859.1, from coordinate 1,789,996 downwards.
ATGAACGCCCTCGGCCGCCTCATGGCCGCACTCCCCGACCGCATCGACATCTCGGAGAGCGCGCTGGAGGCCGCGCGCGCCGACCAGTCCGGTCATGCCGCGAGCGGCCGTCCGCTCGCCGTCGTGCACGCGCAGGGCGTGGAAGACGTGCAGACCGTCATGCGGATCGCGACCGAGACACGCACACCGGTGGTCGTGCGCGGCGCCGGGACGGGTCTCGCGGGGGCGGCGAACGCGGGGGAAGGCGAGATCGTGCTCTCGACGGCCCGGATGACGGCGGTGCATGAGATCAACGCCGCCGACCTGCTCGCGGTCGTCGAGCCCGGCATCCTGAACGCCGATCTCAACGCCCTGCTCGCGGAGCACGGCCTGTGGTGGCCGCCGGATCCCGCGAGCCGGGCGATCTCCACGGTGGGCGGCAACATCGCCACGGGCGCCGGCGGGCTGCTCTGCGCCAAGTACGGCGTGGTCCGCGACGCCGTGCTGGGCGTCGACCTCGTCCTCGCCGACGGACGGCTCCTCCGGCTCGGACACCGCAGCGTCAAGGGCGTGACCGGACTCGACCTCACGTCTCTGGTGATCGGATCGGAGGGCACTCTGGGCGTCATCGTCGGGGCGACGCTGAAGCTCCGCCGTCTGACGGACGGTGAGACCTGCACCATCGTCGCGACCTTCGCGGGAGTCCGCGCTGCCGCGGCGGCGAGCGCGGCGATCACGGCCCAGGGGCTGCAGCCGTCGATCATGGAGCTGATGGATGCCGCGAGCCTGGCGGCCGTCGCGTCCCTGCTCGCGCTGCCCGCCCCGCAGGCGGGGTCGGCGCAGCTCACCATCCAGACCGATGGGCCGACCGCCACCGCCGACGCCGCCGCCATCGCGGCAGTGCTCCGCGCGCACGGTGGCGTCGTCGAGACGTCCAGCGACCGGGAGGAGGGCGAACGCCTGCTCTCGATACGGCGATCGATGCACCCCGCCATGGCCGCGCTCGGCACGACGCTCATCGAAGACGTCTCCGTGCCGCGCAGCGCCATGCCGGCGATGTTCGACGAGATCGCTCGCATCGAGCGGGAGTTCGGTCTGAGCATCCCGACGGTCGCGCACGCAGGCGACGGCAACCTCCACCCCAACTTCGTCTTCGAGGGGCCGGACGTGCCTGAGGTCGTCTGGACCGCCGCCGACGCCCTGTTCCGGGCGGCCATCGCGCTCGGCGGCACCCTGACCGGCGAGCACGGCATCGGCACTCTCAAGAGCCGCTGGCTCGCAGCCGAGCTCGGCGACGATCAATGGGAGCTGCAGCGCCGGATCACACGGGTCTTCGATCCGCTCGGCATCCTCAACCCGGGAAAGGTGTTCGCCTCTCATGCCTGATATCCGCGTCAGCGCAGCCGTGATCGTCGACGACGCGGGCCGTGTGCTCGTCGTTCGCAAGAAGGGCACGACTCGGTTCATGCAGCCGGGCGGCAAGCCCGAACCCGGCGAGGAACCGGCACAGACCCTCGTCAGGGAGCTGCACGAGGAGCTCGGCGTGCTGCTCGACGAGCGCGACCTGCGACCGCTCGGCACCTTCGTCTCGGCAGCGGCCAACGAGCCGGGTCACCGCGTCGTCGCCGACGCGTTCGCGACCTCGATCGATCCGGATGCCGTGAGCGTGCGGGCCGAGCTCGCCGAACTCCGATGGATCACGCGGGACGACGCCGCCACGCTTCCTCTCGCTCCGCTCAGCACAGAGCACCTGCTGCCCCTCGCCTGGGCGCGCTGACCTGCACCTTTCGGCAGGTCAGGTGCAGCATCTGACTCAGATGCCCTGCCAGGCGGGCTTGTTGGCGTAGGTGTAGCGGTAGTAGTCCGCAAGCTTCAGCTTCGATGCGGCAGCTTCGTCGACGACCACCGTGGCGTGCGGATGCAGCTGGATCGCCGACCCCGGAAGAAGTGCCGTGAGCGGGCCTTCCACGGCATCCGCCACCGCCTGGGCCTTGCCCTCGCCGAACGCGAGCAGCACGAGGTGGCGCGCCTGGAGGATGGTGCCGAGCCCCTGCGTGATGCAGTGTCGCGGCACGTCGTCGATGGAGTCGAAGAAGCGCGCGTTGTCCTCGCGGGTCTGCTCGGTGAGCGTCTTGACGCGGGTGCGCGACGCGAACGACGACCCCGGCTCGTTGAATCCGATGTGCCCATCGGTGCCGATGCCGAGGATCTGCAGGTCCACTCCGCCCGCAGCCGCGATGGCCGCCTCGTAGTCCGCGCCGGCGTGCTGGATCGTGGCCTCCGCGCCGTTCGGCACGTGGATGCGCTGCGGATCGAACCCGAGCGGCTCCACGACCTCGCGGGTGATGACCGACCGATAGCTCTCGGGGTGAGCTGGATCGATGCCCACGTATTCGTCGAGGGCGAAGCCGCGCACCTGCGAGACGTCACGACCCGCCAGCCGCAACCGCAGGGCCTCGTACACCGGCAGCGGCGTCGAGCCCGTCGCGAGCCCCAGTACGGCATCGGGCCGTTCGTCGATGAGGGCCGCGATCTCATCGGCGACCAGCTCTCCGGCGGCCTGCTTGCTCTCGACGATGACGACTTCAGCCATGGGACACGATCTCCTTCGAAGGGACGGATGCGCCGATCAGCGCAGCGCCGAAAGCGGCAGCGGGCGAACCCGCGGGAAGCAGGTCGATTCTCTCATCCAGATGCAGCGACCTCATGAACGCCGACGACCCTGCCCCGGCCAGCAGAGCCGAGCGGATGCCGCGCTCGAGACGCTCTCCGAGGGCGGTGAGTCCGCCTCCGATCACGACGCGCTCGACGTCGGCCGACAGCACGAGCACGCGGACGGCTGCGGCGGCGCCGTGGAACAGGTCGGCTCGCAGCGCGACGGCCTCGGGATCGCCGGCATCCGCCGCGTCGAGGATGTCGCGCACGGGAAGGGCACCGGGACGACCCCAGGCGCGGGCGAGCGCCCCTCCCCCGCAGAACGTCTCGATGCAGCCGCGCTGACCGCATCCGCACGCCCGACCGTTCGGGTCGACCGAGAGATGCCCCACCTCGCCGGCGGTTCCCCGCGCGCCGCGCCAGATGCGGCCGTCGACGACGATCCCCGCAGCGACTCCGGTGCCCAGGTTGAGGTACGCCATGGATCCGCCGGCACCGCGGAGCATCGCGGCACCGAGGGCAGCCGCCTTCACGTCGTTCTCGACATGAACGGGCGCGCCGAGCCGGTCTCCGGCGCGGTCGGCGAGGTCGAGGGTCTCCACTCCGAGATTGACGGCGTGCAGCACGCGCCCCGTGCCGGAGTCCACGAGCCCGGGGATGCCGATCCCCGCTGACACGACGTCCGAAGGGGCGAACCCTGCCTCGCGCGCGAGCGCTGCCACTGCTTCCACGACGCTGTCGACCACGGCGTCTTCGCCCCAACCCGTCGGTCGACGGAGACGTCCGACGATCTGCCCGTCGGGCGACACCGCGACGGCGTCGATCTTCGTCCCTCCGACGTCGAGGCCCACTCGAATCGACCGGCCGTCGAGGCCGGCCGCGTCTGCATCCGTCATCGGACGGTGCTCCTGCCCGTGATCGTGCCGGTGGCGCGGCTCACGACACGCCCAGCTGACCGGAGAGCACCATGACGGCGGCGCCGCGGAGCACGATGTCGTCCTGACGGGTGAGGCGGACGGCCGCGTCCTCGAAGACGCCCTCGAGGGTGCGGGCGTGCAGCGTCTCGATCGCGGCGTCGATGAGGATGCCGTCGAGCAGGTCGGCCGGCCCCGACAGCACCACCTCGGAGAGATCGAGGGCGGCGACGATCGGAGCCGTGGCGATGGCCATGCGGGTGCCTGCGTCACGGAGGATGTCATCGCGGGCCTCGGGCTGGGCGTCGATCGCGGCGCGCAGCCGGCTGACGCTGAGCCAGGCCTCCAGGCAGCCGTCCTTGCCGCACGCGCACCGGGGCCCGCCGTCGGTTCCCACGACGACGTGACCGATCTCTCCGGCGGCGAACCGGCTGCCGAGCAGCGGCTGACTGCCGGTGATGAGCCCGGCACCCACACCGCGACCGATCTTGATGAGCATGAAGTCCGCCTTGGCCTCGCCGAACGTGTACTCCGCGAGCACCGCGGCGTTGGCGTCGTTGCGCACGAGAACCGGCAGATCGAGGTCGACGCTCAGCTTCGCCTCGAGCGGAAGGCCGGCCCAGCCGAGGTTGGGCGAGCTGAGCACCACCCCATCGGGGCGGACGACACCGGGAGTGCCGATGCCGACCCCCAGCACCGGCTGGGTCGCGGCCCCGACGAGCAGGCGCGCGAGCTCGAGCGTCGCGGCGTACGCTGCGTCGCCGTCGGGCGTCTCCGGCCTGGCGACCTCTCGGCGCTCGAGCACGTCGCCGTCGAGGCTCAGCACGGCGCCGACGAACGCGTTCGGGCCCGACAGATCGATGCCGACGATCTGGTGCCCCACCCGGTCGATGTCGATGAGGATGGGCGGTTTACCCGGTCCGACCGCCTCGCGCACGCCCATCTCGATGACGATGCCGTCGGCGATGAACTCGGCGACGAGATCGGAGATCGTGACGCGGGTCAGGCCCGTCTCGCGCGAGAGGTCTGCGCGGCTCATCGCCCCCGAGTGGTACAGGGTTTGCAGCACCAGGGCCCTGTTGTGCCCGCGAGCGTGCTCGGGGAGCACCTTGGTGCGCGATCTCAGATGACGCCCCGGCCCGAAGGCGTGGACGTTCACGCCGGCGTAATCGCCGGGCGACGAGGGGCGTTCATCCGATACGGACATGTTTGTTAGTAGACCTTACGAACAAAAAATGCGCAACCCCCGCGCCGCGCGCGCGATGCAGGGTTACCGAAACGTTACTTTATTCTGCCGTGCCCGCCGGTGTCGACGCGGCCCGCTCCATGAGGCGCGCCACGAGCCCCTCCACGATCGACTCGCGCTGGCTCACCGTGAGCGGCTTGCCCGGCACACCCGGCCGGCGTTGCGCGGGCGTCGGACCGTCGAGAGGACGATACCGCACGCCTGCGGCTTCGAGTCGTCGAAGGTGCACGAGCACGCGCCGGAGGAAGCCCTCCACCTCGCCGGGTTCTCCCCCGATCCACAGCCGCTCGGCGACGGCGGCGAGACGGGGGAACATCGCGAAATCCACCCGATCACGCGTCGGCAGATGCTCGGTCCAGACGTTCGCCTGGCCTCCGAGAGAACCCGGCTCGACGCGGAGCGAGTACGTGCGCTCGAGCGTCAGCGGCGGGCCGACGCGGATGGGCTCCTCCTCGGACTCCGACTGGGGGTAGTCAAGGTAGACAGCGAGGTCGGGACACGCGATCACCGGCACACCGCGACGGAGAGCCTCGCGCATCGCGACGGGGCCGCGCCATGCCAGGATCGCCACGCCGTCGGGCACGTCGCCCTCGAGCACCTCGTCCCACGCGAGTGCGGTGCGCCCGCGGCTGCGCACGTGCTCGACGAACTGCGCGGTGAACCACGGTTGCACCTCATGGGCCGTGCGCAGGCCCAGCTCGCGCATGCGCTCGGCCGCCGCAGCGCTCCGCTCCCACTCGGTGACGGGCACCTCGTCGCCGCCGATGCCGATCCACGGCGAGTCGAACAGGTCGCACAGAGCGTCGATCGCGGCACGCCCGAACTCCAGTGCGGCCTGCGTCGGCGCGAGGGTGCGGGCGTTCACGCCGAAGCGCTCCCACGGTCCGGATGCCGGTTCGCTCACATCCGCGTTCCCCAGCTCCGGGTACGCCGCCAGCGCCGCCTGGATGTGACCGGGCAGCTCGACCTCCGGCACGATCGTCACGAAACGCGCCGCCGCATAGTCCACGAGCTCGCGCAGCTCGGCATCCGTGTAGTGGCCCTCGTGCACGCCGGACTCGACCGTCGCCTGCGGGCCATGCCCCCGCTGCGTCGCCTCCCGCCGCGCGCCGATGGTGGTCAGCCGCGGGTATCCGGGCACCTCGAACCGCCACCCCTGATCATCGGTGAGGTGCAGGTGCAGCACCGTGAGGTGGTGGTCCGCCAGCAGATCGATCAGCCGGCGCACGTCGTCCGCCGGACGGAGGTGACGGGCGACGTCGAGCATGACTCCGCGCCAGCGGTACGCGGGGCTGCCTTCCCACCTGCCCGCCGGGATGCGCGCGCTCTCCGCCCCTGGCTCGCGCAGCTGTCGCAGCACGGTCGCCCCGCGGAACACGCCCTCCGGAGTCGCTCCCGCCACCTCGATCCGCTCCGCCGTGACCGTGAGCCGGAACGCCTCCGCAGCCACACGCCCGGCCGCCTCGGCCTGCTCGCCCACCGACGGGTCGACGACGAGCTCGATCGCCGGGGCGTCCGGGGCCGGCTCGGCGCCACGCAGACGGGCCGCGCTCACAGCAAGGGCATCGTCGCCCACGACGGACGTGCGCGCGTCCCACACGAACGGGGCCGCGGACGGGTCGATCTCCACGTGCACGAGCGGGACGGTGGCGCGATGCGGAGGCGGCGGCATCCGCAGTGCATGCCCCGGCGTCTCGCCGGTCACGGCGCCGTCACGCACGACCGGCACGCCGCCGACGAGCACTTCGATCACCCCGACCGGAGGTTCGAACGGCGCCTCGAACGTGGCTCCTGCCGCGACGGCATCCGGATCGAACAGCACGAGGTCGGCGACGGCGCCGGGCCGGATGACACCGCGCGGCGCGTCACCGCGATCGAGCCCCAGCCGAGCCGCGGGCGTGCCGGCGAGGTGACGCACGGCCTCCTCGAGCGACAGCACACCCAGATCCCGCGCGTAGTGGCCGAGGTAGCGCACGAAGGTGCCCCGGCCACGGGGATGCGGGCGCGCGCCGACGAGGATGCCGTCGCTCCCACCGCAATGGCGCGGATGCCGCATGATGGCGCGCACGTTGTCCTCATCGCCGATGTGCATGAGGATGCTCGTCGTGCCGCCGTCCGCCACGATCGTGTCGAGCACCACATCGATGGCGGCCCGGCCCGACGACTCTGCGATCTCCGTGATCGTGCGCCCGACGAGCGGTGCGAGCTCCGGGGCCGAGGTCCCGGCGATCTGAATCGCGCTCCAGTCCGCCCGCTCGCCGTGGAAGCCGTCGCAGCCGAGGTCTTCGAGTTCGACCCGCACCGCCTCGCGCTCGGCGGGGCCGAGGCCGCGGATCGTCGCCAGCAGGTCGCCCGACTCCGCGAGCCGGCTGGGCAGCAGGGCGGAGAGCGTCGTCGCCCCGGGCAGATAGGGGTAGGTGTCGAGCGTCACGTCGACGCCGTCGGCGATCGCCTCGTCGATGAGTGCGAGCAACTCGCCCGCGCGCCCGCGATTGGTGGCGAAGTTCATGGTCGCGTGCGTGAGATGGATAGGACACCCCGTCCGGCGGCCGATGTCCAGCGCCTCGCGGTAGGCGTCGAGCGCAGCGCCGCCGTAGCTGCGGGTGTGCGGAGCCCAGTATCCTCCCCGCTCCGCGACGATCCGGCACAGCGCCTCGAGCTCGGCCGTGTCGGCGTACATGCCGGGGGTGTAGGTGAGACCGCTGGACATGCCGAACGCGCCGGCGTCGAGGCCGGCCGCGAGCAGCGCGCACATCGCGTCGACCTCGTCCTGCGTCGCGCGCCGGTTCTCGTGTCCGACCACCATCATCCGCAGGTTGCCCTGCGGCACCAGCAGCGCGACGTTTCCGGCTGCCGCGGCGTCGACTGCGGCGAGCAGGTCGCCGATGGTGCGCCACGGCACGGAATCCGCCGGCCCGTTCCAGCCCGCGATCTGCACGGGGATGACGGATGCCACGGCGTCGTCGAGCGGCGCATAGCCGAGGCCGTCCTGCCCGATCACCTCGGTGGTCACGCCCTGCAGGATCTTCGCGTCGTGCGCGGCGCCGTTCAGCACCGCGAGATCGCTGTGCGCGTGCATGTCGATGAACCCCGGCGCCAGCACCAGCCCGCTCGCGTCGATCTCCACGGCTCCGGGCGGCAGACCGAACGAGCCGCCGGAACCCTCGCGACGCACCGCCACGATCCGCGCGCCCTCCACGGCCACGTCCGCACGGTAGCGCCGGGAGCCCGTTCCATCGATCACGGTGGCGTGCCGATAGACCCGCACCGGCTTCTCAGAGCTCAGCTGCACGTCACCCGGCGGCGTCCGGGGAATTTGTTGAGGCATCTAACAACGCTACTAGGCTGGTTTCATGACTGCGAAGATCCGGGTTTCGACCGACGCCGCCCCCGCCCCCGCTCACACCTTCTCGCAGGGCGTCCGCAAGGGCCCGATCGTCCAGGTGTCGGGCCAGGGTCCCGTCGATCCGGAGACGAACGAGTACGTGTTCCTCGGGGACGTCGCAGCGCAGACCACCCGCACGCTCGAGAACGTGAAGGCCATCGTCGAGGCCTCGGGCGCCACCTTCGACGACGTGGTCATGTTGCGCGTCTACCTCACCTCGCGCGACCACTTCGCGACCATGAACGAGGCGTACGGCGCCTTCGTCACCGCGCACACGCCGAGCGGTGTCCTGCCCTCGCGCACCACGGTCTTCACCGGACTCCCGCGGGAGGAGATGCTCGTCGAGATCGATGCGCTGGCCGTGGTCGACTGAACCTCGGAAACCCCCTGGCCACCCGGCGGTTTCCGTTGCCTCTTCGTTACCTGCGATCCCGTACCATTAGCGGTAGAGGACACGTTTGAAGACCGGGGGGTGAAGTTCGTGACCGATCTGATATCAGCGCCGGGCGCAGCGACAGAGAAACTGCGTGACACGGCCGCATCCGGTGACGGGCTCATCGCCACCATCTCGTCCGGCGATGCTCCCACCGAAGCGCTTCCGCCGACCGGCGGCGACCAGCCTCTCGCCTGGGCGCCGATCGAACCGACCCCGCGCAAGAAGCACCTCGGCCTCTGGATCGGCATCGGTGCGGGCGTGCTCCTGCTCGGCGCCGGAGCCGCGTCGATGATCCTCATCGCGCCGGGGACCACGGTCGCCGGCATCCCCGTCGGCTGGATGACGCCGGGCGCCGCGGCGGATGCGATCAGCTCGCACCTCGCCGAGACCGAGGTGACCCTCACGGGCGCCGGCGACGACGCGGTGCTGACCGGCGCCGACCTCGGTGCCGCCATCGACGCGCGTGCTCTCGCCGACGACGCGTTCGCGAACCATCCGATGTGGAACGTCACCGCGTGGGGTGCGACCGTGCCCGGCACCATCACCCTCGATCCCGACAAGGCCGATGACGCGTTGCGCGCCGCCGTGCCGTCGAGCTTCGACGATCCGGTGGATGCATCGGTCTCCTTCGACAGCGCCTCCGGGACTTACGTGGTCACTCCGGGTGAGGCCGGCACCGCGATCGACGTCGCCGACCTCACCGCCGCGATCACAGACACTCTCGCCGACGGCGGGCGGTCGCTGGAGTTCTCGGGCGACCCGCCCCCGGCCGCCCCCGCCGTGACGGACGACGACGCCGCCGCCGTGGCGACGTCGCTGAACTCCATGCTGGGAACGATCGGCTTCTACGTCGGAGACGAGCGCACGGTCCCCGTCGACCCGGCGACCGCCGCGAGCTGGATCAGCATCGTCGACGACGAGGGCGAACTGCGCATCGTGGCCGACGAAAAGGCCATCCAGGCCACCGTCGACGGGCTGCCCGCGCTCGTCGACCGGGCGCCGGTCAATGCCGCGAACATCGTCGACTCGGACGGAAAGGTGCTCCGCGAGGAGACGGCCGGCGTGAACGGACGCACTCTCGGCGACACGTCGGGCATCGCTTCGGAATTCGCCGCCCAGCTCGAGTCCGGAGACGGCGTCTACGCGCTCACGGTCACCGAGACGCCGTTCCAGTCGGTCAACCTGTTCCGCACCATCGACGTCAACCTCAGCGCGCAGACCGCCACCCTCTACGAGAACGGCGCGGTCGTGAAGTCGTGGAAGATCTCCTCCGGACGGGCAGGGACACCGACGGACGTCGGCAACTTCAAGGTCTACGCCCACGTGCGGATGCAGGACATGAGGGGCAGCAACCCCGACGGGACGAAGTACGTCACCGAAGACGTGCCCTGGGTCACGTACTTCAACGGCGACGAGGCGTTCCACGGCACCTACTGGCACAGCAACTTCGGCACACCGATGAGCCACGGCTGCGTCAACATGCCCATCGACGTCGCCAAGTACGTCTACGACTGGGCGCCGGTCGGCCTCGAGGTCTCCGTCCACCGCTGATCGACGTCATGCCTGATCGACGCTCGCCGCTCATCGACGTCCACCGCTGATCGACCCGCGCCGCTCATCGACGTCCGCCTCCGATCGACGCTCGTTTCACGGCGAGAGCGGCACTCACGACGACGACGGGCCGGATGCCCACGGCATCCGGCCCGTCGTCGTGAGAGCTCTCAGCGCAGCGCGTCGATGATCTCGTTGAGTGTGGCCGACGGACGCATGACCGCCGCGACGAGGGCGTCGTCGGGGCGGTAGTAGCCGCCGATCTCGGCCTTCTGCCCCTGCACCGCGTTCAGCTCCGACACGATCTTCTGCTCGTTCGCGGTGAGCGCCTCAGCCACCGGCGCGAAGGCCGCTGCCAGCTCGGCGTCCTTGCTCTGCTTCGCCAGCTCCTGCGCCCAGTACAGGCTCAGGTAGAAGTGGCTGCCGCGGTTGTCGATCGTGCCGAGGGCACGCCCGGGCGAACGGTCCTCCTCCAGGAAGGTGCCGGTGGCGGCATCGAGCGTCTCCGCCAGCACGCGGGCCTTCTCATTGCCCGTGCGGTCGGCGAAGTGCTCGAGCGACGCGGCGAGAGCGAAGAACTCGCCCAGCGAGTCCCACCGCAGGTAGTTCTCCTCGACGAGCTGCTGCACGTGCTTGGGCGCCGAGCCGCCGGCACCCGTCTCGAAGAGGCCACCACCGGCGAGCAGCGGGACGATCGAGAGCATCTTCGCGGACGTGCCGACCTCGAGGATCGGGAACAGGTCGGTGAGGTAGTCGCGCAGCACGTTGCCCGTCACCGAGATGGTGTCGAGACCGTGACGCATGCGCGCCAGCGTATACCGCGTGGCCTCCTCGGGGGCGAGGATCGTGATGGTGAGCCCCTTGGTGTCGAGCGTCGCGAGCGCCTGATGCACCTTGGCGATGATCTGCGCGTCGTGAGAGCGGTTGGCGTCGAGCCAGAAGACCGCGGGCGCGCCGGTCGCACGGGCACGCGTGACGGCGAGCTTCACCCAGTCCATGACCGGGATGTGCTTGGTCTGCGTGGCGCGCCAGATGTCGCCGGCCTCCACTTCGTGCTCGATGAGCACTGTGCCCTCACTGTCGAGCACCTGCACGACGCCGGGGGCGGCGATCTCGAACGTCTTGTCGTGGCTGCCGTACTCCTCGGCCGCCTGGGCCATGAGGCCGACGTTGGGCACGGTGCCGATCGTCGCGGGGTCGAGCGGGCCGTTCGCGATCACGTCGTCGATCACAGCCTGGTAGACGCCGGCGTACGACGAGTCGGGGATCACCGCGATGGTGTCGGCCTCCTCGCCGTCCTTGCCCCACAGCTTGCCGCCGTTGCGCACGAGCGCGGGCATGGAGGCGTCGACGATCACGTCGCTGGGCACGTGCAGGTTCGTGATCCCCTTGTCGGAGTTCACGTACGACAGCCGCGGCCCCTCGGCGATCGCGCGGTCGAACGCCGCGGCGATCTCGTCGCCGTTCGCCACGTTCGACAGACCCGCGAGGATCGACCCGAGACCGTCGTTCGCGCTCAGCCCGGCCTCGGCGAGCTCTGCGCCGTACTGGTCGAAGACGTCCTTGAAGAACGCCTTGACGACGTGGCCGAAGATGATCGGGTCGCTGACCTTCATCATCGTCGCCTTGAGGTGCACCGAGTAGAGCACGTCGTCGTTCTTCGCCTGCTCGAGCGTCTCGGCGAGGAACGCGTCGAGCGCGGATGCCGACAGGAAGGTCGCGTCGATGATCTCGCGCGGGAGGACCTTCAGCCCCTCCTTGAGCACCGTCACGGTGCCGTCCTTCGCCGTGTGGCGGAAGGTCAGCACGTCGTCGTGGGCGGCCACCCAGGAGCGCTCGTTGTTCTTGAAGTCGTCGTGACCGAGCGTCGCGACGCGCGTCTTCGACCCGTCGGCGAAGGGCTTGTTGCGATGCGGATGCTTCTTCGCGTAGTTCTTGACCGCCAGCGGCGCGCGGCGGTCGCTGTTGCCCTCGCGCAGCACGGGGTTCACGGCGGAGCCCTTGATGCGGTCGTAGCGCGCACGCACGTCCTTCTCCTCGAGCGTGGAGGGCTCATCGGGGAAGTCGGGGATGTCGTAGCCCTTCGCCTGCAGCTCGGCGATGGCCGCCTTCAGCTGCGGGATCGATGCCGAGATGTTCGGCAGCTTGATGATGTTCGCCTGCGGAAGGGTGGCCAGACCGCCCAGCTCGGCGAGTGCGTCACCGACCTGCTGCTCGGGCGTGAGCTTCTGCGGGAAGGCCGCGAGGATGCGACCGGCCAGCGAGATGTCGCGGGTCTCGACCTCGATGCCCGCCTGGCCGGTGTATGCCTGGATGATCGGGAGGAAGGAGGCGGTGGCGAGAGCCGGAGCCTCGTCGGTGTAGGTGTAGATGATGGCGTCGTCGGTCACCGGGAGGTTCTCCGTTCACGTGGCGATTTGTCTCGATACCAAGATACCTGAGCGGCCCTGACGCCGTGGGCGGCGGTGTTCGCTCGCGGCGTGCGTGGATTGTGTCGCGGTTTTCGTGTGCTGCCGCCGCTGAGGCGTTAGCCTTAGTTCATGTCCGAACTGCGCATGGTCGAACTCTCCGCTGCGACGATCGTCGCCGTGAACAACCTGTCGCTCAAGCCCGGACAGGAACAGTTCCTCGCCCCGGTGTCGTACGGCATCGCCGCCACCGTGGTGAATCCTGCCACCTCCTGGCAGCGCGTCATCCTCGATCGCAACGAGGTCGTCGGGTTCGTGAGTGCGAACTTCGACCCTGAGGCCCCGGAGGAGCACTTCCGCTCCGTCCTGTGGCGCATCAACGTCGACGCTGACGACCAGGGCCGCGGCGTCGGACGGTTCGCGGTCGAGGCCCTCGTCGACGAGGCGCGCTCCCGGGGCTTCGACCACGTCAACGTCATCTACGAGGCCGGAGAAGGCGGCCCCGAGAACTTCTTCCTCCGCGTCGGGTTCACCCCGGTGGGCGAGACCGCCTACGGCGAAGTCATCGCCGAGATCCGGGTACCCTCCTAAGCCGGCGGCGGGGTCTCGAATCCCCTCCCCCATCGAGACCTCGTCGCCCTCCGCCCGCGCGTCACGGCGTGGCATCGCACGCGTTTTGTTGGAACAAACGACAAAACCCTTGCGCGCGACCTGCTGTCGCGTCTACCATCGCTGAAGGCGCAAGCGAAGCGCTTCGATGAACCGGACGACGAGGGAGTCACGATGGCGACGATCCACGAGGTGGCACAGGCCGCCGGCGTGTCGATCAGCACCGTGTCCTACGCGTTGAGCGGCAAGCGCCCCATCTCGGAGAAGACCCGCCGCCGCATCGAGGCCGCCGCCGCCGAACTCGGATACCAGCCAGACGCCGGCGCCCGCATGCTCGCGGGTCGGCGGACGAACATCTTCGCGCTCACCGAGCCGCTGCGCGCCGACACCCACGCCCCCACGCACATGGCGTTCGTGCTCGCCACCGCCGTCGCCGCTCGGCGCCGCGGCTACGACATCCTGCTGCTCACCGACGAGCAGACGGCGGAAGGCATGAACCGCGTGACAGCGAGCAACCTCGTCGACGCGATCCTGGTGCTCGACGTGGCACCCGACGACGAGCGGGCGAGCATCGCCCGCAGCATCCGCACCCCGACGGTCTTCATCGGAATCCCCGACGACGCCGAGGGCCTCACCTGCGTCGACCTCGACTTCGAATCGGCCGGCGGGCTCGCCGTCGATCGACTGGCCGATGCAGGCCATCGGAGCGTCACGCTCTTCGGGCAGACCGAGACGGCCTACCGCCGTTCGAACTTCCCTCGGCGGCTGCTGCACGGCGTGCAGGAGCGCGGCGTCGAGCGCGGGGTGTCGGTCGACTGGATCACCACCGGAGCGGTGTCGACCGACTTCGGCGCTGTGCGCGACTCGGCGGCTGCGGCACTCGAACGCGGCGAGCGCGCTTTCATCGTGCACGCGGTCGACGACGCGCACGAGGCGGTGCTCGCGGCCGTGGCCGACAGCGGGCTCGCCGTGGGCACCGACGTCTCCCTCGTCTCGGCTGCAGCATCGTTCGACACCTCGACCCTCAGCGTGCCGGTCGACACCATCCCCCTGGTCCCCCAGCAGTCGTGCGAACGCGCCGTCGAGCTCGCGATGCAGCTGCTCGAGGAACCGCGCACGCCCGCGGCGATCCACCTTCTTCCACCCGAGTACCGCGCGGCCGGATCCGTCGTCCCGCCCCGGGAGTGACGCACCGTCGGGAGCGGACGCGCACGCGTTGAATCGAAACGCTTCGACCACGCGACAACTGAACACCCACACACCGCAGTGTCCGGCCCGACAGGGCCATCGAGAAAGGAGTGCCGACGATGGCACGCACCACCCGCAGGACCAAGACCCTGACCGCGCTGGCGGCGCTGACAGCGACCGGCATCGCGTTGAGCGGATGCACGGCAGGCGGCGCAGAGGAGGGCGGCGACGGCCAGACCCTCAAGCTGTGGCATTACGAGAGCGAAGACAGCGCGATGGGCAAGGCCTGGGCCGAGGCCATCAAGGTCTTCGAAGAGGAGACCGGAGCGACCGTCGAGTTCGAGGAGAAGTCGTTCGAGCAGATCCAGAAGACGGCCAGCCAGGTGCTCGACACGGATGCCGCGCCCGACCTCATGGAGTTCAACAAGGGCAACGCGACGGCGGGCTTCCTGGCATCCACCGGTCTGATCAGCGACATCTCCGATGCCGTCGACGAGTACGGCTGGGCCGACAAGCTCGCGCCGTCGCTGCAGACCACCGCGAAGTACTCCGACGACGGCGTCATGGGCGGCGACACCTGGTACGGCATCCCGAACTACGGCGAGTTCGTCGGCGTGTACTACAACAAGGACGCGTTCGCCGCCGCAGGTCTCGAGATCCCCACCACGTACGACGAGTTCGTCGACGTGCTCGACGCGTTCGTCGCGAAGGGGATCACACCGCTCGCCGAGGCCGGTGCCGAGTACCCGCTCGGACAGCTCTGGTATCAGCTCGCGCTGCTGAAGGGCGACCGCGGCTTCGTCGACGACTACCAGCTGTACAAGAACCCCGTCGACTGGCAGGGTCCGGAGATCACGTACGCCACCGAGACGCTGAAGGAGTACGTCGACAAGGGCTACATCGCCTCCGACGTCTCGTCCATCAAGGCCGAGGACGCCGGCGTGTCCTTCATCAACGGAACAGCGCCGATCTTCGTGTCGGGGTCGTGGTGGTACGGCAGGTTCGTCACCGAAGCCACCGGCTTCGACTGGACGATGACGGCCTTCCCCGGGGCCGACCTGTCGCTCGGCTCGTCGGGCAACCTCTGGGTGGTCCCGGAGAACGCCGCGAACAAGGACCTCGCCTACACCTTCATCGACATCACGATGCGGCCCGAGATCCAGGCCATCATCGGCAACAACGGCGGCCTGCCGGTCGCCGCGGATGCCGCGGACATCACCGATCCGAAGAGCTCGGAGCTGATCTCGACCTTCAACGGCATCCTCGACCAGGACGGCCTGTCGTTCTACCCCGACTGGCCCGCACCGGGCTTCTACGACGTCATCGTGCAGGAGCTCCAGGGTCTCATCACGGGCGCGCAGGATGCCGAGACCACGGCCGCCAACCTCGGCGACGCCTACGACGAAGGAACCGCGGACTTCCGCTGATCCGCTGAGGGGCCGGCGTCCACGCGGCGCCGGCCCTCCCGGAAGGTGACCATGACACGTGACACCCGTGCGGGCCGCACCGTGCTGCCGCCCGAACAGCCCTCGATCCCTCAGCGATCCGGCGGCACCGGGGCCTACTGGCTCTATCTGCTGCCCGGTTTCGTCCTGCTGCTGGTGGTCGTGCTCATCCCCCTCGTCTGGAACGCGTACCTGACGTTCACGCGCTGGAAAGGGGTGCGCGCACCGGAGTTCATCGGGCTCGGGAACTGGCAGAAGCTGTTCTCCGACGAGGACTTCTGGACCTCGTTCACCAACTCGGTGTGGATGATCCTCGCGATGGTCGTGGTGCCGACCGTCGTCGGACTGATCGTCGCCGCCCTGCTGTTCGACGTCATCGGCCGCAAGTTCGGCGGTCGGGTCGGCAGCTTCCTGCGCGCGACCTACTACCTCCCGCAGATCCTGCCCATCGCGGTGGCGGGCATCGTCATCGGCTGGATCGTGCGCCCGGGCGACGACGGAGCGCTGAACCAGATCCTCGGGTGGTTCGGCATCCCCGCCGTCGACTGGCTCGGCCAGATGCCGTCCGCGGTCATCGTGCTCATGGTGGTCATGGTCTGGGTGCAGATCGGCTACCCGGTCGTCGTCTTCATGGCTGCGCTCCAGCGCGTCGACCCCGAGCTCTACGAGGCGGCGGAGCTCGACGGAGCCAACTGGTTCCAGCGGTTCTCCGCCATCACGATGAGCATCATCCGCCCGGAGATCTTCGTCGTCACGCTCACCTGCACCATCGCGGCGCTCAAGGTCTTCGGACCCGTCTACATCATCACGCGCGGAGGGCCTGCCGGCGCCACCCTGGTGCCCGCCTACTACGCGTACCAGGAGTTCTTCACCAAGCGGAACATCGGCTACGGAGCCACCATCGCCACGGTGCTGACGATCGTCGTCGTGATCGTGTCGATCGTGTTCATCCGCGTGCAGAACTCGATCGAACGGAAAGAGAGGGCGGGGCTGTGAGCGCCACCACTGCGATCGTCACCGGAAAGCCTGGCAGGGCCCGAGGCGGCATGACCCGCAAGCGCGGCGTCGACTGGCTCCTGCTCGCGCTCGTCGTGGTCGGCGCGCTGCTCGTCATCGCGCCGTTCTATCTCGTGCTCGTGAACTCGTTCAAATCGCCCGTCGACTATGCGAACTCCGGTCCGCTCGCGCTGCCGCAGGAGCTCGACCTCACCGGCATCGTGAAGTTCTGGGAACGGGTGAACTTCCCGCAGAAGGTGTGGAACTCGGTCTTCATCTCCGGCATCGTCGCTGTGCTGGCCGTGCTCATCTCGATGCTCAACGCCTTCGCCATCGGCATCGGCCGGGTGCGCGGGCGCACGTGGATCGTGCTGCTGTTCCTGCTCGCGAACCTCCTCCCGCAGGAGGCGCTGCTCTACCCGCTGTACTACATGTTCAAGTCGGTCGGCCTGTACGACAACGTGTGGTCGGTGATCATCGTGTTCACGGTTATCCAGGCGGCGTTCGGCACCTACCTGCTCTCGTCGGTCTACGGCACATTCCCCAAGGAGGTGCTCGAGGCCGCGTCGCTCGACGGCGCGAACCGCTGGCAGATCCTGTGGCGCGTCGTGTTCCCGATCAGCCGTCCGACGCTGTCGGTGCTCCTCATCTTCTTCTTCATCTGGACGTGGAACGAATTCCTCATCCCCCTCACGTTCCTCGCGTCGAACGACAACCAGACGGTGCCCGTCGCCATCAGCGTGCTGCAGGGCGACCGCCTCATGGACGTCACCACGACCAGTGCCTCGGCGCTGCTCGGCATCATCCCGACGCTCATCTTCTTCCTCATCTTCCAGCGCACCCTCACGCGCGGCATCACAGCAGGAGCAGTCAAGTAATGAAGTTCACCGATGGTTTCTGGCAGGTGCGCCCCGGCGTGACGGCGCTGTACGCCCAGGAGGCGTACGACATCGAGACGACCGTCACGCCCGACGGCGACGGCCTCGTCATCACGGCGCCGACCAAGGTCATCGCCTCGCGGGGAGACACGCTCAACCGCCCCGTGCTGACGACGACGCTCTCCTCCCCCGCCGAGGGCGTGATCCGGGTGCGCATCGAGCACCACGCCGGATCGCGCCGGCACGACGGCTTCGAACTGCCTGGAGCCGGCAACGGCGCCGGGTCGGCGTCGGTGTCGGAAGCGGGAGGCGTGCTCGACGCCGGCTCGCTGGTCGCGCGGATCGCCCCCGGCGCCCCGTGGAACCTGTCGTTCGACGTGAACGGACGCCGGGTGACCGGCAGCGGACACCGCGCCCAGGGCTACATGCGCGTCGCCCCTGACGCGGCAGTCGACTCCGGCGTCGTCGGCAACCGCCACTACGACGCCGGGGTGCCCGCGGCATCCGCCTTCATGCACGAACAGCTCGACCTCGGCGTCGGCGAGCTGATCTACGGCCTCGGCGAGCGCTTCGGACCGCTCGTCAAGAACGGGCAGACCGTGGAGGTCTGGAACGCCGACGGCGGCACGTCGAGCGAGCAGGCCTACAAGAGCGTGCCCTTCCATCTCTCCAACCGCGGCTACGGCGTGCTCGTGAACGACCCGGGTCACGTGTCGTACGAGATCGGCTCGGAGGCCGTCGAGCGCGTGCAGTTCTCGGTCTCCGGAGAGGCCCTGGAGTACTTCGTCATCGCCGGCCCCACCCCGAAGGAGGTGCTGAGTCGCTACACCGCGCTCACGGGCCGGGCACCCGTGGTGCCGGCCTGGTCGTACGGGCTGTGGCTGTCGACGAGCTTCACCACCGACTACGACGAGAAGACCGTGAACTCCTTCATCGACGAGATGGCCGCGCGCGAGCTGCCGGTGTCGGTGTTCCACTTCGACTGCTTCTGGATGCGCGAGTTCACCTGGTGCGACTTCGAGTGGGATGCGCGCGTGTTCCCCGATCCCGACGGCATGCTCGCGCGTCTGCACGACAAGGACCTTCGGGTGTGCGTGTGGATCAACCCGTACATCGGTCAGCGCTCAGCCCTGTTCCGGGAGGCTGCGGATCGCGGCTATCTGGTGCGCAGGCCCGACGGGTCGATCTGGCAGTGGGACCTCTGGCAGGCCGGCATGGCCCTCGTCGACTTCACGAACCCCGAGGCAACGGCGTGGTACCAGTCGAAGCTGCGCGCTCTCGTGGATCAGGGCGTCGACTGCTTCAAGACCGACTTCGGCGAGCGCATCCCCACCGACGTGGTGTGGGCCGACGGCAGCGATCCCGAGCGCATGCACAACCTCTACACCCACCTGTACAACCGCGCCGTGCACGAGGTTCTCGTCGACGCGCGCGGCGAAGGAGAAGCCGTGCTCTTCGCCCGCTCCGCGACGACAGGCGGACAGAGCATGCCGGTGCACTGGGGCGGCGACTCGACGTCGACCTACGCGTCGATGGCCGAGACGCTGCGCGGCGGCCTGTCGCTGGCGCTCAGCGGGTTCGCGTTCTGGAGCCACGACATCGGCGGCTTCGAGGGCACTCCGGATGCCGGAGTGTTCAAGCGCTGGACGGCGTTCGGCCTGCTCGGCTCGCACTCCCGCTTCCACGGCTCCGGCTCGTATCGTGTGCCCTGGGCGTTCGACGAGGAGGCTGTCGAGGTGACCCGCCGGTTCACGCACCTGAAGATGCAGCTCATGCCGTACCTGTACCAGCAGGGCCTCGACGCCACGACGACGGGCGTGCCCGTGCTGCGACCGATGATGATGGAGTTCCCCGACGACCCCGCTGTCGGGTATCTCGACCGTCAGTACATGCTGGGCTCGTCGCTCCTCGTGGCGCCGGTGTTCGACCCCGACGGCGAGGTCGAGTTCTATCTGCCTGCGGGGGCCTGGACATCGCTGCTCACGGGTGAGAGCGTGGAGGGCGGCCGCTGGCGGCGCGAGACGCACGGATTCGACTCGCTGCCGCTGTATGCCAGGCCGGGAGCGGTCATCCCCTGGGGCGCCCGCTCGGACCGCCCGGATTACGACTACCACGACGGGCTCCGGTTGCGGGTCTTCCCCGGGGGGGCCGGCATGGCGTCGGTCACCGTCACGTCGCCCGACGGCGTCGCCCGCACCTATACCGCCGACCGAGAGGAGATCACCCGATGACCGACGACTACCGAGGATCGGGACTCGCGTTCCCCGACGGCTTCACGTTCGGCTCGGCCACGGCGTCGTACCAGATCGAGGGAGCCGCCTCCGAGGACGGCCGCACGCCGTCGATCTGGGACACGTTCAGCCACACCCCGGGGCGCGTGTGGAACGGCGACACCGGAGACGTCGCGTGCGATCACTACCATCGGGTCGAGCAGGACCTCGACCTCATGGCCGACCTGGGGCTCGAGGCGTACCGCTTCTCGATCGCCTGGCCGCGTATCGTCCCCGCCGCCGACGGTGCGGTGAACCAGCGCGGCGTCGACTTCTATTCGCGTCTCGTCGACGGACTCCTCGAGCGCGGCATCCGCCCCGTGGCGACGCTCTACCACTGGGATCTCCCCCAATACCTCGAGGACGCCGGCGGCTGGACAACCCGCGCCAGCACCGACGCCTTCGAACGATACGCCGCAGTCATGGGCGAGGCGCTCGGTGACCGCGTGCACACGTGGACGACCCTCAACGAGCCGTGGTGCTCGGCCTACCTCGGGTACGGACAGGGCGGCCACGCCCCGGGGCGGCACGAACCGGCATCCGCACTCGCGGCGGTGCATCATCTCAATCTCGCTCACGGACGAGCGCTGCAAGCGCTGCGGGCCACCTCGAGCGGCGACCCCGACTACTCGGTGACCCTGAACTTCCATGTGCTGCGCGGTCAGGGCGACGGCGCAGCCGAGGCGATGCGCCGCATCGATGCGCTGGCGAACCGCGCGTTCACCCACCCGATGCTGCGGGGCGAGTATCCGGCCGATCTCCTCGCCGACACCGCGGCCGTGACCGACTGGTCGTTCGTGCGCGACGGCGACCTCGCCACCATCAACCAGCCGATCGACGTGCTGGGCGTCAACTACTACTCGACAGCCACCGTGCGCCTGTGGGACGGGGTCTCTCCGAAGCAGAACAACGACGGTCACAAGGGCGCCGAGGGCGGCACGGCCTGGCCGGGCAGCGACAGCGTCGTCGAGTTCGTGGAGCAGCCTGGCCCGTACACCGCGATGGGGTGGAACATCGCCCCGGAGGGGCTCGAAGAGCTGCTCGTGTCGCTGTCGGAGCAGTTCCCCGCGCAGCCCCTCATGATCACCGAGAACGGCGCGGCGTTCGACGACGAGGTCGCTCCCGGCGGCGCAGTGCACGACGGCGACCGGATCGACTACCTCCGGCGCCACCTCACCGCCGCGCATCGCGCGATCGGCCGCGGCGTCGACCTGCGCGGCTACTTCGTGTGGTCGCTGCTCGACAACTTCGAGTGGGGATACGGCTACGCCAAGCGCTTCGGCATCGTGCGCGTCGACTTCGACACCCTCGAACGCACCGTGAAGGACTCGGGGCACTGGTACAGAGAGCTCATCGCGACCCGCACGGTGAACGCGCCCGCCCGGTGAATGCCTGAGCGCACCACGGTCCGCGCGCGTCAGCGGTCGTCGCGCGGACGGTGGCGTGCCGACCACGCCGCGAACGCCGAGGCCACGGCGCCGGCCGCCTGGTCGAGAGCTTCCGCCGACTTGGCCAGCACGTCCTGCGCGGCGTCCTGCCATGCGCTCGACGGCGCCTCGCCGGCGAGCACTCTCGCGCGGTGCTCAGCCTCGTCGAGCGCGCGCTCGAGATCGGCGACCGCGTCACGATACGCGGAGTACGCCGCAGGGGTCGCATCATGCTCGACCGCGCGCCGCAGCTCGTTCGCCCGTGCCGCGGCGCGCAGGTATGCCGCCGTGGCCGGCTGCCGCACGTCTGTCATCGCCGGATAGGCCAGCTGCAGGGCGGCATCCGTCTCGTACCGCATCCACCGCGACGTGATCGCGTCATGCGTGGCGCGAAGACGGTCGAGCGGGCGCGGTGCGGATGCGGCCGGAAGGGCTGCGCGCTCTGCGCTCAGCCGCAGATGCTTCGCCTTCACATCGGCATGCGCTGCGCGCAGCTCCCGCTCGCGGTCACGGAGCATCCGCTTCGCCGCTGCCACGTGCTCGGCTCCGGCGCGCCGCGCTCCGCGCTCCGCCACGGCGCGGGCGTGCTCGGCGCGAGCCACCTTGAGCGCCAGGCGCCGCTGCGTCACCTCCTGCTGCGAGGCGCGCAGATCGTGCAGCGCCGCGTCGACTGCGAGACGACGCCCCGACCGCCTGGCGCGGCGGCGCACTCCCGCGGCGCCCAGCGCACCCGCTGCGCCCGCGGCCGCGACGGCGGGGGCCGCCCACCACCACTCCACGAGGATCAGCACCGGGTCCATGACTCGATGCTACCCAGCACCGGCGCAGGCCGCCTCTGCCGACCGATCGGACGGCACAGGTCAGACCAGCGTCTCCTGCCACGCGGCGTGGAGCTGCGCGAACTTGCCCGTGCCGCCGATCAGCGCGTCCGGGGTGTCGTCCTCGATGATGCGGCCGTGCTCCATCACCAGCACACGGTCGGCGATCGCCACCGTCGAGAGACGGTGCGCGATGATGATCGCGGTCCGGTCCTTGAGCAGCGTCTGCAGCGCATCCTGGATCAGCCGTTCGGAGGGGATGTCGAGCGACGCCGTCGCTTCGTCGAGGATCAGCACCGACGGGTCGGCGAGGAACGCCCTGGCGAAGGAGATCAGCTGTCGCTGCCCCGCCGACACCCGGCCGCCGCGCTTGTTCACGTCGGTGTTGTAGCCGTCGGGGAGAGACTCGATGAACGCATCCGCACCGACCGCGCGCGCAGCGGCACGGATCTCGTCGAGCGTCGCATCGGGCTTGCCCAGCGCGATGTTGTCGGCGACGGTCCCGCTGAAGAGGTACGCCTCCTGCGTGACCATGACGATCGCGCGCCGGAGGTCCTTCGGATGCAGGTCGCGCAGATCGACGCCGTCGAGCGTCACGCGCCCCTCGGTGGGGTCGTAGAACCGCGAGATGAGCTTCGCCAGCGTGGACTTGCCCGCCCCGGTCGTGCCCACCAGCGCGATGGTCTGACCAGCGGGGATGTCGAGTGAGAAGTTCGGCAGGATCGTCTTCTCGCCGTTGTAGCCGAACGTGACCTCGTCGAACCGCACGTGGCCGCGCGACTCCCACAGGTCGACCGGCTTCTCGGGGTCGGGCACGGTCGGCTGCTCCTCGAGAACGCCGGACACCTTCTCCAGAGCCGCAGTGGCGGACTGGTAGGAGTTGAGGAACATGGCGATCTCCTGCATGGGCGCGAAGAAGTTGCGCACGTACAGCACGGCCGACAGCAGCACGCCGACGCTGAGTGCACCGGTCGACACCCGGATGCCGCCCCACAGCACGACGAGGCCGAGCGTCAGCGCGGCGACGCCCATGAGGCCGGGCTCGAAGGTTCCGAACAGCAGCATCGAGCGGCGGTTGATGTCGCGGTACTCCCCCGCGACCTTCTGGAAGGCGACGTCGTTGCGCGGCTCCTTGCGGAACGCCTTGACGGCGCGGATGCCGGTCATGGTCTCGACGAACTGGACGATCACCTTGGCGCTGATGACGCGGGACTCCCGGTAGACCAGCTGCGAGCGTGTGTAGAACCACCGCATGAGCAGGAACAGCGGGATGCCGGCGAGCGCGAGGATCACACCCGACTGCCAGTCCCACACGCAGAGCGCGATGAAGGTGAAGACGCCGAACAGCACACCGGAGACGAGCTCGTTGAGCCCTCCGTCGAGCAGCTCCTTGATGGAGTCGAGGTCGCTCGTCTGACGCGAGATGATGCGGCCGGACGTGTACGACTCGTGGAACTCGAGGCTCAGGCGCTGCGTGTGCAGGAAGATCCTCTTGCGCAGATCGAGCAGCACCGCCTGGGTGATGCGGGCCGCGATCATGACGTACCACGCGATGAGCGCGGCCGCAGCGGCTCCGGCGAAGAGGTAGATGAAGCCGACGAGCACCGTCGGCATCCAGTCCGCCTCGTTCAGCACCGCGGGCAGCGCGCGGTCGAGGCCGATGCTGATGAGGATCGGCCCTGCGACCTGCAGTCCGGTCGAGAGGACCAGCACGACGGCGGCCAGGACGATCTGCGGACGCAGCGGCCGGATGAGCGAGCCGAGCAGCCGCAGGGAGCGCTGGCGGATCGCCCGGCTCTCCTCCTTGGTGTAGCGGGAGCGGTCCTCGTCCTGCGTCCCCGTGATGGCGGAGCTCATGCCTGCACCTCCTTCTCGGTCAGGTAGTCGTCGTCGCGGGCGGCCTCCTCGCGGATGCCGTCTCTGACGGTGTCTTCGATCTCCTCCGCGCTGTCGCGGATGATCGGGATCGCGCCGGTGCGCGCGGCCTCCTCCGCTTCGAGGCTGGAGATCACATGCCGGTAGTGGCGGCTGGTCTTCAGCAGCTCGGCGTGGGTCCCGACCGCCGTGATGCGCCCGCCCTCCAGCAGCGCCACACGGTCTGCCAGCGCGACGGTCGACGGACGGTGCGCCACGATCAGCGCGGTGGTGTCGGCGAGCACATGTCGCAGCGCCTCTTCGACGAGCGCCTCGGTGTCGACGTCGAGTGCCGACAGCGGGTCGTCGAGCACGAGCACCTTGGGCTTCGCGGCGACGGCCCGTGCCAGGGCGAGCCGCTGACGCTGGCCGCCCGAGAGGCTCAGCCCCTCTTCGCCGATGATCGTCTCGGTCCCCTCGGGGAGCTGGTCGACGAACGACGCCTGCGCGACCTCGAGGGCCTCGCGAAGCACCCGCTCGGCCTCGTCGCTGTGCAGGTCGAGATCGGCACGGCCCAGCAGCACGTTCTCGCGCACCGAGGCCGAGAACAGAGTCGCGTCTTCGAAGGCCATCGCGATGTGCTGCCGCAGCTCGGCCAGCGGCAGGTCGCGCACGTCGACGCCGTCGAGCGTGACCCGCCCGCCGGTCACGTCGTAGAGGCGCGTGGGCAGAGTCGTCAGCGTGGTCTTGCCCGAACCGGTCAGCCCCACCAGCGCCATGGTCTCGCCTGGCC
Source organism: Microbacterium sp. XT11 (assembly GCF_001513675.1). NCBI lineage: Bacteria > Bacillati > Actinomycetota > Actinomycetes > Micrococcales > Microbacteriaceae > Microbacterium > Microbacterium sp. XT11. Next base: position 1,765,144 of record NZ_CP013859.1, on the reverse strand, counting down.
GCAGCACGAGGTCGATGCCGTCCAGCAGGTCGCGTTCGTGCGCTCCCGCATCCTGGTAGCGGAAGTGCGCGCCCTCGAAGGCGAGCTCGCCCTTCGGGTCGGCGATGTGCACGGGGTTCTCCGGGTCGGTGATGGTGTTCGTCTCCGAGAAGATGTCGAACACGCGGTCGGTCGCCGTGCGTGCGTCGAGCATGAACGAGAAGAGGAACCCGATCGACTCGATCGGCCACCGCAGCACCACGGCCATCGCGAAGAACGCGAACAGCTCCGGCACCTCGATCGCGCCCTGCGAGATGAGCCAGATGCCCGACATCAAGCTGAGGCCGAAGGCGATCTGCGGCATGAGGTCGAGCCAGAACCAGATCGACGCGACGGCCGCGGCCTTGCTCATCTCGGTCTCGCGCAGCGTCTCGGCCTGCCTGCTGAACCGTCTGAGAGCGTGCTTGCCGCGGCCGAAGGCCTTGAGCACGCGGATGCCGTGCACGCTCTCCTCCACGCTGGTGGCGAGGTCACCTGCCTGGTCCTGGCTGCGCCGGGTGAGCGCGCCGTAGCGCTTCTCGAAGAGGTAGCCGCGGATCCACAGCGGCACCGCCGTGACGAGGAAGATCGTGCCAAGGAGCCAGTGCCAGCGGAACAGCAGCACGGAGCCGATGATGATCGTGAGGATGTTGACCACGAGCAGCACGAGGCCGAACGCGAGCCACCGGCGGATGAGGCCGATGTCCTGCATCATGCGGCTGAGCAGCTGGCCGGACTGCCACCGGTCGTGGAAGGCGACCGGAAGGGTCTGCAGCCGCGAATAGAGGTCGGTGCGCATGCGGTACTCGACCTCGGTGGCCGGGTTCAGCACGAACTGACGGCGCAGCCACACCATCAGGGCCTCACCGATCGCGAGTCCGAACACGGCGACGGCGCCCCACGCGATGGCGCCGGGCTCGCCCGACTGCACCGGTCCGCGGATGATCTGCTCGAGCACGATCGGGATCATCAGGGCGATGAGGGCTGCCGCGAGCGCGCTGGCCGCGCCGCCCGCGAGACGCCAGACGACCGGCCTGACGAAGGGCTTGAGACGCCACAGCGCCGCGGGAGTGGAGAGGGAGGACGACGCGGAGGCGTTGTGCGATGAGGGCGAGGAAGACATGTCTCTCAGACGAGTTTCGTATGGAAAGCGGTTGCTGAAGGGCGGATGCCGAAAGGCTCGGAGAGCGCGGCATCCGATGCGGAGCGGCGGCGGTGCTAGCGGAGCGGGCGCGCCGTGGTCGAGCCGGGAGCTGCGATCTGCGCGACGGAGATCGTGGTCATGGTGTCCTCCTCAGGGCTCGGCGGTGTCGACCGGTCGGCGCGACAGCCCTCCAGCCTATTCCTGTGAACCAGCTGAGCGCAAGAACAATTCCCGGTCAGCCGAGCGGATCGGCCAGCAGCGGCGCGAACGCGGCCTCGGCGGCACCGATGAGCAGACGGTCGGCACCCAGAGCCGCCGATCGGATGCGCAACCGCTCGGCGGGCGCGGCCAGCGCGCGTGCGCGCACCGCTCGGTCGAAGCCCTCCGGATCATGATCCAGGAGGATCGCGAGGAACCCTCCGAGCACGATCATCGACGGGTTGAGCACATCGACCGCGTTCGAGAGGGTGGCGCTGAGCACACGACGCTGACGCTCGATCTCCGCGACGGCCTCCTCGCCCTCGGCTGCCGCGAGCGCGGCGGCGAGCGCAGCGTCGTCACCCGACTCGAGCCCGGCCGCGGCCAGCAGGCGCGACCTGTTCACCTCGTCCTCCAGCACGCCGCCCGCCACGAGGCGGTCCTCCGGGCGCAGCACGCTGGGCGAGGTCTGCCCCCACTCGCCCGCGTAGCCGTCGGCTCCGGCCAGCGGTATGCCGTGCACGATCGCACCGCCGCCGATGCCCGACGCGCCGCCGTTGAGGTACACGACGTCGGCATGGTCGCGGGCGACGCCGAAGAGACGTTCGGCCCTGGCGCCGAGGGTCGCATCGTTGTCCACGACGACAGGGAGACCCGTCGCCCTGGCGAGCGGCGCGGCCACGTCCTCCTCCTCCCACCCCAGGTGCGGGGCGAGGCGCACCACGCCGTCGGCGGCGCGCACGAGACCGGGCACCGCCACGCCGATGCCGACGATGCGGCATCCGTCCAGCTGTGCGCTCCGCCACGTGGTGAGGATCTCGGTGACGATGCGCACGACGTCGTCGACGCTCACGGAACCGGGCGCGTCGACGCGCGCCCGCTCGCGCACGACCCCGCCCAGCGTCACCGCGCCCACTTCGATGGCGTCGACCTCGGGGTTCACCGCGATCGCGACGACGTCGTCACCGGCCACGACGATCGGAGACGGCCGCCCGACCTTGCGCGTGACGTCGGGCTCGCGCTCCTCGACGAGACCCGCCTCCACGAGGTCGGCCACGAGCGCCGAGACCGTCGAGCGGTTCAGCCCGGTCTCGGCGGTGATCACGGCACGGGAACGCGGCCCCTCGTGGTGCACGAGGCGCAGCACCTCTCCGAGATTGGTGCGGCGCACCTCCTCGACACGGGTGGCGCGTTCGTTCATGCGGGTCTCACTTCTCTCGAGCGTGCTCTCAGGCTATCGACCGGAGGACGGAGAACCCGAAGGCTCGTACGCGAACCGGACGATGCGCACGAGCCCCCGCGGCTGCGCACCGCTGCTCGTCGCATGGATGCCGAGCCACAGCCCGAGGAACCCTCCGGTCGCCGCGGAGTCCAGCGACCGGACGTCGACGCAGGCCCGCACCTCGTCGGCGACCGACATCGTGCACTCGCTCCCGCGCATGCGGAGCGTCAGACCGACCTCTCCCGCTGAGGCGATCCGTGCGCTCGCGAGCCGGCCGGCCGCGCCCGCCCGTCGATGCGTGATCGCGGCAAGCAGCTCGCCCCCGCTGCGCGTCACGGATGCGAACACGTGATCGCGCTCCGACTGCCGCACGACGAGCCCTGCCGTCTCCCCGTCGGCCAGTTCGGTCACGTCGAGCACGCACCGCAGGTCGACGTCACGGTGCTGCAGGCGGATGCCGAGGAAGGCGATGGCCACCGGGTCGGCGAGGGTTCCCGACCTCGTCGGCATCCGCCAGCCGTCGGCTTCCGGAGCCGCGATCTCGTAGGGCTGCGCACGCAGCGCGGTCCACCGCGCGTCGCCGGGCGGGACGTCGCCGGCTCGGGCGCCGTCGGGCTGCCAGCTCCCGGGCCGGGGCGGGTCTCCCGCGATCGGGGTGTGCACCGCACGAGGCAGGCGGCCCTCACCCGGCGCGAAGACGGGCCACCCGTTCTCCCAGGCCACAGGGCACAGGAACGTCTCGCGGCCGAGGGGATGATGCACGCCGTCCGCGGTGCGCATCGCGAGCATCACTGACCACCACGAACCGTCCGGCGCACGCACGAGGTCGGCATGCCCCGCTCCGATCACGGTGCTCGACCGCCCGAGCTGGCGGTGCGTGAACACCGGATTCGCCGGGCTGCCCTCGTACGGCCCGGTCACGTGCGCGGCCCGCGCGACGCTGACGGCGTGGTGGAAGCCCGTCCCGCCCTCGGCGGCCACGAGGTACCAGCGCCCGTCGATGCGGTACAGGTGCGGCCCCTCGGCCCAGATCGCCCCCTGCACGGCCCCGCGCCAGATCACGGTCTCGGCACCGATCAGGGCCTTCGCCTCCGGCGAGTACTCCCGCACCCACACCTCCGTCTGCTGCGGCCACTCCGGAGCACGAGCGGGTCGAGTGCCGTGCAGCCACATACGACCGTCGTCGTCGAACGCGAGCGACGGGTCGATGCCGTCTGCGTCCAGCGGGATCGGCTCGCTCCACGGACCTGCCGGGTCGGTCGCCGTGACGAGGAAGTTCCCGCCTCGATCAGGGCGCTCCTGGTCGACCAGAGTGCAGACCACCCAGAACAGTCCGTGACCGTGTCGGATGGTCGGAGCGTAGAGACCGCCCGATGACGCGATGCCGTCGAGATCGAGCATCCCCGGGCGATCGATGACGTGCCCGACGGTCTCCCAGCAGGCCAGGTCGCGCGAGCGCATCACCGGAATGCCGGGGAAGTACTCGAACGTCGAGCAGACCAGGTAGAACCACTCGCCGACCCGGCAGATCGACGGATCCGGGTAGCAGCCTGGCAGCACCGGATTGGCGAGCTCGCTCACGCGATTGTCGTCGTGACGATGCGGCCATCGTCCGGCCCCACCTCGTGCCTCGCGCCGGTCAGCAGCAGCGTCCGCCGCGCCGTCGCGGCGCCAGGGAGAGCGAGCGGGCGCCTCGTCCGCTCGTTGCTGATGGCGCCCCCCGTGGCGTCGGCGAGGTCGGCCGCCGGCTGGGCGGCGTGCGCGTGCGACGCCGCCCATACCTGCACCTCGCCCGGTTCGACGACGCGCCGGAGCTCGCGATCGCTGAACGCGAATCGCGCGGCCGGGACGTCGAAGCGCACGGTGCGGCTCTCCCCCGCGTCGAGCTCGACGCGCGCGTACCCCAGCAGCTGCGCCACCGGACGTGTCACCGACGCCACCGGGTCGCGGCCGTACAGCTGCACGACCTCGGCGCCGGCGCGACGGCCGGTGTTGGTCACGGTCACGGACGCCGTGAAACGGCCGCTGGTCGTCGCCTGCGGGTCGAGCTCGAAGGCGCCGTAGTCGAACGAGGTGTACGACAGCCCGAAGCCGAACGGCCGCAGCGGAGTCGGGTCCGTCGATGTCACGTCCGACGGTCCGCCCAGCAGCGGATGGAGATAGGAGTACGGCTGAGCACCGGCGGAGCGGGGCAGGCTCACCGGAAGACGGCCCGACGGCGATACCACACCGGTGAGCACGTCGACGATCGCAGGGCCGCCCTCCTCTCCGGGGAAGAACGACTGCAGCACCGCCGCGGGTGCGGCATCCCCCTCGAGCGCCCAGGCGATGGCGTAGGGCCGCCCGGTGAGCAGCACCATGACGACGGGGGTGCCGGTGGCTACCAGGCGCTCCACGAGCTCGCGCTGCATGCCGGGAAGGTCGAGGGTCTCCACGTCGTTGCCCTCGCCGACCGTGCCGCGACCGAACAGGCCGGCCTGATCACCCACGACGACGATCGCCACGTCGGCCGCCGCCGCGATCCGCTCCGCCTCGTCGAACCCGGATCGGTCAGCGCCCTCCACTGCGCATCCGGGCGCATAGGCGATCTCGACCTCCGGCAAGGCCGACTCCAGCGCCTCGCGCACGGTGGGGATCGCGAACCCGGTCTCGACGTCGGGGTGGTGGGCCAGCACGTGATTGGCGAACGAGTAGCACCCCTGCAGCGCGTCGGAGCGATCGGCGTTCGGCCCGATCAGGGCGACGCGGCGAGCGGATGCCGCGAGGGGCAGCACCCCCGCGTTCGACAGCAGCACGATCGATTCGCCCGCCAGCCTCCGCGCGACGTCGCGGTGCCGCGGCGTGTCGAGGTCGATGTGCGATGGCGGCTCCCCGTCGAAGGCGTCGTCGTCGAGCAATCCGAGCTCCTCCTTCTGCGACAGCACCCGGATGACGGCCCGGTCGAGGTAGGCCTCGTCGAGATCACCGGCGCGCACGCGCTCCACGAGCGGCGCGAGGTACGCGTCTCCGGAAGGGAGCTCGACGTCGATGCCCGCCGTCAGCGCGAGGGCTGCCGCCTCGCCCCGGTCTGCGGCGACGGCGTGCATGACCTCGAGGAAGGCCACGGCGAAGTAGTCGGCGACGACGACGCCGTCGAACCCGAGCCGCTCGCGGAGCAGCGTCGTCAGCAGCCCCGGATCGGATGCCACCGGGACGCCGTCGATCTCGGCGTAGCTGTTCATCACGCTTCGGACGCCGCCGTCGCGGATGGCCATCTCGAACGGCGGCAGGAACACGTCGGCGACCTCGCGCGGCCCGGCGGACACCGGAGCGTGGTTGCGGCCGGCGCGCGATCCGGAGTACCCGAGGAAGTGCTTGAGCGTGGCGTGCACGCCCGACGACTGCAAGCCCCGCACATAGGCCGTCCCCACCGTGCCGACGAGGTACGGGTCTTCGCCGATGCACTCGTCCACGCGACCCCAGCGGGGGTCGCGCACCACGTCGAGCACGGGCGCCAGACCCTGGTGGATCCCCAGCTCTCGCATCGACTCGCCGATCAGCGCGCCCATCTCGGCGACGAGGTCGGGGTCGAAGCTCGCCCCCCACGCGAGCGGTGTCGGGAAGGTCGCCGCCTTCCACGCGGCCAGACCGGTGAGGCACTCCTCGTGCACGATCGCCGGTATGCCGAGCCGCGTCTCGCGCTGCAGACGACGTTGCTCTCCGTGGAGCCACGCCGCGCGCTCGACAGGGTCGACGGGACGCGTGCCGTACACGCGCGTGTAGTGGCCGATGCCGTGCCGGGTGATCTCGGCGAGCGTCCGGCCGCCGTCCGCCGACGCCATCTCGTTCTGCATGGGGGCGACGACCTCGCCGCCCTGATCGAGCCAGTAGCCGACGAGCTGGGCGGCCTTCTCCTCCAGGGTCATGCCGTCGAGCAGGGCGCGGACGCGCGCGCCGGCACGGGGGAACGCAGGGATGTGCGAGGTCATGGTGTCTCCAGGACGAGCCGGGCGTCAGCCCTTGACGGCGCCCGTCAGCCCGCCGACGATGCGGCGTTCGAACAGGCTGAAGAAGATGAGGGCGGGGAGCATCGACAGCGAGGTGTAGGCGAGCACCCTGGCGGTGTCGACCGAGTACTGCGAGGCGAAGTTCTGCACGCCCAGCGGCAGGGTGAACAGCGACGGATCGTTGAGGATGAACAGCGGCAGCATGTAGCCGTTCCACGCGCCGACGAACGCGAGGATGCCGGTCGTGATCACCCCCGGCATGCTCAGCGGGATGACCATGCGCCAGAAGAAGCCGAGCCTCGACGCGCCGTCGATCGACGCCGCCTCCTCGAGCTCCTTGGGGATAGCCCGAAGGAAGGGGACCAGGATGATGATGGTGGTGGGCAGCGCGAACGCGATCTGCGGCAGGATGATGCCGGCCAGGCTGTTGACGAGCCCCAGACTGCGGATGAGCAGGTAGAGAGGCGTGATGGCCACCGTCACCGGGAACATGAGGCCTGCGGCGAACAGCGAGTACATGACTCCCCTGCCCGTGAAGTCGTACCGCGCGAGGACGTAGCTCACCATGACGCCCAGCACGACGGCGCCGACCGTCGTGCCGACCGCGGAGATGGTCGAGTTGAGCATCGCCGTCCAGAACTCCGACCCGGCGAGCACGTCGCCGTAGTTCGCCACGACCCACGGCGCGGGCAGCCCCGAGGGGTCTGCGGTGATCTGCGAGCTCGTGCGGAAGCCGCCGACGATGATGTAGAGCACCGGGGTGATGCAGACGGTGATGAGCACGAGGGCCAGGAGGTACACCCCGGGGCTCCCCCAGCGCACGGCCGGCGCGCGGCGCTTGCCGCGGCGGCCGATCGCCTGGATCGCGACGGAGGTCTGAAAACTGTCGGTGGTCACTTGCGGCCCCTTCCGCTGTCGCCCGTGAGCGCGCCCTCGGTGTCGCGGCGCAGCACGAAGCGCTGGTAGACGAGGGCGACGACGAGCGAGATCAGGAACAGCATCACGGCGACGGCGTTGCCGTAGCCGTAGCTGCCGGCGAGATGCCCGTTCTGGTACATGTACGTGGCCATCGTGGAGGTGCCCGCTGTCGCGGAGATGTACTGGCCCCACACGATGTTGACGAGATCGAAGAGCTGCAGCGATCCGATGATCGACAAGAAGGCCCAGATGCGGATCGTCGGGCCGAGCAGCGGCAGCGTGATGCTCCACTGCGTCTTCCAGAAACCCGCGCCGTCGATCGCCGCCGCTTCGTAGAGCTCGTCGGGGATGGACTGCATGCCCGCGAGCATCAGGATGACGGCGAAGCCGATGTACTTCCACGTGATGATGACCATGAGCGAGGTCATCGCGATGGACGGGTCGGCGAGCCACGAGTGCTGCAGCCCCTCGAGTCCCCATTTCGCCAGCAGCGAGTTCAGCGCGCCGGTGTCTTGGAGCATGAGGCTCCAGCCGGTTCCCACGACGACCTCGGAGATCACATAGGGGGTGAAGATGAGGACGCGGATGAGCGAGCGCCCGCGGATCTTCTGGTTCAGCAGCAGGGCGAACAGGATCGCGATCGGCCCCTGCACCACCAGCGACAGCACGACGATGGTGGCGTTGTGCAGCACGGCGTCCCGGAACGCGGCATCCTGCCACATGAGGGTGTAGTTGCCGAGACCGACGAACTCGGTCGGCCAGCCGAAGCCGTTCCATTTGAAGAATCCGTAGAACGCGGCCATCGCCACCGGCAGGATGACGAAGCCGAGGAAGACCAGCAGCGCGGGGCCGGAGAGGAGCGCGATCTCACCGCGCTTGCGCCAGTCCGCTCGTCGCGCGCGGCGCCCCGCCGGGGACGGCGCTCGGCCGCCCCCGGCGGGGATGCTCCTCTCAGGCACCGGCGTGCTCATCAGCGCCCTGGTGTCTGTCATGGCCGGACTCAGCCGCGGGCCGCGGCAGCCGTGACGGCCTCGACGAGCTTCTCCGGCGTGCCCTGGCCCGCGAGCATCTCCACGACGCTCGTGTTGAGCGCGTTGCCGACGTTCTGGCCGAGCGCCGTGTCGAGCCACAGCGACACGTACGGCGCCTTCTGGTACGCCTCCATCAGCGGGATGAGCGACGGGTCGGTGACGGCGCCGGTCGCGTCCTGCGACGCGGGGATGGTCTGGAACGCCTCGGCGTACTTCTCCTGCCACTCCTTCGACGAGACGAAGTTCAAGAAATCCTCGCAGGCGGCGGGTGCGTCGGCTGCGCACGAGTAGCCGTCGACGCCGCCCATCATGGCCCCGGGCTCGCCGTCACCGCCGGACACCTCCGGGAAGGGGAACCAGCCGAGGTCGGGCAGCGGCTTCTCGTCGGGGGTGAGGCTCGCGATCACGCCGACATCCCACGCCCCCATGAGCTCCATGGCCGCCTGGTGGTTCGCCACGAGACCGGCCGAGGAGTTGGCGCCCTCCTGCGCGGACGTCGTGAGGAAGCCCGCGTTGAACGGCTCGGTCGACGCGAAGTCCGCGAGCGACTGCGCGGCGTCGAGCCAGCATCCGTCGCTGAAGTCCGGCTGCGTCGCGAGGTTCTCGATGACGTCCTGCCCGCACGCCCGGACGGCGAAGAAGTAGTACCAGTGCGCGGCGGGCCATGCGTCCTTCGCGCCGAGCGCGATGGGCTGGATGCCGGCAGCCTTGAGCTTCTCGACCGCAGCCTCGAGCTCGTCCAGCGTCGTCGGCTCCTCCGTGATGCCGGCCTGGGCGAAGAGGTCCTTGCTGTAGAAGATGCCGCCGGGCAGCACGGCGGACGGCATGCCGTAGATCTTCCCGTCGACGGTGAACGCGCTGAAGGGGGCGTCACCCAGGGCCTTCTTCACGTCGTCGTCGATGAGGTCGGTGAGGTCCTTCACCTTGCCTGCGGCGACGATGTCGGCGAGTTTGCCGCCGCCGCGCGCCATGAAGATGTCGGGCATGTCGCCGGAGTTGACGGCGGTCTGCAGCTTGCCGTCCATGTCCTCGTTCTGCACGGACGTGACGGTGATGCTGACGTCGGGATTCTCCTTCTCGAAGGCTGCCGCAGCATCCTCCCAGTACGCCTTGCCGGGGCCCGTCGTCGAATTGTGCCACATCGTCAGCGATGCGGAACCTCCCTCGTCGGCCCCTCCACCCGCGGAACAGCCGCTGAGGCCGAGTGCTCCCAGCGTCGCGACAGCAGCCGCGGCGGTCAGTGCCTTGCGCATTCTCATGCGTTTCTCCTCTTCATCGAGTACGTGTGCGCATTTGTTGCCAACCACACCTAATGCGCCGGTGCCCACTCTTGCACCCGTCGAGCGCCATGTCAAACGATATCGATAACGTTTTCTCAGCGACTAGGCTGTCTGCATGGCCGGTCGCATCACCATCACCGACGTCGCACGCACCGCAGGGGTGTCCGTCGCCACCGTCTCGAAGGCGATCAACGGGCGCGACGGGCTCGCGCCGGCGACCGTCCAGCGCGTGCTCGACGTGGTGCACGAGCTCGGATACGAGAGCTCCCTCGTCGCGACCTCGATGCGCCGTCGCCGGAGCCACGTGATCGGCGTCCTCGTCGCCGAGTTCGAGCCCTTCGCGCTGCAGCTCCTGCGCGGGGTGTCCACCGCGCTCGAGGGGACCGAGTACGACATCCTCGCGTACGCTGGCACGGTCTCGCGCGGCGAGCACGTCGACTGGGAACGACGCTCTCTTTCGAGGCTCGGCGGAACCCTCATCGACGGCGCCATCCTCGTGACGCCGACCTCGGCGGCGCCGCAGTCGCCCGTGCCGATCGTCGCCGTCGACCCGCACACCGGTCCGAGCGAATCGACGACGGTCAGCGCCGACAGCCTCGCCGGGGGCCGCGCCGCCACGGAACACCTGATCGCGCTCGGACACCGCCGCATCGCGCACCTTCGCGGCCGGGTCGACCTCGAATCCGCACAGCTGCGCGAACAGGGCTACCGCGAAGCACTCGCCGCGGCAGGCATCCCCGTCGATGAATCGCTCATCGCCGACGGCGGCTACCGAGAGCCCGACTCCACAGCCGGCGCCCGCGCACTCCTCGCGCTGCCGCAGCGCCCCACCGCCGTCTTCGCCGCCAACGACCTGTCCGCGATCGAGATGATGCGGGTGGCACGAGCGCACGGGCTCCGCGTACCGCACGACCTGTCGGTCGTCGGGTTCGACGACATCCCGGATGCCGCATCCCACTCCCCCGCCCTGACGACCATCCGCCAGCCCTTGCCGGAGATGGGCGCGGCCGCCGTGCGGATGCTCCTCGCCATGCTCGAGGGCCATCCGGCCGAGAGCGTGCGGATGCCGGCCGAGCTCGTCGTGCGCGAGTCCACGTCCGTTCCCGTACGGTGAGCACCGCCGCAGCGACGGCGCCGCGCCGTTGCGCGCAGGCCTCCGGCTTGATATGTTCTCAAGCACAACATTTCTCGACGGCGCGAAAGCGAGCTCTTCCATGACCCTCACCCCCACCAAGGACGACAAGTTCTCCTTCGGCCTGTGGACGATCGGCTACAACGGCACCGACCCGTTCGGCGGCCCCACCCGTCCTGCTCTCGACGTGGTGCACGCGGTGGAGAAGCTCGCCGAGCTCGGGGCATACGGCCTCACTTTCCACGACGACGACCTCTTCGCCTTCGGCTCCTCCAACGCCGAGCGCCAGAGCCAGATCGAACGACTCAAGGGCGCTCTCGCCGACACCGGCCTGGTCGTGCCCATGGTCACCACGAACCTCTTCAGCGCCCCCGTCTTCAAGGACGGCGGATTCACCTCCAACGACAGGGCGGTCCGCCGCTATGCGCTGCGCAAGGTCTTCCGGCAGCTCGACCTCGGTGCGGAGCTCGGAGCCAAGACCTTCGTCATGTGGGGCGGACGCGAGGGCGCCGAGTACGACTCGGCGAAGGACATCCGCGCGGCCCTCGAACGCTACCGCGAAGCCGTGAACCTGCTCGGCGATTACGTCACGGACAAGGGATACGACATCCGCTTCGCGATCGAGCCCAAGCCCAACGAGCCGCGCGGCGACATCCTGCTGCCGACCCTCGGCCACGCGATCGCCTTCATCGAGTCGCTCGAGCGTCCGGAGCTGGTGGGTCTGAACCCCGAAGTCGGCCACGAGCAGATGGCCGGACTGAACTTCGCGGCCGGCATCGCGCAGGCGCTGTACCACGGCAAGCTCTTCCACATCGACCTCAACGGCCAGCGCGGGATCAAGTACGACCAGGATCTCGTGTTCGGTCACGGCGACCTGCACAACGCGTTCGCGCTCGTCGACCTGCTGGAGAACGGCGGACCCGGTGGCGTGCCGGCCTACGACGGACCGCGCCACTTCGACTACAAGCCGAGCCGCACGGAGGACGAGGACGGCGTGTGGGCTTCTGCCGCCGCCAACATGCGCACCTACCTGCTCCTGAAGGAGCGCGCCGCGGCCTTCCGCGCCGACCCCGAGGTGCAGGAGGCCCTCGCCGCAGCGCGGGTCGACGAGCTGTCCGTGCCCACCCTGGGCGAGGGCGAGACGTACGAGGACTTCCTCGCCGACCGCTCGTCGTACGAGGACTTCGACCCCAACGCCTACTTCGGCGGCAAGGGCTTCGGCTTCGTGCGGCTGCAGCAGCTCGCGACCGAGCACCTGCTCGGCGCGCGCTGACGGGAACGCGGATGACACTCGTCGCCGGCGTCGACTCCTCGACGCAGAGCTGCAAGGTCGTGATCGTCGACGCGGAGTCGGGCGCCGTCGTGCGCACCGGCCGGGCCGCGCACCCCGACGGGACCGAGGTCGACCCCGCGCACTGGCTGGTCGCGCTGCAGAGCGCCATCGCCGATGCCGACGGGTTCGACGACGTGGCCGCTGTGTCGATCGCCGGGCAGCAGCACGGCATGGTCGCCCTCGACGCCGACGGCGAGGTCATCCGCCCCGCACTGCTGTGGAACGACACCCGCTCGGCGGACGCCGCCGCCGAGCTCGTCCGCGAGGTGGGCGCCGCGGCGCTCGCCGAGCGCACGGGTCTCGTGCCGGTGGCGTCGTTCACCGCGACCAAGCTGCGCTGGCTCGCCGATGCGGAACCGGAGAACGCCGCGAGGGTCGCAGCCGTCGCCCTTCCGCACGACTGGCTCACCTGGCGCCTGCGCGGATACGGGCCAGCGGCGTCTTCCCCGAGGGGCCCCGTGCTCGACGAGCTGATCACCGATCGCTCCGACGCGAGCGGCACCGCCTACTTCGACTCGAAGCACGACCGGTACGACCGCGAGCTGCTGTCTCTCGCCCTCCGCCGGGACGCCGCCGAGGTCGTGCTCCCCCGTGTGCTCGGACCGGCCGAGCACGTCGAGGGCGCCGGTCACCTCGTCGCCGCGGGAGCCGGCGACAACGCCGCCGCGGCGCTCGGCCTGGGCGCCACGGCGGGTGACATCGCGGTCTCTCTCGGCACCTCAGGCACGGTGTTCGCCGTGACCGACGTGCCGGTGCACGACGCGAGCGGCACGGTGGCGGGGTTCGCCGACGCCGCCGGCGGCTACCTGCCGATCATCACGACCCTCAACGCGGCCAGGGTGTTCGACGGCATCGCCGCACTGCTCGGAGTCGACCACGAGGAGTTCGCCCGGCTCGCGCTCGACGCCGAGCCCGGAGCCGGCGGCCTCGTGCTGCAGCCGTGGTTCGAGGGCGAGCGCACGCCCAACCGCCCCGACGCCACCGCCACCCTGTTTGGGATGACCCTCGCCGCCACCACACGCGAGAACCTCGCCAGAGCAGCCGTGGAGGGCGTGCTGGCGGGGCTCGCCGGCGGCCTCGACGCCATCCGTGCGCACGGGGTGCGCGCCGACCGCATCCTGCTCATCGGCGGAGCCGCCCAGAGCCCGGCCGTCCAGGCGGTCGCCGCACAGGTGTTCGACGCGCCCGTCGTGGTCCCGGAGCCAGGCGAGTACGTCGCACGCGGCGCCGCAGTGCAAGCCGCCTGGGCGCTGAACGGCGAGCGGCCGACGTGGCCGCTGTCGATCGCGGCGCAGCCCGCGCCCGATCACCGCGCCGAGATCACCTCGCAGTACGCCGCCCGGCTGCCCTGACACCGGGGGCGGATCACGCGGCGGCAGCCGTCGCTTCGCGCGCGAGGAGGCTTTCCTTGACCGCGAGACCCCAGGCGAAGCCGCCGAGCGAGCCGTCCGAGCGCAGCACCCGATGGCACGGCACGAACAGCGCCGGCGCGTTGCGCGCGCAGATCGCCGCGGCGGCGCGCACGGCACGAGGATTGTCGAGCGCTGCGGCGAAACCGGTGTAGGTCAGCGGCGCGCCCGGAGCTATCGTGCGGAGGGCGGCCCACCCGGCGACCTGCAGCGCCGTGCCCGCCTGCGCGACGGCGACCGTGTCGATGGCGGCGAGGTCGCCGTCGTAGTAGGCGGCCGCGGCCTCGGCCGCCTCGGTACGCCCCTCGGTCACCGTGCGCGGACGACGCACGGGCGCGAGCCGCGCGAGGATGGCATCTCGGTCGGACGTCCAGCCCGAGGCCAGCACCCGCTGCTCATCGTCGGCGAGGATCGTGAACGGTCCGTCCGGAGTGTCGATGGTCTGGATGATCGCGGTCATGATTTCTCCTTCGTCGAACCGGCTACCACCGAGACCGGTGACGTCGGGGCAGTGCGGGTTGAGCGGGTTGAGCGGGTTGAGCCGGCGGTGCGGCTCGAGCGCGCGGCGCCGGGCGCACGCGGCGCGCGCACCGGTGCGGCCCGCCAGAGGTGTGCGCTGAGATAGCTGCGCCACGGTGCCGCGCGGACGGCCCACGCGGTGAGCGGGGCGGGCTCGCCCGGAAGCCCGGATGCTGCGGCGCCCGCTCGCAGCGCGACGTCACCGGGCAGGAGGATGTCGGGATCGCCGAGGATCCGCATGCGCACGTAATCGGCCGTCCACGGGCCGATGCCTGGCATGGCGAGCAGAGCGGCGCGCTGCTCGCCGGCGTCGTCGCCGACGGTCAGGGTGAGCGACCCGTCGGCGAGCGCGGCCGCCGCCCCGGTGATCGCGCGGATGCGCGCCGCCGGACCGCGGAGGACCTCGGCGCCGTGCTCGGCGATCGCCGTCATCGTCGGGAAGAGCATCCCGTCCGGGGTTCGCTCCCCCAGCGCCTCGGTGAGCGCCGTCAGAGCGGTGCGTGCCGCCGCGACCGTGATCTGCTGGCCGATCATCGCGCGGATCAGCATCTCGTGCGGATCGGCGGAGCCGGGTACCCGGATGCCGGGCGTCCGCGCGACGAGCGGAGCCAGCTCTGCGTGGGAGGACAGCGCCTCGTCTATCGCGACGGGGTCGGCGTCGAGGTCGAAGATGCGCCGCACGGTGGACACGAGGGGGGCGAGGTCGCCGAGCCGCGTGACTCTGGCCCGCAGATGCAGCCGTGCAGCGGGGTCTTGACGCACCTCGAACCACACCGGTCCTCCCGGCATCCGCAGATGCCGCGAGAACGACGAGGCCGTGGCATCCTCCACGCCCGGGACCGCGCGCGCCGCCATCCAGGCGAAGACGCCTGCGGTGTCGAGGGGACCGCGATGCGGCAGCACGAGGTCGATCTCTCCCGGGGCGGCACCTCCGCCCGCGGGGCGGCGCGCCCGGAGCTCGACCGGCGTCATGCCGAAGACCTCGCGGATGGTGTCGTTGCACTGACGGATGCTCGCGAAACCTGCGGAGAACGCCACCTCCGACACGGGCATGTCTGTGCCGACCAGCAGCATCCGCGCGGTGTGCGCCCGGTGCGCCCGAGCGAGCGCGAGGGGACCCGCCCCGAGCTCCGCCGTGAGCAGTCGGGTGAGGTGTCGGGTCGAATACCCAAGCCGCGCGGCGAGCCCCGGCACGCCCTCGCGCTCCACGACGCCGTCGGCGATGAGCCGCATGGCGCGCGCAGCCGCGTCGCCGCGGAGGTTCCACGCCGGCGAGCCCGGTGCGGCTTCGGGAAGGCAGCGCTTGCACGCCCGGTAACCGGCTTCGTGGGCCGCCGCACTCGTCGGGAAGAACGTGACGTTCTCCGGCTTGGGCGTGCGGGCGGGGCAGCTCGGCCGGCAGTAGATCCCGGTCGAGCGGACAGCCGTCACGAACTGCCCGTCGAACCGGGTATCCCGAGCGCTGATCGCGCGGTAGCGCTCGTCGAAGTCGGTCAGCGGGAAGCTCATGACTCCACTCTGCCACCGGCATCCGTCCCCGACTGGCGGAAATCGGACATCACGGTGCCGCCGGAGGGACTCAGTGGAAGAAGTGGCGCTCCCCCGTGAAGAACATCGTCACGCCGGCCTTGCGCGCCGCATCCACCACCTCGTCGTCGCGCACCGAGCCGCCCGGCTGCACGATCGCCGAGATCCCGGCGTCGATGAGCACCTGCGGTCCGTCGGCGAACGGGAAGAACGCGTCGGACGCCGCGACCGATCCGGCCGCGCGATCGCCGGCCCGCTCCACCGCGAGGCGGCACGAGTCGACGCGGTTGACCTGGCCCATGCCGACCCCGACCGTGGCGTTGCCCTTGGCGAGCACGATGGCGTTCGACTTCACGGCGCGGCAGGCCTTCCACGCGAAGATGAGGTTCTCCATCTCCTGGTCGCTGGGGCGCTCACCGGAGACGAGCTCCCAGTTCTTCGCGACCGAGACGATGTCGTCGGGGAACCGGTCGGCGTCCTGCAGCAGCAGACCGCCCGACACCAGGCGCACGTCCATGCGCTCCTGCTGCCAGTCCTCCGGCAGCTGCAGCAGACGAAGGTTCTTCTTGGCTTTGAAGACCTCGAGCGCGGCCGGCTCGAACGAGGGGGCGACGATCACCTCGGTGAAGATGTCCTTGAGGTTCTCTGCCATCTTCAGCGTGACGGTGCCGTTGGCCGCGATGACGCCGCCGTACGCCGACACCGGGTCGCACTCGTGCGCCCGCAGGTGGGCGCTGGCGATGGGGTCGAGCGCGTTGGGTGCAGTGGTCGCGATGCCGCACGGGTTGGCGTGCTTGATGATCGCGACGGCGGGAAGCACCATGTCGTACGCGGCGCGCAGCGCGGCATCCGCGTCGACGTAGTTGTTGTACGACATCTCCTTGCCCTGCAGCTGCTTCGCCTGGGCGATGCCGTGGCCGCCGGCGCGCGTGTAGATCGCGCCGCGCTGGTGCGAGTTCTCGCCATAGCGCAGGGTGGCCAGCCGCTCGGCCTGGATCGTGAGGTGGGCCGGCAGGTCGCCCTCCTCGTGCAGGGTGTCCTCGGCGAACCACTGAGCGACCGCAGTGTCGTAAGCGGCGGTGTGCGCGAAGGCGCGTGCCGCCAGCTCGCGACGCTGCGACAGGGTGGTGCCCCCTGCGGCGATCGCCTCGATGATCGACGGGTACGATTCCGGCGACACGACGATCGCGACGTTCGCGTGGTTCTTCGCGGCCGCGCGCACCATGGCAGGACCGCCGATGTCGATCTGCTCGACGACGTCGTCGCCCTCAGCACCCGACGCCACCGTCTCGACGAAGGGATACAGGTTCACGACAACCAGCTCGAACGGCTCGATGCCCAGTTCGGCGAGCTGACGCTCGTGGTCGTCGAGCCGGAGGTCGGCCAGAAGACCGCCGTGGACCTTCGGGTGCAGCGTCTTGACCCGCCCGTCGAGCATCTCGGCGACTCCGGTCACCGCGGCCACGTCGGTCACGGCGAAGCCCGCGTCGCGGATCGTGGCGGCCGTCGACCCGGTCGACACGATCTCGGCTCCCGCCTCGGCGAGAGCGGCCGCCAGGTCGAGCAGTCCGCTCTTGTCGCTCACCGAGACGAGCGCACGGCGGATCGGGACGGTGTCGCGGTCTCGGTACAGCGAGGGGTCGTGGCGGGGGCCGGCCATGGTGGGCTCCTTCGTGCGGTTCGGGCGTGTGTTCAGGATGCGGAGGTCAGGGACAGCTCACCGGTCGCGATGCGTCGCACCACGTCGATGAGCAGCCGTCGCTCCACGGGCTTGATGCGCTCGTGCAGGGTGTGCTCGGTGTCTCCTTCGACGACCGGCACGCGCTCCTGCGCGAGGACGGGTCCTGTGTCCACGCCGTCATCGACGACGATCACGCTGGCACCGGTCTCGGTCACGCCGGCCGCGAGCGCATCGCGGACGCCGTGCGCGCCGGGGAACTCCGGGAGGTACGCGGGATGCGTGTTGATGATCCGCGGGGCGTACCGGGCGACGAGCGCCGGCGGAAGCAGCCGCATCAGACCGCTCAGCACGATGAGGTCGGGGCTCCATACGTCGAGTTGACGTCCGAGCTCTTCGCCCCAGGCCTCGCGGCTCTCGTGCTCGTGCCACGGCACGGTGAAGCTGGGGATGCCGAACTCCTCGGCGTGCGCGAGGCCGTCTGCCTCCCGGTCGGCCCCGACGACGACGACGCGCGCCGGAAAATCGGGATGACGAGCGGCCTCGAGGAGGGCGCGAAGATTCGAGCCGGTGCCCGAGATGAGAACGGCGACCGTGAGCACGCGCCCAGTCTACCCGTGGCGGCAAGACCCCCTTGCCCCGGAGTCGGAGCCGTTTCCGAGGTGCGTGACCGACGGGCGGTGCGGCGTCGGGATCAGCGCGCCGGGGCGCCCGGATCACCCGTCGCACCGGGCATCCCGTCGAGTTCGTCCAGCTCCACCGTGTCGTGGTTCGTGCCATCGGCAGCGCCGCCTGGAAGCAGATCGGATGCCGCCATCTCGGCGATCCAGCGGTCGGTGCGCTCCTCGGCGAGTTCGTCGCGGTTGCGCGGGGAGAGCAGCAGGATCGCCGCGCCCAGCAGCACCTCGCCGCCCAGGACGAGGGCGAACGGCAGCACCTCGGGGCCGGCCTCGGCGAGACGGCCCGGTCCGATCGATCCGCCGGCGAGGGCTGCCACGACAGCCGCGACAGCCGCGACGAGCACGGCGATGCCGGCCACGATGGTCGCGCGCTGCGCAGTGGTGAGCGGGGTCCCCTCCCAGACGAGGCGCGACCGCACAGCCCACCCGGCGAGGGCACCGGCGCCGATCGGCACGAGCACCACCACCAGCATCCAGATCGAGCTGTTCTCCGGCAGGAGCCCGAACGCCGGGATGCCGGGGACGACCCCCAACTGCGTTCCGGCCGGGGACACCGCCGTGCCGGTTCCGACAGAGAAGCCCGGACCGGCGATCCAGGAGGCGGCCCACACGAGCATCGTCGGCAGGAAGGCGAACTGGGCGAGCGTGATCATGACGGCGCCGAGCACGTCGACCCTGGCGGCTTGGAACAGCGCGACGACCTCACCGCCGCGCAGGAAGGTCATGAGGGCGACCGCGACGGCCGAGGCGCCCGTGAGCGCGACGATCGTGAAGGCCGCGCCACGCACCGCGGCAGCGGGGACCGGGCCCCAGTCGCCCCAGGAGTCGATGACGTCGTGCAGGCGATCGAGCAGGCCTCCGTCGCCGTCCTCCCACACGGTCCGGATCGCTCCGCCGAGCGCGCCGGCGAGATACGCGGCAGCGGGCGCGACGATCGCCGGCACGAGCGGGGTGACCGCCGCCTCCAGCCGCGCGGTGAGCGCGACGACGACGGCGATCACGGTGAACGCCGCCGTGCCGGACAGGCATCCGAGCAGCCATGTCCCCGCCCGGGCGGCGCGTGCGCCCGACCGCGCCGCGAACAGCAGCGTGAACAGCAGGAAGGCGAGGGGCGTCACCGACAGCGTGAACGTCGCGGCATCCGGTGCGATGCCCAGCGCCGTGAGCGTCTCGACGGGGATCGCGATGTCGACGGGCACCCCGTGGCCGAACTGCCACAGAGTCCCGGTGAGCGGCCACAGCGCGCCCCAGTCCGCCGTGATGCCGAACGCGAGCGTCCACAGCACCGTGAGGGGAGCCAGCAGCGCAGCCAGTCCGACGGCGGCCGCGATGGCGGCGTCGAAGGCGGCGAGGAGGGCGACGAGGACGCGGTGCATGACCCTTCGAGACTACGACGAGTTGGACGGGCGCCTTCGGGGGCGCGCGCGGCATCCGCGACACGATAGCGTCTTCTCCGGAGGTTTCCCGATGACAACTGCCCCGTCCCCCGCCCCAGCCGCCACCGAACCCGCCAGCGCCCTCGATCGGTTCTTCGAGATCACCAAGCGCGGATCGACGATCGGTACCGAGATCCGAGGGGGCCTGGTGACGTTCGTCACGATGGCCTACATCGTGATCCTGAACCCGGTCATCCTCGCCACCCCCGACGTCAACGGCGACACGCTCGCCGGCCCCGCTGTCGCCGCGGCGACGGCTCTGACCGCCGG
The DNA here is from genome assembly GCF_001513675.1 of Microbacterium sp. XT11. Taxonomy (NCBI): domain Bacteria; kingdom Bacillati; phylum Actinomycetota; class Actinomycetes; order Micrococcales; family Microbacteriaceae; genus Microbacterium; species Microbacterium sp. XT11. The sequence goes on along the minus strand of NZ_CP013859.1, from coordinate 1,745,363 downwards.
CGTCATGACGATCCTGTTCGGCCTGGTCACGCGCCTGCCCTTCGCGTTCGCCGCGGGCCTCGGCATCAACGCGTTCCTGGCCTTCTCGGTCGTCGGCAGCGTCACGTGGCCCGAGGCCATGGCGCTCGTGATGATCAACGGCGTCATCATCGTGCTCCTCGCCGCGACCGGACTCCGCAAGCTCATCTTCGACGCGGTCCCGGTGCAGCTCAAGCTCGCGATCACGGTCGGCATCGGCCTCTTCATCGCCTTCATCGGCTTCGTGAACTCCGGCTTCGTGAGCTCGACGCTCAACCCTTCGCCGCCGGTCGGGCTCGGCGTCGACGGTTCCGTCGCGTCGGTGGAGACGCTGCTCTTCGTGCTGACCCTGCTGATCGGCGGCGTGCTCATCGCCCTGCGCGTGAAGGGCGCGATCCTCATCGCCCTGGTCGGCGGCACCGTACTGGCGGCCGTGGTGAACCTCATCTGGCCGTTCGGGCTCGACTTCGGCTTCACCGGCAGCATCGTGAGCCTCCCCGACCTCAGTCTCGTCGGCAACGTGAGCTTCGGCTTCGACCTGACGAAGGTCAGCGTCGTCGCGCTCGTGATGTTCGTCTTCACCTTGCTGTTCTCGAACTTCTTCGACGCCATGGGCACCATGACGGGTCTCGCCAAGGAGGCCGACCTCGCCGACGAGAAGGGCGACTTCCCGCGCATCAAGTCGGCCCTGATCGTGGAGGGCGTCGGTGCGATCGCCGGCGGTGGCACGTCCTCCTCCTCGGCGACCGTGTTCGTCGAGTCCGGCGCCGGCATCGGTGAGGGCGCACGGACGGGCTTCGCGACCACCATCACGGGCGTGCTGTTCCTGCTCGCGATGTTCTTCACGCCGCTGACCTCGCTCGTTCCCGGTCAGGTCGCGGCTGCGGCCCTGGTGCTCGTCGGCGCGATGATGCTCTCGCAGATCAAGAACATCGACCTCAGCGACTTCCGCGTGCTGCTGCCCGTGTTCCTCACCGTCACGGTCATGCCCATGACCTACTCGATCGCGAACGGCATCGGTGCGGGCTTCGTGAGCTGGATCGTCGTCAATGCCCTCTCCGGACGGGCGAAGACCATCCACCCGCTGCTGTGGGTCGTCGGCGTCGGGTTCGTGCTCTTCTTCGCGCGCGGTCCGATCGAGGCGCTCTTCGGCGTCTGAGTCGCGCCCGCGTGACAGGGGCGGATGCTGCGGGCTGCAGCATCCGCCCCTGTCGTCCTGTCGCCGGCCGATGCGCCTCAGGCGTAGGCGGCTGCGAACTCCGCCGACGGCTCGATCGGCTCGATCACGTCGAGGAGCACGCCGCCCGGCGCCTCCACGATGAAGTGGCGCTGGCCGAAGTCCTCGACGCGCAGCGTGAGGCGCTCGGGGAGACCGCGCTCTGCCACCAGGCGCCGGTGCTCGGCCGCGGCATCCGGAACCTCGACGTTCAAGAGCAGGCCCCGCACCGGCTCGCGGAAGCCCTGCGGGATCGTCTCGTGCGTGCGATCGAGGATCGCGAGCTCTCCGCCCTCGAACCGCAGGCTCACATACCAGTCCGCCTCGAACGTCGTCTCGAATCCGAGCACGTCGCGGTAGAAGTCCGCCGAGGCGGCGACGTCCTCCACCATCAGCACCGGATAGAAGCTGGCGATGCGCATGACACTCCTTTACGTACATCGTGTTTGTATCGGTCGCCCTAGAATACATACACAACGCACGTAAGGGAACCTCCATGCCCAGAGCATCGGCCGCCGAGGCCGCAGCGACCGCCCGCCGGATCCTGTCGGTCGCCGCAGAGCATTTCTCCGCCCACGGGTACGCCGCAGCGTCCGTCGACGACATCGCGCGCGCCGCCGACGTCACGCGCGGCGCGGTGTACCACCATTACTCCTCGAAACCCGGCCTCTTCGCCGCCGTCGCCCGCGCACAGCAGCAAGAGGTCGCGGACGCGATCGTGGCGGCGACGGAGGGAAGCGGCCCTGAACCCGCGCTCCGCGTGGGCAGCCACGCGTTCCTCGATGCGATCACGGCCGGCGCGGCCGCGCGTGTGCTCCTGGTCGACGGCCCCGCTGTGCTGAGCTGGGAGGACTGGCGGCGCCTCGACGCCGACGGTCCGGCCGCGGAGCTGCGCACCGGCCTCGCCGAGGCTGGCGTCGCCGCTCCCGGGCTCGACGCCCTCACCGCGGCCCTCTCCGGCGCGATGAACGAGCTCGCGCTCTGGCTCTCCGAGCGCCCGACGGATGCCGCGGCGCGCGGCTACGCGCACGACGCGCTCGACCGGCTGCTCGACGCGGTGCTCGGCTCCTGATCCCGCGAGGCCGTTCGCCGCGGCATCGCGGTTCCCGTCGCGATCTGCGCCGGCTCAGGAGAGCGCCGCCGGCACCAAGGCGCAGAGCCCGACTTCCGGCCGGGAAACGGCTGTGAAGCACGACTGGAACCGGCCGCCTCCGCCCGCGAACGCACGAGGACCCCAGGCAGAGCCCGGGGTCCTCTCGAGACGACTGTCGCGTCAGAGTGCTTCGACGATCTCGCGCATGAGCGCAGCGGTCTCGGACGGCGTCTTGCCGACCCTGACGCCGGCGGCCTCGAGGGCCTCCTTCTTCGCCTGGGCGGTACCGGCCGAGCCCGAGACGATCGCTCCGGCGTGGCCCATCGTCTTGCCCTCGGGAGCCGTGAAGCCGGCGACGTAGCCGACGACCGGCTTGGTGACGTGCGCCTTGATGTACTCGGCAGCGCGCTCCTCGGCGTCGCCGCCGATCTCGCCGATCATGACGATCGCCTTGGTCTCGGGGTCGGCCTCGAACGCCTCGAGCGCGTCGATGTGCGTGGTGCCGATGACCGGGTCGCCGCCGATGCCGATGGCGGTGGAGAAGCCGAGGTCGCGCAGCTCGTACATCATCTGGTACGTCAGGGTGCCCGACTTCGACACGAGGCCGATCGGGCCCTTGCCGGTGATGTTGGCCGGCGTGATGCCGACGAGCGCCTCGCCGGGCGTGATGATGCCGGGGCAGTTCGGGCCGATGATGCGGGTCTTGTTGCCCTTGCTCTTCGCGTAGGCCCATGCCTCGGCCGAATCGCCGACCGGAACGCCCTCGGTGATGACCACGAGCAGCGGGATCTCGGCGTCGATGGCCTCGATCATCGCGTCCTTCGTGAAGGCGCCGGGGACGAAGGCGATAGACACGTCTGCGCCGGTCTCCTTCATGGCCTCGGCGACGGAGCCGAAGACGGGCAGCTCGACGGGGTTGCCGTCCTTGTCGGTGTGCGAGACCGTGGTGCCGGCCTTGCGGGCGTTCACGCCGCCGACGACCTGCGTGCCGGCCTTCAGCATGAGCGCGGTGTGCTTGGTGCCCTCGCCGCCGGTGATGCCCTGGACGATGACCTTGGAGTCCTTGTTGAGGTAGATCGACATTTCTCTAGTCCTTGTGTCTCTCGGGCGGATCAGGCGTTCGCGAGCTCGGCGGCCTTGTCGGCGCCCTCGTCCATCGTGGCGGCGAGCGTGACCAGCGGGTGCGCGTACTCGGCGAGGATCGCGCGACCCTCTTCGACGCGGTTGCCGTCGAGGCGCACGACGAGCGGCTTCGATGCAGTGGAGCCGAGGGTCTCGAGCGCACCCTTGATGCCGTTCGCGACGGCGTCGCAGGCGGTGATGCCGCCGAAGACGTTGACGAACACGCTCTTCACCTGCGGGTCGCCGAGGATGACGTCCAGGCCGTTCGCCATGACCTCGGCCGACGCGCCGCCGCCGATGTCGAGGAAGTTCGCCGGCTTCACGCCGCCGTGGTTCTCGCCGGCGTACGCGACGACGTCGAGCGTCGACATGACGAGACCCGCGCCGTTGCCGATGATGCCGACCTCGCCGTCGAGCTTGACGTAGTTGAGGCCGTTGGCCTTGGCCTTCGCCTCCAGCGGGTCGGCGGCCTGCTTGTCCTCGAGCTCCTCGTGCTCGGGGTGGCGGATCTCCGACGCGTTGTCGTCGAGAGTGACCTTGCCATCGAGCGCGATGATGTCGCCGTCCTCGGTGCGCACGAGCGGGTTGACCTCGACGAGCGTGGCGTCCTCGCCCTTGTAGACCTCGTAGAGCTTCACGAACACATCGGAGACCTTCTCGACGAGGTCCTCCGGGAAGTTCGCCGCACGGGCGATCTCGACGGCCTTGTCCTTGTCGATGCCGGTGAGCGGGTTCACCTCGACGCGCGCGAGCGCCTCGGGCTTCTCGACCGCGAGCTGCTCGATCTCCATGCCGCCCTCGACCGAGCACAGCGAGAGGTACGACCGGTTGGCGCGGTCGAGCAGCACGGAGAAGTAGAACTCCTGCGCGATGCGAGCGCCCTGCGCCACCATCACGCGCTTGACGACATGGCCCTTGATGTCCAGACCCAGGATCGCCTTGGCCGCCTCGTACGCCTCGTCGGGGGTCTTCGCGACCTTCACGCCGCCCGCCTTGCCGCGACCACCGGTCTTGACCTGGGCCTTCACGACGACGACTCCGCCGATCTTCTCAGCGGCTGCCTTCACCTCCTCAGGGGTGTCGGCGACGATGCCGGCGAGGACCGGCACTCCGTACTTCTCGAAAACGTCTCGTGCCTGGTACTCGTACAGATCCACTGTGGTTCCTTCACTGGGATTGCGGCCTGGTAGTTCTCTCGATGTCGAGACATCGACCAGTCCCCCAGCTTACTACCCCAACCTGACCGCCCCGTGGCCGCGCCCGGGCCGCAGGAGCGCCGCGCGGACGCGCCTTCTCCGCGGCATCCGGAGCGTCCGAGGGCGAAACGATCCGTGGTGCGACGCATCCGAGGTTCTAGGCTTTCGCTATGCGAGACACCACAGAACCGCGCTCCGCCGTCGTCGCCGCAGCGCTCGAGCTGTTCCAGACGCAGGGCTTCGATCAGACCTCCGTGGAACAGATCGCGAAGGCCGCCGGCGTCTCGCGGTCGACCTTCTTCCGCCAGTTCGGCGGCAAGGAGGACGTGGTCTTCGCCGACCACGAGGTGCTGCTGGAACAGCTCCGCGAGTTCCTCGCCGAAGGGCACGACGATCCTTGGGGCGCCGTGTGTGCAGCATCCGAGTCGGTGTTCTCCCACTTCGCGCGGGATCCCGAGCTCGCCCGCCGCCGCTATCAGGTCGTGCGCCGGGTGCCGGTGCTCCGCGAACGCGAGATCATCACGGTGTTCCGCTACGAGCGGCTGTTCGACGACTACCTGCGCAGCGCACTCCCCGGAGTCGACCCGCTCGACGCCGTCGGCTTCGCTGCGCTGGTCACGGCGGTGCACAACCACGTGCTGCGCCAGCTGCTTCGCGGCAAGAAGAAGGTGCCGCTCTCCACGCTGCAGGCCGCGCTCGCCGACGTCCGGCGCCGGTACGGCGTTCCCGCGGATGCCGCGGCCGCGGCGCCCGACGACGTCGTGGTGGCGGTGTTCCCCCGGTCGATGCCGATCGCCGAGGTCACGCGGCGCCTCCGCACGCAGCTCGACTGACCCGCGCCGGCACGGCCCCGCGTCGGCACCACCCCCGCGCGCCCCCGCGCGCCCTGCGCGCCCGCCGCCCCGCGCGCCCGCCGCCCCCGCACCGGCACGGCCCCCGCACCGGCACGGCCCCCGCGGGCCCCGCCGCCCCCCGCGCACCCCGCCGCCCGCCGCCCCGCGCGCCCGCCACCCCCGCGCGCACGAAAGGTCGGAGTTCCGCGCCGACACGCCGTCGGCGACCGGCACGCCACGGCGTGTCGCGCAGAGAGTCCGACTTTTCGCACACGCGGCCGCCCGTCGCACGCACAGGGTCGCGACGGCGTCGCCCCGCTTCTGGAACCCAGTATCGGGGAGTACGATACTCAGGTCCACGAAGGAGTCCCCATGAGCACCGAAGCCACCCCCTTCCCGGGCGAGCGCGTCTCGTCGTACGACGTCACCGGACGGCAGGACAGCGACTACTACGCCGTCTTCGCCGACATCCCCGCCGCCGATCGCGAGGCCTGGGACCGCGCGAAGGCGTACATCGACGAGGTCGGGCCGCGCATGGCCGAGGCGTGGGACCGCGGCGAGTACCCCCTCGACGTCGCGCGCCGCATGGGCGAGATGGACCTGGTCGTCGACGGCATCGAGCATCCGTCCCTCACGCGTCTGTCGCCTCTGGCAGCCGGACTCGTGAACATGGAGATCTCACGCGGCGACGGCTCGCTCGGCACGGTGCTCGCCGTGCAGGGCGGCCTGGCGCTGCGCACGCTCGCCCTCTTCGGGTCGCCCGAGCAGCAGGACCGATGGCTCACCGCTCTCGCCGATGGCTCGGTGCTCGGCTCGTTCGCGCTCACCGAGCCCGACCACGGCTCCGATTCGGTGTCGCTCGAGACGGTCGCCCGGCGCGACGGCGACCATTGGGTGATCCGGGGCGCGAAGAAGTGGATCGGCAACGGCGCCTCCGGCGGCATCACCTTCGTGTGGGCACGGGTGAACGACGCGGATGCCGAGGAGCACGGCGCCGTCCGGTGCTTCCTCGTCGAGCAGGACACCCCCGGCTACACGGGCACCCCGATCCGCGGCAAGGCGTCCCTCCGCGCGATCCACCAGGCGCACATCGTGCTCGACGACGTGCGCGTGCCCCTGGATGCCGTGCTCCCCGGCACGCACAGCTTCAAGGACGCCTCGACCGTGCTCTACGCGACCAGGTCGGGGGTCGCGTGGTCGGCTCTGGGCCACGCGACCGCGTGCTACGAGGCGGCGCTCGCGTACGCGAAGGAGCGCGTGCAGTTCGGCAAGCCGCTGGCGAAGTTCCAGATGGTGCAGGAGCGCCTCACCCACATGCTCGAAGACCTCACGGCGATGCAGCTCTACTGCCGTCGCCTGGCAGACCTGGAGAGCGCCGGCGAGCTTCGGCCGACGCAGGCCTCGCTGGCGAAGTTCCACAACACCCGGGCCGCCCGCCGCATCGCGGCGATCGCGCGCGACCTGCTCGGCGGCAACGGCATCCTGCTCGAGAACGGCGTCATGCAGCACATGGCTGACATCGAGGCGATCCACACCTACGAGGGCACCGAGAGCGTGCAGGCGCTGCTCCTGGGCCGCGACATCACGGGCTTGAGCGCCTTCGCCTGACCCCCGGTGCGCGTCGGCCCTCCGCGTCGGGCGAGGACGCCAGAGGGGGACCGACGGTCCCTGGAAGAGCCTCCCGATCGCGGCGAGCATGGAATCCGAGCAACGGAGGAGCCACCATGCCGAGCACGACAGCCGTTCACCCGATTCCCCGCCTCGACGATCAGCGCGTCGTCGTGACCGGTGCCAGCGACGGTGTCGGGCTCGGCATCGCCCGCCGGCTCGCCGCCGCGGGGGCCGAGGTCGTGATGCCGGTCCGCAACCCGGCGAAGGGCGAGGCCGCGATGGAGCGCATCCGGCACGACGTTCCGGACGCGCGGCTGAGCCTGCGGGAGCTGGACCTGTCGCGGCTCGACTCCGTCGCCGCGCTGGGACGGACCTTGAGCGACGAGGGCGTGCCGATCCGGATCCTCATCGCCAACGCCGGCGTGATGACTCCACCGACGAGGCAGGAGACCGCCGACGGATTCGAACTGCAACTGGGCGCCAACCACCTGGGGCACTTCTCCCTCGTGGCACATCTCATGCCCCTGCTGCGCGCCGGGCGGGCGCGCGTGACCTCGCAGGTCAGCGTCGCCGCGAGCAGGGGCCGCATCAACTGGGACGACCCGAACTGGACGCGCAGCTATGACGGCATGGCCGCCTACCGTCAATCGAAGATCGCTGTCGGGCTGTTCGGGCTGGAGCTCGACCGGCGCAGTCGCGCGGAGGGCTGGAGCATCACGAGCACGCTCTCGCACCCCGGCGTCGCGCCCACCAACCTGCTCGCCGCACGCGGCGACCTGGGCCGCACCTCCGACACGTCCGGTCGGCGCGTCATCGGCGCGCTCTCACGTCGCGGCATCCTCTTCGGCACCCCGGAGAGCGCCGGAGAACCGGCGCTGTTCGCCGCCGCGTCACCGGATGCCGAGCCGGGAACCCTCTACGGGCCGAGCGGCCTCGGGCACCTCGGCGGCGCTCCCGGAGCGCAGCCGCTCTACCGTCCGCTGCGCGACGCCGCGGCCGCCGCACGTCTCTGGGACCTCTCGGAGGAGCTGACCGGGGTGCGCGTCGGCCGCTGACATGCCCCGGCGCGTAACGCCGCGCGTCAGTCGCAGCCGCACCCTCCTGAGGGCGTCTTCACCATGAAGCACACGTCGCACACGCCGTAGTCGCGCTCGACCGGCTTCGGGGTGCGCGGCGCGGCGGGGGTGCGCGGAGCGCTCGTGCGCGACGACGACGCCCGCGACGACCGCGCGGGCGCGGATGCCGGAAGGAACTCACTCGGGTGGTCGACGTAGAAGTACGGCGCGCGGCCCTCGCTCGGCTGCAGACGCAGCGGCGTCGAACCCACGACGATCACCTCGTCCTCCGCGAAGCCGTTCGTGTACGTGCGACCGATGTGCAGGGACGCCCCCTCGCCGCGACGCAGCGCCTCGATGTACCGTCCGCGGTCGATGTACGACGTGATGCCCACCGCATCCGTGATCGCGGCGATGAACTCGTGGTTCTCGACGGGGACGCGGTGCGCACGCAACGCCTCGGCCAGCGAACGGTAGGGGCGGGAGGTTCCTGTGGGGGTCGGGCCCTGGACTTCTTTCATCCCCTCCATGATCGCACTCCCTGCGCCGCGTGGAAGACTGGGCGCATGGCACGAGCGACCATCATCGGATCCGGTCCGAACGGACTCTCGGCGGCCGTCGCGCTCGCCCGCGCAGGGTACGACGTGCGCGTGCTGGAGGCCGCGCCGACCGTCGGCGGCGGCGTCCGGACCGCGGCGAGCACGCTCGACGGCTTCCGGCACGACGTGTGCTCGGCCGTGCCCCCCGCCGCTCTGGCCTCCCCGTTCTTCCGCGCGTTCGGGCTCGCCGACCGGGTCGACTGGATCGTCCCCGAGATCTCCTACGCGCATCCGCTCGACGGCGGCCGCGCCGGCATCGCATGGCGCGACATCGAGCGCACGGCCGAGGGCCTCGGCCGGGATGGGGCCGCGTGGCTCTCGCTGCTGCGCCCGCTCAGCACCCGCATCGAGGGCGTCGTCGACTTCACCGGCAACCAGATGATCCGGATGCCGGCCGCCCCGGTCACCGCCATCCGGTACGCCCTGCGGATGCTGCAGGAGGGCACTCCGCTCGCCGCGAAGTCCTTCCGCTCCGAGGAGGCGGCCGGGCTCATCGCCGGTGTGCTCGCTCACGCGAACACGCCCCTGCCGTCCCTCGCCGGTGCGGCCGCGGGACTGCTGCTGGCCGCACAGGCGCATGCCGGGGGGTGGATGTACCCGCGCGGCGGCGCGCAGCGCATCGCCGACGCTCTCGTCGACGACCTCCGCGCCCACGGCGGCGTGATCGAGACGGGCTCGCCGGTCGCCGACCTCGCCGAGCTCGACTGGGGCGATCCCCGCCGCGGCGACATCCTGCTGCTCAACACGTCCCCGCGCCTCGCGCTGTCTCTCCCCGACCTCCCCGCACGGTACCGCCGCGCGATCGAGGCGTACCGCTACGGTCCGGCCGCCGCGAAAGTCGACTTCGCCCTCGACGGGCCGGTTCCGTGGACGAACCCCGACGTCGCCCGCTCCCCCACCGTGCACATCGGCGGCACGCAGGCGGAGGTGTGGGCGAGCGAGAACGCCGTCGCCCGCGGGATCGTGAGCGAGCGGCCCTACGTGCTCGCCGTGCAGCCCTCCGTGCTCGACCCCAGCCGGGCTCCCGAGGGGAAGGCGGTGCTCTGGTCGTACATCCACGTCCCGCACGACTCCGGCATCGACGCCGCCGAGCTCATCACGCAGCAGGTGGAACGGTTCGCCCCCGGTTTCCGCGACAGGATCCTCGCGACGCACTCGGTACCGGCATCGGCACGCGAGGCCGTCAATCCCGCTGAGATCGGCGGCGACATCCTGGGCGGTTCGTTCACGATCGCGCAGGCCCTCCGCCGCCCGACGTGGGGCATCGCGCCGTGGCGCACGCCGGCGCGCGGCGTCTACCTCGCATCGGCGTCCACCCCGCCGGGTCCGGGCGTCAACGGCATGGCGGGATGGCATGCCGCCCGCACGGCGCTCGCTGACGCGGGGACACCTGCCACGCTCGACGAGCTCTTCCGCTGATCCGACACTCTGATCCGGCACGGTGATCCGACACTCTGATCCGACACTCTGATCCGGCACGCTGATCCGACACGCTGATCCGACACGGTGATCCGACGGGTGTGGCGGCGCCGTCTCGGACTGGCAAGGATGGACGCATGCGCTACGAGATCCCGGCTCCCATGCTCGCGAAGGCGGCGGCATCCGTTCCCGACCCCGCCAAGACACCGGGCGGGCTGCTGTTCGAACCCAAATGGGACGGCTTCCGCGGGCTCATCGCGTGGGACGGCGAGGCCGTCGAGATCGGCTCGCGTGGCGCGAAGCCCCTCACCCGCTACTTCCCGGAGCTGGTCGAGGCCATCCCCTCGCTGCTCGCCGGCCCCTGCCTGCTCGACGGCGAGATCGTCGTGGCGACGGGCCCCGACGGCGCCCAGCGGCTGGACTGGGAGGCGCTGAGCCAGCGGATCCACCCGGCGGCGTCGCGCGTGGCCAAGCTCTCGGCCGAGACGCCAGCGATGTTCATCGCCTTCGATCTTCTGGCCGAAGGCGATGACGATCTGCGGCATCTGCCGTTCGAACAGCGCCGGGCCCGGCTCGAAGGGCTCATGAGCGGCGTCGGACATCCGCTGCACCTCACCCGGACGACGCGCGACCGCGACGCGGCCGTACGGTGGCTCGCCGAGTTCGAGGGCGCGGGGCTCGACGGCGTCGTCGCGAAACCGCTGGACCAGCCCTACGCACCCGGCAAGCGCACGCTCATCAAGATCAAGCACGCCCGGACAGCCGACGTCGTCGCGCTCGGCTACCGGGTGCACAAGTCAGGGTCCGGCGTCGGCTCTCTGCTCGTCGGGCTGTACGACTCCGACGGCGTGCTGCGTCAGGTCGGCGGGGTGGCGGCGTGGAGCGACGCCCGCCGGAAGGAGCTCGTGGAGGAGCTCGCGCCGCTGGTCGAACGCGACGAGTCCGGCGCGGCGGTCACCGGCGAGGGCGAGCGCTCGCGGTTCAGCGGGGCGAAGGACGTCTCGTTCGTGCGGCTCCGCCCCGAACGCGTGCTCGAGGTGCGGTATGACCAGCTCGAAGGAGCACGGTTCCGGCACACCGTGCAGTTCGAGCGCTGGCGTCCGGACCGCGACGCGCGCACATGCACGTACGAGCAGCTCGACACGGTCGCCGGCTACGATCTGGCCGACGTCCTCGCCTGAGGCTTCTGCGCCGTGCGCCCCGGTCGGGCTCAGTCCTCGATCGGGTTCCCGTTCTCATCCCAATTCGCGGCGACCTTCTTGCTCGGCTGCACACGAGGCGGCTCGCCGGGCATCTTCGGGAACTCCGGCGGGAACGGAAGCTCGCCCAGCCCGTTCGCCTTGTCGCGCTCCCACCACTCCAGCAGCGTGTCGATGCGACCCGGCGAATCCTGCCTGCCTGCCCAGGGGTCTCCGACCTCCTCCAGGCGGCGAGGGATGCTCCGCACGGTGAACTGCACCGGGTCGAGGTCGGCATCGAGTTCGTCCCAGTGCACCGGCGTCGCCACGGTCGCCGCCGGCAGGGCCCGAGGGCTGTACGCGCCGGCCATCGTGCGGTCGCGGTTGGCCTGGTTGAAGTCGACGAATACGCGTTCGCCGCGCTCCTCCTTCCACCAGTTCGTCGTGACCTGATCCGGCATCCGGCGCTCCAGCTCACGGCCGGCGGCGATCACCGCGTGCCGCACGTCGAGGAACTCGTGCGTCGGCACGATGGGCGCGAACACGTGCAGGCCCCGGTTGCCGCTCGTCTTCACGAACGCCTCGAGCCCCGCCTCGCGCAGCACCTCGCGCAGCGCATGTGCGGCGGGCACGGCATCCGCGAAATCCGTCCCCGGCTGAGGGTCGAGGTCGATGCGCAGCTCCACGGGGTTGTCCGGGTCGCCGGCGAGCGAGGCCCAGGGGTGGAAGACGATCGTGTTCATCTGCGCGGCCCAGACGATCGCGCTCGGGCGGTTGAGCACGATCTGCGGATGCTTGCGCCCGCTGTTGTAGGTGACCATCACCGCGTCGACGTAGTCGGGCGTGCCCTTCGGCGGGTTCTTGGAGAAGAACCCCTCGCTGTCGATTCCGTCGCGGAACCTCTGCAGTGACACCGGGCGGTTCCCGTTGGCCTCGAGGAACGGCCCGCTGACGAGCTGGAAGTACTCCGCGAGCTCCGCCTTCGTGATGCCCGGCTCCGGCCAGACCTCCTTGTTCGGGCTGGAAAGCACGACCTCGCGCTCCCCGTCAGGGTCGACGACGGTCAGGGTCACGCGATCGGAGGCCATGTTCCGACCCTAGGGTGCCCGCAGGGGTCGGCGGAACCCCGTCAGTCGCCGAGGTCGACGGCGAGCACGAGCACCGGTGCGAGCGCGTCGCGCTCGACGATCATGGTGGGTCCGGCAGGATCCACGATCACGCCCGCAATCTCGGGGTGGCCCGTCAGCACCTTCGCGAGCTGCTCCGGTTCGAACGGGAGGGGCCGGTCGCCCCTGCCCATCGCGATCACTTCGAGCGGGTGCGAGAAGAGCTGCAGGAACCGCTTGCCGTCTGGCGTCTGCGCCTCGGCGATGCCGACCGGAGCTCCGCCGGTGCCGTCGTTCACCGCGACCCACATGCGCTTGGTCGACAGCGCTTCGCCGAGCTTCACCGCCGAATCGGGCTGCCGAGGCGACGCGAGGATCGTCTTGACGGCCATCTCGAGGTCGCTCTGCTCGAGCGCCTTCTGCAGCAGCTCCGACGGCAGCACCACACGGTGCGGCGCGGAGGCGTTGTCGATGATGAGGCCGGCGAAGTCACCGGCCACGACCTGCTGCATCACCGAGGTCACCGGCTGGGCGACCGCGGAGGTCGCGGCGGGATCTGCTTCGAGCTGTACGGAGTCGCGCACGGCGGCGGCCGAGCTGAACGCCAGCATGAACTGGCGCTCGGCGTCACGCACGACCGCGACCGACAGCGGCTTGCCCTCGCTGATCTGTGCACGCGCGTCGCCGTTGACCCGGATGTAGAGGTGCCCCTGGAGCGCCTGACGCATCACGCCAAGCAGCTCCTCGTTGCTGGCCCCCTCCTCGAGCTGTGCGAGGGCTTCACGCAGCAGCACGTTGTCTTTCATGCCCGGCACGCTCTCGGTCTGCTCGGGCGGAAGCGCGGGTGCGAGCGGCAGGCGGCGCTCCTGGGGAGCCGCCGGAGCCGACGGCGCGGCCGAGGGAGCGGATGCTGCGGACGACGCTGCGGGAGACGAGGGGCCGGCCTTCGCCGGCTCGTCCTGCAGCGACACCTCGGGACCCGCCTCGGCGCCCACGCCGCGGAACGCCTGCACGGAGATCGCGACGGTCGGAGCTGCCTCGGGGGATCCCGTGCCGGGAGCGTCCGGTCCGACGGGAGACCCCGCCCCGGCCGGAGACCCCGCCTCGGCAGGAGACTCCGCCTCGGCGGCAGTCTCCGTCCCTGCAGGAGCGGATGCCGTCGTGACGACGTCGTCAGCGGACTTCTTGCGGCGTGAGAAGAGGGCCATATGAGCCAGCCTAACCGTCACGGCGCATCGGCCAGACGGCATCCGGGGTCTTCGCCGCCGCCTGCCAGCAACCGTTCAGGCAGCCGGACTCAGATCTTCTCGATCGGAGCCACCTTGATGAGGAGCTTCTTCAGACCTGCCGTGTCGAAACGCACGTGCGCGATGCGCTTCGCGCCCTCGCCGGTGACCGCGTCGACGCGCCCTTCGCCGAAATCGGAATGACGGATGCGATCGCCCGCGGCGAGCTCGAGGTCGCCGTTGTCGCGCATCTTGGCCGTCACACGGTTGGGGATCTTGTCCATCGCGGTCGAGAGCGGCGTGAGCTTCTCGCGCGTCGGCAGCGGCTTCACGCCGAAGCGGTCGCCCGAGCCGCCGAAGCCCCCAGCGCGGCGCGCGTTGAGGGCACGGGACTGCATGCCGCCGCGGGAATTGACGTCGCCCGGTGACTGCCGCCAGTCGATCAGCGAGGCGGGGATCTCCTGCAGGAAGCGGCTGGGCATGGCCACGGACACCTCGCCGAACTGCGCGCGCGTCATGGCCAGGGACAGATGGAGCCGCTTCCGCGCGCGCGTGATCGCCACGTAGAACAGCCGGCGCTCCTCTTGCGGACCCCCTGGCTCCCCCGCCGAGATGCGGTGCGGGATGAGGTCTTCTTCGACGCCCGTCACGAACACGGCGTCGTACTCGAGACCCTTCGCCGTGTGCATGGTCATGAGCGACACGACGCCCGATTCGTCGTCGAGGTCGTCGGCGTCGGAGACCAGAGCAACCTCGGTGAGGAAGTCGACGATCGTGCCCTCGGGGTTGTTGCGGGCGAAGTCGCGGGCGACAGCGATGAACTCGTCGAGGTTCTCGAGGCGGGCTTCGTCCTGCGGGTCACGGCTCGCGCGGAGCGCGTCGAGGTAGCCGCTCTTCGACAGGAGCAGGCTGAGACCCTCCGCCACGCTCGTCGGCGGCGGGACCTCACCCGACGAGGGCAGCAGGATCTCGGTCGCCTCGGCGAGCACGGCGTCGAGCTGCGCGATCGCCGACTGCAGCTTGGGGCCGACCCCGAGCTCTCCCGGCACCGACAGCGCCTGGCGGAAGGTGATGCCATGTTCGTCGGCGAAGCGCGCAATCGCCGTCTCGGTCACGTCGCCGATGCCTCGGCGCGGCTTGTTGAGGATGCGGCGGACGGCCATCTCGTCGGCCGGGTTCGCGACCGCGACGAGGTAGGCCAGGGCGTCTTTGATCTCGGCGCGCTCGTAGAACTTCGTGCCGCCCATGATCTTGTACGGCACCGCCGACCGGATGAAGATCTCCTCCAGAGCGCGCGACTGCGAGTTCGTGCGGTAGAACACGGCCATCTCGGAGTACGGCACCCCCGCACGGCGCAGGGCCTCGATCTCGTCGGCGACGAACTGGGCCTCGTCGTGCTGCGAATACCCGGTGAAGCCGATGATCTTGTCACCGTCGCCCTTGTCGCTCCACAGCTTCTTCTCCTTGCGGTCGAAGTTGTTGCCGATGACGGCGTTCGCTGCGGACAGGATGTTCTGCGTGGAGCGGTAGTTCTGCTCCAGGAGCACGACCTTCGCGCCGGGGAAGTCGCGCTCGAACTCGCTGATGTTGCGGATGTCCGCGCCGCGGAAGGCGTAGATCGACTGGTCGGAGTCGCCGACCACGGTCAACGAGGCGCCCGCCGTGTCACCGGACTCTGAGCCGGACGACGGGTCGGGCTCGAAGATCATCATGCCGTTCGACGCCTCGTATCCGTTTCCCGAGCCCGCCGAAGGACCGGAGACCGGGCGCGTGAGCTCGTGGATGAGCGCGTACTGCGCATGGTTGGTGTCTTGGTACTCGTCGACGAGGATGTGGCGGAAGCGGCGGCGATAGGTGTCGGCGACCTGAGGGAACGCCCGGAACAGGTACACCGTCTGGCCGATGAGGTCGTCGAAGTCGAAGGCGTTGGCCCTCTGCAGCTGACGCTGGTAATCGGCGAACAGCTCGACGAACACCCGCTCCGCCGGATCGGCCATGTTCGCCTGCCGCGCGTAGGACTCGGCGTCGGCGAGCTCGTTCTTGAGCTTGGAGATGCGGGCCTGCACCGACGCAGGCGTGTGCCCGTAGGCGTCGGCCTCGTGCTCCTTGACGAGCCTCTTCAGCAGGGCGCGGGAGTCGCCCGAGTCGTAGATCGTGAACGACGACGTGAAGCCGAACTGCGCGGCCTCACGGCGGAGGATGCGCACGCAGGCCGAGTGGAAGGTCGAGATCCACATGCCGCGGGCCGCCTGCCCGACGATATTCTCGACGCGCTCGCGCATCTCGCCCGCCGCCTTGTTCGTGAAGGTGATGGCGAGGATCTGGCTCGGCCACGCCTCACGCGAGCGGAGCAGCGAGGCGATGCGGCGCGTGAGCACGCTCGTCTTCCCCGATCCGGCGCCGGCGACGATGAGCAGCGCTGGTCCGCGATAGGTGACGGCCTCGAGCTGCTGCGGGTTCAGGCCGGCGAGGAACTCGTCGTCTCCGCGCTCTGCCGAGGAGGAGCGCGGGCCGATGGATCCGGGGACGATGAGAGGGGCTTCGGTCATGACCTAACGAGTCTAGGCGGCGCCGCCGACACTGCGGCCGCTGCGCAAGCGGTGGGAGAATCGACGCGTGCGCACCCTTCTCAACATCATCTGGCTGATCTTCGCCGGCCTCGCCCTGTGGATCGGCTACGTGCTCGCCGGCATCCTCTTGTGCATCCCGATCATCACGATCCCGTGGGCGATCGCGTCGTTCCGCATCGCCAACTATGCGATCTGGCCGTTCGGCCGCGAGGTCGTCGCCAAGCCGACGTCGGGAGTCGGCTCCTTCCTGGGCAACGTGCTCTGGGTGGTGCTCGCCGGGTGGTGGCTCGCGATCGGACACATCCTGTCTGGCATCGCCCTGTGCATCACCATCATCGGCATCCCCCTCGGGATCGCCGACTTCAAGATGGTCCCCGTCTCCCTCATGCCGCTCGGCAAGGAGATCGTCTCCACACGCCGCGGAGCGTTCGACCGCACGCTCTGACGCCGTCAGGAGCGGAAGAACGACACCCCCAGGTCCGGGTGGTCGACGAAGACCCCGTCGACGCCCGTGGCCGCGATCGCACCCCATTCCGCCTCGTAGTCGCCGAACGCCGCCTTCCCGCCGCCCGCCCTGTGCTCCGGCGAGAGGAAGGCGTTCTCGGGACGGCAGGTCCACGTGAAGACCTTCAACCCCCTGGCATGGGCGTCCGCGACGATCGTCGACCCCCGCGCCAGCAGCATCCGCTTGTTCACGCTGATGCCGTCGACCCGGCCGACCAGCGCGTCGAGGCCGCGCGGCGTGACGGTCGCCTTGTACGACACGGCGTGCGGGCCGTGCGCGACGACCTGATCGTACGGGCGCCCCGCTGCCTCGATGAGGTACACGTACGACGCCGCGACGCCCCGGTCGCGCAGCTCGCCCAGCACGGTCGACTCGAAGCTCTCGATGACGAGCGGCAGTGCGCCGTCCGCCCATCCCGCCGCACGCAGGTCGCGCTCGATGAGCGGGGCGAGCTCGATGCCGACGGACGAGAAGTACGTGGCGTGCTTGATCTCCAGCACCACCCCGATCTCACGTCCGTGCTCCGCCGAGCCCTCGCGCACGAGGTCGAGCACATCCACCAGGCGGAGCATCGGCTGCGCATCGTCGAAGCTCGCGCTCGACCGCCGCAGTTCGGGAAGCCGCTCACGCGTGCGAAGCGTCGCGAGCTCCTCCCACGTGAAGTCCTCGGTGAACCACCCCGTGAGGGCCTGCCCGTCGATGCGCTTGGTGGTCTTGCGATCCGCGAACTCCGGATGCTCTGCGACGTCGGTCGTGCCGGAGATCTCGTTCTCGTGCCGGACGACCAGCACGCCGTCGCGTGTGGCCACCACGTCTGGTTCGACCGCATCGACCCCCATCGCGAGGGCGAGCTCGTAGGAGGAGCGGCTGTGCTCCGGACGGTAACCGGGGGCACCGCGGTGCCCGATGACGAGGGGGGATTTCCTGGGCACGCTCACAGCGTAGAGCACCCCTCGGCTGTGCTCGCGCGGGTATCGTAGAGGAAAGCGACCTACAACCACTTCGGAGTGAGGCCCAGCATGAGCAATTTCGCGTTCAACAATCCGGCGTTCCAGCAGCAGGATCCGCGCAACGTCGCGACCTACCCCGGCAACCCGCAGGCGGCTCAGGGCGCACAGGCCGCCTCGTTCCAGCACGCCGGCGTCGACGCCGCCGTCAACGCGCAGCTGGAGGGCATGTACGCTGCTCCCCCGGCCGGCGCCATCGAGACCGACCGCATGACGGTCGAGGACACGGTGTGGAAGACCGCAGCGCTGTTCGGCATCCTCCTCGTCACGGCCGCGATCGGCTGGGTGTTCACGCTCGGCGGCCTCGCGGTTCCGCGCTTCGACCCGTACAGCGACTTCGCCCCGAACCTGCTCCCGTGGATGATCGGCGCGCTCGGCGGCTTCGTGCTCGCCATGGTCGTCACCTTCACGTCGCGCAAGAAGGTGCGCCCCGCGCTGATCTTCGCCTACGCGGCGTTCGAGGGCCTGTTCGTCGGCGGCATCTCCGCCTACTTCGAGGTGCTGTGGCCCGGCATCGTGTTCCAGGCCACGCTGGCCACCGTCTCGGTCGTCGCGGTCACCCTCGCCCTGTTCGCGAGCGGCAAGATCCGCGCCTCGGCCCGCATGACGAAGATCGTCATGGTCGCGATGCTCGGCTACCTCGTGTTCTCGCTGCTGAACGTCGTGCTCATGTGGACCGGGGTGAACCAGAACGCGTTCGGCCTGCTCAGCGAGCGCCCGTTCCTCGGCATCCCGCTCGGCCTCATCATCGGCGTGCTCGTCGTGCTGATGGCCGCGTACTCGCTCGTGCTCGACTTCGACCAGATCCAGCAGGGGGTGCGCAACGGCGCTCCGCGCACGTACGGCTGGCTCGGCGGCTTCGGCATCATGGTCACGATCGTGTGGCTCTACATCGAGATCCTGCGGATGATCGCGATCGCCCGCAGCAACTGACCTCTCGAGCTCTTGAGAAGGCCCGTCTCCGGTGGAGGCGGGCCTCTTGCCACAACCGGACCACCCACCGCAAGGGGGTGTCGCACACGGCCAGGAAGGCGCAGAGTGGTGGTCATCGAAGCCCTGTACCTCAGGGCTCCAGACACAAAGGAGCTGAAATGAGTTTCCTCGCCTTCCTGCTTCTCGGCCTCATCGCCGGTGCAATCGCCAAGCTCATCCTTCCCGGCCGCCAGGGCGGCGGGTGGTTCGTCACTCTGCTCCTGGGCGTCGTCGGAGCGATCCTCGGTGGATGGCTCGGAAGCATGATCTTCGGCGTCGGCCTTGAGAACTTCTGGGATCTGTCCACCTGGCTTCTCGCCATCGGCGGCGCGATCATCGTGCTGCTGATCTACGGTCTCATCGTCGGACGCGGAGACCGCGTGCGCGAGTGACCGCGCTCGTCCGTCCTCTTCGGCGGTGCACACCTCCGAAGGGGGCGGGCCCCCTCTACCGGCCGGCGGCCTTCTCCTGCAACAGTGCGCGTTCGCGTTCGTTGCCGGCGAGGGCCGCCGCCGTCGCGAATTCGCTTCGCGCCTCCTCCTCACGGCCGAGGCGCCGCAGCAGTTCGGCCCTCGTCGCCGGGAGCAGATGGTATCCACGCAGGCTCCCCGATTCGACGAGCGCGTCCACGATCCGCAGGGCCGACGCCGGCCCCGTCGCCATCGCGACGGCCGCCGCACGGTTGAGCTCGACGACCGGCGACGGCGCGATGCGGCCGAGCGCCTCGTAGAGCAGCACGATGCGGTCCCAGTCCGTCTCCTCCACGGATGCCGCGACGGCGTGGCACTCCGCGATCGCCGCCTGCAACCCGTAGGCGCCGCGCCCGCGGCCGAGAGCATCGGCTGTCGCCAGAGCAGCACGACCGCGGGCGATCCTGCCGCGGTCCCAGCGTGAGCGATCCTGGTCCGCGAGCAGCACGGGGTCGCCGTTCGCGTCCACGCGCGCCGGGAACCGCGCCGCCGTCAGCTCCATCAGCGCGAGCAGACCGTGCACGTCGCGCTCGCGCGGCATGAGAGCAGCCAGCACCCGAGTGAGCCGGATCGCCTCCACACCGAGTTCGGGCCGCATCCAGTCCGAACCGCTCGATGCCGCATGGCCCTCGTTGAAGATGAGGTAGAGCACACCGAGCACGGCGCCCAGCCGCTGTGCATGCTCCTCGCGCGGAGGAAGCTCGAACGGCACCCCAGCGGCCGACAGCGTCTTCTTGGCGCGCACGATGCGCTGCTGCACCGTGGCGGTCGGCACCAGGAACGCACGCGCGATCTCCTCGCTCGACAGGCCCCCGACGACACGCAGCGTCAAAGCGACCTGCGCCTCTTTGGACAGCACGGGATGACAGGAGATGAAGATCAGCCGGAGCACGTCGTCGTCGATCGCGTCGGGATCCCACGGCAGAGACGCGACCGCCTCGTCCTGTTCGCGCTCGAGGTCATGCGCGATCACGGCGATGCGGTCGGCCAGGCGCTCGCGCCTGCGCCAGCCGTCGATCGCCTTTCGCTTGGCCACGGCCGTGAGCCACGCGGCGGTGTTACGCGGCACGCCCTCGGCGGGCCACTGGGCGAGCGCGTCGACGAGGGCCTCCTGCGCGAGGTCCTCGGCGAGACCGAAGTCGCCGACGAGGCGCGTCAGCGTCGCGACGATCTTCGCCGACTCGATGCGCCACACGGCCGCGACGGCGCGCTGCGCCGCCGCGGCATCCGGATGTGCGGTCATGTCACTGCCGGGCGCGGCGCGCCTCTTCCTCTTCGCGCCACCCGGCCTCCTTCTGGATCCACTCGTTGTCGGCGGGGAAGTCCTCGACGCCGGTCACTCGACGCACCTCCAGGAACGAACCCGGTCCCAGCGGAGCGCGGCTCGCCCATTCCGCCGCCTCTTCGCGCGTCGCGACCTCGATGATCCAGAAGCCGTTGAACAGCTCCTTGGTCTCGCCGTAGGGACCGTCGGTGATCAGCGGCTTCTCCGCGCTGAAGTCGACGACGAAACCCTCGGCGGCGTCCGTCAGACCCTCGCCGGCGACGAGCACGCCGGCCTTGATCATCGACTCGTTGTACTTGCCCATGGCCTCGATCACCTGCTCGAACGGCATGTCCTTGTATGCCTCGACCGCCTCGTCGGTCGCGCGCATGATGAGCATGTACTTCATGATGTGTCTCCTCCGTGTAGGGGCCGTCCTTCGACCCTCTCACTGAAGACGTCGAACGGGAATGCGCCGGATCGACAACGTCGCGGAACTTTTTCCTAGACTCCTCGCATGACCGCGCTCTCCGACAGCATCCGCCTCGCCCTGCGAGAGGCCGCCGACCCGGCGATCGCCCCCGGGCAGCAGGCGTACATGAAGTCGCAGATGCCGTTCCTCGGCGTGAAGGTGCCGGTGGCGCGGCGCACGGCCAGGCAGCTGGCGCGAGGGACGTCGGACGCCGGCGACCTGCGTGCGAGCGCGCTGGACCTCTGGCGCGGCGCCACGCATCGGGAGGAGCGCTACGCCGCGAGCGAGCTGATGTCTCTGCGGCCGGTTCGCGGCCGGCTGGACATGATGGACGTGCACGAGGAGATGATCCGCACGGGCGCATGGTGGGACCATGTGGACGAGGTGTCGCACCGCCTCGCCGAGACTCTCGACGCCCACGCCGAGGCGCTCTCGCCCGTGCTGCTGAGCTGGGCGCGCGACGACGACCGGTGGATCCGACGCGCGAGCATCATCGCTCAGCTCGGGCGCCGCGAGCGGACGGACGTCGAGCTGCTCGTCGGAGTGATCGCTCCGAACCTCGCCGACGGAGAGTTCTTCATCCGCAAAGCGATCGGATGGGCGCTGCGCGAGTACGCCAAGACCGACCCCGACTGGGTGATCGCCTTCGTCGCCGCCCATCAGGGCGAGCTCAGCGCACTGACGCGCCGCGAGGCCCTGAAGCATCTGGCAGCGACGCCCGGCTAGCGCCGAGACCCCCGCACAGCGCCCGAGCCCCCCGCCTGTTCGCGCGAACGGGCGGGGGTCTCGGCGGCACGTGGGAGAGTCGGCGCGATCAGCGGATGCCGCGCCTCACTCCCACTCGATGGTCCCCGGCGGCTTCGAGGTGACGTCGAGCACGACGCGGTTGACGTCGCGGACGCTGTTGGTGATGCGGTTCGAGATCTTCGCCAGCACGTCGTAGGGAAGGCGGGTCCAGTCGGCGGTCATCGCGTCTTCACTGGAGACCGGACGCAGCACGATCGGGTGCCCGTAGGTGCGGCCGTCGCCCTGCACGCCCACGGAGCGCACATCCGCGAGCAGCACGACGGGGCACTGCCAGATCTCCTGGTCGAGTCCGGCCTTCGTGAGCTCCTCGCGGGCGATCGCGTCGGCTTCACGCAGGATCTCCAGGCGCTCCCTCGTCACCTCGCCGATGATGCGGATGCCGAGGCCGGGGCCCGGGAACGGCTGGCGGCCCACGATCGCCTCGGGGATGCCGAGCTCGCGGCCGATCGCGCGGACCTCGTCCTTGAACAGTGCCCGCAGCGGCTCGACGAGCTCGAAGTCGAGGTCGTCAGGAAGGCCGCCGACGTTGTGGTGCGACTTGATGTTCGCGGTGCCCGCACCGCCGCCGGACTCCACGACGTCGGGGTAGAGCGTTCCCTGCACGAGGAACTTGACCGGGGCGCCGCCCGTGGCCTTCGCCTCGTCGACGAGGTCGCGCTGCACCTTCTCGAACGCGCGGATGAACTCGCGGCCGATGATCTTGCGCTTCTCTTCGGGGTCGGTGACGCCCTTGAGGTGGCCGAGGAAGGTGTCGGCGGCATCGACCGTGATGAGGCGGACACCGGTGGACTCGACGTAGTCCTTCTCGACCTGCTCGCGCTCGCCCTTGCGCAGCAGCCCGTGGTCGACGAACACGGCGGTGAGCTGATCGCCGATGGCCCTGTGCACGAGTGCCGTCGAGACGGCGGAGTCGACGCCGCCGGAGAGCGCCGAGATGACGCGGGCGTCGCCCACCTGCTCGCGGATGCGCTCGATCTGCTCGGCGATGACGTTGCCGCTGTTCCAGTCGGAGGCGAGCCCTGCGCCCTTGTGCAGGAAGTTCTCCAGCACCCGCTGCCCGTGGTCGGAGTGCTTCACCTCGGGATGCCACTGCACGCCGTAGAAGCGTCGTTCCTCGTCGGCGAAGGCGGCGACCTTGGTCGCTTCGGTCTCGGCCAGTACCTCGAACCCCTCGGGCGCCTTCGAGACCTGGTCGCCGTGGCTCATCCACACGTTCTGCTTCTCGGGCTGGCCGCCCAGCAGCGTGCCGCCGTCACCCGAGATGACGGCATCCGTCGCCCCGTACTCACGGAGCCCGGTGTGCGCGACCTCGCCGCCCAGGGTCTGGGCCATGTACTGGAAGCCGTAGCAGATGCCGAGCGTGGGCACCCCGAGATCGAAGACCGCGGGGTCGAGGCGCGGAGCGCCCTCCTCGTAGACCGACGAGGGACCGCCGGAGAGGATGATCGCGACCGGGTTCTTGGCCGCGATCTCTTCGGCCGTCGCGGTGTGCGGCACGATCTCGCTGTAGACACCGGCCTCACGCACCCGGCGTGCGATCAGCTGCGCGTACTGCGCGCCGAAGTCGACGACGAGCGCTGGGCGCTGCTGGGTCTCGGTCTTCTCTGTCACCGGACACCTTTCGTGGTTGAGGTCGGAGTCTCGCCGGTCGCCCCGGCGGAGGCGGATGCCGCGTCGCCGCGCTCACGGGCTGCGAGGTAGGTCTTCACCTCACGGGCCACGATCGCCTCCATGAAGAAGGACAGGAGCGGGATCACGCCGCCGAGGGCGAGCATGATGAACCGCACGAACGGCCAGCGCATGAGGCTCCACACGCGGAAGCAGGCGAAAAGGTAGACGACGTAGAACCAGCCGTGCGCGATGAGGATGCCCAGCGAGAGGTTCAGCCCATCGCCGGTGGACTCCAGGCCGTCGGCCCCTTCGACGACAGGGGCGAACCAGAGCGGTCCTCCGGAACCGCCGGCGAAGAGTTCGAGGTGGATCGGCGTGTACTTCAGCACCATCTCGGCCACCAGCAGGAGCAGCATGACACCGGTGATGATCGACGCGATCTGGTAGAACTTCAGCGCACCGCGGATCGCCGGAAAGCTGGCGACTTTCGGTTCGGGCATGCCCCCAGTCTAGTCGTCGCGGCTCACACGCCGTTCCGGGCGTCCGGCGACGGCGGGCGCGCGATCAGCAGCTCCCCGCTCCCCTCCGCGACGAGAGCTCCGGCGGCATCCGGGACGAGCACTGTGGAACCGGAACCGAAGCGCTCCCCCGCCACGGCGACCTCGCCGCTGCGCACCAGGATCACCGCGAACCCTCGACCGATCGTCGCACGTCGGTGCACGGGCAGGCGCTCCAGCCGGAAGTAGGCCTCGGCGTCGGCGGGGAGCACGGAACCGGCCTCGGGCGACCGCCGCACCAGCCCGCCCAGCTCCTCTCGCGACCGCGCTCGAAGGTTGACAGCGGCGAGCGCGAGCTCGAAGCCCAGCCCGAGGTGCCCCTGTGCGGCGCCGTCGATCGCGAAGTCGCGCCATTCGAGGAGGATGGAGAGATCCTCCGGCTGCTGCAGCTCCAGCAGCAGCACGCCGGCTCCGATCGCATGCAGCTCGCCCGGCGGCACCCAGACGACGTCGCCCGGGGCGACGTCGATACGATGCAGCAGCCCGAGCAGCCCTTCGACGTCCTGCGACGTCACGAGCGCTGCGATCCGCTCGTGCGTGACGTCCTCACGCAATCCGAGGTGCACGACGCCTCCGCGCAGGATGTACCAGGCCTCGGCCTTGCCGTGCGCGGCACCCAGGTGTGCGGACGCGAACTCGTCGTGGGGGTGGGCGTGCACGGGCAGCCGCTGGCCGGCGTCGAGCAGCTTCACCAGCAGGCGCGTATCGGCGCCCCACCGTTCGGCGTGCGCTGCCCCGAGCCATGCCGCCGGGTGGCCGGCGACCGCGTCGCGCAGCAGCGTGCCGTCGGGGAGGGCCGTGAGGCCGAGCCTCTCCTCTCCCCTGACCGTCGTCGTCGACGCGACCCAGTCCTCCGGCTCGTACTCGGCGCCTACCGGCTCTCCGCGGAGCGCTCCGAGCTGCGCGCCGCCGCGGTAGAAGCGCCGCGGCGGACGGTTGGACGCCAGGTGCACGGGCTTCACGCGCTCGTCTCTTTCACCCGAACGGCGCCCGCGAGGAAGCCGCCGACGAACGTGTCGCCCAGCCCCACTGTGGTCGGTGTCTCGACGTCGAGCGCGTATGCGGCGACGCCGACGGCGTCCGCGTCACGACGCTCGACCTCGGCGACGAGCGCGACCCCGCCTCCGTGCCGCGGCATCGACGCCGTGAGGTCGACGTCCGCTGCCGAGAAACCGTCGCCCAGCCGGTAGCGGGTGGCGGCGACGCGTACTGCGCTGTCGAGCGCCTCCCGGTGCCGCTCGGCATCCGTCCCCACCGCGATGGCCCAGTACCGCGTGTGCACGACGAGCACGGATGCGGGGACGACCGTGCGCACGTCCCGCAGCGCGGATACCACCTCGGCGGGGTCGAGCAGGTCGACGGACCGTCCGAGGTACTCCTGCAGCTCGTCCTCGTTCATGCCGTACACGTCGATCCGGCCGAGCAGGCGTCTGCGCACCGTCTCGGCGAACGAGCGGGTGTAGAACCCGGCGTCCTCGTAGTAGACGAGCGCCTCGGCGGGGAGCTCGCGCATGGCATCGTGCAGGGCGTCCAGGCGGCTCTCGAGCAGATCTCTGTCCTGCATCGTGTTGAAGCCGGAGATGAGGAAGACCTCGGCCGTGCGAAGCGTCTGCGCAAGCTCGTCGGCGAGCAGCATGCGGCGGTTGGGCGGATCGTTCGCGAAGATCAGCCGGTTGGCGCCGTGCGACTCGATGTGGGCGTCGACGAGTCGCACACGTGCGCCGGCGGGATACTGCACGATGAGGTGCGGATCGAGCGTGTCCTCCTCGGCGGAGCAGATCCACGAGATGGTCTTCGGCAGCAGTCGGCGCACCGTGTCGTCGATGCTCACGAGGTGCTGCACGCTGGGGATGCCGAGCGCGTCGAGCGCAAGCCCCGCTCGCACGCCCGTGCCGCCGAGGGTCACCGCATGGTCGAAGTGCGCCGTGAACTGCTCGACGACCTCGGATGACGAGACGAACCTCTCGCCTCCGGTACCCGCTGCCACGAAGGCGAGCACGGTCACGAGCAGACTCCGCTCGTCGGTGATCGGCGACGTGGTCGTCAGCTCCGCGGTCCGGATGCCGTGCTCGCGTGCGAGCCGGCCGATGACCTCGGCATCCCAGACGAGCTCGTAGTCGACGGTGCCGCCGAGTCCGAGCACGATCGTTCCGTCCACGTCGCCGATCCTCCTTCCGCGCCTGCGGCTCAGTACAGTCCGGCCTTGCCGTCAGCGCCGAACAGCTCGATCTTCTCAGCCGCGGTGACCTTCATCGCCGCGATCGGCTCGGGCTGGATGGCGTTGGGCTCGCGCAGGCGCTCGTCGGTGCCGAGCACCTCGCGCATGCGGTTGTGGTACGAGACCTTGATGTCGCTGGAGATGTTGATCTTGTTGATGCCCAGTTCGACCGCGCGGCGGAGCTCGGAGTCGGGGTTGGCCGAGCCGCCGTGCAGCACGAGCGGGATGCCGACCGCGGCCTTGATCTCCTGCAGCAGGTCGTGACGGAGCTCAGGGTTCTTGTCGCTCGGGTAGAGACCGTGCGAGGTGCCGATGGCGATCGCGAGGCTGTCGACCCCGGTCTCCTCCACGAACCGCACGGCGTCGGCGGGATTGGTGTAGATGATCTCCGCGGCGCCTGCCTCGCCGTAGCTGTCGTTGGCGCCGATCGTGCCGAGCTCGCCCTCGACCTGGATGCCGACGGCGTGCGCCGCCTCGACGACCTTGCGCGTGAGTGCGACATTCTCCTCGAACGGCTGGAGCGAGGCATCGATCATCACCGAGGTGAAGCCCGCGCGGATCGCCTGGATGATCTGCTCGTAGCTGCCGCCGTGGTCCCAGTGGATCGCGACGGGAACGCTCGAACGGTGCGCGCGGGCGTGCATCGCGGGGATCAGGTCGGTCGTGATGTGCGAGACCTCGTCGGGGTGGATCGCGATGATGACCGGAGCGGCCTTCTCCTCGCTGATGTCCATGATGCCGTTGAACATCGCCCAGTCGCTGATGTTGAAGGCGGGGATTGCGAAGCCGTTCGCGTTGGCGACGTCGAGGATGGACTTGCCGGTGTAGAGCACTGTTGATTCTCCTGTGTGGGTGGTGGTCGTGGGGCCGGTCAGCTCTTCACCGAGCCGGCGGTGAGGCCGCTGATGAAGTAGCGCTGGAAGAAGAGGAAGAGCACGAGGACGGGCACGGAGCCGAGCACGCTCATCGCCATGATCTGGTTCCACTCGTAGGAGTGCTGACCCATGAGCAGCTGGATGCCGATCGGCACGGTGCGCATGTCGACGGTCTTCGTGAGAGTGAGGGCGAAGAGGTACTCGTTCCACGCGATCATGAACGTGTAGATGCCGATGGAGACGATCCCGGGCACCGAGATCGGCACGAGCACGCGCCACAGTGCGGTCATCGAGCCGGCGCCGTCGACGCGCACGGCCTCGTCGAGCTCGCGCGGCAGCGTGTTGAAGTAGCCGGTCATCATGATGATCGCGTACGGCAGCGTGAACACCATGTAGGTGAGGATGAGCCCCGGGTAGGAGTTGTAGAGCCCGAGCGCGACCATGAGGCCGAAGTACGGGATGAGGAGCGTGATGGGCGGCACGGCCTGCACGCTCACGATGATCACGTTCAGCACCCGCTTGCCGCGGAACTCGAAGCGGCTGAAGGCGTACGCCGCCTGGATCGCCACGAGCAGCGTGAGCAGCGTCACGGCTCCTGCCACGATGTAGCTGTTCGCGAAGAACCGCATGGTCTCGGCATCCGAGAAGATGGCGATGTAGGCGTCGAACGAGAACGTGTCGGTGATCAGCCGCGGCGGCAGCTCGAAGATCTGCGTGTTCGACTTGAACGAGCTCGACAGCATCCAGAGCACCGGTCCGCCGGCGAAGACGGCCCCGATGAGGAGACCTGCGATCACGCCGGTTTTGGCGATGCGCCGCCGGCCCTGCACGGTGAGCGCCATGTCAGTCCCTCGCCTTCTGATGACGGACGTAGAAGACCGCCAGGATCATCGACATCAGCAGCACGAGTACCGCCGAGGTCGCCGCGAGCGAGAAGTCGTACTTCGCGAACGCGAGCTTGTACGTGAAGGTGCTGAGCACCTCGGTCACATCGATGGGCCCTCCGCCCGTGGTCATCCAGATCAGCGCGAACTGCTGCGATGTCCAGATGAGGTCGAGCAGCACGAGGCTGACGATGATGGGCCGCAGCTGCGGGATGGTGACGTTCCAGAACCGCTGCCGGGCGTTGGCGCCGTCGACGGTCGCCGCCTCGTACAGGTCGGACGGGATGCCCTGGAGGCCCGCCAGCAGACTCACCATGAAGAACGGGTATCCGGCCCAGATGTTGATGAACGTCACGGTCCCCAGGGCCAGCTGCGGGGATGCGAGCCACTCGATGTCGGTGTTGAGCAGGAAGTTGATGACGCCGTTCGGGGCGAGGAGCATGCGCCACAGCACCGCGATGACCGCCACCGTGAACAACCAGGGCAGCACGTAGATCGCCCGGAAGACGCTCCGCGACACCCGGCTGAGAAGCGGGCTGTTCAGCAGCATCGCGAAAGCCAGGCCGAGCACGAGGTGGGCGAGCACGCTCACCAGGGTGAAGACGAGCGTGTTGCCCGTGGCCTTCCAGAAGCCGCCGTCGGACAGGATCTCGATGAAGTTCGAGAGGCCGACGAACTGCGAGTTCTTCTTGAGGATGACATTGTCCTGGAACGAGTACCCGATGACCATGACGATCGGGACGATCATCAGGACGAGCAGCAGGAGGACGGTCGGCGAGAGGAACGCATAGGACTCGGCCGTGCGGCGCAGCTGGCGGCGCCGGCGGGCCGGAGCGACACCGGTGACGATGATCTCGGTGTCGAGGGGTGTTCGCACGCTCATGGAACGGGGGCTTCCTTGGTCGGGTGGGGTGCCGCGCCGCGACGCGACGCGGCACCCCCGGGGTCAGGACGGGACGGGACTCAGAACTCCCCTTCCCACTCCTCCTGCGCCTTCTTGAGCGCGTCGGGGATCGACTGCTGCCCGTCGAGCGCCGACTGGAGCTGCTCGCCGAACTGGCGCATGAGCTCCTCGGCCACCGGCAGTCCGGTGAACTCGTTCGCGGGGTATCCGGCCTTGTAGATGTCGAACGCGGTCTTGAAGAGCTCGTCGTCGTTCACGAAGTCCGGCACGGATTCCGTGTTGCCGGGGAACGCCTTCGCCATGGTCGACAGCTGGGAGTTCACGTCCTGGCTCATCAGGAAGGAGACGAGCTTGAACGCCGCGTCCTTGTGCTCGGAGTTCTCGGCCACGCCGATCCCCCACGACGCGTACGGGATGCCGCGCTCACCGTCGTAGCCGTCCTCCGCGGGGATGGCGGAGATCGAGAACGCCAGGTCGGGGTTCGTCTCGCGGATGAGGTTGATGTGCGCGAGGGAGTCGATCATCATTCCGACGCGACCGTTCGTGAACTCCTCGACCTTGTCCTGCTCCTTCATGGTGAACGAGCCCGAAGCGATGACGCCGGAGTCCCAGAGGTCGCCGATGTACTCGACCGCCGAGGTCACGTCGTCGTTCGTGAGGTCGGGCTTGCCGTCGTCGAGCATGGAGCCGCCCGACGCCCAGACCCACGACATCACGTCGTTCTGGATGCCGTTCGGCGCCTCGAGCGAGAGCGGAAGCACCCACCCCGACACGTCGCCGCCGAGCGCGGACACCTTGGCCGCGGCGTCCGCGAACTCGCTGCGCGTGGCCGGCGGGGCGGACACGCCCGCCTGCTGCAGCAGGGCGTCGTTGGTGAACATCGGGTAGACGAAGTTGACGACGGGGATCATGTACGTGCTGCCGTCGACCTTGATCTGGCTGGCCAGCTCGCTGTCGTCGTAGTCGTTCTCCTTCATCAGCGCGGTCAGGTCGGCGATCACGCCCTGCGAGGCGAAGTCGTTGACCCAGGCGCCGTCGAGTCCGACGACGTCGGGCATGGTTCCGGATGCCGCTCCGGCGAAGAGCTGCTCCTTGGTCGACGCGTACGGACCGCTCACCAGGTCGACCTTGATGCCGGGGTTCTGCTCTTCGAACGTGTCGATGAGCGCCCGGAACTCACCGTCGGGGAGCTCGGGCTCCCACCACTGCGCGAACTCGATCGTGACGTCGCCATCCTCGTCCGAGCCGGAGTCACCGGCCGCGCAGCCCGCCACTGCCAGAACGGTCACGGCCGCAGTCGCCGCGCCGGCGAGCTTCAGGGTGCGCCGCCGCCCTCGTCCCACTGTGATCATCGCTTCTCCTCTTCGAGATGTGCCACACCGCGCGTTTCAGTTGCTTATTCGTGCGGTTTTACGCCATGTTATGCAAGGAATTGCAGGATCGTCAAGTCGTCACTTCGTCTCGATTCGGTAAACCCCGCTGTTCCCACGGCGATCTCGTACGATCTTCACGGGCAGTCATTTGCCGCTTTTTGCTGAATCATGCATGCCTGATGCGGCCTGTTGTGCTAGATATGGCTGCATGGACACTTCGAGCTCCACCCACCGCCGCCGACTGCCCGCCGGGCGCAAAGCCGATCTCGCTGCGTTCGTGGAACAGGCGGGGCAGGTCACCGTCGGAGACCTCGCCGAGCACTTCGGAGTGTCGATCGACACCATCCGTCGCGACCTCGATCAGCTCGACAGGGAAGGCGTGGTCATCCGCACGCACGGCGGCGCCGTGAGCGCGGCCAACGGCCAGCTGAAGGACCGCGCGCTCGACGTGCGCCTGCGCATGCAGACGGAGGAGAAGGAGCGCATCGCGAAGGCGGCCGCCGGCCTCATCGATGACGGCGCGGTCATCATGGTCAACGCCGGTACGACGACGCTCGCCCTCGCACGGGCTCTGCGCAACCATCGCGACCTCACCATCGCGACGAACAATCTGCGCATCCCCGCGGAGATCGCACCGTCGGCGTTCCGCGACCTGTACGTGTTCGGCGGAGCCGTGCGGTCGATCACGCAGGCGACCACCGGCCCTGTCACGTTCACGATGACGCCGGGCGGCCCCGAGGTCGACATCCGCTGCGACCTCGCCCTCATCGCCGTTGGGGCCGTCGACGAGAGCGGATACTCCACGTCGAACCTCGGCGACGCGGCGATGATGTCCGAGATGATCCAACGCGCCGAGCGGACCGCGATCCTCGCGGATTCGACGAAGTTCGGTCGTCGCCTGTTCGCGCAGGTCGCCCCTCTCGACGGCGCCGACTACCTCATCACGGATGCCGAGCCCTCAGCGGACGTGAAGGCGGCGCTCGCACAAGCCGACGTCGAGCTCGTCATCGCCTGACCGATGCCGTGAAGCGCTGCGACTCAGCCGACATCGGGTCTCGCCTCTGGGCGGGTCGGTGAGATCCTCAGCCGAGCACGAGCCACGGGTGAAAAGCGGAGGCCGCCGGGGTGGGCCCCCCGACGGCCTCCGCCGTGTTCACTCAGATCAGAACCAGCCGGTCAGCAGGTCCCAGATCCAATCGATGAGATCGCGGATCACGCCTCCGCCGCCGCCGCGGGTGACCGTGACCGAGGCCGTCGCCTCGTCTCCGTCCGACTGCGCCACCGCGACCGTGTACTTCCCCGGCTGCGTGCTCTTCGGCACCGTCACCGATGCCGTGAAGCCACCGTCGGCGCCGACCTCGATCGTGCCGACCGTCACCGGCTCACCCTTCTTCGGACGCAGCTGCACCGTCACGGTCTCACCCGGCAGGTAGTCCGTTCCGGTGATCGTGAGCTTCTTGCCCGCGGCGACCTTCGACGAGTCGAGCGAGATGACCCCGTGGAACTCGGGCTCCGGCTCCCCCGCGATCGTGAAGGGCACCTGCGCCGTCGTGCCGGTGCCCGCGACAGCCACGGTGAGCGACTGCTCTCCGTACACGCCCGAGGGCACCGTGAACGTCAGCGCGGC
Organism: Microbacterium sp. XT11; assembly: GCF_001513675.1. Taxonomy (NCBI): domain Bacteria; kingdom Bacillati; phylum Actinomycetota; class Actinomycetes; order Micrococcales; family Microbacteriaceae; genus Microbacterium; species Microbacterium sp. XT11. The sequence continues at coordinate 1,713,575 of NZ_CP013859.1, read as the reverse complement.
CCTGCCGACCTCGTCGTACGCGTCGACCACCGACGGATCGATCGCGCCCGAGGCGAGCACGGTGTCGCCGAGCGACAGGGTGACCTCGCCCGGTGCCGGCTCTCCTGCGCTGAACGCCAGCGACGAGAGCGACACCGTGACCTGGTCTCCGGCCGTGTAGCCGTCGGCGTCGGGAGCGCTCAGCGTGACGCCAACGGCGCGCTGGGCGTAGTCCGGGGAGGCCGTGGTGTTGGCTGCGAACCAGTCGACCATCGACTGCAGGTCGACCTTGCCGGTGTCGCGCTTGTCGGTCCCCAGCGCGAAGGAGGAGAAGTTGTCTCCGCCTGCCGCGAGGAAGGAGTTCGCCGCCACCGTGTACGTCTCCTCGGGATCGATGGGCACGCCGCCCAGCGTCATCGAGGTGATGCGCGACCCCTGTGCCGCCGTCGGGTCGTAGGTGTACGACAGCTCCTTCGACACTCCGAGCTTGAGGAACGGACGAGCCGCTCCTGCCGGCTGCCACTGCTCCTCCAGCACGCTCTTCAGCTGCGCTCCGGTGAGCTTCAGCGTGACCAGCGTGTTGGCGAACGGCTGAACGGTAGCCGCCTCACGGTACGTGACGTTTCCGTCCGGATCGGATGCCCCCGACGACGCATAGGTCAGGTTCGCCCGGATGCCGCCGGGGTTCATCAGCGCGAGGTCGGCGCCCGTCGACCACTTCTGCACATCGGCCACGAAGTTGCCGATCGTGGACTCGCCGCCGCGGTTCTCGGTCTTGCCATCGCTCTGACGCGCCCGGTTGAAGTCGCCGGTGATGTCTCCGACCTTGACGGCGCCCAGCACGTCGGCCTCGGCCTTCGCCTTGGCGACGATGTCGGCCACCTCCGGGACGGCGGGGTACAGCGGCTTGCCGCCCGAGGTGAGGGGCTTGATCTCGTTCGTGATCGAGATCAGATCCTTCGTCTTCGGGTCGACCTTGATGTTCATCAGACCGAGGTTCTCGCCGTACTGACCGGCCGAGACGACGGGACGGCCGTCGATGACGTGGTTGTACGCGAGGTGCGTGTGCGCCGAGACGATCGCGTCCACGTCGCCGTCGACGCCGTAGACGATCTCACCCAGCGGCGACTCGGGCGTGATGCTCGAGACGTCGACCGTGGCAGCGCCCTCATGCACGAGGAGGATGACCACGTCGGCCTCGCCGTTGGACTCGTCGCCGTCGCGCAGGTCATCTGCCACGGCGTTGACCGAGTCGACGATGCTGCGCACCTCGAGGTCCTTGATGCCCTCGGGCGAGACCAGCGAGTCGAGGTCCTCGGTGACGGCGCCGACGAAGCCCACGCGCACGCCGTCGAGCTCCTTCACCCAGGCGGGCGCCAGTGCCGGCTCGCCCGTCTCGGTGAGGAACACGTTGGACGAGATGTACTCCCAGTTCGCGCGTTCCTGCACGCGATCGCGCAGGTCGGCCCATCCCTGGTCGAACTCGTGGTTGCCCGCCGCGCTCACGTCGAGCCCGGCCGCGTTCAGCGCGTCGATCGTCGGGTTGTCGTCGTTGATGAACGACGTGAACGTCGACGCGCCGATCAGGTCACCGGCTCCGGCGAAGATCGTGTTCGGGTTCGCCTCACGGAACTGCTTGACCGCACCGGCGAGCACGGCTGCTCCGGCAGCTGCTCCATCGGCCTCGATGCGACCGTGGAAGTCGTTCACCGTGACGACGTCGATGCTGACCGGCGGGACGGTGGCGGAGACTCCGACGAGGATCGGGTCGTGGTCGCTGGAGCGGAAGGGCGTGCCCGCCTCGGTGGCGCCGAACGCGTAGCCGCGGTCGCTCCACTCGGGCGAGTTGATGCCCCACACGCCCGCGCCGATGATCGACGAGGCGAGCGACGGCGACGCGAGCACGTGGTCGAGCGATCCGAGCTCCCCGTCGAAGGAGTAGGTGTGCTCGTCTGGCGCCTTCTCGCGCGCGACGTCGCTCCACCCGGCCGACGTGAACACGTCGATCGGGTCTTCCTTCGCGTACGCGTTGAAGTCGCCGATGAGCAGGATGTCGCTGCTGCCCGTCTTGGACTCGATCGTCTTGGTGAACTCGAGGATCGAGTTCGCCTGCCGCACGCGGTCGGCGTTGAAGAAGCCCTGCTCGTCAGCCGGCACCGGAGTGCCGTCCTTGGGGTCCGACTTCGACTTCAGGTGGTTCGCGACCACCGTGACGATGCGGCCGTCGACGTCGAAGGCCTGGGCGATGGGCTCACGCGCGTTGCCCCACACGGTCTCGTCGACGACGGTCATGGCGTCACCGACGGGCGAGACAGCATCCTTCTTGTAGATGATGGCGCTCGTGATGTAGTCGGTGATGGTGGCATCGTTCAGCGCGGCCGGCGTGTGCACGTATGCCCACACGTCGTCACCGGCGTCGGCGTTGAGGCCTGCGACCAGGTCGGCGAGCGCGGAGTCGAGCGTGCCGCCGAGCTTGACCGAGTTCTCGATCTCCATCAGCGAGACGATGTCGGCGCCGAGGCCGTTGATCGCCGCGACGATCTTGGACTTCTGGATGGCGAACTCCTCGGCGGTCGCGGCACCGCGCGCGTTCGCGTTCTGGCTCTTCAGCGTCGTGAAGTAGTTGTAGACGTTGAACGACGCGACCTGCACGTCTCCGCCCACCTCGGGCGCTGACGCCGGGCGCGGGTTCGTGGCGGTGAACGTCGGCTTGAGCTCGGCAGGCGAGGTGTTGTCGATCGGCACCACCGGCTGCAGACGCCAGTCGTCGAAGCTCCACTGCAGCACGTAGCCGTTGTCGCCGAAGTCGACCGTGTCGCCGTTGCGCACGACGACGTCCTTGGTGAAGTACGGCTGCTCGTTCGGGTGGCTCTTGTTCGTCACCTGGATGGACCAGCCGTCGTCGAGCAGGATGCGGTTCGCCCGGTTGGCGGCAGTGATGGCTGCGGCCTCGGTGCCGGGACGCGTCGTCTCGGTGCTCTTGACGTTCATGCCGCCGCCCACGTTCAGCCACAGCGCGCCGTAGTTGTAGAGCTGGTGGCTCGATGCGACGCGGTACGTCCCCGTCGGGGCCACGTACATGCTCTCGAACTGCTCGCGGTCTGCGCCCAGCACGGTGTCGGGCAGAGGCGTCGCTGCGGGCACGCCGACGCCTGCCTGCACGACGGAGACCGCCGAGAGCGACGAGGGGCTGATCTGGGTCTGCCCGTAGTACTCGCTCACCGCTCCGGTGACCGAGACCAGATCGCCGATGGCGAGCGTCGGGGTGAGCGCGTCGAGGAACACGAAGATGCCGTCGGAGGCTCCGGGAGTCGCGTCCTCGGCACCGCCCGACCCCCGCGTCTGGATCGTGATGCCCTTGTACCCGCCCGTGCGGTAGTCGGCCGTGACGACGCCCTCGACCGTGACGGTCTTGCCGTTCAACGGCGACACGTCGGTGGTGCCCTGCACCTCGGCGATGGTCGCGGTCACCGGGTCGGTGCCGGACCCGGGGTCGGTGCCTCCACCCGCACCGGAGTTCTGCGGCGTGATCGACGCGGAGAGCGAGAAGTCCGCGCTGTTGTCGTCGGTGTCTGCGCCGTTCGTGCGAGTGAGCGACTTGACGTCGGTGTTGCCGGACGGGGCGGTGGCCGCCTTGGTCTCGAAGGTGTTCGAGGTGCCGTAGCCGAGCAGGTCGATCACCCCGGGTGCGCCGACGACCGAGCCGGGCGTGAGGCTCACTGCCGCCGTGCCCCGCACCAGGGCGATGGTGCCGGTGGTGCCGCTGGGCGACAGGGTGCTCACCACGTCGGCCGCGGGGAGCTCGGCGCCGTTCGTGCCGTTGCTGTTGCCCTGCACGAGGAAGTACCCGTGCGCCGGGATCGTCCCGCTGAGGGGCGCGACGCCGTTGAAGGCTCCCGTGCCCGTCGCCGAGCGGTACTGCAGCGACATGCCGTCGAGCGCGATCGGCTCTGCCGTCGGGTTGTACAGCTCGACGAACTTGTTCTTGAACGCCGCCCCGGCGCTGCCTCCGGAGAGGTAGGCCTCGTTGATCACCACGCCGGTTCCGGTGGTGTCGGCGAAGGCGGGCGCGGCGACGAGCGAGCCGAGGCTCAGCGCTGCCGCGCAGGTCACGGCGAGTGCGCCGTAGCGCCCCCGCTTCCGGTGTACGGACGATGCGGCGCTCACTCGGGCCTCATCGTCGGGGGCGGACTTCATACGGACGGTCTCCTCGACATCGCGGATCGGATCGACGGGCTCTCGTGGACTCCCGCCGCCGCGCGTGCGCCGGACTCCCAGCGCACGCACATGTTGGGAGCATACGGAGAGGGGCGGACATCATCAATGCAGTTTGCCTTTTCGTCACCCACCGCTCACCGGACCGCACAAAGCGTTCAGAGGACGCCTACAAACACCTGCGCAGACGCGCACATCCACGCGCTCAGGTGCGCAGAAACCTCAGTCCGTCGGCGCGCCCGCAGCGTCGTCGAACTCTTCGACCTCCCGCTCCCACGCATCCTTGGCAAGGCGGTACCAGAGGTAGAACGCGAAGCCGGCGAAGATGGCCCATTCCGCGGCGTAGAAGACGTTGAGCCAGTTGATCGGCGACTGCTCCTCCGGCGCGGGAGACGCGATGTCGGTGAGCCCGGCGAGCGCACTCGCCGACGCGAGGTAGGGACGGTACACGTCGAGGTCGGCGGTGTCGTGCCAGCGGCTCAGCAGCATGGCGGGCGACATCCGGTCCATGCGCTCGGGGTCGTCGTGCGGAGGCGGCACCGGGCCCTCGTCGGAGATCACCCGACCGGTGATCGTCACCTCTGATCCGTCGGCATCCGCGTCCAGCGCCTCGATCGCACGCCGCGCCTCGTCGAGATCCGCCGTCCAGCCGATCGCGACGGCGATGGAGGTGCGCTCGCCGACCCGCAGCTGTCCGGTGACCCAGTAGCCGGCGGCCCCCTCGTTGAACCTCCCCGACACGACGAGGAAATCGCCTGGCACCCACACACCCGTGGTCTCGACGCGCTGGCCGACCAGGGGCTCCGGCAGGTACTCACCCGGCTCGACGACGTCGGCCAAGGGGCGCACCTGCTCGGTGGCACCGGGGGGCGGCGGTGCCGTATCGATCGCGCGGCCCAGCTGCCATTGCCCCAGCCACGCGAACACGCCGGCGACGACGAGGCACAGCAGAAGCATGGCGATCCAGCGGCCCCGCAGCATGACCTCGCGCAGGGTCGGCGGGAACAGCGCGGGCGACGTCACGGCGATGCGGTTGATGCTCAGGCCTCGTACGGCGCCAGGACGACCTCGACCCGCTGGAACTCCTTGAGGTCGGAGTACCCGGTGGTCGCCATGGACTTGCGCAGCGCGCCGATGAGGTTGGCCGTGCCGTCGGCCACCGGGGCCGGCCCGTACAGGATCTCCTCGAGCGTGCCGATCCCGCCCACCTCGACGCGACGGCCGCGGGGCAGCTTCGGGTGGTGAGCCTCAGGTCCCCAGTGGAACCCGCGACCGGGAGCGTCGGTGGCTCTGGCCAACGCGACGCCAAGCATGACGGCATCCGCACCCATGGCGAGCGCCTTGACGATGTCGCCCGACGTGCCGACGCCGCCGTCCGCGATCACGTGCACGTACCGGCCGCCCGACTCGTCGAGGTAGTCGCGACGGGCGGCCGCCACATCCGAGACGGCGGTGGCCATCGGCGCGTGGATGCCGAGCGTCGCCCGCGTCGTGGAGGCCGCTCCCCCGCCGAAGCCGACGAGCACGCCGGCCGCCCCCGTGCGCATGAGGTGCAGCGCGGCGGTGTACGTGGCGGCACCGCCGACGATCACGGGCACGTCGAGGTCGTAGATGAACTTCTTCAGGTTCAGTGGCTGGTCGACGCTCGACACGTGCTCGGCCGACACCGTCGTGCCGCGGATCACGAAGAGGTCGACGCCCGCAGCCGCCACCGTGTCGTAGAACTCCTGGGTCCGCTGCGGCGTGAGCGAACCGGCGACGGTGACACCGGCCTCGCGGATCTCGGCCAGCCGACGCGTGATGAGCTCCGGCTTGATGGGCTCGGAGTAGATCTCCTGCATGCGCACGGTCGCCGACGCGGCCTCGAGACCGGCGATCTCGGCCAGCAGCGGCTCCGGGTCGTCGTAGCGCGTCCACAGTCCTTCGAGATCGAGGACGCCCAGGCCGCCGAGCTGACCGAGCATGATGGCCGTCTGCGGGCTCACGACCGAGTCCATGGGCGCGCCGATCACGGGGATCTCGAAGCCGAAGGCATCGATCGTCCACGCGGTCGACACGTCCTCCGGGTTGCGGGTTCGGCGCGACGGCACGACCGCGATGTCGTCGAACGTATATGCGCGGCGCGCGCGCTTTCCTCGGCCCAGCTCGATCTCAGTGGTCACTCCCCCAGACTACCCGGCACCCGTACGGGCCGACGGCTGCGAGACGAGAGACCGGGGATGGTGGGCGGCCGTCTCCGGAGCATCGCGTCTCGCCCTCCTGGCCTCAGCGCGCCCTGACCACGCGTTTCTCATCCCAGACCGGCTCGTCCGCCTCGTACACCTCGCCGTCCGAGCCGAAGACGAGGAACCGGTCGAACGACCGCGCGAACCAGCGGTCGTGGGTGACCGCGAGGACCGTGCCGTCGAAGCGCACGAGCGCCTGCTCGAGAGCCTCTGCGGATTCGAGGTCGAGGTTGTCCGTGGGCTCGTCGAGCAGGAGCAGCGTGGCGCCGGAGAGCTCCAGCAGCAGCACCTGGAACCGGGCCTGCTGTCCGCCCGACAGCGACTCGAACGTCTGCTGTGCCTGCCGTACGAGGCCGTAGCGGTCGAGCACCGAGCTCGCGGCGTCACGCGGCAACCCCGAACGCCGCTCATCGCCACGGTGCAGGATCTCGAGCAGCGTGCGGCCGACGAACTCCGGATGCGCGTGGGTCTGCGCGAACAGTCCAGGGACGACGCGCGCGCCGAGCACGGCACGTCCGGAGTGGGCGACCTCGGCGAGCTGCTCCCCCGTGGAGGTGACGTGCCCCAGGGCGGGGTCGGGATCGGTGCCTCCGCGGGCGAGCAGCCGGAGGAAGTGCGACTTCCCCGAACCGTTCGAGCCGAGCACCGCCACCCTGTCGCCGTACCAGATCTCGGCGTCGAAGGGCCGCATGAGCCCCGTGAGCTCGAGCGCGGTGGCGACGACGGCGCGCTTGCCGGTGCGCGATCCGCGCAGCCGCATGTCGAAGTCCTGCGCGGGCGGACGCTCTTCGGGCGGCCCCGCCTCTTCGAACTTGCGCAGGCGCGTCTGGGCGGCCTGGTACCGCGAGGCGAAGCCGTCGTTCGCCGCCGCCTTGACCTTGAGGTTCGCGACCAGCGTCCGCAGCTTCTCGTGCTGCTCGTCCCAGCGCCGCCGCAGCTCGTCGAGCCGGTCCATGCGGTCGCTGCGGGCCTGATGGTAGGTCGCGAACCCGCCGCCGTGCACCCACGCGGTCGCACCGGCACCTCCGGGTTCGAGCGTGATGATCCGATCGGCGGCCCGCGCGAGCAGTTCGCGGTCGTGCGAGACGAGCAGCACCGTCTTGGGCGTCTGACGCAGCTGCTCCTCGAGCCAGCGCTTCGCCGGGACGTCGAGGTAGTTGTCCGGCTCGTCCAGGAGCAGCACCTCGTCGGGGCCTCGGAGCAGCGCCTCCAGCGCGAGCCGCTTCTGCTCGCCGCCCGACAGCGTGGTGAGGTCGCGATAGCGGGCGCGCTCGTACGGCACGCCGAGGGCGGCGACCGTGCACTGGTCCCACACCGTCTCGTGCTCGTAGCCGCCGGCATCCGCGTACTCGGCGATGGCGGCCGCGTACGCCATCTGCGTGTCGTGCTCGTCCCGCTCGATGAGGGCGTTCTCCGCTGCCTCCAGCTCCTCGGCCGCTGCCCGGATGCGCCGAGGTGCCACCCGCACGAGCAGCTCGTGCACGGTCTGACCGCTCTCGCCATGTCCGACGAACTGGTCCATGACGCCGAGGCCGCCGTCGATCGTGACGACGCCGTCGTCCGGCGCCTGCTCACCGCGGATGATGCGCAGCAACGTCGTCTTCCCTGCGCCGTTCGGGCCGATCAGCGCGCTCGTCGAACCCGCGCCGACCCGGAACGTCACCTCGTCGAGAAGAGGTCTGCCGTCGGGGAGCGTCAGTGAGACGCCGGAGACGTCGATGTATCCCACAGGGTGTGGCCGTCCTTCCGCCCGCGTGGCGAGCCGATCAGGCTATCAGCAGAGCACCCGCCGCCGCGAACCCGGAGGCCGGGGGCGAACGCGGCGAGCACCGGATTCCCCAGCGAGTCGGGATGGTGCGGGCCTGTGGTCCTCGCTACGCTCTCGGGTGCGCCCTTTGTCCCGTCCCCACAGGAGAGAACATGACGAACCCCGACCAGCAGCCGCCCCAGCCGCCTCAGCAGCCTGCGTGGAACACCACGCCTGATGCGACTCCCGCTCCGCAGTACGCTCCCCCGGCGCAGCCGGGTGCGGCGGCGGCATACGGAGCCCCCGCCGAGCCTGTTCCGGGGCGCGGGCTGGCGATCGCGGGATTCATCCTGGCCATCGTCGCTCCGCTCGTCGGCCTCATCCTCAGCATCGTCGCGCGCGTGAAGCTCAAGAAGGCCGGCGCACCGACGGGCCTCGCGACGGCCGGCATCGTGATCGGCGCCATCCTGACCGTGTTCTGGATCATCGTCGGCGTGGTCGCGATCCTCGGCATCGTCGCCCTGGCGTCGATGTGCGCCGAGCTCGGCTCGGGGGTCTGGGAGGTCAACGGAGTCACCTACACCTGCGGCTGACCCCGCCTCCATGAACGACGAGAGGGCGGATGCTGTGGACTGCAGCATCCGCCCTCTTCGTGTCAGCGCGTCGCGCTCACTTCTTGTAGTTCGGCGCCTCGACGACGATCTGCACGTCGTGCGGGTGCGACTCCTTGAGACCGGCGGCGGTGATGCGCACGAACTTGCCTCGCTGCTTGAGCTCCTCGATGGTGCGGGCGCCGACGTAGAACATCGACTGACGCAGACCCCCGACGAGCTGGTACGCCACCGCCGAGAGGGGCCCGCGGTAGGGGACCTGCCCCTCGATGCCCTCCGGGATGAGCTTGTCATCGCTGGGCACATCCGCCTGGAAGTAGCGGTCCTTGGAATAGGAGGTCTGCTTGCCGCGGGTCTGCATCGCGCCGAGCGATCCCATGCCGCGGTACTGCTTGAACTGCTTGCCCGACTGGAAGACGATCTCGCCCGGCGACTCGTCGGTGCCCGCGAGAAGCGAGCCGAGCATGACCGCGTCGGCCCCCGCCACGAGAGCCTTCGCGATGTCGCCCGAGTACTGCAGGCCTCCGTCGGCGATCACCGGGATCCCGGCCGGACCCGCCGCGAGCGAGGCCTCGTACACCGCCGTCACCTGGGGGACGCCTACACCGGCGACCACACGCGTGGTGCAGATCGAGCCCGGGCCGACCCCGACCTTCACGGCGTCGACACCCGCGTCGACGAGCGCCTGAGCACCCTCGCGGGTCGCGACGTTGCCGCCGATGATGTCGATGTGCGCGAACGACTCATCGGCCTTGAGACGCTTCACGATGTCGATGACGCCCTGCGACTGGCCGTTCGCGGTGTCGACGACGAGCACGTCGACACCCGCGTCGCGCAGGGCCTCCGCGCGTTCCCACGCGTCGCCGAAGAAGCCGATCGCCGCGCCGACGCGCAGGCGGCCCTGGTCGTCCTTCGTGGCGAGCGGGTACTTCTCGCTCTTGTCGAAGTCCTTGATGGTGATGAGGCCCGCGAGCTTGCCGTTCTCGTCGATGAGCGGCAGCTTCTCGACGCGGTGCTTGGCGAACAGCGCGATCACCTCGCCGGCCGCGACGCCGACGGGCGCCGTGACGAGGTTCTCACTGGTCATGACATCTTTGACGAGCGTGGTCTGGCGCTCGAAGCCCGACACGAAGCGCATGTCGCGGTTCGTGACGATGCCGACGAGCCGGCCCTCGCCGTCGACGACAGGAAGCCCAGAGATGCGGTACTGCGCGCAGAGCTTGTCGACCTCGTCGACCGTCGCGTCGGGTGTCGTCGTGATGGGGTCGGTGATCATCCCCGACTCGCTGCGCTTGACCCGGTCGACCTGCGCGGCCTGATCGGCGATGGACAGGTTGCGGTGCAGGATGCCGAGGCCGCCCTCGCGCGCCATCGCGATGGCCATGCGCGCCTCGGTGACGGTGTCCATGGCGCTGGAGAGCAGGGGTGTCGCGACCGAGATCCGGCGCGTCACCCGCGACGAGGTGTCGGCCTCGCTGGGGATGACATCGGTGTGCCCCGGGAGGAGCAGCACGTCGTCGTACGTGAGTCCGACGAAGCCGAAGGGGTCGTGCTGATCCATGAATGCTCCTCCTGCGCGAATGGCGCGAATCCGAGTGCGATGCGGGGCTGGGGACACCGGCCCGTCGGGCCGGAGCGCGTATGTAGATTCTAAGCGAGACACGCCCGGGAACATTCCCGGCGCCGGTATGCGATGAGCGACACGTGTAGGAGATTCCCGGATCGCCCAGTACGCTCAAGTGCGTCGTCCATCTCCTCGGCGACGACCCGATGCCGCGGAGACAGCACTCAAAGTGGAGGTTGCGTGGGACCCACAACAGTCGCCGTGCATCGAAAGCGTCCGTGGATGGTCGCGTTCATCGGCATACTCATGGCCCTCTGCGCCATGCTGCTCTCACCGTCCGTCGCCTCAGCCGACGAGACCGACGACGGGCAGGAGATCACCGACTTCTACTTCGCGGGCGTCATCACCTTCGAGGACAAGCCCGTCGAGGGCGTCGTCATGACGATCGAGGGCAAGGGCTTCGAGGGCGAGACGAAGACGGATGCCGAGGGCAAGTGGCGGCTGTACGTGCCGGAGAAGGCGAAGTACACGCTCACCGTCGATGAGGACACGCTGCCGGACGGCGTGATCGTCGACGCCGCGCAGCTGCCCGAGGGCACGCAGCCGATCGCCGGGACCACCGCCTCGTTCGAGGTCGAGTTCGGCCTCACGGGCACGAAGATCATGAACCTCTTCCTCGGCGAGGGCGAGCGCGTCACGGTGTCGTTCGCGGACCAGCTGTTCTCCCGCCTCGTCGGCGGGTTGAACTTCGGGCTGCTGCTGGCGCTGGCGTCGATGGGCGCCGCCCTGATCTACGGCACCACGCGCCTGTCGAACTTCACGCACGGCGAGATGGTCACCTGGGGCGGCCTGCTCGCCATGGTCACGACCTCGTTCTGGCACCTTCCGCTGTGGGCGGGGATCGCGGCGGCCGTGGTCGGCGGCGCCCTGCTCGGGTGGGGCATGGACGCCGGCGTGTGGCGTCCGCTGCGCCGCCGCGGCCTCGGCACGGTGCAGCTGATGATCGTGAGCATCGGCCTCTCGCTCGCACTGCGCTACGTCTTCCAGTACTTCATCGGCGGCGGCACGCGTCAGCTCCCCGGTGCGAGCCCGACGCCGATCCAGTTCGGGCCGGTCTCCCTGTCGTACATCGACATGATCGCCATGGGCGTGAGCATCGTGGTGATCCTCGCCGTTGCCTGGTTCCTCACCCGCACCCGCATCGGCAAGGCCACGCGCGCCATCTCCGACAACCCGCAGCTCGCCGCGGCGTCCGGCATCGACGTCGACCGGGTGATCCGCTACGTGTGGATCCTGGCGGGGGTGCTCGCGGCGATCTCCGGCATCCTGTGGGCGTACTTCCGTCCCGGCGTGAAGTGGGACATGGGCATGCAGATGCTCCTGCTCATGTTCGCCGCGATCACGCTCGGCGGGCTCGGCACCGCGTTCGGTGCGCTCGTCGGATCGCTCATCGTGGGCATCGCGGTCGAGATCTCGACGCTGTGGATCCCGTCCGACCTGAAGTACGCGAGCGCCCTCGTGGTGCTCATCGTCATCCTGCTGGTCAGGCCGCAAGGTCTGCTCGGACGCAAGGAAAGGCTGGGCTGATCATGGACTTCGGAAGCATCTTCTCCAACACCGCCGTCTATCTCTTCAGCCCGATCACGATCGCCTACGCGCTCGCGGCGACGGGCCTCGCTGTGCACTTCGGCTACGCGGGTCTGCTGAACTTCGGCATGGCGGCGTTCATGGCGATCGGCGGCTACGGCTACGCGATCTCCGTGCTGTCGTTCGGCCTCCCGTGGTGGCTCGGCATGCTCATCGGACTCGTGGGCGGAGCCCTGTTCGCCGTGCTCCTCGGCATCCCGACCCTTCGGCTCCGAGCCGACTACCTCGCCATCGCGACCATCGCGGCCGGCGAGATCGTGCGGCTGCTCTTCACGACCCAGCTGTTCGACGAATGGACGAACTCGGCCGACGGGCTCGCCCAGTACAACGGCGGGTTCCGCGACGCGAACCCGTTCCCCACCGGCACCTACGGTTTCGGCCCGTGGACGTACACCGCGAACGATCTGTGGAACCGCGTCTTCGGCCTCATCCTGCTCGCTGTCGCGATCCTGCTGGTGTGGGCGCTCATGCGGAGCCCGTGGGGCCGCGTGCTCAAGGGCATCCGCGAGGACGAGGACGCCGTGCGATCGCTCGGCAAGAACGTCTTCGCCTACAAGATGCAGGCGCTCGTCGTCGGCGGAATCATCGGGGCGGCGGGCGGCATCGTCTTCGTGCTCCCCTCGGCCGTGGTGCCCGGCAGCTACACGACCTCGCTCACCTTCTTCCTGTGGACGATCCTCCTGCTCGGCGGTGCGGCCACCGTGTTCGGGCCGACCCTGGGCGCCGTGCTCTTCTGGGTGGTGTTCGCGTTCCTCGCCAACCTGCTGCCGAGCATGGCCAAGGCGGGCATCCTGCCGATGTCCGACAGTCAGGCGTCCACTCTGGTGTTCGTCTTCGTCGGCATCGCGCTCATGCTGCTCGTGATCTTCCGCCCCCAGGGCATCCTCGGAGACAAGAGGGAGATGACCTTTGTCAAATGAACTGAACCCCGAGGTCCCCGCCGACCAGCCGGGGCCCGCCACCGGCAGCGTCCGCCGGCCGAAGACGACCGGCCTCGCGAAGGGACCAGCCGCGCCGGGCGTCGCCAAGGTCGACCCGATCCTCGTCGTCGACGCCGTGCAGCGTCGCTTCGGCGGCCTGACCGCCGTCGACGTCGACCATCTGGAGATCCCGCGCGGCGCCATCACGGCGCTCATCGGCCCCAACGGCGCCGGCAAGACGACCCTGTTCAACCTGCTCTGCGGGTTCGACAAGCCCAACAGCGGCTCGTGGTCGTTCGACGGGACGAACCTGTCGGGAATCCCCTCGTTCAAGGTCGCCCGCATGGGACAGGTTCGCACTTTCCAGCTGACGAAGTCGCTGTCGCTGCTCACGGTGCTCGAGAACATGAAGCTCGGCGCGCCCCACCAGCGCGGCGAGGGCTTCTGGTCGAGCCTGTTCCCGTTCCTCTGGCGCGCGCAGGACGCGCAGATCGAGGAGAAGGCGCGCGAGCTGCTCGCACGCTTCAAGCTCGACGCCAAGGAGAAGGACTTCGCCGCCGCGCTCTCGGGAGGACAGCGCAAGCTGCTCGAGATGGCGCGTGCGCTCATGAGCGACCCGACGCTGGTCATGCTCGACGAGCCGATGGCCGGCGTCAACCCGGCTCTCACACAGTCGCTCCTCGACCACATCCTCGACCTCAAAGAGCAGGGCATGACGGTGCTCTTCGTCGAGCACGACATGCATATGGTGCGTCACATCGCCGACTGGGTCGTCGTCATGGCGGAGGGTCGCGTCGTCGCCGAAGGGCCCCCTGAGGAGGTCATGGAGGATCCAGCCGTGGTCGACGCCTATCTGGGCGCGCACCAGGACGTCGACCTCGGCGCCGTGACCGGCCGCATCCCCGTGCTCGCCGACACCGCGGCCGTGAAGCTGCGGGAGACGATCGAAGCGGAGGCCGACGCCGAACTCGCCGCCGATGACGCAGAGGAGGGACGCGCATGAGCGAAACCGCGGAGACGCGCACCGCGCAGGAGCAGCGGGGCGAGGTCGTCGTCGAGCTCACGGATGTGCATGCGGGGTACCTGCCCGGTGTCAACATCCTCAACGGCGCGAACCTCGTAGCGCGCCAGGGAGAACTGATCGGCATCATCGGGCCGAACGGCGCAGGCAAGTCCACGCTGCTCAAGTCGATCTTCGGGCTCGTGAACGTGCGCGCCGGTGACATCACGGTGAACGGCGAGAGCATCGTCGGTCTCAAGGCCGACAAGCTCGTGCAGCGCGGCGTGGCGTTCGTGCCGCAGACGAACAACGTCTTCCCTTCGCTCTCCATCGAGGAGAACCTGCAGATGGGGCTGTATCAGAACCCCAAGATCTACGCCGAACGGCTGGAGTTCGTGACAGGCATCTTCGCCGAGCTCGGCAAGCGCCTCAAGCAGCGAGCCGGCTCGCTCTCGGGCGGCGAACGGCAGATGGTCGCCATGTCCCGCGCCCTGATGATGGACCCGTCGGTGCTGCTGCTCGACGAGCCGTCCGCAGGCCTCTCGCCCGTGCGCCAGGACGACGCGTTCATCCGTGTGTCCGACATCAACAAGGCCGGCGTGACGACGATCATGGTCGAGCAGAACGCGCGGCGCTGCCTGCAGATCTGCGACCGCGGGTACGTGCTCGACCAGGGCAGGGACGCCTACGAGGGCACCGGCCGCGACCTGCTGAACGACCCGAAGGTCATCGGCCTCTACCTCGGCACGCTCGGCACCGACGCCGCCTGACGCACGTTTCGGCTCGACGCTGCGCTCCTCGCTCCACGCCGGGAACGCACCCGGTCGTCGAGCGAGCGCAGCGACACGGAACTCACCCGGTCGTCGAGCGAGCACAGCGACACGGAACTCACCCGGTCGTCGAGCGAGCACAGCGAGACACACGCCGCCGTGACCGTCGGGCGATACGGAAAAGGGCCTCGGATGCCGGAGCATCCGAGGCCCTTCCGCCGTGCGTCAGTTCGTGCGGGTCGTCATGTTGTCGGCGCCGTACTTGTAGATGCCGATCGTGGCGCCCTGCGGGTCGCCGTTCTCGTCGAACGTGACCTCGCCGGAGTAGCCGTCGTAATCGGCCACGCCACCGTCGTTGATGATCTTCGCGCAGTCGGCGAACGAGGTGCACTTCTCGCCGTCGCCCGAGCCGCCGGAGACCTCCTGCATCTTCGCCGCGATGTCCTTGCCCTCGGTGGATCCCGCGGCAAGCGACGCCAGGGCGACGAGGATCACGGCGTCATAGGCCTCGGCCGCGTAGGTGAAGTCCTTCACCTCGGCGTTGCCCTCGCCCGTCCAGTAGTCCTGGAGACGCTGCGTGAAGTCGTCGGCGAGCTTCGGACCGGCCTTCGTGCCCTGCGCACCCTCGAGCGACACCTGCATGTCGGCTCCGTAGTCGGAGAGGTTTCCGTCGACCATGTAGAACTTGTCGGCCGTGATGCCGGCGTTCACCAGCAGCGGCGCGATGGTCTTGAACTGGTCGAACGACACGATCGCGACGGCATCCGGGTTCTGCGCCTTGATGGTCTCGACCTGGGCGTCGAACTGCGCGTCGCCGACGTTGAACGACGCCTCGGCGACGACCTTGCCGCCGGTGCCCTCGAACGTGTTCTTGATCGCGGCGTCGAGGCCGGTGCCGTAGGCGTCGTTCTGGTAGATGATGCCCAGGGTCTTGTGGCCGTCTTCCGCGATGAGGTTGCCGAGCACCTCGCCCTGCAACAGGTCGCTGGGGGCCGTGCGGAAGTAGAGGCCGTCGTCGTCCCAGTCGGTGAAGTCGGGCGACGTGTTCGACGCCGAGATCTGCAGGATGCCGGCCGCGACGTTGCCGTCGAGGATCAGCTTCGAGACACCCGACGCCGCGGCGCCGACCATCGCGTTCACGCCCGCGCTCTGCAGCTTCGTGATGGAGGTCTCGTACGCCTTGGTGTCGGTGTCGCCCTCGTCTTCGGCCGTGAGGTCGATCGTGATGCCGGCCTTCGCGTCGTTGACCTCCTGCACGGCGAGCCCGACGCCCGACTCCATGGGCGGGCCGAGGAAGGCCAGGGAACCGGTCTGGGGCAGCAGCGAGCCGAGCTTGAGAGTGAGGTCTCCGGCGGGCTTGTCACCGCCACCCGAGGGCTTGTCGCCGCCGGTCGACGAACTGCAGCCGGCGATGACGAGTGCGGATGCGCTGAGCAGCGCGATCCCCGCGAAGACCTTCGCTGTGCGCGAGCCCTTCAGTGCGTTCATGTTGCTCCCTTGCGTTACTGAACGTGGATTGTGACCACAGTCGGGTGCTCTAACCCTAGAGCGTGAAGGGAGTGCGTAGTGGTCGCTTAGGTTTCGGTGCGTTAACGATCTGGTACCGGGTGCCGTGCTCGCTGCGCCGGAGGATCAGACGAGCTCGGCCTTCTCCGCCGACCTGCCGCGACGGCCGGCGACGACGAGATCGACGAGGAACACCGTGATCGCGATCCACACGAGCACGAACCCCGCCCAGCGCGCCGGAGGCATGGCCTCGCCGAGCACGAAGACGCCGAGGAGGAACTGCATGATCGGCGTGATGAACTGGATCATGCCGATCACCGTGAGGTCGATGCGCCGCGTGCCGGCCGCGAACAGCAGCAGGGGCACTGCCGTCGCGACGCCGGCGAAGGACAGGAGCACGGCATGCCAGACCCCGTGCTGGCCCATCGTGATGCCCTCGGGAGTCGTCCCGACCACGATGAGCTGGACGACGGCGATGGGGATGAGCCAGAACGACTCGAGCGTGAGGCCGCTGACCGCGTCGACGGCCGGGCCGATCTGCTTCTTGATGAGCCCGTAGATCCCGAACGACGCCGTCAGAGACAGGGCGATCCACGGGAACGAGCCGTACACCACCACGATCACGAGCACGGCGACGGCCGCGATGCCGATCGCCGCCCACTGCGCGGCGCGGATGCGCTCCTTCAGCACGAAGACGCCGAGCAGCACGGTCGTGATGGGGTTGATGAAGTACCCGAGGCTGGTCTCGACGACGTGCTCCGTGAGCGTGCCGATGAGGAAGACCTGCCAGTTCGCGTAGATGAGCACTCCCGCGAGCGCGGTGAGACCGAGGAGCTTGGGCTGCCGCACGATCACGCCGAGCGCTCGCCACCCGCGGGTGACCGTCAGCAGGACGAGGCAGAACACGAAGGACAGCAGCACGCGCCACGCGACGACCTCCCACGGCCCGGTCGGCGCGAGCAGCAGGAAGTACAGAGGCAGAACGCCCCAAAGCAGATACGCGGCCCCTGCGTATGCCACGCCTGCGGTGCGGGATGCGCGCGCGGTCGTGTCGGGGCTCACCGCACAACCCTATTCCCGCGCGGGGCGGCGGCCGTGACCTCGGCCATCAGATTGGCAGGAATCCGCCGCGCGCTGTCCGCGGCAGAACGCGACAGAGGGCCCGGATGCCGAAGCATCCGGACCCTCTGATCTGCGGTGCGCTGGATCAGCGGACGACGACCGCGAGGACGTCGCGTGCCGACAGGACGAGGTACTCGTCAGCGCCGAACTTCACCTCGGTGCCGCCGTACTTGCTGTAGAGCACACGGTCGCCGACCGCGACGTCGAGCGGAACGCGGTTGCCGTTGTCGTCGATGCGACCGGGGCCCACCGCCACGACCTCGCCCTCCTGGGGCTTCTCCTTGGCGGTGTCGGGGATGACCAGGCCACTCGCGGTGGTCTGCTCGGCCTCGACCTGCTTGATGACGATGCGGTCCTCGAGCGGCTTGATGGAAACCGACACGGTCTACCTCTTCTTTCTTTACGCTGACACGAAAGACTTGTTCGCACTCTCAACCCGAGAGTGCTAACGCCAGTCTAGGCGCTCGGCTGGCACTCACGCAATGCGAGTGCCAATCCCGCGGGACCGGATGTGCGACCCGCCGCCTAAGCTGAGGGGGTGGAGATGACCGAGCTGCGCGCCCTGCTCACGCCCGAGGGGCTCGACCTCCTCGACGCGCTCGGCCCGGTGGACTCGACGGCCGACGTCGCTCGCGCCGTCACCCGCCTCCGTGCTGCCGGCCACTCCCCCGATCTCGTGTCGGCCGTCGTCGGCCAGGCCCGCCTGCGCTCGAGGGCGGTGGCGAAGTTCGGCGAGTTCGCCGGGCGGATGCTGTTCACGCGCGCGGGGCTCGAGCAGGCGACGAGGCTCGGCGTCGCCGCACGGCATGCCCAGCGGATGCGGGCCGCAGGACGCACTCGCGTGGCCGATCTCGGCTGCGGCATCGGCGGCGACGCCCTCGCCTTCGCCGGCGCCGGGCTCGACGTGCGCGCGGTGGACGCCGATGAGGTGACCGCGGCGATCGCGGCCTTCAACCTCGCCCCGTTCTCGGCGTCCGTGCAGCATGCGACGGCGGAGGAAACTTCGCTCGACGGCGTGGACGCCGTGTGGCTCGACCCCGCACGGCGCACCGCGGGGCACACCGAGACGCGACGCGTCTCCGCGGACGACTACTCGCCCTCGCTCGACTGGGCGTTCGATGTGGCGGCGCGCATGCCGACGGGCATCAAGCTCGGACCGGCGCACGACCGCGACGCGCTCCCCGAGAACGCGGAGGCGCAGTGGGTCAGCGCCGACGGCAGCGTCGTGGAGCTCGTGCTGTGGACGGGCGAGCTGGCGCGCGACGGCGTGCGCCGCGCGGCTCTCGTCATCCGTGGCGACAGCTCGCACGAGCTCACAGCGACGGCCGATGCCGAGGATGCCGACGTGCGGCGCCTCGGCGAGTACGTGCACGAGCCGGATGGCGCCGTCATCCGCGCACGGCTCATCGGCGACGTGGCGCGAGCTCTGGACGCGGGGATGCTCGACCATCGCATCGCGTATCTGACCTCGGATGCCGCCTTGACGAGCCCGTTCGTGCAGTCGTTCCGCGTGCGTGAGACGATGCCGGCGACGCCCAAGGCGATCAACGCCGTGCTGGCCGCGAACGACATCGGCACGCTCGAGATCAAGAAGCGGGGCGTAGATGTCGACCCCGCGTCCTTCCGTCGCAGCCTCAAGCTCCGCGGCACCCGGGCGGCGACGCTGCTTCTGACGAGAGTCGGAGACCGACGTATCGCGGTGCTCGCCGATCGGGTCGGCGCGGCGGACGACTAGCCGTCGGGATCGGTCGGTGGAGTGATCACGATCGGATCGCCGGTCTCGGTGTCGACGACGACGGTGCCTGCGTCCGTCACCTGCTCGATCGTGAGGTACGGGGACTGCCAGAACGTGTAGCGCACCGTGAGGGTCCACGCCTCACCCTCGGTCATCACCGTGGCGGCGATGTCCTCCGCCTCGTCCTCGCCTCGCACCGCGCACGCAGTCCCGTCGACGGCGTCGACGAGCAGGCACCGCTCGACGGCGCCGGTCTCGCCCGCGCGCTCGGCGATCCAGACAGGGGCTCGACGGAACTCGCCGACGATCGACAATCCGGGGAAGAACCCCTCGTCGATGAGTGCTTCGGCGCGGTCGCGGTCGGCGCCCTCGAACTGATCCAGCATCGAATCGTCGAAGTCCCATCGCTGGATCGCCACGAGCGGGTCGCCTGTCGTCGCCTTGAGCGCGTATGCGATGACGTTCTGCCCTGACCCGTCGTCGCCGCCATCTGCCGGAACGGTGACCGAGACGCTCAGCATCAGCTGCTCGACCGTCGTCAGGGGTGCGCACTCGGCGGACGTGGTCTCGCCGACATCCAGGATCAGGCACCAGGAGCCGGCATGATCCTTGGTGGCGAACCACACGAGGGCGTCGTCGTCACGAGCGACGGCTCGCACGCTGTCGACGTCATAGTCGTGCTGCGACAGCTCTGTGCGTCGAAGCATCTCCTTGTCGGACAGCGCGATGCCCGACGTGCGCTGCGCGAACATCAGCCACCCGGCTCCGATCCCGAGGAGCACGAGCATCGCTGCCACCGCGATCACGGTGCTGAGACGGCGGATGCCGCGCCGCCCCGGCGTGCCGGACGCACTCCGCTGAGCGGCCTCCTCCTGATCGCCCTCGCGCGAGGATCCTCCCGGCCTGGAGGGCATGAGCGCGTCAGCTGATTCACCGTACTCAGCGGGCTCAGCCCGCTCGGCGGGCGCACGTGAGGGAACCGCGTGCTCGGCGTC
Organism: Microbacterium sp. XT11; assembly: GCF_001513675.1. Taxonomy (NCBI): domain Bacteria; kingdom Bacillati; phylum Actinomycetota; class Actinomycetes; order Micrococcales; family Microbacteriaceae; genus Microbacterium; species Microbacterium sp. XT11. The sequence continues at coordinate 1,693,539 of NZ_CP013859.1, read as the reverse complement.
CTCGTCCACGGTGACGGCAGGCCCGGCGGCCACGCCACGCTCGGCGTGCGCCCGATGCGCGCCGGTCGGCGCCGCAGCCGCGGCCGGCGTGGTCTCGCCGCCCGGCACACGCGGGCGACGGGCGTTCTCGAGCGTATGCAAGCGCTCGGCCTCCGCCTGCGTCAGGCCGCCGTGACGCCCATAGGCGCGAGCCCTCAGCTCCCGCAGCTCGACATCGTCGTCGGCATCCGGCATCCGTCTAGCCCAGTCTCTCGAACTGCATGCCCGCCCAGACCAGCCACCCCAGGCTGTACACCGTCGCGGTGAGGCTGAGCACGAGCGCCCACCGCGCCATCGCCCTGCTCTCGGCGGGGCGACGAAGCGACATGATCGAGGCGATGACAGCGACGATCGCGACGGGAATGCCCCAGCCGACGAAGAACGAGGCGCACAGCGCCACGATGGCCGCGAACAGAGCCCAGGGCGCGAGACGGGCGTCGTCGGCAGGAGCGGGTGTGAGGTCGGACGGCTCCCAGTCGCGGCCTGCCGGGCTGCCGACAGCGTCGGCGTCCGGTCCGCTCGTCACGACCGGCTCGATGCCGACCGGTCCGGTGGGGAGCTTCGTGTAGCCGTCGCGACGCGCTCCCGGCAGACGGGCGGAACCCGCTGGTCGCTCGACCTCGTCGCCGGCGCGCTCCACACGGGTTCGGGGCAGCGGCGTGCTCTCACGACCTCCGCCGAAGCCGGCCCCGTCCGCCGCGCGTTGTGCGTCGCTCATGACGACTCCGCGACCTGGATCTCCGTGACCGGCAGCGTCGAGTCGGCTCCGAACGCCAGGGTCGATGGTCGGCGCCCCGACGAGATGAGCTCGGCGGCCAGAGCAGCGATCATCGCCCCGTTGTCCGTGCAGAGAGACAGCGGCGGGATCCGCACCGTGACGCCTGCGGCCTCGGCCCTGGCGAGCGCGACCTCGCGAAGACGCCGGTTGGCGATCACCCCGCCACCCAGGAGCAGCCGCGGAACTCCGCGATCCGCGCATGCGGCGAGCGCCTTCGTCACGAGCACGTCCACCACGGCCTCGCGGAAGCTCGCTGCGACGTCGGCGACGGGCACGCGGCGCCCTTCTGCCTCGCACCGTTCGATCCACCGGGCGACCGCCGTCTTGAGTCCGGAGAAGGAGAAGTCGTAGCGATGCCGCGCCATGTCGGAGGCGCGCGACAGTCCTCGGGGGAACCGGATGGCGTCGGGGTCACCGCCGACGGCGGCGCGATCGATCTCGGGGCCGCCGGGGTACGGCAGCGAAAGCAGGCGCGCGACCTTGTCGAATGCCTCTCCTGCAGCGTCGTCGACCGTCTCGCCGAGCAGCTCAACGTCGGTCGTGAGGTCGCGCACGTGCAGCAGGGAGGTGTGCCCGCCGGAGACCAGCAGGGCGATCGTCGGGTACTCCAGCGGTTCGGACTCGGGCGTGAGGATGTCGGCGGCGATGTGCCCGACGAGGTGGTTCACGGCGTACAGCGGCTTGTCCAACGACACCGCGAGTCCTTTGGCGGCACCGACGCCCACCATCAGGGCGCCCGCGAGGCCCGGCCCGCTGGTGACCGCCACCGCGTCGAGGTCGCGCAGCCCGACACCTGCTTCCGCCAGCGCGGCGTCGATCGAGGGCTGAAGGGCCTCGAGGTGCGCGCGTGCGGCGACCTCCGGCACCACTCCCCCGTAGCGGGCGTGCTCGTCCATGCTCGACGCGATCGTGTTCGTGAGCAGCGTGCGGCCCCGCACGATCCCGATCCCGGTCTCGTCGCAGCTCGTCTCGATGCCCAGCACCAAGGGTCCGGTCATCACTCCCCCTCCCGCACCGCATGCGCGATCGAACCGTCATCATCGTCCCGCCCGCGCGTCCTCGCACGAAGATCGAGGCGCATCACGATCGCGTCCACGTCGTCGGGCTGATAGTACCGGGGGCGCCTGCCGATCTCCTCGAAGCCCTCCGAGAGGTAGAGGCCGTGCGCGGCGGGATTGTCTGCGCGCACCTCGAGGAAGACCTCCGCGGCCCCTCGTTCCTCCGCCGCCTCGAGCAGGGCGCGGAGCAGCGCGCGCCCGCGGCCCCCACCGCGATACGGACGGTCGAACGCGATGGTCTGGATGTCGGCATCGCGTCCGCCCTGCAGGGCACGCACGCCGCCGTAGCCGATGACGACGCCGTCGACCTCGTCGACGAGGTAGCGGCCATGGGGGCTGGCGACCTCTGCGGCCATCGTCTCGGCGCTCCAGGCGTCAGCGGGGAAGGACCGGGTCTCGATGGCCATGATCGCGTCGAGGTCGGCGCTGGTCGCGGCTCGGATCGTCACGACCCCACCCGTTTCGGCGCCACGGGTGCGGCCGCGTCGGGCTGTCGCAGGTACAACGGCTCCTCGTCGGCGAGCACCCGCCCCGATGCGAGCGCCCTGGCACCGACGCGGCCGAGGTCCGCCGCGGACAGCCGGGCGACATCGACGCGGCGGATGCCGTCGAGATGGGACTCGACCTCCGCGGCGGGGACGAGCACGGTCTCCGCGGCGACGCGCGGGATGCCGTCGTCATCGATGCCGTCGAACACCGTGACAGCCATCTCGCGGCGGCGTGCATCCGTGACGATGGCGAACGGCGCTTCGTAGTCGCCGACGGTGAGGGCGGCGGCGAGATGACTCGGCACGGGGATGACGGGGATGCCGCGGCCGAGGGCGAAAGCGCGTGCGGCGGCGATGCCGATCCGCAGCCCGGTGAAGGGACCGGGTCCCATTCCGGTCACCACGTGCGCGATGGCCCCCTCCCCGGCCTGTTCGAGGGCCGACCGCAGGAGGTCGCCGATCACCTCGGCGTGTCCGAGTGCGTCGGCTGTGCCCGTCTCGGCGCGCAGCGCGCCATCGGGGTCGATGAGCGCGACCGCGGTTCCCAGGGAGGTGTCGACGGCGAGGATCACCTCTCCAGGGTAGTCGCCGAGCCTGCGTGCGCCGCTCAGCGCACCCGGCGCTCAGCGCTCACGGCACTCAACGCTCCCGGCGCTCGATGGTCACGATGCGGGGAGCATCGGCGTCGAGCTCCGAGGCGTCGAGATCGTCGCCCACTCCGACCGGTCGCTCGAACTCGACGTCCCACCACGCGTCGGCGAGCTCCTCCGCCATGCCTCGGCCCCATTCGACCACGACGACCGAGCGCGTGAGGTCGAGGTCGAGGTCGTCGAGCTCGGCAGCCGAGCCGAGACGGTAGGCGTCGACGTGCACGAGGGGTGCTCCGCCGACCAGCGACGGGTGCGTGCGCGCGATCACGAAGGTCGGGCTCTGCACCGGTCCGCGCACGCCCAGGCCTTCGGCGAGCCCCCGCGTGAACGTGGTCTTCCCCGCCCCGAGCGGACCGGTGAGGATCAGCAGGTCGCCGGGGACGAGGCCGCTTCCGATCCGCCGGCCGAGTTCCTCCATCTCCTCGGCGGTGCCGACCTCCCGGCGTCCGAGGAGCGACGCGTCCACCGTCATGACGTCCTCCTGGCCACGCGCGGACCGATGCGCGTGACGATCTCGTAGTTGATCGTGCCCGCGGCATCCGCCCAGTCCGCCGCAGACGGGACCCCCAGCGTCGGGTCGCCGAAGAGCACGACCTCATCGCCGACCGAGACCGGGGTGTCGCCGACGTCGACGACGAACTGGTCCATCGCGATGCGGCCGACGTTCGTGAAGGTGCGACCCCCGATCGACACGGGCAGGCGTCCGGACGCATGCCGTGGAATGCCGTCGGCGTAACCGAAGGGGACCAGCACGAGCGTGGTGTCCCGGTCGGTGCGATGGTCGTAGCCGTACGACACCCCGGTGCCGGCGGGAACACGCCGGACCGCCGCGATGGCCCCGCGCAGCGTCATCGCCGGCCGCAGCCCCAGCGACGCGGACGTGCGGTCGTCGAACGGCGAAAGGCCGTAGAGCCCGATGCCGATGCGCACCGCGTCCAGCCTCGTCTCGGGCAGGTCGATCGCAGCAGCCGTCGCGGCGAGGTGCCGGATCTCCGGGCGGATGCCGAACGACTCGGCGGCAGCCACCCCCTGCTCGAACTTCGCGAGTGCGGCGCGGTCGTCTTTGGGAGACGTGTTCGACAGATGGCTGAACAGTCCGACGATGCGCAGCCGGCCGATGCGCTCGAGCCGCGCGGCCTCGGCGAGCACGCGGTTCCAGTCCCCCGGTGCGATGCCGTTGCGCGACAGGCCGGTCTCGAGCTTGAGGTGCACACCGACTGGCCGATCGACGGATGCCGCGGCGGCTGCCGCCTCGAGCTGGTCGAACGACGAGATGCCGACCTCGATGCCGTGCTCCGCTGCCTGCTCGAACCGCTCGCCCGGGGCATGCAGCCACGCCAGGATCGGAGCCGTCACGCCCTGACGGCGCAAGTCGAGCGCTTCGGGGATCTCGGCGACGCCGAGCCGCGTGGCCCCGCCGCTCAGCGCGGCGACGGCGGCGGCCGCCGCCCCGTGGCCGTAGGCGTTCGCCTTGACGACAGCGATCACCTGCACGCCGGTGAGCCGGCGCAGGTGCCGCACGTTGTCGGCGATGGCGTCGAGGTCGATGCTCGCCTCACGGAACGGCGTGGTCACAGCGGCTCTCCTTCGGCGACGACGAACGCGGCGGCGAGGCCCGCGTCATGCGTGAGGGTCAGGTGCAGTGCGGTGATGCCGCGCTGCTCGACCACCGCCGCGGTCGTTCCCGAGAGCACGAAATGCGGCTTGCCCGAGGCCTCTGAGGCGATCTCGATCTCGGTCCAGTGCACGCCGTCGGACCCGCCCAGCGTCTTGATCAACGCCTCCTTCGCCGCATACCGCGCGGCGAGCGACGACAGCCGCATGCCCTGCTCTCGCTCGGTGAAGAGCCGCTGCAGCAGGCGCGGCGTGCGCGCAACGGTCCGCTCGAATCGCGGAACGTCCACGAGGTCGATGCCGGTCCCGATGATCACCAGAACAGCCTAGCCGCGCGCACGACGTCAGCCCCGTGCCTCTCGTCGCACGAGAACGCCCCGGGCCGCCGCGGCGCGGCGATCCCGGGGCGTGTGGCGCGGGCGCAGGGGTGCCCGCGCCGGTCTCACTCGGCGGCGTCCTCCGTCGAGATCGAGGAGCGTCGCCGTGCGACGAGCACGACGCCGAGTCCGAGCAGCAGGACCGCGGTCAGCAGCACGAGCACCGAGACCGTGCCACCGGTGATCGCGAGCGGCGGCGCCGGCTTGGGAGGCGCGGGCACGTCGTGCTCGGTGCACAGCGGCGAGTCGGGCACGCACACCGGCTGCTCACCGGTGATCGCGACGATGTTGCCGAGGTGATGGTTCCCCTGCGCACCGTACGCCGAGACCGTGACCGTGTAGGTCACCGTGTAGGTCTCGCCGGTCGGCACCGCACCCGTGATCCTGATCGTGTCACCCACGACGGATGCCGTCAGGTTCTCGCCAGACACGGCGGGACCCGTGGTCAGCGTCGCGTCGTCGAGCACATCCGCCATGTGGTCGGTGTAGTCGACAGCCACATCCGCCGCATCCGCGTTGGTGCCCCGGTTCACGAAGGTCAGCGTGTAGGTGACCCGATCACCCGGGTTGACCCGTGTTCCGGACTCCGGGTCGCTCGACTTGGCCACCGTCACGTCGGAGACGTGGTTGTAGGTGCAGTCGGGGCGCTCCCCGTCGACAGGGACACACTCGGCAGGCGGCTCCTCACCGGTGGGGACGAGGAAGTTGTCCAGCCGGTCGTCACCGCGTTCGCCGTCGGCCTTCACCGTCACGGTGTACGTCACCGTGACGAGGTCGCCGGGCTGCAGGGTGCCGGTGATCGAGAACCGTCCGTCCACGACATCCGAGACCGACAGGGCGTCGCCGGACGAGACCGGCTGCGCCGTGATCTCGGCGTCGTCGAGCACGCGAGTGAGCACGTCCTCACGCGTCACATCGACCGGAGCGTTCCCGGTGTTCTCGAAATGCAGCGTGTACGTCACGGTGTCACCCGGCCGCACCGTCGATCCCGTCGCCGGGTCGACGCTCTTCCAGTCGTCGAGCTCACCGATCGGATGCTCCGTGCAGGAGACCCCGGTGTCACCGCACTGCGGATCCTCGGTGCCGGTCTTCGCGACCACGTTACGCAGCTCGTTGTCACCCCGCTCACCATCGGGCTTGACCGTCACGGTGTACGACACCGTGACCGTCTGGCCCGCAGCGAGCGTGCCCGTGACACGAACCAGGCCGTCGGCCCCATCTGTCACGGCCAGAGCAGGATCGGCCGAGACCGGCGCGCCGGTGAGGTCGGCGTCGTCGAGGACGGCCGCCAGGTCATCGGTGTAGTCGACCGTGCCCGCAGCCTCGCCCGTGTTCGCGAACGTGAGCGTGTACGTCACGACCTGGCCCGACTGCACGCCAGCGCCCGTCTCCGGGTCAGCCGACTTCGACACCTCGACCAGCGGCAGCGGGGTGACGGTGCAGTTCGGGTCGCCCGGAACACACTCGGTCGGCGGCTCCTCGCCGGTGGGCACGAGGAAGTTGTCGGCCGAGTTGTCACCTCGATCGGCCTCTTCCTTCACAGTCACCTGGTACGTCACCGTGACCGTCTGGCCCGCAGCGAGCTCACCCGTGACCGTGAACGCCTCGTCCACCACATCGGATACCTCGAGCGCCTCGTCGGAGGCGACGGGTTCCGCGGTGAGATCCGCGTCGTCCAGGACATCGGTGAGGATGTCGGTGTGGTCGACCACGGCCGGCCCCTCACCCTGGTTGTCGAACGTGAGCGTGTAGGTCAGCACCGTGCCCACGTCGATCGGGTCGGTGTCGGCCGAGACCGACTTGCCCGTCAGCAGCATCCCGATCGGTGTAACCGTGCAGTCCGGACGCTCCGTGTCAGAAGGCTGGCACACCGGCTCCGTCGGCGGGACCTCATCGGGGTCGAGCAGGAAGTTCGCCGCGATGTCATCGCCGCGCTCCCCGTCTGCACTCACCGTGACCTGATAGGTGACCGTGTAGGTCTCGCCGGCAGGAACCTCGCCTGCGATCGCGATGCGGTTGCCGTCACGACTGACGACCAGACCGTCGGCGCTGGCCGGTTCGGCCGTCACATCGGCGTCGTCGGTCACGTGCGTCAGGTCATCGACCTGATCCACGACCGCCGTGCCTTCACCGGTGTTCTCGAACGTCAACGTGTACGTGAGCACCGTGCCGGCGGCCACCGGAGCGGTGTCGGCCTCGACGCTCTTCCACGACTGCAGCAGCGGCACCACGTGCTCCGTGCACGACACACCTTCGTCACCGCACTCCGGGTCGACCGTGCCGGTCGGCGCCAGCACGTTCCCGAGACGGTTGTTCTCCCGGTCGTCATCTGCATTCACCGTCACCGTGTAGGTGACCGTCACGGTCTGATCGGGCGCGAGCGAACCGGTGACGTGCAGGGTGTCTCCATCGCGGACCACCTGCAGTGCGGCGTCGGATGCTGCCGGGCCCGCAGTGAGCGTGGCGTCGTCGAGCACGTCAGCCAGATCATCGGTGTGGTCTACCGGTCCCGCAGCTTCACCGCGGTTGGTGAACGTCAGCGTGTACGTGACGTCCTGACCGGCGACGACGGTCGAGCCCGGTGCCGGGTCCGACGACTTGGACGCCTCGACCAGCGGAAGCGGGGTGCTCGTGCACTGGTCGGAACCGTCCTCGCACACCTCCGGCGGCGTGCCACCCTCGGGAACCAGGAAGTTGTTCGCCAGGTTGTTCCCTCGCTCGGCGTCGGCCTTCACGGTCACCTCATAGGTGATCGTCGCGGTCTCGCCGGTAGCGAGCTCGCCCCCGATCTGGAAGCGGCCGGCCGTCACGTCCGAGACCGTCACCGACGCAGTGTCCGACTGCGGGCCCGACGTCAGGTCGGCTTCGTCGAGCACATCCGTAAGGACATCCTCCCGGGAAACAGGAGCGGTCGTCGTTCCGGTGTTCTCCACCGTGACGGTGTACGTCAGCACGGTGCCGGCGACGACCGGGTCGGAGTCGGCGGAGACCGACTTTGAGTACACGACCGCTGCGATCGGCGTGGTGGTGCAGTCCGGGAATTGCTCGTCCTGGGGCTCACAGACCGGGTCGGTCGGCGGCACCGGCGGATTCTCCGGATCGTTCTGCATCAGGAAGTTCGCCGCCGTGTCGTCACCGCGCTCGCCGTCGGCCCTGATCGTCACCTGGTAGGTCACCGTGTGGGTCTCGCCAGCCGGCACCGAACCCGTGATCGCGATCCGGTTGCCGTCGCGGGAGACCGAGAGTCCCTCTGCAGAGGTCGGCTCCGTCGTGACATCGGCATCGTCGCTCACGTGGGTCAGGTCGTCGACCGCATCCACATCTGCGGCTGCTTCGCCGTCGTTGTCAAAGAACAACGTGTACGTCAGCACCGTGCCGGCGGCCGCCGGCGTGTCAGATGCCTGGACCTGCTTCCACTGCGTCAGGCCGGAACCGGGGATCTGCACGACGTCACAGCTCGGCTCGCCCTGCGCGGTCTCCCCCGTGGGCACGCACGCGAGGTTGCGCAGGTTTTGGTCGCCTTCACCGGTGTATGTCACCGTGTACGTGATCGTGGCCGCCTCGTTCACCCCGAGAGCACCTTCCCAGGAGAGCGTCGGCTCCTCGAACGACACCGTGCCGGTGGACGCGACGGCGTCGCCGTTGTACGACGCCGCGTCCAGCACGTTCGTCAGGTCATCGGTCGCCGTCGCCGGCGCATCCGCTGTGTAGACGCCCGGTCCCACATTCGTGACCGTGATCGTGTACTCGACCGTGTCACCGACCGCCGGAAGCTCCGTGCGGTCCGCGGACTTCTGGATCGTCAGCTTCGGCATCGCGAACTCGACCTCGGCACAGGGCTCGCCCGTCGCAGGGTCGACTCCATCCGCGGGAGGGTCGCACACCGGGGGCACCGGGTTCTCGGGGTTCTCCGGCTGCCAGGCGACGTTACGAACGATGCCGTCGCCGCCGTCACCGAGGGTCGTGGTGTAGGTCAACTCGACGCTGGCACCCGCGGGCAGTGCCCCGACCCACGAAAGCAGGGGCTCGGCATAGGAGACCGTTCCGGCCTGCGACGACGTCGCGTCGTTATTGAACGCTGCGTCGTCGAGCACGCCTGACAGGTCGTCGAAGACGACCGCGGGATCTTGCGCGGTGAAGTCCGCGGTGCCCGTGTTGGTCGCCGTGACGGTGTATGTCACGACGTCCCCCGGGCGAGCGTCCGGCGTCGCATTCGACGTCTTGGTGATCTCGAGCGCGTTCTCGCTGTAGAACTCCACGGTCGCGCACGCGGGGAGGTCGACGCCGACCACGTCGCTGAAGTTCTCGGCGCAGTTCTCGAAGACGCGCGGCGAAGGCTCGGCGCCTCGGGGATGCTCAGAGGTCACGTCTACCGTGATCGTGCACGAGACTTCGCCGACGTCGAGCTTCCCGTCGGTGATGACCACGCTGGTGCCGCCGGCAGCAGCAGTGGTCGTCGCATCACACGTACCGCCGATGTTGGGCGACGGGGCCACGACCAGACCGGCCGGAAGGTTGTCAGTGAATGACCATCCCGACTTCGACGCGAGCTCGGACGTGTTCGTGACGGTCAGCGTCAACGTCGACACACCGCCGACAGGAACCGAGGTGGGAGAGAACGCCTTGTCGAGCTGAGGAGTCGCGTCCACCAGGCGGATGTTGTCGAAGGCGGCATCGTTGCCCGACAGATCCCCGACGTCGTTGCGCATGACGATCTGCAGGTTCTGCATCTGCGCCGGTGTCATCAGGAGTGCGCCGTCCGTGTAGAAGCGGCCGGCCGCAACATAGGATCCGCCGTTGATCCAACCGCCCGGGAGATCGGGCGACGTGTAATACGACACACGTGGATCCGTGCAGGCGCGGATCGGCTCCGCCGTGGGGAATGGATACTCGTCAGAGCCCACGCGGAACGCGAAGCGAAGCCGGGAGTTGTTCTCACCGCCGGCGAACGTGCACGAAAGCTCGGCAACGTCGACGGAAGCGGCGTAGAATCGCGTTCCTTGCGCGGCGATGTTCAGCGGCGACGTCTGGAACTGAACGGCGCCGTCTGGCCCGTTCACGTCGGACGTGAATGCGGTTACCGCGTGGTTGGCGCGCGTCGCCGACGTGGACCCATTGGCGGGACTTCCGGTCGACCCACCCGGCACCCCGGCGTCGAGCTGTCCGAGCACGTCGGCGAGACGGCGCACATTGTTACGAACGTTCGTCTGGTTCCCGTCCACACAAAAGCCCCCCTCGGGGGATGCCCCCGGGAAGACCGTGTTGGCGTATTGCAGGATCACGCCGTTGCACTGGTCTTCGCGCAACCAGAATGGATCTGCCGTATGCGTCTGCCCCGACTCGCCGACGTAGTCGGCAAGTCGCACGGCTGTCGGGCCCAGGCCCACCTCGAAGCCCTCGCTGAAGACCTCCGTCGGGTCTCCCGGCGTGCCGGGGTTGCCCGGTACGGCCGCAGCGGGTTCAGCGCCGAGAACGGCCACTCCCGCCACGAGTAGCCCCGTGACGAGTGAGGTCACGCCACCGGCAGCGACCGCACTCCGCAATCTGCCCGTGAGCGACGATCGAGTCGCTCCTGGCCTTCCTGACCTGTACATGCTTCCCCCTTCAGAAGCGCCGAACGCGCGCAGGCTGATCGACCCGTGTCTCGAAACACCGCGAAGCTTGGGTGGGGCGGCGGTGTCTTCACTCTCCGATTCCTCCGGCGCATCATGCCAAGTGAATCGCTCCCATGCTGGCGAAGTTCGTCACCCCACACAGACCGACTACGCGAAATGAGACCCAACCTGCGTGAACTGATTCGCACGCGTAGAGAGTGCGGCACGAACGCCGAAGGCCACCCAGCGCGATGCGCGGGTGGCCTTCGGAATGCCGTGGTGCTACTCGACCGTGACGGACTTCGCGAGGTTGCGCGGCTGGTCGACGTCGAGACCCTTCGCGGTGGCGAGCGCCATCGCGAAGATCTGCAGCGGCACGACGGCCAGCAGAGGCTCGAACATCGCGCCCGCAAGCGGGATGCGGATGACCTCGTCGGCGAAGGGCAGCACGGCGGCGTCACCCTCTTCGGCGACCACGATCACGCGAGCGCCGCGCGCCCTGATCTCCTGGATGTTGGAGACGACCTTCGAGTGGATGAGGGCCGAGTGCCGCGGCGACGGCAGCAGCACGAACACCGGCTGCCCCGGCTCGATCAGCGCGATCGGACCGTGCTTGAGCTCGCCGGCGGCGAAGCCCTCGGCGTGGATGTACGAGATCTCCTTGAGCTTGAGCGCACCCTCGAGCGCGATCGGGTAGCCCACGTGGCGCCCCAGGAACAGCACCGAACGGGTGTCGGCCATCCAGCCGGCGAGCTGCTGCACGTGCTCCTGCTCCTCGGCGAGCACGCGGGCGACCCTGTCAGGCAGAGCCTGCAGCTCGGCGACGTCGGCCGTGGCATCCGCCACCGTGCCGCGCACGCGCCCCATGTGCAGACCGAGCAGCAGCAGCGCCGTGATCTGCGCAGAGAACGCCTTGGTCGACGCGACGGCTACCTCAGGGCCCGCGTGGGTGTAGACGACGGCATCCGACTCGCGCGGAATGGTCGCGCCCTGCGTGTTGCAGATCGACAGCGTGCGCGCCCCGCGTTCGCGGGCGTACTTCACGGCCATCAGCGTGTCCATGGTCTCGCCCGACTGGCTGATCGAGACGACAAGCGTCTCGGGCCCGATCACCGGGTCGCGATAGCGGAACTCGTGGGCGAGCTCGACGTCGACCGCGACGCGCGCCCACTGCTCGATCGCGTACTTGCCGACGAGAGCAGCGTACGACGCCGTGCCGCACGCCGTGATGATGATGCGGTTGATGCCCGTGAACAGCTCGTCGAGACCGTCGAGCTCGGGGATGACCACCTGCCCGCCCTGGATGCGACCGCGGATCGTGTTCGCCACGGCCTCGGGCTGCTCGGCGACCTCCTTGGCCATGAAGCTCGACCAACCGCCCTTCTCGGCTGCCGCGGCGTCCCACGACACCTCGAACGGCTCGGCCTCGACGGGCGTGCCGGCGAAATCGGTGACGGTCACGGCATCCGGGGTGATCGCGACGATCTGGTCCTGCCCGATCGCCAGCGCCTTGCGGGTGTGCTCGACGAACGCCGCGACGTCGGAGCCGAGGAAGTTCTCGCCCTCGCCGAGGCCGATGACCAGCGGCGAGTTGCGGCGGGCGCCCACGACGAGACCCGGGTGGTCCTGGTGCATCGCCAGCAGCGTGAACGCGCCCTCGAGGCGGTTCACCACGCTGCGGAACGCGCCCTGCAGATCGCCTCCGTTGTTCGCGTACTCCCGGCCGAGGAGCGCAGCCGCCACCTCGGTGTCGGTCTCGCTGCGGAACGTGACGCCCTCGGCGGCCAGCTCGTCGCGAAGCGCGGCGAAGTTCTCGATGATGCCGTTGTGGATGAGCGCGAGCTTGTCGTCGTCGGCCAGGTGCGGGTGCGCGTTGACGTCGGTCGGGCCGCCGTGCGTGGCCCAGCGCGTGTGCCCGATTCCGGTGCTGCCGTCGGCGAGCGCATTCTCGGCCAGCGAGTCGCGCAGCACGTTGAGCTTTCCCGCCTTCTTGCGCATGCCCAGCGAGCCGGAGTCGTCGATCACGGCGACGCCCGCGGAGTCATAGCCGCGGTACTCGAGGCGGGCGAGTCCGGCGAGCAGGATGTCCTGGCTGGGGCGAGGCCCCACGTATCCGACGATTCCACACATGGGATCAAGGGTAAGCGGGCCTTTTTGAGAGGGTTCCGAACGAACCCGCGCGACCGCGTCAGAGCTTGCGGAGCAGAACGCTCTCGACGGCGTGGTCGGCGCCCTTGTTCAGCACGAGCCGCGCGCGGTGCTTCGTCGGCATGACGTTCTCGACGAGGTTCGGCATGTTGATCTCGTTCCAGTAGCCGAGCGCCGTCGTGATCGCCTCCTCGTCGGTGAGGTGCGCGAACACGTTGAAGTACGAGGAGGGGTTCGAGAACGCGCCCTGGCGGAGGGCGAGGAAGCGATCGACGTACCACTTCTCGATGTGCGCGGTGTCGGCGTCGACGAAGATCGAGAAGTCGAACAGGTCGCTCACCGCGACGTCGTTCGGGGCCGGCGGCGGCTGGAGCACGTTGAGCCCTTCGACGATCACGACGTCGGGCCGCCGCACGACGACGTGCGCGTCTGGCACGATGTCGTAGCGCATGTGCGAGTAGAAGGGAGCGCGCACCTCGGCGACCCCGCTCTTGACCTCGGTGAGGAACTGGATGAGCGCCCGCCGGTCATACGACTCGGGAAAGCCCTTGCGATCCATGAGACCGCGACGCTCGAGCTCGGCGTTCGGGTAGAGGAAGCCGTCGGTCGTGACCAGCTCGACGCGTGGCGTGCCGGGCCACCGGCTCATCAGCTCGCGGAGAAGGCGGGCGATGGTCGACTTCCCGACCGCGACCGATCCTGCGACGCCGACCACGAACGGCGTCGTCGAATCGGCCTCCTGCAGGAATGAGCTCGTCGCGGCGCCGAGGCGTTTGGTCGCCGTCGCATACAGGCTCAGCAGGCGGCTGAGCGGCAGATACACCTCTCGCACCTCGGTCAGGTCGAGCCGGTCGCCGATGCCGCGCAGCTCCACCACCTCGGTCTCGGTGAGCGGCTGGTCGAGCCCCGCCGCCAAGCGGGCCCAGTCCGCCCGGTCGATCTGCCGATACGGCGAGAGGGGCAGCGTGGAGTCGGCGGTGGTCACGGATTCCATCGTAACGGGGCGGATGCCGGCGCCGACGCGGCGTGACGCCCCGCGCGAGTACTCTCGACCCGTGAGACTCGGAATCCTCGACATCGGCTCGAACACCGTGCACCTGCTGGCCGCTGATGCGAGACCCGGCGGCAGACCGCTGGCGACGACGAGCGATCGCACCGTCGTGAGGCTCATGCGCTTCCTCACGCCAGACGGGGCGATCCGCGAGGACGGCGTGCGCGCTCTCGAAGAAGCGGTTCGCCGGGCGCGACGGATCGCAGACGATGAACGCGTGGAGAAGCTGCTCGCGACCGCGACGAGCGCCGTTCGCGAGGCGGCCAACGGTGATGATGTGATCGCACGCATCGAGGCCGCACTCGGCCAGCCCCTGCAGGTGCTCACGGGCGAGCAGGAGGCCGAGCTCACCTTCCTCGCCGTGCGGCGGTGGTTCGGGTGGGATGCCGGGCGCATCCTGCTCCTGGACATCGGCGGCGGCTCATTCGAGTTCGCGGCCGGTGCAGAGGAATCCCCGGAGGTGGCGGCGTCCGTCCCTCTCGGAGCCGGGCGGACGACCGTGCAGTTCCTGCCCGAGGACCCGCCGGGGGAGGATGCCGTGGCGCATCTGCGCACGCACGCCGAGGCCGTGCTCGCCCCGGTCATCGAACGCCTCGCCCCGCTCGCCCGCCCCGATCATGTGATCGGCTCATCGAAGGCGATCCGCTCGCTGGCGAACCTGGCCGGACGGGAGGTCACGGGGCTGGGATTCGACCGCACTGTGCTGCCGCGCGAGGCGCTTGGGTCCTGGATCCCGCGGCTCGCCCGCCTGCCGGCATCCGCCAGGCAGGAGCTACCCGGGATCACCGCCGACCGGACGTTCCAGATCGTCGCGGCGGCGGTGTCGCTGCACACCGCGATGACGCTGCTCGACCTCGACGAGCTCGAGGTGTCACCGTGGGCGCTGCGCGAAGGCGTGCTGCTGCGCTACATCGAGCAGCTGAGCTGGAGTCCCGCGCAGAGCGCCGGCTGACGCCGAGTGAGGACGCTCGCCCTCGCGCCTACGCGCCGATCCAGAGCGCCGATCCGTCACGCCAGCCCAGAGCGGCGGCCCCGGAGGGAAGGACCTGCTCGTGGCGAGGAGCGACGACCCGCAGTCGGCGTTCCCCGAACTCGACGACGTAGACCACGTCGGCGCCACGGTAGACGTGAGTGAGAATCTGCACGGGAACAGGAGTCGCGGCGCTGGTCGCCGACGAAAGACGCAGATCCTCCTGACGCAGCATCACGCGTCCCCGGCCATCTGCCCCCTCGTCGGTCAGCACGATGCGCAGGTCCGTGCCGTCGATCGAGGCCGTCGACCCCGCACGTGTCGCATCGAGCAGATTGGCGGCTCCGATGAAATCGGCCGCGAAAGACGTGCGCGGCGCGCCGTAGAGCTCTTCGGGAGCGCCCTCCTGCTCGACCACCCCACCGTTCATCAGCACGATGCGGTCCGACAGGCTCATGGCCTCCTCCTGGTCGTGGGTCACGAAGACCGTCGTGAGGCCGAGTGTGCGATGCAGCTCCTTGAGCTCGATCTGCATGTCCTCACGCAGGCGCGCGTCGAGGTTGGACAGCGGTTCGTCGAGCAGGAGAACCCGCGGTTCGAACGCGATCGCACGGGCCAGGGCCACACGCTGCTGCTGCCCGCCGGAGAGCTGCGCGGGCGATCGGCCAGCGAGGTGTGCCATCTGCACGCGCTCCAGTGCGCGCATCGCGAGCTCCTTCTGCTCCGCCTTGGGCCTGTCGGCGGCCATGCGCAACCCGAATCGCACGTTCTCGAGCACGCTCATGTGAGGGAAGAGCGCGTAGCTCTGGAACATCATGCCGAGATGGCGCTTCTCCGGCGGAAGGTGCGTGACGTCCTGTCCCGCGATCTCGATCGTCCCCCCACTGGGAGACTCAAGGCCGGCGATGCAGCGCAGAAGAGTGGTCTTGCCGCATCCGGACGGCCCGAGCAGCGAGACGAACTCGCCGGACGGCATCCGGAGGTCGATGCCCTTGAGCACCGACGTCCCCTTGAAGTCCTTGGTGAGAGCGGTGATGGTGAGCGTGGTCATCAGACGAACAACCTTCCCAGGCCGATGATGCGTTCGAGGACGATCATGAGAACGACGGTGAGCAGGACCATGAGCGTGGAGACGGCCGCCACTGTGGGCGACGTGCTGAACTCCAGCTGGCCGTAGATGGCGATGGGCAGGGTCTCGAGCTGCGGGGTGCGCAGGAACAGAGCGATGACCGCATCGTCGAAGGAGATGTTGAAGGCGAAGAACGCGCCGGCGGCGATGCCCGGCCTGGCGATCGGGAGCACGACGAGACGGTAGCGGTTCCAAGTGCTCGCACCCAGGGTGCGCGCGGCCTCCTCAGTGAAGCGATCGGCCCGCGCCATCACTCCGGTGACGGTCCGCATCACATAGGGGATGGCGATCACGACGTGCACGGCGATGAGCACGCCGACGTTCGGGGCGCCGATCGTGAGCGAGGCGATCGACAGAGCGCCGATCGCGAGGATGATCGTGGGGATCGTCAGAGGCGACATGAGCAACCCCTGGATCGCCGCCGCACCGGGGATGCGGAAGCGGGTGAGGGCGAGCGCCGCTGCCGTGCCGACGATCGCCGCGATGACCGCGGCGGTGACACCCACGAGGAGGCTGAGCCGGAACGGCTCGAGGTACGTGTCGGAGGTGAGCGCGTCGACGTACCACTCGAGCGTGAATCCTTGGCCGGGGAAGGTGAGGAAGCGGTTCTCGCCCACCGACGCGCCAGCGACGACGGCGAGCGGCACGAGCATGTAGAGCGTCACGATGACGCCGAGGACGATCGCGAGGATGCGTCCGAGGAGCGGGACGGATCGGACCATGGTCACACCTTCTGCTTCCCGAGCCGGGACGTCGCCGCGAGCACGAGCATCACGCCGGCGAACAGCAGCACGGCCTGCGCTGCCGCGAACGACCAGTCGAGGTTCGTGGTCGCGTCGACGTAGATGGTCTGCGCGAAGACGGGTATCTGTGCTCCGCCGATGAAGCGCGGAGTGATGAACGAGCTCACCGAGAGCACGAAGACGAGGGAGGCTCCGGCCACGATGCCGGGCACCGAGAGCGGGAGCACGACGTGCCACAGTGTGCGCCAGAAACCGGCGCCCAGGGTGCGGCCGGCCTCTTCGAGCTGCGGCTTGATGCCCGAGATGACGCCGAGGATGCTCAGCACGGCGAACGGCAGCAGCACCTGCACCATCGCAATGACGACGCCGACCTCGGTTCCGAGGAACCCCTGCGTACCGCCGACGAGCTGCTCGGCTCCCGGGATCTTCATGAGCAGCCCGGAGGGACCCATGAGCACGACCCAGCCGAAGGTGCGCACCACCACGCTCGTCATGAGCGGGAGGATGACGACGATGAGGAGGAACGACCGGACCTTCGATCCCGCCCTCGCCATGATGTAGGACAGCGGGATCGCGATCACCAGGGTGATCGCGGTCTGGACCACCCCCAGGCGGAGCGAACGCAGCGCCGCCTGGAGGTGGTACTCGCTCGTGAACAGACGAGCGAAGTTGTCGAGCGTGAACCCGCCTGCCGACGATTGCACGCTCATGAGGAGCATGCCGGCGACCGGTGTGATGAAGGCGAGCGCGAGCAGCGCGATCGCCGGCAGAAGAAGGAGCCAGGGCTCCTTGC
Source organism: Microbacterium sp. XT11 (assembly GCF_001513675.1). NCBI lineage: Bacteria > Bacillati > Actinomycetota > Actinomycetes > Micrococcales > Microbacteriaceae > Microbacterium > Microbacterium sp. XT11. The sequence continues at coordinate 1,676,107 of NZ_CP013859.1, read as the reverse complement.
GGGTTCCCACGCTCATTGGGTGATCAGCGCATTCCACTCGTCGGTCCAGGCCGGACGCTGGGCCGCGATGTCGCCGGGTGCGTAGACGACGATGTTGTCGAGCTCATCGCCGGTCAGCACCGCCTCTGCCGCGTCGCCGGACAGCTCCGCCGTGGTGTTCACCGGAGAATAGCGCATGTTCTCGGCGAACAGGGCCTGGGCCTCGGCACGCAGCTCGTAGTCGATGAACAGCTTCGCGAGGTCCTGGTTGTCACGGCCCTCCACCACGTTGGCCGTGATGAGAGACGCCGTCGCGCCCTCCTCGGGAACGATGAACTCCACCGGGAGCCCCGCGTCCTGCAGCGTGCCGGCGTAGTCCATGGCGTAGGGCGCGAGCCAGGTGCCGCGCTGCGCGAACGCGGTCTGCAGGTCGGGCGATGTCGGCACCACGATCGCGTCGCCGGACGACGCGAGTCCCCCGAGGTCCGCGATGGCCTCGGATGCGTCGTCGATGCCGCCGCCGAGGGCGTCGGAGACCCGGAGCATCGAGAGCACCCCGTAGGTGTTCGAGAAGTCCGTGAGGGCGACGTGCCCGGCGTAGGCGTCGTCGAACAGGTCGAGCCACGAGGTGGGGGCCGGAGCATCCGCCTCCGTGTTGTAGACGAGGCCGATGGGCGCGAGCTGGATCACCGGTCCCTCGCCGCGCTCGAGGCCCGCCGTCGCCACGTCGATGAGGTCGCCCGACTCGGACAGCTCGTCGGGGGCGATCGGCGCGATGAGGCCCTCCTGCGCCGCCGTGAACTCCTGACCGCCCGAGAAGTGCACGACGTCGATCTGCGGGCTCGCCTTCTGCGCCGTCACCTGCGCGAGGGCGTCCGCGCTGTAGAGCGTGATCAGCTCGACCTCGGCGCCGGTCTCCTTCTCGAACGGGTCGACGACGGCCTCGATGAACGTCTTCTCCCAGTCGCCTCCGAACGAGGTGACGACGAGGGTCTTGCCGGCATACTGCTTGTCGCCCGGCGACGACGCGCTGTCTTCGCCGGTGCCGCAGCCGGCGAGGACGACGGCTCCTGTGGCGACGAACGCCGCTGCGGTGAGGATTCTCGGGGTTTTCATGCACTGCTCCTTCGGGATGGGTCCAGCACGGGAGGGCGCCTAGAGCAGGCGTCCGATGGTGAGCTGCTTCGCTCCGTCGATGCGGATGGCCGCGCTTTCGGCGGCGAACTCCGCGAGGCCCTCGGTGATGCCGGCCCAGATGTTGACGGGAGTCCATCCGAGCGGTCCGAGAATACGCGCACCTCGATCGTAGAAGACGCCGATCTCGTACCATTCGAACGGCAGGCCGCCCATCTGCATGGGGCGCTGCCAATACCACTGCAGGTCACCGGGCGCCGGCACCACCTGCTGGTTCTCGGCCGGCACGGCCTCGGGGTCGAAGTTCTGGGCATCCTCGGGGAGGCCGACCATCACCTCGGGACCGGCATACATCGCGTGCATCGCCTGCATGGTGACCGGCTTCTCGAGCGCACCCCACATGGCGTCGCAGGTGCGCGGAGCCAGGTCTTCGAAGAGCGTGGCGACGGCGCGCACGCCGTTCTCGTACTCGAGGAAGATCTGCTTGGTCATCGTGTCGTTCCTTTCTGTGCGGCGGAGGCTCCCGCCGCGTAGTGCTGGGCTGCGGTGACGAAGGCCGTGAAGAGCGGAAGCTCCTCGAGCGCCTCGTCGTGGTCGATCAGCTTCTCGGGGTGCCACTGCACCGCCCAGAACGGCCAGCCCTCGTCATCGGCCTCGACGGCCTCGACGATCTCGTCGTGCGCCCAGGCGACGGGCCGTAGCCCGGGAGCGGGCACGTCGACGCTCTGGTGGTGGATGGTGTTCACGACCCTGTCAGTCGATTCGTAGAGGGCCGCCAGCCGGCTACGCGGATCGATCGTGATCGGATGCCGCGCAGCGAGCTGCTCGTCGGCGCCGCGGAGTGGGCGGTGGTGCGCCGACGGGGGGATGTCGACGACGAGCGTGCCGCCGAACGCGATGTTCGACACCTGCAGCCCTCGGCAGATCGCCAGCACCGGCATCCGGCGCTCCCGCGCTCCCCGCACCAGGGCGATCTCGTACTCGTCGCGCTCGGCATCGTAGGCCTTCAACGGTTGGGGCTTTGCCCCGTAGCGGGCGGGATGCACGTCCTCGCCTCCCGAGAGCACGAGGCCGTCGAGCCGGTCCAGCACCGCGTCCACTCCTGCGGTCGGCGGCAGGAGCACCACGGCGCCGCCGGCCGCCTCGATCGGGGCCGCGTACTCAGTGCCGAGCGTGTGTGCGGGGCGCGCCGTACCGAGATCGGTGTCGATGCGTCGGCGCCACGTGGAGATTCCGATGAGCGGGACCGTCATGCCAGCTCGATCCAGGTGGTCTTGAGGTCCGTGAACTTGTCAATCGCGTGCAGGCTCTTGTCACGTCCGAAGCCCGATCCCTTGACGCCGCCGAACGGGATGGTCATGTCTCCCTCCTCGAAGCAGTTCACCCAGACCACGCCGGCGCGGAGCCGACGGGAGAGGGTGTGCACGGCGTTCAAGTCGTTGCTCCACAGGGCCGCCGCCAGACCGAACTCGGTGCCGTTGGCGATCGCGATCGCGTCGTCGACGTCGTCATAGGCGATAACCGAGAGCACTGGGCCGAACACCTCGCGGCGGGCGACCTCGAACGTCGGAGTTACGCCGATCACGGCCGGAGCGAAGTAGCTTCCTCCCTTTACGGCCTCGTACCGGTCGGCGCTGCCCGCCGCCACCTCGCCGCCCTCGGCGGCCGCCCGCTCCACGAAGCCCGCGATCGCGGCGAGCTGCTTCTCGCTCACAATGGCCCCCATCGACGTGGACACCGCAAAGGGATCGGCGGGGCGGGTCGCCATGGCCGCCTCGGCGGCGAGCTCCAGCGCCCGGTCACGTTGCGCCTTGGGCACGAGCAGACGCGACGACGCCGTGCACATCTGCCCCTGGTTGTAGAAGCACCCGTCGGCGGTTGCCCTCACCGCACGCTCGAGATCGGCGTCGGGCAGCACGACGCTGGCGGTCTTGCCGCCGAGCTCCGGCCACACGCGCTTGCCGTTCGAGGCCGCCGAGTAGCCGAGGAAACGGCGCCCCACCTCGGGCGAGCCGGTGAACGTGACGACGTCGACGTCGGTGTGCTCGCCGAGCGCGCGGCCGGCGACGTGGCCAGCGCCGGGGACGACGTTGAGGACGCCCGCTGGGATGCCGGACTCGTAGGCGAGCTCGGCCAGCCGCAGAGCCGAGTAGGTCGAGTGCTCGGCGGGCTTGAGGATCACGCTGTTGCCCACGGCGAGTGCCGGCGCCAGCTTCCACGCGGTCATGGTGAGCGGGAAGTTCCACGGCACGACGGCGGCGACGACACCGGCCGGCTCGCGGGTGACCAGGGCGAGGCTGTTCGGGGCGGTGACGGGCAGTTCGTCGAGGATCTTGTCCGCCGCCTCGCCGTACCAGCGCAAGCAGTTCACGACGGCGCGCATCTCCGTCTGCAGCGCTTCGCGGATCGGCTTGCCCATCTCGAGGGAGATCGTGAGTGCGAGCTCCTCTGCGGCGTCGTGGATCCGCTGCGCGAAGGCGAGAAGGCGCTGGCCGCGCTCCCGGGGCGCCAGCGCCGACCACGAGCCCGACTCGAACGCGCGTCGTGCGGAACGGACCGCACGGTCGACGTCGTCCGCGGACGCCGCCGAGATCTCGGGTAGCCGGCGTCCGTCACGCGGGCTGATCGGAGTGAGCGGCTCGGCGGATCCCTCGACCCACTCGCCATCGATGAACATGCGCGTGTGCAGTCGCAGCGCCGCCGCGCGGTCCGCCCAGTCGTCTCCGGTTGCCGTGAACACGTCCGCTCTCTTTCCGGCGCCGGTGCGCCTTCCAGAGATCATTACCTGTATTCGCCATCAAAGCAAGCGCAGATGAACTATCTGGCCAGCTTTTTACATCTTCGTAACAGAATCAGCCTACAAGCGGATGGCTCCGGTCGGCGCATCGTGCGCGAGCGAAGCGGGCGCCTCGTCGACGATCAACGACCCGCGCAGCACCGGCGTGATCACCACGAGAGACTCCACGACCTCGAGTCCTTCGTGTCGGGCGACGGTCGGCCCGGTGAGGAAGCGATAGAACGCATCCGCATCCTGCACGAGCACGTTCAGGAGCAGCTGCGAGGTGCCGGTCGTCGCCGCGATGAACTTCACCTCCGGCGCCGATGCCAGGGCCGAACCGACCTGCTCGAGACGGTCCATGGGCACCCGCAGCCACACCAGCGCCTCGAGTCCCAGCCCGAAGAGGCTCGGCACCACCTCAGTTCGCGGATGCATGAGCCCTCGGCGGGTCAACGAGTCCATCCGTCGACGCGTCGTGGTGACGTTGATCCCCAACTCCCGCGCGAGCTGCGCGACGGGCATCCGGCCGTCCTTGAGGAGCAGCGCGATGAGTGCCTCCTCCTCTTCGGTGAGCGAGTCACCGGGGTCGCCCTCCAACCCGAGCGATTCATCGAGCATCGCAACCTGCTCGTCGGTCAGCACTCCCGCACGCCAGTCATGACCGGAGCGGAAGAACTTGAGCACCGTCGTGACGTTGATGGAGGCGATGCCGTCCAGTTCGGGGAACTCCGTGAACAGGAGCGCCCTGATCGACGCGTCATCCCGCGGCAGCAGCATGCCCGCGATGTCGCTGCTCCCCTCGAGGATCGAGACCGAGGAGGCGTCAGCACGGCGCGCAAGGGCACGGGCGACGTGCCACAGCTCCTGCGGCTCGGTTGTGATGCGCACGAGCACTGCCCTCGCGTGCAGCACCCTGGCCGGATCCACATATGTCGACACGCGCACCATGCCACGGTCGAGCAGTCGCTGCCCACGCCGAGCGACGGTGCGCTCCGGCATGTCGAGGGCACGCGCGATCTCGCCCCATGACGCCCGGCCGTTCACCTGCAACGCTGCGGCGATGAGGCGGTCCGTATCGTCGGCCATCGACTCGATCGCTGGCACACACGCTCCTTCCAGGCGGGACGGTTTCCGAATGAAGGCTATCCCAGCCCGGAGCTGCCGACCGGCGACCCGGTGATACGGCGAGAGCCGGCGCACCAGCCTGGGGCGCGCCGGCTCTCGACGGTGTTCTCAGAGCGCGAGTCGCTCGCGCACCACGTCGGCGAGGCGGTCGGCGTATGACTGCGCCGACTCAGCGTCGGCCGCCTCGACCATGACGCGAACAAGGGGCTCGGTGCCCGACTTGCGCAGCAGCACGCGTCCGGTGTCGCCGAGCTCCGCCTCGACCTCGCGCACGGCCTCCTGCACGACCTCGTCACCGTCGACGGCGTCCTTGTCGACGTCACGCACGTTGACGAGCACCTGCGGGTAGACGGTCATGATGCTCGCGAGCTCCGCGATGGACTTCTTCTGCCGCGCCATCTCGGCCACGAGGTGCAGCCCCGTGAGCAGGCCGTCGCCGGTCGTGGCGTACTCGCTCATGATCACGTGTCCCGACTGCTCGCCCCCGAGGGCGTACCCGCCCTCGTTCATGCACTCGAGCACGTAGCGGTCGCCCACGGCGGTCTGCCGCACCGTGATGCCGTGCTCACGCATGGCGATGTGCAGGCCGAGGTTGCTCATGACCGTGGCGACGAGCGTGTCATCGGTGAGGTGCCCGCGCTCCTTCATCGAGACCGCGAGGATCGCCATGATCTGGTCTCCGTCGATGACGTTGCCGTCGGCGTCCACCGCCAGGCAGCGGTCGGCGTCACCGTCATGTGCGATGCCGATGTCGGCGCCGAGGCGCACGACCGCCTCGGAGAGCTTCTCGAGATGCGTCGAGCCGACACCGTCGTTGATGTTCCACCCGTCGGGGTCGGCGCCGATCACGGTGACCTCGGCCCCGGCGTCGCGGAAGGTCTCGGGAGAGACCCCGGATGCCGCGCCGTGGGCGCAGTCGAGTACCACCTTGATCCCGTCGAGCCGGTTCGGAAGCGAGCCGAGCAGGTGCACGACGTAGCGGTCCTCGGCGTCGGCGAACGTGATGATGCGGCCGACGCCCGCGCCGGTGGGGCGGAGCTTCTCGCCGTTCATCGCGGCCTCGATGCGCTGCTCGACGATGTCGGGCAGCTTGACGCCGCCGCGCGCGAAGATCTTGATCCCGTTGTCGGCGGCAGGGTTGTGCGAGGCCGAGATCATGACCCCGAAATCGGCGTCACGATCCGCAACGAGGAACGCGAGTGCCGGAGTCGGGATGACGCCCGCCTCGAGCACGTCGACGCCAGAAGACGCCAGGCCCGCCGCGACAGCGGCGGTGAGGAAGTGGCCGGAGACCCGTGGGTCGCGTGCCACGACTGCGGTGAGTCGCTTGCCCTGGGCTTTGCGAGCCTCCGCAGTACGGCCCTGGCCCAGGACGACAGCAGTCGCCTGGGCCAGGGTGAGCGCCAGATCGGCGGTGAGGATGCCATTGGCAAGCCCTCGCACGCCGTCCGTGCCAAACAGCGGCATCGGTCGCGGAGACCTTAGCGCTTCGAGTACTGAGGCGCCTTGCGGGCCTTCTTGAGTCCGGCCTTCTTGCGCTCCTTCACGCGAGCGTCGCGCGAGAGGAAGCCGGCCTTCTTCAGGGTCGGCCGGTTGTTCTCGGCGTCGATGCTGTTCAGCGCACGGGCGATGCCGAGGCGCAGGGCACCGGCCTGGCCCGAGTCGCCGCCGCCCGAGATACGGGCGATGACGTCGTAGGCGCCGACGAGGTTCAGAGCCGTGAACGGGTCGGTGATCAGCTGCTGGTGCAGCTTGTTCGGGAAGTAGTCCTCGAGCGTGCGGCCGTTGACCGTGATCGTGCCGGAGCCGGGAACGAGGCGCACGCGGGCGATGGCCTGCTTGCGGCGACCGACGGCGGCGCCGGGAACGCTGAGCACGGGGCGGGGAGCCGCCTCGACAGCCTCGGTCTCGGGGGTGGACGTCGAGTAGTTCTGGAGGTTTTCGGTGGTGTCCTGGATGTCAGCCACGAGTATGTCCTTAAGTCGTTACGGCGCTTACTGCGCGACCTGGTCGAGGGTGTACGGCGTGGGCTGCTGAGCGGCGTGCGGGTGCTCGGCACCCGTGTACACCTTCAGCTTGGCCAGCTGCTGACGGCCCAGGCTGTTCTTGGGGAGCATGCCGCGCACGGCCTTCTCCACGGCACGGACCGGGTTCTTCTCGAGCAGCTCGGCGTAGTTGACGGCCTTGAGCCCGCCCGGGTAGCCCGAGTGGCGGTAGGCGATCTTCTTCTGGAGCTTCTGCCCGGTGAGGGCGACCTTGTCGGCGTTCACGATGATGACGAAGTCACCGGAGTCGATATGGTTCGCGAAGGTCGGCTTGTGCTTGCCGCGCAGGAGTGCTGCGGCGTGCGAAGCCAGACGACCGAGAACGACGTCGGTGGCGTCGATGACGACCCAGTCACGCTGGACCTGCCCGGCCTTCGGGGTGTAAGTGCGCGTCACGATAGTGCTGCTTTCTTGTCGAACGGAGGAGTTCGTGAATCCCGCTCCGGGGTGGTTCTTCCTCGAGAGGGAGAGAACACGCCAGTGGAGGGCTCACGTTCGCGGCACCCGGCAGTCGAGTACCAAAGAGACAGCTTACGTCATCGCGCGCCTTCTCCCAAACCGACGAGTTCGAGCCTCTCCCCAGCGACCCGGCCGGGCGGCGTCAGTCGAGCCGGGCGGTCACGAGGATCGGGCGATGATCGCTCGCACCCTGCGGAAGCGTCGTGACCCGCTCGATGTCGAAGCCGACCGACGTCGCGAAGTCGTAGTGACCGCGGAAGACCCGGTACCGGGTGTAGGTGTGATCGTCGCTGAGCGTCAGGGCGTAGCCGTGCTCGCGTACCGCCTTCCCGAGGTTCTCCTTGAACACGGGGTAGTTGTAGTCGCCCACCATGAGCTGCGGCAGCCCTTCGCCGAGCGCCGCGAGCTGCGTCAACGCGGCGCGGATCTGATGCCGCCGCAGCGAGTTGAGCGCCGTGAGCGGGGCCGCGTGGAACGAGGCGACGATGAGGTCGCGACCCTCGTCGATCTCGTGCAGGCGGGCGCCGAGCACGCGTTCGTGCGCTGGTCGGGCGATGCGATCGTGCAGCGACTTCTTCAGGCCGATGGTCTTCACTCCGTCGAGCCGGAATGTGCTCTGGCGGTAGTACAGGGCGAGGCCGAGGCGATTGCCCTGCGTCGCCTCGGCGAGCATCAGGTCACCGACCCGTTCGGGCAGCTCCGCCACGTCGCACTCCTGCAGGCACAGCACGTCAGGATCGTGCGCGCCCACCAGGGTCACCAGCTCGACGGCGGCCCTGTGCTTGCGCAGGTTGTACGAGATGACCTTCATCGGACCACCACGCTACTCGCCCTTGCTCAGCGCCCGCCGAGAGCGGCCCAGAACCCGCAGCCGGCGTTCCGCGGCGCGGCGCAGGCGGTCAGCGCCGGCGCGGCGACCGAGCGGCGCGGGCCTTCGTCTGGTCCCCCGCACGTGCCGCATCGCCGGGGAACAGTGCGTCACGGATGGCCTGACGCTCCCGTGCGCTCCTGCACCCGTCGGCCCAGCCGACGAGCAGGCCGCACCCGACCAGCGCCAGACCGGCGATCAGGAGGGGCCGAGGAACGGCGCCTTCGGCATCCGCCCAGCCGATGCCCCACGCGACGATGAGGGCGATCGCTCCGACCGCGCACAGACCGCGATTCAGACGCGCCGCGGCGCGGTTCTCGGCGACAAGCGGCTCGACGAACGCGACGTCGACACGACGCGGTCCGGAGTCTCCCACCCAGCGGGCCAGCGCCACCTCGCGCACGAACTGCAGCGCCACTCCCCCGATCCAGGCGACGATCCCGAGCGTCGCGCACGCGAGGATCGCGATGCCGCTGGCAAGGCTGAGGACGTCGATGCCGTTCTCGATCGGCTCGTTCCAGTACACGGGCTCGCAGAGCCGGCATTGCTGGCGCAGGAACACCGACAGCATGAACGCCCCCAGCGCGACCAGGGTCGCGACCGAGAGCACCATCGCAATGCGATCGACGAGACGGGCGCTCGGAGTGGCCAGCCACCGGGGCACCTCGACCTCGACGGCGGCCGCACGCCCGCGCCGGTCCGTGGCCTCCGCCTCGGCGACGCCCGACTTCCACGACGACCGCAGCGCGTTGAGGCGGTCGGTCGTGCGATCGATGCCCGATCTTCCGGCGGCGCGCAGCGCCCACGCGAGCCCTGCGATCGCCATGCACACGCCCATCGCGATCCACGTGACGGGATCCTCCCGGAGATCGTCGTCGAAGAGACCGCCCAGGGCGAAGAACGCCGCGACCCCGGTCGCGCACCAGAAGAGCACCGTTCCCGTCGTGCTCATCAGCGCGAAGGGAGACGAGCTGAGGCTGAGGCGCAGCGGTCGCGGCGGCACGCCGCCCTGCGGCATCCGCTCCACTGCGCGCAGCGCTGCCAGCCTCTCGACCACGAACACCAACGGAACGCCGAATCCGAGGATGGCCGACACCACGAGGAACACGCCCATGCAGGCACGGAAGACCGGGTCGAGATCGAGCTTCCAGTAGACGCTCGACAGCGCCTCCTCACCCACGACGCCCGCCACGAGGATCCCGAGGAAGGCGTAGAGCGTGCCCACGATGAGGCCGATGCAGGCGTCGGCGACGGCCCGCCAGAAGAACCACGACGGGGAGGACGCCTCGACGAACCGCGCTCTCACGCGTCGTCCGTGCGGCGTCTGGCCCTCGTCTGCTCCGCGCGGCTCGCGAGGAGCTCGTCGGCGGGGTATCCCACCTCGGTGAGGGTGAGCCCTCGGGCGGCGAGCACCTTGAACTCACTCGTGCGCTCGAGCGCATCGCGCAGCACGACAAGGTCGTCGACGTCGAGACGGCCCTCGCCGACGGCCGCGCAGGCCCCGACGAGCGCCCGCACCATGCTGTGACAGAACGCGTCGGCCTTGACCTCGGCGACGAGCACACCGTCTGCGTCGCGCGACCACCGGTAGTCGAGGAGCGTGCGGATCGTCGTCGCCTCCTCGCGCGGCTTGCAATACGCCGCGAAGTCGTGCAGGCCGATGAGAGTGCGGGCAGCAGCGTCCATCGCCTTCTCGTCGAGCGTGCCTCGATGCGTCGCCGTGTCGTGCCGCCGCAGCGGATCATATCCGGAGGCGTCGTCGGCCAGCCGATAGCGGTACCGCCGCCATACTGCGGAGAACCGGGCGTCGAAGCCCTCCGGGGCGATCGACGACCGCGTCACCGTCACGTCGGGGTACGCGCCGAGCACTCCCCGCATGCGCCACGCGAGCGACCCGGCGGGATCGTGCGCGGTCTTGCCGTGCCGCGATTCGACGCGCGCCCACTGATCCTCGTCGAGATCGACGTGGGCCACCTGGCCGGATGCGTGCACACCGGCATCCGTGCGCCCGGCGACGACGAACTGCACGTCCGACCCGACGATACGCGCCAACGCCGCCTCGAGCGTGCCCTGCACCGTCCGCAGGTTCGGCTGCCTCGCCCACCCTCTGAAGTGGGTACCGTCGTAGGCGATGTCGAGGCGGATGCGCACGCACCCAGCCTAGAGCCCGTCAGCGCTCGACCAGGATGCCGTCGTCGTCGCTGTACAGGTGCGCGCCGACGCGGAACACCACCCCGCCGAACTCCACGGTCACGTCGACCTCGCCCGTCGCGAGCTTGGTGCTCTTGCGCGGGTTCGTGCCGAGGGCCTTGACGCCGAGTTCGAGACCGTCGATCACGGCGCTGTCGCGGATCGCACCGTTGATGACGACGCCCGCCCAGCCGTTCTCGACGGCGAGCGCCGCGATCATGTCGCCCATCAGCGCCCGATGCAGCGAACCGCCGCCGTCGACCACGAGCACGGCACCCTCCCCCGGGGTCTCGAGGACCGACTTGAGCAGCGCGTTGTCCTCGTGGCAGCGCACCGTCCGGATCGGGCCGTCGAACGCACGCACGCGGCCGAACGAACGCAGCTGCAGCGGCAGCGACTGGAGGTCGTCGCCACGCTCGTCGTACAGGTCGGCGGTGGCGAGCGGCATGTCAGATCCCTCCGTCGATCGATCGAGTGAACCCGGCGGGGTCCTCCGGCACCATGACCTCAGTCTGCATGTTGAGGCTCTCTCCTCGGAAGAACTTCTTCGCCCTGGGGAAGAGGAACCAGATCACCATGAGCACGACGCCGATCGCGAGGGACCCGACGCCCACGACGAACGTGCCGCCGATGCCGAAGAGCACGGTGTAGCCGTAATCGACGTCCCACATGTCGATCGCGGACTGCACGAACGCCGCCGTGAGCATGAGCGCGCCCAGCAGCGGGAACAGGCCCTTGAAGACGAAGTCGCGTGCGGAGCGGGTGAGCTCACGGCGGAAATACCAGACGCACGCGAAGCCGGTGATGGCGTAGTAGAACGCGATCGCCAGCCCCAGCGACAGGATCGAGTCCTGCAGGATGTTGTCGCTCACCAGAGTCATCCCGACGTAGTACGCCACCGCGACGACGCCCATGGTGATGGTCGAGAACGAGGGCGTCTTGTAGACCGGGTGCACCTCCTTGAACTTCGCGGGGAGCGCACGGTAGACGCCCATCGCGAGCGTGCCGCGCGCCGTGGGAAGGATGGTGGTCTGCGTCGAGGAGACGGCGGAGATGATGACCGCGACGACGAGGAGCCACCCGAACGGACCGAGCAGCCCGTCCTTGATGCCGAGGAAGAAGTCGTCGGCGTTGGCCTCGTTGCCGAGTCCTGTGCCCTCTTCGCCCAGTCCGGCGTACATCATGGCGGCCACCGTCACGGCCACATAGGTGACGAGCAGGATCACGCAGGTGAGCACGGCGGCCCGACCGGGGATGCGCTTGGGGTCTTTGGTCTCCTCGTTCAGGGCGAGGCACGTGTCCCATCCCCAGTAGATGAACAGGGCGAGGAGGATCGCCTCGGTGAAGCCCGACCAGTCGGTGAACCCGAAGGGGTTGAGCCAGCTCCAGTCGAACGGCGTGGGGTTCGGCGCGGTGCCCGCTGCGAACTGCCACAGCGCCGTGACGACGAATACGGCGAGCGCCAGGTACTGGATGGCGAGGAGGATGTTCTGGATGCGCTCGCCGATCTCGACGCCGCGCCAGCTGACCCACGTCATGGCGGTGATGAAGAGCACCGCGACGATGATCACGCGCCAGTCGTTGTTCTCGAGGTCGAAGCCGATGAGCGACCAGAAATACACCGAGGCGATCTGCGCGAGGTTGGCGAGCACCACCATTCCCGCGACGGCCACGCCCCAGCCGCCCATCCAGCCGATCCAGGGACCGAAGGCTTTGGTGCCCCATGTGAAGGTGGTGCCGCAGTCGGGCACGGCGTTGTTGAGCTCGCGGTACGCGAAGGCGATGAGGAGCATCGGCAGGAACGCGATGACGAAGGCGATCGGCGCCTGCGCGCCGACCGCGATCACCACCCAGCCGAGCGAGGCCACCAGCGAGTACACGGGCGCTGTGGAGGCGAGCCCGATGACTGTGGACCCCCAGAGGCCGAGGGTTCCGGCCGCGAGCCCCTTGCCGTCGGGATGTTGAAGATGAATGGGCGTCGTTGCCATGCTGAGAACAGTAGGGGGCCGTTGTTCTCGTGTCAATAGATCGGTATCGCCATGGATTCCGCGTCAGAAGATGGATGTCACGATGGATTCCATCGGTCAGCCCCGCCGGACCATGGCATCGGAATGCGCAGCCACCCACTCCACCAGCGGCAGCATCCGCTCCATGAGATCTCGGCCCAACGGCGTCAGGCTGTACTCGACATGCGGCGGCACCGTGGGGAACGACTCGCGGTGCACGAGGCCGTCGTCCGCGAGCGTGCGGAGCGTCGACGCGAGCATCTTCTCGCTGATGCCGCCGACCTCACGGCGCAGCTCGCCCCATCGCCTGGTCCCGTCGGACAGCGACGACAGCACCAGCACGCCCCACTTGCTCATCACGTGGTCAAGGATGACGCGGGTGCTGCACCCGGGCTCGAAGATCTGTGGGGAGGAGCCCTTGATCTGCGCAAAACTCACCGCCATGTAGGTACCTTACCTGAAAGTGGGTACCTCTGATTCGGAATGTGATCGGGCCGAGTGCGAGTTGCAGCAGGTGTTCATCAACGAAAGGACACGCCATGACCATCCTCGTCACCGGAGCCAGTGGACACCTCGGACGCCTCATCGTCGAGAGCCTGCTCGAGCGCGGCACCCCCGCCTCCGAGATCGTCGCCGGAGCCCGCGACACCTCCAAGGTCGCGGACCTCGGCGTGCGTGCGGTCCGGCTCGACTACACCGACCCCGCATCCGTCGGCGCTGCTCTGAAGGGCATCGACACGGTCATGCTCGTGTCAGGGTCGGAGGTGGGCCAGCGGGTCGCGCAGCACCGCACGGTCATCGACGCGGCTGCGGCAGCCGGCGTGACGAAGCTCGTCTACACGAGCGCACCGAAGGCGACGACGAGCGACCTCGTGCTCGCACCCGAGCACAAGGCCACCGAGGAGCTGATCGCGGCATCCGGCGTGCCCGCCGTGATCCTGCGCAACAACTGGTACACCGAGAACTACGTTCCCGATGCGGCTCGGGCGCGGGAGACGGGCGTGGTCGCCGCCGGAGCCGGCGATGGACGGGTCGCGTCGGCCAGCCGCAAGGACTTCGCGGATGCCGCGGCCGTGGTGCTGCGCGAAGACGGGCACATCGGCGCGGTGTACGAGCTCGGCGGCGACGTCGCATGGACGTACGACGACCTCGCAGCCGCGCTGACGGAGCTGACCGGGCGCGCGGTCCAGTATGTGCGGCTGTCGCGCGAGGAGCAGGTCGCGGCACTGCGCGAGGCGGGCCTCGACGAGGGGACCGCGAACTTCGTGGCCGACCTGGATGCCGGCATCCGCAACGGCGCTCTGGCCGACACCGACGGCACCCTCTCCCGGCTCATCGGCCGTCCGACGACGCCGCTGATCGACGGCCTCCGCGCCGCGACCTGACGGCCCGCATCGCCCGTCCAGGCAGGGCGGGCGATGCCGCCGCAACGGGAGGATCCGGCATGTCACGGCTGCGCGGGAGTCTCGCGGGGAGGCCACGGTTCCCAGCCGGGGCCTCCTCGCTGGCGGCGGGTGACCGCCATGCAGACGCGCGGCGGGATCCGAGTCCGGGGAGGGGTACCAGAACCAGCGCCGGGATCTGCTCGTCCATCCAACGACCTCAACCGGACGACATCGAGCGTGCTGCGCGGAATGTCAGCATCGTTGCGCCGATCGCCAGGGGTGAGGCTGCGGTAGCACCTCTGCCGAGAGAAGGAGTGCGTCGCGCGTGATCGACTCGCTACGATCAGACGCACACCGGGGATCTGGGGGAACAGCGGATGTCTCGTCTCAGCGAATGGTGGCCAGGACTCGGCCGCGATATCTGGCTCAACAAGGTGATCGCCTCGACGCTCGTGCCGACACCTCTGCGGTGGCGGATGCTGCGTGCATACGGCGCGCAAGTCGAGGCCTGCACCATCTCCCCCGGCGCATGGATCGGCAGTGACCGGTTGCGCATCGGGGAGGGGACGTACATCAACACGGGTGTGATGATCTCCACGCACGCGCCCGTGACGATCGGACGGCGCGTGTTCGTGGCGATGCGTGTGACGATCACGACGTCGTCGCACGAGGTCGGCCCGGCGACGAAACGCGCCGGGAAGATCACGGCCGCCCCCGTCACGATCGGCGACGGCTGCTGGATCGGGGCGGGCACGCCGATCCTCCCCGGTGTGACGATCGGCGAGGGCACGATCGTCGCGGCGGGATCCGTGGTGACGACCGACTGCGAGCCGAACTCCCTGTACGCGGGCGTTCCCGCCGTGCGCAAGCGCGCGCTCGACGCGGAGCAGACGCCCGCCGCATAGTGGCTCCTCTCCCCGATCAGACGCTCAGGGGTCCCGCGTACGTGCGGTGCTCGGCATCACGAAGAGTCCCCGTGGTCGAGCCCTGCCACTCCGGCGGGGCGAAGCCGCAATACAGCGCTGGAAGGGCCTCCTGCAGAGCCTTCTCGTACTCCGCAGGGTCTTCCCGGCGGAAGACCCTGACCCGATCACCCGCTGCCTCGGTGATCTCGAAGGTGTAGAGACCGGTCTCGTGCGAGCGCACTCGGGCCGGGACCAGCTCATTGGGGATGATCACGTCGTCGGGGGCCACGTCGGCGGCGCCGACGATCCGATGTGTGCCGTCCGCGCGCCGCACCAGCTGCGATCCGGAGACCACCATCCACGCGGCCGTCTCCCATACCGCGTGCCTTCGCCCGTAGACCCGGCGCGCCACCTCCGGCGACGGATCTTCGTCAAGCGCACGGAGGAAGTCGATGCGCGATTCGCCGCCGAGCCCGTAGAGGAGGTAGCGACGCAGTCCAGGGTGCATGTCCTCGATCCACGCGAGGTTCTCGAGCCACCACACCGTGTTGTGCACGTCGAGCGTGTAGCAGTCGACCGCCGAGGCGCAGGGGTAAAGGGCGAGCGGGAGACCGGAGTCGACGACTCGGCGCATCGCGATCGGATCGAGGTAGACGTTCCATTCGAGGTAGTCGAGCGTCGTCGATCCCGCCGACAGATGAATGGCGGCCACCTTCTCACGCATCAGCCCGGGGTCGCGGTTCAATGCGACGGCGATCGGCCGAGCCGACCCGAACGACATGATGTGCACGGGCTCCGCGGACGTTCGCAGCACCTCAAGGAGCAGCTCCGGGCCCTGCTGCTGGAACCGTGGCACGTCGCGCATCTCGTCGTCGAGATCGCGCATGCGGGCGAACGGGGAGATGCCGCAGGGCACCCGCGTGCCGAAGAGCGCGTTCAGCTGCGCGACCGGGATGATGCCCGGATCGCGTGGTCCCGGATAGCCGATCACCCCTTCCTTCACGGACTCGCGCTTCTCGATGGACACGTCGAGGATCACGGCACGCAGATCGACCCGCTCCGAGGCGAAGGGGAACACGAGATCGAAGTTGTCGCCCGGATCCTCGGGAGGGAGGTAGAGGTCTGTGACGACGATGACGGGAGTCGGCATGACATCACCCCTTCCGCGAGTCTTGGAAGACCCGTAGCTCAGACGCGGTCGGATACGAGGACTGCGTGCCCTCCCGGGTGGCGGCGAATGCGCCGACCAGCATGGCTCTCTCCACGGCCTCGACGACCGGGCATCCGGCCGCGATCCTCTCGACCATGGCACCAAGGAAGGCGTCGCCGCATCCGCTCGTGTCCACCGGCTCCACTCGTATCGCGGGCACCTCTGCGGCGCCCCCACGCTCGAACACCAACGCCCCCTGCGCTCCGCGCGTGACGACCAATGCCGCATCCTCGAGGGCGGGAGGCAGGACCACGACCGGTTCGAGCCTCCCGCCGCACAGCGCGAACTCGTGCTCGTTCACGACCAGCACCTGCGGACGCGGCATGCGTCCAGGTAGCGGTCTGAACGGCGACGGGTTGTGCACGACCATGGCTCCGACGGATGCCGCGCGTTCCGCGGCAGCGATCACCACCGCGTCCGGCACCTCGTTGCCTGTGACGACGACGTCAGCCGCGGTGAGGTCCTCGGGCACCTGCGTCGGGTCGACGCTCGCATTGGCACCCGCATCCACGACGATCACGTTCTCCGCATCACGATCGACGATGATGGTCGCCTGCCCGGTGCGCACCGGCACCCGGCGCACCCCGGCGACATCCACGCCGGCCGCGACAGCCGCGATCGTCAGCATCCGGCCGGCGTCGTCATCGCCGACTGCGCCGATCAAACGCACCCGGCCGCCCAGCAGAGCCGCCGCGACGGCCTGGTTCGCCCCTTTGCCGCCCGGTGCGTGCACGACCGATTCGGAGTGCACGGTCTCGCCCGGACCGGGAAGGCGGTCCACTCGCAGGGTGGTGTCGAGGTTGAGCGAACCGACCACGATGATTCGTCCCGTCATCCCTTCAGTCCCGTCGTCGAGAGCGACTCCGTGTACTGCTTCTGGAAGAAGAGCAACAGGATCATCGGGATGATGCTCAGCACGAACGATCCGGCGAGGATCTGCCCCAGGTCGACCGTGAACGCGGTGCTGAGGTTCGCGAGCACGATCGGTGCCAGCTGCCGTTCGGGCGACGTGCCGATCAGCAGGGGCCACAGGTAGGCCTGCCATTGTGAGAGGAACAGCATCATGCCCGCGCCGATGAGCGCCGGCTTCGACAGCGGCAGCACGATGCGCCACAGGGTGCCGAAGCGTCCGAGGCCGTCGACCTCGGCGGCATCGATCAACTCGCCCGGAACGCCCATGAAGAACTGCCGCAGCACGAAGATCGCGAATCCGTTGGCCAGCGCAGGCAGCACCAGCCCGGCGTAGGAATCACTGAGCCCCCACCCCTGGAACAGCGACGACAGCGGGATCGCGATCGCGTCGAACGGGATCATCGCGACCACGATGATGAAGCTGAAGATCACGCCGCGACCTCGGAACTCGATCGTGGCGAGCGCGTACGCGGCCGGGATCGCGATCGCGAGTCCGGCGAGGATGGTCAGCCCGGCGACCAGGAAGCTGTTGAAGAGACCGAGGAGGAACGCGCCGGATCCGAGTGCGGAGTAGTTCGAGAAGTCGCCGCCGATCGGGATGAACGCCAGCCATGACAGTGGTGTCATGTTCTCCACATAGCTGTTCCCCGGGCGCATCGACGATGCGAACACCCACCAGAGCGGGAGGAAGACCGAGACAGCGACCAATGCCGCGGCCGTCGTGAGCAGGACGGTCGCTCCGCGTGTGCGCCTCATGAGCGGTCCTCCTTCAGCAGCCGGAACTGGATCAGCACGATCACCGAGAGCATGAGCATCAGCACGACCACCTCGGCCTGTCCGACGCCGATGTCGCCGAGCAGGTAGGCCCTGTTGTAGATGTCGTACATGATGAGGTTCGAGGAGCCGTTCGGGCCTCCCCTGGTCAGGATCTGCACCGGAGCGAAGAGCAGGAAGGATCCGACGGTGCAGGCGATCAGCACGAACGCCATCGGCCGTTTGAGCAGCGGAAGAGTGATGGAGAAGAGCCGCCGCCACCAGCCCGCGCCATCCAGCGCCGCGGCTTCGTAGAGCGATCCGGGGATGTCTTTGAGCCCGGCGATGATGAAGATCATCCAATACCCCAGCGCACCCCACGTCACCATGATGCCTATGGAGAACGCCGCCTGATTGGCGGAAGTGAGGAAGGGCTGAGCGGGGAGACCTGCCGCCTCGAGGAGTCCGTTGACGAGACCGTCGGGCTGGAGCGCCGTGCTCCAGATGAGGGCGACGACCGCTCCCGGCACCGCGGCAGGGACGAAGATCATCGACCGCCACAACCCGACGAGCGGGATGTTCTGCACGAGCAGGAGCGCGAGTGCCGTGGACAGGACGACGATGACCGGGTTCAGAACGAGGTTGAACACCAGCGTCACGACGAGCACCGAATGGAAGTTGGCGTCGCCGAACAGATAGATGTAGTTCGCGAGACCATCGAAGGCGGTCTCCCCCGTCGCCAGCGAGACATGCTGGAAGCTGAGGCCGACGGCGCTCACGAGCGGTACGACGCGCATCGTGATGAGCGCGATGAGAGCAGGGGACAGCATCGCGATCGCGATGAGCGTGAGACGCCTGGCTTTGCGGCGCCTGAGCGGCCGGAGGTCGCCGCCCGTGGCGACCGGGGACGGTCCCCCGATCGCCACGGAGCGTTCTGTGCGGATCTTGGTCATGTCACTTGAGGCGTGCGATCTGCGCTTCGATGTCCTCGTCCGCCTGCGCCGCACGTTCGGCCGGGTCCGACCCGTTGCGGATGTCGGAGAACATCTGATTGGCGCCTGGCTCGAAGACGCTGTATCCCACCACGCCGGGACGATGGACGGCGTTGTTCTCGAGCTGGTACTGCATGATGGCGCCGAAGTTCGCCGTCGCCTCTCCGCCGAGAGCGCTCATCTTCTCGGCGTACTTCGCGTATGCCTCTTTGTTCGTCGGCGCGATGCCGGCGACCTCCGCAGACTCGGCGTTCCCCGTCGGATCGATCGTCAGGTACTCGAGGAACTCGCGCGCAGCATCCTTCTTCGCGGTCTTCGCAGAGATCGCCACCGACCAGGAATCGGTGGACGTGGCAGCCTCACCGCCCTCGAAGTACGGGGCAGGAGCGACGCCGTACGTGATGTCTCCGGCCTCTGCGACATTCACGCCCCACGGCCCCGAGATCATGAAGCCGGCCTTGCCGGTCTGGAAGAGCGCGCCGTTCTTGTCGTTCGTGATGCCTCGCGGCGAGAGACCGTCTTCGAAGAGGTCGTGATACCAGGTCAGCGCCTTCTGCCACCCCTCGTTCGAGAAGTCGACGTTCCCCTCGGCATCGATGCCGTCCCCGCCTCCCGCGGAGACCCCGACCATCTGCAGCTGGTAATAGGAGTCCCACTGATCGAACAGGAACGGGTACTCCGCGGCTCCGGCATCCTTGATCTTCTGCGCGGCAGCGGTGAGCTCCTCGTACGTCCACGGCTGCGCCGGGTCATCGACGGGCGGCTCGATCCCGGCCGCGGCCAGGATGTCGACGTTGTAGTACAGGAACTGCGATGTCGTCCAGGTCTCCAGCGCGTAGAGCTTGCCGTCGGCCTCTCGTGCGGTGACCATGTCCTCGCTCAGGGCCGCCGCGACCGCATCCTCTTTGAGATCGGAGATGTCGGCGAGGAACCCGCGCTTCGCCCAGTCGAGCACGGCCCCGCCTGCGTCGACGACCATGACGTCGATGTCACCGCCGCCGCCGGTCATTCGCTGGTTAATCGTGCTGGTGTACTGCGCGTACGGGATGTTGAGCTGCTTCACGGCGATGTTCGGGTGCGACTTCTCGAACGCCTTGATCACCAGGTCCCAGGTCTCTGCAGGATCGGCGTTGGCGAAGGTGAGCGTGACCTTCTCACCGGCGTCGGAACCTCCGCCGGATCCGGACGGGGCGCAGGCGGCGAGGCCGACGCCGCCGATGGTGAGCGCCGTGGCGAATGCGCCGACGCGGAGTGCTCGGGTGTTCATGTGTTCTCCTCGTTGAGTGGTGTTCGGGTTCGTTCTCGACGGTTGGTTCAGGGATGCAGCTGAGCAGCGCGAAGGATTCGCTCGAGGATCTCGGTGGCCACGGCCTCCTCGTCCATGTCGGTCACGATCTCGTGCGGGCCGTCGGCGGTGGGTGCGAAGCGGGTCAGGCCGGCGTCTTTACCCTCGGTCTGCACCGTGATCACGCCGCGCGTGACCTCGAACAGGTCAGGTCGCGCCAGGGTGAGGACCGCGATGGGGTCGTGCGGGACGTTGTAGTCCTGCTCGGCGAAGGACCAGAAGCGGCGCATCTCCGCGCCGATCATCGCACCGAGCGGCCCGGCCTCGGCGATGCGGTCGAGTTCGGCGTGCGCCAGGCGGATCCGCTCGGTCTGCTCGAGGCCCACGGCCAGGAGAGGAACCCGGGATTCGAAGACCTCATCGGCGGCAGCGACGTCGCAGCGGATGTTGTGCTCGACGATCCCACGGCTGAACTCGCCGCCCATCATGACGATGCGGCGGATGCCGTGGTCCGGGTTCTCGACTGCAGCCGCCACGTCAGTCAGCGGGCCGATGGCGGCGACGGTGTGTGCCGCCGCGAGCTCGGAGACGCCGTCACGGTCGGCGGCGTAGGTGTGCTCCGTGAGACCCTGGATGGTCTCGCCCTCGTGCCCTGCCCACCAGACCTCACGGCCGGATCGCGTCTCGCGCTCCCCCAGGGCGATCGGCGGAGCCGGGCGGCCGACCGTCGCGAACACGGCTGCGACGATCTGGGCGCGAAGATGCACGTCGCCGTAGACCGTGCAGACGGCGTCCAGTTCCAGCTCCGGGCTCCCGAGGATCATGGCGATCGCGAGCAGATCGTCGACATCCGTGCCGATGTCGGTGTCGAGAGTGAAGGAGGTGCTCTGGTGCATGTTCGCTCTTTCGAGTGTGGGGCGGTCTTCGTCGCCTCGGTTATGGGGTGCTACGCGGGTAGACTCTACCCGCGTAGATGGCCAATCGCAACCCTCAGGAGATCGCTCTTGTCAGCCGTTCGCCGCGTGCAGCCCGCAGGACCTCCGAACCACGAGCTCGTGCGCCACGATCACATGGAGATCGGAGTCGGCCGTCCCGTGCGCGAGAAGCTTGTCCAGGGCGAGCTCCGCCATCTCCCCCATCGGCAGCTGTATCGACGTCAGCGGCGGCGAACTGAACGCAGACTCCCTCGTTCCGTCGAACGAGACGATGGCGAGTTCCTCGGGCACGCGGACGCCGCTCTCGTGACACGCATGCAGCACTCCGATGGCCTGCGCATCCGTGCCGACGAAGACGGCGCTCGGCGGCTCGGGGGACGAGAACATCGCTCGCGCCGCCTCGTAACCCCCTTCGCGGGTATGCGGCGCCTCGTAGGCCAGGCCGTCGAACGGCGCCTCGCCGAAGCGCGCACGCATCTCGTCCATCCATCCCCGCCGACGATCCTGCGACACCAGCAGGTTGCCCGGACCTCCCACGAAGGCGATCGAGCGGTGCCCGTGCTCGGCGAGGTGCGCCACGGCGTCGCGAGACGCCTGATAGTCATCGACCATGACCGTGGCCACCGACTTCGCACTCAGCTGCCAGTCCATCGACACGAGCGCCATGTCCGTGTTGCTGAGCATGTCCACGAGCTCGACATCCTGGATGCCGAAGGTCATCAGACCGTCGACTTCGCGCTCGAGCATGGAGGAGACCTGCGAGCGCTCGCGCGCCGGATCGGAGTTCGTCTCACCGAGAAGGAGCGCGTAGCCGCGAACGAAAGCAGCGTTCTGCACGATGCTGCCGAACTCCGCGAAGAACGGGTTGCTGAGGTCGGGCACGATGAGACCGAGCACGCGCGTTCGCTGGGTCGCCAGCGCCCGGGCCGCAGCGTTCGGGCGGTAGTTGAGTTCTTTCATCGCCGCGAGCACGCGCTTACGCGTGTCCGGAGCGACGGGGCGAGGGCCGTCGTTGAGCACGTAGCTGACAACGGCGGTGCTCACCCCCGCCAGTCGAGCCACGTCATTGCGTGTCGCGCGCGCGCCAGAACTCATCAGTCCTCCCATGGGTGCCACTCGGACTCTACCCCAGTAGATGTTCCGCGGCTCGGAGCATCGCCGCGCGAAGGGTTCCTCCGCGGAAGCTGCGCAACCCTCGCGGAGGCACGGGACAATGGAGACATGACGGTCTTGATCGTGACGGCCCACCCTCATACTCCGTCTCTCAGCTCGAGCATCGCCGATGAGTTGGCCGGCGCATTGGGCCCGGGGAACGTCGAGCGCGCTGATCTCGCGCACGAGGGGTTCGACCCTCGTTTCACCCTGGCTGATCGACGAAACTACAAGTCGGGTGCCGATACTCCCGCGGACGTCGTTCGTGAGCAGCGACGCATCGACAGGGCGACGGATCTGGTGCTGGTGTTTCCGGTGTTCTGGTGGGCCATGCCCGCTCTGCTGAAGGGCTGGATCGACCGCGTCTTCGCCAATGGGTGGGCCTTCACCATCGGAGCGGAGGGAGGCATCCGCCGTCAGCTGGGACGTCTGGCCGTCCACGTGATCGCCGTCGCTGGGGATGACGCCGGGGTATACGAGCGGCATGAGTACGAGCGTGCGATGCGGACGCAGATTCAGCACGGCATCATCGACTTCTGCGGGGCCGAGCGTGGAGCGATGACGTTCGTGCACGACTCGGAGACCGACGACGACGCTCACCGCCGCGCGGCGGTGGGTGCGTCGATCGATGCCGTACTCACGGCGATTCACGCTCGCTGACGAGTGCCTCGCCGCTTCCTCGACATCGAACTGGGCGGCCACACGGGCGGTCACGCCCCCCGTGCTTCGGGTCAGTGATGAGGGGGCGAGATCGCCGGACGGAAGCCCTCTTCCGAAGCCGCCTCGCGCTGCGATGCTCGAACGCACCCGGATACGACAAAACCCCCGGAATTCCGGGGGTTTTGATCTGTAGCAGGAGCGGGGCTTGAACCCGCGACCTCACGATTATGAGTCGTGCGCTCTCACCAACTGAGCTACCCTGCCGCATCGCATCCGCACCGCAGATGCGAATACTGCGAGCCCCGAGTCAGGATTGAACTGACGACCCCTTCCTTACCATGGAAGTGCTCTGCCACTGAGCTATCGGGGCGTGCTGCCCTCGCGGGGCAACCACACGAGAATACCATCTCTCCGGCGTTCTCATGAAATCGAGGGATCAGTCGAGCGAGGACCGTCCGGCGTTCGCTCGAAGCCACGGGAGCGGGTCGATCGGGCTGCCGTTGATGATGATCTCGAAGTGCAGGTGCGCTCCGAACGAGTGCCCGGTGTTGCCGGTGAGACCGACGATGTCGCCCACCTTCACGGTCTGGCCGGCCTTCACACGCAGTGAGCCGTACAGCATGTGCGCGTAGTGGCTCGTCACGACGTGGCCGTCGATCACGTGGTCGATGTAGACGGTCACACCGTAGCCTCCGCCCTGCTCGGTGGCGATGCGCACCGTGCCGTCGGCGATGGCCTGGATCGGCGCACCCTCACCGGGGACGAAGTCGATCCCTTCGTGCATGCGGCCCCACCGCGGACCGAATCCAGAGCTCATGCCGACGCCGACGAGGAAGGGCCACTGGATCGCCGCATCGGGATCGTTCGTGAAGACCTCGTTGGAGTATTTGATCCCCTGTTCCGAGGCGAGCTCGACGAGGGAGACGGTGGAGAAGTCCTCCGCACGAGCCAGGGAACCGCCCTGCGCCTCGGCGGATGTGACGAAGGCCTGGATCTCGTCGCCACCGCGAGTCGCATCGGCGCTCGCGTTCCCGGATGCCGCGATGAGCGAGGTCGACGCGGCGCCCTGTGCACCGTTCACCGCTGCGAGGGCTTCAGCGGGCACCGTCATCGACACGGCGAGCAGCCCCGCGAGGCTCATGACACCCATCGTCGCGCCGATCGCGACGAACTTGCGCGCGGGGGTACGGCGACGAGCGACGTGGTCGGCAGCCGCGGCGTCGGCCGCCCCCTGGGGAGCATCGTCCTGCTCCGCTTGGACTCGCTCGGTCTGGCTCGATGTCGCGGTGCTCGCGGCGACGCGGAAGGCGCGCGCGGCTTCCTCGAACGCATCGCGGGAGTGGGCCGCGCGGTCGGTGGAGTCTGCTCCGCCCGTCACTGTCGGCCCCTCCGCCGCAGCTGGCTGCTCCGCGGGCGGCACTGCAGTACCGGAATCGTCCGTCATGCGAGCACCCGAAGCGGAAGCGTCCGGGAACTCGACGGCCGTGAGCACGACATCCCCCGCGTGACCGATCACCACGTCCGCGGCGAGGCTCTCGTCGACTGCGGGCCGAGGTGCTCGCGATCGAGAGGTCGAGCGCCGGGAGGAGGAGACCGCTGCGCCGGCTGCAGCGAGCGGGTTCGGGGCGACGACGTCTCCGCTGAGCTCCACCTGTGCGGCAGGCTTGGCATCGAGCGCAACCGCGGCCGCAGCGACGAGAACCTCAGCCGAGGCCAGTCGCCGGCGAGCCTCACGCCGCGACGAAGGGACGGAGTGTGCCGCCGATTCCTCGGAGATGCGTGCAGACGCTCCTGCCACGGATGCCGCTGGGGCGGCAGCAGCCGCCGTGCGGAGGCGGCTGGATCGGCGCGTCGGCGCAGGGGCAGCCGTGTTGTTCTCGAAGGGCAAAACGGTTCTCTCGGGTCAGACGTGAAGCTCGGGGGCGCTTACAACCTTCGTCGGTTCGGGGGCGACGAAAGTAACGATCGGGTAAACACTACCCTTGGTCGGCTGAGAATGCCATGAATTCGTCACGATTGCTCGCGGAGCAGCATGGTCAGGCGATCGTGCACGGGAGCACTCCCCGCGACGAGCATGGGTCGTTCGGTGTCGACGTCGAAGCGCGACACCGAACCGCCGGCCTCGCTGACGAGCAGCGAACCGGCAGCGAGATCCCACGGCTTCAGGCCCCTCTCGAAGAAACCGTCGAGGCGTCCTGCGGCGACGTAGGCGAGGTCGAGGGCGGCAGCGCCCGCCCGCCGGAGGTCGCGCGCCATCGTCATTGCACGGCGCACGGTCGCCAGATCGCCCTCATGTGTGGCCGGGTCATACCCGAACCCGGTCGCGAGCAGCGCACCGGCGCCCGTCGGCTCGGAGACTTGAAGGCGACGCCCGTCGAGCCAGCTGCCCTCACCGCGTGCCGCCGTGAACAGCTCGCCGAGCGCCGGGGCGAAGATGGCTCCGGCGAGCGCGCGCCACTCGTCTGGGTTCGTGCCGCCCTCGACTGCGGCGATGCTCACGCAGTACGAAGGGATGCCGTAGGCGTAGTTGACCGTGCCGTCGATGGGATCGACGATCCAGGTGACGCCTGACTCGCCTGTCTCGGCATCCGATTCCTCGCCGAAGAACCCGTCAGCCGGTCTCGCGTCGCGAAGGCGCCCGCGGATGAGCTCCTCGACCTCGCGGTCGGCGTCGGTCACGATGTCGGCGAGAGACGACTTGGTCGCTGCGAGGTGCACGCCCTCAGCCCGGCGCCGCCGCGCGAGCTCTCCTGCCTCACGAGCGAGCTCGGCGGCGAGCTCGACCAGCTCCTGCGGCGCGCTCACTGCGGAGGAGCCGGCGGTGCGGGCGGGAACCCTGCCTGGCCTGCGGCCGGTGGCACCGGAGGCGCGGGCGGCACCGGAGGTGTCGGCGGCGCGGGCGGGCTGGGAGGCGCCGGAGGCTCCTGCGGAGCAGGCGGATCCTGCGGCGCAGGCTCACCGGGAAGGCTCAGGGCCGAGGCCTCGGGGGCGGCGGCTGGTGCCGACGCTGAGGCGTGAGGCGCCGCGTCATACGGTGCGGATGCGCCGGGTGCAGGAACCCCGTGGACAGGTGCCGTCGGAACCGGTACGGCAGGCACGCCGGCTTCGGGGGCTCCGAGCTGCGCGAACTGCTGCTGCGGGACCGACGGGTAGCCCGTGTAGTACGCGTTCCAGTCAGGGGACGCGTCAGGCAGCGCGGGAAGAGGCGTCACGCCGTCTGCGTACGTCGGCCACGAGGGGACGTGCGGTGCCGCAGGCGCCGGCTTCTTCGGAGCGAAGAGCGCGTTGAGCAACGGGATCAGCGTGGTGCCGACGGCGACGAGGATGGTCAGCGCCACGACGATCCGCCAGTAGAGCTCGCCGAAGTCGAAGTTGTGGGGGAAGGTCAGATAGAAGACGAGCATTCCGACGAGCGCGGCCAGGAAGACCATCGTGACGATGAAGATGACGCGGGTGAACGCGGTCACATGGCGCGCGGCCGCCCTTGTGAAGAGTCGCACGTGCAGCAGCGCGAGCTGGAGGATGCCGACCACGATGAGCAGCTGGAAGAACCTCTCGCCCGCGCCGAAGTACGGATCGTCTTCGGGAAGCCAGATCTTGAACGCACCGACGAGCAGGGCGATGATCCACGAGACCATGCTGAGCAGCGCCAGCCAGTCCGGACGGTTCGGTGCGAGCCCTGCCTCGAGGATCGCTATCCCGGCGAAAGCCGCGAGCAGCAGGATCGTGAGGAAGGCGCGCCCGATGAGGCCGTCCTGGTCGCCGAGGAGCACCCAGATCACGCACACGATGGCGGCTGCGATGAGCGCCCCGATGGCGATCCAGATCGATCCTCGGATGAGGAGTGACATGTTCTTCTTCTCGGCTGGCGCGATCTCAGGCTGAGCCATGGCGATCCTCTCGTAGAGCGCGGATGCCATCATCCTTGCATGCGCAGGCCTCCGGAGCACCCGAGCTCACGCCGGGATGTGCAAACTCGGGGTGAGATGTCGTGCTGTGCAGGAGCGGTCATCCGGACTTCCGCGCCGAACCCGCGGCGAACGCCGCGATGCGCGCCTGAGCGTCAGGAGTCATCATGGCGGTCCCGATGGTGCGCGCCTCCTCGCTCAGCTGCTCGGCGAACGTGCGCTCCGGCTGCGAACGCACCAGGCGCTTGGCCTGTCCGTACGCCTCGGCCGCTCCGGCGAGCCAGAACCGGGCGATCTCCTCACCGCGCCGTCGCACGAGTTCGCCCTCGGATTCGGCATCCGCTCCCTCCACCGCTTCGGCGACGAGGCCCCACTCGACGGCCTCGGCCGCCGAGAGCAGGCGGTCCTGGAGCACGAGCTGCAAGGCGCGCCGCTGTCCTACCGCCCTGGCGAGCTGCGCCGACACGGAGAGATCCGGCGTGAGCCCGATGTTGGCGTACAGGCTTCCGAGCTTCGACCGCGACCCGACCACCGCGTAGTCGCTGCTGAGGAGGATCCCGAGCCCTCCGCCCGCGGTCGTGCCATGCGCGGCCGCGACGACGGGTACCGCGGACTCCGTGAGCGAACGGATGCCGGCATTGATCACCTCGGCGAGCGCCGTGATGTCCTCCGCGGCTCCCATCGACGTCGCCATGTCGATGACGTCACCGCCTGCACAGAAGGAGGGGCCTGCGGCATCGATGAGCACCGCACGCACGTCGGGTCGCCCGACGGCTTCGGCGGTCGCATCGCGCCATGCGTAGGCCAGGTCAGCGTTGAACGCGTTCAGACGAGCGGGCCGGTTCAGCGTGAGCCGTGCCATCCCCTCATCGACGGACAACAGGATGGGGTCGCTCATGGCATCTCCTTCGAGCACGGACGTCTGCGTCCAGCGTAATCGGGTCAGTCGTCTCCCCAGACCCTCGCGGCGAACCGCTCCATGCGCCGGCGCGTGCCGTCGAGACGCAGGTCGACCTGCCCCGCGGCCCTGATCTCGTTCGGTGCGAGCGGATGCGCGAGACGCACGTTGTCGTGACACGAGAGGTCGGCGCACATGTAGGTTCCCACCGAGTCTCCCCGCCGGCCCGCCTCCCCCGTGCGACGCGCCGAGAACAGGGCCACCTGGGTGCCGGGCTGCATCGTGTGGCAGATGTTGCACATGCCCGAGCGGGCTCGCCCCGGCTCGGAGACCCGCAGGACGACCCCGCGGATCTCGCCCTCATGCTGGACGAGCACGTAGCCCCTCCGCCCCGCACCGGGGTCGCGCCACGCGAAGAAGTCGAGGTAGTCCCAGTCGACGAGCAGGAAGTCGTGAGGCATCTCCATGACCCGCAGGTCGTCGGCATCCGCATTGACGAAAGAGGCGCGGACGTCTGCTTCGGTGAGCGGTCGCATCGGTCCAGTCTAGGCACGGCCCGGCTCGAGGAGCTCAGCGCCGGATGCTGTCGATCTCTCCCCGCCGCAGACGTCGAA
Source organism: Microbacterium sp. XT11 (assembly GCF_001513675.1). Lineage (NCBI taxonomy): Bacteria > Bacillati > Actinomycetota > Actinomycetes > Micrococcales > Microbacteriaceae > Microbacterium > Microbacterium sp. XT11. Next base: position 1,647,913 of record NZ_CP013859.1, on the reverse strand, counting down.
GCAGCTCTCGCGCCGGCCGTTCGTCAGCAGGAGCGGTGGACACGGGTCGCACTGCGGCGATGCCCGCGACAGTGGGACGCACGCGATCGGCGTCGCGGCGAGCAAGGTTCATCTCGACGAGCGCCTCGAGTCGTCTGCGTCGACGCGCGGCGGACAGCGTGCCGATGAGAGGACCCGCGGCGAGGAACGCCTTCTCCGTCAGCGGCTCCTCCCCCGCCAGCTCGTGCTCCACGAGCAGCGAGAGCGTCCCTCGCACGGCATCGGGCAGGCTCGGGCCTCGGAGCTCACCGCGCAGCAGTTCGTCGTCGATGCTGACGTCCAGCGCAGCCCGCCGTTCGAGCCGGGTCGACGCGGCGGTGTACGCGGCTTCCCCGTTGGCACCCGACGGGCGCGGATCGATGGCGGTCATACTTGCAAGACGCTCGGGGAGGCAATTCATTACGCGAAACGGTAGAAGCGCCTCAGCGTCAGCCTCCTCTCTTCTCTCTCTCGAGACGATCTCCGGGTGTCACAGATCCCATTCCCCGAACGTGGGAAGGCCGATCGGCTCCAGCTCCGGCGTGGGCCCATGGTGCGTGATGATGATCACGCGAGATCCACGACCGACGAGCGCCCGCACCTCGCTGCCTCCCGCTGCGGTGAACTCCACGAAACGCCCCGTCGTCTCGGCCGCTCGCTCGATCCTCTGCTTCAGCTTGTCGATGTCTTCGTCCTGAGCGACGAACACTGCGGTGCCGTCGATGGACACCGAGGTCCGCACTCCCCATCTGTGCTCGCTCATGCCAGGAGTCTCGTCCTCGCACGGTGCATCGCACAGAGGGTTGCGCTCGCCCGCCCCGTCTGCAAAGAGAACGGTTTCACACGCCTGCTTTCCGCCGACGTGATGTGGCACACCGAAGGCGACTCGTCCCGATTGATGGAGCGGGGATGCTCGAGGCTCCCTGCGTCACTCCTGCCCCGTGGCCCCGGTCGGTCCGTTGCATGCAGAAAGGGTCCCGCTTCGCGAGACCCTTTCTGAGATTGGTGGCGAGTGAGGGATTCGAACCCCCGAAGGCTATGCCGGCTGATTTACAGTCAGATCCCTTTGGCCGCTTGGGTAACTCGCCATAGTGCACCCGTCCGACTTGATCAGCCAACCGGGGGCACGAGTGTCAATCATACTCGTCAGCGGCTGGGGGGAGAAATCGGGTTCAGCTGCCGTGCACGCCGCGCTCGGCATCCGCCAGCGACTCCGGCGTTCGGAGGAGTCCGCCCTCCGAACGGCACGTCGCGGCGGCGACGTCCATCGCCCGCACCAGCAGCGTCCGCCAATCCTCCGCGGTCGTCGGCTGCGACGCGACGAGCGAGGCCGCGACGGCCGACAGCGTGGCGTCTCCGGCGCCGACCGTATCGACGATGCGTCCTGGGAGGTCCGATATGGGAGCCGAGACGATGCCGGCATCCGACTCGATGATCGCGCCGTCCGCGCCGGCCGTGGCGAGCACGGCAGTGACGCCCAGGTTGCGCAGCCGCGTCCGCAGGCCGTCGAGGTCTCCGCCGTACAGGATGGCAGCGTCGTCGGCTCCGACCTTCACGATCGCGCTGCCAGCCGCGAGGCGCTCGAATCCGCGCACGAACTCGTCTCGATCGGTGAGCATGCCGGTACGGGGATTGGGGTCGATCGCGAGACGCGCATCGCCGACGGCATCGGCGAGAGCGTCGACCTCCGCCTCCCTGTCGAAGGGGAAGCAGCTGGTCACCACGAGCGCGGCACGGGAGATCGCGTCGCGTGCCTCAGCGGAATAGCGGATGCTGCGCTGCTGCGCCGCGTCGTTGAAGACGTACTCCGGCTCGCCTGCCGCCGAGCGGGTGACAATGGCGCGGGACGACCCCATCGGCGCGGCACTCGAGATGAGCGCCACGTCGTGGTCCCGCAGATACTCCCGGATGTGGGCACCCGCTTCGTCCTCGCCCACCATCGCGATGAGCGTGGTCGGCACGCCGAGGCGGCGCAACCCGACCGCCACGTTCAGAGCCGCACCGCCGACGAGCTCCCGCACCCCGCGTTCGTCGCGGATCTCATCGATCAGCGCATCGCCGATGACGACGGCTCCACCTGTTGCTGCAGTCTCGTTGCTCACCCTGTGACGATACCGCCCGAGGCTCGCCCCGGCCGCGGTTCCGATGCGGCGGAAGGATTCCGCGGTGTCGCTCGTCGCAGCGCCGCCCCAGGGCTGTACGGTGTGGCCATGAACGCTCGAACCACGACCGCGGCCGCTGCGATGGTCCTGCTCGCCGTCCTCACCGGGTGCAGCCCCATCGGATCGGGCGCCGGCCCAGGGGGCGACGGCACACCGGCCGCGTCGTCGTCGCCGAGCACGTCAGGGACCGCATCCCCGACCGCATCGCCGTCACCGACGAGCACGACGAAACCCATCGCCCTGCCCACAGACTGCCGTGCGATCCTGTCAGCGGACGTGCTCGCACAGCTCGACGGCGTGCCCCTCAACGACGCGGCGTTCGGGCCCTCCGGCGTCGGCGACGACGGCACCCTCACGTGCATCTGGGCAGACCCCGCCGCAGACACCACGAGCCTCGTGACCACGATCTCCCGCATGAACCGCGGCCCCGCCCTCGACATGCTCAACCAGCTCGTCGCCACCGAGGGATTCACGTGCTTCACCCCCGACGGCGGAACCCGCTGCGAGAAGACCTGGCAAGACGAGACGTACCCGGTCACGGATGGCCGCACGCTGTTCTGGCGCGACGGCATCCTCATCGACACGAAGTACTCGAATCTCGCACCCACCGGCTACACGGCCAGCATCGTGGCACGCCTCTTCGACTGAGGCGCCGGCATCCGCTTGGCACGGCGCGAGACGGATGCCGCAGACGGAGAAGGCCCCGGGCTGATGCCCGGGGCCTTCTCACGTCACTCCGTACCTCAGTTGTAGGTGCCGGGGGTGATGTCGTCGGTCGAGAACGCGTCGAAGTCGACGTAGCCGAAGTCGCCGTCGGCGTACGCCCCGTCGGATGCGAAGATCCGGTTCGGGTAGCGCTCGCTCTTGGCCTCCTCGGTCGCCTCCACCGTGATGTTGCGGTACTTGGAGAGACCGGTTCCGGCCGGGATGAGCTTACCGATGATGACGTTCTCCTTGAGACCGACCAGCGGGTCGCGCTTGCCCTCCATGGCGGCCTGCGTGAGCACGCGGGTCGTCTCCTGGAACGACGCGGCGGAGAGCCACGACTCGGTCGCGAGCGACGCCTTCGTGATACCCATCAGCTCCGGACGACCCGACGCAGGGCGCTTGCCCTCGGCCACGGCCTCGCGGTTGATCTGCTGGTAGCGCTTCAGGTCGACCATCTCACCCGGCAGCAGGCTCGTGTCGCCGTGGTCGACGACCGTGACCTTGCGAAGCATCTGGCGCACGATGACCTCGATGTGCTTGTCGTGGATCGGCACACCCTGCGAGCGGTACACGCCCTGCACGCCGCCGACGAGGTACTTCTGCACCTCGCGGGCACCCATGACGCGCATGACCTCCTTGGGGTCGAGCGTGCCGACCTGCAGGGGCTGGCCGACGGTGACGTGCTGGCCGTCCTCGACGAGGAGGGTCGCACGCTTCAGCACCGGGTACACGACCGGCTCGTCGCCGTTGTCGGGCGTCAGGATGACCTTCTTGGCCTTCTCGGTCTCGTCGATCGTGATGCGGCCGTCGGCCTCGGCGATCGGCGACGCACCCTTGGGGGTACGGGCCTCGAAGAGCTCCTGCACACGGGGAAGACCCTGCGTGATGTCATCCGCCGATGCCGAACCACCGGTGTGGAACGTACGCATCGTCAGCTGGGTACCGGGCTCACCGATCGACTGCGCCGCGATGATGCCGACGGCCTCACCGATGTCGACGGTCTTGCCGGTCGCGAGCGAGCGGCCGTAGCACTGCGCGCAGACACCCACGGCCGAGTCGCAGGTCAGCACCGAACGGACCTTGATGGTCTCGATGCCGGCGGCGACCAGCTTGTCGATGAGCACGTCGCCCACGTCGTCACCGGCAGCGGCGACGACCTCGCCCTTGCTGTCGACCACGTCGGCCGCCAGGGTGCGCGCGAACACCGAGTTCTCGACGTTCGCGTCGCGGACCAGCTCGCCCTTCGAGTTCGGCGCGGCGATCGGGAGCTCGAGGCCCTTCGACGTGCCGCAGTCCTCCTCGCGGATGATGACGTCCTGCGACACGTCGACCAGACGACGGGTCAGGTAACCCGAGTCTGCGGTGCGCAGAGCGGTGTCGGCGAGACCCTTACGGGTACCGTGCGTCGCGATGAAGTACTCCGCCACCGACAGGCCCTCGCGGTACGAGGAGATGATCGGACGCGGGATGATCTCACCCTTCGGGTTGTTCACCAGGCCTCGCATACCCGCGATGTTGCGGATCTGCAGCCAGTTACCACGAGCACCCGACGACACCATGCGGTTGATGGTGTTGTCCTCCGGGAAGTGCGCCTTCATCGCGGCCTGCACCTCGTCGGTCGCCTCGGTCCAGATCTTGATGAGCTCCTGACGACGCTCGGCGTCGGTCGTGAGACCCTTCTCGTACTGCGACTGGACCTTCGCGGCCTGCTTCTCGTAGCCGGCGACGATCTCGGCCTTGTTCGGCGGCGTGAGGATGTCGCTCAGCGCGACGGTGACGCCGGAACGGGTCGCCCAGTAGAAACCGGCATCCTTGATGCGGTCCAGCGTGGCGGCCGTCTCGACCTTCGGGTACTCCTCGGCCAGCTTGTTGACGATCTGCGACAGCTTGCCCTTGTCGGCCTGCTCGCGCACGAAGGGGTAGCCCTTCGGCAGCGCGTCGTTGAAGATCGCCTGACCCAGCGAGGCGTCGACGAGACCGTGACGCTCGTAGCCCTCGGGGGCGTCGCCCTCGAGGAAGCTGAGGCCGGGGATGCGGATGCGAACCTTCGCCTGCAGGTCGAGCGAGCCCTCGTCGTAGGCGAGGAGAGCCTCAGCGACCGAGCCGAAGGCACGGCCCTCACCCTTCGCACCCTTCTTGACCGTGGTCAGGTGGTGCAGACCGATGATCATGTCCTGCGAAGGCAGGGTCACCGGGCGGCCGTCCGACGGCTTCAGGATGTTGTTCGACGCGAGCATCAGCACGCGGGCCTCGGCCTGGGCCTCGACCGACAGCGGCAGGTGCACGGCCATCTGGTCACCGTCGAAGTCGGCGTTGAACGCCGCGCAGACGAGCGGGTGCAGCTGGATCGCCTTGCCCTCGACGAGCTGAGGCTCGAACGCCTGGATGCCGAGACGGTGCAGCGTAGGTGCACGGTTCAGCAGCACCGGACGCTCGCGGATGATCTCCTCGAGCACGTCCCACACCTCGGGGCGGGTGCGCTCGACCGCGCGCTTGGCGGCCTTGATGTTCTGCGAGTGGCCGAGGTCGATCAGGCGCTTGATGACGAACGGCTTGAAGAGCTCCAGAGCCATCTGCTTGGGCAGACCGCACTGGTGCAGCTTCAGCTGCGGGCCGACGACGATGACCGAACGGCCGGAGTAGTCGACGCGCTTGCCGAGCAGGTTCTGGCGGAAGCGACCCTGCTTACCCTTCAGCATGTCGCTGAGCGACTTCAGGGCGCGGTTGCCGGTACCGGTGACGGGGCGACCACGGCGGCCGTTGTCGAACAGCGCGTCGACGGCCTCCTGCAGCATCCGCTTCTCGTTGTTGACGATGATCTCGGGAGCGCCGAGGTCGATCAGGCGACGGAGACGGTTGTTGCGGTTGATCACGCGACGGTACAGGTCGTTCAGGTCGGAGGTCGCGAAGCGGCCACCGTCGAGCTGCACCATCGGACGCAGCTCCGGCGGGATCACCGGAACGACGTCGAGCACCATGGCGGCCGGGCTCATGCCGGTCTCGAGGAACGAGTTGACGACCTTGAGGCGCTTGATCGCGCGGATCTTGCGCTGGCCCTTGCCCTCCGAGATCTGCAGGTGCAGGCTCTCGGCCTCGGCGTTCAGGTCGAACGCGGCCAGGCGACGCTGGATCGCCTCGGCACCCATGTAGGCCTCGAAGTACTGGCCGAAGCGGTCCTGCAGCTCGTGGAAGACGTCGTCCTCCGGGCGCAGCGCGCCGACCTCGAGCGTGCGGAAGTCCTCCCACACGCGCTCGAGCTTGGCGATCGCGTCGTCGGCGCCCTTGCGGATCTGCGCCATCTCCTTCTCGGCGGCGTCCTTGACCTTCTTCTTCTGGTCGGCCTTGGCGCCCTCGGCCTCGAGAGCGGCGAGCTCCTCCTCCAGCTTGGCGAGGCGCTCGGCGATCTTCGCGTCGCGGCGGTCCCCGAGGGTCTTCATCTCGAGGCGGATGTTGTTCTCCTGGGTGCCCAGGTCGCGGTGACGAGCATCCTCGTCGACCGAGATGACCATGTAGGCGGCGAAGTAGATGACCTTCTCGAGGTCCTTCGGCGCCATGTCGAGCAGGTAGCCCAGGCGCGACGGCACACCCTTGAAGTACCAGATGTGGGTCACGGGGGCGGCGAGCTCGATGTGGCCCATGCGCTCACGGCGGACGGAGCTCTTGGTGACCTCCACGCCGCAGCGCTCGCAGACGATGCCCTTGAAGCGCACGCGCTTGTACTTGCCGCAGGCGCACTCCCAGTCGCGGGAGGGGCCGAAGATCTGCTCACCGAAGAGCCCGTCCTTCTCGGGCTTCAGTGTGCGGTAGTTGATGGTCTCGGGCTTCTTGACCTCGCCGTACGACCACGCGCGGATGTCGTCTGCCGTTGCGAGGCCGATGCGAAGCTCATCGAAGGTTGTTGCGTCGAGCACTAGTTCTCCTGTGTCGGAATTCTTGTGAGAAGTCTGGCTTCGCCGGGCTCAGGCTGGACGCGCCCGAGCCCGGCGAAGGATTAGATCTCGTCGATCGAGGCGGCCTCGAAACGGCTGGAGATGTTGATTCCGAGCTCCTCCGCTGCGCGGAAGGCCTCGTCGTCGGTGTCGCGGAGGTTGACCGCCGTGCCGTCGGCCGAGAGGACCTCGACGTTCAGGCAGAGCGACTGCATCTCCTTCATGAGCACCTTGAACGACTCGGGGATGCCGGGCTCCTGGATGTTCTCGCCCTTGACGATCGCCTCGTAGACCTTGACGCGGCCGAGGATGTCGTCGGACTTGATCGTGAGGAGCTCCTGGAGCGCGTACGCGGCACCGTAGGCCTCGAGCGCCCACACCTCCATCTCACCGAATCGCTGGCCACCGAACTGCGCCTTACCACCGAGCGGCTGCTGGGTGATCATCGAGTACGGACCAGTCGAACGTGCGTGGATCTTGTCGTCGACCAGGTGGTGCAGCTTCAGGATGTACATGTAGCCCACCGAGATCGGCGCCGGGAACGGCTCGCCGGAGCGACCGTCGAACAGCTGGGTCTTGCCGCTCGAGTCGATCAGGCGCACGCCGTCACGGGTGGGGAGCGTCGAGTCGAGGAGACCGGCGATCTCCTCCTCGCTCGCTCCGTCGAACACAGGAGTCGCGACCTTCGTGCCGGGGGCGGCCTCATAGGCCTCCTTGGGCAGGCGCGCTGCCCACTCGGGCTCGCCCTCGATCTTCCAGCCCTGCTTGGCGATCCACCCCAGGTGGGTCTCGAGGACCTGGCCGAAGTTCATTCGACCGGGGATGCCGAGCGGGTTCAGGACGATGTCGACGGGCGTGCCGTCGGCGAGGAACGGCATGTCCTCGACCGGCAGGATCTTCGCGATGACGCCCTTGTTGCCGTGGCGGCCCGCGAGCTTGTCACCCTCGGTGATCTTGCGCTTCTGCGCGATGTAGACCACGACGCGGCGGTTCACGCCCGAGCCGAGCTCGTCGTCGCCGTCCTCGGCGTTGAACTCCTTGACGGCGATGATCGTGCCCTGCTCACCGTGCGGCACCTTGAGCGACGTGTCTCGCACCTCGCGGCTCTTCTCGTTGAAGATCGCGCGGAGCAGGCGCTCCTCGGCGGAGAGCTCGGTCTCACCCTTCGGCGTGACCTTGCCGACGAGGATGTCGCCGGGCCGGACCTCGGCGCCGATGCGGATGATGCCGCGCTCGTCGAGGTCCTTCAGCAGCTCCGGGCTGACGTTGGGGAGATCACGCGTGATCTCCTCCTTGCCGAGCTTGGTGTCGCGGGCGTCGACCTCGTACTCCTCGATGTGGATCGAGGAGAGGGTGTCGTCCTTCACCAGGTCCTGGCTGAGGATGATGGCGTCCTCGAAGTTGTAGCCCTCCCACGTCATGAACGCGACGAGGAGGTTCTTGCCGAGCGCCAGCTCGCCGTTCTCGGTGGCGGGACCGTCGGCGATGACCTCGCCGACCTCGACGCGCTCACCGGCGTTGACGATGACCTTCTGGTTGTACGACGTGCCCTGGTTGGAGCGGTCGAACTTGCGCAGGTGGTACTCCTGCGTGCCGCCCTCGTCGAGCATCACGACGACGCGGTCGGCAGAGACCTCGGTCACGACACCGGCCTTCTCGGCGGTGATGACGTCACCCGCGTCGATGGCCGTGTAGCCCTCCATACCGGTTCCGACGAGCGGCGAGTCGCTGCGCAGCAGCGGCACGGCCTGACGCTGCATGTTGGCGCCCATGAGCGCGCGCTGCGCGTCGTCGTGCTCGAGGAACGGCACGAGCGAGGTCGCGACCGACACCATCTGGCGCGGCGAGACGTCGATGTAGCCGATTTCCTCCGGGAGGAACAGGTCGACCTCACCGCTGCCGCCCTTCGGACGCGCGAGCACGTGGCTCTCGCGGAAGCGGCCGTTCTTGTCGAGCGGGGCGTTGGCCTGCGCGATGTTGAACTCGACCTCTTCGGACGCCGTGAGGTAGTCGATCTGGTCGGTCACGACGCCGTCGACGACCTTGCGGTACGGGGTCTCGATGAAACCGAACGAGTTGATGCGCGCGAAGGTCGCGAGCGCACCGATCAGACCGATGTTCGGGCCTTCCGGCGTTTCGATCGGGCACATGCGGCCGTAGTGCGAGGGGTGCACGTCACGGACCTCGACGCCCGCGCGGTCACGGCTCAGACCACCGGGGCCGAGAGCCGACAGACGGCGCTTGTTGGTCAGACCCGCGAGCGGGTTGTTCTGGTCCATGAACTGCGACAGCTGCGAGGTTCCGAAGAACTCCTTGATCGCCGCGACGACAGGGCGCACGTTGATCAGGGTCTGCGGCGTGATGGCCTCGATGTCCTGCGTGGTCATGCGCTCGCGGACGACGCGCTCCATGCGGGACAGACCCGTGCGGACCTGGTTCTGGATGAGCTCGCCGACGGCGCGGATGCGACGGTTGCCGAAGTTGTCGATGTCGTCGGTGGCGACCCGGATCTGCGCCGGCTTGCCGCCGCGGACGCCTTCGAACGTCTCGACCCCTGCGTGCAGACGCACGAGGTACTTGATGGTCGCCACGATGTCCTCGACCGTCAGCACCGAGGCGGTGAGAGGCGCGTCGAGACCCAGCTTGTGGTTGATCTTGTAGCGACCGACCTTGGCGAGGTCGTAGCGCTTCGGGTTGAAGTAGAAGTTGTCGAGCAGCGCGCGAGCGGCCTCGGCGGCCACCTGCTCGCCCGGACGCAGCTTGCGGTAGATGTCGCGCAGCGCGTCTTCCTTGGTGACGATCGTGTCCTTCGCGAGCGTCTCCTCGATCGAGGGGAAGCCGGCGAACTCGGCGAGGATCTCCTCGCTCGTCATGCCGAGGGCCTTGAGGAAGACGGTCACCGACTGCTTGCGCTTGCGGTCGATGCGCACGCCCACCTGGTCGCGCTTGTCAATCTCGAACTCGAGCCACGCACCACGGCTCGGGATGACGCGAGCCGACACGATGTCCTTGTCGGACGTCTTGTCGGGCGTCTTGTCGAAGTACACACCGGGCGAACGCACGAGCTGCGAGACGACGACGCGCTCGGAGCCGTTGATGATGAACGTGCCCTTGTCGGTCTGCAGCGGGAAGTCGCCCATGAAGACCGTCTGGGTCTTGATCTCACCCGTGAGGTGGTTCATGAACTCGGCCTCGACGTACAGCGGGGCGGCGTAGGTCTTGCCGCGCTCCTTGCACTCCTCGATGGAGTACTTCTCGGGCTCGAGGTAGGGGTTCGTGAACGAGAGCTGCATCGTCTCGCCGAGGTCTTCGATCGGGGAGATCTCCTCGAAGATCTCACCGAGGCCGGACACCTCGTTGACGTCGGTGCGGCCTTCGGCCTTCGCCTGGGCGACGCGCGCCTTCCAGGCATCGTTGCCGACGAGCCAGCCGAACGACTCGGTCTGGAGCGCCAGCAGGTCGGGCACCGTCAGCGTGTCGGAGATCTTGGCGAACGAGAGGCGGGATGCTCCGCGTCCGTTCTTCGTGGTGGTGGTGGTGGATGAGGATGCGTTGGGAGCAGCAGCCAAGGGAATCTCGATTCCTTTGTCGTCGGTGGAGTGCGCGCTCAGAAGCTCAACGATGCCGACCACCATATGAGGGCACGGAGAAGCGAGCGCAACTACCAACTGTAGACGCGATTCGGCGACATGGCAAGTCAAATCCTTGACCAATTCCGGATGCTGCGGTAAAAGCATCCGCATCCACCTGTGGAGGGGACGTCACTGCCCGCGGCAGGCCATCCCCGGACTCGGCACCGCGTCCTTCAGACCGGCGCGGACGAACATGCCGTAGCTCTGCACATGCCCGCCGGTCACCGCGTCGTCGTCGAACCCGGGAGGGTTGTCCTCGACGTCATCGGGCATATCACGCCCGGAGAACGCGCACTCCGAGTTGGCGTGCCCCGCTCCGGGCACGGGCGTGCCGCCGCCCGTGGTCTCGCCGGCGAATGCCGCGGCGCCGCCACCGAGGACGAGCCCCAGCGCGAGCGCGCAGCCGATCACTGATCTCTTCATGTTCCGTTCCTCACCCAGATGGAACGAGTCGCCTTCCCCATCGGCTCGATGCGACCTCGTCGTCGCACGACACAGAAGCTAGTCCCGCCTGGCGCCCCGCACAAGGCCATGTGCGGGGCGCCGTTCAGGACGCGATTCCGAGTTCGTTGCCGGGGATCGAGGCGAGCAGCCGCCGCGTGTACGGATCGCGGGGATTCGTGAAGATCTCCTCGGAGGACGCCGCCTCGACCAGCGAGCCGTCCTTCATCACGCACACGTAGTCGCTGATCAGCCGCACCACCGCGAGATCGTGCGAGATGAAGAGGTAGCTCAGGCCGTATTCGCTCTGCAGGTCGCGCAGAAGCGTGAGCACCTGGTCCTGCACGAGCACGTCGAGCGCGGAGACCGGTTCGTCGCACACGATGAGATCGGGCGACAGCGCGAGCGCCCGCGCGATGGCCACCCGCTGCCGCTGACCGCCCGACAGCTCCGAGGGGTACCGCCGCAGCATCGACTGCGGCAGGGCGACGTCGTCGAGCAGCTGCCGCACCCGCTTGCGCCGCTCGGCTCCGCTCCCCCGCCGGTAGAAGTCGAGAGGCTCGGAGATGAGCCGCTCGATCGTGAACATCGGGTTCAGGCTCGAGTACGGGTCCTGGAAGATCGGCTGCACCCGCTGGCGGAAGTCCTTCGTCTCGGCGCGGGTGAGCGACGACACGTCCTTCCCCTCGAAGCGGATCGTGCCGCTCGTCGGCTCGATCACCTTCAGGAGCATCCGCGCCGTCGTCGTCTTGCCCGACCCCGACTCCCCCACGATCGCGACCGTCTCGCCCCGCGGGATCGCGAGCGACACGTCGTTCACCGCCACGAAGTCCTCGGCGCGGCCGCGCACGGGGTAGATCTTGGTGAGGTTCTCGATCTCGACGATGTTGTCGGCGCGCGCCGGCGCAGACGCGTCCGGCGCAGCGGCATCCGGCTCACCCGCCCGCGCTTCGCGCTCCTCGACGCGGAAGGCCTCCGGCCGCAGTCGCGCCGCAGCCACCGACGGGGCGGCCTTCACCAGCGACTGCGTGTACGGATGCTGCGGATCCTCCAGGATCTGCCGTGCCGGGCCCTGCTCGACGACACGTCCGCGATGCATCACGACGACCCGCTCCGCCCGCTCGGCGGCGAGGCCGAGGTCGTGCGTGATGAGCAGCACGGCCGTGCCGAGCTCGCGCGTCATCTCGCCGATCTGGTCGAGGATGGTCTGCTGCACCGTCACGTCGAGCGCGCTCGTCGGCTCGTCGGCGATGAGCAGGCGCGGCTTGCACGCCAGACCGATCGCGATGAGCGCGCGCTGGCGCATGCCGCCGGAGAACTCGTGCGGATACTGCTTCGCGCGCCGTTCCGGGTCGGGCAGACCCGCTGCTGTGAGCGCCTCGACGACCTTGGCGTGCACGTTCTGCCGCGTCGCGAGCCCGTGCGCGAGGAGCGTCTCGGCCACCTGCGTGCCGATCTTCGCGACCGGGTTCAGGTTCGACATCGGATCCTGCGGTACGAGGCCGATGTGCCGTCCGCGGATCGCACGCAGTTCGTGCTCGGGCGCGTGCGCGATCTCGCGACCCTCCAGCCGGATGCTGCCTGCGGCCACGCGTCCGCCCCCGGCCAGGAGACCGATGATCGCCATCGCCGTCGTCGACTTGCCCGATCCGGACTCGCCGACGATCGCGACGGTCTCCCCCTCCGCGATCTCGAGGTCGACTCCCTCGACGGCGTGCACGACGCCGTCGATCGTGGTGAAGTCGACCGCGAGGCCCTCGACCGTCAGCAGCGGCTGCTTCGCGTTCGCATGGTTCATGGTTCCCTCGTCCCGCGCGATCATCGCGCCCTCGTTCGCGGATCCATCGCCTCGCGCAGCGCTTCGCCGAAGAGAGTGAAGCCCAGCGCGGTCACGGCGATGCAGATGCCGGGGAAGAACGCCAGCCACGGCGCGATCGCCAGCTCGTCCTGCGCGTAGGTGAGCATGCGCCCCCACTCCGCGGTCTCAGGGCGACCGCCGCCCAGGCCGAGGAACGACAGTGCCGCCGCGTCGATGACAGCGGTGGCGAGGGTCAGCGTGCCCTGCACGATCACGGGACCGATCGCGTTCGGCAGCACGTGCGACATCGTGATGCGGCCGCGGCCGAGCCCGAGGGTCTGCGCCGACAGCACGTAGTCGCTCGACCGCTGCTGCAGCATCGACGCACGCAGCAGGCGCGCGAAGATCGGGACGTTCGCCGCGCCGATGGCGATCATGACCGCGAACGGGGTCTGGCCGAGGATCGCCGCGATCGACACGGCGAGCAGCAGGTTCGGCACCGAGAGGATGATGTCGACGACCCGCATGATCAGCGTGTCGACCCATCCGCCGAACGTCCCGGCCAGCAGGCCGAGCAGCATGCCGCCGACGAATCCCAGCAGGGTCGACACGACCCCGACGAGCAGCGACGCCTGCGCACCCCAGATGAGCTTCGAGAGCACATCCCCGCCGAAGCGGTCGAGGCCCAGAGGGAACTGCGCCAGCTCGCCAGGACCCGGGATGTGCGTCGGCGTGATCGACTTCGCGCCAGGCAGGGCCGTCTCGGGATACGGCGCGAGCACGGGTGCGAGCAGCGCGATGAGGAGGAAGACGAGGACGATCCCCGCTCCGATCCATGCCGTGGGGTTGCGGCGGATGCGGCGGAACACGTCGCGCCAGAATCCGCCCGGTCCTTCCTTGAGATCGGCCTGTGCGATCGCGACCGTGTCGACGATGTCTCCGCCCTGGGCGGGTGGGAGTGCGACGCTCATCGCGCCACCTCCTTCCGGATGCTGAGGCGGGCCATCACTGCACCCGCACTCTCGGATCGATCAGGCTGTACGAGACATCGACCGCGAGGTTGATGAGCGCGTACGCGATCGCGATGAAGATGATGAACCCCTGCAGCACCGGGAAGTCCCTCGTGAAGATCGCCCTGGCGAGGAACGAGCCGATGCCGGGGAACGCGAACACGGTCTCCGTGAGCACGGCGCCAGAGATGAGGAGCCCCGTCTGCAGGCCGATCGTCGTGACGACCGGGAGCATCGCGTTGCGCAGGATGAACCGGTTGCGCAGCGTGGCCGATCCGACGCCCTTCGCGCGCCCGGTCCGTACGTAGTCGGCGTTCTGCACCTCGAGCACGCTCGCGCGGGTGATGCGCACGATGATGGCCAGCGGGATGGTGCCGAGTGCGAGCGCCGGGAGCACGAGGTGCAGGATGGCGTCCCAGGCCGCGTCGAACTCGCCGGTTATCACCCCGTCCCATACGTAGAACCCCGTGGGGTGCGTCGCGTCGATGCGCGGATTCTGACGCCCGTCGGACGGCAGCCAGCCGAGCTGCACCGCGAAGACGTACTTCAGGATGAACGCCAGGAAGAACACCGGGATGGTGATGCCGATGAGGCTCAGCACGACGGAGGCGTGATCGCTGAACCGGCCGTGACGGCGGGCGGCCCAGTAGCCGAGCGGGATGCCGACGCCAACGGCGAAGATGAGCGCCATCACGCTGAGCTCGATCGTGGCGGGGAACCGCCGGAAGAACTCCTCGAGCACCGGCCGGTTCGTCTGGATCGAGGTGCCGAAGTCGCCCTGGAGGAGACGGCTGATCCAGACGAAGTACTGCTCGATGAGCGGCTTGTTGAATCCGTAGAGCTCGTTGACCCTGGCGATGGCCTCGGGCGTCGCCTTCTCGCCGAGGAGGGCGACGGCGGGTCCGCCGGGAAGGGCCCTGACCCAGGCGAAGAGCAGGATGCTCAGCCCGACGAGAGTGGGGACGAGGAACAGCAGTCGCCTGCCGATGGTGCGCAGCACGAAGAACTCCGTTGTTCGAGTGCCCTTCGTCTCGCTCCGCCCGCTCAGGGACCTGAGCGACGGGAGGGGCCGCTCGGCCCGCTCAGGGACCGGAGGGGCCGGTCCCTGAGCGGAGGAGCGACGAGACGACGGACGTCGGTCAGGTCGTCACTTGGTGAGGACGATGTCCGTGAAGACCTCGTCGTTCACCGGGCTGGCCGGGTAGCTCTTCACGCGCGGGTCGAACGCGAGCGTCGGCGCCGGGTGCGCGAGCGGGACACCGGGGATGAACTGCGCGACATCCTCGTTGATCTGCTCGTAGAGCTCGGTCTGCTCGTCGAGGTTGGAGACGCCGCGGGCGTCGGCCAGCTTCTGGAACAGCTCCGGGTTGTCGAAGCCCCACTCGGAGCTCTTCTGACCGAAGAACACGCCGACGAAGTTGTCGGTGTCGTTGTAGTCGCCGGTCCAGCCGAGCAGGTGGATGCCGTGGTCCGACGTGCCCGTCGTGCGGTCGAGGTACTCGACCCACTCCTCCGAGACCGGAGTGGTCTCCACGCCGACGTCCTTGAGCTGCGTGGAGAGCACCGTGAAGATCTGCTCGGGGTCGGGCATGTACGGACGCGAGACGTTCACCGGGTAGTTGAAGGTGAGCTTCAGCGGGTTGGCCTCGGTGTATCCGGCCTCCGCCAGCAGCGCCTTGGCCTTCTCCGGGTCGTAGTCGTAGGTGGTGACGTCGGGGTTGTAACCGTTCACGACCTCCGGCACGAACTGCGTCGCCTTCTGCGTCCCCTCCGGCAGCACCTGGCTGATCAGCGCGTCCTTGTCGATCGCGTACGACAGGGCCTCGCGGACCTTCGGGTCCTGCAGCTCGGGCACGGCCTGGTTGAAGGCGAGGTAGAGGATCGTGAACGGCGGGCGCGACACCATCGTGAAGCCGTCGTCCTCGAGCGCCTTGGTGTCCGCGGGGCCGACGAGGTCGTATCCGTCGATCGAGCCGGACTCGAGCGCCTGGCGGCGGGCCGTGGGGTCGTCGATCGTCCGGAAGATGATCTTCTCGATCTGCCCCTTCTCGCCCCAGTAGTCGTCGTAGGCCTTCAGCGTGACCTGCTCACCGGGAGCCCACTCGTCGAACTGGAACGGCCCGGTGCCCACCGGGTGTCCCATCGCGTACTCCGACAGCACGGGCGCCTCGGCCGATCCGGAGACCTCGTCGGCACCGAACTCCTGCAGCGCCGAAGGGCTCTGCATCCCGAACGCCGGCAGCGACAGTGACGCGATGAAGCCGGCGAACGGCTTGTTCAGCTCGATCGTGACCTTGTCGTCGCCGTCGGGCGTGCACGACTTGTAGACGGCGTTGGCCGGGTCGGACGCATATCCGTGGAAGAGCTTGTTGTAGTAGTAGCCGAGCGCCTCGGATGCGGCGAGGCCGGTCCAGTTGTACCAGCGGTCGAAGTTGAAGCACACCGCGTCGGCGTTGAACGGCGTGCCGTCGTGGAACGTCACGCCCTTCTTCAGCGTGAAGGTGTGGGACATGCCGTCCTCGGACGACTCCCAGGACTCGGCCAGCAGCGGTGCGGGGTCTGCGGTGCCGGGCTTCGTGCCGACGAGGCCCTCGAAGATCTGCCGCGAGACGCGGAAGGTCTCACCGTCCTGGGCGAACGCGGGGTCGAGGCTCGCCGGGTCGGAGGACGCGGCGAACACGAACGTGCTGTCGACCTCGCCGGAGGCTCCGTCTCCCTTGTCTCCGCGCTCGCTGGCGACGCATCCCGCGAGCACGAGCGCTGCGACAGCCGCTCCGGTGACGGCGATGAGACCTCGCCGTCGCATGACACTGTGGTGCATAGTACGACCTTCCCTGTGGGGCGCTTCCTTGCGCGTACCGGAGGCCTCTTCGCCTCCGGACGGTGATTCCTCGACGGTACCCAGCGAACGCGGAGATGCCAAATGTCACGAGGTTGCGATCCGGTATCGAGGCTCGTCGCGAACAGGACCTGCTCGGTCGGATATCTCCGCTGACCGCGTAGTCTCGGACCATGGGCAGGACGCGCGCGCGGGATGCCGAGCATCCCCAGGCCCGACTCGATCACGGCGGCATCGCCCGCATCGTGCCGTCGGAGTTCACCAGCGGATTCGAGCTGGTCGTCGACGGCACCCCGCAGTCGCACGTCGATCTCGACGACCCGACCCATCTGCACTTCGAGTACGTGGTGCGCATGGGCGCGGTCATCGACCAGCTGCGCGAAGGGCCTCTCACCGCGGTGCACCTCGGCGCCGGGGCCATGACGGTTCCGCGGTACATCGAGGCGACGCGTCCGGGGTCCCGGCAGCAGGTCATCGAGCTCGAGGCACCCCTGGCCGCACTCGTGCGCGAGCACCTGCCGCTCCCCCGCGGCGCCGCCATCCGCGTGCGCATCGGCGACGCGCGCGACGGCGTGCGGCGGCTTCCCCCGGCCATCGTGGGAGCATGCGACCTCGTGGTGTCCGACGTGTACTCCGGAGCGCAGACCCCCGCGCACCTCACCAGCGTGGAGTTCTACCGCGAGCTGCGGGCTCTGCTGAACGCTGAGGGCGTGCTCCTCGTCAACGTCGCCGACGGGCCGGGTCTCGCGTTCGCCCGTCGCCAGGTGGCGACGATCGCCGAGGTGCTTCCCGAGATCGGCATCCTCGCCGACACGCAGGTGCTCAAGGGACGCCGCTTCGGCAACCTCGTCATCGCGGCCTCGGCGTCGCCGCTGCCGACCGAGTGGCTGCCGCGGATGCTCGCCGCAGGACCGCATCCCGCGAAGATCGCACAGGGCGCCGAGGTCGCCGCCTTCGCGCAGGGCGCGAGGATCGTCACGGACGCTGATGCCGTGGCATCGCCCCGCCCCGACGCCTCGCTGTTCCTCCGCTGAGCCGGCGCCGCCGCGGCAGTCCACGCAGGCTGGCGCGGTGCCCCGGAGGATCGGATGCCGGAACTCGGGGCGTGCCGCCCCGGCGCTCGCCGTCGCGGCATGCAGACTGGAGGGCGGGACGCTGCGGAAGGAGAGCAATGGGTTTCATCCGGGGATACGACCAGGACACCCTCCGCGAGATCGTCGACCTCGACGAGTGCGCGGACAGGCTGGCCGAGATCGAGAACCAGCGCAGCCTCCCCGCGCTCCTGGAGCGCGTGTGGCTGCTGAAGGTGCTCGGACGACTCGACGACGCCCTGGCTCTGGCGGATGAGACCGTGCGGCAGGCCCGCATGGCCGGCACGCGCAAGGACGTGCTGCGCGCGCGGGTGCTGCACGCCACGGTGCTCCAGTACCGCGGTGCGCACGCCGCAGCCGAGCAGGAGCTCGCGACCTGTGCCGATGAGGCGGAGGGACAGCGGTGGCTGTCGATCGCCGCGTTCGCGCACCAGCACCACGGCAAGAACGCGTACGACGCCGGCGACTACGAGACTGCGCGCGAGAGCTTCAAGCGCTCCCTCTTCCTCCGCCGCGAGGCCGGCGCACAGGACAGCGAGCTCGAGACCGCGCTGCTCGCCATCGAGGCCGTCGAGCGACGCCGCACCTCACAACTCGTGGCGGGCTGAGCCGCGCCGCGATGTCGGCGGCATGGCTTAGCCTTGGCGCATGGCGGAACTCGACCGTGTGCGCGTCTGGGGCGAAGCACTGATCGCGATGCATCTCGACGACAGCTGGTCGTTCGGCTTCGACCACGCCAAGCGTCGAGCCGGCCAGTGCGACTACACGAACAAGCGCATCACGGTGTCGCGATACCTCGCCGCGCGTTTCGACGACGACGAGATCCACCAGGTGCTGCTGCACGAGGTGGCCCACGCCCTCGCCGGGCACCGCGCAGCGCACGGTCCGGAGTGGAAGCGCATCGCGCGCGACCTCGGCTACGTCGGCGGGACGACCCATCACGGTGAGACCGCCGTCGAGCTCGCCCCCTGGGTCGGCACCTGCCCCGCAGGGCATGTGACCTATCGTCACCGTCGTCCGACGCGGGCGACGTCGTGCGCCAAGTGCTCCCGAACGTTCGACGCCCGCTACGTCTTCACCTGGACGCGCCGCGAGATCAGCGCCGACGTCCGGCTCGCCGCTCAGGCCCCGCGCTGAGTCCTGCCGCTACCGCGGCTCCGCACCGTCGTCGTCGAGTCGGGGTGCCGCCGCATCCGTCTCTCCCTCCGATCGGTCGGCCGGCGCCTGCGCATCGACGAGATCGCGCCCGCGGGCCGAGCGCCGACGTCGGAACACAGCGGCGAGCGCACGCCATCCGACGAGGAACACGCCGAGGACGATGGTCGCCACGATGATGAACGGCACCTGGGCGGTCGCGCCTGTCGCCAGGCGGAGCAGCATGCCCCCGGCCACCGTGACCACCCATGCGACGGCTCCCCAGCCGAGTGACCACGGTCTGCGAGGACGTCCTGGCAGCAGGGCCGCGAGCGCGTGCCCCACGAGGAGAGCCACGAGGAACGGCCACGCCGTGAGCAGGAATCCGGCCGGGTTCTCGTCGTGCGATGCGCGGCCGATCGCGGCGAAGACGAGCACGAGAACGGCGTCGAGGGCGAACGCGGGAAGGTACCTCATGCCACGACCTTACGTCGGTCGGCGGCCGGCGGCTGCCGCTGCGTCGGCTCGTCGGCCACGCGGTGCGCGACCGGCCGGCAGGGCGGTCTGGCGGCGGAGCTCCCGGCCGATCGACCGCTCAGCGGAAGGCGACGAACGCGCCGTGCTGCAGCACCGGCACGACGTCGACCGCGTCGAGCATGGCGGCGTCCTCGACCGAGGTCGGAGTCACCCCCGCCGCCCGCATGCGCGCGGTCGACGGCACCCCGTTCGCCAGCTCGCGCCCCGAGCCGCTCGCGGTGAGGAGGTGCCGCAGGGCGCCTCGCAGCGCGCGGAAGCCCTCCGCCGCCACCGCCGCCTCAGGGGCCGTATGGTCGATGCCCCGATCGGTCAGCGCAGCGATGACGGCACCGGCACCCAGGTGGTCTTCGACAGCCACGCGCACACGCCCTTCGGCATCCGCTTCTCCCGCGGCGATGACGGCGACCGAGGTGCGCTCCCCACGTCGCTCCTGAAGCGCCTGCACGGCGCCGGCGACCGCCGAGGCGTTGCGGATGCCTCCGAGCAGCACCACGGCGTCATGCGCGGCAGCCGCGACCGCCGCACCGTTGCGCGACCACTCCAGAGCGGGTGCGAGGTCGACCGATGCGCCCGAGCCCACCGCGTCGGCGACCGTCGATGAGAAGCGCAGCACGTCCACCACGACGATGACGTCAGCCGGGGCGAGCCGGGCCAGCCCCTCCACTCCCCACTCGAGACGGACCTGGTAGCTGGACTGATCGAAGGGCGACGGCATCCCTCCAGCCTAGACAAGCCACAGGTGCCGGGCCCGCCGCCCGCACGGCGGACCCGGCACCTGCTCGTTCCGCTCAATCGGCGGCGAGCGCCTCCACAGGTGCCACGCGCGTCGCGAGCCTCGTCGGGGTCGCAGCCGCCACCAGCGTGAGGATCGCGGTGGCGACCACGATCACCGCGACGGGGATCCAGGGAACCGCCGGCGCGATGAGCCCCGCGGGCGTGAACTCCGGCAGCGTGGGGACCGAGCCCAGCAGTGACTGCGCGGCGATCCAGCCGTACGCCACTCCCAGCACGAGGCCGGTCACCGTCGCGGCGACCGTGATGTGCGTCGCCTCGAGCAGCACCATGCGACGCACCTGCGCGCTGGACAGGCCGATCGAACGCAGAAGCCCCAGCTCGCGACGGCGCTGCACGACCCCGATCGTGAGGAGGTTCACGAGCCCGACGGCCGCGATCACGGCGGAGATGGCCACGAGCACCATCATGATGCTCGCGAACGCGTCGTAGGGCGCGAAGAAGTCGTCGGGGATGTCACCCGTCATCTGGCTGGTCATGAGTCGCTTGCTGGACTCCAGCGCGACGGCGAACATCGTCACCAGGGTCACCCCCATCACCACGCCGATCGCCATGCGCGAGGAGCGCTCCGGGTAGCGCAGGGCGTTCTGCGCGGCGAGGCGCGCTGTCGCGCTCGTTCCGAACAGCCGGCCGACCAGCCGGAGCACCGGCGGCATGAACAGCACCGATCCGAGTGCGAGGCCGGTGAACGAGAGGATGCCGCCGAAGAACGCCACCACGACCCCCAGCGGCGTAACGAGGCCGATCACGACGCCTGCCGCGAGGAGCGCCACGCCCGTGATCAGCAGGATCCACGCGCCGACGTGACGGCCGGCCCGTACTGATACCTCCTCGTGCGTGCGCTCGACAGACCCCGCGATCGCCTGCAGCGGTGTCACCGAGAGCACCCGGCGCGAGCCCGCCCAGGCGGCGATCCACGTGGTCAGCGCGACGCCGGCGACCGGCAGGGCGATGAACGGCTGCGCGACCGTGAAGTCGTCGGGGGTGTTCGCGATGATCCGCTCACCGATCTGCACGCCGGCCACCGCGACCGCGACCCCCACGAGTGCGCCGATGAGCGCGCCGATCACGCCCACGATGAGACCCTGCCGCCCCACCTCGGAGCGCTGCGACCGAGCCGTCGCGCCGATGAGGCGGAGCAGGGCGATCTGCCGGGTGCGGCCGGCGATGATCGTCGAGAACGTGTTAGCCGTGACGATCGCCGCCACGTACATCGCCACGGCGGTGAGCAGCACCGACAGCAGGGCGACGACGAACGCCAAGGTCTCGCTGTCGCCGATGAAGGGGTCGGCCTGCAGCACGGCCGCGATGTACGCCGTGGTCTCGACGAGCACGACGCCGAACGCCGACGACAGCGCGGCGACGAGGATGCTGGCCCCCATGCCGCGCTCGCGGAGCCAGGAGAGCCGGGATCCGGTCGCCGCCGTCTGGGGCACGACCGTCGCGACCGCGCTCATGCCGGCACCTCGGCGGCGAGCATGTACGCGGAGATCTCTTCCGCGGTCTGCCGCGGGTGGTCGGCCACGATGCGGCCGTCGCCGAGGAACAGAACCCGGTCGGCGTGGCTCGCCGCGATCGCGTCATGCGTGACCATCGCGATCGACTGGCCGTGCTCGCGGCTCGCGGCCGCCAGCAGGCGCAGCACCTCGCGGCCGGTCTTGGAGTCGAGGTTGCCTGTCGGCTCGTCGGCGAACACGAGGTCGGGGGCGGTCGCCAGGGCCCTCGCGATCGCGACGCGCTGCTGCTGGCCGCCGGAGAGCTGGTGGGGGCGGTGGTCGAGGCGCGCACCCAGCCCCAGCGTCTCGATGAGGCCGTCGATGCGCGCCTTCTCGATGGCACTCGGGCGACGCCCGTCGAGCTCGAACGGCAGCATGATGTTGCCCAACGCCGTGAGCGTCGGCACGAGGTTGAACGCCTGGAAGATGAAGCCGACGCGACGGCGGCGCAGGATCGTGAGGTCGATGTCGCCGAGGCCGGTGATCTCGGTGTCGCCGATCCACGCGCGGCCCTCCGTGGGGCTGTCGAGGCCGGCCATGATGTGCATGAGCGTGGACTTGCCCGAACCCGACGGGCCCATGATGGCCGTGAACTGCCCGCGGCGGATGCCGACGCTCACGTCGTCGAGCGCGTGGACGGTGCCCTCGCCGGCGCCGTAGGTCTTCTTCAGGTGCTGGACGCGGGCGGCGAGCCCGAGGTCGGTGGTCGTGATCTCCATGCTTCGACGCTATTTCCGCGGCATCCGCCGCCGCGTCGCCCGGGAGGAGCATCCTCGTACATCTGCAGGATGATCCCCCTGGCCGGTCGCAGGCCTGCGGCTGCCTTTCGGGTTTCGAGTCGCATGATTTGCCCCGAAATCGCCGATTCGGGGGCAAATCATGCGACTCGAAACTCGGCCGAGGACGGCACCCGCAGGGGGCCGGACCGGCCAGGGCCTAGGCCAGGCCGTGCTCGAAGGCGAACACCACCAGCTGCACCCGATCGCGAAGGGCGAGCTTGGTGAGGATGCGGCTGATGTGCGTCTTCACGGTGGCCTCGCTGAGGTACTCGCGTGCGGCGATCTCGGAGTTCGACAGCCCCCGAGCGGCGAGGGCGAAGATCTCGCGTTCACGGTCGGTCAGCCCGGCGTACTGCGGGGGAACCGGCTTCGGCGCCTCGGCGAAGTGCTCGAACAGCTCACGGGTCGCCGACGCGGCGATCACGCTCGACCCCGAATGCACCGTGCGCACCGCGGCGAGGAGGAACTCCGGGTCGGCGTCCTTGAGCAGGAAGCCGCTCGCACCCTGCCGGATCGCGCGCGCCGCCGCCTCGTCGAGGTCGAACGTGGTCAGCATCACCACGCGCGGCGCGTCGGGCTGTGCGAGGATCTCCGCCGTCGCGGTGAGCCCGTCCATGACCGGCATCCGGATGTCCATCAGCACGACATCGGGGCGGGTCGCTCGCACGACGTCGATGGCCTCGCGACCGTCACCGGCTTCGCCGACGACGTCGAGGTCGGGCTGCGACGCCACCAGCATCCGGATGCCGGCGCGGAAAAGCGCCTGGTCATCGACGAGTACGACCCTGATCATGCCTGTGCTCCTGCGATCGGGAGCGTCGCACGCACGACGAACCGTTCGCCCTCCTGCCCCGCTTGTAGCGTACCGCCCATCAGTTGCGCGCGTTCGCGCATGCCGATCACCCCGTGTCCGCCGGGATTCGGGACCGACGCCGCAGACATGCCGTTGGCGACGTGGACCTCGACGCGGTCGGGGAGCCAGGCGAGGTGCACGTCCACCGCGCCGTCGCCGTGCCGGATGGCGTTCGTCAGGGCCTCCTGCAGGATGCGGTAGACGGCCAGCTGGATGGCTCCGGGCGGTTCCCCCGGCGGCATCGGGTCCACGGTGATCCGAGGCTCGACGCCGGCCTGCCGCACCTGCGCGAACAGCGTCTCGAGATCGGCGAGCGTGGGCTGCGGACCGTCGCCCTGGCGGTGACGCAGCTGTGTCAGGAGCAGCCGCACATCCGACAGCGCGCCCCGCGCGATCTGCGCGATCGTCCCCAGGGCCTCGGTCGCCGCCTCCGGCTTCACCGTCGCGGCGTACCGGGCTCCGTCGGCCTGCGCGATCACGACGGCGAGCGAGTGCGCCACGATGTCGTGCATGTCCCGCGCGATGCGCACACGCTCCTGCTCCTCGGCGGCCAGCAGCTCCGCCTGCGCGCGGGCCATCTGTGTGGCCCGCCCGTTGAGCACGACCCGCCAGAGCAGCCCTGTGCCCCACGACATCACCATCGCGAGCACGAACACGGTCGCCATCAGCCCGGCGAGCATGGCCGCCCGCATCGCCGCGGCCGGGTCGGTGCCGAGTTCACCCGACCACACCACGGCGAAGTAGATCCCGCCGAGCACGCCTCCGCCCAGGGCCGAGATGCCGCCGATCCACAGCACCCGCGTCGTCCCCCATGCGGCCGTCGCGAACAGCACGACGAGGATGGCGAGGTCGTACGCGGCCGGCGGCAGCCCCGCCGCCATCTGCAGCGCAGCCCCCACCCAGGCGATGCCGATCGCGAGCGCGGGCGACAGTCTGCAGATGGCCGCGGCACCCCACAGGATGATCGCGACGAGCACGTACACGGTGACGGCGGCCGGCGCCGAGAGGATCCACTTGCTCAGCCCGGTGTCACCCGTGACGAAGGTCAGCGGCGTGGTGACGGCGAGACCGAAGACGGCACCGATGATGTCGAGGATCAGCCAGGTGCGGGAGACGGGGCGGAACACCCTCCCACGCTACGTGGCGCGAGCGTCTGCACGCATCCGCCTGCCGATGTATCCTCGGCAGCCGCGCGTGCCGAGTCGCGTCCGCATCCTGGGCGTCAGGCTCTGGCGATGATCTCGCCGTGCGGCACGAGGAACCAGCCGTCGCCGTCGTCGGCCCAGCGCCGCCAGGCCTCACTGATCGCCCGGAGGTCGTCGCGCGTCGCCATGCCCGCGTCGACCAGTTGCCGCGCCAGCGCGGATTCCAGGATGCGGTCGGCCCACATGCCGCCCCACCACGCCCGCTCCTCCGGCGTGGCGTAGCACCAGGTCGATGCCGTCGCCGTGATCTCATCGAATCCGGCGGCACGCGCCCAGGCCAGCAGTCGGCGTCCGGCATCCGGCTCGCCCCCGTTCGCGCGAGCGGCGCGGCGGTACAGGTCGAGCCAGGACTGCAGCTCAGGGAGCAGCGGGAACCATAAGAACCCGGCGTAATCCGCGTCGCGCGCCGCCACCACCCCACCGGGCACTGCCACCCGGCGCATCTCCCTCAGCGCCTGCACCGGGTCTCCGACGTGCTGGAGCACCTGGTGCGCGTGCACGACGTCGAAGCTGTCGTCGGCGAAGCTCAGGGCATGCACGTCCTCGACCGCGAAGGCGATGTTCGTGACACCGCGCGAGGCGGCCAGATCGCGCGACAGTGACAGCGCGCGGTCGTCGATCTCCGTCGCTGTGACGTGCGCCACCACGCCGGCGAAGTCGACGGTGATCGAGCCCGGACCGGCGCCGACGTCGAGCAGCCTGGTCTGGGCGGTCAGGTGCGGGCGGAGATACGCCGCCGAGTTCGAGATGTCGCGCACGCTGTGCGAGCGGAGGACGGATTCGTGGTGTCCGTGCGTGTAGGAGGTCATGCTCCATCGTGGCACCGATCGCACGGGCCTCCTGTCCGCGTGACGCTCCGGAGTGGGGCGTCGCGCGGAAGGGTCGAGGTCGCGGTGGCGATGCGACTCAGCGCAGCTGCGCCACGGCGCGGCGGATCGCCTCGCGGTCGGGCTTTCCGGACGGCAAGGCGGCGAGCTCGTCGACGAGGATGAGTCGCGAGGGCCGTGCATGCCGCCCGATCTGCGCCGCGACGGCCTCCCGCGCGTGCGCGAGCTGCTCGGCCTCGCTGCGACGCAGCGCCTCGCCCCGGGCCGCGACGACGACGGATGCCTCGCCCCAGCGCTCGTCCTCGACGCCCACGACGACGGCTCCGGTCAGGCCCGGGATCGTCCGCACGATGCGCTCGACGCGGTCGAGGGAGATGTTGATGCCCCCGGAGACGATCACGTTGTCGGCCCGGCCGTGCACGCGCACGATGCCGTCGTCGTCGACCAGGCCCAGATCCCCCGTGCGATACCACCGGATGCCGTGCTCGTCGCGGGCGAACACCCTCGCCGTCAGCCGCTCGTCGCCGAGGTAGCCGTCGGCCAGCATGGGACCGGCGATGCACAGCTCTCCGTCGTCGACGCGCACGGAGGCCGTGTCGAGCGGCACGCCGTCGTATACGCATCCGCCGCTCGTCTCCGTCGAACCGTAGGTGCGCACGAGCCGCACGCCGAGGTCGTCGGCTCGCTCTCGGAGCGGCTCCGGCAGCGCCTGTCCCCCGACGAGGATCGCCCGGAACGATCGGAGCGCCGTGAGCACCCGCACGTCGTCGGCGGCGTCGAGCAGGGTGGCGAGCTGAGCGGGCACGAGCGATGTCAGGAGCGTCTCTCCCCCGGCGGCGAGTGGGAGAGCTGCGCGAGCGAAGGCGTCGGCGGAGAACCGGCCGCCGATGGCCACGGGCTCGGTGCCGGCGAGGATCGACCGCACCAGCACCTGAAGCCCTGCGACATATCCGGTGGGCAGAGCGAGCAGCCACCGGCCGCTGCCGATCCGGGCGGCCGTCGCCTCGGCGCTCGCGCGCAGCGCCTCGCCGCTCACGACGACCCGCTTGGGGATGCCGCTCGAGCCCGATGTCGCGATGACCACGGCGGTCCCGTCCGGCGCCTCGGCCGGCGCGTCTCCGAGCATCCCGAATGCCAGTGCCGGTCCGCCGTCGAGCGCCCGGGCGAGGGCGTCACGCAGGTCGCCGGGGGACGCGTCATCCGCGGAGATCAGCTCCGTCATCTCGGTCTCCGCGGTGGGCAGCATCCGCTGCGGTCGCGGTGCGGCGCCGACCCGGTGCGCGACCGTCGACCCGGTGCGAAAGCAGCGCCGGGAAGATACAGGGGCGACGGGATCATGCCGGGAGACATCGCAGCGGTCAGAAGTGGTACGGGAACGGCGACCAGTCGGGGTCGCGCTTCTGCAGGAAGGCGTCGCGGCCCTCGACCGCCTCGTCGGTGCCGTAGGCGAGACGCGTGGCCTCTCCCGCGAAGACCTGCTGGCCGACGAGACCGTCGTCGACGGCGTTGAAGGCGAACTTCAGCATCCGGATCGCCGTGGGTGACTTCGTCAGCACGGTGCGCGCCATCTTCAGCGCCTCGCGCTCGAGGTCTTCATGCGGCACCACGCGGTTGACCGCGCCCATCTCGTACGCCCGCTGCGCCGAGTACTCCTCCGCGAGGAAGAACACCTCTCGCGCGAACTTCTGGCCCGTCTGCCTCGCCATGTACGCGGACCCGTATCCGGCGTCGAAGCTGCCGACGTCGGCATCCGTCTGCTTGAACCGGCCGTGCTCGGCGCTCGCGATCGACAGGTCGCACACCACGTGCAGCGAGTGCCCGCCGCCGGCCGCCCACCCGGGGATGACGGCGATGACCACCTTGGGCATGAACCGGATCAGCCGCTGCACCTCGAGGATGTGCAGCCGGCCCGCCCGCGCGGGGTCGGCGACCGCGGTCTCGTCGTCGGAGTACTTGTACCCGTCGCGCCCGCGGATGCGCTGGTCGCCGCCCGAGCAGAACGCCCACCCGCCGTCCTTGGGGCTCGGACCGTTGCCGGTGAGCAGCACGGCGCCGATGCGCGGGTCCTGCCGGGCGACGTCGAGGGCGCGGTACAGCTCGTCGACCGTGTGCGGCCGGAACGCGTTGCGCACCTCCGGACGGTTGAACGCGATGCGGGCGACGCCGCCGTCGTGGGTGACGTGGGCGGTGATGTCGGTGTAGTCCTCGGCGCCGGGGGCGAGCACCCACTCTGCCGGGTCGAACAGCTCGGAGATGGTCACCGGTCCAGCCTATTCCGGCGCGACGCGTCGCCGCCCCTGCGGCCCGTGGCCTTGAGCCAGCCGTCGACGATGTCCCATGCGACGCCTGCCGCGATGCCGAAGCCGAGGAGCACGGCGAGGATGCGGAAGACTCCGCCCTGACCTGCGGCCTCCGCATCGCCCGCGGCGAAGCCGTCCCCGCCTGCAGAGACGAAGCCGTCCCCGCCTGCAGAGACGATGTGCGACAGGAAGGCCGGGTTGATCAGTTCACCCGTGACGAGGAGCACCAGGGCCCAGGCCAGGAAGGCCACCGCGAGCACGGTGTTCACCACGGCGGCCGCGATCGTCCACCCGCGCCGGCGGTAAATCATGACCGCGAACACCGCCTCCGCGACGATGAGCAGCAGCAGAGCGCCGATCCACCACGGCCACAGGTCCGGCGCGAGGATCGGCATGCCCTCGCCGTCGACGACGACGAAGCCGCGCAGGCGGTCCCAGAACAGGGCGCCCACTGCCGCTGCGAGGAACACGAGCGAGCCGATCAGCTCGCTGCGCCCCGCGCCGTCGGTGGCGGCTTCGGGCAGCTGGTCGACGCTCCACTCGTCGATCGCCGTCGTGCTTCCGGTGCGCTCCAGCACGACGAACACGAGGGTCGTCCAGAAGCAGATGTGCAGAGCGGCGCCGCCGGCGGCGAGGAGCGAGTCGGCGATGACCTTTCCGACCGGCGCCTGCGCGATCACCTGGCCGAGTGCGACGGCGAGGAACACGCACGCGGGGACGATGCTCAGCAGCAGCTTGAGCAGGCGCCACCACACCAGGTAGAACCGCGGGCCGATCAGGTGCAGCGGCCGGTCGGCGTACCCGGCTGCGAGCCGGGCGGGGTCGCCCAGCTCGGTGAGCACGGCACGCTCTGCGGCATCGCGCGGTTCGCCCTGCTCGACGCGCGCCTCGACCGCGTCGCCGATGGATGCTTCGAGCTCTGCCCGCACGTCGGCCTGCGCCTCGGGCCTCAGGCTGCGGACGGTGGCGGCGATGTACCGCTCGGTGAGCGTGGCGGTGGCGGTGGCGGTCATGTCAGTTCTCCTCCGTGGTGAGGGCGGTGATCGCGGAGGTCAGCGATCGCCATTCGTCTGTGAGGGCGTCGGCGAGACGGATGCCGGCATCCGAGGTGCGGTAGAACTTGCGGGGCCTCGCCTCGTCGGTGTTCCACTCGCTCGTGAGGTACTCCTGCTTCTCGAGGCGCCGCAGCAGGGGGTACAGCGTGTTCGCGTCGGTGGCGAAGCCGCGGCTCTCGAGCTGCTCGAGCAGCCCGTATCCGTAGCCGGGGGTGCGCAGCAGCTGGAGGCAGGCGAGCACCACGGTGCCTCGCCGCAGCTCCTGCAGATGCGTGTCGAGCGTCTCGTTCATGCTCCTCACATTACTGTGTCTCACACAGTATCGTCAACCACCCACCATCCTCCTGCGCCCTCCCACCTCGCTCAGGTATGAGTTGTGGTCGGAAAATCGGCGACTTTTGAGCCACAACTCATACCTGAGCGGAGGGGGGCGAGGCCTGAGGCGGAATGTGACGGAGGAAGCACGGACGGGAAACCGCGATTCCGTAGGGTGTAACGGTGACCCCGAAGCCTCGATCCCTCGCCCTCTCCCTGGCTGCAGCATCCGCCCTGCTGCTGTCGCTGACCGCGTGCGCGACATCCGCCGCCCACCCCGTGCCGTCCTCGTCGCCGGTGACCTCATCGACCGCGGATGTCGCTTCCTGCGACGGTGTGACCGTCATCGTCGACACGGGCGACCTCGAGGTCGCCGACGACCCGTCGAAGACCGTGTGCGTCACCACGACCGACACGATCCTCGGCACGGATGCCATCGCCAAGGCCGGCATCACCACCGTGGGCACGACCACCTATCCCGACGACGTCGTCTGCCGCGTCGACGGCGTGCCCGCAGAGACCACCGACCTCCCCGGCGCAGATGGCGCGACCTACCACGAGACCTGCGCGGACATGCCTCCGGCCACCGCGTACTGGGGCCTGTGGGTGAAGCCGGCCGGCGGCACCTGGGACTACGCCCAGACCGGCCTGCCGGCCCTGGAACTCAACCCCGGTGACAGCGTGGAACTCCTCTTCACGCTCGACGGCGCTCCCGCCTCGCCCGCCCCGTGACCCGTGCGGGCCGGCTCCGACTGAGGCCCGGCCCGCTGCGCGCGGCGGCGGGACTCGCGGCGGTGTTCATCGTCGCCCGCGTCGTCTACCGCGTGCTCTTCGACGGGGCATCCGGCTCCGGCCCCCTGCTGCTGCCTCTCCCCGCCTTCCGGCTGCCGCCGCCGTTCGGCTGGGTGACGCTGCTCGGCCCGGTGACGCTGGACGGTCTGGCGGATGCCGTGCTCTCGGCGCTCCCCATCGCCGCCGTGATCCTCGCGTTCGGGGTCCTGAACGCGGCCGTCGACGTCTCACGAGGGTTCGCCGCGCTCGCAAGGCGTAGGCCGTTGCGAGGAGTCGCACGCGCGCTCGCCGTCGCCTGGTCGACGCTCCCGTCTCTCGGCGATGCCGTGCGCACCGTGTCCACCGCGCAGCGCCTGCGCGGTGAACGGCGGGGGCCGCGAATGCTCGTCCCCGTGCTCGAGCGCACTCTGGAACGCGCGGCTGCCGTCGCCAACGGGCTCGAGCTGCGCGGCTTCGGCGGCGTTCACGTCGCCGCGGATCCGCCGGCTCCGCCGGTGACGGTGCGCGATGCTGCGATCGGCTTCGGCGCGGCTCCGGTGGCGGAGGTGCCGCAGTTCGCTCCCCCGGCGGGAACGCTCGCCGTCGTGACAGGTGCCACCGGCGCGGGAAAGTCGACGCTGCTCCGCGCCCTCGCCGGTCTCACGGATCACGCGGACGGCGGCTGGACCGCGGGCGTCGTCGAGATCGCCGGCCACGACCGCCGCCGGATGCCGCCCCGAGACTCCTCGCGACTGGTCGGCGTCGTGCTGCAGGACCCCCGCGAAGGCTTCTGCGGCGAGCGCGTGCGAGACGAGATCGGCCTCGCGATGCAGATGCGTGGAGTGCCGCATCCGCTCGTCGCGGCACGCGTGGACGAGATCGCGACGCAGCTCGGGATCGGGCATCTGCTCGACCGGCCCGTGCACGCGCTCTCCGCCGGCGAAGCCACGCTGGTGGCGATCGCGGCAGCCGTCGTGGAGGATCCGCTGCTGCTGCTCGCCGACGAGCCGCTGGCCGACCTCGACGCCGATGCACGAGCGCGCATCGTGGGAGCGCTCGACGCCCTCGCCCACCACGGGGGCGTATGCGTCGTGGTGGCCGAGCACCGCGCCGCTGCGTTCGCGGAGGCGGCGGACGAGTGGTGGACGATCGACGGCGGCGTGCTCATGCCCAGGGGTGCGGAAGAGCGGCGAGCGACGGGTCCCCTTCCCGCGGGCGCGCTCACCGCGGACCCCCTCCCCGCAGACGCGCTCCCCGCGGATGCCCTTCCCGTGCGTGCCCGTCCCGCGGGCGCGGCCCCGCAGGGCGACACGCGCCGGGCCGCGGAGGGACGCCCGGCGGGGGCTCCGTCACCGACGCCCGCGGCACCGGCACTCGCGGTCGACGAGCTGCGCGTGACGCATGGCGACACGGTCGCGGTGCAGAGCGCGAGCCTGTCGCTGGCGGCGGGCGAGGTCGCGGCATTGATCGGCCCGAACGGGGCCGGTAAGTCGTCGCTGCTCCTCGCACTCGCACTGCCGCGGCGCGACGCCGCCGTCATCGGCCGGGCGGTGCTCGTCCCCGACGCCTCTGACGATCTCTTCACCCGCGACACGGTGGCCGCGGAATGCGCCCGCGCCGACCGGCTCGCTGAGCGTGCGGGCGCCGGCGACGGCATCCGTTCCGCCGAGCGTTTCGCGGCGTTCCTCGGGCTCGACCCGGCCGCGCTGCACGAGCGTCTACGGCGGCATCCTCGGGATCTGTCCCTCGGCGAGCGGCGGTGCCTCGCCATGGCACTGCAGCTCGCGCGGATGCCGCACGCGCTGCTGATCGACGAGCCGACCCGCGGGCTCGACCCCGCCGCGCGAGAACAGGTACGCGTCGCACTGCAGCGAACGGCGGATGCCGGCACGGCTGTGCTCGTCGCGACGCACGACGCGCCCTTCGCCGCGGCGCTCGGTGCGCGCGTCATCCCGATGGACGCCGGCATCGCGCCGGCACCGCTGCCAGCCGCATCCGCCACCCCGCCGGCCCCGTCCGCCACTCCGCCGGGCCCGTCCGCCCCGTCCGCCACCCCGCCAGCCTCGTCCGCCACCCGGCCAGCCGCATCCACAACCTCGCCGGGGTCGTTTTGTCGGGAGAATGTCCATCTGTCGGGAGATTCGACGCGCGGCACCGGCGTGTCGGCTCCGAACTTCCGACAAAGTGACCGGCCGCACCCTCGGCACCCCGCCCGCTGGGCGACCGTCGCCCTCGTCATGGCCAACCTCGTCGCCCTGGCATCCTTCACCTGGCCCTTCATCGCAGTCGCCCTGCCGTCGCAGGCGAATACCGCCGTGCCGTGGGTTGCCCTCGCGGCCGCCCCGATCGCCGTGATCGTCGCGGTCACGGCCCTCGATGGCGCCGTCCGCTCGGCGCACACGCTGGCATACCTCGGCGTGCTCACGGCCATCGGCACCGCTGTGCGCATCGCCAGCACCGGAGTCGGCGGCGTGGAGGCGGTGTTCGTGCTGCTCGTGCTGGCCGGCCGCGCCTTCGGACCGCGGTTCGGGATGCTGCTGGGCGCCCTGACCGTCGCCCTCTCCTCGACCGTGTTCGGCGGGTTCGGACCGTGGACGCCGTTCCAGATGTTCGCGTGCGCGTGGGTCGGAGCGGGGGCCGGACTGCTCCCCCGCCGCGTGCGGGGCTGGGCGGAGATCGTCCTGCTGTGCGGCTATGGCGCGGCGGCATCCTATGTCTTCGGCCTCTTGCTCAACCTGTGGTTCTGGCCTTTCGCCGTCGGCGCCGACACCGCGATCTCGTACGCGCCCGGCGCTCCCCTCGGGCAGAACCTCGGCAGCTTCCTGCTGTACTCGCTCGTGACATCGACCGCCGGGTGGGACACGCTGCGCGCGATCACCACCGTCGTCGGCGTCGCACTGATCGGCCGTCCCGTGCTCGCAGCGCTCCGCCGCGCGAAGCCCGTGCGTGTGCCTTCCGACCGTCCCGCGCCGACTCCCCTGCGGGTCGCCGACGCCCCGCCTGATTGACACCGGTCAGGAGGGATTTCGCCGCTCAGCGGGGGTCTCCGCAGAAGGCGCGGAGGTGCAGACGCGCGGACGCGCGGCCCCGGGCAGGGGTCGTGCCGGCGGGCGGTTGCTCAGACCGAGAAGTACTTCGCCTCGGGGTGATGGAACACGAAGGCGTCGGTCGACTGCTCCGGATGCAGCTGCAGCTCGTCGCTGAGCTCCACGCCCATGCGCTCGGGGCGCAGCAGCTCGACGACCTTGCGGCGGTCCTCCATGTCGGGGCACGCGGGATAGCCGAGCGAGAACCGTGCGCCGCGGTACTCCAGCTTGAACAGGCCAGCCGTGTCGGCCGGGTCCTCGGCGGCGAAGCCGAGCTCCGCGCGGATGCGGGCGTGCCAGAACTCCGCGAGCGCTTCGGTGAGCTGCATCACGAGGCCGTTGAGCTCGTAGTAGTCGCGGTACCGGTTCTCGGCGAAGAGCTTCGCGGTCACCCTGTCGATCGCAGCCCCGGCGGTGACGAGCTGCACGGGCAGCACGTCGACCTGGCCCGACTCGCGTGAGCGCACGAAGTCGGCGAGGTTCAGGTGCCGATCGCGGCGCTGCCGCGGGAACGTGAAGCGCAGCCGGTCGGCGCCGAGCACGCCGCCGGAGCCTCCGTCAGGCGCGAGCAGTCCGGGCACCCCCAGCACGCCGGTCGGGTCGTCGCCGTGGTGCAGCACCACGACGTCGTCGCCCTCGGACACCACGGGGAAGTACCCGTAGGCGACCGAGGCGTCGAGCATGCCTTCGGCGAGGATGCGGTCGAGCCAGTACCGCAGGCGCGGCCGGCCCTCACGCTCCACGAGCTCCTCGTACGAGGCGCCGTCCTCCCCGCGCCCGGGCTTGAGGCCCCACTGCCCCATGAACGTCGCGCGCTCGTCGAGGTACGCGGCGTAGTCGCCCAGCGCGATGCCGCGCACGATGCGCGTGCCCCAGAACGGCGGCGCCGGCACGGGGTTGTCGGCGGCGACGTCGGACCGGGCGGGCATCGCCTCCGGCTCGGTGAGCGTGAGCTTCGGCCCGCGCGCGTGGATGCGCTTCTTCAGCGGAGGCAGGCCGACGGATGCCGGGTCCTCGCCGCGGGCGACGCGCACGAGCGGCTCCATGAGCGCGAGTCCCTCGAATGCGTCCTTGGCGTAGCGCACCTCGCCGTCGAACATGCCGGCGAGGTCGTCCTCCACGTAGGCGCGGGTGAGCGCGGCGCCGCCGAGGATCACCGGCCACTTCTTCGCCAGCCCGCGCGCCTGCAGTTCCAGCAGGTTCTCCTTCATGACGACCGTCGACTTCACGAGCAGGCCCGACATGCCGATCACGTCGGCGTCGTGCTCCTCTGCCGCGGCGATGATGTCGGCGATCGGCTGCTTGATGCCGAGGTTGATCACCTTGTAGCCGTTGTTCGTGAGGATGATGTCGACGAGGTTCTTGCCGATGTCGTGCACGTCGCCGCGCACCGTCGCGATCACCATCGTGCCCTTGCCCGACGCTTCGGACTTCTCCATGTGCGGTTCGAGCAGCGCGACCGCGTTCTTCATGACCTCGGCGGACTGCAGCACGAACGGCAGCTGCATCTCGCCGGCGCCGAAGCGCTCTCCGACGACCTTCATGCCCTCGAGCAGATGATCGTTGATGATGCCGAGCGCTGTCATGCCCTCGCCGAGCGCCAGGTCGAGGTCGGCGTCGAGCCCCTTGCCCTCCCCGTCGATGATGCGACGCTCCAGCCGCTGACCCACCGGGAGCGCGGCGAGCTCGGCGGCGCGCTGGTCGCGCAGGGCCGCCGTGTCGACGCCCGCGAACAGGTCGAGCATCGCGGCCAGCGGGTCGTAGGTGACGTTTCCGTCGGCGTCGTACTCGCGCCGGTCCCACACGAGGTCGAGCGCGACGGTGCGCTGCTCCTCGGGCAGCGAGGCGAGCGGAACGATCTTCGCGGCGTCGATGATGCCGCTCGACAGCCCCGCTGCGGTGGCCTCGTGCAGGAAGACCGAGTTCAGCACGATGCGCGCGGCCGGGCTGAGGCCGAACGACACATTGGAGACGCCGAGGGTGGTGTGGATGCCGGGGTACTTCTGCGTGATCTGCCGGATCGCCTCGATGGTCTCGATGCCGTCGCGGCGCGTCTCCTCCTGACCCGTGGCGATGGGGAACGTGAGGCAGTCGACGATGATGTCCTCGACGCGCATCCCCCACTCCCCGACCAGCGAGTCGATGAGGCGCGAGGCGATCGCGACCTTGCCCTCCGTGGTGCGCGCCTGGCCCTGCTCGTCGATCGTGAGCGCCACGACCGCGGCGCCGTGCTCCTTGACGAGCGGCATGATGCGTCCGAACCGGCTCTCCGGCCCCTCGCCGTCCTCATAGTTCACGGAGTTCACGACCGGCCGGCCGCCGATCAGCTCGAGACCGGCGCGGATGACGGCAGGCTCCGTGGAGTCGATCACGAGCGGGAGCGTGGACTGCGAGGCGAAGCGCGACACGACCTCGCGGATGTCGGCGACCCCGTCTCGGCCCACGTAGTCCACGCACACGTCGAGCAGATGCGCGCCGACGCGGATCTGGTTGCGGGCGATCTCGACGCAGTCGTCCCAGCGCTCCTCGAGCATGGCCTCGCGGAACGTCTTCGAGCCGTTGGCATTGGTGCGCTCGCCGATCGCGAGGTACGAAGCGTCCTGGTCGAACGAGACGTGCTGATACAGCGACGCGACGCCGGGCTCGACCTGCGGCGAGCGCGCGGGGAGCGCCCGCGAACGGTACGGCTCCAGCCGCTCGACCACGGCCGCGAGGTGCTCGGGCGTCGTACCGCAGCATCCGCCGACCAGGCCGAGTCCGAACTCGCGCACGAACTGCTCGTGCGCCGTGGCGAGCTCGGCAGGGGTGAGCGGGTAGTGCGCGCCGTCGGCGCCGAGAACCGGCAGCCCCGCGTTGGGCATGCAGGCGATCGGCACCGTGGCATGCTTCGACAGATGACGCAGGTGCTCGCTCATCTCGGCGGGTCCGGTGGCGCAGTTCAGCCCGATCGCGTCGACCCCCAACGGCTCGATCGCGGTGAGCGCGGCACCGATCTCCGACCCCATCAGCATCGTGCCGGTGGTCTCGACGGTGACCTCGACGAAGATGGGCAGGCGGATGCCGCGAGCGACGATCGCCTGCCTGCATCCGTTCACCGCCGCCTTCGTCTGCAGCAGATCCTGGCTGGTCTCGATGAGGAACGCGTCGGCGCCGCCGTCGATGAGCCCCTCGGCCTGCAGCGCGAACGTCTGCTTCAGGTGCTCGTACGTCGTGTGGCCGAGGCTCGGCAGCTTGGTGCCAGGCCCCATGGACCCGAGCACCCAGCGCACGCGCCCGCCCGCCGCCTCGGCGGCGTCTGCGCGCTCGCGCGCGATGCGGGCGCCGGCCTCGGCGAGCTCGTGGATGCGGTCGTCGATTCCGTAGTCCGACAGGTTCGACCAGTTCGCCCCGAAGGTGTTGGTCTCGACGGCGTCGATGCCGGTGGCGAAGTAGGCGTCGTGGATGCCGGCGATGACGTCGGGGCGGGTGATGTTGAGGATCTCGTTGCACCCCTCCAGGCCCTGGAAGTCGGAGTCGAGCGACAGGTCGTGCTGCTGGAGCATCGTGCCCATCGCGCCGTCGGCGATGACCACGCGCGACTGCACGGCGTCGAGCAGCGCCTGCGAGCGGGCGGGGCGATCGAACGCCTCGATGTCGAGGGGGTGACGGGGGTGCATCCTCCCAGCCTAGGGGCGGGTTCGCCGCATGTTTCGGTGTGCGACGGAGCAAGATGGAGCCATGAGCCTCCCGCCTCTCGCAGACCTGCTCGCCACGGCGCGGGTCGTCGCCCTTCCGATGCACACCCGGTTCCGCGGCGTGGACACCCGCGAGGCGCTGCTGTTCGAGGGTCCGCAGGGATGGGCGGAGTTCTCCCCCTTCGTCGAGTACGGCGACGACGAGGCGGCGACGTGGCTCGCGGCGGCGATCGACTTCGCCTGGAACCCGCAGCCCGCGCCCGTGCGCGACCGCGTTCCGGTGAACGCGACGGTGCCAGCCGTGGCTGCGGAGAGCGTCGCCGATGTGCTCGCCCGGTTCCCCGGATGCCGCACAGCCAAAGTGAAGGTCGCAGAGCCGGGGCAGACCCTCGCGGACGACATCGCGCGCGTGCGGGCGGCGCGCGAGGTGATGGGACCGGAGGGGCGCATCCGCGTCGACGCGAACGGGCAGTGGAACGTCGACGAGGCCGAGCACGCCGTGCACGCCCTGGCCGAGTTCGACCTCGAGTACGTGGAGCAGCCGTGCGCCACCGTGGAGGAGCTCGCCGAGCTGCGCCGTCGTGTGACCTACATGGGCATCCCCGTCGCCGCCGACGAGAGCGTGCGCAAGTCGTCCGACCCGCTCGCGGTCGCGAGGGCCGGGGCTGCCGACCTGCTGGTCGTGAAGGCGCAACCGCTGGGCGGGGTGACACACGCCCTGCAGATCGTGACGGCCGCCGGTCTGCCCGCGGTGGTCTCCAGCGCGCTGGACACCGCCGTCGGACTCGCCCAGGGCGCCGCGCTCGCCGCCGCCCTCCCCGACCTCGACTACGACTGCGGACTCGGCACCGCATCGCTGTTCCTCGACGACGTGGCCGATCGCCGTCCGGTCGACGGGACCCTCCCCGCACGGAGGACGACACCGGATGCCGCGGCCCTCGACCGCCTCGCCGCCTCGCCCGACCGTCGCGAGTGGTGGCTCGACCGCCTCCGCCGCTGCCATGAGGCCCTTGGCGGCGCGGCCGATGCGGCCTAGCCTGGCGGCATGTGCCGCAACATCGTCCCTCTGAACAATCTGGAACCCGCCGCCACAGACGACGAGTGCCACGACGCCGCCCTGCAGTTCGTGCGCAAGATCGCCGGCACGACGAAGCCCTCGCGCGCGAACCAGGAGGTGTTCGACCGTGCGGTCGACGAGATCGCGGCGGCCACGCGTCGCCTGCTCGACGGTCTCGTCACCTCCGCGCCGCCGAAGAACCGCGCGGAGGAGGCTGCGAAGCGGCAGGCCCGCTCGGCCGAGCGCTACGAGGCGATCCGCGTCTACCAGCAGGAGAAGCGCGCCGCGCGCGCCGCGTCCTGATCGTCGGCCTCCGCGTCGGACGGCCGACCAGGTCACTCCGCGATGAGCAGCTGCACCAGCCGGCCCAGCTCCTCGCCCCCTGAATGGCGCAGCTGCCCGGCATCCTGTCCCGCCATGGCGCCGCGAACGGTCATCCCCTCCCACACGATCATGAGCATGCGTGCGGCGGCTTCGGCGGGCACGCGAAGCCGGAACAGACCGACCTCCGCGATGTCGGTGATGATCTGAGCGATGCTGCGCACCATCTCGCGCTCCTGGGCGAGGTACGCCGAGCCGAAGGCCTCGTCGCGCAGCGCCCTGATGCGGATCTCGCTGTGCAGCATCACGCCGAGACGGTCGTCTCCTCCGGCGTCCATGACTTCGCGCACGAGGGCGACGGGGTCGCAGCCTTCGGCGAGCGCGCCGTCGGCCGCCATCTCCTCCACGCGTGCGCGGACCGCCGTCACCCGCTCTTCTCCGACGCTGGCCGCCAGGGTGAGGAACAGCTCGTCCTTCGACTCGAAGTTCGAGTAGAACGCGCCGCGGGTGAACCCCGCGCGCTCGCAGACCGCTTCGACGGAGGCGCCGTCGAGGCCGACCTTGGCGAACACCTGTGCGGCGGCGTCGAGCAGCCGCGCTCGCGTGTTCTCGCGTCGTCGCGTGGCCGGTGTCGTCATCGAATCCTCCCGCTCCACATTCTCACACCCCGCACACAGACAGGCGGTGGCTGACGCCCTTACGATACATCTATGTATCGGATACAGAAGTGTATCCGAAT
The DNA here is from genome assembly GCF_001513675.1 of Microbacterium sp. XT11. Lineage (NCBI taxonomy): Bacteria > Bacillati > Actinomycetota > Actinomycetes > Micrococcales > Microbacteriaceae > Microbacterium > Microbacterium sp. XT11. Next base: position 1,609,344 of record NZ_CP013859.1, on the reverse strand, counting down.
GGGATCCTCGGAGGCCTCGTGTCCACTCTCCTGTCGTCGCTCGGGCGCTGGTCGTACCGCCACCCGTGGCGCGTGCTCTTCTCGTGGCTGATCGTGCTTGGCATCGCCGGCTCCGGCGCACTCGTGCTCGGACAGGGCACGGACAACACCTTCTCGATCCCCGGCACGGAGTCGCAGGCCGGCCTCGAGCAGCTCTCGCGCTCGTTCCCTCAGGTGAGCGGCACCAATGCCCAGTTCATCGTGGTCGCGGCTGACGGCGACCACGTCACCGACGACGACTACCGCGCCGACATCGAGGACGCCGTCGACGATCTGACGCGCCTCGACGGCGTGCTGGCCGTCACCTCCCCGTACGACGAGATGGTGACGGGCATGGTGAACGACGCCGAGACCGCCGCGATCGTGCGGCTGCAGTTCGACGGGCAGGCCACAGACGTGTCCGCCGAGACCAAGGACGCCCTCTCGGATGCCGTCGACGACCTCGCCGCCGCGCTGCCCGACGGCTCGCGCACCGCACTCGGCGGCGACCTGTTCGCGACGTCCATCCCCGGCGTGACGCTCACCGAGGCGGTCGGCCTGCTCATCGCCCTGCTCGTGCTCATCGTCACGTTCCGCTCGTTCGTGATCGCCGGCCTTCCCCTGCTCACCGCGGTGCTGGGCGTCGGCGTGTCGATCGCCGGCATCTTCGCCGCCACGGCCTTCGCCACGGTGTCGTCGACGACGCCGCTCCTCGCGCTCATGCTGGGCCTGGCTGTGGGCATCGACTACGCGCTCTTCATCATGGCGAGGCATCAGGATCAGGTACGCGCAGGCGTCGACCCGGAAGAGTCCGCATCGCGTGCCGTCGGCACAGCCGGCTCGGCCGTCGTGTTCGCGGGCATCACGGTGCTCATCGCCCTCATCGGCCTGAGCTTCGCCGGCATCCCGTTCCTGACGACCATGGGGGTCGCGGCGTCCGTCGCCGTGGCGGTGGCCGTGGCCATCGCCGTCACGCTCACCCCCGCCTTCCTCGGCCTCGTGAAGGGCCGGGTGGTGGGGTGGCCGCGCCGTGACCGCGCGCCGCGCACGCGACGCGTCCGCACGAAGGCAGCCAGGGCCGCCGACCCAGCCGGGTCTGCGGAGGCGGCGACGGCCCAGGCCGCGCCGCGCCGCTCGTTCAGCCGGCGCTGGGTGTCCGGCGTCACACGGCGACCGGTGCTCGTCTCGCTCGCGATCGTGCTGGGACTCGGCATCGTGGCGGCGCCTGCCCTGAGCCTCGACCTCGCGCTCCCCAACGCGGGCGTGCTGCCGAAGGACTCGCAGGCACGCCAGAGCTACGATCTCGTCGGCGAGGAGTTCGGCCCCGGCTTCAACGGGCCGCTGATCCTCACCGGCACCATCGTGACCTCGACCGACCCGCTGGGGCTCATGGACGACCTCGGCTCGGCCGTCGAGAAGATCGACGGCGTCGAGGAGGTCGCCCTCGCGACCCCGAACGAGACGGCCGACACCGGCATCGTGCAGATCATCCCCGAGACTGCGCCGGACGACCCCGCCACCGCCGACCTCGTGCGCGAACTGCGTGCGCACCACGACCAGTGGCTCGACGAGTTCGGCATCGACCTGAAGGTCACCGGGTTCACGGCCGTCGCGATCGACATCTCCGACCAGCTCGGCAATGCGCTGCTGCCGTTCGGAGTGTTCGTCATCGGGCTCTCGCTGATCCTGCTCACGATCGTGTTCCGCTCGATCTGGGTGCCGGTCACCGCGGCCCTCGGCTATCTGCTCTCCATCGTGGCCGCATTCGGCGTCGTCGGCGCGGTGTTCGAGTGGGGCTGGTTCGCCGACCTCCTGCACGTGGCGAAGGTCGGGCCGATCATCAGCTTCATGCCGATCATCCTCATGGGCGTGCTGTTCGGCCTTGCCATGGACTACCAGGTGTTCCTCGTCTCGCGCATGCGGGAGGACTACGTGCACGACCCCGGCTCGAAGAGCCCCGACCGCTCGGTGCGCCGCGCCGCCGCGCTCCGAGCCGTACAGAGCGGGTTCGCCGGGTCGGCCAAGGTGGTCACGGCGGCAGGGCTGATCATGTTCGCGGTCTTCGTCGCGTTCGTCCCCGAGGGCGACTCCTCGCTCAAGCCCATCGCCCTCGGCCTCGCCGCCGGCATCGCGATCGACGCGTTCCTCGTGCGCATGACGTTGATCCCGGCCCTCATGGCGATCCTCGGCGAACGCGCGTGGAGCCTCTCCGCGTGGCTGGAGCGCATCCTCCCGAGCGTCGACATCGAGGGCGAGGCTGTGGAGCGCGAGCGGCACCTCGCCGACTGGCCCGGCGACGACTCGGTCGTCGCCGCCGACGAGCTCGAGCTGGACGAGGCCGGCATCCGCGGATTCCGGCTGCGCGTCACTCCCGGCGCATCGGTCGTGCTGACCGGCGCATCCCCGGGGCGGCTGCGGGCTCTCGCCCTCGCGATCGCGGGGCGGGTCACGCCGGACGGCGGCCGGCTGCGCGTCGCAGGGCACCTGCTGCCCGGTCGCGCGGCGTGGGTCCGTGCGCACGTCGGTGCCGTGATCGCGACGGATGCCGGAGTCTCGGCATCCGAGCTCGACGACGCCCTCCGCGGGCGCCCGGCCGTGGTCGTGATCGACGGCGCCGACCGCTTGTCCACCGCCGACCGCGATCAGCTCGCCGCCCGCCTGCGCGACGCCGGTGCGGGCATGGCCGTGGTGCTCACGGCATCCGCCCCGGAGAGCGCACGAGAACTCCTGTCGTCCGCCGGCCGGCCCGCGCCCGACACGATCGACGTCACCACCCCCGCTGCGCTCCCGGCACCCGACTCCGCATCCGCTCCGACGACCGAGGTGAACGCATGACCCTCCGCATCGAACGCGCCCGCTCGCGCAAGCCGATCACGTGGCTGACCCTGCTCGGCGTGCTGCTGCTGCCCGCCGCGGTCGGCGGCATCCTCGTGGCGGCGCTCCAGGACCCCACCGAGCGCCTCGATTCGATGACCGCCGCCATCGTCAACCTCGACGACCCGGTGACCATCGACGGCCAGGTGACGCCGCTCGGCCGCCAGCTCGCCGCAGGACTCGTCGAAGGGCCCGACTCGTCGGACGCGGATGACGACACCGACGGGTCGAACCTCACCTGGGTCATCTCGAACGAGGACGACGCGAAGGAGGGACTGGCCGACGGCACGTATCAGGCCGTCGTCACCATCCCCGAGGACTTCTCCCGCGCGGCGACCTCCTCCGGCCAGGCGATCGCCGGCACCGGAGAGGCCCCCGAGAAGGCGACGATCACGGTCACCACTCCGGACGACGGCCGCGTCGCCGACGACCTCATCACGGGGCAGCTCGCCTCGGTCGCCGCATCGACGATGGGAACCACCATCTCGGAGGCCACGATGGACAACGTCCTCGTCGGGTTCACCACGATCGGCGACCAGATCGGCGACGCCGCCGACGGCGCAGCACAGCTGGCGTCGGGAGCACGGGATGCCGCGACCGGCGCAGCCCAGATCCCCGCGGGCGCGACGCAGCTCGCGTCGGGAGCCGACGCCCTCGCGTCCGGCGCCTCCGACCTCGCCGGCGGGCTCGGCACCATCGCCGGGAAGACGCGGGAGGTGGCGGCCGGCGCGTCCCAGCTCGGCTCCGGCCTGCTCGGCGGAGCGTCCAGCCTGGAGCAGAACATCCCCGGGACGACGCAGCTCGTCGGCGCCGTGCAGACCGGATCGGGCGCCGCACGAGACGCCGCGGCCCAGACGGCCGGGCTCGCACAGAAGCTCGGCACGATGGCCGCGACATGCGTGTCACTCACGCCGGGCGACCTCTGCGCGCAGGTGCAGGAGGCGGCGGGCGACGCCGCGACAGCGGCTACCTCGGCCGGAACCGCTTCCGGTTACCTCAACGATCCGCAGGTCGCCGGCGGGATCGCGGCGCTCCCCGGCACCTTCAGCACCCTCGCGACGAGCATGCGCGACGCCGGGACGGGCGCATCGTCGATCGCCGCGGGGCTCACGCAGCTCGCGACCGACGGCATCGATCCGTCGACGGCGGGCGCGCGCCAGCTCGCCGACGGTGCGACCCAGCTCTCGGGCGGAGCGACGGAGCTCGCGGGCGGCGCCACCGACCTCGCATCCGGTCTCGACACGCTGGCGACGGGGACCGGCGACCTCGCGGGCGGCCTGCGCACGGCATCCGACTCGCTGCCGTCGTTCACCGACGCCGAGTCGACGTCGCTCGCGTCCGTGATCGCGGACCCGGTCACGGCGGACACCCCGGCGAACACGATCTTCGGCCCCACGGCGATCCCGCTCCTCGCCGCGGTCGTGCTGTGGTTCGGCGGCCTCGCGTCGTTCGTCGTGATGCGCGCGCACACGACGCGCACGCTCACGTCGCGCCGCTCGTCGGCCGGGCTCGCTCTGCGCGGCTTCCTCCCCGCAGCGCTCCTCGGCGCAGGCCAGGGCGTGCTCGTCTCGGTCATTGTCCAGTTCGTCGCCGCCTACGACGCGGGTACGTGGTGGGCCTTCGCCGGCACGGCGGTGCTCGCGGGCGTCGTCTTCGCGGCCGTGAACCAGGCCATGGTCGCGGTGCTCGGAGGGATCGGACGCTGGCTCTCGGCCCTCGTCGGCGTGCTCGCGGTGGCGACCGGGTTGATCTCGACCGTGCCGGCGTGGCTCGCGGCGATCGGCGCGGCGCTGCCGACGGCACCCGCCATCGCCGGGCTCATCTCCGCGAGCGGCGGAGCGGCTGCGGGGCTCGTCGCCTGGGGCGTCCTGTCGCTGCTGGCGACCACGATCGCCGTGGCGCTGCGACGCACCACCTCGACTCGCGCCGTCATCGCCACCGCCTGAGCGGCGTCGCCGGCGTAGTGTCGTGCCATGCGCCGACGCTTCATGGACACCCAGGAACACCTCGCATCGCTCGACGGGCAGCAGTACCTGGTGCTGCGGCCGGCCGGAGCCGTCGCGCGCGCGTACGAGGAGGTCCAGGGTGCCCTGCTCGCGGGCGATGCCGGCGGGCTCCCGCACCCGCACACCGGGCACGTCACGCTGCGCGGCTTCTTCGAACCGCATCGGCGCGAGGAGCTCGCCGCGCTCATCCGGACGTGGGCGGCCGACCGGCGACCGATCGCGCTGGCGGCGGATGCCGTCGACAGCTTCGCGGCGCCGTGGCAGATCGTGATCCTCCGGCTCGCTCGCACGGCGGCGCTCGTCGACGCCTACGCGTCGCTCACGGACGCCCTCGCCGGCTCCGACTTCCGCCGGCTCGGCGAGCTGCCCCTCGACGAGTGGACGTTCCACCTCTCGGTCGTCTACGCCAAGACCCTGCGCCCGGAGGCGTGGGATCGCCTGGAGGCGGCAGCCGTGCGCCCGCTCGACCCGTCACCCGCCGAGACCGTCGATGCGGTCGAGTTCGTCTGGTACGAGAACGGCGAGGAGTACGCCGAGACGATCCCGCTGGGCGGGATCAGCTGAGGCCCGAATAGGCGTGCAGCCCCTTGAAGAACACGTTCACGATGGTGAAGTTGAACATCACGGCGGCGAACCCGACGATCGAGAGCCACGCCGACGGGTTGCCTCGCCACCCGCGCGTCGCGCGTGCGTGGATGTACCCGGCGTAGACGACCCAGATCACGAAGGTCCAGGTCTCCTTGACGTCGAAGCCCCAGTAGCGCCCCCAGGCGTCCTGCGCCCAGATCGAGCCCGCGATGAGCGTGAACGTCCAGAGGATGAAGCCGATGATCGTGAACCGGTACGCCATGCTCTCGAGCCGGTCGGAGGCGGGGAGCGTGCGGAGGAAGCCCGGCGCCTTCTTACTCGATCCCTCGCTGAGCAGCCGCTCCCGGCGCGACTGCATGAGCTGCAGCACGGAGAGCGCGAACGCGAGGGCGAAGAACGCCGTGCCCAGCGAGGCGACGAAGACGTGGATGATCAGCCAGACGCTCTTCAGCGGGTCCATGAGCGGCGTCACGTCGACGTAGAAGTTCGTCGCGGCGAGACCGAGCAGCACCACCACGAGCCCCGTGATGAACGTGCCGAGGAAGCGCAGGTCGACGCGGGTGAGCACGACGAGGAACACCGCGACGATGAGCAGCGTGCCGATCATCGCGAACTCGTACAGGTTCGCCCACGGCACGCGGCCGGCCGCGATGCTGCGCGTCACCGTCGCGGCGAGGTGGAACAGCCACGCCAGCACCATGAGCGACGTGCCGATGCGCGCCATCACGAAACGCTGCGGCGGCGTGGCAGTGGTGGCCGGAGGCGTGCTCGCACCCCCGCGTCCGCCGACGCCGGCGCCGACGAGCTCCGCCTCACGCACCGTGCGGACGTCGGCCGCGACCTGCGATCGCCGGGCGAGGTCGAAGGCGAAGGCGACGAACGAGGCTGCATAGATCGCGATCGCGGTCCACAGCAGCACCGGCGAGATCACGGTGAGCTCGAACATGGTGTCAGTCTACTTTCGGGTGTCGGATGCCGCGGGCTCGGCATCCGCGGGTTCGGAGGGTGTCTCGCCCCGCTCGTCGGCGGGCATCGCCGCGGTGACCCCGGCGGCGTCGAGCAGCCGCGCGTGGCCGGCCACGAGGTCGTCGACCGCGGCGGCGAGCGTCGGGTCCTCGCCGCGCGCCAGGCCCGCGTACTCGATCGTGACCGTGTCGCCCGCCGGGTACGCCTTGACCCACACGCGGCGCCGCGGCACGAACAGCGCGAGCATCAGCCCGCCGAGGGCGAGCAGCGCGAACACCAGCACCCACACGGCGGAGGCGTCATGATGGATCTGCAGCGAGGCGAAGCGCTTGACCGACTGCGAGAGATCCGTGGCCCCCGCCGGCGACTCGTCCTCGAACGTCACGGTTCCGCGTCCGCCCGGAAGGTCGGCCGTCTCCCCCGGGCTCAACTCGAGCGACTCGACGTCCGTGCCGCGCCCGGTGAGCTTCGTGAGATCGGTCGTGTCGAGCACGTACACCGACTTGGGATCGCCCTCGTTGATGCCGAGGTCGCCCTCGTACACGTCGAGGGTGAGGGTGGGGTTGGTGAGATCCGGGTAGGCGGAGAAGAACGCGCCCGTGTCGAGAACGCCCGTCGTCGGGTAGAAGAAGCCGAGCAGGCCGAGCTGCTCCGGCATCCCGTCGGTCACCTTGATCACGCCGAGAGAGGTGAGGTTGTTGTCCTGAGGCAGGAACGGGACGCTGTTCTTGTAGACGACCTCGCCGTCGGCGTTGCGCACGGTGATCGTCGGGGCGTACCCGTTGCCGAGCAGGTAGATCTTGTCGCCGGCGATGTCGAGCGGATGGTTCACCCGCACCGCCCCGGTGCGCTCCTCGCCGTTCTCCTTCACGGTCATGTTGGCCGCGAAGTCGCCCGCCTGCCCCGAGCCGGGCTCGCCGAACGGCTGGTAGGTCACGTCGAACGAGTCGAGCTGCATCGAGTACGGCGTCAGGGCGCCGTCGCCGACGAATCGCCCCCTGTTCATGGAGTCGTAGTCGAGCAGCGTGTTGGCGAAGGTCTCGCCCTCCACGAGCACGCGCTGCCCCGTGTAGGCGAATCCGCCGCCCACGCCGACCGTGATGAGCACGCCGACGAGCGCGATGTGGAACAGCAGGTTGCCGGTCTCGCGCCAGTATCCGCGCTCAGCCGAGACGGACGACGACTTCTTGTCGTCGTACCGCTCGACACGGTAGCCCAGCGCCTTCAGCTGCTTCTCCGCGATGTCGACCGCCGTCACCGCGTCGGCTCCGGCATCCGCCGCCGCGCGGTCGACCGCGCGGAAGTCCGCGAGACGCTGCAGCCGCGCGGGCGTACGCGGAGGCCGCGCGCGCAGTGCCTTCGCGTGGTGCTTGATGCGGGGGATGACGCAGCCGACGAGAGACGTGAACAGCAGCAGGTAGATCGCCGAGAACCACGGCGACAGGTACACGTCGAACATCTTCAGCGCGTCGAGCACCGGGAAGAGGTCGGGGTTGTCGCGCTGCCACTGCGTGACGCCGTTCGGATCGGCCATGCGCTGCGGGAAGATCGACCCGGGGATCGCCGCGATCGCCAGCACGAGCAGCAGGATCAGCGCGGTGCGCATGGAGGTTAGCTGACGCCAGCCCCACCGCAGCCAGCCGACGACGCCGAGCTTGGGCTGCGTGATCGAGTCGTCGCCGTCGACGTGGTCGGACGGCCGCAGAGGGTCGGTCGAGTCGCGGGTCACGGCGTCCTTCCGGTGCGTCGTCTTCTGGTCGGGGCGGGGATCAGAGTGGGAGGAGGACACTGTTCATCACCGCCGTCAGTCGAGACATGATGTCTGTCCACAGACCCGTCACCATGAGCAGCCCCAGCACGATCAGCAGCCCCCCGCCGATGATGTTGACGACCCGGATGTGACGGCGCAGGAAGCCGATCGCCCGCGCGGCCCAGCCGAACCCGAGCGCGACGAGCAGGAACGGGATGCCGAGGCCGAGCGAGTACGCCAGGCCGAGGAACCCGGCGCGCACCGGATCGCCCGCGTTGAACGACAGCGCGAAGATCGCCGTGAGGGTCGGGCCGAGGCATGGCGCCCATCCGATGCCGAGGGCGACGCCGAGCAGCGGTGCCCCGATGACCCCGTACTTCGCGTCGACGTGGAACCGCAGCTCGCGCTGCGCGAAGCCGAAGAAGCCGAGGAACACGAGGCCCATGAGCACGATCACGGCGCCCAGGACGCGCGTGATGAGGTCGCCCCAGCGGATGAGGAACACGTTCGCCGCACCGCCGAGAGCCGTGATGGCGACGAACACCACGCTGAATCCCAGGATGAACAGCAGCACCCCGAGCACGAGACGTCCGCGCCCCGGGGCGGTCGGCACGGTCCCTGCTGACGGCGCGGCCGCGACTGACGGCCGCGGCGACACGGCGCCGCCGAGGAACCCGAGGTAGCCGGGGACGAGCGGGAGCACGCACGGCGAGAGGAAGGAGATCAGCCCGGCGAGCATCGCGACCGGGATCGCCAGCCACAGCGCTCCCGAGTTGATGATGGCTTCGGGGCTCATGAGGCACCCGCGGGGCTCACGAGTCCTCCGCCAGCGCGTCCTTGACGAGCGTCGAGAGGATCGACGGACCGTCGATCGGACCGATGATGCGGGCGGCGACCCTGCCCTGCTTGTCGAGCACGAGCGTGGTCGGCGTCGCCTGGATCGGAACGGCCGCGGCGAACGCGAGCTTGGCCTCCGCCGTGTCGACGTCGATGAGGCTCGGGTACGTGACGCCGTACTCCTGCGAGAAGGCCTTCGCGGTGTCGGGCTGGTCGCGGGTGTTGACGCCGATGAACGACACCCCCTGGCCCTCGAACTTCTGCCAGACCTCTTCGAGCGCCCCCGCCTCCACGCGGCACGGGGCGCAGCCGGCGTACCAGAAGTTGACGACCGCGACCTGTCCGGCGATGTCGTCGCTGTCGAACGCGTCTCCGGATTCGGTGACGCCGCCGAATTCGACGGGCTCGCCGCGCTCGGCGACCGGGATCTCGGTGATCGCGCCGTCGGCGGCGACGTAGCCGGTGTTCTCCCCGCTGAGGAACGACTCGCTCACCGGGTCGGGGGCGCAGGCGCTCAGACCGACGGCGAACACCGCAGCGAGCGCGACTCCGACCGCACCGCGACGGAGGCGGATGCAGGAGCGGCGGCCGCTGCGGATCGGACGAACCGTCGAGGCGAGTGGCACGCCTTCCAGCTTACGCAGGGGTTCCTATGCGTGGGCCGGGCGTCTCCCACGCTTTCGAGTCGCATGATTCGCCCTGTTTTCGGCCTTTTCGGGGCAATTCGTGCGACTCGAACGACGTCGGGGAGGCTCCTCAGAACCGGGCGAGCACGTCGGCCACCCCGGCGCGGAACCTCGGACACGTGGCGATGTCGTGCGACCGGCACCTCATGGCGTGCTCCGTCATCGCTCGTGAGCGCCTCATCTCGTCCATGCGCCGGTCGAGCTCGTCGAGATGCGCCTGCAAGACCTGGTGGCGCCCCGCGCTTCCGTCGTCGAGCAGCACGCCGATCTGCTCGAGGCTCATGCCCGCGGCCTTGCTGCGCTGGATCACCGCGATGCGCACGATGTCGTCTTCGCCGTATCGGCGCCTCCCCGCGGCATCCCGTGCGGGCCGCAGCAGGCCGACGGATTCCCAGTGCCGCAGCACGTTGGTCGGCAGGTCGAATCGGGCGGCGACGTCGCCGACGGACCACGGATGCTGGTCGCTTGACTTCATGTCGACATGAAGTCACAGACTGAGCACGAACGCAACCCATCGACGGAAGGACGCACATGCACGACGTCATCATCATCGGCGGAGGACCCGCAGGATTACAGGCCGCCCTGACCCTCGGCCGTATGCACCGCTCGGCGCTGCTGCTCGACTCCGGCGAGTACCGCAACGGCACCGTGCTGCACATGCACAACGTGATCGCCAACGACGGCACACCGCCCTCGGTGTTCCGCGAGACCGCCAGGGCTCAGCTCTCGGAGTACGCCGGCATCGAGGTCCGGTCGCTCGCCGCCGAGCACGTCTCTGCGGAGGCGGAGGGGCAGTTCGCAGTGCGCCTCGCCGACGGCACGACCGCCATCGCCAGACGCCTCATCCTCGCCACCGGGATGGCCGACGACCTCCCCGACGTGCCGGGACTGGGCGCCCTGTGGGGTGTGAAGGCCTTCAGCTGCCCGTTCTGCGACGGTCACGAGCACGCAGACAAGCCCATCGCCGTGCTGGGCGCGGCCGAGCGGGCCGGTCATCTTCTCGGCCTGCTCGGGCGCATCGCCTCGTCGATCACCGCTTTCCCGATCGGCACGACGTACACCGACGACGAGCGGCGAGCACTCGAGGTCGCGGGCGCGCGCGTCAGCGACAGTCCCGTCCGCGAGGTGGCTGACGCGGCATCCGGAGGCGTGTCGGTCGTGACGGACGACGGCACGTCCGAGGTCGCCGGCGTCTTCGTGGCCTCGGGGACCCTGCGCCAGCGAGCCCCGTTCGCCGAGCAGCTCGGACTGCGGATGCTGCCGTCGGGGGCCGTGGAGATCGACGACTTCGGCCGCACCTCGGTGCTGGGGGTCTCGGCGGCGGGCGACCTCGCGCATCGCGCTGCCCTGCCGGGACCGATGGCGTCGGTGATCGCGGCGGCCGCAGCCGGTCAACTCGCGGCCGTCGGCATGGTGCAGTCGCTCATGGGCAGCTGACGCCCGCAACTTCGAGTCGCATGATTTGCCCCGATTCCGGCCCGGAGAGGGCAATTCATGCGACTCGAAACCCCGACAGGCCCGTCAGACCGCGCCGAGGTCGATGCCGCCCGCAGCCGGCTCGGCGTAGTCGACCTCGCGCCACACGTCACCCACGCGCTCGAACGATGTCACGCTCGACAGCGCGCAGCGCCGGGAGCGCGGATCGTGACGCAGCGGGAGTCCGGCGACCCGCAGGTGCGTGATCCAGATGGGCGCCTGGTGCGACACGATCACGGCGTCGCCGTCGGGGGCGTCGTCCCACGCCTCGTCCATCGCGCTCAGCATCCGCTCGGCGATCGACGCGTACGCCTCACCCCAGCTCGGCACGGAGGGCTGGCGCAGGTGCCACCAGTTCAGCGGGTTCATGAGCGAGCGCCGCATGCGCGTCCCCTCGAACACGTTGGTGGGCTCGATCACGCGCTCGTCGATCTCCGGGGTCAGCCCGAACCTCTCCGCGAACGGCGCCGCGGACTCCTGTGTGCGCTCGAGCGGCGAGCAGCGCAGCGACGTGACCGGACGGCCGAGCGCGGCGACGTGCTCGGCAGCGGCCGACGCCATCCGACGCCCCGCCTCGCTGAGGTGATAGTGCGGAAGGCGTCCGTAGAGCACGCGGTCGGGGTTGTGCACCTCGCCGTGACGCACGAGATGCAATCGGGATGCCGGCATCCTCTGGCCCCTTTCGTCCCCCGCGATCCTACTGACCTCGCGCCGACGGAGACGATCTCGCGCCGACGGAGACGCTCCTGCCGCCACCGTAGAATGGGCGGAACCGTCATTTCTCAGATCAGGAGGAATCCTCCGTGCTGCGCACACACTCCGCCGGCTCCCTGCGAGCCGAGCACATCGGTCAGACCGTCACCCTCACGGGCTGGGTCGATCGTCGTCGCGATCACGGAGGCGTGGCGTTCATCGATCTGCGCGACGAGTCGGGCATCGCCCAGGTCGTCATCCGCGACGAAGAGGTGGCCCACCCGCTGCGCAACGAGTTCGTCCTCAAGGTCACCGGTGAGGTGTCGCGCCGCCCCGATGGCAACGAGAACCCGAACCTGCCGACCGGGGAGATCGAGCTCATCGCGACCGACGTCGTGGTGCTCAACGAGTCAGCGCCGCTGCCGTTCCAGGTCTCGACAGCGCTGGCCGACACCGAGAACGTCGGCGAGGAGGTGCGGCTCAAGTACCGTTACCTCGACCTGCGCCGTCCGGCCGCGGCATCCGCTCTCCGTCTGCGCTCCGACGTGTACAAGGCCATCCGCGACGTGCTGCACGACGACGGCTTCACCGAGGTCGAGACGCCGACGCTCACGCGTTCGACGCCCGAGGGCGCCCGCGACTTCGTCGTGCCCGCTCGCCTGCACCCCGGCAGCTGGTACGCCCTCCCGCAGTCGCCGCAGCTGTTCAAGCAGCTGCTCATGGTCGGCGGCATCGAGAAGTACTTCCAGATCGCGCGGTGCTACCGCGACGAGGACTTCCGCGCCGACCGCCAGCCCGAGTTCACGCAGCTCGACATCGAGATGAGCTTCGTCGACCAGGAGGACGTCATCGCCCTCATGGAGCGCCTCATCGTCGCGATGTGGAAGACCATCGGCGTCGAGGTGCAGACCCCGCTGCCGCGCATCACCTACGCCGACGCCATGGCGAAATACGGCTCCGACAAGCCCGACCTGCGTTTCGGGCTCGAGCTCGTCGACGCGACGGAGTACTTCGCGAACACGCCGTTCCGAGTGTTCCAGTCCGAGTACGTCGGTGCGGTGCGGATGCCGGGCGGCGCTTCGCAGCCGCGCAAGCAGCTCGACGCGTGGCAGGACTGGGCCAAGCAGCGCGGGGCCCGCGGACTGGCGTACGTGCTGTTCAACGAGGACGGGTCGCTCGGCGGACCCGCCGCGAAGAACCTGTCCGAGACCGAGCAGGCCGGCCTCGCGGAGTTCGTCGGCGCTGAGCCGGGCGACTGCGTGTTCTTCGCCGCCGGATCCGCGAAGGAGAGCCGAGCGCTCCTCGGCGCCGCGCGCGTGGAGATCGGCCGCCGCCTCGGCTACCTGAACCCGGACGAGTTCGCGTTCACGTGGGTCGTCGACGCTCCGATGTTCGAGCCCGCAGCGGATGCCGTGGCGTCGGGCGACGTGGCCGTGGGAGCAGGCGCATGGACGGCCGTGCACCACGCGTTCACCGGCCCCAAGCCGGAGTTCGAGGACACGTTCGACACCGACCCCGGCTCGGCTCTCGCCTACGCGTACGACATCGTGTGCAACGGCTCGGAGCTCGGCGGCGGCTCGATCCGCATCCACCGCGAGGACATCCAGAAGCGCGTGTTCGAGGTCATGGGCATCAGCGACGAGGTCGCGCAGGAGCAGTTCGGCTTCCTGCTCGACGCGTTCAAGTTCGGCGCACCGCCGCACGGCGGCATCGCCCTCGGCATGGACCGGGTGCTGCAGCACCTGTCGAAGACCGAGTCGATCCGCGATGTCATCGCCTTCCCGAAGTCGGGCAACGGCTTCGATCCGCTGACCTCCGCGCCCGCGCCGATCACGGCCGAGCAGCGCAAGGAGGCCGGAGTGGATGCCGTGCCGGACTCCGCCGAGGTCTGACCCGTCTCTCTCCTCTCGCCGAGACCTGCGGGTATACCCGCAGGTCTCGGCGACAGGTGGGGGTCTCGACGTCGCAGGGCGGGAGCCGGCATCCGGAGCCGGCAAGCGGAGGGGCAGACCTCAGGCGGCGAGTGCAGGCGCGATGTTCTCGTTCCACACGTCGACGCCGAGCTTCGCGATCAGCGCGATGACGACGACGAGGAAGACGATCCGGATGAATCGGGCGCCGCGCGAGACAGCCATGCGCGATCCCAGGTAGCTCCCTGCGACATTGGCGACGGCGAGGATGCCGCCCAGCAGCCACAGCACCGACCCGTGCGGGATGAAGAGCAGGAGGGCTCCGGCGTTGGTGGCGAAGTTGACGATCTTGGCCTTCGCGCTCGCCTGCAGGAAGTCGTAGCCGAGCAGGGCGACGAGGGCGATCACGAGGAAGGTGCCCGTGCCCGGTCCGATCATGCCGTCGTAGAAGCCGATGCCGAGCCCCGCCGCACCGGCCATGATGTGGTGCTTGTGACCGCTGAAGCGCAGTCGGGTTGCGGCGCCGAGCTGCGGACGGAACGCCGTGAACAGCGCCACGGCGAGCAGCGCGACGACGATGATCGGCTTGAACGCGGCCGACGGGAGCACGGTCGCGACCGCCGCTCCGCCGAATGATCCGGCGAGCGCGATCGCCGCCATCGGGATGGCCGTGCGGATGTCGGGCTTCGCTCGACGGTAATAGGTGACGCTGCTCGTCGCGGTGCCGAACACCGACGCGAGCTTGTTGGTGGCCAGCGCCTGCACCGGAGCTATCCCGGGGATGAGCAGCAGCGCCGGCAGCTGCAGCAGTCCGCCGCCGCCGACGACCGCGTCGATCCAGCCGGCGCCGAAGGCGGCCACCACCACGAGGATCAGCACTCCCCATGTCAGATGCTCGAGACCGAGGAGTGCGCCGATATCCATCCCTCCAGGATGTCAGACGGATGCCGCGGCACCCGTCTGCCGACGCGCAACCGCTCCGTCACCGCTCGTTCACCGCCACCGGGTCGCCGCGTAACCCACGCCGCGTAGCGTCCGATCGCAACCCGACCCGGCTGACCCGGCCGGACACCGAGAGGACCCCCATGGCACACTTCCCCCGCCGCGCCCGCTTCGGCGCCGGCATCGCCCTCGCCGCCACCGCCGCGTTCGCCCTCACTGGCTGCGCATCCGACGGAGACGCCTCCGCCGCCGCAGGCGGCGACGTCGATGCGGCATCCGCAACCTCCGTCGCCGACTTCGGCACGTTCGCCGACCTCGAGGCTGCGGCCAAGGCGGAGGGCGCGCTGAACGTCATCGCCCTGCCGCGTGACTGGGCCAACTACGGCGAGATCCTCGACCTCTTCGCCGAGAAGTACCCGGAGATCACGATCAACGAGGCATCGCCCGACGTCTCCAGCGCCGAGGAGATCCAGGCAGCGAAGACGAACGAGGGGCTGGACACCGCGCCCGACGTCTTCGACCTGGGGCTGACCGTCGCTCTGCAGAACACCGACGTCTTCGCTCCGTACAAGGTGCAGACGTGGGACGAGATCCCTGACGCCCTCAAGGAGCCCAGCGGGCTCTTCGTCGGCGACTACGGCGGGTACATGTCGATCGGCTACGACTCGTCGAAGTTCCCCGAGCCGACCTCCCTCGACGACCTTCTGGGCGCCGACTACAAGGGCGCCGTGGCGATCAACGGCGACCCCACGCAGGCCGGCGCGGCTTTCGCGGCCGTCGGCCTCGCCACCGTGCAGTCCGGTGGCACGCTCGACGACTTCCAGCCGGGCATCGACTTCTTCGCCGAGCTGCAGAAGGCGGGAAACCTGCTCAAGGTCGATGTGACGACGGCCACCGTCGCGAGCGGCGAGACCCCGGTCGTCTTCGACTGGGACTACCTGAACGCGGCCCACCAGAAGGACAACAAGGACTGGAAGGTCGTCGTCCTCGACGGCACCGGGTACGCCGGGTACTACAACCAGGCCATCAACAAGGACGCTCCGCACCCGGCAGCGGCTCGCCTGTGGCAGGAATTCCTCTACAGCGACGAGGTGCAGAACCTGTGGCTCAAGGGCGGCGCCCGCCCCGCGCGCATGGAGGCCATGACGGATGCCGGCACCATCGACGCCGAGCTCGCCGCAGCGCTCCCGGAGGTCCCGTCCGAGACGGTCGTCCCGACGGAGCAGCAGAGCGCCGACGCCGGCAAGCTCCTCGGCGAGAAGTGGGCAGCGGCAGTCCAGTGACCGCTGTCGTGACGACGGGGGTGGATGCCGCGGCATCCGCCCCCACCCCCTCCGGGCTCGCGCCGGCCGTGCAGCCCCGGCGTGCGACCCCGTCGACCGCGTGGCTGGGGCTCGTGCCGTTCGCCGCGTATGTGGTGCTCTTCCTGGCGGTGCCGACCGTGCTCGCCATCGGCTCCGGCTTCGTCACGAAGGACGGCGCCTTCACCTGGACCAACCTCGGAGCTCTCGGCGCCCCGGTGGTCCTTGCGACGTTCGCGAACTCCGCTGGGCTGTCGCTGCTCACCGCGCTCGTCGGCGCCGCGGTCGGCGCTCTCGTCTGCTACGCGCTGCTCGGCCTGAACCCCGACGGGGTCGTGCGCAGCATGGTCGACGCCGCGGCCGGCGTACTGGCACAGTTCGGCGGCGTCACGCTCGCCTTCGCGTTCATCGCGACGATCGGCATCCAGGGCGTGCTCACGGTCTTCCTGCGCGACTCGTGGGGCGTGAACATCTACGAGGACGGCACGTGGCTCTACGAGCTCCCCGGCCTCGTGCTGCCGTACATCTACTTCCAGGTGCCGCTCATGGTGATCACCTTCATGCCGGCCCTGGCAGCGCTCAAGCCGCAGTGGGCCGAGGCGAACCTCACGCTCGGCGGCACGCGCGCGAGCTTCTGGCTCCGAGTGGGGATCCCCGTGCTGGCTCCGTCGTTCCTCGCGAGCGTGCTGCTGCTGTTCGCGAACGCGTTCTCGTCGTACGCCACGGCGGCCGCGCTCGCCAGCCAGGGTTCGCAGATCGTGCCGCTGCAGATCCGCGCTGCGCTCACCAGCGAGACCGTGCTCGGTCGTGAGAACCTCGCCGGCGCCCTGGCGCTCGGGATGGTCGTCGTCGTCGGGATCGTCATGGCGCTGTACTCCCTGGTGCAGCGACGCGCAGCGAGGTGGCAGGCATGAACCGTCTCGGCCCGTCGCGCGTGACCCGCTGGGTGATCGCCCTCGTCGTCGGCGCGTTCTTCGCCGTCCCGCTCGTCTCGACCTTGCTCTTCACGCTCCGCGACCCCGAGGGCGGCGTGTCGTTATCGCGCTGGGCCGCGTTGTTCGACCCGGCCCACTCCGCCGCGATCCGGCCCATCTGGGTGGGGCTCGGCAACTCGCTGATCCTCGCCGTCGTCACCGTCGCGATCGTCCTGCTGCTCCTGGCGCCCACGATGATCCTGGTGAACCTGCGGTTCCCCGCGCTGAAGCCCGCCTTCGAGTTCACGGTGCTGCTGCCGATCTCGATCCCGGCGATCGTGCTCGTCGTCGGCCTCGCCCCCATCTATCTGCAGATCGGCCGCACTCTCGGCACGGGCACGTGGACGCTGGCGTTCGCGTACGGCATCACGGTGCTCCCGTTCGCGTACCGGTCGATCCAGGCTGCGATCGACGCCGCCGACCTCCGCACGCTCTCCGAGGCCGCCCGATCGCTGGGAGCCGGCTGGCCCACCGTTGTGCTGCGCGTGCTCGCACCGAACCTGCGGCAGGGCCTGCTCGCGGCATCCCTCCTGTCGATCGCCGTCGTCCTCGGGGAGTTCACGATCGCGTCGCTGCTGAACCGCCAGGTCTTCCAGACGGCGATGGTGGTCGTGCAGAAGCAGGACCCGTACGCACCGGCGATCTTCACGCTCCTGGCACTCCTGTTCGTGTTCGTCCTGCTCCTGCTCATCGGCCGCGTGGCACGCGGAACCGGAAAGCCCCGTCCATGAGTCGCACAGAGCGACCGAAGGGAATCGACGTGACCCTCCCCCGCACCGCTGACAACATGCTTCTCGCCGACGCCGGCGAGGGCACCCGTGTGCAGCTCCAGTCGATCGTGAAGGCCTACGGCTCGCACACCGTGCTCCACTGCGTCGATCTCGACATCGCACCGGGAGAGTTCGTCTCGCTGCTCGGTCCCTCCGGATGCGGCAAGACGACGCTGCTGCGCGTGCTCGCCGGGCTGGAAGGGGCCGACGCGGGGACCGTGCTCCTGGGCGGTGCGGACGTGTCGCGCGTGCCGACGAACAAGCGCGACATCGGCATGGTGTTCCAGTCGTACTCGCTCTTCCCGCATCTGCGCGTCGTCGACAACACCGCCTTCGGCCTGCGGCGCCGCCGGGTCGGCAAGGCGGATGCCGCGGCCCGAGCGCTCGACGCCCTCGCGCTCGTCGGCCTCGCGGACTTCGCCGACCGGTTCCCGCACCAGCTGTCCGGCGGACAGCAGCAGCGCGTGGCGCTGGCGCGAGCGCTCGTCACCGAGCCGAAGGTGCTGCTGCTCGACGAACCGCTTTCTGCTCTCGACGCCAAGGTGCGGGTGCAGCTGCGCGATGAGATCCGCCGCATCCAGCTGCGGCTGGGCATCACCACCGTGTTCGTCACGCACGACCAGGAGGAGGCCCTTGCCGTCTCGGACCGAATCGCCGTGATGAACGCCGGCGCCATCGAGCAGATCGGCACGCCCGAGCAGCTCTATCGCACGCCGTCGACGGCGGACGTGGCGGCATTCATGGGGCTGTCGAGCGTGGTCTCGGGGGTCGCGGACGGCGATCACGTCATGGTCTGGGGTCAGCGCCTGCCGCTGCAGTCCCCAGCCGACGGCCCCGTCGACGTCTACCTGCGCCCGGAGAACGTGTTCTTCGCAACGGAATCCGAGGCCGCCACCGACGCGCTGGTCGAGGAGAGCACCTTCCTCGGCAGCATGCGGCGCACGCTCGTCCGAACGGAGTCGGGTGAGCTCGTGCGCGTGCAGCACGGTCCCGGCATCCGTCCGTCGTTCGGGGACCGTGTGCGGATCGCTGTCGCCCCTGAGCCCGTGGCCGTGCATCCGCGCGGCTGAAATTCCGGTCTTCCGTCATGACGGAGCCGGCGCTACCGTGATGCCGAGGGGCGTCGCGCCCTCGGTCCAGAAGAGAAAGGACGCCTCATGGCAGGCAAGTGGGAGCTCTACACCGACTCGTCCGGCGGATACCGTTTCCGCCTCAAGGCAGGAAACGGGGAGATCATCGCGCTGTCGAGCGAGAGCTACACGTCGAAGTCGGGTGCGCTGAACGGCATCGACTCGGTGCGCCGCAACGCCGACGCTGAGATCGTCGAGGGCTGAGGCACGGGGAGGCCGCACCGTCCGAGGATGCGTGCGCGGCGCGAACCCCGGCGCCATGGACGAAGGGGGCCGTCAGCGTCTGACGGCCCCCTTCGCGCTGTTCAGATCGAGATCTGAGCAGCCACCGCGGCGAGCTTGTGCCTTGCCAGTGCGAGATTCGACTTCGCACGGTCGAGCACCAGATAGATGAAGAGATTGTCGAGGCCGTTTCCCCTCAGCACGTTGATGAGGTGGTACTGCTCATCGAGGGTGATGAGGATGTCATCGATCCGACCGCCGAGTCCGAGTTCCTTCATGGTCTGGAGCTTGGCGCGCACGACGTTCGCGTTCCCCGCCGCAGCGACGCCGAGATCGAACCCGGGCTGCCCGCCCTGGCCGAGCGCCATGCCCGACGCCGAGTCGACGATCGCCGCGCCTGTCGCGCCATCGATCGACAGAAGTTCCTGTACGGACTGTTCCAGATTTGCCATTCTTGCTCTCTCTTGTTCGGTTGCCGTGAGGCTGAGCGACGACGTTCGCTCGGGTTCCGGAGTATCCGGAAGACTACGAGGGCGCGACGCGCCGGTCGCCGTCGCGCGGAAGGGCACGGCGTGCCGCGGCTCTCCGACGTCGGGGAGCAGCGAGGGCAGGCCGGTGCTCACGTCTTCCAGGGCGACGTGAGCGGTCGCGCGGACGGACGCGTCGGTGCGGGCGGGCGCCGGGCCGGTCGGCATCGCAACGGTCGGCACCGGGTCAGTCGGCACCGGGCCGGTCGACACCGGACCGGTCGGCACCGCAACGGTCGGCACCGCAACGCTCGGCACCGCAACGCTCGGCACCGCAACGCTCGGCACCGCAGCGGTCGGCGCGGCAACGGCCGGCACCGGGCCGCCGTCGGCACGGGATGCATGCGCGTGCCGGTCGGAGCGCGGCATCGGCTGCGCAGCAGACGGAACCCCGGCACTCGGTGAGAAGAGCGCTTCGAACGGGCCCCATGCGTCATCCGTGCCCTTGGCTGCGTCGGGCATCGACGCGTTCGCGTCGGACTGCTCGTCCGTTCCCCGGCGACGACGGCTGAAAAGTGCCACCCCGCATCCCCCTTGCCCAGCGTTCGACCGCATCTCGCCCGACAACGGGGTCGACGAGTGCAGCCCCCCAGATGTCGATCACTCGCTGGATCGACCACCGGCCACCCCAGCGACCGGTGCCGCCAGCTTACGTGAGGGGAAAGGGCGCGGAGCAGGAAAAGCCCTGTTCCCTACCGGTATAAGGGAATACGATCTGAGCGCTAGAGCACGCGGGAGAGGAAGTCCTTCGTGCGCTGGTGCTTCGGGTTGGCGAGCACCTCACGCGGGTCGCCCTCCTCGAGGATGTGCCCGCCGTCCATGAAGATGAGGCGTGACCCGACCTCGCGCGCGAAGCCCATCTCATGCGTCACGACGAGCATCGTCATGCCCTCGTCGGCGAGGGAGCGCATGACCTGGAGCACCTCGCCCACGAGCTCGGGGTCGAGAGCCGAGGTCGGCTCGTCGAACAGCATCATGTCGGGATTCATGCACAGCGCCCTGGCGATCGCCACGCGCTGCTGCTGGCCTCCGGACAGCTGCGCGGGGAAAGCATCCGCCTTATGCCCCATCCCGACGCGGCCCAGCATCTCGTGCGCGACCCGCTCCGATTCCTCCTTCGAGCGCTTCTTCACACGCCGCTGCGCGATCGTGAGGTTGTCGAGCACGCTCATGTGCGGGAAGAGGTTGAAGCTCTGGAAAACCATGCCGATGCGGGTGCGCACACGGTCGATGTCGATGTCGGGGTCGGTGATGTCGATGCCCTCGATGAGCACCTTGCCGGCGGTCGGCTCCTCCAGGAGGTTCACCGACCGCAGCAGCGTCGACTTGCCCGACCCGGACGGCCCGATCACGCACACCACCTCGCCGGCCGTCACGGTGAGGTCGATGCCCTTGAGCACCTCGTTGTCGCCGTAGGTCTTGACGAGCCCCTGCACGTCGATCGCGGGGGCCTGGACGTCGATCAGATCCGTGCTCATCGCTGCTTCGCCATCCGTCGCTCGAGGTACGCGGTGAACCGCGTCAAGGGGATCGTGACGATCAGGTACAGGATCGCCGCCATCACGAGGGGTGTCGCGTTCTGGTTCTGCGTCGTCGCGTCCTTGGCGAAGTTGGTGAGCTCCTTCGACCAGATGAACGTGCCTGCGACGAACAGCAGCGAGGTGTCCTTGAGCAGCAGCACGAATTCGTTCGTCAGCGGCGGGATGATGATGCGGAAACCCTGCGGGACCACGATCCAGAAGGTCGTCTTCATCGGAGACATGCCGAGGGAACGGGCCGCCTCGGTCTGCCCCTTCGGCACGGCCTGGAGGCCGGCGCGAATCGTCTCGGCCATGTAGGCGGACGCCACGAGGATCAAGCCGATGAGACCGAGCACGACCGGCCCGCCGAGCTTCTGGCCGGGGATCTTCGTCGCGATCGGCAGCACCTGCGAGATCGCGAAGATCGTCATGATCGCCGGGAGTCCGCGGAAGAGCTCGATCCACGCCGTCGCGATCCACCGGAACGGGCCGATGCTCGACATCTTCAGCAGCGCGAGGATGACCCCGAGGAGCAATCCGCCGATGAACGCGACCGCGGTGAACCACAGGGTGTTGACGAGTGCGGTCGTGATGATCCCCGGGAACATCTTCGCCGCGACCACCGGGTCGAAGAACATCTTGCCGATCTCGGCCCAGTCGGTCCTCAGCACACCCCAGATGACCAGGATGATGAGCACCGCGTAGACGGAGTACCGATACAGCTTCTGCTTCTGAGTGCGCCTCAACGCCATCGTGGGGGCCCTCCCGATTCGCCTGCTCGCCGCCTTACTTCGCGGCGAAGTAGGTGTCGTAGATCGTCTGGTAGTCGCCGCTGTCGCGCAGCTCGCCGAGCGCGTCGTTGACCGCCTTCAGCAGGGCGTCCTTCTCGCCCTTCGCGAAGGCGAAGCCGTAGGACTCGTCGGTCTTGTAGGTCTCGACGATCTTGTACGCCTTGTCGGCCTTCTCGTGCTCGAGGTTGACGGGCTGGTCCTGCAGGATCGCGTCGATCTGCCCGGCTTGGATGGCGGGCCACAGCTCGCCGTCGGACGGGTACTGCACGAGGACCGCTCCGGGAGCGTTCTCGGTCGCGTAAGCCTCGCCCGTGGTGCCCTGCTGCACGCCGACGTTCTTGCCGTCGAGGTCCTTGATGCTCTCGATGCCGGAGTCGGTGCGCACGAGCAGCGACTGCAGCGAGTCGTAGTAGGGGTCGGAGAAGTCGATGTTGGCCTTGCGCTCTTCGGTGATCGTCATGGCCGATGCGCCGACATCGCACGTGCCGTTGGCGAGCGTGGTGCCCGACTGCAGCGCTTCGAAGCCCACGTCCTGCACCGAGAGCTTGAGGTCGAGCTTCTTCGCGATCGCTCCGAGCAGATCGATGTCGAAACCGGTGTAACCCGTGCCGTTGTCTCCGCCCTCCATCTCGAACGGCGGGTACGGGACGTCGGAGCAGACCGTGAGCGTTCCCGGCTGCACGAGGCCGTACTCGTCGCCGGCACCGGAACCCGACCCGCCCCCGTCGCCCGAACCACCGGTCGCGCACCCTGCGAGAGCGAGGGTGGCGGTCGCGGCGAGTGCGATCCCGGCGATGATGGTGCGGCGCTGCATATCTGCTCCTGTGTGACGAGGGCTGTGTGCCCGGGACGGGTAGGACATCATCTAAACACGCTCGCAGGCGACGCCCCCACCGGCAACCGCGTTCTGACGGTTACATTTGTGTTTCAAGTGCTCCGATGCGCGCCCTGCGAGTGCGGCCGGGCTCAGAGCTCGAAGTCGACGGCCACGCGCGAGGCCACCACCGACCGCACGTACGCGACGACCTCCTCGTGCGCCGGATGCACCTGGTAGCGCTCCAGGTCGGCGATCGAGTCGAAGTCCGCGACGAGCGTGACGTCCCAGTTGGCGTCGGGGTACGCCGTGTTCGCCCCCGCGGAGATCGCGCGCAGCTCAGGGACGACGCCGTCGAGGGCGAGCAGACGACGAGCGACCTCCGCCGCCTGCTCGGCACGCACAGCCGGGTCTTCGGCGGCGAGCTTCCAGCTCACCACATGGCGGATGGTCATCGGGACACCTCCTGGTCGGCGGACGCGTCGCTCCGCAGCGCATCCTCGAGGGCGTGGCGCAGCCGCTCGGGCGACACACGCCAGTGCGCGTGGAACTCGCCGTCGATGAGCACGACGGGGATCTTCTCCCACCACATCTCGTACAGCGCGGGGTCGTCCTGGATGGATGCCTCGACGATCTCGATCTGCTCGGCCGCGGCATCGGGCAGCTCGGCGACGACGGCGTCGATCACATCGGACGCGACGTCGCACAGATGGCAGTCGGGCTTGCCGATGAGCGTGAGCGTGGTCACGCCGACGGCACCTCGACCTCGTGGCCGGCCGAGATCCAGGCGGCCGTCCCGCCCTCGACGTTCGTGGCGTCGTAGCCGCGGGCCTCGAGGGCCTCGACCACGCGCGCCGACCGCCCGCCCATCTGGCAGATCACGTCGAAGGCCTCACCGGGAAGCTCCTCGAGCCGGTCGCCGAGCTGCGACATGGGGATGTTCACGGCGCCGGGCACGTGACCCGCCGCGAACTCGTCCGGTTCGCGCACGTCGATGAGCGGGGTGTTCTCCCGCGCGGCGAGCTCGCTGACGGTGATCGTCTTCACGGCATCCTCCTGAGGCGTGATTCTGGACGGGGGCAGAGACACAAAGCGCCCGTCCGAAGACAGGCGCTCGGTGTCTGGCCGCTTACTTCTTGTTGCGGCGCTGGTGGCGAGTCTTGCGAAGCAGCTTGCGGTGCTTCTTCTTCGCCATGCGCTTGCGGCGCTTCTTGATGACAGAACCCACGGAAACCTCACTACGTCAGGGGCTGGGCGTCGCACAAAAGGACACCCGGGTACGGGCACGGAAAAATGCCTCGGATCATCTTAGCAAACGACGCGAGCGCTAACCGACGTCGGCGATCGGCCGCTGTAACGCCTCGGCCACGGCCGACTCGGGCACGCGGAAGCTGCGCCCGAACCGGATCGCGGGCAGCTCGCCCGCGTGCACGAGGCGATACACGGTCATCTTCGACACACGCATGAGCTCGGCGACCTCTGCCACGGTCAGGAACCGGACGTCAGGAACTTCGGGCATCCCACGTACCCCTTTCTCGATGTGCACACTCTATGTGCTTGCTGGGACGCATGTAAACCCGGGTGACAGATGTGAACTGCGCCCGCGGGAGCCGACAGACCTCAGGCCTGCCGCTTCGCCCGCGCCATACGCTCCGCGGCATCCTTGAGCGCTTGGCGTTCCACCTTCCTGGCGGCGTGCAGCGCCTTCTCGGCCTCGCGCACCGCCTTCTGCGCCTCGCGCACGCGCCGGTCGCCGGCGAGCTCGACCGGATCGACCGCGAGCCAGGTGTGCGGCAGGGCGCGGGGCTCGCCGCGGTCGAGCGCGTCGATGTATGCCGACACCCCGTCGAGCGTGCGTTCGACGGCGAAGCGGAACGGATCGGCGGCCGAGGTGAAGACGCCGTCGTCGATCGCCCGGCGCAGGGCCGGGAACTCGGTCGCATCGATGACCCGATCGAAGAGCTCGGCCTCGTTCTGGGAGACCTCCGCCGCCGACCGTCCCGTGCGGCGCGACTCCTCGGCGTACCCCGCCTGCACGATGCCGCACCAGCGCGCGTGGCCCGTCATCGCCAGCGCCACGGCCAGCCGCTCGTCGGCGTCGAGCGGGGTCTCCTCGAGCGCAGTGAGGCCGGCCTCCATCCACGCCGAGCTGTTCGGCGTGATCGGCGAGCCGGCGATGGGCAGCGACAGCATCCAGGGATGACGCAGGTAGCACAGCACCTGCGCTTCGAAGAGGGCGCGGAGCTTGTCGCGCCAGCCGTCGAGCTCACGGTGGCTCTCCGGGGGAAGCCCCGTGGCCTGTTCCTGCATCAGCAGAAGCAGGTCGTCCTTGGCGCTGACGTAGCGGTAGAGCGACATGGGGGTGAACCCCAGCTTCGCGGCGACCGCGGCCATGGACACGGCGCCGATGCCGTCGGCATCCGCCAGCTCCACCGCGGCGTCGACGATCCGCTCCACGCTCATCTCGCGCTTGGGTCCGCGCTGGGGATTGGCGGCGACGCCCCAGGCGAGGGCGATGCCGCGAGGAAGCTCGGTCGCCTCGGTCTCGCTCATGGAACCATCCTACTTCTGTTTATCTTCTAAACAGTGTGTTACTGTCATACACAGTTGCGTTGTTCATACACAGTTTCAGTCGTACACAGAAAGGAACACCATGATCCCCGCCATCGAGGTACGGGGCCTGCGCAAGGCCTTCGGAGGACGCCCCGTCGTGGACGGCCTCTCCTTCACCGTCGCGCGCGGCGAGGTCTTCGCACTGCTCGGACCGAACGGAGCCGGCAAGACCACGACCATCAACATCCTCACGACGCTCGTCGCCGCGGACGCAGGCACCGCCACCGTCGCAGGCTTCGACACCAGGACGCAGAGCACCGCCGTGCAGCAGCGGATCAGCCTGACCGGTCAGTCCGCCGCCGTCGACGACGCGCTCACCGCCTCGGAGAACGTCGTGATGTTCGCCCGGCTCAGCGGCTACGGGCGCGCGTCCGCCCGTCGCAGGGCATCCGAGCTGATCGCGCAGTTCGATCTGACGGATGCCGCCAAGCGCCCCGTCCGCACGTTCTCCGGGGGCATGCGCCGCAGACTCGACCTCGCGCTGAGCTTCGTCATCGCGCCCGAGATCCTCTTCCTCGACGAGCCGACGACGGGACTGGACACCCGCAGCCGGCGCGACCTCTGGGACATCATCCGCTCGCTGGCCGCGGCGGGCACGACCGTGTTCATGACGACGCAGTACCTCGAGGAGGCGGATCAGCTCGCCGACCGCATCGCCGTGCTGCACGACGGAGGGATCGCCGCGCTGGGATCCGCCGCCGAGTTGAAAGCGCGTGTCGGCGGCGACACCGTCGAACTCCACGACGCACGAGGGACGCTTCTCAGCGAGATCCCGACCGACGGATCGGTGTCGGGGCTGCGCCGCGCGCTCGATCGACTCGACGAGTCGGGCCGGGACGGCATCGTCACGCTGCGGCGCCCGACCCTCGACGACGTCTTCCTCGCCGTCACCGAACACTCCGCTGACACCATCACCCTGAAGGAGCCCGCATGAGCACCCTCGCCCACGCACACACCACGTCCGCATCGACTCCGGCTCTGCGCCCGCGCCTGCGCGGCGTCACCGCGGAGAGCATCTTCGTCGGACGAAGCCTTCGCCACTCGCTCCGCGACGGGGAATCCCTCGTCATGGCCATCATGCTCCCCGTGATGCTCATGCTGATGTTCACCTGGGTGTTCGGCGGCGCGATCGATCCGTCCGGGGCGTACGTCGACTATGTCGTGCCGGGCATCATCCTGACGTGTGCCGGCTTCGGAGCCTCGTCCACCGCGGTGTACGTCGCCGGCGACATGCGCTCGGGCATCATCGACCGATTCCGCACCATGCCGTTGCGCGCCGGCGCCGTGCTCACCGGTCACGTCATCGCGAGCGTGCTGCGCAACCTCGTCGCGACCGCCATCGTGATCGGCGTCGGCGTGCTCGTCGGGTTCCGCCCGACCGCGTCGTTCATCGAGTGGGTGGCCCTGGCCGCCCTGATCACCCTGTACATCCTCGCCCTCACCTACCTCTTCGCCGCGATCGGCCTGGCGGCGGCGAGCCCGGAGGGTGCCAACGGATACGGGTTCATCCTGCTCTTCCTCCCCTACCTCTCGAGCGCGTTCGTGCCCGTCGCGAGCATGCCGGAGTGGTTGCAGCCGGTGGCGGCGAACCAGCCCATCACGCCGATCGTCGAGACCATCCGCGGCCTCCTCATGGACACGCCGCTGCACGCCGAGCCGTGGTGGGCGATCGGCTGGTGCCTCGCCATCCTCGCGGTCGCGGTGGTCTGGGGATCCTGGCTGTTCCGCCGCAAGGCAGGGCGGCGCTGACCCCGCGAGCCCTTCCGGCGTCGGCAGAGCCCGCGCACGAAGAGAGAGCCCGCGCACGAAGAGACGGCCCGACCCGTCGGGAGAACCGTCGTTCAGCCGCCGAACCGCTTCAGCGCGGTCGTGACCGCGTGCGCGGCCGAGGCCGCAGCCCTTCCGACGACCTCGGCGGCATGAGCGGCGCCGTCGGGGAGAGGCTGCCCCGGATAATCGACGTCGGGCGCCTCATCGCCGTATGCGTCGACGAGGAAGGGGACGAGCCAGTCGTCGACGGCTTCGAGCGGCGCGACCGACAAGCTGTAGAAGCGCCGCTGCCCGTCTTCGCGCACGGTGACGAGCTCTGCGTCGCGCAGCACCTTGAGGTGCTTCGACACGGTGGGCTGACTGATGCCCAGATCGGCGACGATCTGGCTCACGCTCGTCCCCGCGTCACCCTCGGCGGTCCTGCGCAGGAGGAGCTGGAGGATGTCGCGCCTCGTGCCGTCCGCGATCACGTCGAAGATGTCGGTCATGTGATCAGGCTAGTCTCCCCCGGCACGGAGTACCATGACGAAGGCTCGGCCAGCGGCGCCGGGCATGGGCGCACAGCCGGAGGCGAGAGGGGACGCGATGTCGGGCATCGTTTCGGCGTCGTCTCCCCGTCAGCGTCTGGAAGGCGTGGCCGGTTGGGGCAAGCACATCGTGACCTCATCGCCGTCGCGATTCGCGATCGTGGTCTTCGCCCTCCTCATCCTCGTGTTCACCGTGCTGCTGTCGTTGCCGATCTCGTCGGCCAGCGGCGAGGTCACACCGCTCTCCGACGCCCTGTTCACCGCCGTCTCGACGATCTGCGTCACCGGTTTGGCGACCGTCGACATGGCGAACCACTGGTCGCCGTTCGGTCACGTGCTCGTGTTCATCGGCGTCAACATCGGCGCGCTCGGCGTGCTGACCCTCGCGTCGCTCATGGGCATGCTGATCTCGAAACGGCTCGGGCTGCGCGCCAAGCTCATGGCGGCCGGCGACACCAACCCGCTCCGCGCGCACGGCGGCGTCGTCAACGAGAGCCAGACCGTGCGCCTCGGCGAGGTCGGCCAGCTGCTCATGACGGTGGCCCTGTCGGCCCTCATCATCGAAGGCGCACTCGCGGTGCTGCTCTACCCCGCCCTCGTGATGGCGGGCGTCGACGCCTTCGCCGCCCTGTGGGAGGCGCCGTACTTCGCCGCCATGGCGTTCACCAACACCGGATTCGTCCCCAACGACGGCGGCGTCGCGGTGTTCGCCGACGACTACCTCGTGCTCACGCTGCTGATGGCGGGCGTCTTCCTCGGGAGCATCGGCTTCCCCGTGATCTACACCCTGGCGAAGCACACCTGGCACGTGAAGAAGTGGTCGCTGCACTCGAAGCTGACGATCGTCACCACGGTGCTGCTGTTCTTCGCAGGCGCGGCGGTCTTCCTGATCCTCGAATACGACAACCCTGCGACCTTCGGCTCGATGGACGCGACGGACACCACCTTCCAGGCGTTCTTCCTCTCGGCCATGACGCGGTCGGGCGGCTTCAACGTCATCGACATGGCCGACTTGAACGGCTCCTCGCTGCTCGCCGCGTGCATGCTCATGTTCGTCGGCGGCGGCTCGGCGTCGACGGCCGGCGGCATCAAGGTGACCACGCTCGCGGTGCTGGCGATCGCGGTGTGGTCGGAGGCCCGAGGGCGCCAGTCGGTGCAGGTCTTCGGACGCCGCATCCCCAGCGACGTGCAGCGCGTCGCGCTCAGCGTCGTCGCGTGGGGAGCCACGATCGTGGCCCTCTCGACCATCGTGATCGCGCAGATCACGAAGGACGACATCAGCCACGTGCTCTTCGACGTGATCTCGGCGTTCGCCACCGTCGGCCTGTCGTCCGGGCTCACCGAGACCCTGCCGGACTCCGGTTCCTACGTGCTGGCCGCCACCATCTTCATGGGGCGCGTTGGTACAGTGACACTCGCCGCGGCGGTCGCCGCGACCTCCCGATCGCAGTACTACTCACTGCCCGTGGAAAGGCCCATCGTTGGTTGAAGTCCTCCGGGGCGACGCTCCCGTTCTCGTCATCGGTCTCGGCCGGTTCGGCGCCGCGTGCGCCGGTGAGCTCGACCGTCTCGACCGCGAGGTGCTCGCCATCGACGAGAACCTCGAGCTCGTGCAGAAGTGGTCGGACCGGGTCACCCACACCGTGCAGGCCGACGCCAAGAACATCGAGGCGCTGCAGCAGATCGGCGCGCAGGACTTCCAGGTCGCCGTCGTCGCCGTCGGCTCGTCGATCGAGGCGTCGGTGCTGATCACGGCCAACCTGGTCGACCTCAAGGTTCCGCAGATCTGGGCCAAGGCCGTGTCGCAGTCGCACGGCAAGATCCTCGCCAGGGTCGGCGCGAACCACGTCATCTACCCCGAGCGCGAGGCCGGCGAGCGCGTCGCCCACCTCGTCTCGGGACGGATGCTCGACTTCATCCGCTTCGACGACGACTTCGTGCTGGCGAAGATGTACCCGCCGAAGTTCATCCGCGGCATCGGCCTGAACGAGTCCGGCGTGCGCTCGAAGTACAAGGTGACCGTGGTCGGCGTGAAGAGCCCCGGCAAGCCGTTCCGCTACGCCGAGGCGACCACCGTGGTCACGAACCACGACCTGATCATCGTGTCGGGCACCAACAGCGACATCGAGCGGTTCGCCGCGCTCGACCGCTGAGCCGCGTCACGATATCCCCCGCGCGACGGATGCCGCGGCATCCGTCGTCGTGATGGGATGGGGGCATGACCGACCCCACAGCGGCCCCTCCCGTGCTCGCCCTCCGCGGCCTGCGCAAGCAGTTCGGACGGAAGATCGCCGTCGACGATCTCTCGCTCGACGTCCCGTCCGGCACCATGCTCGGGCTCCTCGGCCCGAACGGAGCGGGCAAGACGACGACGCTCTCGATGACGACCGGGCTGCTGCGCCCCGACGCGGGAACCGCGTGGGTGCTCGGTGTCGACGTCTGGCAGAACCCCGCGGAGGCCAAGGCCAGGATGGGCGTGCTGCCAGACGGCATCCGCATGCTCGACCGCCTCACGGGCGCCGAGCTGCTGCGCTACAGCGGACTCCTGCGCGGCATGCCCGAGGCCGACGTCGTCTCTCGCGCGGGCGAGCTGCTCGACGCCCTCGGCCTCGCGGATGCGGGGAGCACGCTCGTCGTGGATTACTCCGCCGGAATGCGCAAGAAGATCGGTTTGGCGTGCGCGCTCATCCACGCGCCGCGGCTGCTCATCCTCGACGAGCCGCTCGAGGCCGTCGATCCCGTGTCGGGCGAGACGATCCGCCAGATCCTGCGCGCCTTCGTCAACGGCGGCGGGACGGTCGTGCTGTCCAGCCACGTGATGGAGCTCGTGGAGTCGATGTGCGACCGGGTGGCGATCGTCGCCGAAGGCCGGTTGCTGGCGAACGGCAGCCTCGACGAGGTGCGCGCGGGGATGTCGCTGCAGCAGCGCTTCCTGTCGCTGGTCGGCGCCCACGAGCTCGGAGCGGAGACGCTGGCATGGTTGCGCTCCTCGTAGGGCTGCGCTGGCGCCAGCTCGGCCACCAGCTCGCCCGCAACCCGTGGATGATCGTCACGCTCGTCATCACGGGGCTCATGGCTCTCGGCTTCCTGGCGCTGCTCGCGGCCGGCCTCCTGGCGCTGCGCCTCGCGGCTCCGGGCAGCGCCGTGACGGTCATGGTGCTCGCGGGCGCCGTCATCGTCGCCGGCTGGTGGGTGGGCTCGCTGCTCGTGAGCGGCGACGATTCGCTGGCGCCGGAGCGGTTCGCCCTGCTGCCCGTCACGGCGAAGACGCTGCTTCCAGGCCTCGTGGTCGCGGGCACGACGACGATCGGCGGCATCGGGACGGCACTCGGGCTGCTGCTCATGCTGGTCGGCTGGTCGGTGAACGGCTTCGCCGTCATCGCCGCGCTGCTGACCCTCCCGCTCGCTCTCGCGCTGTGCGTGCTCGGTGCCCGAGTGATCAGCGGGGTCCTCGCGGGATGGCTGGCCAGACGCCGGGCGCGCGACCTCGTGATGACGATCGGCGTGCTGCTTGCGGCGTGCTCCGGCCTCATCATCAATCTGGTGCTCAGCGCACTCCGTCGGGTCGGAGACATCGGCGCGGTCTTCGGCGGTGTGGCGGAGGTGCTCGCCTGGACGCCGCTGGCGGCCGTCTTCGGGGTGCCCGCCGCGCTCGTCGAGGGCGAGCTGGGGTGGGCCGGCGCGCGGCTGCTGATCGCCCTCGCGACCGTCGTCGCGCTGTGGTTCGCCGCGCGGGCGCTGCTGGCCGCTCGCCTCGTCGCGCCGATCCAGAGCAGCGGCGGTGGACGGGTCCGTTCGGGCGGCATCGTCGACCGGATGCTCCCGGCGAACCCGGTCGGCGCGATCGGAGCCCGCTCGCTGCGCTACTTCCGCCGCGACCCGCGTCAGGTGATCAACATCGTCATGATGCTCTTCCTGCCCGCGATCCTCGTCGGCGTCATCGTCATGAACCGCGTGAGCGATGACGCAGTGGGATTCGTGTCGGGTGTGGTGCTCGTGCCGGCGATCAACGCGCTCCTCGCCGGCACGATCGTGCAGATGTCGATCGCCTACGACAACGATGCCGTCGCCCTGCACATCCTCTCCGGCGTGCGCGGCACGGCCGATCGCTTCGGGCGCCTGCTCGCCTTCGGCGTCGTCGCGGTGCCGCTGACGGTCGTGCTGTGCATCGCGAGCTGCGTGCTCGCGGGTCGGATCGATCTGCTCCCGGCGAGCCTGGGCGCGGCTCTCGGCCTCGGCGCGGTGTCGGCGGGCGCAGGCGCGTTCGCCGGCAGCTTCCTCCCCGGCAGGGCGCCGGCGCCCGAGGCGAGCCCGTTCGGACGCGGATCGTCCGGCGGCGTGCAGTCGCTCATCGCCATGGCCGTCATGTCGCCGATCACCCTGATCCTCGGCGCCCCGGCCCTCGGCTTCGCGATCGCCGCGCTCAGCGCCCCGGCCCTCGGCTGGGTGAGCCTCGCTTGCGGTGTCGTGCTGGGTGCCGCGGCGGTGTGGGGCGGAGGGGCGCTGGGGGGCCGCATCCTCGACCGCCGCTGGCCCGAAGTGCTCGCGGAGGTGTCCAGCGAGTCGTGAGCCGGGCCGGGCGTGGCGGCCAGACCTCGAGCTCCGACGCGCCCGTCCGTGTGCCGCGGCTCAGGCTCCGGCAGCCAGCTCCTTGGCACGCGCCAGGGCGGCCGCCGCGGCATCCGCGAAGATCCGGTCGAGGTGGGCGTCCTGCAGCACTGCGATGGCGCGCTCGGTCGTGCCCTTCGGACTCGTCACCCTGCGACGCAGCTCCGCCGGGTGCTCCCCCGATGCGTCGAGCAGGGCGGTCGCTCCGATGAAGGTCTGCTCGGCCATGAGCCGCGCGGCGCCCTCGTCGAAGCCCATGCCCATGGCCGCCCGGGTGAACTCCTCGATGAGGAGGAAGACGTACGCGGGGCCCGAGCCGGAGATCGTGGACAGCGCGTCGATCTGAGACTCCGGAACCTCGATGACCGCGCCGACGGTCTCGAACAGACGACGCACCACCGCCAGGTCCTCCGCCGTCGCCGCGCTGCCCGTCGCGAGGCCGGTGACGGCACGGCCGACCGTGGCCGGGGTGTTGGGCATGGAACGGATGACCCGCGCGCTCTCCCCGAGCGCGTCGGCGAACGTCCGCAGGGTCACGCCGGCCGCCAGGCTCACCACGACGGCGTCCTCACGCAGGCGCGGCGCGATCTCGCGCAGCAGATCCGGCACCATGGCCGGCTTCACCCCGACGAGCACGATGTCGGCGGATGCCGCGGCCTCGAGATTGCCCTCGGGAGCGTCAGCGAGAGCGATGCTCGTGACCCCCGGCAGGTCGGCGAGGACCGCCGCGCTCTCGGGAGAGCGATTGGTCGCCGTGATGCCGCCGTCGACGCGGATGCCGCTGGCGATCACGCCGCGCAGGATCGCTCCCCCCATGGATCCGGCACCGAGGAACGCGAGAGCGGGGAGCGAGTCTGCCATGCCGTCATCCTACGGCGGGGCGACCCCGCGACGTGCCGCACGGCCCCCGCGAGCGCGGGAGCGACGGTCCTACACTCGAACCATGAGTGCATCGGGTGGCAGCAGGGCAATCATCGCGGCGTTCCTCGCGAACATGGGGATCGCGCTGGCGAAGTTCATCGCCTGGGCGCTCTCGGGCTCCGCATCGATGCTCGCCGAGGCGATCCACTCGGTCGCGGATTCCGGCAACCAGCTCCTGCTGATGTTCGGAGGCAGGAAGGCGCAGCGCGCCGCCGACCGCGAGCACCCGTTCGGGTACGGGCGCGAACGCTACGTCTCGGCCTTCGTGGTGTCGATCATCCTCTTCTCGGTCGGCGGCGTCTTCGCGATCTACGAGGGGGTCGACAAGCTCCGAAACCCCCACGAGCTCGATCACACGTGGTGGTGGCTCCCGCTGGCGGTGCTGCTCGTGGCGATCGTGCTGGAGTCGTTGTCCCTGCGCACCGCCGTGAAGGAGAGCAATGAGGTGCGCGAGAAGGGACAGTCGTGGGCGACATTCGTCCGCCGAGCGAAGGCGCCCGAACTGCCCGTGGTGCTGCTCGAGGACACCGGCGCGCTCACCGGTCTCGCATTCGCCCTGCTCGGCGTCGGGCTCACGCTGATCACGGGGAACCCGCTGTTCGACGCTCTCGGCACGATCATGATCGGCGTGCTCCTCGTCGCCATCGCCATCGTGCTCGGGATCGAGACGAAGAGCCTCCTGATCGGTGAGGGCGCGAGCCCCGCGGACCACGACCGCATCGTCGACGCGATCAACGACGGAGACGAGGTGGAGAAGATCATCCACATGAAGACGCTCTACCTCGGTCCCGATGAGCTGCTCGTCGCCGCGAAGGTCGCCATGAGCTCCGACCGGCCGCTGCGCGAGGTGGCCGACGACATCAACGCCATCGAAGCGCGCATCCGCGAGTCCGTTCCCGTCGCCCGGGTGATCTACATCGAGCCCGACGTGTACCGGCCCGCGATCGACCCGGAGCCCTCGACCGACGTGTTCGTGCTGAAGTCCTCCGACTGACCCGCTGGTGACCGACGCGTTCACGCACGCGCTGTCGCGCGTCGACCTGCCCACCGGGACACGGCACCAGCTGCACAACGTGCAGGCCGTTCTCGACCGCGACCCGCAGGCGCACCTGGAGTCGTTCTCGCTGGTCGGCGAGCGCGCCTATGCCGTGATCTCGTTCGGCGATGTCTCCACCGCCGATCTCGTCGTCTTCGTCCTGCACGGCATCGACACCGATCTGAGCGCGCTGCCATCGTGGGCGGATGCCGCCCAGCGCATCTGCGCCGACGTTCTGCGCGCGTGCGTCGCGCGAGGAACGCCGCGGTCGGTCGCGACGATCGCGTGGTTCGGGTGGGACTCGGGCACCCACGTGACCGCGCGGTCGACGACGCATGCGACGATCGGGGCGGCGAGGCTCGCCGTCGACATCGACCGCGTCAGGGAGCGGAACCCGGCGGCGCACATCGCCGTCGTGACCTACTCGTACTCGACGACCCTGCTCGGAGAGATGCTGGCGCTCGGCATGTCCGGCCAGGTGCACACGGCCTTCTCGATCGCCTCGGCCGGTGTCACGCACGCGGCTCGCGTCGCGATCGCCGACGCGATCTCCCGTGGCGACCTCGTGCTCTATGCCACAGAGGGGGCCGACGACGGCATCGCTCCGCTGGGGCGGCTCGGACAGCATCCGGTCGACCCGCGGGACATCCCCGGGGTCATCGTGTACGAGTGCGACGGCGGCCCGGCGCCCGCCGTCGACGGAGGGACTGTGCCCGGCCTTCCCGTCGAGGGCCACGCGTCGCAGAGCACCGTCGACGAACACGGCGTGCGCCACATCGGGTACTTCGACGAGCGCGCACAGGGCTACCTCACGCTCGTGGGAGCGCTTGCCGATGCCGCCGCCTCGGCGCGGTAGCGTCGCGCGCGGGCGCGCTCGGGTGCTCGGCCGTGCGTGCGGTGCTCGACCGTGCGTGCGGTGTTCGACCGTGCTCGACCGTGCGTGCGGTGCTCAGCCGTGCGTGCGGTGTTCGACCGTGCTCGGCTGTGCTCAGCGGCGGCGCTCGAAGAACGACCGAAGCAGCACGGTGGCGGCCTGCTCGTCGACTCCTCCGACGACTTCCGCGCGATACGGGAGGCGGCGGTCGCGCAGGACGTCGTACATCGACCCGGCCGCCCCAGCCTTGTCATCCCATGCGCCGAACACGACGCGCGAGATGCGGGCCTGCAGGATCGCGCCGGCGCACATCACGCACGGTTCGAGAGTGACGACCAGGGTGTGACCATCGAGATTCCATGAGCCGACGGATGCCGCCGCCTCGCGCAACGCGTTGATCTCGGCGTGCCCGGTGGGATCGTGGCTCTCCTCGCGCGTGTTCCGACCATCGGCGACGATATCTCCGTCAGGCCCGACCACCACGGCGCCGACGGGGATCTCCTCGGCTGCGCCGGCCTGCGCCGCGAGCTCGAGAGCCCGCCGCATGGCGCGCGCGTCGGCTGCTGTCATGAGTTCGAGCCTACGGCGTCCGCACACGTCGATGTCGTGCCGGACCGGGCTGCCCGTTAGCCTGTATCCATGCGTGTTCACGTCGCCGACCACCCCCTCATCACCCACAAGCTCTCGGTGCTGCGTGACGCACGCACGCCGTCGCCGGTGTTCCGTCAGCTCACCGAGGAGCTCGTCACGCTTCTCGCATATGAGGCGACGCGCAATGTGAAGGTGAGCCCGGTCGAGATCACCACCCCCGTCACCACGACCATCGGCGTGAAGATCTCCGAGCCGCGGCCCATCGTCGTGCCGATCCTCCGCGCCGGCCTCGGCATGCTCGAGGGGCTCGTCAAGCTGCTGCCGACGGCTGAGGTCGGCTTCCTCGGCATGGTGCGCGACGAGACCACCTTCGAGCCGACGACCTACGCCGAGCGACTTCCGGACGACCTGAGCGACCGTCAGTGCTTCGCGATCGATCCGATGCTCGCGACGGGCGGGTCGCTGGCCGCCGCGATCCAGTTCCTGTTCGACCGCGGCGCCAAGGACGTCACGGCGATCTGCCTGCTCGGCACCCCGGAGGGCGTTGCGGCGATCGAGGCGATGGCGGGCGACCGCGACGTGACCCTCGTGCTCGGCGCGCTCGACGAAGGACTCAACGAGAAGGGGTACATCGTGCCCGGTCTCGGCGACGCGGGCGACCGGCTCTACGGCACCGTCTGAGCCGGTTACCCGGCGGACTCCGACGTACGACTCGCGGGAGGCGGATCACACGGCGAGCCGGAAGGCGCGTTCGTCGCCGAAATGCGTGAATCCGCACCGCGCGAGGATCGGCGCGGATGTCGCGTGCCGGCCTTTGACGAGCGCGGTCGCGGCTCCCCGCTGACCGCTCGCCCTGAGACGTTCGGCGAGCACAGCGCGATAGGCGCCGCGACCTCGCGCGTGCGGCAGGGTGGCTGCGCCCCAGAGGCGCGTGAAACCGCCGACGATCGTACACCCGGCGGTGCTCACCGCTTCGCCGTCGATCCGCGCGAGCACACGCAGACCGCTCCCGTCAGCCAGCGCGGCCCGGACGTCATCGAGCTCCGCCTGCAGGCCCTCGGCGTCGAGCGGCTGCTGCTGCCACACGTCGACGTTGATCGCATCGACGTCGCGCACCTGCTCCATCGTGCGCACGATCTCCGACTCGATGCCCGAAGGTACGGAGATGGCTGCGGCATCGAGCGGCAGCGCGAAGACGGCCACGGTATCGATGTGCTCGGCGCCTCGGCGACGCAGCTCGTCGTCGAGCCCGGGGGCATCGGACCCACTCGTCCAGATCGTGAGCGTGCTCTCACCCCACTCGCGCGTGCGTTCCACCGCCCGCTCGACGACCGTTCGCGCGTCGTGGCACGACCTGACCCGCGAGCCTCGCACGCCCCCGCCGAAGCGCGCCGGGTACCGCGCCAGGTGGATGTCGCCTTCGTCATGCTCGCTCCCGCCGGGCATCCACACCCATTCGGCCGCGGCACGGAGGATCTCATCCGCGCTGTGGTGGCCGGCCCATCCCGCATGACCCGAGGCGGCGGCATCCGCCCACGCCGGGGACGAGGCCTCCACGCCGACCGGAGCGCCGCCGACGGCATCCGCGTAGTTCTGCCGCGTCGGCGGCGTCTGCGCGCTCACTCGGCTGCTCCCACGAGACGTGCGAAGGCGCTGAGGCGGGCGACACCCTCCGGTGTACGGGGAAGGTCGTCGAGCAACGCCGGCGAGTGGATGAGGTACGCCGCGACCTGAGCACGTGAGATCGCCACGTTCAAACGGTTCTGCAGCAGGAGGAACTCCGGTCCACGAGGCGCATCGCGCCCGCTCGACGCCGCCAGAGAGGTGATCGAGACGACGGCCTCCTTGCCCTGGAAGTTGTCGACGGTTCCCACTGGGACGTCGCCGAAGCCCGCCGCGGCGAGAGCCTCGTGCACCACCTGGCGCTGAGCGTTGTACGGCGTCACGACGATGATGTCGCGTGGGGCGAGAGGTCTCCGCGACGCGCGTTCATCGTTGTCGGTGAACGTACGGCCGACGAGATCGCGCACGATCCGGACGACGTGCTCCGCCTCCTCCGCGGATTGCGTGGCATTGCCCCTGTGGCGCACGGGGACGACGTGAAGGCCGGGATCGACGCCATCGAGCGAGCGGCGCTCCGCCCCCGGTGCGGAGGCCAGCTGCCCCGCGTATGCGAGAGTCGACACCGGCGCCGCGACCGCCGGGTGCATGCGCCAGGACTGTGCGAGGAAATAGCCGTACTCGGGACGTACGACCTCGTCATCGCCCATCACCCAGCCCAGCGCCGACGTGTCGACGGGCTCGGGGTGCGCCCCCTGGCTCACCTGCGGAAGCTGCTGGGGATCGCCGAGCAGGAGAAGCCGTGTGGCACCGGCCGCGACGGCGATCGTGGAGGCGAGCGAGAACTGGCCCGCCTCGTCGATGACCAGCAGGTCGAGGCCATGGCGGTCGACGCGCTGCGTGTTGCTGAAGTCCCACGCGGTGCCTCCGACGACCACGCCGTGTCCGTCGTGCTCCGCGAGGAACGACGCCATGCCGTTCTTCGGGATGACCGTGTAGGCCGGGTCGGCTCCTGGTTCCTTCGGCGCCTTCGCCACGCGCGAGGCGTCGCCCCCCGCCTCGACGACGCGGTCGAGCAGCGTCTCGATGATGGCGTGCGACTGCGCCACCACCCCGACCTTGAACCCGTGCTCGTTCACCAGACGCGCGATGACCCGTGAACCGGTGTACGTCTTGCCGGTTCCCGGCGGCCCCTGCACGGCGAGATAGCTGCGGTCCAGATCGAGGATCCCCCGCACGATGGCGTCGACCGTGTCGTCTCCGGCACGGGGCAGCGGCGCCCCGGAGACGGTTCTCGGGGGGATGCGGCGGATGATGTCGGTCGCCGCGTCGCACGGGAAGTCGGGGGCGGCCGCATGCACGGCGTCGGCCCACTCGTCGATCGCACCCTGCAGCGACACCACGCGAGGTGGCGCGGCCGGCGTGAGCGCCGTCGGCAGGTCGTCCCAGATCTGGCCCTGCACCGCCGACTCGGTCACGAGGTACCCGCCGTCGTCGAGCACCTCCGTGATGCGCACGGTGTGCGGAACGTGGACCGCTCGCGACGGCACGTCGACGTCGAAGGGCGCAGGCACCTCGTAGAGGGCGAAGGGCTCGGCGCCGGCGCCGAGCGTCGTACCGGGAGACACTTCGCCGCGGATCTCGATGTCGCGCGACATCACCCTCCGCCCCTCGACGACGCTCCAGTCACGGCGCACGGCAGAGACGAAGGGGTCGACCCGGATGACGTCGCGGGTCCCCTCCCACATCGTCACAGGCTCACGCAGCCGCTGGAAATGCGAGACCCAGAAGCTCTTCGCCTCGCGCGGGAAGTAGTCGATCGCCGCGGCCGCGATCCGGTGCATCTGGCCGTCGCCCTCTGACCTCGCCTCGCGCTCGGCGTCGGCGAGCAGCGCCACGGAGCGGGGCGACGGCTCGTAGATCACCTCGTCGGCCTCATCGGGCGGCGCCGGGGTCACCCCCTCGCGTCGCGCGATGTCGATGAGCCAGTTGCGGAGGCGCCGTGTCGACACGCAGTCGTAGCGGTTGTAGTCCGCGAGATCGGCGAGGACGGCGTCGGCTTCGTCTTGCGCGCCGGCGGCGGCCAGCTGACGTGCGGCGACGTACTGCACGATCGAGTCGTCGCCCTTCTGCACGTCGCTCGTCCGCACGTCGTCGCCCATGTAGAGAGGCTCGAGCTTCTTGATGGAGTACGACCTCGACCCCACCCGCACGGTGCGCAGCACCAGGGGGTACAGGTCGACGAACACGCCTTCGCGGAGCAGACGGTCGACCTCGGCCTCGCGCACGCCGTGACGCGCAGCCATGGCGACGAGATGCGACGTCTCGTAGGGCGCGTAGTGGTAGATGTGCATGCCGGGGTGCGCGGCCCTGCGAACCTTCACGAAGTCGAGGAAGGTCTCGAGCGCGCGCTTCTCGGCGTCGAAGTCGTGCGCCCAGAGCGCCGTGTACTGGTCGGCGTTGTCGACCCACCCGAACAGGTAGTCGATGCCCCACTGCGCGGTGCCTCCCGCCGCCGCCGGCTCCGTGTAGAGCGGGTCACCCTCGAAGTCGAAGAAGATGTCGCCGTGGCTCGGCACGGGCAGCGTGTGGATCGCGGCGGCGTAGTGCACCTCGTAGGTCGGAGCGCCGTCGGCGTCGGCGCGCAGCTGCAGCGCGGCCTGGCGCCGGAGCGTGT
Source organism: Microbacterium sp. XT11 (assembly GCF_001513675.1). Classification (NCBI taxonomy): domain Bacteria; kingdom Bacillati; phylum Actinomycetota; class Actinomycetes; order Micrococcales; family Microbacteriaceae; genus Microbacterium; species Microbacterium sp. XT11. The sequence continues at coordinate 1,569,372 of NZ_CP013859.1, read as the reverse complement.
CGAACGTGTCAGGATTCATGCCCTCGGGGGCATCAGACGCCGCGGCGAGCTCGTCGATGGTGCGGATGCCTGCCGCCCGAAGCCGCGCGCGCTGGACGGGGCGCATGCGGGCGACCATGAGCAGATCGCGGTGGGCGACCACCTGCTCCTCGCAGGTGGCGCAGCGCCCGCAGGCCATGATCTCGAGGTCTCCCCTGTCGTCTCCCCAGGCGAGAGCGCTCCCCTCGACGCCGTCGGCGATGCGGCGATCGGCGATGAGCGCCCGCAGACGCTGCCGCCGTACCCGGAACAGGGGCATCAGGTCGTCGACCCGGTGCGTGCTGCGGGAGCCGTCGCCGAGGATGAGGTCGACCTCGTCGGATCGATCGACGCCGAGCTGATCGAGCTGATCGACGTATGCCGCGAGCTGCATGAGCGCGGTGACGCGCGCGGTGCGGGCGAGCTTGGAGTCTTCGACCCGCCACCGTCCGTCGTCGTCGCGACGCAGGAAGTCGGCGAAGCCCACGAACTCGTCGGTCGCGAACGCCGCCTGGAAGATGACGCGCACCGGAGATCGGAGCGCCTCGACGGTCTCTTCGACGGCCGCGGCGAGGGCTTCGGCGTCGCTCGAGGACACCTTGTCGATGACGTGGACGGCGTCGGATCCCAGCTCGCTCTGATAGCGGGCGAGCACGGCGCGCTCGTGGACGTCGCCGAGTTCAGCCGCACGGGCGAGGGCGGCGTCTTCGGGTTCTTCGACAGCGGGGACACGGCCGAGCTTCGCGTCGATGGCACGGCACCACGCGAACTCGCACTCGGCCGCCGCCTTGAGGTCGCTCGCGCTCCAGATGACGCGCTGCGCCTGAGTGTCGATCCGCACGATGCTCCGTTCTCTCGCCTTGCTTCGACACTAGCCGTGGCATCCGACACCGCCCGTCGTTCGAGGGCGCACACATCAATCCGCCCCGTCCTGTCAGGGGCGGGGCGGAGGGAGAGGCGGTGTCGACGGCGTCAGCGCCACCAGGTGTCGTCGGGCCCGACCGGAAGGTGGCGCTTGTGCTGCGTCGCCAAGTACTTCGACTCGATGCGCCCTGCGACCTCAGGCGGGACGGGCCTGCCCTCGAGGAAGTCGTCGATCTGCTCGTATGTGAGGCCCAGCTCGTCTTCGTCCGCCCGCCCCGGCTGCCCGTCGAGGAGGTCGGCCGTCGGCACCTTGAGCGCGAGCCGGTCGGGGGCGTCGAGCACGCGCAGCAGCGCTCGTCCCTGACGTTTGGTGAGGCCGGACAGGGGGAGGATGTCGGCCGCGCCGTCACCGAACTTCGTGTAGAACCCGGTGACGGCCTCCGCGGCATGGTCGGTGCCGATGACGAGCAGTCCGTCGTGCCCGGCGAGGGCGTACTGGGTGACCATGCGCACGCGCGCCTTGATGTTGCCGCGGTTGAAGTCGCTGATGTCGCTGGTGACGGCGAACTCGATGTCGGCCTCGACACCGTCGACGCCGTTCTGGATGTTGACCTCGACGGAGGAGTCCGGAGCGATGAACGCGAGCGCCGCCTCCGCGTCTGCGGCGTCGTGCTGCACGCGGTACGGCAGCCGCACCGCGAGGAACTTCGCGTCGCCGCCCTCGGCTCGCACGCGCTCCACCGCCAGCTGGGCGAGCTTCCCCGCCAGTGTGGAGTCCTGCCCGCCGGAGATGCCGAGCACGTAGCCGCGCGCTCCCGTGGTGCGGAGATAGTCGACGAGGAACTGCACGCGGCGCTCCACCTCGGCTTCGGGATCGATCTCGGACTTCACGCCGAGCGCTTCGGCGATCTGCTGCTGCAGGCTCACGATGGCTCCTCACTGTTCGTCGTCCCAGTATCTCCCCTGCGTGTTACGCATGCGTGACACATCGTCCTACCAGGTGCGACCTGAAAGGATGAGTCGGTGAAACTCCTCGTCGCCGCTCTGGCCTCCGAACTCTCCGCCTTCCCCGACTCCCTTCCCGGCTTCGACCGGCTGGTGACAGGTCCAGGGAAGCTGCAGGCGACGTACGCGCTCACTCGCGCGCTGGATGCCGCGGAGTACGACGAGATCGTCGTGGTCGGCACGGCCGGAGCGATCGACCGTGCGCTGGACGACGGCGTGCACGAGGTCGGCACCGCCTTCCAGCACGATGTCACCGACCTCGACGGCGTCGCCGGGCAGCACGTGTCGCTCCCCGCCCGCGTGTCGACGGGCATGCCCGGCGTCCTCATCGCGACCGGTGACCACTTCGTCGACGACGCCGAGGTCACCGCCGTCATCCGTCCGACGGGTGCAGCCCTGGTCGACATGGAGACCTACGCGTACATCTGGGTGGCCGGCCAGTTCGGCGTTCCGATCCGCGTGTTCCGGGCGGTGTCGGACAGCGCCGAGGACGGTGCGCTCACCGACTGGCGCGAGGCGGTGGCGCGATGCAGCGAACAGCTGCGCGCGTTCATCCGTGACGAGTACGGCGTCTGAGGTTCGGGCTGCACCGGATGCGGGCTGATTCCGGAGTCGTACCGGACGCGGGCTGAATCCGGAGTCCTGCCGGATTGGCGCCGAGTCCGGAGTCCTGCCGGGACGGGCGCCGAGTCCGGGGCCGCTTCCGCCTATCGCATCTCGATGACGCTCGGACCGTCCGCGGTCGCACGCACGGTGAGCTGGGCGGGGATCTGCTCCTGCATGGCCTCCACGTGACTGATCACGCCGACGGTGCGTCCGCCCTGTCGCAGCTCATCGAGAGTGCGCATCGCCACCTCGAGGGTGTCGCCGTCGAGCGACCCGAAGCCCTCGTCGATGAACAGGGTGTCGAGCCGGATGCCGCCCGCGCGCGCCGTGACGACTTCGGCGAGTCCGAGCGCGAGGGCGAGTGAGCTCAGGAAGGTCTCGCCCCCGGAGAGCGACTGGGCGGGGCGGGTCTGTCCGGTGAACGCGTCGTACACGACGATCCCGAGCCCGGAGGTCGCACCGCGCGCTGCCAGGGCGTCGGAGTGACGCAGCTGATACCGCCCTGCGGACATGTCGTCGAGCCGCCGGTTCGCCGCCTCCACGATCTCCTCCAGCTCGGCCGCGAGCACGAACGTCTCGAGCGTCATCTTGCGGGTGTTCGCCCCTCGCCCCGCGATGGTGTCTGCGAGGTCGCGCAGCACCTCGAACTCGGCTGCCTCTTCGGCGACTCTCGCCTGCTCCGCGGCGGCGGAGTCGATGAGCCCGGTGAGGCGCTCGACGGTCCCGACGACGCGAGCGGCTGCCGCCACGGCCTCGGTCCAGGTGGCGCGGGCTGCTGCGGCCTCACGTTCGAGCGGCTCGACGTCGATCGGCTCCTCGGGCAGCGTGCGCAGTTCGAGATCGAGCAGGATCGCGCGCTCTTTGCCCTTCTGTGCGGCATGCTCGTCGATGCGTGCCGCGAGCGCGGACTGCGCGGCGTCTGAACGCAGCGCCTCCTGCACCTCTGCCACGTCATCGAAGACCGATGCCGCGAGCGCGTCGCTCAGCGCCGACCGCGCTTCGGCCTCGGCGACGGATCGCCGCTCGCGCTCGCGGATCGCCTCCGCGAGGCGTCGCGCCGCATCCAGCTGCCGGGTGGCCTCGGCCAGCCTCTCGGCGACCGTCGAATGCGCAGCGCGCGCAACCTCGATCTCGGCGGCAGCCTCGGCCCGACGCTGCGCGAGCCGAGTGTACTCCGCACGGGCCGCTGCGAGCGCCGCGGTCTCCTCGGCGCGCTCCTCATCGGCATGCTGCGCGCGTCGTTCGAGTTCGGCGAGCTGCGCGTCGAGCGCGTTCGCCGCGTCTGCAGCCGCGAGACTCGCCTTGTGCGCCTCGGTCGCCGACGCGAGTTCTTCGCGTGCGACGGCGACGGAGCGCTGATCTGCGCGCGCTGCCGCGGCGGCAAGGGCCGCCCGCGTGGCCGCGAGCTTCTCGGCGGCGCGGCGCTCACGCTCTGCCGCGGCGTCTCGCGCTGCTTCGGCCTCGGCGACGTCGTCTGCGGAGACAGGATCCGCGAGTCTCGCCGGCGCAGGATGCTCCGTCGACCCGCACACCGAGCACGGTTCGCCGTCGACGAGTGCGGAGGCGAGCTCCCCCGCCATCCCCTCGGAGCGACGCGCCCGAAGTCGGGCGAACAGGACCTGGGCCTCGGCGAGCTCTGCGGCTGCCGCCGTGACGTCCGCATCGTCCGCGGCCTCCCGAGGGGTCAGCGCCTCGACTTCTTCGGCCGCGGCGAGACGCGCCGCAGCGGCATCCCGCGCGACCAGGAGATCAGGCGCGCGATCCGCGGCGCGGCGGGCCTCGTCTCTCTCCGCGGTCGCCGCGGCGACGAGTTCGGGCAGTTCCGCGCGTGCGGCGTCGGATGCCGCGATCCTCGCCGTGATCCCGGACACCTGGTCGTCGGCGGCGCGAAGCTCTTCGTCGAGGGCGGGCAGCTGCATCTCGAGCTCGTGCGCCCTCTCCCACGCCCCCGTCTCCTTCGTCCGTCGCGTGACCCACGCGTCGAGCACGTCGGCCGAGTCTCCGGGTTCGAGGGCCACTCCGTGACGCCCCCACTCACGGGCGGCGTCGCGTTGGTGCGCCACCGCCTCGTCGAGCGCCGCGGCCGCGCGGTCGGCGGCGGCGACGGTGGAGCGGAGCGCTTCAGCAGCCCGAGCGGCCGCGAGCTCGGCTTTGGCCGCCGAGATCGCGGGCTCTTCGGCCTCGAGACGGTCGAGCGCAATCCGCGCCCTGTCGCGCTCCTCCTGTGCGCGACGGTCATCGCGGGCGGCCGCGAGCGCCGCATCCGCTGCGTGCAATCGCGACTCGGCCTCGTCTCGCTCCGCCGTCCGCCGTTCGGCTCGGTAGTCGGCCCGCGCCTTCGCCGTGCGCAGGGCGTCGAGGCGCTCGTCGGTCGTCAGGGTCCGATCAGGGGACGCATCCGCGTCACCATCCTGCGTTCGCCCATCGCCCCACAGGTCTTCCGAGCTCACCACGTCTTCGGCGTCGTCGAGACGCGCCGTCACCGCAGCGAGACGGCTCCCGAGCGATTGCTCCGCTCTGCGGCGCCGTTCGTCGAACCGGGACTGGATGTCATCGAAGCGCTCCGTGCCGAACAGCCGACGCAGCAGCGCCTGACGATCCTTGCTGTTCGCCAGCAGGAACTCCGAGAAGCGGTTCTGCGCGAGGAGGATCACCTGCAGGAACTGCTCTCGGCTGAGCTGCAGGATCTCGTCGAGTTCGTTGGCAACATCGACGGCGCGTGCAGCCCGTCCGATCCAACCGGATTCGGTCCACTCGTCGAGCGCCACAGACGCCGCCTGCTTGGTCATCCCTCCGCCGCGCTTGGCCGGGCGGAGGTACTCGGGCGAGCGGGTGACGCGGAATCGCCCCGCCACCGTGCTGAACTCCACCACGACCTCCGACGAATCGTCTGGTTCGCAGTGGTCGCTGCGCAGCCTCTTCTCTCCCCCGTCGTAGCGGGGCACGCCGCCGTACAGCCCGAAGCAGACGGCGTCGAGGATGCTCGACTTGCCTGCGCCGGTACGCCCCGCGATGAGGAAGATGCCGTCGTCGGCGAAGCCGTCGAAGTCGACGACCTGCCGCGCACGGAACGGGCCGAAGCCTTCGACCTCGAGGCGGTGGAGCTGCATCAGACGAGAGCCTCTGCCCGCACGCGATCGTCGAGGACCTCTCGGATGAGCTCCTTCTCACGCTCCGTGGCGACGCGCCCGGCGCGGACATGTTCGAGGAACGCCTCGATCCGCTCGGTGTCGGTGACGGCAGCACCCAGGCGCTCGCCATAGGTGCGCTCGTGCTGCTCCGGCGACACCTCCGGCTGATGCTGCACCATGGCGCAGTAGGGGTAACGCTCGCGGAGCCGCCGCATGGGCTCGGCCTGCGGAACCGCATCGGTGTAGACCGCGCAGACCCAGTGGGCGGCGTGCGCCGCGACGAGTTCGTCGGCGAGGATCTCGTCGAGAGAACCCGTCAGCGTGACCAGGGGACGGGGTACGGGCAGCTCGAGCCATTCGACGGATGCGAGTCCGTCGGCGTCGAGGTCGACGAGCCACGAGCCGCGGGGCTTGTTCTGCTCTCCGAAGCTGTAGTGCAGCGGTGCGCCGGCGTAGCGCACACGCTCGCTGAGTCTGCTGCGCCCATGGATGTGCCCGAGCGCCACGTAGTCCGGGCCGTCGAACACCTCGAGCGGCACCAGGTCGAGTCCGCCCTGGCGCACCTCGCGCTCGAGGCCCGCGGTCGCCTCGACTCCGGAGGCGAAGCAGTGCGCGATCGCGACCGTGCGCCCTTCGTGCGCTCTCATGCCCTCGCGCACGAGGCTCATCGCGTGCGCCATGGTCTGCGCCTGCGTACGCAGCGGAACTCCGCCAGGACCGGCGTCGGGCCAGTGCTGACGGACGATCGCGGGCTCGAGGTACGGGATGCCGTAGAAGTGCACCGGGCCGTGCGCATCGCTCACCGTCACCGGGGTGCCGACGGCGAGCGGGTCGGTGATCACATCGATGCCGTCGCGCAGCAGGCGGGCTTGGAACCCGAGTCGCGCCGCCGAGTCGTGGTTGCCGCTCGTGACGATGACCCGCGCCCCGGTCTCGTGGAGCGCGAGCAGCACGTCGCTCAGCAACGTGTAGGCCGGGCCTGACGGCGTCGCGGAGTCGAACACGTCGCCTGCGACCACCACGACGTCGACGGCGTTCGCGCGCACCTGCTCGACGAGCGCGCCGAGTACCTCGGCCAGCGCGTCCATGGTCGAGTTGCCATGGAAGGTGCGGCCGATGTGCCAGTCGGAGGTGTGCAGGATTCGCATACCCTCACGGTACGGAGGGCCTCCGACATCGCCGGAGAGGCGTGCCGTCGATGCGCCGACACCGGGGCCGAACGGCCGTGCCGATGTAACACGGCGTCACACGATGAGAGGCGAGGCGGACGCGCGCGGCTCAGCGGCGACGCAGGAGGGACGCGTGCTCCGGGTGGGCCGCGAACCACTCTGCCACGTACCAGCACACGGGGTCGACCTTGCGATCGCCGCGGCGCTCGATGTCGGCGACCGCGCCGGCCACGACGGTCCCGGCGTAGCCGTGACCGCGGAAAGTCGGGATCGTGAAGGCCCTCGTCAGGGCGATCGTGCGTCCGTCGTCGCGATAGTCCAGAACGCTCACGAGCTGGCCGTCACGGGTCAGCGTGTATCGGGACGCATCCTTCTCGTCGGTCACGAGGAAGCCGTCGATCGTGCCCGAAGTGCTCATCGCGTCCACGTTACGCCGCGGGCACGGCGCGAGGGTCGTTTTGACACGCCCGGACTTGTTCCGACATAATCCCCCCATGACCACCAACGCACGCCCTTTGTCCGCCCAGGAGGCGAACGGGACTGCCGGGATGATGATGCCCGGTCGCGTTGGCATGTGTTGCCGAATGTGTCGCTGAACGAACAGCCACCCCGCCAGACCAGGCCGCTCGCTATCTGCGAGGCCTGAGTCTCCGAGCACCCACCCTGTGCTCGATATCCCGGCTCCGCCGGTCATTCATGCAACGCATCAGAGCCGCATCGGCTCTCGTCCCAAGGACTCATCATCATGTCGAACACCGCACTCCTCGAGCGTCCCGTCGCCTCCGCCGCCCGCACCGCGCAGCCCCGTTCCGCCGCTCCCGCGGCAGCAGACCTCCCCGCCGCCCGCTCGCCCCGCGGCTTCGCCCTCTACGTCGGCCTCGATGAGATCAAGGCAGCGGAAGCCGGCGTTAGCCTGCCGCTCCTCGTCGACGCCCTCCGCCGCACGCTGGCCGAGCTCGCCCCCGCCGCCGAGACCCACGCGACCGTCGCCCTGGCACCGCACGGCTCCGGCGGCCGCGACCTCGACGTGGTGCGGCTCGCGCTTCACGAGCCCGGTGCCATCGCCCGCACCAAGGCGGCAGCCGAGGAGGAGACGACCTCAGACGAGGGCGGCGTCGTCGTCGACATCTCGCGCAAGCGGGTGCTCATCGACGGCGAGTCGGCATCGTTCACCTACAAGGAGTTCGAGCTGCTGCAGTACCTCGTGCTGCGCGAAGGCCGCACGATCGAGCGCTCGGAGCTCGTGTCGGCGCTGTGGCAGGCCCAGGACGACGAGGCCCCCGGTGAGCGCACGATCGACGTGCACGTGCGCCGCCTGCGCGCGAAGCTCGGACGCTACGAGGACATCGTGCGAACCGTGCGCGGCATCGGCTACCGCTTCGACCGTCACGCCGACGTCGTCATCCGCTACGGCCACGGCACCCCGTCGCCCGACCGCTTCTGACGGAGCTGCCGAGCGCTCCCCAGGGCGGGGAGGGCGCATGGGCACGGCCGCGACCCGACGCGCCGCGGCGAGGAGCACATCACGCCGCGGACCGGCGTTCGAGCCCGAACGTCAGAAGGCCCGCGTAGGGTGGGCGCATGACCCTCACCGCAGACACGCACGCGCCGCCCAGCCCGTCCGTGCAGACGGTGTACCGCCCCCGGCAGCCCGTCGACCTCGCACGAACAGTGGGGATGCTGCGCCGCGGCGCAGGAGACCCCACGACGGTGCACGACGGGCCGGTCATCTGGCGCGCGATGCGCACCCCGATGGGGATCGCCACCCTCGCGCTCCGAGCCGCGGCTGACGGAATCCATGCGACGGCGTGGGGACCCGGCGCCGAACGCGCGCTTGCGAGCGTGCCAGCGCTGTGCGGGGCGGAGGACGACCAGTCCGGCTTCGATCCGTCCCGGCATCCGCTGATCGCCGATGCCGCGCGCCGCCACCCCGGCATCCGGCTCGCCCGCACCGGCGAGGTGTTCGACGCTCTCGCCTGCGCCATCATCGAGCAGAAGGTCACCGGCATGCAGGCCTTCGGCGCGTGGCGCGCGCTCGTCACGCGGTTCGGCGAGCGCGCACCCGGCCCGACCCCGCGTCCCCTCTTCGCGCCGCCTCCTCCCGAGGTGTGGCGGCGCATCCCGTCGTGGGCCTGGCATCGCGCGGGAGTCGAGCCACCGCAGTCCAAGACGATCGTGAGCGCGGCGGCCCGCGGCGACAGCATCCACCGCGCGCTGCTGGCGGCGGCCGACGGCGACGCCCGCGACCGGGTGCTCACGAGCCTGCCCGGCGTCGGCCCGTGGACCTCGGCCGAGACGCGCATCCGCGCTCTGGGCGATCCGGATGCTGTGAGCGTCGGCGACTATCACCTCGCGCACGAGGTCGGCTACGCGCTCACCGGAAGCCGGACCGACGACGCCGGCATGCTCGAGCTGCTCGCGCCGTGGGCCGGCCACCGCCAGCGCGTCATCCGCCTCATCTTCGCGAGCGGCGTGCGCGAACCACGGCGCGGCCCTCGGCTCGCCCCGGAAGACCATCGGCGCCGCTGAGCTCTAGGCTGTTGCCCATGGCTCCACCCCGTCGCACCGGCATCCGACTCGCCATCTCCGCGGCACTGCTGGTGCTGGGCGTCGTGATCGGCCTCATCTTCGAGAACGTCTGGCTCGGGGTGCTGCTGGCGGTCATCGTCTGGTTCGGATGGTTCCTCGCCGTCGAGTCCCGCCGAGGGCACAACGCCGGCGTGAACGACGAGGATCACGGCATCGAGCTCTGAGCGACGGTCCCCGCTGCCTCCGCAGTGCCCCGGGGGCGAGCTCAGTAGTACACCGCGAGAGGACCGGAGGGCCCTGGCACGACCTGCACGGGGGTGTCGAACACGCGTGTCAGCACGGCATCCGTCATGATCTCCTCGGGGGCGCCGAACTCGACGACGGCGCCGTCCTTCATGGCGCAGATCCGATCGGCGTAGTGGCCGGCGAAGTTGATGTCGTGCAGCACGATGACGATCGTGCGGCCCAGCTCGTCGGCGGCGCGCCGCAGATGCTTCATCATCTGCACGGCGTGACGCATGTCGAGGTTGTTGAGCGGCTCGTCCAGCAGCACGAACTCGGTGTCCTGCGCGAGCACCATGGCGACGTACGCGCGCTGTCTCTGGCCGCCCGACAGCTCGTCGAGGTAGCGGCCCTCGAGCGCGCGGAGGTCGAGGAAGTCGATCGACCGGCTGATGATCTCCTCGTCGTCGCGCGTGAGGCGTCCGTGGGTGTAGGGGAAGCGGCCGAATCCGACGAGCTGGCGCACGGTGAGGCGGGTGACGAAGTGGTTCTCCTGCCGGAGGATCGACACGACACGGGCGAGGTCCTTCGGCTTGGTCGACGCGACGTCGAGCCCCGCGATCTCGATGCTGCCCGCGTCCATGCCGCACAGGCGCCCGATCATGGTGAGGAGGGTGGACTTCCCCGCCCCGTTGGGCCCGATGAGCGCCGTGATGCCACCGGCGGGGATGTCGAGATCCACGGGGCCGATGGCCACGTCGGTGCTGTAGTCGCGGCGGACGCCGGAGAGTGCGATCACAGTCGCCCCTTTCTGAGGATGACGAGGAGGAACAGTCCCCCGCCGACGAGCTCGATGAGGATCGACACCATGCCCTGCGCGTAGAACACGTGCTTCATGACGAAGTACGCGCCTGCAAGCACCGTGAACGCGGTGAGCACGGCGACGGGGAGGATGAGGCGGTGATCGTGCGAATCGGCGAACTGGTAGGCCAGGGTGGCCACGAGGAAGCCGAGGAAGGTCATGGGGCCGACCAGAGCCGTCGACGTCGCCATGAGGACGGCGACGAGGGTCAGCACGATCAGCAGCTCGCGCCGGTGGTCGAGGCCGAGCGACCGCGCGACGTCGGCGCCGAGCGCCATCGTGTTCAGCCTGCGGGCGCGCAACCACAGCACCGCCGAGGCGCCGAGGCAGAGCGGGATCGCCAGCGGCAGCACCTCGGGGTCGGCGTTCGACACGTTCCCGAACAGCCTGGCGGCCAGCACGTCGAACTCGCTCGGAGTGAGCAGCCGCTGCATGAACGTCGACACGGCCCCGAGGCCGCCGCCGATGACGATGCCGACGAGCAGCATGATCTGCAGGTTGCCGTACCGCCCAGACAGCAGCCAGCCGTAGAGGGCCACGGCGAGCGCGACCATCACGGCGACCTGCAGCGCGAACGAGCCCACCCCCTGCAGCGCGACGACGCCTGCGACCCCGAACAGGTACACGGAGGTCGTCTGCACGACCCGGTAGAGCGACTCGAACCCCATGATCGACGGCGTGATGATGCGGTTGCCGGTCACTGTCTGGAAGCACACCGTCGCAACGGCCTGAGACAGGGCGACGACCGCCATGACGGTCACGTTCGTCGCGCGGTGCGCGGCGATGCGCCAGAACGCGTCGGTCCCGAACGGCATCGGGTTGCCCCACGCGAGAAGCCCGAACCCCGAGCCGGCCGCGAGCACGACCAGCACCGCGAGGATCACGGCGAACCGTCGCCGGGATCGGACGGTCGGGAAGGGGCCGGCCGTGCGGAGTTCCGTCGCCTCAGCCACGGCGGCGCTGCCTGAGCAGGAGGACGAGGAACACGGCGGCTCCGACGACGCCGAGGATGAGCGACACCGGTACCTCGAACGGCATGATGATCGTCCGCCCGATGATGTCGCACACCGTCACGACGGCGATGCCGAGGAGGCACACCCACGGGAGGTTGCTGCGCAGGTCGTCTCCGCGCACGAGGGAGACGACGTTCGGCACAATGAGCCCGAGGAAGGGGAGGTTGCCCACGACCACCGTGACGACGCCGGTGACGACGGCGATGAGCGCCGTTCCGAGCAGGATCATGCGGTCGTAGTTCACGCCGACGCTCGTCGCGATCTCCTCGCCCAGTCCGGCGACGGTCAGCCGGTCTGCCACGAGGAAGACGAGAACCCCGACCACGGCGACGAGCCAGAGGAGCTCGTACTGCCCGCGCAGCACCGAGGTGAAGCTGCCGGCGAACCACACGCCGATCGTCTGCAGCGAATCGGTCACGAGCGCCAGGTAGGTGGAGACGGCTCCGACCACGGCGCCGAGCATGATGCCGACGATCGGCACGATGAGAGAGGAGCGCAGCGACACCCGGCGCAGGAACGCGAAGAAGACCATGGTCCCCACGAAAGCTGCGAGCACCGCTCCCGCCATGCGCAGCGGGATCGACGGATGCGGCACGAGCACCATGACGGCGAGCAGGCCGAGCCCGGCCCACTCGGTCGTCCCGGTCGTGGTGGGCTCGACGAAGCGGTTCTGGGTGAGCAGCTGCATCACGAGACCGGCCATCGCCATGGAGGCGCCGGCGAGCACGAGGGCGATCGTGCGCGGAACGCGGGTGATGAGGAACATCTCCCCGCCATCGGCGGCTCCGGCGATGTCGTAGACACCCGTGACGAGGGACACGACGAGCAGCACGGCGACGACGAGCACGCCGAGCAGGAGTCGGGGGTCGAGGAGCCGCCCGCGGGTGCGGGGCTCCTCGGTCGGTGCGGTGCGGATCATGACGGCTCGCGCGAGCGGCGGCATCCGATCGTCGCCGGATGCCGCCGCGACGCCCTTACTTCTTCGCGCTCTTCTCGAGGGCGTCCGCGAGGTCGTTGAGGAACTCGGTGTACGTCTGGATGCTCTCGTTGAGGTACGTGTCGGTGGGCATGTAGACGATCTGCTTCTGCGTCACCGCCGTGACCCCGGCCAGAGCTTCGGTGTTCTCGATGATCTCCGCCGCCTGCACGTAGTCGGGCGTCTCGTCGGCGAAGACCGCGTCGCGGTCGAGCACGAGGATCCAGTCGGGGTCGGCCGCGGCGATCGCCTCGACCGAGATCTCATCGCCCTGGTGGTCGTCGGTGGCGTCGGCGACCTCGAGGGCCGGCGTGAGGCCGAGGATGTCGTAGATCGGCCCGAGCGACCGTCCGACCGTGGGTGCCAGGTAACCGATGGTGCCGCCCGACGTGTTCACCGCCATGACGGTGTCGGCGCTGTCGTAGGCCTCCTTCGCACGGTCGACCGCCGCCTCGAAGTCGGCGACGAGCGCCGCGGCCTCGTCCTGCTTGCCGAAGATCTCGCCGAGCGCCGTGACCTGTCGGATGAGCTCGGCGTCGAACGGCTCGCCCTCGCGCGGCTCGAGATCGATGATCGTCGCGTCCGGAACGAGGTCGGCGATCGCCTTGTCGTGCTGGGTGAAGCGCTGACCACTGATGATGAGGTCGGGCTCGACCGCCACGAGCGATTCCAGATCCGGCTCCGTGTGCAGGCCGAGGTCGACGATCGAGTCGTCAGAGGCGTACGAGACGGTGTCGGGCATCAGCGCCACGGCCGCGGCGCTGAGCTCGACACCCCAGTCGGCGAGGGTCTGAAAGGTGCGGTTGTCGAGCGCCACGACCGACGAGGGGGGAGTCGCGATCTCGTGCGTGCCGGAGTTGTCCTCCACCGTCACCGTGGCGGCCGACGCCTTCGCCCCCTCGGGCTCCGCGGGGCCGCCGGACGCGCATCCGGCGAGGACGAGCAGGCCGACGACACCGAGGCCGCTGATCGCGAGGGTTCTTCTGGGCACGGACATGGAGAGACTCCTGTTCTGCTGTGAGAGTGCGCGCGCTCGGCGCCGGATCATCGAGGTTAGGACGACCTTACCTCGATGAGGATAGGTTAGCCTTACTTTATGAGCGAATCGAAATCCGGATTCTCGATCGAGCGCCACGGCCTCGATCTCCGCTTCCGCCTGGCCACGCTGGCGGAGCGCGAGTGGCTCGCGCCCGACTTCGTGCGCGTGCGCCTTCGCGGCGAGGAGCTCGCCGGGTTCCAGTCGCTCGGGGCCGACGATCACATGCGGCTGTTCTTCCCCGACGGTCCGGTCGGCTCCGTCGAGGAGCTGCGGGCCTCTCCCAGCCGCGAGTACACGCCGCTCGCCTGGGGCGAGGACTGGCTCGACGTGGAGTTCGCGGTGCACGGCGACGAGGGTCTGGCCGCGCCATGGGCGGCGGGCGCTCCCCTCGGATCGCAGATCGGCGTAGGAGGACCGCGCGGCTCCGCCGTGATCACGGGCTCGCCCGGCTCCTGGCTGCTCGCGGGCGATGAGACCGCGATCCCCGCCATCCGGCGGTTCTCCCACCTCATCCCCGACGGCACCCCCGCGCGCATCGTGATCGAGACCCTGTCGGCAGGACGCGAGGTCGACATCGACACCCCCGTCGACGTGGAGTGGCTGCACCGCGGCGACGCGCCGGCAGGCTCGGCGCTCATCGCCTTCCTGGCGGGGATGCCGGATGCCGCGGGGCCCGACCCGTTCGTGTTCATCGCGGCCGAGCAGTCCGTCGTGAAGCCCGGCCGCGCCCTGCTGTCCCACTGGGGCGTCGACCCGGCCGTCGCCGTGGTGAAGGGCTACTGGAAGCGCGGCGAGGCCGAGTACCACGCCCCGCACTGACCCTCCCGCACGTCGGCCGCAGCATCCGTCAGACTGGGGACATGGCACTCGTCGATCACCTGGGAATCACCGTCGCCGACGTGGAGCGCGCACGCGCGCAGTTCCACCCGGTCCTGACCGCGCTGGGTTACGAGCTCGGCACCGAGGAGGAGGGCGGCATCTCCTGGCACCACGGCGACGACACCGAGATCATCCTCTACGCGCCGCGCGCCGACGATCCGGAGCCGCACCAGCACGGCCGCGTCGGATGGCAGCACCTCGCCTTCGCGGTCGACTCGCGCGATGAGGTCGACCGTCTGCACCGCGTCGCGACGGATGCCGGCTGGACCGTCGTGCGCGACCCGAAGGTCTATCCGCGCTTCAGCGACCGCTACTACGCGTCATTCGTCGAGGACGACAACGGGATCCGCATCGAGTTCATGCACAACCCGCCGCGCGAGACCGCGGAGTAGCCGCCGTCAGCTGCGGGTGTAGCGCAGCAACAGCTCATCTCCGGCACGCAGCACCGACTCCAGGCGCATGCCGGTCGGCGCCTCCGTCCCACCGCGGACGATCCGTCCCGCCGAACCGTTCTGCAGTCGCGGCGCCAGGGTCAGGTGCAGAGCGTCGACGGCCCCCGCCTCCAGGAACGAGGCGAAGAGCGTCGGGCCGCCCTCGGCATGCACGCGCCGCAGACCGCGCGCCGCAAGCTCACGGCGCAGCGCCTGCGGGTCGACACCGGATCCCCCGGTCACCACCACATCCGCCACCTCGGCGATCCGGTCTCTCCGCGCGGACGGCACCCCCGGGACCGTGCACACGACGGGCCTGACCGGCGCCTCGGCGAACATCCGGTCGTCCGGGTCGAGGTCGAGGCTCGCCGACACCAGCACGAGCGTCGGCTGCGGCGGAAGCCCGCGCGCGATGCGCCACGCGACCGCGTCGTGGGCGACACGCAACTCCGCGTACCCCTCTGCGCGAGCGGTGCCCGCACCGACGAGCACGGCATCTGCGTCCCAGCGGAGCAGCCCGAACAGCCGCCGATCGGCGTCATCGCCCAGTCCACCAGAGCGGCCGTCCTGCGTGGCGGCGCCGTCGATGCTCGAGATGAAGTTCATGCGCAGCCACGGCCCGTCAGGCATGCGGGTCAGTTCGAGCAGCCGCTCGTCGTCGAGGTCGCCCTCCGGGTCGGGCCAGAGCCGGTCGATGCTGGTCATGGCTCCTCCTCACACGTTGTGCGTCGGGTGCGCGTTGTGCTCCAGGCGGGCAGGCGGTCGCATGCCCAGTATCGCCTCGATCATGCGGGCCGCGTCGACGGCGGCTGCGACGTCGTGCATCCGGACGATGCGCGCGCCCTTCACGACGCAGGCCGTCATCGCCGCGATGGATCCCGCCAGCCGTTCGCCCTGCGGCCTGTCGATCGACTCGCCGATGAAGTCCTTGTTCGACACGGCCACGAGCAGCGGCGGCCCGATCGCGGCGATCTCCTCGAGCCGGCGGGTCAGCTCGAGCGTGTGCAGCGTGTTCTTGTCGAGATCGTGGCCGGGATCGATCACGATCCGTTCCCTCGGAATGCCGGCTGCCTCTGCTCGCGAGATGCGCTCGACGAGGAAGTCGCGCACCTCCGCGACGACATCCTCGTACCGCGCAGCCGGCTTCTCGGCGCGCGGCGGCCCCACGCTGTGCGTGATCACGATGTGCGCGCCCCCTCGGCCACCACGCGGGCCATCCGCGGGTCGCCGAGGCCGCTCGTGTCGTTGATCACCGATGCACCCGCGGCGATGGCGTGCCGGGCGACCTCGGCGTCGTTCGTGTCGACGGAGATCACCACGTCGGCGCCGGATCGCACGATCGCCTCGACGACGGGCACGAACCGGTCGATCTCCTCCGCCGTGGTGACGGCCGGCCCGCGCCCGAACGGCACACCTCCCACGTCAACCCAGTCGGCGCCGAGCTCTGCGGCACGCAGCGCGGTGTCCACCGCCCGCTCGAGCGCGAACGTCGCGCCACGGTCGAAGAACGAATCAGGGGTCCGATTGACGACCGCCATCACGGCGACACGCCCCGGCACGAGGACGGGGCGACCTGACGCGCTCATCTGCTCGTCCCGATGCTGTCGCGCACGCTCTCGGACGCATCCCAGTCGTTGGCGTGCATCGCGGCCACCACGCGGCCATCGGCGACCCAGTACGCGCGGAACGCGCCGCCGTGCGCGGCATCCGTGTTTCCTTCGATGTCGACGCGGTCGTACCCTCCCGGTCCCACGCTGCCGAAGTACTCCATGCCCAGGTCGTACTGATCGGTGAAGAAATACGGCAGGCGCGTGTACGGCTCCTCGGCTCCGAGCAGGTTCCGTGCCACGACCTCACCCTGGCCGATCGCGGTGTCCCAGTGCTCGACCCTGATGCGCCGCCGGAGCACGGGATGATCGTGTGCGGCCACATCTCCGACGGCGAAGATGTCGGGATCGGACGTGCGGAGAGCGGCGTCGACCAGCACGCCGTTGTCGACCTCGAGTCCGGCGGCCTCTGCGAGTCCCGTCGATGGCACGGCCCCCACTCCGACCACGACGACGTCGGTCTCGGCGAGGTCGGACGCCTCGACACGGGCGTTCAAGCGCAGGTCGACGCCGTGGTGCCTGTGCAGATCGGCGAACACCGCGGCAACCTCGGGCCCCAGCACGCGGACCAGAGGCAGTTCGGCGGCTTCGAAGACCGTGACCTCCGCGCCCGCCTGCCGTGCGGCGGATGCCACTTCGAGCCCGATCCACCCCGCACCCACGATCGTCACCCTGGCACCGCCGCGCAGCTGAGCCTTCAGCCGGAGGCTGTCGTCGACGGTCCGGAGGTAGACGGGCGAGGTCACGTCGTCGGCGAGCGCGAACCTGCGCGGCTCGGCGCCCGTGGCGAGCAGCAGGCGGTCGTAGCGGACCTCCGTCGCGCCCGCCGCGCCATGCGCCGTGACGAGGTGCCCGACCGGATCGATGCGCGTCACCCGGGTTCCCTGTTCCACCCGCACCGCGTTGTCGCGGTACCACGCGGCATCATGCACGGCGGCCTCGTCGACGCTCTTGGTGCCGAGCAGGACGTCCTTGGAGAGCGGCGGACGTTCGTAGGGCAGATGCGGCTCGGCCGCGAACAGCACGATCTCCCCGTCGTATCCACGTGCGCGCAGTTCGGTGGCCGCGGTGGCGCCCGCGAGGCCGCCGCCGACGATCGCGATGGTCATGATGCGTCCTTCCTCATGGATGCCGGCTGCTCCCGGCGGTCAGTGCGCGCGCCCGCCAGCGAGCGCGAAGAACTCGGCGCGCGAGCGGGCTTCGTCACGCAGCGCTCCGCGCACGGCGGATGTCGTGGTCGTCGCCGTTCCGGCTCTGGCCCCGCGCAGGGTCATGCAGCTGTGCGCCGCCTCGATCACCACTCCCACCCCGCGGGGGCGCAGATGTCTGTCGAGCGCGTCTGCGACCTGCACCGTGAGCCGCTCCTGCGTCTGCGGACGACGGGCGTGGTGATCGACCAGGCGCGGAAGCTTCGAGAGGCCGACGACCCTGTCTGCGGGGAGGTAGGCCAGGTGGGCCACGCCCGTGAACGGCAGAAGGTGGTGCTCGCATACCGAGCGGACCGGGATGTCTCGGACGAGGACGAGCTCGTCATAGCCCTCGGCGTTCGCGAAGGTCGTGAAGTCGAACGGCTCAGGGGTCAGCAGCTCGGCGTACGCCGCGGCGAGCCGGTGCGGCGTACGCGCAAGATCGGAGGCGTCGAGGACGTCGACCTCGACGCCGAGAGCCCGCAGGAAGGCGCGCGCCGCATGCTCGGCTGCGGCGACGTCTATGGTGCGGTGCCCCGCGCTGATGCGCAGCCGATCCACGACGGCGCGCTCATCGAGGGGAGCTGCGGGTTCTTCTGCGTATGCGAGTGACATCGGCGCCTCCTTCGTCTTCCTCCATGAGACACCCGGCGCCACTCTAAAATCATGAGTCTTGTTTTTTAGAAACTACCGATCGGTGAACGCCGCCTCGGCCACCGCCGGACGATCGGTGAACGCCTCCTTCGGCACGAAGACGAGCAGCACGGCAGCGACGAGAGCCGCCCCCCCCCCCCCCAGCCATACCGTGATGTACCCGGCCAGAGAGCCCGCGGTCTCGCCCGCCGCCGTGCTCGCGCCGTTCAGCAGGGCGATGCCGAACACGCACGATGCGATCGCGCCGCCCACGGTCTTCACCGAGTTGGTCAGCCCCGTCGCCACACCGGTCTGCGTGGCCGGTGAGGCGGATGCCGCGGCAGCGGGGAGCGACGCGACGAGCGCGCCGGATCCGACGCCCGCGACCACCATGTTCGTCACGACCTGACCGTAGCTGTCGTGGAACGGAAGGAAGAGGAGGTACCCGGCGCCGACGAGGAGCGACGCCGTCATCAGCGTCAGCCGTGGCGTGGCGCGCCGCGCGACGATCGGGAAGAGCAGAGCCCCCGCGATCATCGCCACGAGGTAGATCCCGATGATAAGCGAGGTGCGGAATCCGCTGGTGCCCAGCCCGTAGCCGTACACACCGGGGTCGGTCCGGGCGAACGTCGAAAGCGGCGCCTGCGCTCCGAGCACGCTGACGCCGAACAGCCCCGCGGTCAGGAACACCGGCCACAGAGCCGGCGAGCGGAACATGCGCACATCGATGACCGGATCGCGGTGACGCAGCTCCCACACCGCGAACGGCACCACCAGCAGAACCCCGAACGCCGTCATGATCCATGCCGACGGGTTCGCGACACCGCCCTCCAGCCGCAGCAGTCCGAGACCCCCGGTGAAGCAGAGCAGGGCGAGAGAGATCAGCACCACCCCGGCGGTGTCGAACACGCCGCCCATCGGCTCCGGCGATTCCGAGACCCCGAACAGCACCACGAAGAAGCACACGACCACGAGCACCGCCGGGACGAGCAGCACGACGGGGAGGGGCAGCGTGTCGACGAGCGCTCCGCCGGCGAGCGCCCCGGCGATCGCACCTGCTTCGAGCGTGGCGACGAGGATGCCCGCGGCCTTGGCGGTGAGTCGCGAGCGTCCTTCCATGCGCCGCGACCGAGACCAGATGAGTGCGATCTCCAGGGGCAGCCACACGACGTAGAACCCCATCAGAGCCCACGCGACGAGGAACAGCGCGAAGGAGTCGGTGAACGGCAGGACCAGGCCGGCCGCGGCCGTCAGCGCCGTGGAGAGGAGCAGCATCCGCTTGTGCCCTACCATGTCGCCGAGTTTCGCGAAGGCGGGCACGACGAGGGCGGACAGCATGAGCTGGGCGCCCTCGAGCCAGTTGACGTCGGCGTCATGGATGCCGAGGTGCCGGGCGATCGTGCTGAGCATGGGCGTGTAGTAACCCTGCAGCACGCCGCTCGTGAACTCGACGAAGGCGAGGAAACCGACGACCGACGCCAAGGCGCCGAACGTTCGGGTGCGCATCATCGCGGCTCCTGTTCTCAGCATCGGAATGCGGCCCCGGCAACCGAGAACGGACCGGATGCGGAGCCGCGGCGGATGACATCACCCTAGTCGCTGGAGAAGCGTGCGATGGAACAGCTCGCCCCGCTCGAGCGCCGCGATCTCGACGCGCTCGTCGACCCCGTGGATCGACGCGCGCTGCGCGTTGGACATCTCGAGCGGTGCGAAACGGTACACGGCAGGCGAGAAACGGTGGAAGTGCCGGGAATCGGTGGCCGCCATCATCACGTACGGCACCGCGGGGACGCCGGGATGCGAGACGGCGAGGGCGTCGGCGAGCAGGGCGAACTGCGGGCCGTCGACCGGCGACTCGGGAGAGGGCTCACCCGCCTCGATCACCCGCACCGACACGAGAGGGTCGGCGATGCGGCGACGCACGCGCAGCACGGTCTGCTGCGCGGTCTCGCCCAGAGCGATGCGGAGGTTGATCGTCGCGGTCGCCTGCGACGGGAGGACGTTCGCCGCCGTCCCTCCGTTCTGCATCGTCGGGGCCACCGTGGTGCGCACGAGCGCCGCGGGTTCTCCGCCGAGGGCTGCGAAGACGCGGGCGGTGAGCCATGGCGTCGCGGCGAGCAGCCGCAGCAGGTAGCGCGGCAGGCCCGGCGTGCGGTCGGCGAGCCGGGAGAGCATCCGCCGGATCGCCGTCGAGGCGTGCGGCCGGAAGGTGCCGGGCCCGAGGCGGTCGACGGCCCGTGCGACCCGTCGGACCGCCGTGAGCGACGGCGGCGCCGAGGCGTGTCCGCCCTCACCGCGCGCCGACAGCGTGAGCGTCATCACGCCCTTCTCGCCGACGCCGATCATGGCGGCTCGTCCCGGCACGAAGGGCAGCGGTGCATCCACGACCGCGCCGCCCTCGTCGATGACGAGCCACGGGATGATGCCGCGCTCACGCAGCACCCTGGCGATCTCTTGCGCCGCGTGACCGTAGGTCTCCTCGTTTCCGCCGAAGCTGAGGTACACGTCTCTGGCCGGCCGGAAGCCGTCGGACAGCAGGTTCTCCACGGCTTCCAGCACGACGAGGAGAGGACCTTTGTCGTCGAGGGCGCCGCGGCCGAACACCATTCCATCGGCGATCACGCCGGCGAACGGGGGGTGGGACCAGTCGTCGCTCTCGTCGACCGGCACGACGTCGAAGTGCGCCATCAGCACGACGGGCCCGTCGGCGATCGCCCCCGTGCCGGCCCAGTGGAAGAGAAGACCCAGCTCGGTGTGCCTCTCGAGAGCCAGGTGCTCGTGCACGAGCGGATACAGCTCGGCGAGGAGCGTGACGAAGTCCTCGAACGGCTGCGGTCCGCGCTGCGCATACTCGGCCGACACCGTGGGCACCTGGATCATCCGCGACAGGCGTTCGGCGAGTCCAGGACGGGGTGAGATCACGCGGCCATCGTATCCCCGCATGCCCTGCCGCCCGCGCCTCGTTCCCGCTCCGCCGGTGCGTTCCGCCTCGGTGCTCCGCGGGAGCGGCCGAAGAGCGCGAGAATGGAGTCGTGAGCCTGTTCGCCTTCGCACCCGCGCGCGGGCCGCGATGGCAGCTGGCTCTGCAGGCGGCGCTCGGCATCGCCGTGCCGATCGCCGCGATGACCCTCGCGGGCGCGCCGGCTCTCGGCTACATCGCGGCATCCGGAGCCTTCACGGTGCTGCACCTGGGCGCGCTCCCCGTCGTCGAGCGGGCACGGGCCCTCCCCCTCGTCGGGGCCGCTCTCATCGCCTCGGCCGCGCTCGGCGTGTGCGCGTCCGTCAACGCCCTCGCGTCGAGCGTCGGCCTCGTCATCGTCGCCATCGTCAGCGCCGCGCTCGCGTTCGGGTTCCGGCTCGGCCCGCCGGGGCCGCTGTTCTTCGTGCTCGTGTTCGGTCTGTCCGCGCACCTCGTGGGCGCTGGCGGTGTCGACGGCGCCGTGTATCTGGCCGCGTTCGCGACCGGCTGCCTCTTCTCGTACCTCCTCTCGCTCACGCCGCTCGTGCTGCCGCGCGTGCGCGCCAAGAACGCGCGTCCGGTGCGCGAGATCCTTCCCGGCCCTCGCCTCTCCGCGGACGGGCGGATGCTCCTGGTGCGCGTCGTCCTCGTGACAGCGGTGGGTGTGCTGCTGGGCGCCGTGATCGATCAGCCCCGCACCTATTGGGTGGTCGGCTCCGGCATCGCCGTGATCGGCGTGGCGGCCGCGAGGCGCACGGCGTTCCAGCGAGGGGTTCACCGGATGCTGGGCACGGTGATCGGCGCGGGCGCGTACGCGCTGCTCGCCGCGCTGCATCCGGCCGGGCTGTGGCTGGCCGCGCTCCTGGGCGTTCTGCAGTTCACGATCGAGATCGTCGTGGTGCGGCACTACGCCCTGGCGCTCGTCTTCATCACGCCGCTGGTGCTGCTGCTCGCCGGCGCTGCGACCGGCACGATCGGGTCGATGGACGTCGCTCTCGAGCGCATCGTCGACACGCTCGCGGGCGCGGTGCTCGGCGCCCTGTCCGGCGTCCTGCATCCGCGGTCTGCCGCGCCGCGCGAGTGAGCCTGAGCACTCTTGTGCCGCCCTTCACTCGGGCGCAGACTGAGACCCGCGGCAGGCAGCCGATCAACCGCCCCGAGGAGCTCCCATGGCGAATCTCAACCCGTACCTCTCCTTCCGCGACAACGCTCGTGAGGCCATGGAGTTCTACCAGAGCGTGCTCGGCGGCGATCTCGATGTGAGCACCTTCTCGCAGTTCCCCGACATGGTGCAGGACGAGAGCGAGCAGGACCTCGTGATGCACGCGCAGCTCACGACACCGGACGGCCTCGTGCTGATGGCGTCCGACACCCCGAGCTCGATGCCGTACGAGGCGCCGCGCGGGTTCTCCGTGTCTCTCAGCGGCACGAGCTCTGACACGACGCGCGCGGTGTGGGACAAGCTGTCGAACGGAGCCACCGTGACGATGCCACTCGATCTGGCGCCCTGGGGCGGACTGTTCGGGATGCTCGTCGACCGCTTCGGCGTCAGCTGGATACTCAACGGCGACCCGGAGTAGGCAGGCGCCCGCGTCTGCTCAGCGCGGCAGCACGGCACGGCAGGCGAGGTGGAGCGCGAGGCGCGCCTCGGGGTCGCCCATGTCGATGCCGAGGAGCTCTTGCACTCGTCGGATGCGCACGGCGACCGTGTTGCGGTGCAACCCCAGGGCGGTAGCCGTCGCCGCGATGCCTGACTCGTTGTCGAGGTAGGCGGCAAGGGTCATGAGCAGCTCCCCACCGCCGTCTCGGAGCGGTGCGAGCAGAGACTGCGCCGCGGGAACGAACGTGTCGTTCCCCGTCCAGGCGAGCAGCAGCTGGTCGAGTCCGAGGCTGTCGACCCGAACGAACCACCCGGCCGCCGAACGCGCCGCGGCGATGCGCGCGGCGTCGCCTGCTTCATCGAGCGTCGCAGCGAGCCCCTCTGCTCCGCGCTGCAGGGAGCCGACGCCCGTCGCGACCGTGAAGTCGCGCAGGGCGGACGCGTGCAGGTCGCGCAGCGCCGCGACCGCGCGCTCGACCACCTCGGGGCCGGGGGCCTCGGTGAACGTGAGCCAGCCGCTCACTCCCCGCCCTGCCGTCGTGGCATGCGCGTCGGCACCCATCGCCGTCAGGCCGGGACTGAGCGAGCGCAGCAGCGAGAACGGATCGAGTCGTCCTCGCGCCACCATGCGGAAGCCGATGTGGTGTCCGGATGTGCGCCACCCCCGCTCGGCCATGCGGCGTTCCACGTCGGGGTCTGCCGCACCGTGCAGATCGACGAAGTCGCGGAGCAGGCCGGATGACACGGCGACATCGTTCACGGCGGCGACCTCGTCGATGAGGATGCGTGCGGCGACGGCAGGCATCGCGACCTCGGCGGCGACCGACAGTGCATGCAGCTGCGTGTCGCTGAGTCCACGGCCGAAGAGCACGAGGCGGAGCCCGCCGCGTCCTGGGCTGTCGACCCGAACCGATGCGGCGGCGAGGTCGCGGGCCCTCGCCAGCTCGATCCAGGACTCGGTGCCGAGAGCCGTCCGAAGCTCCTCGCCCAGCGTGCCACCGGCTTCGTGGAGCACGTGACCTGCATCGACGAGAGCGACGCCGAGGCCGAGGTTCGCCGAGATGTGCCGCAAGAGGTCCGAGAGATCCTGCGCAGAGTATTCGAACGACTGCGCGACCTTGCGCACCTGGCTGAGCGTGAGGGCGTCGCGAGCCTCGATGAGCATCCAGCAGGCCTTGGCGAGCTGCACGGGGCGTGCGACGTCGAGCAGCGTGAGCCCGAGCCGGCCGGCGAGCCGTCGCGCACCCTCGTCCATGCGCGCCGCCCCGGGCATCGCGAGCCCTGTGAATCCGCGGTCGCGGATACGGCGGAGCATCGCGTCCTGCTGCCATACGGCTGCCGGTGCGGATGCCGTGAGCACGGCGAGGCACCCTCCGCCCTCCCCTGGCAGGTCGTCTTCGCCGGCCTCGACCGACACGGCGCTCCACGATGCGTCCTCCGGACCTGCCACGACCGACACGCCTCCGTTCGGCTCGTGGGCGAGCAGCGCGCTGAGCAGCAGTCTCTCGTTCATGCGGCATCGAGTCCCGCGAGTCCGTATGCCGAGGGGACGACCCGCGCACGACGCTCCGGCGACGCGCTCCACCACGCCGGTGCGGGGAGGCCGATCACGGCGACGTGCCGCGCGAGTCCCAACTCGGTCACCTCGAGGATCTCTCGCGACACCGCATCGAGCACCACGATCACGGTGGGAGCAGCCGCCACGAGTCGACCGTCGTCGAACACGGCGAGCGTCTCCGAGCGCGTGACGATACGCTGCACGGCTCCCCCTCGTCCCGCGACCTCGACGGCGCTGGCGTGCGGATCGCCCGGCGCCGCGGCGGTCGAGAGGATGCGCCCTTCGGCGAGGAGCTCTCCGCCCAGCGCAGCCGCGAGAGCCGGGAGTGGTGCGTGCCGCGAGCCGACGTAGGCCCGACCGAGCGCGAGGGCATGCCGCAGATGCCCCGTGATCGCATGCTCGTGCAGATCGCCGACGGTGAAGCCCGCGAGCACGGCGCAGCCGACGCCGCCCGCCTGCACGATCGCCGAACGGACGACGCGCTCGGCGTCTATGGGTCGCGCGGCCTCCACGAGAGCGACGCCGCCTGCGCCGGTGTCGCAGGCGAAGACGAGCCCGGGGACGCGGTCGACGAACAGCGACATCTGGTCGAGGCCCGGCACGGCGCGCCCGGTGCAGTCGGCATCGACCACGGTGTGCGTCGAGGCGAGCAACAGCGGGGCGAGCCCGTTCATCCCTCCGCCCTCCAGCGAGCACACCGCAGGCACCGGATGCCCGAGCCACCGCTCGACGGCCGCGAGCAGCGGAGCGAACGGCTCGAGTCCCGGCATCCGCTCACCCAGCAGCATCGTCGATCCGACGAATGCGACCCCCAGGCACGGCGTCGACGCATCGAGTTCGGATGCCGCGGCGATCGGCATCGGCCAGCCGCCGGAACCTCGCAGCATGAGTTCGAGCATGGTGGTAGAGCCGCCACCGCCGGATCCGAGCAGCGCGTAGCCGCGTGCGAGCGCCGTGAGGTCGTCGCGCGCCAGCTCCATGCGCTCAGCCTACGGCGCGGTCAGCGACTCGACGGGTGTGAACTCCTCCGTCAGCCCGAAGGCGGACGGCCCGAACGCGGCGAGCGCGGCAGGTGTGCGCATCATGTCCGGCGTGGAGATGCCGAGCACCCGCACGCGCTGACCGTAACGGAGCCCTTCGGTCGTGATCGGCTCGGCGCTCTCGTGATCGACGACGCAGATGAGGTCGGGCACGATGGCGACGAGGCGCCCTCCGCGACGCGCCGTGAGGTTCTCGTTCTGGAACGCGATCTCGAAGACGTCGCCGTCGTCCGCGCCGAGTGGCGCGATGGTCGCCTTCCCTTTCGCGAACCCCTCCGTCGTGCGTCGCTCGACATCGACGACCTTGCCGACGCACAGCTCGCGCATGTGCGGGTACAGGGTCGTGGACAGCACTTCGGCGATGGCGTCGAACGGCGACCGGTGCTCTTCCCGGGCGACGCGGATCGCTCGGCCGAGAGCGAGCGCCATCGAGAGCGTTCGCGGCACGGCGGTGCGGCGCACGTCGGCTCCGGTCATGGCGTACTCGGCGATGTGGCCGACCCCGCCGAGGCGGATCGTGATGCCGCGGGCGAGCCACTCCATCTGCCTGTCGTCGGCGCCCGTGTCGATGACGACCTTCTCGCCCCGCTCCCCCGCCAGGGCGAGCGGGGAGCCGTGCACGCCGTAGACGGCGAAGGTCTCCATCGACAGCTCGGGGAACGCGCGCCCCATGCCGTCGGCATCCACCACGGGGAGCCCCGTCTCGGCGGCGACGACGAGCGGGATCATCGAGTTGATGCCCCCGCATTCGATCGGCATCGTGGCTTCGGCCGTGCGTCCGAGGTGCTCCTCCAGCGTGCGCAGGGCGAGCGTCGGCTCGGTGCCGGCGGGGATCTTCTCGACCATGACCGTCGGCGCGCCCATCTGCGCCGTGGGGATGACGAAGAGGTCGTCAGCGATCTCGTCCGGGTCGAGGATCGTGATGCTCCCCTCGCCCAGCACCCGCTCGACGAGCATGGTGCCGATGTACGGGTCGCCGCCTCCGCCGGTTCCCAGCAGCGTCGCGCCGCGGGCGAGATCGGGCAGGTCGGCGGCGGTAAGGTGCCAGCTCATTTCGTCTCGCTCCGCTCGCTCAGCGCACCGCACTCCGTCTCCCCCGTCGAGACGGTGCCGTCGAACCGGTGCGCCGGCAGGTCGTAGCCGAAGTACCCGGGGCCCACCATCGCCAGGGCCTCCGCGGAGTGCCACCGCTCGTCGGCCGGGGCGGCGATGACGCGCACACGCTGTCCGTAACGCAGCCCCTCCGTGGTGATGGGCTCTCCGGACTCCCCGTCGAGCACCATGATGAGGTCGGGCGTCGTCGCAAGCACCTCTCCGTCGCGCTCGGCGACGAGGTGCTCGTTCTGGAACTGCAGGGTCAACGACGAGCCGGCCTCGGCGTCGATGCGCGCCCGTCCACGCGCGAAGCCCGTTGTGGTGGCGCGCTGCACGTCGACGACCTTGCCGCCGAACAGCTCGCGTCCGCCGAGCAGCTCCACGGCCGCGGCGACCGGATCGGACTTGTCGGCCCTCGCCTTGGCGATGCGCTCACCGGTGCCGATGCAGCGCGACAGGGAGCCCGCGACGAGCGATTCCCTGGCGGCGGTGCCCGACATCGAGAACCCGGAGATCATCACGGAGCAGCCCATCTCGACGCAGGCCACGCGGGCGATGCGCTCGGTCCAGGAGTTGTCGACGGTCTGCAGCACACCGGTGTTGCCCTTCTCGTCGCTGAACGCGAGCGGAGAAGCGGTGACCCCGTACAGCGTCGGGAGCACCATCTGCAGCTCGGGGAATGCCCGGCCCATGCCGTCGGCGTCCACGAGCGGCAGCCCGAGCGCGGCTGCGGCGGCGATGGGGATGGTGGAGTTCACGCCGCCGACCTCGGCGCAGGCGATGTGGGTCACGGGGCGGCCGAGATGGATGCCGAGAGCCTTCACGGGCTCGACGACCTCATCGAGGCTGGGCAGCTTCTCGACCATGACCGTCGGCGCGCCCATCATGGCGACGAAGAGCACGACCGCGTCGTCGGGGACCTCGTCGAGGCCGACGACCGTCACGTCGCCTGCGGCGAGGGCCTGTCGAGCGAGGAGCGCGCCGATGTACGGGTCGCCTCCTCCCCCGGTACCGAGCACGGCGGCCCCGCGGGCGAGCCCGTCGATGTGAGCGGGGGTGATCGTCCAGCTCACGTCACACCCCCATGTCGAGGTCGCCGACGGCCTTCACGCGGATGCGCGTGGCGTTGCCTGGGAGGTACGGGATCGGCACCTCGTCGAAGTCGATGATCGACACCGTTGACGGCTTGGCTCCAGCGGCGATCGCCTTGTCGACCGCCTCGGCGCGCACCTCGGCGATCGTCTCCTCGCGGCGGCCGGGCTCGATCGCGTACACCTTGTCGATCTCGCCGCCGACCTGGGCGATGGAGGCGCCGATGGCGTTGGCGACCGCGTAGTTCTGCGGACGGTGCACGGTGCCGAACAGCGGCAGCTCATCCGGCAGCAGGATCGACCCGCCGCCGACCGCGACGACGGCGATGGGCTCGGGCGAGGTGCGCATGCGGTCGACGGCCTCGGAGACGCGTTCGGCGATCCGGTCGAGCACCCGGGCGACGAAGTCGGGATCCAGGTGCGCGACCTTCGACGGGTCACCGACCTGCGCCCGGCCGGCTGCGACGGCGATGTCGGTGGCGGTGAGGGTGGAGCCGCCGAACACGAGCGCTTCGGTCGTGAGGCGGTAGCCGACCGAGGCCGGGCCGACCTCTGCGGTCTCCTCGTCGACGATGCTGCCGCCGCCGATGCCGAGGGAGAGCACGTCCGGCATCCGGAAGTTGGTGCGGATGCCGGCCACCTTGACCTCGTTGGCCGTCTCACGCGGGAAGCCGCCGATGAGCAGGCCGATGTCGGCCGTGGTGCCGCCGACATCGATCACCGCGCAGTTGTCCAGTCCGCTCGTGGCCGCCGCACCGCGCATCGAGTTCGTCGGGCCGGATGCGAAGGTGGCCACGGGGTACCGGCGCACATACTCCTCGTCCATGAGGGTGCCGTCGTTCTGGCTGAGGAAGATCGGAGCGTCGATGCCCTGTGCGCGGACCGCGGAGGTGAGGCCGTCGACGATCTCAGAGGCGAGCTCGCGCAGCGCCGCGTTGATGATGGTCGCGTTCTCGCGCTCGAGGAGCCCGATGCGGCCGATCTCGTGCGACAGCGAGATGGCGGCATCCGGGCCGAGCACCGAGGCGACGATCTCGGCGGCCTGCACCTCGAGATCGTGGTTGACGGGGCTGAACACCGACGAGATGGCGACCGAGCGGATGCCGTGGGCCTTCATGTCCTCGGCGTGCGCCCGCAACTCGTCGGGGTCGAGCGGCGAGATCGGACGTCCGTCGAACTCGTAGCCGCCGTGGGCGAGGTAGCTGCGCGCCTGCGTGGCCTCGACGAGCACCTCGGGCCAGTCGACCAGCGGCGGCAGGGCGCGCGTGGCGGGCAGGCCGAGCCGCAGCGCCGCGACCGGGGCGAGGCGGCTGGCCTGCACGAGAGCATTGATGAAGTGCGTCGTGCCGATCATGACGGCCTCGATCTCGGCCCCCTCGAAGGGGCGCCCCGCGCGCAGGTCCTCGATCGCCTGGACGATGCCGCTCGTGACGTCGGATGTGGTGGAGTGCTTCACCCCCGCCAGAGTGCGCATGCCGTCCATGAGGACGGCGTCGGTGTTGGTGCCGCCGACGTCGATGCCGATGTGCATGGTTCTCGCTTTCTCGATGGTGAGGATGTGTCTCAGGCCGCCGCGGCCTCTTCGGGCGTGCGCTGACGCGTCGTGGCGACGCCGACGCCCCTGACCCAGCCGAGCTTGCCGACGACGATGTACAGCACCATCGACAGGAAGAGGCTCAGCAGCGAGGGGATGCCCCAGGTGACGAAGTACCCGACGAGCGACGAGACGAGCCAGACGACGATCGTCGCGGGCACGATGCGAGGTGCGGTGGCCGGAAGCGTGCCCTCATCGCGCGTGGCGTCGAGCTCTCCGCGCCAGCGGCGCACGACGTAGTACTCGGCGACCATGATGCCTGCGATGGGCGGGAAGGCGACGCTGAGCACGGTGAGGAACTCGGTGAACTGCCCGAGGATGCCGACGGCGGCGAGCACCGACCCGACGACGCCCAGCACGATGGTCGTCGTCACGCGGTGCAGGTTCTTGCCGAACGCGGTGGAGATGAAGTTCACGAGGCCCAGGGTCGAGGAGTACAGGTTCCAGTCGTTGATCTTCAGCGTTCCGGTGAGCACGATGAACAGGCCGATGAAGCCGACCGACGACGTGACGATCGCGACGATGTCGCCGGTGCCCGCCGCGTGCGCGAGCAGCACGCCGGCCAGACCGATCACGAACTCGCCCAGCGACACGCCCACCACGGTCTGCTTCACCACGTCCGCGCGCGAGCGGTTGAAGCGGGTCATGTCGCCCGTGATGATGGCGCCGACGATGAGGCCGCCCGCGACGATGCCGGTGCCCGCCCAGACGCTCATGCTCGGTCCTGGCGCCGGGCCGGTGAGGAGCTCGGTGAAGTCGTGGCGGGTCAGCTCGGAGATCACCGACCACCCGACGAGGATCAGGAAGAGCGGAACCGTGACGTTGGCGAGCCACTGCATGCCGACGAACCCGAACGCGACGATCGCCGTGACGGCGAGACCGAAGATGAGGCTCCACGCCCACACCGGCAGAGCTCCGGGCATGAGGGCGTCGAGGGATTGCGCGGAGATGGCGGACTGGATGCCGAACCATCCGATGAGGCTGATGCCGATGGCGAGGCCCACGAGCGAGGCGCCGATCTCGCCGAAGCCGGTCCACCGGGCGAGGAGAGCGGTGTTGAGACCTTCACGCTGGCCGATGAAGCCGACCACGCACATGATGACCTCGAGGATGAGGGAGCCGAACAGGAAGGCGAGGACGGCCTCGCCGAAAGTCATGCTGTAACCGAGGGTCGCGCCGAGGAGGAACTGCGAGAGGGCCGAGACCTGGCCGAATCGCTGCACGGCGATTCCGAACCAGGGCTTTCGGGCGTCAGGAGTCACTCGGGAGAGCGCGAAGTCGTCTGCGTGCGCCGTGCGTGCCATGAGGATCCTTCGGGAGGAGGGACGGGTTTGTCGCCACAGTAGTGACGACCCCTTCCTCACGACATGTGCATTCCGCACGAGAATGCTCGCTGGATGTGCGGACTGCACATCCAGCGAGTCCCGAGTGCGTCGAGCTCAGCGCAGGGCGTGCTCCTCGATGAAGGCCCTCAATGCCGCCGCGTCGTCGGGCAGCTCGGTAACGTGCTGCGGCGCCCCGAGCATCGCCTGAAGCTCCGGGGAGTACTCGAGTTCGACGCCGATCGCCTCGCGGATCGTGTCGGCGAACTTCTCGGGCTTCGCTGTCTCGAGCACGAGCATGGGCACCCCCGACTCGACATGCTCGCGCGCGACCTTCACGCCGTCGGCGGTGTGCGGGTCGATGATGTCGCCCGTCGCGTCGTGCACGGCGCGGATCGTCGCCAGGCGGTCGTCGTGCGTCGAGGTGCCGCTGACGAAGCCGAACTCCTCCTCGAAGCGCGCGAGCTCCGCCGAGAGGTCGACGTACCCCTGGGCGTCGAGGTCACGCCATGCTCCGACGACGCGCTCGGGGTCGCGATCGAGGAGCTCGAACACGAACCGCTCGAGGTTCGACGCCTTCGAGATGTCCATCGACGGGCTGGACGTCGCGAGCGTCTGCGCGGCGCTGCGCGGGCGGTAGACACCGGTGCGGAAGAACTCGTCGAGCACGTTGTTCTCGTTCGCCGCGAGCACGAGGCGACGGATCGGCAGGCCCATCTGCTTGGCGTAGAAGCCGGAGAGGATGTTGCCGAAGTTCCCAGAGGGGACCGTGAACGACAGCTCCGTCCAGCCGCCGGCATCCGTCGCCCGCAGCCAGGCCCAGAAGTAGTAGACGACCTGGGCGGTGATACGCGCGAGATTGATCGAGTTGACCGCCCCGAGGTGCTGGGCGCGCTTGAAGTCGAGGTCTCCGGCGAGCTCCTTGACGAGGTTCTGGCAGTCGTCGAACACGCCGTCCACGGCGATGTTGTGCACGTTGGCGTCGTCGAGCGAGAACATCTGCGCCCGCTGGAAGGTGCTCATCCGCCCCTGCGGAGACAGCATGAAGACCGCGATGCGCTCCTTGCCGCGCAGCGCGTGCTCCGCCGCGGAGCCGGTGTCGCCCGAGGTCGCGCCGAGCACGTTGAGCACCGAGCCCGTGCGCTCCAGCGCATACTCCACGACCTGTCCGAGGAACTGCATGGCCATGTCTTTGAACGCCAGCGTCGGTCCCTCAGAAAGGCCGACGAGCGTGAGGCCGCCGTCGATCGCGCGCAGCGGCACGACCTCCTCCGGGAACGGCTCATAGGCGGCGGCCGTCATGCGCGCGAGGTCTTCGCGCGGGATGTCGGTGGCGAACAGGCCGAGAACCTCTGTGGCCAGCTGCGGGTAGGTGAGCGCCCGCCAACGCTCGAGCGTCTCACCGTCGACGCTCGGGAACTCCACGGGCACCGCAAGGCCGCCGTCGGTGGCGAGTCCCTCGAGCAGAGTCTCGCAGTACGGCAGCGGCTGCATTCCGCCTCGGGTCGAGATGTACTGCACGGAAGCTCCTCAGGTCGGAATCGGCGCGGGCTTCCCATTCTCGCAGGTGACGCGAGGCGGATGACGCGGCGCCGCTACCAGCGGGCTCCGATCTGCGCCCACAGCTCCGCGATCGTCGCCGCGCCGTGCACCAGCATCCGGATGTCGACGCTCTCGTCACTGGCGTGCCGGTGGTCGTCGGGAAGACCCGTGCCCACGAAGCACACGGGAGCCTCGAGGCGCCGAGAGAGGGGACGTCCTGCGGCATCGTCGCCGCGACGAATGCGCGCAGCTGCTCGGCGACCACCGGGATGCGCTGGTGCGGCACTGTCCTGACGCACAGCGTCGCGGTCGCCTCGCGCGGGATGACCGAGCGATCGATGCCCTCCGGGTCTCCCGCAAGCAGCAACAGCACTTCGATCGATGGCCGCGCCCACAGTCGCTCTTTCACCGTGTACCCTTGCTCGCCGCTGATGGCCCGCGTCTCGGTGCGCTCGATCCAGGTGTCGTCATCGAAGGGGAGCGCGGCGAACTCGCGACGGCGCTCCGGCGTGACGGCGGCGACATCGTCGTAGAAGCCCGGCACGTCGACGCGACCCGCCGAGTCGTGCAAGCGGCTCAGCACCTGTGCGAGGGAAAGGGCGGGGTTGACGGTGACGCCCGCCGCGACACCGCTGTGCACGTCGCGCTCCGGGCCCATGACCGTGAGCGACGCCGTGACGACTCCGCGCATCGACGTCACGGGCGCTGGCGCGTCGTCGCGCCACTGCACCGTGTCGGAGAAGACGATCACGTCACAGGCGAACCGCTCGGAGTGCTCCTCCAGCAGCGCAGCAAGGTGCGGCGACCCGATCTCCTCCTCGCCCTCGATCAGCAGCTTCACGTTCACCGGATGCCGCTGGTGCGAGGGGGCGGCCGAATGCGCGCAGTGCCCAGAGGTGGGCGAGCCACCTGTCCCTTGGCATCCGACGCACCGCGTCCATAGAGCCGGCCGCCGCGCACCACAGGGGTGAACGGGGCGGTCTCGCTCCATTCCTCGGGCTTCGCATGACGGACGTCGTGATGGCTGTACACGAGCACCGTCGGCGCCGCGGGGTCGACGTGGAGCTCTCCGACGACCGCGGCCGACTCTCCCGTGGGAACGACTCCGCACGCAGACCGGCGTCCCGCATCTCCCCGGCGAGCCAGCGCGCTGACCGGATCATCTCGATCCGGCGCGCGGGGTCGGCCGCGACCGACGGTATCGAGACCCACTCGCCCAGCCGGCCGACGATGTCGGGGGCGTGCTCGTCGAGATAGGCGTATATGCCGGGGTGCTCAGAACCTGCGCGTGCGTCGTCCATCGCTCAACCCTGCGCCGATGCCGGAGCGAAGACAGGGGCTTGACAGCGGCAGACCCAGGATTGTCCCAGCCGGATCCCCGAATGAGAACCCCCTGGTGGCATCGATCCCGCGGGCGTTGGGTTGCGCGTTCAACGAAGTACCGCGACCTCGTCTTCGGCATCGGCGCGGAGGAGATGGGGCACGTCGAGATGCTCGCCGTCATGATCGCGCAGCTCCTCGAGAGGGCTCCGTTGGGGATCACGGAGGACGCCGTGCAGGACGATCCGACGGTGGCCGCCATCGTCGGCGGCACCGACGTCCAACACGGAATCGTGGCCGGCGCCGGCGCGCGAGCCGTCGACAGCAACGGCAACCCGTGGTCGGGGTCGTATATCACTTCCAGCGGCAATCTGCTCGCCGACTTCACGGCAAATGCGAACGCCGAGATGCAAGGCCGCTTCCAGGTCGCGCGGCTGTATCACATGACCGACGATCACGGTGTGCGCGACCTTCTCGGATTCCTGCTCGCGCGCGACACGATGCACCAGAACCAGTGGTTGGCCGCAGCCGAGGAGCTCACCGCCGAAGGCGTCGAAGCGCTGCCGGTGCCGAGCAACTTCCCGCAGTCGAAGGAGCACCAGGAGGTCTCGTATCAGTACCTGAACTTCAGCGACGGCCCGTCCGCCGCTGAGGGCACGTGGGCCTCGGGGTGCACACCGGACGGGAAGGGCGAGTTCAGCTATCACGACGGTCCCACCACCACGTCGGTGATGCCTCCTCCGACGCACCCCGATGCTCGCTTCTACGGAACCACCGATCTGCCCAACGTCGTGGAGAAGGCGGCCGGTGCCGCGCAGGATGCCCTCGGGGCGGAGTGAGTCATACCCCGGGTCGCGACACCTTCCGTCGACGAGAACAGCGCCGTCGGCAGCCGGCTAGAAGAGGGCCGTCGGCAGCGCCCCTTCGTGCTCGAGCAGCCAGCGCTTGGTCTGCAGACCCTGACCGGGGATGCCCCCGGAGTAGCCACCGAGACCGTCTCCGGCGACGACGCGATGGCAGGGCACGATGAGCGGCACCGGGTTGGCCCCCATGATCGCCCCGATGCCGCGCGCGGGAATCGTGGTGCCGCTGCGGGCGGCGAGCTCGCCGTAGGTGACGGTCTCGCCCGCGCCCACCGTCTCGTGGAGCGCCGTGAGCACCGCCCGTGTCGCCTCGGTCTGCACGCCGAGGCCGATGGGAAGGTCGAAGCCGCCGCGCGTGCCGTCGAAGTAGCTGCGCAGCTGCGCCAGCGCCTCGTCGAGCAGCGCGTCGGACCCGTGCACGGCATCCGCAGGCGGCACGGAGCGCCAGGTCACCCGCGTGATCGCGCTGCCGTCGCTCACCACGCCGATCACGCCGACGGGCGTCTCGAGTGTTCCGAACCACGGCATGAGCCGAGGCTACTCCCGGGCGCCGACATCGAGGTCACGCGCGAAGCACAGCGACACCTCGCTGCCGACATAGTGCCCGTAGAGCGGAATGGACACGTATCCCTCACGCTCGTAGAAGCGCACGGCATCGGGCTGCGCCGTACCCGTCTCGAGCACGAGACGGCGGATGCCGAGGCCGCGCGCTTCGTCCTCCAGAGCACGCAGCACCTCCACCGCGACCCCGCTCCCCCGCGCCGCGGGATCCGCGTACATGCGCTTGATCTCGGCGACATCGGGGCCGAGCACGGCCTCCGGGAGAGGGCGGAGCCCGCCACAGGCGACCGCGGCGCCCGTGGCGTCCGTCGCGATCACGAAGACCGGCACGTCGTCGGCGGAAGGCGCGATGCCGGGCTCGTGATCGTCACTGCCGTAGCGAGCGTCGAGCTCTGCCCGTTGCGCCGCGCGCAGGCGCACGGCATCCGGATGCTCCCAGTCCACTCTCTGTACCGCCATGACATCCTTCCGTGCGCGCGGTCTCCACGATAGGCGCGGCAGGTTTCGAGGACGTTTCCGAGAGCATGCGGCGACGACCGGCAACGAGGGATTCGCAGAAAGCGCGTCATCATCCGGTGCCCGCCGCGTCATGTCTATGTGACGGAGATCGACCCCTGGGGCCTGTGATCCTTCGATTCCTCCGTCTCGACCGCCCGTCTCCCCCTCAGCGGCGCGGTTCGCGGGTGGGGCCCTCTCCCTATGGCCCCCCCCGCTTCTCCTCCCTCCCCCGTTCACCTCGGTGAGGTACCCTCGCTTCACCGGCACCCGAAGCCGGCCCCGACGACGAGGTGTCATGGACGAGCCCTGCGACAGCACTGCGGCGGAGACCGACGACGATCTCCTGCAGCGCACGCGCGACGGCGACCGTCGCGCGTTCTCGAAAACTGTGGCGACGGCACGCGCCGGTCGCCGTGGCCTATGCGCGCAGTCTGGGCTCCGCCCCGCCCGACCCCGAGGACGTCGTCTCCGATTCGTTCGTGAAGATCCTGCATCTGCTTCGCGCGGGAAAGGGTCCGCAGCGCAGTTTCCGCCCCTACCTGCTCACGACCGTGCGCAACACCTGGATGACGGGCGCCCGCCGGATGCCGCAGACCGCGCCGATCGAGGGCGTGGAGCCGCCCGCGTCGACCGTCGGCGTCGACGCGATGGCGGACTCCGCCACGATCTCCGAGGCCTTCAGTTCGCTGCCCGAGCGCTGGCAGCACGCCCTCTGGCTCAGCGAGGTCGAGCAGCTTCCGCCTCGGCGCATCGCCGACGTGCTCGGCATGCGTCCGAACTCCGCCGCCGCTCTCACCTATCGCGCCCGCGACGCGCTCCGCAAGGCGTGGATACGGGCGCACCTCCGCTCGGCGCCCGGCGACACCGATCATGCCAGGGTGATCGGGCTGCTCGGCGGGTATGCGCACGGCGACCTCCCTGCGCGCTCGGCGCGGTTCGTCGCAGCGCACCGAAGAGGATGCCGCGAGCGTGCGACCGGGCCCGAACGCCGTGCCGGACCTCGACCGGCTGACGGTGCCGGCCGCGCCTGCGGCGGAGACTGCCTCGCACCGGGGGCATCCCGACAGGCCGGGGCGACCGCAGGACGAGCGTGCGCGGACGACGCCCCATCAGAGTCGCGGAGATCGCGGAAACACGTCGGTCGTGCCGGCGGGGTTGGCCGGCCCGAACCGTGGCGGCGATTCCGGACGCCCGGACGACGGCGAGCGCGGCGCCGGCGACAGGGGCGCGACGGCACGGGCCGAGCACGGCCAGGCATCGACGGCACGCACGGGATCGTCGACCGCGAGCCCGACGACGCCGGCCGCCGTCAAGGCGACGACCTCCGGCGACACGACGGGTCCCGCCGGCGAGAAGAAGACGACGGCGGCAGCGACGGCAGCCGCGGGTCAGCCGCCGCACGACGGCAAGGGCGGCGCGAAGTAGCGCCGCTGGACGCTCAGGCGCTCAGCTCGGCCACGAGCGCCGTGACCTTCACCCTGATCTCGTCTCGGATCGCCCGCACGGCCTCGATACCCTGGCCGGCCGGGTCGTCGAGCACCCAGTCCTCGTAGCGTGTGCCGGGGAAGAACGGGCACGCGTCGCCGCAGCCCATCGTGATCACGACGTCGGACGCCTGCACGGCATCCGATGTCAGCACCTTGGGCGACTCCGCCGTGATGTCGATCCCCACCTCGCGCATCGCCTCGACCGCCACCGGATTGATGCGGTCGGCGGGCATCGACCCGGCCGATCGCACCTCGACGCGGTCGCCCGCGATGTCTCGCAGGAAGCCCGCCGCCATCTGCGAGCGCCCCGCGTTGTGCACGCACACGAACAGGACCGATGCCGTCGGGCTCGTCGAGGAGGTCATGCCCTCAGGGTACCGCCACCGGGTGAACGGGAGGTGCGGTCGCTGACAGACTGGCGGTATGACCGACATACGCGTGAGGGTGGCGGGCGCGGAGCAGCGGATCGCCCAGGCGGAGCGGGATATCGCCGAGGCGGCGTCGGCCCTCGCGAACGCCGGGTTTCCGCAGGTGACGCTGAGCGCGGCCGAATGGGCGAAGGTCGTCACCGGAGCGCTGACCGGGACTCACGACTACCCGCAGGCGCAGGCCGTGCAGAGCCGCAGGCTGCTCGGCTGGGTGTGCGACAGGCTGCCGGAGGCGAGCCGTGAGTCGCTCGTCGTGGCTCTCGGCGCCGTCGCGAAGACCGCACAGCTGCGGTGGGTGCTCGCACCGCCCGACGACGGACGCGACGAAGACCCCCTGCGGCTCGTGCGCGGAGCGCTTCAAGCCTGCACGCGGATGCGGAGCGCGCGGGAGCCCGCCGCGACGCATCAGGTGGAGCTACCCCCGCTCGCGATGTGGGCGCTCGGGCTGATCGACGCGCGCACCTCCGAGCTCGACCTGCTCGGGGCGACGTCGTTCGGCCGCGACCAGATGAAGCGCCTGGCGCGGCACTCGGGCTGGCCGGCCATGCTGGACGCGCCACGGATCGCCGATCTGCGCCGGCTCTCCAGGCCCTCGCCGCGGCTGCGGGGAGTCGTCGAGACGCTCCTGAATTCGACGGGAGACGACCCGATGGCCGTGATCCGCATCGCGGCGTTGCGGATGCCGCCCACGTCTCGATCGCTCGACCCCGCGGTGCGCCTGCTCGCCGAGTTCGCCGTCGACGACCCCGATGAGGCATGGCGTGACCTCGACGATCTGGGCCCCGACGGGGCGGAGGCCATGCGGCGCCTCGCCGAGATCAGCGCCGACCGCGGGGATGTCCTGGTCGCGCGTGACAGGTTCGTCGTGATCGAGCCGCAGGGATTCATGGACGCCCTGCTCACCTACGTCGTGGCCGAGACAGACGACAAACGCAACAGCGACTGGCATGAGACCGAAGTGCATCGAGCCGTGAAGAGGGCCTGGCCGGGTGCCCGGCAGGTGCTCGCCACCGTGTCGTGGCGCGACGCACCCTCCGCGGGCGAGGAACCGCCGGTCGCCGGCGAGATCGACAGCCTCGTGCGAGACGGCGGGCTCTTCGTCGACGTGCAGGCGAAGAGCGCCCGCTCCGCCTAATGGACGTCGCGCGAGCGCCTTGCCGTGACCGATGCGCTGGCGCAGCATGAGCGGCTTCGCGAGAGGGCGGACGCCGTGATCGAGCTGCTCCGCGACGGGCGCGAGACCCGGGCCACACGCCGGTTGCGCGTCGACCTGCGCGAGCACACGCTCGTTCCGATCACCGTCGGCACCGATGTCGTCCAGAGGTTCCAGGTGGGCGGCTCCGGGGCATCCGGCGGCTCGGCGCGCGTGCTGACGACGCTCGACCATCTGCGCATCGTCAACGACTTCGTGCCGGCGCCGCTGCGAGCCGTGTACTGGCTCGATCGGTACGCCCAGGAGCACGCGCCGCTCCGGTTCATCGACGAGATCGACTTTCTCGCCGCCTGGTGGCGTGCGGTGATGGCCGAGCCCGATGCCGCGACGCTGCGGTTCCTGCGCCGCGACGCCGGCGACGGTGAGCCGACGCGCGACGGCCTGGTGCTGGCCAGCGACTCCGACATCGAGCGCGTCATCGCGGTGTCGAACGCGGCCGCGCTCGCGGGCAGCACGATCCCCGCGATCAGCAGGCTGCTGGTCGAGGCCCGCGCGCCCATCGCTCGCGCCACCGCGCGAGTCGCACCGATCGTCGACCTGCTCACGGAGCCAGGCATCCGCAGCTCGGAGCCGTACTGGCCGTTCGCGCGGATGCTGGCGGGCAACCACCCCGACCACGTCGCCGACGCTCTGACGGCCGCCGCGCCGCGCGTGCTGCGCGGCGACACGGCGCCGATCGGCGTCAGTCCGCGTCCGGTTCCGCCCGACGAGGTCGCGCTGTTCTGACGGCAGGGAGTGCGGATCGTCGTGGTGCGCGACGGAGGCGCTCGCCGACTCGTCGATGTGGGCGCCGAGCCGGCGCCGCCCATCGGGCCACCGCGGTTCGATCCGGAGGCTGCGGCGGCGCTCGCACAGTGAACGGCGCCCTACCGCTGCGGACTCACTTCACCGCCCCGAAGAGCAGGCCGCGCACCAGGGACTTCTGAGCGAACCAGCCCGCGATCACGACCGGGATGCTGACGATCGTCGCGACGGCTGCCACCTGCGCCGTGTACAGCTCGCCGAAGCTCAGGAACTTCTGCAGGTACAGCGGCAGCGTGCTCGTCGAGCTCGTGAGGTTGGCGGCATAGAAGTACTCGTTCCACGAGAAGACGGCACACAGCAATGCCGTCGAGGCGATGCCGGGGCGCATGAGCGGCAGCACCACCGACCAGCCGATCCGCCATGTCTTGGCTCCGTCGACCTGCGCCGCCTCGATGACCTCGAGCGGGATCTCCTGCATGAACGAACGCAGCATCCAGATGCCGAGCGGCAGGTTCATGCCGAGGTGCATGATCACCAGCACGTGCACGGTGTTCAGCCAGCCGAGGTTCGTCGCGACGATATAGACGGGGATGATCCCTGCTGCGATCGGCATCATCTTGGTGGAGATGAAGAAGAACAGCGAGTCCTGCGGGTTCGCGATCGCTCGCACCGAGAGAGCCCAGGCCGCCGGAAGGGCCAGCGCGATGACGAGCAATGTCGACACCGCCGTGACCAGGAAGGAGTTGATCGCGTACGGCCAGATGCCCTGGTCGAACGCGGCCGCGTAGTGCTCGAGCGTCGGCTCGAAGAGGAACTGCGGGGTGGCGGATGCGGCCACCTTCTCGGTCTGGAGGCTCTTGAGCACCATGTAGGCCACGGGGAAGAACAGCGTGAGGCTGCCTGCCCACCCCAGGGTCCCCCACAGCACGCGGAGACCGCGGCCTCTGGTTCGCCGCGTCGCCGGGGCGGCCGTGGGGCGGGTGACCACCGCACGGGTGTCGAGAGTGCTCGTCGTCATCATCGTCCCTCCGTCTTGAAGATCCCCGACAGCAGCCGCAGCATGGGCAGGATCAGGGCGATCGTCAGGATCAGCGCGACCACGCCGAGCGCGGACGCCATCCCGAAGTCGAAGGCGTTGAAGGCCTTCAGATAGATGTAGAAGGTGATGTTCGTGGTGCCATAGGCCGGGCCTCCCGCGGTGAGCATGGCGATCTCGCCGAACGTCTGGATGAGGTTCATGGCGAGCAGCAGCGCCGCGAGCTCGATGAACGGCCGCAGGTGTGGGAGTGTGACGTTGACGAAGCGCCGGAGGGGTCCCGCCCCGTCCATCTGCGCCGCCTCGAGCTGGTCCTGCGGGGCCGATTGGAGACCCGCGAGCAGGATCAGCATCGCGAAGGGCACGAAGCGCCAGGTGAGCAACATCACCAGTGCGGCCATGGGGTGCTCGGAGAGCCAGTTGACACCGGGAAGGCCGAGCGATCGCGAGAGGAAGCCGAGCAGCCCGAAGCTCGGGTCGAACATCGCCGACTTCCAGAAGAGCGTGACCGCGACCGGCATCACGAAGAAGGGCGTGATCGCGAGGGTCCGAGCGATGCCACGCCCCGGGAACTGCTGGTTCAGAAGGAAGGCGAGGACGAGACCGAGCACGATGCAGGCGATCGTCGTGCCGCCGGTCATGACCACCGTGTTCCCCGTCGACTTCCAGAACACCTCGTCTTGAATGACGCCGAGGTAGTTCTGGAGCCCCGCGAAGCCGGGTGCCGAGCCGTCGAGCAGCAGCCATCGCTGCACGCTGAGGAACAGGGTCACCGCGAACGGGATCTGCGTGAGCACGAGGGTGAACACGAGGGCCGGCAGCAGCGGCCCGCGCCTCGCCCACTTCTCCTGCCGGGACATCGGTGGTCGCGCCGCTGTGACAGCGGTGGTTGTCATTGTCGCCATGTCTTGCGTTCTCCGAACCGGGGTGGGGCGCCCGCTGCCGCGGGCACCCCACCCGGATGATCACTTGAGGTAGCCGGCGTCCTTCACGGCCTTGAGAGCGAACTCCTGGCTCTTGTCGAGCGCCTCCTCGACGGTCTGCGATCCGCTGATCGCCCCGGCGACCTGTTGCGAGACGAAGTCCCCGATCTCGACGAACTCCGGGATCTGCACGTACTGCACGCCCGTGTAGGGCACGGGATCGACGGTCGGGTTCTTGGGGTCGGCCGCCTCGATCGACTTCATCGTGAGATCGGCATAGCTGCTCGCCGCCTCGAGGTACTCGGGGATCTCATATGTCGATGCGCGTGAGCCCGGCGGGATCGAGTCCCAGCCCGCCTCCTCACCGGCGAGCGCGATGTAATCCTCGCTGGTGACCCAGGAGATGAACTTCCACGCTGCGTCCTTGTTCTTGCTGCTCTTCGTGATGCCGAGACCCCACGACCACAGCCACCCCGAGGGCACCGCTGCGGGCCCTGTCGGCGCCATCGCGAACGCGATGTTCGGCTTGACCTCGTCGACCGCCTGGTCGATGGCGGAACCCGCGAAGACCGTGTCGTCGTACCAGATGGCCGTCTTGCCCTGGCTGAACTGCTGCAGGCAACCTTCCCAGCCGTCCTTCGCGGCGTCGGGCTGGCCGTACTCGCGCAGCGTGTCGACGTAGAACTGCACCGCCTCGGTCGTCTCGGGAGAGGTGAGCTGCGGCTGCCAGTCCTCGTCGAACCAGCGACCGCCGAAGGTGTTGATCACGGTTGTCAGCGATGCGAGGTTCTGGCCCCAGCCGGGGAGCCCGCGAAGGCAGATGCCCGAGATGCCTGC
The DNA here is from genome assembly GCF_001513675.1 of Microbacterium sp. XT11. Taxonomy (NCBI): domain Bacteria; kingdom Bacillati; phylum Actinomycetota; class Actinomycetes; order Micrococcales; family Microbacteriaceae; genus Microbacterium; species Microbacterium sp. XT11. The sequence continues at coordinate 1,527,490 of NZ_CP013859.1, read as the reverse complement.
GGCCTCGTCCTCCATGGCGGCCGCGGCGGCCTGCACCTCCTCCCACGTCGGGTTCTCGCCGAACGTGACGCCGGCCTTCTCGGCCAGGTCCTTGCGATAGAAGAGGAACGACGACGACCCGTAGAACGGCGCGGCGTACAGCACGTCGTCTTTCGAGACGATGTCGACGATCGGCTGCAGGAGGTCACCCTGGTTCCACGCCTCGTCCTCCGAGGCGTACTCGTCGAGCGGCACGATCCATCCGCGATCCGCCCAGATCGGCACCTCGTAGCTCCCGATCATGGCGACGTCGAACTGCCCCGCGTTGGTCGCGACGTCCTTGGTCACCGCCGGGCGCAGGTCGTTCTCGGGGAGGGTGGTGAACTTCACCGTGATCCCGGGGTTCTTCTCCTCGAAGTCGGCGATGAGCGACTCTGCGGTCTTCATCTGCGGGTTGGCCGCGAGCGCGACGTTGATCGTCACCTCTCCGCCCTCACCGCCGCCGGCATCCGACGAGCAACCGGCGAGGACTCCCACACTGAGCGCTCCGGCGACCGTCGCCGCGAGCCCCTTCTTCCACGTTCGTTGCGACACGCGCAAACCTCCTTGTTCGGGTGCCGTGGACCGTCTCGTCGGGGCGAGACGTCGCCGTCCGCTGTGGCACACCATCACGATAGCGTAGTCAGTACGTGTTGTACATGCGGTCTAGACAAGATTTCATAACAGCACGCCTCGCCCGCAGCCGATGCTCGGCGAGGAGCGATACCGCCGCCCTCAGGACGAGACCTGCACCTTGATCTGATCGGCGCTCGCGGCCACGGCAAGCGCGGACTCGTACTCCTCGAGGGGAAAGGTGGCGGTGACGAGCCGCGACAGATCGCCCTGGAGGTCGACCATGCGCTCCGCCGACTCCCCGTACTTCTCGGCCAGCGAGTTGGAGCCGATGATGCTGATCTCCTTCGCGAAGACCTCGTAGGGACGCAAAGGCACGGATGCCGAGGGAGACGCGACGCCCATCTGCACGAGACGGCCCCTCTTGCCCAATGCCGAGACCGCAGCGTCGATCGCCGCGGGGTGCCCTGTGGCGTCGATAGCGATGTCGAACTCGGCGACGGAGAGCTCGTCGACCGATGACACGGCCTCGAGCGCACCGAGCTCCACAGCGGCGGCGCGGCGCACAGGATTGAGCTCGACGATGCGCACGCCCGCCGCCTTCTCGGCCCGAGCGAGGACCACGGCCATGAGCCCGATGGATCCCGCACCGAACACCGCGATCTCCTGGTCGCGCCAGTCTGGCACCCTTTCGAGCGCATGCAGCACGCAGGCGAACGGCTCGATCAGTGGCGCCGCCCGATGAGAGATCGCCGAGCTCAGAGGGAACACGATGCGCTGCGGCACCGCGACGAACTCCGCCACGGACCCGTCGATGGCCACACCCACCGGCCGTATGTCGACGCACAGGTTCGTCGCACCGCGGGCGCACCATCTGCACGCCCCGCACGAGACGTTCGGGTTGACGCCGACGTAGTCGCCCTCTCGCACGGAGGAGACACCGGGGCCGACCTGACTGACGTAACCGGCGAACTCGTGGCCGGGCACGACCGGGAACCGCCCGTGCGGGTAGTCTCCCGAGATGAGGTGGAGGTCGGTTCCGCACACGCCGGTGCCGACGGGTGCGATGACCACCCAGCCCTCTGCCGCCTGGGGCACGGGGACATCCGTGATCTGGACTCCTCCGCGCCCGTCGGCGACGGCCGCACGCATGACCCTGCTCATGTCTTCTCCTGTTCCTGGCACCGCGGACGCGGCCGGGTGCGACGCGAACTCATGCTAACCGCACCATGTCTATATTGTCTATAATGTACAGACCACACCGCCTCGTCGCGCTACCCGCCTGAATCGACGGAGGGGACCGCTACCATGGCACGCAAGGAGGGCAGCAGTGACGCAGACCATCGAACGGACCTCTCCCGTTCCGTATTACGAGCAGCTGTTCGACATCCTCAAGGCCCGGATCATGGGTGGCGAGTTCCCCATCGACGAGCGGCTGCCGAGCGAGCTGGAGCTCTGCCGGGAATTCGGTCTCGCCCGCGCCACGGTGCGCCAGACGCTGTCGAAGCTCGAGTCGGAGGGCTACGCACGGCGCATCGCGCGCCGCGGCGTCTTCGCGTCGATGCCGGAGCCCGCGTCGGGCTGGATCGTGCAGGACACCGAGGGATTCCTCGAATCGCAGATCCGTCACGGTCGCACCGGCATCGAGACCACCGTGATCGCAGCCGGGTTGCAGCCCGCACCCGCGCACGTCTCGGAGGCCCTCCGTCTGCCCGCGGACGAGCCGGTGTTCGCCATCGAGCGCGTGCGCCGTCTCGACGGAGACATCGCGATGTTCAGCACCAACTGGTTCCCCCAGGACGCCGGAGCCGCCATCGCCTCGGCCGCCGACGTGCTCGACGGCACCGGCTCCGTCAACGGCACGCTGCGCCAGGCGGGTTTCGTCACCGAAGCGGCTCGACGTGTGATCCATGCGCTGGGCGCCCCCGAAGAGATCGCCGCGCGCCTGGAGGTTCCCTCCGGGCATCCGGTGCTGCGCATCCGCTCGCTCTCGTGGGACCACGACGACCGCCGATTCGACTACTACGAGACCTGGGTGCTCACCGACACGGTGCCGCTCGAGGTGAACGTCACCGCGGCCTGAGGTCAATTCGACCGCCGAGAGCGACCGCGGGATCGGGCGTCCACGCGCAGGCGGCCGCGGCGAGCAGAGCAGCACCGACCGCCGTGACCTCCGGCTCGACGACCGGCTCCGTCCGGTAGCCGTTCACCCGCTCCTTGATCTGCACCCAGCCGGGCGACCGCGCCCATCCTCCGGCCAAGCGCACGCCGCTGGGATCGACCCCGCCTCCGCTCACCGCGCTCACCGCGTCGCGACCGAGATGCGCCAGTGCGACGAGCACGTCGGCCGCACGCCGTCGCGGATCGCGGGGCGCTCCCGGCTCGTACGACGGAGTGCCGCCACCCCTCGAGCCAGGTCGGAAACTCCCACCGTCGAGCTCAGCCGGTATCTCACGCCCCTCGAGGATGTCGCGGATGCCGGACGCCACCTCGGGGTCGCGAGACGCCCACTCCACGTTGCGGCTCAGCTCCTCCACGCGCAGCAACGTGGTGCCGGACGAGCGGATGCCCGGCGCGAGGTCGACGTCACCCTCGCGCACCGACGGCGGCTCCGGACGCTGAGCGACGACGACCTCGGCCGTTCCCATCGAGTCGAGCACCGCGCCCGGTGCCATCCGATCGACGCCCCAGCCGCCGATGGGGTGGTCATGGCCGCCAGCGACGACGAAGGCATCCGCGCTGAGCACACCTCGCTCACGCAGCTGCGGAGCATGAATCGCGCCGATGACCTCACCCGCCGTGACCACAGGCGGCAGCAGGTCGAGCGACCCGAGGGTCGGGTTCACGCGGTCGGGATCCCACACGCGGTCGCGGGCCCGCCACGCGCCCGTGCGAGATGCGAGGGTGTCGCTGAGAAAAGCCCGCCGCGACCACAGCACACCGGGCAGATCGGCGATCGCCACCCAGCTCGCTGCTGCCTCCGCCCCCGGCTGCTGCCTCGCCCACGCCCATCCGACGAGAGTCCTGCTCGCGTCCTCCGCCACATCGAAAGGCTCGTGGGCGCCCGACGCCACCCGAAGCAGCCGCATGACCTCCTGCCGTCTCCCGTCGAACCACGGCAAGGCGGGCGTCACGGGGGCAAGACGATGGTCGACGAGAACGCCGTCCTCCCCCATGCCCGCGACGCACACGGCCTGCACCACGTAGTCGTCGGCGCATGCTTCGGCGATCATGCCCTCGACCGCGGCGAGCACGGCGGGGCCCTCGATGCACAGAGTGTGCGGGTCGCGCGGGGTGCCCCGGCCCAGACGCGAGGCGACCTCGCCTGCGGGTGTCAGCAGCACGACCTTGACGTTCGTGCTGCCGATGTCGACACCGCAGACGACGGGTGTCCGCCGGGTGCTCTGCACGGCGTTCGCCTCCTCCGCGGCGGGTCAGGGAACCGCGGCAGTTACCAACCTACTCACCCGGGCGGGCGAGGCGAGGGACATGCTCGCTCAGCGCGCTGCGGAGAAGCCCATGGCCGTCATCGCCGCGGCATGTTGCTCGGCCGGCCGCAGATCGACGGGAACGAGCGGCAGCGTTTCGGCGCCGACCGCCCAGCGCGGGAACTCGCCGGTCAGAGCGCACGCCGCCTGGACGGCGGCGCCACGGGCGACGTACTCGTCGAAGGCCGGCAGCACGACGGGTATGTCGACCATCTGAGCGAGGATCGTGCGCACGGCGGGGCTCAGCGCTGCCCCTCCGATGAGCAGCAGCCTCTGCACCGAGAGACCGCAGTCGGCGAGCGCGTCGAGCATGGCGACCTGACTCACGAGGGTTCCCTCGACCACCGCCCTGGCGAGGTTCTCGCGCGTGAAGTTCGAGAGCGAGGCTCCATGCAGGGAGGCACGCGCGTTCGGCAGGTCCGGCGTGCGCTCGCCCTCGAAGAACGGCAGCAGCGTCAGCCCTCCCGCACCCGGCTCCGCTGTCAGAGCCAGTTCCGACAGCTCGGCGTGCGAGCATCCGAGGGCGGCGGCACCGGCGTCGAGGTTGCGGGCCGCGTTGAGCGTCGCCACCAGCGGGAGGTGAGCGCCGGTCGCGTCGGCATAACTGCACACATACCCTGCGAGATCGTGAACCGGGCGCGACGAACGCAGATAGACGACCCCCGAGGTGCCCAGCGACATGACTGCGTCGCCCTCGACGATGTCGAGGGCGAGGGCGGCCGCCGCGTTGTCACCGCTGCCAACGCCGATGGGAATACCCGCGGGAATGCCGGGGATGCCCGCGGCGGTGACGCCCGCTCGCTCCCGCGGGCCGAGCACGCGCGGAAGCACCACGCTCTTCCCGAGGGCGAGCTCCACGAGGTCCCGGCAGTACTCTCCCGTGTCGGGGGACCAGTATGCCGTGCCGCTCGCCTCCGAGCGATCAGTCGTCAACTGGTCGATCGCGCCAGACCCCTCGCCGAACCCTCGCAGCCGCCATGTCAGCCAATCGTGCACGACAGCCACCGCCGCCGTTCGCCGGGCGGACCCTGGATCGGTGTCACGCAGCCACCGCAGCTTGGTGACCGTGTCGGACAGGGTGAGGGGGAGCCCCGTCCGCCGGATCCACTCCTGCGCCCCGAGCTCGCGGTTGAGGTCGACCATGTGGGCGTGCGAGCCCGTGTCGTTCCACAGGGGCGACTCGCAGACCACTCCCCCCGTCGCATCCAGGAAGATCGGGGTGTGCTGCTGCCCGCTCACCGAGACCGCGAGGACGTCGTCGAGGCCGCCCGCCCGGCGGACTGCCGTGAGCAGCGCCTCCCACCAGCGGTCGGGGTGCACGATGGTGCCCGCAGGGTGTGACGCCTTGCCTTCGCGCACCTGCTCTCCCGAGGAGAGATCCCGCACTGTCACCTTGCAGCTCTGCGTCGAGGAGTCGATCCCCGCGACGAGCAACCGATCGGTCATGCCGGCACCGCCTTCAGATGCTCCCACTGGGCTCGCGCGCTGTCTGACCACTCCCTCAGAGCGGTGTGCCGTGCGGAGTCCGTCGCGACCTCGATCACCTCGTGTTCGGACCACGGTATGGCCGTGCCTCCAGCCAGTGCCTGTGCCCCGCGGGAGACCACTTCTGAGCGGGCCGACGCCTGCAAAGGCACCCCGAGAAGATCGGCCTTGAGCTGCAGCCACAGCGGGTTGCGGCTCGCAGGTCCGATGACCTTGATGACCGACGGCGCCAGGCCGAAGAGGCCGAGCACCTCACGGAACTGCACGGCCATGCCGAGAAAGGTGCCGAAGACGATCTCCTCGGCGGTCGTGCCGTCTCCGATGCCGGCGATCCCACCTCGGGCCGCGGCCAGCTTGTCGGGAGGAGGGCTCCCGCGGAACCGCGGCAGCACCACAGGGGTGCGCGACAGATCGACGGCGCCCGCGATGTAGTCGGCGTGGAGCCGTTCGAGCACGGCCTCCAGGCGAGAGGCATGCATGCCCAGCATCCGCTGGAGGGTCGCGAAGGCCGATCCGCCCGTGGGGATCGAAGCGAAGAGCGTGTACCCGCGACCCGTGCAGTCGAGCCCGTTCGCAAGCTTGGCGCGCTCGGCGTCGTCGTCGAGCCGCGGGGCCTCGGTGCGAAAGAGCAGGCCCTCGGTGGTTCCGGTGGAGTTCAGCAGTTCGCCGGCTTCGAGCCCCGCTCCCGCTGCGCCGACCATGTGGTCGTGACCCGCGACGTGCACGTCGACGTCACGCCCGAGCCCGGCTTCGTCCGCGAAGGATGCGGTCACGTGCGCACCCTGCGCCGCCGAGCGGATGACGGGGAACACAGACACGTCCACACCGAGCAGCGCCGCCGCCTCTCGCGACCAGGTGCGGGTCGACAGATCGAGCGCCATCGTCCGGCTGGCGAGCGACGGCTCCGCCCACCGCTGCCCCGTCATGGTCGCCGCCAGGTACTCTGCGATGTTCAACCACTGCGCGTCGCCGGCATCGGCAACTCGGTCGACCGCCCAGGCGACCTTGGACAACGCGTAGTTGCCGTTCGCCGGAACGCCGGTGATGCGATAGAGACGAGCGCGCGCGCTCGCATCGAGCTGCGCGAGTCTCGCTGCGCCACGCTGGTCGTGCCACAGGATCATGGGCGAGGCCAGCGTGAGGTCGCCTCGCACGAGCCCGCCGGACTCGCCGACGCCGGTGATCGCGATGCGCCGCACGGACGACCTGGCATCGTCGTCCAGCTCGCGGATGAATTCCACGATCCCCGCGCGCAGGGCGTCGACGTCGTAGATCTCGCCAGCGTCATCTCTCCTGGTCGGAGTCGTCAGGCGCTGCGATGCGAGCAGCACGCCGCGTCCGTCGAACCGGCACAGCTTGACGCTGGTCGTTCCGACGTCGATCGTGATCGTGGGGAGCACCGCCGTTCCTTTCCTCTGCGCCGTCAGGCGGCGCCCGGGTTGAACTGCCGGATGCGGCGTTCAACCACATCGGCGATCGCCGCGACCGAGGCGCGCGACACCTTGATGAGCGAGTGCTCGTGCGGATTGGCGACGTAGGCTTCGCCGAAGGAGCGGATCATGGCGTTGCGCAGATCGCTCGCGATGTTCACCTTGACCACCCCGTACTCGTGCAGTCTGCCGAACTGCTCGGCGGGCAGCCCCGATCCGCCGTGGATGACGAGCGGCACGCTGCTCTGCGCGTGCACGTCCGCGAGCAGATCGAAGTCGATGCGGGCGTCCGGCGCGTAGCCGTGCACGTTGCCCACCGAGACGGCGAGCATGTCGCAACCGGTGCGGTCGACGAAGTCGGCCACCTGCGCGGGGTCCGTCCCCGACGCCTCATCGGGGCCGATCTCGTCTTCCTTGCCGCCGATCGCCCCCAGCTCGGCCTCCACGGCGACGTCGGGACCGGCGATCTCTCGTGCCTTCGCCGAGGTCGCCACGTTCTGCTCGTACGGCTCTTCGGAGGCGTCGATCATGACCGAGGTGAACCTCGCCGCCAGCGCGTCTTCCACCGCCCGCAGGTTCTTGCCGTGGTCGAGATGCAGCGCGACGGGAACGGGACACGTGGCGAGACGCCTGCTGACCATGTCGTGGATGTACTCGAAGCCGGAGAGCGCGGCGTTGGTCGGCGCGCACTGGATGAAGGTCGGGATGCCGGTGCGCTCGACGGCCTCAACGATGCCCATGGTCGTCTCGATGTTCGTGGTGTTGAAAGCTCCGGCGACGAGGCCGCGCGATGTGCAGTCGGCGATGATGTCGTGTCCGCTGACCAGGGGCATGCGGATGTCCTTTCTCGGTCTGGTCGGCGCCGCGGTCTTGCGTCGCCGACGGGTGGGGCGGACGCGGTGCACGCCCGCCCATGGTCGTTCTCAGCCGGCGGCACCGGTCATGAGCGCCACACCGTCGGTCATGGAGTGCGACTCGGGCGTGATCACCGCGGCTCGGCGACCCAGGCGCTGCACGTGGATGCGGTCGGCGACCTCCCACACGTGAGGCATGTTGTGGCTGATGAGCACGACGCCGAGACCTTCGCTTCGCAGTCGCTTGATGAGCTCGAGCACCTGCGCCGATTCGCGGACGCCGAGCGCCGCGGTGGGCTCGTCGAGCACGACGACCTTCGACCCGAACGCCGCGGCTCTCGCGACGGCGACGGCCTGTCGCTGTCCTCCGGAAAGGCTCTCCACCGAAACCTCGGGATCCTGGATGGTGCGGATCCCGAGGGCATCGATCCGTTCCTTCGCGCGGACCCGCATGCCCTTTCGGTCGGTCATCCGCAACACCGAGCCGAGGAAACCCGGGAGCCGCTCCTCCCGACCGAGGTACATGTTGCGCGCGATGTCGAGAGCCGGAACGACGGCCAGGGACTGGTAGACCGTCTCGATGCCATGAGCCTGAGCATCCTGCGGCCGGCGGAACTCCACGGGGGTGCCGTCGACGTAGAGCTGCCCGGCATCAGGCACGAGCGCGCCGGTGAGGCACTTGATGAGCGTCGACTTGCCGGCGCCGTTGTCGCCGATGATCGCCAGCACCTCGCCGGCGTGCACCTCGACGTCGACGTCGTCGAGCCCGAGGACGTGTCCGAACCTCTTGGTGATGCCCTTGGCCGCAAGGACCGGTTCGCGTTCTGACATCATCGTGCCTTCCTGATCCACTGGTCGAGGGCGACGGCGAAGAGCACCAGCACGCCGACGGCGAGCAGTCGGTACTGGGCATCCACGCCGGCGAGCGACAGTCCGACGGTGAGCGACTGCACGATCAGGGCTCCCAGCAGGGTTCCTCCGATGCCGCCGCGGCCGCCGAACAGGCTGGTGCCGCCGATGACCACCGCGGTGATGCTCTGCAGGTTGCCGTCGACGATGCCGTTGGGCGTGGCCGCCCCTGCCCGTCCGATGAGCACCCACGCGGCGACCGCGTAGGTGAGGCCTGCCACGAGATAGACGCTCATGGTGACGCGGGAGACGCGGATGCCGGAGAGCCGCGCGGCCTCGGCGTCGCCGCCCACCGCGTAGACATGCGTCCCCCATGCAGTGCGATTGAGCGCGAACGCCACCACAGCATAGAGCGCCAGCACGATGAGCACGCCCGTGGTGATGCTGAAGCCGCCGACCGAGAAAGTCACTCCCGTCCAGCTGAGGAGCGACGGCATGTCCTTGGCAGATGTGCTCTTCGCACCGGAGATGAGCAGCGCGATCGCCGTGAACACGCTCAGGGTGGCAAGCGTGACGATGAAAGGCGGCAGTGAGAGCCGCGTCACGAGCGCACCGTTCAGGGCACCGGCGACGAGGCCGATCACCCCGCCGACGACGAGCGCGAGCCACCCCGGCATGCCCATTCCCGCACTGACCTCCGCCATCACGAGAGACGCCAGGATCGCGGCGGCTCCGACCGACAGATCGATGCCTGCCGTGAGGATGATCAAGGTCTGCCCCACAGCGAGCGCCGCGATCACGGCAGTCTGCTGCAGCAGCAGCGACAGCGTCTGCGGGTTGCTGAAGCGCGGGTTGGCGATGGTGAAGGCGATTGCGATGATCACCAAGATCACTGCGGGGCTCAGCGCCGGGTGTCGGTGCAGCAGACGCTGCACCGACTGCGCCGGCCCCGGCTTCTGGGTGCTCGAGATCGCTGCGGTGAACTGAGACATCAGTCGGTTTCCTCGTCCGTTCGTCGGGGGTCAGCCCCAGCAGGTGGACGCCGCGGCGTCCGGGTCGGTGAAGGCGAGGCCCAGCCCGTCGGCGGCGACGAGCTCGGTGCCCGTGTTCACGAAGTCGAGACCGTCGGACGGTGCGGGGATCTCGCCGCCGCGCACCACGCTCGCGATCGTCTCGACGCCCCTCTCAGCCATCACCACGGGGAACTGCATCGACGTCGCGCCAAGCGCGCCCGAGGCGACGAGATCGACTCCGGCGCAGGCGCCGTCGATCGAGACGATGGTGATCTGATCGGAGAGGCCCGCGGCTTCGATGGCTGCCGCTGCGCCCTCGGCGGCCGGTTCGTTGATGGTGTAGACGACGTTGATGTCGCCGTTCGCGCTCAGGCAGTTCTCCATCGCGGTCCGACCTCCGTCCTGCGCTCCGGTGGTGGGCTCCTGGCAGGCGATCTCATAGGTGCCGCCGGAGTATTCACCGGTCTTCGCCTCGTCGCCGTTCTTGCCCGTGTCGGCGGTGTCGATGCCCATGCCTGTGAGGAAGCCCTGGTCTCGGTTGAGGTCGGTCTGGATGACCCGGTCGTCGAACTGGTCGAGCAGCGCGATCACGGCGTGCTCGCCGTCGAGCCTCTTCGCCATCCATTCGCCGATCTGCTGGCCCGCTGCGAAGTTGTCTGTCGCGAAGGTCATGTCCACGACGTCGGCAGGATCCGTGGGGGTGTCGAGTCCGATGACGACGAGGCCCGCGTCACGAGCCTTCTCGATCGCGTCATAGACGCCGGGACCGCTGGGAAGGATCAGAATCCCGTCGTCGCCGCGCGTGATCGCGTTCTCGATGGCCTGGATCTGCCCCTGCTCGTCACCGTCCTTGGAGCCGGCCTCGACCGTGATCGAGACGTTGTCCTTCTTGGCCTGATTCTGCGCTCCCTCCTCCAGCGCTACGAAGAACGGGTTCACCAGGTCTTTGAGTACGAGGGTCACATTGACGGTGTCGTCTTCTCCCTTGCTCTGTCCTGCACCGCCCTGTTCCGTCGTGCAGGCCGACAGCGATCCCGCGATCGCCACCGCCCCGACGAGCGCCGTCAGCCTCTGCCACTTCTTCGTCGCCACGAGCAAACCTCTCTTTGTCTGTGCTGCGTCTCCGCCTGCGCAAGCGCCCCCGTCATCTCCGACGAGCGATCACCTCACGCGATGTCACGCCTCATCCTAGGATGGTTCGTACAGCATGTCCAGCCTGTCTAGACCAAATGTGACAGCAAGAAGCGCTTGGACCTCGAACCGAAGCCGCGATGCGAGTACGTGCGCGCCCCCGAAGCGGCCCCGAAGGCCGAGCGCCCGCAACATCACCGCGCAGATCGACTTTTCGTGACCAAACCGTTGCATTCGTTATCTCGCCGTTATAGAGTGAGCGCACGGTGAATGTTTTGCTGTGGCATCCACCTCATGTGATTGCAGGACACTCTTGGTGCAAGGGACAAGGGCCGGTCGGAAGCCTCTCCGACCGGCCCTCTTTCGTGCGCCCCTCGCCGCTGCACTCGCTCAGCGTCCCGACGCCGGTCGCTCGATGATCGCAGCGAGACCATCGAGCGTCCGCTCCAGGCCGAACGACCATGCCCGCGCGGCATCCCACGCAGACTGCTGCGCTTCGCCGACCGCCGCGCCGATTCGCACCGCTCGCGGGTACGCCTCGGGATCGAAGGCGAGAGCGAGGAGCGGCTGATTCGCCTCCCACCACTCCGCGTCGCTCATCATGGTGTCGGTCACAGACCGCTCCGCATCGTGCACCGACCGACAATGCCCCTGCACGAACCCGAGCAGAAAGGTCAAGGCGGCGTCGACGTCGACGTCAGACAGGACGAGCCCGTCGAAGGCCGACAACTCGTACTCGTACTTGGCCATCACGCCGGGCCCGAGGGGCGGGCGGCTGAGCGCCGCAATCTCGGTCAGCCACGGATGCTCCCGCAAGAGCGCCCTGTTCATCTCGGCCACCGCGGTCAGACGTACGCGCCACGGCACCTCACCCCATTTCGGCCGGACCATGCGGAGGTAGAGCGCATCGACCATGAGGTCGAGCAGTTCGGGCTTGCCGGGAACGTAAGTGTATACCGACATCGGCGAGACGCCGACGGCCTGCGCGACCGCCCGCACTGTCACCGCGGCGAGCCCCTGCTCGTCCGCCAGCGTGAGCGCCGCATCCACGATCTTCTCGACCGTCAGGGATCGCGCCGGACCCTTGCGAGCCGGTGCCACCTGCCCCCACAGAAGAGCCAGGGTTCTGCTGGGCTCTCCTGAGCCCGTCCGGTCCGCCATGGGAATGATCTTGCCACAGTTGCGTTATACGCATTACATTGTACGGCGTATAGATAAGGAGCTCCCGTGACCGCTACCACCGCACTCGACACGCACGCCCGCACCCGAGACCCCCTCGACGGAGGATCCGTGACCTTCACCGCCTCCGCCCTTTCCCTGAACGTCGCTGACGTCGACGCGTCGGCGGCCTGGGTCCAGAAGTACCTCGGCTTCACGACGGCGATGGCCGCCGACGGGTTCTGCTCCCTTGAGCAGCCGCACGCCGGCTTCAACCTCATCTACCTGCGCACAGGGCTGCCGACGTTCACGCCCCCCGCGCAAGCCGGTCCGGCCGGCGGACTGCTGGTGGTGTTCACCGTCGACGACATCGACGCGGAGTACGCCCGGCTCATCTCGCAGGACGTCGAGATCGTCACGCCGATCCACACGGAGCCGTGGGGCGAGCGCTTCTTCCAGATGGCCGACCCCAACGGTGTCGTCTACCAGCTCGTGCAGTGGGTCACACCCGAAGACCGCACCGAGTGAGCCGCGGAAGGGGTGGCTCCGCGGCCACCCCTTTCCGCTCCGCCACTACGCTGTTCTCCATGGCCGATCGCAAGCTCGCTCTCGAAGCGTGGGAGAGTCTCTTCCGCGCGCAGCATGAGCTGTTCGACGAGATGGCCAGAGACTTCGACGACGCACACCTCACTCAGGCCGAGTACGACGTGCTGCTCACCGTCACCCGCTCCCCCGACATGACCGCGCGACTGCGTGACGTGACCAGCAACATGCTCATCAGCCAGCCGAGCGTCTCGCGCCTGATCGACCGGATGGTCGCACGCGGGCTCGTCTCCAAGTGCCCCGATCCCGACGACGGCCGGGGCGCCCTGATCCGCGCGACGGATGCCGGGGCTCGTGCATTCCGCGCGCTCGCGACGGTGCACGGTCGCTCCATCGCCGAACGCATGTCCCGCCTCGACGACGACGAGCTGCGCACCCTTCGCGACCTCGCAGACAAGCTGCGCCGCGCCTGATCGCCCTCCCGCACGACGGCATCCGCCGTTATCTGGCATGGTGGAACCGAGTGCCGGCCACGTCCGCGCCGGTGCCGCAGACCACCCCCGAGGGGGGACCAGGGAGGTCGTTCATGGAGATCGCCGGAATCATCGGCATCCTCGTCATCGTCGGAATCGCGCTCGCCGTCGCCGTCGTCGTGCTGCTGATCCTGCTGCTGTTCGCACGGAGCTGGATCAAGGTGGCCCGGGCCGACGAAGCGCTCGTCATCTCCGGGCGCAAACAGCGCGTGCAGCGCACGGTCGTCGCGGCAGACGGCACCACGCGCCCCGAGACCGAGGAATCGCCTGTCACCGTCATCGTCAACGGCAAGTCGCTCGTCAACCCGATCACGCAGCGCCACGAGATCATCTCGCTGCGATCGCGCCAGGTGTCGCTCAACGCCGAAGCGCAGTCGCTCGACAACGTGACCCTCAACGTCGACGGGGTCGCCATCGTCAAGATCGGCTCCGATCCGGTCTACGTGCGCAGGGCCGCCGAGCGCTTCGCGTCGCAGGACAAGGCGATCGAGCAGTTCACCACCGAGCAGCTGGAGGGCGCGCTGCGCGGCATCGTCGCCACGCTCTCGGTCGTCGAGCTCATGCGCGAGCGCAAGAAGTTCTCCGACCAGATCGCTGCCGATGTCTCGCAGGAGCTCGCCGAACAGGGCCTCATCCTCGACTCGTTCCAGATCAAGGGCATCACCGACCGCGTCGGCTACATCCAGTCGCTCGGTGCTCCGGAGATCCAGGCGAAGCGTCAGGCCGCCGAGATCGCGCAGACCAACGCCGACCGCGCGATCAACCAGAAGAACATCGCCAACCAGGAGGCGAACCTCATCGAGCAGACCGCGCTCGACACCAACACCGCGAACGCCAACGCCGGTGTGGGTCGCGCCCGAGCCGAAGCCGAGCAGGCCGAGCAGCTGGCCAGGGCGCAGGCCGAGCAGGCCGTTCTCCAGCAGCAGGCCGAGAACAAGCAGGCGCAGCTCGACGCCGACGTCAAGCGCGTCGCCGACGCTCAGCGCTACGAGGCCGAGACCCGCGCGCAGGCTGAGCTGTACACGCGCGAGAAGGCCGCTGAGGCGGCCGCCATCGAGCAGATCAAGCAGGCCGAAGCACGCACCCGCATCGCCGAGCAGCAGGCGCAGGCCGACAAGGCCAAGGCCGACGGTGAGGCCGCCGCAGCCATCGCCCGCGCGACCGGTGAGGCCAACGCGCTGCGCGCTCAGGCCGAGGCCGAGGCAGAGGCCCGCCGGGTGCGAGCCCAGGCCGAAGCCGACGCCATCCGCGCCGAGGGCGAGGCAAGGGCAGCAGCCGTCGAGGCCGAGGCGAAGGCCATCGCATCGAACCAGGAGGCGTTCCTCTCGCAGCGAGTCCTCGAGACGCTCCCGGCGATCATGTCGGAGTTCGCGAAGGGTTACGCCACGATCGGCAGCGTGTCGATCATCGGCGGCTCCGGCGACGACGGCGCGTCGAACGTCGTCGGCGCCGACAGCGCGAAGGCCCTCAAGTCGGTGTTCGACAGCGTCAGCGCCGCCACCGGGCTGGATCTCGCATCGATCATCCAGGGCCAGGCGGTCGGCCGGGGTATCGGAGAGGGCGTGGCCGCCGCGTCGACGCCCGTGGTCCGCCAGCCGCACCCGACCACTCCGCCGCCTCCTCCTGCCGCACCGGCACCTGCCGCGGAGTAAGCAGAGCACACAGAGCGGATGCCGCGACCAGAGTGTCGCGGCATCCGCTCTGTCGTGTACCGAGGGCGCTGCGGGCTGTCAGGCGGCGAGTGCGCCAATCACCGAGCCGAAGGCAGCGGCGAGTGATGCGGCCAGCGACGAGGCGTCTCCCAGATAACCGTTCACCATCGCACCGTCGCGCAGGATCATCAGCTGACGACCGGTCTGCGCCGGGTCGGCCGATCCGGCCTCGGCCGCGATGGCGGCGAACTCGCCGAGCATCCAGTTCCTGTGCGACTCCACCGCCGCGCGAACGGGATCGTCCGGATCGGAGAACTCCGCGGCCGCGTTGATGAATGCGCACCCGCGGAACCCGTGGCTGCAGCTGGCACCGCCGATACCTGCGGCGATCGAGGCCAGTGTCGACGCCGGGTCTCCGGAGACTCGCATGCTCTGCATCCATGCTCGCTCCGCCGCCGCCTGCCCCTCGAGGTACGCCACGACCAGGTCGCTCTTGGTGCGGAAGTGACGGTAGAAGGTGACCTTCGTGATGCCGACGCGCTCGATGATGCGATCGGCGCTGGTCGCGCGGATGCCGTCGGCATAGAAGAGGTCGTTCGCCGCTTCGAGGATCCTCGCGCGCGTGGCGTGGCCCGACCGCGCCTTAGGCGTCGTCTCCGCACTTGCAGCGTGCATCGTGTCCTCCGGGAATCTCGAGTGCGGCTTGCGCTCGTATACCGACTAGTCTACATTCTCCATGTAGACGAACTAGTAACTCTACTTCGCATCACGATCATTCGCACCACGACCAGGAGACACCATGCCCACGACCCTCTACACCACCACCGCGACGTCCACCGGCGAAGGCCGTGCGGGTGGCCGCGCCACCACCGATGACGGCCTGCTCGACGTGACTCTCGCGATCCCGGCATCCATGGGAGGACCGGGCGGGGCCACGAACCCCGAGCAGCTCTTCACCGCGGGCTGGGCATCGTGCTTCCACTCCGCGCTCAAGATGATCGCCGCCCAGAGGAAGGTCCCGGTGACCGGCTCGACCGTCTCAGCCGAGGTGTCGCTCGTCAAAGACGCCGAGGCCCTCGCACTGACCGCCGGCCTGCACGTGCACATCGGCGGAGGCATCGACCAGCAGACCGCCGAGACCCTCGTCGCTGCGGCGCACGACGTCTGCCCGTACTCGGTCGCGACCCGCGGGAACGTTCCCGTCACCCTCACCACCTCCGTCTCGTGACCGCAGACCGGCCGAGACCGACACGAAAGAATCACCGATGACCACCTCTGACACGGCCCGCACATACCCCCAGGCCCTGCGCACCCTGTACCTCGTGCGCTTCGGCTTCGCCGTCATCTGGGCCGCGATCCTCTTCGCGGCCGCCGCGGCAACCACCGCGCCGAACCCCCTGCTGACGGTGCTGCTGATCCTCTATCCGCTCTTCGACGCCGGCGCTGTGCTGTGGCAGCTGCGCGCCGACCCCGACACCCGACGCTCGAAGGCCGCAGAATGGGTCAACGTCGCCGTGAGCCTCGCCGTCGCGGTCGCGCTCGGCATCGCCTCGTCGGCCTCGATCTCCGCCGCCCTTGCCGTCTGGGGCGTCTGGGCGATCGTCGCCGGGGTGCCGCAGCTCATCGCGGCGATCCGCAACCGCCGCAACGGCGGTCAGGTGCCGCAGATGCTCTCCGGAGGCATCTCCGTCTTCGTCGGCGCGGGATTCCTGTTCCAGGGGCTGCAGGGCAGCGCGATGATCGCCGGAGCGGCGGGCTATGCCACGCTCGGCGCGATCTTCTTCCTCATCTCGGCGGTCCGCCTCTCGGCCACCCTGAGACGCCCGCGAGCCTGAACGCGCGGGAGACGCCCCGGTCCGCTTCACAACTCCGGAGACAGCGCGCTTCGCGCCGCCTGGCCCCCACGGATTCGCCGTGCGCCGGCCCGGATCTCCGGAGTTGTGAACGCGTGCAACCGTCGCTCAGCGGTGCGCCGGCGCAGCGTGAGCGACGCGAGCACGAGCGCTCCGACGGCGAAGGCGGCGACGACCAGCAGCGGACCGAGAACGTCGTCGCCGGCGTCGCCCTCCGCCACCGCGTTGACGGCGTCGATGGCATAGCTCAACGGCAGCCAGTCGGAGATCGCGTGCAGCACGTCGGGCATCTCGTCGCGCGGCATGAACAGTCCGCCCAGGATGATCTGCGGGAACACCAGCAGCGGCATGAACTGCACAGCCTGGAACTCGGTCTGCGCGAAGGCGCTCGCCAGCAGGCCGAGGGCCGTGCCGAGCAGAGCGTCGATGACGGCCACCACTCCGAGCTGCCAGAGCTCACCGTCGACGTCGAGACCGCACACACCGACGGCGAACGAGACGGTGACGACCGCTTGCACGACCGCCATCAATCCGAACGCCAGAGCGTATCCCAGGATGAAGTCCGCCTTGCCGAGCGTGGTGGTCATGAGCCGCTCGAGAGTGCCGGATCGACGCTCCCGCAGCGTCGTGATCGATGTGATGAGGAACATCACGATGAACGGGAAGAGCGCCAGGATCGCCCCGCCGAACCGGTCGAAGACGCCATCCTGGTCGCTGAACAGCCAGGCGAACAGTCCGACGAGGAGGCTCGGGGCGATGAGCATGAGAGCGATGGAACGCGGATCGTGGCGCAGCTGCGCCAGAACGCGACCCGCTGTGGCGAGGGTGCGTCGAGCGTTCATTCCGACTCCTCTCTGCGCGCGCGCCGAGAGGACGCGTGCGACTCGCGATCGCGTTCGATGAGGGCGAGGAACGCCGCCTCGGGCTCTGTCGTCCCCGTGTCGGCAAGGAGGTCGGAGGGCGTGGTGTCGGCGATGATCCGACCGTCGCGCATGAGCAGGAGGCGATCGCAGCGCAGCGCTTCGTCCATGACGTGGCTCGAGACGATCATGGTGACGCCACGGTCGGCCAGGCCGCGGAACAGCTCCCACAGCTCGGCCCTGAGCACCGGATCGAGTCCCACCGTCGGCTCGTCGAGCACGATCAGCTCGGGCGAGCCGATGAGCGCCATCGCCAGCGACACCCGCGTCGACTGACCGCCGCTCAGCGAGCCGACCAGTTGCCCGGCCTGAGACCGCAGCCCGACTTCGTCGATGACGCGGTCGACGTCGCGCCTCGGCGCGGCGAGCACGGCGGCGACATACGACAGGTTCTGACGCACGGTGAGGTCGTCGTACACCGCGGCACCCTGCGTTCCGTACGCCACGCGGTGCCGCAGCCGACGTGACCCGCCCGGCTCGCCGAGCACGGTCACCTCGCCCGACGCGATGCGTTGCACACCGACGATCGAGCGCATGAGCGTGGTCTTTCCGCAACCGGACGGGCCGAGCAGTCCTGTGATCTCGCCCCGCGGAACCGTGAGGTCGATGCCGTCGAAGACATGGGTCTTTCCTCGTCGCACGCGAAGCTGCGAGATCTCGACAGCCGAATTATTCATCATGTGATGAATTATGCGCCTCGGAGACGGCGCGGTCAACGGCTCTTCCGCACGTGTGAGGCGCGGGCCGTGCCGCGACGGGTCGGTGCCGTTGCCGGCCGGATGCCGGTGCCGGGCCGGGTGCCGGTGCCTGCCGGTGCCGGTGCCGCTGCCTGCCGGTGCCGCTGCCTGCCGGTGCCGGTGCCGGTGCCGGTGCCGGTGCCGGTGCCGGTTCCTGCCGGGTGCCGGGCCGGACCGGGTGCGCTTGCCGGTACGAAACGTCGGAGAATCCGCACGACACGCCGACCCACACGCCCCCGGCACCGGCGCGCCGCACCCAAACTCCGACGTTTCCCACCACCGGAGCGCGACGGCAAACACGGATGCCGACCCGCACAAGACCGAACCGGACGCCGCCCCCCGTGCGCCCACGCCCGCGCCGCGCCGGTCCCGGTACGAAACGTCGGAGAATCCGCGCGACACGCCGACCCACACGCCCCCGCACCGGCGTGCCGCCCGCAAACTCCGACGTTTCACACCACCGGAGCGCGACGGCAAACACGGATGCCGACCCCACGCGACCGAAACCGGACGCCGCCCCCCCCGTGCGCCCACGCCCGCGCCGCGCCGGTCCCGTGCACGTCGCGCCGTGCCGGTACCGGTACGAAACGTCGGAGAATCCGCACGACACGCCGCCTGACACACCCCCGCACCGGCGCGCCGCCCCCAAACTCCGACGTTTCCCACCACCGGAGCGCGACGGCAAACACGGATGCCGACCCGCACAAGACCGAAACGGGACGCCGCCCCGCCCCGTGCGCCCACGCCCGAGCCGTGCCGACGACCCGCACCTGCACCCGCGCCCCCGCCCGCGCCGCACCCGCGCCGCGGCCGCGCCGCCCCCGCCCCGCCCGCGCCCCGTCCGCCCGCGCGCGCCCGGGCCGTCAGTCGAAGAGGTACCGCTGCACCGTGGGGCCGACGCGGCCCGCGATGTCGTCGACCGGCGCCGCGGCCAGCGCGGGCAGCCGCAGTACATACCGGGCGATGAGCAGCCCGGCGATCTGCGAGGCGACCAGGCTCGCGCGCAGCTCCGCGTCGTCGACGCCGAGCGTCCGTGCGATCCGGCCGATCAGCTCGCGCGTGAGGAAGCCACGCAGCAGCGGCGTCGTGAGCGTGCTGCCGAGCGCCGTGCGAATGAGCATCACGCCGCGACGACGCACCTCCGGCTGCTCGAACGCGTCAAGCACGTAGCGCACGAGCCGTTCGCCCACCTCGTCGCGCGGACCCGCGATGATGCCGGGGACATCGACGTCTGGGCGGATGGGCACCCCGACGGCCTCGGCGAAGAGGTCGGCCTTGGTGCCGAAGTAGTGGTGCACGAGCGCGGAGTCGACCCCGGCCCGCGCGGCGATCGACCGTACGGTCGCCGCGTCGTATCCGCGGTCTCCGAACTCCTCGACCGCGGCCGCGATGATGCGCTCACGCGAGTCGGAACCCCCGCGCGGCCTGCCGCGCCGCCTCGGTGCCTTCGTCTCGCTCATGCCCGACAGCCTACGACTCCTCGCCGGCCCGCATGCCTCGGCTGGTACGCACGGGCGCCTACGTGCACGCGCCGGTGCGCAGTGGGGCGCGGCGATCAGCCCGCCCGGCCGCCCGCACGACACGGTGAGCGCCGGCATCCGATCTCTCAGCCGAGCAGATGGCGCAGGTACCTCGAGGGCGCGTCGAGGAACGACCGCCAGTGGTGCACGAGCTCGAGGTCGTCCCACGTGGTCGGGCGGATGCCCCACTCCCCCACCTCGAGGATGCGAGCACCGGGAAGCGCGGCGAGCACGGGCGAGTGGGTGGCGCAGAGCACCTGCCCGCCGTCGTCGGCGATGCGCTCAAGCACGGCGATGAGAGCGAGCGTCGACGAGAACGACAGCGCAGCCTCGGGCTCGTCGAGACAGTAGAACCCGGGCTCGTCGAAGCGGCTTTCGAGCACGGCGAGGAACGACTCGCCGTGGCTCATCTCATGGAACGGCACATCCGGGCCCCGCGTCGACGGGTTCTCTTCGAGATAGGTGTAGAACGAGTGCATCGTCTCGGCACGCAGGAAGAAGCCCCATCGACTCGCCCCGACGCCCCGCTGGAGGCGCAACCAGTCCGACAGCGGAGACTCGGTCGGTCGCGTGCTGTGCCGGGCGTTGCGGGAACCGCCCTCGGGCGAGAGGCCGTAGGCGACCGCGATGCCCTCGACGATGGTCGACTTGCCGCTGCCGTTCTCGCCGACGAGGAAGGTCACCCCGGGTGCGAGGTCGATACCGTCGCGCAGCACCTGGGCGACCGCGGGGATGTTCGTCGGCCACCGGGCTCCGGGAGCGGGTGCATCGTCCGCAGGGCGCACCGACACGATCGGCTGCTCCCGCCGCCGCTTCGCCCCTGCCGTCCAGATCGACTCCATCGGCACCGAGGCTATCTCCCGCATCCGACATCCGCCTGGCAGATGCGGCTCAGCACTCGATGACGTTCACGGCGAGTCCGCCCTCGCTGGTCTCCTTGTACTTGGTCGACATGTCCAGCCCCGTTTGCCGCATGGTCTCGACGACCGCGTCGAGCGAGACGTAATGGCTGCCGTCCCCGCGCAGCGCCAGCCGGGCCGCGGTCACGGCGGTCGAGGCGGCGATCGCGTTGCGCTCGATGCACGGGATCTGCACGAGCCCGCCGATCGGGTCGCACGTGAGGCCGAGGTGATGCTCCATCGCGATCTCCGCGGCGTTCTCGATCTGCCGGTTCGTCCCGCCCATCACGGCGGTCAGTCCCCCGGCTGCCATCGCGCAGGCCGACCCGACCTCCGCCTGGCAGCCGCCCTCGGCGCCCGAGATCGAGGCGTTGGCCTTGAACAGCGATCCCAGCGCGGTGGCCGTGAGGAGGAAGCGCCGGATGCCGCGCCGCCGGTTCGCCTCGGCGACCATGTCGTCGCGCCCCGCTCCGGCCGCGGCATCCGTGATCGGCCTCGCCCCGTCGAAGCCGAGCAGGGCGCTGCCGACGAGCTCGCCGTACGGGGTGACCGCGTTGCCCGCACCGAGCCCGGAGTCGGCGAGGAAACGCCACCAGTACATCGCGACGGCGGGCAAGATGCCGGCCGCCCCGTTCGTCGGCGCGGTGACGACTCTGCCGCCTGCGGCGTTCTCCTCGTTCACGGCGAGGGCGAACGCTCCGAGCCACTCCCCCGGCAGTTCTCTGTGCCCTCCGGCCTCGACCGCCTCGAGCTGCGCGCGGATGGTGCCTGCTCGGCGCTTCACCTTGAGGATGCCGGGGAGCACGCCGTCGGCATGCAGGCCCGCGTCGACGCACGCGGCCATCGCGTCCCAGATGGCGTCGAGTCCCGCGGCGACCTCCTCCTCGCTGCGCATCGCCGTCTCGTTCAGCCGTGCGAGCTCGGCGATCGTGAGTCCGTGCTCGTCGCACAGGGAGATCAGCGACGCGGCATCCGCGTAGGAGTACGGCAACGCCGCTGCAGCGACCGCAGCCTCCTCTCCCTCGCGTCTGATGAACCCACCGCCGATGGAGTAGTAGGTCTCCTCGGCGAGGATTCCACCCTCGGCGTCCCTGGCCGTGATCGTCATGGCGTTCGGGTGCCCGGGCAGACGGGTGCGGGGTGCGAACACGATGTCGTCCTTGGCGAAGGCGACGTCGTGGGCACCGGCCAGCCGGAGCGGCGCACCCTCGGGATAGTCGGTCCACGCCGCCCGCACCTCGGCCGGGTCGCAGGTCTCCGGCTCCAGTCCGCGCAGGCCGGCGACCACGGCATCCGGCGTTCCGTGGCCGATCCCGGTGGCGCCCAGCGAACCGTACAGCGTGCACCCGAGACGTGCGACACCGGTGAGTGCGCCGGTCGCCTGCAGCCGGCGCGCGAAATCCAGCGCGGCCCTCATCGGCCCGACCGTATGGGAGCTCGACGGCCCCACTCCGATGGAGAAGAGGTCGAAGGCCGAGACGTACGCTGTCACCGCTCCAGCCTACGTCGGGCATGCCCGATCGGATCCGTCACACTTCTGCCGCGTCGTTCGTCTCCTCTACAGAACCATCCACGAAGGAGAAGAACATGAGCGACACCACCATTGCAGCATCCGACGTCGTCACCCACAAGGCGCGGATGCCGCATCCGGCGTTCCTGCTCGAAGGCGGCATCGACGCCATCAGCGCCGTCAACCGCGCAGCCCAGGCCTCCGGGGTCCCCGAGGAGATCCTGCACCTCATCTCGCTGCGAGCGAGCCAGATCAACGGCTGCAGCTGGTGCGTCGTGGATCACTCGCGCCAGATCGTCGAGGACGGGGCGGCACCCGAGCGCCTGCACGCGGTCGCCGCATGGCGCGACGCCCCGTACTTCACCGCGGCGGAACGCGCCGCCCTCGAGCTCACCGAGGTGCTCACCAGGCTGGCCGACCACCACGATCCGGTGACCGACGAGCTCTGGGCGCAGCTGTCGCAGCACTTCGATCGCCGCCAGCTCTCGGGGCTGCTGTTCGAGATCGGCGCGATCAACGTGTGGAACCGCCTGAACGCGGCGATCCGCCAGCCGGCCGGGTCGTTCTGAGCGATAGGTTGCCGATCGTGCACGCGTCGTCCTCGGCGGAGGAGTTCGAAGTCCATCGTCGTTATCTCACCGCGGTGGCGTACCGCATGCTCGGGTCGTACGCCGACGCCGAGGACGCGGTGCAGGAGGCATGGCTGCGGGTGTCCAGGGCGACACCGCAGGCCGACGACCTCCGCGCCTGGCTGACCACGGTCGTCAGCCGCATCTGTCTCGACCAGCTGCGTGCACGCACGCGTCGCCGGGAGCACCCGCTCGATCTCCTGCCGGATGCCGAGCGCGCCCCCGACGACGACGATCCGGTGCTGCGCGCAGAACGCGCCGACCGGGTCGGCTATGCGCTCATGCTCGTGCTGGAGCAGCTGAACCCGGACGAGCGCCTCGCCTACGTCCTGCACGACGTGTTCGGCCTCGCGTTCGACGAGGTCGCGCCGCTCGTCGAGCGCACGGTCCCCGCGACGCGAAAGCTCGCCAGCCGGGCGCGGGAGCGCGTGCGCGGAGCCGCTCCGGCGGAGGGACCGACGGCGAACGGCCGTGACCGGCGTCGCCGCGTCGTCGAGGCCTTCCTCGAGGCCGCGCGCGACGGCGACTTCGAGGGCCTGCTCGCACTCCTGCATCCCGACGTGGAGTTCCGGCAGGATCTCGGCGACGGAGGGGTCCGGCTGTTGCGCGGCGCCGAGCGCGTCGCGTCGAGCGCGGCGGCGTACCACCGCTACGCGAAGGGCTTCGACTTCGAGATCGTCGAGCTGGGCGACGCCTTCGCCGTGGTCGCCGTCGAAGACGGCACACCGGCATCGATCCTCCTCGTCACGTCCGAGGGCGACAGGATCGTCGCCATGGAGACCCGTCAGATCGGATGATCACCGGGGCCGCCCCCGTCAAGCCCCTCGCGTCGCCCGCTTCGCTTCGGCATCCTGTGGGCGTCCACCACGCGAAAGGGGTCACCATGACGACCGGTACGCCAGAGCAGAACACACCGTCCGAGCCGGAGGCGCAGACTCCGACGCCGAGTCCCTCGTCGGGGAACGCGGGCGAGGTCACCGCCGAGACGCCCGCGCAGGCCGAGTCACCCGAAGACGCCGACGGCGCGGAGATCCCGAGCACCGAGCAGCTCGAGGAGCCCAGCACCGAGAAGGAGCCGAGTGAGGAGCCGAAGGCGCCCCCGCGGGACGAGGCCGAACCCGACCACCACGCCGTCGGAATCGGCGTGATCGACGCCCCCGACCCCGACGCCTGACCGCCCCCCACCCCCGTATCCCACGCTCACCTCGCTCAGGTATGAGTTGTGGTCGGAAAATGGGCGATTTTCCGACCACAACTCATACCTGAGCGAAGGGGGCGAGGGGCGAAGGGGCCGGGGCTATTCGACGAGCTTGCCCGTGGTGTCGACGTCGCGCATGAGCTCGGCGATCTCGGCGGGGATCGGCGGGATCTCCTCGCGCGTCACCCCGGTGCGCGGGCTCCACACGAGGTTCACCTGCAGCGTCGGGTCGGTGTCGGGGAAGTCGCTGCGGTTGTGGCATCCGCGGGTCTCGCGCCGCTCCAGGGCGGCCTCGAGAGTGGCGCGAGCGGCCAGGGCCGATGCCTTGAGGTCGAAGGCGTGCGCCAGGTCCTGAAAACCGGCGATGTCGGGGTGGATGCCGACATCCTCCATGCGCCCTTCGATGAGATCGAGCTCGGCGAGCCCCGTGCGAAGGCCCTGCTCCGAACGCACGACGCCGGCATAGTCGGTCATGGTGTTGCGGATCGCCCGCTGCAGCGCACGCACGTTCTCGGTGCCGTCGGCGGCCAGCAGGTCGTCGATCTCGGCACGCGCCTGTGCCACGGCATCCGCCGACCGTCGCTGCGCGTCGAGCCCCGCCGCGTGCGCCATGGCTGCCTGGCCCACGATGCGCCCGTATACGAGCAGCTCGATGAGGGAGTTGCCGCCGAGACGGTTGGCGCCGTGCAGTCCGCTCGACGCCTCGCCGATCGCGTACAGCCCCTCCACGTCGGTGCGGTGGTCGTCCGGGCGCACCCACACGCCGCCCATGGAGTAGTGCGCGGTCGGCGCGATCTCGATGGGCTGCGCCGTGATGTCGAGCATCTGCAGCTCCATCATGGTCTGGTAGACGCGCGGCAGCCGCTCCATGATGACCGCACGCGGCAGGTGCGACACGTCGAGCCACACGCCGCCATTCGGCGTGCCGCGGCCCTCGGCGATCTCGGTGTACGCGGCGAGCGCGACACGGTCACGGGTCGACAGCTCCATGCGCTCGGGGTCGTACTTCGCCATGAACCGCTCGCCGAGCGCGTTGGTGAGGATGCCGCCCTCCCCGCGCGCCGCCTCGGAGATGAGCGTTCCCGCCGCGTTCTCGGGTTCCAGGATGCCGGACGGATGGAACTGCACGAGCTCGGGGTCGCGCAGGCGCCCGCCGGCTTCGACCGCGAGGCGGAAGGAGTCCCCGGTGTTCTCGTCGCGACGCGAAGAGGTGCGGCGCCAGATGCGGTTGTGTCCGCCCGCGGCGAGGATGACGGCGTCCGCGTGGATGAGGTAGCGCGTTCCGTCGCCCTGGTCGAAGCCGTACGCGCCGAACACGACGTTGTCGCGCACGAGCAGGCGGGTGATGTAGACGTTGTCGAGGATCGGCACGTCGAGCTGTGAGGCGCGGGCGACGAGCGTCCGCTGGATCTCCAGCCCGGTGTAGTCGCCGGCGAAGGCGGTGCGGCGGTAGGTGTGCGCGCCGAAGAAGCGCTGCGAGATGCGACCGTCGGCTTCGCGCGCGAAGTCCATGCCCCAGCGTTCGAGGTCGCGGATGCCGCGCTCTGCGCCCTGCGTGACGATCTCGACCGTGTGGGGGTTGGCGAGCAGGTAGCTCTCTTTGATGGTGTCTGCGGCGTGCTGCTGCCACGAGTCCTCGGCGTCCATGGTGCCGAGCGCCGCGTTGATGCCCCCGGCTGCGAGCGAGGTGTGCGCGTCGTTGCGGGGTCGTTTGCCCACGGCGAGCACGTCGACGCCGTGCTCCGCGACCTCGATGGCCGCGCGCAAGCCCGAACCGCCTGTGCCGATGACGAGGACGGTGGTGGAGATCTGACGTTCCCGGGTGCTCATGGGTTCCACGCTAGGAACCGACATCCGATAACTCCAATGCATTGTTGCACTCGAATCGATACACTGTCGGCATGAACCTGGAGCAGCTGCGCGGTTTCGTCGAGGTCGCCCGCCTCGGCCACTTCACGCGGGCATCGGAGAGCCTGCATCTGGCGCAGCCCTCGCTGAGCCGGCAGATCTCGACGCTGGAGCGCGAACTCGGGCTGGAGTTGTTCCACCGCGCACGCGGTCACATCGCGCTGACCGCAGCCGGAGAGACGCTGCTCCCCCGGGCGCAGAGGATGCTCGCAGAAGCCGAGGCCATCCGCGAGGAGATGGGCGAGCTCCGCGGACTCCGCCGAGGCCGCGTGCGACTCGGCGCCCCGCCCACGCTCTGCATCAGCCTCGTCGCAGAGACCGTCAGCACGTTCCATGCCGCGCACCCCGGGGTCGACCTGCACCTCACCGAGAGCGGCTCGCGCCTGCTCGTCGAGCAGCTCGCGGTGGGCGCCGTTGACATCGCGCTCATCACCGAATCGGCGGGCCACGCCGTGCCGGGCGTGAGCCTCACCCGGATGCCGCTGCTCACGGAGGAGCTCGTCGTGGTCTCCTCCGCCGCCGAACCGCCCATCACCGACGGATCCGCGATCGAGCTGGAACAACTCGCCGCGCTGCCGCTCATCGCGTTCGACGAGAGCTACGAATTGCGGGCGACGACGGATGCCGCGTTCCGCGCCGCCGACCTCACGCCGACGCTGGTGCTCGAGGGGGCGGAGATGGATGCCGTGCTGCGCTTCGTCGAGCGCGGCGTGGGGGTCGCGGTCGTTCCGGCGATGGTGCTGCTCGACCGGCCTGAGCTGCGGTCCGTGCGGCTCGCGCATCCGTCGATGACCCGCACGATCAGCCTCGCCCACCGTTCGGACGTCAGGCCGGCCGCCGCCGTGGCCGCGATGCGCCGCGTCATCGTCGCGACCGCGGCGGGCGTGGCCGAGCGCGACCCCGCGATCACTAGTCTCCTCTGACCCCGGCCCCGATCGCGGCCGGCCGGATCGCGGCCCGCCTGACCGCGGCCCGCCGTGGCTACTCGGCGGCGACGCTGCGGAACCCGCGCAGGCGCAGGCTGTTACCGACCACGAACACGCTCGAGAACGCCATCGCGGCGCCGGCGAGCATCGGGTTGAGCATGCCGAGCGCCGCGATCGGGATGGCCGCGACGTTGTAGGCGAAGGCCCAGAACAGGTTCGTCTTGATGGTCGAGAGCGTGCGCCGGGAGAGACGGATGGCGTCGACAGCGCTGCGGAGGTCGCCGCGCACGAGGGTGATGTCCGAGGCCTCGATCGCCACGTCAGTGCCGGTGCCCATGGCGAGCCCGAGGTCGGCCTTCGCGAGGGCCGGCGCGTCGTTCACTCCGTCGCCCACCATCGCGACGACCTTGCCCTCGGCCTGGAGCCGCGCGACCACGTCGACCTTGTCCTGAGGAAGCACTTCGGCGTGGACGCGGTCGATGCCCACCTCGGCAGCGACGCGGCGCGCGACCGCGTCATTGTCTCCGGTGAGGAGCACGGGCGTCAGTCCGAGCGCGAGGAGTTCCTTCACGGCCTGTGCGCTCGTGGGTTTCACCGTGTCGGCGATGACGAGGATGCCGCGTGCCGCTCCATCCCAGCCGACGGCGACGACCGTCTTGCCTTCGGCTTCGGCACGACCCTTGGCGCCTGCGACCTCGGGCGAGAGGTGCATGGCCCAGTCGGCGAGGAGAGTCTCCCTCCCCACCACGACGGCGTGGCCGTCGACCATGCCCTGCACGCCCTTGCCTTCGACGTTCACGAAGTCGAGGACCGCGGGAAGCGCACCGGCCTGCTTCCGCGCATCCGTGGCGATGGCCTGCGCGATGGGGTGCTCCGACGCGTCTTCCAGCGCTCCCGCCAGTCGCAGCAGCTCCTCGCGGTCGACGCCCGACTCGGTGACCGCGTCGACGAGAGCCATGCGCCCGGTGGTGACCGTACCCGTCTTGTCGAGCACGATGGTGTCGATCCGCCGCGTGGACTCGAGCACCTCCGGCCCCTTGATGAGGATGCCCACCTGTGCTCCGCGTCCCGTCCCGACCAGGAGCGCGGTCGGCGTCGCGAGACCGAGAGCGCACGGGCATGCGATGACGAGCACGGACACGGCGGCGGTGAAGGCGGCCGTGGCGGGGAATCCGGCGCCGAGCCAGGCGCCGAGGGCCGCCACGGCGATGACGATCACGATCGGCACGAAGACGCCCGAGATGCGGTCGGCGAGACGCTGCACCTCGGCCTTGCCGGTCTGCGCGTCCTCGACGAGCTTCGCCATCTGCGCGAGCTGCGTGTCGGCTCCGACACGCGTGGCGCGCACCACGAGCCGCCCGCCCGCGTTCACGGTCGCGCCGGCCACGGGGTCGCCCTCGGCGACCTCGACGGGCACCGATTCCCCGGTGAGCATCGACGCGTCGACGGCGGAGGTGCCGGACACCACGACCCCGTCCGTGGCGATCTTCTCGCCGGGGCGCACGACGAACTCGTCGCCGACGCGCAGCTGATCGATCGCGACCTTCGTCTCGACGCCGTCACGCAGCACCGAGACCTCCTTCGCACCGAGCTCGAGCAAGGCGCGCAGCGCCGCACCGGCCTGCCGCTTCGATCGCTTCTCGAAGTAGCGTCCGGCGAGGATGAACATCGTGACGCCTGCGCCGACCTCGAGGTAGATGTCGGCGGCGCCGTCGGCGGGGCCGATCGTCAGCGCGAACGGATGCGTCATCCCCGGCTCGCCGGCCGTGCCGAAGAACAGGGCGTACAGCGACCACAGGAACGCGGCGGCCGTGCCCATCGAGATCAGCGTGTCCATCGTCGCGGCGCCGTGACGGAGATTCGCCCACGCTGCGCGGTGGAAGGGCCATGCCGCCCACACGATCACGGGAGCAGCGAGCGCGAGCGACGCCCACTGCCAGTATGTGAACTGCAGGGCCGGGATCATCGACATGGCGATGACGGGGACCGTGAGCACCACGGCGCCGATGAGGCGCTGACGCAACGAGGCGAGCTCGGGATCGGCGTCGTCGCCCGTGCCTGCGGGCGCGTCGGACCGCGGCGGTTCGGGGAGCGCTGCTGTGTAGCCGGTCTTCTCGACCTCGGCGATCAGGAGCGCAGGGTCGTACCCCTCGGGAACCGTGATCTTGGCCTTCTCGGTGGCGTAGTTCACCGTGGCCGTCACTCCGTCGAGCTTGTTCAGCTTGCGTTCGATGCGGTTGGCGCACGACGCGCAGGTCATGCCGCCGATCGTCAGCTCGATGCCCGTCCCGCCGGCGGCGGGTGCTGAGGTGCTCATGCTCGTCCTTCTTCCCTCGTCTGTTCGTGCGGCGTCCGTGCTGCGCGCCGCGTTCGTCGGGCCGGTCAGTGCCCGTCGCCGTGCGATCCGTCGCCGGTCTCGTCGCCGTGCGTACCGCCGTTGTGGGCGGCATCACCGTGTGCGGCATCCACGACGAACGACGCGGTGTGCACCTGCCCGTCGACCTGGAAGTCCAGATACAGGAGGTACCGGCCCGCCGTCGGTGCGGTGGCTATGAAACGGATCTGCGGTCCACCCGTGTCGCCCTGCTCCGGCTCGTCGCCCTCGGGGTGCACGTGCAGGAACGCCAGGTCGCCCTGACGGAGCGCGACGAGGTGCCCGAATGCGCCGAGATACGGTTCGAGCGTCTGCACGGGTCGCCCTTCGCTTTCGACGGTGGCGGTGAGCTCGCCCGGCGCACCTGCGGTGAGCGCGCCGTCGAGGGTGACCGTGAAGCCGTCGACCTCCGCGACGCGACGCGGTTCGGCGGCGACCGGTGAGAAGGCGCCGGCGACGTCGATGGTCCTCGTGAGGGTCAGGCCGCGCGCGCCCGCCCCCGCGGGCGTGAAGTCGGCATACACGCGGAACGTCCCTGCGCTCTGCCACGCCCACGGGATCGTCCAGGTCCCGGTGCCGACGTCGAGTTCGGGGTGCACGTGCCGGAAGTCGGCTCCGTCCGACCGGACGACGATGAGGTGCAGCTCTCTGTCGTGCGAGGTCGTGAACTCCGTCACAGCCTCGCCGGCCGCGTCGACGATCCGGAAGCTCAGCGCCCCCTGCTCGCCGACCGTGCTCGGCCCCCCGACCTCGGCGAGCACGAAGCCGTCGGCGTCGAGCGACAGCCCCTGCGGACCGTGCGCCGCGGCCCCGGTCTCGTCCGCCTCTTCGTGTGAATGCCCGTTCATGTCCGCCTCTCCTTTCCACGCCTGCACGAGGCTGTCGGGCACGGCTGCGCCGGCGAGCCCGAAGGCCGCGCCGAAGACGACCGCCGCGCCCGCACCGAACAGCGCGAGCCGTGCCCCGGCTTTCATCAGACCCGCACCGCCGAGTAGCCCGCCTCGGCGACCGCCGCGAGCACCGCCTCGTCGTCGATGGCGTCGGCGCCCGACACCACGAGCCGGCCGGTCTGGTGGCTCACCTGGATGTCGTCGACGCCCGCGACCTCGGCGACCTCCTCCCGGATCGACATCTCGCAGTGTCCGCAGGTCATCCCGGTCACCTGGTACTCCGTCGTGGTCATGTTCCGCTCCTTTCGTAATACCCGGTGGGGGTATGGGCTTCGCTTGCTCCAACCGATCGGTCCTGCCAGGCATTCCCGATTCGGGGAAATACCCCTAGGGGGTATCTGGATCCGAGACTACGCCGGTCGGGCGCCCACGTCAAAGCCCTGCACAGACGGCCAGGGGGTTCACCATCCGAGCGCCGCGATCTCGGGTGCGAGAACCTCGCCCTGCGCCCTGCCCAGACGAGCCGCGTCCGCGCGAAGCGCGGGATCCATCGCGCGCGCCCCACCCATCCGCTCGAACTCGTCACCGGGCGTCACGACGCGCACGCAGCTGCCCTCTCCTCGCAGTTCGTCGACCTGTGCCGACAGCCACGTCCCCCACTCGCGCGGTTGCCGGCTGCGTCCACCGAACGGACTGAGCGCGAGCACCACGCTGCTCCCCGAGGCGAGGTCGGCGTTCTCATTGCGCCGATACCCTCCGTCGATGAAGCGGCGGCGACCGATGCGATAGGCGATGCCGCTCGCGCAGCTGGCGGCGACGGCATCCGCGACGCCGACCCCGCCGTCCCGCTCGAAGACCACAGGCTCACCGGTGTCGGCATCCACCGCCGGAACGAGCAGCCGCCGCGACGGCCACTCGTCGGCGGGCAGCCTGGCCGACACGGTGCGGCGCCACGTCTCCGAGAAGGTGCCGTCATGGTCGCGGGCGATCGCCGCCGCACCGAGTCGACGGCGCATGTCATGCAGGTCGGCCGAGCCCGCGATGATCCCGCTCGTGGCCGACATGCTCTGCGCCGCCGACCGCACGGCGGAACCGCGGTGCGGGTGCGCTGCAGCAGGAGCCGACGAGGCGAGCACGGCGTCGAGAAGCGCGGAGGGGTCAGCCGTGGTGATCTGCACGGCGGCGGTGGCGCCCGCGGACGTGCCGACGACCAGCTCGGCAGCTGCGGCATCGACACCGGCCTCGTGCAGACCGGCGATCACACCGATCAACCACGCGTTGCCGGTCGATCCACCCCCGCCGAGCACGAGTGCGCGGCCCGCGAGCGGTCGAGAGCCGCCGGGGCCGGCAACAGAGAAGGGAACAGAAGACGGAGAGCTCATGAGAGCCGCCTTTCACGAGAACGGAGAGGCGGATGCTCGGCCTGACGCCGTCAGCTCGACGCAGAACGACGGGGAGCACCCGCTGCGAACACTGCAGCGATGGTTCTCTCCTCCCGTCGTCCCGGACGCCTCGGGTGTCCGGGTAGAGCAAGACCCCCGCCGCGTGAGCGACGGGGGTCTTGTACTGTCTCAACACAGTGCGCGCCCCGAGGGACTCGAACCCCCAACCTTCTGATTGGGAGTCGGAACTCCCGCTCAGCGCCGACCTGTTCGACTGTGAGGCGCTCGACGTAGCCTATCAGGCGCTCTGCGTGGTCGAGGCGGTGGCCCTGTGAGCGACGCACTGTTCGACATGGACGCCTGCGACACGGCGCAGGTGATCGCGAGCGTCCCCGGCATCCCGCCGAGGACGGGCGAGCCGAACCGTGCGTTCTCGTCTCAGGCGGGCCTCGCGACGCTGCGGGGGCTGAGGACGCGCGCCACCCTGTCCCCACGCGCTGGTAGCCGTTTCTAGCTATCTTCCCCCTTCGTAAAGGAGAGATGGAGAAATGGCAATGCCGCTGAATCCCACTTGGCAACAGGTCATCGACGACTACGTGCTGCACCTTGTGGCCGCTGACCGCTCACCGAATACGGTTCGAGCGCGCCGCGAGCAGTTGACGCACCTGGCGCGCCGGATCGAGGTTCTACCGGATGCCGTGCGCGCGTCTCATCTGCTGCGCTACGTCGGCGCGCAGTCGTGGAGCACCGAGACGCGCCGGAGCCGGTACGCCGGGTTTCGCGAGTTTTTCAAATGGGCCAAGCGCTCGGGGTACACGATGGTGAACCCGGCTAAGCAGCTCCCCCGCGTGAAGGCCGCAGCGCCGAATCCGGACCCGGTGCCCGCCCCGGTATACGAGGCGGCGCAGCGGCGGGCGCGCGTGCGGGGCGACCATCGCGCCGAGGTCATGATGCGTCTCGCGTACGACCACGGGCTGCGCCGGGGTGAGATCGCCGTGGCGCACTCGAACGACCTTCGGCAGGACTTGCTCGGGTGGTCGCTTCTCGTGCATGGCAAGGGCCGTAAGACGCGCATCGTGCCGCTGACACCGCGAATGGCGTTGGAGCTGCGCGCGCTCGGTGAGGGGTTCTTCTTCCCCGGGAAGATCGACGGTCACCTGTCGCCGCGCCGCGTCGGTGAGATTCTTCGTGACTCCATCGACGGCCATTGGACGGGGCACAAGCTGCGCCATTCGTTCGGCACGAACATTCACGAGTCCACCGATGGCGACGTGATGACGGCGGGGCGGCTTCTCGGGCACGTGAACCTGTCCGCGTCGCAGCACTACATACGGCCCGCCGACGCGCGGCTGCGTGCCGCCGTGTACGCCGCTGCGGGCTATGACATTCCGACTCCCCCCGAACGGAGACTGAGGGCGATATGAGCGTCGAGACGATGAGCTACCTTGCGATGCTGCGGCGGATGATCCGCGCGGCGGGCCGTCGCGTGGCCGAGGCGGATGAGTTCGAGCTTGCCGAGCTGTTGGCGCTGCGGGCCGAGCTGGACGCGGCCATCGCCGCATCCGTGAAGGGCCAGCACGACAACGGCAGGTCGTGGGCCGAGATCGGCGCAGCGGCGGGGATGAGCAAGCAAGCAGCGGCGAAACGGTGGGCGGCATGAGCGACACGTTGCGAGCCGAACTAATGGCAGGCGTTGCGCAGGACTGGTGCGCTCACAGCGTTGCACTCGCCTACGAGCGCGCCGGTGTTGACTGCCCGATCTCGGGCGACGCGCTACGGCTGCATTTGGTGCCGTACCGCGGCGAGTTCTACGAATCGCAGTCGCGCGATCGAGCGCCGAGAACGTGCAGCAGCCGCCGGAATGCTCTGGTAGGCCGTCAACCTACGGTTGACGCTGAAACGGCCCTCACCGTGTGGTGGGGGCCGTTCCATGTCCGGGGCCGTCAGAGGCCCGCTGAGGGCCTAATCGTCTTCCTTCGGGTTCCCGGTCTCATCGACGTAGAACACGGCCATGAGCAGCGGGAGGACGACGGGAGAGGCACCGACGGGAACCCACCCGATAGCGATGGCGAGGGCGAGCGCCGCAGCGGTGACGCCGTACGCCCACTTCCGGAACTTGGGCGTGAGCAGCACGGACGTTCGCCCTCGGAGGGCGGCTCTCCGTTCGCGGCGTGTGGTGGGGGTGACCATGTGGGTTTCCTTCCTAGAGGTTCTGAATGAGGGTGAGGACGAGTGCGGCGGCGGCCACGAGGGACGAGACCACCGAGGGCCACGTCGGCCGGCGCGACGCCTGGTCGTTCTTGAGGTCGCGCACGTCTCGCTCGACGGCCATGACGCGGGTCTCGATCCGTGCGACGACGACGGGAAGCGGCTCGGTCACAGGCCCAGCGCCTTCCACGTGTTCGGCCCGACGATGCCATCAACGGCGAGACCGGCACGCCGCTGGAACTCCTTGACGGCCCGCTCGGTGGCGGGTCCGAAGTCGGAGTCGAGCGCGAGTTTCCCGGCGTAGAGGCTGTAGGCGGTCTTGAGTCGGGTCTGAAGTGCGAGCACGTGCGGCCCCTTGTCGCCTCGGCGGATGGTGGGCCGTGCGCCGGACGGTGCGCCGGACCCGAAGCCCTTCGCGTCGGAGAGCTGGCCCCAGATGCCGTCCGGGGTGAGTCCGTTGGCGGACTGCCACGCCATGACGCGCGCGGTGGTGTCGGGTCCGTACTTGCCGTCAGGGTTCGCGCCGACGAGCCGCTGAATGTCGGCGGTCGGGCGCTTGGTGAGGTTCCTGCCGACGGGTCGCCCCGTGCCGCCCTGACCGATGACGCGGTTGGGGTCGTGGTAGCGCCAGTAGCCGTCCGTGGTAGCGGCCCCATCGACCTCCTGGTGCAGGTGCGGGCCGGTGGTGTGGCCGGTGTTGCCGCTTGCGCCGATGACGCTCCCCTCAGCGACGAGGCGACCGACGGGCGGCGTCGAGCCGAGGTTGCGGAGATGACAGCTCATCACCTGCGCGCCGGTGCCGTACTTCACGCGGACGTAGTACCCGGCGCGGGCGGTGTAGCCGCGTCCGACGATCTTTCCGTTGCCCGCAGCCTTGACGATGGTGCCCTCGCCTACGGGGAAGTCAACGCCGGAGTGATCCGGATAGGTGGTGTGTCGAGCGAACGGGATAGGGAGCTTGGTAACCATGTTGTGCCTTTCAGGGGTTGAGGGTGTTGTCGCGCGTGGTGACATCCACGACGCCGGACTGGAGGTCGAGAGTGACGGCGGTCGCGCGCCCGTAGAGGGTGGGGCTGCCCGGTGTGGTGCTGTAGGTGAGGGCGTTGGGCCGCGCGCCCGTGTTCTTGAGCAGTTGCAGCGTCTGGGTACGCCCTCGACCTCGGATGCGTTGCAACGTGTAGGCGGCGGCACCGGGGCCGGGGTAGGCGCTGTCACGCTCGACGGTGAGCACCTTGCCGCTGGTCCCGGCGATGTCGTACGCCTCGCGCGTCTTGCCCGTGCCGTCCGTCCAGCGGTGGTGAATCACCACACCGTCGGCCCATTCGTCGCCGTCGCGGCTGAGCTCGTCGGTGCCGTCGAGCATGTTGCCGTTGTCGCCGCTCTGAGCCGAGATGGACGGCACGTCGAGAACGTCGCCAGGGCCGCTCAGCCGCCACAGGCGCGATTCGTCGCACCAGAGCCGCAGTCCGGACGACTCCACGAGTGGGGTGAGGAAGTCCCAGAGGGATTGGCCGGGGTTCCAGTTGAAGATTTCCGGGAGCCGTTCAGGCGTCGCGGTGCGGCGGGATGCGGAGGCTGCCGCTGTGCCTTCGAACGTGTACGTGTAGTTCTCGGTGTTCGTGGTGTACCCGTCGAAGTAGTCCTCGACTATCGGCCCCTCGCTCACCATCGCCTTATCGAGCGCCCATGTCTTGCCCGCAGCGGACGAACCGAGAGCGACGTACACGGCCCCCTTGACGGCGCGGGCCGGGGCGACGGCGGTGACCGTCAGACGCTGCCATGCCGAGTTGAGCGTGAGGCTCGTGCCGCCCCGTGTTGAGATGGCCGCGCCGTCCTGGTCGTACCACCGGAAAAGGAGCTGACTCTGTGCCGCCCCGTCGTGGCGCACGTAGCAGCTCGCGGTGAGCATGTCCCCCTCGGAGACGGACAGTCCGATCTCGGGCGGGACCGTCCACACGGCTCCCTGCGCGCCGCTCTGCGTCGCGGCGACGTAGCCGGTAGTCCCGCCGACGCCCGCACCCGTGTTGTGGGCGATGGAAGTGGACGCCGAACCGATCGACCACCCGGTGATGTCGTTGCGCGCGTCGCCGTTTCGCACGAGGTTGACGGCATCCCACTGCGCGGTGATGTCCCGGTCATTGATGCCATCCGGTTGCAGCACGAGTTCATGCCAGGGACGCACCTTATCCGTCACCTCGGTCATCACTCCCGTGATGTCCATGAGGGTGCTGGTCGTCAGCGCCGTGGCACCCGCCATCACGGTCGAGATCGCTACGTACTTCGCGCCCGCAGGAACTACGCCCGTCCACGAGGGCCGCGCCCAGTTGTTGGCAAGTGTCTGCTCAACCACCGCACCGCTCATCGTGCTGCCGACCCATGCGCCAGCGCCATTGTGAAACCGCACGCGGGTGACCCACGTCGTCTTTCCCACGAACAGCCGTATGAAACGCGAGATCGTGATTGTCTGGCCCGGGTTTACTCGCGGTCCTTCGAGCCATCCGCCCGACGTACCCGGCGCGGCGAGGTCAGGGTTTCCGTACGAGTCCACCCCACGCCCGCTCACACTGCCCGATTCGGGCGACGTGAACCGCACCACCGTCGCGGGCGCACCCGGCGCGGGCGAACCCGTGGTCACGAACGACCGCGCCCAGCCGAACCGAGGCCCATAGGGTGCGAGGTTGCCGGTGCTGAGACCGCGCGAGTTGGGTTCGAGGTTGCGGAGGATGCTCGGCACTTGAGACAGCGCCCAGTCACAGACCGCACGGAGCGATGATTCGAACGCCCGCGCTCCCTTGTTGGGGGTGGTGGCAAGTAGCGAGTGGTCCTGTAGGAGTGCTTCGTCCGACGCGAGTTCAAGTTCGAGTTCGCCGGAGAGGTAGTCGATGCGGCGGGAGCGCAGGCCGAGGTCGATGGTTCGTTCGACCGGCTCGACGTACCCGGATTCCGTGGTGGCGATGGTGACGCGCTGCGGCTTGCGGGGGTCGATGGCGTCGAGGTTGTCGACGCTGCCGAGCGGAACGCGCAGCGACCCGCGAATGTGCGGTGCCCACGTCTCATCGAAGGTGGTGTGTCCGCTTGAGACCGATAGGGGATCGCCGCCGTTGATCCGGGTGACCGCCCGGAATTCGTGTTCGATGGCGGGCATTACAGCTCCTGGAATCCGAACCCGACGATCCAGTACTCACGGGTCGTCGGGTCGAGTTCGATGCTCACGCTGTTCTCATCGACGCTGAACGTCATGTTCAGGGCGGGCCGGTCGAACGATTCGAACGTGTACACCTCACCGAGGGAGAGGAGGTTGAAAGCGTCGAGGGCGCTCTGTTCGTGGAGGATCAGCACATCGAGATGTCCGCTGCGGGGGTTGGCTGCGCCGAGCTGCACGGCGACGCCGCCGCCCACGACGTCGTGGATGCGGTTGCGGGACTTGCGCTCAGCGCGGTACCCGAGCACTTGCTCCGCCCAGAACGACGTACCACCGGCCTTGCGTTGCGTGATGCGAGCTGTCATCGCACTGCCCTTCCGATTGCGGGGCCGATGTAGCGGCCATAGACGGGGATCGACCGGTTCGAGTTGCTGCGGATGAAGTTGTCCATCTGCCGCTGCGCGCCGGAGAGGTCGAGGTTGACGCGGATCGTGCATGTCCGGTCGCGGGCCACCTTGTCGAGGGCTTCGTTGGCGGCTGCCTTGCCGGTCGTCTTGACCTTGATTTCCGCCGTCCGGTCTTTCGCCACTTCCTTGACGGCACGTTCGGCCTTGCTGGTGTGTGCGGTGATCTCAACGTCCGCGTCCGGGTCGAACGAATCCTCGAACCCGACGGCGGCTTGACTTCCACCGCTCGACCCGAGGTCGTTGAGCGCTGCCGAGTACCGGGGCCGTGCTTCCTCGGGGAGGGCGACGAACTGCGCGACCCATTGCATCCGGGCGTCCTCGGGCATCTCCATGAGGTTCGACCACTGCTCGGGTGTGAGCTTCATCGTCGCGAGGTTGGCCTGATACTGCTCGGCGGCGGCGCGGTGTTCCTCCATGTACTGCACCCACCGGTTGATGTCGAGCGCGCCTTCCTCGGTGGTGGCGTACTCGGTCGCGGCACCGCGCATGTTGTCGTACGCCGAGAGAACCGAGTCCTGCACGGCCTGCTCGGCGGCGGCGATCCGCTCCGCCTTTTCTTCTGCGGCTGCGGCTGCGGCTGCGGCGTCCTCGATCCCCGCAGCGGTCATGCGCTTCTGGGATTCCTCGGCCTGCGCCCGGATGGCGAGTTCCTCGTCTAGCTGTTCGAGCACGTCCTTGTGCGCGAGGGACTGATCGAGCAGGGCTTGCAACCGCTCGCGGCCTTCCTCGGTGGCGAGAGCACCGAGCCGACCGATGCTGTCGTATTCCTCATCGAGCGCGTCCTTGGATCGCTGCACCGCGTCCCGGTACTCCTGCACATCCTCGGTGGTGCCGCGCAGGACCGAGCCGATTTCCTCGGTGCCTCGCCCCATGCGCTTGAGTGCGTCGGCCCATTCTTCGAGCTGTGTGGGGTCGTCCTCCCAGAACCACCGCCAGTCGGTGGACTTGAGTTCTTCGAGTTCGCGGATGCGCTCGACCATGCGCTGCGCGCTGCTAACCCACGTGTCGGTAGATACGCCCGCGTCGAGGGCGTCACCGGCCAGTTCTACGGCCTTGAGTCGCAGTTCTTCGGCTGCCTCCTGCGCCTGCTGGAAGGCGTTGACCGCGATACCGATGCCCGCCGCGATGGCGAGGCCCGCGAGAGCGCCCGCAGGGCCGAACCCGGCGAACGCGTTCGCGGCGACCTCCTGGAAAGCGTCGATGATCGACTCGGCGGAACCGTCGAACGATGCGGCGGCTTCCTTCGCCGTGGATGCCGCCTCGCTGCGCAGTTCCTCGACACCATCTTCTGCGCCTTCCATCCCGCGCTTGACGGACTTCCCGGCGTCGTCACCAGCGTCACCGAGGTCTTTCGCGCGACGGGCTGCGCTCTTGAGCGCGTCCTCAGTGTTCTCGATGGCCTTCTCGGCTTTGTCTGCCGAGCGGACGAGTTCGCGGAAGGAACCCTCGATCTTGTCGCCCGCCTGGTCTCCGTCGCGGGTGAGGTCATCGAGCGAGTCGGCGGTGTCGTCCAGCGCTTTCGAGAGGTCTTTGACATTGCGCTGCGCAACGCGAGTGTTCGCGGCGATGTCGATGGAGAGGGCCATTACTCCTGCTTTCCTTCCAGAGCGGTGGCGATGGTGCGGACAACGGTTTGCACCCACAGGCGGGCTATGCGCGGCACCATCTCGCGGGCGCTGGGGTAGAACACGTACCCGTTGGGGTTGCGGCCCTTGAGCTGCGCTGAGGTGTGCCGAGTGACCGAGTGGGATCCGCCGTTGGGGCTACGCCGCTGGTAGGTGCTCATGCGGCTGCGGTCTGCACCGAACTCCACGGCGGGGTAGTCGGCTTTGGGGTTGAGGCCGCCCGACAGCGGGCGACCTTTCGAGGCCGATTGAACGCGCACGTTCTGGTTGGATACCGTGACCACGGATGTGTCCACGATGACCCGGTGCTCGAACCGAGAATCGGCGCGCTCTGCTAGTGCTTTCTTCCACTCGGGGGCGGCGATGCGCTTCGTCTCCTGCCGGGTCATCTTCTGCATGGTCCGGTCCAGAGAGCGGACGGCGTAGATGGTCGCGAGAAGTTCCCGCGATGCCGTCACGTCGATGCGCACCGCCGCCGCCCGCGTCAGTCGGTGGCCGGGTCGTCGCCTGCGACGAACCCCGCAGGCGGGACGACGGGCGCCTTCGGCCTCGGGCGACCGATGACGCCGAGCGTCACGGACGACTCAGCCACGGTCGCGACCTTGCCGCCGATGCTGCCGGGAGCGATGAAGACATCCGTCTCCCAGCCAAGACCGCCCTTCTTCGGCTCGAACAGGAGCGTGACCTGTTCTCCCTCGTGCTCGAACAGGAACATGGAGAGGCTGTTCTCCGTCTCCCAGTCCTGCGCGTAGTCGAGGGTGTCGGCCCACGTGGTGACACCGGGAGCCTGGAACGCGGCATCGGGAGACAGCCCGTTCCACGTCACGGAGCTTGTGGTGGGCGTGATCGTGACGCCGGACACGTGCTTCTCGAAGTCGAACGAGTCGGAGCCGGACAGGGTGGCGCGCAGGAGACAGTCGCGGAGGACGATGGGCTTGACGTCAATCTGAGACATGGTGGTTATTCCTTCGATGCGATGACGGTGAACGGGATGTCGTAGGCGAGGCGGTCGTTGTACGCGACCGCATCGGCCTTGTCGTGCTGGTAGCGGGTGTCGAGGTAGTCGAGGACGGCGGGCACGAGGTCATCGAGCGCGTCCCCGGCGCGCTCGAGGTCGGTGAAGTGGGAGATGACCGTGAGCAGCAAGCCAACGTTGCGGTGCGAGTTGGGAGCTTCCGGGGTGATGTCGTACGACTTCGCGCGGATCAGTGCCGTCGGTTCGCGGATGTCGTCCAATGCGCGCTCTGTGGCGATGACGCGCAGGCCCGCGAGGGCGGGCACGTCGCGCCACGCTGTCTCGAACTCGGCTGCGATCTGCTTGCGGACGCTCACAGGATCGCCCCCATCGCGCGACGCGGGCGTAGGAGCTGCTGCACCTGCCAGTCGAGCGGGTGCGCCGTGATGCCGTACCCGCCGCCGTCGAACTCACCACCGGGCGATGCGTGCGCGGCGTTGTAGATGTTGCGGGCCTGCATCGCCTGTGCGAGCCGCCAGCCATCGGGAATCTCCGTGACGCCCTCGGGGAGGGCGGGAGCGTAGTCGAGGCAAGCGTCCTTCGCTGCGGCGAGGTACGTCGCCGCAACCTGTTCGTTCGGCGGGACATCCGGCCAGAGGAAGATCAGGTCGGGATCGTCCGGGGTGAGCCACTGTGCCATTTCTACGCTCCCGCCTCTCTCACGGGGTGACGGGCTGGGTGACGGACCGCAGCGCCTTCGCGTTGTTGATGAGGGTGGCGTAGTAGCCGAACACGGCGATGTCGTTCGCGCCGTTGCCCGGCTGCACGCCCTCGACGCGGATCGGGACATCGCCCAGCTCATAGAACGTTGCGGCCTCGCGTGCGCCGACGATGACCGCCCCGGTGCCGACGGCTGCGGGCTGGATGCTGAACCCGGCCATGTCGCCGCTCTCAAGCCCGAAACCGGCGTTCAGGAAGGCGAGCACGTCATCCTTCGGGGTGAGGATGATCTCGCGCCACAGCTCGGGCGACACGAGCGCGAACCCGGGCCGGTTCTCGCTTGCGATCACGTCGAGCGCGCCGTCCACGATGGCGGCGAGTCCCTTCGCGATGCCTGCCGGGACAGCGCCGGGGGCCGTCGGGGTTGCGCCGTTGACGAGGGCCGTCAGCGCTCGCGCGTCGGTCTTGCGCTTGTAGTCCTCGGTCTGGTGCGTGAGGTAGGACGAGACGACCGCCTGATCGTTGAAGTCGGTGAATCGGCGGTCGAGACGGTGCCCGCCTGCGAGGCGCAGCGCGTCCACGGTGACCGGCTCGGTGTCGAGCGCGTTGGACGGAACCTCGGCAGTGTTGCCGGTGTAGTCGTCCATCGTGGGCGTCTTGCCCTCGACCCACTTCCAGCCCTGCATCTTGTAGTTCGTGAGCTGCTGCTGCGTGAGCAGCGGAACGATGCGGCGCTGGTACGGGGCGCGCTGCCACAGCTCACCGAGGTAGCCGGTCTCCTGCGTGTCGGCCCCGATGGTGGCTCCGGAGGGGCCGGAGTGCTGGACGGTGCTCAGCGCGAACATCTCGCCCGCGTTCGCGTAGGGCGCGAGGTCGTCGGGGTTGCGGGTCGCGAGTGCCGCGAACAGACCGTCGAGGGTCGGGCGCGGCTCGGTCGTGGCGGCGGGTGCGCCGTCGGGGACGATGTTTCCCATGAGTGCGTTTTCCTGTTCTCCCTCGGCGGCGTCCGCGTCGGGTTCGGTGGTTTCGGTTGTGGTGCGGGTTTCGGTGACGCGACGCCAGGTCACGCCGTCGGCGTCGATGAACTCGGAGATGTGCGTCTCGGTCTCTTCGCCAGTGATCGCGTAGTCGGCGGCGATGTCCTCAGCGATGGCGAACAGGCCCGCCGACGCGAACGCGCCCTCGGGGACGAGGGCCGCCCCGGTGAGCTTGGACTTGATTGCCCGCGCGCCGTCACGGACGATCCCGGCGACCTCGGCGGAGAGCTTGCGCAGGTGCCCGCCCTCGCGGAGGTAGGCGTCGCCCTCGTCGGTGTCCGCGATCTTGAACTCGGCGTAGAC
Source organism: Microbacterium sp. XT11 (assembly GCF_001513675.1). Classification (NCBI taxonomy): domain Bacteria; kingdom Bacillati; phylum Actinomycetota; class Actinomycetes; order Micrococcales; family Microbacteriaceae; genus Microbacterium; species Microbacterium sp. XT11. Next base: position 1,485,560 of record NZ_CP013859.1, on the reverse strand, counting down.
GCCCTTCTCCCGCTTCTCCAGGAGCGTTGCGCGCCCGATGGGGTCGTACCGGTTGTGCTTGCGGTTGAGGGTGATGACGGACGGATCACGCGGGAGTTCGATGCTGTCGGCGGAGAACATGACCGGCTCAGTGCCGCTGATGTTCGGGCGGGACAGCTCCCCGAACGGGAGCAGGAGACCGCACAGCTTGCGCGTCTCAGGGTCGTAAGCGAAATCGCTGTTCTCGGTCATGCTGCGTTCTCCGTTTCGGGGTCGGTGTCGGTGTCGCGCGTGGTCGCACCGTGGGCGTCGTTGGGTACGGCGGTGAGGTTGGACCGGTTGAAGCGGATGACCTTGCTCTCTTGGCCAGTGACGGCGAGGACGCTGAGGCACGCTTCGATCGGTGCCATCCAGTACTCAAGGTCGTCCACGATCTGGTTTCGGGTGCCCTCCTGCGTGACGTACGTGAGCGAACTCGTCGCCGTGGACCCGTCGAGGTAGGACACGGGAAGGTTGGTCTGGTTGGCGATGTCGATGCGGGCGGCGTTGCGGCCCTTGTCGAACAGGTCGGCCTCGACTTCCCCATGCACTTCGAGGGTGAGGGTGGCGGGGAGGAATCCCACAGCACCGTTCTCGCTCGTGCGGGCGGCGGACCATGCGGCGACGTACTTCTTGGCTTCGTCCTGAGTCACGCCGTCGCGCTCGGTCTCGTGCAGCACCATCGCGGGGATGGGGTTGCGTGTGCGTCCAACCCAGGCGCGTTCCATGTACCGCCATCCCCGGATCGTGTCGCGGGCGCTGGTCAGGAGTCCTTCGTCCGGCCCGACGAGCAGGATGACGGACTGGTCGTCGGTGACGGGCTGCCCATCGATGGAGACGCCCGTGGGGGACGTGGGCGAGAACGTCCAGCGGTGGCGGGGCACGCGGGCCGCTTCGGTGATCTTCCCGGCGTCGTCGCGGGTGACGGTCCAGAGCGCCCAGCCGGTGAACATGAGGTCATCGAGGGTCCACGCCATGCGGTGCCATGCCGTCTGCGCGGCGGACGGCGACCCGGTGGTGAGCCATTCGGGCTGCTCGCCGTCGGGCACGAACTCGCCATCGGTGCCGATCATCTCGCCCTGTTCCATCGGCAGGTCAGCGATGCGCCCTACGATGACGGCGCGGGCGCGCTTGATCGGGGAGACGGTCATCGCGGTGTCGCGGGTGACGACATCGGAGCCGGTCGGGCCGTAGATGTCGTGGTACACGAGCGCGGCGAGTTCCGGCTGCGGCGACCACGGCGGGATGGGGACGGCCTGCACGGCTGCCGCCGATGCGGGAGCGCCGAACAGGAAGCGCGAGAACCAGGACATGACGTGAACCTTAACGACGATTTTTGTAGGTATGCAACAAGACCCTGTGGATAACTTTGTGTTTAGCTCACAATGATGGGGTCGAATGAGCCGCCCGTGGTCGGGTCGGGGAGCTTGTAGAGCGCGGCGGCTGCGGCTTCGAGCGGGGTGATGTCGAACTCGGGATCGGACTGCGGCGCGCCGAGTAGGACCGCTTTGCCGGACACGCGCTTGACCGCCCCGGCTGCGGCTCGGTCCAACGGCTCTTGTTCCCAGTGCCGTACGTCGCCGTGGCGCAGTCCGTTGAGCAGCTTCGAGTGCGCGACGGACTTCTCGCCGAAGCGGATCATGACCGTCTGCGGGCGGGGCTTCGCGGATCGGATCAGGTCTTGGATGATGGACTTCTCCTGCGGGGAGTCGTCGTAGACGATGGGGAGGCGCAGCATCTTCCAGTACTTCCAGAGCGTCGCGGCCATGCGTGCGTTGCCCTGTTGGTGGTGGATGAGCTTGACGCCGACGCGGGGCGGGGCTTGGTCGGCGTCGCCGTCGAGCGCCCACGCGGCGCGGGCGAGGTCGCTGCCGTCGTCGGGGAGGTACCAGGCGACGGCGATGGACGCCCATAGGCCGCCAGGGTGGACGGCGAACGCGAGGGAGAGCGGCGTGACGCCCGTGGGTACGGGGCCGGGTTCGGTGGTGTCGATCCACTCGGAGCCAATGATGGTGTCGTTGCCTGCGGCTTTGCCGAAGTGCCCGCAGTATTCGAGCGCGAATCGCTCGGGGCCGAGGGTCGGGAAGTTCTGCCTGATCTTGGCGAGGGTGGTGAGTCCGTCGAGGCCGGGGTGCAGGCGCTCGATGAGTTCGCCCGCGCCCGCTTCCCACGATTCGAGGAGCTTTTCGTCGATGTCGTCGGGGACGCCGTAGCGGATGCGGCCCGCTTTGGGGTCGTGGAGCGTCGCCCAGAAGTGCGAGCCGTCGCGGTACTTGCCGCCCGTTCCGGCGTAGACGAGCTGCGCGCCGGGGCGGGTGTCGAACGACGGGAGGACGGCCCCCACGATGTCATCCCACATCTCGGGTTCGGCCTCGCCGGATTCGTCCAGCACGAGGATGTCGTACGCGCCGGAGCGCACGTCGTCGCCGTTGGGTGAGAGGATCGCGAGCTTCGAGCCGTTCGCGAACTCGATGCCGAGGTTGCCGTTCCCCTCGGTGAGCTTGAGGCCGACGACTTTCTCGCGGTGCGGCTTGTCGCGCCACTTGCGCAGGATGGGATCGCGCACGTCGAGCTTGAACCGCTCGCCCGCTTTCTTCGCGGTCGTGAGCATGGTGTATCCGGCCATGTACACCGCGCGCATGTAGCAGCGTCCGAGCAGCACGCACCACAGGCTCGTGGTCTTGGAGGATCGGCGCGGTTCGAGGATGGCGTTGAGGAAGTTGCCCTCGTCGGGCTGCACGTCGTCCAGATCGATCGGTGCGCCCGTGCCGAGCACGTCGGCGGTGCGGAGCATCTGCGGTTGGAGGTTCGCGAGCAGGCCACCGGGCACGATGCGGCGCGGCACGAGTTCGTTGATGATCCACGCGCCGACGAGGAATTCGGCGCGCGACTGGAAGGTGCTGTGCAGCTCGGACTGATCCAGCGGCGACCGCCCCTCGTCGCGCTTCGCGTTCCACGCCGCCTCATCGAGCAGCGGATGTTCGAACACATCTTCCGGTAGCTCCATCCCATCCCAGTCCAGGGGGGGGATTTTGCTGCCGGAGGCGGTAGTTGTGACGACGCCACTCAAAGAACCGGCGTCGCGAGTGTCGAACGTTGTTTCGATCAGATCGTCCATGTTGTTTCGTTGGTTGTCGGCACGTCGATGCGGTGACGGCGGTTGGTGATGGATGCGCCTTGTCTGCCTCCGGCTGCTCTGTTGCCGATGCATGAGCGGGAGCGGTGGCGGTGCTCGGGTGCCAGCTCGTGGAGCGCGGATGCGCGGGCGTGAGGTAGGTGGCCGACGTCGAACGGTTCGCCCGGCAGGATGCGGCGGCGACAGCGCCAGCACACCAGACGCCCGGCCTGGTGCTCAGGCGTCCAGCGCTTGCGCAGGATGCGCGCGTTGCGCTGGTACTCGGGCGTCTGGTGCTTGGCGCTCATCGCGTGATGGCCATTCCGACGAGGAACGCGACGAGGAACACGACGACGCAGGCGAACAGCATCTCCATGGTCATCCCCGCCCGTTCGCGCACTTGCCGATGTAGAGCGCTCGGTCGGTGATGCTGCGCTCGGCGGCGTTGATGAATGCTCGGGCGGCGTCGAAGTACTCGGACCCGTCCTCGATGAGTCGGGTTCGTGCGCCGTCGAGCGTGGCGGCTTCGCTCTTGAGCTGTCGTGCCGTGTCTCGCAGGCCGAGTGATCTTGCCTCGGCGCTGAGGGCGCGGGCGGCATCCACGAGTGTGGTGAGGCGGTTCGCGAGGGTGCGGCTCACGTGCGCCTCGGCGGTGGTCATGGTGGCGGTCATCATCGGTCGATCCCGTCGGCGTCGTCGGGCGGGCATGTGCCGCAGTCGCACGGGCCGGTGTGTCCGTACGGGCGTGCGCACAGGTGGACGGACGACGAGCGCCCGTGGTCGGTGGCCCATGCCTTGGCGCACTCTCCCGAGCTGGCCATCGAGACGGCCATCTCAGCGACGTGTGCGGCGACACGGGCGGCGTAGGCGCGTTCCTGCTTGCGGTTGTGGAGGTCGGACAGAATCCACCCGATGAGGATGAGCGAGAACAGGATGCCGACGACGAGCGGGCTGAGGTAGTCGTGCATCACTCGGCCCTCATCTCAGCGAGGGCGAGCGCGATGATGGCTTGCCCGAATGCGGCTCCGATGACGTGCGGCTCGGCGGCGTCGAGCAGTGCGCGGGCGCTCGTCACGAAGTCGGCCGGGACGGTGCCCGCCTCGATGTCGGTCTTGATGCGGTCGATGAGTGCACGAATGAGCTGCGCTGCTTCCTCGCGCGGGTTGGTCTTGGGCTTGTCGCTCACTTGAGTTCCTTCGGTTGGTATGTCGGGCCGAGGATTGCCCGGATGGTTTCGCGGCTGGGGAGGTTGGTGCGGTCGTTCTCGCGTCGGCTGTCGTCTCGGTGGTGGCCGCAGGTGCACCATCCGGATTCGAGGTAGCGGTGTTCCATATCGCCTGCCGGGATCGAGGGTTTGAGGGGTCGGTAAAAGCCCCCGCTCAACGCCACGAGGACGTTGAAAGCGGGAGCTATCTGCCGTACACCGATGGGAATCGGAGCCACGCACATAGCCGCGCTCACATGGAGAGCGCGCAGCCGTCGGGGTTTCCTCTAGAGCGGATGGTGAGGTGCGGTGGTGTGCGACGCCCGGACCTGCCCTGTTACCGTCGCCCCGCCTCTAGATCGGGATGGCATTGTGGTGCGCGGTTGCCCTCCGCGTGTCTCGGCTGCGCCCGCCGTGGGTCGTATCTACCGCCTAACCGCCCCTCACCGGGGCGGCATGGTGGTGGTCGAACCGTCCGTGCGTCTTGTTTTCTAGACATGGCGACAGAAGATCAGACAAACCGGACACAGAAATGCATTTCTATCGGCGTGTCTGGAAATCTGAACATGTGAGCCGATACCATGACGGCATGACGATGATTCAGATTGAGGCGACCACGGTCCCCGAGATCCTGCGTGCTACGCGGGCGCTCTCAGGCCTCACCGTGCGCGAGATCGCCCCGCAGATCGGCGTATCGCACGGAACGATCTCAGCTTGGGAGCGTGGCCAGGGCGAGCCGAACGTCACTCAGTTCCTGCGCTGGGCGCGGGCAACGAAACAGCCCGCCCAGCTTCTGCTGGACGGGCTGTCTCTGGATATGCGCGCCCCGAGGGACTCGAACCCCCAACCTTCTGATCCGTAGTCAGATGCTCTATCCATTGAGCTAGGGGCGCGTGGCCTGCTGAGCGGGCCGTGGAACAGCCTACAACAGTCTTCGGCAGAAAGCGAAACGGGCCTCAGCCCGCCGATCCGCGCGCCCCCCGCGAGGTCTTGGACGAGTCCTTGTCGGCGCCCTTCTCCTGCTTCTTCAGCCGCTTCGCCCTGGCGCGCTGCTGCGACGACAGCGCCTGCAGGTCGACCAGCCGCAGGGCCTGCATGCGCGCTTCGCGCATCCGCTCATAGTCGGGGTCCTGATCCGGGCGCATCCCCTCGACCTTGAGCCGGCGATCGAGGTTGTGCCGCACGTCGGCCCATGCGGCCTTGCGTGCCTCTTCGACGATCACCCCGAGCTGCTCGGGGTCGTCCATCATCTCGCGCAGCCGCATCGCGACGCCGTGCGACTGCTTGGCCCGCCTGCGCAGGTTCCGCACGTCGCGGTCACGGTAGTCGTGCGTCCCCACCGGATCGGAGTGGCGTCCACGGGCGCGCTTGCGCAGCTCGGTGAGCGTCTTCTCCGCCTGCTCCGACTCCTCGGCCATCGCCCGCAGCGCCTCTCGCGCGTCGGCGATGTACTTCTCGCTGTCGAACACCCCGCCTTCGGCGATCGTCCCGACGAGGATGTGATTCTTCACCGCGAGTCGCGCGGCAGACGTCGCGATCGCGACGCCCTCGGCGATGGCATCCGCAGTTCGTCCCACCGCAACCTCCTCTCCACGAGCGTACCGGTATCGCCTCCGCGACTGGTCGGCAAGAATGGATCGTGATCAGGTTCTCCGCCGGCGGCGGAGCAGGGGGCGCGAATCACGGAGCGCGCCGATCGGAGGGTGCATGAAGCGTCTCGACCTCACCGACAGGACCACCGTCATCACGGGCGCCGCCAGCGGCATGGGCGCCGAGGTCGCGCGGCTGCTCGCACGCCGAGGGGTGCGCCTGGCCCTCGTCGACCGCGACGGCGACGCGCTTCGCGCGCTGACGGGCCGGCTCGACGGCGCGGCGACCGCCCACGTGGTCGACCTTCGCGACGACGACGCCGTCTTCGCCACGGCCGCGACGATCCGCGGCGAGCACCCCCGCATCAACGCTCTGATCACGTGCGCCGGATCGTCGATGCTCGGCACACTGCAGCAGCTGACCATGGAGGAGATGCGCTGGCTCGCCGACGTGAACCTGTGGGGCACGGTGTCGATCACCAAAGCCCTGCTGCCCGCCCTCCTCGACGAACCGGCCGCTCACATCACGCACCTCGCGAGCGTGTACGCGCTCGCGGCCCCGGCCGGGCGGATCCCCTACGCGCTCAGCAAGTTCGCCGTGCGGGGGTTCTCGGAAGCGCTGCGGCACGAGCTCGAAGACACGACCGTCACGGTGGGCGCCGTCTACCCCGCCGGCGTACGCACGGGCATCATCCTCCACGGCCGGTACGCCGCGACGATCGACCCCGCGGTGGCCGCGCGGGCGGCTTCGGCCCAGGCCGCCATGTACCACACCGAACCCCGCGATGCCGCGGAGCGCATCATCCGCGCGACCGAGCAGCGGCGCGCACGCACCATGATCGGGCGCGAGGCGCGGCTGATCGATCTGCTCACGCGCGCCGCGCCCTCGGGCTACTGGCGCGTCATGCGCAAGCCCCTCCGCGAGGCGACCGACACGACGACGCCGATCTCCTAACGGACCACTCCGACCCAGACGCCGGACGCCCAGGCCTGCTGGTCGGCGGAGCATCCGACCGATCCGGGGAAGCCGCGCACCACGGCCATGCAGTTCGCCAGGAACTCGGGGTCGCCCCCGAACATCGAGCCGTATGCCGCCGACGCGGTGAGCGCGCCCCACACCCGGAACTGATAGATGTGGGCGAGCTCGTGCGCCATGGCCCACGAGAGCCGGTCGGCACTCCAGCCCGCGATGTCGGCACGGTACTTGATGTACCCGTTGCTGTTGGCACAGGCCGGTGCGTTCCCGCCTGCGCACGACGACGACTCGTAGAGACCGACGCCGGCTCCGCCCACTCGGTCGAGGGCGGCCCGCACGCGCGCGTAGCCGTCTGGACCGCTCGAGCTCCAGCGCGGACCGGCGGGCCCTGCCTGCTGCGCAGCCTGCCAGGCCGCGACGTCTCCGGTGACCTTGGCGGTGAGCGCGTGCACCGTGGCGGTCGCCGCCACGACGACAGCGGGATCGCGGCGTTCGGCCAGCACCGAGTTCTGCGCCGATACCGCGGATGCCCGGGCGGACGCCGTGTCGACCTTGCCGTCGGCCGATGCGAGCGCCGTTCCGAAGGCGGCGATCTCGGCGACGAACGCGGGGCGCACTGCCAGAACGGCGTCTCGGTCGTCTGCGTCGCGCTGGGCGACCTCGATGAGGCCCTGAAGACGGTCGGTGCGCTGCTGCGCGGCGTCGATCGACACCGCGAGTCCGCGCAGCTCCGCCAAGGCATCCGCCCGTTCGTGCTCCACCGCCGCCGCCCGATCGACGGCGCCGCCCACGGCGATGCCGAGGGCGAGGGCGGCGACCGCGACCCTCCGCCGCATCACGGAAGGAGCCCCGTCGGATCGGAGAGCCGGGTGTCCTGCTCGGCGATCCGCGAGCGCAGGCTCGTGAGCGTCTCGGCGAGACGCGCGTTCGTCTCGTGCTTCGCGTCGAGAAGCTGCTGGGCCTCCGCCACGGCGGACCGGGCGTCGTCGCGGGCACGCACGCGCTCCTGGTCGGCGACCGTCACCATGGCGACGCCGCCGATCAGCAGCAGTCCTCCGACGACCAAGGCAGCAGCCCGCATCTCGCTCCCCAGTGCACGCGTGTACGGAATTCCGTAGCCCAAATATAGCCACCGGATGCCGCGGCCCGTCGGAACGCGCCGTGCGGGCAGCGCGGCTCAGCCGGCCGGGATGCCGAGGCTCAAGCGCCGTTGCGCTGCGCGCTGGCCGTTCGCCAGGTGTGCGGGCACGAGCCGTCGCAGGGTCTCGTGGTCACGCGCCTCGACCGCCTCGAGGATGAGGCGGTGCTCCTCCGCCATCCCTTGAAGGTCGTCGTGCTGCCCGAAGAGCCACCGCAGACGAGTGAGGAAGACCCCGATGAGCTCGGTGAGCATCTCGTTGCCCGCGATCTCGACGGCGACGCTGTGGAACTCGGCCGCGGAGGTGCGTGCGGTGTCCGCGTCGCCGCGTGCCGCAGCCTCGCGCTCCTTCTCATACGCCTGCCTGAGCCGCGCGAGACCGGCCTCGTCATGTCGCTCCGCGGCGAACACGAAGACGAGAGTCTCGATCGCCTCGCGCACCTCGCCGAAGTCCTGGATGTCACGCAGGGTGAACTCCCGGACCACGGCCCAGGTGCGCGGGCGTGAGACGACGATGCCCTCCGCCACGAGCGTGCGGATGGCTTCGCGCACGGGGAGGCGCGAGACGTTCAGCTCGGCCGCGATATCGCGCTCGACGAGACGCGATCCTGGTGCACGACGACCGAGCACGATGTCGTCCCGCAGGATCCGCGTCACCCGCACCGATTCGAGCTCCCCGGCAGCCCCCACCCCCGTCATGCTGGAATTCTCTCATCTCGTGCGATGGATTCCCACCTCTGGTATGCCAAACGGCGGCGAAGCCCTGCCCTGGTCAGGGGAGACGGTTCGCGATGGCGAGGTTCGCCCGGAGCTCCTCAGCGTTCTGGCGGCGCACGTAGGCGGGACGATCACGCTCGACGCGCCACGACTCGCTGAGCGGTCCGATGACGACGGTGTCGAAACCCGCCTCGTCGTAGAACCGCGTGACGAACTCGATGGCCTCGGCGTCGTCGCCGGCGGTCGCGAGAGCACGACGGTTCGGCGTGCCGGCCGGAGCGCCGTCGGTGGTGATGTCGGCGGCGGTGATGTGGTTGAAGGCCTTGACGACCTTCGACGTCGGCAGGTGCCGCTGCACGAGCTCGGACGTCGTGGTCTCGCCGTTGTCGAGCGCCTCGATGTGGCCGTCGCGCTCGAAGTAGTAGTTGTTCGTATCGAGCACGATCTTGCCCGCGAGCGGTTCGACGGGGATCTGGTCGAGGGCCCGCAACGGGACGGTCACGACGACCACGTCGCCCGCGGCGCCCGCCTCCTCCGCCGTCGCCGCCCTGGCGCGCGGTCCGAGTTCCGTCACCAGGTCTCCGAGCGTCTCCGGACCGCGGGAGTTCGCGATCACGACGTCGTATCCGTTGGCCACCGCGACGCGCGCGATCTGCGATCCGATGTGTCCTGCACCGATGATTCCGAGCGTTGTCATGCTCGTGCCAACCCGGCGGCGTGCGGCGGCTATTCCCGTGCGCGGCATCCGATGTCTCCGCGTGACGCGGCGGTCAGCTCTTCGCGAGCGCGTCCTCCGCCGCGACCCACGCCAGCATCGCGCACTTCACCCGCGCGACGTACCGCGAGACGCCGCCCAGCGCGGCGGCGTCTCCGAGGAGCTCGGGGTCGGGCTCGATCGTGCCGCGCGAGCGCATGGCCTCACGGAAGGCGGCGATACGCTGCTCGAGCTCGGCGACCGTCAGCCCCTCGGCGAGCTCCGACAGGAGGGAGGCGGATGCCTGCGAGATCGCGCACCCGTGCCCCTCCCACGCGATCGCCTCGATGCGGCCGTCGTCGGTACGGTGCACCTGCAGCGTGACCTCGTCGCCGCAGGTGGGGTTCAGCTGGTGCGACTGGGCAGCGATCTCTCCCCGCAACCCGAAGCCGTGCGGGGTGCGGGAGTGGTCGAGGATCAGCTCCTGGTACATGTTCTGCAGGTCGCTCATGCGCCCCTCCGGAAGAACTCGATGGCTCCGGCCACGCCGTCGATCACGGCGTCGACCTCGGCCTCGGTGGTGTAGAGATAGGTGCTCGCGCGCGTCGATGAGGTGATGCCGAGCCGACGATGCAGGGGCTGCGCGCAGTGGTGCCCCACGCGCACCGCGATGCCGAGGTCGTCGAGATACTGGCCGACGTCGTGCGAGTGGATGCCCTCGACGTCGAAGCTCGCAAGGCCCACGCGGGGCAGGTCGATGCCGGCGCCGAGCACCCGCACGCCGTCGATCGCAGACAGCCCAGTCACGAGCCGTCGGCCGAACTCCGCTTCATGCGCCGCGATGCGCGGCATCCCGACGGCCGACAGGTACCGCACGGCCTCGGCGAGCGCCACCGCCTGCGACACACGCTGCGTGCCGGCCTCGAACCGCTGCGGCGGCGGCAGGTACTCCGCCTCGGTCGTGGTGACGGTCGTGATCATCGAGCCGCCGGTGAGGAAGGGCGGCATGGCCTCCAGCAGCTCACGCCGCCCGTACAGCACGCCGATGCCGGTGGGGCCGAGCATCTTGTGCCCGGAGAACGCGGCGAAGTCGACGTCGAGCGCCTTCACGTCGAGCGGCAGGTGCGGAGCCGACTGGCACGCGTCGAGGAGCACGAGGGCTCCGTGCGCATGCGCGAGGGACACGATCCGCTCCACCGGGTTGACGACGCCGAGGACGTTGGACACGTGCGTGACCGCGACGATCCGCGTGCGGTCGCCGATGAGCGCTTCGGCGTCGTCGAGCCGCAGGGCACCGTCGTCGTCGAGCGGGATCACTCGCAGGGTTGCGCCGGTGCGCGCGGCGAGCTCCTGCCAGGGGATGAGGTTGGCGTGGTGCTCCATCTCCGTCGTGACGATCTCGTCACCCTCCCGCAGCCGCAGGCGCTCGGCCGCGGCGCCGCCGCGGCCCAGAGAGGCGTTCGAGAGCGCGTAGGCCACGAGGTTGATCGCCTCCGTGGCGTTCGACGTCCACACGATCTCGCCCTCGTCGGCGCCGACGAAGCGCGCGACCGTCGCCCGCGCGTCCTCGAAGAGCTCCGTCGCCTCGGCAGCGAGGGTGTGCGCTCCCCGGTGCACGGCGGAGTTCGCGGTGGTCGCGAACTCGCGTTCGGCGTCGAGGACGGCGAGCGGGCGCTGCGACGTCGCACCGGAGTCGAGGTACGCGAGCGGATGCCCGTTCACCTCCGTCCGCAGGATCGGGAAGTCAGCGCGCAGGCGCTGCACCTCGGCCTCGGTCAGCGGGGTGATCGAGTCGGTCATCCTTCTAGCTTCTCATCCGCAGGCAGGGGCGGGGCCCGGATCGCGGACGATCGCCGCGGCATCTCTCGGCACGGTCACGCGGCCGTCAGCGACCCCCACCTCCGCCGTCGCCAGCAGCACCCCGGTCGCGGAGCCGACCTCGAACTCCGCATCGCAGCCCGAGAGGTTGACGAGAACCGCCACATCGCCGCGCTCGATGCGGTACACGCGGGCATCGGGGGCGGCATCCGGCCGGTCCGGGCTCGGCATCGTCTCGACCCGTGTGCGTGACATGTCCGGGTCGGTGAGCGCCGGCACCGCGCGCCGCAGCGCGATGAGGTCGCGGTACAGCGCCAGCAGCCGTGCATGCACGGGATCGTCGCGCTCCGACCACCGAAGGTGCGAGCGTTCGAAGGTGCGCGGGTCCTGCGGGTCGGGGACCACCGCCGGGTCCCAGCCCATGCGCGCGAACTCGGCGATGCGGCCCTCGGCCGTCGCCCTGCCCAGGTCGGGCTCGGGGTGCGAGGTGAAGAACTGCCACGGCGTCGACGCTCCCCACTCCTCCCCCATGAACAGCATGGGGGTGCCGGGCGCCGTAAGCGTGAGCACGGCCGCCACGGCGAGCCGGTCGGCACTCAGCGTGGCCGAGAGCCGGTCGCCCTCCGCCCTGTTTCCGACCTGATCGTGGTCCTGCACGAACGTCACGAGGCGCCAGGCCGGCACTCCGTCGGGGATCGGTCTGCCGTGCGGCCGCCCGCGGAACGAGGAGAACGTGCCGTCGTGGAAGAACCCGCTCTGCGACACCTTCGCGACAGCATCCGCCGCCGCGAAGTCGGCGTAGTAGCCCTCCGTCTCTCCGGTCAGGGCGACGTGGACGGCGTGGTGCCAGTCGTCGGACCACTGCGCGGTGAGACCGTAGCCGCCGGCCTCACGGGGGAGGATCAGCGTCGGGTCGTTCATGTCCGACTCGGCGATCAGGGAGAGAGGCCGGTCGAGCTGCGCGGAGAGCGCGTCGACCCGCTCCGCCAGCTCGCGCAGGATGTGCACGGGCTGATCGTCGTGGAGGGCGTGCACGGCGTCGAGCCGCAAGCCGTCGACGTGGAAGTCGCGCAGCCACATCAGGGCGTTCTCGACGATGTACTCCCGCACCGCCGGCTCGTCGAGGTTCACGGAGTCACCCCAGCTGGTGAGCTCTCCGTCGCGGAGGTACGGCCCGAACTCCGGGAGGTGGTTGCCGCTGGGGCCGAAGTGGTTGTAGACGACGTCCTGCACCACGGCGAGTCCGCGGGCATGCGCCGCGTCGACGAGACGCTGATAGGCACGAGGGCCGCCGTACGTCTCGTGCACCGCGTACCAGAGCACGCCGTCGTACCCCCAGTTCCACGTCCCGTTGAACGCGGCGACGGGAAGCAGCTCGATGTGCGTGACACCGAGGTCGGCGAGGTGGTCGAGCCGCCCGATGAGCGCGTCGAGCGTTCCCTCCGGCGTGAACGTGCCGACGTGCAGCTCGTAGATCACGGCGCCCGCGAGCTGGCGTCCCGTCCACTGCGCGTCGGTCCACGAGAACGCCGAGGGGTCGAACGCGGCCGAGGGCCCGTGCACGCCGTCCGGCTGCCGCCGTGACCGCGGGTCGGGCCGGAGGTCGTCGGCGTCGTTCAGCAGGAATCCGTACCGGTCGCCGTCGGCGAGATCGATGTCGGCGCACCACCAGCCTGGTCGCGTCGAGGGCCGGAGTCCGCGTTCGTCGCGGATGCCACCGGATGCTGTGAGCAGACGCACGCGCACGCGACGGGCGGCCGGCGCCCACACCTCGATCATCGCGCGTCCCGCAGCAGGGCCACCGGATACGTGTCGAGCAGCTCGGCGAGCCGCACGGGACCCGGCGCGATCCGGCGCCCCGTGAGCACGTCTGTGGCGGGCAGGTCGGGCCGCATCAGGATCGTGTCACCCCATCCGCCGCGGCGCTCCAGAGTGGCGGGCAGCCGCGTCGCGACGGCCGTCGCTCCCCCGCGGTCGGCAGCCACGACGTGCGCGGATGCCGTACCCGTGGCCACGCCCGGCCGGTAGATGCCGAACAGCTCGGGGTTGTCCCTCCGCAGCCGCAGCGCCCGAGAAGTGACGAGCAGCTTCACCGATCCCTCGTCGTCCACGGGCGGCAGCACCCCGCGCGCGTGATCCTCGTCGATGCGCCGCAGCAGGGCAGCGCGGGCGGCGAAGTCCACCGGCCTGCGGTTGTCCGGGTCGACGAGCGACAGGTCCCACAGCTCGGTGCCCTGGTACACGTCCGGCACGCCGGGCGCCGTCACCTGGAGCAGCTTGGCCGAGAGCGCGTTCACCCGGCCGTACCCGGCGATCTCGTCGACGAACCGCGTCAGCAGCCCGCGGGCGGCGCCCTGCGCGGCATCCGCCACCTCCGCGATCCCGCGCTCGAACCCCTCGTCCGGGTGCTGCCATCCGGTGGCCTCCGCCGCCTCGCGCGCAGCCTTCACCCCGTATGCGTGCAGGCGCTCGGCCGAGATCGGCCAGGCTCCCACCGCGGCCTGCCACAGCAGCGCATCGAACGGCCCGTGACCCGTGGAGGCGATGGCGCGCAGCTCCTGCAGCACCTCGCCCCAGCGCTCCGGAAGCTCCGACAGCACAGCCAGGCGCGCCCTGACGTCTTCCGAGCGCTTGGTGTCGTGCGTCGACAGCGTCGTCATCGAGAACGGCCACGACGCCATGCGCACCTGCTGTGCGCGGTGGTACTCGTTCACGTCGATCGACTCGACCGACGGATCGGCGCCGACCTCCGTGAGCGTGCCCAGGTGCGTCCACCGGTAGAACGCGGTGTCTTCGACGCCCTTGGCCATCACCGCGCCGCTCGTCTGCTGGAATCGCTCGCCGAGCTCGCGTGACGCATCGGCGAGCAGCGGTGCGAGCTCTGCGATGGCGGCGGCGAGGTCGGGACGACGCCGCCGCGCCTCGGCGAGCGCGTGCTCGAGGTGCTCGCCGCCTGCCGGAAGGTAGGAGCGGTACACCGGGAAGCACGCGAGGATCTCGGACAGCGCATCCTCCGCGCCGACGATGCCGAAGGGCAGCGTGTGCACAAGCCTGCGCACTTCCGACCGCAGCAGCGAGTCGGCGACCATGCGCTTCGTCGTGTGCGTCAGGTCGGCCCACGACCCGCGCGGCGCAACGCCGGTGTCGGCTCGCAGCCCGTCGTCGAGCTCGCGGAGCGCCCGCACGCCGTCGGGGTCGACGAAGAGCCGATCGAACTGCGCGAGCGCGTCGTAGCCGGTCGTGCCGTCGGTGTGCCACCAGTCGGGGAGCTCCTCGCCGGGTTCGAGGATCTTCTCGACCAGGGTGTAGACGCCGCCGGTCACGTCGGCGAGCCGTTCGAGATAGCCGCCGGGGTCGGCCAGGCCGTCAGGATGATCGACGCGGAGGCCGTCGGCGAGCCCGTCGGTGATCCAGCGGGCGATCTCGCGGTGAGACTCCGCGAAGACGTCGGCGAGTTCGACGCGGATGCCGGCGAGTTCCGACACCGCGAAGAAGCGGCGGTACGTCAGCTCGGCGTTCTGGTCTTCCCAGTACCGCAGCTCGTAGTGCTGCGCGGCGAGCAGCGCGGGGAGGTCGCCCGCGAGCGCGGCCGTACCGGGGGCGAGCGGCAGCACGTGGTCGTAGTACGACAGCGTGCCGTCGGGGGCATCGTCCGCCGGCTCCGGATCGACCGAGAGCTCCCCTGCGGCGATGACCTCGTCGAGGGACGCGCCGAGGATGGGCAGCCGCAGCCTCCCGTCGCCACGGCTCGCGTCGATGTCGAACGCGACGGCGTGGCGCGACGAACGCCCCAGGCGCAGCATGTCCCACCACCACGGGTTGGCGCGCGGGACCGCCACCCCCATGTGGTTGGGCACGATGTCGACGAGGATCCCGAGTCCCTCCCTCCTGGCGGCCGCTGCGAAGCGCACGAGCGCCTCGTCGCCGCCGCGAGCCGGATCGACACGCGAGTGATCGACAACGTCATAGCCGTGGTCTGAGCCCGGGGTCGCGGTCAGGAGCGGGGACACGTACACCCAGGAGGCCCCGAGCTCGCGGATGTACGGCACGACGGCGGCCGCGTCGTCCAGCGTGAACCGCGGACTGATCTGCAGCCGGTACGTCGACAGCGGCCGCCGTGTCATGTCGCGGTCTCCGGTGCCGGCGCGGGCGCTGCGGTCTCGGTGCGGCTGCGGAGCGACGCTTCGACCGAGTGGCCCGTCGGCGTGTCCGTGCCGTCGACCTCGCGCAGCACGATCATCGACCGCGGTTCGAGCGCGAACCTCTCCCCTGCGTCGAGAGGACGTTCGTCCGTGCGCTCGCCGGCGGTGTCGACGACGGCATCCCACTGCGCGCCGTGGCGCTCGTCGGGCACCGTGACCTCCACGGGCTCGTCGCCGCTGTTGAAGAACACGAGGAAGTTCACGTCGGTCACCGGCCGCCCGCGGCGGTCCTTCTCACGGATGCCGCGCCCGTTGAGGAACATCCCGATGCACCGCCCGAAGCCGGAGTCCCAGTCCTCCGGCTGCATCCGGCGCGCGTCCGGCCGCAGCCACACGACATCCGGAACGCGTTCGCCGTCTTCCCCGCGCACGGGGCGTCCGTCGAAGAACCGGCTGCGCCGGAAGGTCGGATGCTGTCGGCGCAGGCGCGAGAGCGCCGCCGTGAACTCGACGAGCGGCAGGTCGGCGGACGCCCAGTCGACCCACGTCGTCTCGTTGTCCTGCGCATACCCGTTGTTGTTGCCGCCCTGCGTACGTCCGAGCTCGTCGCCGTGCGAGATCATCGGCACGCCCTGCGAGAGCAGCAGCGTGGCGAGGAAGTTGCGCTGCTGGCGTGCCCTGCGCCGATTGACCTCGGGATCGTCCGTCGGGCCTTCGACGCCGTTGTTGTCGGAGCGGTTGTGCGACTCCCCGTCGGCGTTGTCCTCGCCGTTGGCCTCGTTGTGCTTCTCGGCGTACGACACGAGATCGCGCAGCGTGAAGCCGTCGTGCGCCGTGACGAAGTTGATCGAGGCGACGGGGCGTCGCCCGGAGTGCTCGTACAGGTCGGCGGACCCGGTGAGACGAGACGCGAACTCCCCCAGCGACTGCGGCTCGCCGCGCCAGAAATCCCGCACGGTGTCGCGGTACTTGCCGTTCCACTCCGTCCACTGCGGCGGGAAGTTGCCGACCTGGTACCCGCCGGGGCCGACGTCCCACGGCTCGGCGATGAGCTTCACCTGCGACACGATCGGATCCTGCTGCACGAGTTCGAAGAAGGCCGCCAGCCGGTCGACGTCGTAGAACTCGCGCGCGAGGGTCGACGCGAGATCGAAGCGGAAGCCGTCGACGTGCATCTCCGTGACCCAGTACCGCAGCGAGTCCATGATGAGCTGCAGCGCGTGCGGGTTGCCGGCGTTGAGGCTGTTTCCCGTACCCGTGTAGTCGGTGTAGTAGCGGCGGTCCTCCTCGAGCCGGTAGTAGGCCTCGTTGTCGATGCCGCGCAGCGACAGCGTCGGCCCGAGGTGGTTGCCTTCCGCCGTGTGGTTGTAGACCACGTCGAGGATCACCTCGATGCCCGCGGCGTGGAGCGCGCGCACCATGCCCTTGAACTCCTGCACCTGCTGGCCGTGGTCGCCGCTCGAGGCGTACTGGTTGTGGGGTGCGAAGAACGCGAGGGTGTTGTAGCCCCAGTAGTTCGACAGCCCCCGGTCCTCCAGCACGGAGTCGTGCACGAACTGGTGCACCGGCATGAGCTCGATCGCGGTGACGCCGAGGCGCTGGAGGTGATCGATGATTGCGGGGTGGCCGATGGCCGCGTAGGTGCCGCGGATGTCCTCCGGCACGTCGGGATGCTGCACCGTGAGGCCCTTCACGTGGGCCTCGTAGATGACGGTCTGCGCGTAGGGCGTCTTCAGCGGACGATCGCCTCCCCATTCGAAGAACGGGTTGACCACCACGCCCTTCGCCATCGCGGCCGCCGAGTCGTCGTCGTTGCGGGAGTCCGGGTCGCCGAAGTCGTATCCGAAGAGCGGCTGGCCCCAGTCGATGCGTCCGGCGACGGCCTTCGCATAGGGGTCGAGCAGGAGCTTGTTCGGATTGAACCGCAGCCCGTTCGCCGGGTCGTACGGCCCGTGCACGCGGTAGCCGTACAGCTGCCCGGGCTGCACGGACGGGAGGTAGCCGTGCCAGACGTAGGCGTCGACCTCGGTGAGATCGACCCTGCTCTCGGTGCCGTCGGCGTCGAAGAGGCACAGCTCGACACGTTCGGCGGCTTCGCTGAAGAGTGCGAAGTTCGTCCCCTGCCCGTCGTAGGAAGCCCCCAGGGGGTAGGGCGTTCCCGGCCAGATCTCCAGGCTCATGCGGAGATCATAGGTCGCCGACGTGAATCGGCGTGATCGACGACCACCTGCACGGCGCGGTGGAAGTCGTGCACCTGCGCGATCTCGACCGCGCGCGGATACGGATGTCCGCTGTAACAGACGATGACCGGCGGCACCACCTCGACGTACCCGATGGGGGCGCCGTCGATCACCACGTACCGGTCGAGGTCGACCCGCTCGAATCGAGGTTCGGCGGGGACGGTGCCCTCGTCGGTGCCGCGTGCGGAGCCTTCCGGGGTGCGGGTTCTCACAGTCATGGCGGCTCCTCCGGTGGTTGGTGGTGACACCGACGATAGGAAGCGCGGCGAGTTGTGAGAACGCCATTGCCACGGCGCCGCCCGCGGGTTAGCATCTTCGGTCGCCGTGTTCGCCGAAGCCACCGCCGACCCCGTATGCTCGGCCCATGTTCCGTGCCGACACCCTCGCGGCCTTCGTGCTGGCCGCCTTCGTGATGGTCGTGATCCCCGGCCCCACCGTGCTGTTCACGATCGGACGCGCGATGGCGCTCGGCCGTATCGGCGGGTTCCTCAGCATCCTGGGGACCGCCGTCGGATCCTTGGTGCTCGTGGCCGCCGTGGCATTCGGCGTCGGCACCGTGATCGCGCAGTCCGTCGTGCTGTTCACGGTGGTGAAGGTGCTCGGGGCCGCCTACCTCGTCTACCTCGGCGTGCAGGCCATCCGGCATCGCAGGGATCATGCGACCATCAGCGCCTCCGAGCAGCGGCGCCGGTCCGGCATCCGCCTGCTGGCGGAGGGCTTCGTGGTGGGCGTGAGCAATCCCAAATCCATCGCGTTCTTCCTGGCGATCCTCCCTCAGTTCGTCGAGTTGCAGGCGGGCGCGGTGCCTCTGCAGCTGCTCGTGCTCGGCGCCATCGTGGTCGGGATCGGGGTGACGTGCGACGCGCTCTGGGTGCTGGTGGCGAGCGCGGCACGCGACTGGTTCGCCCGGTCTCCTCACCGCATCGAGGCGATGGGCGGCGTCGGAGGTGCGCTCATGATCGCGCTCGGCGCCTTCCTCCTCGTCTGGAACGAGAAGCCCGCCACGGCGTGAGGATGCGATGGCCCGTCACATGCGGGCGAAGCGCGCGCGAGCGATGCAGAAGACGCCGTAGGCGATGAGACCGGCGGCGACGACCCACAGCAGCGCACGCCCCCACGGCAGTGCCAGCAGACTGTGCAGCGCAGCGTCGAGGCCCGCTGCCTTCTCGGGGTCTTGCGTGAGAGCTGCGACCACGAACAGCACGCCGGTGACGGCGACGGCGATGCCCTTGGCGACGAATCCCACCGCGCCCAGAGAACGGATGCCGGTCCCCGCGACTCCGTCAGGGAGATCGAGCGTCTTCTCGAAGCCACGCGTGAACCCAGCCACGACGAATCCCGCTCCCACCGCGACGACGGCGAGGCCGACCGCGACGAGCAGCGCGATTCCGCCGGGTGCCGCGAGGATGCGCGCGCTGAGCGTCTGCTGCGCGTGCTCCGAGTCGGCGCGGCCGCCGACCGCGTAGACGAGAGCCATCACCGAGATGGTCAGATAGGCGATCGCGATGCCGACCGCCTTCACGCGGAGCGCCCATCGTCGCTTCTCATCGGGGTCGGCGAAGAGGAAGGCGCCGGCGATCTGCCACACCGCCAGAGCGCCGAGACCGACGGCGATCACGATCAGGAGGAGCCCGCCGACCGCGGTTCGGCGGATCTGCTCCATCGCGCCGTCCTGGTCGGCGTCGCCGCCCGTTCCGCCCGCCACCGAGATGGCGATGGAGCCGATCACGATGTGCACGACACCGAGCACCACGAACCCGGCGCGGGCGATGCGCCGGAACGTCGTCGAGCTCTTCGCCGTCCGCGCGGCGTTCTTGGCAGTGCTCATGCCGGGAGGGTATCGGCGCAGGAAGCTGCGCGGCCAGGGGGTTGATCCGGAGTCACCGAACCGTCTCGACGGGCTGACGGAGGATGGTGCGGAGCTTCGCAGGGGCCGTGCGCCGCCGGTCGCTGAGGTAGATCTCGTGGTGCAGTCCCGTCATCGTGAGCCCGTGCTCGGGGATGAATCGGTCGTGGATGTCTGCCAGCACCGGGCCCTCGTCGTCGAAGGGCCCGACGTGCAGCGTCTGCACGCACAGCCCTTCGCGGAGGGTCTCGAGGCGCACGTCGCTGAGCAGGGGCGACGGCGTCTTCTTGCGGGCGGCGGACTCCACCGCCTCGGCGAACAGCTCCGGGGTGACGTGATCGGGCACCATCAGCAGGAGCGTCCACAGCCAGCGCGACTTGTCGCGCCGCGACGTGAACGACTCCATGTCCGGTGCGTGCCAGAGGCCTTCGAGCGGCATCACGACCGCGTCGACGCCGAAGCGCTCCCTCGCGGCGAACTTCAGAGCATACGCCACCGGATAGAGGGCGGTCACCGCGTCTGCGAACCGCGGCGAGGTGTTCGGGTCGCCGGCCCCGTCGACCATGAGGTACTGCATGGCGGGGACCTCGACGATGCGGATGACGCCGCGCTTCGCCTGGTACGCATCGAGGGTCTTCTTGGGATCGATCGGCACGCGCCCAGTGTGGCACGAGCCGCCGACATCACCGGAGGCGCACGGTGGGTGCTCCTCCGGCGACGCGAGGCTCACGCGGATTCGACGGGCAGCCAGAGCTCGAACGCCGCGCTCGAGCCGGTGAACTCGCGATATCTCACGATCGAGGGGCCGGGACGGAGCCGCCAGGGGTTCGACGGGAACCACTCGGTGGCCGTGGCCGCCCACAGGTTCTGGAGCGTCTCCGGGAACGGCCCGTCGGCCGAGAACACCGCCCACGGGCCCGCGTCGACGCGCAGCGCGTCGAGGTCGTCCGGGACAGGGGTCGTCGGGAGGAGCGCGACGCCGTGCAGATAGGTCAGCTCCGTCCCCTCCGGCGCGTCGGGCTCGACATCCGCCGTGACCGCGAGGATGCCGCCGGGCTCGGCGTCGGAGAGCTCCTTCAGCCGCGCGTGCTCCTCGGGCGGGATGGCGGCGATGTGCTCCTGGATGCGGGGGTTCACCCCCGTGTGCAGGAGCGGCACGCGCGCGGCGTGGCCGGCGAGCACGAGCTCGGGCAGCGGGGTGATCGTGACGTGCATGGGTGCGCTCCCTTCGACGCTCAGGCGGAACCGGAGCATGGGTTGTGTGCGGAGAGGACCGCCGTCCCGGCGCGCGTCGGCAGGGCCGATGCCGTGCACCGCCCGGAACGCCCGGCCGAACGCCTCGGTCGAGCCGTAGCCGTGCCGCACGGCGACGTCGAGGATGCTCGGCGCACCCGCCGTCAGCTCCGCCGCCGCGACGGTCATGCGCCGCCGGCGCACGTACTCCGACAGCGGCATCCCGGCGAGCGCCGAGAACATCCGGCGCAGGTGGTACTCGGTGGTCCCGTGCCTGCGCGCGAACGCGGCGACGTCCGGTTCCCCCGCGGTGTCGTGCTCGATCAGGTCGACGAGCGCGTTCAGGGTTCCGATCATGGCGATCCTCCTTCCTCGTGTACGTGTCCATCGTCTCGGCCGTCGCGGCAGCGCCGCCCGATCATCCGTGCCCGATGCGATCATGCCCCGAGACCGGCCCCGCCGGCACCTCGCCCGGTACCGTAGGGGCCGGAGGCGCCATGAAGATCCTGATCCCGAACACCATCGAGCTGCGTCTGCGGTCTGAGGCCGAGGCCGAGGTCGTGGTGTACGACGTCGAGTCCGCGCTGCCGCACGAGCATCGCGACGCCGAGGTCCTCGTGGCCTGGCACAATCCGGCCGACCGCCTGCGCGAGGCCGCGCGGGTGCTTCCCGATCTTCGGCTCGTGCAGGCTCTGGCCTCGGGGGCGGATGTCGTGCTCTCCGCGGGTTTCGCCGACGACGTGCGCATCTGCTCGGGGCGGTCGCTGCACGACGGTCCGGTGGCCGAGCACGCTCTCGCGCTCGTCCTCGCCGCGGTGCGGCGCCTGGATCTTCTGCGCGATGCGCAGCGCGAGCACGTGTGGCACGAGGGGTTCATCCGCGCGCAAGCGGCGCCGGAGACGCAGGGCCGCCACACGCTCGCCGGCGCCCGCGTGACGATCTGGGGCTTCGGGTCGATCGCCGCCCGGCTCGCACCGGCCCTCGAGCTCCTGGGGGCGCAGGTGCGCGGGATCGCACGCTCGGCCGGGGTCAGGGAGGGCATCGAGGTGCGCGCCGACGACGACGCTCCCCGCATCCTCGCCGACACGGACGTCCTGATCTCGCTGCTGCCGGCGACGGCCGAGACGACCGACCGCATCGGCGCCGGCGCCTTCTCCGCGCTGCCGCCGGGGTCGGTCTTCGTGAACGTCGGGCGCGGCGCGACCGTCGATGAGCGCGCGCTGGTCGACGCGCTGGTATCTGGGCAGCTGCGGGCGGCGGCCATCGACGTGACCAAGACCGAGCCGCTCCCGGCTGACTCGCCGCTGTGGGACGCGCCCAACCTCCTCATCACGCCGCACGTGGCGGGGAACCGCCCCGTGGGCGCGAGCGCCCTCATCGACGAGAACGTCGCGCGGCTTCGTGACGGACGAGAGCTCGTGAATCAGGTCAGTCCGGATGCCGGTTCCGCAACCGCGTCCGCAAAGACTCGATGAGCACGGACACCCCCAGCTCGAACGTGCGGTCCGACCGCGCGCGACCCCGCTCGGCGCCGTCGAGCAGACGACCGAGCGTCCGGGTCTCCTGTTCGGGCCGCCACACGTCGTCCGGCGACGCGAGGTCGAGTCCGAAACCGATCGCGAACGCGTCGATCACTGCGATGATCGAGAGGATCTCGTCTTCGGGGAACCCGCCGTCGACGAGCACCGTCGCCAGGTCGTCGTAGGCGGCGATCACACCGGGGTCCGTGATCGTCTTGCCGACCAGCAGCGGGACGAGCTGGGGGTGGTCGGCGTACATGCGCCTCTGGGTTCGGAGCATCTCCACGAGATGCTCCTCCCAGCTCGCGTCGGTGCGATCCACGCGATAGGCCTCGATGAGGCGTCCGCGCATGAGCTCGACGATGCCGTCCATGCCGTCGACGTGGTTGTACAGCGAGGAGGGGCGCACGCCGAGGCGGCGCGCGATCGCGTTCACGCCGAACGGCTCGCCCGCGCGCGCCAGGGCGAGCCCCGCGTCGCCGATGATGTCGGGCGACAGCAGCCGCGTGGTCGGTCTCGGCATCTCGCGCTCCTTCGGGCGGTGGTCGGCGGCTCCCGGGAAACCGCCTCTTCCGTGCGGCTTCCCTCCTGTGCATAATAATGAACACCATTCGTTTACGAATACCGTTCGTTTATGGATGCCGTGCTCCACGAAGGCACCCCGCCTCACCCGAACCTGCGCACACCGCCGTGCGCCACCTGGAGTCCCCATGACAGCCACAGACCTCGGCACACGCGTGCCGCTCCGCCTCCCCACCGCCGCCGCGACCTTCGCCATCGGCATCGCCGGATACCTCGGCGTCAACCTCTCGCCGTACATGATCACGGCAGCGCAGACCGCCCTCGACCTCGACGTGCTCACGGCGAGCTGGCTCATCACGGCCACCCTGCTGCTCACGGCCGTCGCCGGCTTGGCCATCGCCCCGCTGTGCGCGGGCGTGCACCGCCGCACGGTCGCTCGAGCAGGTCTCGCCCTCGGCGCTCTCGGCTTCGGTGCAGCGGCGCTCGCTCCCGCGCTCACCCTCGCGGGGCTGCTGGTCGGCGGAATCGGCGCAGGCGGCGCGGTCGCGGCATCCGGTGCCGCCCTGGCTGCCTTCCGCAACCCCGATCGCGTGGCGGGCTTCAACGGACTCGCGAACCGCGGCGTCATCACGATCGTGCTCGCGGTGATCCCGCTCATCGGACTCGCGCCTCTCGACGTCTTCGGCACGCTGGCGCTCTTCAGCCTCCTCGGGCTGCTCGTCTCCGCCTGGCTGCCCGCTGCGCCCGTCATCGGCCCGCAGGCCGGAGCCGCCGTCGCCGAGGCCATGCCGATCGAGATTCCCGAGACCGGCGTCCTCCGCGTCGGGCCCGCGAGCTCGCGGCTCGTGACGCTGGCCGGGTTCGGCCTTCTCGTGGCGTTCGCGCTGTGGGCGGCGAGCGAGGATTCGCTGTGGGCGATGGCCGGTGTCATGGGCGCCGACAGCGCTGGTCTCACCCCGGAAGGACTCGGCATCGCGCTCAGCGGCGCGACGGCGGGAGGCCTGCTGGGATCGCTGCTCCTCATGATCGTCGGCAATCGACTCGGCCGCGCCGTGCCCCTCGTGGTGCTCCTCGGCCTCGGCGGCGCCCTGAAGATCGTCGAAGGGTTCACGACCGACGCGACGTCGTTCATCGTGGTGTTCATCGCCTGGAACACGATCTACGCCATCGCGTTCATGTACTTCGTCTCGACCTCGGCGGCTCTCGACGCCGACGGCCGCTGGTCGGGTCCGCTCCTGGCGGTCTACCTCGTGGGCTCCGCCCTCACGCCCGTGATCGGCGCCGCCCTCGTGAGCGGCCTCGGCTACCAGGGCTTCGCGATCGCGCTCGGGATCGCGAGCTTCGTGCTCGCCGTCCCGGCCGGAGCCATCGCACTCCTGTCCACGCGCCTCGAGCGCGCAGCCACCCCCGTCCGGACCCAGGAGGTCGCCGCATGAGCACGCTCTACCGCAACGCGCGGTTCTTCACGGCAGCGGAACCCGGCGAACCGCTCTGGGCCGAGGCGGTCGTCGTCGACGATGGCGCGTTCTCGTTCGTCGGCGCCGAGGCGGATGCTCCGGCATCCGACGCCGTCGTCGATCTCGAGGGCCGGGTGGTCCTCCCCGGCTTCACCGACGCGCACACCCACCTGCTCATGATGGGCAGCGCACTGGGGCAGGTGGGCCTCACCGACGCGCGCTCTCTGGAGGAGATCCAGTCCCGGCTGCGCGCTGCCCGCTCGGAGGCCCAGGACGAGCTGTACGGTCGCGGCTGGCTGTTCGACGCGATCGAGGGAGGAGCGCCGACGGCCGCGATGATCGACGCCGCCGTCGCCGACATCCCTGTGTACCTCGACGCGAACGACTACCACTCCTGCTGGGTGAACTCGGCCGCTCTCGCGCGGCTCGGCATCACGCGCGAGACCCCCGACCCCATCGGCGGGCGCATCGAGCGCGACGCCGACGGCGAACCGACCGGGATGCTCTACGAGACCGCCGCGGCGCAGTACGTCTGGGCGCACCGCGACGCCACCACGACCGACGCCCAGCGCGACGCCGACGTCGAGCGCGTCGTCTCGGCGTACCTCGCCGCGGGCGTCACGGGAGCCGTCGACATGGCCTTCGACGAGTTCGGGCTCGCCGCGCTCGCGCGCGCCGCGGAGCGAGGCGCCCAGCCGCTGCGGATCGCGGCGCACTGGTTCATCACCGACACCGGGTCGGATGCCGAGAACCTCGCGCAGGTCGCCAGAGCCGCCGAGCTCGCCGCTGCCGAGAACCCCGGAGTGCGGGTGCTCGGCATCAAGCTCGTGCTCGACGGCACGATCGATGCCTGCACCGCGGCCATGCGGCAGCCCTACGCCGACGGCTCGAACGCCGACCCGATCTGGCCGGCCGACCGGCTCTTCCCCGTCGTCGCGGCCGCCGACGCCGCTGGGCTGCAGATCGCGCTGCACGCCATCGGCGACGCGGCGAGCACGCTGGCCCTCGACGCCATCGAGCACGCCATCGCCGTGAACGGCGACCGCCCGCGTCGTCACCGCATCGAGCACCTCGAGTACGCCGCGCCAGGCACGGCGGAACGGATGGCACGGCTCGGCGTCACGGCGTCGATGCAGCCCGTCCACGCCGATCCGGCGATCTTCGCCAACTGGGCCGCGCAACTCGGCGACGACCGTGTCGAGCGCGCGTTCCCCTGGCCGGAGTACGAAGACGCCGGCGCGCTGCTCGCCTTCTCGACCGATGCTCCGACCGCGCCGCACCAGGCGCTGGCGAACATGTACGTCGCCGCGACCAGGGCCTCGGCGCTCGACCCTGCCGTCGCTGCCGTGCATCCGCAGTACGCGCTTCCGCTCGACCGGGCCGTGGCGCATGCGACACGCGATGCCGCGGCATCCGTGGGCGACGGCGCGTGGCGCGGCAGGATCGCCGTGGGGCACGCCGCCGACTTCGCCGTCATCGACGCCGACCCGTTCCGCGCCGGCCCCGACGCTCTGCTGCGGGCCAGGGTCGTGCGCACGGTGATCGGCGGGCGCGAGGAGTACACGGCGAACTGAGCCCGGCGGCTACAGCTGAGCCCGGCGGCTACAGCTGAGCCCGGCGGCTACAGCTCGGTCGGCGGCTGCGGCTCCGCGTCGGCGACCTCGGGGTGGCGTGCGAGGTTCACGACGGCGGCGATGAGTCCGCCCCAGACCGTGACCATCGCGATGATCATCATGACGACGGCGGTGGCGCTCATGCTCCCTCTCCCTTCGGGGCGCGGACCGGCACGGCCGACGTCCCGGTGTCGCGATCGGCCGGATAGTGCTCTGCGGCGAGGAACTCGTCGTACTCGTCGTCATCCCTCGCGTGTGAACGGTCGCCCCACGGCAGCAGCGACAGCAGCACGCCGAGCACCACGAGGGCGACGACCATGCCCCAGCCGAACACGCCGAGGAACCAGCCGGGGTAGCCGCCATAGGGCTCCGTGGTCTTCGAGATGATCTCGCTCACGAAGAGGTAGCCCAGCACGACCGGCGCGAGGGCGCCGACGAGAAGCATCCAGACGCGGCCGACGCCGAAGCTCGAACGGCGGTTGAGGTGGTCGGCGAGCGCCGGGAGGCGGTGCAGCAGCCAGGCGACGACGATCACCGCGACGAGGGCCACGGCCATGATCCCGAACGCGTTGACGAAGGCATCCGTGGTGTCGAGCACCGACAGCGCGGTGGTGGTCGAGAAGAGCATCATCGAGATCACGGCGAGCGGTATCGACACGACGAGGGTCGTGCGTACACGGCCCCACCCGAGCTTGTCCTGCAGAGCCGCGACGATCACCTCGAGGATTGAGATCAGCGACGTGAGTCCGGCGAACACGAGCGCGCCGAAGAAGAGCACGCCGATGATCGATCCGCCCGTCGCCTGCGACACGATCGTCGGGAAGGCGATGAACGCGAGCCCGATGCCCGACGAGGCGACGCCCGACACCTCGGTGCCCTGCGCCTGCGCCATGAACCCGAGCGCCGCGAACACGCCGATGCCCGCCAGGATCTCGAAGCCGGAGTTCGCGAACGCCACGACGAGCCCGGAGCCCGTGAGGTCGGTCTTGCGCTTGAGGTACGACGAGTAGGTGACCATGATGCCGAACGCCACCGACAGCGAGAAGAAGATGTGCCCGTAGGCCGACGCCCACACACCGGGGTCGGCGAGCGCCTGCCAGTCGGGCGTGAAGAACGCGTTGAGGCCGTCGAGCGCGCCGGGGAGGAAGAGCGACTGCACCACGAGGATGGCGAACATCACCGTGAGCAGCGGCATGAGGATGGTGTTGGCGCGACCGATCCCGCGCTTGACTCCGAGCGCCATGATGACGATCACGACCAGCCACACCACGGCGAGCGGGATGCCGACCTGCGGCACGAACTCGGTCGACACACCGGTTTTGGCGACGTCTGCCGACCGGAGGAAGTCGCCGAAGAAGAAGTCGTTCTCATTGCCCGGCCCCCACGTCAGCTGCGCCGAGAACCACGTGTACATGGCGGCCCACGCGATGATCACCGCGTAATAGGCCGCGATCACGACGCAGATCAGCACCTGCCACCAGCCGAGCGCCTCGGCCGAGCGATGCAGCCGCCGGAACGCCAGCGGCGCCGACCCCCGGTAGCGATGGCCGATCGCGTAGTCGAGGAACAGGAGCGGGATGCCGGCGGTGAGAAGAGCGCACAGGTACGGGATGAGGAACGCGCCCCCTCCGCCCTCGTAGGCCACATAGGGGAAGCGCCAGATGTTGCCGAGGCCGACTGCCGAGCCGATGGCCGAGAGGATGAACACGTTCCGCGAGCCGAACGCCTCGCGCTTGCTGGTCTGCGTGGTGGCGGTGGACATGCGAGCGACGATACCGGAGGGCCCGAGATACGACGAAGCGCCCCACTCGGTGAGGGCGTTTCGTCGTCGGCGGAGACGGAGGGATTTGAACCCTCGGTCCCCGTAAGGGGACTCCACCTTAGCAGGGTGGTGCACTAGGCCTGACTATGCGACGTCTCCAGGCATCCGGCCCGAGAGCACGGATGCGTCCTGCCATCATAACCGGTCGTGAGAGCAGTCACGAATCGGGACGCCCGCCCGGCTTCGTGATCTGATGGCTCTATGAGCACGCCCTTCTCCGCAGCCGATGGACTCGTCCGCGTCTACCCCGCCGCACACCCCGACGGCACCGGACTCGTGTGGGCGCACGGCGGCGCCTTCGCGTTCGGCGACATCGACATGCCCGAATCCGACTGGGTCGCGCGTCAGCTCGCGCAACGCGGCACGACCGTGATCTCGGTCGACTACCGCCTCGCCCCGATCCCCACAGGCTTCCGCCCCGACCTCGCCGAGCGTGACGGCGAGCACTACCCCGCCGGTTCCGACGACATGGTCGCGGCCTGGCGCTGGGCCCACGCGCACGCGGAGGAGCTGCACATCCGCCGCGACGCCCTCGCGATCGGCGGCACGAGCGCCGGCGGCAACCTCGCAGCCGGCGCAGCGCTCCGTGTGCAGGGCACAGCGGAGGCTCCGGCGCTCGTCGTCCTCGCCTATCCGACTCTCCTCGCCGTGCAGCCGGCGCCGGACGCAGAGCTCCGCGCCGCACTCGACGCCGACCCAGAAGCCGACACGTTCGGACCGGACTCGGTGCGCTCGATGTACGAGAACTACCTGGGCGGACCCGTCGACGACGCGCCTCTGGCGGCGGTTCCCGGCCGTGCCACGGCATCCGATCTCCGCGCCTACCCGCCGACGTTCATCGTGAACGGCGACGTCGACGAGCTTCGGGTCTCGGGCGAGCACTTCGCAACGACGCTGGCCGCCGCGGGGCGCGAGGTCGAGGTGCTCACCGAGCCGGGCACACGCCACGGTCACCTCAACCGCCCGGAGGAGGCGGCCGCGACGCGCACGATCGAGCGCATCGCCGCGCGCCTGGCCACCCTGTCCGCCGGCTCAGGGCGCAGCGGGACGCAGCACGGCGGCTGACCGACGAACGGCGCCCCCGCACCCGCGATGTCGCGAGGCACGAGGGCGCCGGATCGAGTGTCGTGGTGTCAGGCCCCGGCGTTCGCTTCGGCGAGCAGCTGCTCGATCTGCTCGTAGGTCGCGTCGATACCGGGGAAGCCGACGAGCCGCCCGATCGGGAACGAGGCCATCATCTTCTGCATGGCCTCGTCGTTCGGCATCATCGACGCGGCCGACGAATCCGCCCCCGTGAGCTCGCCCATCAGGCCGCCGAGCGCGCCCATGACGATCGGCCCGGCCACGGGGTGCGCCACGACGTCGCCGATCGACGAGTTCATGGTGAGCGGGAGCCGCACCTCGTCGCCCTGCACTGTCACGCGCGCCGATGAACGGATGTCGCGGCTCGATGCCGCAACATGCACGGTGTACTCGCCGCCCTCCACCACGAACCGATCGACGCGGATGTCCCAGTAGGCGAGGTCCTGGCGACGGATGACGAGGTCGACCGTGCGGGTCTCTCCCGCGGCGAGCGCGACCGACGCGAAGGCCTTGAGCTCGCGCGGCGCGCGCTGCACGATCGATCCGTCGAGCGACACATAGGCCTGCACGACCTCCCGTCCGTCGCGGTCTCCGGCGTTGGTCAGCTCGAACGACACGACGACATCGCCGTCGGCGTCCACGGTCGCCGTGGCGTCACCATAGGCGAAGGTCGTGTACGACAGCCCATGGCCGAAGGGGAACGTGACGTCGAGACCTTTTGCGTCGTACCAGCGGTAGCCCACGAGCAGGCCCTCGCCGTAGCGCACGTGCCCGAACTCGCCGGGGAAGTTGCCGTACGACGGGTTGTCCTCGAGACGCACCGGCACCGTCTCGGTGAGCTTGCCCGAGGGGTTCACAGCGCCGTAGAGCACATCGGCCACGGCGCTGCCGCCGGCCTGACCGAGCAGCCAGCCCTCGACGATCGCCGGCACCCGGTCGGCGAAGGGAAGCGCCACGACGCCGCCGTTGGAGAGCACGACGACCGTGCGCGGATTGACCGCGAGCACGGCGTCGAGCACCTCGAGCTGCACAGCGGGCAGGTCGATGTGGTCACGGTCGAAGCCCTCCGACTCCTCAGCAGCCGGCAGCCCCAAGAAGACGACGGCCACCTCCGCCGCGCGTGCCGCCTCGACGGCCTCGTCGCGGAGTTCGTCGGCTGAGCGGCCGGATGCCGCGACGGCACCGCCCTCGACGGCGAACCCCGGCGCGTACGACACGGCATCGCCGCCGACCTCGCGGAGCGCGTCGAGCGCCGCGTCCACGCGGGTCGGGTTGATGAGTGACGACCCTGCGCCCTGGAAACGAGGTTCGCTTGCGAAGGCGCCGATGACCGCGACCCGCTGGGCGGGCGCGAGGGGCAGGAGCGCTCCGTCGTTCTTGAGCAGCACGATCGACCGTCCTGCGGCCTCGCGGGCGAGCGCGTGGTGCGCCTCGACGTCGAGCGGTCCGGCCACCGCGGGGCGCTTGCCTGCCTTGGCCACGAGGTCGATCGCGCGCTGCGCGGCGGTGTCGAGCACGCTCTCCTGCAGACGACCGTCGCGCACGGCCGCGACCAGCTGCGCATCCGTCCGCCCGCCCGATGACGGCATCTCCAGATCGAGGCCCGCGGCGACACCGGCGACGCGGTCGTTCACCGCTCCCCAGTCCGACACGACGAGCCCGTCGAAGCCCCACTCGTCACGCAGCACGCGGGTGAGCAGCCACGGATCCTCCGACGTCCACACGCCGTTGAGCCGGTTGTACGAGCACATGACAGTCCACGGAGCGGCATCCTTCACGACCCGCTCGAAACCGCGCAGGTAGATCTCACGCAGAGGTCGCGGATCGACGTCGGAGCTCACGCGCATCCGGTCGAACTCCTGGTTGTTCGCGGCGAAGTGCTTGAGCGAGGTGCCGACGCCCTGCGACTGGATGCCCCGCACGGATGCTGCGCCGAGAACTCCCGACACGATCGGGTCCTCCGAGAAGTACTCGAAGTTGCGCCCGCAGAGCGGAGAGCGCTTGATGTTGATTCCGGGGCCGAGCACGACGGCGACGTCTTCGATCGCGGCTTCGACACCGATGGCGGCGCCGACCCGTTCGACGAGCTCGGGGTCCCACGACGAACCGAGGCCGACGGCCGGCGGGAAGCAGGTGGCGGGCACACTCGTGGCCAGGCCGAGGTGATCGGTGCTGCCTGACTGTTTGCGGAGACCATGCGGGCCGTCGGTCATCATGACCGACGGCAGACCGACGCGATCGACCGCTTTGGTGGTCCAGAAGTCCGCACCGCTCGTGAGCGATGCCTTCTCCTCCAGGGTGAGGTCGGATGCCGAGATCTCGGTCATGAGGGTCCTTTCGCGGTGACGTCGATGTCCTGCGAAAACTATATGCCGCTAAGTATTAGATTCCAAACGTCGTTCAGGTTTACGGTGGAGGCTATGGCACGGCGAGGTTCGTACGCGAAAGGCGTGGCGCGACGAGAGGAGATCCTCGAGAGCGCGCTCGACGTCATCGGCCGCAAGGGCTATCAGAGCGCCTCGCTCAAAGAGATCGCCGACGTCGTCGGGGTGACTCCCGCAGCCCTCCTCCATTACTTCGGCTCGAAGGAGGAGCTCTTCACCGCTGTGCTGCGCAAGCGCGACGAGAACGACGGGCTCGATCCCGCCGTCCGCGGGCTCGACGACGCCCGCGACGGCTTCGTGCAGGTCATCCGGCACAACGCCGAAGTCCCTGGACTCGTCGAGCTCTTCTCCCGGCTCGCCGTCGACGCCGCCGACCCTCGGCACCCGGCTCGGCAGTTCTTCCTGGAGCGCAGCGAGAAGCTGCGCGAGGCGTTCGCCGAGGGCTTCGACAGCGACGCCGACCGCTCAGGAGTGCTCGAGCCCGACACCATGGCCCGCGTGATCCAGGCGGTGGCCGACGGCTTGCAGCTGCAATGGCTGATCGACCCGAGCGTCGACATGGCGGGGATCATCGAGAAGCTCATCGACGTGCTCTACCCGACCACGCCGCGTCCCGGCCACTGACTGCCGCCTAGCCCTTCACGGCCCCTCCGAGCCCGGCCGAGCGCAGGAACACCGACTGGAACACGAGGAACATCGCGATCGGGATGAGCGTGGCGATCGCGAGTGCGGCGAGGAACACGTCGAGCTCGGTCTGCGACTGCACGGCGGGCAACCGCACCGAGAGTGGCTGCACCGCCGGGTCCGGCAGCACGAGCATGGGCCACAGGTAGTCCTTCCACGCGGCGATGATCGCGAACACCGACACCACGCCGAGGATCGGCTTCGACATGGGCAGCACGATCGACCAGAACAGGCGGAAGGGTCCTGCGCCGTCGGTGCGGGCCGCCTCGAACACCTCGCGCGGGAGCGAGTCGAAGAACCGCTTCACGAGCAGGATGTTGAACGCGTTCGCGCCCATGGGCAGCCACACGGCGAGGTAGTTGTTCAGCAGATTGGCACCCGGGAGGAGCGGCGGATGCACGATCGTGAGGTACAGCGGCACGAGCAGCACGATCGCGGGGATGAAGAGCGTCGCCAGGACGAGGGCGTTGAGCACTCCCGCGTACCGAGGCTTGAGCACCGAGAGCGCGTAGCCTCCCGTCGTCGCCACGAGCAGCTGCACGAACCACGCGCCGGCCGCGATGATCACCGTGTTGAGGAAGTACTGGTCGATGTGGATGTCGTTCCACGCGGTCGCGAGGTTCGCCCAGTCGATGCCGTTGGGCCACAGCGCGAAGGGCTGCGACAGGGTGTCCTGCGTGGGCGTCACCGCCGACTCCCCCAGCCACAGGATCGGCCCGAGGCCCGCGATCACGAGGCCCACGAACAGGAACACGTGCGTCAGCGACAGCCCCAGGCGGATGCCGGGCCTGCGGCGTTCGGAGTGGGAGACGAGGGTGCGGTCGGCCGAGATCTCGTCGGCGCTCATGAGGTGCTCCAGCGTTCGGTGAGTCGGAAGTACAGCCACGACAGCATGGCGAGCACGATGGCCAGCAGCACCGACACCGCCGTCGCCTCGCCGTAGTCGCCGCCGAGGCTGTTGCGGAAGGCCTTGTCGTAGATGTACAGCAGGACGGTCTTGGTGGCCCCGGCCGGTCCGCCGCCGGTGAAGAGGAACGGCTCGAGGAAGACCTGCGCGGTCGCGATGATCTGCAGGATCAGCATGATGAAGAGGATGCCGCGCAGCTGCGGCAGCGTGACGTGCCAGACCTTGCGCCAGATGCCCGCCCCGTCGACCTCGGCCGCATCGTACAGCTCGGGCGGCACGCCGAGGAGTGCGGCGAGGTAGATGATGATCGACCCGCCCGCCCCGGCCCATGTCGCCTCCAGCACGAGTGAGGGCATGGCCTGCACGGCATCCTGGATCCACGGCTGCGGAGGGATGCCGAGCCCGCCGAGCACGGTGTTGAATACACCCGACGGGTCGGCGCTGTAGAAGAACTTCCACAGCAGCACGGCGACCACGGGCGGGATGACCACGGGGAGATACGCGAGGGCCGAATAGAGACCCTTCCCGCGGCGCACCTCGCTCATGAGCACGGCCATGAGGAGCG
Source organism: Microbacterium sp. XT11 (assembly GCF_001513675.1). Lineage (NCBI taxonomy): Bacteria > Bacillati > Actinomycetota > Actinomycetes > Micrococcales > Microbacteriaceae > Microbacterium > Microbacterium sp. XT11. The sequence goes on along the minus strand of NZ_CP013859.1, from coordinate 1,452,273 downwards.
GCAGCGGGAAGCCGAAGAGCAGCGCGAGCACGGCGAACCAGAGGGTGTTGATCACGGCCCTGCCGAGCTCGGGGTCGGACAGCACCGCGACGTAGTTGTCGAGACCGACCCACTCCGCCACGATGAGGTTCGTCTTCTGCAGGCTCATCACGACCGATTGCACGATCGGCGACCACGAGAAGAACACGAACACGAACAGCATCGGCAGCACGAACAGAAGGTTCGCAACGCCGCCGCCCCGGTACCAGGTGAGCGGCGACCGGCGTCGCCGGGGGCGGGCCGCGGGTGGCGGAGAGGACTCCGCCACCCGCGGTTCGTCGAGCGTCATCGTCATGGACGGATCACTCGTCGAGCTTCGCCTGCGCGTCGATCTGCGCCTGCGCCAGCAGTGCGTCGATGTCGGCGTTCTCGTCGGTCAGCACGCTCTGCACGACGGTGTCGAGCAGCGCGTAGACCTCCTGCGTCTTCACCTTCGGCTCGCCGACGGGCGTCTGGTCCCAGATGCGCTCGCTGAACGGGGCCATCTGATCGACCGGAACGTTGATGTAGTCCGCGATCCACTCCAGCGACTGCTCGTACTGCTCGCGGCTGAGCACCGGCAGCAACGGGGTGCCGACCGCCTGGTCCGACTCCGCCAGCGTCTTGGCGTCGAGCACGGCGGCGTCCTCGTCCATGAGCTTCTGCATGTAGTACCAGTCGATCCACTCGACGGCTGCCGCCTTCGTCTTGGCGTCAACGGTCGGGCTGATCACGGCGATGTCGCCGCCGCCCAGCGTGCCGGGGTCGTCGCCCTCCATGGGCACCACGGTCATGCCGTAGATCGACGGATCCATGCCGAAGTCGCGCACGAGGGCGGTGTAGACGTCGGATCCCGACGTGTACATGCCGATGTTGCCCGCCGCGAACTCCTGGTTGATCGTTCCCCAGTCGAGGTCGACCTTCGAGCTGAACGACCCGTCCTCCCACTTCACGTCGTGCAGGAACTGCAGCGCCGCACGGGTCGCGTCGTTGTCGATCGTCGAGGTCGCCGTGCCGTCTCCGTTGTCGGTCTGCGTGCGCCCACCGCGCGCGACCGTCTGCGAGGTGAGCTGCCATCCGCCGGTGTTGTTGATGGCCATCTGCGCGTACCCCGCCTTTCCCGTGGCGTCGGTGATCGCCTTGGCGGCCTCGCGGATCTCGTCCCAGGTCTCCGGCGGATCGTCGGGGTCGAGGCCCGCCTGCTCGAACAGATCGCGGTTGTAGTGCAGAGCCGCGGCGTACGCCTGGCGCGGGAACCCGTAGATCTTGCCGTCGTCGCCGGTGACGCCGTCGAGGATGATCGGGTTGAACTTGTCGGTGTAGCCGAGCTCCTTCATCTCGGCTGTCACGTCCATGAGCTGCCCGTTCTCGAGGAGGGTCTTCGAGTCGGTGAAGGGCACCGTGAACACGTCCGGAAGGCTGCCGCCCGCGAGCTGCACGGCGAACGTCGGCCCCTCCCACTCGTACTCGACGCCGATGATGTCGATGTCGGGGTGGTCCTTCTCGAACTGCTTCTCCTGCGCGGCGAACGCGTCGTATGCCGCGGCATCCGCTCCGGGCGGGAACGTGGCGACGCGGAGCTCGGTCTTGCCTCCGTCGCCGGCTCCCTCACCGCTGCTGCAGCCGGCGAGTGCGCCGGCCATCGCCAGCACGGCCACGCCGGCTGCCAGCGTCTTCGTGGTTGACGTCATCGTCTGTCCTTCCATGTGTGTTGCTGATCGGGTGGTGCAGGTCAGAGGCCCCTGGTGGGGCGTGCGGATGCCGGCCGCAAGGCGAGCCAGACCGTGGAGTCGGGGGCGAGCAGGCCTCCCTCGAGCGGAGCGCTGGAGAGGAGCACCTCGTGATGCGCAGGCAGCGGCACCGGCACGGCACCCAGATTCGTGACGCTCACGGTGTCCTCGCCGCGGCGGAAGGCAAGCACATCGGCGCCGAGCTCCAGCCAGTCGAGAGCGCCGTCGGCGAAGTCGGGCAGCCGGCGCCGCAGCGCGATCGCGTCGCGGTACAGCCACAGGGTGGAGCCACGGTCGAGCTCCTGCGCGTCCACCGCGTACGAGGCCCAGTCCGCGGGCTGGGGCAGCCACGGCTCGCCGCCGAAGCCGTACGGGCTCGAGGTGCCCGACCACGGCAGTGGCACCCGGCATCCGTCGCGCCCTGGGTCGACCCCGCCTGACCGGAAGTGCATGGGGTCTTCGATCACCTCACGGGGCAGTTCGACCTCCGGAAGACCGAGCTCGTCTCCCTGGTAGATGTAGAGGCTGCCGGGAAGGGCCGCGACGAGCAGAGCTGCGGCACGCGCGCGCCGGGCACCGCGCGCGGCATCCGTCGGAGTCCCGAAGCGCTTGCGTTCGAAGGCGAACGACGAGTCGGCCCTGCCGTAGCGGGTCGCCGGACGCGTGACGTCGTGGTTGGAGAGCACCCACGTCGCCGGGGCACCGACCGGCGCGTGCTCGGCGAGCGTGCGGGTGATCGACGCTCGCATGGCCTGGGCGCTCCACGGCTGCGTCATGAAGCCGAAGTTGAAGGCGGTGTGCATCTCGCCTGGGCGCAGGTATCGGGCGAAGCGCTCCGGATCGTCGAGCCACACCTCCCCGACGAGCACGCGCTCGCCCTCGTACTCGTCGGCGATGGCCCGCCACGAGCGGTAGATGTCGTGCAGTTCGTCGCGGTCGGTGTGCGGATGCTGCCCCGGCGCCGCTGCCTCCGCCGGGAGGTCGGGGAGGACGGGATCCTTGACGGGCAGTGCCGCCGAGTCGATGCGCACACCGGCGACACCTCGGTCGAACCAGAAGCGCAGGACGTCCTCGTGCTCGCGCCGCACGTCGGGGTGGTTCCAGTTGAGGTCGGGCTGCTGCGGTGTGAAGAGGTGCAGGTACCATTCCCCCGGCGTGCCGTCGGGGTTCGTGGTGCGCGTCCAGGTCTCACCCTGGAAGCTCGACACCCAATCGGTCGGGATGCCGGAGCCGTCGGCCCCACGTCCCGGGTGGAACCAGAAGCGCTCGCGCTCGGGGCTGCCCGGCCCCGCGGCGAGGGCCTGCTGGAACCACTCGTGCTGCGAGGAGACGTGGTTGGGGACGATGTCGACGATCGTGCGGATGCCGAGCGCGAGAGCCTCTTCGATCAACCGCTCGGCCTCGGCGAGGGTGCCGAACCGCGGGTCGATGTCGCGGTAGTCCTGCACGTCGTAGCCGCCGTCGGCCATCGGGCTCGGGTACCAGGGGGTGAACCACAGAGCATCCACGCCGAGGCTCTTGAGATAGCCGAGCCGGGAGCGCACGCCGGCGAGGTCGCCGATGCCGTCTCCGTTCCCGTCGGCGAAGCTCCGAACGTACACCTGGTAGATCACGGCGGTACGCCACCACCCCTCGGCGGCCGGAACGGCCACGGACGGTGCGGTGCGGTTGCGCAGGACGTCGGTATCCACGGAACTCCTCGTCGACGGTGGCGGGTGTTCCGAATGTAGCGTTCTCAATGAGACAATGCAAGAACAAAACAGGATGTCGCAATTTTGCGACTGCTTGCGGGCATGCGTCAGCGATCGAGGACGGCACTCGCCACAGCGCTCAGGCCGGCAGCGGCCCCGTCGATGCGCGCAGCACCAGCTCGGGCTCGAATAGGAGCTCGTCGCCCGCGTGCACCGTGCCCGCGATCTGGGCCAGGAGCAGCTCGATCACCGCACGCCCCATCGCCTCGATCGGCTGGCGCACCGTGGTCAGCGGAGGCTCCGTGCAGCTCATGAGGGCCGAGTCGTCGAAACCCACGACGCTCACGTCTCCCGGCACCCGAAGGCCCGCGCGGCGCGCGGCACGGACTGCCCCGAGCGCCATCGGGTCGCTCGCGCAGACGATGGCCGTCGCCCCCGCCGCGAACAGACGGGCGGCTCCCGCCTGCCCCGACTCGAGGGAGTAGAGGCCACGCACGACGAGATCGTCGGAGAGCGGCTCGCCGAGGTGCTCCAGAAGACGCCGCGCGGCCTCGAGCTTGCGCTGCGAGGGGACGTGGTCCTCGGGCCCGAGAAGCATCCCGATGCGGCGGTGACCCAGCTGATGCACGTGCCGCACCGCCTGCTCCGCGGCAGCCGCGTCATCCGTCGACACGGTCGCGAACCGCAGCTCCGGCACGCGTGCGTTGACCAGCACGGTCGGGAGGTTCACCTGGCGCAGCCGCTCGTAGTGGTCGTGCGCGGCATCCGCCTGCGTGTAGTTGCCGCCGAGGAAGATCACGCCGGACACCTGCTGCGAGAGCAGCAGGTCGACGTAGTCCGACTCGGTTACCCCGCCCGCGTTCTGCGTGCACAGCAGCGGCGTGTACCCGTTCTGCGTGAGCGCTCCGCCGACGATCTCCGCGAACGCGGGGAAGATGGGGTTCTGCAGCTCCGGGAGCACGAGTCCGACCAGGCGCGCACGCTCGCCGCGCAGCTTCGTCGGCCGCTCGTAGCCGAGCACATCCAGCGCGGTGAGCACGGCCTGGCGCGTCGCGTCTGAGACCCCCGGCTTGTCGTTGAGCACGCGGCTGACGGTCGCCTCGCTCACGCCGACCTTGCGTGCCACCTCCGCCAGACGCTTCGACATGGCCCCAGCTTACGCAAGGACTTGCGCAAGACTTGCGTGATCAGCGCACGTTGCCGTTCGAGCACGTCGTCTGGGCCGCCGAGGTCCCCTTGATGGTGTTCGGCAGCTGCACCACGTCGCTCGGCGTCGCGCTCGGATCGGGCGTCGCCGGATCGGTGGGCGTCGCCGGGTCAAGGGTGGGTCCGGGATCCGTGACGATCACGCCGTCGTTCTCGGTGTTCTCGTGCGTCACCTGCAGCTGCGCGTTCGCGTTGATCGCGTCCCACATGGCGGTCGCGGCCTGCTTGTCCGGCACGACCTTGTTGGGGTTGTCCGGGTCGGTCAGGGTCGGATACTGCAGGAACACGATGTCCTCGAACTTCACGGACTTCACCGCGAGCGCGATCTGGACGATCTTGGTCGGGTCGGCCAGCGACTCGCTCGGCTCCAGGTTCTTCACCGCCGTGGTGGCCAGGTTCAGCATCAGCGGCACGTTGCTGAGCGTGTCGGAGCTGATGAGCTTCTTGGCCAGGTTCGACATGTACTGCTGCTGGTTGCCGATGCGGCCGAGGTCGCTGCCGTCGCCGACGCCATGGCGGGTGCGGAGGAACTGCAGCGCCTCGAGGCCCTGCAGGGTGTGGGTGCCCGCGGTCAGGTCGAGGCTCGTGTAGCGGTCCTTGATGGGGTTCGCCAGGCACACCTCCACGCCGCCGATGGCGTTGGTGATCTCGATCACGCCGCCGAAGGTCACGGATGCCGCGAACTGCACGTCCTGCCCGGTGAGCTTGGAGATCGTGCGCACGACGCAGTTGAGACCGCCGTCGGTGTAGGCGACGTTGAGGGGCTGCTTGCTCATCGCCGAATGCGTGCGGCCCTCTTCGTCCTCGCACTCCGGGATGGGCAGCATGAGGTCGCGCGGGAAGCTCACGACCGTCACACGACGCGGCTCGTCCGACACGTGCACGAGGAGGTTCACGTCGTTGAGCGTGCCCTCGGAGTCCTTGCCCGTGCAGCGGTCGCCGAAGTACTGCTTGTACGAGTCCTCGCAGGTGTCGACGCCCGTGAGCACGAGGTTGAATCCGCCCTTGTACTCGCCGATGTCCGGCGGGATCGACTCCTGACCGTCGATCGCCACGGCGTTCGCGCTCGCCGTGCTGGCGAGATCGTAGAAGATGTAGGCGCCGACGCTCGCCCCGCTCACCAGCAGCACCGCCAGGCCGATGCCGATGAAGCTCAGCAGCTGGCTGACCGCACGGGGAGTGCGCAGCTGACCGTGACGTGCGATGGTTCGACGGCGTCGGGTGTGGGGACTCACTCGGGGCCTTTCGGGATCACTTCAGCCACATGCAGAGGATGCGGGCCTTCTTGCGGAGGGTGTGGGATTCGAACCCACGAGACATCTCTGCCCACTGGTTTTCAAGACCAGCTCCATCGGCCGCTCGGACAACCCTCCCGACGGACGAATCCGCCGACAAGCCGTGAGTCTAGCCGAGTTCTATTCTGTCGCGCTGACCTGGGCGCGCGCTGGAAGAGTGTCGAGGGCGCGTGCGAGCCCGCCGTCCACGACGTCGGCGGTGATCTCCCCCGCCGCGTCCTTCACCTCGTCGGGTGCCTGCCCCATCGCTACGGCGCGGCCGCCGTGAACCCGAGCCCACCCGAACATGCCGATGTCGTTGCGGCCGTCTCCGGCGACGAGCACACGGTCGCCCGGGATGCCGAGACGGGCGCGGACGAGCTCCAGCGCCGTCCCCTTGTCGACCCCCTGCGGTGCGATGTCCAGCCACGCGGTCCAACCGATCGCGTACGACACCTCGTTCAGGCCGGCATCCGCCACCAGCCGGTGGAAGTCCTCCTCGTCGTGCCCGGGAGAGACGACGACGATGCGCGACACCGGAGCGTCCGAGAGCTCATCGAAGCCGACCTGCCGGCCGCCGTCGAGCGTCCAGTCGTCGAGCTGCTGGGTGTACAGACGCTGACCCGACGCCAACTCCACCATGTACCGCGCATCCGGGAGCCGATCGCGCAGCAGCTCGAGCACCGGTGACGGATCGAAGGTCTCGACGTTCCAGCGCTCCCACTCGTCGCCGTCGCGCCGCATCGTGACGGCGCCGTTCGAGCACACGACGTATTCGGCCGAGAGCCCGAGCTCCTCCACATACCGCCGGGTCGCCATCCAGCTGCGACCGGTCGCGATCGTGACGACGTGGCCGGCGTCTCTGACCCTCGCCACAGCCTCGGGCACGCCAGGGCTCATGGTCTCGTCCTGCAGCAGGATCGTTCCGTCGACGTCGAGACCGATGAGCCAGGGAGCGGTCACTTCGCTCCCTGCGCAAGCGGGCGCACCGGCTCCAGCACCTCGAGGCCGCCGAGGTACGGCCGCAGCACCTCGGGCACACGCACCGAGCCGTCAGCCTGCTGATGCGTCTCGAGGAGTGCGACGATCCACCGCGTGGTGGCGAGCGTGCCGTTGAGGGTGGCGACCGGCTGCGTCTTCGACGTCGAACCCGCGGCGTCCGCCGGACGGTACCGCACGTCGAGCCGGCGGGCCTGGAACGTGGTGCAGTTCGACGTCGAGGTGAGCTCTCGGAAGGCGCCCTGCGTCGGCACCCACGCCTCGATGTCGTACTTGCGGGCGGCGCTCGAACCGAGGTCTCCCGCGGCCACGTCGATCACACGGTAGGCGAGGCCGAGAGAGCTCAGCATCTCCTCCTGCAGAGCCACCAGACGCAGGTGCTCGGCTTCGGCGTCGTCGGGGGTCGTGTACACGAACATCTCGAGCTTGTTGAACTGGTGCACGCGGATGATGCCGCGCGTGTCCTTGCCGTGCGAACCCGCCTCTCGGCGGTAGCACGTCGACCAGCCGGCGTAGCGCAGGGCTCCGGTCGACAGATCGAGGATCTCGTCCTTGTGGAAGCCGGCGAGCGCGACCTCGCTCGTGCCGACGAGGTACAGATCGTCGTCCTTGTCGAGGTGGTAGACCTCGTCGGCGTGCTCGCCGAGGAAGCCCGTGCCCTGCATGATCTCGGGGCGCACGAGCGTGGGCGTGATGAGCGGCTCGAACCCGTTCTGCAACGCCTTGTCGAGAGCGAGGTTCATCAGCGCGATCTCCAGGCGCGCACCGACGCCGCGGAGGAAGTAGAAGCGGGCGCCGGAGACCTTGGCCCCGCGCTCCATGTCGATGGCGCCGAGCATCTCCCCCAGTTCGAGGTGGTCGCGCGGCTCGAAGTCGAACGCCGGGATCTCGCCGACGCGGCGGAGCTCAACGAAGTCGGCCTCGCCGCCGGCGGGCACCCCGTCGATCACGATGTTCTCGATACGTGCCATCGCCGCCGTCGCAGCCTCGGCCGCCTCGTTCGCGGCCTGCTGGGCCTGCTTGACGCGCTCGGCCAGGTCTTTCGCCTGCGCCACCAGCGCGGCCTTCTCGTCCTTCGGAGCCTGCGCGACCTTCTTGCCGAAGGCGTTCTGCTCGGCACGCAGCTCCTCGAAAGCGGCGAGCGCAGCCCTGCGCGATCGGTCTGCCTCGAGCGCATCGTCGACGGTGGTCTGATCGTTGCCGCGGGCGGCCTGGGAGCGGCGGACGATCTCGGGGTTGTCGCGGAGCAGGGCGAGGTCGATCATCCACCAAGTCTACGGTGCCCGGATCGGCCCCTCGGCGAGCGCGGATTAGAGTAGCGCCATGACGAAGCGCGCCCCGGCCCGACGCCAGGCGGCGCTCGTCTACAACCCGATCAAGGTCGACGAACGGCGGCTGCGCGCCACGGTCCGCGAGCTGTCGGCGGAGGCGGGGTGGGAGCATCCGGCCTTCTACAAGACCACCGTCGACGACGCCGGTCAGGGCGCGACGGCCGAGGCCATCGCCCGCGGCGTGGATGTCGTGCTCGTCGCAGGCGGGGACGGCACCGTGCGGGCGGTCGCCGAGGCGATGGCGAACACCGGGGTGCCGCTCGCGATCCTGCCCAGCGGCACCGGCAACCTCCTGGCGCGCAACCTCGGCCTCACGCTGGGCGATCCCGCCGAGATGGTGCGCGCCGCGCTCGGCGACTTCCGGCACGCGATCGACCTAGGCTGGGCGCACCTCACCCGGGCAGACGGCTCCCAGTCGGAGCACGCCTTCGTCGTGCTTGCGGGCATCGGCCTGGATGCCGACATGATCGCGAACACCCGGCCCGATCTGAAGAAGTCGGTGGGGTGGATCGCCTATGTCGACGGCGCCGCGCGTTCCCTCGCCACCGCGAAGCCGTTCCGCTCGGTGTTCCAGATCGACGACGGACGCCTGCACACGACGAAGGTGCAGAGCATCCTCTTCGCCAACTGCGGAACGCTCCCGGCCGGCATCTCGCTCATCCCCGATGCGTCGATCGCCGATGGGATGCTCGACGTCGCGGTGATCCAGCCGAGCGGCGCGTTCGGCTGGCTGGGCGTGTGGCGCAAGATCTGGTGGGACAACTCGGTGCTGCGGCGCTTCCGCGCGGGGCGTCGCGTGCTCCAGCGACGAGGCAAGGACGCCTCGGTGCACTATTTCCGCGGCCTCGTCGCCGAAGCGGCCGCAGCGGCACCCATCCCGGTCGAGCTCGACGGTGACGAGTTCGGCGAGGCGGTGCGCATGACGTGCCGTGTCGACCCTGGGGCTCTCCTTCTCGCTCTGCCGGCCGGTCACCCCGTGCACTCGATCTGACGCGATCCGTCAGCCGGGGTGCGGCGGGGCGGGCGGAAGCGTCAGCCCCGGACCGTGACGGTGCCGTCGAGCCCGCCGCCGACGAGGGTCAGGGTGAAGGCATCGTCCGAGACGGCTTCATCGTCGAAGCTCAGCAGCGTCGCCCGCGGTGCCATGTCCATCGTGCACATGCGGTCATCGTCGGTGGCGAAGGTCGCCGTCCCCGCATCGCCCGAACCCTCGACCGACTCGACGATCGGCGGGCATCCGGACGAGCCCCAGGTGAGGAGCACGAGCAAGCCGTCGTCGACCCACCCCGCCGACGGCAGGTACTCGGTCGACGAGCCGGGGGCGCCGGAGTTCGCGGCATCCCCGTCGAGATCGACGTCGTCGGAGATGTCTCCGTAGGCGACCTCGAGAGTGACGTCCTGCGTCGGATCCACGCCCTCCGGCAGCGCGCCGATGCTCGCGCGCGGCGCGAAGTCGGCCGTGCACACCTGGTCGGTCGCGGCATCCATCAGCGTCACGCGAACCTTCTGTCCCTCGGCGGCGACCTCCTCGACGGCAGGGACGCACGAGGACGATCCCCACGTGACGACGGCGAACATGCGCCCGTCGTCGAGGATCGCGCCTTCGAGATCGTCGGAGTCATCGGTCCCGTCGCCGCCGACCTGTTCGTTCGGGGTGGACCGCGGCGAGCTCGTCGGCGCCGTCGATCCCGGTGCTGCCGTGCATCCGGTGGCGAGGAGCAGCGCGGCGAGAGCGGACAGGGCGGCGACGGCACGCGTGGCGGAGGTCATGCGACAACGCTACCGAGGCGCGGGCGAGAACGGGAGCGGGGGCCGCGCACGCTCACTGCAGCGCGGACGTGAGCCGGGCGAGGTTGTCGAGCACCGTGGAGCGGAGCGGCTGCTGCATCCACTCCTCGAGGGTGAGCTCACGGCTGAGGGACCGGTACTGGTCTTCGACCACGCGCATCTCAGCGACGAACTCCTCGCCCCGCACGAGCATCGACACCTCGAGGTTGAGGCCGAACGATCTCATGTCCATGTTGCTCGAGCCGATTACGGCGACCTCGTCGTCGATGGTGAGGCTCTTCGTGTGCAGGATGTAGGGCTTGCGGTACATCCAGATGCGCACCCCGGCCTTGAGCAGCGCTTCGTAGTAGCTGCGCTGCGCGTGATAGACCATGGCCTGGTCGCCCTCCTCCGACACGAAGAGCTCGACGGCCACGCCCCGGTCGACTGCCGCGGTGACGGCGAGCAGGAGGGCCTCGTCCGGCACGAAGTAGGGGCTCACGATCATGATCTTCTCTTTGGCCGCGTAGAGCAGACCGAGGAAGAGCCGGAGGTTGTTCTCGACTTCGAAGCCGGGTCCGGACGGCACGACCTGGCAGTCGAGGTCGCCGCTGCCCGGTTCGGCGCTGGTGATGTCGATGCCTTCGAGCACGACATCGGTCTCGCTGTACCAATCGGCGACGAAGATCGCGTTCACGCTGAGCACGACGGGGCCGTCGATGCGCACCATGAGGTCGACCCAGTGCAGCCCGCGACGGATGTTCTTCGGGAGGTTGTACGTCGAGTCGGTGATGTTCTGCGAGCCGAGGAAGGCCACCCGTCCGTCGACGACGAGCAGCTTGCGGTGGTTGCGGAGATCGGGCCGCTGCATCTTGCCCTTGAGCGGCTGGACGGGGAGCATGAGATGCCAGTCCGCACCCATCGCGTTCAGGCGGCGGATCGTCGCCCGGTAGCGGGGTTTCCACCGGTTGGCCCAGTGGTCGAGGAGCACGCGCACCTTGACGCCACGCGCCGCGACCTCTTCGAGCGCCCGGAAGAAGTTGTCCGTCGAGTCGTCGGATTGAAGGATGTAGAACTCGACGTGCACGTACTCGGTGGCCGTGCGTATCTCATCGGCCATCGCATCGAGCGACTCGTGGTAGTCGGAGATGAGGTGGGCGCCGTTGTCGCCCGAGATCGGCAGCGCGCCGAGCTGGTGGTTCATGTCGACGAGAGGCGGGAGCCAGCTCGGCGGGTCTGGCCGGAGCGTGCCGAAGTGCAGGTTCTCGCTGGTCTCCGCGATGTACGCGTTGATCTGCGCCTGCTTGCGGCGGCGGGCTCGCGGAAGTCGCGGATTGCCGATGAGCAGGAAGAGGAAGACCCCGAGGAACGGGATGAAGAAGATCGCCAGCAGCCAGGCCATGGCCGCCGTTGGTCGGCGATTGCGCGGCACGACGATGATCGCCGTCGCACGGATGGCGAGGTCGAGGACGAGCAGGAAGGCAGCGAGCCACCAGCCCCAGCCGTCTGGGATCATCCCCCGTCCTCTCTGCGCGCACCCGCACCGCGACACCGTTCATCGCGGCGGGCGCTCACGCTTACGGTAGCGGATGCCTCCGACGCTGCTCAGGAGCGGGGCGGGAGCCCGCGAGCCGCGCGCTCCTCCGCCTCGATCCGGGCGTGCACCTTGCGCTCCGTGCGGTCGAAGCGGAGGATGCCGCGCAGCACGAAGAAGAACACGACGCTCACGCCGATGGTCGGAAGGATCGACCATGCCGCGGCGAGCCAGAAGTTCTCCATGACACCATCGTACGCGAGGCACTTCTCCTCCACATCGGACGACCTTCAGGATTCCCCGCCCGAACCCTGTGGAACGCCCCCGCGCGGTGCCCGCCATGGCCGACACTCGCGTCATGACCACAGTTCTCCGAGCCGCGGATTCTGCGGACTTCCTGCGCATCGTCCCCTCACTCGCCGGGTTCACGCCCCGCCGCAGCATCCTGCTGCTGCCGTTCCGCGGTTCGCGGACGCATGGCGCGCTCCGCCTCGATCTTCCTGCGGACCACGTCGATCCCGAGGGATACGCGGATGCCGCGATCGACCTCGTCACGCGGGTCGACGGCACGGATGCCGTCGCCGTCGTCGCCTACGTCGACGACGAGCCGCTGAGCACCCACGACGGGCTGCTGCTGCCGTTCGCACCCCAGGTCGACGATCTGCTCGCCTGCGCCGACGAGCGGGACCTCCGCATCGTCGACGCGCTGTGCGTGACCCCCGCCGGCTGGGCGAGCTATCTGCACGACGATCCCCAGCTCGTTCCGTTCGACGAGGTCCCGCCGCCGGAGGTGCCGGGCGGTGCCGATGTCTCGGGCGATCAGCTCTCCGGCGCCGCGCTGCCGACCGCCGACCTCGCGGAGAAGGAGCGCGTGGGGCGTGCCCTGCGCGACATCTCGGGCCTCCTCGACCGCGGCGACGACGTGCGGCTCACCGCCCGCGAGAATCCGCAGGCTCTCGCCGCGCTCCTGCTGCTCGACGACGTCACCGAGCTGTTCGAGGCGCTTCTCGACGACCCCGACGCGCCGCCGCCTTTCGCGGCGGCCGCGCTCCTCTGGTGCCTCGACCGCCCCCTCTTGCGTGACGTCGCGCTCACCCAGTGGGCCAGCGATCGCGTGGGAGGCGCGCGCACGCTCGCCGCGCAGCTGGCGTTCGCCGACGACGGCACCAGCATCCCCGAAGACCTCGGCGAGCTGTTCCTCGGTCGCGGACCCGCACCCGACGCCGACCGGTTGAGACGCGCTCTGCGACTCGCGAGGGCGGTCGCGGCGCGCGCTCCCCGCCCTTCGCGTCCTGGAGCGCTCACCGTGGCGGCGTGGCTCTCCTGGGCTCTGGGTCGCGCGTCGCATGCCGCGTACTATCTCGATCTCGTGGCGGAGATCGATCCCCGCTACGGTCTCGCCGCCCTGCTCCGGACGATGATCGACGCCGCGATGCTGCCCGAGTGGGCGTTCCACCGAGGCGCCGCCGCGTGACGACGGCAGCAGAGTGGCACCTCGCCGCCGACGGCGGAGCGCGTCTACTTCACCAGGGGGAAGAGGATCGTCTCGCGGATGCCGAGGCCGGTGATGGCCATCAACAGCCGGTCGATGCCCATGCCCATGCCTCCCGACGGCGGCATGCCGTGCTCGAGGGCGCGCAGGAACTCCTCGTCGATCGGCATCGCCTCGACGTCGCCTCTGGCTGCGAGCTTGGCCTGCTCGACGAAACGTTCACGCTGGATCACGGGGTCGACGAGCTCCGAGTATCCGGTCGCCAGCTCGAATCCGCGGATGTACAGATCCCACTTCTCCACGACGCCGTCGATCGAACGGTGCTCGCGGACGAGCGGCGACGTGTCGACAGGGAAGTCCATGACGAAGGTGGGACGCACGAGGTCGCCCTTCACGAAGTGCTCCCAGAGCTCTTCGACGAGCTTTCCGTGCGTGGCCTGCGGTGGAAGGTCGACGCCGTTCTCCTCCGCGAACGCGATGAGATCCTCGACCGGGTCCTGCGGTGTGATCGTTCGCCCGGAGGCCGCGGACAGCGACTCGTACATCGAGATGCGGTCCCACTCACCGCCGAGGTCGTATTCGGTGCCGTCCGCCCAGGTGACAGAGGTCGAACCGGAGACCGCGATGGCCGCCTGCTGCACGAGCTCCTGCGTGAGCGCGGCCATCTGGTTGTAGTCGCCGTATGCCTGATACGCCTCGAGCATCGCGAACTCCGGGCTGTGCGTGGAGTCGGCTCCCTCGTTGCGGAAGTTGCGGTTGATCTCGAACACCCGCTCGATGCCGCCGACGACCGCGCGCTTGAGGTAGAGCTCCGGGGCGATGCGGAGGTACAGCTCGGTGTCGAAGGCGTTGGAGTGCGTGACGAACGGCCGGGCGGATGCTCCACCGTGCTGCACCTGCAGCATGGGCGTCTCGACCTCGAGGTAGCCGTGGCTGGCGAACGTCGCGCGCAGGCTCGCGTTCACCGTCGCGCGAGCGCGCACGGTGGTCCTGGCCTGCTCGCGCACGATGAGGTCGAGGTACCTGCTGCGCACCCGGCTCTCTTCGCTGAGCTCGGCGTAGGCGTTGGGCAGCGGCAGGATCGCCTTCGACGCGATGGTCCACTCGTCGGCCATGATCGACAACTCGCCGCGGCGGCTGGAGATCACCTCGCCGTGCACGAACACGTGGTCGCCGAGGTCGACGTACTCCTTCCAGTCCGCGAGCGACTGCTCGCCGACGTTCGCGAGGGAGATCATCGCCTGGATGCGCGAGCCGTCGCCCGCCTGCAGCGTGGCGAAGCAGAGCTTGCCGGTGTTCCGGCTGAACACCACGCGGCCGGCGACGCCCACGACGACGCCGGTCTCGGCGCCGGCTTCCAGGTCGCCGTACTCGGCCCGGAGCGCGGGGATCGTGTGCGTGATCGGCACGCCCACCGGGAACGCACCCCCTCCGGCATCCGCGCGCTTCGCGATGAGGCGCTCGCGCTTGGCCAGGCGGACGGCCTTCTGCTCGTGCACGTCTTCGTCGGCGATCTGGGGGTTCTGCTCGGGCGCGGCGGACGCGTCAGTCATTCGGGGCTCCTTGGAAGTCTCTCCCAGTTTACCGAGGCGCCGCACCCGCCCCTGCGGGCACCCCCGCAGGGCCTGGCGCCGGCTGTCCGCGCCCCGCGCGGCGCGTGTGAGCCGCGCCTCAGCCGAGCGGCGACGGGTCCGAGGCGTCGCGCAGCGCACGCTCGACCGTCGACTGCACGAGCGCAGACAGGTACCCGCCCGGATTCTCGACGCCGATGCCTCTGAGGCGTCCCGTCGACTGCGCGATGAGCGAGCGGGAGAACTCGGTGACAGTCTCGATCGCATCGGCGTACGCGGTGCGGTCGTCCTCGGCGATCACGACGGGTTCGCAGCCGATCTCGACGGCGATCGCCTGAGCGATCGGCAGCACTGCGGGCGGCGCCGTCACGGCCGCGTATCCCGCCTGAAGCTGGCGGAGATCGATCGAGGTACCCGTGAAAGCGATCGCGGGGTGCACGGCGAGCGGGATGGCTCCGCGCTCGGCAGCCGGACGCAGCACCTCGACGCCGTATGCCGGGTCGGTGTGGAGAACGAGCTGACCGAGCTGCCATCCGCCGAGCTCGGCGATCCCGGCGACCAGGTCGGGGAGTTGGTCGTGGGGCACGGCGAGCACGACGAGCTCGCTGCGCCGCACCACGTCGAGCGGCTCCAGCACGGGCACATCGGGAAGGACCGCCGACGCGCGGTCATCGTCGGAGCCGCTCGTGATCCCGGTGATGGCGTGCCCGGCTCCGGCCAGCGCCGCGCCGATCACCGGTCCGACCCGGCCTGCGCCGATGATGCCCACCCCCAACCGCCCATCGCGCCGCAGCGGATCGCTCATCGAGCCTCTCCCGCGCCCGGCTGCGCCGGAGGCTGCACCGGGGGCACCGGCGGCACCGGAGGCAGCGGAGGCTGCATCGGAGGCATCGGCGCCTGCACCGGAGGCACAGGGGACACAGGCTGCGCCGCCGGCGGCACCGGGGCTTGCACCGGCGGGACCGCGAGCGGCGGCACCGGCGGTGCGACGAACGCGGGCTCGGGGCTCGCAGCATCCGCCGACGGGGCGGGTGTCGCGTGCTCCCCCCAGCGGTGGGACTGGTCGAGTGCGGCTGCGCGCACCGCCGCCCGGCTGACCTCGTCGAGAAGGTGCAGCGCATCGGCACGTTCGAGGCCGGAGAGCACGCCGGTGATCGGACCTTGCACCGAGTGCACCTGGGCGCCCGACACGCGCTGCGCGCGGTCGATCGGTCCCTGCGCGAGCGAGACGCCCTGCATCCGCGCCAGAGGGAAGACGGCGAGCTTGCGCCATACCGTTCCGCGACGCAGCAGCACGCCGAAATCCGTGACGGCGTAACCGTGCCGCTTCCACGACAGCGGCCGACGCCACCACGCGCGTGCGGGCATCGTGCGATAGGGGTCGTCGGCTGCGGGCCCGAGGATCCCGTGCTCCCACACCAGAGGGATGTCCGACGCAGGGGCGTCGGGGAGGATCAGGGCGAGAACGCGCTCGACGTCGGCCCGCTTCCCCACCGGCAGCACCACGTTGAACTGCTGCGCGTTGCCGGACTGCTGCTGCGACGCGCTCTTGCCGCTCATGCGGTTGATCTTGATCGTCCACCAGCCGAACGGGCGCCACAGCAGCGACTGCGACACTTCGACGGCGAAGATGCGGCCAGGCGGAAGGGTCTCGGTGACCGTCGTGAGCAGGCCGTACGTGATGCGCACGCCATCGGGTGTCGGCGCGATCGCGTATCGCAGCGACGTGGAGATCCGCGCCCACGTGATTCCGACGGTCGTGATGATGAGGGGGATGCCGACGCCCAGTCCCACGCCGAGTCCGACGATGCCGTCGACCGGCGCATCGTCGACGATCGCTCCGAAGAGCACGCCGCCCATCGCCAGGAGGAAGATCACGCCGAAGAAGCCCAGCCACAGCACGCTCGAGATCAGCTGCGAGCCGATAAGCCGCCCCGCGGGGATCTTCACCACGCTCTCGGGCGCGACATCGGCCAGGTCGACGCCCGCGATGAGTCCGTTGACCCCGTCGCCCACGACGCCCGAGAGCTGGGCGCGAACCGATCCTGGCGCACCGGCGGGCATCGGAGTCCCGGATGCGGCCGCCTGGCGAGCCGCGCGCGCCCCGGACGCCAGGCGCAGGATGTCGGCGCGCACCGACTCCGCGCGTGCCGTGGCGAGGTACTCGAGCTCGACGTTCGCATCGTTGCCCGCGCCGACCACTTCGAGCTTGGCCAGCCCGATGAGCCGCGCCGGGAAAGGACGCGTGAGGTTGACGCCCTGCACCCGGTCGAGAGGCGCTCGGCGGTGCGAACGGAACACGATGCCCTTGCGCACCTCGACGTGATCGCCGGTGATGCGGAACTGCTGAAAGCGCCAGACCACCCAGAAGATGCCGACGAGGACCACGACGAGCGCGAGCACGCCGAGCAGCACGACCAGCGCGAGGTTGTTCGCGACGACCCAGTCGACCGCATCTCCGCCGTTGTAGTCGTCGTGCGCATCGGGCTCGAAGAGGTCGACCACCCAGGCGATGAGGCGGTCGCGCAGGTTCGCGAAGACCAGACCGCCGACGACGATGAGGGCGAGGCCGCCCTTGAAGAGCGGCGTCAGCGGGTGCATCCGGTGCCACTCGCCGTCGGCGAGCGTCGGCTGACCGGCAGGAGCCTGGGCGGACGCGATGGGCGGCTGCTCGCTCACAGTCCGGTCCGGCGGGTCTCGGCGACCTCGATGAGCGTGTCGCGCAGGGCCTCGGCGGCGTCGGGGGTGAGGCCGGGGATCTGCACTCCCGTGGTCGCGGCAGCCGTGACCAGCTTGAGCTGCGACACCGAGAAGGCACGGTCGAGCGGGCCCTGCGTGATGTCGACGAGCTGCATGCGTCCGTACGGCACCGCGATGATCCGCTGCCACAGGATCCCCTTGCGGAAGACGATGTCGTCGTCGCGCAGCATGTATCCGATCGCGCGCGCCTGTCGCGGCAAGACCACGAGGGTCGCGAGGGTGAGGAGCACGACGACGCCGGCCGGGATGAGCGCCCACTGCTGCTCGAGCACGAACGTCAGCACGAGGGCGGCGATCACGACCAGCGCGATCACGATGAGGTTCTGCACGATCTGCGACACGACGTACCGCGGAGAGATCTGGTGCCACACGCCGTCGAGCTCGAGCCGTGCGGCGCTGCGGGGCGTGCGCAGTGCGGTGTAGGTGCCGCGGTCCAGAACGCCGGGGTCAGTGCCCTGCGTCGTACTCCGAGGGTCCTGGTTCAGCGGAGGGGTCTCGGGGTTCTGAGTCATCGGGATCCTTCGGGATGGTGCAGAGCTGTTCGGCCACGAGCGCGGCGATCACGAGCACGACCGCGCCGCCGATCAGTGCGATCAAGGCCACTGTCGACCCTACCCGCGGATCGATCGGCCGCGACAGCAGGTAGGCCAGCAGACCCGCGCCGAAGCCCGCCATGATGGCTCCGAGGAGGCTCGACGCGCGCGCGAGCGTGACAGCGCGAAGCGCCCGGAAGGGGTCGATGCGGATGCCGGTGCGCACGCTGCGCCGCACCGGCCAGGCGAGCACGAGCGAGGCCACACCGATGATGACCAGGAGCACCGGGAGGAACAGCGACGGGGTGAAGGTCGCCCGCCCCATGGCGGTGCGCACGTGGTCGAGGAGGAAGCCGGCGCCGCCCGCGAGCAGCGCCAGCACGACGAGGAGTCCGGCAGATGTGCGCCGCATCACTCTCCCCCAGCGCGCAGCCGCGCGACGAGGTCGGCCACCCTGCCCCGCCCTGGCAGCACGGCGTCGGGGTCGAGCTCCAGCCAGGGCTCCAAGACGAACAGCCGCTCGGACGCCCGCGGATGCGGCAGCTGCAGGTGGGGCTCGTCGGAGGTTTCGTCGTCGTACGCGATGAGGTCGAGGTCGAGCGTGCGGTCGCCCCACCTCTCCAGTCGCTCGCGGCCGTTCTCCGCCTCGATCGCGTGGAGCATGCCGAGGAGGATCTCCGGCGCGAGGCGCGTGGTGACGAGCGCCACGGCGTTCACATAGACGGGAGCGTCGGGGTCGGGCCCGTCGAGCTTGATCGCGACGCTCTCGATCAAGCGTGACAACCGCACGTCGCTCACGAGGGGCAGCCGCGCGATGCGCTCGGCGGCACGGCGGATCGTGTCTTCGCGATCGCCGAGGTTCGCACCGAGTGCGACGACGGCGACGGCATCCTCTCGTCCTGTCGTCGAGGGCGGGATGTCCGGCGGGATGGTCAGGTTGCGGCTCACAACGGCACCTCCTGTCGCGTGCGGTGAACGGTCACCGAGACGTCGGCGAACGTGAGCGGGATCGGGGCGTGCGGCTTGTGCACCGTGACGCTCGCCTCGCGGACGCGGGAGTCGGCGAGCGCGGCGTCGGCGACGCGCTCGGCGAGGGTCTCGATGAGGTTGACCGGGTCGCCGGAGACGATCTCGGCGATCCGCTCGGCGAGCTCTCCATAGTGCACGGTGTCGGCGACGTCGTCGGACGAGGCTGCCGGATGCAGCGGCATCCGCAGGGTCACGTCGATGGTGAACTCCTGCCCGTTCCCGCGTTCGTGATCGTAGACGCCGTGGCGGCCGAACACGGTGAGCCCGGTGAGGCGGATCTCGTCGAGGTGCATGATCCCAGGGTACGTTCCGGCCATGGTGACAGGGGGACGGCCTCGCCTCAGGCACCGTCCCAGGCGTGCACCACCGCGAGCGCATCGCGCGTCGCCGCCACGTCGTGCACGCGCACCGCCCATGCGCCGGCCCGCGCGGCGAGGGCACTGGTCACAGCGGTCGCGAGATCGCGCCGCTCCGTCGACACCCCGGCGAGGTCGGCGGTCTCGCCGCCGGCCGTGCGCTGCAGCGTCTCGGCGAGGAACCGCTTGCGCGACGTGCCGACGAGCACGCGCGGCCCGAGTGCGACGATCTCGTCGAGACCCCGCAGCACGTCCCAGTTCTGCGCCCCTGCCTTGGCGAAGCCGATCCCGGGGTCGACAATGAGACGCGACGGGGCGATGCCGGATGCCGCGGCCTCACCGATCCGCTCCTGAAGCTCCCCCGCGACCTCTCGCGCGACACGGCGGTACTCGGCGCGCGCGTACATGTCGGAGGAGAATCCGCGCCAGTGCCCGATCACGTAGTCGGCGCCGGACTCGGCGACGGCCGCCCGCATCTCGGGGTCGGCGAGCCCGCCGGACACGTCGTTGACGATGCGCGCTCCCGCCCGCACGGCAGCGGCCGCGGTCGACGCGTTGAGGGTGTCGATGCTCACCGGCACTCCGGCTTCGGCGAGCTGTTCGATCACGGGGATCACGCGAGCCTGCTCGACCTCGGGGCTCACGCGCTCGGCACCGGGTCGTGTCGACTCGCCGCCGATGTCGAGCACAGACGCCCCCTCTGCGCGCAGCCGGAGCCCGTGCGCGACGGCGTCGTCCGCGGCCAGGAAGCGGCCGCCGTCGCTGAACGAGTCGGGCGTGACGTTGACGATGCCCCAGATCGCGGTCACGGAGCGGCCGTCCCCGCGCCGTCACCGGGCCACGCGGCCACCCCCGGATCGGCGCTCGATCCGCCGCCGGTACTGATGAGCGCGATGAGCTCGGTGCGGCTCACGGCATCCGTGTAGGCACCGCGCGCCGCGATCGTCAGCATGGAGGCTTCCGGCTGTCGTCCTCCGCGCATCGTCACGCATCCGTGCGTCGCATCGAGCACGACGAGCACTCCCCTCGTGTCGAGGTGCTCCGCGATGGCGTCGGCGATCTGCTCGCCGAGCCGCTCCTGCACCTGCGGCCGTGCGGCGAGGATCTCGACGACCCGCACGAGCGCTCCGAGACCGACCACCTGCTCACCGGGGAGGTAGGCGATGTGCGCGCGGCCCGCGAAAGGCAGCAGATGATGCTCGCACACGGAACGGAACCGGATGTCGCGCAGGAGCACGGCCCCCGAGGGCAGCGTGTCCGGGGCGGGACCACGGGTCACGCTGATCGTGTGCGCCAGGGGTGCGCCGGGGTCCTCTCCCACGCCCGAGAAGAACTCGGAGTACAGGTCGGCCATGCGGGCGGGGGTCTGGCGCAGCCCAGGGCGCTCGGGTTCCTCGCCGATCGCTTCGAGCAGTTCGCGGGTCAGCCGTGCGACCCGTTCCCGGTCGACGGCCATGGTCAGGCCGTCGCGGGGCGCGCGTGGCCGGCGCCGGCCGCGCCCGACTGCGTACGAGGCGTGGCGGCAGGTGCTTCGACCGACGCGGCGAGCGACACGTCGCGCTTGGGCACCTCGATCGGCGGCAGGTCGGAGACCGGACGGTCCTCGCTGGAGAGCCAGAGCGGACGCTCCGGGAGCTTCTTCACGTCCTGGAAGATCTCCGCGATGCGGTTGTGGTCGAGCGTCTCCTCCTCCAGCAGCGCGAGAGCGAGGCGATCGAGGATCTCACGGTTCTCGCTGATGACCTGATAGGCCTCGTTGTGCGCCTGCTCGATGAGGGCGCGCACTTCGGCGTCGACGCGCTCGGCGACCTTCTCGGAGTACTCGCGTCCGCGGCCCATGTCGCGCGCGACGAACATGTCGCCGCCCTCCGAGCCGAGCTTGACCGGACCGACCTCGGTGGTCATGCCGTACTCGATGACCATCTTGCGGGCGATCGAGGTCGCCTTCTCGATGTCGTTGGATGCGCCCGTGGTCGGGTCGTGGAAGACGATCTCCTCGGCGACGCGACCGCCCATGGCGTACGTCAGCTGATCCTGCAGCTCGTTGCGGGTGACGGAGTACTTGTCGTCGAGCGGCAGCACCATCGTGTAGCCGAGGGCCTTGCCGCGAGGGAGGATGGTGATCTTCGTGACGGGGTCGGTGTGGTTCATCGCGGCGGCGGCGAGGGCATGGCCGCCCTCGTGGTACGCCGTGATGAGCTTCTCCTTGTCCTTCATCACGCGGGTGCGGCGCTGCGGACCGGCGATGACGCGGTCGATCGCCTCGTCGAGCGCACGGTTGTCGATGAGCTGCGCGTTGGAGCGCGCGGTGAGCAGCGCGGCCTCGTTGAGCACGTTCGCGAGATCGGCGCCCGTGAACCCGGGGGTCTTGCGGGCGACGACCTCGAGGTCGACGCTCTTCGAGAGGGGCTTGCCCTTGGCGTGCACCTCGAGGATGCGCTGGCGACCCTTGAGGTCGGGGGCGTCGACGCCGATCTGGCGGTCGAAGCGGCCGGGGCGCAGCAGAGCCGGGTCGAGGATGTCGGGACGGTTGGTCGCCGCGATCACGATGACGTTCGCGTTCGGGTCGAAGCCGTCCATCTCGACGAGCATCTGGTTGAGGGTCTGCTCGCGCTCGTCGTTGCCGCCGCCGAGTCCGGCGCCACGGTGACGGCCGACGGCGTCGATCTCGTCGATGAAGATGATCGCCGGGGCGTTCTCCTTGGCCTGGTTGAACAGGTCGCGCACACGGGAGGCGCCGACGCCGACGAACATCTCGACGAAGTCGGAACCGGAGATCGAGTAGAAGGGGGCGCCCGCCTCGCCTGCGACGGCGCGGGCGAGGAGCGTCTTGCCGGTTCCCGGAGGGCCGTACAGCAGCACACCCTTCGGGATGCGTGCGCCGATCGCCTGGAACTTCGCCGGGTCCTGCAGGAACTCCTTGATCTCGTGGAGCTCCTCGATCGCTTCGTCGGCGCCGGCGACGTCGGCGAACGTGACGGTCGGCGTCTCCTTGTTGACGAGCTTGGCCTTGGACTTGCCGAACTGCATGACCTTGCCGCCGCCGCCCTGCATCGACGAGAGCAGCCACCAGAACAGCAGGCCCAGCAACAGCATCGGAAGCAGCAGCGAGAGGAAGCCGTCGAACCAGGTCGCGCGCGGCACGGCGTCGTTGAAACCCTCCTTGGGGTTCGCCTCGTCAATCGCCTTCACGACGTCGGCGGCGCGGGCTTCGACGTAGTAGAACTGCACGGCCTCGGCACCCTCGTAGGGCTTGGAGAGGGTCATGTCGACGCGCTGATCGCCGTCGGTGTTCACGACCTCGGTCACCGTCTGGCCGGCGAGGAGCTTCAGGCCCTCCTGCGTGGTGATCTGCTTGGGCGCGCCGAGGGTGGAGATCAGCAGGAAGCCGCCGAACAGCAGCAGACCGATCAGGGCCACGTAGATCAGCGGATTCCGGGTGAGCTTCTTCACGTCCATGGTCGGATCAGCGTATCGCGGGAGCGCTTGGTGGCTGCTGTGCGTTCACCCACGGCGTAGCGGGCGACGGCACGCGTGCGTTCGGGCCCAGGAGAGGGTTCGGCGACGGATCAGGAGTACACGTGCGGGGCGAGCACCGCGACATCGCGCAGATTGCGGTAACGCTCCGCGTAGTCGAGGCCGTAGCCGACGACGAACTCCGTGGGGATGTCGAACCCGACGTACTTGCAGTCGATTTCGACCTTCGCCGCCTCAGGCTTGCGCAGGAGCGCCAGCACTTCGATGGACTCGGCGCCTCGGGACTCGAAGTTCTCCAGCAGCCAGCTCAGTGTGAGGCCGGAGTCGATGATGTCCTCGACGATCAGCACGTGCTTGCCGTGCAGGTCGGTGTCGAGGTCTTTGCGGATCTGCACGACACCGCTGGACTTCGTGCTGGCCCCGTAGCTCGACACCGCCATCCAGTCCATGGGTGCGTGGAACGGCAGTGCCCGCGCGAAGTCGGCCATCACCATGATGGCGCCCTTGAGGACACCGACGAGGAGCAGGTCCTTGCCCTCGTAGTCGGCCGCGACCTGCGCGGCGAGCTCATCGAGCTTGGCGCGGATCTCCTCCTCCGTGACGAGGATCTGGGCAAGGTCGTCCTGGATGTCCGCGGCGCGCATGGATCGATTTTAGGCGACACGACCGGATGCCGCGGCACACGGCATCCGGTCAGACGGCGACGCGCGGCGATGTGTCGGCCCCGAGGATGTCGTCGGCCACCTCTTCGGCAGTACTGTGTGCGGAAGGAGGCGCATGCGCCGCGAACGGAAGGAACCCCATGGCCCTCGACGACATCCTCAGCCAGGTCCCCATCGACGACATCGCCGAGAAGCTCGGCGTCTCGCGTGACGTCGCCAAGGCTGCCGTGGAGCAGGGCGGCGCCGTGCTCCTGGGCGGGCTGGCCAAGAACGCGTCGACGGCTGAAGGGTCGTCCGCGATCGAGAACGCGCTGAGGAAGCACGAGGGCACGACCGGCGCGTCGCGCGTCGACGACGTCGATCAGGAGGACGGCGGCAAGATCGTGTCGCACATCCTCGGTGCCGACCAGAAGCACGTCACCGAGAAGCTCACGACGTCGAAGGAGACGGCTGGTATCGACTTCGGCAAGCTCCTGCCCATCCTCGCGCCGATCATCATGGGACTCATCGCGAACGCGAACAAGAACAAGAAGGAGTCGGCCGACTCATCGGGCGGTGGCATCGGCGACATCATCGGCGGCCTGCTCGGCGGCGGGAACGGCGGCGGGTCCAGCTCCGGCGGCGGCCTTGGTGACATCCTCGGTGGCCTTCTGGGCGGTGGGAACGGCGGTTCCGGTGGCGGAATCGGCGACATCCTCGGCGGCCTGCTCGGCGGCAAGAGGTAACGCCCCCACTGCACGACGGCGCCCCCCATCCTGGTCAGAACCGGCCCAGGATGCGGGGGGCCGTCGCGTGCGGCGAGCACCGCGTCAGCCGTGCGCCTGATCCCGCAGCTGCGCCACGTCGAGCACGAGCGGTTCTGACACGGCACAAGGCATCCGGAAGAACCGGCACCGTACCTTGCGCATGATCGCCCGAAGGCGGGGCGGATCAGCGCGCGGACGCCGTGAAGACGATGCGTCCGCCGATGCGCGACGCCGAGCATCCGGGCAGGTCGATGGGGCCCTGCCCCGACCAGTCCGTGACCAGGCGCGCCACTTCGACCGTCTGCGCACGTGTGAGGCTCACGCCGAACTCGCTGTCGACCACGAGCCGGATGATGCGGTTGCGGAGCGCGGCCGGGTTAGCGGCGAGGGCGGCCGCGCTCACCGAGATCCCGGCCTCGGCGTGCTCGACGATGTCCTCGATGGTCTCGTGGATCATCTCGTCGAACGCTTCGGCGTCCTCGCGCAGCTGCTCGGCCGTGCGGGCGAGAGCCTCGGCGATCCCCGGCCCCAGCTCCGCCTCCAGCACCGGGAGCACCCGCTCGCGGACCCTGACGCGCGCGAAGCGGGGCTCGACGTTGTGCGGGTCGTCCCACACCTCGAGGCCCGACGCCTCGCAGAACGCACGGGTGGTCGCCCGCCGCACGCCCAGCAGCGGTCGCACCCAGCGCAGGCCGTCGTCGTCGTCGCGCCGCGCGGGAGCCATGCCCTGCAGACTCGCGGCACCCGATCCCCTGGCCAAACCGAGCAGCACGGTCTCGGCCTGGTCGTCGAGCGTGTGGCCCAGAAGGACGGCCGCGGCGTGCACATCGGATGCCGCATCGCGGAGCACGCTGTAGCGGGCGTCGCGTGCCGCAGCCTCCGGTCCGCCGTCCGTGCCGACGTCGACCCGCACCACGAGCGCGTCGAGCCCGAGCCCGGCAGCGGTCTTCGCGGCACGCTGGGCGACGGCATCCGATCCGTCCTGCAGTCCGTGGTCGACGGTGAGCGAGGCCGCCCGCAGCCTGAGCTTAGGCGCCTCGAACGCCGTGGCGGCGGCGAGAGCGAGGGAGTCAGGACCGCCCGAGAGGGCGACGACGACGGTCGATCCTTCGGGCAGGTCTGCGAGGGCGGTGCGCACGGCGAGACGGACCTCGGCGACGGCAGGTGAGAGCGACGGCACATCTCCACGCTAGGGCACCGCCGCGTGAGCGCGTGCGGCGCAGCCTGGGGGATGCGGGGACTAGTCTGGCGCCGTGGCAGATCGCACCAGCACCCAGTCCTACAAGACGGAGCGGTTCAAGGCGTTCGTCGATGCGGTCGTGGCGATCGCGATGACGCTCCTGATCCTCCCCCTCATGGAGTCCGTCGGGGAGGCGGCATCGGCTCGGATCGACACGCTGGAGTTCTTGCAGGAGCACGCCGGGCAGCTGTTCAGCTTCGCGCTCAGCTTCCTGCTCATCGCGAACTTCTGGATGGGTCACCACAGACAGTACGACGAGGTGACCGCGATGACTCGTGCGCTGCTCTGGTGGAACATCGCCTGGCTCGCCACGATCGTGTGGTTGCCGGTCCCGACCGCGATGGTCGGCCAGATGGACACCGATCCGCTGCAGCAGGTGCTGTACATCGGCACACTCATCCTCACGCAGGTCACGTCGCTCGCGGCCCGCGTGCATCTGCTGCGGCATCCGGAGCTCACCACGGCGGCGCCCGCGCGCATCCGGCACGGAGCCGCGGCGGACATCTCCGCGATCGTCCTGTTCGCCGTCGCGCTCGCGATCGCTGTGGCCGTCGGCCCGCAGGGGTACCTGGCGCTGCTCGTCCTCGTGTTCACGGGAGCGCTGTCGACGCTCATCGACCGTCTTCTCACGCGCCTGGCGCCGCGACAGGGCGAAGACACGACCGGTGGACGCCCCGAGTAGGCTAGTGCGCGGCATCCAACCGTCATTCTGAGGAGCACACGCATGGGCGCACACGACGCCGTCATCGAGATCCCGCGCGGCAGCCGCGTGAAGTACGAAGTCGACCACGAGACCGGACGAGTCCACCTCGACCGTGTGCTCTACACGACGTTCGGCTACCCGGCCGACTACGGCTACTTCGACAACACGCTCGGCGAGGACGGCGACCCGCTCGACGTGCTGGTGCTGCTCGACCACCCGATCTACCCGGGCGTCGTCGTGAACGTCCGTCCTGTCGCGGTGCTGCGCATGAGCGACGAGGCCGGCGGCGACGACAAGCTGGTCGCCGTGCTGTCGAAGGACCCGCGCTGGGCGCACATCCACGACATCGACGACATCCCGGAGCACACGAAGAGCGAGATCGCGCACTTCTTCGAGCACTACAAGGACCTCGAGCCCAACAAGTGGGTCAAGGTCGACGAGTGGGCCGGCGCCGCTGAGGCGCAGCGCATCCTCGACGAGGCCATCGCCCGCTTCGCCGAGCAGGGCCACTGACCCGCATCCGACGCACGAGACCCCCGGTTCCGCTGAGCGGGCCGGGGGTCTTCGCGTGCGGTGGGGCTGCGGTGCCTCGGAATCAGACCGAGACGCCGTGCTGCGCCATGAACTCGATCGGGTTGACCGTGCGGCCGTTGATGTAGACCTCGAAGTGCAGGTGACAGCCGGCGGAGTTGCCGGTGTTGCCCGCATACGCGATGACCTGACCGGCTTCGACCCACTGGCCGCGGCGGACCGCGAAGCCTCCGTCGCGGATGTGCCCGTAGCCGGTGCCGACGCCGCCGCCGTGCTGGATGCGGATGTAGTTGCCGTAGCCGCCGTTGCGGGCCGCGTAGTCGATGGTGCCGGAGTGGGCGGCGTAGATCGCTGCGCCGCAGCCGTTCGCGAGGTCGACGCCGTAGTGGAACGTGGAGCATCCGCGGCACGGAGCGGGACGCGCGCCGTATCCGGAGCTGCGGTGGCCGCCGTGCGGGCGCACCCCCCCGCCGGTTCCCGGGGTTCCTCCGCCGCCGCTGTTGCCGCCCGCGTTCGCTGCCGCCTCTGCCGCCTCCCGGCGACGGCGCTCCTCCTCGGCGACGCGCACACCCTCCTGGTAGCCGGCGACCGTGGTGGCCGTGGCGTCTTTGAGGGCGGCGAGCTGCGCCTGCATGGTGGCGAGGTTCGCAGTCTGCTCGTCGAGGGCGGCCTGTGCGGCGTCCGCGGCGGCCTGCGCCTCGACCATCTTCTGCTCGGCGATCTGCTGCAGGCGGTCACGCTCGTTGCGGGCGACCACGGCCTGGTCGCTGAGCGACTGCGCCGAGTCGCGCGCCTTGACGGCCTTGTCGTAGACCGACTGGTTGTACTCGAAGAGCTTGTCCATCGAGCCGAGGCGCGACAGCAGCTCGTCGGCGTTGTCGGCGGAGCCCGTGAAGAACAGCTCGAGCGCGGTGTCGTCGCCGCCGTTGCGGTAGAGCTGCGCGGCGACCTGCGCGGCTTTGCGAGTGGACTCGTCGGCGAGTGCGGCCTGCGCGTCGGCCTGCGCCTGCAGCTGGTCGGCCTTCATGGCGGCGTCGAAGAACGCCTGCTGGGCCTCGTAGAACTCGTTGGTCGCAACCTCGGCGGCAGCCTGCGTCTCGGCCACGCGCTGCGTGAGTCCGTCGATCAGGCCCTGGATGCGGGTGACCTCTGCCGCCTTGGCCGACTCGCTGGCCATCGCGCGCTGCACGTCGTCCCAGCTCGGGTAGTTCGCGGCGTAGGCGGCGGAGACGCTGGAGGTGACGCCGAACGCGCTGAGCGCGACGACGCTGAGAGCGCCGAGACCGAGCGCGCCGCGTCGGCTGAGACTGCCGTTCTTCCAGAAGGCGCGGCTTTCGGCGGCGCTGGGAGCGCAGCCGCATTCCGCGGATGCCGCAGCTGCAGCATCCGCGAGGGAGAGCTTGTCGTTCACACGGCCCCTTCCGCCGGTTTCACAGATGCCACACTAACAACAACTTTCACATCCGCAACAGGGTCTCGGGAGGGCCTCCGGGCACGGCCGACCCCCTCCATCGTGCTCCCGAACACGCCCGGGAGGAAGAAGACTCGCCCTCGATTCGCGATTTGCCTTCCGCATCCCTTATGCTTGATCGTCGGCAAGGAAGTCCTCCGGGACAGACTTCGGCCCCATCGTTTAGCGGCCTAGGACGCCGCCCTTTCACGGCGGTAGCACGGGTTCGAATCCCGTTGGGGTCACTCCGTCCGATACAATTGAAAACAAGTATGGCCCTGTAGCGCAGTTGGTTAGCGTGCCGCCCTGTCACGGCGGAGGTCGCGGGTTCAAGTCCCGTCAGGGTCGCTCTAAGCGACGGGCCTTCTTTCGAGGAGGCCTTTCGTCTAGATGCGACAGGTTCGCCGGTCGCACGGCTCTGTAGCTCAGTTGGTAGAGCGCACGACTGAAAATCGTGAGGTCACGGGATCGACGCCCGTCGGAGCCACAAGAACCGTCGTTACAACGGTTCCAGAAACCCTCGCGTAGCTTCTACATCGCGGGGGTTTTGCTTTGCCCTGGTGAGAGGCGGTTTCCGTCCCCGTTCGTTGTGCGAGCACAGCGCGATGCAACCCGTCTCCTGTCCCCGATCGTCCAGCGAGCGGAGCGAAGCTAGACGGGCACTCGGAGATGTTGTGCCGGTTTTGTGCCGGTAAGGATGTCGGTTGCCCCAGCGACACTGGCGGGCATGAGCAACTCATCCAACCGGACCGCGCGGCTAACGAGCCGCATTAATCAATCTAGGCGTCGCTTTGGTAGGCGCCGAGGTCGTCGCTTTACCCGCGCTTATCCAGCTCGCGGACCGCGACGGCACAATCGCACACCGCGACGCAACGATCGACGCACTGTCCCAGGAACTCGACACAGCGGACGTGCGCCTCGAGTCCCGGCAAGAGACGATCGAGTCACTCCGCGCTGAGACGTCGAACTGCGTGCTGCACTTCCTTACACCGTCGCCGCCGAGGACGGTCCTCGCTCCGCTGCGCTCCGGGCGCTCCTCGGCTGTCGCGCGTCCTCAGGCGTCGGACGTGCGGTAGCTCTGTGTATCGCTGCACCCGCCCTCGAGCCAAGTCTCCCAGCCCGAATCGGTCGCAGGATTGAGCCACTGAATTCGTCCAGCCGTCGGATACGCCTCCGAGAGGCTCTTCAGGAATCGGCGTTGCCTGTCATCAAGCGATGCGACCGGCACACCGTGCAGCACAGCGGCTTCGCTCAGATGGAGGTCCTTCTCGATCGCGACACGAATACCCTCGTTCGAGATGGTCTTGACTGCCACACGCAAGTCACGCACGACACGGTCCTTCTCTCTGCGGACTCTCCCACGCTGCTCCATCGACACGAGCCATGACGTCATCATGCGCGACGCATGACGTCTCCACTCGTCTTGAAGCGCGGGAGTCATGATTGCCCCCGTCGAGCAACTCTTCTTTTCGAGTAAGCGCGCAAACGAAAGACAGGCGACTGTCACCGGATGCCTGGCGGGATCGGAGGCACTTCGAGCGATTGACGCATCGACCACGATGTGAGCGATGAGCTGTGTCATCTTCCGCCAGTTTCGCGCTCTTCAACAGCATCGAGGTAGGCCCAATCGGCCTCACGAGAGACGTCGTCGAAGTCCAATGGCCAATCCCCAAAACGTCCCGCTTCATCAACGTTCGCTGTGGTGATGGTCTGGAAACCTGTGAGGGCATCGCGACCGAACCAGTTGAAGGAGAGGTCATTTGGCTGGAGCTGACGTTCGGCGACCGCTGTCTGAATACCTCGAATCACAAGTGAGCTGTGCGTCTCTGCGACTACACGCACTCCGCGGCCCGCGGCTTCAACGAGAATCGCCGCCAAGACCAACTGAGCTTTTGGATGAAGATGAATTTCGGGCTGCTCGAGATAGACGATCTGTCCAGGCTTGGCTGTGAGGAGCGCGACGAGCACGGGGAGCGTCTGACTTACTCCGAATCCGACATCTGCAACGCTCACCACATCATTCGCTCCACCTTGCTGAGCATGTTGAGTACGACCGACCAAGAGTTCGATGGACGCATCGTTGAGCCGCCGGGCCGTCAGCTTCCACGTAAGCCCGAGCTCTTCAAGTTGTCGTGACAAGCGGTCAAGACGGGTGCGATCTTTCTCGGTCCACTGATACACGATGCTGGCCACATAGGTATCGAAGGTTCCAGGGAACGTGGACCCCACGGCCGAGCGACTGTACGATCGCTCAGGATTCCCACGTAGACCGGGCACGTGAATTATTCCGCGGAGAAGATCGACCCACCTCCGGTCGTCTGTCAATTCGTCGCTGACGCTAATGCCAAAGCGCCTGTCACCTACACCCAGATCCAGAGTGAGGTCGAGAAAGCAACGATTCCTGACTACATCGAAGCCCCAACTGTCGGCGCCGTGCGCCTCGGTGTCCCTCAAGACGCGCAGGTACCGTTGCGCAAGGTCGGCGAACCGCTGCTTTAGCACCTTCTCATCGGACTTTCGCAAAGGCTCAGCCAGACGAATGATCTGCCCGTCTTCACCAATCTCGTCAGTTTCGATCACCAGATCGAGCCCGTCAATACCGAAAGTGACCTTCCGCGAGTCTCTAGGCGTCTTCATCCCGGCCGAGAACCGTTGCACCACGTCGCTGCGCGACTTTCCTCGGCTAAGAATCTGCGACCTATCAGTCGCTCTAACATTTGGTCCGTGCAGGAGCAGCGGGCCGGGATCGAAAGCAGAATCAAGCGTCTGCTTCATGAGAAGGAACGGCTGCATGAAGCTGGATTTGCCTGCGCTATTCGCACCCGCGATGATCGTTAGCGGCGCGATTCGGAGAGTCATCTCATCACGGATCGCCTTATAACCGCTGACCGAGAGACTCAGCTCGTCGTCTTTCCCCACCAGTCGCGGGCGTTGGCGGGCTGATGCCTTCGACTCGGCCATGCTTCTCCTAGCTACGCTGCGTACGACACGACACTCACGCAGATCCTATCCAGCGCTGGGTGTTCGGGCGTTCTCTGTGCCGGTTCCGTGCCGGTAGCTCCACTGCAACTATCCCCAACCAGCCGCGACCAGCCACGACGACTTCCACGGAATCACGCGGCAAACGGCGACCAACGAGCCCCTGCCGTATCCAACTGAAAATCGTGAGGTCACGGGATCGGCGCCCGTCGCGGCCACAAGAACCGTCGTTACAACGGTTCCAGAAACCCTCGCCTAGCTTCTACGTCGCGGGGGTTTGCTTTGCCGTGGTGGCGCGATATGCGCATCGACGAACGGCCATGGAGCCGGCGAACACGAGCGCCTCGCTCACGCATTCGGCCACTCGCTCGTGAGATACGCCGCCACGGCCCGGTGGCGAAACCGGCAGGGCTTGCCACGATCGATGATGCCGCGCACGGTGTCCAGGCGCTGCGGGGTCGGGCCCGACATCCGCGGTCTCGTTGAGCCCCATGTCCTGCGCGATGCGGGTGAGAGTGCGCTGGGCGGCAGGAAGCCCCGCCATGGCCTGCAGCAACTGCCGCTCACGTGCAGGGAGCCGTTCGACGGTACGCGCCACAGGCGCGGTCGCCTCGCTGTGCGCCACGCCATCCCAGGTTGACAAAATTATCAACCGCCATGCGGGAGCCGATCCCGCTACTCCCCCGCGAGCGCCCGGTCCACCGCGACCTCGACGTGCAACGCCGTGGTGGGGAACACCGGCACCGGGGAATCGTCCGCCGTCACGAGCAGCTCGATCTCGGTGCATCCGAGGATGATGCCCTCGGCACCTCGGTCGACGAGCCGCCCGATGATCTCGCGGTACCTCTGCCGAGACTCCTCGCGGATCTGCCCGTGCACGAGCTCGTCGTAGATGATGCGGTGCACGGCCTCGCGGTCGACGGCATCCGGGATGATCGCCTCGATGCCGTGCGACGCCAGGCGGTCACGGTAGAAGGACTGCTCCATCGTGAACGCCGTGCCGAGCAGGCCGGCGCGAGACAGACCCGCGCGCGTCACGGCGAGCGCGGCCACGTCGCCGATATGCAGGAACGGGATGCCGACGGCATCCTCGATCCGGTCCGCCACGATGTGCATCGTGTTCGTGCACAGGACGAGCAGCTCCGCTCCCGCGCTCTCCAGTGCCTTCGCACGCGCGACGAGGAGGTCGCCCGCGGCATCCCACTCGCCCTTCGCCTGCATCTCCTCGACCTCGGCGAAGTCGACGGAGTCGAGCACGATGCGAGCGGAGTGGTGACCGCCGAGACGCTCGCGCACCCGCTCGTTCGCGAGGCGGTACCACTCCAGCGTCGACTCCCAGCTCATGCCGCCGAGCACGCCGATCGTCTGCATCCTGTCTCCTCGCTCCCAAGGCTCCGCTCCACCCTAGACGCCCCCTGCTCCGGTATGAGTTGTGGTCGGAAAATGGCCGATTTTCCGACCACAACTCATACCGGAGCGGTGTGCGGGTGGGGGTCAGGACTCGGGGCGGTTGGCGCGGAGGACCTCGAGGCGGGCGCGGTACTCCGTCTCGTCGATGTCGCCCTTGGCGAACCGCTCGGCCAGCACCTGCTCGGCGCTGCGTCCCGGAGTCGACGAACCTCCCCAGCCGCCCTGCGACCACGGCGGTCCGTACGCACGACGGCGCCGGGTCGCGAGCGCGAAGATCAACCCCGCGATGAGCAGGAGAGTCAGCGGGAAGAAGACGAAGAACGGCCAGAACGGCGCGCCGCCCCAGTGGCCGAGGTGCTCTGCGGCCGTAGCCGCGACAGTGGTGAGCATGATGTGCATCCTTCTCTCAACTCCGGCCGCGTCTCGGCCGGTGCACATCAGCCTCGTCTTCGCACGCCGCGAGCGAATCCGGCCGGAGGGGACACTGCGGATGCTCCGCTGGGAGTACGCCCCCGCTACGGCCAGCCCGGCGCCACGAGCCCGCGCTACTGCCAGCCCGGCGCCACGAGCCCGGTCTCGTAGGCGAGCACTACGAGGTGCACGCGGTCGCGAGCGTGCAGCTTCGTCATGATGCGCGACACGTGCGTCTTGGCCGTGAGCGGACTCAGGAACAGCCGTTCCGCGATCTCCTCGTTCGTGAGGCCGAGACCGACGAGGGTCAGCACCTCCCGCTCGCGCTCGGTGATCGCCGCGAGCTCGTCGCGCTCCGGCGCCTCCCTCAGCCCCACCGCCATGCGTTCGAGCAGCCGCTTCGTCACGCCCGGCGACAGCAGCGCCTCCCCCGCGGCGACCGCGCGCACCGCCCGCACGAGGTCGGCCGGCTCCGTGTCCTTCACGAGGAACCCGGCCGCGCCCGCCCGCACGGCCCGCACCACATACTCGTCGAGCTCGAACGTCGTCACGATCACGACATGCACGCCCGACAGCGACGGATCAGCGGCGATCTGCTCGGTCGCCCAGAGCCCGTCGCCGTCCGGCATCCGGATGTCCATCAGCACGACATCGACCGGCGCCTCGCGGATGCGCGCCAGCAGCTCCTGACCCGTCGACGCCTCGGCGACGACCTCGATGTCGGGTTCCGCGTCGAGCAGCGCACGGAACCCCGCCCTCACCAGCAGCTGGTCGTCGGCCAGCGCCACGCGGATCATGCCTCGTCCCTGTGCCCGTCGGCGCGCCACGGCAAGGTCGCCGCGACCTCCGTGCCGCCCTCGGTCCGTCTGCGCACGTCCACCCTTCCTCCCAGCAGGGCCGCACGCTCCTGCATCCCGAGCACTCCCCGTCCGCCTGACGCGGCGACCTCGGACTCCGTGGTGCCCCGGCCGTCGTCGACGACGCCGATCCGCAGGGCATCGTGCGAACGCTCCAGCGTCACCCGCGCACGGCTCGCGCCCGAGTGCCGCACCACGTTCGTGAGCGCCTCCTGCACGATGCGGTACGCCGCGAGCTGGGTGGCACGGTCTGGCAGGTCGCCGCCGAGCCGGTCGTCGAGCCCCGTCTGCACCGCGCCGCCCGCCGCGCCGTGCACGAGCCGCGGCAGCTCCGCCAGGCCGAACCCCGGCGTGAGGGGGGTCTCCCCTTCGCGCAGCACGCCGAGCACCGCACGCACCTCGTCGAGCGCCTGCTTCGAGGTCTCCTTGACGTGCGCCAACGCGGCCCTGGCCTGCTCCGGGTCGCGGTCGAACAGATGCAGGCCGACACCCGCCTGCACCGAGATCTGCGACAGCGAGTGACCGAGCACGTCGTGCAGCTCGCGGGCGATGCGCACACGTTCCCGCTGCTCCGCGGTCTGCCGTTCGCGGGCCGCCTCTTCGCGCAGGGCCTCCATGCGCGCGCGGCGGGCACGCGCGAATCCGCCGACGGCGAAGCAGGCCGCGAGCGCGATCGTGGCGAGCACCACGACAGGCGGCGGCCACTCGCGTGCGCCGAACGACGCGACGAGCAGCACCGTCGCCCAGCCGACGACGACGGATGCCGCGGCCCACACCGCCGCCCCGCGCACGACGGCGCCGATGATGGCGAAGCCGAGCGACACGAACGGCGGGCCGTACACAGGAGTGAGGAAGACGTCGGCCACGGCCATCGCGGTCACGGCCACGACGACGGCCCCCGGAGCACGCCGGGCTGCGAGGAGCGTCAGGGGCGCTGCGACGGCGAGGAGCACGTGCACCACGGCGGGCCAGCCGATCTGGGGGTGCAGCCGCGCGAGTCCCCACACGGATGCCGGGACCTGCACGAACAGCGAGACGACGACGGGCATGACCAGCGCCGCACGACGCGTCCACCACGGGGGCGTTGCGCGGTCTGCGACGGGCGGCGGCTCCGGCATCCCCCGATGCTATCCCCCGCCTCCGACAGCCGGATCCGCTCCCGGGAGACGGCCGTCCTGCTCCCCGGGGAGTAGGCGCGTCCCGGAGAGCACGTGCACCCATCGCATGATGGGCTCACCCTGCGCCTCGTCGTAGATTGGGCGCGTGGACTCCCCTCTGCTCTTCGCCGGCATCATCATCGCCGTGATCGTGCTGGCGCTCGTCCTTCCGCGCTGGACCCGCGGTTCGTCGCAGCGGGCCGCCGCGAGCACCGGTCGGGCGATCTCGTCGTCGCGCACCGACGAGGCTCTCGCGGCGCTCGGCTCCTCCCTGCTGCTCCACGCGCCGGACACGGTCGCACGCGAGATCGTCGACAGGGTCGCGCTCCAGCACCCCCGCATGCTCACGGCACGCGGCGACGGCGGGTACGGCATCCGGTTCGTCGAACCCGACGACGCGGTCGCCCGGCTCGTCTCGACCGCACAGGGCACCCGGCTCGAAGTCGCGCGGACGAGAGAGCTGCTGGGCACGCCGCAGAATCCCGAGTTCTGGGAGCAGATCAAGACTCACGTCGCGTCGGGCGCCGCAACACAGGGCGTCGCTTCGTCCCCCGGACCGCAGCTGCACTATGCACGCCGCGACGGCGACCCTCCGGTATGGGTGCTCGCGACCGCCGAAACGGAGACGGATGCCGATCGCGGAGGCGGCTCGTGAACGTGGGGTTCATCGGACTCGGCATCATGGGGATGCCGATGGCCGCCAACCTCGTACGCGCCGGCTTCGCCGTGACGACGTGGAACCGCACGCCGAAGTCGCTCGACGGCGCCGCAGCGGCAGCCACCGTCGACGAGCTGTACGCCCGCAACCGCGTCGTCGTGCTCATGCTCCGTGACGAGGAGGCGGTCGACGAGGTCCTCGGCCGGGGCACCGACCGATTCGCAGACCTCATGCGTGACCGCGTCACCGTGCAGATGGGCACCTTCCGACCGGCCTTCTCGCGGGCGCTCGCCGACGACATCGCGGCGGCGGGCGGCTCATACGTCGAGGCTCCCGTGTCCGGCTCGCGCGGACCGGCCGCCGAAGGCACGCTCGTGGCGATGCTCGCCGGCGCGTCGGATGCCGTCGACGAGATCGCGCCGGTGATCGACGCGATGTGCGCCCAGCGTGTGATGTGCGGCGAGGTCCCCGCGGCGCTGGGGATGAAGCTCGCCGTCAACACGTTCCTCATCACGATGGTCACCGGCCTCGCCGAGGCCTTCCATTTCGCGCAGGCCACCGG
Source organism: Microbacterium sp. XT11 (assembly GCF_001513675.1). Taxonomy (NCBI): domain Bacteria; kingdom Bacillati; phylum Actinomycetota; class Actinomycetes; order Micrococcales; family Microbacteriaceae; genus Microbacterium; species Microbacterium sp. XT11. The sequence goes on along the minus strand of NZ_CP013859.1, from coordinate 1,416,139 downwards.
TGCAGACGCACGTGTCCTGCAGCAGGTCCTCGACGCCGGCCCCATGGCCTCCGTCGTGTCGCGCGGCAAGTCGGCCAAGCTGCTCGACGGGGACTTCTCCGCACAGGCGGCGATCTCCGACGTGCTGAAGAACGCGGCGCTCGTCGAGGACGCAGCCGTGGAGGCCGGCATCCCGCACCCCCTCATGGCGGTGTGCCGCGCGCTGTTCGCTGATGCCGCGACCGACCGACCACACGACGACATGATCGCCGTCATCGCCGCGATCGCGCGCCATCACTGACAGCGCACGCCGCCGCCGTCCCGGCTAGGCTGTTCGCAGCACCACCGCGCGTCGTCGCGGTGCGTCAGCCCCCTCATCCTTCGGCCTGCGCGGCCCCACCGACCGGTCTGCGCCACGGCCCCACCAGAAAGGCCGACCCATGAGCGAAACGCCCGCCGACAACGACTTCTTCGACAAGCTCATCGACGAGACCCCGCGCGAGCACACCGGCGGATTCACCGCCTCGTTCCGCGGGTACGACAAGGGCGAGGTCGACGCGGCTCTCAGCGCGCTGCGCAACCAGCTGCAGCAGCTGAAGGCCGACCTCGCCGACGCGGAAGCGCGTCACGAAGACCAGGTCGAGGCCATCCGTGCCGAAGAGCGCCAGGCCCGCGAGGTCCTCGAGTCGGAGCTCGCGGCGGCCAAGGCGCAGGCGGCAGACGCCGAGCAGCGGGTGACCACCCTCACGAACGAGCTCGTCGACGCCCCTCGCCCTGAGGGCGAGGACGCCCCGTCGCGTGAGCAGTTCGAGGCGATCCTCCGTGTCGCCGAGGAGCAGGCCAACGTGCTCATCCAGAACGCCGCCGTGCAGGCCGACCGGCTCATGGCCGCGGCCCGCGAGGAGGTCACGGCGCAGCGCGCCGAGGCCGAAGCCGACGCAGCCCGCATCATCGCCCAGGCTCAGCACGACGCCGACCAGGTGCGGCTGAAGATCGAGACGGAGTACACGGCGCATCAGGCCACCATCGAGCGCGAGGCCGCGCACGCCGCCGAGAAGGTGCACCAGGCGACCCAGGAGGCCACGGCCATCCGCACCGAGGCCGAGAAGGGCGCGGCCGCCCTGCGCTCTCTCGTGACGCGGGAGACCGCCCAGCTCCGCGCCGACGCCGAGCGCGAGGTGCGCGAGATGAACGCACGCGTGCTGGAGTTCGAAGAGACCCTGACCCGTCGCCAGGACGACGCGCAGCAGGAGTTCCTCGTGCTGCACAACCAGGCGGTCGCGCACGCGGAGCGCATCACGACCGATGCCAACGAGCAGGTCGCGGCCTCGCTCGAGCACGCGCAGCGGATCTCCGCGAAGGCGGACGACTACGAGCGCCTGATGCGCACCCAGGCGGCGGCGATCGAAGCGGATGCGCAGGTGCGCGCCCGCGAGACTCTCGAGCGCGCGCGTGTGAAGGCGCAGAAGATCGTCGACTCCGTCACGTCGCACACGACGACCGTGCTGCGCGACGCCGAGGACCACGCCCGCAAGCTGCGCTGGCAGCAGCAGCAGCTCGCGAGCTTCATGGCCGAGGTGCGTGAGCTCATCCGCCCCGACGGCATCTTCAGCGACGAGGCGGCTGCAACCGCGCCGACGACGGGCGCGGCGGCAGCGGCGGTGTCGGCCGACGAGGCCTTCGCACCCTCGTCCGACGACGTCGACGGCGATGTGAGCGCCGAGGTCGCAGCGGCAGACGACATGGTCGTCGACGACGAGATCGAGGTCGACGACGAGGTCGAGACCTTCGAGGCCGAGGTCATCGAGGCAGAGCCCTCCGATGTGTTCCTCGGTGAGGAGGTGCTCGAAGACGAGCTCGTCGACGACGACACGGCCACGATCGACGGCAAGATCACGATCGACGTGGTCGAGGCCGACGACAACATCACGCGCTGAGCAGCGGACGAGAAGAGGGACGTGAGCGGTCGACCGCTCACGTCCCTCTTCTGCGTCTGCGTCTTACGCGGCTGCCCCGCTCAGGCGCTGGCACGGCGCGGGCGGCGCCGCAGCACGCGCGGGAGCCTCAGCGGAAAGGTGGTGTGCGGACGGCGCGCGGTCGTCTGCACCTCCTCGAGCGCACGGAAGGCGTCGTCGAGCGTCGGGAACGCACCGATCTCGGTGCCGCGGTTGTCGCGGACGACGTACGCGGAGCCGTCGAACTCGACGAAGCCGGCGAACTCGCCGTCTCGCGTCGCGACGTGCACGTCGAGGTCGGCCTGTTTCCAGGTCAGCGGGTCGAAGGAAGGGATGGTGGTACTGCTCATGGTCATGCTCATTGCTCTGTGGCGGGCGCACGCGCGCTCCGCGATCGGGAGATCGAGGGCGGATGCCGCGCGCGTCGATGTGCGTGGTCCGTGGATGGCCCTGATCAGTGGCGACGCGGCGGCCGAGAGGGGGCGAAACGCACACGTTGCTCCTTCAGACTACCACGCCAACCACTCGGACCGTGCCACCGGTGAGCCGGACCACGCCGTCAGCGGGCAGGGGGCTGCCCTCCCCCGCCGGCGCCACCCTGGCCGCCGCTGGGCGCCGAACCCGCCGTCGGCGTCGTGCGCGTGTCGACCCGGACCACGAGCGACGCCGTGTATCCGGTGCTGACATCACCCGTGATCGTCGCGAGCTGCGAGGCGCCGCCGTCGTCGCCGAACACGTTGTCTCCGTCGAGCGTGACCCCGGCCAGGTTCTGCGCGGAGCCGCTGTACGCCGACGTGGCGTACACCGCCGTGCTGGCCTCCTCCGGCATCGCCATCTGAGAGGTGGCGATCGCGGCCGTGGAGTCGGTGATCGCGGAGACGTCAGGGTAGACCTCGAAGTGGATGTGCGGCCAGCGCCCCGAGTAGCACCCCGGGTACACGGAGGTGAACGAGAGCCGGCCGTCGGCGTCGGTGACCTGCACGCCGCGCAGGAACGTCACGTCCTCGAGCCCTTCGGAGTAGAGGGAGTACTCGCCCTGCGCCGTGCAGTGCCAGGCGTACACGGCGACGCCGGCGAAGGGCGCGTCATCATTGGCCATGTCGAGGATCTGGAACTCGATCGTGAGCGGGACGCCGTCGGCGGTCGCGGATCCGTCGATGGAGGTGGTGATGTCACGGCGCACGATGCCCGATTCCTCCAGCACGTCGGGGCCGTTCGACCCGTCTCCGGGGTACGGTCCCGCCGTCTCATCGGGGATCTCTCCGCTCGCCGTGGTCGACGTGGAATCCGACCCGGACGACGGCGTCGCGGTGGCGCCCGACCCGCCGCTCGTCGACGGGGCGCAGGCCGCCAGGACCACCGCGCCGACACCGAGACCGGCGAGGCTCAGCACCCCTCGGCGGCTGATGAGGGTGCGGATGTCGAACGACGCTCCTTGATCGACGACCTCCTCGTCGGGGTGATCGAGCAGGCGCCCCTGATAGGCAGGACCCTGCGGGGTCTGGATGGGCTCCGGGATGCGGCTCATGCGCGGCTCCTCTCGAACGGGCGGCTTGTCGTCATCATGCTTCCGTGGCCGTCGATCAGGATTCTCTGGACCGGCTATGGGGTCCCTATGAGCAAGTCGCCGGCGCCGCACAGACGAGAAAGGGCGGATGCTCTCCGCATCCGCCCTTCATCGCCCGAGCGACGATTGTCGTCGCCCGGCATCGCTGGGTCCGCGACTGGGGATCACGGACGAAGCATCGCATGTCGGCATGCCCCGGCTGGGGACCAGGGCTCTCGACCGGCTCCTCCAGTTCAGCAATATTCTGGACAGTTGTCAAGATTTTCTCGAACGACTGTCCCATTTCTGCCGTCCCATGGCTAAGATCAGCACAACAGGGTCGCGGAGGCGGACATGACCACGGTGGCAGAACGTGCAGCGCGGGGCAGCGTCGACAAGTTCGCCCGGCGTCGGCGGATGCTCGCCGAATCAGCGCTCGCGACGATCGCCGAGCACGGCTTCGCCCGCACGGGCCTGCGCGACATCGCGCAGCACTCCGGCCTCTCGCACGGAACGCTGCACTACTACTTCGCCGACAAGGACGATCTCGTCGGTGAATCGGTCTGGCTCTACAAGTCGGCGTGCGCCCGCCGGTACGACGACATCGTCGCGACCGCGACGAGCGGCGAGGAGCTGGCCTCTCGCGTCGCCGCGGAGATGTCCTGGACGCTGCGGAACGAGGCACCGATGCACCGCCTCTGGTACGACCTGCGCAACCAGGCGATGTTCGACTCCGGCTTCGAGGAGACGATCGTGCGCATCGACGAACTGCTCGAGAAGATGGTGTGGGCGATCGTCGAGCGGTACTCGCAGCTCACCGGCCGACCGGCGGTCCTCGAGCCGGCGGGCGCCTACGGCCTCGTCGACGGACTCTTCCAGCATGCGCTCATCCGCCAGCTGCGAGGAGACGCCGACGCGGCGGAGCGGCTGCGCGCGCACTGCGAGGGGCTGATCCTCGCCTCCGCGTAGAGCTGTCGAGGCGCTGATCCTCGCCTCCGCGTAGCTCTCAGGCGTGCGCGTCGCCGTCCCGCGCGACGGGAGGCCGGCAGACCAGCACGACGACGATGGCCACCATGACGAGCGCCGTGATCGCGACGGGGATCGGCAGCACGGGGTCGAGCAGCACGAGGGCCGCGCCCACCGGTACGACGGTGTTCACCACGCGGTCGGCGTTGCCTCGGATCGCGATCCACCAGATCCCGATCAGGAAGATCGCGATCGGAATCGACACGGCGAGCGACGCGGCGACCGGAGAAACGTGGCTGTGGCCGGTGAGCACGTCGAGCTCCACCTCGATGCCGGCCGAGAACGCGCCGGCCGCGGCGAAGACGAAGTAGTGCGTGTAGCCGTAGCGCAGCGACCGCCGGAACGTCGTGATGGCCCGGTGGTGAGGCGGCCAGAAGTAGATCCACCAGAGCGACGCCGTGACCACGAGCGTGAGCACCGCGATCGAGATGAGCGGTCCCAGCGAGTCGACCTTGTCGATCGCCTCGATGATGCCGTTCGCCGAGGCGAGCAGACTCTCGCCAAGCACGATGAGGGTGAACAGGCCGTACCTCTCGGTGATGTGGTGCGGGTGCCACGGAGTCTGCTGCCGGTACTCGGCGAAGACGGGGACGGCGATCTCGATGAGGGCGAAGGCGACGAAGGCTGCGAGCTGGAGCGGGCCCGTCGGGATGAGCAGGAACAGCACCCACAGCACCTGCACCGCCGCGATGCCTATGGCGTAGCGGATCGTCGCAGCGCGCAACCGCTCACCGGCCGAGCGCGACGCGCGCAGCCATTGCGCGATCATCGCGATGCGCATGACGATGTAGCCGATCACCGGCAGCAGGAAGTCGCCGTGGAACGCTCGCGGCACGCCTGCCGCGAGCACGAGCACCCCGCCCATCTGCACGATCGTGGTGACGCGGTAGAGCCAGTCGTCGGTGTCGAACGAGGTGGCGAACCAGGTGAAGTTCATCCAGGCCCACCAGATAGCGAAGAACACCATCGCGTACGACGTGATGCCGTGGACGACGTCACCCTCGGCAAGCGCATGATGCAACTGCACTGCCGCCGTGCTCACCGCCACGACGAAGACGAGGTCGAAGAACAGCTCGAGGGAACTCGCGACACGGTGCGGCTGGTTCGGATCGCGCGGGAGCATGCGACTCAGGTGGAACCGGGGCGAAATCGACGCATTCACGCGCGACAGACTAGCGGTGCGCGAGGACGCCGGACGTGAACGTTCCGGAATATTGGTTCATCCACACGTGTGAAATACCTTCCGAAGAGTTCATCCATCCGCTAGAGTGAGGAAAGTCTGCAGTGCTTGCTGCAAGCTCCGCCGTGTGGGATGGCGGAGGCACCCGTGATGTGGGATCACGGTGAGCGGCAAGACCCGAGGGGTCGGGAATGCAGACGACTGTCACGAACGTGGGGTTCGTGATCTGGGGAACAACTGGGGAAATCATGACGCACTGGGGAATTCTGCGTTCATTCACGGCTCTCGAGGCCTCGGCATGACCTCCGTCGAGGATGCTCTGAGCATCGCTCGCACGGGCTCGGTCTTTCTGCCGGTCGCCGCACCGCGGGCCGTCAAGCCGGCGTCGCGCACGGTGGTCGCACCGCGCGTCTCCGCGACGCTGGAACGACGCCGCCAATGGGAGCGGCGTTACCGGATGCGACTGCGGATCACGGATGCTGCCGTCATCCTGTTCGCGGTCGGTGCCACGGCAGCGATCCAGCTGATGCTCGGCAGCGCAGGGGAAGAGGCCCTGCGCGACGGCGTGCTGCTGGGTTCGCTCTGGTATCTGACGCTCAGCGCGCTGCACACCCGGGACGCAGCGCTCTTCCGCGCCAGCGCCACCGAGTACCGCGGCGTCGTGCACGCGAGCGGGCTCGCATTCGGGATCATCGCGATGGTGAGTGTGGTGCTCGGCTGGCAGCACATGCAGCCTGCGCTGCTGGTCGGGCTCCCCGCGGGGCTGCTCGCACTGCTCATCACGCGGTGGGCGTGGCGCAACTGGCTGGGCGCGCAGCGCGCGCACGGCCGGTTCGCGTCACGCACGCTCGTCGTCGGCAACAAGGACGACGTCGAGTACGTCGTCCGCACCCTGCACCCGATCGGAGCCTCGGGCTATCAGGTTGTCGGCGCGACGCTGCTCGACGGCAACGCTCGCGACGTGGAGGTCGACGGAGCCCGGTTCCCGGTGCTCGGCAACGTCAACACCGTCGCGAGCGTCGCCGCCGAGCTCGGGGCCGACACGATCATCGTGGCCAGCCGCCCCGAGGGAGAGCCCGAGTTCATCAAGCAGCTGAGCTGGCAGCTCGAGGGCACGGCATCCGAACTCGTGCTGTCGAGCCGGCTCACCGACGTCGCCGGGCCGCGGATCTCCTTCGCCCCCGTCGAGGGGCTCCCGCTCATCCAGGTGGAGATCCCGACGTACGAGGGCGGAAGGCACCTGCTCAAGCGCGCCCTCGACATCGTCGTGGCCGCCGTCGCTCTCATTCCGATCGCCCTCGTCTCACCGATCATCGCGCTGCTCATCAAGCTCGACTCGCCGGGCCCCGTGTTCTTCTTCCAGGAGCGCGTCGGGCGCGACGGACGTCGGTTCAAGATGGTCAAGTTCCGCTCCATGAAGACGGATGCCGAGCAGCAGCTCGCCGCCCTCAAGGAGCAGAACGAAGGTGCCGGCCTGCTCTTCAAGATGAAGGACGACCCGCGCGTCACGCGCGTCGGAAAGGTGCTGCGCAAGCTCTCCCTCGACGAGCTTCCGCAGTTCTGGAACGTCCTGATCGGCGACATGAGCGTGGTGGGCCCGCGTCCGCCGCTTCCGAGCGAGGTCACGGCCTACGACGGCACGGTCTTCCGCCGCCTGTACATCAAGCCGGGCATCACCGGTCTCTGGCAGGTCTCCGGACGCAGCGACCTCTCGTGGGACGAGAGCGTGCGGCTCGACCTCCGCTACGTGGAGAACTGGTCGGTCATGAGCGATCTGCAGATCATGTGGCGCACCGCCAAGGTCATGGTGCAGCCGAGCGGGGCATACTGAGACGCATGAGCAAGGGGAACGCCCTCACCATCGCGATGGTGGGGACGCGGGGGGTGCCCGCAGCATACGGAGGGTTCGAGACTGCGGTCGAGGAGGTCGGACGACGGCTCGTCGAGCGCGGTCACGACGTCGTCGTGTACACGCGCGGATCAGCGAGCCGCGAGAAGCAGTACCTCGGCATGCGCGTCGTCCACCTGCCCGCCGTACCGGTGAAGCAGGTCGAGACGCTCAGCCACACCGGGCTGTCGACTCTGCACCTGATGACCCGCCGCCGTCCGGACGCTGCGTTCGTCTTCAACGCCGCCAACTCACCGTTCCTGCCCTTCTTCCGGCTGCGGCGCGTGCCGACGGCGCTGCACATGGACGGCCTCGAGTGGCGCCGGTCCAAATGGGGTCCGCGCGGCAAGGCGTACTACCGATGGGCCGAGCAGTTCGGAGTCCGCACCGGTGACGCGCTCATCGCCGACGCCCCGGGGATCGCCGACTACTACGCGCATCAGTTCCAGGTTCCGACGGAGCTGATCCGCTACGGCGCTCCGATCCTCGAATCGGTCGCCGACGCGCGCCTCGATGAACTGTCGCTCGCACCGGGCGGCTATCACCTGATCGTGGCGCGCTTCGAGCCTGAGAACCACGTGCTCGAGATCGTCGAAGGGTACCGGCGCAGCAGCGCCACCCTTCCGCTCGTGGTGGTGGGTTCCGCGCCGTACAGCAGCGAGTACACGCAGCGCATCCAGCGGGCGGCACAGGGCGACGACCGCATCCGGCTCGTGGGCGGGGTCTACGACCAGGAACTCCTCGACGCCCTCTACTTCCACGCTCTCACCTACGATCACGGGCACTCGGTGGGCGGCACCAACCCGTCTCTGCTCCGCGCGATGGGCGCGGGCACGGCCGTGCTCGCGTTCGACGTCCCGTTCAACCGCGAGGTCACGGCCGACGATGGCTGGTTCTTCACCACGCCCGCCGACGCCGCGACCGCGTTCGAGGCGGCCGAGCGCGATCCGGAGGCCACCCGCGAGGCGGGTACCCGGGCCAGGGAGCGGGCGCGGGACGCCTTCCGCTGGGAAGACGTGACCGACGCCTACGAAGACCTCGCCCGGCGGCTCGCGACGGGCCACAGCGTGCACCGCGTCGCGAGGAAGGCGCGTCGACGGGCCGAGGAATGGTGAGGGCGACCGAGAAGACGGTGCTCGTGGCGCACCCCGGCGCCGAGCTGTTCGGCTCCGATCGGATGGTGCTCGAGAGCGTGATCGGCCTGCGATCGACCGGGGCTCGCGTGGTCGTCGCGCTGCCGTCGACCGGCCCGCTCGTCGAGGGTCTGCGGGCCGCGGGCGCCGAGGTCGTGATCGTGCCGATGCTCGTGCTGCGCAAGACGCTGCTCACGCCCCGGGGGCTCCCCCGGCTCTTCCGCGACGCGCTGCGCGGACTCGGTTCCGCCTGGCGACTCCTCGGTCGCGTACGCCCTGACGCCGTCTACGTGTCGACGATCATCTCCCCGCAGTGGCCCGCCGTGGCGAGGGTGCGGCGCGTGCGGTCGGTGACCCATGTGCACGAAGCGGAGGCGTCGGGCAGCCGCCTCGTCAACACGCTGCTGTACCTGCCGCACATCGCCTCGAACCTCGCGGTGACGAACAGCCGCTTCACGCGTGACACCGTCGCTCATGCGCTGCCCGCGCTCGCCCGCAAGACCGTCGTGATCCACAACGGCGTGGGCTCGCCCGATTCTCCCGCGGCCCCGCGCCCGGCGATCGAGGGGGAGCTGCGTGTGGTCTACGTCGGACGACTGTCTCCGCGGAAGGGACCCGATCTCGTGGTCGAGGCCGCGTCGCAGTTGGCGCAGCGCGGCGTGAAGGCGACCGTCACGCTCGTGGGAGCCGTGTTCGAGGGTTACGAGTGGTACGAGCAGCGGTTGCGAGAGCAGGCCGCCGCGGCCGGCATCCCCGTGGAGTTCGCCGGATTCCAGAGCGACGTGTGGCCGTTCATCGCGGCGTCCGACGTGCTCGTCGTCCCCTCGCGAGCGGACGAGTCCTTTGGCAACACCGCCGTCGAAGGGGTGCTCGCGATGCGGCCCGTCATCGCGAGCGACACCAGCGGCCTGCGTGAGGCAGCCGCCGGGCGACCGACCGTGCGGCTCGTGCGCCCCGACGACGCATCGGCGATCGCCGACGCACTGGTGGGCGTCCGCGACGACTGGGACGACATCGTCGCCACGGTCGCCGGCGTCCGGGACGACGCACAGGCGGCGCACGCACCGGCGGTCTACCGCGACGCCGTCGCCGCGGCGGTCCTCGGCGCCTGAGCTCGCGCCCCGCCCATCCCTCCGAGCCGACTCTGCTCGCCGCCCGGCGCGCACAGGGAACGGGAAAGGGGCCGCTGATCCTCGGATCGGCGGCCCCTGCGTGCCCCCGTGGCTCAGCGCGGCTGCGCGCCGAGCACCCTCGTCCCCGAGGGCAGGTGCGACTCCGCCGCGACCGCAGGCGGCACCGCCTGCGCGATCGACGCCGAGGGCGCGGCCAGGGATCGCACGGCGACGCCGGCCGGCACGGCCTCCTCGATCACCTGGTACTCGTCGTCGACCACCGAACGACCCTCGACGAGCGCCGAGTTCGCGTCGTGACCGGTGGCGGCGACGAACTGGTCGAGATCGTTCGTCACCGCGGGGTTGCCCGCGCCGCCTCGCGACCAGACGCCGAACCACGTCGGTGCGGTCGGGCCGGGACGCGAGTACAGGTTCCCATCGCTGCGTGACACCATCTGGGCGCCGGTGAACTCCTTCGAGAAGTCCTCGACGCAGACCAGGCAGTTTCCGCCGGCGTCGCCGACCACGTTGTTGACGAGGACGGTGTTGCGGGTGATCCACGGCATCGTCGGGTCGGGGATCGGCTGCCGGGGGTCGTGTCCGGCGGCGCTCGTGTCCGACGCGCGGCGCTTGTCCTGCGTGATCGCGATGTTGCGCTGATTGCCGACCGCGGTGTTGTTCCAGATCTGCGCGTTCCCCGTGTTGATGATGTAGACGCCGTTCAGGGCGTTGTGGGAGACGACGTTGTCGGCGATCAGCGCCTTCTCCGAGAGCTCGAAGACGACGCCGTGACCGGTGTTGCCCACGACGTCGTTGCCCGTGAACACGATGTCGTACACGGATTCGTCGAACCACGGCCCCTGGCCGAGGTTGTCGAGGAAGGCACTGTCGGTCACCTCGATGTCGCGCGAGCGGCCGATCTTGAGCGCCCCGGACACCGGTGCGCGGTTGAACTGCTCGGAGTTGTTGCCCACGGACAGCATCCGATGCACGCGCAGGCCGTCGGCGGTCGAAGCGCCCGCACCCAGCAGACCGTTGCCGATCACCGAGACACGGTCGAAGGTGGTGCGCGGCGACCACGTGTACAGACCCGTCGTCGAGTTGTCGCGGATGGTGACGTCGGAGACCGTCACGTCGGCCGCGGCCACGACGACCGTGCCCATCTGCGGCACGCTCGTCGCGTACCGCCGCACACCGATCCCCTGCAGCACGGACCCGGCCGAACGGATCGACACGGCCTGGGTGAGGGTGCTCGCCTCGACGGCCTTGCCGGTGGGGTCGGAGCCGATGACGAGCTGCGAGCGGCTCTTGTCGACGAAGAAGGTTCCCGCCTTCACCAGCGACCTCGACGCCACCTCCTTCAGCTGCGCACCGCCGACCCAGACCTGGTCGGGGTGCGCGGCCATCGGATGCTCCGGGTTGACGAACTGCCACCCAGCCGACGTCCCGTCCGCAGCGCCCTTGGTGTAGGTCGGGCTCGCGTCGAGTTTCAGCGTCCATCCGTCCTTGACCCAGACGCCCGATTCGGCGCGCCAGCCCGACACGGGCTGCGCGCGGGGGAGCCACACCTCCTCGCCCGGGGCGGGCTGGATGGTCACGCGCTTCTGCGGAGGCACGATGACCTCTTCGTGGTAGGAGCCCTCGTGCACGACGATGGTGCCGCCGCTCGGCACCTTGCGAAGCGCCGCGGTGATGGTCGCCAGCGGTCGCGCCGCCGACCCGTCGTTGACATCCGAGCCGCCGCGCGCGACGTGCACGGCCGTGGCCGGCACCGCATACGACGAGGATCCGGGCGCGCCGGCGCCCGCGTCCCCCCGCGGGAACGTCCCGTCGGGTGCCGGAGCCGGAGGCTGCGGCTGCTCTCCGGGCTGAGCGGGCTCGGCGCCCGCCTCGGCGGCACGGACCGAGAACGCGTCGATCGCGACCGCCGGGGTGTCACCGCCTCGCGCCGAGTACAACACGATGCCGGCGCGTCCCGCGCTCGAGATGCGCGAGGCCGTGGAGTCGGTGGCCGCCACGGTCCACCCGGCAGGTTCGGTGGATCCCACGGGCCACGCCTTCGCAGAGAGCGAGACCGCGCCCGTGCCGGATGCCTGGAAGACCACGCGCAGCGAGTCGCCGGCCTCGACCTTCTCGGGGAGCCGCTTCGCCGAGTACACCGTCTCGGTGGTGGCGAGGTTCGTCAGGCGGAGCAGATGCAGCTCTGCCGTGCCGTCGGACTGCACCCGCAGGCGCGCGGCATAGGACGAGTCGCCGACGATGCGGTTCGCGAGGCTGAGGTACAGGCCCGACCCCCCGCGGGGCAGCGCCGGCACCGTGACCTCGGCCGTCGTCGTCGTGTCGGCGGGGAGCGTCGCGCCGAGGGTCGCGGTCGCCACGCGGCCCGCCGCGGGACTCGCGATGAGTCCGGACTCTCCGTCGACGCTGAGCACGGCGGATGCCGAGGCGCGCCACGCACCGCCCCTGTCGGCCTCGCCCCAAGCGCTCTTCTGCGAGCGCGTGAACAGGTCGCACACGGCATCCGCACTGTCGCAGGCTGCATCGGACGGGGCCTCGGCGCCGGGCTCGTCCGGAGTCTCGCCCGCCGGCTGCTCTTCGGTGCCGGGCTGTGCGCCCGCGTGGTTCGCGGCCACGCGGCTCGCGGTCACGCCGTCGATGTGCACCGGTGCGACGTCGCCGCCCAAAGACGCGTACTCGCTCCAGGCCAGGCCGCCGGCCGCGGTGATGCGCGAGGGAGAGGAATCGGTCGCGGTGACCTGCCAGCCGGGCGCTTCCTCGCCCGCAGCCCAGGCACGAGCGCGCAGCTCGACGGGAGCGGAGCCGACCGCGAGGATCTCGACCTGGAAACCCGATCGCACCGCGTCGCCGAGCACGACGGTGCGGCCGGCGAGCTCTGTCGCCTTGTAGCCCGAGAACACGACGATCGAGAGCTCGGTGCGGCCGTCGCCCAGCGTGCGCAGGCGGGCCGCGTAGGAACGGTCGCCGGTGTCGCGCACGTGCGTGCTGAGATAGACGCCGCTCTTCTCCGACAGCTCGTCGGGAACGGACGCCTGCGTCACGAGGCTGGTGTCGGTCGCGGTCGCCGCGTTCCAACGGACCATCGCGGTCCGGCCGGCACCCGGGGCTCCGAGAGTGGCAGCCCCGTCGGCGACCGTCGCGATCGCGGTCGACGAGGTGGTGTACGCCCCGCCGCCAGGAGCCGTTCCCCACCCGGATGCCACGGACCGATCCATGGTGTCGGAGAGGAAGGGAGAGTCAGAGGCGGCAGCGTCTGCGCGCGATGCGGCAGTGAGCAGGGCCGCCACGGCGAAGAGCGTGGCGAGGAAGGCGAAGATGCCGCGAACCGGAGAGGGGCGCGAGGCAGGGGAGGGAGTCGTCGAGGTCACAGAGGAGGCCTTTTCGTTGCACAACAAGAGTCACCCGCCGTCGAACGGCGAGCCCCCACTCCGCAGATCAGGGTATCAGGCCGACCCCGACTTCTCCTCGGTGTAATAGGTCGTGCGACCGCGAGCGAGCCGCACCTTGTTCAGCACGATGCCGATGATCGACGCACCGGCGCCCTCGAGGGTGCGGATCGTGGCTGCCAGCTGCGGCCGGCTCGTCTTGGACGCGTCGACGACGATCACGACGCCGTCGGCCAGCGGCGCCAGCAGGTTGGTGTCGGCGACCGTCAGCACGGGCGGCGAGTCGATCACGACCACGTCGTTGCCCTCGCCTGCCTCGTCGAGCACGTCGGCGAAGGCGTGCGAGGTGAGGACGGACGCCGAGTTGGGAGGCACCTCGCCCGACAGCAGCAGGTTCGGCCCCGACGCTCGCCACGGCACCACGGCCTCGGACAAGTCGACAGAGCCGAGCACGACGGAGGTGAGGCCGACCGAGGAGTCGAGGCCGAAGATCTCGCCCGCGCGCGGACGGCGCAGATCGGCGTCGATGAGCAGCGTGCGCTCTCCCAGGTCGGCGAGCGTGACCGCGAGGTTCGCCGAGAACGTGGACTTGCCCTCGGCCGGCGACGCGGAGGTGATCAGCAGCCGCCGGGACTCGCCGTCGACGTTGGCGAACGCCAGTGCCGACTGCACCCGGCGGAAGTCCTCGGCGATGTGGCTGCGGGGTTCGCGCACGGTGATCAGGCCGGCATCCGTGCCCCGTTTCGTGCGCGTGATCGACCCGAGGTACGGCAGGTCGGTGACCCTGGCCAATGCGGCCTCGTTGCGCACCTTGGTGTCGGCGATCGTCGCGATGAACGCGACGAGGATGCCGAGCACGAGCCCAAGCACGCCGCCGAGGGCGCCGTCTCTGCTCTTGTTGGGCAGCGACTGGAACTGCGGCACGACGGCCTCGTCGATGACGGAGGGAACGATCGTGGGCTTCTGGTCGACGCTCTTGGCGACGATCTCCTCGACGGCGCCGGAGAGCTCCTCCGAGATGGCGTTCGCGATCTCGGCCGCCCGCTTCGCGCTGGTCGAGGTGACCTCGACGCTGAGGATCGTGGTGTCCTGCGGGATCGTGATGGCGATGTTGCGCGTGAGCTCCTTGGGCGTGGAGTCGAGGCCCAGGTCGTCGATCACCGGCGCCAGCACGCGCGACGAGGTGGCCAGCTGCGCGAACGAGAGCATCTGCGACTGCGTGTAGGTGGATCCCTGGTTGAGGTCGGTGCCGGTCGTGCCCTGGTTCATCGCGAAGTACAGCGTGGCCGTCGATTGGAACTGCGGCGTCGTGGTGGACGAGATGCCGTACGCCACGGCACCGCCGATCACCGCCATTCCGATGATCACGTACCAGAACTTGCGGATCGCCGCCCACGCACTGCCGAGGCTCCACCCCGTCGCGTCAGCCTTCATCCCTGCCCCCTCGATGCCGACATCACCGCCTCCCCTCGACGGCGTCGCCGTCGAAGCGGCGCTCTCACATGCTAGCCGACGGCCGCATCGATACCTGGGGAAGCGACGAGAGCGGTGCTAAGATGACAGGGCCTCGCCGTATCCTCGTACGACGCGCGCGGCACTCATCTGGGGAGATGTGCGGTCGCCACGACCGCGTCTGAAGGGCAGCGGCTCGACCGTGAACGGGGCACGTCGGAGTCGAGGGGGTTTACGTGCGCGTTCTCATCGCATGGGCGAACGATTCCAGCGTCAATCTCGGGGTGCGCGCTCTGGCGCGGGGCTCCGAGGACCTGGTGCGGACCGTTTGGCCGGACGCCGAGTTCACACATCTCAACTACGGCCGGCGCCAGCCGGAGGTGCCGTGGAGTCCTCGTGCGCTGGTGCGCGAGCGGGTCACCGGACGCCTCGGCATGCAGCGCTGGCTGCGCGGCTTCGACCTGATCTGGGACACGCGCTCCGGTGACAGCTTCGCCGACATCTACGGCCTCACGCGCCACACGACCATGTCGCTGCTGCACGAGTTCGCGCAGCAGGCGGGCGTGCCGGTGGTCATGGCCCCGCAGACGATCGGCCCGTTCCGCACCAGGCGCGGGCGCGTGCTCGCGCGGCGCAACCTGCGCCGCAGCAGGCTCGTGTTCGCGCGCGACGTCGTGAGCGCATCCGCGTCCGCCGAGCTGGGTCGCCCCGTCGCCGCGGTCACGAGCGACCTCGTGTTCGGGATCGACCAGCCGACGCCGGCTGCCGAGAAGCGCGACGTGCTGCTGAACGTCTCCGGTCTGCTGTGGAACGACAACCCGCACGTCGACGCGGAGCGGTACCGCGCCAGCATCCGCCGGATCATCGACGAGCTGCTCGCCGGCGGGCGCACGGTCACGCTGTTCCCCCACGTGCTCGATTCGCAGAGCCACGACAACGACGTGCCGGTGAGCCGGGATCTCGCCGCCGAGTACGACGGCAGGGTCGACCTGGTCGTCCCCGCCGATCTCGAGGACGCCCGGTCGATCATCGCGGCCGGCGAGCTCGTCATCGGGGCCCGGATGCACGCATGCCTGAACGCCCTGTCGACGGGCACGCCCGCGGTGGCCATGGCGTACTCGCGCAAGTTCGCCCCGCTCATGGAGGCGGTGGGCTGGGATCACGTCGTCTCGATCACCGAGCAGGGCGAATGGGCGGATGCCGTTCTCGCCCACGCCGCAGCGCCGGCGCTGCGCGAGCAGGCCGAGAAGGCCCGAGACAGGGGACGCGCACTTCTGGAACCGCTGGTCGCCGGGCTGAGGACCTCGCTGTGACCACCCTGCAGGAGCGGATCGCCGACGTCGTCTCCCGCGACGCCTGCTCCGGCTGCGGGCTGTGCCCCCGGCTCGATCCGGGCGTGCGCATGCAGCTCGACGACCGCGGGTACCTGCGCCCCGTGCTCGACGGCGAATCCGCCCCCGTCGATGATGCGGTCGCCGTCTTCGATCGCAGCTGCCCCGGTATGCGCATCACCGCCCCCGAGGCACCGGCGGATGCCGAGCACGACGCGCTTCTCGGCCCGAACGTGGGTCTGTGGCAGGCGTGGGCGACGGATGAGGACGTCCGCAAGGCCGGAAGCAGCGGCGGTGCCCTGACGGCGCTGCACGCCTGGCTGCTCGAGACCGGTCGCGCGGCCCGGATCACGGGCGCCGCGGCCGAGCGCACCGCTCCGCGGCGCACCGTGCCGGTGACGATCACGACCCGGGATCAGGCACTCGCGGCGGCGGGCAGCCGCTATGCGCCCGTCGGCGCCCTCGAGAACCCCGACGCGTTCCGCAGCGACAGCGCGGTGGCGGGCAAGCCGTGCGAAATCGCCGCGCTGCGCGCCGCCGCGCCCGACGTCGTCGACGGCGAGGCGCCGCTGCTGCTGTCGTTCTTCTGCGCGGGCACGCCGAGCCAGAAGGCCACCGACAGCCTGCTCGACGAGCTCGGCATCGCACCCGACCGCCCCGTCGACGCCCTGCGGTATCGCGGCAACGGCTGGCCGGGTCGCTTCACGGCCCGCAGCGGAGACACCGAGGTGTCGGCCGACTACGACGAGTCGTGGGGGCGTGTGCTCGGGCCCACGACCCAGTGGCGCTGCAAGATCTGCCCAGACGGGGTCGGCCAGGCTGCCGACATCGTCTGCGCGGACTCCTGGGAGACCGACGAGCGCGGCTATCCCACGTTCGCCGAGGGCGACGGCATCAGCGCGCTCATCGCCCGCACCGCACGCGGTCGCGAGACGATCCTCGCCGCCGTCGACGCCGGCGTCATCGCCGTGCGCGCGCTCAACGGACGTCACCTGCGCGACGCGCAGCCGCTGCAGACCGCACGGCGCCGGTTCCTCTTCGCGCGCCTGCTGGGGTCGCGTCTGGCAGGCAGGCGTCCGCCACGCTACCGGGGCTTCGGGCTCATCCGGCTCACCGTGTCTCGTCCCCGCGAGGCCGTGCGCGTCATGCGCGGCACCTTCCGGCGCGTGCGCGCGGCGAGACAGAGCTGATGGTCTCCTCGCTCGCGCACTCGGCGGCACGGGGCGCGTACTTCACCCTCGCCGCGCAGGCCGCGCGGATCGTCCTGCAGCTGCTCTCCGTGGTGATCCTCGCGCGCATCCTCTCCCCCCACGATTACGGACTGCTCGCGATCGTGCTCGTCGTCGTCGGCCTCGGGGAGATCTTCCGCGACTTCGGGCTGACCTCGGCGTCCATCCAGGCGCCGGAGCTGTCGGCGGGCCAGAGAGACAACCTGTTCTGGATCAACGCGGGCATGGGCGTCGTGCTCACGGCCGTGATGTTCTCGCTCTCGTGGGCCATCGGCGCCGTCACGGGCAAGCCGGAGCTCGTCGGCATCTCCCAGTGGCTGTCGCTGTCGTTCCTGCTCAACGGGCTGGCGACCCAGCACCGCGCCAACCTCATGCGCGATCTCAAGCTGCGCCCGCTCGCCGTGATCGACGTGGCGTCGTCGGCGATCGCCCTCGCCGTGGCGATCGCCGTGGCCATCGCCGGCGCCGGTTACTGGGCGCTCGTGGTGCAGCAGCTCGTGACGTCGATCGTCGTGCTGGCGGGGGTCGTCATCGCGGGGCGCTGGGTTCCCCGTCTCTATTCGCGGTCGCACCCCGTGGCGCAGATGGTGAACTTCGGGTGGACGCTCGTCGCGACCAACCTCATCGGCTACGCGTCGCGGCAGATCGACACCGTGCTGATCAGCTTCCGGTTCGGAACCGTGCCGCTCGGCCTCTACAACCGGGCGTTCCAGCTCATCATGACGCCTCTGGCACAGGTGCGCTCTCCGCTGCAGTCGGTCGCCCTTCCCGTGCTGTCGAGGGTGCAGCAGGATCAGCCGCGCTTCGAGAACTACGTCACGGCCGCGCAGCTCGCCCTCGGGTTCCTCTTCGGCATCCCGGTCGCGATCGTCGCCGGGCTCGCCGAGCCCGTGGTCGACATCATGCTGGGAAGCCGCTGGGCGGAGGCCGCCCCGATGCTGCGCATGTTCGCCATCGCCGGCATCCTCACCACCGTCTCGTTCGTCGGGTACTGGGTGTACCTCGCCCGCGGCCTCGGCGCAGAGCTGCTGCGCTACACGATCGTGACGGCGCTCCTGAAGGTCGTGTGCATCGTGATCGGCTCGTTCTTCGGCATCCTCGGCGTGGCCGTCGCCTTCGCGGTGCATCCCGCTCTCGCGTGGCCGATCTCGCTGTCCTGGCTGTCGCGCATCACGCCGATGCCGCGTCGGCAGCTCTACCAGGGCGCCTGCCGCATCATCGCGGTCTCCCTCGCGGCCGGCCTCGCGGCGTGGGGCGCAGGACTGATCGTCGCGGGCACGAGCTCCTGGCTGCAGCTGGCCGCTGGCCTGGTCGCCGGGCTCGCCGTCTCGGCCTGTGCCCTGGTCGTGCCCGCCTACCGCCGCGACGCGAAGACGCTGTCGGCATTCGTGCGGCTCATGCTCACCAGGGAGGGCCGCGCCTCCTGATCGTCGCCGTCGTCGCTCTGCCACCAGGCGACGGCGAGACCGACGAGGAACCAGAGGTAGGAGCCGGCCTGCGTGATGAGCGCCACGGCGAAGATCGCCGGCAACTGCGCGGCGACGGCGATCGCCGGGGGCGAGGCCTTGCCCGGCCGGAGGATCGACAGTCCCACCGCGACGAGCGCCGCCAGGAGCAGCAGCGACGGGATCCATCCGAACCGCAGCGCGAAGACGAGGAACGCGTTGTCGATCGACTTCGCGTAGGCGCCCAGATACTCGCCGCCGACCGTGCGTCCCGTCCAGTCGCCGGCGCCGCCGAACACCTGCACCTGGGACACGAGCGAGAACAGTCCGGTGCGGTAGTCGGCGCTGCCCCCCGCCTCGTCGCCCGCTTCGGAGAAGATCGTCCCGACGAACGGGATCACGACGAGGGCACCGAGCACGGTCAACGCCGCGACCGACCAGCGCATGGCCCGGTCGAGACCGGGCAGGAGGAGCACAGCCAGCACCACGGTGAAGACGAGGGTGAGCATGCCGATGCGGCTGATCGTCGTCACGGTCGCACCGGCCAGCAGTCCGAGGGCGATGAGGCGCACCGCGACGGGCCACCGCGCGGCGACGACGAACGCCGACGACATCGCCAGCCCCGCGCCCAGCGCGATCGAGTGGCCCCACGCCCCCTCGACGCGCAGCCGGTCGGCGCGCACTTGGAGAGTCCCCCACGTGGCGTACAGATCGCCGCTCATCGACGGCAGCATCACGAACACGTTCGTCCCCGTGGCGAACTCGACGAGCCCGAACACGGCGGCCGCGACGGCGACCGCCGCGAGCACCCGCGTCACGAACGAGCGGTTCAGTCGCGCGAGCACCAGCCGGCCCCACACGTAGGGCAGCACCCACTCGAGCAGTGCGATCACCGTGGCCGCGAGCGTGGCCGCCTTCAGCGCGAACAGCACGGCCGCCATCAGGGCGAACACCGCCATGATCAGGTCGATGCCGTTCAGGCGGATGTCCGAGATGCTCGTCACCACGGCGACGAGGGTGAGCAGCGTGATCGCCGACCAGAAGAAGCCGACGGTCACCCCGAGCCACACGGGCACGAAGAACAGCACGAGGGCCCACAGCACGAAGGTCAGGCGCGGGCTCGCGCGCGAGAGCAGCACGCCGATCACGCCGACACCCGCGGCGATGCCCGCGAGCAGGAGGGTGCTCGCGTTCATGGGGCTCGCCGATTCCGCGCGTCAGACATCAGCACGAGCCTATGGCACCCCGACGGGAATCACCCGTTGTCGACGACGCGGACGCTGTCGATCCGCACCGTCGACGCTCCCGTCGCAGAACTCACACGGTTCGCGTGCACACCGACGGAGCCGGTGGCGTCGATCGCGCTCGCGTCGACGGCCGTGCTCTGCCACGCCGCAGGCTCCGCCGTGCCGTGCGCCCACAGCTTCGCCGAGATCGTCGTGGATGCTCCGCCCGAGACATCCGCCTTGAGGGTGAAGACGTCGCCCGCACCCCAGCTCACCCCGGGCAGCTGCGTGGCGGAGAGCACCGTCGATCCGCGCTGGATCACGATCCACACGGTGCCGTTGGCGTTCAACCACGACCGCACCAGGTAGTTCCCCGCCGCGCCGGACCTGGCGATCACGCCGGCGTACACCGAGCCCGTCGCCGGGGCCGTGTCGACGGAGAAGTCCGCGGAGACGGTGACGTTCTGGGCGGACACGTCGCCGAGCACCATGTTGCGGGTGCTGCCGGCGGCCAGGGTGAGCACCCCGGCGCCATCGGCGACCGATGCCGCGGACGCTGCACCGCCCGACAGCGTCCATGCGCCGCCGATGTCCGCCGCGCCCCAGCCCCCGGTGACCGTGCGCCCGAAGTCGTCGCTGGCGATGGTGCCCGGATCGGCCGGGTTGACCGGGTCGGCGGCGATCGTGACCTGCCCCGTCGCCGTCGCCGTGGCGCCGTCATCGTCGGTGACCGTGAGCGTCACCGTGTACGTGCCCGCGGCCGCGTAGGTGTGCGAGGCCGTGGCGCCGGCCCCCGCCGGCGAGCCGTCGCCCCAGTTCCACGAGTACGAAGCGATCGTGCCGTCGGCATCGCTCGAGGCCGACGCGTCCACGCTCACCGTCTTGTCGGACACGGAGCTCGTGAAGGAGGCGACGGGCGCCTGGTTCACGGGCTCGGGCTCGGCGGCCGTCAGATCGGTCACCCGCAGTGCGTCGAACGCGAACTCCGCCGTCGAGGTGGAGCTTCCGCCGCGGTTCGCGTGCACGCCCGCCCAGCCGGCGCCCTGCAGGCCCGGAGTCGAATCGGTGGTCGTGAGCTGCCAGTCCGCGGGCTCCGGTGTGCCGTCCTTCCAGGTCTTCGCCTGGATCGTGGTCGGCGACGATCCCGTCACCTGCACGGAGAGCCGGAACACGTCGCCGGCCGCCCACGTCGTCGCGAGGGCCTTCGAGGTGAGCACCGTGCCGCCCTGCTGGATCACGAGCCACAGCTTTCCGTCGTTGCGCATCCACACGCGCACGAGGTACTCGGCCGTGGCCGACTTGCGCGCGCTCACCCCGATGTAGGAGCTGCCCGTGGAGGGCGCCTGGTCGGACGAGTACGTCAGGGTGGTCAGCGTGTCGGACAGCGATGTCGACGCGAGCGCGATGGTGCGCGTCTGGCCGGCCGCGAGCGTGAGCAGACCGCGCCCTCCGCCCACCGACGCCACCGACGACGACCCCGACGTCACCGTGTACGCACCGCCTGTCTCGGCCGATCCCCAACCCGACGTCGCGGTGCGTTCGAAGTCGTCGCGGATCGCGAACTGCTGATCGGCGACGGCGAGTGTGCGCGTGGTCTGTGCGCTGGCGCCGACGCTGTCGGTCACGGTGAGGGTGATGGTGTACTCGCCATCCGCCGCATAGGCGTGGGTGGCGGTCTTCCCCGTCCCCGGCGCTGTGCCGTCTCCCCAGTTCCACGAGTAGCCCAGGGTCGCGGCATCCGATGCGCTGGACGCGCTGGCGTCGACGCTCGCGACGAGGGCGGATGCCGAGACCGTGAACGCCGCGACCGGCGCGGCGTGCGTCGCCGAGATGTCGCGCGAGGCGGTGCCCTGACCGCCGCGGTCGTCGGTCACGGTGAGGGTCACACGGTACGTGCCGGGAGCGCTGTAGGTGTGCGTCGCCGTGGCACCGCTGCCGGCGGCCGAGCCGTCGCCCCAGTCCCACGAGTACGAGGCGACCGTGCCGTCGGGGTCGGACGATCCCGATCCGTTCACCGAGACGGTCAGGCCGGATGCCGTCGCGGTGAACGCCGCGGTGGGCAGGACGTTGGGTCCCGTGACCGCGACCTCCTTCGTGACGGTGCCGACCAGGCCGCGGCTGTCGGTGACCTTCAGGGTCACGTCGTACGAGCCGGTCGCGGCGTAGGCGTGCGTCGGGGTGGCCCCCGTTCCCGTGGCACCGTCGCCGAAGTCCCACTGGTAGGAGGTGATGCTCTGACCGGCGTCCGCGGTGCTGGCCGTGGCGTCGAACGCGACGGTGAGGTCGCTCGGCGTGGCCGTGAACGCGGCCTGGGGCGCCTCGACGCCCGCACCGACCGCGAAGTGGTTCGCGACCTGGGCCGCGGTCAGCGCCGAGGGGTACACCGCGAACTCGTCGACCGTGCCCTGGAACTCCCACCTCGCGGGGGCGTTCGGCCAACCGTTCATGTTGTCGCCGCCGACGCGCCAGTATCCGCCGTAGCCCTGCGCATCGGTGACCGATGCGTCCTGCGCGACCAGCGCTCCGTCGACGTACAGCTTCATGCCGTCGGAGCCGAGGGAAGCGGCAACATGGTGCCACGCGTTGTCGTTGTACGACGCGCTGGAGGTGATCGTGCGCACCCCGCCCGGATAGACGCCGAAGGTGAGGCGGCCGTTGTTCTGCATGTACAGGTGACGGTCGTAGCTGTCGGAGAAGTCGGTCTGCTTGTTTCCGAAGCCGAAGATCTTGCCGCCGCTGGTCGTGTTCGTCTTGAACCACACCTCGGCCGTGAACTCGTTCGGGCCGTTCGTGGACGATCCGGACGAGATGAGCCCCGAAGTGGTGCCGTCGAGCCGCGAGGCCGAGGTTCCCGTCGTGCCCTCGACCGCGCCCGGCGTGGCGACGCTCACGCCGCTTCCGAGCTGCGGGGAGGCTCCTCCTGCCCAGTTCGACGTCGTGGTGCCGAGCGGGTAGTAGAGCTGGGCTCCGTCGTCGAGCACGGCGTCGGCGTAGTCGGACGAGACGCCGGTGGATGCCGTGGCGGTGACCGGCTGACTGGTCACGGCGTTGCCGTCGCCGTCGACGGCACGCACGGTATAGGTGTAGGTCGAGCCGGGGGTCACCGTGGTGTCGCTCAGCGATACCTGCGGCGTGTTCCACCACCCCGAGGCGACGACCTTCTGGTCGACCGCTCCGCTCGTGCCCGTGCGCAGCAGCTGGTAGGTGAGATCGCGGTCGTCACGATCCCAGTTCGCGGGGATCGAGACGCGGATGCGCCCCGGCGACGCGGTCGCGGCGGTCGGCGCGGCCCAGGCTCCCGACGACAGGCGTGGTCCCTGCTTCGCGCCGGTGCTCGGAGTGGTCGAGAAGCGCACGATGCCCTGGTAGCGCTGCCCGTTCACGCTCGTGAACTCGCCGGCCACCGAGATGTAGTCGCCGGCACCGGTGATCGTCAGCCCCGCCTGGCCGAGGCCCGATGCGGTGCCGACCGTGAAGTCGGGGAACCACGAGTACGCCGAGGGAGAGGGCGTGCCGCTCCAGTCCTGGTAGATGCTGCCGACGGACGGCGAACGGCTCAGCGTGCCCTCGGCCGTCGTGGTGTACGCCTCCACGTAGCGGTACTGTCTCGTGGACTGCTCCGGCCACAGGTTCACGGTGTCGCACTGGTGGGTGTGGCTGGTCGAGTACACCACCGAGCCGTTCGAGTACACGCCGTAATGGTCGCCGTGGCAGTCGGACACCCAGCGGATCGCTCCCGTGCCGGCATCCGCCGCGAACACGCCCTCGAGGTTGCCCGTCGCGACGTCGGCGAACACCCATCCGGTGCCGTAGACGCCGGTGTCGTCTGTCGAGAGCGCGAAGATGCCCGCCTTGCCGTTGGGGGCACCGTTCTTGACCGTGCCGTTCGCCTGCCAGGCCGTGTTCACGACGCCCGAGACCGGGTCGATCGCCGACAGCCCCCGCTGAGAGGTGAGGCCGTTGACCGACGAGAACCGCCCGGCCGCGATGATCTGCGTGCCGTCCGGGTCGGCGACGAGGGCGTCGACCTGCTGGTCGGTGACGGGCGCCCAGGCCCGCAGCGCGCCGTTCGAGGCCGCGAAGGCGGCGAGGTTCTTGCGTGTGACACCGTTCGCCTGCGTGAAGCTGCCGCCGACGTAGACGGAGTCTCCGAGCACGGCGATGCCGTAGACGCCGGAACCGCCGATCGCGGGCGAGAACCCCGGAACCAACTGGCCCGTCTGCGCATCGAGCGCTGCGAAGCCCCAGCGCGCCGACCCGTTTACCTGCGTGAACGAGCCGCCGATGTACACCCGTGTGCCGTCGGGCGAGGCGGCGATGGCCTTGATCACGCCGTTCACCGAGGGGGCGAAGGGCAGCAGTGCGCCGGTCGTGATGTCGTAGGCGAGGATGTTGCTGCGCGGCGTCAGGTTCGTGCCGGGCTCGGCCAGGGCCGACCGTGCGTTCGAGAAGCTCCCGGCGGCATAGACCCTGTTGCCGATCGTGGTCTGCGCCCAGACGTAGCCCGAGTCGATCTGCACGGTCGGCAGCGCATCGGCCGTCACGACGTCGTCGGTGCGCTGCAGATACGGCGCCTTCGTCGCGGGGACGTCGGCGGATGCCGCGCCGGGCGCGACCAGCGCTGCGCCGAGGACGAGGGCTGCGCCGAGTACGGCGGCGACGGCGGTGCGCCAGGGAGCGTGCGTGGATGCTGCGGACTGCGTGCCCATCAGGTGGCCTTTCCGGTGGTGGCTGCCGGCGGCTCCCCGACGGCACGGCTGACGGAGCCTGTGGCCGGATGGCCAGACGCAGAGCGTTCGGACAGCGCCGAACTCCCCGATCGGCGCGTGCACCAGTGACGGTTCACGTTCTCCCCAGTTTCCCCAGTTGTGGCTGCAGCCCCCCGTCTGCAGTATCGATATACTACTGCGCGAATCGAGAGCTGTCGAGGTGGAAACCGCTCGTCGTCAGTGGTTGTCGATGACGCGGAAGTTGTCGACCGTGACCATCGCGGTGCTGGTCGCCGAGCTCGCGCGACTCGCGTGCACACCCACCGCGCCCGCTGTCGTGATCCCCGACGTGTCGGTGAACGTGCTCTGCCAGCCCGACGGCTCCGCCGTGCCGGTCTTCCACACCTTCGCCGAGACAACCGTCGACGCATCCCCCGACACATCGACCTTCACCGTGAACACGTCACCCGCACCCCGAGTGAGCCCCGGCACCTGGTAACTCGACAACACGGTCGACCCCTTCTGGATCACCAACCACACCGACCCGTTCGTGTGGAACCACACCCGGGTCGTGTAATTGCCCGACGCGGTCGACCGGGCGATCAGACCCGCATACGTCGACCCCGTCGACGGCTCCGCATCGATGCGGAAGTCGGCCGACAGCGTCACGTTCTTCGCCGACACCGCGTTCAGCGTCACGTTCCGGGTGCTGCCAGCCGCCAAAGCCAGCCGCCCCGCACCATCCGACACCGACGCCGCCGACACCGCACCACCGGCGACCGTCCACACGCCACCGACATCCGCCGTACCCCACCCCGGCGAACCCGACCGCTCGAACGCATCACGCGCCACCGCCGGATCCACCACCGGCGGATCGGTCACGACGACCTGAGCGGTCTTCGTGCCCGTCGCACCCTTGTCATCCGTCACCGTCAACGTCACCGTGTACGTACCAGCCGCCGCATACGTGTGCGACGCCGTCACACCCGAACCCGCAGCAGAACCATCACCCCAATCCCACGCATACGACGCCACCGTGCCATCAGCATCCGACGACCCCGCACCATCCACCGACACACCCAGATCCACCACCGACGAAGTGAACGACGCCACCGGAGCCACATTGGGCGCCAGCACCGTGACCTGCGCCGTGGAGGTGCCGATCAGTCCACGACCGTCGGTCACCGTCAGGGTCACCGTGTAAGTGCCCGCCGCCACGAACTCGTGCGTGGCCGTCTTCCCGGTCGCGGTCTTGCCGTCACCGAAGTTCCACGCATAGGTGGCCGTCTGTCCGGCTTCCACGGTCGAGCCGCTGCCATCGACAGCGACCGACAGAGCATCGGCGGTCGAGGTGAACGACGCCGATGGTGCCTTCAGCCCCTTTCCCACGGCGAAGTGAGTCGCCACCTGCGCGGCGCTCAGCGCCGACGGGTACACGGCGAACTCGTCGATCGTGCCCGAGAAGGCGGCCGACGTCGGAGCGCTGGGCCATCCGCTCAGGGTGTCGTAGCCGATTCGCCAGTACCCTGCGTAGGACTTCTGCGCCGAGCTGACGGATGCGTCCTGCGCGGCGATCTTGCCGTCGACGTACAGCGCCATTCCCGCGGGGCTCACCATCGCGACGACGTGATGCCACTTTCCGTCGTTGTACGCCGAGGTCGTGCTGATCGTCCTGCGCTCGGTGCCGGGGTAGACGCCGAAGGTCAGCCGCCCGTTGTTCTGCATGTACAGGTTGCGGTCGTTCGAGTTCGAGGCCCCCGTCTGCGAGCCGCCGTAGCCGAAGATCTTGCCGCCCTTGGTCGTGGTCGTCTTGACCCATGCCTCCACGGCGAAGTCGTCGTCTCCCTGCACTGCCGTCGGCGACGACACACGGCCTGCCGTGGTGCCGTTGAAGGCCGACGCCGCGCCACCGGTCGTGCCGGTGACCGCCCCCGGCTTCGACGCCGTCACACCGGTGCCGAAGACCGGAGCGGTTCCACCGGCCCAGTCCGTCTTGGCGTTGCCGAGCGGGTAACAGATCTCCGCACCGTCACGGCGCACGGTCTTGGTGTACAACGACGTGTCACCGCTTGCCGCCGTCACCGTCGCCTCCTGGCTGAGAGCTGCGTTGCCGTCGGCGTCGACCGCACGCACCGTGTACGTGTAGCTCGTGCCGGCGACCGCGGTCGCGTCCTCGAGCGTCACCGTGCCCTTGTCCCACCACACGGATGCGACCGTCGTCTGAGCGACCGGCTGCGATGTGTCGGAACGCAGGAGCTGATACGTGAGGTCCCGGTTGTCACGGTCCCAGTTCAGCGGGATCGACACGCGCACGGGCACGTCTCCCTGCACCGTCGGCGCCGCCCACGAGCTTCCGCTCAGGCGCGGGCCCTGCTTCGCGCCGCCCGCGGGCTTCGTCGAGAAGCGGACGATGCCCTGGTAGCGCTTGTTGTTCACGCTGACAAACTCACCGGCGACCGCGATGTAGTCGCCGGCGCCGGTGATCGACAGACCCGCCTGCCCCATACCGGTCGCGGTTCCCACGGCGAAGTCGGGGGTCACCGGGTACGCCGACGGCGACGGCGTACCGCTCCAGTCGGAGTACGTGGGGCCCGTGTAAAGACTGCGCGAGAGGGTGCCCTCGGCGGTCGTGGTGAAGGCGTTGAAGTAGCGCCACGTGCGCGGGCTCTGTTCGGGCCACAGGTTCGCCGTCTCGCAGGTGTGGATGTGGCTCGTCGTGTAGACCGTCGTACCCGTGGAGTACACGCCGTAGCTGTCACCGTGGCAGTCGGCCACCCACCGGACCGCACCGCTGCCGGCCTCGGCGGCGAACGCGCCCTCGAGGTTGCCGCGGGTCTCCGGGGTGTTGCCCAGCGACCATCCGGTGCCGTACACCGACGCGTCGTCGGTGGTGAGACCGAAGATGCCCGAGTACCCGTTCGCGGTGTTGTCGGGGGTGCCGTTCTGCACCGTCGTCGCCGCGGCCCACGTGGTGTCGAGCGCACCGGTCGACGGATCCAGTGCCGCGAGACCGCGCTGCACGGCACCGTTGACCCGGTAGAAGCGACCGCCCGCGATCACATGGTTTCCGCCCGGTTCCACCACCATGGTGTCGACCTGACGATCCGCCGTGGGTGCCCAGGGCTGCAGGGCGCCGTTCGAGGCGGCGAGGGCGGCGAGGTTCTTGCGGGCCACACCGTTCGCCTGCGTGAAGAACCCGCCCAGATACACGGTGTCGGCCGTCGCCGCGATCGCATACACACCCGTGCCACCGATCGCCGGAGCGAACCCCGGCACCACGGCACCCGTCGCCGCATCCAACGCCGCGAAGTTGTACCGGTTCGCACCGTTCACCTGAGTGAACGTCCCACCGATGTAGACCCGCTTCCCATCCGGCGACGCCGCGATCGACTTGATCACACCGTTGACCACCGGCGCGAACGGCAACAACCCACCGGTCGTGATGTCGTAGGCGAGGATGTTGCTGCGCGGTGTCAGATTCGTGCCCGGCTCAGCCAACGCCGCCCGGGCGTTCGAGAAGCTCCCCGCCGCATACACCGTGTTCCCGATCGTGGCCTGCGCCCACACATACCCCGAATCGATCTGCACCGTCGGCAACGGATCCGACGTCACCACATCATCTGTGCGCTCCAACAACGGCGCCTTCGCCGCCGGCACCGCCGCCTGCGCCGCCCCCGGCACCGCCACGAGCAGCCCCGATGCCACGACGGCGCCGACGGCGAAGGCGACGACAGATCGCCACCGCGAGTCGGATGCTCGCCCTTCCCCAGCGCGCGTCGCGATCGACGCGCCCCCCATGGTTCGATGAATCCCCACGTGTCTTCCCCCAGATTTCCCCAGCGGCGACATTCCCCAGACAGTCGCCGTCTCACACGGCGGCACGCCTGTGCCGCCGACGTTTCCTCCGGTCGCTCTTCGCGTCAGTCGTTGTCGATGACGCGGAAGTTGTCGACCGTGACCATCGCGGTGCTGGTCGCCGAGCTCGCGCGACTCGCGTGCACACCCACCGCGCCCGCTGTCGTGATCCCCGACGTGTCGGTGAACGTGCTCTGCCAGCCCGACGGCTCCGCCGTGCCGGTCTTCCACACCTTCGCCGAGACAACCGTCGACGCATCCCCCGACACATCGACCTTCACCGTGAACACGTCACCCGCACCCCGAGTCAGCCCCGGCACCTGGTAACTCGACAACACGGTCGACCCCTTCTGGATCACCAACCACACCGACCCGTTCGTGTGGAACCACACCCGGGTCGTGTAATTGCCCGACGCGGTCGACCGGGCGATCAGACCCGCATACGTCGACCCCGTCGACGGCTCCGCATCGATGCGGAAGTCGGCCGACAGCGTCACGTTCTTCGCCGACACCGCGTTCAGCGTCACGTTCCGGGTGCTGCCAGCCGCCAAAGCCAGCCGCCCCGCACCATCCGACACCGACGCCGCCGACACCGCACCACCGGCGACCGTCCACACGCCACCGACATCCGCCGTACCCCACCCCGACGAACCCGACCGCTCGAACGCATCACGCGCCACCGCCGGATCTTCCACCGGGTCGACGGGGCCGACCGGATCAACCGGATCGACAGGATCAACGGGGTCGACAGGATCAACCGGGTCGACCGGGTC
Organism: Microbacterium sp. XT11; assembly: GCF_001513675.1. NCBI lineage: Bacteria > Bacillati > Actinomycetota > Actinomycetes > Micrococcales > Microbacteriaceae > Microbacterium > Microbacterium sp. XT11. Next base: position 1,386,896 of record NZ_CP013859.1, on the reverse strand, counting down.
AACGGGATCCACCGGGTCGACCGGATCCACCGGGTCAACGGGATCCACCGGCGCGGCGAGGTCGGTCACCCGCAGCGTGTCGAACGAGAACATCGCCGTCGAGGTCGCCGTCGAACCGCGCGACGCATGCACGCTCGCCCATCCCGAACCCTGAAGGCCGGCGGTCGAATCGGTCACGCTCAGCTGCCAATCGGCCGGGGCGGTCGTGCCGTCCTTCCAGGTCTTCACCTGGATCGTCGTGGGAGACGACCCCGACACCTGCACGGCGAGGTGGAACACATCGCCCGCGCTCCACGTCGCAGGCAAGGCCTGCGTGCCGATCACGGTCGCGCCCTGCTGCACGACCAGCCAGACACGGCCGTCGTTGCGCAGCCAGACTCGCGCCAGATACTCGCCGGATGCCGACTTGCGGGCGCCGACCCCCACATACGATGTGCCCGTCGACGGCGCCTGGTCCAGCGCGTAGGTCACCGTGGTCAGGGTGTCGGCCAGATCGATCCCCTGCAGCGCGAGGTTCCGTGTCTGTCCCGGCGCCAGCGTCAGCAGGCCGCGGCCGTCGGCGACCGATGCCGCCGAGGCCGACCCCGACATCGGCGTGTACAGGCCGCCCGTCTCGGCGGATCCCCACCCGGAGGCGGAGGTGCGCTCGAAGTCGTCTCGCACCGCGAACTGCTGATCCGCCACCGTCACGGTGCGCGTCGCCTCAGCAGTCGCGCCGAGCGAGTCCGTTGCCGTCACCGTGATCGTGTACGTCCCGGACTGCGCATAGCTGTGCGTCGCCGTGACGCCGGAGCCGGCGTCTGTGCCGTCGCCCCAGTTCCACGAGAAGCTCAGCGTCGCGGCATCCGATGCCGTCGACGCCGAGGCGTCGACGCTCACGTCGAGGGCGTTCGCCGTGACCTCGAAGGCTGCGGCCGGCGCGGCGTGGGTCACCACGACCTCACCGGTCGTCGTCGCGACCCCGCCGCGATCGTCGGTCACGGTGAGCGTGACCGTGTAGGTGCCGGCCTTCGCGTACGTGTGCGATGCGATCGCCTCACTGCCCGGATCGGTGCCGTCACCCCAGTTCCACGAGTAGGAGGAGATTGTGCCGTCGGGATCCGCCGACGCTGTGGCGTCGACCGACGCGGTGAGCCCGGACACGGTCGACGTGAACGTCGGATCCGGCAGCACGTTCGCCGCCAGCACGGTCACGCTCTGCGCGGAGGCGCCGATGACGCCTCGACTGTCGGTCACGGTGAGCACGACTTCATACGTTCCGGGCGTCTTGTAGTCGTGCGTCTGCGTGCGACCTGTCGCCGTGGTGCCGTCGCCGAAGTCCCACGAGTAGCCGGTGATGCTCTGACCGGTCTGCGCGGCGGACGCGGAGGCGTCGACGCTCAGCGACAGGTCGTCGATCTCGGCGGTGAACGATGCCGTGGGTGCTGTGAAACCGTTGCCGATCGCGTAGTGGTTCGCCACCTGCGCTGCCGTGAGCGCGGTGGGATACACCGCGAACTCGTCGATGCGACCGGTGAACAGGCCCGACGAGGGCTGACTCGGCCACCCGCTCAGGCTGTCGTACCCGACGCGCCAGTAGCCGGATGCCGAGCGTGCCGAGGTGACCGAGGAGTCCTGCGCGACGACCCGGCCGTCGACGAACAGCGACATGCCCGAGGCGTCGAGCGTCGCGACCACGTGGTGCCACTGGTTGTCGTTGTAGCGCGCGGTCGAGGTGACCGTCTTGCGCGTGCCGGGATTCACACCGAACGAGAGCCGGCCGTCGTTCCGCATGTACACGACGCGGTCGTTCGACGACGACGATCCGCTCGACGACGAACCGAAGCCGAAGATCTCGCCTCCGCTGGTGGTCGAGGTCTTGAACCATGCCTCTGCCGCGAAGTCGTTGTCACCTGCCGTCGCCTTCGGAGCGGAGACGCCGCCCTGCGACCACCACGACGAGGCGAACGACGAGGCGGTCTGGCCCGTCACACCCTGCACGGCACCGGGGCTCACCGAGCTCACACTGCTCGTGAAGCGCGGGGCGGAGCCACCCGCCCAATCGGCGGTGATCGACCCGAGCGGGTAGTACAGCTCCGCCCGATCGTCGAGCACGGCATCGACGTAGTCGGAGGTCGTACCGGCGGCCGCCGTGACGCTGACCGGTCGGCTCAGCGCCGAGTTGCCGTCGGCGTCCACGGCCCTCACGGTGTACTCATACCGGGTGCCCGGTTCTGCTGAGCCGTCGCGCAGCGTGACGCTCTGCCGGTCCCACCACACCGAGGTCGCCCTCACGCGATCGACGGGTTCGGCGAGGTCCGAACGCAGCAGCTCGTAGGTGAGATCCCGGTTGTCGCGGTCCCAGTTCGTCGTGGTCGACACGCTGACGCGGCCGGGAACGCCGGTCGATCCCGTCGGGGTGCCCCAGTCGCTCCCCGAGAGCCTTGGCCCCTCCTTCGCGCCGCCTGCGGGCTTGGTCGAGAAGCGGACGATGCCCTGGTAGCGCTTGTTGTTCACGCTGACGAACTCGCCCGCGACCGCGATGTAGTCGCCGGCGCCGGTGATCGACAGCCCCGCCTGCCCCAGACCGGTCGCGGTTCCCACAGCGAAGTCGGGGGTCACCGAGTACGCCGACGGCGACGGCGTACCGCCCCAGTCGGTGTACGTCGACCCGGCCGTCTCGCTGCGCGACAGTGTGCCCTCGGCCGTGGCCGTGAAGGCGAGCATGTACCGGTAGGTGCGCGTGCGCTGTTCGGGCCACAGGTTCACGGTCTCGCAGGCGTGCGTGTGCGAGGTGGTGTACACCGTCTTGCCGGTGGAGTAGACGCCGTAGTTGTCGCCGTGGCAGTCGGCCACCCAGCGGATCGCCCCACTGCCGGCCTCGGCGGCGAACGCACCCTCGAGGTTGCCGCGGTTGGTGCCGACATAGGTCCAGCCCGTGCCGTAGACGCCAGTGGCGTCGGTCGTCAGGCCGAAGACGCCGGAGCTCCCGTCGGTGGAGCCGTTCTTCACGGTGTTCGCCGCCGCCCATCCGGTGTCGATGGCACCGGTGCTGGGCGAGAGGGCCGCGAGGCCGCGCTGCACCACGCCGTTGACGCGATAGAAGCGGCCGCCGACGATCACGTGATTTCCGCCCGGTTCGATGGCCATGCTGTCGACCTGCAGATCGGTCGTGGGATTCCAGGGACGCAGCGCGGCGTTCGAGGCGTCCAACGCCGCCAGGTTCTTGCGTGCGACGCCGTTCGCCTGCGTGAAGCTGCCACCCAGGTACACGGTGTCGGCGGTCGCCGCGATCGCATAGACACCCGTGCCACCGATGGCGGCCGAGAAGCCCTGCACGACGGCGCCGGTCTGCGCATCGAGGGCGGCGAAGTTGTACCGGTTCACACCGTTCACGGTCGTGAACGTCCCGCCGATGTAGACCCGCTTGCCGTCGGGCGACGCGGCGATCGACTTGATCACACCGTTCACCGTGGGCGCGAAGGGCAGCAGGGCTCCGGTCGTGATGTCGTAGGCGAGGATGTTGCTGCGCGGCGTCAGGTTCGTGCCCGGATCAGCCAGCGCAGCGCGGGCGTTCGAGAAGCTCCCCGCCGCGTACACCGTGTTCCCGATCGTGGTCTGCGCCCACACATACCCCGAATCGATCTGCACCGTCGGCAACGGATCCGACGTCACCACGTCCTCCGTACGCTCCAACAACGGCGCCTTCGCCGCCGGCACCGCCGCCTGCGCCACACCCGGCACCGCCACGAGAGTCGCGAACGCGAGCACCACACCAAGACCGGCAGCAAGCCCCGCACGCCACCCCGACCCGACACGCGACCTCTGAACGGCCATCACGAGACCTTCCCCGAGAAGATCGCCACAGGCTCCCCCGCGGCATAATTCACCGACACCGTGACGGCACGATCCTTCGCCGACCCCAGCATGAACACATACCGACCCGTCACCGACGCGCCCGGCTTCACCGACCCCGCCAACGGCTCCGGATCACCCGCCGTCGTCCCGACACCGACCTCACCGTCATCCGCCGACAACATCACCACCGCGGACTCGAGATCCTGCGCCTCGTCCGACTCGTTCGACGCCGTCACCTCGACCACGACCGCCGACCCCGACACCTCACCCGGCGTCTGCGCCTCGACCGTGACCGCCGTCACCGACGACACCACCACCGAGACACCCGTCTCGAACGCGACCGTCTCCCCGACCACAGCCTCCTGCGTCGGCAACGGCGCCGCCGTCTGCGGACCATCACCCGCATCCGACCCCGCACCACCCGGCGGCAGGATCTGCGACGCCGACGGCGACGGCGACGCAGAGGCACCACCCGACGACCCACCCGGCGCACACGCCGACAGCAACAGTGCCGCAACCGCGACACCAGCAACAGAACAAGACAGCGTCGTCACCATAGAACGACGCGTGGACCATGAACGGTTCACGAAGAATCCCCAGTTTTCATCCCCATGTGCCCACTCCCCACAAGGGGCACTCGGGGGGAGTCTACCGCATCAGCGTTCCGTCTCTCGTCCCGTCGCAAGGAACGGCAGTGTCGGGTCCTGGATCAGCAGCCGCACGAGCTCGGAGACGGTCTGCTGCACCTGCGTCAGGGTCGCCGTGTGCGCGCGGCGACCGGCCGCATGACCGTCGGCGATGTCGAGCGGGTTGCTCGGCGTCCGCCAGCGGGAGACGCGATGCTGCGGCAGCTGGCGCAGACCCCTGCCCGCATCGAGGTGGGCGGCGAAATCGCGCACGAGGTCGTCGCCGACCGCTCCCGACGCCGGCCGGTAGCCCGCTCCGAGCCACAGCGCCTCACGCAGCGTGAACACTCGCCGTCGAGCGCCGGGCACGAGCGAGACCACGGCGGCCCTCGACCCAACGGATGCGGTGAGGATCAGCTCCGCCGCCTCGACGGCATCCGCGTCGAGCTGCCGTGACTGATGAGCCCGCACGCGGCGCAGCCACGGCTCGTCGTCGTTCAGGTCGGCGACCATGCGGCAGGCCGAGTGCGCGGTGAGCGCGTTGGCGCCCCTGCTCTCGACGGTGATGTCGGCCAAAGACGAGTGCAGAGCGAACTCCGAGGCGAGCATCAGCTCTGCGGCGACCGAGCGGCACACGTTCGCGTCGCACACCGTGAGGATGCTGCTCATCGCGCACCGGCCCCGGTCGCGCCTACTCGGCGTCCGTCGCGGATCCCGCGCAGGAAAGCGCGCCACGGCGCCGGCGAGAGCAACTGACGTCGTCCGCCCTGCAGCAGGATGCCGTAGCCGACCCGCAGGTCCGAGCGGCGCCAGCGGCGCACGCCGTCGCGGTCGAAGTGCTTGCGGGCGTACATCATGCGGTTGCGGATGTTGTAGTAGTAGTACGTCGGCGACTTCGCGCGGTCGCGCGTCTCGTCCTCGTGCGTGCCGCCCTCGTCGTGCACGACCACCGCGTCATGGTCGAGCACGAGCGCGCCGCCCGCGTCGAGCACGCGATGGGACAGGTCGATGTCCTCCCAGTAGAGGAAGTACTCCTCGTCGAAGCCGCCGAGCTGCGACCACATCGCCGCCGAGAGCGCGAAGCACGCCCCCGTCGCCCATTCGCGTCGCGGCCTGCCCTCGTGGCGGGGCCGGGCGGCGCGGCCTGCGGTGGTGCCGTCGTCGAGATAGAGATCCGAGCCGGCGAACCAGTTGGCGCCGCTGCCGGTGACGATGCGTGGCGAGACGAGGTCGCGCGTTCCGCGCGCCGCCTCGACGATCCGCCGCAGGTCGGCGCCGCCGATGCGTGCGTCGGGGTTCAGCGGCACGATGACATCGACGCCCTGCTCGAGCGCGTGGGCCGCGCCGGCGTTCGTTCCGCCCCCGTAGCCGCGGTTGTCGTCGAGAAGCACGCATTCGGCTCCCAGGTCGGCGGCCACACGGCGCACCGCCTCGCGCTCGGCCTGCGAGCTGAAGCTGTCGACGATGACGAGCCGGCCCCGCGGCGACAGGTCGAGCTCGGCGAAGTTCTCCCGGATCAGAGCGCTCGATCCGTAATTGACCGTGACGACGGCGAACGTGGCCTCTCCTGTCATGGTCGCTCAGTCGTTCGCCGCGTCGAGCGCGCGGATCTCGCGGAACCACCTGACGGCCGCGAGCGCGAGGAAGAGCCCGTTGAAGGCCGCGAGCAGGGCGTACACGACGAGGAACCCTGTCGTCCATCCCCACAGCACGAAGACGACGCACAGCAGGCCGAAGTCGGTGGGCAGCAGCATCATCGAGCGCAGGAACGTGCCTCCGCCACGGGAGTGGGTCGATGCCACGCCCTTCTTCTGCTTGAGCAGGTCGTTGAGCAGCATGCCGAAGAAGGTGACGACCGCGACCACCGAGTACACGAGCGGAACGAGCAGCCACGGGCTTCCCGCGAGCGGCGTGTGCAGGTGCAGGGCCAGCAGCACGACCAGGTGCAGCGAGGCGATCTTGAGGGCGTCGATGAAGTGGTCGAGCCACTCGCCGGCGAGGCTCCCGCCGCCGCGCAGGCGTGCGATCTGCCCGTCGGCGGAGTCCCAGGCGTATCCGAGTGCGAGCAGCACGGCGACGAGCAGCCCGCTCCACCATGTGGCCGGCAGCACCAGGAGCAGCACGAGCGCGCCGAAGGTGTGCACGGCGCTGATGCCGGTGGCCTGGTTCGGGCTGATGCCCCAACGGAACGCCGCAGCCGCGAGCATCCGCCCGATCCTCCGGTTCACGTACACCGAATAGCCGGGCGCGCCGCGCGCGTGGCCCTTCTGCGCTGCGGCCAGCTCTCGATATGCGGCAGCGAAGGTTGCTGACATGTCGTTTCCCCCTACGTCCTGACCCTGGGCACCCCACATGCCCGGATCATTTCGACCAGTGTAGAGCGGCACTGCTGGCACACTGGAACCATGGGGAACAATTCAGGGGGTTCTGCGCGCCCGATTCGGGTGATGCAGTCATTCGGCGCACCGCGCCCGACATCCAATCCGTACGTGCACATGCTCGACGCCGCTCTGGCGGCGACTCCGGGGGTCGAGCACCTGCGCTTCGACCGGAAGAAGGCGCTGTTCGGGCGTCTCGACGCCATCCAGTTCCACTGGCCGGAGACGCTGTTCGGTGCGGCGACCGGGGTGAAGGGGCTGGCCCGGCGTGCATACGCCATGGCATTGCGCGCACGCCTGTCGCTGGGGAGGGTCGCTGTCGTCCGCACGGTGCACAACGTCGAGCTGCCCAAGGACGTCTCAGCGTGGCAGCGCCGGTACCTCGAATGGATCGAGCGCCGCACCGACCATCGGATCCTTCTGAACGATCTCACCGAGCTTCCCGCCGGTGCCGGCTCGACGCTGATCCCGCACGGCCACTACCGTGACTGGTTCGCCGATGTCGAGAAGACGGATGCCGTGCCAGGCACGCTCGGATTCGTCGGGCTCGTGCGTCGCTACAAGGGCGTCGAAGACCTCATCCGCGTGTTCCGCGAGACGGCGGACGAGGCGCCGGAGCTTCGGCTGCGCATCGCCGGCAATCCCACCAGCGCCGAGATCGCCGACGAGGTGCGCGCCGGCGCGGCGGCGGACGGACGCATCGAGCTCGACCTGCGCTACCTCTCCGAACCCGACTTCGCCCGCGCCGTGATGCGCAGCGCCGGCATCGTGCTGCCCTATCGCTTCATGCACAACTCGGGAACGGTCCTCGCCACGCTGTCTCTGAACCGTCCGGTGCTCGTCCCCCGCACGGCCGTAAACGAGGCCCTTTCCGCCGAGGTCGGCGAAGGGTGGATCACGATGTTCGACGGCGATCTGTCGGCATCCGACCTGCTCGCGTTCGCCGAGGCGATACGCACACTGCCCGCCGGCGAGCCCGACCTCTCCGCCCGCGACTGGGACCGCGCAGGGGTCGCACACCGCGAGGCGTTCTCCCGGGCGATCGCACACCGGCGCGGGGCGCGACGATGACCGCCGACACGCGCGACCCTCGTCTGCTCATCGCCGTTCCCACCTTCCGTCGTACACACCTGCTGCCTCCGCTCGTCGAGGCCATCACGGCGCAGACCGCGGGGAGGCGAGCGCGAGTGCTGCTCGTCGACAACGACCCCGACGCGTCTGCCCGCGAGGTCGCCGCGGAGTTGGGGGTCGACTATCTCTCGGAGAAGACCCCTGGCATCGCCGCGGTACGCCAAGCGGCGCTCGACGCGGCGGCCGACGACGAGCTCACCGTGATGATCGACGACGACGTCTTCCCCGAGGAGCGGTGGCTGGGCGGCCTCGTCGACGTCTGGCGCGACACCGGTGCCGCCGTCGTGATGGGCTTCGTGCGCTATGTGTGGCCGGAGGGCACCGACCCGTGGATCGCCGCGGGTGGCTTCATGCGGCGCACACGCTTCCCCAACGGGCACAGGCTCGATTCGCTCGCCACCGGGAACGTGCTCGTCGACACCGCGCAGGTGCGCGCCCTCGGCGTGCGCTTCGACCTGTCACTGGGCCTCATCGGCGGCGAGGACACGACGTTCGGTCGCGCGGTCATGGCCGCAGGCGGCGTCATCGTGGCGTCGGCCGACTCCGTCGCCCGCGACGACATCGTGCCGGAGCGCACGACGCGGGAGTTCGTGCATCGGCGCGCGATGTCCCACGGTCAGGCGCGCGTGCGCCTGCTGATCCGCGAGGCCGACGGCTGGAAGCGTCCCTTCCTGCACGTCGCGCACTTCTTCGGCGGCCTGATCCGCTGGGTCGTCTTCTCGGTCGGCCGCCTGCTGGCGACGCTGCGCGGCGACGTCGCTGCGCACGCCGTGTTCCAGCGCCGCACCTGGTTCGCGCAGGGCCGCATGCTCGCGGCCCTGGGGAGGGTCACCGGGGAGTACGCGCGGCCCGCGAAGTCCTAGAGCTCGCCCGGCCGCGTCGCCTCGGCGTCGATCGCCCTGAGCACGCGGAGAGCCGCGGTGTCGGTCGACGGCCCGTCGGCGGCATCCGTCCTCCGCCGTCCGCGCGGCGCGTACACCACGAGCGAGTGGAACAGGAAGCGCGCGAAGAAGGCGACGATCAGCGAGAGCGCGGTCGCGAGCACACTCGAGATGTGCCAGGTCTCGACCATGAGAGCCATGACCGGGATGCGCAGCCCCGCCTCGACGTTGTTGAAGGCGAACGAGGTAAGGAAGCGCATCGCCGGACTCCTGGCGTCGTTGCGCATGTCGGCGAAGACGAAGCGCTCCTGGAGCAGGAAGTTCCCGACGATCGTCACCTCGGCGCCGATGACCGCGGCGAGCACGTACGGCACGCCCGCCGACGTCAACGCCCACATGATGCCGAGGTTCAGCACGGCGCCGATGACGCCGATGAGGGCGAACAGCGACATCTTGCCGAAGCGCAGCCTGGTCAGGTGTGCGAGGAACGTTGCCCCCTGGCGCATGCTCGCCTTCGAGGTGCCGTGCCGGCGCTCGGCGAACGCCATCGGCACCTCCGCGATGCGCAGGTCGGTGCGGGCGAGGATCTCGAGCAGGATCTTGAAGCCCTGAGGCCGCAGCGCGTCGAGGTCGAGCCTCGCCCTGTCGACGAGGAAGAAGCCCGTCATCGGATCGGTGCTGCGCGCCAGGCGGATCGGGAACATCGCCCTCGTCAGCCAGGTGGCGATCCGTGACACGCCGAATCGCACGGCGGTGCCGAGGCCGCTGGTGTCGCCCCCGCCGATGTAGCGCGATGCGGCGACCACGTCGGCATCGCCGGCCGCGTGCCGCGCGAGCAGGGCGGGTAGGAGCTCGGGCGGATGCTGGAGGTCGCCGTCCATGACGATGCAGAGGTCGGATGCCGCGGCCTGAAGCCCGACCACGACCGCGCCGCCGAGGCCGCCGGTGTTGTGCTCACGGTGGATCACCCGCACCGGGAGCGGCGCGTGTTCCGCGATCCGGGCGATCTCACGCGGCGTGTCGTCGGCGGAGTCGTCGACGAAGAGGATCTCCGCGCTGCGTCCGTCGAGGGCCCGCGCTGCCCGTGCCACGAGCTCGGCGATGTTGTCGCGCTCGTTGTACGTCGGCACGATGACCGTGACGGCTGTGCTCACTGCTCCCCCTGTCGTGCGCGTCGGATGCGGCATCCCATGATTCCATGTCCGCCTTTGCGCGCGTCCGACGGCCGATCCTGCTAGTCTGAACGGATGCGGCTGTGGGAGCCGCTGAGCGGATGGGGATCCGCTCTCTGGGGAATCACTGATCTGGGGAGATCATGGGGACGCGTATCGGCTATGCCGTCGGTGCTTTCGACCTGTTTCACGTCGGGCACCTGAACCTTCTTCGCCACGCCAAGCAGCACTGCGACATCTTGATCGCCGGCGTCGTGAGCGATGAGATGCTGCGCCAGGTGAAGGGCATCGAGCCCGTCATCCCGACGGCGGAGCGCGCAGAGATCGTGCGGCACATCTCCTTCGTCGACGACGTCTACATCGAGACCACGCCGTCGAAGATGGACTCGTGGCGCGATGTGCGCTTCACGCACTTCTTCAAGGGCGACGACTGGCGCGGCACCGAGAAGGGCCTTCGCCTCGAGCGGGAGTTCGCCGAGGTCGGCGTGGAGGTCGTGTACTTCCCGTACACCGCCCACACGTCCAGCTCCTCGCTGCGGCGCGCGCTCGACGCGATCACCGCGGGGGCGACCCCGGCTCAGCCGGCGCTCGCCCGCTGAGTCAGCCCGCCACTCCGAGCAGGCTCCGCGCCATGCGCGCGACCCGCACCGGGGTGTTGGGGCGGAGCCACAGCGTCCAGGACGCGGGCGGCTCGCTGCACGTCCACTCGACGCACCAGGCATGCACGGCCATCGCCAGGCGCTCGCCCTTCGCATGCTGCCGCGCGCCATCGCCGCGGAGCAGCCAGCGGACGGACACTCCCGCCGGCGCGTCGATGTGCCGGTACTGGATGCGCGCGGCTGCCTCGAGCACCACGACCCCGTGGGCGTCACCCGGCAACACCGCGCAGATGGCGGCGATGCGGGCGGCATCCGCTGCGTCCCCCGCGATGAGCAACGCGCCCTCGATGTGCGGCCAGTCCGGATCCTCGAGGTGCTCGCATGCGGTTCCCATGCTTGGAGTATAGGTAAGGCTAGCCTTATCTGACAATGGAGCCACCCACCCGTATGCGTCGTACGCTGGAACCATGAGCACTCCCGCAGCCTCCGAGATCACGATGTTCGGCGCCGACTGGTGCCGCGACTGCATCCGCACCAAGAAGCAGCTCGACGAGCTGGGCGTCGCCTACACCTACGTGGACCTCGTCGCCGACCCCGCCGCCGCCGACGTCGCCAAGGAGATCTCCGGCCGCACGAACATCCCGGTCGTCGTCTACCCCGACGCCACCCACCACGTCGAGCCGTCGAACGCCGACGTCGAGGCCAAGTTGCGCGAGCTCTCTCTCATCTGACGCCGGATCCTCCGCTCCGAACCGCACGTCGGCTCGGACCCCGCGCCGATACACTGGCGCGATGAGCACCGAGGCTCGATCAGAGCGCGCATCCGACCGCCTGTCTGCACGCGCTGTCGCACTCTACGCGGTGGGCTCTGTCGGCACCGGCGGGTACGCCACGCTGCCCGGCCTGGTGCTCACGTACTTCCTCACCGACAACCTCGGCGTCGCCGCGCTTGCGGCCGGCGCGATCGTCACGATCGCCAAGGTCTGGGACGTCGTCATCGATCCGGTGATCGGGGCCGCCTCGGACCGGCAGCTCGCGAGAACCGGCTCGCGCCGCGGCTTCATGATCGCCGGAGCCGTGAGCCTGCCCGTGTTCTTCGCCCTCACGTTCGCCGTGCCGCCCACGTGGGGCCCCGCAGCGGGCGCCGTGAGCGTTCTCCTCGCCTTCCTCGCCACAGCCACCGCCTTCAGCCTCTTCCAAGTGCCGTACGTCGCGCTCCCCGCCGAGCTCACCGCGAGCTACGACGAGCGCACGCGCCTGCTCGGGTGGAGGGTCGTGGTGCTCACCGCGGCGATCCTGCTCTTCGGCGCCGGCGGACCCGAGCTGCGCCGCGCCGGACCCGACCAGGTCACCGGCTACCTCGTGATGGGCATCGTCGCCGGACTCGCGATCGGCATCGGCATGCTCATCGCATCGCGCACGGCTTCGGCCGCCGCCCGCACGCGCGACCAGGCTCACCCCCTCCCGCCCGTCGGCCTGCGCGAACAGTACGCCTCCGGGGTGCGCGCGCTGCGGCGCAGCCAGCCGTTCCGCTCGCTGCTCACGACCTTCCTCCTCCAGGCGCTCGCGACGGGCACGATGCTCGCCGGAGCGCAGTACGTGGCGACATGGGTGCTGCGGTCGGAAGCCGCGGTGACGCTTCTCTTCCTGGCGCTGGTGGGACCGGCGCTCCTCGCCACCCCCGCGTGGACGGCGGTGGCGCGGCGCATCGGCAAGGAGCGCGCCTTCGCGAACGCCAGCGTGCTCTTCCTGCTCGCCGCGGCATCCATCACCGTTGCGGTCTGGTGGCCGGGGACATGGATCTACGCGTCGGTCGCCGTGGCCGGAATCGCCTACGCCGGTCTGCAGTCGCTGCCCATGGCCATGCTGCCCGATGTCATCTCCCACGACGAACGACAGCATGGCGGCGGCCAGGCCGGGACCTTCACCGGCGTGTGGACAGCGGGGGAGACGATCGGATTCGCACTCGGCGCGGGCATCGTCTCGCTCACGCTCGCGGCGACCGGCTACGTGTCGACGGTGGCCGGGGTCGCCTCCGCTCAGCCGCACGCCGCGATCACCGGCATCGTGCTGAGCTTCAGCGTGCTGCCCGCCGCCCTCATCCTGTTGAGCCTCGTCGCTCTGCGGCGCTACCGGTTGCGTCGCGCCGACATCGACGCATGAGGCGCGCGCATCCGTCACCCTCCCGACCCGGTACCGTCGCGCCGACCCGGCATGATCGGAGCGCACGTCGGCTACCGGGCCGACGCGACGGCACAGGATCGGGCGGCACAGGGGTTGGGCGGCACGGGCCGACGCGACGGCACAGGATCGGGCGGCACAGGGGCGGCTGTACGGGGTCGAAAGGTCGACTGTCCGGCATAAGCTGGGATCCCGCGCGAAGGAGATGCCGATGACGTCAGCGACGCCCGCCGCACCGGACGACAAGAAGGCCGCGACCGCGAAGATCACGAAGACCGCGACAGCCAAGCCCGCCACCGCGAAGCCCGCGAAGACCGCGAAGAAGGCAGCGACGGATGCCGCGGCAGCACAGCTCGGAGAGGGCGAACGCGAGCGCCTCGACGCGGCCGTCGACGACCTCCAGCGCGGCGCGGCACTGTGGTCCGCGCTGACGCTCGCGCAGCGCGTGACGCTGCTCCGATCCGTGCGGACGAGCGTCGCCGCGGTCGCGGAGGACTGGGCGAACACCGCGGCATCGTCCAAGGGCCTCGACTCCCGGCATCCGTTGCGCGGCGAGGAATGGCTGAGCGGGCCCTACAGCGTGCTCGGAGCGCTCGACGCGTACATCGAGACGTTCTCGCGTCTCGCACACGGGCGCAATCCGCTCGACGGCCTCACGATGAGCCGCGCACCGGGCGGACGCACACGCGTGCACGCCTTCCCGCTCACCCGCATCGACTCCTTCCTCCTTTCGGGGTTCACGGGCGAGGTGTGGCTCGAGCCGGGAACCACACCCGGTGCGGCGCGGGCCGGAGCCGGCCTCGGTCAGCGCACGCCTACGGAGTCCGGCGGCGTGGGACTGGTCCTCGGCGCGGGCAACATCACCTCCATCCCGGTCCTCGACGTGCTGTACGAACTGCTCGCGCATAACCGCACGGCACTGCTCAAGGTGAACCCGACGCAGGACGCGCTGGTCCCCATCTACAAGCGCGCGTTCGCCGCTCTCATCGAGCCGGGTTTCGTGCGCGTCCTGCGGGGCGGTCCCGCAGTCGGCGCCTATCTGACCGGCCACCCCGGCCTCGCCCACGTGCACATCACGGGATCGGCCGCGACCTTCGACACGATCGTCTGGGGCACCGGATCTGCCGCGACGAGAAGGCGCCGCGAGAAGCGCCCGCTGCTGAAGAAGCCGATCACGGCGGAGCTGGGCGGCGTCTCCCCGATCATCGTCGTCCCCGGCGAGTGGACCGCGGCCGACCTCATCCACCAGGCCGAGCACATCGCCACCATGCGGCTGCAGAACAGCGGTCACAACTGCATCGCCGGCCAGGTCGTGATCATCTCATCGGACTGGGACCAGGCCGATCAGTTCCGCGCAGAGCTGCGCCGCGCCTACGCGAACGCACCGGAGCGGCCGACCTGGTACCCGGGATCGCCCGCCCGCCTGCAGCAGGCCGCCGACTCCTACCCCGGTTCGCTCGTGCTGCGCGACCGGCTGCTGGTCGAACTCGGCGAGGACGACGACGCCTCCGCCATGCAGACCACCGAGTACTTCGCACCCGTGCTCGGCGTCGTGACTGTCGCCGGCACCGGTCAGGAGTTCCTCGACGCCGCCGTGGCGTACGCCAACGAGCGCCTGCAGGGGACCCTGGGCGCCAACCTGCTCATCGACCCCGCCACAGAGAAGTCTCTGGGCACGGGCTTCGAACGTGCGATCGCCGCTCTGCGCTACGGATCGATCGCCATCAACGCGTGGACCGCGTTCGGCTTCATCACGCCGACGCTCACGTGGGGAGCCTTCCCCGGAAGCACGATCGACGACGTGGGGAGCGGAATCGGCGTGGTGCACAACGCGCTGCTCCTCGACCGGGTCGAGCGCTCGGTCGTCCGTGGCCCGTTCCGCCCGTTCCCGCGCTCGCTGCCTCTCGTGAACGGCGGAGGGCGCCTGACGGTCCTGCCGAAGCCACCGTGGTTCGTATCGGCACGAACCGGCGCGGAAGTCAGCGAGGGCCTCACGCGCTTCCGTGCCGGCGGCGGTGTTCCCAGCCTCGTGAAGACACTGCTGAAGGCGCTCCGCGCCTAGACGACGGATGCCGGCCCGACGGATGCCGGCGCCACGCCCTGGCCGCCCGAACCTGCTCGCACCGTGCAGAGCGAAGGGTCGCCCCGGGGCCGATCGACGGGTCAGCGAGCGGCGAAGCGATCCGTCGCGGCGCGCAGAGCCCGCTGGATGCCTGGCTCGGTCGCCGAGTGACCTGCGTCGTCGACGACGACGAACTCCGCCTCCAGCCAGGCCCGGTGCAGATCCCACGCCGTCATCATCGGCGTGCACACATCGTGCCGTCCCTGCACGACCACGGCCGGGATGTGGCGGATGCCGTCGACGCGCGCGATGAGCTGCCCCTCGTCCCACCACCCGCGGTGCACGAAGAAGTGGTTCTCGATACGCGCGAACGCCGTCGCCCGCTCCGCATCCGCCATCGCCTCGATCTGCTCGGCGTCGGGCTCGAGCGTGACGGTCGCAGCTTCCCAGCGCGACCACGCCAGGGCTGCGGGAACGTGCACCGCCGGGTCGGGGTCGAACAGGCGCCGGTGGTACGCCTCGATCATGCGCGACCGCTCGAGCACGGGGATCGGCGCGATGAACTCCTCCCACATGTCAGGGAAGAGCGCGGCGGCGCCGCCCTCGTAGAACCACTCCAGCTCCTCGCGCCGCAGCGTGAAGACACCACGGAGCACGAGCTCGCTGACGGCGTCCGGATGCGCTTGCGCATAGGCCAGCGCGAGCGCGCTTCCCCACGATCCGCCGAACACCTGCCATTTCGCGATGCCGAGGTTCTTGCGCAGCAGTTCGATGTCGGCGATGAGGTGGGCCGTCGTGATGTAGCGCAGGTCGGCGTCGGGGGCGCTCGCGTGCGGAGTGCTGCGTCCGCATCCGCGCTGGTCGAGCAGCACGATCCGGTACGCCTCGGGGTCGAAGAAGCGTCGCTGCCATGGCGATGTGCCGCTCCCGGGACCGCCGTGCAGGAAGACGACCGGCTTGCCCTCGGGGTTGCCGCTGACCTCCCAGTACATGCGGTGGCCGTCGCCCACGAGCAGCTCGCCCGTCTCGTACGGCTCGATCTCCGGGTAGAGCGCGTCCAGATTCATCGTCATCGATCCCCCAACTGAGTGCTACACCTCAACGCTACTGGGGTCCGAGCTGATCTCCCGGGAGCGTGAAGGTGTCTGCGCAGACGTCGAGGCCGTTCGCGTACCCGTTGGCGAACCAGTACTGGCGCTGTTCGCTCGTGCCGTGCGTGAAGCTCTCGGGGTTCACGAAGCCCGACTGCTCCTGGATGTGGTCGTCACCGACGGTGAACGCCGCGTTGAGCGCATCGACCCTCTGCTGCTCGGTCGAGGGCTGGAGATACGGCACGCCGTTCTTGTCCTTGTCCTCCGACATTCGCGCGATCCACGCGCCGGCGTAGCAGTCTGCCTGCAGCTCGGTGCGGACGCCGTTGCTGTCGGGACCGGTGCCGTTGTTGGGGTACCTGTCCATCGTCCCGGTGATGTACTGGATGTGGTGGCCCCACTCGTGCCCCACGATGTAGAGCTGGGCGAGATCACCGGCGGATGCTCCGAACTGCTGCCGCATGAGGTCGAAGAACGTCGGGTCGATGTAGACCGTCTCATCGGGCGGGCAGTAGAACGGCCCGACCTGGTTGGATGCCGTTCCGCACGCGCTCTGCGTCGCGCCGTCGACGATGATGAGCTGGGGCGGACGGTAGCCATCGACGTTCTTCGACCAGAAGGCGTCGAGGGCGAGTTGCGAACTGGCGACGCGGCAGTCGACGTTCTCGTTCGCATCCTCACCGGTGAGACAGTCCTCGATGACGCTGCCGCCCGCGGGCTCGGTGCCCCCGCCGGTGCCGCCGTCGCCGCCGAGCAGACCGGTGAGGTCGATGC
Source organism: Microbacterium sp. XT11 (assembly GCF_001513675.1). Taxonomy (NCBI): domain Bacteria; kingdom Bacillati; phylum Actinomycetota; class Actinomycetes; order Micrococcales; family Microbacteriaceae; genus Microbacterium; species Microbacterium sp. XT11. The sequence continues at coordinate 1,370,164 of NZ_CP013859.1, read as the reverse complement.
CGAGCAGCGGGCCGGCGATCAAGGCGATGAGTCCGAGCACGCCGACACCCCCGGCTCCGGCCACGACGGCGCCTCGTCCACGGCGTCGTGCGCTGCTCCCTGAGACATCGGCATCCGGATTGAAGGTCATGGATCGAGGGTACTCCGCCCCTCCCCCGGCATCCCGGTGCGTAACCGTGCCGTGATCGCGCGGGGATCACCCCACCGTGGCACGGCGCCCCTCCCGCGCGTCGGCGGAGGGCCGTAGGCTCGAGACATGACCACCACGATCACCATCACCGGCGCGGGCGGCCAGATCGGTTACGCCCTCCTGTTCCGCATCGCGGCGGGTGACATGCTCGGCCCCGACGAGAAGGTGCGGTTGCGGCTGCTGGAGATCCCCGAGGGGCTCGGCGCCGCCGAGGGCGCCGCGCTCGAGCTGCAAGACGCCGCCTTCGGACTGCTGGAGCACGTGGAGGTCACCGACGACCCGGCGATCGGGTTCGACGGCTGCGAGCTGGCCCTCCTGGTGGGTGCCCGCCCGAGGGGACCCGGCATGGAACGCGGCGACCTGCTGGCGGCCAACGGCGGCATCTTCGGCCCCCAGGGCGCCGCCATCGCCGCGCACGCCGCACCCGGAGTGCGGGTCACGGTCGTCGGCAACCCGGCGAACACGAACGCGCTGATCGCAGCGGCATCCGCCGACGGCGTTCCCCCGGAGCGGTTCACCGCCCTCACCCGCCTCGATGAGAACCGCGCGCGGGCCCAGCTCGCCCAGACCCTCGCGGTGCCGGTCGAGACCGTGCGGAGAGTTCCGATCTGGGGCAACCACTCGGCGACGCAGTTCCCCGATGTGTCGCACGCCACCGTCAACGGACTGCCGGTCGGCGAAGCGCTCGAGAAGATCGTCGGCGACGTTCCGGCGTGGCTCGACCAGACCTTCATCCCCCGGGTGGCCAAGCGCGGGGCGGAGATCATCCAGGTGCGCGGCTCGTCTTCGGTGGCCTCGGCGGCCAGCGCGACGATCGACCATGTGCGCGACTGGGTAAGCGGAACCGACGACTGGACGTCGGCCGGCGTCGTCTCGCACGGCGAATACGGTGTGCCCGAGGGGCTGGTCTGCTCGTTCCCCGTCGAGTCGGTCGGCGGGGAGTGGCGGATCGTCGAGGGGATCGACCTCGACGACAGGGCACGTGCACGTATCGATGCGTCCGTCGCCGAGCTCGTCGAGGAGCGTGACGCGGTCCGCGCTCTCGGCCTCATCTGACGGCGCTCGGTCGCGGGCGCGGCATCCCAGCGGCCGGGACAAGGCACAATGGATGCGGAGGTGCGCACGATGAGCGAGACGATCGAACCGACGAAGGCGACGTCATCCGTCGAGGAGGCCCTGACGAGTCCGCTGCACCTCCCGCACGCGGCCGCCGAATGCCCCAAGTGCTTCACCGAGCTGCAGGAGAACCGCAACTTCTGGTCGGCACGCCCCGACGGCGCTCGCCTCGTCGGCCTCGTGGTCGCCCGTGAAGGGATGCCCTCGGTCGTGCAGCAGCGGGAAGACCTCACGCGGTTCGGCGTCCCCATCGAGGGCTTCCGCCACCCGGCGCCCGAGATCCTGGAGAGCTGGAGCGACCGCCTCGCACGCCTCATCGCGACGCTCCACCCCGGTGACGTTCTCGTGGTCGCCACCATCGACGCTCTCGGGCGGGATGCCGAAGAAGGCACCCGCACCGTCGCCGAGCTGCGCAAACGCGGCATCATGGTCAAGGTGCTGAACCACAACGCCCGTCACCTGACGGACGCCACGCGCTGAGCCGGAGCGGCACCGGCTCACGCACATCCCGCGTATGCAGAAGGGGCCGACGGTTGCCCGTCGACCCCTCCCGAAAAACCTGTCGCTCAGCTGCCGGCGAGCTGCTGGTCGAGATCCTGAATCGCCCGCATCATGCCCAACAGCGACTCGGACATGTCGTTGATGCCATCCACCGCGGTCTTCAGACCCGTGGTCAGCTCCCCGTAACCCTCGTGAACCAGAGCTGAGTCGCGCCCGGGCGCGAGTTCCCGAGCATCATCCGTGCGGTCGCCGCCACCTGTTCGGTCTGCGGCGAGGCGTGCTCGTCCTCGATCCCGTAGTGCGCCAAGCAGTCGCTGACCCATGCTTCGCCACCGTCCACTGCGACCTCGTCAGGGATCGCGGCGAACTGCGCGGCGTCGTACTGAAGATCCCAGCTGACCGGTACGGATGCTGTCATCGGAACAGGCCGCCGACGAAGCTGGTCATGCGATCGACACCGTCATTGATCATTCCGGCTGGAGATGCCGCCCCCGACGGCCGGCCGTTGACCATAAGCGACACGCCCCGGTCCGTCCACTTGTATGTGTGGCCTTGTTGGCGATGAATCGATCGAGATAGGGAACGCCCTCCAGATTGCCGACGAACTCCGGGTGGGTGCGGTGAAGTGCCTCACGCTGCGAATCCGTGAGCCCCGCCCAGACCTCGGCGACCTCTTCGGGCGTGTCGGCGTCGGCGAGCGCGTCGATCGCGGAGAGCGTCGATGCGCTGAGGACAGTTCCGTCCGACTGCACGAGCCCCGCGATGGCATCGCCGTAGGCCTCGTCCCACCTCGAGTACGCGCTCTCCCACTGCTGCCACAGGCCGTCGAGCGTGGCAGCAGCCGACGCCAGGGCGCTCTGCGCGTCGGTGACGCCTTGTTCCGCCACCGCATCCGACGGCTCCGCATCCTCCTGATGGGCTTCGGCGTCCGCCAGGCTCGTCGCCGCCGCCTCCCGCGCCCGGTGCGCAGCCTCGATGTCGTCGATGAGATCGTTGGCCGCGCGGGCGTGCTGCGCGACCGCCTCCCCGTACGCGCGCACCACGGCGGCGATTCTCGACAGGCGAGCGATCGTCGGGTCCATGCGGCCCGCGAGCAGTCCGGATTCGACCTTCACCCGAACGACACTGCTGCCGCGCCCCTCCAGGCCGGCTTCGATGTTGCGCAGCACGATCTGGGCGTTGCCGCCCTCGTCGATCAGCTTCCCGATGTCGGAGTAGATGCCCTCCAGCTGGCCGCTGTCGTACTCGATCCGCTCGAGAGGCCAGCCACGCTCAGGAGAAGTCAGAGACATAATCACCGCCCCAGCCCGCCCCCATCGAGACGTCGAGCTCCGTGAACGAGTCGTTGATCTCCGTCAGCCGGTCATCGATCCCGATGCTGGTCGCGTGGTGGGAGCGCGCCTCGAGGCTCGCCTGGCCGAGCGCGTTCTCCAGCATGACGCGGAGGGCGGTGCGGCCGACCGGGTTGCCCCCCGTGTCGCGCGCCCCGATGTCGTTCGCGTAGACGGCGTAGTCACCCATGGCGGACCTGATGTTGACGATGGCACCTTCCAGTGCCGCCTTGTCGACCTCGACGTCGGACATCCCCCCTTGCACCGGTCGCCGCATCGATAGCCCGGCGCCCGTGACAACACCGTAGCGAACACGACCGTCGATGAGGACGACTACGCGTCAGCCTCGGCGACGGCCGGCTCCTCCGCCAGCTGCTCCCAGGTGAACGTGGAGATCATGGCATCGCTGAGCAGCTCCATGGCGTCCACCAGCTCAGTGGGCAAGACCTCGCCGTCAGGGATGACGATCGTCGTCGTGAAGACCAGCGCTTTGCGGCGTTGCGTGCCCGGAACAGGGATCAGGTAGGTCAGGGTGCGTCCGCCCACTCCCTCGATCCGGCGGGCGCCCGAGGGGCGGGCAGGTTCGGAACTCCAGCGCACGATGTGCCGTGCGTCATCGAGAAACTCGGCGCCCTTCGTCCGGAATGCATCAGCCACCCACCCGTCGAGGTTCTCGCCGTCCGTACCGCTCAACGCCGACGCCGTGATCGACATCGGCAGCAGGTCGTCCATCTCGACCTGCTCCTGCCGATAGATCTCGAAGACCTTGGTTCGCGCCATCGCCTGAGTCGTCTGCGCCATCAGGGTGCGGAACTCCGCGTCCAGATCCGGCCGGTTCGCGTGCTTGAAGATCGCGCTCGCGCGCTTCACGTCGTCGTCCTGCGCCGCGTTGGTCGGCACGTGCCGCACCCAGCCCGGGGGCAGCGCGAGCCGGAAAGCCGGGATGCCGAACCGCAGTTCGACCCCGAGATCGTTCATCGCCCCCATGTCGCTCCCTCGCCTATCTCCCACCGCTGCCGCGGAGCGCGAGCCGGGACAGTTCCGCCATGCCGAGGCGGCGGCGGGCCCGCCGCGCCTCCGACCTCATGGTCGGCATCGACGAACGCCGCACGAGCCCCGCGAGTTCGCGCCACCGGGTGAGATCCAGGCGTGAGACCTCGTCGCGGTGACGCCTGTTCGCACGTGCCAGTCGGCGGCGCGCACCGGACAGCGCGGCTTCCTCCACGGTGTACGAATCCTCCGTACCCAGCGCACGCGCTGCGCTGATCTCGGAGCCGACGGCGTCGAGGATGCCCGCGACCTCGGCCTGAAGCCCCGGAGCCCTCCGCAGAAGCCTGCCCTCCTCGTCCACCCACGCCGCGCTCAGCGCGTGCGAGCACGCCTGGCACAGCCAACGCGGCATCGTCCCGTCCGTCGCATATCCGCACACGCACGTCCGCGCCGCGGCGGCAAGACGCCTGTCCGGCTCGGCCTTCCGTGCCCCTGTGCCGCGCACCCCGTCCAGGCTCATCAGCAGCCGTGCCGCCCCCAGTACGCCATGCGCGGTCAGCAGCCGGGACCAGGCATGACCCTGCAGATCCGCGATCGCGCGGAGCCACGCTTGCTCCTGTTCCTCGGAAATCTCCTGACTCGCGCGGGCCGCGTAGTCGTCGAGCACGTCGGCGTAAAGGGCGTCGAGCCGGTCATCGAGCGCGTCGTGATCCGTTCCGGCCTCGGCCTCCGCCGCCGACACCGCGGCACGGCCGCGCCTCACAGCATCCGCATGGATACCCCGCAGTCGCGCCGAACCGGCGAGCACGGACTCCTCGTACGCGGCGACGTCCTTCAGAGCGCTCATGCTGCCGGAACCCGGGGAACGGTGATGCCGACGATCAGCTGCGGGAGGTACTCCTCGAGCTGCGCGAAGACGGGGAGTGTGGTACCGAGCACGTCAATCAGGATCGTCCATGTGCCGTCGTTCAGCAACACCGTCCAATGCTCCACGAACAAGGAGCCGCGCGCCTCCGACTCCGGACCCTCCGGGTCCTCGATCGTCACACCCCACCGGACGAGATAGCCCGCACCGTGTGTCTCCGTGCGCAAGGGTGTGACATCCACCGCTGTCGACGAGGCGACCCCGTCGAAGAGCTCCTCGGTGCTCGGGCGGCCAGCGGACGACTCGACGGCGATGCTGACCAGGACGTCACTGTAGATCCCGGGCGGCGCGAACCAGAGCCGCGCCCCGCCAGTCCGCGCGGCGTCGAGCATCATCCGAGCCGTCGCCGCGACCTGATCGGCTGCCTCCGGCGCGGACTCGTGCCAGAGTCCGTAGCGCTCCAGGCACTCTTGTACCCAGGCTTCGGCGGCCGCGGGATCATCCGTCTCGGGGATCGCGACGAAGCCGGCGGCGTCGTACTGGAGCTCCCAGGGCAGCGCCACCGACTCCGTCACCGGAACATCCCGTTGATCAGACCCGCCGGAGACAGAGCGCCTGACGGCTTGCCGTTCTGCCCGAGGGAGATTCCTCGATCCGTCCACTTGTACGTGTTCCACATCGCCTCGAAGGTGGAGAACGACGGTGCGTCAGCGATCCCCTGGAATCCCTTCGGCAGCGATCCGACCAGCTGCTTCTGGAAGAAGGCGCTTCCCGAGGTGACGCTCTCGTGGAAGGCCACGGAGAAGGATCGGCTCGGCCCGAAGAGCATGCGCTCCACGACGCCGTCGGCGAATCCGGTCACGGGATTCTGGAACGAGCGTCGCAGACCGCGTACCCCCGCGTAATACTCCTTGAACCCGCGCGACGAGTAGGTGATCTCAGAATTGGCGAAGCTCTTCAGGCCGCGCATCTGCTGGATCGGGTTGCGGACCTGCGCCCAGGTCTCCTTGCCGAACTTGCTGAACACGTTCCCCTTGCCGCCGAGGATCTTGCCGAGCTTGCCCACCGGGAGTATGCCGACGATCGCCCACGCCAGGTCGCCCAGTCCCTTCCTTCCGTCGAACATCAGCGCGATGGTGAGGCCGAGCGCGATGACGCCGACCACCAGGGCGGCGATCGCGAAGAACGGGCCTCCGATGATGACGCCCAGCACGGCGATCGCGAGGCCGACCCACGACACCCACTCCGAGATCACCGCCAGCACGCCGGCGACGTTCTCCCAGGTGCTGTCCTCACCGATCTTGTTCGCATCGCTGAGCCCGTTGACCGCCCGCTCGTAAGCCTCGTCCCACGTGTCGTACGCAGCGTCGAAGCGCCCGAGGTTGTGGTTGTGGGTCTCGCGCGCCGTGGTGAGAGTCGAATGCGCGGCTGAGGCCGCCCCGGAGAGGCGCTCCCCCATCGCAGCCGAGGAATCAGCCTGCTCAGGCGTCGGCGGGTTCTCTGCCACCGACGTGTTGTGCTGCGCGAGTGCACTGTCGGCCTGATCGGCCTCGCTCTGGGCCGTGGCGAGCGCCCGCTCACTGGTCTCGCAGTCCCCGACGATCGTCCGCATCTGCGCCTGGACGGTCGCGAGCACGCCGGCGTAGTCGGTCAGGGTCTTGCCCGCGGGCTTGTAGCGCCGCCCGGCCTCCTCGAGGTCGCTGTGGACGTCGCCGACGACTTCCTTGATCTTGTCCATCGCGTAGCCCTCGCCGACGAGCTTGCCGCTCTTGATGTCGGAGAGCGTCTTCGCGGCCGTGGTCATCTGCTCCGCGAGTTCCGTGATCTTGTCGCCACGGTTGCCGATCGCCGTCGCGTCGCCCTCGATGACGGCGACCTCATGCCCCTTGTGCGTCTTCATCGTTCCCCCGCCTCAGTTCGCGACGCTGCGGCCACGGCCGCCAGATCCGCTGCCGGACTGCTGAACCGAGTTGCCCATGTCCGTGTCCGTCTTGGTGACCTCGTCGACCGTGCCCTTCACGCGCTCAGCGACCTCCTTGAGCTTGGTGAGCAGCTTGTCGCGGCTGTCGTTCCAGCTGCCTTCGAAGTCGTGCACGCGCGCTTTCAGGCGACCGTCGCCATCGGGACGCCCAACGGCGTGCTCGAGGTCATCGCGTCGCGTGGAAGCCGCTTCGAACTCCTCGACGATCGCGGTCAGCTGGTTGCTCGTCTCCCGCAGGTCGTCGATCGGATAAAGAACGCGTTCACCAGCCATGTCACACCCTCCAGATCAACGCTACCCAAACTACTTTCCCCGACACGTGGCGTCGATGGGCACAACTCCCCATCGCTCAGTCGCGCGGAACCAGATGGCGGCGGGGTGGGGGCACGTGAAGGTCGCGTCTCCCGCGCATGCAGAAAGGGCCGACGGTTGCCCGTCGACCCCTCCCGAAAAACCTGTCGCTCAGCTGCCGGCGAGCTGCTGGTCGAGGTCCTGGATCGCCCGCATCATGCCCAACAGCGACTCGGACATGTCGTTGATGCCATCCACCGCGGTCTTCAGACCCGTGGTCAGCTCCCCATACCCCTCACCGAACTTCCCCGACGCGTGCTGCGTCTTGAAGTCCTCACCCAGCAGGGTGTCCACCTGCGACTTCAGGGTGTCCAACTGACCCTGAATGTCATCACGAGCCTGCGACAGCGACGACGCCACCTGCTCCATCTCCGCATAAGACGCACCGAAATCGGCCATCGTCCACACCTCCGGTAAAAATCACTTGGACCGGACCACCCCGGCCCGACACCGCTACACTACGGAACCCCACCCCACACCGTCGATGGGGACAACTCCCCATCACACAGCATCCGACCCGTCAGCCGCCGTACGGAGCCGTCGGCGGATCCGTCACGACAGGCTGCGGGTCGACCGGAGTACCGTCCTCCGAGAAGTACTCCGGGCTCCCCGCGGGGAAGTAGAAGATCGGCACGGAGCCGGGACCCTCGAACGCGGGCAGCGAGCGCCAGGTCAGCGTGTCACCGCCGCGCGCGTCATCGGCGGTGACCATGGACGAGAGCTCCGCCGCGTTGCCCGGCGCACACGGCGTGTCAGCGGCGACCTCCACTCGCGAGGCTCCCGCCGCGATCGTGAGCACGATGCGTCCGTGCTCGTCGTCCTCGGCGACGAGGTTCCACTCCGCCGCCTCGCCCTCGCCGAACTCGGACGGCTCGGCCGACAGGCCCGCCTCACGGAAGGCCTCGGTCGCGGCGGCGCTCACGGCGCCGCGGTCGAGCCCGGGCAGCGTCACCTCACGGCGGTAGGAGAAGCGGTAGCCGAAGTCACCCCCGGCGCCCAGGTTGCATCCGATCGGGATCGCACCGTATCCGCCGGTGGGGACGGTCCACTCCCCCTCGTGCACGCGCATGAGGATGCCGTGCATCGTGGTCGCCATCGCGAGATAGCGCTGCTCCCCCTCGCGATACAGCTCGTCACCCTCGGGGATCTGGGCCTGCGGGCCGCATCCGGTCATGATCAGCACCAATCCGACGGCGGCTGCCGCCCACACGTGTCGCACAGCCGACACCCTAGTATCCGTACCCGTACACACCGGGTGACGACAGCCCGCGCGCGACGATGTCCCAGTAGCCCTCGACGCTGCCCTCGCCACCGGGCTCGGTGCCCGGCTCGCCGGTCGTCACGATGCTCCTGACGTTGTAGAACGACTCGCTGCCCTTCTCGAGGTAGCCTCCGGCTTCGTGCTCCCAGGGGAAGTTCGCCCCTCCGTGCGCGCTGTGCCCCGGTGTCGGCAGCAGCTCCTCGCCACCGGCCCCCACGCCCCCATCGCTGTCGAAGACGGTCACCCCGTCGAGGCTCGCCGGGTCGGTGTGGTGCCCCCAGCCGGTGAGCTTGCCGACGGGCGCCCAGAAGTCGTTCGACGAGGTCGTGGCGTAGAGTCGTGGCGCGTCCGGTCCCTGCAGGTTGCTCAGCACGGCGTCGTCGTCGGGAAGGCCGGCGGAGCCGACCGTGATGAAGCGGTCGACGCCGAGCCCGTCGGGTGCGGAGCCGATCGCGAGGGCGGCCGTCGTGCTGCCGTAGGAGTGGGTGACCACGTTGATGGTTCCCGTGCCCGCCTGTGCGTCGAGACCGAGCAGGAACGAACGCAGCGCCGGTGCGCCGTCTTGTGCACGGCCCATCGCGGGCTCCTCCACGAAGTCGGGCGAGTCGTAGCCGAACCAGGCGATGGCGGCGTCGCCCGTGCCGTTGATGAGGTCGCGAGCCGAGGTGCCGAACTCGCCGATCCCCTGCACCTCGGAGAGCATGCCCGGCACGAGCGTCGAGACGTTGGCCGCGTCGAAGGGCCCGTACCAGAGCGCCGCCGTCGTCTGCTCCGAGCCGTCCGGATCGAAGGAGACCAGCTGACCCTTGTTGAGCATGACCTCGTTCCAGAGGGCCGTGACCTCGCTCTTGAGCGGTTCCGAGAGATGCGCCAGGCGGTCGTGCAGCGCCGTGAGCCTCTGCAGGTTCGCCGCGGCACGGACGTCGAAGGGGATGCCGTTCCCAGGCGGCGTGGGCGTCTTCGATCTCCTCGATCATGCGATTGGCCGGCACGGCCGAGGCGGCGTACGCGTCGGCGTACGCCGCGAGCGCGCTCGAGAGCAGTTCCGCTTCGCCGACACCCGACCGCACCGGCGACAGCAGCAGCTGCGCGTCCGTTCGCGCCCTCGTGATGGCGTCGCCCACGCCGGGGAGCTCGGTCACGCGCTGCGCCCGGTCGCGCAGAGCGCCGAGCTGCTCCGCGACGTCGTCGAAGGTGCGCACCCACGATCCCATCGACCCCTCGCTGCCGTCGATGCGCTCCAGCGGGTAGCCGCGGTTCGGGGACGTGAGGGTCACGGCTGCTCCCTCCCCGTGAGCTCGACGTCGAGATCGGAGTACCGCTCGCTGATCGCCCTGAGACGCTCGGCGATGTCGCTCGCATCCGAGGTGCAGGCCTCGACGGTCGCGCGCAGCGCCGTGAACCGTCGCCGCATCTCGAGCCGCAGCGCCGTGCGGTGCGCGGGGTTCTCGATGCCCACGTCGTCGCCCTGCAGCGTGCCGCTGCGCGCCATCAGAGCCGTGACCGAGTCGTTCATCAACGAGGTCTCGGTGATCAGGTGGTTGTAGAACACCTGTACTTCGTCAGCCATGCACCCCCCCACACACAGTCGAGATGACCGTATCAGCACAGGGACGACACGGCGGCGGTGGCGATGGGCACTACTCCCCATCGCCCGGCACTCACTCGCGCGGCGACCAGCTGAGCGACGAAGCGCACAGGTCGAACAGCGTCTTCATCTGCACGAGCGGGGCATCGTCGGCCGGCGCGTCGACCGGCCTCAGGATGACGAGGGTGAGCAGCAGCGCACGCCGCCTCTCGCTGCCGGGCACCGGGGTCATGTAGACGACGGTGGTGACGAGCATCTGCTCGCCGTCGAGCGACTCGCTCGTCTCGCGTTCGACGCGCATGATGCGCTTGTCGCCGAGCAACGGCGTCGCGCCGTCAGACGTGATGGCGCTGCGCACATAGGCGTCGAGGTTCTGCCCCGGCTCAGCGTGCTGGATCGTCGCCGTCAGCGAGGCGGGCATGTACGCGCTGTCGGGGGCGTTGTCGCCCGCCGTGAACATCGCGACCGTCGACACCTTGCGCATCTGCGTGAAGGCATCCTGCACGAGCCCGCGCATCCTGCCGTACAGGTCGGGCCGGTTCGCCTCGAGCAGCCGCCCGCGGATGCCCGCGAGCATCCCGTCCTGCTCCTGCTCGGTGACGTCGCGGCGGATCCACCCCGGCGGGAGGACGAGCGCGAAGTCAGGATCGGGCGTGCCCCCGAGCTGCTCGCGCAGGCTGACGCGGACGGGCGACGGCTCGGCGGTGGCGTCGGTCATGCGGAGGTCCTTCCGGTCGCGTCGAGTGTGAACAGCGTGCCCAGCGGGGCACGGAGCGCACGATCCAGGGTCTCCTGGTCGATGAGGCCGCGTTCGGCGAGGATCCGCAGGGCCTGGTCGCGATCGTCGACGATCGCGGCACGTTCGGCATCGGGGATCGCACGCGCCGCCTGCTCGGCGGCGTGGCGCTCGCTCACCGTGATCGGGCTCGGCGCGCTCGCGGCCTCGTCGGGCACGCGCACGCGGAACCGCGAGAAGACCAGCAGGGCGAGCAACACCCCCAAGGCGAGGGTCCCCCACACGGGCAGGAGCATCAGGGTCGGCAGCGGGTAGCCGTCTCGCCCAGAGACCGTCGGCATGCTGATCGAGGCGAACACCCCGCACACGGCGGCGACCACCCCGAGCCCGCAGATGAGGCCGGACCAGGTCGCGCCGGTGCGCCACCACGAGAGCCCCGCGACCACGAGGGTCACGGCGCCCACGGCGAAGGCCACCGCGGCGATCGGCACCGAGACGTCGGCCGGCACGCGATCGATCAGGTAGGACTCCGCACCCAGCACGGCGACGCCGGCGATGGGCGCGAGCACTCCGATGACGGCGAGCAGGATGCCGATGCCGGTGAGTCCGCGGCGCACGGCACTCGCCGGCCTGCGTCCGAGAAGCGCGGCCACCGCCGCTCCGTCATCGCCGAACGTCGCCACGACCTCGGGATGCGCCTGACAGGCGACCGCCTCGAGCATCCCCAGGCGGGGAGTGTCGGCGGAGGATCGCGCCTCGGCCCAGGAACGTGCGTCGGGGTGTGCCAGAGTCATGGTGTCGCCAGGCTATCAATCCAGGTGTCGCCCGCCTGCGCCTCCAGCAGCGCAGGCGTGTGCGCCCGGCGCGCACCGTCGTCGGGTCCGACCAGGGTGAGCGACGACGCGAACGCCTGGATCGACGGCGAGACGAGACCGAGCAGGTCGGAGAACGTCGGCTCGACCGACACGATCACGACGACACGGTCGTCGAACGAGAAGACGATGTCGTAGCCGAGTGCCGCCGCCTCGCCGATCTGCTCGGTGCGCGGCACCAGCACACCGGGTCCGAGCCCCTGGGACTCGAACAGGATGCCATCGCCGGGGCCCGGCATGGTGTCATCGTGGCCACGGCGCCCCATCGCCACGTGCACGAAGACGCACACCGGGTGCGGGGCGGGCCAGATCTGGAACGCGAGCGCATCGTCGTCGCGGCGGCGGTCGAGTGCGGCGCCCAGCACGAGCGGCACCAGGGTCGCGGCATCCGCGCTCCACGACGCACCCCACGCCTCGCGCAGCGCCGCGGTGTTCTCACGCACCCACTGCTCGGCATCCGTCTCGCTCTTCGTCGGGATCGGCAGCCAGCCGCCGTCGAGCGAGGTGCCGGTGATGCGCCAGGTGCCCGGAGCCCACCCCTCGGGGAAGCCGTTCACAGGAGCTTCCCGAGCCACGGCACCTGCTTGCTGATCGACTGGTCGCCGTTGCCGGTCCAGTTCGCGATCTTGTCGGTGACCTTGATGGGTGCGCCGATGAGCATGTGGGTGAACTCCCACGCCGCGGGAAGCGTGGTCGAGTTCGCCCAGCCCCGCGAGCCCGCCGTCATGGTCTCGACGAGATCGGTGAGCTTGGTGGTGTCCTTGCCGAACAGGAACCGGCTCATGACGTCGCCGACGCCGACCGGGTTGTTCAGCTGCCACAGCGTGCGCCCGCCCTGCAGGAAGCCCTTGAAGCCGCCGCCTGCGAAGCGGCTGGCCATCGCGATGTTCTGCAGCTGGCCGGATGCCGCGCTCCACGTCGACGGCTTGAAGGCGGCGAACGTGTCGCCCACGAAGTTCAGCACGCCCTGCTTGCCCTGGAACAGCTTGCCCACGCTGCCGAACGGGATGACCCCGACGATCGCGAGGGCGAGATCCCAGCCGCTCGCATCGCCTCGGAAGAACTGGTAGGCCACCAGGGCGAGCGTGGCGACGGCGATGACGGCGCCGATCGCGGCGAAGATGGGGCCGCCGATGATGATCGCGGCGATCGCGACGATCGTGCCGACGACCTGCAACACCTTGACGACGACCGCGACGGCGCCGTCGACGTTGTCCCAGAAACCGTCCTCGATCTTGCCGTCGAACGCATCCTCGATGCGGTCGGCGGTGCTGTCGAACACGTGCTCCCACGAGTCGACGTCAGTGTCGAAGGCGGCGAGGGCGTCTTGGTACTCCTCGTGCAGACGCTGCTTCTCGCGGTCCTCTGCGTCGTTGTCCTCCCCCATGGTCTTCTTCTCGTCGTCGCTGCGCCACGGTGCGGGCTGCGCCCAGATCGGGCGGGAGCCCTCGAGATAGCCGGGAGCGCGGTCGTACGCGGTGCGCGCCTCCTCGCACGCCGTCACCCGCGCGCGGATGCGGGGCTGATACTCGTCGAGCGCGTTCGCGTAGTCGACGAGGATCGGGCCGGTGGGCTTGTAGAGCTTCGCCGCTCGTCCGAGCTCGTCGTAGGTGTCGCCCACGATCTCCTGCAGCTTCTCGACCGCCTCGCCCTTCATGCCGCTCGCGTCGTCGGCGAGCGCCCTGAGGAAGTTCGCGCTGGACTCCATCTTGTTGCCGAGCGAGGTGATCTGCGTGCCCCGGCTGCGGATCGTGCCGGGCTCGCCCTGCAGCTCGACGACCGGTCGTCCCTTCGGAGAGTACATATCCGTGATCCCTTCCCGGTCAGACCGGACGCGCGGTCGTGTCGGCGCCCGTGACGTCGACCTCCATCTGCGACGCCGTCTTCTCGTCCCAGTCCTTGAGGCCGTCGAGCACGCCCTGCACATGCTTCTGCACCTTGTCGATGTCGGTGCTGAGCTCCTTGCGCTTGTCGTTCCACCGGCCCTCGAAGTCGTGCACGCGCTGGCGGAGCCTGCTCTTGCCGTAGGGCGCGCCGATCGCGTCCTCCACGGCTTCCGTGCGGGACGCCGCCCCGTTCAGCTCCTCCACGATCGACTTCAGCTGCTCGTTGACCCTGTTCAGCTCGTCGTACTTGACCCAGATGCCGTCTGCCATCGTGACCCTCCCGTCGAAACGACCCTAGCCAGCCGCCGATCGGGTCGCGATGGGGAGGACTCCCCATCCCCGGACGCAAGAGGAGGGGCCGACGGTTGCCCGTCGACCCCTCCCGAAAAACCTGTCGCTCAGCTGCCGGCGAGCTGCTGGTCGAGATCCTGAATCGCCCGCATCATGCCCAACAGCGACTCGGACATGTCGTTGATGCCATCCACCGCGGTCTTCAGACCCGTGGTCAGCTCCCCATACCCCTCACCGAACTTCCCCGACGCGTGCTGCGTCTTGAAGTCCTCACCCAGCAGGGTGTCCACCTGCGACTTCAGGGTGTCCAACTGACCCTGAATGTCATCACGAGCCTGCGACAGCGACGACGCCACCTGCTCCATCTCCGCATAAGACGCACCGAAATCGGCCATCGTCCACACCTCCGGTAAAAATCACTTGGACCGGACCACCCCGGCCCGACACCGCCACACTACGGAACCCCACCCCACACCGTCGATGGGGACAACTCCCCATCACACAGCATCCGACCCGTCAGGACGAGCGGCTCAGACGCTGTCGAGCGTGCGGGTCATGTCCGGCCTCGGCGCCATGCCGATGCCCAGTAGACCGAGGGATCGCCCGTGCGCATGCGCGGCGTCCTCCGCGGACACCAGCCCGGCGCGCTCGAGCTCCGCGATGGCCGTGCGGATGTCGTCGGCTATCTGTGCACGCTCATCCTCGGGAACAGCCTCCAACGCCGTCTTCAGCCGTGTGAGGTTGCGGAGCCACCGCGCCTCGTTCTCGTTCCCGGGCCGGCGGAACGCCACCAGCGGCACGATGCCGATCGCCGCGTCCGCAGCGATCGCGAGGATCAGCAGCGGGGTGTCGACCTTGTCTGCCGCCCACGCCGACAGGGCGATGACGAGCGTGATGGACGACGGCACGAGGTGCAGATAGCTGAGGGTATGCGCGGACCTCACCTCCACCCGCTCCGGGTTTCGGAGGTCGCTGATGAGCCCCCGGGTGAAGAGAAGCGCTGCGACGAGGCACATCAGGCCGACCATGAGGACGGGCGCCGTGCGGTCCGGCCGAAGCACCCATCCGAAGCTTCCGAGCATCGCGAGCACCGGCAGGCACAGTGCGGCGATGTGGCCGACCACGCCCAGACATCCGCCACCTCGCGCCTCCCCCTCGGGTTGGCGGTTCAGGTCCTTCCACACATCGGCGGGAGAGAAGAAGGCGAGGGCGAACCGCACCGACTGATGCCGCTCCCATGCCCGCGCCTCGACACGCCACCAGTCGTTGCGCTCCCACCGCGACAGGGAACGCGCGTACCGGGTCGCCGGCCCGTCGATCAGCTCAGCCATGTGCGCCCTTCGGTATCGGGGCCGGCGACCAGCTCGGCCGGCACGAAATCCGCCGCGGTCTCCGGAGTGAGCCATAGTCCGTCAACGGCGGACATCAGAGACGAACTCAGCCCGCGACCATCGTGACGGCGAGGCGTCCGAACGGCGCGCGCTCGGCACGGGCGGCCTCCCCGGGACCGATGAGGCCGCGCGCCGTCGCGAGCGCCAGCGCCTCGTGCAGCTCGGCGCGCAGGTCGAGTGCACGCTCCGGACGGATGTCGGCGAGCGCACGGTCCAGACGCATGTCCTCTTTGGTCGCCCGCTCGGCGATCCGGTCTGCAGCCGGACGGTTGCGCACCCAGCGCACGACCGACAGCGCGATGTCGGCCAGAGGGCCCAGGAGCGCCACCGCCGCACTGCCGTCGACCGTCCCCGAACCCAGGAACAACGAACCGAGGACGAGCACGATCAGCGACGGCACGATGTGCACGACGGCGGGGAGCCGCTCCGTCCGTGCGTCCACGCCCTCGGGCCGCGAGCGCCGCGCGATCATCCCGACCACCGACAGCACGGCAGCGAGGCCGGCGAGCACTCCCGAGCGGACGAGATCGGGCTGGTCGTCGGCCCAGTGCCGAGAGACGAGGGTGACGAGCGCGAGGGCCGGGAGGACGAGGCTGGCGATCTCGGCGAGTGAGAGGAGGAGCTTGCCGAACGAGAAGTGCCGCGCGGCGAACGCGCGCCGCACCTCGTCGGGCGCGCGGAACCACAGCGCCATGTGCACCTCGGACTCGTCTCGGAACAGGTGCGACTCCAGATACCACCAGGACGCCGGGCTCCAGCGCTCCTGGGCCTCGACATAACTGCGGGGTGTCATCGCGTCGGTCATGCGGATCGTGAGCCCACTTTACTCTGAGCGCAGTTGAGCGCTTCGCGACGTGTCCAGGTGCCCATCACACCTCAGGAGCGACGGTCGCGCCCAGGAGACCGAGCGGAGCCTGCAGCGCCCGTTGTGCGGCCTCGTCGTTGATGAGACCCCTCGCGGTGAGGACGCCGACGGCGTCGACGAGCTCGGCGCGCAGCTCGGACTCCTGCGCCGGCGTCAGCGTCGCCATGGCATTCCGCCAACGGGCTCGTGCACGCTCGGCACGCGCGGCCACCGGGTCTCTCGGGCGCGGGGCGAACACGATGTAGAGCACTCCCACGAGCACGTCGAGTGCGAACACCGCCGCCATCCACATCGCGGCGTCCGCCGAGCGTCCGCTTGCGAGGGCCTGCAGCACGAAGATCAGCATGATGCCGGACGGGATCAGGTGGCACCATCCGATCAGCGACGCCGTCCTCGGCTCGACCTCGTCTCGATCGCGCACGTTGTGGATCAGCCCGACCACGCCGAGCAGAGCGGCGATCGCCACGACGATCACCGCGGGGAGGAACTGTGCACCGTCCGGCCGTGGAAGATGGCGAGAAGCGAGCAGCACGAGCCCGACCGCCGGGAGCACGGGCCCCGCGAGCTGCATGAGCGCGACAACGGGCTGCCACGGCTGCACCTTGCCACGGGTAAAGTACTTGCGGGCGGACGGCGGTGACATCGTACTGATAATGGCTCGGATGCGAGGATGCTCACGGAACAGCCGCGCCTCCAGCTCCCACCAGCCGAGCCGCTCCCACGCCGTGGCCGATTCCGCGATCTCCCTGGCGACACCGAGGCTCACAGCGCCCACTCCGGCTGTCCATCACGGCTCTGCGCAATCAGCGCGTCGGTGCACGTGAGCATGGAAACAAGTGCCGCACCGAGGAGGACAGACCACAGCGGTGTCGCGGCCACCTGCCTCGCCCGCCAGAGGGAGGCAAGACCCGGAAGGAACTCACGGGCCAGCTGTGGGTCGGCGTCGATGGCCGCTCGCGCGCGCTCGGCGACCAGAATGACGTCCTCGTCGCCGATCAGCCGCACGGGTGAAGCGCTCCGCGTCCCCTCACTCATATCGCAGGCATCCAATCCAAAACTACCCATCCGCATCACGGACGCGGAACGACTCCCGAGATCTCGATCTCTCCGTCATAGCTCATCCATGCGAGCCACGCGGCGGGGGTCATCGTCCGCGCCTGCGCTGTCGCCGCAGGATCCACGTGATCGCCCAGGGCGTCGAGTTTCGCGACCCATGACGCCTTCGACGGCGCATCCGTTTGCGCCGACGCCGCCCATTCGGCATCGCGTCGCATCTGTCGCAGATCGTCACCGCGAGATCCCGCGGCTGGAACGCGCCCTTCGCGAGAGGCCGCGGAGCGACGCACGACGTCGCTGCGGATCGCGATGCCGATGAGAAGCAGCACGACGACTGCGGTCATCGGCGCCCACCACGACAGATCCGCTGACGAGAGACCGCGCCCGTCGTCCACCCCTGCCACCAGACGGAAGACGAGCAGCCCGGCGCACACGAGGCCTACCAGTATCGCGAGCGTCTCGGCCGCACGTGCACTCTGCGCATCCGGAGTGCGGAGCAGCAGAACCACCAGCAGGAACGGGATCGCGACGACTCCCGCGACGAGAGCGACGGCGACCGCGACGCCGGGATCCAGGAACGCGTTCTTGCGGTCCGAGGGCCCGAACATCACAGCGGTCACGAGCGCGGCCGTCAGCCCGACGCCGAGCAGCACCCCCCAGACGGCCCGATATCCGGTGGAGCCGGCCATCCGTGGCACGCCCGGCGCCGACGAGACCGGCTGCGCGGCCGCACGCGCGACGAACGCCCTGCGTCGCTGATGCAGCGACCACAGCCGGGCGAACAGCGCGGAGGCCACCTGAGGCCGGGCACGCAGCACGTCGACCGCCTCACGACCGATCGCGCGTACGGCGTCGTCATCGCCGGAGAGTCGTACGACAGGCTTCACTCCGGAGACTCCGCATCGGATATCCACGTGACGGTGGATGCCATGGCATCGAAGATCATTCGCACGGCCACAGCGTACTCGTCGTCGTCCCCGGATTCCGCTGACCCGCGACTTCCGCCGCCCACGCCTGACGGGCTGTCTCATCCAACAGTGTTCGCGGAAAGGACACCATGCGCGTCTGGTCGAGACGTACGTCGGTGTCGAGCATCACACGCCCTCGGATCGAGAATGCGCTCAATCTCACCATGGAACTTCGCGCCTCACCCGATCCTGAGCGTGCGGACGTCGAGGTCGCCGTCATACACCGTCCACACCAGCCAGGAGATCGGACCCAGCGTTCTGGCTTGTGAAATCGTCGCGTCATCGACTCCTGGCAGCTCCGCGAGCGACCGTTCCCACGTCGCCGTGACGGCCGGTACGCTGGCAGTCTTCTTCGCGAGCTCCCGGGCCACGGCGATGACTCGTCGAGAGTCGCTGCGCTGGTCGGGAGCGCCGCACCACGACGCTCCTATCGATTCTTCGGCGGCCCGAGCCCTGCGGTTCCAGCGAGTGATCAGGACGCCGAGGAGCGCGAGCAGCAGCACGCACCAGGCGAACCAGATCACCATCTGCTCCGGAGGCAAGGCCGTCCCCTGAGACGATCCGACGATGAGGCGATACACAACGACGAAGGTCGAGATCGCCTCGACGATTCCGGCCCAGAGGACGGCCTGGCGCACCTGGGCCGCGCTCGCGTGGACGTCGGCCACGACCGCGATGACGAGCAGGAGCAACGCGAGCGGCCCCGCGACGACGAGCACGGACTGGGCAGCCCCGGTCGCGAAGGCGAATCCGCGCACGGGCGGAGCCAGCACCCAGGCGAAAGCGAGCATGGAGACGAGTGCCGCGCCGAGGAGAACAGACCACAGCACGCCGGCCTTCGCACTGCCGCGTGACCCATCCGCCGCAGGCGGGTGGTGGACGGGTATGGGTGTGCGCGGTGTCACAGCCGCCTGCCTCGCCCGCCAGAGGGAAGCAAGGCCCGGCAGGAGTTCCCTGGCCAACTGCGGGTCGGCATCGATGGCCGATCGGGCGCATTCGGCGACCCGGATGACGTCGTCGTCAGCACCGATCAGACGGACGGGCGAGAGCATCTTTGCCATGTCCCGCCGCACGGTGTCGTCGGACTCCTGCGAAGACACCAGTTCCACACCGGAGAGCAACACAGCCTTACTCCGCTTTGTCCCAGGGACAGGGATGAGGTAGGTGTGCGTGCGCGCCTCGAGCGCCTCGCCCTGCGAGGCGCTGCTCTGCCAGGCGAGGACAGTCCGACGATCATCCAAGAAGGACGCACCGCCCTGCCGGATCGTCATCGTCACCCATTCGTCGAGCGTCCGCCCACTGATTCCAGAGACCACCGAGAGGGTCACAGACATCGGGAGCACGCTTCCCTCGGGGAGGTCCAAGGGGAGGATCGCGAATCGCCCTCCTTCCTCCCTGAGCTCACGAGCCCACTTTTGCAGCATGCCGGTCAGCTCGGCATCGAGATCAGGACGGTGGGCGCGCATGAGCACCGTCCTGTACTGAAGCGCGAACTCGTCGAGTCCTTCTTCGGTGAGCGGGAGAGATCGCCACCCCGCGGGGATGAGAACCCGCATGGTGGGCAGACCCTCGATCCCCAGCAGTTCCTCTCTCAACGAGTTCATTGCACGGCCCCTACCGGACGCACAACCACGCCGGTCGACAGCGTCTCCAGGTCATCGACGCACGCGCCGAGCACACCTAAATCCGTCGATGCGGCGGTGACGTCGACAAAGACTCCCTCGTGCAGGAACTGATGACGGATCTGGCCGAGAGTCGCGCCGTCATCGAGCGCGACGAGGGTCGCAACCGCACGTCCCTGGCCCAGCGAGTCGGAAGAGACGTCGTGAATCCGTTGCGGCAACGCTGCCTCCTGTTCGAGCGGGATGTCGTCGAGATGGGATGCCGAGCTGTCGGCGACGAACACTTCGACCAGGGCATCGCCCGGGAGTCAGACCCTTGCCCACGCTGCCGTCGGCGATGCGACTCAGGGCATTGGCTGCCTTCTGCATCCGCTCGCCCAGATCCTCCATAGCGCGTCCACGCGCGGCGATGTCATCGCCGTCGCCCTCGATGCGGCGCAACTCTCGACCGCGGGCCGAGGGCAGCATGTAGGTCGTCCGATACTGAGGCCCGTTGACCGTCACTATCCGTCCCTCCCATCTGAGACCTCTTGCGCTGTCGTCAGTTCCTCGTCGAGCTCGGACCAGGACTGCCTCGTCCCCGACACGCGCTCCAGAAGGTCTACCAAATGCCCCTTCAGAGTGTCTCGCTTATCGTCCCAGGCGCTCTCGAACCTTTCCGCCTGCGACCGCAGTTCGGAGCGACCGAGCGGCGACCCGATGGCGCTCTCCAACGCCTCGCTGTTCTTCGTCGCAGACTCGAACTCGGCGATCGTGTCCTTGATCGCCCTCTCTAGCTCCTGCATGCTCTCTATCGGGATGTCGATGTCGTGGTATGCCATGATGACCCCCGTCGCCGGTGTCCCCTTCCGACTCCGATCACGTTACAGAGTTCCCCGCGCTGCCGGCGATGGGCACAACTCCCCATCCGGCGAGACTCCCCTCACCCGAGGCGGTCCCCCTCCACGAGCGGCATCTGCACCGTGACCTGGCGGCCGGCCTGCACGAAGATGCCGCGACCGTCGGGGAAGTCCGTGCGCTTGACCTTGGGGAACGGCACCTTGAACACGGCGTCGCCGTCGAAGGCGTCGGGCTTGAGGATGATGCCCTTGCGACCGGCCTTGAAGTCGCCGATGAAGCCGAAGCCGCTGGTCACCTGGGTGACGTCGGCGTCGCCGATCAGCAGGTGGTCGCTGCGGTTGATCGCCTGGAACATGGCCTTCATCTCACGCTCGGCGGGGCCGTCGGCGAACTGCGGCACGTCCTCGACGACCACGAGCATCCGCACCGGCACGCTCTCGTCGGCGGCGATCTCGGCGATCTCCTTCGCGAGCTCCTTGGCGTCTTCCGGGGTGACCGCGCTGCGCGTCCAGTCGGCGTACCCCTTGAGCTGCGCCCGGCGTCCGCCGAAGTGGAACAGCTTCACGGCGGGGTCGAAGCGGCGCATCGAGCCGATGATCGCCTTGAGGGCGTTCGTCTTGCCCGACAGCGGCGGTCCCGCGACCACGAAGGTGCCGACGGGGTCGAAGTCGCGCGCGGCGAGCGTGTCCTCCGCGACGCCGAGCACCGGGAACTCGCCGATGCGGTCGGGCAGGTCGCGCACAGAGAGCCGTGTGGGGAGCGCGCCGATCTCGGCGACCTCGCGGGCACCGGCCGCGCGGAGGTCGGCGGCGAGCTTCTCCTGCAGCTTCGTCTGCTCCGCCACGTTCGGCGTGCCGCCCAGCGTGGCGATCTGGGTCTCGAGCCCGTCGACGATCGCACGGCCGGGTGCCGAGCGCTCGTCGAGCACGTCCTTCGGCGCGTTGAGCATGGCGTACCCGGTCTCGTCGGCCAGGCGCAGCACGACGCGACGCGAGACGTTGGCGCTCACGGCGGTGGGCACCGAGCCCGAGCGGTCGGCGCTCGCGATCACGTGCACGCCGAGCGGACGGCCCTCGCCGAGGATGCGCATGAAGGTCTGGTAGAACGGCATCCGCGCCGTCGTCGACTCCCACTCGCTGCGGAACTGCGGGAACCCGTCGATGAGCAGCAGGATGCGCGGCTCGGCCTGTCCGGTGAGCTCGCGGTACTCGGTGAGGCTGGCGGCGTTGGCGGCGCTGAACCTCTTGCCGCGGTCGTCGAGCACGCGCGAGAGCGAGCGCAGGACGCGCTGCACACGCTCGGCGTCATCGCCCGAGATGATCGAGCCCACGTGCGGCAGCTCTTCTAGGCTCTTCAGCGAGCCCGAGCCGAAGTCGAGGCCGTACACCTCGACGTTCGACTGCGCCGGGTCGTACCCCGCGGCGATCGCGAGGGTGCGCAGCACGGTCGACTTGCCCGAGCCGCTGGTGCCGTAGACGAGCAGGGAGCCGTCTTTGTCGGGGTGGAAGTACGCGGGCTCCTGCAGCTGACGCTCCGGCACGTCCATCTTGCCCAGCAGGATCTGGCCGTCGCCGAGCACCGGGAGATCGCGGATGTCGACCGCACGCTCCAGGTCGTCGAGCCACGGCCTGCGGGGCGCGGGGATGCCGGCCTGCGCCGCTGCCTTCACGAGCGTCGCGACGATGCGCTTCTGGTCGGTGGGGCCGAGGTCCTCGTCGTGCGAGTCGGACTCGGGCGCCTGCTCGGCCTCCCACAGCTGCGTGGATCCGAACCGCAGCTCGGCGACCTTGACCTCGGCGACCTGCTCCTCGTCGCTGCTCCACCCGCCTGCGTACGCCGACTGGAACGGCACGAGACGCCCCGGCCCGGTCTTCGCGATGCCACGACCGGGGATCGACGGGGGGAACGACGCGGCGACCGGGTCGTCCACGACATCCTTCGAGTCCGACTCGTCCGCCATGCGCAACGCGACCCGGAGGTTCGTGTTGGCGCGCAGGTTGTCCTTGATGACACCGGCCGGTCGCTGGGTCGCCATGATCAGATGGATGCCGAGAGACCGTCCGCGCTGGGCGATGTCGACGACGCCGTCGACGAACTCCGGCACTTCACCGGCGAGCGCGGCGAACTCGTCGATCACGAGCACGAGCGCGGGCGGCGTCTCGGGATCGCGGCGCTTCTCCAGCTCGAGGAGGTCCTTCGCCTTCTTGCGGTTGAACAGGTGCTCACGATGGTGCAGCTCGGCGCGCAGGCTGGTGAGAGCGCGCCTGACGAGGTGCGGCGACAGGTCGGTGACCAGGCCCACGGTGTGCGGCAGGTCGACGCAGTCGGCGAAGGCCGAGCCGCCCTTGTAGTCGACGAAGAGGAACGTCACCCGGTCGGGACTGTGCGCCGCGGCCATGCCGAGCACCCAGGCCTGCAGGAACTCCGACTTGCCGGCACCTGTCGTGCCGCCGACGAGAGCGTGAGGGCCCTGACTGCGGAGGTCGAGCGTCATGGCATCCGTCTGCGACTGACCGATGATCGCGCGCAGGTTCCCGGCCTTCTTCAACCGTGGCTGCGGGGCGCCCGACCTGTCGATGATCGTGTTGTTCTGCCGCCATCGATCGATGACCGCGCTGGGGTCGGAGGCGATCTCGGATCCGACGAGCGACAGGAACATCACGGAGTTCGGGATGTCGGACGAGTCCTCGACGACCGTGCTGGAATCGACCACGGGCGCGAGCCGCTTGGCGAACATGGTCATGTACGCGTGCGAGACGCCCTCGACCCGCACGTCGGAGTACGTGACGCCGCTGCGCACGGTGCCGACCACCGCGTCGTCGAGCCCGCGGCTGACGTCGAGGAACGTGCGGCATGCCGCGGGGAGAGCGGCGACGACCGGCGCGACGAAGAGGCCGTAGACGCCGACATCCGCACCGCGCTCGAGGATCTGCGTGAGACGCGCCCGGTCGACCGGGGCGTCGTTCGTCACGACCACGAGGATCGCCGTCTGACCGGGGAAGGTCGCGTCCTCGGCGGCGCGCTTCACATCGGTGCCGTAGCGCATCGGATCCCAGTCGTCGCCGTAGGGAGGACGCTGCGACTTCGCCTCACGTGACCGCCGCAGCACGATCTCCTCCAGGCCGTTCAGCAGGGCGGCCCCCGTGGAGGCGGAATCGGCGAGCGCGACGTCCTTGAACGGGTTGCGCTCGCTGGACGTGTGCGGAAGCCACTTCATCCAGTCGAGCTCGTTGGCCCAGCCCGGCTCGGTGAGCGCGACGGTGACGAGCTCGTTCGGAGAGTGCATGCCGAACAGCTGCACCGCGATGCCGCGGAGGGCGTCGCTGGCGAGCGATGTGGGCCCTGCGACGCCGATGGACCCCACGCTCTGCAGCGACTCCAGGATCGGCACGTCGGAGATCATCCGGTACCGCTCCTCGAGACGGTCGACGCGCTCGACGTACTCCGGAAGGGCCTCGGGGGTCTCGGCGCGCTTGATGCGCGTGCGGGACGCGTCTTCGCACACGCCCAGTCGCACCGCGAGGAAGTTCCAGTGCTCGGGGCGCCGCGTCCACAGCAGCGGGCCGAGACGCATGGCCTCGTCGAACACGACGGCGACCGCCGGCACCTCGTTCTGCCGCACCTCCCGCTCGCGCGGGTGCGCGTGGTACAGCTTCTCCTCGAGACGTTCGAACTGCTCCTCGAACGACTCGACCTCCTTGCGCAGCCGCTGGCCCAGGTTGGTCTTCTGGGAAACGAAGTTGCCCAGCATCATGAGCGGCGACATGAGCACGACGAGCAGCGCGCGCGGGTTGTCGAACATGAAGTAGGTGATGGCGCCGAGGAGGATCGGGGCGACCAGCATCGGCCACGGGAACAGCCGCTGCACCTGGTCGCGCGGGTAGCGGGGCTCGTCGAGCTCCTCCCCGGCGAAGCGCTCTTCCACGCGCGGGCTGCGGTTGAACAGCAGCGCGCCGCCGCGCTCGAGCACGGGATCACCGGATGCCGTGCCGTCGAAGTCGCTCACGAGGTGCACGACGAACTCGCAGTCGCCGAGCGTGAAGCGCTGACCGGGAATCACCCGCAGGCGCTGCACGAGCCCGCCGTCGACGAGGATGCCGTTCGCGGAGTTCAGGTCGACCAGCTCGACGAACGTGCTCGCCACCTCGATGCGGGCGTGACGCTTCGAGACGAGCGGGTCGGAGATGACGACGTCGCTGGCGGGGTCGCGACCGATGAGGAAGTGGCCGACCGGGAGGGGGAACTCCTGTCCGGCAGCCGGACCCGCCACGACCGACAGCACGGCTGCGGGGCGTGCGCCCGCCGTTCCCGTCGCAGCACGGTGCGCACCGACGTTCACGACCTCTGCGAGGAAGCCGGAGCCGAGCGGCGCGTCACCGACGAGCAGGTCGGGGCTGAGCATCGTGAGCTGATCGCTCGTCGGCGGCGCGACCGACAGTGTGAGCACGTCGCCGGGCGCGGCGGGAATGCTGCGCAGCGGGTCGGTCGTCGCGATCTGACGCGCCACGTCGGCCACCGTGGCGGTGGAGTCGGCCATCACGACGATGTCCGTGAGCGGAGCCGCGGGGCGCCGCAGGGTCAGCTTGACTCTCATCGTCCGTCCTCACCGCGCCGTCGGCGCGTCTCGTTCGTGGCGCTCATGCCCATTCGACCCGGAGCGTGCGGTCACCGAAGCGCACGACATCGCCGATGCGCAGCTCGGCCGGGTGCCCCGGTGCAAGGGCGGTCTCGGAGCCGTCTCGCACCACGGCGCTGCCGTTGGTCGATGCCCTGTCGACGACGAAGACGCCGCGCCGTGCCGGCATCACGGCGATGTGCGTCTTCGAGACCGAGCGGGTGTCGTCGAACACGCGCACCAGCTGGGTGTCGCCCTCGCCTGCCGCGGCGCTCGGCGAGCGCCCGAGGAGCGTCGTACTGCGCACCTCGATGCGCTGCCCCGTGTCGAGCACGAGCACCGCACGGATGCTCGGATCGGACGGTGCGGGCGCAGATGGCGGCGCCTGCTCCGGTGCGGCAGGCGCCGGGGCCGGGGCGGGGGCGGCGGCCGGGGCGGGGGCAGACGCCGGTGCGGATACCGGTGCGGATGCCGGCGCCGACGCGGGTACCGGTGCGGACGCAGCCGCCGGTGCCGGCTCAGCCGCCGGTGCGGGCGCAGCCGCCGACGCGGGCACGACCGGCGCGATGTCCGGAGGTGTGAACGGCGCGGGCGCGGAGGGAGCCGGAGCGAACGGCGACCCGGCACCGGGGGCCGCGCCTCCGGGCGTGGGCCCAGCAGCACCGGTCGCGAGCGAGGGCGGCACCGCCGAGACGAGCGACGGCACCGACGAAGCGGGAGCGGGTGCTCCCGCAGGCGGTGCGGCGCGGTGCGCGCCGATCACGCCGCCAGACAGGCGCGCGCTCGGCACGTACTCGGCGGGCGCGTCGCGGTCGACCGGCGTCGCCAGCGACGGCAGCGGCGCCTGATCCTCGATCTCCGGCGTCTTGACCCGTTTGCGCGCGATGCGCATGCGCTTCTGGTCGTAGGGGTTCAATCCACGGCGTGCGTCGACGAACCAGGTCGCGGCGGCCAGGTCGAGCCATCCGCGCCCGCGCTTCTCGACATCGAAGAACGGGGAGAGCGCCACGACGAGGAGGGGGCCGATGAGCGGGATGATCAGCGAGGCGCAGGCGACCACGTATCGCACGACGGCGCCCCGCCAGAAGCCCGGGCGCTCCAGCGTGCGCACGTTGACGGAGCGGATGCCGCAGATCGCCTTGCCGAGCGTGACTCCCCTACGGCCGTGCAGGATGAGCTGCACGATCAGGTACGCCAGCATGAGCCCCTGCGAAACCGCGAAGGCCACGATGAGCCAGACGAGATCCTTGCGGGCGAAGAAGGAACCGGGGTCATCCGTCCCGTTCACGATCCCTGCCAGCACCGGCGTGAGCGCGATGATCGCCGGCAGCGCGATGAGGACCCCGACGACCCACTCGATCAGCGCGGCGAGCACGCGGGCTCCCGTGCGCGCCGGAATCAGCCCGAGGGCCGCGGCGTACGAGGGGTCAGGCCGTCCGTGCGCGTCGATCCCCTCGACCACGGGCGCGTGATCGTCGATCTCCCAGATCACTCCTGCTCACCCTCGCCCTCATCGGCGTGCTCCATGTCGAGCAGCGGCAGGTCGTCCTTGGTGACCAGACGCGACGCGATGACGTGCTCGACGAGCCGCGCGCGACGGTTCGTGGCGAAGCTCCGCTGGCCGCCGCGCATGCCGGGCACGCCGATGCGATCGAACTTGTCGCACACGTTGTCGAGCTTGCGGTTGAAGCGCGTGACCGTCCAGCCGAGTCGTTCCGCGGCCTTCGCCGAGGTCGGGATCTCGCTCATGCCCGTGCCGTCGCGCCGCAGCTGCGACTCGGCGAGCGCGAGGATCAGCAGCTTCTGGCTGAGAGTCAGCGGCACGTCGCCGATCGTCGAGGCGCCGGTCGAGTCGTGCTCTCGCCGGGTGGCGCGGAATGTGGGCTCGGCCGCGTGCAACGTGAGCTCGTACGTCGTCGGCCCCGCGCTGAAGACGACCGTGGTCTTCTCGAACACCAGCGGAAGACGGGCGCCGGGCGCCAGCCAGGCCTGCACGCCTCCCGCCGAGTCGGTGACGGTGGCGGTGAGCCGCGTGCCCACGTTCGAGAGCCACCACAGACCGTCGGCATCCGTGATCTCGAGGAAGTGGCGGTGCAGGAAGAGGTTGTCGTCGAGCTCGAGGTCGCCCTCACGCCCCACGACGAACCGCCCTCCGCGCTCGATCGGGAAGTACTCCCCGGCGAACTCGACCGTCACGCCCTTCGCGCTGCTCATTCCACGCATCCCCTCGCCGGCTCCGACGCACGACCGTCATCGCGCCGGAGCATCACATCGATGCAGACAGTACCCGGACCTGCCGTGAAGTGCGCGGCCGGCTCCGTCGACTGCTGCGGATCCACCTCGCCCGACACATTCACCACGTTCCAGATGTAGGAGTCTCCGTCGAGCGGTGCCTTGTTGACCCAGGTGAACGACACCTGATCGCCCGTGCGACTGCCGGTGAGCTCGCCGACCTTCGGCACGACGTCCGACACCACGTCTTGCGGCTCCGGACTCTCGGGCGTCGCCTCCGGCTCGGGCGCGAGCCCGGCAGCCAGCGCGTTGAGCCCCACCACCGCGGCCACGACGAGCACCGCCGCCGCCGCTCCGAGTCCCACCCAGAGACCCGTTCGACGCGAAGGTCTGGCCTGGGCACCGACCGCACCCTCCGACGACGGGGTCACGGAAGGCGCGGACGGGGCAGGTGCCGCGGCATCCGGCGTGACGACGACCGGGGCGCGCAGGATCGTGCGCTCATCGGCATCCGAGCCTGCGCCCTGCGACATCGCCGACGGCACCCGGATCTGGGTCTGCTCGAACGCCGACGGCGCGACCGGTGCGGGCGACTCGAATCGCGGCGACTCGGGCGGCGCGAACGCGGGCCCCTTCGGCTGCGTCGTGGCCGACGGACGCGTGAGGGCGGAGGCCTCGGGATCGATGCTGACGATCTCGCGCACGCGCGTGAGGCCGTCGCCGTCGTCCTCACGCTCATCCGCCGGCGGATGCTCGTCGACGATGTCGATCGGAGTCACCGAGTGCGAGAGCTCGATCTGGACCTTCTGCAGCGCCCGGGCGAACGCGACGGCGCTGGGGAACCTGTCGTCGGGGTTCTTGGCCATCGCCCGCTCGAGCACGCGCTGCAGGCTCGCGGGCGAGTCGGGGCGACCCAGAGGAGGGAGGGCCGCGCGCTCGATGCGCTCGATGAGGTCGGCGCTGGAGTTGCGCTCACCCGGACGCTCGAACGGGGAACGCCCCGCGAGGAGCGTGTACAGCGTGGCGCCCAGCGCCCACACGTCGGTGCGCGGACCGCTCTGCGGCGGCTCGGCGAACGACTCGGGCGGCGACCACGGGATCGACATGCCGGATGCCTCGCCCGTCGCCCCCGTCGTCGAGGCGATGCCGAAGTCGGTCAGCGCGGGGCGGTTGTACTCGGTGACGAGGATGTTCGCGGGCTTGATGTCGCGGTGCAGCACGCCGGCCCTGTGCGCTGTCTCGACCGCACCCGCCACCTGCACCCCGACGCGCAGCGCTTCGGCGACCGAGAACGGCTCCTTGCGGGCGCGCAGCTGCAGATTCGGTCGGGGGCAGTACTCCATCACGAGGTAGGGCCGGCCGTCGCCGGCGACGCCCGCCTGATAGATCGTGACGATGGCCGGGTGCGTGGACAGCATCGCCATGACGTTGGCCTCGTCGGCGAACTCCTTCGCCGCGCCGCTGGAGAGACGGTCGGCGAGGAGCACCTTCACCGCCACCCGGCGACGCGGCATCTGCTGCTCGTAGAGGAAGACATCGGCGAACCCGCCCGTGCCGAGCGGCTCGACGTAGGTGAATCCGGGAAGCTGGGGCGGGGGTGAGGGGCGGCGGCTCACGGCAGGTCCTCGAAGACGAGCGTCACGCCGTCTCCCAGGTCGACGACGTCACCCGACAGCACGAGCGTCTGCTCGCCGGGGTGCAGGCGCACGGGGTCGGCCCCCGGTCGCAGCAGCGTGGAGCCGTTCGTGGTGTGCAGGTCGATGACCACCACGGTGTCGCCCTCGGGGCGCACCTCGAGGTGGCTGCGCGAGATGTCCTGCTGCGGGCTCTCCACGGCCACGAGGTGCGGCAGGTTCTCGCCGCTCGCACGCGTCGACCTCGGCCTGCGTCCGATGATGACCGTGCGATCGAGCGTGACGACCTGGCCGGTGGAGAACCGGATGCGACCGACCGACCCGCTGACGACAGGGAGCACCGCGGTGGGCGCGTCGTCGCCGACGGGCGGCTGCTGCCGCAGAGCGCGCAGCTGGGCGCTCGAGATCGTGGCGCCGTCGTGGTCGCCCTGCACGGCGCCGGGAAGCGGCGGAGGCGGCGGGACACCCACGCTCGACGCGGAATGGACGGTCTCACCGAACAGCTGCTCGAACTCGTCCTCCTCCGACAGCGGCGCGAGAGTCTCGGTGGGGATGAGCGTGATCCCCTCGTCGAGGAGGGCGTCGTGCTCCGCCGAGTCGGCGGGCTCGTCCGCAGGCGCAGGTTCATCAACGGACGCGGGCTCGTCCACAGGCGCGGGCTCGTCCACAGGCGCCGGCTCGTCCACGGGCGCGGGCTCGTCGACAGGCGCCGGTTCGTCCGGCGGCTCCGGAGCGGCGACGGCGTCATCAGCAGCGGCATCCGCCGCCGGATCGACGCTCTCCGCCGCGGCGGTTCCACCCGGCGCGTCCGGCTCAGCCGGCACCGCGGGCTCGACCGACTCATCCTGCTCGACCGAATCGAGAGAGGCGGCGTCACCCCTCGTACCGAAACGGGCCAGCGGGGGCGCGACGGCTCCGGCGAGCGCCGCGGCCGAGAACCCTGTCGTCGCCGACTGCTCCAGCAGCGGCGCAGGACCGAGCACCGCGACGAGCGGGTCGGCGTCTCCGGCCTCGAGCTCCGCACTGACGGCCGCGGCACGCACGACACCCGACTGCACGGGGAGCGCGGATGCGGCATCCGACTCCTCGACGGTGATCTCGACCCGCGTGGCGCCGCCGACGAATCGTTCGCTCCACGTGGTGACCTCCGAGCCGGAGTAGTCCTGCGCGGCATCCGTCCCTCCGCTCACCCGCGCGGCGACTCCCCCGCGCAGGGCGAGGCGCACGTCTGCACCTTCAGCCACGGCGGCGGCGAACGGCGGCAGCGCCGCGAACGACCCGCCGGCCTGCGTGGTGAGCACGTCGATCACCGTGGCCAGGGTCTTCTCGGCGGGAAGGCGGTCCCACAGTCGCGCCACCACCTCTCCCGGAACGTCGGGCGGGAGCGCCACGAGTGCGCCGGGGATCACGATCAGGTACCACTCCCCCGGCCGGTAGATCGTCTGCATCAGCGAACCCCTCCTGCTGCTTCACGCGGACGTGTGTCCATGTCGATGTGCGTCTCCGTGTCGAGCAGCGTGCCGGGCCGCGATGCGACCGACACGGCATCCGCCACGACGACGGTGATGTTGTCGCGCCCGCCCGCCCCGAGCGCGTCCGACACGAGGGCGTCGGCTGCCTGCTGCGGATCCGGCGTCGTGGCCAGGATCTCACGGATGCGTGCGTCGGTGAGCTCCGCGGTCAGTCCATCGGAGCAGACCAGGATGCGGTCGCCCCGCTCGGCGGGGAACAGCCAGTAGTCGGCGTCGCCCGTGCTGCTCGCCCCGATCGCGCGCGTGATGATGTTGCGGCGGCGGTCGGTCGCGGCCTCTTCCGGGGTCAGTTCGCCGGACTCGATGAGCTCCTGCACCACGGAATGATCGACGGTGATCTGCTCCAGCTCGCCGTCGGCGAGGCGATAGGTGCGCGAGTCGCCGATGTTCAGCGCCAGCCAGTAGCCCATGCCGTCGACCGAGGCGATGACCACGCCGCTCAAGGTCGTCCCCGCCCGGCCGTTGCCCGAGGTCGACAGATGCTCGACGCCTTCCCGCGCCCGTTCGAGCGCCGCCCTGACGTCGTCGAGCTCGAGGGCGGTGCGGCCGATGTAGAACGCGAACTCCTCGATGACCGTCGCGCTGGCGCGCTCCCCCGCCTCGTGTCCGCCCATGCCGTCGGCGACGATGAAGACGGGTGCGCTCGCGAGGAACGCGTCTTCGTTGAGCGCGCGCCGCAGCCCCGGGTGCGTCGCCGACCCGCTGCTGACGATCAGGCCGGGTCTCACGCGTAGCCGCCGATCGTGACGATGCGGTCGCCGATCTCGATCGCGTCGCCCAGCCGCACCGGCACGCGCTGCCCCGGAGGGCACGCGATGCGCTGGCCGTCGCGGACGATGGTGGTGCCGTTGGTGGAGTGCCGATCGAGCACCCAGCCCCCGGACGTATCGGCGGCCGCCTCGAAGTGCGTCTTCGAGAGCGACAGCGTCTCGTCCCGCACGGGCATGAGCACCGCGCCGTCTTCGGGGGCGGGGTTGCGGCCGAAGATCGTGCGGCGAGACACGGGCACCTTGGTGCCGTCATCCCATGTGAAGACCAGACGATGGCCAGGGATGCTGATCCGGGTGTCCTCGATGTCGTCCGCAGCCGTCGGCGCGGACGCAGGGACCGGAGGCGCGGACGCGGGGACCGGAGGCGCGGATGCCGCGACCGGGGCGGCCGGTTCCGGAGCATGACCAGCCGGCCCCGCCGGCTGCGCGGGCGCCGCCGGTTCAGGCCTGCTGACGCCGGGCACATATGCGATGACCGAGCCCTCCGCCGCCACGGGTGCTGCAGGCACCGGGGCGGAGGATGCCGGGTCGACGACCGGAGCCGCAGACGCCGCAGGGATGGTCGTGTCGACCGTCGGCGCCCCTGCAGCGGGCGCGGGCGTCGGCTGGACAGGCGGAACAGGCGGAACCGGCGGAACGGGCGGTGCGAACGACGCCGCGGGGGACGGCACCGGGATGCCGGGGATCGTCGGCTGCGCGGCCGGGGACGAGGCGGGCGCCGCCACCGGCATCGCCGACGTCGCGGGCGCGGCATCCGACGGCGGAGCTGCTCGCCTCGCGTCCACGACGAGGGAGCCGGCGACCTTGTCGTGCCATCCCTGGAAACGTCCGCTTCCGTCGAACAGCGGCGTGAAGTACCCGACGACGATGCCTGCCGCGAGACCGAAGATCACGTTGCGCAGCAGCGCCCTGCCGTACCCCAGCGGTGTGCCGTCGGTCGACACGAGGCGCACCCCCTGAGCGCGCATGCCGATCGAGCCGCCGCCGACCTGCATGCGCGTGTAGACGAGCAGCCACGCGAGCAGCACGAGCAGCAGCACGCCGTACCCGACGGGCAGCACGATGAGGAGATTCTCGATCGGCCGTGTCATCGCCGCGACGACGGCCAGCACGATGGTGCCGACCACGGCGATGCCGCCCGCGATCAGGGCATCGATGAGGTACGCGATGGCGCGCCGCGAGATCGGCGCCATGCTGTCGAAGGCGACCGTGGTCATGATGCCTCGCTCTCGGCTGAGGTGGACGTCGTGTCAGTGCTGCTCTCGATGGTGCCAGGTTCACGGCGCACACGCGCGGCCGCGGCATCGCGGAGACTCTGCAGGCCGCCGGCGATGGCCGTGCCCCCGAGGAGCGAGCGCAGGCTCAGTCGCGCCTTCATGCGCTTCCAGAACCCGGCCTCCTTGCCGAGGCCGCCGACGATGCCGTCGACCTCCGCCCAGAACGCCTCGACGTCCTCGGGCGTCGGCTCGTCGGGTCCGAACACCTCGGAGTCGGCTCGTGCGGCGAGCGCCGTCACCTCGGGCAGGGTGAGGGTCGACGCCACGGTGACGGCCTCCTCGGCGCGCGTGCCGCCGGGGGCGATGCGCGCGCCGTAGTCGACGGCGCGGTCGGTCAGCTCGTTCCAGCCCCCGCTGATGCGATCGGAGGCACGCGCCGCGTTGCGCCGCGACCGACGCCGGGCTGCCTTCCACGCGCCGATCACGATGAACGGCGACGCCAGCAGCGCGATGATCGCCAGCGAGATCCCGCCGACGGCGAGGATCACCCCGAGGATGCCGAGGATGTTCAGCGACTCGTCTTCGCCCTTGCGGTCGTCGGGCAGCGTCGGCGGCAGGTCGACCGGCTCCTGCGGCGGAGGCGGCGGCTGGAGCACCTGCGGCTTGGGATCGACCTTCGGCTTCGTGTTCTGGTCGTTCGGGACCTTGTCCTCGGGCGGCGTCGGGTTGAAGGGGAGCCAGCCGAACTTCTCGAAGTTCACCTCGACCCAGGCGTGCACGTCGTCGCCCGTCGCGGCGAACTCGGCGTCGTCCGCGTCCTCCTCGTCGGGGTAATACCCCATGACGACGCGGGCCGGGATGCCGACCTCGCGCGCCAGCAGAGCCATCGCGACCGCGTACTGCTCGTCGTCGCCGATCATCTGGTCGCCGCCGACGAGCGTCGAGATGCGCTCGGCGGTGTGCCCGGCCCGCGACAGCACCTCACCCTCGAGGCCGTGGCTGAAGAAGCCCCCCTCGGCGAAGAACGTCTCGAGCGCGCGCACCTGCTCGATGGGCGTTTCGGCCCCTGCGACGGTCTCGGCCGCGAGCGAGGCGAGCTCCTCGGGAACGTTGCTCTGCTTCGGCAGCGCCACCTTCCCGAAATC
The DNA here is from genome assembly GCF_001513675.1 of Microbacterium sp. XT11. Lineage (NCBI taxonomy): Bacteria > Bacillati > Actinomycetota > Actinomycetes > Micrococcales > Microbacteriaceae > Microbacterium > Microbacterium sp. XT11. Next base: position 1,336,318 of record NZ_CP013859.1, on the reverse strand, counting down.
GGCGTCGGCGAGCTGGCTGTCCTCGATCTCCGCAGGCATCACGGTGTCGACCGTGTAGGCGTCGCCGCTGCGGAGCTTCGACGTCGCCACGGCCGTGCCGGTCTCGGTGTTGACATACGTCGAACGCCGCAGCTCCTCGGCGCGGTCGCCCGTGAAGTCGATCTCCGACACGGCGCCGGCGTCGGGGACCCACACGCCGCTGTACTTCTCGATCTCCACCTTCAGGCTCACCGGGATGCCCTCGGCATCCGGCGCCATGTTGGAGCGCAGCGGCGTGAAGGCGCTCGACGACTCCGGGCCCCCGTCGGTGACGTTGTAGACCATGCCGTCGTACTGATCCATGACGGCGATGCGCATGCGAGCGCCCTCCGGAAGGCCGCGCACGGTGAACAGCGTGTCTTCTGCGTTGTCGCGCACGTTCTTGCGGAACGACTGAAGCGGGCTGGGGTAGTCGCGGATGTTGAAGGGCGGGATGATCACGTCGCGGAACACGTGCCTGGGCTGTGCCGGTGCGGCGATCGCGCTCCCCGCGACCCCCGCGCCGCCGGCGACCGCGAGCACCGCCACGCCGGCGAGCAGCCGGCGCATCCGCATGTGCGCCGCGCGGGACGGATCGACCTCACCCACCGACACGGCGGCGTTCTGCGGTGCCCAGAGCTGACGCAGCGCCATCCAGGCGATGCTCAGAACGGCGAAGAGCAGACCCTGCGCGACCGGGAACGCCGGCTCGGGGGTGCCCAGAGCGATCGTGAGCACGAGCATCGCACCGGCCGGGATGAGCGCCCAGCCCACGTGCGACAGGCGCAGGGCGAGGGATGCCGTGATCACCGCGCTCAGGAGCGACAGCAGGAACGGCACGAGCGCGTGGCCGTCGGCGGTCGACACGGGCGCGACCGTGGTGAGCAGCTGCTTCCACGAGGTGACCGTGCCCAGGGCGAGCCGCTGCAGGGTGTCGAGCGTCGGGACGACCCCGGCGATGGCGGTCTGCGGCAGCGCGAGGGCTCCGCCGAAGACGAAGTACGCGGCCACCGTCAGCCCGGCGATCACGAGGATCCCCCAGCGGCGCCAGGCGGCGACCGCGGCGATGGCGAGGCCGAGCACGAGGCCGCCCACCGCCGCGAGGAGGTAGGAGGGGCCGGCGAAGGTCGGCCAGAAGCCGGCGATCGACACGCCGATCAGGAGAGCCGACACGCCGATGTCGAGCACCCAGCGCCGCAGCGGCAGAGTCGTGCGTTCGGGCACCGTGGACGTCATGAGAGCACCTTCAGGAGTGCGAGGGGGGTCTGCTCGAGCGAGCCGATCGTCACGACGTCGGCATCGCCGATGCGACGCAGAGCGGGTGCAGCTGCCGAGCGGTCGGCCACCACGGCGATCACGCGGGCGCCGAACGGGAGGCGAGAGCAGGCGAGGCGCAGGTCGTCGGCGCCGACACGCGAACCGCACACCAGCACCACCACGCTGGCGAGGGGCATCGTGCGCGCCACGACCCCGGCGAGATCGCCGATGCCGCCGTCACGCGGACGAGAGTGCTCGATGGCCGCCAGCGAATCGAGCAGCTGCTTGCCCGTGCCCGCGGCGAGCGCGCGTCCCTGCACGCGCACGTCGACCCGCTGCGAGTCGCGGATGGCGCGCAGGCCGATCGACCCGGCGATCGAGATCCCCAGTTCGAAGTCGTCGTCGGTCGCGTAGTCGCCCGATGAGCGTGACAGCCCGATCACGAAGTGCGATCGCCGGGTCTCCTCGTACTGGCGGACCATCATCGTGCCGGTGCGGGCCGTCGACTTCCAATGCACGTGACGCAGGTCGTCGCCCGGCTGGTACTCCAGCAGAGCGTGGAACGAGACGTCGTCGCGCGAGAGGTCGGCCGCGGGGAGTCCTTCCAGGTCGCGGAGATAGCCGAGCGACTGTCCGTCGAAGAGCACCGTCTTGGGATGCACGAAGAGGTCGACCGGGTCGTCGCGACGGTGCGCGCGCTCGAACAGCCCGAGCGGGTCGCCGCGGACGACGCTCACCGGCCCCACCTTCACGACGCCGCGCTTGTGGGTCGGGATGGCGAAGAGCTCCTCCGCCTCCTCGCCCGGTGCCAGGCGCTGGATGCCGAACTCGCCGCGACCCGATCCGACGGGGAGCACGACGCGCGACGGGAGGATCGCCCTCGTCCCGCGGTTCGCGAGCGTCAGGGCGCCGACGGCGCGTTCGCCGACGACGACGCGCGTGCGGGCGAGATCGAGCGAGACGTCATACGCGGTGCGACCGACGAGGAACAGCGCGCACACCGCGACCGTGATGGCGACGACGACCGCGGCGATCGTGAACTCCGCCCAGCCCGCCGTCTGGCCCAGGATCCAGAAGGCGACGGCGAGGGCCATGAGCACCCACGCCAGCGGACGGATCGCCGACGCGATGAGGCGGAGGCGCGCCAGCACGCGGGCGCCGACGACCGCCGCAACGTCGCGCCACCCGGCGGACGGTTCGGCGGGCGCCGTCTGCGCGGTCTGGAGTGCCTCCGTCGTCATCACGCCGCCGTTCGGGCCTGCGGAGCCGCGACGGCCTCGAGCACGCGCGCGACGACGACGTCGCTCGTGGTGCCGGCGAACTCGGCCTCGGCGTCGAGCAGCAGCCTGTGCTGCCAGACCGGACGCGCGAGGGCCTTGATGTCGTCGGGGAGCACGAAGTGCCTGCCGTGCGCAGCCGCCCAGATCTTCGCGATGCGCACCATAGCGATCGCGCCGCGCACCGAGACGCCGAGACGGACGCCCGCGTCGGCGCGCGTGGCCTCGGCGAGCTCCGCCACGTACCGGAGCACGGCCGGTTCGACGTGCACGGTCGATCCGAGGTCTGCCATGTCGGCGACCGCGCTCGTGGTGATGATGGCGGGAAGACCGGCTGCGGGGTTGCGGTCGGAAGCACCGGCCAGGATGCTCTCCGTGACATCGAGGTCGGGGTACCCGATGGACGTCTTGATGAGGAACCGGTCGAGCTGGGCCTCGGGGAGCTTGTAGGTCCCCGCCTGCTCGATGGGGTTCTGGGTGGCGATCACCAGGAACGGGCGGCCGGTGTCGTGCGTGACGCCGTCGACCGTGACACGCGACTCCTCCATGACCTCGAGCAGGGCCGACTGCGTCTTCGGCGACGCGCGGTTGATCTCGTCCGCCAGGACGATCGAGGCGAAGATCGGGCCTCGGTGGAACTCGAAGCGGTGCGACTGCTGGTCGTAGATCGTCACACCCGTCACGTCCGACGGCAGCAGGTCGGGCGTGAACTGGATGCGGGCGCTGGTGCCCTGCACGGTCGCGGCCAGCGCCTTCGCGAGGCTGGTCTTGCCCGTGCCCGGTGCGTCTTCGAGGAGCACGTGGCCCTCGGCGAGCATCGAGGCGAGCACGAGGCTGACCACCTCGCGCTTGCCCTTGACGGCCTTGTCGACGTTGTCGACCAGCCGTGTGAAGGTGCCCTGGAACCAGGCGGCCTGTTCTGGGGTCATTGTCATGAGCGTGATGCTTCCTGTTCTCCTCGTTCGATGGGTCGGGGGTCTAGTCCCATCGGATGCCTTCCGTCACACCCCAGCCGACGATCTCCATCTGCAGGAGGTACCGGCTGTTGAAGCCGCCGTGGTAGCAGCCACCAGGGCCCTTCTTGTATGCGGCGCCGTTCGCGGGCACGACCCACGTGGCGCCTCCGGCGAACCGCTTGCCGTCTTCCAAGCACCAGACGGTGTACTCGCCCGCCGGGAAGTTCGAGACCGAGAACCCGAGGTAGTAGCAGACGTCGGGCGAGCACTCGCCCGAGTCCGCGCCCTGGGTCGTCCACGCCTTGGGCTGTGGAGCCGGCCCTGACGTGGCGCTGGCGGTCGTGCTCTCGATCACCTGGCCGGCGGCATCCGTCACCCTGATGCGGATGCTGTGCTGCTCGCTGTAGCCGTCGCCCACGGTCTGCGATCCCGTGCTCGACGCGGAACGGTAGCCGCCACCGTCGATGCTCGTCTCGACCTTCGTGATCGAGCGGCCGTTCGCGGAGACCTCGCCGTTCCACGACAGCGTGACGCTGCGCGCGTTGGAGCTCGCGCCCACCGTCGGCGGCTTGAGCGGGCCGTACGGGTTGCCCCGCGCGGAGTTCGACGCCGCTCCGCTGTACTGCACTCCGTCGACCGTGGCGACCGCACGGAGGGAGACGTCGTAGTCCTGCCCGTTGGTCAGTCCGCCGATGATGTTGTCGCCGGGGAGATTCGCCCAACCCCCCGCTCCGAGACGGTACTGGTACGCGATCTCGCTCGTGCGCGCACCGTTGCGGGAACCCGGCGTATAGGTGATCTGCAGCGCGCGGTCCATCTCCTTCACCACCGAGACGCTCGTGGGCGCGCCGGGAGCGATCACCCCGCGACGCGGTGCGGACTGCGGGCTCCACGCGCCCCACCCAGCCTTGTTGTGAGCGCGGATCCGGTAGGTGTACGCGCTCTCCGAGGTCGGCACCACCACCGCCTGCGAGCGAGCGCCCGCGCCGGGCGTCACCGTGCGCACGAGCGTCGACCCCTCGTACACCTCGAGCTGGTAGCTGTCGATCGCGTCGCCGTTGGGGTTCGGCGGCACCCAGTTCACCTGCATCTGCGCCTGGTCGCCGACCGGTGCGAGCTCGGCGGTCGTCGGCGCGGCGGGGTCGAGCGGAGGACCCGCGGGGATCTCGGATGCCGACCAACCGCTCCAGCTCGACGGCTCGGGGGCGCGGTTGTGCGCCTGCACCCGCACCTGATAGTTGGCGCCGTTCTCGAGCCCGTCCCACACGAGCGAGTTTCCTGTGGCCTGCTTCTGGGACACTCCGGACGGCGGCGCGGGTGAGATCTCCAGCGTGTAGCTCTCCACGGGCGACCCCGGAGTGCTCGGCGTCGCCCACTTCACGGTCAGCGACCTGTCGCCGAAGGTCAGGGTCGGCGGCGACGGCGTGTCGGGGCGGGCGTCGGGGCGCGCGACGTCGGAGACTCCGGACGGCTTGCCCTCGCCGACGCGGTTCGTGGCGGTGACCTGGAAGGTGTACTCGACGTTGTTGGCGAGGCCGTCGAGCGTGCACGTGGTCGACTGGCAGGTCTTCGTGTACGCGGAGCCCTGCACCGATCGCACCGTGTACGCCGTGATCTCGGCGCCGTTGTTCGATGGTGCGGAGTACGAGATGACGACCGTGCGGTCCTGCACGCTCGTGACGGTCGGCGTTCCGGGGGCCTCGGGCACGCCCTGCACGGTCACCACGACCTGGCCGTTGGCCTCGCGGTCGACGTCCTCCGTCGCGTCCTGGATGCGGTAGCGCACCACCATGGTCCCGACGAACGTGGCACCGGGCGTGACCTCGACGGTGTCGCCCTTCACCGTGACGTCTCCCGCGCCGGTCTCCAGCACGGCCGAGGTCACGCGCAGGGGCGTCTCGGGGAAGGGGTTGAAGTCGTTGTCGAGCACGGAGACCGTGACCGGCTTGCCCTGGTCCGCCTCGGAGACGGTGTCGGTGTTGGCCACAGGAAGCGCACGGTTCGACGCGCTGACGACCACGGACACCTGCCCCTCGACCGGTTCGGTCTCCCCGTCGGTGACGCGCACGGTGAGGCTCAGCACCGTGCCCTTCTTCGCGTTCGACGAGGCTTCGACGAGCAGGTCGTCTCCGTCGATCCTCGCGGAGACGCCCTTTCCGGCGCCGCCGACCAGCGTGTAGCTGTGATGACCTGCGTCTTCCGGATCGGGATCGGCCGTGAGCGCGGCGAGGTCGAGGCGGGTGGCTTCCTCGCCGGGCGCCACCTGCATCTCGGCTCCGGTGAAGACCGGCTGCTGGTTGGCGGGCGGGAGCACCGTGATGGGCAGGCTCAGCGTCGCCGTGCGGCCGTCGGGGTCGTCCGGGCCGCTCCCGTCGGTCACCTCGAAGGTGATGGCGTCCTCGCCGAAGTACCCCTGTGCGGAGGTGTACACCAGGGTCGTCTCGTCCTTGACGAGGTCGGAGCCGTCGGCGTGCACGGCGGCCACCTTGGCGTGCTCGGTGATACGCGCGGTTCCGCCACCGGCAACGGTGACGTAGTCGGCGAGGGGCAGCTCCTTCGTCTCGCCGCTGACCACCTCGACGGGCTTGGTCGAGGAGAGCACGGGCCGCAGCCCTGACTTGGCGGGGACGAAGAGGAACGCGGATGCCGACAGACCGTCCTGATCGGTGAGCGTGTACGTGATGAGCTGCAGCTCGTCGGTGATGGCGACGCGGACCATGCCGTTCTCGAGGGCTGTGGCTCCGTCGCCGAGGGTCACCGTGAGGGAGTCGGTCGTGCCGTCGGGGTCTTCGTCGTTCTCCAGGATCGCGATGTCGGCGGTGAGCGACCCCTCGTTGAGATCCTCGGGGCGCACACGGTCGTCACGGGCGACGGGAGCGACGAGGGGGACCTCGTCGTCGACGGTGATCTGCAGCACGGCGGTCGCCGTCGCGCCGCGCGAGTCCCTGATCGTGTACTGCAACGATGTCTCCAGCGACCGGTTCGGCGCCTGCACGAGCACGCGATCGCCCGACACGCGGGCGGAGAGCCCGTCGACGTCGGGGATCTCGAGGCCGCCCTCCTTCTCCGAGACGAGCGAGATCTCGTCGCCCTCGGGATCGGAGTCGTTCGCCATCACCGGCACGGCGATCTCGCGGCCGGGCCGGACCACCACGGCATCCTTCACGGCGTAGGGCTCCCGATTCACGTCCTCCGCCGGTGCGATGCCGACGCGGATCGTCGCGGTCCCCTCCTTGCCGAGCCTGTCGCGCACCCGATACTCGAAGGTGTCGACACCCGTCGAGTCCTCGAACGCCTCGTAGGTGAAGTAGTTCTGCCCCGTGTCGGTGATGCGGCCCTTGGTCGGGTTCGAGGCGATGTCGAGCAGCTCGACGGAATCACCGTCGGCGTCGATTCCGTCGAGGGGCACGGCGATGCTGACCTCTGTGCCGGCGAGTGCGCGGGCGACGAGGTCCCGCGGACGCGGTGCGGCGTTCTTCCCCTCCTCCACCGGGAGGATCTGCACGGTGACGAACCCGGCCGACTTCTGCTGCCGTGAGTCGACGGCGTCGTAGGTCAGGTAGACGGTCTTCGGCTCAGGCCCCGCTTTGAACCGCACCGTGTCCTGCGACACGAAGGCCTCGCCGTCTTCGGGGTCGACGAGCGGCTCGACGAGCTCGGGGGCGACGTGCAGCACGTCGTCGCTCGGGTGCGTGTCGTTCTCGAGAACGGGGATCGTCACGACGTCGCCCGCGCGCACCGTGGCCGTGTCGGGATTGGCCACGGGCTGGAGGATCTTCTCCGGTGCGGGGATCGGGATGACGACGACCTCGCCCTCGGCGGACTGCGAGCCGTTCGAGATCCGGTACCGCACGCGCACCTGGCTGTCGAGCGCGCCCTGGTCGGTGATGCGCAGCGTCTCGTGGTTGATCACCGACACCGAGATGCCGGTCCCCTGATCCAGCGACACCGACTGCACCACGAGGATGCCGCCCGACGGATCGGAGTCGTTCGCGAGCACCCCGACGAGCACATCGCCGCCGCTGGGCAGCAGCGCGACATCGCGCACCGCGACGGGGGGCAGCTCGGTCTCGGCCGCTTCGAGCACGTCGACGCGCACGATCCCCTCGGCGTTCTCCGGCCCGGCTGTCGCGAGGTACTGCACGTAGTAGGTGTCCGGCGTATCCGACGAGAACGTGAACGACTTGTTCGGGAAGTCCGGCAGCACGGTCGCGCCCGGCACCTGGTCGTCGACGCGGCCGAGGCGCAGCGGTTCGCGGCCGGAGCTGGTGTCGTTCGCCAGCGGGGCGACGGTGACCTGCTCGCCGACGCGGGTGACGACGTGGTCTGCGTTGGTCTTCGGCGCGGTCGATCCCTGCGGCCGCACGTCGAGCGTGACGCTCGCCGACTGCATCTCGTTGAAGCCGTCGGCGACGGTCACTTGGATCTCCTTGCGCCCCTGCAGGCTCGCGGTCGCCTTGTAGGTGATCTGCCCGTCGGTGCTGAAGTCCACCTCGTCGCCGGGCGCCGGGATGACCTCCTTGAGGTAGATGTCGTCTCCGTCGGGATCGATCCAGTCCGGCAGCACGTTGTACGAGATGGTGCCACCGGTCTCCACCGTGAGAGTCGTCTTGCGCTTCGGCGTCGGCGCCGCGTTGACATCGTCCTCGTGCACCGCGAGCGTCACCACAGCGGTGTCGGTGCCGCCCCGTCCGTCGTCGACCTCGTAGGTGAAGGTGTCGGATCCCGTCGCCTCCTCATCGACCGCGATCTGGAGGGCTCCGCCGTTCTGGATCGGCTGCACCGTGCCGATGGACGGCTGCTGCTCGGCGAGGGCCGCGACGAGCACGTCGCCGTCGGGGTCGTTGTCATTGTCGACGACGGGCAGCAGGATCGAGGCGCCGGGGCGCACACCGAAGCTGTCGTCCTCGGCCACCGGCGGCGTGTTCTCGGGCTTGCGTTCCGGGAGGGTCGTCTCCACCGTCTCCTGAGCGGTGTCCTCCTCGTTCTCGGTCTGCCCCTCCGGCGGCGTGATGTCGTTCCAGTTGTCGACCTGCTGCAGGCTCTCGTCGGCGAGCCACGCCGACCCGCCGACGGCGTCGTTGAGGATGATGACGTCGCGGTTGACGCGGAAGGTCAGCGTCGCCGAGCTCTCGGCGCCCTCGATCCTCGCATCGACGTCGCTCTGCTCGCCGGGGCAGTCGCGCAGGAAGCGGGCAGACCCCGCCCATGCGCCGTAGGTGCACCCGCGAAGCCATACGGGAGCCGCCGCCGTGCCGCGGCCGCTCGTCTCGATCACCTCGGGCTCTCCGCCGTCGAGCGGCACGCGCACGAGCGCCGACGGCGTGGCCACGGCGACGGCATCCGTCGCGGCGGACGCGTGCTGGAGCACGGCATCCGCCGCGTCCGGCACCGCTGTGCGGGCGCCGCCTGGAACGACCACCTCGCCGGCTCCCGCGTCGAGCACGACGGGGGTGCGGCCCACCGCCGTGATGGACGGGCGCTGCGACGAGCTGAGCTCTCCGACGGATGCCGTTGACGGTTCGAGCGCCTCGCCCTCGGCGTCGACGGAGACCGTGACGACCTCGCCGCGCTCGGCGGACAGGCCGAAGACCGTGCCGTCGTCGGCGACCACGGCGTCGGCGTCCTTGCCGAGCTCGGCCACGGGCTCGGCGGACTCCACCGTGAACGACGCGATGCCGCCGACCGGCACCACCCACAGGTCGCCCGATGTGCGGTCGACGATGGCCGCGGTGCGGTTGCCGAGCGACACCTTGGCACCGGGCGGGATCCCTGCGCTGTCGCCCAGCGACACGCGGGCCGGATCGACCGCGGTGAGCGTGGATGCGGCCGAGTCGACGACGAGCACGGCCGTCTCGTCCTGGAGGATGTCGAAGTCCTCGCCGGTCGTGCGCAACCCGCCGTCGAGGAGCGCCGACGGGTGGTTGAAGTGGCCCACGAGCAGGCTCGACGACTTCGTTATCCAGACGCCGCCGTCGTTGAGATCCACCTTCGTCGTCGGATTGCCCTCGTAGAGGAAGGCCATGCCGGTGAGCACCACCGCACCGGCGGCGACACCCGCGGCGGACGCCAGCGTCTTGGGACGCGCGCGCATCCACGCCAACGCCTTCATACCCGGCTCCCCCTGCGGTCGTCACTTTCGAATCGCGCACCGCCTTGCCGATACACGCAGGCTGCGCCCGACAATCCTAACCGCGGCCCTCGACGACCTCGATGGGGAGCACTCCCCATCGAGGTCGGGCTAGAAGTTGCCCGGTCTCGCCTTCGACGGGTTCCCTCCGATGATGTTCACGCCCTTGGACGTGCCGAAGCCGTTGTAGCAGTCGAGCTGGACCGAGCCGTTCGAGGGGATGTCCACCGGGAACCCGGCGTTGTTGCCGAACACCCTGCCGTCGACCGTGCACTCGATGTTGTACGAGCCGCCCGCGAAGTTCGACGTGTTCAGCACGAACTTGCGGCACGTGCCGCCGCCGACGTTCGTGCAGCCGGACACGTAGCTTCCGCCGGTGACCCAGGCGTCGGGCTGGGGCTTGGAGTCGGTCCGAGCGGATGCCGACACGACGTTCGACCACTGTCCCGCGCTGTCGCGTGCCCGCACCTCGATCGTGTGCGTCTGGTCGTAGCCGTTGCCGACGTTGCGGCTGCCGCTGAGTCCGAGGTTCTGCCACGAGCCGCCGTCGAGGCGCACCTGCACCTCCTCGATCGGGCGACCGTTGGGGGCAGGAGCCGACCACGACACCTTCACGGAGAGCCCCTGGTTCGCCGCTCCGACACCGGGGTTCGCCACCGGGCCGTACGGCCGCAGCGCGCCCGACGGTGCCGAGGCGGGTCCTGGTTGCGACTCCTGTCCGCCGACGACGGAGTAGGCGCGCACGCGCACGGTGTACGTTCCGTTGTTGGCCGCGTTGATGCGCTCGCCGTCCCAGTTGCGGCTCCAGGTCGAACCGTCGAGCGTGTACTCGTAGTGGATCTCGCTGCTATTCGCGCCGTTCGTGTCCGACAGCGAGTACTGCACGGTCACATAGCCGTCGTGCTCCTGCGCGCCGGTGATGGTCGGCGCGCCGGGGCTGCCGAACGCGCGCTGGGGCGTCGACGCGGGGCTCTGGGCTCCCCAGCCGGCTTTGTTCCTCGCCCGCACGGCGTACGTGTAGTCGGCCGTCGACGTCGCGACCGTGACGGTCTGGCTGTGCTGCGTGCCGGCGATTCTCGGCACCCGGTTGACGATCGATCCGCCGCGCATGACGAGCAGCTCGTACTCGGCGATCGCGTCGCCGTTCTGCGGGGCTGCGTCCCAGCTGACCGTCATCTGCGCCTGGCTGCCGACCGACGGAGCGCTCTGGGCGCGCGGCGCGGCGACCGTGCCGGGGACACCGGCGGGGATCTCGCTCGCCGACCATCCGCTCCAGCTCGACGGCTCCGGCGCCCTGTTGTGCGCCCGCACCCGCACCTGGTAGTCGGCCCCGTTCTCGAGCCCCTCCCAGACGAGCGAGTTGCCCGTCACGCCGGTCTTCTGCGCGACGCCCGACGGCGGCGCGGGCGAGATCTCGAGCGTGTACGACTCCACCGGCGAGCCCGGCGTCGTCGGGGTCGCCCACGACACCTTCAGGCTCTTGTCGCCGAAGACGAGCTTCGGGGGCTGCGGCGTGTCCGGTCGGGCGTCCGGCCGCGCGACCGCCGACGACGGCGACGGCTCGCTGTCTCCCACGCGGTTGGTCGCCACGACCTGGAACACGTACTCGACGTTGTTCGTGAGGCCGTCGAGCGTGCACGTCGTCGAGGAGCACTTCTTGGTGTAGTTGCCGGCGACGGAGCGCACGGTGTACGAGGTGATCTCCGCGCCGTTGTTGGCGGGCGGGGACCACGCGAGCACCACCGTGCGGTCCTGCACGCTCGAGACGGTGGGCGTGCCAGGGGCCTCCGGCACGCCCTGGACGGTCAGCACGATGCGTCCGTCGACCTCGCGGTCGGGGTCCTTCGTCGCGTCCTGCACGCGGTACCGCACCACGAAGGTGCCGACGAAGTCGGCGCTCGGAGTGACCTTCACCTCGCTGCCGCTGATCTCCGCCGTGCCCGATCCGGTCTCGGGGACGACCGAAACGACCTTGAGCGGGGTCTCGGGGAACGGGTTCACGTCGTTCTGCAGCACCGGGACGGTGATCGTCTTGCCCTGGTCGGCCTCGGCGATCGTGTCGGTGTTGGCCGTCGGGAGCGCTCGCGTCGACGCCGTGACCAGCACCGCGACCGAGCCCTCCACCGGCTCCGTGGTGCCGTCGTCGATGCGCAGCTGCACCGTGGCGCTCGTTCCCTTGGGTGTGCTGGATCCCGCCTCGACGAGCAGCTTGCTGCCGTCGACGCGCGCGCTGATGCCGTTCCCCGGCTCTCCGCTGATGCGGAAGCGGAGCTTGTCGGCGTCCTCCGGGTCGGGATCCGTCGTGAGCGCCGCGAGGTCGAGCGACGTGGCAGGCTCGCCCGGTGCGACCTCGACCTGGCCGTTCACGAACACCGGCGGCTGGTTCTCCGGCGGCAGCACCGTGATCGGGATCGTGAGGGTGGCCTTGCGCCCCTGCGGGTCGTCCGGCCCCGTGCCGTCGGTGACCTCGAACGTCAGGGCGTCCTTGCCGAAGTAGCCCGGCTTCGAGGTGTACACCAGGGTCGTCTGGTCCTTGATCAGCGGCGACCCGTCGGAGTTCACGGCACTCACCTTGGCGGCCTCCGTGATGACGACGTCTCCGCCGCCCGCCACCGTCACGTACTTCGACAGCGGCAGCTCGATCGTCTCGCCGCTCTTGACCTCGACGGGCTTGGTGCTGCTCAGGGTGGGGCGCAGCTCGCTCAGGGCAGGGACGAAGATGAAGGCGGATGCCGACTGCTCGTCCTGATCGGTGACGGTGTAGCGGATCAGCTGGCGCTGCTCGCCCACGGTCACTCGGATCGACCTGTCCTCCTGCACGACGCCGCCCGTCTCGACGGTGAGGTCGAGCGCGTCGACCGTGCCGTCGGGGTCTTCGTCGTTGGTGAGCACGTCGACGTCGACGCGCAGGCTGTCGGTGACATCGGCGGCGACGACGCGATCGTCACGCGCGGTCGGCACCTTGAGCGGCACCTCGTCGTCGACGGTGATCTGCAGCACGGCGGTCGCGGTGGCGCCGCGCGCATCGCGGATCGTGTACTGGATCGACGTGTCCATCGTCCTGTCCGGGGCCTTCACCACGACGCGGTCCCCCGACACGCGCGCCTGCAGACCGGCATCCGACGGAATCTCGAGACCCTTCTTCACGAGCGAGATCGCGTCGCCCTCGGGATCGGAGTCGTTGGCGAGCACGGGCACGGCGATCGTGCGACCGGGGCGCACGACGACCGCGTCCTTCACGGCGTACGGCGCCTGGTTCGCGGAGTCGCCCGGTGCGATGCCGACCCGGATCGTCGCGACGCCCTCCTTGCCGAGACGGTCGCGAACCCGGTAGGTGAACGAGTCCACCCCCGCGGCATCGTCGAACGCCTCGTAGACGAGGTAGTTCGTGCCCACCTCCGCGACCTGCCCCTTCGACGGGGCGCTCTCCTGGCCGACCAGCTCGACCGAGTCGCCGTCGGCGTCGATCCCGTCGAGCGGGATGGCGATGCGGACGCTCGAGCCGCTCAGCGCGCGCACCGTGAGATCCTGCGGCTTGGGCGCCGAGTTCGACTCCTCGTCCACCGGGCGCACCTGCACGGTCACATAGCCCGCGTCCTTCTGCCCCATCGAATCGACGGCCTGATACGTGAGGTATACCGTGCCGGGCCTGTCGGATGCGCGGAACCGCACGGTGTCCTGCGACACGAACGCCTCGCCGTCTTCAGGATCGACGAGCGGCTCCACGAGCTGCGGGTCGACGTGCAGCACGTCGCCGTTCGGATGCGTGTCGTTGTCGAGCACGGGGATCGTGACGACGTCGCCCGCCCGCACCACGACCTGGTCGTCGTTGGCGACGGGCGGGAGCAGCTGCTCCGGTCGCGGGATCGGGATGACGATGACGTCGCCCTCGGCGCTCTGCGTGCCGTTGGAGATGCGGTAGCTGATGCGCACCTGCTCGCTGAGCGCGCCCTGGTCGCCGATCCGCAGCGTCTCGTGGTTGAGCACCGACACCGAGATGCCGCTGTGCGGCGGCACGGTCACCGACTGCACGACGAGGATGCCGCCGGACGGCTCGGTGTCGTTGCCGAGCACACCCACGAGCACCTCCCCGCCGGAGGGCAGCAGGGCGACGTCGCGCACGGCGATGGGCGGCAGCTGCGTCTCGGACGGCGGGAGCACGTCGATGCGCACCAGCCCCGGCACCGCGTTGGGGCCGGCGCTCACGAGGTACTGCGCGTAGTAGACGCCCGCCGTCTCGGAGCGGAACGTGAACGCCTTGTTCTGGTAGTCGGGCACGATCGTCGCGCCCGGCACCTCGTCGACGCGCGCGAGCCGCAAGGGTTCCCGGCTCGAGCTCGTGTCGTTCACCAGCGGTGAGACCGAGATGGCCTCGCCCACGCGGGTGACCACGTGGTCGGCGTTGGTCTTCGGCATGGTCGAGCCCGCAGGGCGCACGTCGAGCCTGAGCGTGCCGGTCGCCGTCTCGCCGAGCCCGTCGGCGACGGTCACCTGGATGTCCTTGCGCCCCTGAAGGCTCGCGACGGCGCGGTACGTGACCTGCCCGTCTGTCGTGAAGTCGACCTCGTCCCCCGGCGCGGCCACGACGTTCCTGAGGTAGATGTCGTCGCCGTCGGGATCGAGCCAGTCCGGCAGCACGTTGTATGAGACCGACCCGCCCTCCTCGACGGCGATGCCGGTGGTCCTCCGCTGCTCGGGAGCGCCGTTGGTCTCCCAGTCGTGCACGGTGAGCTGCACCGTCGCGGTCGCCTTGCCCCCGCGCCCGTCGTCGACCTGGTATTCGAACGATCCGCCCCCCGTGGTGTCCTCGTCGACCGCGATCTGCATCGAGCCGCCGTTGTTCACCGGCTGCACCTCGCCGAGTGCGGGCTGACTCTGGGCGAGAGACGCGACGAGCACGTCACCGTCGGCGTCGGTGTCGTTGTCGAGCACGGGCAGCATCGTGGTGCGACCGGGGCGCACGCCGAACTCGTCGTCCTCAGCGATGGGCGGGGTGTTCTGCTCGCTCCGCTCCGGAAGGGTGGTCTCCACCGTCTCCTCGGTGGTGTCCTCCTGGTTCTCGTTCTCGCCTTCCGGCGGAACGATGTCGTCCCAGTTGTCGACGCGCTGCAGGCTCTCGTTCGGGAGCCACGCCGCGCCGCCGACCGCGTCGTTCAGCACGATGACGTCGCGGTTCACGCGGAACACGAGGCTCGTCGAGTCCTCGGCATCCGGGATCTTCTCCGCCACGTCGTTCGTCTCGCCGGGGCACTCCCGCACGAAGCTCGCCGAGCCGGCCCACGCGCCGTAGGTGCAGCCGCGCAGCCACACGGGAGCCGCGGGTGCTCCGACCCCTCCGGCGTCGATCTTCTGCGGCTCGCCGCCGTCGAGCGGCACCCTGACGAGGGCGGATGCCGTGGCCACGGCGACCGCGTCCGTCTCCGCGGATGGCTGCTGCAGGAGGGCGCCGTCGGCGTCGCCGATCTCGGTGCGCGTGCCTCCCGGCGTGACGACGGCCCCCGCAGCGGGGTCGAGCACGACGGGCGCGTCGCCCACGGCCGTGATGCTCGGGTCACCGGCAGGGTCGACCTCGCCGATGGACGCCGTCGACGCGTCGAGCGCTTCGCCCTGGTTGTCGACCGGGATGGTGACGACCTCGCCGCGCTGAGCGGACAAGCCGAACACGGTGCCGTCCTTGGCGACGGCGACGTCGGCGTGCTCTCCGAGTTCGACGGTGGGGTCGGTGCCCTTGATCTCGAACGCCGCGATCCCGCTGACCGGCACCACCCACAGGTCACCGGAGTCACGGTCGAGGATGGCGGCGGTGCGGTTGCCCAGTGCGACCTTCGCGGAGCCTGGGATGGCCGCCGAATCGGTCAGCGCGACACGCGCCGGGTCCACCGCGGTGACCGTGGAGGCGCTGTCGTCGACGACGAGCACCTGCGCGGCGTCCTGAAGGATGTCGTAGTCGTCGCTGCCGTTGCGCAGCCCGCCGTCGAGCACGGTCGACTCGTGATTGAAGTGACCGACCAGCAGGCTCGAGGTCTTGGTGATCCAGACGCCGCCGTCGTTGAGGTCGACCTTCGTCGTGGGGTTGCCCTCATAGGCGAAGGCCATGGTGGTGATCGCGATGGCCCCCACCGTCACGGCGGCAGACGATGCCAGTGTCTTCGGCTTCATCCGCATCCATGACAGGGCCTTCATCCCGCGGCTCCCCCCCGCTCACACACGTGCTCGTCCGGCGCCCGCGGCGCGGGGCCGCAGGGCACACCCGACGAGTCTAACCGCGGGCCCTGAGAGACCGGATGGGGAGTTCTCCCCATCCGGTGCTGCCCGCATGCGCCCCGTGCGCCGTCACGACGTGACGGCCACGCCGACGAGAAGGGCGAGCCCGGCGATCGATACGATGCCCGCCGCGCCGATCGCCGCGAGCGCGTACACGCTGCGCCGGCGGCTGGTCCGTGCCACGGAGGGGGCGGATGCGTCTGCGGTCCGCGTCGGCGGGATGTCGTTCGCGACGGCCGGCGGAGCGGACGGCACACGCGGAGCGGCCCTCGGCTTGTAGATGGCCGGGGTCTCCGGCGCCGCCGGCGCGGGGGCGCGCACGACGCGCACCGTGTCGTGCAGCGGATCGGGGGCGTTGCCACGCGGTTCGCGACGAGCACGAGAGCGGTCTGCGACCACCGTGCGGTCCACGACCACCGTGCGGTCCACGACCACCGTGCTGTCGTCGACCATCGTGCTGTCGTCGGTCTCGCGGGCGGGCACGGCATCCGACGGCAGCGCGGACCGATCCATCACCACCGTCCGCTCGTCCAGACCATCCGCGTGCCCGTCCGGCGCAGCATCCGCGGGCCGCGCCGACCGATCCATCACCACCGTCCGCTCGTCCAGACCGTCCACGTGCTCGACGGCGTCGGAGTGTTCGTCCTGCGTGCCCTGCGTGGGCGCGGACTCGGCGCGACGGCGAAGGGCGCGACGCGACAGCACGACGGTCTCGTCGTCGATCCCCTCGTGCCCCGTCATGACGACCGTCCCCGCACGGGCACCGTGGTGCTCTCGAGCATGGTCGTGGTGTGCACGGCCGACTGCCGGCTGTCGGTTCCGTCGGCGGAAGGGGGTGCCGCGCCGCCCGCTACGACGTCGATGACGATGACCGAGATGTTGTCGCGCCCGCCCGCCTGCTTCGCACGACGCACGAGCGCAGCGGCGGCCGTCTCCGGACGGCCGCACATCGTGAGCGTCGCGCGGATGCTCTCGTCGCTGACCTCGCCGCTCAGGCCGTCGGAGCAGATGAGCAGCCGGTCGCCGTCGATGACGGGCACGAGCCAGCTGTCGGCGAGATTCTCCTCTGCACCGATCGCGCGCGTGATGACGTTGCGGTGCGCGAAGGTCGCCATGTCCTCCGCGCGAAGCTCTCCCGCGTCGACGAGCTCCTGGCCGAGCGAGTGATCGATCGTCAGCTGGTCGAGTTCGGTGTCGTGATGACGGTACACGCGCGAGTCGCCCACGTTGAACACGAGCCAGTGCGGCACGCCCTCGTGCTCGATGAGCGCGACCGCCGCCACCGTGCTGCCGGCTCCGCGGGCGTGCTGGGCGGAGATCGCCGAAACAGCACCGTTCGCCCGCGCGAGTGCCGCACCGATGTCGGCGGTGGAGACCTCGTGTCCGCCGAGCGGCTGGAACGCCTCGACGACCGCCTGGCTGGCCCGATCGCCGGCGTCGTGTCCGCCCATGCCGTCGGCGACGAGGAAGACCGGTGACGCGGCGAGCACGGAGTCCTCGTTGACAGCGCGCGTGAGACCGACGTCGGTCAGCGACGCGACGTTCAGGATCACGGAGGAGAGCGTCACGAACCGGACTCCACATCGACGTGCATGCCGACCTCGCCGAGGATGAAGCGCCCGGTGCCCGTCACGCTCTCGCCCGGGTCGAGCAGGGTCTCATGCCCGTCGTCTGCGACGACCACGACGCCGTTCGTGGAGTGCAGGTCCGTGAGCCGCCACTCGTCGCCCTGCACCATGAGGCGCGCGTGGGTCTTCGAGAGCGTACGGGTCTTGTCGGGGATCGACAGCAGCTGCTCGCCCGGCTCCCCCTCGGGGTTGCGGCCGATCACGATGCTCGTCGCAGAGAGCACGAAGCGACGCCCGTCATCGAGGACGAGCACCCGACGCACCCCGCGACGCCGCGACACGATGACGGTCGCCTCGAGGTCGTCGTCATCGTCCTGCGGCTTCGCCGCGAGGGGCGCGGGTGCGGGGTCGGGGACGGGCAGCGAGATCGGCACCGGCTGGATCGTCGACCGTCCCTCCGAGCGGGGGGCGGATGCCGCTGACCGAAGCCGCTGCTCGCCCGGAGCAGCGGACCAGGGGGCGGCTGCGGGCTCAACGGGGGGCTCAGCCTCAGCCGAAGTCTGTTCCTGCGGCGCCGACGGGTATGCGTACGGCTGCGGCTCGACCCGCAGGTGCTGGGGTGCGGCCGGCTCCGCGGCCGGGGGCTGCGGTGCGGCAGGCGGCTGCGGGGCGGCAGGCGGCTGCGACGCGGCAGGCGGCTGCGGGGCCGCAGGCGGCTGCGACGCGGCAGGCGGCTGCGGGGCCGCAGGCTGCGGTGCGGCGGCAGGCGGCTGAGGGGCCGCAGGCTGCGGCTCAACAAGCCGCGAGTGATACGCGGGCGGCTGCGGGGCCACCGGGGCAGGCGGGTACGCAGCGGTCAGCGAGGCGGCCGGCGGCTGCGGCGCGGCCGGCGCGGGTGGTTGCGGGGCGGAAGCCGGCGCGGGTGGTTGCGGGGCCGAAGCCGGCGCAGGCGGCTGCGGGACCGAAGCCGGCGCAGCGACGCCGGGCACGGACTCGATGAGACCCTGCGGCACAGGGAGCGCCGGTGCCGGCGGTGCGGGCTCCGCACGATGCGGTGCGGGGATGGTCATGTCGGTGGCGAGATCGCCGGTCCACGCGGCTCCGCGCTGGTGCGCAGGAGCATCCGCCGTGCCGGGGCCACCGTACGGAGCCGGCACGCTCGGGAACCCTGACGCGCCGTGGGGCGCCGGAGCGCCCGGGGCAAACCCCGCTGCGGGCCGCCCCGCGCCGCCACCCTGCGGAGGAAGCGGCGGCGCGAGGTAGCCCTGCGCCGCGCCCCCGCGCACGGCATCCGTGCCCTGTCGACGCGGACCGTGCTGCAGGCTGGCGAGGCGATCGGCCTCGGGGTACGGCGGAGCGCCCCACGCCAACAGGGTTGCCCAGACGGGCGGAAGCAGGATCGCGAGCACGGTGGCCCCGGCGCCGCGACCGAAGCGCCGGTTGATGCTGTGCGTGGCGAGCACCTTGAGGTAGAGCCCGTAGAGCTGGACGATCGGAATGAAGTAGAAGACGACGTTCCACGCCGGCCGGCCACCGGCCGACAGGATGGTCGCCTCGTTGAGGACCGGCACCCAGCCCTTCCACCCCTGCTCACCGAGCCGCGGGAAGAGCTTCGAGAGGGCGATCGCGTACCACAAGTAAAGGCCGAGCCCGATGAGAAGGGTCACCAGCCAGACCACGAGCAGAGCCGCGATCGACCCCGCTGCGCCGCCCTCCGCCATGAGAACCTGGCCTGCGTCCGCGCTCATTCATCCTCCTCATTCCGGTATTCACCGGCCACTGCGAGCGTACCGACTGCGAGGTGGCGTCCTGACGACGCCCCGCGGCTGCGCGGAGCGAGCCGTGAGAGGAACGACCGCAACCCGAGCGCGGCACGCAGCGAACGCCACCACGTGTTCCCCTTGCGCAACCGCGCCCGCTCCGCGTCGACGACCTCCCACGCCTGCGCGGCATCCGCAGCAGCGGGCGGATGCGCCGAGAACACCCCGCGATCGACGAGCGCGGCCAGGCGCACCGCCGCGGCGCTGCCCGAGGCCTCGGCGCTCTGCACGCGCGTACCGGGGCCGAGGGGCACATCGTTGTCGGCGTACAGGTCGGTCAGTTCCTCCCATGCCGCCACGAGGCGCACCTCTGGGTCGGCGGCGCCGCGTCGCGCTCGCCCGCGCACGCACTTCGCGGCGAGGATCACGAGCAGCGGGAGCACGAGCAGCAGCAGACCGGCGAGGCTCAGACCCACGACCCGGGCGATCGCGAAGAACGCCGCGAGACCGTCGGTCGTCGCCTGCTCGGCCGGAACATCGCTCGAACGCGAGTCGCTCTGCGCCTGCGGCGGATCCAGCGCTTCAGAGCGGGGTTGCTCCGGAACGGTCGGATGCTCTGGCAGCTGTTCTCCCTCGGTGATGAGACTCGGCAGCTGCGCGAACTGCGGCGTGGCATCGACCGCGACCCATGCGCCGCCCGGCTCGCGCACCTCGGTCCACGCCGTCATGTTGCGTCCGGTGCAGACCGTGTCGCACGCCGGCACGCCCGGCACCTCCTCCGCCGCGGCGAGCCGCACCCCGAGCACCACGCGCGACTCGAAGCCCCACAGCCGCGCCAGCAGCGCGGCCGCCGTGGCGAACTGCTCATCGTCGCCCACGGCCGCCACGAGCATGTCGGGCGACGCGTCGGCCCCGGCGCGGCGCTGCTGCTCGACGAGCGAGGCGAAGAGCTCCTCGATACGGGCGGTGGAATGACCGGCGTAGCTCGCGGCGAACGAGTACCCCTCCGACTCGCGGAGCTCGGCTGTCCAGCCCGCGGCGGCCTCGTCGTCGAGCAGCGAGTGCGACAGGTAGCCGCGCGCACGCAGCCGATCGATGAGCTCGAGGTATCCGCCGCCCGTGCGCGGCAGCTCCTGCATGCCTGCCCACTCCGCGAGCGCGGGATGCTCCTCAACGTCGAGCAGCGGCTCGCCGGCCTGCGCGTCGCTGAGCGACGGCGCGGATGCCGGAGCGTCGGCCAGCACCTCGTAACTGTCTCCGGGGACGAGCCCGGTGCGGCCACCCGACGCCTTCGCGATCGTGATGGCGGTGTCGCCCGCCTCGTCGCGGTGGAAGCCGTCGGCGAGAGCATCCGCCCGCCGACCTGCGAACGACGGCGCCTGGGCGAGGTGGGCCGGTGCCGGAACCCAGATGCCGCTGTAGGCATCGCCGATCGTCAGCGTCAGCCGCGCCCGGTCGCCTCCCGGACCGGCAGCGCGCGGCAGGCGCGAGAACCGCACGTCTGCTCCGACATGGAAGTCCTGGCCGTCGTACGCGTCGAGGGTCGCGATGCGGAGGCGGTCGATGCCGTGCTGATCCCCCTCGACCGTCACGACGGTCTCGTCGAGCTTGTCGGCCGTGAACCAGGAGCGGTATTCGGCGAGCGGACTCGGCTGCTGCCGCACCACGACGAGCGGTTCGACGGCGTCACGCAGCACCGAGCGGTCGCCCCAGCCCGCCGCGGCGGGCGCGACCGCTACGCCTGCGACGAGGGCGACGACGACGAGAGCGCCCGCCAGAAGATGCCGACGGATGCGCAGCCAGACCGGGGTCGCGCGGCGGCTCACGTTCTGCGCGGCGACAGCGCGCAGCGCACGCGAGCGCTCGAGCCGCGCCCGGCCGATGAGGAACACGAGACCGCAGAGGAAGACCGCGACGCCGACGGCCCACTCGCGAGGCGCCGGCAGCACGATGCCGCCCAGCCGCAGCGGGGCGCTGGTCGCCGAGGCGCCGAACGCGATGCCGAACACGCTCATCGCCGCGACGACGACCACAGACAGCGCCGCGCGACGCCGACGATCGAGCACGAGCAGCGCGGCGACGAAGGCTCCGACGTACACGACCACGAGGAACGGGACCAGCACGGCCTGGTACTCGCCCAGCGGCGGGGCGAGTGTGAGGATCTGCTTCCACCCGAGCGCGACGCCGAGCACGGCATCCCGCACTCCGCCGAGGAAAGCGCTCGGCGACGACAGCGACGACGGCACCGCGAAGGGAGCCGCGACGACGACATACACGAGGCCCGCGAGCACGCTCGCGAGGAGCGGACCCCACCGCAGCAGGCGAGACACCACGGCCACCGCCATGCCGATCGCGCCGCCGCCGAGTCCCACGAGCAGCGCCCGGGGCGCCTCGTACAGCGGCCACGCCGCAGCGGTCGCCAGCGCCACGCCCACCACGACGAAGGCGAGCCCCCACACCGCAGGGGCGGGGAACAGGCCGTCGCCCGCCCCCGGACCCTGCCGCCCGGCGGCGCCGGGCCGCTGCTGCGGCGTGCGCGCGTTCACTTCAGCACCCCTCTCGCGAGCATGTGCGGCAGGTCGCCGAGCGCACCCAGGGTGAGGACCGACAGCTCCTTCGCGTTGCGCAGGCTGGGTTCCTGACCGAGCTCGGCGCGCACCGCGACGGTCTCCACCGCCGCGGGCATCGTGACCGCGGCATGACGCATCCGCTCGAGCGGCATCCGCGACCCCGTCAGCAGGAAGGCGATCGAGAGATCGGGGTACGACTGCACCGTGAGCGCCGTGACGGCCTCGAGCCGCATGACATGCTCACCCGCTTCGATCGCGCACGTCGCGTCGAGCAGCGACCGCGGCGTGGCGGTCGGCAGCGCACGGATCGACAGCACCTCGGTGCGCGAGTGCTCGGGGATCTCGTTGCTGACCGCGAACAGCACATCTCGCCCCTCGAACACGCCCTGCAGGGCGAGGGATGCCGCGGCGCTCACGGTCGCTTCGAACTCGTCGTCGCTCTCGTACGAGTCCGCCGCGAGGTCGAGCACGATCGCGATGCGCGCGTGCCGCGACTCCTCGTATTGGCGCACCATGAGGCGACCGGTCTTCGCCGTCGACTTCCAGTGCACGTGCCGCTGCGAGTCGCCGACGACGTACTCGCGCACGGCGTGGAACGACAGATCGGCGTCGACCAGAGTGGTGCTGGGCGTGCCCTCCAGGTCGCGGATCAGCCCAGCGCTGGTGCTCGGGATGGGGACTGTCACGGGGTGCACGTGGATCCGCTGCACCTCGGGCCAGCTCAGCTCGCGCCGGAGGATGCCGAGCGGATCGCCGCGCGTGATCGTCATCGGCCCGACGTCGATGATGCCCCGTCGGCGGGCGGCGATCGACAGCTCCTCGCGGTGATGGCCATCGGGACGCAGCAGCGGCACGTGCGCCTCGACGAGCCCGTCGCCGACGGGCACATCGACCACGCCGGGGAGCGCCAGCCTCCGTCCGTTGTTGCGCACGTCGAGCACGGCACCGATCTCGGTCCCTGCCACCACGCGGTCACGGTCGAGCGCGAGGGTGATGCGGTAGTCGTGCGCCCCGAGCACGAAAGGCACGCACAGCACCAGCAGCACGACGGCGATCGTGGCCACCGCCCACGCCTCGACCCACCCGAACGCAAGCCCTCCCGCGGCTCCGAGCACCGCGGCGACGCTGACGAGCAGGCCGGCGGTCGTCACGGTCTCGCTCACCCACGTCAGCAGGCGGCGCAGCACGCGACCCGTGCGGCGCAGCATCCGTCGCGTGCCCACCACCGCACCGCGCACGGGTCCTCGGCGCGTACGGTCGTACCGCGTGACCGTCGACGTGCGGGTGGACGTGCTCGTCCTGGTGGACGTGCTCGTTCGTGCGGCGGTGCGCGTGAGGCGCGGATCGTGGCTGGTGCTCACGCAGTGCCGTTCTCGCGGGGCGGTTCCACATCGAGCAGGATCTGCCCGATGACCGCCACCGCCGTCACTCCGTCGAACTCCGCCTCCGGCTCGAGCACGAGGCGGTGGGCGAGCGTGACCACGGCGAGGTCGCGCACGTCGTCGGGCGTCACGTACGTGCGGCCTGACTTCGCCGCCCAGGTCATGACCATGCGCGACAATGCAAGCGCGCCGCGCACGCTCACGCCCAGCCGCACCTCGGAGGCGCGGCGCGTCGCGTCCACGATGCGCATGATGTAGTCGGAGATGAGGGGGTTCACGTACACGCCGCGTGCGAGCTCACCCATGGTGAGGATCGTGTCGGTTCCCGCGATGCCCTGCAGCGGCGGCTTGGGCACGGCGGCGCCCTGCAGGATGCGCATGGTCGCGGCGTCGTCGGGGTAGCCGATCGACGTCTTGATCATGAAGCGGTCGAGCTGCGCCTCCGGCAGGCGATAGGTGCCGCCCTGCTCGATGGGGTTCTGCGTCGCCATCACGAGGAACGGCGAACCGACCGGGCGCGAGACGCCGTCGACCGTGACGGTCGCCTCCTCCATGACCTCGAGCAGCGCGGACTGGGTCTTCGGGCTCGCGCGGTTGATCTCGTCGGCGAGCACGATGTTCGCGAAGACCGGGCCGGCATGGAACTCGAACACGCCCTCCTTCTGGTCGTACACGGTGATGCCCGTGACGTCGCCCGGAAGCAGGTCGGGCGTGAACTGGATGCGCGAGCTCGTGCCGTTGATGGTCTGCGCAATCGACCGCGCCAGGGCGGTCTTGCCGGTGCCGGGGTAGTCCTCGAGAAGCACGTGGCCGCCGGTGATGGCGGCGGCCAGCACGAGCTCCACGACATGGCGCTTGCCGAGGATCGCCTGCTCGACGTTGCCCGCGAGGATCGAGAACGTCTCGGCGAACCACGCGGCCTGTTCGTTCGCGATGGTCATGGGTGCCTTCCTGTCGGCGGGAGGGCGACGAGCGGACCCGTCGGCTTCCCGGTGGTACGGGGGCGGGGAGACGGCATCATCCGCACGCCTTCATCCGGTGGGTGATGGGCGAGAGCGTCTCGAAGGCGCCCTGCCACGAGACCGTGACGTCGAAGAAGCCCGGGTTGTCGACCGAGGGCGTGACGACCGAGACGTACGAGCCGCGCGCGGCGCGGGAGACCGTCACCACGTCGTCGATCTCCGGCACCGGCATGCACGGCACGAAGTCGACGTCGACGACGGTCGGCGCGGTGGTCGCGGTGATGTCCACCGCCCCTGAGCACGACCCCGTCTGCGTCGCGTGGCACGAGCGAGCACGCACCTGGCCGGGCGAGGAGTCCGGAGACAGGGTGAAGTCGCTGCGCCACGATCCGTACATCTGGTACTGGGCGACGAAGCCGTCCTCGATCGTGAGGGAGGGCTCGGATGCCAGTCCGTAACTGTAGTGGTCGCCCTGGTGCTTCGGCGTCGTGTCGACCGTGTAGGTCGTGTTGCCGCCCGGACCGTCGACGAAGGTGAACGTGAAGACCGACACGGTCGAGGACTCGGCGACCCCGTACCCGTTCGACGCGCAGGCCTTGACGGAGTACAGCCGGTACTCGGCGAGGCCCTGGATCGATGGCGACGACGACTGCGCCTCGGCGCCGGAGACCGACAGCCCGCCGTCGCGCGTGGCGGTGCAGCGCACGTCTCCCGAGCGCCACGCGACGTAGACGACCTCGAGGGGTTCCGCGCTGCCGTTGGCCTGCGCGGCGATGCCCGAGACGTTGATCGAGGTGTTCGAGGCCGCGACGGCCTGCGTCGCGGACGGCGAGAAGAACACCGATCCTGCGACGGTGACCGAAGCGGTGAAGGCGCCGCCTTCGTTCCCGATGTCGCCCGCCGGAGGCTGGAATTGGCTGACCGGGACGACGGTGATCGTCTGCGCGCCCGGACTCAGCGCGACATCGGCCTTCGTGGTCGTGCCGTTGCGAGCGATGACCTGCCCGGTCTCCTGCACCCGGAACGATGCGGCATCCGGCGACGAGGTGATCGCGATCTCGGCGACGCCGGTGGCGGCATCCGTCACTCCCTGCCGATACACGGGCGTCGCGGTCACGTTCGACACCTCGGGCGGCGAGTAGGCCCAGCTGCGGTGGGCAGAGGTCGGGGCCGAGCTGCCGACCGCGTTGACCGCGACCGCCTGGAAGGAGTGCGGAGCGCCGGTGACCAGGCCGCCGACCGTGCAGCGGTACACCGCGCCGGCAGCCGCCGTGCAGCTCGCATTCGCCGCCGCCCCGTCTTGCAGGATCGTGACAGATGTGACCGATGGGTGCGCGCTCGCCGCTGCGCCGAGGGGCACTTCGAGCACCACGGTCGACCGCGTGTAGCCCACGGTGGTCACGCTCGCCGGCGCCTGCGGGAAGCCTTGCAGATCGAGGGTGAGCGACCCCGTCCCCGTACGCCCCTGCGCATCCGCGACGACGAACGGGATCACGCACTGGCCGCCGGGCGCCTGCCCTCCGCCGGGCCAGCTCACGGCGATGGCACGCTCGCCGCTGACCGCCGCCGACGCGACGTCGCATCGTGACCCGCCGCCGAGTGAGACGAGCGTGAGCCCGGCCCCCGGCTTGCCCTGGAACGGGTCGTACTCGCCGGCGACACCGACGACGTCGATCGAGCATCCTGGAGATGTCACCACGCACTGGCGGGTGAGCGTCGCGCCGCGCGGGGCATCAGGCGGCGCGATCCCGACGACGAGACGCACGGATGCCGAGGCGCCGCCGAAGGCGCCGACCTCCACCGTGACGTCTTCACGCGTTCCGGATACGGCGTCGGCATGCGCTTCGACCGTGAGGGCCGACCCCTGCTGCGACACCGTGAACGAGCTGCCCGAGTACACGACCCGGTAGTCGAGGGCTGCGGGATCGCCCTCGCGGCCGCCCTCCCACGAGACCATCGACCCGGTGAGGTCGATGCTCTGCGACTGTCCTGGCGACACCGTGTGTGAGATCGAGGTCAGCACGACCTGCGGTGCGGCGGGGCGGATGCCGACGGGAACCTCGATGTACGACCAGCGGTCCTGTCCCTGCAGGCGCACGGGGACGAGGCACGTGTCCGACCAGGGCGCGCCGCGGCCCGCCGCATACTCCGCGGTCTTCCCCGACGCCGGCGTGCAGCTCGCGGCAGCGCGCTGCACGCCGAACGCTCCCGTGCCGACCTCGAACGGATCGGATGCCGCGAGGTCGACGTAGTCGCCCACGTCGAACGTCGCGGACCCATCCTCGTCGACGGTCACGGGCTCAGCCCCGGCGACCGCCTGCACCCGCAGGTCTTCGAAGGGCGGCACATGCAGGAAGCCGTAGGCCACGACCTCTCTGCCGCCGTCGGCCACGCCGCGCAATTGGAAGGGCACGAGGGCGCCGTCGGCGGGCGGGTCTCCGATGATGCGCGAGCCCGACACCGAGAAGCCGGACTGCTCGCCCCACAGGCTCAGGCGCAGCGACGACACGTCGCCCGACGCCCACTGCACGCGGTCGGCGATCACGTCGATGCCGCCCTCCGACAGCTCGCGCCGCGTGCGCGCTGTGACCACCGTGTCGGAGACGACCGGCTGATCGGTCACGGACTCCTCGGTGACCGTGAGAACGATCAGCCCCTCCGCGGTGCTCTGGGTGCGGGTCGAGCGCACGGTGTACACGTAGGAGTTCGTCCCAGGGGTGTCGCCGGGGCGCAGCACGATCCGGCCGTCGTCGAGCGAGGTGGCCGGGTCGATCAGGCCGTCGAGCCGCTCGTACAGCGGGTTGCCGTCGGCTCGGGGCGCGTTGGGGACCAGGTCGATGAGCTCGAGGTCACCCTGCGCGGGGTCGAGGTCGTTCGCCCGCGGGTCGATCACGACGGGCGAGGACGACCCCGCCTGAACGCGGAGGTAGTCGCTGAAGGTCACCGGGGTGGCGTCGTCGATCCGCCCGTCGAGCACACCGATGCGCACGAGCCCCGCGCCTTCTTCGCCGCCCGTGTCGCGCACGGTGTACCCGAAGCTCACCTGGCCCCCGTCGACGCCGCCCGCCGGCGCGCGGTACACGATCGCGTCGCCGGCGGCAGAGACGGTCACGGTTCCCTTGCCCGCACCGGGCTGATCCACGTCGGCGAGCACAACGCGATCCCCGTCGGGGTCGACGCCCGTGCTGGGGACGGGGAGGGTGACGGTCTGCCCGCTGAGCACGCGGCCGGTGAGCGTGGCGGGCGTCGGCGCGCGGTTGGTCCCGGGCGGGACGACGGTCACGACCACCGCGCCGTTGTCGAAAAGGGAGGGGTTGCGCTGCAGCGACACCGAGTAGGTGAGGCGGTAGGTACCCGGCGTGGAGGGCGCGAGATAGCGCAGCGAGTTGCCGTCGGCGAACACCAGCTCGTCCGGCTGGCCCGATCCGATCACCTCTGGGAGCACCACGAGCGGCTCCCCCCGCGGCGCGACGTCGTTCGCGGCGACGTCGATTCGCGTCAGCGCGCCCGCGCGCACCGTGATGGCGTCGGGGAAGACGATGGGCCTCGTGACGCTCGAAGGCGGTGCGAGGAACACGGTGACGCTGCCCTTCACGGCCGCGCCGGCGCCGTCGGCGACGGTCACGGTGGCGGTCCCCACCAGGCCCGGACTGCCATCGTCGGTGGTTCCGCTGACCCTCACGCTCTGATTTCCGACCACCGACACGCTGAGACGCGGAGTGGAGCTCGCCGCCTCGGAGACGAGGAGCACGCGTCCGCTGGTGTTCTGCACGGCGCGGAGCACATCGACGGTCGTGTCCTCCCCTTCGCGCACGAAGGCCGTGAGCGGCATGATCGCGAGGGGCGTCGCGCCGTCGACCGCGGTGATCCGGATCACGGCCGACTTCTCGGCCTGCGTCACCACGTCTTGAGCGGTGTAGGTGACGACGTACTGGCCGGCTTCGGCGACCGTCAGATCGACGGTGCCGGATGCCGCGTTCGGGCTCACCTCCAGACCATCGGCCGCCGCGGCGGTCTGCACGGCGTCGACGAGCCGGTACGAACCGGAGCCTCCGGAGAGGTGGTCGGCGATGCGGACCGACTGCGGCTCGCCGATGCGCATGGTCAACGCGACGGGCGCGGCCACGACCGCGGGACTCGCGCTCACGTGAACGTCGAGCACCTTCTCGGCCACTGCCCCGCGCGAATCGGCGACGACGACCGTGACCTGGATCGTGGCGTCTGGCGCGTTCGGGTCGGTGTGGCGGATGGCGACCCGCCCATCGGCGAGGGGGACGACCATGACCGGCGCGGCCGGATCGGTCTCGTAGGCGTCGCTCAGCACGAAGGGATCGCCCTCGGGGTCGACCCACCCCGACAGCGCAGGGACGATCGTGCTGCCACCGGGGAGCAGCTGCGGCGCGGGCCATTGCTGCTGGCACGCCTCCACGCCGCACCACACCGGCGCGGTGTTCACCTCGTCGTCGACGACCGTGAGCGTCACGGTGGCGGGCGGCGACACGGCGGAGCCGTCGGTGACGGCGTAGGTGAACGAGGTCTGCCCGGACTCGGCGCGGACTGTGACCACGAGCGTCTGCCCGTTCCCCGCCAGCGACAGCTCACCGAACCCGGCATCCGCGAGTCCTCCCGCCACCGAGGCGGGGTCGATCGTCAGCACGTCCTTCTTGTTCGGGTCGTGGTCGTTGAACAGCACGGGGAGGATCACCTGCTGCCCCGCGCGCACTCCGAACGCGTCGTCGACGGCGACGGGCGGCAGCTGCTCGGCCACGTCTTCGACGACGACCGTGCCCTCCTCGTGCTCGGTCTGGTCGTCGATCGCCCACTGCTCCAGGGGGATGAGGCGGCCATCGGGAGCCGTCCAGATCAGGCCGGTCGCGACATCGGTGAGCACCGCGCGGTCACCGTTGCTGCGGAACACGGGTTCCACCTGCACCGATTCGAGCACACCGTCGGGAATGGCGAGCGAAACGCTGTCGCCGTCTGCCCACAGCGTGCCCGCATCGGTGTCGAGCCAGGCCGCGAAGGTGCGGCCGCCCATCACGAGAGGCGCGGCCGGCGTCCCCTCGGCCTCGGCGATCCGGCGCGAATCGCCGCTCGCGAGCGCGACCGACACCAGACCGCCGGCATCGGCGATGACGACCGAATCGCCGGATGCCACGCCGTTCTGCAGCCGGGCGCCCTCGCCGAGATCGAGATCGACGGGGTCTCCCCGTCCCGAGATCCACAGCCTGCCCTCGTCGGTTTGCAACAGCACCCAGCGGTCGCCGACCACCGTCATGGCCAGCGCGTCGTCGCCCTCCGGAGCCGACGCCACGGGGTCGCCGTCGCCGAGGAACCGGTGCTGGGCGATGTCGAACCGCCGGACGGCCTTCTCCTCGGCCGAGTACAGCGCGAGGATGCCGTCGGGCGACAGACCGATCGCGGATGCCGTGTACGTCGGCGGGTCCTCGCCCTCGTCGACCTCGACCTCTGCGAACGGATCGACGAGCGCCGTCGCCGCCCCCGGCTCGACCGTCGTGACCGACACCTGGCCGGTGTCCGTGCGGTACGCGATGTACGACCCGGCCGCCACGATGTCGCGCGTGCCCGCGGGCGTCGGATGCGAGGCCGAGGGCGCGCCGTCGTCCGCGCCCTCGGAGAGGAGGTCCTGCGGGTCGGCGGGGTCGATGTCCCACCTCTGCCGCGAGCCTTGGCTGAACAGCGCCGCGGCGGCGCCGTGCTGCCACACCTGCTCAGGCGCGTCGACGTCGCGGACCGTGTCGATCTCTGCCAGGTCTGTGTTGACGCGCGCGTACTGCCCGGCGTCGCGGAGCACCCACACCGACGACTCCAGCCGGGGGACCTCCTGCGCCTGATACCCCTGGGCCGTGACGGCGAACACCACCACGGTCGCGAGCGCCGCGACGCCGGCCGCCACGGCGAGCAGGCGGCCGCGCGAACGCGGGCGCGCTGCCGGCGCGGAGCGGTCGCCGAGCGGCATCAGATCACTCCCGTGAGCATCAGCACGGTCACGCCGACGGCCGCGAGCGCCGCCATGCCGACTCCTGCGCCGATGAGGCCGGCCATGAGCGGCGACGGCCGGCGACGCCGCGGCGGGGGCGGCTCGTCGTGTTCGAGACGGACGCGCTGCTGCGCCGCCCGCACGGCCCTGCGGCCTCCGGCGTCGACCGTCGTGACGCCGGGTCCGCGTGGTGCGGAGTCGGAGAAGCTGACGGGTGCCGCGGCCGCCCATTCGGCGGATGCCGCCTCGAACGCGGTCGGTGCGATGCCGAGGTCGTACTGCGCCCAGCGGAGGCGTTCGGCGAACTCCGCCATCGATGAGAAGCGCCGTGCGGGATCGCGCTGCATCGCGGTCGCGAGGATCTCATCGATGGCCGCCGGGAAGCCGGGCAGCGGCACGGGCGTGTACCGCGCCTGCACGATCCGCTTGGTCAGCTGCGCCCTGGAGTTCGACGCCCTGTCGTCCTTCTCGAAGGGCGTGCGTCCGGCGAAGAGCGTGTAGAGGGTCGCCGCCAGGCTCCAGACTTCGCTGGCGACCGAGCCGGAGACGCGCTGCTGCAGCACCTCGGGAGAGCTCCACGGCACCGACATGGCGATGATGTCGGGATCGCCCTCATCGACCACGGCAGCGGCGATGCCGAAATCGGCGAGCACGGGAGAGCCGAGCGAGCTCAGCAGGATGTTCGACGGCTTGATGTCACGATGCAGCAGCCCTGCCCTGTGCACGGTCTCGAGCGCCCCGGCGATGCGGACGCCCGCGTCGAGCACCTCGGCCACCGGCACAGGACCCTTCTTGTACCGCGTACCCATGTTGTCGGGGCAGTACTCCATCGCGATGTAGGGCCGCCCGTCGGACGAGATCGACGCCTGATAGATCGTGACGATGGCCGGATGCGCGCTCAACCGCGCCGAGATGTCGGCCTCCGCGTTGAACGTGCGCAGCACCTCGGGGTTCACGGCGTCGGCGAGGAGCACCTTGACCGCGGACACCCGCCGCGGGAGGTCCTGCTCATAGAGGAACACGTCTGCGAAGCCGCCGGAGCCCAGCGGGCGCACATAGCTGTACCCCGCCAGCACGGGCGGTGCCGTCATGGTGCGCTTGGCCACGCACGCTCCCCTCGAGGTCGATAACGGCGAGAGAACGCTTCGCCGCGCAGGCCGAGCACGCGGTTCCCCCACGGGGATTATATCGAGGCGGTCAGACGCCACCGGAGGCGGCGACAGCAGGGCGACCGCCCTCGAGAGCGGCCGGCGGAGTCACGCCCTCCAGCATCCTTCGAGGTGGTCGTCGACCATGCCCGCCGACTGCATCAACGCGTACATGGTCGTCGGTCCGACGAAGCGGAAGCCCCGGCGCCGCAGCTCTTTGCTCATGGCCGTCGACTCCGGCGTCACCGCGGGGACGTCGGCCATGCTCCGAGGGCGCGTCCGCGGACCCGGGGGAGCGAACGACCACATCAGCGCGTCGAGCTCGCCCTCTGTCATCTCGCGCACGAGCCTCGCATTGCCGATGGTCGCCTCGATCTTGGCTCGGTTGCGGATGATGCCGGCATCCGCCATCAACCGCTCGACGTCACCCACGCCGAACTCCGCCACGACGTCAGGATCGAATCCGGCGAACGCCTCGCGGAACCGCGGACGCTTGCGGAGGATCGTGATCCAGCTCAGGCCGGCCTGGAAGCCCTCGAGCGACATCTTCTCGAACAGCGCGCGGTCTCCGTGGAGCGGGGTGCCCCACTCCTCGTCGTGGTACCGCCGGTACTCGGCGTCGTCGCCCACCCACGCGCAGCGATGCCGCTCGTCGGGTCCGGAGATGAGGGCGTTCATGGGAGCGACCGTATCGGCCACCACCGACATCAGGCGAACGTCGCGGCGTCGATGACGAAGCGGTACCGCACGTCCGACGCGAGCACGCGTTCGTATGCCGCGTTGATCTCGGATGCCGGGATCACCTCGATCTCGGCCGCGATGCCGTGCTCGGCGCAGAAGTCGAGCATCTCCTGGGTCTCGGCGATGCCTCCGATGTTGGAGCCGGCGATCGACTTGTTCCCGCCGATGAGGCCGCCGACCGCCAGCGAGAGGGGCTCCGGCGGGAGGCCGACGCAGACGAGCGCTCCGTCGACGTCGAGGAGCCGCAGGTATGAGCGCAGCTCGATCGGCGCGCTCACCGAGTTGAGGATCACGTCGAACGATCCGCTCAGCTCACGGAACGTCGCGGGGTCCGACGTGGCGAAGTAGCGGTCGGCGCCCAGGCGCAGCCCGTCGTCCTTCTTGCTCAGGGTCTGCGACAGCACCGTGACCTCGGCACCCAGCGCGTGCGCGAGCTGCACCGCCATGTGCCCCAGGCCGCCCATGCCGACCACCGCGACGCGCGTGCCCGGTCCCACGTTCCACCGGCGCAGCGGCGAGTACGTCGTGATCCCTGCGCACAGCAGCGGCGCGGCCCGGTCGAGCGGGAGCGCGTCGGGGATGCGCACGGCGAACCGCTCGCTCACCACGAGCTGCTGCGAATAGCCGCCCTGCGTCACGCTGCCGTCGCGGTCGGTGCTGCCGTAGGTGAACACCGCGCCCTCGCGACAGAACTGCTCCTGTCCCCTGAGACACGGCGCGCACTCGCCGCACGAATCCACCAGGCAGCCGACGCCGACACGGTCACCGACGGCGTGGCGCGTGACGGCGTCGCCGACCGCCGAGACGACGCCCGCGATCTCATGCCCCGGCGCGAGCGGATATCGCTGCGGGCCCCAGTCGCCGCGGACGGTGTGGATGTCGGAATGGCAGATGCCCGCGAACGCGACATCGATGAGGATGTCGTGCGGCCCGAGCTCCCTCCGTTCGATGACGGTCTTCTCGAGCGGGGCGGCCTCACTGGGGGCGGCGTAAGCGGTGACGCGGAGCATCCGGTTCCTTCCGTGGCGAACCTCTCCATTCTCCCGCGCCGCGCGCCTCGGAGCGCACTTCTCCCCCGCCGCGCGCCTCGGAGCGCACTTCCCTGGCCGCGACGACGGGCGATAGCGTGGCGGTACGACTCTGGAGGGACGTCTCATGCGCCGATCACCCCTGCTCGCGCGGATCATCAGCATCGTCTTCGCCGCCATCGCCGCCCCCGCGGCCGCCGGTCTTCTCAGCGCGGGAGGGAGGGCCTGGTACTTCGCCTTCACCGCCTACGCCGGCATCGACTCCGGACTCCTCGTCGGCCCGCTGATCAGCCAGGCCGCCGGAATCGTCCTGCTGCTCGCCGTGGTCGCGACGGGGTTCTGGACCTCGGCCGGCCTGCTCACGGTCGGCGTGCTCGCGCTCGTGAACCTCGTCCTCGCGGTGTTCCCCGCACTGCTGATGCCGCTCTACGGCACTCCGCTGCCGATGGAGTGGATGGACGGCATCGCCTACGGCATCCCCCTCGCGCTCTTCACGGCCCTGGGCGCCATGGGCCTCGTGCTGCTCCTGGCGCGCCGCCGCCCCGCACGGCCGAACCTCGCCCTCGCCCTCGTCGGGATCGTCGCCTCTCCGGTGCTCCTCGCAGCGGGCGGCTGCGTGCTCGGCCTCGGCATCGCACGGAGCGTGCTCGTCGCGCTGCAGCAGCTCCGGTTCACCGTCTCGCCGGACGGCGTCGCGCTGCTGCTGCTCGGCGTGATCCTCATCGCGGCCGGCGTGCTGACGACACGATGGTCTCCGTTCGCGCTGCTGCTGCCCGCCGTCGCGTTGCTCGTGCTGACGCCGCTGACGCTCAGCGCGGGCGGCCCTGTCGCATGGGCCCTGTTCGACGTGTCGGCCGAGCTCGCACGCGGAGTGTCACCGCTGCTGGTGATGGGCGCCGGGGTGGCGTCCGCCGTGGCCTACCTGCTGTTCACCGGCGTGCTGCTGTGGGTGCGATCGCGTGCCGCTGCGCCGGCCAACACCGCGGACGGCTACCCGCCGTTGCCGCCCGAGGGCGTCTACCCGCCTGCGACCGGGTACCCGCCCGCAGCGCCCGCACCCGGGTACCCGCCCGCCGGATCCGCACCCGGGTACCCGCCCGCCGGATCCGCGCCAGGCTACCCGCCCGCACCCGGGTACCCGCCCGCCGCCGGATCGTGAGCGGATGCCGACGAGCCGGCGCAGCGCGCCGCGAGGCGATCAGCCGCGTGCGGCGCCTTTCTTGAGCGCCTTCTCCTGGATGGGGGCCTCGCCCGACGCCGCCAGCTCGGCGTAGTACGCACGCGCCTCGTCCTGGCGCGCCTTCTCGGCTCCGGAGGCGATGGGGGCGCGCACGTGCTCCGGCTCGTAGCCGAAGGCGTCGACGAGCTCCTGCGCGTACGGCCGCAGCCGCGCGCACAGACGGTCGATATAGCTCGACACGGCCGCGGCGCGCTGGGTCGACAGGCGGCCGTTGATGAGGTACCAGGCGAGGTGCTTCTCGATGAGCTGCAGGCCGAAGAGGTCGCGCAGCCACGTCAGCACCTTCTTGGTGTCTCCGTGGTCGACCCGGTGCACGGCATCCGTGAACGCCTCCCACTGCAGCAGCTCGCCATGCGCGCGTGCCGCCTCGATGAGCTCCGCCTGGTTCTCGTTGAACAGCCGGGCGCCGAGCGCCTTGTCCTTGCCCGCGGCGCGCAGCCGGCCGGCGATGTCGGCGATCATCTGCTG
The DNA here is from genome assembly GCF_001513675.1 of Microbacterium sp. XT11. Taxonomy (NCBI): domain Bacteria; kingdom Bacillati; phylum Actinomycetota; class Actinomycetes; order Micrococcales; family Microbacteriaceae; genus Microbacterium; species Microbacterium sp. XT11. Next base: position 1,301,548 of record NZ_CP013859.1, on the reverse strand, counting down.
CACGCGGTCGGCGAGCAGTTCATGCTGCTGCTCTTCGCGCAGCCCCTTCTCGACCGAACGGGCGGTCGAGCCGAGGTCGGCGACGGCCTGGCCGAGCTGTCGCAGGCCCGCACCGTGGAACACCTTGCCCGCGGTCTGCCCCACCGCGTACTTGGCCAGTGCGGCGGCATCCTTGCCCTTGAACTGCGCGGCGTAGTCGGTGAGCAGGCGCTTGCCTACAAGCTGCAGCAGCACGTTGTTGTCGCCCTCGAAGGTGACGTAGATGTCGAGGTCGGCACGAAGGCCGACGAGGCGGTTCTCGAACATGAAGCCCGCGCCGCCGCACGCCTCGCGTGCCTCCTGCAGCGTGTCGAGGGCGTGCCACGTCGACAGCGGCTTGAGCGCGGCGGCGAGCGTCTCGAGGTCTTCCCGGTCGTCGGGGGTGTCGGTGCGCCCCGAGAAGACGCCGTCGAACTTCTGCAGGAACTCGTCGTGCGCGAAGATCTGCGCGTAGGTCGTGGCCAGACGCGGCAGCAGGCGCCGCTGGTGCTTGCCGTAGTCGAGCAGCACGACCTCCTGGCCGTCCGCACCGTCGAACTGGCGACGCTCGTTCGCATAGGTGATGGCGATCTTCAACCCAAGGGCCGACGCCCATGACGAGGCGCCGTCGAGCGAGACGCGCCCCTGCACGAGGGTGCCGAGCATGGTGAAGAAGCGGCGACCTGGGCTGTCGATGGGGCTGGAGTACGTGCCGTCCGGCGCGACGTCGCCGTACTTGTTGAGCAGGTTGGTGCGCGGGATGCGCACGTGGTCGAAGCTGAGCCGTCCGTTGTCGATGCCGTTCAGGCCGCCCTTGAGACCGTCGTCCTCACGGCCGATGCCGGGGAGGTCGGTGCCGTCCTCGCCTCGGAGCGGCACGTAGAAGCAGTGCACGCCGTGGTTGACGCCGTTCGTGATGAGCTGCGCGAACACGGTCGCCGCGACGCCGTGCAGCGCCGCGTTGCCGAGGTACTCCTTGGTGGCGCCGCGGAACGGCGTGTGGATGACGAACTCCTCGGTCTCGGGATCGTACGTCGCGGTGGTGCCGACCGACGCGACATCGGAGCCGTGGCCGATCTCGGTCATCGCGAAGGCGCCCGGGATCGAGAGGTCCATGACGCCGGGGAGCCACTTGTCGTGGTGCTCCGTCGTTCCGAGCTGCAGGATGGCGGAGCCGAACAGCCCCCACTGCACGCCCGACTTGATCTGCAGGCTGGGGTCGGCCGCGACGAGCTCCTCGAAGCCGGCGATGTTGGCGCCGTTGTCCTCTTCCCCGCCGAACCTCTTGGGGAACGCGCGGTGCACGGCACGGTTCTCGACGAGGAGGTGCAGCTGCGAGAGCACGCGCTCGCGGTGCTCGTCTTTGGCGAGGTCGTCGTTGCGCCAGAACGCCGGATCCTTGATCATCTCGCGCGCCTGCCTGCGCGTGTCGGCCCAGGTCCCCAGCAGGAGTGCGGTGATGCGCTCTCCGTCGAGCTTCGGATTCTTCACTTCGGGCGCTGTGGCGACGTCGACCATGGCATTCCTCTCAGAGGGAAGTAGGGATACGTCGATGGTAGGTCTGCGACAACTCGCCCGGAACTCGAGTGTGAGGTTGGCACAAACGGATGCGCCCAGGCCGCCCTGTGTCGTTGTGCCCTGGGCACAGTCACACGGCGGCGCGATCCGGCGTCGGCGGCGCGACCGCCTTCGCCGCCTGCCAGCGTCGTACGACGCCCGCGCTCAGGCGCCGCCAGGTGCGGTCGCGGATGAAGATCGAGTCGATCGCGATCATGGTCAGCGAGAACCACGGCAGGCCCATGAGCACCGCGATGCCGATGTGGAACGACAGGATGCCGATGAGGGCGATGAGTCGCGTGGGACGGGTGAGCAGCGCCAGGGGGAAGGCCACCTGCAGGATGATCGACCCCCAGCTCATCATCGTGACCATGGGTCCCCAGGTCGTGACGAGGTCGCTGAGCACCGGCCAGGTGCCGAAGCGCATGGTGTGCAGAGGGTTGTAGACCGCGTACCCCTCCTTCCAGGGCACCCCGCCGGCCTTGAACAGCGCGCCCGAGGCGTACACGAAGCACACTTGTGCCGTGAGGGCGACCAGGGCGAGGTTGTGGAAGACGGTGCCGAGCAGCGCGGGCTGACTGCCGGGGGCGAACCACTCTCCGCTCTTCGCGCGACGGCGTGCGTCGAGCGACCACCGGGCGGCCGGATCCGCGAAGAACAGCAGCAGCAGCGCGATGCGGAACATGTTGTCGCCCTGGTCGCCGACCATGTCGTTGGCCTCGATGAAGCCCACCCACAGGCAGAAGAACACCGGCAGCACGATGCGGAAGCGCCAGCCCAGCACGAAGAGCACGGCGAGGGCGGCGAGCAGCAGGTAGAGCAGGGTGTAGACCACGTCGTTGCCCATGGCGGCGTGGAACGCGCTGAACACCCAGATCTTCGGGAAGTCGCTGACGGGTTCGGCGAGTTCGCCGTTCCACGCCGACCCGGAGCCGAACGTGTACAGGCGCGTGCCGAAGTTCGCAGCCAGCAGCCCGAGTGCTGTGACGCCGAACAGGATGCGGGTGACGGCGAGGCCGTAGAGCGACTTCTTGCCGTTCCACAGCCAGTCCGACACGAATGCCGAGATGCGCTCGACCGCGGAGAGCACCATGGCCCAGAAACCGGCGATCATCGACGCGGCGAACGCGAGCAGCCTGGTCGGCAGCGAGGCCGTGCGCTCCGAAGTCACTTCTGGATCCTCTCGAACTGGCTGCGGAACGTGTTCGCGAAGTTCTCGCGGCTCTGGCCCTCCTCCTCGATCGGCAGACGCCAGCCGGTCGTCGAGAACGTCGGGTCGGGCCGCTTGGCGTCCGGCTCGTTGCGCTGCGCGTAGGGCACCACGTTCTGCCGGCTCACCCGGTACTGCACCTTGATGACGGCATCCGCGCCCCAGATCGCGTAGGCGACCTGCGTCGCGTACGCGGTGGCCATGTGCTCTTCGGCCATGTACGCGTCGGTGGACGGCTTGTCGTCGCCCTCGAGCTTGTCAAAGGTGCGCACCATCCAGTCCTCCCAGTCGTCCTTGTCGAAGTCGAGGGCGACGACCGCCTGCTGCTCCTCGTTGAGCTTGTTGTACGCGTTCATCTGGCCGCTCGCGACCTCGCTCGACTGGATGCCGGCCCGCGGCGGGAAGAGGTTGTAGCGGATCATGGAGAGCTCGACGTCGGTCGCGCTCACCCATCCGGTCTCGACCTCCTCGCCGTCCTTCTCGATGACGGCGCGGACGTTGAAGTGGTAGTCGCCGTTGATCGGCTCCGGTGCGAAGACGCTCCACGACTGGCCGAACATCGGGAGCATGTAGCCCGCGAGCACCTCCTGGGTCGGGATCTCACGCAGAGCCGAGTACGGCGCGATCCACAGGAACGAGGCGAACACGTGCCACAGCGTCAGGAGGACGGCCGCGAACGCGATGAGCTTCGCCCACCAGGCCGGCCGTGGTCGCACCGCCGGGTCGGTCTGCGCGGCCGGGGCGGTCTGCGCGGCCGGGTCGGTCTGCGCGGCCGGGACGTCTTCGTCCGTCGGCGCCGTATCGGTCATCGTGCTCATCCCAGGTCCTTCTCATCACTGAAGGTCGGGGCCGCCGCTGCGGCGACCCCGACCTGTACCAGCGTCTTCCTTACTCGGCGGAGGCTCCCGCACGCTTGGGGCGTGCGATCAGTGCCGCGCCGATGCCGGCCATCACCAGCAGCATGCCGAGGATGATCCAGCCTCCAGGCAGAGTACCGCCCGTTGTGGCGAGACCCTTCGCGACGACCTGGAACGTGCCGGCGACGGTACCGGACTCGCCGGTCAGCGTCACCGTGTGCGTGCCGAGGTCGGTGCTCGCGGGGATCGCCCACGTGAACGTCACCGTGCCCTGCTGATCGGCGACCTGGGTGCCGAGAGCCAGCGGAGTGGAGTTCATCACACCGGTGACGACCTCGCCCGGCGCGAAACCGGTGCCGATCGCCGTCTGCTGCTGGCCCCGCTCGATGACCGGGACCTTCACCGTGATGCCGAGCTTGCCCGTCGGGTTGGCCGCGGCGTCGGCCGTGGCGTTCGACGAAGCGGTCGCGTTCGACGAAGCCGTCGCGCTCGACGTCGCGGTCGCGTTCGACGTCGCGGTCGCCGTGACGTCGGCCGCGGCATCGGCCGACGCGGCGGTCGACGCGTTGGCGTTCGCCGCAGCGGATGCTGCCGCAGACGCGTTCGCGTTGGCCTGGGCCGTGGCGCTCGCCGAGCTGTCGGCCTCCGCCGACGACTGCGCAGCCGCCGCCGCGCGGGCGTTGGTGTCGGTCGTCGCATCGGTCGAGGCTGCCGTCGATGCCTGTGCCGTGGCGGCTGCCGCGGCTGCGGCGTTCGCGTTGGCGGTGGCGGCAGCGGATGCCGTCGAGGTCGCATCGGCGAGGGCTGCGGCGACAGCCGCGGCCTGGGCTGCGGCGTTGTTGTCGTCGTCAGCCTGTGCCGAGGCGGCTGCCGACGCCGAGGCGTTCGCGGTCGCGGTCGCGCCAGGATCAGCCTGCGCGCTCGCACCCGGATCAGCGGTCGCGCTCGCACCAGGATCAGCCTGCGCGCTCGCACCAGGGTCGGCGGCGGCATCGGCCGATGCCACGGCGTCTGCCGAGGCGGTGGTCGAGGCGTTCGCGATGGCCGCGGCGCTGGCGTTGGCTGCCGCGCTGGTGCTGGCATCCGACGTGGCGGACATGTCCGCTGCCGTGTTCGAGCTCGCGTCGGCGAGGGCCGCGGCCTGGGCGGCGATGGCCGCTCCGGCGTTCGCGTCCGATTCGGCTTCAGCGGTGGCTGCGGTCGATGCCTGCGCGGTCGCCGCAGCCTGCGCGGCGGCGGTCGCGTCGACGTCGGCTGCCGCACTGGCGTCGGCCGTCGCGTCGGCGTAGGCGGCCGCCTGCGCAGCGGCCTGGGCGACGGCGGCGGTCGACGCGTCGGCGTTGGCCGAGGCGGTGGCCGATGCCGCAGCGTTGGCGTTGGCGGATGCCTCGTTCGACGCGTCGGTCGAGGAGTCGGCCGTGGCCGCTGCCTGAGCAGCCGTCGACGAGTTCGCGTTGGCCGCGGCGGTTGCCGCGGCGTTGGTGTCGTCGTCGGCGTCGGCCGTCGCTGCCGCCTGTGCCGCGACAGCCGCGGACGCGTTGACGTCGGCGTCGACCGAAGCCGATGCGTCGACCGAGGCGTCGGCCGTGGCCGCCGCCTGCGCTGCGGCCTGGGCGCTCACGTCTGCCGCCGCCGAGGCGTCGGCATCGTTGTTCGCGAAGGCCGCTGCCTCTGCGGCCGCCTGAGCCGACGGGTCACCGTCCGCCGTCGCGTCGGCGGATGCCGATGCCGATGCCGCCGCATTGGTGTTGACGTCGCCCGGGTCGCCGGCCGCGGTGATCTCGACCGTGTCGGTGTCGGTGTTCGCCGGCTGCTGGTCGTCGGTCGCGGTCAGCACATAGCCGGTGCCAGCCGGAGCATCCGCCGGGATCGGGTACGCCGTCCCCGCTGGGAAGGTGCCGTCGGGCTCGACGGCGACCACCACCTGAGTGCCGACGACCTGGCCTTCGGCATCACGCAGCACGAGCGTCACCTGGGAACCGGGGATCCAGTCGGTGCCCGTCACCGACAGGCTGGTTCCGGCCTGCACGGGATCGACCGCGTCCACGTTGGGGGCTGCCGCGGCGTCGAGAGACTTGACAGTCGCCGACGCGAGGTCGACCTTCACCGCGTCGAGCGTGGGAAGCAGCGTGAAGCTCAGCGCACGCACGGTGGAGCTGCCCGGGCCGAAGTCCCCTTCGGTCGGCTGCTCGTTGATGCGCAGCGAGACCAGCTGCTGCAGCAGCGGCTCGAGCACCGTGAGCAGCGGTGCGACCGTGCCCTCGACCACCGTGTCCTGGATGATCGGCCGCACGTTGCCGAGCACCTGGTTCGTCACCAGGTCGAGCAGCGGGCCCGTCACGTTCGACGTGATGACCCCGAGCAGCGGTGCGACGATCGGGTTCAGCAGGTCGCCGACCGGGAGCGCCCCGAGGAGGTCGAGCGTCGTCGAGATGTTGTCGGCCGTCAGCGTCGCGCCGTTCTTTCCGGTGAACTGCGCGAGCGTGCCCTCGATGTTGACCGCGGCTGGGGCGAGCGGCACCCACCCGCCGAGAACGGTGTTCACCTCACCGCTGGCGTCGATGCCGACCTTGATCGACACCTGATTCCACAGACGCTGGTCGAGCAGCGTGGTGATCTTGGTCGTCAGCGAATCGGGTCCTGTCCCGACGAGCGCCTCGGTGACGCCGGCCGTGATGGCCGAGACGACGTCAGCCGTCAGCGCCTCGGTGTTGGCTGGAAGGCCGTTGAGGTTGTCGAGGTTGCCCGGGTCGAGACCGTTGTCTCCGATGACCAGTTCGGCGAGGTCGACGCTGATCGTGCCGGTCGACAGGTCGAGCACCACGGAGCCGTTCGTGTTCGAGATCGGCCCGCCGAACACGTCGGCCACGACGCCGTTCACGAGGGTGTCGAGGCCGTTGATCTCGACGGTGTTCTTCGTTGGGTCGGAGTTCAGGCGCACCAGCAGCAGGTTGACGCTGTCGACGATGGTGCTGAGCTGCCCGAGTACTCCGGTGAGCAGTCCGCCCTCGCCGGCGATGCCGTTGACGGGCGCGACGATGTCATCGACCGCCGAGGTGAGTGTGCTGCTCAGGTTGGCGACGAGCGGACTGTGGAGCTGGAGGCCGAGATCGGCGAGCGCGTACTCCGACTCGAGCGTCGTGCCGTTCTTCTCGGCACGCGCGGCGAGGGTGCCGATCTCGATGGCCGCCTGGTCGATCTGGTCGGTGAGCCCTGTGAGACCCAGCTGGTCGAGCAGCTCGGTGAGCTCCAGGCGCGCCGGGTTGGTGTTCGAATCGACGGCCCCCAGGTCGATGGCACCCGCTTCCGTCACCGCACCGGCTGACGCCGTTGACGATGTCGTGCTGGGCGAAGTGCTGTAGCTCGACAGTGCACCCGCATCCCCCAGGTCGAGGAGCCCGTTGTTGGTGCCGTCGCTCAGGAGCGGAAGATGCAGCTCGCCGAGACCGATGGACACCAGATCGTTGATCGCGCTGACGTCGAGCGAGCCGGTGTCGCCGACCGGCGCGCCCGGCGCGCTCGGGTTGCTCGTGATCGTGTTGCCGAGCGCCGCGACATCGAGCCCGCCCAGCAGACTCGTGCCGATGTTCAGGATGCGGCCGCTGGCTGCCGACGGATCCGACGGATCCGCTCCCTCGAGCGCACTGGCCGCCGTCGGCACCAGTGCGCTCGCGAGGATGACCGCGCCGGCCGTGGCCGTGGCGATCCCTCCTCCGATTGCTCTGCGTCTCCGCAGAGTCTGCCCCTCGAGTTTCGTCATTCGCCTCTCCCGTGTGATGCGTAACCGTCGTTCGCTTCACGCGGCCCTCCCCAGGCGTCGGCGGTGCCGACAGAGCGCATGTGGATGCCAGTATTCCGGTACGCCTCGCAGAATGTCCAGCAACCATTCAGAAGAGTTCACGAGAAATCTCGCGGCACTGAGCACCTGCGGCGTTCCGGTATATCGATTTCCCGCGGGGTTCCGCGGGACGAGAGATGTGCGGGAAACGCCGGCGCCCGCCCGCCTCGACGCGAGGGTCGCAGATCTGCGAAGCCGGTGAGGGGGGGGGGCGCGGAGGCAGGCGGCCGGGCTCCAGTGAGGCGGGTGGGGGGCGCCGGGTCAGGGCCCGGATGCCGTCAGAGCGTCAAGCCGTGGCCGAACCGGAACAGCGGATCGGCCGTGTCGAACGGCACATCCGGGCGCGAGGCCTCGACGGCCGCCATCGACCGCGGAAGGTCGAAGGGCAGCCTTCCGCGTGCGGGCGCGGCGCCGCTGAGCACGTCGAGAAGGGCAGCACTCGACGCACCCCAGTTGACCGTGACGGCCGCAGCATCCTCCACGATCGGCGTGAGGATCGCGGGGCGATCGGCGAACACGTCGACCACCGTCGGCACCAGGCGTGAGACCTCGCGCACGTGCTCGACGACTTCGGCCGCGAAGTCGAGCGACCCCGCGTGGAAGAAGTTCTCGAACACGGTGGCGCGCTGCTCGAACGGCGCATGCAGCCGGAGGACGGCGAGATCGGCTTCCTCCGGCGACGGCACGACGACGCCGTATGCCGCCGCGACCTCGATGTCGATGCCCTCCACATACAGCTTCAGCCCGGGCGCGAAGGGCAGCGCACCGCCGTTCGTGAGCACGGTGATCGACGCGCGCTGCGCCTCCTCACCCGCGGCGCGGAAGTCCGCACGACCCACGATCTCATCGGCGGCATCCTCGTCGACGTACGGATCGTCGAACAGCCCGAGCTCGAACTTCTCACGCAGCAGCCGCCGGGCGGACACGTCCAGCCGCGCTTCCGTGACCTCGCCGTCGGCGACGAGCTCGAGCAGCAGCTCAGGGCACGCCTCGCCGCCGAACTGGTCTGCCCCGGCTTCCAGCACCTTCTTCATGCGCTCCTTGGGGGTCAGCTGCTCGACACCCCACGCGCGCGCGGGGAACGGTTCGCCGAAGATCTCGGCGTCGTTGATGAGCCCCCAGTCGGTGCAGACGACGCCGTCGAATCCGTACCGCTCTCGCAGCAGCCCGGTGATGACCGACTTGTTGAAGCCGAAACCGACCTCTTCGTACTCCGTGCCCATCGGCATCCCGTAGTACGGCATCATCTGCCTCGTGCCGGCGGCGAGCGCGTCTTCGAACGGCTTCAGATGCAGCTCGAACCGGCCTCCGGGGTACACCTGCTCCCTGCCATAGGCGAAATGCGGATCCTCGCCGTCTTTCTGCGGCCCGCCCCCGGGGAAGTGCTTGGTCATGGTCGAGACCGAGCCGCGGCCGAACGACGCCCCCTGGAACCCGCGGATGTAGGCGGCGCCGAGCCGCCCGGACAGCTCGGCATCCTCGCCGAAGGTCGCCGTCTGCCGGGCCCAGCGGGGCTCGGTCGCCAGATCGATCTGCGGATGCAGGGCGACGCGCAGTCCCACCGCGACGTACTCCTGCCGGGCGATGTCCGCGAAGCGCTGGACGAGGCTCTCGTCGCGTGTGGCCGCGAGCCCGAGGGTCTCGGGCCACTGCGAGAACGGACCCGCCAGGATCGACGCGCCCGGGTTCTCGCTGAACGAGTGGCGCGGATCGGTCGAGAACGTGACCGGGATGCCGAGCCTCGTCGATGCCGCGATGCGCTGCACGGCGTTGTGCCAGGCGGCGAGCTCCCGCCCCGTGGCCGCCGCGCCGAGCAGGTTGAAGTGCGTCATGTGCTTGAGCTCCAGGAACTCGCGCGCCGACGGCGTGCCGAAGACCGCGTTCTTCTCATCCGGATCGCCGAGGCCGATCATGGTGTGAAAGAACATGCCGGCCTTCTCCTCGATGGTCATGGCGTCGAGGAGAAGCTCCACGCGCTCGTCGATCGCGAGATCGGCATCGAGCCAGGGGCGGTCTGTCGTGGTCGCGATGGTCATTTGACTCCCTTGATGCGGTAGACGAGAACGGCTCCGGCGAGTGCGACGACGGCGCCGAAGAGGTACCAGGTGGTGTAGCCGCCGAGCGGTGTGGCGGCGCCGAGCGCGATGATGCCGGGGGCGATGGCGGGGGCGATCGACTGGGGCAGTGCGTTGGCGATGTTCAGCACTCCGAGGTCCTTCGCGGTGTCGTCGGGGTTCGGGAGCACCTCGGTCGCCAGGGCGAGGTCGACCGACAGGAACGATCCGGCGCCGAGCCCGATGATGGCCTGCGCGACGACGACCACTTCGATGGTCGGGGCGACGGCGAGGAGCACCAGCCCCACCACCATGACCACGCCGGCGACCGCGACGAACGGGCGGCGCTTGCCGATGCGATCGGAGAGGTACCCGCCGAGCGGTGACGACACGGCCATCGCCGCCATCGAGGCGAGGTTGGCGATGAGGATCGTCGTGACGGCGCCCTGCTCGTCGAGACCGAACTTCGTGACGAGGTACAGCGGCAGGAAGGTGGCGATGCCCGCGTAGCCGAACATGACGAAGAACTTGGTCAGCCAGGTCCATCCGAAGTCCGGGTGCTTGCGGGGGTTGAACACGAACGATCCGAAGAACATGCCGATCGTGAACTTCTCGGCCGGCTTCTCGGCGAGACGCCGGTCCTTGAGGATCAGCACGAAGACGACGGCGAGCACGAGAGCGATCACGGCGGGCACCACGAAGCGCCCGAGATCGCCGGGCAGGTAGTTGACGAGGAAGGTGCCTGCGAGGATGCCGATGGGCGTGGTGATGCCGACGATGCCCGACACCTTGCCGCGGCTGCCCACCGGCACCTGATCCGGAAGGGTGGCGTTCGCCGCCGCGAGAACCGCGTTCATCGCGGTCTGCACGAGACACCAGGCCAGCAGGACCACCCAGACCGAGGTGGCCACGCCGATCAGCGCGAAGCCGCCCAGGCCGACGATCGCCCCGCCGAGGATCCACGGCCGGCGCATGCCCCACCGCGACGTCGTGCGATCGGACAGGCGGCCGACGAGCGGGTTCGCGACGAGGGCGAACGCCGCGCCGACGCCCATGACGAGGCCGAGGCTCCCCTCGGTGGTCACGGGGTCGATGTGCTGGATCTTGAACGCCATCGACACCATCACGGGGGTGAGGAGGGCGAGGAAGACGCCGAAGTTCACGGCGGCGAGGCCGGGTGCATAGCCGCGCGGGGTCTTCACGGGCGTCGTGCCGGGCGCCTTGAACCCGGTCGTGCCGACGGCAGCCGCATTGGCGGCAGGTGACAGCTCTGTCATGAGGGTCCTTTCGGGTGGACGCGCACATCGTCGTCGACGGTGCGTGGGCACGACGATACACGAAAACAGACCGTTTGGTAACTGAAACCCGACCGATTGGTAATGCGCGAGGATAGAATCCTCGAGGAGGATGCGATGACGACGACCACCCGGCACGCCCATGCCGCCGATACGCGAGCGCGCATCCTCACCGCCGCCCGCGAACTCTTCACCGCGCAGGGGTACCGTGCGACGTCGCTACGCGACATCGCGGCGGCGGCATCCGTGAGCCATCCCGGTCTGCTCGGCCACTTCGCCTCGAAGGACGACCTGCTCGCCGAGGTCGTCGCCCAGTTCGAGGACGAGAACGGCGAGGTGCTCAGCGATCTGCTGGCGGCATCCGAGCCGGGCGCGCTGATCTACTCCGAGCTCGCGGCACGAAACGCCCGCACCCCGGGCTACCTCGAGCTCTTCGCCGCGCTCACGGGCGAAGCATCCGCTCCCGGGCACCCCGCGCACGAACGCATGCGCGACCGCTACGCCCGAACGCACGCCCTCACGGTCGACGCGCTGCAGGATGCCGCGTACCACGGGGTGATCGCGCCCGACCGCGATCTCGACGCCGAAGCGACCCGGCACATGGCGGCGTGGGACGGGCTGCAGCTGCTGACCCAGTACCTGCCGCACCGCGTCGACATCGTCGACCTGCTCGAGGAACGGGAGAGCCTGTGGTCGCTGCCCGTCGGCTGGCGCGACCCCGACGACGCGCAGGAGTCGCGCGAACCCGCCGGGCCCTTGCCGGAGACGTTCATCATCTCACCGCTCGACGTCGACCCGGGTTACGCGGTCGGGCGGCGCCGGCGTGCGCAGATCGTCGCAGACGCCATGCACCTCTTCTCCCGCAGCGGATACGGCGACACCAGCCTGCGTGACATCGCCGAGGCCGTCGGCGTCTCGAAGTCGACCCTCCTGCACCACTACCCCTCGAAGGACGCCCTGCTCAGGGCGGTGTTGGCCGAGCGCGACAGGTCGATCAGTGAGCGGGTCGACGGCGCCGACGCGGCGCGAGCCGCCGACGTGCTTCGCGGGCTCCACGAGGGCGCCAGGGTCAACGCCCTCGACGAGCCCGGTCTCATCGAGGTCTACGCCGTGCTCTCGTGCGAGGCCGTGCCCGAGAGCCACCCCGCTCACGCGTACTTCACCGAGCGTTTCAGCCGGGCCATCGATTATTTCGCCGAGCTGTTCCGCCTCGCGCAGGAGGACGGCGACCTCCCGTCGCACCGCGACCCCGAGCACGAGGCGATCTGGCTCATCGCGCTCTGGGACGGTCTGCAGTATCAATGGCTCTACGACCGCGGCGCCGTGGACGTCGCCGCACACCTGCGCGCGCACCTCGACGACGTGCTGCCTGAGCCTCGATCCACCGATGAGCCTTCGGCGGGTGGCGTCGGCGTGATGGGCGCGGCGTGATCGGCTGCGGGCAGGGGTGAGTTCCGGGCGTCTCATCCCGGTTGTCCACTTCGTTCTCGGTCGTGCCGCTGTGGCGGCGGTGGTCAGCTGGCCGCGGCCGGTGGTGGTGCGTGCGTCGCGGTGAAGAGTCGGTCGAACGCGGTCTGCCAGGGCCAGGCGTCCGGCAGGTGCAGGATGATGCGGCGCGCCGCCCGTGCCAGTCGTGCCGGCACTGAGATGAGGGTGCGGCGAATCGTCGCGGTCGTTGCCCGGGCGAGCCGCCCGCCTCGGTCGGCAATGAGTCCAGCGGCGCGAGTGAGGTTGAATGCGATCACGGCGAGGACGAGCCATGCGCTGTTCGCGGTGAACACTCCCGAGGGCAGGTGAGCGAGCGGGCCCGCCTTCAGGTCGGCGTGAACTTGCTCGATGATCGCCTGCCCGCGGTGGGTCTTGTCCGCCGCGACGGTTCCCATTGTCTGCTTGTCGGTGGTGGTGAAGAACGCGTGGTGCCGGTAGCTGTCGAACAAGGTCGGCTGCTCGACCTGCTTGGGGTTCAGGTCTGGGATCCGTCGGAGCACCAGTCGTCCTTCAACCCGTTCGGCCATCCGCACCCTCGCCACGGATCGCGGTATCGCGCTCGATGCGCGCCTTGCGGCGCTGCTGATCGCGGTCTACGGACTGCCCGCAACCAAGACGCTCGCGCTGCATCGCCGCCAGCTCCGCGACGAGAACGACGGCCTCGACCTCCGCATCGGAGACCGTCCGCTCACGTTGCCCGCGCCGATCACCCTGCTCGCCCGGGAGCAACTCGACCTCCGACCCGACGCAGACGATGACGCATGGCTGTTCCCTGGCCGTCTCCCTGGGCAGCCTCTCGACCCGCAATACCTTTCACTACGCCTGCGCCCTCTCGGCACCAGCATCTCCGCGCTACAGAACGCCGCCCGGTTCCGGCTCGCCGGAGCCGTCCCCGCCAAAGTCCTCGCAGACATACTCGATTTCAGCGTCGCCACCTTCGAGAACTACGCCCGCCTCTCAGGTAGCACCCGCGGCGACTACCCGGCGCTGCGAGAAAACAGCAGTCGATAGGCCACCACCGCTGAACTGACAGTTCCCTCCCCGCGCGACAGCGGCAGTGAACCTGCGGCGGTTCACATGAACGGTCATCTGTACATATGCTCTGGCGTGGCCAGCCACTGCGCTCTCGATGGGGCTGCTCTTCAAGCTCAGGCCGACGTCAGGCTTCCCCGCCCGCTCCCTCGACGGGCTCACTTACTTAGGATACCCTAATCAGAGAGTTCTTCTGCTGTCGCCCGATGGCAGAATCGACTTCAACTCGTGGAAGGTAGCATTGTCAATGCATCTGACGAAGGCCACCAGCAGGACTGTGCTCTCCTTCTTCGCGATCGCTACAGCATTCACCTTAGCGACCGCTACCCCTGCGACCGCATCCGGGTTCGATACGTCGGCTAACCCGACCGCCGAAACTGATGAGGGCGTCATATTCTCGGTTCTCGGTGACGTCGGAGACGGTGTCGGCTCGATTGTTTCAGACGAAGAGCTCGCTCAGCTCGGGATCGAGGTGACCCCCGGTACAGCCTCAAGCGCGCCGACAGTTCAGGCTGAGCCCGCGCCCACCGCGCGAGCAGCCGCGACCAACAACGTACTCTTCCGGTGGAATGACTTCGGTGGTCGGCAAGTTGTGCTGCGGTCCCAGCCGTACGACAAGATCCTCAACAAGCACAACCTGACATACCGCACACCACGCGTAGTCACCCAGAAAGCTACAACACGAACCCCCGACGGCGGCACATCATGGCGCTACCGACTGGCCGCCAACGAGGTCAAGTGCGACTTCTGGGGGAACAACTGCAAGGTCGTTCGTACGGTCTGGGTGCGCACCATCGTGGATTTCCGTTCATATCAGGGTGACAAGTACGGAGTGGTGACCGCCTACTGCGAGGGCATCGACGGCAAATGCCCCGATTTCGTAAAGAACGCGCTGAACCAATGACCAGGACAGACCGAGACCCCACTGACGCCGCGCTCTGGCGCGACGCCATCCGGGAAGCTTCCACCTTGGAGAACCTCCGCCCGCACGATGGTCTCATCCGGCAGATACTGCTCGGCCCGGACACGCTCGAGTTCACCCTCATCGGCGGTGAGGTATTCACCACTCCGGCCTCAGCAGATCGGAACGTGATCGCGTCCGCAGCTTCCAAGGCACTAGGTCGCAAGATCACCGCCAACCAGGCCGCGGAGTGGGAGCCCCCGGAGCAGACAGCGAACTACTGGTGGGCAGAAACTCTATACAACTTCGGGCTCCTCGCCCCCGAAGGAACCGTCATGAATCCCACAGTCGTGTTCACCCGGATCTGGCGTGAAGGAACGATCGCGAAGATCGAGGCCTACGACGCACGTCGGACGGCTGTTGCAGAGTTCGATCTCCGTGCAGATCACCCGCCGGCGGACACAGTCACCGACGTGCTCGAGGCTCTCCGCGTATAGACCTGAGAATACCTCCACCGGAACCGCCTGCGGCCATCTGACGCGAGACCGCCGCAAGTCACAACCCTGCATGTTGGCGAGCCGCCAGAGCGCGTCAGTCGCTCGGAAGCCTCGGGATAGTTCTCACCCGGATAATGCACTTACACCGGTAATCACCGGCGCTGAGGTCGTCGTCGACGCTGTCGCGACGAGGGCGTTGAGGCCGCGGACGCCGGAGTACCCGAACGACGCTCCCTGCTTCTGGCACCCGTGGACCTCGATGATCGTGTCGTCCACGTCGACCATCACCCGCTCACCGTCCCGGATCTGCAGCAGCGGCGCGGCCGATGCGAGGTTCACCAGCGTCCGTGAGGCGACGGCATCGAGCTGGCGGACGTGCCCGAACCGGAACTCCCGCAGGAACGAGCCCAGCGTCGTCGGTGCATACGTCCGATCGAACAACCGGCCCATCCCGCCATGACGAAGCAGATTCATGTCGTCGATCGAGTCCGCGCCAGCGAGCATCCCCGCGACCAGCGCCATCACCTTGCCGCCGGCGTTCGCACCCTTGTCCGTCGGGACGCTCAATCGCGACTGCGCGAGCTCATCAAGCCCCGCAGAACGGGCAAGACGGAGCATCGGGACCAGCCCCGCGACCGACACGAGATTCGGATCATCGAACACAGCCGACACGGCAACGGGAGCATGCTTGAATTGCACCTACGAGATGCCTCTCAGACTCGGGAAATAGGACCTTAGACAAGCTCTATTCTTCCTGGTCAGAGGGGCATTTCTGCGTTACGACGCCAACTCAGCAAGCCTCCCCATCGGTGGATCGAGGCTGAGGGCTGACCGGCCGCCTCAGTGCGCGGCGATCACGGCGAGGACCGCATCGCCGTACGCCGCCCGCTTCTTCTCGCCGATGCCCGTGATGCCCGCCAATCCGCCCATCGTGGTCGGACGACGCTCGGCGAGAGCACGCAGTGTGGCGTCGCCGAAGACGATGTAGGCCGGAACCCCCTGCTCTCGGGCCGTCTCTGCACGCCACGCCCTGAGCGCCTCGAAGAGCGGCCTGTCGCCCGCGTCGAGCGCATCCGCGGCGCTCGCCTTGCGGGAACGAGGGGAGGATGCCGTTCGGCCGATCGTGTCGCGACGCAGCGGCACGGCCGTCTCACCTCGGAGCACGCCCGCCGCGGGCTCGCCGAGCGCCAGCGTGCCGTACTCGCCCTGTGCGACGAGGATGCCGCGCGCGAGGAGCTGCCGGATCACGCTGCGCCAGTCCTGTTCCGAAAGATCGGCACCGATGCCGTACGTCGCCAGGGCGGAGTGGCCCTGCTGACGGATGCGGTCGGTCGACGCTCCTCGCAGGATGTCGATGAGATGTCCTGCCCCGAACGCCTGGTTGCGCTCCCGCTTGAGACGGACGATCGTCGAGAGCAGCTTCTGCGCGGGGATCAGCCCGTCGAACGTGTCGACGGGTTCGAGGCAGGTGTCACAGTTTCCGCAGCGGTCACCCTCGTATCCCGCACCCCCGTCACCGCTGAGGCTCTGTCCGAAGTACGCCAGCAGATTCTGGCGACGGCAGTCGACCGTCTCGCAGAGCGCGAGCATCGCGTCGAGGTGCTGACCCATGCGCATCTTGAACGTGCGGTCGCCCGGACTCTGTTCGATGAGCCGTCGCTGCTGCACCACGTCGCCCAGCCCGTACGCCATCCATGCCACGGACGCCTCGCCGTCGCGACCGGCGCGCCCCGTCTCCTGGTAGTACCCCTCGACCGACTTGGGCAGGTCGATGTGCGCGACGAAACGCACGTCGGGCTTGTCGATCCCCATGCCGAAGGCGATCGTCGCCACCATCACCACCCCGTCGTCACGGAGGAATCGTGCCTGGTTCGCCGCGCGCACCTCGGCCGGAAGGCCCGCGTGGTACGGCAGCGCATCGATCCCCTGGGCGACGAGGTGGTCGGCGGTCTGCTCCACCGACTTGCGACTGAGCGCGTAGACGATGCCGGCGGCGCCCTCCGGCTGGGACCGGATGAACGCCGTCAGCTGACGTCGCGGGTCGACCTTCGGCACGATGCGGTACTGGATGTTGGGCCGGTCGAAGCTCGCGACGAAGTGGGCGGCGTCGTCGAGGCGGAGCCGTTCGGTGATCTCCCGATGCGTCGCCCTCGTCGCGGTCGCCGTGAGGGCCATGCGCGGAACTCCGGGGAACCGCTCGCCGAGGTCGCCGAGAGCGAGGTAGTCGGGACGGAAGTCGTGACCCCATTGCGACACGCAATGCGCCTCGTCGATCGCGATCACGCTGAGCGTTCCCCGTTGCAGGAGCGCCGTGGTCGACGCGGCCGAAAGCCGTTCCGGCGCCACGTACAGCAGATCGAGTTCGCCCGAGAGATACGCGCGTTCCACCTCGCGCCGCTCGTCGATCGACTGGGTGGAGTTCAGATAGGCCGCCCGAACGCCGTTCGCCCGGAGCGCGTCGACCTGATCGTGCATGAGCGCGATGAGCGGGCTGATCACGAGGCCCGTCCCCTCGCGGACGAGGGCCGGCACCTGGTAGGTGATGCTCTTGCCACCGCCGGTCGGCATGAGCACGACCGCGTCGCCCCCTGCGATCACCTGCTCGACGATGGCCGCCTGATCGCCGCGGAACGCGTCGTATCCGAACACCGTCGTGAGCGCCTCGAGCGCCGACGCGAACCTGCTCGGCGCCGCCCTGCCCACGGCGGGAACGGATGCCGGCGCCGATGCGACGACCGGCGTCGACGGGCCGCTCCCCCAGTCGAGTGGCGGCTCGAACCCTGGGCCCTGCGGCTCCCAGTCCATCGGCTCCGGCGGCTCGGACGGCTCCCATCCGTCGTCGCCCCACGGCTCGTCGGCGTAGGGCAGACCCTCGTAGGGGTCGTGCGGAGTCGAGGGCATGGATCCAGCGTAACGACCACCGCCGACGCCGCGGCCGTCGTGCACAGGCGCGGCTCCCGGAGCTCGGGCGGCCGGAGCTCGGGCGGCCGGGGCTCGGGCGGCCGGAACGCGTCGGGAAGAGATCCGGGGCAGCGGCCGCGAATTCAAGCTGCTGCCCCGGTGGCGGAACGGGAGATGTCCGCCGGAGACATGCCGGGGAGCGAATGTCTCCATGGGGTTCACTCCCACGTGTGGGGATCGTGGAGTGCCGGGGATGCGCGGTTCGCATCTCCCACTGCTCATGAAATTGCATACCGGTCGTCAGGAGAATCCGCTGCTGGTCGAAGGACGGGTGGAAAGCCGGGGCCGATCTCAGGCGTCCGTTACGCGGCGAATTCGTCGACGTGGTCGTCCAGACCGAAATGACGGGCGATCGCCTGCACCGTGCGCTCCGCCGCGTGGCCGTCTCCGTATGGGTTGATCGGGCGGGTTTCGGCGCCTCCGCCTTCCGCGGTGAGCAGCCGGGAGACGGCGTCGACGATCGCGTTCTCCTGCGTGCCGATGAGCACCGCCGTACCCGCGGCGACGGCCTCGGGGCGCTCCGTGGTGTCACGCATCACCAGCACGGGCTTGCCCAGAGCCGGCGCCTCCTCCTGCACCCCGCCGCTGTCGGTGAGCACGAGCCGGCAGCGCGACAGCAGGGCGCAGAACTGCGGGTACGGCTGCGGCGCCGTCAGCACGACGTTGTCATGACCGGCGACCGCCGGCTCGATGCTGGCCCGGACGAGCGGGTTCGCGTGCAGGGGGCACACCAGATAGTGGTCGGGGAAGAGCTCGGCGAGACGGGCGATCGCGCGCCCGATCCGCCGCAGCGGCTCACCCCACGATTCGCGCCGGTGCGCGGTGACGAGGACGAACGGCCTGCCCTCGCTCAGACGTGCCTCGAGTGCCGGGTCGAGTCGCGGCGCCGTGTCGAGGGTCTGCAGCAGCGCGTCGATCACCGAGTTGCCGGTGACGACGATGTCGCGGGCCTCTACGCCTTCGCGCAGCAGGTTGTCGCGCGCGGTCGCCGTCGGCGTCAGATGCAGGCTCGACAGCCGGGTCGTGAGGCGGCGGTTCGCCTCCTCGGGGAACGGGTTCAGCAGCTCCCCCGTGCGCAGGCCGGCTTCGGCATGGATCACCGGGATGCCGGCATAGGTGGCGGCCAGAGCGGCGACGAACGTGGTGCTCGTGTCGCCCTGCACGAGCACGGCATCCGGTCGTCGCTCGGCGAGCACCTCGCCCAGTCGCGCCAGCGTGCGCGTGGTGATGTCGGTCAGGGTCTGGCCGGGGGAATGGATGCGCAGGTTGACGTCGGGCTCGATGCCGAAGAGCCGGTTGACCCCGTCGAGCATCTCGCCGTGCTGTCCCGTCACGACCACGTCGGCGGTGAATCGAGGGTCGGCGCGCAGAGCCCGCACCAGGGGTGCCATCTTGATCGCCTCGGGGCGGGTGCCGTAGACCGCGAGCACGCTGATAGGACGGACGAGCGGCATGTCAGTCGCCATGATGACCTCCATCGAGGGTCGGAAGGGGCGCGGTGTGGGCGGGCATCGCGTCGTCATCGACGCGATCTGTCTTGGCCCACGCGTTGCGGCGGGTGATCGCGCGTGCGAAAGCGCGCCAGCCGGCCAGGTACCAGAGGCTGGTGTACAGCGGGAAGAGGTGCATGAGAAGCATGACCCGCCAGAACGAGACGCCGGACTGTCGTTCGATGCGCCAGTAGAGCGTGCCGTAGACGATCATCGGGCCGAACGTGACGACGTAGGCCGAAGCCCACCAGGGCGACGGCATCCGGCCATCGCCGATCATCAGGAGCAGCGCCGAGACCAGCGACAGCCAGAAGCCGACCGAGAGCAGCGAGCTCACGAAGAGCAGGAACGGGCTGGTGAGGTTGTAGACGAGATCGAGCTTCTGCCTGCCGGACGTGCGGCTGAGGACTCCGGGGATCAGCGCCCACGACTGGAGGTGGCCCTGGAACCAGCGCGTGCGCTGGCGCACCCACGGGCGCAGCGACTCGATGCCCTGCTGGTGGACCGCCGCCGCGGCGCAGAACTCGATGCGCCACCCCGCTTGGAGCAGCCGCACTCCGATGTCGAGGTCTTCGGTGAGGTTCGTGCTCCACGGCCGCACGCCGAGGGAGTTCAGCGCGGCCAGTCGCACGAACTGGCCGTTCCCGCCGAGCCCCACGCTGCGGAGGTGCCGACGTCCGCGCTGGAAGATCTCGGTGTGCAGCACGAACTCGATGTCCTGCATGCGGGCGAGGAGGTTGCGGTCGCGGTTGTTGATGCGCACGCCGATCTGCACGGCGCCGACGTGCGGGTCGGTGAGGATGTGGCGCACCTCATCCATCACGTGCGGATCGAGCCTGCCGTCGGCGTCGAGCACGCACAGCACCACATCGCGCGGATCGCGGCCGGCGCACATGCCGCTGCCGACGATGTACTGCACGGCGGCGTTCAACGCCTCACCCTTGCCCTCGCGGGCATGCGGGAGACTGCGGCGCAGCACGGTGACGCGAGGGGCGTCGTGCCGGGCGGCGATCTCGGCCGTGCGATCGTCGGAGCCGTCATCGACGACGAGGATCTGCATGTCGGGGTAACGCAGCGCCGAGAGCCGGACGAGGCTCGCCGCGATGACCTTCTCCTCGTTCAGACACGGCAGGACGAAGATGAGGGCCGGCATCGGCGCGCCGCGGCGCTTCTGCCACGAGGGTGCTCGGATGCCGTCGTGACGGCCCGACGCCGACGGCTCGACGCGCGACAACACGAAGAGCACCAGCCCGTATGCCGCGGAGGCCAGGATCAGGAAGACGTTGAGCGCGACGACCATGTCGGTGCCGCATCCGCCGACGCAGGTCACGCGCGCGCCTCCGCGACGCGCGGAGCGCGCCGCCCGAGCAGGCGCCTCACGGCGCGGACGGCCGCCGCGATCGTCAGCATCCCGGCGATGTAGAAGACGTACGCGAGGAAGAGCGCGGTGCCGGCCGAGACGAGGATCCTCGCGAGGATCGCGAACACGCCGGCAAGGTCGACGAGCATTCCCGTGAGATTCATTTCGCGCTCCCCAGCGGCATCGTTCTGATCTCGCCCGACGGTGTCGGGGCCTCAGCGGTTTCGAGGCGGCTGCCGTCCCCACAACGACAGCCGCCCCGTGAGGCGACCCCTACAAAATTCGCCTCTACGGCGATGCCGGTTGGCACCACCACCAGTAAGGGACCATCGTTCACCGAACAGATAACTCGTCCAGTGGTTGATGATCGGGTGGAAAACCGACTACCGCCCCTCGCGGCGTCGGGTCACCACCTGCAGGCCCACGCCGACGGCGAGCAGAGCGGTCGCGAGCGCCGCGAACGGCGCAAGATCGGCACCTCCGGTGAGGGCGAGCTCGCTCGGCGCCGCCGACGACGCCGCGACCGAGGCAGCGGGAGTGCCGTGCGTCGATTCGACCGGAGTCGGAGGAACCAGTGGAGCCGGCGGCTCCACTGGCGTCGGCGGGTCCACCGGGGTCGGCGGGTACGGCGGCTCCACCGGAGTGGGCGGGTACGGCGGCTCCGCAGGAGCATACGGATCGACCCATCCGGACCCCTCGCTGCTCCCGGCATCCGTGCCGCCCGGCCCCTGGCTGTCCCCGGCATCCGATGCGCTCGAGGTCTCGGATGTCAGCGCGACCGACTCCACGCCGACCGACTCACCTGCCGCGCCGACGGTGTCGTCGGCGTGCGCTTCGGTGGCCACGAAGACCCCGGCGACGACCAGCCCCACTGCAAGCGCCGCAGACGATCCGCGCGACAATGCTCTCTTCTTCACTCTTCCCCCCTTGTCCGGCGCCGCGCCCCGCTGCCCCAGAACAGCGGCCCCAGTCACGGCGCCGAAGGAGGAGACGGATGCCGACCCACCCGGTTACTCCACCGCCCGGTGGAATCGGCGGTGGAATTCTGGTGCCTTCCCGCGCGCCGCGACTGTCAGTATCCGCGTGAGCGGTCCGCGCAGCACTCGCTGACCGCACGCGCTGACATAGTGAAGAAACGGCCCGGCACCCGAGCCCCGGGCATCCACATGACGTTGGGGGAACGCCCATGGGGACTACGCGCACCGTCGCGTCCGCCGAGTTGACGGATGCGGTCGAACTCGTCGAATCGGCGCTGCACGGCCGCAGGCCTCCCTCGCCGAGGGCGATCGACGCGCTGCGTGCGGTCGGACTCGACCCCGACACCGAGCGATGGACCGACGAGGATCGCGTGCTGGCGGCTGCCCGCATCATGGCGCTGTCGCGTCTCGGCCAGACCGGCGCGGCAGCGCAGCTCGCCGATCGCTGGCGTGACGTTCCGCTCCCGCCGCCCGGTGCGGGGGCTCCGCCGGTCGTGGTGCTCGGGCTCAGCTGCGCCGTCGCCGAGGCGAAGATCTGCGCCGGTGACATCGGAGCGGCCGGCGCACTGGCGGAGCGGCTCGTCGCGAACGCGCTCGATCTCGGAGATGCGCTGTGGATCCTTCGCAGCCGCGGCATCCTGGCTGCGGCGAGCGCCCTGAGCCGCGACCACGACGTCGCCGAGGAGCAGCAGCGCGAGATGCGGGCTCTCCGGGAGCGTCACGGGTGGGATCGCGACGCGGCCGAGTTCCTCGCCGACGCGGCCGACGCGTCGCTGGCGTTCACGGCGCTCGACCTGCCGCGTCTGCAGCGGCTGAGCGGCCGGCTGCACCGCCTTCTGGAGCACGATCCGAATTCGCGTCCGCTCTGTCAGCTCGTCGACGCCGCCGTCGCGATGCTCACGGGCGACGACCATCGGATGGTCGCGCTGTCGTCGCGCGTCATCCAAGCGGGACAACGTCACGATGGCGAAGGTCTGCTCGCCCGTCTCGCGCTCCATCTTCAGGCCTTCGCGCTCATCCGACGCAACGAGCCGCTCCGGGCCCTCGGACTCCTGCGCCAGCAGGAACCCGAGGGCGAGCACGTGTGCTGTCCGAATCAGCTGCGCGCAGTCGCGCACCTGCGCATCGGCGACCCGCGTTCCGTGCTCAGCGTGACGACGGAGTGCATGCGCATCCGCCCGAGGCACAACCTGCACACGATGACGTCGATCCTGCTCTACCGGGGGCTCGCGCACCTCCGCATGCAGATGACGGAGCTGGGACATCGCGAGATCGGCGAGGCCTTCGCGATCCTCGGCGGGTCGGTTCCCGCCGACACGTTCTCACTCCTGCATCCGCTCGACCGGCGGGTGCTCATCGGCGCGCTCGAGCTTGCGGGCGACGCGGGATCGCCCGCGCTCACCGCGCTCCGAGAGGGCGCGTCGGCCACGGCGGACCCGCCGGCGTTCCCCGTGTTGACCCGCCGCGAACGGGCCGTCGCCGAGCAGCTCCGGCTGCCGCGTTCTTTTCCGGAGATCGCGGCCGCGCTGCACGTGGCACCGAGTACTGTGAAGACGCAGGCGCTGTCCATCTACAAGAAGCTCAACGTGTCGGCACGCGACGACGCGGTGGGCATCCTCGAACAGGCCGGCTACTTCGAGCAGTGAGCGAAAGAGGAGTCCCGATGACCGACCCCGCCGTCACGCGCAACGACGACTCCTCCCGCTACGAGATCCACGTGGGCGATGTGCTCGCAGGCTTCGCCGAGTTCGACCGGCGCCCCGGCGCGATCCGCTTCACGCACACCGAGGTCGATCCGGCGTTCCAGGGGCAGGGACTCGCCGGCATCCTCGCGAAGGCCGCGCTGACGGATGCCGCCGCAACCGGCGACGCGATCGTGCCGCTCTGCCCGTACATCGCGAAGTACCTCAAGACGCACGAGATCGACGGCGCGGAGATCCGCTGGCCCAGCCGACCTGCGGAGGCGGGCGACGACCGGTGATCGGGGCGCGCCGCATCGTCCTCGAACCGCGGGAGGTCCCGCTCGGAGGCGTGCGCAACATGAACGTCCTGCGCGTGCTGCCGCATCGCAACCTGCCGACGATCGGTGCGTGGTGCTTCCTCGACCGATTCGGCCCCGCCGAGACGAAGATGCGCGTCGAACCGCATCCGCACATCGGACTGCAGACGGTGACGTGGCCGCTCGTCGGCGAGATCCGTCATCGCGACTCGCTGGGCAGCGATGCCGACCTGCGGCGCGGGCAGCTGAACCTGATGACGGCGGGCAACGGCATCTCGCACTCCGAGTACTCGATCGGCGAGGGGCCCGTTCCGCTCGACGCGCTGCAGTTCTGGGTGGTGCTGCCGGAATCGGCGCGACACGGGGCAGGCGGGTTCGAGCGGCATACCGCGCTGCCGCGGGTCGCCCTGGCCACGGAGAGCGGCGCGGATGCGGTCGCCACGGTCGTGCTGGGCGAGTTCGCCGGCGTGACCTCGCCCGCGACCGTGCACACGCCCATCGTCGGCGCCGAGATCTCCGTGCCGGCCGGGTCGACCGTACGCCTCCCGCTGCGCGGCGACTGGGAGCACGGGCTGATGCTCGTCGAGGGCGACGCCGGTGTGGAGCAGCATCCGCTGGTGCGCAACGACATGCTCTACCTCGGCGACTCGCGAGACGAGATCGAGGTCTCGAGCGCGGGCGGCGCGCTGCTCTTCCTACTCGGCGGGGAGCCGTTCGAGTCGGAGATCGTCATGTGGTGGAACTTCGCGGGCCGCTCGCACGAAGAGATCGTCGCCGCGCGTGACGATTGGGAGGCCCGTTCGCCGCGATTCGGAGTGGTCGAGGGGCACGACGTGCGCATCCCGGCCCCGCCTCTGCCCGAGGTGCGCCTCCTGCCCCGGGGTCGCGCGATCTGACGCGACGCCCGCCTGGGCTGGGGTGGGGTGGGTCGGCAGGGCGTGGGTGTGGGCCGGGGTCTGTTCGTGGGAACCGAGCCGGTTGTCGGCCGGTCGGTTCGTCGGAACCGGACCAGCCGTGCCCGGCGTGTCGCACCGAAAGCTCCCGACAAACAGCAAATCTCCCGACAAAACGACACCGCGCGAGTCGGAGGACGGGCTGGGCCCGCCGCCCGCCGGACAGCACGACGCCCCGCACACGCGGAGTATGCGGGGCGTCGTGCGACTGTGGCTACTCGGCGTCGACCGTGACGATCGTCGACACGGCGGAGTCGCCGTACCGGACCAACCCGAGGTAGCGGGTGCCGGCGGTGAGGCCGCTCCAGCTGAGCTCGTAGCTCGTCTTCTCACCGCGCACCGCGGCGATCGGGTTCGGCGAGGCCGTGAACGCGCCCTCCCCCTCGGGCTGCACGTTGGCGTAGGTCACGTCCCACGTCGTCGGACCCGAGGTCGAGTACACGTTCGCGATCACCAGGTAGGTGCCCGCAGTCGGAGCCGTGATGGTGACCCGCTCGTCCGCCGAGCCCGTCGCCGACTGCCACTTCTGGTAGTAGCGGAGGTCGTCGGGGCTGACCACACGGTACACGGTCAGATCCAGGTCGCTGCCCGTGTCGTCCGACGAGTCGAGGTCGAAGCGCGACAGCGTGGTGCCGGCCGGCACGTCCACGATCCACGCGACGTCCTTGTTCTCGTCGCCCGAGGCCTCGTCACCCGAGTGCCCCTCGACGCGCCCGTCGGGGTCGGCGAGCAGCTGGAACGGCGCGAGGCCCGACAGGTTCAGCGCGAGGTCTCCCGTGATGCCAGGCGTCACCTCGACCGTCGTCGTGCCGTCGACGCCCGTGCTGGAGGCCTCGGCCGGAGCATCCGCCGTCACCGGGAACACCGCGATCGGCGACCGCACCGAGTTCTTCTCGCTCTTCCACGTCAGCGTGCCCGTCGCCCACTGCTCGACCGGCGCACTGCGGTTGTCGAACGTGACCGTGTACGTCGCCGTCTCGCCCGGACCGCTGAAGCTCAACGTCGACGGCGACACCGTCACATCCACACCGGGGAGGTCGACGGATGCCGTGAACGTGCCGGCCTCGGTCGAGGTCACGGTGCGTGTCACGGTCTGCGCGCTGGCGAGCGAACCGATAGAGAACGACGCGATGTTGAGGTCGCTGCCGTCGATCGGCTCGACGCCGTCGAACTCGCCCAGCCCCTTGCCCTCGATGAACGCCGCCCAGTCGGCCGCAGCGTTCAGGTAGAGCAGACCGGGCTGCAGGTAGCGCTTCGGCTCGACCTCTCCCGCGCCCTGCTCGAACGGGTTCGTGTTCGGCGAGCCGTCGGCGTTCACCGTGTCGTACGCCGTCGTCATCATCGCCGACTTGATCTCGGCGGGCGTCGCGTTCGGGTGCTCACCGAGGTACAGCGCGGCGAGGCCCGCGACGTGCGGGGCCGCCATCGACGTGCCGGAGAGGATGCCGAACGTCGGCGTCTCGCCTGGTCCGTTGTTCGTCGCCGCGAGGATCGCGACACCGGGCGCCGCCACGTCGGGCTTCATGATGTCGCTGCCGTCGGCGAGCATCGGGCCGCGGCTGGAGAAGCCCGCGATCTGAGGCACCGGGGTCGTCACGCCGGTCGTGTTCTCGCCGACGAGGGTGACCGGCAGATCGACGCCGCCGCGCACGTAGGTGAGCACCGCGTCGCGGTAGGCAGCGGCGAGATGAACGGTCGGCACGGCGTGGAAGTCGTTGTCGAGCGAGTCGGCACCGCCTGGCACGTTCACGAGGATCATGCCGATGCCTCCGGCCTCCTTCACGACCTGCGACTTCTCGGCGCGCGCGTTGTTGCCGCGGTCGCAGACCACGATGTGGCCGGCGACCTTCGCGGGGTCGAGCGTGCCGGGCAGGCACAGCTGCGCGTCGGCAGCCCCAGCCGCCGCGGCGTCTCCCGCGTACACCGAGGGGCCCTCGACCGTGCCGCCGAACGGCACGCTCACCGACGCGCCGGCCTGCTCGAAGCCGGGGAACTGCACGGTTCCCTCCCACGTCGGGATGGTGGACGCTGCCACGGTCGTGTACCAGGGCGACGCGTGGTCGGCGGTGGACGCATCCGGGCCGTCGTTGCCCGCGCTCGCCGAGACGAACACGCCGGCGGCGGCTGCGTTGAAGAACGCGATGTCCTCAGGGCCGAGAACCGTCTTGGCGGCACCGCCACCGATCGAGTAGTTGATCACGTCGACACCGTCGGCCACAGCCTGATCGATCGCCGCGACCAGGTCGCTCAGCGCGCAGATGTCGTCGGTCGTGACCGCGGGG
Organism: Microbacterium sp. XT11; assembly: GCF_001513675.1. NCBI lineage: Bacteria > Bacillati > Actinomycetota > Actinomycetes > Micrococcales > Microbacteriaceae > Microbacterium > Microbacterium sp. XT11. The sequence goes on along the minus strand of NZ_CP013859.1, from coordinate 1,274,779 downwards.
TCGGGACCTTCGTAGCACGCCTTGTACGCGGAGATCTTCGCTCCGGGAGCGACGCCGGAGATCGAGCCGAAGTCGACGTTCTCGATCGAGGCCTTCACGCCGAAGTCGCCCGCCGCCGTGCTTGCGGTGTGCGACCCGTGCCCGGCGCCGTCGCGCGGGGACAGGTAGTCGTACTGGAAGTCGAAGCCGTCGGCCTCGGCGCCGGTGTAGAAGTACTGCGCACCGATGAGCTTGGTGGAGTACGCGCTCTTGTCCCAGCCCTGGCCCTCGACCATCTTCGCCTGGAACTGCCCGCCGTCGGCCTTGTCGAAGTAGACGTACGTGCCGTCGGTGTACGGCTCGGCGCCCTTGTGGCGGTTCGCCTGCTTCTTCTGCTTCTTCAGCTTCTTGCCGGCGAACGACGGATGCTCGGGCGCGATGCCCGTGTCGACCACGCCGACGACGATCCCCTCGCCCGCCTTGTCGACACCGCCCGTCTGCTGCCAGACGCCTCCGCGGCCCTTCTTGTCGTCGCCGAGGCCGAGGAAGTCGGTGGACGTCTGCGCGTCGGGGTGACGGATCTCGTCGGGGTACACGCCGTAGACGTCTTTCGAGGCCCGCAGCTTGTCGACCTGCTCGCCGCTCAGCTGCGCGCTGAAGCCGTTGAGGACGACCTGGTAGGTGGCGTCGGGCGTGACCCCGACCTGCGCGGCGATGTCCTTCTGCTCGGTCTGCAGGTGCTTCAGGTAGCGCTGCGACTCCTGCGACTGCGTCTCGAGCTGCTGTCCCTCGGCGGGCTTGGTGGCCTTCAGGCCCTTGACGTCGCCGGTGTAGCTGGCGAGCGGGTCGGCCTTCATCACGACGATGTAGTGGCCTGACGTGCCCTCGACGGGAGCGGGGTGCGTCACCTCCCCCACGCCTGCGTAACCGGCTGTCGCCGAAGAAGCGATGAACAGCGTGGCCAGGGTGGTGGCTGCCGCCATCCGGAGGGGTGTTCGACCCATGTGGTGCTCCCAGACGCTCATGACACGGCCGCGTTGCCGCGCCGTCGATCAAATTAGTCCTGGGCGCCGACACCTGCCAGGCGCTGCGGCCAATCCTGGCCGAATGGCCAGAGCCGCGTGCTTTTCGTCGACAGTAGGCTGGAGTCGTGGCCCCCTCGTCTCGCGCCCTGCCCACCCGTGTGCTCCTCGTCTGTGCAGCGATCGGCGTGGCGACGGGTCTGCTCGGAGGCATCGCGGGCTGGCTGACGATCCCGGTGATCACCGGGCCCGCGTTCCTGTACGGTCTCGTGCTCGGCTCGCACGTGCTGCCGGGGATCATCGCCCAGGAGGTGCTGCGGCGCCCGCTCGTCGCGCTCCTCACGCACGTCATCGCCGCACTCGTCGCGAGTGCCTTCAACCCCGCGTGGACGATGCGCTTCATCGGAACCGCACTGCTCTTCGGCGCGATCCAGGAGGGCGTCGCGGCGCTCACCCGGTACCGCGCGTGGGGCGCATGGCGCTTCTTCGTGTCGGCGGTCGTGATCGGCCTCATCGTCGCGGTGGTCGTGTTCTTCGCGGTCGACCTCTCGGTGCGGATGCCGTGGGAGCAGGTGGCGTACCTCGTCATCGCCGTGCTGGGTCCGGTGGCATGGACCGCCGTCGGCCTCGCCGTCGGCGCCTCGCTCAGCCGCGCGGGCGTCGCCCGGCGCTGACCTCCCGCCGTGTGGCGGGATAGGTAAGGCTGGGCTAAGTTGGAGGAGTCCGATCCACCGACCCGAGGTTTGCGCCGTGCGCCCATCCGCGCCCCTTCTCCGCGTGCGTGACCTCTCCATCACCCACGCGGATGCCGATCACCCCTCGCCGCAGGGCGTCTCGTTCGACATCGGCCGCGGAGAGGTCGTCCTGCTGCTGGGCCCGTCAGGATCGGGCAAGTCGACGCTCACGCTGGCGCTGAACGGTCTCGTGCCCCATGCCGTCCCGGCGTCGATGAGCGGAAGCGTCGAAGCGGGCGGCCTCGACACGGCATCGACGCCGACGCCGCAGCTGAGCACGCACGTGGCGATGGTGTTCCAGGACCCCGACGCGCAGATCGTCACCGGCACCGTGTACGACGAGGTCGCGTTCGGCCCGGAGAACCTGCTCCTGCCGCTCGCCGAGGTCGAGTCCCGCACGGAAGACGCCCTCCGCCGCGTCGGACTGTGGGAGCGCAGGGCGGACAACCCCGACCTCCTCTCGGGCGGGGGGCGGCAGCGTCTGGCGATCGCGTGCGCCCTCGCGATGGGATCGCCGCTGATCGTGCTGGACGAGCCCACCGCGAACCTCGACCCGCAGGGCATCGACGATGTGTACGCCGCACTGGCGGATGTTGTCGGATCGGGCGACCGGGCGATCCTCCTGGTCGAGCACAACCTCGACGCGGCGATGGAGTTCATCACGCGGGTACTCGTGCTCGACCGCGAGGGGCGGCTGGTGTTCGACGGTCCGGCATCCGCTGTGCTGCGTGGCCACGCCGACGAACTGCTCGCCATGGGCGTCTGGCTCCCCGCGGCGACGCTCGCCGGGCTGCGGCTGCGCGACGCCGGCCTGCCCCTCGATCCGCTTCCGCTCACGGCGCCCGAGCTGTCCACCGCCCTGGATGCGCTCGAGAGCTCCGGCTCCTCGACCGCGCGCACGATCGCCGCGCGAGAGCCTGGCGCGCGAGAGCCTGGCGCGCGGTACGGCACGCCCAAAGATCCCGCGCGAGAGCCGGCCGAGCATCCGGAGCTCTCCGCCCGCGCGTCCGACCCGGTGATCCGCGCTCGCGATCTCACCGTCCGGCGCGGACGCACCGAGGTGCTGCACGGCGTCGATCTCGACGTCGAACGCGGCAGCCTCACAGCGATCGTGGGCGCGAACGGCGCCGGCAAGACCACGCTGATCCAGGCGCTCGCGGGCGTGGTGGCCCCACCGCGGCGCCGCGTGTTCGTCGACGGGGTCGACGCCGGCACAGCGTCTCCGCGCGAGCTCGCGTCGCGCGTCGGCTTCGTGTTCCAGAATCCCGAGCATCAGTTCATCGCCGGAACCGTGTTCGACGAGCTCGCGCACGGGCTGCGCCTTCGTCACGTCCCGACCGACGAGGTGGAGCGGCGGGTGACCGGGATGCTGACGCGCTTCGGCCTCGACCACAAGGCCGACGTGCACCCGTTCCTGCTCTCCGGCGGCGAGAAGCGGCGGCTGTCGGTGGGCACGGCGCTCATCACCGGGCCACCCGTGCTCGCGCTCGACGAGCCCACCTTCGGACAGGACCGCGCTCGCGCCTCTGAACTGCTCGACCTGCTCGACGCGCTGCGCGCCGAGGGCACCACGGTGGTCGTCGTGACCCACGATCTGCAGCTCGTCGCCGAGCACGCGACCCACACCGTGATCCTCCGCGCCGGGCGCGTGCACGCCGCAGGGCGCACGCACGAGCTCTTCCGCGACGAGAGCGTCTTCACCTCGGCGGGACTGCGCCTGCCTGCCCTGCATCGGATGCTGGCGGCACGCGCATGACCGCGCGCATCGACCCCTACGCGCCGCTCGCCCCGGCGACGACGCGCTGGTTCCTGTACGGCCTCAATCCCCTCGCGAAGGTCGCGGCCGTGCTGCCCGCGATCGTGGTGCTCGTGTTCGTACGCGACGTCGCGACCCCTGCGGCATTCCTCGCCCTGTCGTACCTCGTGCTGCTCACCGGCGCGCGGCCGAGCCGGCGCAACGCCGTGATCCTGTTCGCGGCCCTGCCGCTCGGCGTGCTCCTCATCGGAGCGGGCTTCTCCCTCTGGGTCGACGCGGCGCGCGTCGCGGGCACGCCACCCGTCGTCGAGCTCGGCGGCTGGACGCTCCGCCAGGGCGCCCTCGCCGCGGGCTTCGCGACCTCGCTGCGCCTGGGCGCGATCGTCGCGCTCGCCCTCATCGGCGGACTCACCACGACGGGACCCGATCTCGTCCGCGCGAGCGTGCAGCAGCTTCGCGTGCCGTACCGCATCGGGTACACGGCCCTCGCGGCGTTCCGGTTCGTGCCGCGGTTCGGGCACGAACTGGCCGTGATCCGCGCGGCGCACCGCGTCCGCGGCCACCACGGCGGACGCGGGCCGTTCGCCCGTCTTGCCCGCGCCTGGGGCTACATCGTGCCCCTGCTGGCCGGAGCCATCCGTCACGCCGAGCGCGTCGCCCTCGCCATGGACTCCCGCGCCTTCGGCGCACACGACACCCGCACCGAACGCCACAGGGTGCCCTTCCGCCGCCGCGACGTCGTGTTCGTCGCGCTCATGCTCACGGCATCCGCCGCGATCTTCCTCGCCCTCCTCCCCTGGAAGCCCTGAACGCTTCCCCGCAGCCCGAAAGGCACACCGATGGCATACAGCAAGCTGGTCAAGCCGCTCTCGTCCGAGCTCCTCCACCTCACCGTGCTCCGGTCGGAACGCCTGGCTCCGCACTGGGTGCGCGTCACGCTCGGCGGCGGCGACATCGAGCGCTTCCGCCCGATGGGCTTCGACCAGTGGTTCCGGTTGTTCCTGCCGATCGGCGGCGAGGCCGGACTCGATCGGGTGCCCGCGAAGGCGAACAAGATTTTCGGCTATCTCAAGTTCCTTCGCATCCCCGACGGCGAACGGCCGGTCATGCGCAACTACAGCGTCCGCGCCCACCGCCCCGCCAGCGCGGATGCCGGAGCCGAGATCGACGTCGACTTCGTGCTGCACGGCTCGGCCGCCGACGGCACCGCCGGTCCCGCGTCGCGATGGGCCGAGACCTGCCGACCAGGGGAGCACGTGCTCATCATCGACGAGGGCCTGACCTTCAACCCCGAGCGGGGCACCGACCGCGTGCTGCTCGTCGGCGATGAGACGGCCCTGCCGGCGATCTCCTCGATCTGCGCGTCGCTGCCCGCGGAGGCCGAGGGCATCGCTCTGCTCGAGGTGCCTTCCGCCGACGACGCGCTCGACTTCCCGCATCCCGACGGCGTCGAGGTGCGCTGGCTCGTGCGACCGCACAGCACGACTCCCGGCACGCTCGCCCTCGGCGCCCTGCGCGAGAGCGCCCTCCCCCGGCATCCGTTCCACGCCTACGCGGCGGGCGAGCAGTCACTCGCGTCAGGAGCGCGCAAGCACCTGGTAGGCGAGCGCGGCGTCGACAAGGGCGCGGTGAGCTTCTGCGGGTACTGGAAGCTCGGTGCCGCCTCACCGGCGTCGAAGACCGCACGTGAGGCCGCCGGCGAGAAGGCGGCCTGAGCCGGAGCACGGAGTTCGCGCCCCGCGCGCGGTCACTCCCGGGAGCTCGGGATGAGGTGCCGATGGATGGCCGCGGCGAGCGCCTCGTCACGGTTGCGCGCGCCCAGCTTGCGATACACGCTGCGCAGCTGGGACTTCACCGTGTTGGCCGAGACATAGAGCTCGGCGGCGATGTCGTTCACCGAGCCCGAGCGTGCGAGCGCTCGCAGCACGGCCAGTTCCCGCGGTGTGAGCGCTGGCCGGTCGCCTGATTCGATGACGGAAGGGCCTGTGATCGAATCTGCGACGTCGTCGGCTCCCTCACGCCGCAGGGTGGCGAGGAGCGCCCGCAGGTCGGCATCCGGGATGAGCCGCAGAGCGAGGCGCTGGCCGGATGCGCGCAGCACGGAGACCAGCTGTCCGATCACCGCCTGAGTACGGCCGTGGCCGCGGCCGTCGCCGGGAGCAGCGACAGGAGCAGCGCCGACACGACGGTCGTGACACCTGCGCCCATCCTCCACCGCGATGACCCGAGCAGAGCCCGGCCGCCGGCTGCGCGTGTTCTCCACGGCATCCGCAACCGTTTCATGAGTTCCCCTCCCACACGGTCGGACTGATGCAGTCCGGAACCATTCCTAGGCGAACCTGGGAGCCCGGTGGGAGGATTTCACCCTCGCTTCACTCTCGCGCGCAGCCGCCCTCGCGCGGAGTCGCCCTCGTGCACAGTCGCCCTCGTGGCGGAGCGGGCGGGCCGAGCGCGGAGCCCGACGCGGGAGTGCGCGTGCGGACACGACGAAGGCCCCGGATGCCGGCATCCGGGGCCTTCCTCAGGAGACGTCAGCGCTTGCCGGCGATCTGGCGGCTCACGATGTCGCGCATGATCTCGTTCGTGCCGCCGTAGATGCGGTGCACACGCGCGTCGAGGAACGCCCTGGCGATCGGGTACTCGGTGATGTACCCGTAGCCGCCGTGCAGCTGCACGCCGATGTCGAGCACCTCCCACTCGCGTTCGGTCGCCCAGAACTTGACCTTCGCGGCCTCTTCGGCCGAGAGCTTGCCGTCTTTGTAGGCGAGCAGGGCACGGTCGATGTACGCCCACAGCGCGTCGACCGTCGCCGCCATGTCGGCGATCTTGAAACGCGTGTTCTGGAAGTCGATGATCCGCTCGCCGAAGGCCTCGCGGTCCTTCGTATAGGCGACGGTCCAGTCCAGCGCAGCCTGCGCGGCGGCGGCACCGGCGACGCCGATCGAGAGGCGCTCGAGCGGCAGGTTCATCATGAGCTGGATGAACCCCATGCCCTCCTTGCCGCCGATGAGGTTCTCCTCGGGCACGAACACGTCGCTGAACGAGAGCTCGGCGGTGTCGTGGCCGTGGAAGCCCATCTTGTGCAGCTTCTTGCCGTGGTCGAAGCCCTCCATGCCGTTCTCGATGAGCACGAGGCTGAACGCGTCGGGGCGGTTCCCCTCCCCGGTCTTGACGAAGGTGACGACGAGGTCGGCCGTCGCACCCGACGAGATGAACGTCTTCGCCCCGTTGACGAGGTAGCCGCCGTCGACCTTCTTCGCCGTGGTCTTGATCCCCCGCAGGTCGCTTCCGGCCCCCGGCTCCGTCATGGCGAGAGCCCCGATGACCTCGCCCGTCGCCATGCGGGGCAGCCACTTCTCCTTCTGCTCCTGCGTGCCCATGTGCACGAGGTACGGCACGGCGAGGTCGTCTTGGATGCCGAAGGCTCCGGCGAGCGAGCCGGCGCCCGCCGCGATGACCTCTTCGTTCACGATGGCGCGGAAGCGGTAGTCCTGCAGCATCCCCGCCCCGCCGAACTCCTCGGGAACCGAGAGGCCGATGATGCCGGCCTCACCGGCGGCGAGCATGGTGGCGCGGTCGACCTCTCCGTCGGCGTTCCACTTCTCGATCGCGTCGTTGGTCACGTGGCGCTTCACGAAGTCCTTGACGAGGTCGCGGAATGCCTCGTGATCCTCGTCGTAGATGTCGCGTTCCATGGCGTCCTCCTGAACGTGTTGCGGCGTTGCTCCGGCGATTCTAAGCGGGAATCACGCGGATCCGACAGAGCATTGTGAGAATGCATCCCACAATGCGTGACACTCGGTCTCGCGGTTTGTCGGATGCCTCAACGGCGGGCTCAGTGCAGATAGTCGGGCGCCGCGGGAAGACCGAAGAACTCCTCGAGCGTGTGGAATCCGCCGTGATGGTAGGCGGCCGCGAGCTCCGGCCCGATGTAGCGGACGTGCCATGGCTCGGGCTTGTAGCCGGTCACGCCCGTGGCTCCGGCTTCATATCTCACGATGAATCCGTACTCCCAGGCGTGCTCGGCGACCCAGGCGCCCTGAGCTGTCGCACCGAACGCGTCGATCCCACCGCAGGGCGCGCAGGCGACGAGGTCGAGAGCGAGCCCCGTCTGATGCTCGCTGTGCCCCGCACGGGCGGATGCCGCATCCGCGTTCGCCTGCCCCTCCGACCGGACGTGGCCGGCATACGTGCGCACTTGCAGGTCGTACGAGCGGTACCCGTTGTTCGCGCCGATCTGCCCCACACCGTCGGCGGCTGCCGCTGCCGCCATCGCCCCGAGGGCCGCCGCGACATCGGCGCGGGCCTGCCCGGAACCCGTCGTGACCCGGACCGGGGCGGGCGCGAGCGACTGCGGTGCGAAGTCGACGGGGTTCAGCGGTCGCGCCTTGTTCACGACGACCCACACGTGCGAGGGGTCGTCGAGGGCGATGCAGGGCGCGTTGCCGGCGGCCACGGCCGCACGGAAGCTCTCGGCGCCGCCGAACGCCGCGATCGTCGCCGCATCGTCGGCTGCCGCGATCGCATCGCGCACGACCTGCTCTGCACAGGGATCGGCCGCCGTGGTCGCAGCCACGTCGACCGGCGGCACGGCCTGCACGACGCGGGGTTCGGGCGGGACACGGGCATCGGCGGGTGCGCTCGGCAGGCTCACGAGCGACATCAGCACGCCGATCGCCGTCACGGCGAGGCCGATCGGCAGTGCCGGGCCGCGCAACGGCGAGCGCGGCGGGGCATGCTGGGGCTGCCGCGCGAGGTTCATGGGTCCATTGTCGCTTAACGCCCGGTGCCCTCCGGGATACAATTCGAACATATCGCCGAGCATCCGATTGACTGATCGTCGTCTCTATGTTCGAATGGACGCATGCGGTGGCAAGGTCAGAAGCTCGGTGACGTCGACGACGCTGCGCTGCCCGGGCTCGAAGACCGCCGCGGCGTGCTGCGCACCGTGACCACGCCGGAGTTCGCCGGCATGACCTTCCACGAGGTGCTGTCGAAGTCCGCATTGAACAAGGTGCCCGGCGCCTCCCGCATGCCCTTCGGGTGGACCATCAACCCCTACCGCGGTTGCAGCCACGCCTGCGTGTACTGTTTCGCGCGCGGAACGCACGAGTACCTCGACCTCGACGGAGGGGCCGACTTCGACTCGCAGATCGTCGTGAAGGTGAACGTCGTCGAGGTGCTGCAGAGGGAGCTCCGTCGCGGCAGCTGGGAGCACGAGACCGTCGCGCTCGGCACCAACACCGATCCGTATCAGCGCGCTGAAGGCCGCTACAAGCTCATGCCGGGCATCATCGAGGCGCTTGCGGCATCCGGCACGCCCCTGTCCATCCTCACCAAGGGCACGCTCATCCGACGGGACATCCCGCTGCTCGTGAAGGCGGCGCACCGCGTCTCCGTCGACGTGCAGATGTCGATCGCCATGTACGACGACGAGCTGCAGAAGGCCATCGAACCGGGCGCACCCACTACTCAGGCTCGCCTCGACACTGTGCGGGCGCTGGCGGATGCAGGCTTCCCCGTCACCGTTTTCCTCATGCCGATCCTTCCGCACATGACCGACTCCGTCGAGGCGATCACCAGCGCCCTCGCCCGCATCAAAGACGCCGGAGCGTCACGCGTGATCTACGGCGCACTGCACCTCCGCCCTGGCGTGAAGCCGTGGTTCATGAACTGGCTCGCCGGGGCACGTCCCGACCTCGTGTCGTCGTACCGCGGCCTCTATCCTGGCGTGACCGTCGAGGCGCCGAAGGCGTACAGGCAGTGGCTCGCCCGGCGCGTGCGTCCGCTCATCCGGCTGCACGGTCTCGACGGACGCCACGAAGACGACTACCCCGTGCGTGGCATCCGTCCGGCGACGCCCTCCGCGACACCCGGCTCGACGTCACTCGCACAGCCGACCCTGTTCTGACGCGCCCCGCAGGGCCCGCCTCCGTCGCCTGCGTCCGTTCCCCGGGCCCGTCTCCGTTCCCGCGCCCGCGCGCCCGTCCCCCGCCGACGTCCGTGCTCGCACCGGCGTCCGTGCTCGCACCGGCGTCCGCCCCGTGCCGACGTCCGTGCCGTCGCGCACCCTCCGCTCAGGTATGAGTTGTGGTCGGAGAATCGCCTGATTTCCGACCACAACTCATACCTGAGCGAGGTGGCGTCAGCCGGGGCCGGGGCCGGGTCAGGAGGTGAGGTCGGCGGCGGACGGCATCCGGCCCGCGATCTCCTCGATCACGTCATCGCCAGGGCGTGCGACCTCGAACGGCGCATCGATCTCGGCGCGGTCGAGCAGCTCGCCCATGCGCCGCTGACGCTGCCGCGTGATCAACGTCACCACGCGCCCCGCACGCCCGGCACGACCGGTGCGCCCGGCACGGTGCAGGTACGTCTTGTACTCGTCCGGAGCATCCGCCTGCACCACCAGATCGATGTCATCGACATGGATGCCGCGGGCTGCGACATCCGTCGCGACCAGCACGTCGACGCGACCCGAGGTCAGGCGCTGCAGGTTGCGCGTGCGCTTGGCCTGGTTGAGGTCGCCGTGCAGCGACACAGCGGGGATGCCGGCGTCGTCGAACTGCTCGGCGAGCATCTCGGCATACGCACGGGTGCGCGCGAACACGAGCGTCTTGCCCTCGCGATCCACCAGCGACGTGAGGATCTCGGCCTTGTCACGGTGCTCGATCACGAGCACCCGGTGCTCGATCGTGCTCGTCTCCTGCGTCTCGCCGGCGACCTCGTACACCGCGGGGTCCACGAGGAACTCGTCGACGAGCGCAGCCACCTCACGGTCGAGCGTCGCCGAGAACAGCAGCTTCTGGCTCCCGTCGGCCGTGCGGCGGAGGATGCGCTGCACCGGCTCGACGAACCCGAGCTCGCACATGTGGTCGGCCTCGTCGAGCACCGCGATGCGGGTGTCGGAGAGGTCGAGCTTGCCCTGGTTCACGAGATCCTCGATGCGGCCGGGCGTGCCGATGACGATGTCGACGCCCTTCTTCAGCGCACCGACCTGGCGCCCCTGCGGGACGCCGCCGTAGATCTGCGTGGTGAACAGTCCGACGCTGCGGGCGATCGGCTGGATCGTGCGGTCGATCTGCAGCGCGAGCTCACGCGTCGGCGCCAGGATGATCGCCCGCGGCGACCGCCCGAACTCGCGACGCTTGCCCGCCTGGGACTTCAGCACGCTCTCGACGAGCGGAGCGCCGAACGCGATGGTCTTTCCCGAGCCGGTACGTCCACGCGCCAGCACGTCGCGCCCCTCGAGCACCGCAGGGATGCTGGCCGCCTGGATCGGGAACGGCGTCTCGGCGCCCATGTTCTTCAGCGTCTCGGTGATGTTGGAGCCGAGACCGAGGTCGGCGAAGGTCACATTCTCGACCTCGACGGCCTGCACGGCCTGGGCCTCGAGCCGCTCGTGCACGACGTCGCCGGTCGGCGCGAACGCAGGAGTGCCGTTCCAGTTGTCACGGCTCGGGCGGGCCTCGCGACGGTCGCCACGGCCGGATGCCGCACGGTCGGCGTAACGGGGACGGTCGAACTGCTGCCCGCCGCGCTCGTCGCGGCCACCGCGCTGCGGGCGTCCGCCGAAGGTGCGGTCGTCACGACGCGGACGGTCGTCGCGCGCGAAACGCGGACGATCGGATGCCGGGCGCTCGCCGAAGCCACGCTCGCCGCGACCCCCGCGGTCGTCGAAGCGTCGTCCGGCAGCGGGGCGCTCGCCGTACCGGGGCCGCTCGTCGGCGCGCCCCTGGTCGTCGCGGCGGTGCGGGGCTTCACGGCGGCCCGACTCCGCGCGGTTGCGGATGTTGCGCGCCTCGCCGCGACCCGCTCGCTCCTGCTCGGTCCAGCGGCGCTTCGGCGCACCCGACTCCGGCTCGGTCCAGCGGCGCTTCGGCGCACCCGACTCCGGCTCGGGCCGGTACCCGCGGTGGCCGGGGCTCCGGCTGCCCGGCCGACGGTCGTAGCCGGCCGACGCGGTGCGGCGGTCTGCGGCATCCGTCCGTCCGCCGCGCTCGTCACGGCCGCCGTCGCGCGACGGACGCGCGCCGGCGCCGTGGTGCCGGTCGTGGAAGGAGGTCTTCTTCGCGCCGTAGCGCGGCTCGAAGTTCGCTGCGGGGCGTCCGCCGCGGGGCTTCTTGTTCTTGGGCATCGTGTGTCCTTCTGAGTTCTCGCACGAGAACAGCGCCACGCGCACGCGCGAGCACCCAGCGCCTGCGCGCGGGTCCGGACTGTCAGCGGCCGGGGCCATTCATGTGATGGTTGATTCGCGTCGATCGACGCTCACCATCGGCCCCTGGACTCACACTTCACACACTGAAAAACGTCCGCGACCTGCGCGGGTGTCCGAAGCCGACCGAACGAGTCTACCGGCCCATGCTGGGAGAGCACCCGGCGACGGCATCCGCTGACCCGCGCGGGCGTCGCGCCGTACGATTGCGGGGTGAACACCGCATCCCCCACCGGCACTCAGGTTCAGCTCCGCCGCGGGCAGGTCACCGCTCAGATCGCGCAGGTCGGCGCCTCGCTCCGCGCGCTGCGGATCGGCGACGTCGACCTCATCGCGCGCTACCCCCTCGACCAGCCGACGCCGTCGTGCTCGGGCGTGGTGCTCGTGCCCTGGCCGAACCGCGTGCGCGACGGACGATGGACCGACGGCGACACCACGCGCCAGCTGGCCATCACCGAGCCGAAGTTCGGCAACGCCAGCCACGGCCTCCTGCGGTTCACGCCCTACGAGATCCAGCAGACCGACGACGCGGCCGTGCTGCGCGCCGCCGTCTATCCGCAGACGGGCTACCCCTATCTGCTCGACACCAGCGTCTCGTACGACCTCGGCGACGACGGCATCGAGGTCACCCATACGATCACGAACCGGTCGAGAACCGCCGCCCCCGTCGCCGTCGGCACGCATCCCTTCGTGACGATCGGCGACGTCGATCCGCACGACCTCGTCCTGCGGGTCCCCGCAGCGACAGCGATCGACGTCGACGAGCGGATGCTGCCGACGGGCACCCGTCCGGCCGACCCGGCCCTGCGTGACGGCGTCCGCCTGGGGGATGTCACGTTCGACACGGGCTTCACCGATCTCACCCGCGACGACGACGGACGCGTGCGCCACACGCTCACCGCGCCCGATGGACGGACGCTGACGCTGTGGCAGGGACCGGGCTTCGACTTCGTGCAGGTGTTCACGACCACCGCATACCCGGGGCACTCCCTCGCCCTCGCGATCGAGCCCATGACCGCACCGGCCGACGCCCTGAACAGCGGGGCTGGCATCCGCCGGCTCGACCCCGGTGAGACCTGGATCCTGCACTGGGGCATCACCCTCTCCTGACCGGCCGCGCGACGCGCGGAAAGCGCGCCGCTGCCTCAGCCGGCCGAGCGCCGCTGCCTCAGCCGGCCGAGCGCTTGCGCAGCTCCCTACGCGTGAGCTGCGGAGCGTGCGGCAGGCCACCGGCGACGCCGACGTCGGCACCACCGCCGTCAGCATCCGCACCGACCGCGTCGGCACCGCCTCCGGGCAGCTCCGGCCCAGAATCCGCGGCCCGGCCACCGTCGGCCCCGGCGTCGGGTCCGACGCCCTTGCGCGCACGGCGCCGCTCTTTCGCCCCCTCGACGAGGTTGTACAGGGTCGGCAGCACGATGAGGGTGAGCACGGTCGACGACACGAGCCCGCCGATCACGACGATCGCGAGCGGCTGCGAGATGACCCCGCCGTGGCCGGTGATCCCGAGCGCCATCGGGGTGAGCGCGAAGATCGTCGCGAGCGCCGTCATGAGGATCGGCCGCAGACGCTTCTCCCCTCCCGCCATGACGGCCTCGGCGGTCGACAGCCCCTTCTCACGATACTGGTTCACGAGGTCGACGAGCACGATGGCGTTCGTCACCACGATTCCGATGAGCATCAGCACACCGATCAGCGAGGCGACGCCCAGCGGCACCCCGGTGACGATCTGCAGCAGGATCGCGCCGGTCGCGGCGAACGGCACCGACACGAGCAGCAGCAGCGGCTGCCGCAGCGACTTGAAGGTCGCGACCATCACCACGTAGACGATGAGGATGGCGGCGAGCATCGCCAGGCCGAGCTGCGAGAACGAGTCGGCCTGCTGCGAGGCGACCCCGCCCACCGTGGCCGCGGCCCCGGCCGGCAGATCGACGGCGGCGAGCGCAGCGGACACGGATGCCGTCGCCACAGCGAGGTTGTCGGATGCCGGTGGCACGGTGACGGTCGCGGTGCGCTTGCCCTTCTCGGTGGTGATGGAAGTGGGGCCGTTGCGCTCCTCGACCGTCGCGAGGTCCTGCAGCTGCACGATGCCGGTCGGGGTCGGGATGGCGAGCTCGCGCAGCGCCTGCGCGGTGGTCGGAGGCTCCGGCGCGGCGATGTACACCGTGAGCGCGGTGTCGTCGATCTCGACCGATCCCGCCTGCTGCGGACGCATCGTGTTCGACACGATCGAGCCGACGGCGACCTCGGACAGTCCGTGCTGCGCTGCCGCGCTGCGGTCGACGACGACGGCGAGGTACGGGAGGGCTGCTGCGAGGTTGTCGGTGACCTGGCCGACGCCCTCTCGGCCCTTCAGCTCGTCGACGACCGCCGACGTCGCCTTCTCGAGATCGCTCGAGTTCGACGCCGTGACCGACACCTCGATGTCGCTCGACCCGAGCCCCGCGGATGCCGCGACCGAGACCTCGCCGACGTCGTCGAGCCCGTCGATCGCCTTCTGCACGTCGGCGCGCAGCTTCTCCTGGTCGGCGTCTCCGTCGGTGAGCACCGAGTAGGTGACGCCGGCTCCGCCGGAGAACGCGTCGCGCAGCGCTGAGCCGCTCGAACCGATGGACGCCTGCACGTGCCGGATGCCGTCGATGTCGAGGAGCGCCTTCTCCACCGCGCGCGCGGCATCCGATTTGGCCTCGAGGCTCGCGGTGGGGCCGAGGTCCTGCGTCACGGTCATGGTGTTCTGGCCGGAATCACTGAGGAAGTTCACCTTCATCAGCGGTGCCGCGGCCAGGGTCGCGCCGAGGACGACGACGGCGAGCGCTACGGTGACGCCCGAGTGCTTGAGCGTCCAGCCGAGGATCGGCCGGTAGCCACGCTGCAGCGGCGTCGGCGGAGCATCCGGATGCTCGGGGTCGATGGCGCGCCCGTCGGCGTCGAGCAGCGGCTTGCCGGGCTTGAGGAACCAGTAGGCGAGCACCGGGACGATCGTGAGCGCGACGAGCAGCGACGCCACCATCGCGATGGTGACCGTCATCGCGAACGGCCGGAACAGCTCGCCGACCATGTCGCCGACGAAGACGATCGGCAGGAACACGGCGACCGTGGTGATGGTGGATGCCGTGACGGCCGCGGCGACCTCGCGCACGGCCAGTCGGATCGCGTCGCCCTTGTCGGCGTCTCCCACGTAGTGCCGCTTGATGTTCTCGATGACGACGATGGAGTCGTCGACCACGCGGCCGATCGCGATCGTCAGCGCGCCGAGGGTGAGGATGTTCAGCGAGTAGCCGAACGCCTGCAGCCCGATGAACGTGATGAGCACGCTGGTCGGGATCGAGATCGCGGTGACGAGGGTCGAGCGGATCGACAGCAGGAACACGAGGATCACGATCACGGCGAACGCGAGTCCGAGCAGACCTTCGGTTGCGAGCGTCTCGATCGACTGCACGATGAACGGCGCCTGGTCGAACACGATCGTGAAGGTCGCGTCGGGGAAGGCCTCCTCGATCTCGTCGAGCGCCGCGATCACGCCGTGCGACACGTCGACCGTGTTGGCGGCGGGCAGCTTGGTGATCGAGATCGACAGGGCATCCTTGCCGTCGACGCGCGAGATCGACGTCTTCGGGTCGGGCTCCTGCACGACGGAGGCGACATCGCCGATCGTGAGGCCGGTTCCGACGAGCGGGAGCGCGGCGATCTCGTCGACCGAGGTGATCTTGGCGCCCGTCTGCACCGTGAGGGTCTGGTCTCCCTCGGTGATGTCTCCGCCGGGGAACAGCGTGCCGTTCTGCTGCAGCGCCGAGCTGATGGCCTGGCTGCTCTGTCCGGCGAGCGCGAGCTTCGCGGCATCCGGAGTGATGGTGATGCGCTGCCCGACGCCGCCGATGATCTCCGCGGCGTTGACGCCGTCGACGTCCTCCAGCTTCGGGATGGCGACGCTCTCGAGCTCCGCCTGCGCGTTCTCGGCGTCGTCGAACCCGGTGACGGCGACCTGGATGACGGGGAAGTCGTCGATCGACACCGACAGCACCTGGGGCGAGACGTCTTCGGGGAGTGACGAGGAGATGCGGTTGATCGCCTGCTGCATCTTCTGCTCGGCCGTGGCGAGGTTCGTGCCGTAGGTGAATGTCGCCTGCACGATCGACGCGTTCGTCGTGCTGGTGGCCGTGGTCGACTCGAGTCCTGGCACTCCCTGGATCGCCGTCTCGATCGGCGTCGACACGTCGTTCTCGACGACCTCGGGCGAGGCTCCGGGGTAGGTCGACATCACGACGAGTGCCGGCAGCTCGAGCGACGGGATGAGCTCCTGCTTGAGGTTCGTCAGAGCGATGCCGCCGAACACGGCGGCGACGATCGTGATGAGGGCGATGAGAGCGCGGTTCTTGAGGCTGAGGACGGCGAGTTTCGACAAGGCGGTTCTCTCGGTTAGTCGGATGCTGCGGACGGGGCGGAGTCGGCGGATGGGGCGGATGCTGCGAACGGGGCGGAGTCGGCGGATGGGGCGGAGTCGGCGGGTGCGGTGGGCGGGGCGAGGATGCCGGCGAGGGCGTCGTGGATGAGGCGTTCCTCGAGCGGCTCGTCGTGGATCTGGGCGTGCCAGAGTACGCCGTCGATGAAGACGGCAGCCGCCCTGGCACGGTCCGTTCCGTGAACGGGAGCGATGAAGCCGACGACTTCGTCGGACCAGAACCGGGCGAGCTCGCGCACGCGCGGGTCGTGCACGGCCGCGGTGACGACGGCGCGGTCGGCCTGCACGGCTCGCGCGTCGTCGAGGCCCTCATGGATGAGGCGCGCGAGGACCTCGGGCGTCACGCCGCCGTCGACCACGGCGCGGCGCGTGACCGCGATGCGCTCCTCGATCTCGTCGGCGAGGGCCCGGACGCCCGCTTCCCTCAGGTCGTCGAGGGTGTCGAAATACTGCGTCGTCGCACCGAGGGGCACGCCGGCGCGCGACGCGACCTTGCGGTGGGTGAGGGCGTCGACGCCGATCTCGACGATGAGCTCCGCCGCCGCGGCCACGATCTCGCGGCGTCGGGCCTCGGGGTCGCGTCTGCGCCGCTGCACGTCGCTCAACTCCGCCCCCTGACGTCCCCGGTACCCCCGCACATGGCGGTACGCGTGTACATGTACGTTTGTACATTTCACTCTCCGAGCATTCTGTCGCTCGAAGCTGAGTGTCCGCCGAAGTGTGGCCGAAGGTCTCTACCGTGACCGGCGAGCGCTCGCGCATACTGAGCTTCGCGCTGCCCGACTCCCCTACGGCGGCGTCTCCCGGAGGTTCCCCCATGGTCGCGCGACCGCGCCTTTCTCGTGCCCTGCTCGCAGCTGGTCTCGCCGCTGCCGTTGCCGCCGCCCTGACCGGGGCCGCCGCCGCGGCATCCGCCACCGAGGTCTCATCCGGGGCCGGCACCGGCACGGCATCCGTCCCAAGCGCGACGTCCGTCCCCCGCGTCAGCATCCGCGATGCCGACCAGACGACGATCCTCGGTTGGGCGTCCCACGATCTCACCACCATGGCGTCGGAGGAGCAGGCCTTCGGCACGACGAATGCGATGCTGTCGACCTACGTCGACTTCGTGCAGTCGCCGTCGTTCCCCGACGACGACGCCGACGCCGCGAGCGCCCGCGGCTCCGCGCTGCTGATCGCCTGGGAGCCGTGGGACTGGAGCCGTCCGGCCGACCAGCAGCCGGAGTTCGCCCCTCGGCTCGTGGCCGCCGGGACATACGACACCTACCTCACCTCGTGGCTCACGGCGGCACAGGAGCGCACTGCGGATGCCGAGATCATCGTGCGCTTCGCTCCGGAGATGAACGATTCGAGCCGTCCGTGGTCGAGCGGAACGGCGCCGGGCGCCACGACCCCCGCCGAGTACATCGCCATGTGGCGCCACGTGTACGCGCTGAAGCAGGCCGTGGCGCCGGACATCGTGATGATGTGGAACCCGCTCAACTACGGAGCCGGACCGTACCCGTTCGAGGACTACTTCCCCGGGGTGGCCTACGTCGACGCGCTGGCGCTCGACGGCTTCAACTGGGGGTACACGGCCCAGACGCAGGCCGGATGGCAGAGCCCCGACGACGTCTTCGGGTTCACGTCGGCGAACGGACCCGTGCCGCGGCTGAAGGCGCTGGCGGGAGGCAAGCCGTGGGGCGTCGCCGAGACGGCATCCGCCCCCGACACTCCGGCGGACTTCCAGCCCGGCGGCCCCGGCTACGGTGCGTGGGGCACGTGGGTGTTCCAGTGGCCCGAGAACCCGCCGTACGAGGCGACCGCCGACGACTGGATCACGCAGGAGGGCTGGTCGCGCATGCTGATCGCCCGCGCCGAGGATGCCGGCGCCTCGTTCGTGAACTTCTTCCACACGGTCAAGGAGACCGACTGGCGTCTCACCGACACCGCGGTCGGCCGCGAGGTGCTGACCGCCGGCTGACCCCCTGGGCTTTCGAGTCGCATGATTCGCCCTGTTTCGGCCCGGGAAGGGGCAATTCATGCGACTCGAAACAGCCGGCGGGGCCCGGCCGGAACCGGCCGGACGGGGGCGGCCGGCGGGGCGTCGGGTCAGAGGGCGGCGCCGACCGCCAGCCCCAGCGCCGCGCACGCGAGGCCGGCACACAGCATCCCGATGGCATTGGCCACGGATGCCGGACGCTCGCCGTCGCGCCACAGCGCGACCGTGTCGAGCATCGCCGTGCTGAAGGTCGTGTAGCCGCCGAGAAGCCCCGCTCCCAGCACGACCGCCTGGCCGGGCAGGGCGGCGGTGACGAGGCCGAGCGCGAACGAGCCCGTGAGGTTCACGACGAGGATGCCCCACGGGAAGCGCCTGCCTGCCAGACGCGCCACGCCGAGGTCGACGAGATAGCGCAGCACCGCGCCGGCACCGCCCGCCACAGCCGCTCCGGCGAACAGCAACGGGGTCATGCGCGGCCTCCCGCTCGCGGACGTCCCGCACGCAGCCCCAGCGCTGCCCCGCCGACGCCCAGCACAAGGCTCGCCGCTGCGTAGGCGCAGGCCAGAAGCGGAGCATCCGCCCAGAGCGACAGCGTCCCCGTCATGAAGGCGCTGTAGGTGGTGAAGCCGCCCAGCGCCCCCGTTCCGAGCAGCAGCCGGAGGTCGGTCGCCGCGGGAAGCCGCGCGGTGAGCACGCCGAGGAGGAACGCGCCGACCGCGTTCGCCACCAGCACCGGCACGACACCGGCGTCGGCAAGCAGCATCCCGAGCGCGAGTCGCGCCGCCGTGCCGACCGTGCCGCCGACGGCGACGAAGAAGACGCGGCGCAGGTTCACGCCTGCCACTGTAGCCCCGTGACAGCGCCTCGCCGGAAAGTCAAGGCGGTGCGGGCGGCCCCCGTCGTGGCGTTGACTGTGCACATGAAGCCCCTGTGGAAGCTCGGCCCGACCGTCCCTCTCGGCTCGCCCTTCGACCCCGGTGCACGGCACGACGTCGTGATCGTCGGCGCAGGGTTCACCGGCCTGTGCACCGGCGTCATGCTCGCGCACGCCGGCCTCGACGTCGCCCTCATCGACACCGGCGACGTGGCGAACCTCACGACCGGCTCGAACACCGGCAAGCTCTCGCTGTTGCAGGGTTCACGGCTCGCCCAGATCCGCCGCCACCACTCTCCGACGCTCGTGCGCGCCTACGTCGACGCGAACCGTGACGGCATGCAGTGGCTGCTGACCTTCGCCGACAGCGCCGGCGTGCCCTACACGCGACGCACCGACCACTCCTACGCCCAGGGTCCGGCGGGACTCGAGACCGTCGTCGACCAGTACGCCGCCGCGAAGGAGGCCGGGCTCGACGTGCGCCTGCTCTCACCTGCCGAGCTGCCGACGGCGTTCCCGATCTCCGCCGCCGTCGCCCTCGCCGACCAGGCCACCATCGACCCGGTGCGCGTCGCCCAGGCGCTCGCCAGGCAGTTCCTCGCCGAAGGCGGCACGTTGCACGACCGGGTGCGCGCGACCGGTGCGCGCGCGCTCCCCGAGCCCCGCGTCGAGACGACGCTCGGACCGCTCTTCGGCGACCACATCGTGCTCGCTACCGGCACACCCATCCTCGACCGCGGCCTCTCCTTCATGAAGGTGCGCGGACAGCGGTCGTACTGCGTCTCGTTCCGCGTGCCCACGGCATCCGTGGACGATACGTTCATCTCGGTCGACGGGCCGACCCGCTCGGTGCGGCCCGTGGCCGCGACCGACGGCCCCGCCGACACGGCGCAGCTCATCGTCGGCGGCAACGGACACCCGGTCGGGCGCTCCGACGGAGAGACCGCCGCTGTCGACGACCTCGTGGCCTGGACCGCCGAGCACTTCCCCGGAGCAGAGGAGACGCACCGCTGGTCCGCGCAGGACTACGAGTCGCACAACCTCATCCCCTTCGTCGGAGCGCTGCCGCGAGGGCTCGGACGCATCCGGTTCGCCACCGGCTACGCCAAATGGGGCCTCACCAACGCCCCTGCCGCGGCGCTGCGCCTCACGGCCGAGATCCTCGGCACGCGCCGCGGCGAGCGCCCGTCGTGGATGACCACGATCGGCACGCGGCTCACCGTGCCGTCGGACATCGCCCGCGGCGCGGCGGAGGGAGCCCGCGTGGCTGCGGCAGCGGCATCCGGATGGGCGTCGGCGGAGGCGCGCGCCGTGCCCGTGCCGCGCCCGAAGGAAGGCGAGGGCGTCGTCGCGAACCGCGGAGGCCGTCCTGTCGGGATCTCGACGGTCGACGGGGTGACCCGCGGCGTCAGCGCCGTGTGCACGCACATGGGCGGCGTGCTCGACTGGAACGATGCCGAATGCACGTGGGACTGCCCCCTGCACGCGTCGCGCTTCGCGCCCGACGGACGCCGTCTCGAAGGCCCGGCCCTCGACGACCTGCGCCGCCTCGACGGTTAGCCCGCGGCATCCCACGGCCGCCCCGCACTCCACGGTCGGCCGCCTCCACGGTCAGCCCGCGGCATCCCACCCCTGCTGCGGCGTCTCGCACGTCTCGCGGAAGACGTACTGCGACACGAGCCGGCGTTCGTGACTCGTCCAGTCGATCGCCGGTCGGCGCTGCTCCAGCGGCACGTAGCCGAGCCGGTACACCGCCATGAGCTCGAGGTCGTCGGGCACGCGCAGCAGCCGCACGATCTCGTCCCACCGCCCGGGCACCTCCATCGGGAACGAGATGAACTGGATGCCCATGCCGAGCTCCACGGTCGTGAGCCAGACGTTCTCCATCGCGGCGCCCATGCTGAACACGGAGTAGAACGACGACAGCTGCCCCGGCCGGTATTCGCTGCGGTCGAGCATCACTCCGAGCAGCAGCGGCGAGCCCGCCACGAGTCTGCGGTTCTCCTCGCCGAGCGTCTTCGGCACGCCGAACGCGTTCATGAGCTTCTGCCCGCGCTTCGTGAACACCTGGCTCGTGAACGGACGCAGCGCTGCGGGGAGCTTGTCGAACAGCATCCCGCTGCGCTTCTCCTCCATCTCGGCCTGGCTGAAGCGGAAGTACGGCTTGTACCTCTCGAAGAAGGTGCCGTTCGACATCGCCTCGGTCATGCTCTCGCCCGAGATCCGCGCGATCTCCTCGATCGTCTCACGGTTCTCGATCACGACGAACCGCCAGGGCTGACTGTTCAGCTGCGACGGTGCACGCCCCGCGGCCTCGAGGAGCAGCTTCTGGTGCTCCTCAGACACGGGGTCCGGCAGGAAGGGTCCGTTCGTGGTCTTGCGGCGGCGGATGGCGTCGAGCAGCTCCATGCGATCACTTCCGGTCGAGGGCGGAGCGCGAGCGCACGACGCCCGCGATGTAGAAGGGCGCGGCGGCCAGCGCGACGAGCGGATGCCGGAGCCCTCTCGTCCCCGCGAACGGGATCACGGCGAGGGGCGCCGCGGCCGGCGCGAGGGCGAGGGCGGCTGGGCGGGCGCCGGGCCGCGCGAGGGCGAGGCCCAGCGCGGTCGCGGTCGTGACGCACGTGCCGACGTAGAGCAGGTGATGCACCCAGCGGATGCCGGACGTGTCGACCAGTCGCGCGGCGACGGCCGCCCCCAGCGCGCAGTTCAGCGCGTAGGTCGACGCCGCCACGATGAACGGCGCCGCCCCGACGAACGCCGCCCCGCTGCGCTGTCGAGGCCCGGTCATGCCTCGACCCTACGCCGCCGCGCCACCGCGGGCGTTCAAGTCGCACGAATGGCCCCCTCCTGAGCCAGGAAGGGGCCATTCATGCGACTCGAATGCGTCGGCGGAGCGCCTACAGGTTCGCCTCGGCGTAGACGCGGAGCGCGTCCCGGACGAACTCGGCGCCCTGGGTGCCACCGGCCGAGGTGGCGTAGTTGGCGCCGAAGCGCGGGTCGGCGACGTACATCTCACCGAGGCCGAGCACGTAACCCTTCGCGTCGCCGCCTGGAGTGGCGGCCGGCGTGCCGGGGATGCTCGTGAGCCACTCGACGTGACGGCGGGCGAGCGCCTGCGCCTCGTCTGATGCCGCATCGACACCGCTCTCGGCTGTCGCGATCCAGTCGCGGCCGAGGTCGGCGGCGCGTTGCATCCACTCGGCGCGCTCGGCATCCGTCATCCCCCGCCACCAGCGGTCGCTGTCGGCGTAGGCCTTCTTGCCCCAGCGCTCCTCGACCTCCTCCTTGTACTGGGTGTGGTCGAAGCCGTCGAACATGTTCTCTGCCATGAGTTCTTCACCTCCTCTCAGGGCTGCGATGGTGGATTCGACCGACGCGATCTGCCGCGCCAGCCGGTTCTGCTCCTCGCGCAGCAGCGCGAGATGGGTCTCGAGTGCGGATGCCTCGGCACGCTCCCTGTCGAGCACCTCGGCGATCTGCGGCAGGCCGAGCCCGAGCTCACGCAGCAGCAGGATGCGCTGCAGCCGCACGAGGGCGTTCTCGTCGTAGTGCCGGTATCCGTTGGAGGCGATGCGCGTCGGCGGCAGCAGCCCGATGTCGTCGTAGTGACGCAGCGTTCTGCTGGTGGTGCCGGCGAGCCGTGCGATCTCCTGGATCGACCAGTCGCGTCCGCTCATCGTGAGCTCCTTCCGTTCTCGATAACTCCACGGTAGAAGTTGACGTTGCGTCAAGGTCAAGCCGAATCTCAAGAAAGTTTCGCCGTGCCTCTTGACGCGATCGAGATATATCGTGTTATTCTCATCAAACGCGATATAACGCGAATCCGAACCAAGGAGAAGCACATGACCGAGAAGTGGCTCATCGCCCCTGGCGAGGAACGCGTCATCGACATCGAGAACGCCACCCGCCTGAAGATCGGCCTCGTCGGCGGGCAGGTCGACGTCATCGGCCACGACGAGCCCGGCATCCGCATCGAGGTGCACGGCGTCATCGTCAAAGACCTGCGCATCGAATCCGCGGGCGGCGAGGTCGAGATCGACCACCCGCAGCTCGGCTGGGACAACTTCCTCGAGGTGTTCCGCAACTTCGGCTCCGGCGGGCCCAAGGCCGAGGTCAGCGTCGCCGTGCCGCGCGGCATCGCACTCAACCTCGGCGTCGTCAGCGCCGGCGCCCTCGTCTCCGGCATCCGCAACGACGCCCGGCTCAACACCGTGTCGGGCGACATCATCGTCGACACCCTCATCGGCGATCTCACCGTCAACACCGTCTCCGGCGACGTGCAGGTGCGGGGCCTGACCGGCTCGATCCTCGCCAACAGCGTGTCGGGCGACGTGGCGGTCACCGGCACCGTGCGCAAGGCCACGGTCGACATCGTGTCGGGCTCGACCCTCGTCGACGCGGCCGGAGACGTGAACAGCATCACCGTGAACAGCGTGTCCGGCGGCACCACGGTGCGACTCGACGAGTCGCTCGCCGCCAACTACGTGATCCGCTCGATGAGCGGGCGGATCCTCGTCGACGGCGTAGACCGCGGCTCCAACGGCCCCAGCAACTACACCGGCTCCACGGGCGAGCTCGCCGGACGCTTCGTCGACCTGCGCGCCAACTCGGTGTCGGGCGGGGTCACGGTCCTTCGGCGCACGCCGGCCACCATCGAGAACGACCCGGAGTGGGACGCATGAGCCCCGCAGTCTTCTCCCACGGCGATCTGCGCCTGTACCTGCTGTCGCTGCTGGCCGAGTCGCCGCAGCACGGGTACGGCATCATCCAGGCCCTCACCGATCGCACGGGCGGCACGTACACGCCCAGCGCCGGCACCATCTATCCGCGTCTCGCCAAGCTCGAGGAGGACGGCCTCGTCACCAAGACGGTCGACGGCCGCACCACGATCTACGCGATCACGGAGGCAGGCCGCGCCGAGCTCGCCTCCCGCGAGGACGACCTCGCCGGGATCGAAGCGGGGCTGAAGGACTCGGTTCGGCTCATCGCCAACGAGGTGCGCCAGAGCGTGCAGGAGGCGATGAAGAGCCTTCGCGCCGACCTCGCCACCGCCGCGCACGACGAGCGGAAGGCAGCCAAGAGCCGTCCGCGCACGGCATCCGACGACGAGCGCATCGCGAGTCGCGAAGAGGTGCACAGGGCGGATGCCGTCATCAACGCGTTCCGCGCCCGCGTGCGCGCCGACCTGCGCACGCACGTGGCGCAGGGCGGTGTGCTCCCGGCATCCGTCGTCTCGCAGCTGGAGGACGCGCTGGATACCGCGGCGAAGGCCGTGACCTCGGCCATCGCCGCCCTTCGCGACCGCTGAGCTCGCCCCGCTGCCGCGGGGCGGGCTACTCGGTCCAGATCTCCTTCTGGGTGTCCGGCACCGGTTCTTCGAGCGGCACCACGAGCACCGAGCGGTGCTGGCGATGCGCGAGGCGCGCCGCCACCGACCCGGTGAAGAACTCGCGGATCGACTCGCCGATGCCGCGCTTGCGCGTGCCGACGACGATCAGCTGCGCGTCGAGCTTGCCCGCGAGCTGCTTGATGGCGAGGGCGGGGTCGCCGACGAGCTGGCGCGCCGTCCAGGTGAGGCCTGTGCCGTCGAGCGCATCGGCCGCGGCTGCCTGGACGGCCTCGAACTCGGCGGCGCCTGCCTCGAAGTTGATGTCGATCGGTGCGGAGTGCACGTATCCGTCGGGGTCCTCATAGGTCACGAACCGGGTCACGTCGACATGCACGACGACGAGCGGTGCGCCGAGCAGCTTCGCGTACTTCGCGGCCTCGTCGATGACGTGACGGGATTGATCGGGCTGCAGGCCGACGATGACGGCCTTCTGCAGCGCCGCGTTCTGCGCGGCCTCGGCCTGGGGCTCGGAGGTGCTGTCGGTCATGAGGATCACTCCCTTTCACCAGCCTGGCTTTCAGCCAGAGGGTCTTACCCGCGTGCTATTCTGAATGCTACTCTTACCGGCCGCACGCCGGTGTCGTGAATGCGCGGGCGCCGATGCCGCCCGCAGCTCAACTCGTGAGGGGGTCTGGCGCATGGGCCGTGGCCGTCAGAAGGCGAAGCACACCAAAATCGCCCGCGAACTCAAGTCGTACAGTCCGGCTGTGAACTATTCCGCACTGGAACGCGAGCTCGGGCACCCGAAAGACGACTCGGACTCCGAGTACGTCGACAAGTGGGCGGATGAGTACGCCGACGAAGACGAGGACGAACTAGAGCGGGCCTGACCCCCGCTTCAGCACGTCGTCTCCCCCGCGCACCGCGCGGGGGTTTCTTCGTACCCGGGCGCGGATGCCGCAGGACGGATGCCGACACGTCGGCGTCTGCGCGGCATCCGCGCCGCGGACCCCAGCCGTCGGGCGCGGATGTCACCAGCGTCCGTGCCGCCGCTCCCACTCGTCCTCGATCGTCCGTCGGCGACCAGAGATCCAGCCGGCAGGAGCAGCCGCCACGAGCGCCGCCGCCAGCAGCACGATCGGGGCCTGCCATCCGCCCGTGGTCTCGTGCAGCAGTCCGATCGTGAGCGGGAACAGGGCGGCGATGGCGTAGCCGAGGCTCTGCACGAAGCCGCTGAGGGCCACCGCGCTCTCGGGCGTGCGGGCGCGGATGCTCAGCAGCACGAGGCTCAGCGGGAACATGATCGCGGTCAGGCCGAAGATCACCACCCACAGCGCCAGCGCGGCGCGGGGCGCCACGAGGAGCCCAGCAAGCCCCACGACGCCTGCGCCTGCGGCGAAGAAGAACAGCGGCCTCGTCGCCTGGAACCGCACCACGAGAACGGGCACGAGCATCGAGCACGGCAGACCCACGGCGGCGAAGACGGACAGGAGGAACCCGGCGGTCGCCGGGCTGACGCCGCCGATGTCGACGAGCATCGCAGGCATCCATGCGAAAGACGCGTACGCCATCGACGACGACGTCGCGAACACGAACGCGAGCGCCCAGGCCAGCGGCAGGCGCCACAGCCGTCCGAAGATCCGGGGACTCGCCGGGGCGGTGCTGATGGGCCCTGTCGACGCCGCCACGGCGTCGCGCAGATCGTCGACCCCGTCGGTCGGGTCGGGGACCAGCAGCTCGGTCACGACGGGTGCCGCGGGCTCGCGCCGCTCGCGGATGAGCAGCCCCACCCACGGCACGAGCGCGACCGCCGCGAACACGCCCCACATGCCCAGCGAGATCCGCCAGCCGAGGGAGTCGGCGACCGGCACCGCCACGAGCGGAGGGAGGAACGTCGACACGGCCATCGTCGTCGAGTAGACCGTCATCATCACGCCGAGCCGGTCGGGGAAGTACTTCTTCACCAGCGGCGGAAGCAGCACGTTGCCCGACCCGACACCCGCGAACACGAGCGCGGTGGCCCCGAGCAGGGTCACGGAGTCGACGGAGAGACCGCGCAGGAGCAGACCGGCCGCCATGAGCGCGAGAGCCACGACCGCGACCCGCTCGAGCCCGAACCGGCGTTCGACCAGCGGGGTCAGCAGCCCGAACACCGCGAAGCACACCGGTGGCGCGGCGCCGATGAGCCCCACCACCACCGGCGAGACAGGGAACGCCTGAGAGATGTGGTCGAGCACCGGCGACAGCGACGCGACGGCGGAGCGCAGCGAGAAGGCGACCAGCACGATGCCGAGCAGGGCCATCGCCCTGCCCTCCCAGAGCGGTCGAGCAGACGTCATCAGGACGACTGCGACCCCTCGACC
Organism: Microbacterium sp. XT11; assembly: GCF_001513675.1. Lineage (NCBI taxonomy): Bacteria > Bacillati > Actinomycetota > Actinomycetes > Micrococcales > Microbacteriaceae > Microbacterium > Microbacterium sp. XT11. The sequence goes on along the minus strand of NZ_CP013859.1, from coordinate 1,248,067 downwards.
CACGCCAGGTATTCGTCGGTCACGGTCCCGGTGACGTAGCGCCCGTCGAAGCAGCTCATGTCGAGGTCGGTCACGGCCGATCCCTCGGTGATGGCGGCCTTGAGGTCGTCGACCTCCTGGTACACGAGATAGTCGCAGCCCAGCTCCTCGGCGATCTCCGGGATCGTCCGGCCGTGTGCGATGAGCTCCTGACGCGACGGCATGTTGATGCCGTAGACGTGCGGATGCCGCACCGGAGGCGCAGCCGAGGCGAAGGTCACCGACGTCGCGCCGGCATCCCGCGCCATCTGGATGATCTGCTTCGACGTGGTGCCGCGCACGATGGAGTCGTCGATGAGCAGCACGTTCTTGCCCTGGAACTCGGTCGACATGGCGTTCAGCTTCTGCCGCACGCTCTTCTTGCGCACCGCCTGCCCCGGCATGATGAAGGTGCGGCCGACGTAGCGGTTCTTGTAGAAGCCCTCGCGGTACTCGATGCCGAGCTTGCGGGCGACCTCCATGGCCGCAGGCCGCGACGAGTCGGGGATCGGCATGACGACGTCGATCTTGTCCCTCGGCACGTGCTTGGCGATCGTGTCGGCCAGGCGCTCGCCCATGCGCAGCCGCGACTCATAGACCGAGATGCCGTTCATGATCGAGTCGGGTCGCGCGAGATACACGTACTCGAAGGCGCAGGGCGCCAGCGTCGGGTTCTGCGCGCACTGGCGGGTGAAAAGCTCTCCATCGTTCGTGATGAACACGGCCTCGCCCGGTTCGACCTCGCGCACGACCTCGTAGTCGCCGTTCTCGAGCACCAGCGACTCGCTCGCGACGACCCACTCGTCGTGTCCCTCGGCACCGGGCGTCGTCGACGGACGGCGGCCCAGGATCAGAGGACGGATGCCGAAGGGGTCGCGGAAGGCCAGCAGACCGTAGCCGGCGATGAGCGCGATCACGGCGTACGCCCCTTCGATGCGCTCGTGCGTGCGGGACACCGCCTCGAAGATGCGCTCGGGGTCGAGGTCGACGGTCGACGTGGTCGCCTGCAGCTCGCCCGCGAGCACGTTCAGCAGCAGCTCGGTGTCGCTCGACGAGTTCAGGTGTCTGCGGTCGCGCTGCGCCATGTCTGCGGTGAGCTCACGCGTGTTCGTGAGGTTGCCGTTGTGCACGAGGATGATGCCGTACGGCGCGTTCACGTAGAACGGCTGCATCTCCTCCTCGCTCGACGCGGTGCCCTTGGTGGCGTAGCGCACATGCCCCAGACCGACGTTGCCGAGCAGCGACCGCATGTCGCGCGTGCGGAACGCCTCGCGCACCATGCCCTGTGCCTTCGCGTTGTGCATCACCCCGTTGGCCTCTGCCGTGGCTATGCCGGTCGCGTCCTGGCCGCGGTGCTGCAGCAGGAGGAGGGCGTCGTAGATGTCCTGGTTGACCGGCGCAGTTCCGACCATTCCGACGATGCCGCACATGGGGTGTCTACTTCATCCGTTTCTTCAGTGGGACGCGTATGCGCCCACCAGGCGCACCGCTCCGCCGTCGACGCCCTTGGCGCCCTCTTCGAACTCTCCTGCCGGACGCGCACCGAACCCGACGGTGCCGACCTGCCAGGCAGGCAGACCTTCCGCGGCCAGCGCGGCGACGGCGGCATCCGCCCTCTCGCCCGCGACGACGGCGAGGAAGCCGATGCCGAGGTTCCACGTGCCCTCCGCCGACTCCAGCGTCGATCCCGCGATGTCGCTCAGCACGCGGAAGACCGGGCTCGGCGACCACGTCGAACGGTCGACCTCGGCCCACGATCCCTTCGGGAGCACGCGGGCGAGGTTGGCGGCGATGCCGCCGCCGGTGACGTGGCTGAGGGCGTGCACCCCGCCGTCCTGACCGCCGTCGAGCGCGTCGATGAGACGCAGCATCGGCAACGTGTACAGCCGCGTGGGCTCGAGCAGGGCCTCACCCCACGTCGTGCCGAACTCGGCGGCGTTGTCGGCGTAGCTGATGCCGGCGTTCGTGATGATGTGCCGCACGAGGGAGTAGCCGTTGGAGTGCAGGCCGCTCGACGCCACGGCGATGACGGCGTCGCCCTCGCGCACGCGGTCGGCGCCGAGGATCGCGTCGGCCTCGACGACACCGGTCGCCGCGCCTGCGACGTCGTAGTCGCGGGGCCCGAGCAGACCAGGATGCTCGGCCGTCTCTCCGCCGACGAGGGCCGTACCGGTGGCGGAGCACGCCTCGGCGATGCCGCGGACGATGTCGGCGATGCGCTCGGGCACCACCTTGCCGCAGGCGATGTAGTCGGTCATGAACAGCGGCTTCGCGCCAACGACGACGATGTCGTCGACGACCATGCCCACGAGGTCCTGCCCGATGGTGTCGTGCTTGTCGATCGCCTGCGCGATCGCGACCTTGGTGCCGACGCCGTCGGTGCTGCTGGCCAGCAGCGGACGCCGGTAGCCGAGCAGGGCGCTGGCGTCGAAGAGGCCGGCGAAACCGCCGACCCCGCCGAGCACCTCCGGTCCGTGCGTCGCGCGCACCGACGACTTCATGAGTTCGACGGCGAGATCGCCCGCAGCAGTGTCGACGCCGGCTTCGGAATAGGGATTGGTGGGGGAGGCAGCCACCCCTCGATCCTACCGTCCGCGGCTGCACCGGATCTGCGAGAAGACGAAGAGCGGATGCCGTCGTGCTCGCCATACGATGGGGCCATGTCCGACAAGCCGCAGTGGCTGATCCGCGAAGACGCGAGCGTGCCCGTGCTCGTCGCGCTCGCGCTGCGTCAGACGCTCGGCATCCGTGCCCCCGCCGACCTGCCCAGCCTGCGCGACCTGCCCGTGCGGGCACCGGACGCGGTCGAGGCCTCGCCTGCGCTCGAGGCGCAGTGGCGCGACTACTGGGACATGACCGTCGAGCCCCGAGCGCACCGCTCGGATGTGCCGCTCGAGCTCGTCGACGGCTTCGACACCCTCGTCGCGCTGCCGGCCACCGGCGCGGAGGAGCTGGCAGCGGCGATCGCCCCGCACGCGGCATCCGTGCTGGACTACGCCCACGCGGCGCATGACCGCTACGTCTCGTCGGTCACGAGCCACACCGGCGGCGACTCCTACCGCGCGTACGCCAGCGCCATCGCGGAGTTCGAGCGGGAGGTAGGACGGCGGGCACACTCGTTCGAGCTGAACGTGCAGGTGCTTCCGCTGTCTCAGCGCGGCATCTGGTGGATCGGCGCGCTCACGGTCGCGGTCACCGACGGGCTTCGCCGCGACGTGGTCGCTTTCGACTCCGCCATCCGCCCTGTGATCTCCGAGCTGGCGTGAGGGCAGCGGCCCGCGTCATTCGTCGTCGGTCGTCGTCATTCGTCGTCGGCGGGGATGATCGTCTCGCGGTCGACCCGCACGACGCGATCGTGACGGCGCGCGGCGCGCTCGATGAGCAGCGCGACGACTCCGCCCAGGGCGAGCCCTGCCGGCACGGTCCACAGGAGCAGGAAGCCGAAGACCTGGCCGGGTGGGTAGACCACGTCGAGCGCCTTCGACTCCTCATAGCTGCCGGTCAGCGTGAGGATGCCCGCCACGATGATCCCGAGCACCACGCCGATGCCCATGAAGACGCCGTAGCGGGGAACGCGCCGCACGGTCGCTTCGACGGTCTGGGAGGAGTCGGTGGGGGCCATGCCTCCATTGTCCCACTGCTGGGTCACCCTGTCCCCCGTTCCGCGCGCACTGCCCGCGCTCGGGCTCGTCAGGGGCGGAGCGGGAGCACGTCGGCGAGGTCGGCGCGCACTCCCGACGCGTGGATGCGGCCGGAAGACGCGGCATCCGCCCACTGCTGCGCTCCCGTCGCGACCGCGATCCAGGTGTGCGCGTCCATCTCGATGACGTTCGGCGGGGTGCCCCGAGTGTGCCGCGGCCCCTGGATCACCTGCACGGCCCCGAACGGCGGCACGCGCACCTCGACGCTGTTCCCCGGCGCCTTCTCGTCGAGGAGCTGCAGCAGATAGCGCACCGCGGTCGCGAGCGTCGCCCGCGCCGGCCTGTCTCCTGCCGCCTCGGCGGCACGCACGGCGTCGAGCGCGGCGCGCCCGTCGATCGTGTCGATCTTCTTCGGAGGCATGCTCTCAGCGTACGCGCGACCGTGCCGCACGCGTCCGCCCCGGACGGATGCCGCAGGCATAGGCTCGAACCGATGACCACTTCCCCGGAGACCCTGCGCGGAGCGCGCGCAGAGCTGATCGCCGCCGCGCAGCGGAGCGCGGCGTGGACTCCGTCGTTCCCTCCCGCAGCCGCGGGCGCGAGCGCGGCATCCGTGCTGGTGCTGTTCGGCCGTCTCGACAGCGTTCCGGCCCGGTCCGACGAGCTCACGGTCGCGGCCGACCTCGACGTGCTGCTGCAACGCCGCGCCGCGACGCTCTCGTCGCACCCCGGACAGGTGTCGTTCCCCGGCGGCCGCCGCGAGCCAGGAGACGCGGATGCCGTCGCCACCGCGTTGCGTGAAGCGCAGGAGGAGACCGGGCTCGACCCCGCGGGCGTCGAGGTGCTCGCGACCCTCGATGAGCTGCCGCTCGCCGCGAGCAACCACGTGGTGACGCCGGTGCTGGGCTGGTGGCGTTCTCCGTCGCGCGTCGCGGCGGTCGATCACGCGGAGACCGTGGAGGTGTTCCGTGTCCCGGTCGCGCACCTGCTCGACCCGAGCATCCGCTTCACCTCCATCATCACCCGCATGGGACGCACCTGGAAAGGCCCGGCGTTCGACGTCGACGGCACGATCGTGTGGGGCTTCACCGCGATGGTGCTCGACGCGCTGTTCGACGCGACCGGCTGGGCTCTGCCGTGGGACCGAGGCGTCGAGCGTCCGGTCGAGGTCTGATGCGCGCCGCGCGGCCGTCACGCGCCGCCGTTGCAGGGACTGCCGACTGGCGAACCGAAACGTGCCGAGCCGACCTCGATAGGCTGGACGGGTGAAGATCCTCGTCCTCGGTTCCGGTGCCCGTGAGCACGCGATCATCCTCGCCCTGCGGGCGGAGCAGACGGAGCACGAGATCTTCGTCGCCCCCGGCAACGCCGGCATCGCGCAGGACGCGACTCCGGTCGCGGTCGACCCGCTCGACGGCGCCGCCGTGACCGCCTTCGCGAACGAGAACCGCATCGACCTCGTCGTCGTCGGTCCCGAGGCCCCGCTCGTGGCGGGCGTCGCCGACGTCCTGCGCTCGCACGGCATCCCGGTGTTCGGTCCGGGCAAGGCGGCTGCGCAGCTCGAGGGATCGAAGTCGTTCGCGAAGCGGATCATGGACGCCGCGGGCGTGCCGACCGGTCGCGCCGTGCGCGCCGCCACCCTCGCGGAGGTCGAGGCGGCGTTCGACGAGCTCGGCGCCCCGCACGTGGTGAAGGCCGACGGCCTCGCGGCCGGCAAGGGCGTGATCGTCACGTCCGACCGCGCCGAGGCGCTCGCGCACGCGGAGCACTACCTCCCGCACGGCCCCGTGCTGGTCGAGGAGTTCCTCTCCGGCCCCGAGGTCTCGCTCTTCTTCCTCAGCGACGGCGACACGGTGCGCGCACTCAGCCCCGCGCAGGACTTCAAGCGCGCGCTCGACGGCGACGCCGGCCCGAACACCGGCGGCATGGGCGCGTACTCTCCGCTGCCGTGGCTCGCGGAGCAGTTCGGCAGCGAGAAGGCGTTCGTGGAGGAGGTCACGCGCGACATCGCGCTTCCCGTCATCCGCCAGCTCGACGCCGAGGGCACCCCGTTCATCGGGCTGCTCTACGCCGGGCTCATCCTCACCCCCGCCGGAGTGCGCGTCATCGAGTTCAACGCCCGCTTCGGCGACCCCGAGACGCAGATCGTGCTCCCCCGCCTGGTCACCCCGTTGTCGCAGCTGCTGTTCGCCGCGGCATCCGGCACCCTCGAAGACCAGCCCGAGCCGGAGTTCCGCGACGACGTCGCCATCACGGTCGTGCTCGCGAGCGAGGGGTATCCGGATGCTCCGCAGACCGGCCGCCCGATCGAGGGGCTCGCGGATGCCGCGGCGGTCGAGGGCGTCCGCCTCGTGCACGCCGCCACGGCCGGCCCGGACGCCCGCGGTGGCGCGCTGATCGCGACCGGCGGGCGCGTGCTCAACGTCGTGGCGGTGGCGCCGGACTTCCGCACCGCCCGCGCCCGCGCCTACGAGGCGATCGCGAAGATCTCGCTCGACGGCTCGCACTACCGCACCGACATCGCCGCCCGCGTCACGGAGTAGCCCGCGCGGAGCCGCCGGGCCCACGGTGCCCGTGCCGCGGTGCCCGTGCGCGCGTCTCGAACCGCGGTGCCGCGACTGCACGGCACCCGCACCCGCACCGCGCCGGAGCGCCGGAGCGCCGGACCCAGAGCCTCGCCGCCTCCCGCGCACGAAACGTCGGAACCGTCACGCGACACGCCGCCCCGCGGCATCCGCCCCACGGCGTGTCGCAACGAAACTCCGACGTTTCGTACGCGCCACAGCACCCCGCCGTCGCGCCGCGCGACGGCACCCCCGCACCCGCACCGCACCCGCACCGCCCCCGCGCCGCAACCGCCCCCCGCCGCGCCCGCACCCGCGCGGCGCCCCCGCCACGCCGTCACGCCGCCCGCGCCGCAGCGGCGCGCCGGACCCGGAACCTCGCCGCCTCCCGCGCACGAAACGTCGGAACCGTCACGCGACACGCCGCCCCGCGGCATCCGCCCCACGGCGCGTCGCAACGAAACTCCGACGTTTCGTACGCGCCACAGCACCCCGCCGTCGCGCCGCACCGCCCGCGCCCGCCCCGCCCCCGGCTCCCGGGCGGCCGGCCCGGGTCAGAGGACCTTGGAGAGGAAGTCCTTGAGGCGGTCGTTCTTCGGGGCGCCAAACAGGTCGGCGGGCGGAGCCGCCTCGACGACGACACCGCCGTCCATGAACACCGTGCGGTCGGAGACCTCGCGTGCGAAGCCCATCTCGTGCGTCACGAGCACCATGGTCATGCCGCCCTCGGCGAGGTCGCGGATCACCTGCAGCACCTCGCCCACCATCTCCGGGTCGAGCGCGCTGGTCGCCTCGTCGAAGAGCATGACTTCGGGGTCCATCGCGAGGGCGCGGGCGATCGCGACCCGCTGCTTCTGACCCCCCGAGAGGGATGCCGGGCGAGCATCCGCTTTCTCCTTCAACCCGACCCTGTCGAGCAGGGCGATCGCGCGCTCGCGAGCCTCGGTCTTCGACATCCGGCCGAGCTCGACGGGCGCCAGGGTGATGTTCTCGAGCACGGTCATGTGCGGGAACAGGTTGAAGTGCTGGAACACCATGCCGATGCGCTGGCGCACCTCGTCGAGCTTCACGCTCTTGTCGGTGAGGTCGACGCCGTCGACGATGACGTGTCCCGACGTGGGCTCCTCGAGCTTGTTGAGGCAGCGCAGCAGCGTGGACTTGCCCGAGCCCGATGGTCCGATCACGGCGATGACCTCGCCGTCGGCGACCTCGAGGTCGATGCCCTTGAGCACCTGGTTGTCTCCGAACGACTTGTGCAGGTCGCGCACGACGATCTTGCTCATGCGTTGAACTTCCTCTCCAGGCGGTTGGCGAGCAGCGTGAGCAGCGTGATCACCACGAAGTAGATGAGGGCGACGATGGTCAGCACCTGCGCCGACAGGTAGGTCGATGCGATGATCTGCCGCGACTGGAACGTGAGCTCCGCGAGGCCGATGACGCTGATGAGCGACGTGTCCTTGAGGGTGATGATGCCCTGGTTCACGAACGACGGGATCATGATGCGGAACGCCTGCGGCAGCACGACCTTCTGCATGGTCTTCCAGTGACCGAGGCCGAGGGAGCGCGACGCCTCGTTCTGGCCGGGGTCGACGGCCTGGATGCCGCCGCGGATGATCTCGGTCATGTAGGCGCCGGTGTTGAGCGACAGCGTGATCGCGCCGGCCACGAAGGGGTTGAACGTGAGCCCGGGGAACAGCTGCGGGATCGCGAAGAACACGAAGAAGGCCTGCACGAGGATCGGCGTTCCGCGGAAGACGAACACGTACGCGGTCGAGAGCCACCGGAACAAGAAGAACCCGGAGAGCCGGCCGAAGCCGAAGACGATGCCGAGCACGAAGGCCGCCACGAGCGCGACGAGCGTCGCGAGGATCGTGAGGCCGAGACCGCTCATGAGCGCCGGCCAGTACTTCACCGCGACAGAGACGATGTCGGTCGGCTGCTCGGATGCTTCGCCGCTGAGGTAGCGGTCGACGATCTTGTCGTATTCGCCCGACTTCTTGAGGTTCGCGAGGCCGGCGTTGAACTTCTCGACGAGCTCGGGGTGCTGTCCTTTGTTCACCGCGAAGCCGTACTCCCCGCCCAGCTCCGGCTCGCCGACGAGACGGAACCCCGACCCTTGTTGGATGCCGTAGGCGAGCACGGGGAAGTCCTCGAAGTAACCGACGGCCTGGCCCGCCTTGACGGCGTCCACCATGTCGGTCGTGTCCTGGTACGGCGTGATCTTGAAGCCGTAGGTCGACTGGTTCTCTTCGGCGAACGTCTGCCCCTGTGTGCCGGTCTTCACGGCCACGGTCTTGCCGTCGAGGTCGTCGAGCGACTGGACGTCGCTGTTCTCCAGCACTCCGAGCTGGATGCCGCTGGTGAAGTAGGGCTCGCTGAAGTCGAAGGTCTTCTGCCGCTCCTCCGTGATCGACATGCCCGCCATGACGGCGTCGACCTGGTTGGCCTGAAGGGCCTGCACCGCCGCGTCGAAGCCGAGTTGCCGGATCTCGACCGTGAACCCCTGGTCCTTCGCGATCGCGCGAAGGAGGTCCATGTCGATGCCGACGAGCTCGCCGTCGGAGTTCGTGAACTCGAACGGCGCGAACGTCGTGTCGGTGCCGATGACGTACGCGTCGGTGTCATCGGCAGCGGATGCCGCGTTCGCCCCGCCGAGCAGCGCCCCCACGGCGAGGAAGGCCGTGAGTGCGACGGCGCCGGCAGTTCGCCCGAGCGCGCGCAGCCGCTGGGTGGCGGATGAGGGGATTCGGATCACGACGGATGCTCCTCGGATCGGCGGGAACGACCGGTTTGGCCGACGCTCCACCCTAATACCCGGCCCGGCGGCGTCCTGGAAGCCACGGCTCCGACGGTCAGGCGCGGATGCCGCCGTCCGCGGCCGTCAGAGCGCGATCCAGTACCGGCGCAGCAGCGGGTGGCCGCGCTCGGACTGGTCGCGCACATCCTGAAGCACGCCGCCGGCGCCCTCGATGGTCCTGTAGGAGCCGACATTGTCGTCGTCGCACGAGAGCATGACGCGGTCGAGGCCGATCTCGCGCGCTCGGTCGAGACCGAGGCGCAGGGCCGCCGACGCGTAGCCCTGGCGGCGCCGCGACGCGCGGACCGCGTAGCCGATGTGTCCACCGACCTCGCTCAGCCACTCGTTGAGGCGGTGCCGGAACGAGAGGAAGCCGACGACCTCGCCGCCGTCGACGATCCAGTACAGGTCGTTGTGGACGAGGCCGTCCGCCGGCTCCGTGCTCGTATCGGCGAGCTCCTCCGCCTTCGCGACGAGAGCATCGAGCGTCGCGCGGTCGGGTGTGACGGGCGCCTGGAGTCCGGAGCCGTCGATGTGCGCCGATCCGAACTCCGCGACGGCCTCCGCCCAGCTGTCGAAGAGGTCGGCGGTGGGGCGGATGAGCGTGATCGTCATCACCCGATGACATCACACCCGACGATGCGTCGCCACTCCAGGCGTCGGCCTCAGCGAGAACCGGCCGCCGCGGCGCCGGCATCCGTCGTCGCGTACCTGCCGAGGAAGAGCGAGGCGACGAGCGCGACCACCATCACCGCCGCGGGGAGCAGGAGCGTCTGCGACATGCCGGCCGAGAAGCCCTCGGCGACCTGGGGAGGCAGGGCACCGCCCGACCCGATCCCGGTGGGCGCCTCGGCGAGTCCGGGGAGGTTCGCCTCCAGCCGCGCCTGCATGAACGCCGCGATGGATGCCGAGCCGATCACCGAGCCGATCGTACGGGTCGTGTTGTAGATGCCCGCTCCCGCCCCGGCCTGTCGCGGCGGCAGCTTGCGCGTGGCCGTGGTGGCGAGCGGTCCCCACATCCCCGCGTTGCCGACGCCCATGAGCGCCGAGGGGAGGAGGAACATCCAGATGGGGGTGTCGACCGAGAGCAGAGCCGAGTACCAGAGCAGCGCGCCGCCGACGCAGAGGAGTCCCGGGACGAGGATGATGCGCGGGTCGACGCGGTCGAGGAGCTTGCCCGCGAGCGGCGCGAGCCCGCCCGACAGCACGGCCATGGGGATCATCAGCAGCGCGGCCTCGGTGGGGGTGAGCCCTCGTGCGAGCTGCAGGAAGAACATGAGCGGCAGCGACATGCTCGTCACGGTGAATCCGACGGCGGCGATCGCGACGTTCGCGCCCGAGAAGTTCCTGTCGCGGAAGAGCGCGAGGGGCACCAGGGGCTCGCTGCGGGTGCGGGCCTGCTGCACGATGAAGAGCGCAAGCACGACGAGTCCCGCGATGATGAGACCCCACACCGACACGGGGGCCCAGATGACGCCCCAGTCGTACTTCTCCCCCTCCTGCAGGCCGAAGACCAGGAGGAAGAGGGCGACGGCGCTGAGAACGACGCCGAGCACGTCGAAGCGATGCGGATGCCTCGCCAGCTTCGGCACGAGGATCCACGCCAGCACGAATCCGATCACGCCGACAGGGAGGTTGACGAAGAAGATCCACTCCCAGCCGAGCCCGTCGACGAGCACGCCGCCCAGCAGCGGACCGAGGAGCGTGGCGACGCCCGCCGTCGCTCCCCACAGCCCCATCGCGGCGCCGCGGCGATCCGCGGGGAAGGTGCGCGTGATCACGGCCATCGTCTGCGGAGTCATGAACGCGGCACCGAGTCCCTGCACGGCGCGCGCGACGACGAGTCCTTCGAGCGACGTCGAGAGGCCGCACCACAGCGACGCCAGGGTGAACAGCGCAAGGCCGATGAGATAGATGTTCTTCGGGCCGAAGCGGTCGCCGAGGCGGCCCGTGATGAGCAGCGGCACGGCGTAGGCCAGCAGGTAGGCGCTGGTGACCCACACGACGTTGTCGAGGTTGTTGCTCTGCGGGTCGAGAGCCGCCTTGATGGCGGGATTGGCCACCGACACGATCGTGGTGTCGACCAGGATCATGAAGAATCCGATGACGAGCGCCCACAGAGCGGGCCACGGGCTCGCGGGCTTGTGACCGACCGAGTAGGTGCCGGTCGACGTGGGGATGGCCCCGCCAGGAGCATCCGCAGCGCGGGAGGGTTCAGTCATTCCGATGTGCCTTTCATTCGGCAAGCGAGCAATCCGGATCGGAGCCCCAGGCGAAGCCGGGGGACGCGATCCGCGGGATCAGGGAGTCGAGCCAGTCGACCTCGGCCTGCTGCAGGACCCGGTGGCGGTCGACTTCGAGGAGGTACTGCTCGGGCACTCCGCGTGATGCGGCGCCCTCCAGTCCGTCGCGGAGCACGTCGAGCTCTCCGCGCAGTCGATCGCGCCGAGCCGTGAGCAGGGCTACGACCTCGTCGCGATCGAGGTTGTGCGCCTCGGCGAGCGCGACGCGGAACTGTGTCGTCCTTCCGGACGCGCCGAGCTCGGTGCGCACCCACTCGGCCACGGCGGACGAGCCCTGCGGCGTGAGGGTGTAGGTCGTGCGCTCCGGCCGGTTGCCTTCGCGGTCGACCCCGACCTCTTCGATCAGCCCCTGGGAGTTCAAGCGGGCGACCGTGTGATAGAGCGTGCCGTTGGTGACCGTGATGATCCGGTCGTCACGGCGCTGGCGCAGCAGGCGCGCCATCTCATAGGGATGCATGTCGCCCTCGCGCAGCAGCGCGAGCACCATCACCCCGAGGGGTGTGAGTGCGGCATCCTTCACGATCACTCCTTCTCGATTAGTCCATGTGGACTAATCGAATTGGACTATACACGTGACGACACCGCCGGCGCCACTCACTCCCCTGCGCGAGGTCGTGGCCTCCGACATCGGGATAATGGCTAGGTGAGCGAAGCGATGAGCATCCCCGGCTGGCGGCACGTCTACTCCGGCAAGGTCCGCGACCTGTACGCCTCCGAAGACCCGGGGGACACGCGCATCCTCGTCGTCGCGTCCGACCGCGTGAGCGCCTTCGACTTCGCGCTCACACCCGGCATCCCCGACAAGGGCGCGCTCCTGACCCGCCTGAGCCGGTGGTGGTTCGCGCAGCTCGACGTGCCCAATCACCTCGCCGACGGGGAGCTGCCGGCATCCGTCGCCGACCGCGCGATGCTCGCGCAGTCGCTCGAGATGATCCCCATCGAGTGCGTGGTGCGCGGATACCTCACCGGATCCGGGTGGGTGGAGTACCAGGAGAGCGGCACGGTGTGCGGCATCCCCCTCCCCGACGGGTTGCAGAACGGCGATCGCCTGCCGGAGCCCCTCTTCACTCCGGCATACAAGGCACCGCTCGGCGAGCACGACGAGAACATCTCGTTCGATCGCACCGCCGAGATCGTCGGCGCCGAACGTGCGGCCCAGCTGCGCGACGTCTCGCTCTCGATCTACTCGCGCGCCGCGGCCATCGCCGAGGCGAAGGGGCTCATCCTGGCCGACACCAAGTTCGAGTTCGGAACGGATGCCGAAGGCACGCTGCGCCTCGCCGACGAGGTGCTCACGAGCGACTCGTCGCGGTACTGGGACGCGGAGTCTTGGCGGACGGGAACCACTCCGGCCGCGCGCATGGCGAGCTTCGACAAGCAGATCGTCCGCGACTGGCTCGCCGCGAACTGGGACAAGCAGGGCGAGCCGCCCGCTCTGCCCGACGACGTCGTGGCCCGCACGGCCGACCGCTACCGCGAGCTCATCGAGCGCCTCGGAGCCTGAACCGAGCTCCTCCGAGCCCGATCCGCCCCACAGCATCCAGGGAACACTCAGGAATCGGTAGTGTTGCTCCAGCACTCCCGACACCCCCGAACCTGAGGAGCTCGCCCATGCCTCTGTGGAAACTGCACGGCGACGGACGCACCGTCGAACCCGGTGCCGTCGTCCGCCCCGACGAACGCCTGAACTGGCCGGGAACCATCGCGATCGGCGTGCAGCACGTCGTAGCGATGTTCGGCGCGACGTTCCTCGTCCCCATCCTCACCGGGTTCCCGGTCTCGACCACGCTGCTCTTCTCCGGCGCCGGTACGCTGCTCTTCCTGCTGCTCACGCGCAACAAGCTCCCCAGCTACCTCGGCTCGTCGTTCGCCTTCATCGCGCCGATCACCGCGCTGAACGGCGGGCAGGCACTCGAGACACCCGAGCAGATCACCCAGGCGCTCGTCGGCGTCGTCGCGGCCGGCGTGCTGCTGGCGGCCATCGGCTTCCTCGTGCAGGCGGTGGGCACGGGCTGGATCGACAAGCTCATGCCGCCCGTCGTCGCCGGCTCCATCGTGGCGCTCATCGGCTTCAACCTGGCTCCGGCCGCGTGGGGCAACTTCCAGCGGCAGCCCGAGCTCGCCACCGTGACGCTGGCGGCCGTTGTGCTGTTCAGCGTGCTCTTCCGCGGATTCCTCGGGCGCATCTCGGTGTTCCTCGGCGTGATCGTCGGCTACATCGTGGCTGTCATCACCGGCCAGGTCGACTTCACCGGCATCGCCGACGCGGCATGGATCGGGCTGCCCGACTTCCACCTCGCCGCGGTGGGCGACCCGTCGGCGTGGGCGCTCGTGCCCATGTTCCTGCCCGTCGTTCTCGTGCTCATCGCCGAGAACGTGGGGCACGTGCGCGGCGTCGCGACCATGACCGACGACCCCGGCATCAACAAGCACACCGGACGTGCCCTCGTCGCCGACGGCCTGGCGACGACGCTCGCCGGCGGCTTCGGCGGCTCCGGCACGACGACCTACGGCGAGAACATCGGCGTCATGGCGGCGACGCGCGTCTACTCGACGGCGGCCTACTGGGTCGCGGGAACCGTGGCCATCCTCCTCGCGTTCTCGCCGAAGATCGGCGTGATCTTCAACACCATCCCCGCCGGAGTGCTTGGCGGCGCGACCACCGCGCTGTACGGCCTCATCGGCGTGATCGGCATCAAGATCTGGGTCGACAACCGCGTCGACTTCTCGCGCCCGGTCAACCAGTACACCGTTGCGGTGTCGTTCGTCATCGCGATCGCGGGATTCATGATGAGCTGGGGCACCTTCCAGCTCGGCGCGATCGTGCTCGGCACCATCGCCGCGCTCGTCATCTACCACCTCGGCAACGCGGTCGCCCGCTGGCGCAAGAGCGGCGCAGACGACGGAGGACCGATCCCCGCGGTCGGCCCCCTGGGCGGCGACCCCGCCTGAGGATCCGCGCTGACGCCTCTCCCGGTCACCTCGACCAGGAGAGGCGTCGGCGTCTGCGGCGACTCACCCGCGCAGGGCACCAGACGCGCGGGGCCGCGGCTCGCCGGTGCGCGGCGGCGCCGGGAGGGGCAGAGGACTCTCGGGCGAGGGAAGCCCGTAGAGCGCACGCGCCCACCGCCGCGCGTCTTCCAGGGGGTAGGTGTCGCCGTACACCGCGTACTTCACGAACACCCCCTCGAGCATGCTGCGCAGCATGACCTCCTCGAGCGCGGGATCGGCCGCGCCTCGGGCCCGGAAGATCTCGCGCACGGCATCCTCGGCTGCGGTGACCCCCGCCTCATGCCGACGCTCCGACTCCGCGAACAGGCGGTGCGTGTGCGGCTGCTGCTGCATGGCGAGCACGGCCCGCTGCAGAGGGATGGCGAAGCCCGTCGCGAGCAGCGCGCCGTCGATCACGGACGCGAGGCGCTCATCCGCGGTGCCCTCGACGCGGGCGAAACCGATCACGGTCTCGAACCAGCGATCGATCACCGCGGAGATGAGCTGGTCTTTGCCGCCGAAGTGGTAGTTCACGAGCCCCTGCGCGACACCGGCTCTGCTCGTGATCTCGGCGATGCTGGCCCCGGCGACCCCGCGTTCGGCGAAGAGCGCGATCGCCGCTTCGAGGATGTTCTCGCGCGCGCGTTCCCGTGCCTGGCGGTTCTGCTCTTCCGAGCGCGCCATGCGGCATCCTCCCTGGGCTGCGAAGACGGCTGCCTTCCGTGACGGCCCCATCTCCCTATAGATTAATCACTGAACACTCATTCAATCTCCACATCCCGCGGCTCCTCGCAGGCCGCCCCGAGACCCACGGATGCGGGCCTGCCTGGAGGGGCGCCAGGCCCGCGTCCGTGTTCATCCCCGGAGTCGGCGACGCGCGCCGACGCCCGGTTCAGGCCGACTCGCGCACCACGAGCTCGGTGGGCAGGATCGTCGTGCGCTCGGGGGTGCCGCCGGCGAGATGGGCGAGCAGAACCTCGGCCATCGTCTCGCCCTGCTTGTACATCGGCTGGCGCACCGTGGTCAGCGGCGGGTCCGTGGTGAGGGCGACCGCGGAGTCGTCATAGCCCACGATCGCCACGTCGTCGGGCACGCGGATGCCGGCCCGGCGCAGCACCCCGATGGCGCCTCGGGCCATGAGGTCGCTGGCGACGAAGATCGCGTCGGGAGTCCCCGCGGCGAGGATGCGGCGCGCCGCCTCGGCGCCTCCGGCTTCGCCGTAGTCTCCCGCCTCCACTGCGAAGGGCTCGAGACCGGCATCCGCCATCGCCGATCGGAAACCCTGCAGGCGATCGCCGGCGGCGAGCATCGTCAGCGGTCCGGTCACGGTGGCGATGCGTGTGCGCCCGATCTCGATGAGCCGCCTGGTCGCCGTCTTGGCACCTTCGACGTTGTCGACGTCGACCACGTAGTCGGAGTCGCGCTCGTGCACGGGCCGTCCGCCGAAGACCGTCGGCACGGCTTCGGCGATGCTGTCGATGTACGCGTCGCTCGTGTGGTGCGAGACGATGAGCGCCCCGTCGACGCCGCCGTTGCGCACGAAGGCGCCCATCTTGTCGCCGGGGTCCTCGCTCGCGATCAGCAGGTTGAGCAGGTAGTCGGACCCGGCGAGCGCACCGGTGATGCCCGCGACGATCGCCGCGAAGAACGGATCGCCGAAGAAGCGCGTGGTGTCTTCGGGCACGATCAGCGCGATGGCGTGCGTCTGCCGCGAGGCGAGCGAGCGCGCCGCCCTGTTGGGCACGTAGTTGAGCCGGGCGATCGCTGCCCGCACGGCGTCGAGCGCCTCGGGGCTCACCGCGGTCGAGCCGTTGACGACGCGCGAGACCGTCGACCGCGAGACGCCGGCGGCAGCGGCCACCTCCTCGATGGTCGTCCTGGTCATGAGAGCTCCTCGACGTCGTCCGCGCAGACCTCGCGCCGGGCACAGCCGCCGACGCGCTCAGCGTCGCGCTCCCCGGGGTGCTCCGACGTCAGAGGGCGCGCGCCGCGATGATCCGAGCGTACTCGCGACCGGAGTCCTTCACGGTGCGCTCCTGGGTGTCGTAGTCGACGCGCACGAGTCCGAACCGCTTGTCGTAGCCCCACGCCCACTCGAAGTTGTCGAGCAGCGACCAGTAGAAGTAGCCGCGCACGTCGACGCCGGACTCCACCGCGTCGAGCACGGCATCCAGGTGCAGACGAAGGAACCTGGTGCGGTCGTCATCGTGCACCAGCCCGTCGTCGCCGACGACGTCGTCGTAGGCGGCTCCGTTCTCGGTGACCGACAGCATCGTGCCGGCCGGTCGGGCATACTCCTCCCACACGCGCCGCAGCAGACGCGTCAGCCCCTCGGGCTGCACTTCCCAGTTCTGGGCGGTGCGCGGCAGACCCCGCTCGACCGAGTGGATGCCGGCATCCGACGGGTACGGGCTGCGGCCGGGGCGCGCTGTCGCCGGCCCGCCAGACACCGGCGCGTCGGCGGGTGCGCTCCCCGCCACGAGGTCGCCGTGGTAATAGTTCACCCCGTGCGTGTCGATGCGCGCCGAGATCGCGGCGAGGTCGCCCTCGTGGATCGCCGACTCGAAGAGCGAGACGGCCTCGGGATCGACAGCCCTGATGTCCTCGACGATGTCGGCCGGGTACGCCCCGCGGTAGATCGGGTCGAGGAACCAGCGGTTGAACTGCCCGTCGACACGGCGCGCGGCGTCGACGTCGGCGGGGTTCTGCGGGTCGGCGGGGTCGGCGACCGTGTGGTTCAAGGTGATGCCGAGGTTCAGGTTCGCATCCCGCGAGCGCAGCTCCTCAACGGTGCGTCCGTGTGCGAGCAGCAGGTGGTGCGAGGCCAGCAGCCCCTCGGCGATGCTCGTGTGCCCCGGCGCGTGCTCCCCGCCCGTATACGAGAGGAACGAGGCGCACCACGGCTCGTTCAGCGTCGTCCACACGCCCACGCGGTCGCCGAGAGCGTCGTGCACGGTGCCCGCGTACTCGACGAAGCGCTCGACGGTATCGCGGTTCGTCCAGCCTCCGGCATCCTGCAGCGCCTGCGGCATGTCCCAGTGGTAGAGGGTGAGCCATGGCAGGATGCCGGCGTCGAGCAGCTCGTCGACCAGCCTGCTGTAGAAGTCGACGCCCGCGCGATTCACCGCACCGCCGTCGGGCCGCACGCGCGACCACGACGTCGAGAAGCGGTAGGTCTGCAGACCGAGGTCCTTCATGAGCGCGACGTCGTCGCGGTAGCGGTGATAGTGGTCGCACGCCACATCGGCGTTGTCGCCGTTCACCACCGCACCCGGCACCCTCGTGAAGGCGTCCCAGATCGACGCCGTCCGCCCGTCCTCGAACGCGGCGCCTTCGATCTGATAGGCCGCGGTCGCCACGCCGAAGAGGAAGTCGTGCGGAAAGGGTCGTGGGGTCATGGAGGTCATCCTTTCACCGCGCCCGCCATGATGCCACTGACCAGCTGCTTGCCTGCCACGGCGAACAGCAGCAGCAGAGGCAGTGTGGCCAGGATCGCTCCGGCGAGCACGATCGAGTAGTCGATGTAATAGCCCGACTGCAGCTGGCTGAGCGCCGTCTGCAGAGTGGGGTTCTGAGGTGAGAGCACGATGAGCGGCCACAGGTAGTCGGTCCACGCCGTCATGAACGTGAACAGGCCGAGGATCGCCATCGCCGGACGGGCGGCCGGCAGCCCGACGGTGAGGAAGGTGCGGAACTGGTTCGCCCCGTCCATGCGGGCGGCTTCGATGAGCTCGTCGGGGATCACGCCGACGAGGTACTGGCGCATGAAGAACACGCCGAACGCGGTGACCAGCGTGGGCACGATGACCGCGCCGATCGATCCGGTCCAGCCGAACTCGCGCATGACCATGAACAGCGGGATGATGCCCAGCTGCGTGGGGATCGCCATGGTCGCGATGACGAACACCATGAGACCGTCTCGACCACGGAACCGCAGCTTGGCGAAGGCGTACCCTGCGAGGGTCGAGAAGGTCACCACCGATACCGTGATGACCGCCGACACGATGAGCGAGTTGCCCAGGGCGAGCCAGAACGGGATCGCGTCGAGCACTCGCGCGGCGTTGGCGACGAAGTTGCCTCCGGGGATGAGCGGCAGCGTCTCGCCCCGTGTGGCGTTCGTGCCGCTGGCGACGACGAACGACCACCACAGCGGATAGACGCTGCCGATGATGAAGGCGGCCAGCAGCCCGTAGGTGAGGAAGCCGGGACGGCTGCCGATGCCTGCCGTCCCCGCGCTGCGCCGGCGGATGCGCTCCGGCACGCTCAGCGCCTGCGTTGCGGTCATCGGTCGGCTCCTGTCGTGGTCGCTGCGGATTCGGTGCGGTCACGCCGACGGCGGGCGACGCGCGAGCGCGGGGCGTCGCCGGTGGCGATCCGGCGCGAGATGAGGAAGTTGATCACGCCGATGCCGACGATCAGCGCGAAGAGCAGGATCGCGACGGCGGATGCCTCGCCGAGGTTCCTGCGGAAGAAGGCCAGTTCCCAGAGGAAGAGCACGGTGGTCTGGAACTGCCGGTCGCTTCCGCCGATGCCCCCGGCGGTGGAGACGTCGAACAGGCGCGGCTCCGCGAAGATCTGCAAGCCGCCGATCGTGGCCGTGATGATGACGAAGATGAGGGTCGGACGGATCGAGGGGATGGTGATGGAGAAGAAGCGACGCACGGAGCCGGCGCCGTCGAGCGCGGCCGACTCGTACAGGTCACGCGGCACGGCCTGCATCGCGGCGAGGAGGATGAGCGCGTTGTAACCGGTCCAGCGGAAGTTGACCATGATCGCGATCGCGATGTGCGAGAGGAAGGTGTTGTGCTTCCACTCCTGATCGGCGATGCCGATGAGGTTGAGGAGGTTGTTGGCCAGGCCGTCCGCCTCGTTGAACACGCTGGAGAAGATGATCGCCACCGCCACCGGAGTGACGACGTAGGGGATGAGCACGCTCATGCGCCAGAAGGTCGGCGCCCGCAGGCCGCGGTCGAGCAGATACGCGATGAGCAGTGCCATCGCCAGCTGCGGCACGGCGGAGAGCACGAAGATGCTCAGCGTGTTGCCGATCGAGTTCCAGAACATGGCGTCGCCGAGGATCTCGACGAAGTTGTCGATGCCGACGAAGCCGCCCTCGCCCTTGAGCAGATCCCAGTCGTGCACGGCGACGTAGACCGTGTACGCCAGCGGGAACAGCCCGACCAGGCCGAACAGCAGGAAGAACGGCGAGACGTAGAAGTACGGCGAGGCGTTCTGGTCGAACCGCGACAGCCGGTGGCGCCACGAGCGCTCCGGCACGGCATCCTTCCGCACGGATGCCGCTGCCGCGCGCTCCTCGCGCTCCTCGCGCTGAGCAGTGAGGGTCATGAGGTCTCCCGTCGGAGGGTCGGGCGCTGTTCCGGTCGCAGTTCCCGCAGCTGCGGAGGTGCCGAGACGGCGGGAACTGCGACCGGAAGGCGCGAGGTGACGGTCAGCCGACCAGGTCGTCCAGCAGCTCGAGAGCCTGCTTCCAGGCGCCCTGCGTGTCGGTCTCACCGCGATCGAGCGCGCTGAGCGCCGGGCCGAACACGTTCTCCTGGATGACCGAGTCGTCGGCTCCCTTGAACTGCGCCACCACGCCCTGCGCCCGCTCGGCGAGGATGGCGCCGGTCGGCGCGCCGTTGAAGAACTCGTTCGGCGTGGCCTCGGCGGCCAGCGTCTCCTGAGCCTTCACCGTCGAGGGGAAGTTGCCGGCCGCGGCCGACTGCTTCACCTGCTGCTCCGGCTGCGTCAGCCAGTCGGCGAGCGCCGCCGCCTCCTTCTTGTGCGCGGAGCTCTCGGGGATCGACAGCCAGGCGCCACCCCAGTTGGCAGCCCCGCCGGGGAACACGTCGGCGAAGTCCCAGCCCGTCGACGCGTCTCCGCCGCCGGCCTCCACCTGTCCCTGCACGACCCCGAGCATCCAACCAGGGCACACGAACGTCGCGAACGTGCCGTCGACGAACGACTTGCCGCCGTTCCAGTCCCACGCGGACTGCGCGGCGGACTGGCCGCCCTCGGTCGCCGCCCCCAGCAGCTCGAAGCGCGCCTTCAGCTCGGCGTTGCCCTCGACGTTCAGCTCGCCGTCGGCCGTGTAGTACCCCTCGTCGAGCTGGTTCACCATCGAGTTCCAGACGAATCCGGAGTGGTCGTACCAGGCCTTGCCCGTCTTGTCGGTGTACTGCTGGCCGACCTCGAAGTAGTGCTCCCAGTCGCCGCTGAGCAGTTCGGCCACCGACTCGCGGTCGCTGGGCAGGCCGGCAGCCTCGAACGCCGGACGGTTGTAGCAGATGCCGGTCGGACCGATGTCGGTGCCGTAGCCGATCACACGGCCCTCGGCATCCGTGCCCTGGGCGTACTTCCAGTCCACCCAGTCGTCCTTGCGGTCTTCGATGCCGTAGTCGCGCAGGTCGACGAAGGTGTCGGAGACGTCCATGATCGCGCCGAGCCAGCCCTCTTCGATCGCAACGATGTCGCTGAGGCCGCTCCCGGCGGCGATCTTCGTGAACGCGTCGGTGCGGGCGTTGCCGCCGGTGTCGATGTTGGTCGCCTCGATGGTGATGTTCGGGTGCTCCTTCTCGTACTCCTCGTAGAGGTCGTCGTAGCCGAACGTGCCGAACGTGGTGATCGTCAGTGTGATCTTCTCGTCGGAGCCGGCGCCGGCGTCGGCCGATCCGGTCGATGCGGAGCATCCGGCCAGCGCCAGGGCGGAGACCGAGGCCAGGGATGCCGTCACCAGCATCCGACGGCGAGCGTGCGTGTTCACAGTTCACTCCTTTGTGGTGGGTGTGGGGTCGTGCTCGGGTTCGTGGTGCGTGCGCGGTCGCGCTCAGGTGCTGAGCCGTTCGAGCGGTTCGAACAGTTCGAGCGGCCGGAACATGGGAGCGCTCCCACGCACTGTTGAGCACCTTATGGGAGCGCTCCCACAACTGTCAAGCCCCGGCGCGCATGCGGGACGGTCGCGACGGCCTCACAGCCGAGGCGAGTACCCTTGCCCGATGCCCGACACCGAACTCTCTCCCGCTCTCGCCCGCGCTCAGTCGCTGATCCGCTCCGTCCCCGACTACCCCGAGAAGGACATCGTCTTCCGCGACATCACGCCGCTGCTGGCGGATGCCGAGGCGCTGCGCGTCACCACCGAGGCGATCATCGAGCCCTTCGCAGGGCAGTTCGACGTGGTCGCAGGCATCGAGGCGCGCGGGTTCATCCTCGCCGGTGCCGCGGCGATCGCCGCAGGGGTGGGCCTCATCCCGATCCGCAAGGCGGGCAAGCTGCCCCGGCCCGCGGCATCCGTCGACTATGCGCTCGAGTACGGCACCGCGACCATCGAGATGCACGACGACCTCCCGGCCGGGTCGCGCGTGCTGCTCATCGACGACGTGCTCGCGACCGGCGGAACTCTCGCGGCCGGTCGGCGACTCGTCGAGCGCCTCGGCAGCCACGTGACCGGCATCTCGGTGCTGTTCGAGATCGACGGCCTCGGAGGTCGCGACGCGATCGGCGACCTCCACACGGTCTTCCACTCCTGAGCGGAAACCCGGGGCGTGGGCGGTCGGCAGCGGATGCCGGGTCGCCACACGGACGCCGCCCACCGAGGGTGCCGCGTCACGCGGACGGATGCCGCGTCGGGGATGTCGCGCGTGCCGGTAGACTGGAAGCGCCCGTCCGCCCGCGACTTCCGGAGCCGTTCATGCCCACCATCGTCGTCGACGTCATGCCCAAGCCCGAACTGCTCGACCCGCAGGGGAAGGCCGTGTCCGGCGCCTTCGCCCGCCTGGGCGTCGAGGGCTTCAGCGACGTCCGCATCGGCAAGCGCTTCGAGCTCACCGTCGACGGCGAGGTCACCGACGAGGTCCTCGCCGAGGCCCGTCGCATCGCCGACGAGGTGCTCTCGAACTCCGTCATCGAGGACGTCGTCGGCATCGAGGTCGCGGAATGACGGTCCGCATCGGGGTCATCACCTTCCCCGGGTCGCTCGACGACCGTGACGCGCAGCGAGCCGTGCGCATCGCCGGCGCAGAGCCCGTCGCGCTCTGGCACGGCTCGCACGACCTCGAGGGCGTCGACGCGCTCGTGCTCCCCGGCGGCTTCAGCTACGGCGACTACCTGCGCAGCGGTGCGATCGCGGCACTGTCGCCGATCATGTCCGAGGTCAAGGACGCCGCAGCAAAGGGCATGCCCATCCTCGGCATCTGCAACGGCTTCCAGATGCTCGTCGAGGCGCACCTGCTGCCGGGAGGTCTGATCCGCAACGACCACCAGCACTTCGTGCGCCGCGACCAGAAGCTCACGGTCGAGAACTCCGACACCGCGTGGACGAACACCTTCCGCACCGGCCAGGAGATCGTCATCCCCCTGAAGAACGCCGAGGGCGGCTACATCGCGGATGCCGAGACGCTCGACCGCCTGGAGGGCGAGGGCCTCGTCGCGTTCCGCTACGCCGGCGTGAACCCCAATGGATCTCTCCGCGACATCGCCGGTCTCACGAACGAGGCAGGTAACGTCGTCGGACTCATGCCGCACCCCGAGCACGCCACCGAGCCCGGCTTCGGCCCCGACACCGCGGTGGCGATGCGCTCCGGCGTCGACGGCCTCGGCTTCTTCCAGAGCGCGATCAACGCGGTCGCCCGCATCGCGGCCTAACTCGCGCCGACCCGAAGCTGCAACACGCCCTCGCAGCACACCGCGACACGCCCATCCGAACCGATTCGATTCGCGCTCTGGCACGACTGTAAGCGTTTGCACTAGCCTGTTCCCATGGCACAGCTTGAGCAGATCGCAGCCCCCGGTTCCGAGTGGTGGCGAAGCGCGGTCATCTATCAGATCTACCCCCGCTCCTTCGCCGATGCATCGGGTGACGGTGTGGGCGACCTGCCCGGCATCACCAGCCGCCTCGACGCCTTGAAGGACCTCGGCATCGACGCGATCTGGCTGAGCCCGTTCATGACGAGCCCGCAGCGCGACGCCGGCTACGACGTGGCCGACTACCGCGACGTCGACCCGCTGTTCGGAACCCTCGCCGACTTCGACGAGATGCTCGCACAGGCCCACGCCCGCGGCATCCGCGTGATCGTCGACCTCGTTCCGAACCACTCGTCCGACCAGCATCCGTGGTTCCAGGCCGCGCTGAAGGCCGGCCCCGGCAGCCCCGAGCGCGCCCGGTACGTGTTCCGCGACGGACGCGGCGAGAACGGCGAGCTTCCTCCGAACAACTGGGAATCGGTGTTCGGCGGCGGCATGTGGGAGCGCGTGACCGAGGCCGATGGCACGCCCGGCCAGTGGTACCTGCACATCTTCGATGCCACGCAGCCCGACTTCGACTGGACGAACGAGGAGGTCAAGGAGGAGTTCCGCAGCATCCTGCGTTTCTGGCTCGACCGCGGGGTCGACGGCTTCCGGGTCGACGTCGCGCACGGCATGGTCAAGCAGGCCGGGCTCCCCGACTACGCGCCGGTGCCGGATGCCGACTCCATGGGCGGCGGCGAGGAGAACGTGCCGTACTGGGGCCAGGACGAGGTGCACGACATCTACCGCGACTGGCACAAGGTGCTCGCCGAGTACGACGGCGACCGCGCCCTGTGCGGCGAGGCATGGCTGCCGACGCTGAAGAAGACGGCGCTGTGGGTGCGTCCCGACGAGATGCACCAGACCTTCAACTTCCCGTACCTGATGACGCCGTGGAACGCGGAGGAGCTGCGCGACGTCATCCGCGAATCGCTCGACGAGTTCGGCGCCGTGGGTGCACCCAGCACCTGGGTGCTCTCGAACCACGACGTCGTGCGGCACGCGTCGCGCCTCGCGCTGACGGCGGAGAACCCGCAGGGCGAGGGCATCGGGCCGAAGACCCCGAACAAGCCGGACACGAGGATCGGCCTCGCGCGCGCCCGCGCCGCGACGACCCTGATGCTCGCGCTCCCCGGCTCGGCGTACCTGTACCAGGGCGAGGAGCTCGGGCTGCCGGAGGCCATGGAGATCCCCGACGAGTTCCGCCAGGACCCGACGTGGTTCCGCACGAACGGCAAGCGGTACGGACGCGACGGATGCCGCGTGCCGCTGCCGTGGGAGGCGGACGCCCCGGCGTTCGGCTTCAACGCGACCGGCAAGTCGTGGCTGCCGCAGCCGGACGAGTGGGCGCAGTATGCGCGCGACGTCGAGGCGGCTGACGACGCTTCGACCCTGGCCCTGTACAAGGAGCTGCTCGCGACGCGCCGACGCTACGGCTTCGGCAGCGGCTCGCTGGTCTGGGAGGACGCGGGGGCGGATGCCGTGGCCTTCCGCCGCGGCGACGTGCACGTGCTCGCAAACCTCGGCACGGAGCCCCTGCCGCTGCCCGAGGGCGCCACGGTCATCGTCCGCAGCCAGCCGTTCGAGGGCGACGCCCTCCCCGTCGACACCGCGGTCTGGTTCACGCAGGCCTGACCCACCCCCACCCCACGCACCCCGCTCCGGTATGAGTTGTGGTCGGTTTTCGGTCCGAAAACCGACCACAACTCATACCGGAGCGGGGAGGGGAGCCCCCAGGAAGGATTCACATGGCGAGCATCGATGAGGTCGCCCGGCTCGCCGGCGTCTCCACCGCGACCGTCTCGCGCGCGCTGAGCGGCCGCGGGCACGTCTCCGAGTCCGCACGGATGCGCGTGCAGGAGGCGGCGTCCGCCCTCGGCTACGTGGTGTCCTCGCGCGCGTCGAGCCTGGCATCCGGCCGCACGCGCAACGTCGGCGTCGTCGTGCCCTTCCTCGACCGCTGGTTCTTCAGCACCGTGCTGTCCGGCGTCTCCGCGGCCCTCATGCGCGAGGGATACGACATCACGCTGTACAACATCACCGCGGACAAGGACGTGCGGCGTCACGTGTTCGACACGTTCCTGCGGCGGCAGCGCGTGGATGCCGTGATCGCGGTGTCGATCGAGCTCGACGAGGACGAGACGCAGCAGCTGCTCGACCTCGGGCTGCCCGTGATCGCGATCGGCGGCCCCAACCCGAAGCTCGACACGCTCACCGTCGACGACGTCGCGGTCGCCCAGCTCGCCACCGAGCACCTCATCGGGCTCGGCCACCACGACATCGCCCACATCGGGGCGAACCCCGAGTTCGACATCGACTTCCACATCCCCACGAACCGGCGCCTCGGCTTCGAGAAGGCGCTGCAGCGCGCCGGCATCCCGCTCAATCCGGCGTTCCTCGAACCGGCGGACTTCACCGTCGAGGGCGGGTACCGCGCGGCCAAGCAGCTGCTCGGACGGCCGGGGCCGCGCCCCACAGCCGTGTTCGCAGCATCCGACGAGATGGCCATCGGCGCGATCCTCGCCGCGCGCGACCTCGGGTTCGGCGTGCCGGACGACCTGTCGATCGTCGGGATCGACGGCCACGAGCTCGGCGAGTTCTTCCGGCTGACGACCGTCGACCAGTTCCCGCTGGGGCAGGGCGAGCGCGCCGCCGAGGCCGTGCTCGCCAAGCTCGCCGAGGGCGACGCGACGCGCGTACCGTCGGCGCTGCCGTTCGAACTCAACGTCCGCGGCACGACGGCGCGGCTGTCCTAGCCCTCCGCGCGGCCCCTGGTCACGGCCGGCCGGAGGCGCGCCCCCCCGCCGATCCGGGCACGCCGGGATCCCCGGGAAGCGCATGGAACCGCCGATCGACGTACACGAGCGGGCGGCCGGGAGTGCCGGTGACGACCTCGACGACCTCGGCGATGACCACGGTCGACGAGCCGACGGGCACCGTCTGCAACGGCCTGCACCGCAGCGCTGCTCGCGCGTCGGCGAGGTACGGCTCGCCCGTCGGCAGGGTGCTCCATCCCTGGGCGGCCGTGAATCTCTCGGCGCCGCTCACCGCGAAGCTCTGCGCGAGGTCGGCGTGCTCGTGGTCGATGAGGTGCACGACGAAGGTGTCGGCGGCGAGGATGGCCCCCGCACTGCCTGTCGCCCGCGTCACGGAGAACATCACGGCGGCGGGATCGACGGCGACGGATGCCACACTCGACGCGGTCAGCCCGACGGGTCCGTCGGGAGAGGATGCCGTGATGATGGCGACGCCGGCCGGGTGGTGGCGGAACGCCGCCTTGAGCCCCTCGCCGACCGCGGTGGGCACCGGCGCGGTCGGCCGCGTGTGCGACGAGGTCATGCCTGCGCCTCCTGCGGAGGGAGCGCGGCGATGATCGGATGGTCGTGCGCGATGACGCCGAGTTTCGCGGCGCCTCCGGGCGACCCGATCTCGTCGAAGAACTCGACGTTGGCCTTGTAATAGTCCTGCCACTCCTCGGGCAGATCGTCTTCGTAGTAGATCGCCTCGACCGGGCACACCGGCTCGCACGCGCCGCAGTCCACGCACTCGTCGGGGTGGATGTACAGCGAGCGCTCACCCTCGTAGATGCAGTCGACGGGGCATTCGTCGATGCAGGCACGGTCCTTCACATCGACGCACGGCAGCGCGATCACGTAGGTCATCGGATGCTCGTCGTTCGGGTCAGCATGCCGCGGATGCTCGTCGTTCGGGTCACCATGCCACCGTAAGACCTCAAGTACACTTGAGGTCAAATCGAGGAGGCTGCGTGACCGAGGACCACGGCGGCTCCGGCGACCGGCATCCGGCGCACGGCCCCGACGAACCGCTGACGATCGGCGAGATGAGCCGCCGCACCGGTGTGGCGCCGTCTGCCCTGCACTTCTACGAGAGCCTCGGCCTCATCGCGTCGACGCGCACCCCTGGCAATCAGCGCCGCTACGCCCGGCACATGCTGCGCCGCGTGTCGCTCATCACGGTGGCGAAGCGGCTCGGCATCCCGCTCGCCGACGTGCAGCAGGCGTTCGCCGACGTGCCGCTCACCGAGACGCCCAGCCACGCCGACTGGCAGCGCGCATCGCGCCGGTGGAAGCGCGAGCTCGAGAAGCGACGCGAGGGCATCGAGAAGCTCGAGCGGGAGCTCACCGGATGCATCGGCTGCGGCTGCCTGTCGATGAAGGCGTGCGGACTGCTGAACCCCGACGACGCCCTGGGCTCGCAGGGAGCAGGTCCGCAGCGCCTCCGCGACGACGCCTGACCCGATCCGGACGCCCGACCCGAGCCGGACCCCCGCCCCGGACGATCCGATCAGGCGATCCGGTCAGGCGACGGTGAAGCCGGCGCGCAGCAGCGCCTCGTCGCGCGAGCTCGGTCCGACGAGCAGCTCGAACCGGCCGGCCTCGACGCGGCGCACGCCGCGAGCGTCGACGATCGTGCAGTCGGCGACGGGCAGGGCCAGCGGCACGCGCACGCTCTCGCCCGGCGCGAGGTCGACCTGCCGGAAGGCCTTGAGCTCCTTGTCGGCCCAGCTCACGCTCGTCACGACGTCGCGCACGTACACCTGCACGGTCTCGCGCACCGGCCGCCCGCCGGTGTTCGTGACGGTGACGGCGCCGGTGATCGTGTCGCCAACGCCGAACTCGGCGGCATCCAGCGACAGCGACGAGTACTCCACGGTGGTGTACGAGCGCCCCTCGCCGAAGGCCCACGCGGGCGACTGGGTGAGGTCGGCGTAGCGGTCGCCGTGCTGCCCGCGGATCTGGTTGTAGTACGTCGGCTGCTGACCGACGTGGCGGGCGAACGAGATGGGCAGCCTGCCCGAGGGCTCCACGGCGCCGGTGAGGATCTCGGCGAGCGCGCGTCCGCCCTGCATGCCGGGATTCGCCAGCCACAGCACGGCGGCGGCACGGGAGACGGATGCCGGCAGCACGAGCGGCTTCGAGGCGAGCAGCACCACGACCACGGGGGTCCCCGTCGCGATGAGCGCGTCGAGCAGGGCGATCTGTCCGCCGAGCAGCTCGAGCGTCGCGGTCGACCGTCCCTCGCCGTGCAGCTCGATGCGATCCCCCACGACCGCGACGGCGACGTCCGAGGCCTCGGCGAGCGCGACGGCCTCCGCGATCTGCCCGGCATCCGGTTCGGCGGGCACGAAGACCCGGTCCCACGGCACGGGGTCGAGGTGGTCGGGGTCGTCGAACGCGAGGATGTCGGCGCCCTGCGCGTATGACACCGACCACCCGTCGACGGCGCGCAGGCCGTCGAGCACCGTCGTGATCATGTCGCGCGGCTGCGCGGCGAGCCATCCGGCCTGACCGGAGCCGCCAGCCCAGTCGCCGAGCTGCATCTGCGCATCGTCGGCGAGCGGACCCACCACGCCCACCCGCAGCGGGGCCCCGGCCGCCAGCGGAAGCGTGCCGTCGTTCTCCAGCAGCACGACCGAGCGGCGCGCGATCTCCAGGTTCAGCTCGGCGTGCGCGGCGCTGCCGACGACGGCATCCAGGTCTCGCGCGGGCAGCCGCGGGTCTTCGAACAGCCCGAGCTCGAACTTCAGGGTGAGGATGCGGGCGACGGCCTCGTCGAAGTCGTCGGGCGACAGCATCCCGCGCTCCACGGCGTCGAGTGCCCCCTCGAAGAAGAGCGGGGTGTTCATCACCATGTCGTTGCCGGCCTTCACGGCGGCGGCCGCCGCGTGCGTGTAGTCGGGCTGCACGTGCTGCTCCCACACCATGCGGCCGATGTTGTCCCAGTCGGTGATCAGCGTTCCGGTGTACCCCCACTCGCCGCGCAGCACGTCGCTGAGCAGCCACTCGTTCACCGTGATCGGCACGCCGTCGGTGCTCTGGTAGCCGAGCATGAACGTCCGGCATCCCTCGCGGGCGATCCGCTCGAACGGCGGCAGGAACCACGAGCGCAGCTTGCGCGGCGAGATGTCGGCCTCCGACGCGTCACGTCCTCCCTGCGTCTCGGAGTACCCCGCGAAGTGCTTGGCCGTCGCGAGGACCGCAGTGGGGTCGTCGAGACCTTCGCCCTGGTAGCCGCGGACCATCGCGCTCGCCAGCTCTCCGATGAGGAACGGATCCTCGCCGAAGGTCTCGCTCACGCGGCCCCAGCGCAGGTCTCTGGCGATGCACAGCACCGGAGAGAACGTCCAGTGGATGCCGGTGGCCGCCACCTCTTCGGCGGTGGCTCGTGCGACGCGCTCCACGAGCTCGGCATCCCAGGACGCGGCCATGCCGAGCTGGGTCGGGAAGATCGTGGCGCCCGGCCAGAACGAGTGACCGTGGATGCAGTCCTCCCCCACGATGAGCGGGATGCGCAGACGGGTCTGCGCGGTGAGCTCGTTCGCCCTGATCAGACGCTCCGGCGAGGTGTGCAGGATCGAGCCGACGTGACGCCGCAGCACATGGTCGTCGAGATCGTCGCGCGCGTCGAGCTGCAGCATCTGGCCGATCTTCTCCTCCACGGTCATGCGGGAGAGGAGGTCGGCGACGCGCTCGGGTATCGAACGGGCCGGGTCGAGATAGGGGAGGACGTCGGGAAGTGCGGGAGAGGTCATCTGCTCGGATTCTGTGCGGGTTCGTCGGCGGTGGACGTGGGGCTGGCGGGGATGCTGCGCACGGCGGTGACGGCGTCGTTGACGTCGAGGCCCTTCTTGCGCAGGGCACGGGCGCGCTCCCCTGCCGAACGCAGCCGGGGGTTCACGTACTCGTCGATGCCGAAGTTGACGAGCGAGAGCGCCACGCCGATGAGAGCGATGCACAGCCCAGGGGGCAGGTACCACCACCACTGGTTCTGCCGGAACGCGCCCTGCGCGGAGGCCCAGTTGAGGATCGTCCCCCAGTTGTAGGTGGTGACGGGGATGACGCCGATGTACGACAGGGTGGTGAGTCCGAGGATCGCCGCCGTCACGGTGCCGACGAAGCTCGCGGCGATCAGCGCCATGAGGTTCGGCAGCATCTCGATCGTGATGATGCGCCGCAGCGGCTCGCCGTTCGCCCGTGCGGCCTGGATGAAGTCGCGGTTGCGCAGCGACATCGTCTGTGCGCGCAGCACGCGCGCACCCCAGGCCCAGCCGGTGATGCCGAGCACCGCGGCGATCACCCACAGCGGCGGCTCCTCGAACATCGACGCGACGATGATGATGAGCGGCAGGCCGGGGATCACGAGGAACACGTTCGTCAGCGCCGACAACGACTCGCTCTTCCACCCCCGCAGGTACCCGGCGATCACGCCGACCGCGATGGCGATGACGGTGGCGATCGCGGCCGCGAGGAAGCCGACGACGATGACGCCGCGGGTGCCGTGGATGACCTGGCTCAGCACGTCCTCGCCGATGTGCGTGGTGCCCAGCCAGTGGTCGGCCGACGGCGGTTCGAAGCGGCGGGTGTTGTCGACCTTGGTCGGCGGGTACGGCGCGAGCACGTCGGCGAACACCGCGATCAGCACGAAGAACGCGATGATCGCGAGCCCGGTGAGCGACTTGCCGTTGCGGAACATGGCGAAGGCGGCGCCCAGCCTGCTCCAGAAGGTCGGCGCGGATGCCGGCGCCGCGGCGCGCGTGCGGACGGCGAGGGTCTCGGGCGTGCCGGCTGCGGGTGCGTTCATGGTCAGGCCTCCGTCTGGCGCGTGCGCGGGTCGAGGAATGCGTACGCGATGTCGGCGATGATGTTGGCGACCAGCACCGAGATCGTGAGGATGAGGAACACGCCCTGCATGAGCGCGTAGTCCTTGGCGTTCGTCGCGTCGAGCAGCAGCTTGCCGACGCCCGGGTAGCTGAAGACCATCTCCATCACGATGGTGCCGCCGACGATGAAGCCGATCGAGAGCGCGAAGCTCTGGATCTGCGGCAGCACGGCGTTGCGCGCCGCATAGCCCCAGAGCACGCGCCGGTTCGGCATCCCCTTGGCCTGCGCCACGGTGATGTAGTCCTCGTCGAGCACCGTCAGCATCATGTTGCGCATACCGAGCATCCAGCCGCCGAGCGAGGCGATGATGATCGTCAGGGCGGGCAGCGTGCCGTGGTGGATGACCTCGCCGATGAACTCGAGCGTGAACTCCGGCTTCGAGCCGACGCCGTAGGCCTTGCCGATGGGGAACCATTCGAGGTTGACGGAGAAGACGGCGATCGCGAGGAGGCCGAGCCAGAAGTACGGGATCGTGCCGAGGAACGTCGTGATGGGCACGAGCACGTCGAGGCGGCTTCCGCGCCGCCACCCGATGACGGCCCCGCCGACCGTCCCGATCGCGAACGACACGATGGTCGCGAACCCGACGAGGCCGATCGTCCACGGCAGCGCCTGCGCGATGACCTCGGTGACGGGCCGGAGGCCGTGCAGCAGCGAGACGCCGAGGTCGCCGCGCAGCAGGAGCCCCCAGTAGTCGAGGTACTGCTGCCACAGCGTCTTGTCGGTGTCGAGACCGAGCAGGGCGCGCAGCGCGTCGGCTGCCTCCGGGCTGACGTTGCGGTTGCGCGCGAGGTACTGGTCGACCGCGTCGCCCTTCATCATGCGCGGGAGGAAGAAGTTGATCGTCAGTGCCGCCCACAGCGTGAACACGTAGAACAGGGCGCGGCTGCCGAGGAAGCGCCACGGGATGCGCGCGCGGCTCTTCACCGCGCGGGTCGCCGTGGTGCCGACGGCGATCGCGTCGTCGTGCTTCTCGCCCGTGGGGATGGGAGCGATGGCGGTCACTGTGCACCTCCGAGGATTCCGGATGCCGAGGCGAAGTGCTTCTCGGGGTCGGGCGACGCGGCTCGCAGCTCCTTCGTGTACGGGTCCTGCGGATGCAGGATGACGTCGTCGGCGGAGCCCTGTTCGACGATGCGCCCCTGGTTCAAGACGATGATCTCGTCGCTGAAGTGCCGGGCCGTGGCGAGATCGTGCGTGATGTAGAGCACGCCGAGGCCCTCCTCGCGCTGCAGGTCGGCGAGGAGGTTCAGCACGCCGAGCCGGATCGACACGTCGAGCATCGACACCGGCTCGTCGGCGACGAGCAGGCTCGGCCGAGAGGCGAGAGCGCGCGCGATCGCGACGCGCTGGCGCTGGCCGCCGGAGAGCTCGTGCGGGCGGCGGTCGATGACCGCATCCGGTGTCAGCCGCACCCGCTCGAGCAGCCGGCGCACCTCGGCGCCGATCTCGCTCTTCGGCACCACTCCGTCGAGTCGCAGCGGACGCTCGATGTGATAGCCGATGGAGTGGTAGGGGTTCAGCGAGGCGAACGGGTCCTGGAACACCATGCGCAGCCGCTGCCGGTACTCGCGCAGACCCCGGCCGCGTCGCGGAACCGGCTTGCCGTCGAGCAGCACCTCGCCCGTCGTCGGAGTCTCCAGCTGCGTGAGGATCTTCGCGATGGTCGACTTGCCGCTGCCCGACTGTCCGACGAGGCCGATCGTCTGCCCCGAACGCAGCGTGAAGCTCACGTCGTCGAGTGCCGTGAGGCGCCCGGCACCGCGGACGTTGTACACCTTGGTGACGTGCGAGACGTCGAGAACGGTCATCGCGCCACCACCCCCTTCTCGCCCGTGAGCCGCGGGAACGACGACAGCAGCGTGCGCGTGTACTCGTCCCGCGGCCTCATCCAGATGTTCTCCGCCGTGTCGAGCTCGACGATCTCGCCGTCGCGCATGATGGCGATGCGGTCGCTGATCTCGAGCAGCAGCGGCAGGTCGTGCGTGATGAAGATGACTGAGAAGCCGAACTCGTGCCGCAGCTGCGAGATCTGCTTCAGGATCTCGCGCTGCACCAGCACGTCGAGCGCGGTCGTCGGCTCGTCCATGACCATGAGCTGCGGCCGCAGCGCGAGGGCCATCGCGATCATGACCCGCTGGCGCATGCCGCCGGAGAGCTCGTGCGGGAAGGAGCGGCTCCGCTGCGCCCCGACCTTCACGATCTCGAGCAGCTCGGCGACCTCGCTCCGGCGCTGCCGCCGGCTGAGGCCGGGACGATGGATCTCGAAGACGTCCTCCAGCTGCGAGCCGATGGTCGCGACCGGGTTGAGGGCGTTCATGGCCCCCTGGAACACCATGGAGACCTTGTCCCAGCGGAACCGTCGCATCTCTTCGGGCTCCAGCGTGTTCACGTCGACGTCCTCACCCGACACGTCGTGGAAGGTCACGCTGCCGCCGGTGATGACGGCCGGGGGCTTGAGCAGCCGCTGCACGCCGTACGCGAGCGTGGTCTTGCCGCATCCGCTCTCCCCGGCGAGACCGAGGATCTCGCCGCGCCGCAGTTCGAGGGTGACATCCTTCACCGCGGCGACGGGAGGGTCGACGTCGTACACGACGGAGAAGTCGCGCACCGTGAGCAGGGGGTCAGTCATGGGTTTCCTTCGTTGCTTCCGGACCGTGGCGTCTTCGGTCTCGCCGCGGCGGCCTCGCTCAGGAACCGGGCCGCACGGGCATCCGGTTCCTGAGCGAGCGCGTCGAGACGAAGAGCGTTACTTCGCGGTCAGCTTCGTCAGGATCTGTACGACGGCCGGCTGGGTCGGATCGGCCGAGGCGTACTGGTCGTCCTCCGACGGCCAGCCCTCGTAGTTGCGCGTGTTGAACTCGCCGAGCAGCGGGTGCGAGCCGAGAGGGATCGCCGGAACGTCGGTCACGAAGGCCTTCTGCATCACCGCGAGCGCGGCCGCGCGCTCCTCCTCGGACGACGTGTTGGCGTAGGTGTTCAGCGCCGCGGTCACCTCGGGGTTGTCGTAGCGGCCGAAGTTGAACTGCGCCTTGCCGTCGACGACCCACTTCGGGTCCATAGTGGAGGTGTAGAGGCCGTAGGCGTTGCCGGTGTCCTCGAGCCAGTGGATGATCATCTGGAAGCTGCCCTCCTGGCGCGCCGCATCCCAGCCGCCCCAGTCGGGCTGGTCGACCTTGACGTCGATGCCGAGCCCCTCGCCGAGCTCTTCGGCGAGCAGCGCCTGCTCGGTGTTCCAGTCGCTCCATCCCGCCGGCACCGAGATCGAGAACGAGACGGCCTCGCCCGCGGGGTCGATGAGCTTGTCGTCCTTCCACGTGTAGCCGGCGTCCGTGAGGATCTGCCTGGCCTTGTCGACGTCGACGCTGTAGACCTGGCCCTCGTACTCGGGCGCGATCTCGTCGGCCAGCAGATCGCCGAGGCCCGTCACGCTCCACACGGGCGTGCTCGCGCCCTCGCGGGCGACGTCGACGTACGCGTCGCGGTCGACGGTCCAGGCGATCGCCTGCCGCAGCGCCGGGTCGTTGAAGGGCTTGGTCTGCAGGTTCATGAACAGCGTGCCCGAGCCGGCCGTGGGGGAGGCGAGGAAGTGGTTGTCCTCGTCGGCGGAGAGGAAGCTGTCCTCGATCTGCGGGATGAACGCCTGTGCCCAGTCGGCCTCGCCCGAGACGAGCGCCGTGGTCAGCGCCGCGTTGTCGCCATAGGAGACGTAGTGCAGCTCCGGCACCGCGAGGTCGCCGCCCCAGTAGTCGGGGTTGGCCGTCAGCGTCACGGATTCCGTCGTCCAGTTGTCGAGCACGTAGGGGCCGGTGCCGACCGCGAGGCCGTCACCGGTGAGCGGGTCGGAGTTGGGGTCGTCGATGTTCTCCCAGATGTGCTTGGGCACGATCGGGGTGTGCAGCACGCGCGCCTGCGCCGTGAACTTCGACTCGGCGAAGGTCAGCACGACGGCGTCGCCCTGGGGCTCCACGCTCGTCAGGTGCAGCGCGGAGGTGTCGTTGAGGGAGCCGTCGAGGTACATGCCGAACGTGAACACGATGTCATCCGCCGTGAAGTCCTCGCCGTCGCTCCAGGTGACGCCGGAGCGGGGGACCACGGTGAGCTGCGTGTAGTCGTCGTTCCACTCGACCGACTCGGCGAGCCACGGGGTGGTGCCGAGGTCGCCGGTGGGGTTGACGAGGGCCAGGGGCTCGAAGATCACCTTGGCGTAGCCGTACTTCGACGCGGAGGAGTCGCCGAGGTACGGGTTGTGCGATTCGGTCGTGATGGCGCCGTCGGGTTTGGCGATGGTGAGAGCCGCGCCGGAGGCGGGCTTGTCGTCGCCGGAGCCGCCGGCGGAGCATCCGGCCAGGGCCGAGATTCCGAGGGCGGTCGCCGCGGCGAGCGCGATCAGGGGCTTGCTGAGCTTCATTGCTTCTCCTAGGACACGGTCGTTGTGCAGGCAGCGGGTCGTTCACTTACTGTCCAGAAAGTAAACTACGGTGAGGTTACTGGCTGGTAAGTAAACGTGCAAGTACCATGAACTCAGATCGAGTGACCACGGGGGTTCCCATGCCGAAGGACGCCGGAACTGCGGTGGAATCAGGGCGCACGCGCCCTGCCACTCGCGCCAAGCGTGAGCAGATCCTGAAGTCCGCGATCGAGATCTTCGGCAGCAAGGGGTCGACGAACGGCACGCTGGCCGACATCGCCGAGCAGGTCGGGATCACGCACGCCGGAGTCCTCCACCATTTCGGGTCCAAGCAGAACCTGCTGCTGGAGGTGCTGACCTACCGCGACGAGACCGACGTCGCCGACTTCGCCGAGAAGCACATCCCCGACGGGCCGGCCCTGTTCCTGCACCTCGTGCGGACGGCGTTCGCGAACGCCCGCCGCGCCGGCATCGTGCAGGTCTACACCGTGCTGTCGGCGGAATCCGTGACCGAGAACCACCCCGCGCGCGCCTACTTCGAGCTGCGCTACACCAACCTCCGGTCGGAGGTCGCCGCAGCCTTCCGCGCGCTGTGCGCACAGGAGGGCGTGACCGAGCCCGACACGATCGACAAGGCGTCGGCGAGCATCCTCGCGGTGATGGACGGCCTGCAGATGCAGTGGCTTCTGCACCCCGAGATCGTGGAGCTCGGCGAGGCGAGCGAGTTCGCGATCCAGGCGATCGTCAACGCCGTGCTCCACCCCGGGCCCGACCTCGCCTCCTACGTCCGCGACTGATCCCGCAGTCGGCGGGCGGCGGCTTCGTGCGGCGCGAGCGGACGCGCAGGCGCCGGAGGGCGGGCGGATGCCGCGAGTAGGCTCGGGTGTCATGACGATCGACCTCGAAGCGCTGTACATCGACCTGCACCAGCATCCGGAGCTGTCGTTCCAGGAGACGCGCACCGCGGGCATCGCCGCGCAGCACCTGCGCGAGCTCGGCCTCGAGGTCGAAGAGGGCGTCGGGGTCACCGGCGTCGTCGGCGTGCTGCGCAACGGCGACGGGCCGGTCGTCTGGCTGCGCGCCGACATGGACGCGCTGCCCGTCGAAGAGCAGACCGGCCTCGCCTACGCCAGCACCGCGAAGGGCATCGACCCCGCAGGCACCACCGTCCCGGTCATGCACGCGTGCGGCCACGACATGCATGTGACGGCGCTGATCGGGGCGCTCGAGAAGCTCGTCGCCGAGCGCGCCGAGTGGAGCGGCACCGTCGTCGCGGTCGTCCAGCCCGCCGAGGAGTACGGCGCCGG
The DNA here is from genome assembly GCF_001513675.1 of Microbacterium sp. XT11. Lineage (NCBI taxonomy): Bacteria > Bacillati > Actinomycetota > Actinomycetes > Micrococcales > Microbacteriaceae > Microbacterium > Microbacterium sp. XT11. The sequence goes on along the minus strand of NZ_CP013859.1, from coordinate 1,211,572 downwards.
TGCGCGAGCCATGCTCGATGACGGCCTGCTGTCGCGCTACCCCGCGCCCGACGTGGTGCTCGGCCAGCACGTCACGCCGCTCCCCGCGGGGATCATCGGCGTGCGCAGCGGCACGCAGATGGCGGCATCCGACGGTCTCACGGTCACCCTCCACGGCCGCGGCGGGCACGGTTCACGTCCGCACGCCACGATCGACCCCGTCGTCATGGCCGCCGCCACCGTCATGCGACTGCAGACCATCGCCTCACGGGAGATCGACCCGCAGGGCGTCGCCGTCGTCACGGTGGGCTCCATCCACGCGGGCCTGAAGAACAACATCATCCCGGCCGAGGCGAAGCTCGAGCTCAGCCTGCGCTACCCCGACGACGCCGCACGAGAGAAGGTCCTCGCGAGCGTCGAACGCATCGTGAGGGCCGAGGCCGCGGCATCCGGCGCCGAGCGCGAACCCGACATCGAGACCCTGCACACCCTGCCGGCCACCATCAACGACGTCGACGCCACCGCACGCGTGACCTCGGCCCTACGGCGTGCGCTCGGCGAGACGGCGGTCATCGACCCGGGGATGTTCACCGGCAGCGAGGACGTCTCCTGGTTCGCGCGCGACGCCGGCGCGCCGCTCGTGTTCTGGTTCTGGGGCGGCGTCGATCCCGTTCGCTTCGCCGAGGCCGAGGCGGCCGGGCGGCTCGCCGAGGAAATCCCCACCAACCACTCTCCGTTCTTCGCGCCCGAGATCCACCCCACGATCGAGGTGGGCGTCACGGCGATGACGGCCGCGGCGCGCGAGTTCCTCGGCTGACGAGGTTCCGGCCCGTCCGATCCCCGGATGCAGGTCCGCCCGGACGCCGGCGCGGTCAGACCCGCACGGCCGGAGGCGGCGGCGCGAGCTGCTTGCGCGGCACGCCGTGGGCCTCCCGGTGCAGGCGCTCCATGCGGAGATCGAGTTCGGCGGCGGCATCCGCGGCATCCGACAGGCTGTCGACGAGATGCGCCGGCACCTGGTTGGCGAACTTGTAGTAGATCTTGTGCTCGAGGCTCGCCCAGAAGTCCATCGCTATGGTGCGGAACTGCACCTCGACGGGCACGGCGAGCGCTCCGGTGGAGAGGAAGACGGGCACCTCGATGATCGCGTGCAGGCTCTTGTAGCCGTTGGGCTTGGGGTTCTTGATGTAGTCCTTGACGATGCGCACGGTGACGTCGTCCTGCGCGGTGAGCAGATCGAACAGGCGGTACACGTCGGCGATGAAGCTGCAGGTCACGCGCACGCCGGCGATGTCGGTGATCTCCTCGCGGATGCGGGCGAAGTCCGGCTCCTCGATGCCCTTGCGCGCGATCTTCTCCACGATGCTGTCGGGCGACTTCAGGCGGCTCTTCACGTGCTCGATCGGGTTGTAAGCGTGATCGTGCGTGAACTCGTCGCGCAGGATCGAGATTTTCGTCTCCACCTCGCGCATCCCGAACTCGTACTCGCGGAGGAAGCGCTGGAACTGATCGCGAAGCTCCTTCGCCTCGGTGATCGCGCTCTCGTCGACGGAAACCGTTGTCATGTCCACGACGTTACGCACGCGTGATCGGAAACCCCTGTGTATCGCCGATGACCCGCGTCAGGCCGCATCGCGCGCACGCGCGTCGGTGAGGTGCTGCCCCGACAGCAGACCGGGCAGCCCGCGGCCGCTCGCCGTGGTGAGCACCAGGATGCACGCGACCAGCGTGAGGAGCGACGACAGCCCGTCGAAGAACGGCCCGAGAAGCGAGAGCGCGACGATGCCCCCGATGCCGCCGGCCCAGCGCAGCAGTCGGGCGAACGGCCACGGCAGCGGCGATCCCGCGTAGCGCAGCTGTACGGCGAGGTCGCCGATCGAGCGACCTCCGATGAGGATGACGAGCAGCCACAGCCCCGATGCGACCGCGGTGCTGACGAGGTCGGCGAGCGATCCGTCGAGCACGGCATCCCGGTCGCCGACGCCGTACTGCAGCCACAGCTGCACCGCCGCCGAGACGCCGAACGCGACGAAGCCGCACGCCAGCGCATCGCACAGCATCGCGATGATGCGGCGCCCGCGAGTGACCGGACGAGGCTGGTCGGCGTCGGCCCGAGGACGGATGCCGCGCATCGACCGCGGCACCACGAGGGCGAACACCGAGCCGAGCACCGCACCCGTCGTGTTCGTCATGAGGTCACCGACGTCGAAGAAGCGGTATGCGCAGGGATAGAGGCCCCAGACGCCGGTGAGCTGCGTGGTCTCGACGAGGAGCGACAGCGCGAACCCCGTCACCAGCGCGGTCGGGATGCCGCGCGCACCGAGGACCCGAAGGAACACACCCAGCGGCACGAACAGGAGGATGTTGAAGGCGATCTGAAGGAACGCCGGGTGCCGCAGCGGGTTGCCCGGCTCGGAGAACGCCTTCTGCAGGTCGCGGACGACCTCGAGCGGATCGGTGATCATGCCGACGCAGCGGATGCTGTCCGAGTCGGGGAGCGGCAGCAGCGTGTAGGTCCAGATCGCCCAGAAGTAGACGAGGGCACCGAGCCACAGCATGGTGCGCCCGAAGCTCAACCGCCCGCGCCGCCGGTAGCTGATGGCGACGAACGGCACGAAGAGGAGGATGCCGAAGGCCACGCCGATCGCAATCGCGATGACACCCAGAAGCACCTGATCCCCCACGGGATTCCAGTCTAGGCGACGGCGGATGGCCGTCAGGATTCCGTTAGTGTGGCCCGGCGCGCCGTAGGGATTCCGTGAGGATGTCGTGAGGAAGGCAGGCGGAGGCGTAGAGTCGCCCGACGTGTCAGACGAATACGGGGAAAGTCCCGACGCGCCGCAGATCGCCAAGCGCATCCTGATCGGCGATCCGCTCACCAGCGAACAGGCCGACCACCAGCTTCTGCCGAAGCGCATGGCTCTGCCGATCTTCGCGTCCGACGCACTGAGCTCCGTGGCCTACGGCCCGCAGGAGATGCTGATGACGCTCGCGCTGGGCGGACTCGCGTTCCTGACCTTCGCCCCGTGGGTGGCCGCCGCGGTCGTCGTGCTCCTCATCGTCGTGGTGCTCAGCTACCGACAGCTCATCCGGGCCTATCCCTCGGGTGGCGGCGACTACGAGGTCGCGTCGAAGAACCTCGGCGAGATCCCCGGGGTGGTCGTGGCGGCCGCGCTGCTCGTCGACTACATCCTCACCGTCTCGGTGTCGATCGCTTCCGGCGTCGACAACATCATCTCGGCCGTGCCCGAGCTCGATTCGTTCCGCGTCGAGCTCGCCGTCGGGTTCGTGGTGCTCATCGTCATCGTGAACCTGCGCGGTGTGCGGGAGGCGTCGACCGTGTTCGCCATCCCCACCTACGTCTTCATCGGCTCGGTCGGGCTGATGATCGCCACCGGCCTCGTGCGCACGATGCTGGGCGACCCGCCCGTGGCGGAGAGCTCGGCGTATCAGCTCCAGGGCGAGCATCTGGCGGATGCCGCGATCATCCTGCTCGTGCTTCGGGCCTTCTCGAGCGGATGCTCGGCCCTCACCGGTGTCGAGGCGGTGTCGAACGGGGTGCAGGCGTTCCGCAAGCCGAAGATCCGCAACGCGCAGCGCACCCTCGTGATGATGGGGTCGATCGCAGCGCTCCTGTTCTCGGGCCTCACGGCCATGGGACTCATCACCGGCGTGCACTACGCCGAGAACGCGTGCGACCTGATCGGCTTCGACTGCAGCAAGCCGCAGCCCAGCGTCATGGCGCAGATCGCCGCGGCCACGTTCGGCGGCGGCAGCATCCCGTTCTTCATCGTGCAGGCCGCGACGGCGTGCGTGCTGCTGCTGGCGGCCAACACGGCCTTCAACGGCTTCCCGCTGCTCGGCGCCGTGCTCGCCCGCGACGGCTACGCACCCAAGTCACTGAACACCCGGGGCGACCGCCTCGTCTTCTCCAACGGCATGATCGTGCTCGGCATCGCGGCGATCGTCGTGCTCGTCGTGTTCCAGGCACGGCTGACGACGCTGATCCAGCTCTACATCATCGGGGTGTTCGTGTCGTTCTCTCTCGGCCAGATCGGGATGGTGCGGCACTGGCGGCGCACGCTGCGCACACCCGCACGACCGGGCGACGCATCCGCGGCATCCGATCGCCAGGCGGCGCGCGTGGGGCTCGTGATCAACTCGATCGGGGCGACGCTCACCGTGTTCGTGCTCGTCATCGTGACGATCACGAAGTTCACCCACGGCGCCTACCTCGTGTTCATCGCGATCCCGCTGCTGGCCTTCCTCATGATGGGCGTGAAGAGGTACTACCGCGACGTCGAGCACGAGATCGCGATCGACGACACGACTCGGTTCGGCTCCACGGGTGACGTCGCCCTCGTGCTGGTCAACAGGTTGCAGAAACCGGTCGTGAAGGCCGTGGACTACGCCATCGCCGCCAAGCACGGCAAGACGCTCGCCCTGCACGTGTCGGTCTCTCCGGAAGAGACCGCGCAGTTGCAGAAGGACTGGGCCGACCACCTCATGCCGATCCCGCTGGTGATCGTCGATTCGCCGTACCGGTCGTTCGCACAGCCCATCGCCGGCTTCATCAAGAAGTACCGCGAGAAGCACGGATCGTCGGTCGTGACCGTGTACCTGCCTCAGTACATCGTGGGTCACTGGTGGGAGACGTTCCTGCACAACCGGCGCGCGCGCCGTATCGCGAATCAGCTGATGCTGGTGCACGGCGTATCGATCACCCTGGTGCCGTGGCTGCTCGACTCGTCGGAGCTGATCTACGGACGCCGCTCGCGACCGATGCCCGGGCAGGAGCGGGCCGGACGGCCCGTGGTGGTCGCCGGGCGACGCGCGCACCGCCCCGAGGGCCCACCGGCCGAGGAGCGGACCGCCAAGAAGGGCGCGAACGAGGCCTGAGCCGGCACTGCTCTCGCCTTCGCTTGTGGTTGTCCGCGAGGACGGAGAAAGACTCCGGCGGAAGATACAGCGACGAACTCCCGCCGATCGAACCGGCCTCGGCTCCATCGAGGACATCGTCGTCGGGACCGCGGTAGTGGTCGCCGTCAGAACTTGCCACCGGGGTAGACCCCCTCGGGGAGCGTGAAGCAGGGAGACCATGAGTCGATCGCGATCGTTCCTGGGGTGTCCTCACCGAAGATGTAGCCCTCCTCTGAGGTGGCCGTCGAATCCAGGGACACCAGATATTGGTCGTCGAGACTTCGCGCCAAGTGCTGACAACGAAGCGATCATCACCCTGAAAGTCCTGCTCCATCTTCTTGACGGTTCGTTCGACATCAGCTCCGGGCTGCAACGTCACGGATGTCCTCCCCAACCATTGGTGCTGAGTGTCATCACAGCTGAACAACGTCCCCGTCTCATGCTGATCCACGTTAAGTACGTCATCGGGTGGAATCAGCCCCACAATCTCGCGCTCCATCGCCTGCGCATCCCGTTTCGCCTGTTGCCAAGTCACTGACTTCTCCTCCGTCTTCGAATCAACTGCGGAACAGCCAGCGAGGAGGATCACTCCGGCGAGAACCGCGGGGGCCGCGCTCAGCCTCGTCTTCATCGCGCCAACCTTCTGGCCATCGCGTCCAGAGCCTTCCTGTTCTCAGGGTCCGTCGAGGTGATGAGGTTGTGGTTGTCCGCGAGGACGGAGAAGTACTCGGGCGGGAAGTACACGTACGAACTCCCGCCGATCGAACCGGCCTCAGCTCGATCGAGGACGTCGTCGTCGGGACCGCGGTAGTAGTCGCTGTCAGAACTTGCCACCGGGGTAGACGCCCTCGGGGAGGGTGAAGCAGACGGACCATGACTCGATGGAGATGACCTTGTCATCGTCAGCGCCGAAAAGATATGCCTCAGCAGACGCTCGCGCCTGAGCTTCGACGGTGTAGTCGTCGAACATGTCGCGATAGCTGGTCACTTTGAAGTCAGTGCTAGTGCGGAGCACCTCGTCGAGGCGGCCCTGCATCTCTTTCACGATCCCCTCAACGTCAGAGCCAGGCGCCAGTGTCACATAGGTGATTCCTGTCCATTGGTGGCGCGTCTCGTCACAGCTAAAAAGCGAGCCCGACTCATGTTGATCGATGTTCGCGACCTGATCTTGAGGGATGAGTCGTGCAATCGCCATCTCCGTCTCCTGCGCATCGGCCTTTGCTTGCTCCCAGGTCACACCGCGCCCCTCTTCCTGAACTGTTGGCGATCCCGCGCATCCTGCTAGTGCGCACATGACCGCAAGGACCGACGCTGGCAGCATCGCCCATGTTCGACTCATTGCTTCAACAGCTTCCGCATCGCACGGAGCACCGCCTCGTTCTCAGGGTCCTTCGAGGCGATGAGGTTGTGATTGTCCGCGAGGACGGAGAAGTACTCCGGCGGAAGATACACGTAGGGCCCCCCGCCGATCGAGCCGGTTTCGGCTCGATCGAGGACGTCGTCGTCGGGACCGCGGTAGTAGTCGCTGTCAGAACTTGCCACCGGGGTAGACCCCCTCGGGAAGAATGAAGCACGGCGACCAGGAGTCGATTGAGATCGTGCCTGCCTCCCCCTCTCCGAACAGATACGCGGCATCCGTCGTTGACGACTTTGCCTTCACGACATACTTGTCAGTGATTCCTCGCCGGTTCGAGATCACATAGCCGTCGTCGGCCCGGAACACCTCTCCCAATCGACTCTCCATGTCTTTCACGAGCGCCTCGACATCGACACCGGGAGACAAGCTCACGTTGGTGACCCCGGTCCATCGGTGCCGTGTGTCATCACAGCTGAAGAGAGTCCCTTCAGCATGCTGATCTACGCTGACGACGTCACCCTCCGATATGAGAGCGACGATCTCCATGGATGTCGCCTGCGCGACGGCCTTCGCTTCTTGCCACGTCATGCTCGTATCCACTTCTTTCGCTGCATCCGCTTCCTTCGCTACTGAGCTTGACGAACACGCAGACAAGAAGAGCATTGCCCCGATAGCACTCGTGACGGCGGCCTTCCGCATCCTCATTGCTCCATCACCAGGTCTTTCATGTCTCGCAATGCGTCCTCGTTCTCAGGGTCCTTCGAGGCGATGAGGTTGTGATTGTCCGCGAGGACGGAGAAGTACTCCGGCGGAAGATACACGTAGGGGCTCCCGCCGATCGTTCCCGCCTCGGCCCGATCGAGGACCTCGTCGTCGGGACCGCGGTAGTAGTCGCCGTGCTCGAACGCGGGGTTCGAGCGAGGGTTGTTGCCGTTCCACACGACGCCTGTCCGTTGCGCGACCTGCAGTGCGTCCTCGTATGAGAGATCGGCGTAGGTCGTGTCGGGATCAGGGTCCCATTCGGGCAGCATCCCCGCGCCCGAAAGCGAGATGACCTTGTCGTACTCGGCTCCGGCCACTTCGGAACTCGTCACGTTCGAGAGTCCCCAACTGTGGCCGAACGCGTCCTGCTCCGCCCCGGCGAAGAGCGGATCGGTGCGCATGCCGACCTCGAAGCGGGCCAGTTGCGCACCGGCCTCCCGCGCCCGATCGTGCTCGTTCGCCTCCTGGATGCGCGGCAGGTACATACCGCCCACGTCGTGATTCTCTCCAGGGAACAGACCGTCCTTGTAGACGAATGCGACGGTGCCCGGCACCTTTTCCGTCATGGACGCCGCCACTTGCTGCACCTTCCCGCCGTAGAAGTCGCCGAGGTTCGTGAACGTGCCGGGCACATAGGTGAGCACCCGCTGCGGAGGGGTGTCGAGGTTGCCGACGATCTCCACGATGCGCGAGAAGTCCCGGTCGTAGAGGTACAGCTTCACCGTGCCGTCCTGCACGTGCCGCAGGTACGCGATCTCGTTCTCGACGAACGCTCGTCGCTCGTCGGAGATGTTCTCGCCGTCGAGCTCGGCCTGCGCCTGAGCGATCCACTCGACTGCGTTGTTCTGATTCGCGCGAATCCGCACGGCCGCAGGCAGGCCATCCAGCGCACCCAGGATCGCAGGATGCGTCGCGAGCAGCTCCTCGTGCAGCTCGGGAGGCGCGAGCCACAGCTCGAGGACCTCGGCGGGCCCGTTCGCGCTGAGCAGGCCACCCAGCAGATCATCGGACTCCGCCGTGAGCACCGGCGCTGAGGACTCGAAGGTCAACGCGCTCACTGCTGTGTCGTATGCCTCGTCCCACGCCGCGTAATGGAACTCGTACCGCCGCCACAGCTCGTCGAGATCTTCTTCGGCGCGGTTCCGAGCGGCGATGGCCTCGGCTGCCGCATCCTCCGCGTCGTGCAACGCGGCCACATCATCGCCGCGCGATGCCGCCAGCGCTCCGCGCCCCGCCCGATCGGCCTCTTCACCCAGCGCCACCCACAGGGCATGAGCGGTCTCGATCTCGTCGACCAGCTGGTTCGCCTTCGCCGCATGCTCGTCGTGCGCTCGCGCGTAGGCCGCCAACACCTCCGACACCTGCTGAGCCACCGCGATGTCCGGGCCGATCGTCGACAGGATGCCGAGAGCATCAGCGCGGACGCCCGTGATCGCGTCTCCCATCCCGGGCAGGCCCGTCGCACCCGCTGACGCGTTCCGCAGCTCGCCGAGGTGCTCAGCCACGGCGTCGAGCAGGTCCACCCACACCGACATCGTCCCCACGTCGCCCGCGATCCGCTCCAACGGGAACCCACGCCCTGGCGATGACAGGCTCACGGGGTCCCCGTCCCACTCAGCTCAGCGTCGAGCTCCGAGTACCGCGCCACGATGCGCTGCACGTTACCCGCGACCGCTGTACCCGCGTCCCTGTGCGCGACCGTCGCGTCGTGCAAAGCATCGAGCCGCGCGTTCATCTCCGTCCGCAACAGGTGACGACCCGCCGGCACGTCGACCCCCGGGTCGTCGCCGACGAGGTTCAGCAGATCGGGCTCGATGTTGATCAACGCGTTCGTGAAACGCGCGCCCGTCTCGAGCAGGTCCTCATAGAACAGCTGCACCTCGGTCACAAGGCTCCCCCAGAATTCTCGCCTTCCGCTTTCATATGAAGGTCAACAGTCCTCATATGTGGACAGAAGCCTATGCAGTACGGCGCCTCCAGATGCCGCCTGTGGACAGAGTTCCGGAATACGACACTCAGGACACGGATGCTGCTGCGCGACTCCCCTTCGACGGCATCCGGCTGGCCGCCGTTCTCGCCTCTCTTCGTGAGCATCGCGCATGAGTCGTAGGGCGGAGCCGTAGGGGAACCGTGAGGATCGCGGATGCCGGCGGAATGCCGGAGTTTGATCGACTCCGTGCTCGACATCATCTACGTCGCGCTGGCCCTCTCGGTCTTCGCCCTCATCGCCCTCGCGGCGTCAGGCGTCGAGCGGATGGGGCCGCGCACCAGGACCACCGCCCACCCCGACGACGGCGAGGAGGACCGACCGTGATCGTCTTCGAGATCGCCGCCGTCGCGCTCGGCATCGCCGCGGTCGTCTACCTGATCATCGCGCTCGTCGCCCCGGAGCGGTTCTGATGGCCCCCGACATCCTCTTCGGCGCGCTGCAGGCCGTCGCCGTCATCGTCGTGCTCATCCTGCTCTACCGCCCGCTGGGCGACTACATGGCGCGCGTCTTCAGCTCGCCGCGCGACCTCCGCACCGAACGTCTCGTGTACCGGTTCGCCGGAGTCGATCCGGCATCCGAGCAGACGTGGCGTGCCTACGTCCGCAGTGTGCTCGTGTTCTCCGCCGTCGGCCTTCTGCTCGTCTACGCCCTGCAGCGGCTCCAGGCGTTCCTGCCGGAGTCCCTCGGGCTCCCCGCCGTGCCGGAGGACCTCGCATTCAACACCGCGGCGTCGTTCGTGGCCAACACCAACTGGCAGTCGTACTCGCCCGAGAAGACCGTGGGCTACGTCGTGCAGTTCGCGGGCCTCACCGTGCAGAACTTCGTGTCGGCAGCGGTCGGTCTCGCCGTGTCGGTCGCGCTCATCCGCGGGCTGGCGCGTCGCGGCTCGACCACGATCGGCAACTTCTGGGTCGACCTCATGCGCGGCCTTTCGCGGGTGCTGCTGCCGATGGCCGTGATCGCAGCCGTCGCGCTCATCGCCGGAGGCGTGATCCAGAACTTCGCCGGCTTCACCGAGGTGCGCACCGTCACCGGTGGCACGCAGATCCTCCCCGGCGGCCCCGTCGCCTCGCAGGAGGCGATCAAGCTGCTCGGGACGAACGGCGGCGGGTTCTTCAACGCCAACTCCGCGCACCCGTTCGAGAACCCGACGGCGTGGACGAACCTGCTCGAGGTGCTGCTGATCCTCGCCATCCCGTTCTCCCTGCCCCGCACCTTCGGCCGCCTCGTCGGCGACGACCGTCAGGGCTTCGCGATCGTCGCGGTCATGGGCACGATCCTCACCGTGTCGCTCGTGGCGCTGTCGGCTCTCGAGCTGGCCGGCCGCGGCACCGCGCCCGAGCTCGCGGGCGCCGCCATGGAGGGCAAGGAGCAGCGCTTCGGCATCCTCGGCTCCGCCCTGTTCGGGTCGGCGAGCACCCTGACCTCGACGGGCGCCGTCAACTCGATGCACGACTCGTACACCGCACTCGGCGGCATGATGCCGCTGCTGAACATGATGCTCGGCGAGGTGGCACCGGGCGGCGTCGGATCCGGCCTCTACGGCATGCTCGTGCTCGCGATCATCGCCGTGTTCGTCGGCGGACTGCTCGTCGGCCGCACGCCGGAGTATCTGGGCAAGCGCATCGGCCCGCGCGAGATGACGCTGGCGAGCCTGTACATCCTCGTCGTACCGGTGCTCGTGCTCGGCGGCACCGCCCTGAGCTTCGCCGTCCCCGGCATCCGCGACGACGTCGAGGGCTCGAGCATCCTCAACCCCGGTGTGCACGGCCTCAGCGAGGTGCTGTACGCCTTCACATCGGCCGCCAACAACAACGGCTCCGCGTTCGCAGGGCTCACGGCCGACACGCCGTGGTTCAACACCGCCCTCGGCATCGCCATGCTCGTCGGGCGATTCCTGCCCATCGTGTTCGTGCTGGCTCTCGCGGGCGCGTTCGCCGCGCAGGACACGCTCCCCGCCACCTCGGGCACGCTGCCGACCCACCGGCCGCAGTTCGTCGGCCTGCTCCTCACCGTGACCGTCGTCGTCACGGCGCTCACCTACTTACCCGTGCTCTCCCTGGGCCCGCTCGCCGAAGGACTCGTCTGACATGACCACGCGCATCGATCCCTCCGCAGACGCCTCTCGTCTCGCTTCGCTCTCCCAGGAACCACGGCACCTGCCCCCGAGCCGAGAGCACGCCGGCGAGACGACGGTGCGCTCGTTCGGCTGGCGTCCGCTCGTGCAGGCACTGCCCGGCGCGCTGCGCAAGCTGAACCCCGCGACGCTCGTGCGCAACCCGGTCATGCTGCTCGTCTGGGTCGGCGCCGCCTTCACGACGGCACTCGCGGTCGCGGAGCCGTTCCTCGACGCACCGCGCGAATCGGGAGGAGCCCCCGTTCCCGCGCTCTTCACGGCGTCGATCGCCGCGTGGCTGTGGCTCACCGTGCTCTTCGCGAACGTCGCCGAATCGGTGGCCGAGGGGCGAGGCAAGGCACAGGCAGCGACGCTGCGCCGCACGCGCTCGCATACCGTGGCACGTCGCGTGCCCCACTACGACGCCCAGTCGGATGCCGCCGCCACGCGCGCCGAGACCGTCGAGGTGTCATCGGCCGAGCTGCAGCGCGGCGACGTCGTGATCGTCGAGGCGGGAGACCTCATCCCCGGCGACGGCGACATCGTCGAGGGCATCGCGACCGTCGACGAATCCGCCATCACCGGGGAGAGCGCGCCCGTGATTCGCGAGTCCGGCGGCGACCGCAGCGCCGTGACGGGCGGAACCCGCGTGCTGTCCGACCGCATCGTCGTGCGCATCACGTCGAAGCAGGGCGAGACCTTCGTCGACCGCATGATCGCCCTCGTCGAGGGAGCGAACCGCCAGCGCACGCCCAACGAGATCGCGCTGAACATCCTGCTCGCCAGCCTGTCGATCGTGTTCGTCGTCGTCGTGCTCTCGCTGAACCCACTGGCGTCGTACGCGGCATCGCCCGTCAGCATCCCGGTGCTCCTCGCGCTTCTCGTCTGCCTCATCCCGACGACGATCGGCGCGCTTCTCAGCGCGATCGGCATCGCCGGCATGGACCGGCTCGTACAGCGCAACGTGCTGGCGATGTCGGGCAGGGCCGTCGAGGCCGCGGGCGACGTCACCACGCTGCTGCTCGACAAGACCGGGACCATCACCTACGGCAACCGCCGAGCGCACGAGGTGCTGCCCCTCGACGGCGTCGGGTCCGACGACCTGATGCGCACGGCCGCACTCGCCTCGCTCGCCGACCCCACCCCCGAAGGCGCCTCGATCGTCGAGCTCGCTCGCGCTCACGGCATCCGCGTATCCGGACCGGAGGGCGCCGTGGTGGTGCCGTTCACCGCGCTGACCCGGATGTCGGGCCTCGACCTCCCCGACGGCACGCGCATCCGCAAGGGCGCCGCCTCGGCCGTGGCCGCGTGGCTGGGGCTCGATGCCCCGGATGCCGCGCTCAACGCGCTCGTCAACGGCGTGGCGCAGAGCGGAGGGACGCCGCTCGTCGTGGCCGTGCAGCCGGCGGGCACGGCATCCGCCCGCATTCTGTCGGAAGAGATCCGCGACACGCCGCGGAATCCCGTGGATTCCTCCGACAAACGTGAATCCTCCCGACAAAGCGCACCGTCGACCCCGTCGCCCACGGCCGACGGCGGCCGCGTCCTCGGCGTCGTTCACCTCAAGGACGTCGTCAAGGAGGGTCTGCGCGAGCGCTTCGACGAACTGCGCAGCATGGGCATCCGCACCGTCATGATCACGGGCGACAATCCGCTGACCGCCGCCGCGATCGCGAAGGAGGCCGGCGTCGACGACGTGCTCGCCGAGGCCACGCCGGAGGACAAGCTCGCCCTCATCCGCCGGGAGCAGGCGGGCGGGCGGCTCGTCGCGATGACCGGCGACGGCACCAACGACGCCCCCGCTCTCGCGCGGGCCGACGTCGGCGTCGCGATGAACACCGGCACCTCCGCCGCGAAGGAGGCGGGCAACATGGTCGACCTCGACTCCGATCCGACCAAGCTCATCGACATCGTGCGCATCGGCAAGCAGCTGCTCATCACGCGCGGCGCGCTCACCACGTTCTCCCTCGCCAACGACGTCGCCAAGTACTTCGCCATCATCCCGGCGATGTTCATGGGGGTGTTCCCCGGACTCGGCGCCCTCAACATCATGGGACTGCACTCACCGGCATCCGCGGTGCTCAGCGCCATCGTGTTCAACGCGATCGTGATCGTGTTCCTCATCCCTCTCGCCCTCCGGGGCGTCTCATACCGCCCGGCGACCGCCTCGCAGATCCTGCAGCGCAACCTGCTCATCTACGGACTGGGCGGCATCGTCACCCCGTTCATCGGCATCAAGCTCATCGACCTGGTCGTGAGCCTCATCCCCGGCTTCTGATCCGCCCGACACCGAAAGCACGCCATGTCCTCCACCCGCTCCACCCTCCGCGTCACCGGAGTCGCGATCCGCACCATGCTCGCCCTCACCCTCGTGCTCGGCCTCGGCTACACGCTCCTCATCACCGGCATCGGCCAGCTCCTGCTGCCGTGGCAGGCGAACGGCTCGCCCCTGTCCGACGACCGCGGGAGCGCCCTCATCGGGCAGCCGGCGACGGATGCTGACGGCGACGCACTGCCGCAGTACTTCCAGCCCCGTCCGTCGGCCGCGGGCGACGGGTATGACGGCTCCGCCTCCGGCGGCAGCAACCTGGGTCCGGAGAACCCCGACCTCGTCGCGGCGATCGAGCAGCGCAGGGCCGAGGTCGCCGCGCGGGAGGGAGTCGACCCCGCGCAGGTCCCCGCCGACGCCGTCACGGCATCCGCCTCGGGCCTCGACCCGCACATCAGCGTCGCATACGCGCTGCTGCAGGTGCCCCGCGTCGCCGCGGCGCGCCACCTGCCGGAGCACGAGGTGCGCGGCCTCGTGGAGTCTAGGATTCAAGGGCGGGATCTGGGATTCCTCGGCGATGAGCGCATCAACGTCGCCGAACTCAACCTCGCACTCGATGAACGGGAGCGCGAATGACCCCTGAGCGCACGGACGCGGCACGCACGCCGCGACGCGGCAGCCTGCGGGTCCTGCTCGGAGCCGCGCCGGGAGTGGGCAAGACCTTCGAGATGCTCGCCGAGGGGCGACGCCTGCTGCAGGAGGATCGCGACGTCGTGATCGCGGTCGTCGAGACGCACGGACGCGCCGCCACGCTCGCCCAGACGATCGGCATCCCCGAGGTTCCCCGCCGCACCGCCGTGCACCGCGGCGTCGAGCTGACCGAGCTCGATCTCGACGCGGTGCTCGCCCGCGCGCCCGAGATCGCCCTCGTCGACGAGCTCGCGCACACCAACATCCCCGGATCGCGGCATGCCAAGCGCTGGCAGGACGTCGAGGCCCTGCTCGACGCGGGCATCGACGTCATCACCACGCTCAACGTGCAGCACATCGAGTCGCTGAACGCCGTGGTCGAGAAGATCACCGGCGTGACCCAGCACGAGACGATCCCGGATGCCGTCGTCCGCGGCGCCGACGAGATCGAGGTCGTCGACCTCGCGCCGCAGTCGCTGCGCGACCGGCTCTCGGCCGGGCTGGTGTACCCGGCCGAACGCATCGACGCGGCGCTGTCGAACTACTTCCGCCTCGGCAACCTCACGGCGCTGCGGGAGCTGGCGCTGCTGTGGCTGGCCGACGAGGTCGACAGCGCCCTGCGCACCTACCGCGCCGAACAGGGCATCGAAGGCACGTGGCAGGCGCGCGAACGCGTCGTGGTCGCCCTCACCGGAGGCCCGGAGGGCGAGACGCTGCTGCGCCGGGGTGCGCGCATCGCGGCGCGCTCGGCCGGCGGAGAGCTGCTGGCCGTGCATGTCACGGCGCAGGACGGGCTGCGCGACGAGACGCCTGGTGCCCTGGCAGCGCAGCGCTCGCTCGTCGAATCGCTCGGCGGCACGTTCCACCAGATCATCGGCGACGACATCCCCTCGGCCCTCGTCGAGTTCGCGCAGGGCGTCGACGCCACGCAGCTCGTGATCGGCGTCAGCCGCCGCAGCAGGCTCACGGCGGCGCTGACGGGCCCGGGGATCGGTGCCGAGGTGATCCGCCGCTCGGGTGACATCGACGTGCACATCGTCACGCACGCCGCCGCGGGCGGGCGCGTCGCCCTGCCGCGCATCACCGGCGGCGCGCTCGGCTGGCGGCGCCAGGTGCTCGGCTTCGCCGTCGCGCTCGTGTGCGGGCCGCTGCTGTCGTGGCTCATGTTCACCTTCCGCAGCCCGGAGTCCATCACCGCCGAGGTGCTGTCGTATCAGCTGCTCGTCGTCGTGGTCGCGCTCGTCGGCGGCATCCGCCCCGCCGTGTTCGCCGCCGTGCTGTCGGGCATCACCCTGGACTTCCTGTTCGTGGCGCCGCTGTTCACGATCACGATCGCGCACCCCCTGCACGCCCTCGCCCTGTCGCTCTACGTCGTCATCGCGATCCTCGTCAGCCTCATCGTCGACCAGGCCGCACGGCGGGCCCGCCTCGCGCAGCGCGCCGCGGCCGAGGCCGAGCTGCTCGCCGCCGTCGCCGGCAACGTGCTGCGCGGCGACAACGCCGTGCTCGCGCTGGTCAGCCGCACCCGAGAGGCGTTCGGCCTCGCGGGAGTGCGGTTGCTGTCGCCCGACGGCGAGGTGCTCGCCAGCGACGGCGAACCGCTGGCCGACGGCCGGGCCGCCACGGTGCCGGTCGGTCAGACGACGACCGGTGCGCCCCGCGCCCTGCTCGAGCTGAACGGCGCCCCGCTGGACGGGCAGGAGCGACGGCTGCTCGACGCGATCGTCGCGCAGATCTCGGCGGCCATGGAGCACACCGATCTGCGCGCCACCGCGCGCGAGGCCGAGGCGCTGGCCGAGACCGACCAGGTGCGCAGCGCCCTGCTCTCGGCGGTCAGTCACGACCTGCGCCGTCCGCTCGCCTCAGCCGTCGCCGCGATCGGCGGTCTGCGGGGAGCGCGCGACCTGTCGGCGTCCGATCGCGACGAGTTGCTCGCGACGGCCGACGAGAGCCTGGCCACGCTGTCGGCCCTCGTCACCGACCTGCTCGACGTGAGCAGGGTGCAGGCGGGCGTGCTCGCCGTGTCGCCGACGGCGATGGACGCCGCCGGCACCATCCTCGCCGCCGTCGACGAGCTCGGCCTCGGGCCGGCGGACGTCGACCTCGCCCTCGACCCCGACCTGCCGGCGGTGCACGCGGACCCGGTGCTGCTGCAGCGCGTCATCGTCAACGTGCTCGCCAACGCGCGCAAGCACTCCCCCGAGGGCGAGCGCGTCATCATCTCGACGAGCTCGCTGGGCGACCGGGCCGAGATCAGGATCATCGACCGCGGTGCCGGCGTGCCCGCCGAACGGCGCGACGCCATGTTCCAGCCGTTCCAGCGGTACGGAGACACCGACAACACCACGGGCCTCGGCCTGGGGCTGGCCCTGTCGCGCGGGTTCACCGTCGGCATGGGCGGTACCCTGACACCCGAGGACACCCCCGGCGGCGGCCTCACCATGGTCATCTCGCTGCCTGTGGCCGCCGACTCGGCCCCGCGCACCGCGCCGACCGTTCGACCGGCCGAAGAACCACCGCGGGAGGCGGAATGAAGCTGCTGATCGCCGACGACGACCCGCAGATGGTGCGAGCGCTGCGCATCACCCTCGCCGCGCACGGCTACGAGGTCGTCGTCGCCCAGGACGGCGCCGCCGCCATCGCCGTGGCCGCCCAGACCCACCCCGACATCATCATGCTCGACCTCGGGATGCCGCGGCTCGACGGCATCGAGGTGATCCAGGCCCTGCGCGGCTGGACCACGGTGCCGATCATCGTCGTCTCCGGCCGCACGGGCTCGGCCGACAAGGTGGACGCGCTCGACGCCGGTGCCGACGACTTCGTCACCAAGCCCTTCCAGGTGGACGAGCTGCTCGCACGCCTGCGCGCGCTGTCGCGGCGCAGCATGCCGGCCGGCGGCGCGTCGACCGTCGGCTTCGGCGACGTGGTGGTCGACCTGGCGACGAAGTCGGTGACGCGTGCCGGATCGCGCGTGCACCTCACCCCGACCGAGTGGCGCATGCTGGAGCACCTGGCGCGGCATCCGGGCGCCCTGGTGACGCGTCAGGATCTGCTGAAGGAGATCTGGGGCAGCGAGCAGGTGGCCGACTCCGGCTATCTGCGGCTGTACATGTCGCAGTTGCGAAAGAAGCTCGAGCGCGAGCCCGGGTCGCCCGAGCACCTGCTCACGGAGTCGGGCATGGGGTACCGGCTGGTGCTCTGAGCCCCCGCACCCGTCTCCGAGCCCTCCGCACGCCTCGCGGGCGGAGTCGCGCCGCTACGCCATGGCCGCGTCGATGAGCACCTCGGCGGCGCTGCGCGCCTGCACGGCCACCTGCGGGTCCGCCGAGATCGCCGCGGTGCTCTGCGCGCCCTCGGCGAGTATCGACAGCTGTGCCGCGAGGGACGCGGGCGCGCCGGCGGCGACGACGAGCTCCGCCATGTACGTCTGGAACGATGCCTTGTGCTCCCGCACGATCCGCGCGACCTCCGGGTTGGTGCCGCCGAGCTCACCGAAGGCGTTGATGAACGCGCACCCCCGGAAGTCCCCCGTGCAGAACCAGTCCTCCAGGTACCGGTAGACGGCGAGCAGCCGCTCGCGCGGGTCGTCGCCGGCATCCGTCACCGCCGCGGAGAGGGCGTGCTCCCATTCGCGGTGCTTGCGCGCGAGCACGGCCGTGACGATGTCGTTCTTCGCGGGGAACAGCCCGTACAGCCGGCGCAGTGACACGCCGGCCTCCGCCCGCAGCTCGTCCATGCCGACGGCCGCGTACCCCTTGCGGTAGTAGAGCTCCTCGGCGGCGGACAGGATGCGCTCGCGTGCCTCGTCTTCGGTCATGGCACCAGTGTACTTGACATGAGAACGATCGTTCTCTAGATTGATCCCCATCAGCGAGAACGATCGTTCTCGCCTCACCGAAAGGACAGGATCATGGGATACATCACCGTCGGCACCGAGAACAGCACGCCGATCGAGCTCTACTACGAAGACCAGGGAGAGGGACAGCCCGTCGTGCTCATCCACGGCTACCCGCTCGACGGCCACAGCTGGGAGCGCCAGACGCGCGAGCTGCTCGCCCAGGGCTACCGCGTCATCACCTACGATCGCCGCGGCTTCGGGCAGTCGTCGAAGGTGAACTCCGGATACGACTACGACACGTTCGCCGCCGACCTGAACACGGTGCTCGAGACGCTCGACCTGCGCGACGTCGTGCTCGTCGGCTTCTCGATGGGCACCGGCGAGCTCGCCCGCTACGTCGCCAGGTACGGCCACGAGCGCATCGCCAAGCTCGCCTTCCTCGCTTCGCTCGAGCCCTTCCTCGTGCAGCGCGACGACAACCCCGACGGCGTTCCGCAGGAGGTCTTCGACGGCATCGCCGCGGCCGCGAAGGGCGATCGCTACGCCTGGTTCACCCAGTTCTACGACGACTTCTACAACCTCGACGAGAACCTCGGCTCGCGCATCAGCGAAGAGGCCGTGCGGGCCAGCTGGAACGTCGCGACCGGCAGCGCCCCCGTCGCGGCCTACGCCGTGGTCCCCACCTGGATCGAGGACTTCCGCGGCGACGTCGAGGCCGTGCGCGCGGCAGGCAAGCCCACGCTCATCCTGCACGGCACGAAGGACAACATCCTTCCCATCGACGCCACGGCCCGCAGGTTCCGCGTGGCGGTGCCGGATGCCGAGTACGTCGAGGTCGACGGCGCCCCGCACGGGCTGCTCTGGACCCACGCCGACGAGGTGAACGCGGCCCTGCGGGCCTTCCTCGCCCGCTGAGCCGGGCCGGGCGCCGCGCCGGCGGACGTCGCGCGATGCGGCGGCCGGTCGGCGCCGGCTGCTCAGGCGTCGCGCGACCGCCAGAGCAGCCACACGAAGTACGGAGCACCGAGCAGCGCCACCACGAGGCCCGCGGGCAGCTGCGCCGGCTGGATCACCGTGCGGCCCAGGGTGTCGGCCAGCGTGACGAGCACGGCCCCGAGCAGCACGGAGACCGGGATGACCCGCGTGTGCCGTGCGCCCACGAGCGCGCGTGCGGCGTGCGGGGCGACGAGTCCGACGAAGCCGATCACACCGACGGCCGCAACGCTGAACGACGCGAGCACCGCGGCGACGACGAGCAGCACGAGGCGGGTGCGCTCGATCCCGATGCCGACCAGCCGCGGGGTGTCCTCGTCGAGCGAGAGCACGTCGAGCTCGCGGCGGGCGGAGAACACGAGCGGCAGCGCGACGAGCAGGACGATCGCCACGGGGATCACCTGCTCCCAGATCCGGCCGTACGTGGTGCCGGAGAGCCAGGTGTAGATCTTCGGCGTGTCCCACGGGTTGGCTCGGAGGAGGAAGAACGTCGTCAGGGCGGTCGTGCCGTAGGAGACGCCGATGCCGATGAGGATGAACCGGTCGGCGTTCAGTCCTCCTCGCCAGGCGAGTCCGTAGACGAGGGCGAACGCGAGGATCGATCCGACGAGCGCGGCGGCGATCATGCCCGCCGTGGAGGCGACCGCGCTCGTCACCACGAGCACGGCTCCGAGTCCCGCGCCGCCGGTCACGCCGAGGATGCCGGGGTCGGCCAGCGGATTGCGGCTGACGGCCTGGAAGATGCCGCCGGAGAGCGCGAGCGCGGCGCCGGCGACGAGCGCAGCCACGACACGTGGTGCTCGCTCGTCGAGAGAGAAGGAGATGAGCGGAGGCGCCTCACCACGCAACCAGAGCGCGATGTCGCCGGTGAGCAGCCAGGTGCTGCCTGCAAGCAGCCCGAGCAGCAGAGCCCCCGCGACCGCGGCGATCGCGACGACGAGCACCACGGTGAATCGGCGCGTGCTCCGCACCCCGAAGCGCACCTTCGGCGGTTCGCGGGTGGGGCCGGAGTCGCGCAGACGCCGCGCCATGAGGATGAGCACGACGGCGCCCAGCACCGTCGTCGCGACCCCGGTCGGCACCGAGATGGCGCCCTCCGCGCCGATCAGCGCCCGCAGCAGCGCGTCGGCGAGGATCACCACGAGCGCGCCGATCAGCCCGGCGGCCGGTACGACAAGCACGTGCCGGCCGAGCGCGGGAACGATCCTCGCCAGCAGCCGAGCGAGCACGGGCGCGCACAGCCCGACGAAGCCCATGGGCCCGGCGAGCGTCACCGAGGCCGCGATGAGCACGACGGCGAGCAGGATGCCGACCACCCTGGTCGAGCGGATCGGGACGCCGAGAGACGAGGCCGTGTCGTCGCCGAGCGCGAGCACGTCGAGCCGGCGCGACAGCAGCAGGGCTGCGCCGGTGACGACGAGCACCACGGGAGCGGCCTGGAGGAACGCGTCGAGCCCGAGCTGCGACAGGCTCCCGTTGCCCCAGGCGAGCAGCCCCTTGGTCTCCTCGTCGAAGAGCACGAGCAGGGTCGAGGTGCAGGCCTGGAAGGCGAGCGCCAGGGCCGATCCCGCGAGGATGAGACGCGTGGTGGACGACCCTGCGCCGCCGGCGAGCCCGAGCACGATGCCCGCTGCCACGATGCCTCCCGCGAACGCCACCGCGCCAGACGCCCACACGGGGATCGCGATGCCGAACGCGGAGACCGCCGTCACCGCCAGGTAGGAGCCCGCCGTCACACCGAGCGTGTCGGGCGAGGCCAGGGCGTTGCGCGCCAGGGACTGCAGGAGCACGCCCGCCACGCCGAGCGCGACGCCGACGGTGACACCGGCGGCGAGCCGCGGCAGCCGAGACCCCGTGAAGATCACGCTGTCGCCGAGGCCCGCCTCGCTCGTGCCTTGCGTGAGGTGCCACAGGCCCGCTGCGGCGAGCGCCAGCGCCAGGAGCAGCAGGACGCCGAGCGTCCCGAGCATCCGGCGCGGTCCCCCCGCCCCCGCGCCGCCCGCCGTCGCCGCACCCGCATCCGCGTCCGCGTCCGCGGGCGGTTCGGCGAGATCGACGGATGCGGTCGGGGGCGGGGTGCGGGTCACTTCGAGAGCACCTCGACGAACGCGTCGACGATCTGCTCGGTCGACCGCGGGCCGCCGAACGTCCACACGCCGGCGGGGAACGCGTGCACCCGTCCCTCGGCCACGGCGGGCAGCGACTGCCAGACCGGGTTGCTCTCGACGCCGTCCATGAAGCTCGATCCGTCGGTCTCCGCCGTGCCGGTGTGGAACAGGTTCGCGGCGCCCACCGCCGTCATGCCCTCGATGTCCGTCTGCCCCAGGCCGTACGCCGGGTCGACCTCACCCGTCCAGGCGTTGGTGAGGCCCAGCGCCTCACCGACCTCGCCCACCAGGGAGCCCTGACCGAAGGGACGGATCGACACGTTGCCGCCGTCGACCCACCCGTCGAAGAACACGAAGTCGGTGCTGGCCGGGGCGAGCTTCTCGACCTCCGCCTTCGCCTCGGCGATGTGCGACTCGAACTCCTCCGTGACCTGCTCCGCGCGCTCTTCGCGGCCGGTCGCCTGGGCGATGAGGTCGAACGTGCTGAGCATCTGGGCGATCGGGTCGGCGGCATCCGCACCGAGAGTCGCGAGCACGGGCACGCCGTACTTCTCGAGCTGCGCGATGATCGCGTCGTCGCGCGTGTACGCCTCGACGATGACGAGGTCGGGCTCGGTCGCGAAGAGCGCGTCGAGGTTCGGCTCCTGGCGCGTGCCGACGTCTTCGACCCCCTCGGGGAGCTTCTCGGCCTGCACCCACTGGCTGTACCCCTCGACGTCGGCGACGGCGACGGGCACGACGCACAGCGTGAGGGCATCCTCGACCTGCTGCCACTCGAGCACGGCGACGCGTTCGGCGGGCTTGTCGAGCTCGACGGTGCGCCCGAACGCGTCGGTGAGGCTGACCGGCCCATCGGACGTCGTCGTGGTGTCCGCCTCGCAACCTGCGCTCGCCGCTGCCGCGGGCGCGTCGTCGGTACCGGATGCCGGCTGCGTCGTGCCGCATCCGGTGAGGGCGAGCAGCAGCGCGCTGCCGATGGTCACGGCGGACAGGGAGGTCTTCTTCATGTGATTCGCTTCCTCGTTCGGGTGGTGCGGGTGCAGGGTTCAGTGCTGGTGCGGTGTCAGGGTCGGGTGGTGCGGTGTCAGGCTCGGATGCTGTGCGACATCAGGGCGCGGCGACGGGCGCGGTGCGCCGCACACGGTCGTGGTGCCGGCCGTGCGGAGCGACGTGGACGCGGCCTGTCTCCTCGTCGACGGTCGTGTCGATGCGGAGGCCGTAGACGTGCGACAGGTTCTCGCCGGTGAGCACGTCGTGCGGGTGGCCGGCGGCGTGCACGCGGCCTCGGTGCAGCAGCACGATCTCGTCGGCGACGGATGCCGCATGGTCGAGGTCGTGCAGCACGACGCCGACCGCCGTCCCGTGGTCGTCGGCGAGGTCGCGCACGAGGTCGAGGGTCTCGATCTGATAGCGCAGGTCGAGATGGTTGGTGGGCTCGTCGAGCAGCAGGATGCCGGTGTCCTGCGCGAGCGCCGTGGCCAGCCACACGCGCTGCAGCTCACCGCCGGAGAGCTGGTCGACGGCACGGTCGGCCATGGCCTCGAGCCCCGTGAACGCGAGCGCCCGGGCGATCGCCGCTCGATCCGCGTCGCTCATGCCGGCGAAGCGGCCACGGTGCGGATGCCGTCCGTACGCGACGACGTCGCGCACCTCGATGCCGGAGGGATGCGGGCGCGACTGGGACAGCATCGCCACCGTGCGCGCGAACTCCCTGGCCGACAGCGTCGAGGCGTCGCGCTGCTCGCCGTCGTCGTCTCCGATACGCACGCGGCCCCCGTCCATGCGGTGCAGGCGAGCGAGGGCCCGCAGCACCGTCGACTTGCCGCTGCCGTTCGGGCCGATCAACGCGGTCACGCGGCCCGGGGCGATCCGGAGCGAGACGTCGTGCACCACCCGCGACCGGCCGTAGCCGAGCGCAAGACCCTGCGCGTCGAGGAAGACGCTCGTGGATTCCGAGTGCATCCGTCGTCCCCTCAGCCGCGCATCGCGACGCCGCGTCGCCAGTAGCCCATGAACGCCACTTGAGCGCGGTCGATGCCGAGGTCCTTGACCAGGTGCCGGCGCAGCGTGGTGACGACACCGCTCTCACCGGCGATCCAGAAGTAACGGTCGGCGGGAGCATCCGTCGCCGCGATCTCCTCGCCGAGTCCGGAGTAGTCCGGCGTCTCCCAGAGCAGCGCCTCGCCCTCGATGTCGCGCACCTCCACGTGCGTGTGCGCGTCGCCGAGGTGGGCGAGCACGGCGGGGATGAGCGCCGAACCGTGCAGCTCGCCCGCCGCCCGCGGCAGCCAGGTGACCTCGACGCCCGACGGTGCGTCGATGGAGAGGATGTCGGATGCCGTCGGCACCTCGATGAAGGCCGTGCCGCGGAGGTCTCGCGGGGCATCCTCGAGGATGCGGGCGATGGCCGGCGCGGCCGTCTCGTCGCCGGCGAGGAGCACCGACCGGGCCGAACCGGGGGCGAACTCCGCGCCGCCGTGCTGCGAGGCGGGGACGCCGCGGCGCGGGCCGACGATGAACACCGGCTGCCCCACCTGCGCCGTGCTCGCCCACGTCGACGCGGGTCCGGTGAGCCCCGGCTCCAGATGCAGCACGAAGTCGACGACCAGCTCGGTGCCGGTCGTGCCCGATGCGCCGGTCGGATCGGCGACGGTCAGCTCGCGCACCGAGTACGTGCGCATGGAGCCGCGCTCCTCCTCGGGAACCGCGAGGTACGACCCCCACCAGTCGTCCGTCTCCCGGTCGATGGGGGGAACGGCGAACGGCGACGGCGGGAAGATGATCTTGATCCGCGCGTCGAACACGTCGCCGGGCGTGCCGAACTCGTCGAGATCGGCGCCGCCGAAGGTGATGCGCACGAAGCTGGGCGACACCCTCTCGACGCGCCGCACCTCGGTGAGCGCCAGCGCGTACGTCGGACGATCCGTGGTCGTGGTGCTCTCAGCGGACATGATGCCTCCCGATCGGGGTGACCATCGGCTTGCCGGAAACCGGGTCTGTGGTGATCTGATTGGCCAGCCCGAAGACGTCTTCGACGAGCTGGGATGTGACGATCTCGTGCGGGCTGCCGACGGCGTACACGCGTCCGTCCTTCATGGCGACGAGCTCGTCGGCATACCGGGCGGCGAGGTTCAGGTCGTGCAGCACCATGACGATGGTCGTGCCGCGCGAGACGCTCAGGTCGGTGAGCAGATCGAGCACCTCCACCTGGTGCGCGACGTCGAGGAACGTCGTGGGCTCGTCG
The DNA here is from genome assembly GCF_001513675.1 of Microbacterium sp. XT11. Lineage (NCBI taxonomy): Bacteria > Bacillati > Actinomycetota > Actinomycetes > Micrococcales > Microbacteriaceae > Microbacterium > Microbacterium sp. XT11. The sequence continues at coordinate 1,187,306 of NZ_CP013859.1, read as the reverse complement.
AGCAGCAGGATGTCGGTCTCCTGCGCGAGGGCCATCGCGATCCACACCCGCTGCCGTTGGCCTCCGGAGAGCTCGTCGACGCTGCGATCGGCCAGCTCGGTCGTGCCGGTCACGGCCAGCGCGTCGGCCACCACCTCGTAGTCGTGCGCGGTCCAGCGCGACAGCATCCGCTGATGCGGGTGCCGCCCTCGACCGACCAGGTCGGCGACGGCGATGCCCTCGGGCGCGATGGGCGACTGCGGCAACAGGCCGAGCACGCGCGCGACCTCCCTGGTCGGCTGGGCGTGCACCGACTTGCCGTCGAGCACGATCTGTCCCGAGTCCGGCGACAGCAGCCGCGCGAACGAGCGGAGCAGCGTCGACTTGCCGCATCCGTTCGCCCCGACGATCGTCGTGATCTTGCCCGGGGCGAGGGTGAGGTCGAGTCCGTCGATGATGGTGCGGGCGCCATAGCCGAGCGTGACGGACTCGGCCGACAGGGTGTGCGCTGCGGTCACAGCGAGCCTCCCGAGCGGTTGGTGCGGATGAGCAGGTAGATGAGGTACGGCGCGCCCAGCACTCCTGTGATCACGCCGACGGGGTAGCGGGCGCCGAGGGCGAACTGGCCGACGAGGTCGCCGCCGAGCACCAGCAGGGCTCCGACGAGCCCGCTGGGCAGCAGCAGATTCGCACCGGGGCCGGTGAGGCGCGCGGCGATCGGGCCGGCCATGAACGCGACGAACGCGATCGGCCCCGTGGACGCGGTGGCGACGGCGAGGAGCACGACGGCGCCGAGGATGAACAGCAGCCGCGTCCGGGTGACGCGGATGCCGAGGCCCGACGCCGAGTCATCGCCGAGCTGCATGGCGCCGAGCGCCCTGCCCTGCGCGAGCATGAGCGGCACGGCGACGACGACCGCGACGACGAGCGGGAGCACGCGCTCCCACGAGGCGTTGTTGACGCTGCCCGTGAGCCACTGCATCGCGGTCTGGATGTCCCAGTTCGCGGCCCGGGAGAGCACATACGAGATGACGCTCTGGAGCATGGCCGCGACGCCGATGCCGATGAGGATGAGGCGTGTGCCGGCGAATCCGCCCTTGTTCGAGAGCAGGTAGATCACCGCGGCGGTCAGCACGGCGCCCCCGAGCGCGAGGGCGGACACCGCCGGTCCGTCGAGCGACAGCACGACGATGCCGACCACCGCTGCGGCGCCGGCGCCCTGCGAGATGCCGATGATGTCGGGCGAGGCCAGCGGATTGCGCAGCAGAGTCTGGAACGAGACGCCGGCGATGCCGAACGCGAGCCCGGCCAGCACGGCGAGCACCGCGCGCGGCAGGCGCAGCTCCCCCACCGTGAAGGAGGCTCCCGGCACGGTCTCGCCGAGGACGACCCGCAGCACCTGGTCGAGGGGATAGAAGGTGTTGCCGACCATGAGCGCCACGGCGAACACGACCGTGAGCAGTGCGGCGAGTGCGACCGTGACGGCGGCGTGCCGACGGTGACGTGCGCGGCGCCCGGCGATGACGGCGGCGACGGCAGGTGCTGCCTGCGAGCCGCGCGCAGCCGGAGCAGAACCGATGCGGATGCCGCTCACAGTTCACGCACCTTCTGGCGGCGGACGATCCAGATGAAGAACGGGGCGCCGATCAGGGCGGTGACGATGCCGACCTGGATCTCCTCCGACGAGGCTGCCAGCACCCGTCCGACGATGTCGCCCGCCGTGAGGAGCGCCGCTCCGGTGAGGGCCGAGAAGGGCAGCAGCCACCGGTGGTCGGTGCCGACCAGCATCCGGCAGATATGCGGGACGACGAGTCCGACGAACCCGATCGGGCCGGCGATGGCCGTCGCAGCGCCCGCGAGGATCACGGCGCCGAGTGCCGAGACGAGGCGCGTGCGGCCGACGTGCTCGCCCAGCCCCGCGGCCATGTCATCGCCGAGCGCGAGGGAGTTCATGCCCCGAGACGCGGCGATGCAGATGAGCGCGCCGAGGGCCAGCACCGGTACGGTCATGGCGATGCGCGGCCACTCGGCGCCGCCGACGCCGCCGATCTGCCACGACTGGTACGACCGCAGCAGATCGACCCGCGGCAGCATGATGGCGCTGACGAGCGAGGCGAAGGCGGCCGAGGTGGCGGCCCCCGCCAGTGCGAGCTTGAGCGGGGTGGCGCCGCCGCGCCCGAGCGAGCCCACCGTGTAGACGAAGACGGCGGCGAGCGCGGCGCCGGTGATCGCCAGAGCCATCTGTCCGTACGGGTCGGTGAGGCCGAGGAACGCGATGCCGATGACGACCGCGAGGGCCGCCCCGTTCGAGACGCCGAGGATGCCGGGGTCGGCGACCGGGTTGCGGGTCACGGCCTGCATCGTAGCTCCGGCCAGGGCGAGGGCCGCCCCGACGAGCAGTGCCAGCACGGTGCGCGGGATGCGCTTGACGATCGCCGCCTGCGCGATCGTGTCGTCGTGCCCCGACAGCGCCGCCACGATGTCGGGGGGCGACACCTCCCGCACGCCGAACGACACGGACAGGATGCCGAGCACGAGCAGCACGACGAGGCCGGCGAGCAGCCACGCGGTGCGCGCGGCCACCGGGCGCCGCAGGTCGGCGGTGCCCGGGGTCTCGCGGCTCGGCGTCTCCCTGCCTGGCGCGATGGCGGTCACGGTCGCTGGTCTTCCCGGATCGGGTCAGGAGGCGGCGAGAGGCTTCGCGAGCACGGCGAAGTAGTCGTCGAGCCCCCACGGGATCGACAGCGGCGACGGGTTCGCCGAGGCTGCCAGGGGCGTGGCGTCGCCGAGCACTGCGATGCGGCCTGCCGCGACGGCGGGGATCTTCGACAGCAGCGGATCGGCCTGGAGCAGCGGGATGATCGAGTCGTCGCCGTACGTCACGAACACGTCGACGTCGCTGAAGGCGTCGGCCTCCTCGGAACTCACCGTGAGGTAGAACTCCGAGGTGTCGGCGTTCTCCTCGACGATCGACGGGAACGGCAGCCCGATGTCGTGCAGATATCCGGGACGCGTGTCGATCGCGGTGTAGTACCCGATCTGGCTGAGGTCGCTCGGATCGATGTACGCGAACAGCAGCTTCTTGTCCTTGAGCTCGCTGTGCGCCTCGAGCGCGGCATCCGCCTGTGCATGCAGATCATCGATGAGCGCCTCGCCCTCCTTCTCGAGACCGAGGGCCGTGGAGTCCATCCGGATCATGTCGTCGACCGACGTGCCCCACGCGATGTCGGGGTAGGCGACGACCGGTGCGATCTTGGACAGGGTGTCGTAGTCCTCCTGCGTGAGTCCGGAGTATGCCGCGAGGATCACGTCGGGCTTGGTGTCGGCGACGGCCTCGTAGTCGATGCCGTCGGTCTCGTCGAAGAGCACGGGGGTGTCGGCTCCGAGCTCCTCGAGCTTGTCTTCGACCCACGGCAGCACGCCGTCGCCGTCGTCGTCGCCCCAGGTCGCCTTGCTCATGCCGACCGGCACGATGCCGAGGGCGAGGGGGACTTCGTGGTTGGCCCACGACACCGTCGCGACGCGCTCCGGCTTCTCGGTGATGGTGGTCTCGCCGTACGCGTGCTCGATGGTGACGGGGAAGGCGTCGTCGGATGCCGGGTTCTGGGCACCGGCGGAGTCGCTGCTCTCGGGCGTGGAGGTGGCGCAGGCCGTGAGGCTCAGGGCGAGCGCGGCGGCGGCGCCGAGGGCGAGGAGTCGGGAGGTGCGCACGGGCGTTCCCTTCGGTGTCGGGTGTGGGGCGTGGCGCCTCAGCGCCTGTCGGGCTTCGGTAAGCCTGACCTAACCTAACACACGCACTTAGGTCGCCCTAACCCCCGCCGTAACCGTTGGTCGCCGATGCCCCTGGTTGCGGGTTCCGGGCTCACCCGCCGGTTCAAGTCGCACGATTTGCCCTGTTCTGGGCCGAAACAGGGCAAATCATGCGACTTGAATCGCAGACGGGGCCGGGGCCGGGGCCGGAGCCGGGGGCTGGGGCGGGAAACCAAAAGCCGGCCGGATCCGAGGATCCGGCCGGCTCAGGAAGCCAGTACGCGATCAGAGACCGCGGATGTTCGCCGCCTGCATGCCCTTGGGGCCACGCTCAGCGTCGAATTCGACCTTCTGGTTCTCGCGGAGCTCCTTGAAACCGGAGCCGGCGATCGCCGAGTAGTGAGCGAAGAGGTCTTCCGAGCCGTCATCGGGTGCGATGAAGCCGAAGCCCTTCTCCGAGTTGAACCATTTCACAGTGCCGGTGGCCATGTGTTTCTTCTTTCTGTTGAACTGACCGCTGGCGCGGTCCGTGCCGCGCCGGAGCATCCGACACATGCCCGGTCAACGTATCACGGCCGCATGGCTGCGACACCGGGAATCGGTCAACGGACAGCGAGTTCGCCAGCAGCAGACAGAGGGGCGGATGCCGTGACCGCTCCCTCGGCGGCGCCGGCCAGCCCGGGCTGGGCCTCACGTCGGGCCATCACCGCCGCCTCGGTGCGCGTGCTCGCACCCAGCTTGCGCAACACCGCCGAGACATGCACGCTGACCGTCTTGACGCTGATGAACAGCCTCTCCCCGATCTGCCGGTTGCTGAGCCCCTCGGCGATGAGGTCGAGCACCTGACGCTCTCGAGCCGTGAGGGGATCGTCGCCGTCGACCGGATGCTCCGCGCCGCGGAGTCCCGCCGATGCGGCGAACTCGCCGACCTCGCGCCTCAGCTGCGCGTGCCCGATGCGGTCTGCCAGCTCGCCGGCCTCGTCGAGCAGCCGCGAGGCCGCGGCCCTGTCGCCGTCGCGCACGTGCAGGCGAGCGCGTTCGAGCCGCAGCACACCCCGGAACGTCACGGGCACGTCGTCGTGCTGAGCGACTCTCAGCGCGTCATCGAGACCGGCCGGCGTCGGGTCGAGGAGCGCGAAGAGCACCGCCTCCCAGTTGTCTCGGCGCAGCTGCGGATGCTGCGCCTCCCACGCCTCGCGAACGGCCTGCATCGCGGCGGAGACATCGGACCCGCTCGCGCGCAACGACGCGATGATCCACCCGGACTGCAGCAGCAGTCGGCGCTGATGCAGCGTGCGCGGGCCGTCGTCGTCGAGCATCCGCAGGATCGCGGCGAGCGCGCCGTCGAGGTCTCCCCTGCTCTCGGCGACCGCGACGGTCATCACCACGATGTCGTACCAGATCTGACGTTCGACGGTTCCTGTCTCACGGAATGCCGGCAGCGACTCGCTGAGCACGTCGGCGGCTTCTTCGTGGCGTCCGCGCCACGAGAGCACACGCACGCGGGTCATCGTGGTGTACATGCGGAACACGCGGAGGGTGTTCTGCGCGAGCTCGCGCGCGAGCATCTCTTCGACCCTCTCGATCTCGCCCAGCTCGAGCAGCGGCACCGCCATGTTCTGCGTCATGACCGAACCCGAGGTGCGCTCCACGCCGAACCGACGGGATCGGGCGAGCCCCTCTTCAGCCAGCTCGACGGCCTCGCGGTAGCGGCCGAGGAGAGTGAGGAGGTCGGAGTAGTTGACCCGGTAGCGCAGCTCTGCCGTCGAGCCGCGGGCGAGTCGCCGGGCGTCCTCGTACTCGCGCATGCCGAGCTCGACATCTCCCGCGTGCGCACTCGTCGCGGCGCGCACGTTCGCGGCGATCGACGCCTCGTCGTCGGAACCGGCCCGCTCGGCGTACTTCCCCGCTTCGACCGCCAGTGCGTGTCCGCGTTCGAGATCGCCGGCGATCATGTGACGGCTCGCGAGGTTGTTGAGGATCGTGGCGCGCAGGCGATCGTCGTCGACGCGACCGTCGAGCACCGACAGCGCCTCCTGCAGCAGGGGGATCGCGCCCGGCCGCCCGAGGTTCATGGTGTAGTACGCCTTGTCGCGCAGCAATCGCGCGTGCAGACGGGGGTCGACGGCGCCGGGGTCGACCTCGCTGAGCGCGAGGTTGGCCACCGCGAGCGCGCGCTCGGCATCGCCCGCGTTGCGCAGGATGGAGCCGAGCACGAGGAGCAGGTCGAGCCGCTCGATCGCGGCCGCCTCGGCGGCGTCGGGCACCTTCGACCACAGCCCGAGCGCGAGCTCGCCGAACCGCGCGGCGCTCGCGAAGGCGAACCGCGCCTTGGCATGGCGCATGGCGTCGACGGCGGCGATCAGCGCCTTGCGGTCGTCTTGGGCGAGCTGCCAGTGGTACGCCAGGGCCGCGGCGTCGGCCGTATCCGTATCGTCGCGTTCGGACTCCAGAGTCTCGGCATACGCGCGGTGCAGGCGAGAGCGCTCTCCGGGGAGGAGGTCGTCGTGCACTGCTTCGCGCAACAGCGCATGGCGGAACCGGAACTCGTCGTCGACGACCACGAGGATGCCGCTGCGCGTCGCCTCGCGCACGGCCTCGTCGAGCCGGTCGTCGGGGAGGGCGGCGAGCCGCGCGAGGAGAGGATGGGACACGGGCCGCTCCGCACCGGATGCGACCTGCACGACGTGTCGCGCGTCGTCGGACAGCCGGTCGAACCGGGCGAGCAGCAGGTCGCGGAGACCATCGGGCAGCGGACCCTTCGAGCATCCGGCGATCTCCTCGACGAAGAAGGGCACTCCCTCGGCCCTGTCGTGGATGCGTTCGAGGGCTCCGTCGCTCAACGGGTGCCCCGTGATCTGCTCGGCGATCTCGCGCACCGCCTCGATCCCGAGCCGCTCGAGCGAGAGTCGTTCGAGCAGCCGCGCACGCGTGGCCTCACCGATGAACCGGCTCACGGCATCGCCTCGGCGCACGTCGTCGGAACGGCACGACAGCAGGAGCAGGATGCGCCCGCGGCCGAGGGCGCGGAGCAGGAAGGAGAGGATGGCGAGCGTCGAGTCGTCGGCCCAGTGCAGGTCTTCGACCACGAGCACCTGAGGCGCCCGCTCGGACGCCCCTTCGATGAGGCTCGCGATGGCGTCGCGCAGCCTCTCGGGGCTGGTCGACGCGCGGTCCGTCTCGCGTGGCGCGAGCTCGGGCACCAGCATCCCCAGGGCGTCGACTCCTGGACCCACCGCCTCGCGCACGCCGTCGACCCCGAGCGTCTGCACGAGCGAACGCAGGATGCCGGTGAGCGGGCCGTACGGAGACCGCGCAGGGCCGAGATCGAGGCACCACCCGACGTGGATGTCAGCTCGACGCGCCACCTCGTCGGTGAACTCGCGCAGCAGCCGCGACTTGCCGATGCCCGCTTCGCCGTCGACGAGGAGGGCCGTCGGGATGCCGCCGCTCGCGCGCTCGAAGAGGGCGCGCACCTGCGCGAGGTCGGCGTCGCGGCCGACCATCGGGGCGCTCGCGGCGTACGGTGGCATGAACTCATCGTGCCACTCCCCTCCGACATCGGGGTCCGATCCGCTGATCGCCGTCGTCACCGCGCAGGGACCGCGTCGCAGGGCACGCCGACGGGCCGGTCCGCGCGCCCTCCCCGGGCGACGAGGCGCCGCAGCATGCGACGGATCGGACCGGCCGAACGCTCGACGATCTGCTCCGGATGCTCGTTGATGAAGCGGCGGCGTTCGACCGCACGCTCCAGCTGCTCGCGCTCGAAGTCCGTGATCCGCTGGCTGAGGTACGGGTGCTCGTACATGGTGTCTCCTCTGTGTGTACCCCTACACTCCGCTCTGAGGCGGAGGAGCCACATCGGACACCTTCCCTATCTTCTGCACCTGGGCGGGGATGCTTCTCCCTAGAGCATCCGGCGGACGCCTGAGGCGCGACGGGGCCGACCTTCAGCGGAGCCGCAGCGTCGCGCGCGCGGACGGACGGGACGCCTCGGGCGCGAGGATCGCGAGGACCCGCACGAGCGTCGTCATCCAGAGCAGCCCGAGGCCGACCACCATCGCCTCCAGGGCCGTGACGCCGTAGAGCCGCGGCCCGACGCACAGCACGACCGCCATGATCACCAGTGCCACGACGCCGATCGTCGTGATGGTGAGCGCGCGCGGCCGCTGCGGGAACGCCAGCGCGGTCACGACCGCCGCCACGGTGAACAGCGCGAGGGTCGCCACCGCCGCGATGTCGTGCGGAACCGGGAGCCGGTCGAGCGGGAGCAGTCCGACCGCGGCGAGCGCGACGCCGGTGACCGCCCACAGTGCCACGACGCGGGAGATCCGCGTGAGGGCCTCGTCGCCGAGCATCCGATGCAGGTCGCGTCCGATGTACGAGCCGACGGTCGCGACGAGCAGTCCTGCGACCACGAGGGTTCCGTTGAACGCCCAGCCGCCACCGCCTCCGAGCGTGGAGAAGTTGTGCTGCCACCAGCGGGGATCGGCCGCCGTCGCCATCGCGAAGAGCGTGCCGATGACGAGATACCCGAACAGGATGCCGGCGATGTCGGACGTGCGCAGGCCGATGCCGGCGCCGTAGGCGAAGCGTCCGCCGACGGCCGACGCCACGCCGGCCAGCATGCCGCCGCCGACCGTCGCGAGCCGGAGTCCTTGCAGCCCGCCGGACAGCACTTCGGCGGCGAGCAGCACTCCCATCGCGGCCACGGCTGCGAACGCTAGCGTGAGCGCGATCGACGACACCACCGATACGGTCGCCTGCCACCGCGGCATCGGCGCCGTCTCACCGCGGCGATGGCGCAGCGTGCTGACGATGAAGGCGGATGCCGTGACCGCAGCCGCCATGGCGGCGATGGGGACGGCCAGTCCGTGCTCGCCCGTGAGCGGACGCGGTTCGCCGCCGAGCACGGCCGCGCCGCCGACGGCGCCCACGACGAACGACGCGGCCGTCGCCCAGACGGCCTCGGTCTCGCCTCGCAGGCGCTGCGTCTCGTCGCGCGTGCGCCGCGTCTCGTCACGCATGCGTCCATCGAAGCATCCGCCGCCGACACTCCGCCGCGCGACGCGCGTCACCCTCAGTACCCCGCACACCCCGCACAGGGTCCAGTCAGGGCGGACGGATGCTCAGGCGGCGAGCCGGCCCACGGCGCGGGCGCGGATGAGCACCGCAGTCCCGTCGGAATAGGCCGCGGGAAGCTCCTCGACCGCGACGACCTCGATCGTCGACGGCTCCGCGCCCGCCAGGCGCGCCCGTTCGACGGCTTCGGCCGCGGCATCCGCACGGCATTCGCGACGGTCGCCGCCCTCGACACGGTAGATCTTCTCGACCTGGCCGGCCACTTCGCCGAGCGCCGCGGTCACGGTGGTCGGAACGGACGAGCGTGGCAACGCCGTCGAGCGACCATGGAGCGACTACGCCGTCGCCCACACCAGCCGATGCAGCAACGTTGTAGCAAGTCCAGCTGCGCGGCGAGCGAGCTCGGGTCGCTCCAATAACTTGACCAGGAGCGAAGGCCTAGCCCAATCGCTCGATCGCGAGAACCTCCGGGGCGTCACTCCCTGCGCCTCGGACATCCCGACGTGCGGTGCACTTTCTCAGGCGCGGCGGTAGAGGCAGGATGCTCGGAGTTCTCATTCGAGGACGCGACCATGCAGGCAACGCACCGCAACCCCGAGCCTGCCGACTTCACGACGACGGCAGCACGCGCTCCCAGACCATGGCAAGGGCCGCTCGCGGGGAGGATCACCCTTAGCCTCAACGACTACCCCTCGATCGATCCTGTCATGAGCCCTCGCCAGCACGGGGGGCGTGACCGCAACGGCCCGCCATGCGCGCAGTAACACGCCAACGACAGACGTTGACATATCTCAAAGACCGCGGGACTATGTCCCCGACCACCAAACATTGCCGAGCAAGGATAGAGAAAAGCATTGAATCTCAAGAAGAAGACTTCGGCAATAGCCGCCTTAACACTGACTTTAGCGGCAATTCTTGGCGGTGCGACAGCAGCCAATGCAAATGGTGGCGCAAATATCCACGACGCCCAGGCCGTTATCAAGAGCATAAGCCCCGAGCTGTTACCGCAGACCGCAAGCCTGACCGATTCACCTCTAGAACTATCCACCTCGCAGGCCGAAGCGGCGGTACTGACGATCGATCCGACGGACCTAGATGAAGCAGCTGTGCAGTCGAGATCCTCGAGTAATGCTCAGCAGATGGAGACCTCTCCGGCACTTTCAATTGAGCCTCAATATCTGAAGGAGAAGCTGTCAAGCGACGGTGGGATAGAAGTTTGGTCAACAGATTCGGATGCAGCAGCGGCTTATGTTCAGCCAACCATTGATGGCGTCCGAGTATTTACAGCCATCGCAGATAGAAGCGCGCCGACTCAGTATAGTTACAAAATGGATATTCCCGAAGGTTCGACACTTAGGAGAAACGGAATCGGATACCTAATTAGCGATCCTTTCGGATACAACCTCGGCGCTATCCTCGAGCCCTGGGCAAAAGATTCCCTCGGACGAGACTTGCCAACTGAGTACACGTTCACTGGCAACGGTGGATATCTCAGATCCAGACATTTCATTTCCTGTACTTATCGATCCCGCTTGGAGTTACACACATATTGCGGACCTCGTACTAGTTACCCCCGCGCAAGTCCACAACAAACTAAAGAGTTGCTTCAACTGCTACTTCCCTGTTGAGGGCGCTCCGGCTGGATGGCCGTCAATGAATCAATACTTGCCGCTGAAAGTGAGGCCCTTCGTCGGCTCACCCATCTGGTGGGACTTTAGCTGCTATTTCCAGACGTACTACATGGAATGGGATGGACCTCGAAGCTATTTTGGATATTACTTCACGGCGAGTTCAACACATGTCGACGGGGCAGGCTCATCGATTTCATTCGACTTCAACCCGGTGCTCGTTAGTGGTTCCAGCTACAGAACACAGCTCGTGGTCAATGGGTACATCATGAACACCGATCCACTAGGCACTGGACAGCCTGCCTATACTTTTGCGGCGTCCGCCACATGGAATAACTTCGCTTACAATCTAGATTTTACGTAATATGCGTATTCGAGCTGGCGTCGTTCGCGATTGGGTACTGTCTGCACTCGTCTTGGCCATAGTGCTGCCGCTGGGCGCGATACTAGTCGGCCCCTTCGGATGGTCCATGCTCCCGCCGTTGGCAATTTGCGTGCTCATTTCCGTCGTAATCGGCACTGGAATTGTGTGGGCAATTTCTCGGTACTCGCACCTGAAGGCGTCCCATGCTGTTGCTGTTCTGATTGGCGTATGGATTGTGGTTTTCGGAATCAGTGTCGTCCTCGCAGTTGCTTTTGTGGAAATGCCCCGAGGACTCCATAGCTCACTCGACTCAGCAGCGACGTGGGCGATACTCATCTCTCCGATTCCCGTTTGCGGCATCGTTGCGACACTTGCAGTGCACTGGCTCCGCCGGCGCGTGAGGAACGAATCCATCACTGAGCGATAGGCGCACCCGAGATGCCCATCAGGCCCGAGTAGCGTGGTGGCATGCGCATCCCCGTCGCGATCCGGGCCGCCCGGCGCTCACCCCTGCTGCAGGTGGTGAAGTCGGCCGCCGCCACGATCGCGGCATGGCTCATCGCGGGATGGGTGTTCCCCGCGCAGCTTCCGGTGTTCGCCGCGATCGCCGCCCTGCTCGTGGTGCAGCCGAGCGTCAACCAGTCGCTCTCTAAGGCCCTCGAGCGCAGCATCGGCGTGATCGCCGGCGTGGTCATCGCGCTCGGACTCGGCTGGCTGCTCGGCTCACCGGGCTGGATCGTGCTGCTCGCGGTCGTCGTCGCGATGCTCGCCGCGTGGGCGTTCCGCGCGTCGCCCGGAACGGGCAACCAGGTCGCGATCTCGGCGATGCTCGTGCTCGCCCTGGGGTCGTCGACGCCCGAGTACGCCGTCGCCCGCATCGTCGAGACGCTGATCGGCGTCGCGATCGGCATCGTCGTGAACGCCCTCATCGTGCCGCCGGTGCTGACCGCTCCCGCTCGCCGCGACCTGGGGCTGCTCGGCAGCGAGCTGGCCGCGAGCCTCGACCGGCTGGCGGCGGCGCTCCCCCACCCGCAGACTCCCGAGAAGCTGCAGGAGCTCATGGTCGAAGTGCGGCTGCTGCGGCCCATGAAGGATGCCGCAGCCGCGTCGATCGCGGCGGGAGAGGAGTCACTCACGCTGAACCCGCGCAGCGCCGCGCACCGTGCGCAGCTGCGCGAGATGCGGGCGCTCCTCGATCGGCTGTCGCCCATCGTCACGCAGACCATCGGCATGACCCGCGCCTACTTCGATCACTACGACGACACCATCGGCCAGGAGCCCGCGGTGCATGCCATCGCCGACCAGCTGCGCCGCGCAGGCCACGACGTGCGCCTCGCCGTGCAGATCGCCGACGTGGCTCCGGAGCCCGACGCCCTGACCTCGGCGATCCCTGCCCTCACCTCGCCGCTCGTGATCACCCCGCCGGCATCCGGCCACTGGATCCTGATCGGCTCGCTCATGGAAGACCTGCGTCGCATCCGCGGCGAACTGGTCGGCGACACGTGAGCCCTGAGCACGCAGGGCCCCGGCTCACGCTCTCTTGTCGTCGTACATGGCCTGGTCGGCGCGGTGCAGCAGCGACTCGACCGTATCGCCGGGCTGGAACTGCGCGACGCCCCACGACCACGGATGGCTCGCGAACCGGCGCAGCCTCAGCATGAGGGCAGCAGCATCGTCGGCATCCGTCTCGGGAAGCAGCATGGCGAATTCGTCGCCGCCGAGCCTGCCCACGATGTCGGTCGAGCGCGACATCGACATCCACTGCGCCGATACTGCTCGCAGCACATAGTCGCCCGCAGCATGCCCGGCTCCGTCGTTGACGTCTTTGAACTTGTCGAGGTCGAGCAGCGCGATGCTGAGCGGACGGTCGTGGCGGAGCGCGCGCCGGATCTCGGCTGCGGCCTTTGCCTCGAAGCCGCGGCGGTTCAGCGTGCCGGTCAGCTCGTCGGAGTGCGACTCGAGCCGCACGCGGTGGCGCATGAAGATGCCGGCCTCGAGACACATCCAGGTGAACAGCGCGGCGCCGACCATGTTCACCGGGCCGAGCAGGCCGCCGGGTCCTGTGAAATCCCCGACCGCAGTGGCGGCGCCCACCGCGACGATGATGACGAGCATGCCGATGCGCGCCAGCTTCGCGGCATAGAACCACGAGAAGTACATCGCCATGATGGGCAGTTCCTGGAAGGCGGCGATCGCGTTCTGGCGCTCGTCCGAGAACCCGAGGTAGTACACCGACACGAGCGCGTGAGCGCCGACGAGCGCGATCCCCGACCATGCGGGAAGCTCGACCGCGAACAGCGCGACAGTCGCGAACAGCCCGAGGCACACCGCGAGGATGCCCCACGACAGAAGCCGCTCGAACACGGTGAGGTCGGCTTCGAAGAGCTCGAAGACGCCGAGCACGCCGAAGTACAGCAGCAGTGTCGCCGTCACAACCGAGAAGGTCGACGTCCGCTCCCGTACCGCTTTCAGCCAGCCGAATCGCAGCCAGCGCAGATCTTCGGCATCCGATGCCTGAATCCCCTGAACGACCATGCATCCTCCCCAGGTGCGCGTTCCCCGGCATCCAGGGTACGGGATATATTGCGGGTCGAGTTATAAGGTGAACCGTGACCACTCGCGGGACCGCAGCTGCTGTCGAACCCCTCGACGGATTCCCGCACGCCCGCATCGTCTTTCAGCCGATCGTCGACCTGCGATCCTGGGCGGTCGTCGGCTTCGAGGCGCTCGCGCGATTCGACGACGGGGGCTCGCCGCCGTCGTACCTCGCGCACGCCGAGGAGCTGGGCGTGAGAGAAGAGCTGGAGCTCTTGCTCATCGCTCAGGCCGTCGCGATCACGCCGGAGCTCCCGGAGGGCATGTCGGTCACGGTCAACGCGTCGGGTGCGACCGTGCTCCGCGAAGAGCTCGCGGCGGTCGTCGCTCCCGTCACGCGGCGTTGGGGCGTGGAGATCACCGAGGGCGAGACGGAGGCCGATCTCGCGGCCGTGCGTGAGCGGGTCACTGCGCTCGGCGGCGGCTTGCTCGTCGACGACGCGGGTGCCGTCTGCGCCGACGAGACGCGCATCGCCAGGCTGCGGCCCGACGTGGTGAAGATCGACAGGGGGCTGTTCTGGCAACCGGCCGGAGACCGCGACGCACGCGCCCGGCTCGACAGCCTGCTGGCGGCGGCGCGAGAGGCCGGTGCCGGCGTGCTCGTCGAGGGCGTGGCGGATGCCGAGCATGTCGAGCGCGCCATCGCGCTCGGCTTCGATTACGGCCAGGGCTATCATCTCGGCATGCCGACGCCTGTCGATCAGATCGGTGAGCTGCTCTCAGACCTACACCGGAGCATCGGGGTGGATGCTCCTGGTCTCTGACCGCCTGCTCGCCCCGCGGTATGCGCGCCGCACGCGCACTTTCGGCACGATCTTGACGATGCCGAGGACGACGTAGATCAGGGTGTTGATCGCGACGAAGGTCGCCAGCACGCTGAACCACTCGGTCTGCAGCCACTCCTGCGGAAGAAGGATGCCGGTGTGGATCATGACGCGTCACCCATCGAGGCGCTCGGGGCGCTGGAGGCGCTCGGGGCGTTGGAGGCGCTCGCGGCGCTGGAGGCCGGGGCGGAGTCCGCGGAGACGACCGATGCCGCCGCGCCGTGGTCGACATGCTTCCAGGTCGCGCTGCGGGCGAAGGCGATCTCGAACACGCCCTTGAGGAACGCCAGGTCGAGGAAGCAGTCGTACACGAGCTCAGGGAACACGAGCACGGCCACGAACCTCGCACGCCACCCGCCCCGCCAGGCCGTGACGACCCGCTCGATCGCGAAGAGCACGCCGATGCCGAGCCAGAACGGGAACCACACCCAGGTGTCCATCGCGAGCAGCATGAGCACGAGGAGCGCGAAGTACGAGAACAGTGCCAGCACGCCGTAGCCGATGCCGACCTGCTGCGCCCAGTACCGCAGGGTCTGCGGCGTCAGGCCGTACGCACCGAGGTTCTCGAGCGCTCCGCGCTGCCAGCGCAGGCGCTGCGCCCACAGCATCCGCCAGGTCGGCATGAGCTCGGTGACGACCGTGCACTCCATGGGCGAGATCATCAGCGCGCCGAGCGACTTCAGCGCGATGGTGAGCTCGTTGTCCTCGGTGAGGGCGAAGGTGTCGTAGACGTCGCCCTTGATCCCCGGCAGCTCACTGCCTCGAGCATCCGCCACGGCCCGCAACCCCGAGGCGCGGAACACCGACGCGGTGCCGGTGAGCACGAAGACCCGGCCGCGGCGACGCTGGATCTCGCGCCGGTAGCGGATGTACTCGTTGCGCTGGAACTGCCCGAGCAGCCCGTGCCCTTCCTCCCCCTCGAAGAGACCGCCGACCGCCATGAGCGCGCGGTCGTCGGTGAAGCGTCGCACGGCCGCCGTGAGGAAGTCGTCACCGATCTGGCTGTCGGCGTCCATCACCATGACGGTGTCGTTGTCTCCGAGCCGGGGCAGCAGGTCGCGCAGGACCTGGTTCAGCGCACCGCCCTTCTTGTGCGTGTTGCCGACCGTCTCGAAGACGTCGACGCCGTGTGCTTTCGCGACCTCGACCGTGCGATCGGTGCAGTTGTCGGCCACGACGATGATGCGGTCGGGCGGGGTCGTCTGCTTCGTGAGCGAGACGAGGGTGGCGGGGAGGGATCGCTCCTCGTTGTGCGCGGGGATGAGGACCGTCACGGTGACGGGTCCGCCGAACACACCGCGCGTGCGCTCCATGACGGCGCGGGGCGCGAGGGTGAGCTTCGTCACCTCGCTGCCGGCGCGACGGTATCGGCTCGCGACGACGCGTTCGCCCACCACCACGAACAGCACCATGAGCAGCGCGATGCCGACGGCGGCGGCCATGATGCCGACGTTCGGGAGCTCCGCGCTGTACATCACCTGCCAGACTCCCGCGAGCGTCAGGTGCACCGGGTGCCAGAACGAGGGAGGGTCGGTCACGACGATGCCCCAGGTCAACAGCGCGGCCGCGAGCAGCACCACCAGAATGACGGCGAGCCCGACGGATCGCTGAAAGAACCTGTTCACTGTGAACCCCTCCACATGGCGCTTCCGCGCCCTCCCTCTCTGCAACCCTGCCATGCCGGATGCCTCGTGTCTGCCGAATCGCGCAAACGATGTTCTCCTGCGTCGAGATCGGGGACTCCGTCCGCTGCGAAAGGACCCTGAGACCGCGACGCGGCGCGGCTAGCCTGGTCACATGACGCTCGACGACGCACTCGCAGCCATCGCCGCGCTCGAAGACCCGAAGATGCGCGCGGCGAACGAGAAGCGCGGCGACGACCACGGCATGAACCTCAGCCGCCTGCGCGCGCTGGCGAAGACCATCAAGACCGATCACGAGCTCGCGCGCGAGCTGTGGTCGACGGGCGAGACCGGTGCACGGCTGCTCGCGCTGCTGGTCTGCGCCCCCGCCCGGTTCACGGCCGACGAGCTCGACCGGATGCTGCGCGAGACGCAGCCGCCCAAGGTCAACGACTGGTTCGTGAACTACGTGCTGAAGAAGTCTCCGCACGCCGAAGCGCAGCGGGAACGGTGGATGGACGACGCCGACGACACGGTCGCCGCGGCGGGCTGGGCCCTCACGGCTGTGCGCGTGGTGAAGAGCCCCGACGGCCTCGACCTCGATGCTCTCCTCGACGAGATCGAGCGCGACATGCGCGATGCGACGCCGCGCACGCAGTGGGCCATGAACGAGACGCTGGCGCAGATCGGCATCCGGCATCCGGCGCTCCGCGATCGAGCCGTCGGTATCGGAGAGCGGCTGCAGGTGCTCGCGGACTATCCGACGGCTCCGGGCTGCACGTCGCCGTTCGCGCCCCTCTGGATCGCCGAGATGGTGCGTCGGCAGGGCTGACCGCCTCCTGCGGAACCGGGTCGGCTCGTGAGTAGGGGATGATCGAAGGATGCTCCTCGACCCCGCCGCCCTGCCAGACGGCTCCGACGCGGATGCCGTGTACCTGGCGTTCGTCGAGTGGGCGGAGTCGACCGGCATCCGCCTGTACCCGGCGCAGGACGAGGCGCTCATCGAGATCGTCTCCGGGAACAACCTCATCCTCTCGACGCCGACCGGCACGGGGAAGTCGCTCGTCGCCGTCGGCGCGCACTTCTCGGCCATGATCGCGCCTCTTGTTCGATTGAGTTCCCCAGAAGACGTTCCCCGGAGTCATCTTGGCGAAGGTCCGAGGCACGTCGCCAAGCCGGAATACTGGTTGACCTCCGTCGGGGGTCATCATTCGGCATACGGGGTCAGGCCGCCGCTCTCTTCACGTGGCTGCGCGCGTGCGCGACCGCCGCGTCGAGGTCGTCGAAGAGATGGTTCTGGTGCCGCAGCGAGGCGAGCACCCCCACCCGCTCCGCCACGCCGCGGTGCTGCGGGGCGATCCCCTTGACCAGAACGGTGATGCCGCGGCGCTCCAGCGAGGTGATGAGCTCGGTGATGACCTGGGCGCCGGTCGCGTCGAGGATCTGCAGCTGCGACATCCGGATCACGACGACCTCCACGTCGCGCAGAGCGCTCACCCGCTCCAGCATCCGCTCTGCCGCACCGAAGAACAGGGCTCCCTCGAGCCGGAAGAGGGCGATGCGCTCGTCGCCCGCCTGGACGGCACCGGGCAGCTCCTCTCGATGCACCCCGCTCGTGCGGGCGAGCTGTCTGAGCGCGAAGAAGCCGGCGGCGAGCAGGCCGATCAGCACGGCGTAGATGAGGTCGACGCTGACGGTGATGACCGCGGTGAGGCAGAAGACCACGGCATCCGACCGCGTCGAGCGCAGCACCGTGCGCACGGTCGACGGGCTCATCATGCGGCACGCGGTGACCATGAGCACCCCGGCGAGAGCCGCCAGGGGGATGTGCGAGACGACGGACGCGCCGACGAGGGCGATCGCGAGCAGCAGCAGGCTGTGCGTCACGGCCGCGATGCGGGTGCGGCCCCCCGCGCGCACGTTCACGGCGGTCCGGGCGATCGCTCCGGTGGCCGGCATCCCGCCGAAGAGCCCGGCAACGAGCGAGGCCAGACCCTGCCCGACCAGCTCGCGATCGGCGTCGAACGGACCCGTGTCGGCCAGCGTGACGGCCACACGGGCCGACAGCAGCGACTCGATCGCCGCGAGAGCGGCGACCGCCGCCGCGGGGCCGGCGAGAGCGAGCAGAGAGGCGGGATCGAGCGCGGGCAGGGAGGGTGCGGGCAGGCCGGCCGGAAGCTCCCCGATGCGGTCGACCGGCATCGCGAGACCGGCGACGGAGGCCACGACGATCGCCAGCAGCGAAGCGGGGAAGCGCGGGTGCAGTCGCTGGGAGCCGATCATCACCACGACGACGATCATCACGAGCAGCAGCGACCAGCCGATCTTCGGCCACACGGCCGTGCTGAGCGCCTCCACCGCGGCGATCGCGGCGTTGGTGCTCTCTCCTGTCCTCGTTCCCGTGGCCGTGGGCACCTGCTGCAGGAAGATGATGATCGCGATGCCGAGGGTGAATCCCTCGATCACCGGCCACGGGATGTAGCCGACCGTGCGCCCCAGCCGCAGCACACCGGCGAGCAGCACGAGCACACCGGCGAGCAGGCACACGGTGGCAAGGGCACCGGTGCCTCGTTCTGCAAGGATCGGCGCGAGCACGACCACCATCGCCCCGGTGGGTCCGGAGACCTGCACGTTCGAGCCTCCGAAGACGGCGGCGACGACGCCCGCGACGATCGCGGTCACCAGTCCGCTCTCCGCGCCGGCCCCCGAGCTGACCCCGAAGGCCAGGGCGAGCGGAAGCGCGACGATACCGACCGTCACGCCCGCCAGCAGATCGCTCTTCCACGTACGAGGCACGTCGCCGTAGTCGGATGCCGACGGCACCAGTGTCAGCGGGTTCATGCGCGGCCCGGGATTGCCGGGAGCCCTCCGGTCTCGATCAGCTGCCGCTGGGTGGTCTCGAGGATCTCCCCCAGCAGCGTGCGCGCCACGCGCAGCAGGTCGGCGACCTCGGGGTACGCGAGCCGGTAGTAGACGAGGCTTCCTCGTCTCTCAGAGGAGACCAGGCGGTTCCGTCGCAGCACGGCGAGGTGCTGCGACACGTGCGAGGCCTCGAGGCCGACGACGTCGAGCAGGTCGGACACCGATGCCTCCCGTGCGGCGGAGAGGACCTCCAGGATGCGGATGCGGATGGGGTGCGCCAGTCCCTTGAACAGTCCCGCCTTGACCTCGTAGAGGGGCCGGTTCAGATCGTCGAGCACCACCGTCCCCCCGTTCTCACTCCATCAAATGATGGTTTCATCATATCGCTCTACCGAAGCCTCTGCACCTCGGCCGTATGGGGGATGATCGAAGGGTGCCCCTCGACCCCTCAGTGCTTTCCGGCGGATCCGATGCGGACGCCGTGTACCTGGCCTTCGTCGAGTGGGCGGAGTCGACCGGCATCCGCCTGTACCCGGCGCAGGACGAGGCGCTCATCGAGATCGTCTCCGGGCACAACCTCATCCTCTCGACGCCGACCGGCACGGGGAAGTCGCTCGTGGCCGTGGGGGCGCACTTCGCGGCCATGGCAGCCGGGCGCCGCTCGTACTACACCGCCCCGATCAAGGCCTTGGTGAGCGAGAAGTTCTTCGCGCTCGTCGACATCTTCGGCGCCGCGAACGTCGGCATGGTCACCGGCGACTCCTCCGTCAACGCTGACGCGCCGATCGTCTGCTGCACGGCCGAGATCCTGGCCAACCTCGCGCTGCGGCAGGGTACGGATGCCGAGGTGGGGCAGGTCGTCATGGACGAGTTCCACTTCTACGCCGACCCCGACCGCGGCTGGGCGTGGCAGGTGCCGCTGCTGGAACTCCCGCAGGCGCAGTTCGTGCTCATGTCGGCGACCCTCGGCGACGTGAGCGGCCTGGCCGCCGACCTCACCCGACGCACAGGGAGGGAGACGGCATCCGTCACCGGCGTCGAGCGCCCTGTGCCGCTGCACTACTTCTACGAGACGACGCCCATCCACGAGACGATCGACGACCTGCTGAACACGGGGCAGGCGCCGGTGTACGTCGTGCACTTCTCGCAGGCGGCGGCCATGGAGCGCGCACAGGCGCTGTCGAGCACGAAGATCGCGACCAGGGAGCAGCGCGACGAGATCGCCGAGCTCATCGGCGGGTTCCGCTTCACGACGGCGTTCGGCAAGACGCTGTCGCGGTTCCTCCGCGCAGGGATCGGCGTGCACCACGCGGGGATGCTGCCGAAGTACCGCAGGCTCGTCGAGCAGCTGGCCCAGCGCGGGCTGCTACGGGTGATCTGCGGCACCGACACGCTCGGCGTGGGCATCAACGTGCCCATCCGCACGGTGCTGCTCACGGCGCTCACCAAGTTCGACGGCACGCGGATGCGTCAGCTCACCGCACGCGAGTTCCATCAGATCGCCGGGCGCGCGGGTCGTGCGGGGTTCGACACCGCCGGGACCGTGGTGGCGCAGGCTCCCGAGCACGAGACCGAGAACCTGGCGGCGATCCGCAAGGCCGGAGACGACCCCAAGAAGAAGCGCAAGATCATCCGCAAGAAGGCGCCTGACGGCTTCGTGTCGTGGGGCGAGCCGTCGTTCCGCAAGCTCGTCGACGCGGAGCCGGAGACGCTGACGTCGCACATGCAGATCACCAGCGCCATGATGCTCAACGTCATCGCTCGCGGCGGTGACGTGTTCGGGAGCATGCGGAGGCTCGTGTTCGACAACCACGAGCCGCGCGCACGCCAGCGGCAGCTCGCACTGCGGGCCATCGCGATCTACCGCACGCTGCTCGAGTCGGGGGTAGTGGAGCGCACGGATGCCGGCGACATCCGGCTCACCGTCGACCTGCAGCCGAACTTCGCGCTCAACCAGCCGCTGTCGCCGTTCGCGCTGGCGGCCTTCGAGCTTCTCGATCCCGATTCCGCAGGCTTCGCGCTCGACATGATCTCCATCGTCGAAGCGACCCTGGACGACCCCCGGGCGGTGCTCAGCCAGCAGGAGTTCCAGGCGCGCGGCGAGGCTGTCGCGGCGATGAAGCAGGAGGGGATCGAGTATGAGGAGCGGATGGAGCTGCTCGAGCAGATCACCTATCCGAAGCCTCTCGATGAGCTGCTCGGCGCCGCGTTCGAGACGTTCGGCGCCGCGCAGCCGTGGATCCGCGACTTCGAGCTGCATCCGAAATCCGTGGTGCGCGATATGTACGAGCGGTCCATGTCGTTCGGGGAATACGTCGCCTTCTACAAGGTCGCGCGCTCGGAGGGCGTCGTGCTGCGCTACCTGTCGGACGCCTATCGTGCGGCATCGCAGACGATTCCGGAGCACCTGAAGGACGACGACCTCCGCGACCTCATCGAGTGGCTGGGCGAACTCGTGCGCCAGGTCGACTCGAGCCTGCTCGACGAGTGGGAGGAGCTGGTCAGCGGCCGCCCTGTCGACCACGAGGACGGCCCGGTGGTGCCTCCCGCGCCCACGCGCCTGACGAGCAACGTGCGCGCGTTCCGTGTGCTGGTTCGCAACGAGCTGTTCCGGCGGGTGCAGCTCGCCGCCAGGGAAGATGTCGACGCGCTCGCCGAGCTCGATCCGCATCTCGGCGCCGACGGGTGGAACGACGCGCTCGACGCCTACTTCGCCGAGCACGACGAGATCCTCACGGGTGCGGATGCGCGAAGCTCACGGATGCTGCTCATCACCGAGGGTTCGGGCGAGTGGACCGTTCGGCAGATCATCGACGACCCCGCCGGGGACCACGACTGGGGGATCTCCGCGACCGTCGACCTCGCGGCATCCGACGAGGAGGGCGCCGCCGTCGTCACCGTGACGGCGATGGACCGGCTGTAGCCGAGCGGCGCGCGCGCACCCATCCGACTGCGAGCAGCGGATCGAACAGCACACCGAGCCGCAGGCGCACCAATGCCGCATGCGCGGCGAGGCACAGCGCGATCACGACGGCCGTGAGCACGACCGGAGCGACGGCTTCGACCACCGGGGTGGTGCGCAGGCCGCTCGCACGGAGGGCAGCGTCGAGAAGCGCGAGCGGGATCATGTGGATGACATAGATCGGCAGCGTGCGACGGCCGAGCCACCGCAGCGGGCGCGCTATTGCCTCCGCTCTGCGGTCGAGCAGGGCGCACACCGTGATGCCGAATCCTACCGCAACCAGCGACAGCAGCGGCCAGACAGCCGGCCAGTGGCGCAGCCCGAGCACGCCCACCACCGCTGCGAGTCCCGCATATGCCGCACCGAGCATGAAGACCGTGAGCGCGCCGCTCCCGACGGCAAGGCGCTCGGCGAACGCGCGGAGCCGCACTCCGGCGAGGAAGAAGAACACGTTCTGCACGACCTGCCACAGGTTGCCGAGGTCGGGGAGAACGCCGGATGCCCCCACCGCCGACACCGCGAATGCGACAGGCAGCAGCACCACGGTCGGCACGGACCGCGCCATCCGCCCCACCGCGAGGTACACCGCCAGGGCGAGCAGATACCAGAGGTTCGTCGGGCTGAACGTCAGCTGCGCGAGCAGCTCACCGGCATCCGTCGCCCGCGCGGTGTCGAACTCCGGCGTGGGGGCGAGCGCGAACGTCTGGATGAGCACCCAGACGACGTAGAGCGCGGCCAGCCGCAGCGCGCGACGTCGCCAGTCAGCCCGGTCCGTCGCGGTCAGAGCGCGCGTCGCGAACATCCCGGAGATGACGAAGAACAGCGGCATCCGCAGGGGGAGCAGCTGCGCGTTCAGGGTGGCCCAGACGCTCGTGACCGCGCCCGCTCCGGGCACCTCGATGGCGTGCTTCGTGACGACGTGCCAGAGCACGACGAGGATGATGCACACGCCCTTGGCCACATCCGGCCACCCCTGTCGCCCTCGGTCGATCACGACCCCGCCCCGGGCACGACCGCGGCCCGGACGAGACGGTCCACGAGCTCGGGGTACGCGACATCGGCCGCGGCGAACATGCGCGGCACCTGCGACTGCGCCGTCAGCCCCGGCATCGTGTTCACCTCGTTCAGAACCGGTCCCTGCTCGGTGAGGAAGAAGTCCATGCGCGCCACGCCGGCGCAGCCGAGCGCGTCGAACATCGTCATGGCCGCGCGGGTGAGCGCCGAGGTCTCCGCCGATGAGAGCGCCGCGGGCACGCTGAACCGTGCGGTGCCGTCGTACTTCATGGCCGTGTCGAACAGCCCCGACGCATGGATCTCGAGAGGCGGAGCCGCCCATCGCACACCCCCGGACTCACGCAGCACGGCCACGTCGATCTCGCGCCCCCGCACGACCTCTTCGATGAGCACCCGCCGGTCGAACGACGCCGCCGTCCGCAGCGCGTCGAGCAGCTCCTCCTCCCGGCGCACGAGCGAGACCCCGTAGCTCGACCCTGCCGACACCGGCTTCACGACGACCGGGCCGCCGAACTCCACGTCTCCGATGTCGGATGCCGCGACGACCCGCCCTCGCGCGGTCGCGATGCCCGCCGCCGCTGCCACCAGCTTCGTCGCATGCTTGTCCATGCCGAGAGCACTGGCGCGAAGGCCCGATCCCACGACCCGCACTCCCGCGAGCGCGCACAGCGCCGCAAGGGCTCCGTCTTCCCCCGGCGCTCCGTGCACGGCCGGGAACACGACCTCGGCCCACGCGAGCAGTGGCATCGCCGCCGCGAGAGGCCCCGCCTTTCCGGCATCCGGCGCGGCATCCCACACCCCCTCCCGCGAGATCGTGACGCCACGCACGTCATGGCCGACCTCACGCAGCGCCGCCGTCACCGCGGCCGCCGAGGCGAGTGACACCTCATGCTCGGAGTTCTGCCCTCCGCCGATCACCAGCACCCTCGTCATCCTCTGCTCCTCTGCACGCGCGGGCCGATGCCCGTCACGATCGTGTGCGGAATGGTCCGCGCCCAGCGCGCCCAATCGTGCACGCTCGGCACCGGCCCTCCTTCGGGGCCGAAAACGGTGGCGACCGTGCCGCGCGGAACGGCACGGTCGCCGGTGTCGACGACGATCTGGTCCATCGACACCCTCCCCACGATCGGATGCCGCGACCCCCCGATCTCGACACCCGCTCCCTCCGTCAGCTCCCGCGGGATGCCGTCGGCGTACCCGACACCCAGCACGGCCAGGTGCGTCGCGGCCGCCGTCACATGCGTGCCGCCGTACCCGACCGGCGTGCCCGCCGGCACCCGCGAGGAGTGCACGACGGGGACGGTGAGACGCGATGCACCGTGCAGGGCGACGGTCTCCGACGGATCGATGCCGACCAGTCCCGCCCCCACGCGCACGAGATCGAAATGCGTCGCCGGGTCGGTGAGGGCGCCCGCGGTCGCCGCGAGATGCAGGAGCAGCGGACCGAAGCCGGCACGCAGCACCGCATCGCGCGCCTGCCGAAGGCGCAGCACCGCCGCTGCGTTCGCACCGGGGTCGGCCTCATCGGCGCGCGGCAGATGCCCCATGACGCCGACGACCTCGATCCGGCCTCGCGCCGCCCGCGCCGTGCCGAGCAGCTCGGCCCAGTCGTCGAGCGGGCAGCCGCCCCGCGACATCCCCGTGTCCATATGCAGGTGCACGCGCAGCGGCGCGACGGCATCCGCGGCCAGTTGACGCAGCTCCGCGACCGACCCGACCGCGATGTCGACCCGGTCGGCCGCGGCCTGCGCGGCATCGACGCCGGAGGGATTGAGCCACGCGAGGATCGGCACGTCGAGACCGGCGGCGCGGAGCTCACCCGCATCCGCGGCATCCGTCACCCCCAGCCACGTCGCCCCTGCCCCGACGGCCGCCCGGGCGACAGCGACCGCTCCGTGTCCGTAGCCATCAGCCTTGACGACCGCCATGATGGCGGCATCCGTGACCGCGCGCACACGCTCGACGTTCCGCGCCACCGCACCGGGCAGCGTCTCCAGCGTCGGTGCGTGCATGCGCGACAGCGACGCCGGAACGAGCACCGCGGTCATCGCTCGACCCGCGGATCAGCGGTCGGATCGGCGTACATCACGGGGCATCCATTCGCGGGAGCGGCCGGACGCAGCTCGAAGTGCCACGGCTCGTTCTCGTAGATCTGGCACAGACCGAACCGGGCGCCGTGGCGCGAGAGCCAGTCCTGTCCGGCCACCGGCCCGAGGTCGACGGCGTCACCCGACACATGCTCTGAGCGCTCGGGCGTCGCCACCCATCGCGCGGCCTCCTCCGCGGAGCCGTACTTCTGCACGGCATCCGCGAGCAGGGCGTTCTGATACGCCGGTGAACGCCAGCCGCTGTTCACGTGGATGCGCACGCCGTCGGCCTCCGCTACCGTCGCCGCGTCACGCAAGGCCGACAGCAGCGCGGGATCGAGGTTCGACACGGCCGGGGTGTCGTCGAAGACCGACACGCGGTCGGCCTCGTCGATGAGGCCGTCGTCCTCGCCCAGCTCGGTGTCGGTGAACGACGGGCCTGCCGACGAGGCACGGGCGGAGGACTGCTGCCCCGCGACGATGAGGGT
This sequence comes from Microbacterium sp. XT11, assembly GCF_001513675.1. Classification (NCBI taxonomy): domain Bacteria; kingdom Bacillati; phylum Actinomycetota; class Actinomycetes; order Micrococcales; family Microbacteriaceae; genus Microbacterium; species Microbacterium sp. XT11. Next base: position 1,162,049 of record NZ_CP013859.1, on the reverse strand, counting down.
TCCGATGGCGATGACGGCGATCAGCGCGGTGCCGAGCAGGAAGACGAGGCGTCGCTGTCGCAGAGAGCGGCTGGTGTTCATGCTCCCAGTGAAGAAGGATGCCCGTTGCGACGGCGTATGCGATTTTCCATACGTTCTCGATATGCCGGGGTGCGTAAGCTCTCAGCCATGCGCGTGCTGATCGTCGAGGACGAACCGTACCTCGCCGAGGCGGTTCGCGACGGCCTGCGCCTCGAAGCCGTCGCCGCCGACATCGCCGGCGACGGCGACACGGCCCTCGAACTGCTCAGCGTCAACTCGTACGACATCGCCGTGCTCGACCGCGACATCCCCGGCCCGTCCGGCGACGAGGTCGCACGGTGGATCGTCGCGTCGGGCAGCGGCATCCCGATCCTCATGCTCACCGCGGCCGACCGCCTCGACGACAAGGAATCCGGCTTCGAGATCGGCGCCGACGACTATCTCACCAAGCCCTTCGAGCTGCGCGAGCTCGTGCTGCGGCTGCGGGCGCTCGACCGTCGCCGTCACCGTGCGCGCCCTCCCGTGCTCGAGGTGGCGGGGCTGCGGCTCGACCCGTTCCGCCGCGAGGTGTTCCGCGACGGCCGCTACGTCGCCCTCACCCGCAAGCAGTTCGCGGTGCTGGAGGTGCTCATGGGCGCCGGCGGCGGCGTCGTCAGCGCCGAGGAGCTGCTGGAACGGGCCTGGGACGAGAACGCCGACCCGTTCACGAACGCCGTGCGCATCACCGTGTCGTCGCTGCGCAAGCGTCTCGGCGAGCCCTGGCTGATCCTCACCGTGCCCGGCGTCGGCTACCGGATCGGGACGGATGCCGATGACTAGGCGCCGCGGCATGACCGCCCGGATGAAGCTCACCCTGAGCTATGCGGGCATCGTGGTGGTGTCGGGCCTGCTGCTGCTCGCCGCCGTGGGGCTGTTCCTGCTGCGGTACGTGCCGGACACGGTCGACTTCTTCCCCAACCGCTCCGATCTGCTGCGGGCCTTCGTGCCGGTCGCCGCGCTCGTCATGATCGTGCTGCTCGTGATCGGGTGGGCCGGCGGCTGGTGGCTCGCCGGGCGGATGCTGGCGCCGCTCGACCGCATCGGCCACGCCGCGCAGCTCGCCGCACAGGGATCGCTCTCGCACCGCGTGGCCCTCGAGGGCCCCCGCGACGAGTTCCGCGATCTGGCGGACATCTTCGACTCCATGCTGGAACGCCTCGAGACCAACATGGCCGAGCAGAAGCGGTTCGCGGCGAACGCCTCGCACGAGCTGCGCACGCCGCTCGCCATCTCGCAGACGCTGCTCGAAGTCGCCCGCAACGACCCCGACCGCGACGTCGACGTGCTCATCGACAAGCTGCAGGACGTCAACGCCCGCGCCATCGAGCTCACTGAGGCGCTGCTGCTGCTCAGCCGCGCCGAACGCCGCTCGTTCACGCGCGAACCCGCCGACCTGTCGCTGCTCGCCGAAGAAGCGGTCGAGACGCTGCTGCCACTCGCCGAACGCCGGGGCGTCGCCATCGAGGTCGGCGGCGACCCGGCGCACGTGATCGGCAACACCGCATTGCTGCAGCAGCTCATCACGAACCTCGTGCACAACGCGATCGTCCACAACCTGCCGTCGGGCGGCCTCGTCACGGTGCGCACGCACTCCCGCCCCGACGCGGTGGCCCTGGTCGTGGAGAACACCGGGCGCCCGCTGTCGCCGTACGAGGTCGCGACACTCGCCGAGCCCTTCCAGCGGGGCGCCGAGAGGGCCCGCGCCGAGCGCGCCCCCGGCGACGACCACGCCGGAGTCGGACTCGGCCTCGCCATCGCCCGCCGCATCGCCGAGGCGCACGACGGATCGCTCGTGCTCACGGCGCGCCCCGAGGGAGGGTTGAACGTGACCGTGTGGGTGCGGCATCCGTTCCCCCTGCACGCGCCGGGCGCAGCGGCTTAGGCTGTCGCGGTGAGCGACGCACTCGACGACGGACCCTTCTTCCACGGCACGAAAGCCGATCTCGCCCCCCCGGCGACCTCATCACCGCGGGGTTCCGGTCGAACTGCCGGCCCGAGATCGTCATGAACCACATCTACTTCACGGCTCTGCGCGACGGGGCTGGACTGGCCGCCGAACTCGCCGCAGGAGACGGCGAGCCGCGCGTTTACCGGGTCGAGCCCACCGGACCGTTCGAGAACGACCCGAACGTGACCGACAAGAAGTTCCCCGGCAATCCCACGCGCTCGTACCGGAGCACCGATCCGCTGCGCGTCATCGAGGAGGTGCACGACTGGCCTCGGCTCGCACCCGAGGCGCTGCGGGAGTGGCGCGAGCGCATCGCCGCCATCCGCGCCGACGAACGCGCCGAGATCATCAACTAGAGCGGGGCACGTCGCCGGCGCGGCTGGAGCCGCTCAGGCGGCGTTACCCATCGCTGGCGCCTCGAAGGAACGCGAAGAGGCTGAGTGTGGTCTCGTCGACGCCAGGAAGAGCGAGGACGCGTTCAACCTGTGCGCGAGCGTACGCGAGGGCCGCATCTCTTGCAGGGTTCTCCGGCTGCTCAGCCAGCGCCCACAGCCTGAACAGATGGAGTTGCGCGGCGAGGTCCGGGCGCTCCGACTCCCACTCTCCGAGCCGAGACGCGACCGTGGTGAACGATTCGAGCGCTCCAGCGGAATCGCCCGCGTTGAGCTGCGCCTGCATGAGCCGCGCAGTGTCGATGCCCACTTCCTCGTGCACGTCGCCGAAGACCGCCCGGTCGATCTCGCGGGCACGGCGCAACAGCGCTGCCGCACGGCCGGGTTTGGTCAGCACGAAGGTGTCGGCGAGGGCGAACAGCAGCGCCGCATGCTCCCGGCTGGTCGGAGCGACCCCTTCATGCCGGCGCACGGCTGGTTCGAGGATGGAACGCGCCTCATCGAGCAGCCGCAAGCCCTCGGCCTCCGTGGACACCGTCCGTGCACGGAGCGTGAGGATGCGCGCGAGGTGCAGTTCGGGCATCACCGCGAGCGCGTGGTCCGGCGTCTCACTCCGGTAGATGTCGAGCGACCTCCGCAGGGATTCCTCGCCCTTCTCCAGATCGCCGGCAGCAATGTATGCCATGCCGAGGTCGTTGAGATCGCGGGCCACCGACTGACTGGCAGCTCCCGACGTCTCGGAGTCGATCTCCACGGCACGTGTCGCGAGATCGACGGCCGCATTCGGCTCCCCGCAGTCCAGGGCTGCGCGCGCTGCCATGACGAGGTAGAAACCCTCCATCCCGCCTCGGCCACGGGTTGAAGCGGCGAGGGCGGCGTACTCCGTCATGCGGCGCTTAGGGGCAGCGTCAAGCAGTGAGAAGTGTGAATGCAGCGCCTGGACGTCTCTGTCGGTCGGCACCAGGGTCAACGCCTCGGTGATCGATGCCTTCGCCGCTTCTGCATTGCCCAACAGGCTCTGCGACCACGCGACGATCACATGAATCGCCGCGACCACGTCGACCGGTCCGTCATCTCGGACTGTGTCCAGCGCGCTACCCGCCTCGCTCAAGGCCAGACGGGGAAGGCCCGCAGAAAGATGAACGCGGGCACACGCGAGGCACCGCGAGAGGTCGTCGACTCGTGTGCGCACCAGCGCGTCGGATGCCGCGACCTGCCGGTACGCGCTCGCGATCCTTCCGCTCTCCGCGAGAGCTCCCGCGAGGGAAAGGCGAGTCGGCAGGCGATGCTCGCTCTGCTCCGCAGCGTGGCCGTCCGCAGCGTCAACAACCGCGCTCAGCCGTGAGGTCGTGGCGCGACCCGGCGTCTCGCACAACGCGCTGACCGCTTCCAGGATGCGGTCTGCTGCGCGGCGGACTTCAGACGGGCCCGCGAGGTCGATGACAGTCGAGGCGATCAGCGCGTGACAGCTGAGCAGCCTCCTTCCGGCGGCTATGAGGCCGAGCCGCGCCAGTGCGTGCACCGATGGTCCGATGCCCCGCGGGTCCGTGTGCTTCGCGGCGACGATCTCCAGCACGTCGTGTGGCACATCGGTTGCACCGCTGACGGCGAGCGCAAGCAGCAGCGAGGCCGCGTACGGGTCGCTCGCGCGAAGCTCGGTGAACATGCGGGAGAGAACCTCGGTGAAGCTCGCCGGATAGTGCGGGCCGACCGGATCGGAGAGCACAGACGCGGGGGCGGATCGCAAGAGCGAGGACAGTTCGCTGATCCCCGCCCCGGTGGAGGCCATGTAGCGACACACCGTCACGATCGCCAGAGGGATCCGAGAGCACATCTCGAACGTCTCATGCAGTTCGGCATCACTGAGATGGGGAAGAATGCCACGCGCCATCCCCGCGAGGGCGTCCTCACCCACGGAGTCGAGCGAGACGACCTGCGAGGGGTGGAACGCCGACGTCGACCTGGTCGTTATGACCGTCTTTCCGCCGCGATGCCCTGCGGGGACGACGGCGCTGACGACAGACTGATCCTCGGCGGCGTCGATCACCAGCATCCATCTCTCCCGTTCGGAGAGCAACGCGCGCACCTGTGCCCTGGGGTCGTCGCCGGGGCGGACGCCATGGGCGTCGAGCAATGCCTCGCAGGAGGCGAGCAGCTGCTCGTCGCCGGACGCCGACACCCACCACACGAGGTCGACCTCTCCTCCGTCGAGCGCTTCCTGCGCCGCTGCCCGGGCCAGGAAGCTCTTGCCCATGCCTGGTCCGCCCGCGAGAACGACGACGCCGCATTCCCGCAACACGGCATTCATCGCAGCTCTCTCGGCACGGTCCACGAAGGGTTCACCGGGCAAGGGCAGAGTCCAGAGATTGGACGTCCGCCCTGTGGGTGTCACAGGATGCTTCTCCGAGACGCGGTTACCGCTGCGGCCCTCTCGATCGAGCAGCAACGAGACCGCGAAGGCGTTGTAGAGCGGGCTCTCGAAACGCGAAGCCTCCCGAGCCACGATTTCCTCGAGGAGCACCGCAGCATCCTCGCTCAGCCGATCCAGGTCGATCTCGTCGGCGACGATCGCGGAATCGCCCCGGGCCAATGTGACGAAGGCACTCCTCCACCGCGCGCGGTTGGAGGCGCTGGCGAGACGCTCGAGCTGCGGCGCGAACAGGTCGAGCACCTCATCGGCGCTCACGCGGGCCATCACGGCAGTGGCGAGTTCATCGAGCCGCGTATCGCTCGCATCGGTGGCAGCGCGCATAGCCTCCTCGACGCACTTTCTCAGGGTGGCTGCGATGGCCGTTCTCTTGAGCAGAGGCCGACCGACAGCACCCAGGATCTGCATGGTGCTGGCGGTGCCGCCGAGGATGTCCACCATCCGATGCTAGCGACCGCGCGCCCTCATGAACCCGCTCCGCGAGGCGTCGCGTCTGCATCACACCGGAACACCGGTGTTGACTCCCCTCGTCCGAGCTCCGTCCGTCAGCTGTTTCCTCCACCCAGCCGGCGGGGCCGCTCAGGCGGCGTTGGAGCCGCGACGCTCGGCGAGTTCCCGGCCGTAGGTGCGGGCGGAGTCCTCGGCGGCTTCCTTGAGCTCGCGGGCGACGTCGGTGAAGGCGTCGAGGGCGGGGTTCACGCCGACGAGGGTGAACGGACGCTGCACCACGCGCAGGTCGAGCCCCCAGACGTCTTTGAGCACGCGACGCAGCCAGCCGGTCGAGTGGTCCCAGCCCTCCTTGGGCGTCCCCGGGGCGTAGTTGCCGCCGAGCACCGTGACCAGGGTCGCGGGCTTGCCACGCAGCGCGGTGCCGGTCGGGTCGATGCGCGGATCGGTGTAGGCGAGGTCGAACCAGGTCTTGAAGTGCTGCGAGACGCCGTAGTTGTACAGGGGAACGGCGAACAGCAGCGCGTCGGCGCCGATGAGCTCGTCGGCGAAGGTCCGCGCGAGGGCCCTGGCCTCGTTCTGGCGGTCGGTGCGCTGGTCCTCGGGGAGGAACCCGCCGGTGACGGCATCCGCCCAGGCCGTCGCCGGGACGGGGTCGGCGGCCAGGTCGCGGCGGGTCACCGTCGAGTCGGGGTGGGATGCGGTCCACTCCGCTTCGACGAGGTCGGCCAGTGCGCGGCTTGCCGAGGATGCGGGAAAGATGCTGGCGTCCAGGCGGAACAGGGACATGATGACCTTTCGTAATCGGAGTCGCTCTGTTTTTCTTAGCGACTCGCGTTAACGTAGCACAGGTAGGATGGGGGCATGGCCGAGGCCGACGAAGACATCCAGCAGTGCGACGCCGCAGTCACACTGGCCTTCAGCGTGCTCGGCAAACGCTGGAACGGCATGATCATCTCCGCCCTCGGCGCGGGACCGACGACCTTCGTCGCACTGCGCCGGGCGGTCGCGGGGATCAGCGACACCGTGCTCTCCGATCGACTCGCCGAGCTCGCCGACGCCGGACTCGTGGTACGCACCGTCGACCCAGGGCCGCCCGTCACCGTCTCCTACACGCTGTCAGCCAGCGGCGACGGCCTGCTGCCGATCCTCGATCAGCTCGGCGCGTGGGCCTCGGCGAACCTCGCCTCACGCGCGCACTGAACCGGGCCGGGGCCCCGGGCCGCGCATCACCAGGGGCTGGGCACCGCCGTGGCGACGGTCACCAGGGGCTGGGCCCGTAGTCCTTGAGGAAGACGCCGTGGATGTCCTCGCCGGCCTCGCCGCGCACGATCGGGTCGTACACGCGGGCAGCGCCGTCGACGAGGTCGAGCGGGGCGTGGAAGCCCTCCTCCGCCAGTCGCACCTTCGTGAAATGCGGACGCTCGTCGGTGATCCAGCCGGTGTCGACGGCGGTCATCAGGATGCCGTCGGTCTCCAGCATCTCGCCGGCGCTCGTGCGCGTGAGCATGTTGAGCGCGGCCTTCGCCATGTTCGTGTGCGGGTGCCCCGGCCCCTTGTAGCGGCGGGAGAACTGCCCTTCCATGGCCGACACGTTCACGACGTACTTGCGGCGAGCCGGAGACGCAGCCATCGACGCGCGCAGGCGGCTGATCAGCAGGAACGGCGCCGTGGTGTTGCACAGCTGCACTTCGAGCATCTCGAGCGGATCGACCTGGTCGACCGACTGCACCCAGCTGTTCACGCGGTTCACGTCAGGCACGAGCCCGCCGGCGTCGATCGCGGTCCCGTCGGCGTGCTTCGCGAGCGACGACGAGCCGGGGGCCATCGCGAGCCGTGCGAGGTCTTCGGCGGTGAGCGCCTGACCGCCCTGCTCCGCGACCGTGCCGCCGAGGGCCGCGACCGACAGCAGCGGATGCGCGTCGACCGATGCCTGCAGCGCCTGCGGGTGCGGGTCGGCGGTATGTCCGAACGTCTCCATCTCGGGCAGCGGTCCGTCGGGCAACGGCTGCAGCTCGGCATCCGCCAGCAGCGAATAGGCGCCGGGCGAGCGCCGCACGGTCTGGGCGGCGTTGTTGATGAGGATGTCGAGCGGACCCTGCGCCGCGACCGAGTCGGCGAGGCCGATCACCTGGGCCGGGTCGCGCAGGTCGATGCCCACGACGCGCAGCCGATGCAGCCAGTCGGCCGCGTCCGGCAGCGCCGAGAAACGCCGCACCGCGTCGCGCGGGAACCGCGTCGTGATGGTGGTGTGCGCGCCGTCGCGCAGCAGCCGCAGCGCGATGTGCATGCCGATCTTCGCCCGACCGCCGGTGAGCAGGGCCCGCTTGCCGGTGAGGTCGGTGCGGGCGTTGCGCTTGCCGTGGCTGAACCGCGCGCAGTCGGGGCACAGCTGGTGGTAGAACGCGTCGACGAGGGTGTACGGCTGCTTGCAGATGTAGCAGTTGCGGGGTTTGATGAGCTCGCCCGCGATGGGGGCGTCGATCACGCTCGAGGCCAGGTCGATGCCGCGGGTCTCGTCGTCGATGCGGTCGGGGGCGCCGGTGGCGGTGCGTGCGACGACGGCCTTGTCGGCCTCAGCGATGGCGTCGCGGATCTCCTTGCGGCGGGCGCGCTTGACGGCCTTGAACATCTTCGCGGTCGCGCGGCGGACGGCGACGAAGTCCGGGTGGTCCTCGTCGAGCTCGTGCAGGCCGCCGAGCACGCGCAGAGTCGTCGCGAGGTCGGCGGGGTCGATGCCCCGGCCGGGTGCGTTGTCGTCGCCCGGGCCGGGAGCGGTGTCGTCGCCCAGGCCGGGAGCGGTGTCGTCGCCCGTGCCGAGGTCGGGGGTGGCGTCGGGCGCGTCGGTCATTGTGCCGATTTTACGCGACCCCCGCCCACCCCGCTCAGGTATGAGTTGTGGTCGGTTTTGGCGGCATTTTCCAGCCACAACTCATACCGGAGCGAAGGGGGCGAGGGGCGAGGGCGCGAAGGGATGGGGGCGGGAGGCTAGGACGCCGGGGGGCCTACGACCACGAACTCGCCGGGGACGACGTCGAGGGTTGCCGAGGCGACGACCTCACCCGTATGCAGATCGACGGCATGGATGCTCCTCGACGCCGGCTCCGTGACATACGCCAGGTCACCGACCACACGCAGACCCGGATGCGGCTGCTGCCACTCCTCCGGGCTCTCCCACGCTTCGATGACGGGCCACGAATCCTGCACGGCGCCCGCCTCATCCAGCACGACAAGCGAACCGTCGGCGCTCAGCACCACGATGCCGCCGTGCGCATCGCGACCCACGCCCCGCCAGGTGTATTCGACGCCGGCGGGCAGCTCGACCACCGACAGCGAAGGCGCCGCGGTGTCCACGAGCGTCAGGGCCGAGAGCAGGTACCCCTCCTGGTCGGGGTCGGACTTGTAATCCCCCACGGCGATCGCGCTCGAGTCGGTCACGTAGGCGTTGCCGGTGCGCCCGAACTCGTCGGGGGCGTCGAGCTTCGTGAACGCGCCGTCGTCGAACACCAGCATGCCGTTCTCACAGCCGAACACGACGACCTCGTCCTTCACTGCGCCCTCACCGTGCACGCCGGGGCACTCCTCGTTGCGGGCGAGTTCCGACCCGTCTGCCGCGAGATGCCGCACACCCGACCGCGACTCCGCCGTGCCGATCGTGGACAGTGTGGTGCCGTCGGACAGCTCGATCGCGACGCCGTGGTGTGCTGCCGGCGACTCGATCGTGTCGAACGCGGGCAGCTCGCCCGAACCGATCGCGTCGGTGTCGAACACCCGCACGGTTCCGGTGCCGTCGTCGAAGAGGGCGGTGCGTCCGGCGTGCGGCGTCACATGGCCCGGCGTGACCGCGTCGAACACCTCGCCGGTGAAGGAGACCTCACCGCTCTCGAGGCCGGTGTCGAGCACGTGGAAGCCGTCGTCGGCCGTGACGAACACATGGCCGGCGGTGTCGCCCGCACCGTTCACGCGCAGGAAGCCGTCGAGCGCGGCATCCCCCACCGGCTCCAGCGACGCGCCGTCGAGCACGAGCACGCCACCGTCATACGCGACGGCGACACGGGTGGCGGTGTCGCTTGCGGCCTGTTGCGAGGGTGTGGCGGTGGCAGCCGGCTGGACACCGGCGCATCCGGCCAGCGCGGCAGCGGCGGCCGCCGTCAGGATGCCGGTCGCGAGACGGCGCCGAGCGTGGCGCCATGACGGATCGGACGGGGAAGACGCGACAGTGCGCGCGGAAGGGAACATGGGCTCCTCCTTCTTTCGGTTGGACTTATCGGGCTCATCCGACGAGTTCGAGGAACCGCGGATCGGGCGCGTCGAACGTGCGTGAGACGATGCCGGTGTCGAGCTCGACCTCGTGGATCGCGCCGGCCTCCGGGTCGCTGACGTAGGCGTGTGACGAGTCGAGTACGAGGGCCACCCGGTCGCGCGTCCGCGGATCGGCGAGCGCCGCGGCGACGAGCGGCTCCGTGCGGGCGATGACCTCTCCGTCCTCCGCGAGCACGCGAAGCGCCCCCGCTGCGTCGATCGCGACGGTGCGGTGCGCGTCGTCGCCGAGAGCGGCCGCGCGGACGAGAGGAGCGTCGGACTCGAGCAGCGTCCAGGCACCCGCGCGCACGTCGAGACGCCACACCCCGAGATCACCCGCAGGCGCGGCGAGGTCGGGGCGATCGCCTCGCCCGGCGAGCGCCTCAGCCGGAGGAGCGATCCCCGCGACCGGGTCATCCGAGACCGAGACTGTTGAGCGCGGGGATGCCGCGGCCTCGCCGCCTGGGAGCGTCCCGTCCGACGGCGCGAAGGGCACGGCCCCGACGGAGAGGGCGCCGCCGACCTCGCGGCTCACGATGACGGCCGCGTCCGCGCAGGTGAAGACCGTTCCGGCGCGGGTCGTGTCGACATCGCGCACGCCGGCGCACGGCACCGACTCCTGTCCAGGGACATCCACCACCCCGTGCACCGCACGCACGAGTTCATCGCCGACCACCACGGAGAGCTCCGCACCGTCCGCGGCGACGCGCGTCGCGGCATCCGTTCCCTGCGATGCGAGTTCCTCGTACCGCAGGGCGACCATTTCGCTCCCGTCGAAGGTGATCGCCACGGCGTCGGCACCGACCACGACCGCCGCGTGGCCGGCTCCCGAGATCTCGCCGACCACCCTCGCCTCGCGATGGAAGTAGTGCGAGTGGTCGCCGTGCGGCTGCGTCCAACGACCGGAATCGACGATGAGCACCGAAGTCTCCGCCGCGTGCGTGCGAGCGAGGAAGAGGTACCGGCCGGAGCCGTCGACCGTCTGCACGGCGGAGCCGGCCGCCGCGATGACCGATCGCTCCTCGGTCGCGAGGTCGATGAGCGTGACGGCGCCGCGCTCGTCCACGACCGCGATGGCACGAGCCGGGCGGGCGACCTCGGCCGCACCGCCCCCGTCGACGGCGTCCGGCGCGTGCAGCGGCTCGGCGGTCGTCGCCGGGCGGGCAGCAGGAGCACACGCGGTGATCGCGGCGGCGCTGATGAGCGACACAGCGCCGACGGCAAGGCGGTTCCGGCGGCGCGGCTGGTGAAGACGGTGCGGGTGGTGCGTGGTCACATCGCCACCTTATTGATAATGATTCTCAAATTCAATTCGGCAGACCGTCCCGTGCGATTCGAGTCCCGTGTCGTGCAGCCCCGCGCAACCGAGCACCAGCGGCCCCCGTCCGCACGCGCGCAACGTCGGCACCCCGGCGTAGTGTCGGGGCATGAGCAGTCGCACAGCACCACACGGAGTCGTCCCCTCGTATCTGCTCGCGCGCCTCGCCGAGTCGGGCCGCTTCCCGCGCGCCGCCGCAGCCGCCCGCCAGACGCTCACCGCCGGCCGACCGCCGTTCCGCGCGCGCATCGACCTGTCGATCGACGAGAACGGCGACCTCGTCGCCCAGCTTTCTTCCGATGCGCCTCGGCGCAGCATCAGCGACGCGGGCAACACCCAGAAACTCCCCGGCGCGCTCGTGCGCAGCGAGGGCGAACCGCCGGTCGACGACGCCGCGGTCAACGAGGCGTACGACGGCCTGGGCGCGACGTTCGAGATGCTGCTGGGCGCGTTCGGCCGCAACTCCCTCGACGGCGCCGGGGCTCCGCTCGATGCGAGCGTGCACTATGGCGTCGACTACGACAACGCATTCTGGGATGGGTCGCGCATGGTGTTCGGCGACGGCGACGGCGAGGTCTTCACGGGCTTCACCCGTTCGACCACCGTGATCGGGCACGAGCTGGCGCACGGCGTGGTGCAGCACACCGCCGGTCTCGAGTACCAGGGGCAACCGGGAGCTTTGAACGAGTCGATCGCCGACGTGTTCGGTGCTCTCACAGAGCAGTACCTGCGCGGTCAGACAGCCGCCGAGGCCTCCTGGCTGATCGGCGCCGAGATCTTCACGGATGCCGTGCAGGGGCAGGCCCTCCGGTCGATGCTCCACCCGGGGACCGCGTATGACGACGACGAGCTCGGCAAAGACCCGCAGCCCGACCACATGAGCGGCTTCGTGCGCACCACGGAGGACAACGGGGGCGTGCACATCAACTCCGGCATCCCCAACCGCGCCTTCGCCCTCTTCGCGATCGACCTCGGCGGCAACGCCTGGGAACGTGCGGGAACGGTCTGGTACCGCGCGCTCACCGAAGGACTCCCCGCGACGGCGACCTTCGCGCAGTTCGCCGAGGCGACGATCGCCGCGGCGTCGACGCTCGACGAGCAGGAGGGAGGGAACCAACTCGCCGAAGCGGCTCGACGGGCATGGTCGACCGTGGGAGTCTGGGAGGGTGAGCGCGTCCCCGCAACCGACTGACGACAGGGTCGTCATCGCCGTCGTGCGCACCGGAGGGATCGCGGGTCTCCGTCGACGATGGCGGGTCGAGCGGGACCCCGCCGACGCCGAAGATCTCATCGCCCTGATCGACAGCTGCCCGTGGGATTCCGAGCCCGCCGCCGCGACCGGGGCAGATCGATTCGTCTGGAGCATCCGCGCCCGCACACCGGAGCACCAGCACGAGCAGGAGCTCCCCGATGCGGCGCTCGACGGACCCTGGCGCGATCTCGTCGACGCGGTGAGGGCAGCATCCCGCTGACCGCCGGCATCCAGCATCCGGCATCCGGCATCGGCATCCGGCATCCGGAATCGGCATCCGGCGTCCGGCATCCGCTCTCCCCACCGCACCGCGCCCCGACTACGCTGATCCCACACGACTCGCAGGGGGGACCATGCTCACAGCCGACGAAGCTTCGCGCCTGCTGGCCCTGTCACGCGATGCGCACGCGCGCGGCAACCTCCTGCTGCACCTGCAGGTGGAGGTGGGGCGGCTGACCGGCCAGACCTCCTCGTGGGGTTCAGCGGACAACGCGCTCGCCAGCAACGAGAGCGTCGGCTACTTCCTCGGCGAGGTGGAGAAGATCGGGTGGCGCCTCGAACACACCGGCTACACGTTCATCGAGTCGGGCGCCACGACGTCGAACCGCATCTTGAGCACGGGTACCGGCGTGGTCAATCACGGTGCGGTGTCCGGGTACTTCACGTTCCGTCGGGTACCTGCGGCGTCTTGAGCCCGCACAATGGATGCATGGGACTGTTCCAGCACCGTCCGGAAGAGGAAGAGAGCCAGTGGACTCTCCCCTCGGAGCCGTTCGAGCACGACACCGCCGACATGCTCGAAGCTGCGCCGTCGGTCGACACCCTGATGCTCGGGATGCCGAACCCGGCGTCATCGATCGTGTTCCCCGTCGCGGCACCGGCGCCCGAAGCCGCGGATGTCGAGTCCGGCGAACCCGAGGACTGACCCCGCTCACCGCGGGCGAGCGCTGTCCCCGGCCCCGGCTACGGTGGATGCATGACGATCACCGCCGCCGCAGACGGCTCCGCCCTGGGCAATCCCGGCCCGAACGGGTGGGCCTGGTACATCGACGACGCGAACTGGGCCGCCGGCGGGTCGCCGCACGGCACCAACAATCAGGGCGAGCTGCAGGCGGTGCTCGAGCTGCTGCGTGCGACAGCCGGTACGGATGAGAAGCTCCTCATCGAGTGCGACAGCCGGTATGTGATCGATTCGGTGACCAAGTGGATGCCGGGATGGAAGCGCCGCGGTTGGCGCAAGTCCGACGGCGGCCCGGTGCTCAACCGCGACCTGCTCGAGGCTATCGACGAGGCCCTTCGCGGACGTCAGGTCGAGTTCTCTTGGGTGCGCGGCCACGCCGGCCATCCGCTCAACGAGGCCGCCGACGAGCGCGCCAACGCCGCCGCAAAGGCGTACCAGCAGAAGCAGGAACCACGGCGAGGCCCCGGTTTCACCAGGGCGACGGATGCCGGAGCCGCCGTCGCCGCGTCAGCCGCCGTCGCCGCGGCCGCCACGGCGGGCACGGGCACGGGCGCGGTCGCCACGGCGGGCGCCAGCGCGCGCGCGGTCGCGGACGCGGTCGGCGACCTCCCCACGACGTCGAGCGCGCCCCCGAGCGTCGGCGACGACGGATGGGTCGACAGCCCCGACGTGGAGTGGCCCGACGCGCCCGTCGCGACGCCCTCACAGACCGAGCCGTTGTGGGCCGAAGCCTCCGATCTGCTTGAAGGTCTCGACGAGCCCCCGGCCGCGCCCGTCGTGCTGCGCGTGACGCTGACGGCCGACGAGCACGCACGGCTGTCCGACCGCGCGGACGCTCAGGGCATCTCGCTCGAAGAAGCCCTGCGCCGCCTGATCTGACGGCGCCGTCACGCGAGAGCCGGCCGACCCCGACATCGGGACCGGCCGGCTCTTCACACGCGGGAGAGTCAGAGCGCGGGCACCCGGGCGGCGCTCTGGCACGACTGCGCCGACGTCTCGCCGCCACCGCAGGCCGCGAACCGGGCGAACTGCGCCTGGATCTGCTCCTTCTTCGCCGCCGGCAACTCCTCCCACGGAAGCGGGGAGTTCAGGCGCCCGGCGGACGGCCCCTCCACCGAGTACCGCGAGATCGTCCCGCGATCTGCGCCCGTCACATGCTGCACGTAGAGCTCGCCGTTCGCGCGCAGGGAGAAGAAGCCTTCCTGCACCAGAGTTCCCGGCTCCGAGTCCGGGCCCGCCGTGCTCGGATCGGAGACCTTCGTGTGCACCGAGTACGCCCACTGCCGCCAGTTCGACACCTGCTCGCCGCGAATGAGAGGCAGGAGGTCCATGCCGTCGTTGTCCGCGAACGTGGTCTGCACACCTGAGATGCTCGGCTGCATCGCGGAGAAGGTCGGCAGCAGATCGACAGACTGTGTGAGCTCGGTGCGCACCATCCCCTTCGCGGCATCCGCACCCGCGACGACAAGCGGAACGCGCAGGTCGGTCTCGTATGGCGATCCCTTGCCGATCTTGTAGGGATCGCCGCCGTTCTCGATGAGACCGAGGTCGACCCCCTGCCCGAGGTGGAAGCCGTTGTCGGAGGTGAACACGAGATAGGTCGAGTCCCACAGCCCGTTCTTCTCCAGCTCGCTGCGCACCGCTCCGATGAGCTCGTCGAGCGACTGGGCCATGCGGATCCTGTCGTGCAGATACTGCTGCAGCTCGCAGGCGTCGTCCTTGCCGTCGGGCTTCGCGTAGGGCAGTTCGTAGAAGTCCTTGGCGCAGTCCATCTTCCCGTTGCCCGGCAGCGACTCGATGCGGATGTCGTAGCAGGAGCGCTGTACGCCGTCGGGCTGCTTACCGCAGTCGCCTCCGGGGAACTCTCCCGCGGGGTTGGCCGCGGTCTTCGGCAGATCGCGCGGGGCGGCGGGGAAGCTCCGCACCTCGGGGTTCTTCAGATCGCCGGCGTGAGTGGAGAACGGGACGAACGTCGCATGGAAGCTCTTGCCGAGCTTCGCCATGTTCGGAATGAAGCTGCGGGCTCGGTTGATCTGAGTGTCGGTTCCGTAGGTCGTGTTCTTGATCGCCTTCTTGCCGGGGATGCCGATGGCGAAGTTCATCTCCCCATAGGCGCCGTTGTTGTACGGACGCCACATCGTCCAGCCTGCGGGGCGGCGCACCACGTCACCCACCCCGAACGCGTTGTTGTAGCCGTTGAGATATTTGCCCTCGAGCATCGTGTAGTAGCCGCGGTCCTGTGCCTGCACCGCATAGGTGAACTGCTCGTTGTCTCGGGTCTCCCCCGACTGCATGAGCCCCCTGCGGAAGGCCTCGATTCCGCCCATCGGGCCGGAGTTCTGGTAGACGCCCGTGTTGTGCGGGAAGCGGCCGGTGAGGATCGATGACCGAGACACGCAACACAGGGAGTTCGTGACGTAGTAGTTGTCGAAGGAGACACCGTCGGCCATGAGCCGTTGAAGTTCGGACATGTACGGCACCAGGTCCCACGAGAGGTCGTCGGCCATGATCATGACGACGTTGCGCGGAGCGCTCGCCGCTTGCGCCTGCATCGGCGTCACCGCGCCTCCGCCGAGGAGGGTCACGACAACGGTGAGCACCGCGAGTGCAGCCATCCGCTTCGGCCTGCGCCTGGCAACCTGGCTGCGCATCGTGTTCAGAAGCGCGTTCGCCCCCATGACCGTCCCCTTATCGGGGGCACACGAGCGGGCGCCGCGAACGGGCCCCCACAACCGATCGCGCGCCCAGTACGGTAACAGCGCCACCGACGCACGGGGAACGGCCCTGCACGATGCGACGACCGGGTCAGACGGAATGACAGCGACGCCTCGGAGCGCAGTATCCCGCTTCCCGATTCGTCGGCGCAGACCGCTCTGATCTGCGCAGAACACCGCTGCCGCCGGCCCACCCCGGCATCGGGACCGGCCGGCGGCAGCGAGGTCAGGCGACAGGGTCGGCCGACAGCACCTCGCGTTCGAGGCGGGCGTACGACGCTTCCATGCCCTCGGCCATGCCGGTGGCGAGGATCATGTCGCGCGTCTCCTTGTCGGGGTACTCGATGATGAGCGTGACGAGGGTCGCGCCGTCTTCTTCGTAGAGGTTGAGGTCGTTGAGCGTGTCCGGACCCTCGGTGCCCTGCATCCGCTCGGTCGTGACGGCGCGACGGGGAGCGTCGACGAGGATGACCTCGCCCTCGAAGCCGAAGGCTTCACCCTCGGTGTCGCCGACCGGTGCCCACGACGTGCGGTGCGTGTCGCCGGGCGCGGTGCCGATGACGCACTCGGTCATCTCCCATCCGTCGGGTCCGAGCATCCACTTCCGCATCAGCTCCTCCTCGTTGTACGCACGCCAGACCAGCTCGCGCGGGCCTTCGACGAGCCGGGTGATGCGCACATGGGTGTCGTCGAGCAGCTCGACGATGGTGCCCTTGCCCTGCGCGAACTCGCGCAGATCCTGCAGCACGGCGTCGAGCTGGCTCATGGCCATCTTCGTGCCCTCGATGACCCCCATCGCGACGACCTGCTCCAGTGCCTCGACCGAGTCGAAGTAGCTCTTCCCGACCATGCGGGTGCCCTCGGCGGTCGGCTCGAACGTCAGCTTCATGCGCATCGGGGCGAAACCCTCGAGCGGGTTGCCGTCGTCGTCGACGAACGAGTCGAGCACCTCGAAACTGTGCGGTCCGTCGATCGACAGGAACTCCCACGAGCCAGACGACTTCTCTCCGCGCGGGCCGGTGAGCGTGTAGTAGGCGCGGCCGCCGACGGTGTGGTCCCAAGCGGTGAAGGTCGCCGGCCAACCGGGAGGGCCCCAGAAGCGCTCGAGCTGACGCGGGTCGCTGTAGGCGCTCCACACCCGTTCGACGGGTGCGGCGAAGTCGGCGACGATCGTCATCGTCAGGTTCTCCGGGTCGGTGGTGACGTCGGTGACGGGCATGTCAGTTCCCCTGTTCTGTCGGTTCGGTGGGTGCCGGCTCTGCCAGCAGGTCGTCGAGGCGGGCGATGCGCGATCGCCACAGTTCTTCGTATCGGGCGAGGAGCGCCCTGGCGCGGGCGATCATCTCGGGGTTCGCGCGGACGAGCCGCTCGCGTCCCTCGGCACGCTTGACGATGAGGTTCGCGGCTTCGAGCACGGCGACGTGCTTCTGCACCGCAGCGAACGACATCTCATATTCGGAGGCGAGGGTCGAGACGGACTGCTCCCGCTCGATCGTCCGGCGCAGGATGTCGCGCCGGACCGACGTCGCCAGTGCGTGGAACACACGGTCGACCTCCGCTTCGCTCAGTTCATGTACAACCATTTGGTTGTACATTATGGCGGCGCGGATGCCGTGTCAAGAGGGGTCGTGTGGGCAGGGTCAGCTCGGCCAGTAGCGTCGTGCCCGCGCGGCCGGCTCCTCGACCGACCCCACGTCGATGGTCACGTGCGTCTCGTCGATGCCCAGAGCCGGCCACTGCAGGACGACGTCGATCGGCCCAGCCGGGGGCAACGGCCAGAGCCACAGCTCATCCGCCGCCGAGTAGGTGCTCCCAGAGCCACCGCCTCCCCGTTGAAGACGACTCAGAACATGACCCTCGCGCCCGAAGGATGGATCCGCATGCCCCAGAAACGGGTGCGGATCGGCCAACACCTTCTCGCCGTCCGCCAGCTCGACCCCGAAGCGGAGGCGACCGGCGACATCGGTGGCGTCGAAGGGCGCCATGTGCTCCATGAATGTCTGACACAGCTCGTTCCACTCCCGCATCGGGATGCCGTTACGACGGATGAGGCGCTCCACGCGAAACGCGATGCCCTCGCTGTGCACGGCGACACCGGCGAGCACGAGGGCGACCTGATCGGTTCTGGCGAGGAACTCGGAGATCGGCAGGATCACCGGCAGCTCATCCTCCGGCGCCTGCCACCATGCCGGCTGTTCGGACTCGACGGGCTCCGGCTCGGGAACGTCGGGATCAGGAGGGAAGAACGGCATGCCGACAGCCCACCATCACACGGATGCCTGCGCAAGAGCGGCGTCGGTGTGGCCGCAGGCTGTGGCGGCAGGTGACATCCCGTGGAGCTGCCGGCTCTCGCAACTCCGGGGCTACACCCAGCCCCGTTGACGGCAGGCAGCGGCGATCAGCTCTGAGACCGTGCGCTGGCCCTCTGCGGTCAGATGAACGGCGTCCTTCCGGATGCGCGCGGGGACCACGGATGCCTCCTCACCCGATGCCGCGTAGGTCCGCCTCAGTTCCTTGTCCACATCCAGTACGTGGTCTTTCCAGGTCGTCGAGATCGCGGCGTTCAGAGTGGTGATGGCTTGACCGGTCGTCGCCAGCGGATGATCATCTTCGCCGTGCAGCACGGTGAGAACGAGGAAGCGGTCGGTCTTCAGCCTCGCGATCATCGCAGAGAGGTCCCTGATCACAGTGTGGACGTCGCGGAAGTTGTTCCTGCCGACCCAGAGCACCCCGATGCCCGAGAGATACGCATCGTGCACATACGGCATGAAGGCGGCGTGGCCCGCGAGAGGTGGTGGTGAGTCGCCGTCCGCGACGAAGACGTATCCTCCTTCGCCGTCGTCGCGCGCGAAGACCATCCCGGGCACCCCGTCGAGCCAGCCGCCAAGCAGGCTGTTCGCAGTGCCGCTTCCCTGCAGCAACGGGCGGAAACCTGCGGGTGAGACGAATGAGATGAGATATTCGCGGGGGTCGGGACTCCGGGAGACGGAAGCGGTTATCGGGAGAGCGCCCATGCGCCCGGCGACCGTCGTCGATGTCTCCCCGCCGACGCCCGCGTTGAGAACGGCTGCGCGAGTGAGCGCGCTGAGCCGCACATCGTCTCCCTGTTGTGTGAGCGAGTCGCCCCACCGAGCGATTATCGGTCGGGACGACCCTGGTGGGCTCTCGACGAGGGCGGCGATCATGCGAGGAGCATCTGCTGGGAGTGGCTGACGGCATGCGGCGTGGAGCCCGTCGTGATCACCCTCCTCAGTTCATCGAGGATGAATGCCGTCATCCGGTGGATGTCATTCCCCATAGCGCCCGCGATGTGAGGTGTGATGAAGCAGTTCTCCATGGTGGGCAGTCCACTGTTGGCTGGAAGCGGTTCGGGTTCGGTCACATCGAGATAGGCGAAAAGACGTCCACTGGTGCACTCGGCGGCTATCGCCTCGGTGTCGATCAAGTCCCCTCTCGCGGTGTTGATCACGGTTCCTCCGTCACGAAGCGCCGCGAGGCGGGAGGCATTGATCATCCCGCGCGTAGCGGGGAGAGATGGCGCATGCAGCGACAGGATGTCGCACCACCGGATGAGCTCGTCAAGCCCTCGAGGTTCAGCGCCGGCGGACGTGATCTCTTCGTCGCTGAGTGTCGGGTCGTACACCGAGACGTCCACGTCGAAACGCCGCAGCAGGCTCAGCAGATGCCGGCCTGTCGCAGACAGCCCGACGATGCCGATGCGGGTACCGTACAGCCCGGCGGTGGGGCGAATCGCAGGACTCCAGTAGTCAGTCCCCGTGCGGAGTCGATGCGCGAACAGGGTTGCGCGCTTGGCAGCCATGATCACGCAGGCGAGGGCGTACTCGGCGACCGGCACGGCGTTGGCCGTGCGCGCGGAGACCACGATCAGATCAGGACGCCACGCGGCTTCCGGGAGGAGGCCGTGAAGGCTGCCGCCGATGTGGAGGACTGCCCGAACGTCAGAAGTGATCAGTTCCGCTGGGATCCGACCGGCGCCCCACCCTGTCAGAAGAAACGCATGGTCGGCACGACTCGGCAATTCACCAGGGCGGATGTGCACCCAGTCGACGAGTTCCGTCATCGTCTCTCGCAGGGCGGGAGAGAACGCCGCACCGGCATCCTCTTCGCTTGCATACAGAACTGCGCGCGGGCGCGCAGCGGCTCCCTCATCGTCGCTCTCGATGCGTGGACTGCCCCCGAGCGCCTTCTCGCGTATGCCGTCGACGTTCACTTCGTCTCCGCCGGTGCAGCTGGCGCTGGACGCCCAGCGACTGCGAACTCGATCTCGATCTCGGACCTGGCGCCTACCGGGACAGACAGCTGGTGGACGCGCCCGGTGCCACCGAGCAAGGTCATGGAAGTGGGCGAGAGCGTCACCGCCGACTCGACGCCCCAGGAGATCTGCATGCGCACGCCGTTGCGCTGCACGCTGACCCAGGTCGCGTTCGCGGCGCTCGTTGCGTTGAACTGTGCGGTCGCACCACCCGAGTAGGTGACGTCGTCTGTCGCGCGCAGCACGAGAGGCACTCGGAATGCGCCCGCGGCCGCGGATTCCGTACGCAGGCTGAGGCCCGTGTTTCGCAGGGTGGTCAAGGTCCTCGTGCCGCTCGCGGAGCTGATCGCGTCGAAGGTGATGACGCCCGTCTCTGCGTCGAGCGCTTCCGGGGCGATCACCGCGCCGGAACCGCTGCCGCCGTGGCGATACACGACCGCCATGTCGGACAGGGTGGTGTCGGCTCCAGTCGAATCCACGAATCCCCACGAGGCCGCGCCGACCTTCGTGTTCGTCGCCGCCAGCACCGTGCCCATCTGCGGATGCCAGAGCAGACCCGGCCCCATTCGGTTCGGCGTGTCGGAGCGGGCGCCGAAGAGCGAGGAGAGGTAGTACGCAGGGCGGCGGGCGAAGACATAGTCCTGTGCGAGGGTCCCCACCCGCCGCTTCGTGAACCTCTCGGACGTGATGTACGGCAGCGACGCCTCTGACGCTGCACGATCGGCGTTCGACGGCACGTTGGGCCGCTCGACGACGTGCATCCAGAGCCGCGGGGATGTCGCCTGCTTGGCACGTGCGACCACCGGCTCGGAACGTGCAGCCCACGCGCCCCGCGACGCAAGCTTCTCCTCCAACGTCGTGAGGAAGGCCGCGAGCTCCGGAACCTCCGGGGCGAGCGCTGCACTCAGCGCACCGCGTTCGGCATCGTCGGTGAAGTCGGTCAGGAAGTTCCAGTCCGCCGTCCGCGAGCACGCGGCGGAGTGGGCGATGTAGCCCGACACATCCGGTTCGCGCACCACGGCGTGGCGGGCGAAGTCCGTCCACTTCTTCGTCATGTCGAGAACGACGGGGTTGCCCGTGATGGTGTGCAGGTCGGCAAGGTCTGGCAGCATCACGAAGAAGTTGTATCCGAAGTCGAAACCGAAGGGCTCGTGGAAGAACCCAGCCGGCGCTTGCCCGTGCTCGGCGATGAAGTCGATCCGGTCGCTCAGATCGGATACCAGCTGAGGATCGTCGAGGACGCGTGCCGCTCGCGCGATACCGGCGAGCCCGCCGACCGTCTGGTTCACGAACGGGAGCGGGATCTTCCAGTGGCCGTTCGTGAGATCCATGAACCAGGTCGCCGCGTTACGCAGCGCCGCCTCCAATTCGACCTGACGCTCGGGCAGCGCATTCGCGGACCGAAGATTCGCGAGCGCTTCAGAGAGAGCGACCATGCCGAACGCCGTCGCCGCGCGCGAGAACTCGGTCGTCGTGTACTCCGGGAACGAACCGTTCGGGTGCTGGATTCGCAGATAGTGCCCGATCGCGGCATCCAGCCGACCCAGCAGCGCGCTGTCGAGGTAGTACGGGTTCCAGGTGCGTTCGTTCGCGTAGAACCAGCTGAGTGTGGCCACATGTTCCTGCACGCGCGCGTTGAACGGCTCGCTCGGTGTGCGCCACCAGCCTCCGCCCATGAACCCGAATCGGTCCGGGTCATCGTCAACGATGTCGTTCGCCATGGGCGCGACGATCATCAGATACGCAGCAAGGACCTGCTCATTGGGTGCGAACAGCGTGCGATCGGGGGCGCCCTGAGGCAGGGCGTTGACGAGCGGGAGAACCGTGCCGGCGCTTGCTGCCGCGGCAGGCGAGCGATCGACGACTCCTAGCGCTGTGAATGCTGCTGCTCCGAGGCCGGCGAGGAGGAGGGTGCGACGCGAGATCGGCGGAAGCAGCGGAACGTCGGCAGAGAGGGAGGGATCAGTCATCGGTGACTCCTTTGTCGTGACGTGCGATGTGGATACTGCGAGACTCCGTCAGCCCTTGAGGCCGGATCGGGTGAGCCCTTCGACGAACTGCTTTTGAGCGAAGAAGAACACGATCAGCACCGGGATGACGCTCAGAGTGGTGGCGCCCAGCTGTGTGGTCCACAGGGGTTCGCCGTAGCCGTCCTGGTACCGGGTCAAACCCAGGCCGATCGGGAACAGCTCGGACGAGCGGAGGAAGATGAGCGGCTCGAAGTACATGTTGAAGCTCTTCAGAAACGTCATGATCGTGACCGTGGCGATCGCGGGCCCCGCCAATGGCATCGCCACACGGGCGAAGATCCCCAGGCGCCCCAGCCCGTCCAACCGAGCCGCCTCTTCGAGCTCGAGGGGGAGGCCGAGAAAGAACTGTCGGAAGATGAACGTCGAGACCACGGCGCCGGGGCCGAAGATCGGCAGGATGATCAACGGCCAGTACGTATCGACCAACCCCCAGGAGTTCACCACCTGGAAGATCGGAATGATGGTCACATCCGCGGGCACCATGATTCCGGCGAGCGTAAGGATGAACAGCGGTCCGGCGAGCGGGAACCTCATTCGCGCAAATGCATAGCCGGCGAGCGCGGACACCAGCACGGTGCCCGCGGTGGTGATCGCGGCCAGCCCCAGAGAGTTCGCGTACTGCCGGGCGAATGGATTTGCGGTGAACACCTTGGACCAGCCATCCAGCGTCCACGTCTGCGGCCACAGCGTCGGCGGGATCGCGAAGATCTCGCTGGTCGGCTTGAAGGCGGAGAAGACCATCCACAGCGTCGGGTAGAGGAAGGGAATCGCCAGCACAACGAGCAGCCCATAGAGGATGACCGTGCTGACGATCCGTCGGTGTCGTGCGCTCCGCGAGTCCCGCTGGGGGCGCGCCGGTCGAGGGCGCGCCGGTGTGCGGGGCCGCGAGTCCGCCACGACGGGGGCCACGTCCGGGGCAGTGTCGAGCATGTCAGACCTCATCGTGTACCCATGTCCTGCGCACCTTCCATTGCAGTGCGGTGATGGCGAGCGTGATCACGAAGAGAAGCACACCCAGCGTGGCGCCGTAGCCGAACTGCTGCTGGCCGAAGGCGGTCTGATAGATGTAGTAGGAGAACACCAGCGTGGAGTTCCCCGGCCCGCCACCGGTCAGGAGCTGCACCGGTGCGAACACGTCGAACGCGGAGATGGTGGTGATGATCAGCACCATGAGCAGCGTCGGGGTGATCAGCGGAAGCGTGATGGAACGGTAGGTCCGCCAAGGACTCGCGCCATCGAGGCGAGCGCTTTCCTTCAGTTCGGAAGGTACGCCCTGCAGCGCCGCCAGGAACAGGATCATGTTCATTCCCACGCCCTTCGACACCTGGACGATCACGAGGGCCGCCATGGCCCAGCCCGGCTCAGCGAGCCAGTTGGGCCCCTGTATGCCGAACATGCTCAGCACACCGTTGATGCCGCCGTTCGAGGCGAGCAGGAAGTCCCAGATGATGACCCACGCGACGATGGAGACCACCACCGGCGAGAAGAAGATCGATCGGAACACCACGGTCCCACGCAGACGCTGATTCAGGAGCGACGCCAGCGCCAGAGCGACCGCGACGTTCGTCACAACCAGGCCCAGGGCGAAGATTCCGGTCGCCTGGAGTGATTGGGCGACCGTCTTGTCCGTGAACATACGGACGTAGTTGTCCAGCCCGATGAACTCGAACGAGCCCAGGAAGACATTCCAATCGTGGAAGCTGTACCAGACCACGAAGCCGAACGGGATGATCCCCAGCAGCACGATGCCCAACACCTGCGGCGCGACGAAGGTGAGTCCGAGAATCCGATCAGCCCTCGCGTCCGGAAGCGGGCGCCCGGCGCGGGCTGCTTGACCGACGCCGGGCGCTTTCAGGGACGTCATCCCGCGCTCGCCTCCAGTGCCGGCTGGATGGCGGTGCACACGTCGCCGAGCACCTGAGCCACGTCGGCCGACGGGGTCCAGAGCGCGTCGAAGTTGGTCTGGATCACCGGGCTCACCTGGCTGTAGACGATCGAGTTCGCCTTCGTAATCGCATCAGGGATCGCATCGATCACGGTCTGCTGAATCTGCTCGGGAGACAGCGCAGGAGCGGCCTGCTGCAGGGTGTCGACGGTCAGCAGCGATGTGCGAGGAGCCGGAAAGAACTGAGCGAGCTTTGCGGCATTCTGGGCATCCGTGAAGTACGTGAGGAAGTTCGCGGCGGCTTCCGGGTGTGCACTCTTCGCGATCACGCCGATGGCGGCCTGGCCGACGACGTCGGTCTGCCCTGCCGGACCGGCCGGCAGGGGAAGGAAGTCCCAGTTCATGGACTCGTCGATGCCACCCGACGAGCTCATCTGCGCGATGAGCATCGCGGCACCGCCAGAGCCGAAGGAGAAGGTCTCGCCCGGCTTGGCGAACGCCGACGCCGCGTAGACCTGGTCGTGGTACCAGCTGACAGCATCCTTCATCTCCTTGGAGTCGAAGGTGCAGGTCGTGCCGGCCGCGTCCCACGGTGTCGCGTCCCAGCCTGCCCAGACCGTGGTCAGACCGTCCCACTGCTTGTCAGGGGCTGTCCCGATGACGATCGGTCCGGTGCCCGGTGTGGCTGCGGCCGCGGCAGCGGCGATCTGCGCTGCGGCGTCCCAGGTCCACTTTCCCTCAGCCAGGAGATCGGCCGGCTGCGGCTGCCCTGCGGCGGCGACGAGGTCGCGATTGACGAAGACGCCGAAGGGGCTCGTGGAGAACGGGTAGGCGTATATGCCCTTGTCGTCGCTCCAGAGATCAAGCGCGCTCGGGACCACATCATCGAATTCGAACTCCTCGGAGTCCGTGAAGTAGTCAGCGACGTCGAGCAGCACGCCGTTCTTGACGAACTCGGTGGCGTTGGCTTCGGCTACCCAGGCGAGGTCCGGGGTGCTCCCACCGGCGATCTGCGTCGTGAGGGTCGTGAGATAGTTACCTGCCAATGGCTGGAAGGTGAC
The DNA here is from genome assembly GCF_001513675.1 of Microbacterium sp. XT11. Lineage (NCBI taxonomy): Bacteria > Bacillati > Actinomycetota > Actinomycetes > Micrococcales > Microbacteriaceae > Microbacterium > Microbacterium sp. XT11. The sequence goes on along the minus strand of NZ_CP013859.1, from coordinate 1,136,978 downwards.
CGACTTGACCTCGTCGCCGTGCTCAGCGATGTAGGCGTCGGCGATCTCATCGAACACAGCGAGATGCTTGTCGTTGGTCGTCCAGACGGCCATCACCAGGTCCACGGGGCCGTCGGTGGCGGAATCCGGGTTCCCGGCGCAGGCCGACATCGTCAGCGCGCCGCAGGCAAGGGCGGCGGCGGCGGCATATCGCATGCCACGAGGGCTCTTCTTCACGATCAGTGCTCCTTTGTACTGTCCTCCCTCGCAGGCGAGGGCCTGGCGAGTGGAGCAGCCTGATCAATCGAACATCCCGTTCCGGAAGCATCAAGGCTCCTCCGAAACCCACTGTACCCGCGTTCCCGAGAATCGCAAGCAAAATTTGCGACAATTATTTCGCTCAGTCGGGCTGACGCGCTTGTGAGGACGCCCGGACGACGAGAGAGGTGGCGAGTTCCATGTGGTGCGTCGAGGGCTCCTCGCCGCCCGTCATCATGATGGCCGTGCGCATGGCGAGTGCACCCATCTCGGAGAGCGGTTGGCGCACGGTCGTGAGCGGCGGGGATGCGGACAGCGCGATCGGGAGATCGTCGAATCCGACCACACTGAGTTCCTCCGGCACGCGGATGGCGCGCTGGCGGGCGGCCTCGATGACGCCGAGCGCCTGATGATCACTGGCGGCGAAGATGGCGGTGGGCGGTTCGGGCAGCGCCAACAGTTCCAGCGCGCCCTCGACTCCAGACTCGAAGGTGTACTCCCCGGGCAAGATGAGCGCCGGGTCCACAGCGATGCCTGCAGCGGTGAGCGCTGCGACGTACCCGTGCTCGCGCGCACGCGAGGCGAGTGCGTTGCGGACGCCGATGAGCAAGCCGATCCGACGATGCCCCAGTGCGAGCAGGTGCTCCGTCCCGGCAAGTCCGCCGTTCCAGTTCGTACTGCCGACGCTCACCGTCTCGGGCTGCGGATCGTTGAACGGGTCGACGATCACGAGGGGGAGGCCGACCTCGTTCAGCCGGTCGATCTCCTTGGCGTCGAGCATCGACGTCACAGCGATCACCGCGTCGCGGCCGGCACGGACCATCGACTCGATCCAGGAACGGTCATCGCTGTCGTCGCGGTAGAGCGAGAGCACCAGATCCGCATCCGCGTGCTCGACAGCGGTCGCAGCACCTCGGAGGATCTCCAACGTATATGGCGAAGTCATGCTGCGGGCGAGCACGGCGATGGAGAGGCGACTGTCGCCTCGTCGGTCACGAGGCGGCACGTACTGGTGACTGCGGAGCGCCTGCTCGACTTTCCGGCGGGTCGCATCGGAGACATCGGACTTGCCGTTCACCACTTTGGAGACCGTTGAGATGGATACGCCCGTCTGCTCCGCGATATCGGCCAGGGAGGGCCTTCGCTGGGTTTCGACGGGACTCGACGGGCCGGCGTGACTCTTCATGACGTCCTTACCGTGCGGAGAAGATTGTGTTCCGCACTGACTTGCATTATGCCCCAGGTTCTGCAACCGTTGCCGATAACTTTTCGAAGAACTTGCGCCAATGGAGACTCATGCTTGACACGAATGCGGATGTGCTGGTCATCGGAGGAGGCTTCGGCGGGGTCTCTGCAGCACTCGCGGTGCTCCGTCGTGGGTACCACGTCATCTTGACGGAACAGACCGCCTGGCTCGGCGGCCAGTTGACCAGCCAGCTCGTGCCGACCGATGAACACATCCATATCGAGCGCACCGGGGCGAACCAGAGCTACCGTGACTTTCGCGATGCTCTGCGTGATCACTATCGCCGCTGGTATCCCCTGACGCCGGAGGCCCGCGCCGACGCCCACCTGAACCCGGGGGCGGCCTGGGTCAGCCCGGTATCGGTCGAGCCTCGAGTGGCGCTCTCAGTGATCGAATCGATGCTGCTTCCGTACGAGGCAAGCGGTCGGCTGCAGATCCTCCGTCGGACTCGGCCAGTCGCGGTGGAGAGTGACGGAGACATCGTGCGCGCAGTCGTGGTGGAGGGGATCGACACTGGTGAGCGAACCACGCTGACCGGCTCCTATGTCCTCGACGCGACCGAACTCGGCGACCTGCTGGAGCTGGGCGGAGTGGAGTTCGTCAGCGGGCGCGAAGCCCAGGCCGACACCGGCGAGCCGGGGGCGGCCGAGACCGCAGACCCGACCGACATGCAGGGTGCCACCTGGTGCTTCGTGATGGATCACCGAGCGGGCGAGGACCACACGATCGACCGTCCGGCGAACTATGAGCGCTACCGCGACGCCATTCCGCCGCATGCCACGAGCCCCCGCCGCCAACTGAGCTTCGTCACCGCGGTCGACGCCACGGGAGCGCCTACAGTGACCTACGGATTCCACCCCAACATGGATGATGATCCGGCTGCGATCGACCTCGACCACCACCAGATGGGCGCGGCGCCCGAACTCTGGAACTATCGTCGGGTCGCCGCGCGTCGACAGTTCACGGCGGGCTTTTATGCCAGTGACATCGTGGTCGTGAACTGGCTGCAGAACGACTACACGGACGGCCCACTGTTCGGCGTCCCCGATGCCCAGCGGCACTGGCAGGGAGCGAAGGACCTCAGCGCGGCGACGCTCTACTGGTTGCAGACCGAAGCGCCGCGGCCTGACGGGGGCACCGGCTGGCCGGGTTTGCGACTGCGTCCAGACGTCGCGGGGACCACGGATGGGTTCGCGATGATGCCGTATGTCCGAGAGTCGCGCCGCATTCGCGCGCGCAAGACGATCGTTGAGCAAGAGGTCTCGCTCACGTATCGGCCCGAAGGCGCCGTGCAGTATCGGGACACGGTCGGTACCGGCCACTACTTCTGGATCGACCGCCACCCGACCACGGGCGGCCACAGTTATCCGGCGAGTCTCCCCCAGCCGTTCGAGATCCCGCTCGGCGCTCTCATCCCACAGCGAGTCAGGAACCTCATCCCGGCCTGCAAGAACATCGGCACCACTCAGATCACGAACGGCTGCTACCGGCTGCACCCTGTCGAGTGGAGCATCGGCGAGGCGGCCGGTGCGCTTGCAGCCTTCTGTCTTCGCGCAGAGAGCGAACCCCATGCGGTGCTGGACGACGACGGGCGCCTGGAGGACTTCCAGGACGATCTGACCCGCGGCGGGGCGCAGCTGCGGTGGGACCGCTCACTGCTCGCCTGAAATTCACGTCTGCGAGAAGAGGAACCAATGCACGATCTCAGCGTGGCGCGCGCACAGCGCAGCACGGACTATCGTGACCAGAACGTCGCGTTCCCCGCGTCCTTCGTCTTCGGTGCGGCAACAGCGGCCTACCAGATCGAAGGTGCGGCCGCGGAGGACGGCCGTGGCGCGTCGATCTGGGATGTCTATTCCCACGAGCCGGGCCGCATCCTCAATGGCGACACCGGCGACGTCGCCGCGGATCATTATCACCGCCTCGACGAGGATCTCGATCTGCTGTCGGCTCTGGGGATTCCCGCGTACCGCTTCTCGACCTCCTGGTCCCGCGTCTTCCCCGACGGCCGCGGGCCGGTCAACGCCGCGGGGGTCGACTTCTACGACCGGCTCGTTGACGGTCTCCTCGCCAGAGGTATCACCCCCTACCTGACGCTGTACCACTGGGACCTGCCGCAGGCGCTCCAAGAGCAGGGCGGGTGGCGGAACCGCGAGACAGCGGAACGATTCGCGGATTTCGCCGGGTTCATGGGGCGCCACTTCGGGGACCGAGTGCACAAGTGGACGACGCTCAACGAACCCTGGTGCGCCGCCTACCTCGGTCACGCGTCCGGGGTGATGGCCCCCGGAATCACCGAGCCACTGGCGGCGTTGGAAGCGCTTCACCATCTGAACCTCGCGCACGGGCGCGCCGCGCAGGAGCTTCGCTCGGGCATCGCGCCTGGCGGGGAGGTGTCGGTGACCCTCAACTTCCAGTGCGCTCGCGCGTCGGGCCCGACCGGAGGCCAAGCGGTCGAGCGCATCGACCTCATGTCGAACCGGTCGTTCGCCGACCCGATCCTGCTCGGACGGTATCCGGAGCGACTGTTCGAGATCACATCGCACGTGACGGACTGGAGCTTCATCGCGGACGGCGACCTGGCTACGATCCACCAGCCGTTGGACTTCCTCGGGGTGAACTACTACTCGACGCTGTCGGTACGGATGTGGGACGGGCATTCGCCGCGGCTCGTGGAAGACGGGCACCGGCCGGGCGCATCGCCCTGGGTGGGGGCCGAGGATGTGGAGTTCCTCCCGCAGCCTGGGCCGTACACCCAGATGGGATGGAACATCGCTCCCGATGGGCTGGATGAGCTGCTGCGGACGCTCGGCACGCGCTATCCAGGCACCCCGCTGGTGGTCACGGAGAACGGCATGGCCTGGGATGACCGTGTCATCGCTGGACATGTCGACGACCCTGAGCGGGTCGACTACCTCCACCGACACCTCGCGGCGGTGAATCGCTGCATCGAGGATGGCGTCGACATCCGCGGGTACTTCGCCTGGTCGCTGCTCGACAACTTCGAATGGGCTCATGGCTACGAGCGGCGCTTCGGTCTGGTCCATGTCGATTACGAGACGCTCGTGCGAACACCGAAAATGAGCGCGTACTGGTACGCCGAACTCTGCCGAACGGCAGCGCTCCCGTCGCAGTCGATCCGGTGATCTGACTTCTCCTCAAGGAATGAGCGACATGGGAGACCGGGAAGAGGTCCTGGTGCATGCTCTCGGATCCACTGACCTTCGGTACGTCCGGCAGGACGGGATCGTCGGGCTCGAGATCGTCCCGACCGCGAGGCGGGGGGACCGACAGCCCCGCCGATCGAGGATCGACGACGTGCCGGCCGTCGACGCACTGCCTTTCGGCGCCGAGCTGCCAGCGGGACGGATCGATCCGCTGGTGTCTTTGCAGCTCCGCGGGGATTCAGCGTCGGGGATGTTCACGCAGGGTCGATCGACGCACTGGGCACCCGCCGGGAGTCGTCTTGAACTGGTCGAGCAGACGGCGTCGCTCGACTCCGTCTGCACGGTCCTGCAGAGCCCCGACGGATTGCAGGTCGTGCACAGCGTTGAGCTCGTGGCCGGAGGTGCACTCTTGTTCCGGTGCACCGTCGAGAACCTCTCCGCAGAACCGGTGGTCATCGAGGCCTTGTCGAGCTTCTGTCTGTCGGCGATCACGCCGTTCGCCCGGGACGACGCCAGTGGGCGCCTGGTCCTGCACCGGATGCGCAGCGCCTGGAGTGCAGAAGGTCGTCTCGTCTCCGAAGGCCTGGAAGACCTCCACCTCGAGCGCTCTTGGCTCGGTGTTGCGGGCATGAGCGAGCGGTTCGGTCAGGTCGGTTCGATGCCTGCGCGCGGCTGGATGCCGTTCGTGGCTGTCGAGGATCGTGTCGCGGGGGTCACATGGGGAGCGCAACTCGCCTGGGGAGGCAGCTGGCAGCTCGAGGTCGCGCGACTGGGCGATGACGTCGCACTCGCAGGCGGGCTGGCTGACCGGGAGTTCGGGCACTGGGCGAAGACGATCTCCCCTGGTCAATCGCTCACCTCGCCGGAGGCGATCGTGGCCGTGGTGTCCGGAGGTGTCGACGAGCTCCACGACGTTCTGCTCGAGGCGCAGGACGGACACGCTGATGATGCTCCCGAAGTGGAAGCCGACCTCCCCATCGTCGTGAACGAATGGTGTTCGAGCTGGGGGAGTCCGAGCCACGAGAGCCTTGTCACCCTTGCCGACCGCCTGGCGGGATCGGGCGTGCGCTATCTCGTCATCGATGCGGGGTGGTTCCGCCCCGAGGGCGAGAAGGCCTGGGCACAGGCCCATGGCGACTGGATCCCCAACACTGAGCAGTTCCCGTTCGGAATGAAGGGCGTCGCGGACGCCCTTCGCGAGCGCGGACTCATCCCGGGCCTCTGGTTCGAGCTGGAGACCGTCGGAGCCGACTCGATGGCATACCACTGCGTCGATCGGCTGCTCCACCGCGACGGCGTCCCGCTGACGGTCGGTTCACGGCGCTTTTGGAATCTCGCACGGCCGGAGGTGGTCGATCATCTCGTCGACACCGTCGTCGACGTGCTCGACGGCGCCGGGTTCGGTTATCTCAAGATCGATTACAACGAGACGATCGGCCTTGGCAGCGACCATGAGGACGGACTCGGAGAAGGCCTGCGCCAGCAGGTCCTCGGCAGCTATGGGCTGCTCCGGAAGATCAGAGAGCGGATGCCGGATCTGGTCGTGGAGAACTGCGCCAGCGGAGGGCATCGGCTTGAACCGTCGTTCGTCGGGCGGACCGCCATGACCTCCTGCTCTGATGCTCACGAGATCGTCGAGATCCCGATCATCGCGGCAGAAGTGCAGCGAGTCGTTCTGCCGCGAAAAGCACAGGTGTGGGCCGTGATCCATGCGGAGGATCCTCTCGACCGAGTCACCTACAGCCTCGCCGCCGGTTTTCTGGGTCGCCTCTGCCTCTCCGGAGCTCTCGCCGATCTCGGGGAGGAGCAATGGGCGCTCGTGCGCCGAGCGATCGATCTCTATCGGAATACGGCGCCGATACTCAAGCGGGGCACAAGTCGACGGTTCGGCCGCCGAGGAGGCTCGTGGCGCAGACCGGAAGGATGGCAGGCCGTCCGTCGACTCAGCGAGGACGGACGCCGCGCCCTCATCGTGCTGCATTCCTTCAGAGACGCCCCGAACCGATCCGACGTCCCTCTCGAGGGCGACGGGTGGTCCGTCGCGAGCGTGCTTCGCTCGACGGGCGGCGACGTGAGCATCGCCTCAGGCATGGTGAGCTTCGAAGACATCGTCGATTTCGAAGGGATCGTCGTGGAACTCGTGCGCGAATGAAAGGCGGAAACACATGGATGCTGTGCTTGCTGCACCCGACAGGCTGATGGTGCAGGACGACGGTCTGAGCATCGCAGAGTACGTCTTCGCGCCCCAGGAGGCGATCGTCGACTCGCCGCGTCCGTCCATGATGCTGCGCACGCACCAGGGACGTCCGGTCACGGCCAGCGCACCCGAGGACCATCCCTGGCACCGAGGACTCTCGCTTGCGCTTCCTTACGTCGGAAGCTCGAACTTCTGGGGCGGGCCGACGTACGTGCACCACGACGGGTACCGCGCGCTGCCGAATCACGGCATCCAGCGACATCGCGCATGGGAGATCCTGAGTCATGGCCGCGCGGGGTCCACAGAGACGGTCCGGGCACGTGAGTCTTTGGAATGGATCAGCCCCTCCGGCGAGCGCCTGCTCGCCGAGCAGCGCACGCTCATCGTGTGGCCCGTGAGCGACGGGACATGGGCGGTCTTCTGGCATAGCCGGTTGACCAATGAGACGCACACTCCGCTGTCGCTTGGATCTCCTGCGACGAACGGTCGGCTCGGCGCGGGGTACGGCGGAATCTTCTGGCGGGGATCGGCTGCGTTCCGCCACGGCAAGTTCATCGGCCCCTCAGGAGAGATAGACGAGCGGGAGGTCTCCGCGCGTCCTGCTGACTGGCTGTCGATGCTCAGTTCCGATGGGGAGATCGGCGTGCTGATGGCCGTCGACGAGCGCTCCCTGTGGTTCGCTCGGTCAGACCAGTACCCGGGACTTGGACCCGCACCGTTCTCCCGAGATGAAAGGCTGCTGCCGCCTTCGGAGGCGATCACGCTGGCCGTGACGACGGCGGTGATCGAAGGCCTCGCCGGTTGCAGCGACCCTCTGGGCCACATCCTGGAAGCGGCCGAGAGAACTGCAGACGCGCACAAGCGCCTCCATGCCGAGTCGACGGCGAAAGCATGAGCGAACGGATCCTTCGCTGCGCGATCGTCGGTGCCGGTGGGATCGCGCCGGAGCACGCCCAGGCCATCGCCTCCCACCCGCGGGCGCGGCTTGTCGCCGTTGCCGACGTATCGCGAGAACGCGCGGTCTCGCTCGGCGACAAGTGGGGCGCCACGGCATTCGACGCGCTGGACACTCTGCTCACGAACGAGGCCCCCGATGTCGTGATCCTCGCCACCCCGCCAGGTCTGCACCATGACCAGACCGTCACGGCTCTCCGCGCCGGTGCACACGTGGTCGTCGAGAAGCCGCCCGCGATGTCGGTGGCGGAGCTCGACCACATGACGCAGGTCGCCGTGGCCGTGGGACGGCGACTGGCCGTGGTGTTTCAAGGCCGCTCAGGCTCGGCCGCCGCCCACATTCGGAGCCTCCTCGCAGCCGGTGAGTTCGGGCGGCCGCTCGCTGCGGTGTGTGAAACGCTCTGGTATAGGGATGCGGACTACTACGCCGTTCCGTGGCGAGGCAAGTGGGCAACGGAAGGTGGCGGCACCACACTGGGTCACGGCATCCACCAGCTCGATCTGCTGACCTATCTGCTCGGCGACTGGCAGTCCGTTCAAGCCCGGCTCTGGCGCACAGACCGCGACATCGAGACCGAGGATGTGTCGACCTCCACGATCAGATTCGCCAACGGAGCCATCGCGCAGGCGATCACCAGTGCTGTCTCACCGCAGCAGGTGAGCCGCATTCGCATCGACACCCAGCTCGCGACGATCTCGGTCACGCACCTCTACGGTCACAGCAACGAGAACTGGGAGGTGACACCCGCGCCGCATGTGCCGCCCCATACTGCCGCGAGGTGGCGCTTCCATGGACCCGACGTCGCGAGCGGTCACACTCCGTTCATGCGAAGCGTGTTCGATGCGTTGCTCGATGGATCCCCCTTTCCGCCCGAAGCCCAACACCCCGCTCGCACGTTCGAGCTCGTCGCCGCGATGTACGCGTCGGCACGCCAAGACGGAGCCGTCATCACCCGCAAAGATGTGACGGACGCTGCGGCGGTTCGGAGTTCTTTGCGGAGCACCGTCATCGATGTCCGCCCGCCGGAGTAACCGAGATCGCTTGAGCGAACCCGGCGGCGGCGCGAAGCACGATCCCCTCGCTGTGCGACGACGTCGCAGGTGCATCCCCTACGCGTTGCTAGCGTGGGCACATGCCCGCACACGACGCCGCGATCTTCGATCGCCTGGCCGACCAGGGCTGGCCCGCGATCGAGAGCGAGCCGCTCGGCGCATGGAGACTCCGGGCGTCCTCCGGAGTCACCAACCGTGCGAACTCGGTGCTCGCATCCGGGATCGTTCCGCACCTGTCGAACGTGGTGGACGCGGCGGAACGCTGGTACGCGTCGCGGTCGCTTCCCCCGGTCTTCCAGGTGAGCCCGGCGTCTCCGCCGGAGCTCCCGGGACTGCTCACCACTCGCGGCTACGGCGCGCATTCGCAGACCGACGTCCTGGTCGCCGACCGGGCGGCGGTGGCGTCGGCCGCTCAGCACGGCGTCGTGATCGAAGACACGCCGACCGAGGGCTGGCTCGACACCTGGTGGGCTGTCGACGGCCGTGGCGGCGACCGCGAACGAGCGGTGGCATGGCGCATCCTGACCGGCGGCCCCGCCCTGTACGCGTCGTCTGGCGACCCCGCAGCGCCCGACGCCGTCGCACGCCTCGCCCTCGTCGGTCAGTGGGGTGGACTGTACGCCGTGGCGACCAGGCCAGAGGCGCGGCGACGCGGACTCGCCCGCGCCCTCGCCGAAGCTCTCGCGTCGGCTGCTGCCGAGTCCGGCGTGGACCGGCTGTGGTTGCAGGTGCTCCACGCCAACCATGCGGCTCGCGCCCTCTATGCATCACTCGGCTTCCGCGGCGCTTCAGGCTACGCGTAGTGGTCGCGCTGACCTCGGTGAGCGGCGCCGTCAAGCGTTCTCGTCGGGGCCGCTACTCGATGGCGGAGACCAGCTGAATGTAGTCGAGAGGAAGTTTGTAGCCCAGCGAGCTGGTGTTCTTGCCGACAGCCGTGAACGTGAACTCGTGGACGCCCGCGCTCAGCGTCACGCTTCCCAGATCGACAACCACCACTTTGCCCGACGGTCGAAACAGATCCACAGGGGCGCCGACGTCGTTCCCGTCGATCTGCAGCTGATACGTGCCGTTGTCGCTGAATCTCATGGTGCCGAGGACCAGGTCGTATGCCCCAGCATGCGATACAGGAACCGCATAGTCGATCTGCTCCGCGACGCCGTACGCGTTGAAGATCCGGTACTGGCCTCCGCTGGCGTCGGCATTGCTCTTGATCACTCCCGAACTGGCGGTCAGCGCCTCGGCCTCCAGCCTGGTGCTGACAGCAGCGGTCGTCGCGGTCGCTGCCGCACTGGCCTCCGAAAGACGGGCGGCATGGTCATACGCCCTCACGGTGTAGGTGTAGGTCGTCGACGGCGCCAACCCCGTGTCGCTGAAGGAGGTCGTCGTCGAGCTGCCGACCTCGGATCCGTCGCGGTAGATCCGGTATCCGGCGACCCCGTCTTCGCTCGTCGAGGCTGCCCAGCTGAGATCGATCTGCGAAACCGAGACGGCCAGGGACTCCAGATCCGTCGGCGCCGTCGGCGGCTGTGGATCACCTCCTCCGCCGTCCGCAGGGATGAGACGGAGGTAGTCCAGCATCAGCTTGTACCCCGAGGCGCTCGCGTTCTTGCCTGTCGTCGTCAGCCGGAAGAGGTGGCTTCCCGGCGTCGCGAAGGTGTGCGAGCCCAGGTCGAAGTCCTTGCCGGTCTCGGATGTGTTCCAGAACATGTCCCGGGGTGCTCCTGCATCCGTCCCGTCGACCGAGAGCTGGTATGTGCCGTTGTTGCTCGCTTTCAACGCCCGAGCACTCACTGCGTATGTCCCGGGCTGGGTCACGTCGACGCTGAACTCGACATAGTCGCCGATCGCGTTGTTGTTGATGCCCAGCTTTCCTCCTCCGCTGGCGTTCGCGTCGGTGTACACGGAGACGGAGTCGGTGCGGGAATGCACAGGCAGTGTTTCGGCCTCGTACGGGTCGGGGATCGCGATCGGCGCCGGGTTCGGCGTCTCCGCGCCGCTCAGCGAGAACTTCGCCGTGAGGGCCTTGCCGCGCGTACCGTTCACGTCCACCTTGAGGACGACCGTCGGCCGATACTGGATGACGGTGACTTCCGGATCCTTCGAGATCAACCCCGTCGCGCTCGCGTCGAGCGTCAGATAGATCATCCCGACGTTCTTCTGAGTCGGGTCCGAGACCGAGAGCTCGAGCTCGTCGGCGGTCTCGCTCACCATGACGGATGCTCTGCGGTCGGAGGTGACCCCGCCCGCCTTGGTCGGTTCGTCCTTCCAGAAGTTGATCCCTGTGACGTTCAGGCTGTTCTCCCTGACCGCTTGGACCGACTCGGAGTTCTCCAGGATGCTGATGTCGGGCGCCGCCGCGTAGGCACCCACCTGCGCGCTCGTCTTGTTCGGAAGCAGCACGTACGAGTATGACTCGTCAGTCGGATTCGTCCCATGGCCGATGGCCAGGGTCACGTAGTTCCGGGTGTGCGGGGTCGAATCCCCCCAGGCGGCGGAGGAGTTCACCTGCCTCCAGTTCCCCGTCCGCGCCTCACGCAACCCCTCGAGCGTGGCGCCTCCCGGGAAGTAGTAGCCGATGTCCGAACCGGGGACCGTGCCCGCGAGGTGCGCGTAGTCGACGCCGGTGAGCGTCTCCGACCATCCGAGAGCCGTCGGCTCCACCGCACCGTTCACGGTGAGCACGTTGTCGCCCGCGTCGTTGAGCTTCCTGTTCTCGACGATCGTCTCGGTGGCTATTCCGTCGGTGCTGCTGATCCCCGTCCCGAGGGCGACGATCTCATCGTCGAACATGAACCAGGACTTCTTGGCCTCCAAGCTCCGCCCCACCGGGTGCAGCTGCATTCCGGCCACCCCGTACTCTCCGCGCAGACCGGCGCCGCCGACCCAATCCTCGCCGTTGCGCGCGTTGGCCGCCTGCGTCGTGTTGCGCAACACGGTGGTGCCCGGCAGCCGGTAGCTGTCGACCGTCGGCCAGAAGTCGTCGTTGAACTGGCTCAGGTCGTCGTTGTACAGGTAGGTCATACCGTCGCCGGTGTGCCAGCCCTTGTTGTTCTCGGAGTTGATGGCCTCGTAGTTGCCGATACGGCTGGAGGACATGCTGATCCCGAACCCGAAGTCAGGACGCAGGTGGACGGTGCGATCCATGGCCGAGAACTGTCGGTGCGTCGTCAGTTCGCCACGAGCGGTGACGGACGGATCGCCCAGCATCCCGTTCGCGGCGACGATCAGATCCACGGGAGCCTGCTCGTGGAAGGTCTTGTCCGTATCGAGCTGCAGCCAGTACTTGACCATGCCCTTGAACGCGGAGGAATCCGCGGGCGATGCGACGTCGAACAACCGAATCATGGCCTCGAGCACGTCGACGGCCGCATCCAGATCCTGGGTTCCGTGGCGGGATATCTCCCTGCCGCGCACCATGTCCATCAGATTCCCCTTGTAGATGAACGGTTCATACGCCTCGTAGATCCACCGGAACACGTTGGCCTTGTTCGGGTCGACGACCTCCCAGGCTGAACCATGCAGCAGGTAGAGAAGGTCGGAGATCCCAGCGAGCAACGACACGCCGTAGCCGCCGTTGTACGCGTAGAAGCTGTGTTGGACGAAGGAACCGTCGGTCGAGAAACCGTCCCCGGAAGTGACGTAGGGGAACAGTGCGCTCAGACCATCGCGGCCCGCGGCGACCCGGGAGGAGTCCTTGGCGTTGATACCGGAGAGCGCGATGACCTGACTCTCCCACAGCCGGTTGGCTCCGGTCATGGTGACGCTCGGCTGCGTGTACGCGATGGCGGCCATGTAGTCGGAGACTTGCGTCGGCGTCAACTCGTCGTACAGCAGGGCGACGATGTCGTTCAGTGCCAGGGGGGCACCGATCTGCCAGTGCCACCAGTTCTGGTACATGGTGACGCCGTCGAAGAACTTGTTGGCATTCATCCAGTCCAGCGCGCTGATCAGGTCGGCCTTGAGCGCCGGGTCGCCTTCCAGATCGGAGCCGTGAGTCGAGTAGGCGAGCGCCATGTCCCGCAGACGGCTGTAGGTCGTCGTCATGCTGGCCGAGTCGCTGCCGAACGATGCGTCATTCCACAGACGCACGCGATCCGGCGCCTTCTGCATCGTGTCCCAGAGTCCCTGCGCTGCATCCGTGATCTGCACCACTCTCGCGGCGATGTCGGGGTCGGAGAGGCTGTACCCCGTTCCTCCTGTCAGCATCGTCCGGTACTTCTCCCTGAGCTCGTCGAACGCGTCCGCGACGCCGACCTCCGCCGCCGGACCGACGACGCTCGTGCTGTGAGGCATGTCAGCTCGCGCGTCGACAGGGGTGAGCAGCAATGCGGTCGTGACCATCAGCACGGCTGACGCGCTCAGCGCGCCCTTCATCGAGATCCTGAACATCTTCGTCCTCATCTGGTTGGCGGTGTGCGGGTGATGGTCTTCGGGCCCAGCGGACGGTGACCTCGTCGCCGCACACGCACCTCGAAGAGGTCGCGCACGGACGATCCGCGATCATCATGTGGTCGATGCCATCCGGTAGCGCAGTGTCATGATCTGGAACGGGCGCACCACGAGGTTCACACGACTCGGATCCCCGTCGATCCGCTCCGCGTCAGGCAGCGGCCGCTCCAGCAGATCCACGATCTGCACGTCGACGACCGCGGCATCGGTCGCGACCACGGTTGAGCGTCGTCCCCCGCTCGATTCGTACAGACGCACGACCATGTCACCGGTACGATCCTCGGCCAGCTTCACTGCTTCGATCCGCACGGCGGGATCGGTGGACCACACGAGCGGAGCGACCTCGTGGGCGCCCGAGATCTCGCGAAGGGAACGGTCCAGGCGATACCCCTCGGCCGCCGAGTCCGCGATCGAGGCACCGGGGCGGAGGGCGAAGCGGAGCACATGCCGCCCCTGATCCGAGTCCGGGTCGGGGAACGTGGGAGCACGCAGAGCCGAGAGCCCCACCCACGTCGTGGTGCCCCCGTCGGCCCGGACGTCACGAGTGACGGAGTGTCCGAAGGTCGAATCGTTCGCGATCGCCACTCCGTACCCTTCTTCCGCGACCCGTATCCAGCGGTGCGCCACGAACTCGAACCGAGCCTCGTCCCACGACGTGTTGGCATGGGTCGGGCGATCCACGTGACCGAACTGGATCTCCGAGGTCGATCGGTCGGCGTGCACATCCAGAGGGAAGACGATCTTGAGCAGCTTGTGACGTTCGCGCCAGTCCACGTCGAGTGTGATGTCGACGGCATCGCGGCCCGGTGCGAGGGCGATCGTCTGCACGATGAGCGACGCGCCCACACGCCGGGTGGCTTCCACGACCGCGACATCGTTGCGGTTCGTCGCCGTGACCTTCTCGGCGGAGACGAGGTCGACCGCTGCGGCCTGGTGATGCCGATCGATGTCCCACGCGTCCCACTTGTCGGGCACATCTCGGTGAAGGCGCAGCAGAGCGCCGCGCTCGCCGGGAGCGATGGCATCCCGCTCCGACTTGTCGCGCACCGACTGCAGGAACCCGTCGGCATCGACCACGACCCGCACGCGGCCGTTGTCGAGCACCCATCCTGACCGCCCGTCGCCGAGATCCTCGGCTCTGATCGTCGCCGGGGACGGCCGAGACGTCGGCGCCGCGGCGATGGCGCCCGCCGCGACGCCGTCGAGCGCGACGGCGGCCGAGTTCGCCCGGAGAGAGAGCGCACCCACCCCGGTGAGCGCCCTGATGGCCTGCTGCACGATCCGTTCGAGCTCGGCGGCAAGGCGTTCATGGTCGGCCTCCGCTTCTCGATGCACCCACGCGATCGAGCTCCCGGGGAGGATGTCGTGGAACTGCAGGAGCAGGGTCCGCCGCCAGATCCGCTCGAGATCGTCATAGGGGTATGGCGTGCCCACCGTGACCGTCGCAGTCGTCGACCAGAGCTCGGCCTCGCGGAGGAGTCGCTCGACCCGACGGTTGCCCTGCTTGGTGCGCAGTTGACTGGTCAGCGTCCCCCTGTGCAGCTCGAGGTACATCTCCCCCGACCAGACCGGCAGCTCCTCTCGCTCGGCGCGCGCCTGTTCGAAGAACTCTCGCGGGGTCCCCAGCTGCACGCGCGGCGACCCGTCGAGGTCGGCTTGACGATGGGCCGCCGCCACCATCTCGCGCGTGGGCCCACCGCCTCCGTCACCCCATCCGAAGGGCGCGAGAGAAACCGTGCCCGTTCCGTGATCGCGATACGTCCGTTGCGCGTGCGCCAGCTCGGCCGGCGAGAGCTCGGCGTTGTAGGTCTCGATCGGCGGGAAATGTGTGAAGACCCGGGTGCCGTCTATGCCCTCCCACCAGAATGTGTGATGCGGCATCGAGTTGGTCTGGTTCCACGAGATCTTCTGCGTCATGAACCAGTCCGACCCGGAGAGCCGGATGATCTGCGGCAGGGATGCCGTGTACCCGAAGGTGTCAGGGAGCCACACCTCGGTCGTCTCGACGCCGAACTCCTCGAGGAAGAATCGCTTGCCGTGCACGAGCTGTCGCACGGTGGACTCCCCGCCCGGCATGTTCGTATCGGGCTCCACCCACTGCCCGCCCACCAGCACGAACTGCCCGGCGGCGACCTTCTCGCGGATACGGGAGAACAGCTCGGGGTAGCGTTCCTTCACCCACGCGAGCTGCTGAGCCGACGAGCACGCGAACCGGAAGTCGGGATGCTCATCCATCAGCGCGATGACGTTGGAGAACGTGCGCGCACACTTGCGCACCGTCTCGCGGATCGGCCAGAGCCATGCGGAGTCGATGTGCGCGTGGCCCGTCGCCACCAGCTTATGGGCGCTCCGCGCGGCGGGCGCTGCGAGCGCCGGAGCGAGCGCATCGCGAGCTGCGGATGCCGTCTCTCCGACCGCGTCCGGATCGATCACGTCGAGCGCGGCGTCCAGCGCCGTCCACAGTTGTGCCGTTCGCGGAAGGTCGGGCGGCAGCTGCTCGGCGAGGCCGCGGGCGATCTCGATGTCCTGCAGCAGTTCCCACACCTCACGGTCGACGAAGGCGAGCTCCAGACGGCGGAGGCGGTACAGCTCCTCCGTGCCGGCGGTGCTCTTGTCTCCGAGTGCTGTGGTGCGCCAGTGGGACTCTGGAGGGATGCTCGGGTTCGCGGCGAGTTCGAGGAAGACGTCCACGACCCCTCCCGGATCGACGGGAAGGTGCGAGTTGCGAGGCGACACCCCTTTGACGATGGTCCCGTCCGGGCGGAACGCGAGCGCTTCCGCCTGGAAGCCGGGCGCCAACCCGTCGAAGCCCAGATCGATCGCCACTTCGGCGCGGTGGCGGAGGTCGAGCACCCAGTCGTCGGGGACCGCACCGCGAACGCGCAGCCATCGCGTGCTCCACGGTCTCCCCCACCGGGTGCCGACAGCGAAGGGCTCGAAGACCTGCTCCCGAGCCTCGTTGAAGGGGACGGGTTCGTCCGGCACCTCCCAGCTCGAGATCTCGAGCGGTGCGGTACGAGTACACAACGCACCGCGGAGGCTCTCCTCGACGAAGCGCGTGAGCCGGTCTCGGGTGCGGCGGGGATCGGAAAACACCAGTCGCTCGTCTCGTCAGCGCACAGGAGCGGCGGTGAGGGGAAACCCGACCGGATAGAGAGGATCGACGGTGTCGTTGGGCACGTCCTCCTGCGAGTTGCGCACCGCTTCCATCGACCGGGGGATCTCGAACGGCAGGCGTCCGCGCGATCCGACGACGCCGGTGAGCGCGGCGATGAGCGCGGCGTCGCTCGTTCCGAACGTGGCCACCAGCACCGAGGCCAGCGGCGCGAGCGGCGTGAGGATCGCCGGCCGATCAAGGGTGACGTCGAGCACGAGCGGCACCCGGTCGGCGATGCGTGAGAGTCGTGCCACGAGTCCTGGGCGGAACTCGAGCGACCCTTGACGGAATCGCGACTCGAACAGCAGATCGTCGCGCGGATCGAACGGTGCGGCGATGCGCACAACGGCGAGGTCGGCGTCCTCCACCCTTTCGACGACGACGCCCAGCACACGCGCGGCCTCCGGGCCGAGCCCCTCGACGTAGACGCGCCGCGCGGGGTCGGCGCCGAGCGGCAGCACAGTGACACCGTGGGGTCCGCCGTCGCGGAGGACGGTGACTGCCTCCGCCTGTGCTCGGAACCCTGCGGCTCGGTGCTCAGGGCGACCGACGACGGCTTCCGCGGCATCCTCGTCGACGAAAGGATCGTCGAAGAGACCAAGGCGGAACTTCAGCTCGAGCAGGCGCCGCGCCGACTCGTCGATCCTGGACTCGCTGACCCTCCCCTCACGCACGAGGTCGATCAGCAGATCGACGCACTCCTCGCCGCCGAACTGGTCGCAGCCCGCATCGAGCACCTTGATCAGCCGCTCCGCCGGGTCCAGATGTTCGACACCCCAGGCCTTCGCAGGGAGCACCTGCCCCTGTGCGACGTTGTCGTTGATGAGCTCCCAGTCTGTGACGACCACGCCGTCGAACCCGAGCTCGCCACGGAGAAGTCCCGTCACGATCTGCCGGTTGTAGCCGAATCCGACCTCCTCGATCGGGACCCCGTCTCGCACGAGGTCGATGGGCATCCCGTAGTACGGCATCATTCCGGCGGTGCCTGCCGCGATCGCCGTGCGGAACGGTTCGAGATGGAGGTCGAAGGCGCCACCCGGGTACACCTGCTCGCGACCATACGGGAAGTGCGCGTCCTCGCCGTCCTTCTGCGGGCCTGCGCCGGGGAAGTGCTTGGTCACGCAGGCCACGGACTCGGGCCCGAGATCGGCGCCCTGGAAGCCCTCGATGTACGCGGCCAGCGCACGGGAGGTCCGTTCGGGGTCGGAGCCGAAAGTGTGCAGCTGCCGCCCCCAGCGTGGTTCCGTCGCGAGGTCGACCTGTGGGTGAAGCGCCATCCGAATCCCCACTGCGAGGTACTCGCGACGGGCGATGTCGGCGAACTCGCGGATGTCGTCGTCGTCCAGGGCGGCCAGCCCGAGGGGCTCCGGCCACTGCGAGAACGAACCGGCGGCGAACGACGTGCCCTCGTTCTCGAAGAAGCCGTGCCGCGGATCGGTGCTGATCGTCACCGGGATGCCGTGCGGCGTCTGCGCCGCGAGGCGCTGCAGAGCATTCGCCCACCGCGCCGCGTCGCGCGCGGGTCCGAGCGCATGGACGTTGAAGTGGTTCATGTGCTTTCCGAGCACGACCGTGCTCGTCGGAGACTTGCTCAGCGCGCCGGGGGTCTCGAGGAGCTCCCCACCGGGTCCTGCCTCGATCACCGTGTGGAACATGAGCCCGACCTTCTCTTCGAGGCTCAATCGCCCCAGGAGGTCGGCCGTGCGTTCTGCCGGCGTCAGACGCGGATCCTCGTAGGGATCAAGGCGTCCGTTGCCGTTGAGATCGCGCCACACGAGGTCAGGGGAGTCGTCGGCGACGGGGAGGGATGCGGGCACGGTGAAGCGGTTCCTTTCGATTCGAGAGGTCAGCCCTTGAGGCCGGAGAATCCGATCCCCCGCGCGATGGAGCGCTGGAAGATCAGGAAGATCAGGATCGGGGGGATGCTGGCGATCAGCATCCCGGCGATCAGGTAGGCCGGATCGGTGGCCTGGGCGAGGCGCGGAAGGGCGACCGCGAGGGGCTGAGTGGTGGGGTCGGTCAGCACGATCAACGGCCAGAGGAACTCCTTCCAGGCCGTCATGATCGACAGGAGCGACACGACGGCGAGGATCGGACGCGACATCGGGAGCACGATGCGCCAGAAGATCGTCCACCATCCGGCACCGTCGAGCTGCGCGGCCTCGAAGAGGTCACGGGGGATCTCCTCGAAGAACTGCTTCACCAGCAGAATCGTGAACGCGTTCGCACCGGCGGGCAGCCACACAGCCCACGGGGTGTCGGTGAGCCCGATCCCGAGGAGCGGCATGTCGAGCACGGTCAGATACAGCGCGATGAGCGTCACGGTCCCCGGCACGAACAGCGTCACGAGGAGAGCGCCGTACACGATGCGCCCGAACCAGGGCCGGATGACCGCGAGGGCATACCCGGCGGTGGCCGAGACGAGCAGCTGCACCAGCCATGACCCTCCGACGAGGACGACCGTGTTCATGAGGTAGTGGCCGATGTCGAGCAGGTTCCACGCGGTGGGGATGTTCTCCCAGCGCGCGGGCTCGGGGATGAGGCTGAGCGGGCGCTGCACCAAGTCGGTGGTGCTCGAGATCGCGGCCCTCAGCATCCAGACCACCGGGACAGCACCGAGGGCGATGAGACTCGCGAAGAGCGCGATGTGCATCGCCCCCCACCCCACGAAGACGCGCGGGCGGCGCCAGTCGAATGCCGACAGGAGACCGCGCTCCCGTGTTCTGGGCTCACGGCGAGGCGTGCGCAGGGACGATGTCGGGGCGGTCATCGGGAGCTCCAGGATCGGGTCAGCCTGAGGTAGACGGCCGAGATGATGATGAGGACGACGGCGAGCAGGATGCTGAGGGCCGTGGCGACTCCGTAGTTGCCGAACAAGAAGGCATACCGGTAGATCATCAGCAGGATGGTGACCGTTGCGTTCGCGGGCCCCCCGTCTGTCATGACATACGGTTCGGTGAACACCTGGATCGCGCCGATGATCTGCAGAAGCAGGAGCACCAGGATGACGCCCCGCATCTGCGGCAGCGTGATGAAGCGCACACGCTGCCATATCGAGGCGCCGTCGAGCTCGGCGGCTTCGTACAGTTCGGCGCTCACCCCCGTGAGAGCAGCGAGGTAGATGAGGATGGCGGTGCCCGCACCCGACCAGGTGGCGACGATGACGAGGCTCGGCATAGCCAGTTCGGGAGACTGGAGCCACGGGAGCGGTCCGATGCCGACGACCGCGAGGAGGGAGTTCACGACCCCTGTCTCGCCCGGGCTGAAGAACACCTTCCACAGGAGCACCGCGACCACAGGGGGGACCACGACCGGCAGGTAGGCGAGCACCCGGGCGAGCGCACCGCCGCGCCGCAGCTCCGACATCAGCACTGCGCAGAGAAGCGGCACGGGCAATCCGATGGCGAGCGAGAGCACCGTGAACCACAGCGTGTTCAGTACCGCTCTCGGCAGCAGCGGGTCGGCGAACAGCACCTCGAAGTTGCGCAGGCCCACCCACTCCGCCGGCGCGACGAGGTTCGTCTGCTGGAAGGCCAGCATGATGCTCTGAAGGATCGGCCACCAGGCGAAGTAGCCGAATGTCACGAGTGCGGGGATCAGGAAGAGCAGCGCGGCGATCGCGGCGCGCCGGCGCTGCGGACTGCGCCGCCGCCGTGCGCCGGTCTCCCCGGGCGCCGCCGAAGTGGCGCGGTCGGTGACCGCACCACTTCGGCGTTCGGAGACCATCGTCATGACGCGTGCTGCGCCAGGATCGCGTCGACCCGGGACTCCGCGTCAGCGAGCAGAGCGTCGATGTCGGCGTTCGGGTCGGTCAGGACCGCCTGGACAAGCGGGTCGAGCGCCGCATAGATCTCCTGCGAGGCGACCGCAGGCTCCGGGACGTACTCGAAGGCATCCAGCGAGGCCACGTAGGGAGCGAAGTTCTCGACCGGGACGTTGACGTACTCGGCGATGGCCTCCTTGTACGCGGCGTAGGCCTCCTCGCTGAAGATCGGCGCGACGGGCACTCCGACGGGCAGTCCGTCCGCAGCCGAGGCCTCGGCGGTCTCGGCAGCGACCTCGAGGTCGTAGTTCGGGCGGAGCGCGCGCCAATCGATCCACTTCACGGCGGCGGCCTTCTCTGCGTCGGTCGCCTGCGCGTTCACCATGAGGACGGTCGCACCCGCGAGGGTCGCATCCGCTCCGCCTTGAGGCATGGGCCCTGCACCGAACGCCTCGGGGTCGCCCCCTGCGGCGATGTAGTTCGGGTAGACGTCAGGCGGTGCGGAGACCCACATTCCGACGTTGCCCGCCGTGAACTCGGCGACGAGATCCTCCTGCTTGCCGAGCACGTTGTCGCCCAGGGAGTCGTCCTCCCAGCGCATCGCCTTCCACAGCTCCAGCACCTTGCGTGCGTTGTCGTCGTTGAACGACGCCTTCCAGTCGCCGCTCGAGTCCTGTTCGATGATGCGCCCACCGAAGGTGTAGTCGTAACCGGTGAGATGCCACCCGCCGCTGTTGTTCGTGGTGATCTCACCGAAGCCGGTCTTGCCGGTCTTCTCCGCGATCTGGGCGGCGTACTCGCGGACCTCTTCCCAGGTCTTCGGCGGACTGTCCGGATCGAGGCCTGCCTGCTCGAAGAGGTCCCGGTTGTAGACGAGACCGAAGGCATAGCTCTTCTCGGGGATGCCGTAGACCGCTCCGTCGCGCTCGAGGAACTGCATGACGCGCGGGTTGAGGTCATCGAAGCTGTCCAGCTCCGATGCCACGTCAGAGATGTCGGCCACCTGTCCCCGCTCGATGAGCGCGGGCGGCTCAGTGAGCGGAACGCGCAGAAGCGTCGGCGCGCTTCCGCCCGCGAGGCGGGCGGCGAAGGTCTTCGCATCCCACGGTACGTCTGACGCTTCGATGGTGATGTTCGGGTTCGCCTCCTCGAACTCCGCAACCTGACGCTCGAACAGCGCCACAGCTGCCGTGTTGGTCGCCGCGGGCTTGCCCATGATCGTGATGGTGACTTTCTCGTCGCCGGCCTCATCAGGGCCTTCGTCTGGGCTGCTCGAGCAGGCAGCCATGCCTGCGAGGAGCGGGACCACGACGAGCGCCGCGACGGCGCGGCGGGTGCGTCGATGCATGTTTCCTCCGTTTCGGCGCGGCCGCTGCTGCAGCCGCGATCGTCGCCGACGGGCGGCAGTCCGGAGGTTCCGGGTAAACACCACGTCGTGCGTCACGCCCAGTATGCAGACAATCGGAACAGTTCGCAATTCTTATTATCATTTTGCTACATCTATCTTTCAATCTTGTGAACTTTGTTGCTTCTGTGCTCAGATGGTCTGCATGGCACAACTCATCGGAGAGCGCACAGATCGGGACCGCCCCTCGGGCCTCCTTCTGATGAATGCGCGCGCGTTCACCGACCTCTTCGACCCCGCTCGCCTCGCGAGACTGCACAGGCTGATCGCCCTGGACGACCCCATCCGCCTCGACGACCTGCACGGGCCAGACGCAGCGGCCCGCCTCGCCCGCACCGAGATCCTCATGACGGGCTGGGGCTCTCCCGTGCTCGGACCCGAGGTCCTCGCCGCGGCGCCGCGGCTCCGCGCCGTCATTCACACCGGCGGCTCCGTCAAACAGCACGTCTCGCCCGTTTTCTGGGATCAGGGCATCCTCGTCACGAGCGCCGCCGACGCGAACGCGATCCCCGTCGCCGAGTTCACGCTCGCCACCATCCTTCTCGAAGGCAAGCGCGCGCCCAGCTACATCGACGGGTATCGACGCCACCGCGAGGTGGGTGGAGCATGGCGCGACGCGATCCCCTCGGCCGTCAACTTCGGCGGAACTGTCGGCCTCATCGGCTTGTCGCGCGTGGGCCGCCGTGTCGCCGAGCTGCTGCGTCCGTTCGAGCTGCACGTGCTCGTCGCCGATCCGCACGCCAGTGCCGCCGATGCGGCCGCGGTGGGCGCCCGCCTCGTCGATCTCGATTCGATGCTCTCGGCGAGTGACATCGTGAGCGTGCATGCCCCGGAACTGCCCGACACCCACCACCTGCTGGATGAACGTCGCATCGCGCTGATGCGTCCGGACGCGGTGCTGATCAACACCGCCAGAGGATCGCTCATCGACACCGAGGCCCTCGTCCGTCGCTGCCGGACCGGAACCCTCCGCGCGATCCTCGACGTGACCGATCCCGAACCGCTTCCCGCGGATTCGGCGCTGTTCGATACGCCCGGAATCGTGCTCAGCCCACACATCGCCGGTGCGATGCACGCCGAGACAGGGCGCCTCGCCGACTCCGCGCTCGATGAGATCGAGCGGCTGCGTCAGGGCCTTCCGCCGGTGCACCGCGTCGAGAGCTCATCACTCGGCATCATCGCCTGACGTCTCGGGACGGGAATCCGGAGCTGACCGGATGCGGCGGGGTTCGCCCCGCCGCATCCGTCCTCTCTCAGCCCACAGCGACTCCCGTCACCAACGGCGTCTCGACCACCGCGGATGTCGTGTCGGTCGTGCGCACGAAGTAGCTGTGCACGCCCTTCACGAGCGACACGGCGACGGAGTACTGCGCGCCATCGGTCACGTCGGTATCACCGGGATCGACGGGCGACATCCGATGGATCACACCGTCGACGACGAGCTCGACGGCATAGGGGGCGACTCCGTCGGCGTCGGTGTAGGTCGCCTGGACCGTGACCGGGGTCGATGGTGTCAGCGGGCCGGCCGTATGGCTGACGTCCGAAAGAACCGGCGGGGTGCCGGCCTCCTCGTTCGTGAACTCCACCGAATCGACGAAGAGCTCCCCGTCGGTGTCGGCGGTCTGCTGCAGCCAGAACACGAGCTTCGCCTGCGACCGATCGAGGCCGGGGAACGCCGCAAGATCGAAGTCGTACGTCATCCAGTCGTTCGAGATCGCGATCGGCGTGGTCCCGGTCACCCGGTGGTTCGAGTCCGCGTCCGAGACCTCGATGCGCAAGCGGAGATTCGGCGATGGGCTGCGCATGGTCACCGACAGATAGCGATACCCGTCGGCGTCCACCGAGTGATGCCACGGCTGGAACTTCGCCTGCGACTGCTCGGTGGCGGGGTTCTGGAAGAAGCGACCGACGGTACGTCCATCCACGATCGTGTTGGTCACCTGCCCGACGCCGGCATGGTTGTTGTACCAATTCGCCCAGGTGTACCCCTGCACGCCGAACAGGCCGTCGCGACCGAAGCCGTCGTACAGCAGCGGCGCGTCGGGAGCCGGCAGGGGTGGCGCGACGGTGTAGTGCGTAGAGCTGTAGCTGTGGGCACCGCTCGCCTGCGTGCCGCGCACGTCGATACGGGCGTTCGTGTACGGCGCAAGGCCGCTCACATCGACCACACCGGTCGAGACTCCGGCCGACGAGGTCATCGGCGTCCAATCCGGACCGAGCGCGTGCGCCGTGAGCGAGGAGCCGCTCTGCGCGAACACGGTCACCTCGCCGGTGACGTACTGGCCGATCTTCGGGGATCCGATGGTCAGCGCCGTCGGCGGTGTCCCGGTGGACCACGGCGCGTCGCCGGCGGCGGCGAGCCCGAACACGGACGAGAACAGCCCAGCCTGGATGCTCACGCTGTACTCGTTGTATCGCCACTGCTGACCGACATCGGCGGAGCCTGGACGATCTTCGTACCAGGGGCTCGCACTGGTCGCGTCGAGCGGGTCCTTCGCATTCGGTCCCGAGACGAGCGCCCCCGGCAGGATGATCCCCGTGCCGCCCTGGGTCTGCGCCTGCTCGTCGAGCCGCGTGTGCAGGAACATCGTGTGCTTCTCACCCACGCCGGAGACCCAGCTCGTCCCCCACGGGTTGTTGCCGAACACCCAGTACAGGCCCTTCTGCACCGCTCGCAGGGCACGCTGGTCTCCGAACAGCTCCCAGTAGCGCAGCGCGTCGGCCATGTAGGAGACGTGCGGCTCGTTGACACCGAAGTTCTTGAACTGGTTGATCACGCCGTAGGGGGTGTCGTCGGTCGAGGAGAGGACGTAGTCGAGCTGCTTCTTGAGGTAACGCTGGATGTTGATCTTTCCGGTCGCCGTCGCAGCGGGATACAGCTCAGCCATCGACAGCGGCGCCATGTCCCAGTAGTTCGTACTGGACAGGATCGTGAACGGGGTCGCGGCGATCGTCGCTTCGGCCGACGTGCGATACGCCGCGTCGCCCGACAGAAGGTAGAGCTGCACTTCGGCGAACAGCAGGGAGTTGGCGATGCCGCCGCGCGTGGTCGAGTACCCGCCGAGCGGATCTCCGCGGTGCGTGTCGGCGTACTCGTAGAACGCGACCGCTGCTTCCTCGGCCTCGGCGGCCCGGGTCTCCCAGGACGCGGCGGCTCCGGCGTCGATGTCTCCGCTGTCGATGGCGGCGCGGATCGCTCTCGCTGTGGCGGCGAGCGAACCCGACGCCTTGGCCGAGCCGCCCACACCCATGCCGGAGACACGTCGGTCGTCAGCCGTTCCGATCACGCCGTCGGTGTGGAACTCGGGATGCCGGAAGCCGCCGCTGCCCTTGACATCCCAGAACGGGCCCCCGAAAGCGTCCAGCATCCGGAGCAGGTACTCGCTGCCGAACCAGGCCTCGTCGACGAGATCGGGCACGCCGTTCGAGTCGCCGTCGAACCCGACCGCGGGTGTGTCGCCGTATCGCAGATACGAGATGGCGATGTTCCCCGCGACCCACTGGTTCCCACCGTAGATGCCGTAGTCGCCGGCGTCGTACCAGCCACCCGTGAGGTCGTAGTGCTGCGTGCCGTCCTCGGACGCGGCATCGTCGAGATGACCGGCGGCGTGGAAGACCTTGTCGGACGGGGCGATGCTGCTGTAGCCCGCGGGGTATGCATCCTCGGTGTCCATTCCCGAGCGTTGCAACCTGTAGAACGCGATCATCTCATCGAGGTAGCCGGACCAGACGTTGTCTTCGATCGCGAAGCGCGGGGAGCGCACACCCCCGATCTCGAGGGCGAAGTCGGTGCCGACGTCGTCGAACGCGCTGAAGTCGACCTGATACACGCGGTCGCCCCAGGTCGTGCCGCGATCCAGAAGAGTGCAGGACGGCAGCACGACCGTCTCGCCCTGGAGCAGGCGACAGCTGGTCGAACCCGGAACTGCGCTGTCGGCGACGGCGAAGCCGACCTTGTAACCGCTGGCGCTGTAGCCCGCCTGGCTGACCGTGACCTTGTCGATGGTGGCGGCCGCGGCGGGCGGCGCAGCGATCACCGCCCCGCCCAGCACGACCGCCGTGACGACTGCCGCACCTCTCCACATCGAACTCGCTCGTCGTCGGGACATGACTTCTCCTTTGAAGGGTTGAGTCGGCATCATCGCCGGCGCCTCAGTATCGACACATTTGAAAACTAAACGCAAGGTTTGTATACTTGTCTTCACTCAAGCGCAAGCTTTAGCGCAATGATGATCGTTCCCGTTCGGCGTCCTATGATGGCGTGACACACTCAGCCCAAAGGAGGGGAACATGCTCGCAGCCGAGCGTCGAGCGCTGATCCTCGATCGTGCGAAGCATGACGGCGCTGTGCGTATCGCCTCGCTGGTGGACGACATCGGGGTCTCGCACGTCACGATCCGCCGCGACCTCGACGCGCTCGTCGCAGAGCGCGTCCTCGACAAGGTGCGAGGCGGGGCGGTGCTTCGCGACGGCAACGCCGCGCACCAGACCAAAGCCGCATTCACCGGCACGATCGGTGTGGTCGTGCCGACCTCCTACTACTACCGCTACGTCGTGGAGGGCGTCAGCGAGGCGCTGACGCCCGGCGGCGACATGAAGCTCGCGATCTCGGAGTACGACCTCGACGAGGAGTACCGCCTGATCGACGAGTTCATCCGCGAGGGCGTCGACGGCCTGCTCTGGGTGCCGACGGTCTCCGAGCGCGAAGCGCCCACCGAGTTCCGCGAGAAGGCCGAGAGCCTCGAGATTCCTGTGGTGTTCGTCGAGCGTGAGATGCCGGGCGGCGGGCTGGGTTCGATCTCGTCGGTGCGCTCCGCTCACGAACGCGGCGCGATGAGCGCCTTGAGCCACCTCTACGAGCTGGGTCACCGTCGACTCGTCATGGTCAGCCGTGGCAGCTCCCAAAGCTCGGAGTTCGTGCGGCGAGGGTGGCGCGACGCGCTCGATCGACTCGGCATGGACGAGCAGAGCGTCATCCTCGGACCCGAGGAACTCGGAGCAGGTCCCCGCTGGCAGCGCGGCAGCGCCGACGTCGTGCTCGACACGGTCGAGCGAATCGGCGCTACGGCGCTGTTCTGCCATGGCGACGAGAACTCTCTGTTCGGGCTTCTTCAGAGCGCACGCGCACGAGGGCTGTCGGTGCCCGACCGCCTCTCGATCGTCGCCTATGACGACGACGTCTCGGCGCACGCAGAGCCGCCCATCTCCGCTGTCGCACCCGATCGCCGGCGCGTCGGCGTCCTCGCGACGCAGCTTCTCATCGATCTCATCCGCGAGCCGAACGACGAGCCACCGCTTCAGATCCAGGTCGAACCCCGCCTCGTGCTGCGCGCATCGACCGCTCAGGCGTCGTGATCCCGGCTCCGTGAGGGCCCCCTGATCCGCCAAAAATATATAGACCGGTCTATTCTCGGATCATGACATCCAAGGGAGACCTCACCAAGGCGCGCCTGGCCGAGTCCATGCTCGAGCTCATCCAGACCAGCGGCTACAGCGGCACGGGACTGAACGCGGTTATCGACCACGCCGGGGCGCCGAAGGGGTCGGTGTACTTCCACTTCCCCGACGGCAAGGAGGGGCTGGGCGTCGCCGCGGTCGAACTCGCCGCACGGCAGTTCGAAGCGCTCATCACGGAGGTCGCGGCATCCGCAGGCGGCGCCGGCGAGGCCGTCCGCGCCGCGATCGCCGCACTGGCGAGCATCGTGAGCGGGAGTGACTACCGCCTGGGGTGCCCGGTCTCCATCGTCACGCTCGAGATGGGCGCCGAGAGCGAGCGCCTGCGTCAGGCATGCGCCTCCGCCTTCGAGTCGTGGATCGCCCCGACGACGGCCCTTCTCCAGGCCGACGGGGTCGGCCCCGACGAGGCCAGGTCGCTGGCCACCGTCGTCGTGTCCACGATCGAAGGAGCGGTCATCGTCTCCCGCGCCCTGCGCAGCACCCATCCCCTCGATGCGGCAGCCGATGTCGTGTCCACTCTCGTCGGGCAGCGCACCGGAGCGACCGGAGCCGCGCGATGACCGGATCCTCCTCCCGCCGCGCGCTCGTCTTCGGGGCATCCGGCCTCGTGGGCCGCCACCTCGTGCTGGCGCTCGCCCAGGCCGGCGCCGACGTCACGGCGGCGGTGCGGACGCCGGAGTCCGCCGAGCGGGTGCAGCGGTGGCTCGGCGAGCACGGGCCGGCCGAGCGCATCGCGACCGCGATCGTCGATTTCGATGCGCCCGAGATCATCACCGACCGCTCGGTGGATCTCGCCGAGGTCACCGAGATCCACAACTGCGCGGGCGTCTACCGATTCGGCATGACGGCACAGGAGGCTCGCAGCGCCAACGTGGGCATCGTCGAGAAGCTGATCGCCTTCGCCGCCGGTCTCCCGCGCCTGCAGCGCCTCGTCCACATCTCCGGGTACCGCGTCGGAGGGCAAGACCCGTCCGCTGTCCCGTGGTCGGACGAGCACCGCGCCGCGGTGTACGACGAGCTCGGCGCCTACGAGGCATCGAAGGTGGAGTCCGACGCGATCTTCCAGGCCCTCGCCACGGAGCACGGCATCCCGTGGACGATCGTGAACCCGGCCAGTGTGATCGGCGACAGCCGAACCGGAGAGTCCGACCAGAGCATCGGGCTGGCGGCCACCATCGAGCAGATCTGGGACGGCACCGCCGCAGCCCTTCCCGGCGACGACACGACGTTCCTCCCGGTCGTGACGGTCGACTACTTCGCCGCCTTCATGACGGCGGCGGCCGTCGATCCGGATGCCGTCGGCGCGGCGTACTGGGTGCTGGACGACGCCACCCCGCCCCTGGCCGAGCTGCTCACGCACGTCGGCCGCCACCTCGACGCAGCGGTCCCTCGATTGCGGATGCCGGTCGGCGTCATCACGCGGCTCCCGCGGTGGGTCACCAAAGCCGACCCGGAGACCCTCGGCTTCCTGTCGTCGGACCGCTACCCCACGGCATCCGCGAAGGAGCTCGCCGCCAGGCACGGCATCCGGATGCCGGACGTGCGGACGTCGCTGGAGCGGTGGGCCGACCACCTCGCGGCACACCGGTTCGGCGCGGCTCCCGCCGACGACCGCCGATTCATCGACGTGGGCGGAGTGAGGACGTTCGAGCTGGGCGCTCGCGGAGCCGATCGGGTGATCCTGCCCGGTCTCCCCGTGAACGCCGACACCTGGGCCGGGGTCGCGTCTGCGATCGGTGCACGGGCCGTCGACCTTCCCGGACTCGGCCTGAGCGGAGGCACGGGCGTGCCGGACTGGGAACAGTGGCTGCCCGCTCTGCTCGACGGAGACCCCGTCGAGCTCATCGGCCATTCCCTCGGCGCTGCTGCGGCGGTGATCGCGGCGGATCGGCATCCCGACCTGGTGCGGTCCCTCACACTGGTCGCACCGTTCTTCCTCCAGCCACCGACGGGGGCGCCGGCACGGATGCGCCCGCTGGTGCGCGCCTATCTGCGGCACACCGACGCGGCGCGGCTCTCGCGCCGGCTGACCGGATCGGACTCGAGCGCCGCCGCGCTGGACTCCAGCGTCCGCGACCTCCGGCGACGCACCGCCGGCAGGGCGGCCGAACAGCTGGCCCTGACGGCGTCGCCGCAGTGGCGGGCCGGGCTGAGGGAAGCGCTCGGCCGGTTCCCGGGGCCGGTGCGCATCATCACGGGGGCCCGAGACCCGCTCTCCTCCAACACCCGCAAGCTCCTCGCGGCGCACGAGAACCTGACGCTGAGCATCGTGCCGGATGCCGGTCACCACCCGCAGCTCACGCACGGCGACGTTCTCATCCGCGAGCTCACGAGCGCGCAGGCGCACGCGACTCCACGGTCATGAGACGCCGCTGACTGCGGCGGCCGTATCAGGCGCTCATCGCATGCAGACCGCGCACGGCATCCGCGCCGGCGTGCTGCTCGCGCGTGAGGTCGAGCCCCGCCGACGAGTTCGCACCGGCCATCATGGCGAGGAGGCGCTGCTTGCTCAAGGACGCCTGCTCGTCGACCATGAACCTCAGCGGGATAGACGCGTGCAGCCAGATGGTCTCTGCGACCTCGTCGTGTCCGCGCACCGTGAGGGCGAAGGACTCGCTGCGACGCAGCTTCGTCAGCGTCACGGATCTCACGTGCGCGAGGAGGTCGTCCTCGAGTTCGATCACGCGAGTGCCGCCGTAGATCAACTGCCCCATGTCGGTTCCTCCTCATTTCGTTCGATAAACACGTTACTAGTTAACCTAACTACATAGCAATGGCCGTTGGTCCGACCGCGACGACGCGCGGCAGGCAAGGACGTTTCATCCGCCCCGCCGACGGCGGATGGTCGCATTCACCAAGGGGCAGGGGTGCGAAGATGGAAGCCTGCCGGAAGGAACGCATGCTCGAGCGATCGCCCCTCGAAGAGACGGGCTACGTCCTCTACGACGATCTCGTCGCCCGGCTGCGCGACCGGTTCCCCGGCATCCCGATGGCACGCCTGGAGCAGATCGTGCTGAGCGAGAACGACGCCATCACCGGTGGCCGCCTGCACGTCGTGCCCGCCGAGGTGGAAGCAGGAGCCGACGAGATGCTGCAGCGCGAGTCACGGCGCTGGAGCGACGCGACGGAGGTCGCGTGAAGGAGAACGTGGACGACTACACGCCGTCGGGCTATTGGTACCCGGACACCGAGGCGGCGAGCACTGTCGATGTGCTCAACCAGCTGCGCCGCTATCGCGCCGCCGAGACCGCGATGCGCGCACGCACCCGCGCGCTCATGGGCATGAACGAGACCGATCTGATGGCGCTGCGCTACCTGCTGCGCGAGCATCGCGCGGGGCGCCTCGTGCGGCAGATCGACATCGCGCGAGTGCTCGACATTTCCACCGCATCCACGACGGCGCTCATCGACCGCCTCGAACGGGGCGGTCATGTGCGCCGCGAGCCGCATCCCACCGACCGTCGTGCGGGCATCGTCGTGCCGACCACGCACAGCGACGAAGAAGTGCGCACCACGCTGGGCGCCATGCACCGACGGATGCTGGCACTCGTCGACAGACTGAGCGACGAGGATCGCGCGGTCATCACGCGCTTCCTCGCCGGGATGACCGCGGCGATCGAAGAGGCCTCCGAGAACGACGACGCGGAGCACGACGCCGCGGCGCATGAGACAGACCGAGCACACGACACGGACGAGGCCGGCACGATCCGCGAATGACGCGGACGGCGGGCGCGTCGACCACCGGCGCACCGGCCGGAACCCGCATCCCGTCACGCACCCGGCGAGAGATCCGGATGCGCTGTCGTGCCGAACTCGTGCCGCAGCGCGGACAGCGCGGCGAACCAGCCCGGCATCCCGGTGACGCCGGGCCCGGGAGAGACGGATGCCGACGCGAGATAGACGCCGGGGATCGGAGTGCGCCACGGGTCGAGGCTGAGCACGGGGCGTCGCACCATCTGCCACAGGTCGGGCGACCCCGCCGCGATGTCGCCGCCGGGGTAGTTGGGATCGTGCCGCTCGACATCGCGCGCCGTGCGCGAGCTCACCGCCAGGATCGTGTCGCGGAATCCCGGCGCGAAGCGCTCGATCTGCGCTATCACAGCCTCGGCACGGTCTGCCGAGCTGCCCGCCGGCACGTGCGTGTACGTCCAGAGAGTGTGCGCGCCCTGCGGAGCACGCTGCGCGTCGAACAGGGAGGGCTGCGAGACCAGCACGTACGGCCGCTCCGGAAGGCGTCCGCGATGCACGCTGTTCTCGGCGTGCGCGACCTCGGCGCGTGTTCCTCCGAGATGCACGGTGCCGGCGCGACGCACCTCGGCGTTGGTCCACGGCACCGGCTCACGCAGCGCGAAGTCGACCTTGGCCACGCCGTCGCCGTAGCGGAACCGCCGCAGCGCGCGAGCGTAGCGGTCGGGCATGGCTCTTCCGGCGAGACGCACGAGGGCGTCGGGAGTGACGTCGAGCAGCGTCGCCGTCGCGGCGGGCAACTGGTCGAGAGCGGTGATCTCACTGTCGAGCACCAGCTCTCCGCCGTGCGCGCGCAGATCGTCGACCAGCGCATCGGCGATGGCCTGGCTCCCGCCGACCGGGATCGGCCACCCGCGTGCGTGCGCGTACGCCGTGAGGGCGAGTCCGGCGCCCGCCCCGGCGAGGCTCGGCTGCGCGAGGATGGTGTGGGCCGCGACCCCCGTGAGCATCGCCGGAGCTCCGTCGCCGCGAAAGCGCAGGTTCCACAGCGGCGAGCCCTGTTCGAGTGCACGCAGGCCGAAGCGCGCAGCGGTCATGGGATGCTCGGGGATGCGCAGAAGCGGCGCGCCGGTGAAGCCGGCCACCCGCGTCGACCGCTCGACCAGCGGGCGCATCAGGCGTTCGTACGCCCGGCCGTCGATCCCGAGCTCATCGCGGGTTCGCGCGAGGTCGCGGTAGGCGATGGCCGCGGCACCGCCGTCGAGCGGATGCGCGAACGAGACGTCGGGAGTCACGAACTCCACGCGCTGCGGAAGGGCGAACTCGCGGAAGAACCGAGACTCGAACGCCATCGGATGCACGGCGGAGCACACGTCGTGCCGGAACCCCGGGAGGGTGAGCTCAGCCGTCGACGCGCCGCCTCCGGGCTGTGACGATCGCTCGTACACGCGCACGGACAGCCCCGCGCGCGCGAGGGTCACGGCAGCCGCGAGGCCGTTCGGCCCGGCGCCGACGACGACGGCGTCGAGCTCGGCGCGACCGCGGCGAGCGCCGCCCCTCACGATGACGCGCCCCGCCCCTCGGCGGCAGCCTCCCCGTCGGCATCCGTCGCGGGTCCAGCCTCAGCCTCAGCCTCGCCCTCGCCCTCGGCCGCCACGCCGGATGCCGGTGACACGACGTACTCGACGGGCGCCGCGCGACCTTCGGCGAGATACGCGAGTCGGTGCAGCGTCTCGGCGTTGCGCCAGTGCAGCATCGCGTCCATGAGGACGCGCGGCACGAGGCGCCCCGGCCCTGCGATGGCCTCCTCGTGGATCCGCACGACGCAACCCGACCCGCGTTCCTTCACCTGCAGGGTCACGCGCGCCTCGCCGACCGGCCATCCGCGTGCCCGCATGACCATGCGGCGCGGCGGCTCGTACTCCTCCACCACCGTCTTGTCGTTGATGAGTACGGGCCACACGCCGACCGAGTGATGCAGTTCCGAGCCCGGCTGCGGCCACGTGGCGTCCACATCGCGCATCCGCGATGCGCCGACCACCCACGACGGATACAGCCACCCTTCGGCGAGCACCTCGAACACATCGGCGGGCGCGCACTGCAGCACCCTCACATTGCTGGACATCGCGTCTCTCCCTCGGCCTCGGCTCCCCCACACTCACGCTAGAGGCGCGGCCGACTCCGCGGCGAGCGGGTTGCGGCAGCGAGCCGTGTATGGCAGCCGGAGAACGCCGCGTCAGCGAGGTCCGCGGATTCCGCGGGCGAAGAGGGCGTGCAGCAGCGGCAGCGCCGACGCCGACATCAGGACGATCCCGAGCGGAGGCACCGGGGTCACGAGAATCGCTCCGCCGACGAGAAGACCCGCGAACAGCACACCGGAGGCGATGCGGCGCGCCACGCCCTCGAGCCTGTCCAGCCGACGCTCGAGGCGCGAGGTGTCGAACGTCACCGCACCCTCGTCGATGCGTGTGAGCAGCCCATCGATGCGCGTCGGCATCCGCCACAGCACCGCCGCGCTCGTCGCCGCCTGAGAGGCGAGATCCCGCACGAGCCCGGCGCTCTCCTCGCCGAGCAGCTGCGTCGCGTAGGGTTCGACGGCGTCC
Source organism: Microbacterium sp. XT11 (assembly GCF_001513675.1). Taxonomy (NCBI): domain Bacteria; kingdom Bacillati; phylum Actinomycetota; class Actinomycetes; order Micrococcales; family Microbacteriaceae; genus Microbacterium; species Microbacterium sp. XT11. The sequence goes on along the minus strand of NZ_CP013859.1, from coordinate 1,103,603 downwards.
CACACGTTGAACTCGGGATCGAGCGCGCTGCACATGCCCGACGTCAGCGAGACGGCGCGGATGAGCAGCAGCAGCCGCTCGGGCAGCTGGAAGGGCAGCGACCGCATGACGTCGCCGAACTCCACCGCGAAATCCTGGAACTCGCGGGGGTCGACCTCCTTCAGCTGCGCGAAGCCCATGCCGCCGAAGCGCGTGAACAGCGCCGTGAGGGCGCGCTCCAGGTCGGCCGTCTCGGTCGTCGGCATGAGCACCCCGATCGCCCTGGCCGCTTCGATCATGCCGCGGCCGTCGCGCGCGGCGATCGCGATCACCAGGCTGCGCAGGCCGGAGCGGAGGCCGGCGGGCACCTCGGCCATCATGCCGAAGTCGATGAACGTCAGGCGGAAGGTGCGCGCACCGGCATCCGACGGCGTCACCGGCGTGACGAAGATGTTGCCCGGGTGCGGGTCGGCGTGCACGAACCCGTGCGTGAAGACCTGGTCGAACATCACCTCGGCGAAGACCTCTGCCACGGCCGACGGATCGATGCCGGCAGCGCGCAGAGCATCCGTGTCGTTGATCTTGATCGCCGTGACGTCTTGCAGCGTCAGCACGCGGCGGGTGCTCCGAGACCACACGACGGCCGGGGTCGTGATGCGGGGATCATCGGCGAAGTTCTCGGCGAACCGCTCCGCGCTCTCCGCCTCGTGCAGATAGTCGATCTCCTCGAGGCTCGTCTGGGCGAACTCCTCGACGAGAGCCGGGGCGTCGACCCGGCTCGACACGGCGCGCACCCGCCGCAGCCACCCGCCCACCTTGCGCAGCGCAGCGAGGTCGGTCGCGACGACGCGATCGATGCCGGGGCGCTGCACCTTGACGATCACGGGGCCGAGGCCGGTGTCGAGCGCGTCAGGGGCCGAGAGCCGCGCCCGATGCGCCTGCCCGAGCGACGCCGCGGCCACCGGAGTCTCGTCGAACCACGCGAACACCCGGTCGAGCGGAGCGCCCAGCTCGGCCTCGGCGAGCGGACGGATCTCCGCGAACGGCACCGCGGGCACCTCGTCTTGCAGGCCGGCCAGCTCGTCGGTGATCTCCGGAGGCAGCACATCGAGGCGCGAGGAGAGGAACTGACCGACCTTGATCATGAGTCCGCCGAGCTCGACCGCGAGATCGTGGAACCTGCGGGCGAGGGCCCGCAAGCGCCGCGTCCGGGAGCGGTCCGACACGCCGCCGAGACCGATGCGGGGCAGGAACAGCTCGAACCACCACAACTGCACGAGCTGCCGCGACGCGAACGCGAGGATCCGGCGGTACCGTCGTTGATCGGCCGGCGAGGCGGGCACGTGCACGGTCGCGCGCCGAGGCGCCTCGGCATCCGTCATCGCGCTCCTCCCGCCGGCATACTGCCGACCGGCATCCGATCAGTCCTGGGCGAGGATGGAGTACAGCTTACGGCGGGCGTCGTCGAGCACGTCGATGGCCTGCTGCACCTGCTCGGGCGAACCCGTGCGGCCGACCTGCGCGGCCGCCGCGGCGAGATCGACCCCGGCCTTCGGGAGCGCGCTGAAGCGGGCGTGGTCGCGCGAGCCGTCGCGGGTCGTCGACTCCCAGGGCGCGGGCGATTCGGATGCCTCGGCGGCGACGGCGGCGCCCGCTTCGGTGAGCGAGTAGGTCTTGCGGCCGTTCTGCTCCTCGGCTGTGATGAGCCCCTCGTCGGCGAGCAGCTGCAGCGTCGGGTACACCGATCCGGCGCTCGGCTTCCAGGTGCCGCCGCTACGCTCGGCGATCTCGCTGATGATCTGATACCCGTGCATGGGCTTCTCGGCGAGCAGCGTGAGGACGGCCGTGCGGACGTCGCCCCGGGCCATGCGCGAACCGCCGCTCGGGCGAGGGTCGAACGACTTGCGGAGCTGGTCCATGGCCTCGAAGAAGGCGGATGCCGCGCCGCCGGCGCCGCCGAAGCCCGGGCCGCCGAAGCCTGGACCACCGAAACCGGAGCCGCCGCGCCCGGAGCCGCCGTGACCGCCGAAGGGGAACGAGCTGTTGTTCATGATGACCTCCCGATATCGGTAGCGATAGTCAACGATATGTCGTTGAGACGCTCAGCGGAAGGCCTCGGTGCCCCGCCCTCAGGCGCGGATGCCGTTGAGCATGAGATCGAGGTGACGTCGCCAGTCATCCCCGTCGGACATGTTCGCCATCGCGCCTCGAGCGACCAGGATGAAGTCCTGAGCCGAGAAGTCGGCTCGCAGATGACCGGCATCCACCGCTCGACGCACGATGCGCCGGATGATCTCGCCGAACGCGTCCTTCTCGGCGGCGATGCGGTCCCACGCAGGCTCCCGCCGGTCGAGGACCGCCAGGCGGAAGGCGACGTCGGGCTCGGCGGACTTCAGGTACTCGACGAGCAGCGTCTCGAACGCCGCCCACGGATCCTCGAGCTCCTCGGCGGCGCGCGCGATCGCGATCATCGCCTCGAAGCGTCGGCCGATGATCGCCGCACGCAGAGCCTCCTTGTCGGCGAAGTGCCGGTACAGCGTCCCCACGCCGAGTCCCGCGCGCGCGGCGATCTCGCCCATCTGCACGTCGTCGCCGCGCAGGGCGAAGAGCTCGGATGCCGCGTCGAGCACCGCATCGCGGTTGCGACGCGCGTCGGCGCGCAGCGATCGGGAGGAAGCGTTCATCATCACCTCACTGTAGTTGCCCGGTCGTCCCATCTCCCCTATATTCGGAACCGGAATTCATGTTCACTTTAAAGGAGATCCCATGATCGTCGTCACCACCCCGACCGGACGCGTCGGCCGCCGGCTCGTTTCGCATCTGCTCGAGCGCGGCAGCGCCGTGCGCGTCATCGTCCGAGACGGGAACCAGCTCGACAGCGGCATCCGAGAGCGAGTCGACATCGTCGAGGGGACGCATGCCGACGAGCGCGTTCTCGACCGCGCTCTGCGCGGGGCCGAAGCGCTGTTCTGGCTCGTCCCGCCCGACCCGACCGCGCCCAGCGCGGAGGAGCACTATCTGCGCTTCGCTCGTGCGGGAGCGGCATCCATCCGCCGCAATCGCGTCGGCCGCGTCGTCGCCGTGACGAGCGCGGGACACGGATGGCGCGGGCCGGCCGGGCTGCTGTCGGCGGCGTTCATGATGGATGCCGAGCTGCGGGCCACGGGCGCCGCCTTCCGGGCGATCTCGCTGCCGTTCTACATGGAGAACCTCGCCGGTCAGCTGGACGGCATGCGGACCCGCGGAACACTCTCTCTCACCTTCGCCCCCGACCGGCCGCTCGCCATGGTCGCGACGCGCGACATCGCCGCGCACGCCGCCGATCTGCTGACGGATCCATCGTGGTCGGGCCAGCAGGACGTGCCGCTGTTCGCGCCCGATCGCTGGACGCCCGACGACATCGCCCGCGTGCTGAGCGAGGAGATCGGCTCCCCGGTCGCCTACCGGCGCATGAGCATCGACGACTTCGCGGGGATGCTGCGGGCGCGCGGCGCGGGCGAGCGGGCGATCAGAGACACGGTCGAGATGTTCGCGGCCCAGGACCAGGGGATCTACGACGAGGACTGGAAGACCGCGACGATCGCCGCGACCGACTTCCGTACGTGGTGCAGGGAGGAGCTGCTCATCGGGACGGACGAACACCCGGCCGGGGCACGCCGCAGGACCGGCGCGGACGCGGTGCTGCCGAGTTGACAGCGCACTCCTGCCCGATCGGGTCGACGCGTGAGCGGGGTCAGCGCCCTTCGGCCCGCTGACGCCGGAACGCCTCGACCTCCGCCAGGTCGGGGCAGGACGACTGCGCGCCCGAGCGCCTGCCCGCGCACGCACGTCCCCCGCCCGCAGAAACCAGCACCGGCCCCAGGCCCTCTCCGCGACTGTTCACCGCTCAGCATCCGCACGTTCATGCAGACCCTCTACCTTGAGTGCGGTCGCGCGAACGCGGCTACAAATTCAGAAGTTCTTTGTACGCAACCGACAAGAGCGGGGTAGGGTCGATTCCGACACTCCTCGACGACGAGAAAGGGCGACCATGGTCGACATCCGAAAGAAGCGCTGGGCCCTCATCGGGCTCACGGCCGCGGCAGCAGTTGCACTCAGCGGCTGCGCCGGCGAGAGCGGCGACGCCGCCGGCACCGAGGGTCCCGACGCGGGCGGCTCCGGCGAGAAGATCATCGTCTACACGAACTCCAACAGCGACGGCCGCGGCGAGTGGATCACCGAGAAGGCGAAGGAGGCCGGCTTCGACATCGAGATCGTCGGACTCGGCGGCGCTGACCTCACGAACCGCATCATCGCCGAGAAGAACAACCCGGTCGGCGACGTGGTCTTCGGCCTCAACAACATGTTCTTCGAGCAGCTCAAGGCCGAGGACGCGATCGAGGCGTACGAGCCGAGCTGGAGCGGCGAGGTGCCCCAGGAGTCCGGCGACCCCGCAGACGGCGCATACTGGCCGCTGGTGGAGCAGGCGATCGTGACCGTCTACGACCAGAACCGCATCACCGACCCGCCCGCCGACCTCGAGGAGCTGTACACCGGCACCGGCTACGCCGGACGCTACGAGGTCAACACGGCACTCGGCCAGGCCACGCCGCAGCTCGTGCTCGCCAGCATCCTCACGGAGAACCTCGACAAGGACGGCGACCTGGGCGTCAGCGACAAGGGCTGGGACCTCGTCGCGGACTACTTCGCCAACGGGTCGCCCGCGGTCGAGGGCACCGACCTGTACGCGCGCATCACGCGCGACGAGGTGGACTACGGCGTGCTGCCCTCCAGCGGGATCGCAGCACGCGACGAGGAGTACGGCACCAAGACGGGCATCATCGTCCCCGAGTACGGCGTCCCGTACGTGACGGAGCAGATCGCGCCGATCGCGGGCTCCGGAAACGAGGAGCAGGCGCAGAAGTTCATCGACTGGTTCGGCAGCGCCGAGGTCCAGGGCGAGTTCGCGGCGGAGTTCAACGCCATGCCCGTGAACGAGAAGGCCATCGAGAAGGCGAACCCCGAGGTCGTGAAGCTGATGGACAACCTGCCCCGGCAGGACATCGACTTCGGCTTCGTGAGCGAACACCTCGGCGACTGGGTCGAGAAGGTCACGCTCGAGTACATCGGCTGATCCGGCAATCCGGACCGTCAGGAAAGACAGAATGATCCGTTTCGACGATGTCGAGGTCGCATTCGGCGATCACCGTGCGGTCTCGCACCTCGATCTGGAGATCCAGGAGGGTGAGTTCTTCACCCTCCTGGGTCCGTCCGGATGCGGGAAGACCACCGCCCTGCGCACGCTCGCCGGGTTCATCCAGCCCACCGGCGGCAGCATCCACATCGCCGGCCGCGACGTGACCCGCGTGCCGAGCGAGAAGCGCGGCGTGGGCATGGTGTTCCAGAACTATGCGCTCTTCCCGAGCATGAACGTGCGAGACAACATCGCCTTCGGGATGTCGGTGCAGAAGGTCTCGAAGGCCGAGCGGAACCGCCGCGTCGACGAGATCGCGGAGCGCACCGGGCTCGCCTCCGCCCAGCTCGACAAGAACGTGTCCGAGCTGTCTGGCGGTCAGCAGCAGCGCGTCGCGATCGCCCGCGCTCTCGTGCTCACGCCGCGGATCCTGCTGCTCGACGAGCCGCTGTCGAACCTCGACGCGAAGCTGCGCGTGCAGCTGCGCGAGCAGCTCAAGGAGCTGCAGCACGAGGTGGGCGTGACCACGGTGTACGTCACGCATGACCAGGAGGAGGCGCTGACCCTCAGCGACCGGATCGCGGTGCTCGACGCCGGCCGGTTGCAGCAGGTCGGCACCCCGGAGGAGATCTACGACCGCAGCGCGACGCCGTTCGTGTGCCGGTTCATCGGCGAGAACAACCGGCTCACCTCTGCCCAGCTCGCCGGCATCGGCGCGGGCCTCGACCCCGCGGCGGAGAGCTACGTGCGGCCCGAGAAGCTGCGTCTGGACGCCGCGGATGCCGCGGCATCCGCCCCTGCGCTGGACGGCACGATCGTAGACCGGACGTACCACGGCAGCCACAGCGTCTACACGGTCGCCGTCGCGGACTCCACGCTCCGCGTGAGCGTGCCGGCGGCCGCGTCAGCGCGGCGGTGGAACCCCGGCGACGCGGTGCGCGTCGGCGTGGACCCGCAGTGGATCCTGCAGTACCCGGCGGCGTGAGAGGAGCAGGAACATGAGCGATCCGTCCTCCCCCAGCGATCCGTCCTCCCCCGTCCCGCCGCCGTCCGCGGGCCTCCCCGGCGAAGCGGGCGTGCTGACGAGCGTCGCCGACCCGCGATCCCGGCGCCGCACGCGCCGGCCGGGCAGCATCGCCGCGATGCTGCGCTCCCCGCTCGCGTGGGTCACGATCGTCGTCGTGCTGTGGTTCGCCGCGGCCTTCCTCGTGCTGCCGAACGCGGCACTGCTGGGCGTCACGTTCTTCCCGGACGGGCAGTTCAGCTTCCGAGCTGTCGAGAAGCTGCTCGGCAGCGAGCGCGCGCTGAAGACGCTCGGCAACAGCTTCCTGCTCGCGGTCACGCTGTCGGTCACGGTGAACGTGGTCGGCGTGTTCATCGTGCTCGTGACGCAGTACTTCCAGGTGCGCGGCTCGCGGCTGCTGTGGCTCGGATACGCGACCACGCTCATCTACGGCGGCATCGTGCTGGCCGCCGGATACAACTTCATCTACGGCCGGTTCGGGTTCTTCACGAACCTCATGGTGAACGTCTGGCCGGACCTGGACCGCGGCTGGTTCTCCGGCTACTTCGCCGTGGTGTTCGTGATGACCTTCGCGACCACGACCAACCACATGCTGTTCCTGTCGTCCTCGCTCGGCAAGGTCGACTACGCGTCGATCGAGGCCGCGAAGCTCATGGGCGCGTCGACCTGGACGATCCTGCGCCGCATCGTGCTTCCGGTCATGAAGCCGATGCTGTTCGCGGTGACGGTGCTCACGTTCCTGATCGGGCTGGGCGCCCTGACTGCGCCGCTCGTGCTCGGCGGACCCGACTTCCAGACCGTCGCGCCGCTCATCATCGACCTGTCGCGCAGCCCCGTCACGCGCGACATCGCCGCACTGCTCGCGATCGTGCTCGGTGTGGCCACGATCATCCTCATCGCCGTCATGAACCGCGCGGAGAAGTCCGGCGTGTACTTCTCGGTCGCGAAGGTCGCGACCCCGATCCAGAAGCAGCCGATCCGCAACCCGGTCGCGAACGCGATCGTGCACGTGATCGCGTACGCCCTGTGGGTGATCTACCTGATCCCGGTGGTGCTGATCGTGATCTTCTCGTTCGTGGATGCCCGCAGCATCCTGGCGGGGTCCATCACGTTCGACAGCTTCACGCTGGAGAACTACATCACGGTGTTCTCGAGCGCCGAGGCGATCCGCCCGTTCCTCGTGAGCGTCGTGTACAGCGCTCTCGCGTCGCTGATCGTCGTGGGCGGCCTGCTGTTCGTGGCGCGCCTGCTGCAGAAGCACCGGAACGTGGTCACGTCCGCGATCGAGTACGTGCTGCACATCCCGTGGATCCTGCCGATCGTGCTGATCGCGCTCGCCCTCGTCATGGCGTTCGACCGGCCGCAGGGCATCGTCGCGAACGTCGTGCTGACCGGCACGCCGGTGCTGCTGCTGATCGCGTACATCAGCGTGAAGATCCCGTTCACGCTGCGGCTGCTCAAGGCCGCGTTCGCGTCGGTGCCGGACTCGCTCGAGGACGCCTCCCGCATCCTCGGCGCGCGCTCGCTCACGACGTTCCGGCGCGTGCTGATCCCGCTCGTGCTGCCGACCGCGGCCGCGATCACGGCGCTGAACTTCAACAGCCTGCTGGACGACTACGACGCCGCGATCTTCCTGTACCACCCGCTGTACAAGCCGCTGGGCGTCGCGATCCAGGAGAGCACGCGCGGCGAGAACAACCTCGACGCGATGCCGATCACGTTCGTGTACACGGTGCTGCTCATGATCATCATGGGTGTCACGATGTATCTCGTGTATGGACGAGGTGCGCGGGCAGGGTCGCCACGACGACGGAGGTCGCGTTCGTGAGCCCCTCATCGGATGCCGGGACGGCGGATGCTGGGAAGCCGGATGCCGGGCGGCCGCAGGCCGCGTCGGCAGACAAGACGAAGGCGGATGCCGCAGGCCGCGGCGCCGCGACCCCCGCGCTGCGTGTCACGATCAGCGACGTCGCGGCGGCGGCGGGCGTCTCGCGGGCGACCGCGACGCGCGCGCTCAAGGGCGAGGGCCGGTTCGCGCCCGAGACGCGCGACCGGATCCTCGAGGTCGCCGAACGGCTCGGGTACGTGCGCAACACCATGGCCGCGGAGCTCGCGGCGGGGCGCACCGGCACGGTCGGCCTCATGCTCCGGGACGCGAGCAACCCCGCGTACGGTCTGCTGTTCTCCCGCCTGCAGGACGAGGGGCACCGTCGCGGGCTCGACCTCGTCACGGTCACGATCGGCGCCGACGAGCAGGGCGCGAAGCAGGTGGGCGCCCTGCACCGACTGCTCGGGATGCGGGTCGCAGGCCTCATCGTCGCGACCGGCGGCATCACGGCCGCGCAGCTCGAGCCGTTCGCCGACCAGGTGCCGATCCTGCGCGCAGGGCGCGTGGAGTCCTCGGAGCGGATCCACACCGTGCACTACGACGACTCCGGCCACGGTCGGCTGCTCGCCGAGCACATCCTGTCGCTGGGCCACCGCAAGGTCGTCGTGCTCGCTGGCAGCCCCGAGGCGTCGTACCCCGAGCATCTGCGAGCGACCGCGATGCAGGAGACGCTCAGCGCGGGCGGCGCCGAGGTGACGATGATCGCCGCGGGCGCCGGCCCAGCCGAGGGCGTGGACCAAGCGCTGTCGGCCGTGCGCGTGGGAGCGACCGCCGTGATGTGCGCCTCGGACTACCGGCAGCTCGCGGTGATGCGCGCCGCGCGCGCAGCCGGGATGGACGTGCCCGGGGACGTGAGCGTGACCGGGTGCGACGGCATCCTTCCCGGTGCCGACCTGCTGGGCCTCACGACCGTGCGGATCCCTGTGGAGGAGGTCGCGGCCGCCGCGGTCGAGACCATGCAGACGCTGCTGACGACCGAGAGTCCCGTTCCGACCGTGCGCCGCGGATTCACCGGCACGCTCGTGCCGGGGACGACCGCGGCCTCACCCTGACCTGTTCGCTGTTCGCTGTTTGTTACTCGCTGTTCGCTGTTCGACCCGGAAGAGACATGATCCTCACCGAGCACCCCCGCCCTTCGCACACCTTCGTGCACATCTCCGATACACACCTGCCGGGTGAGCGGTCGCCGCTGTACGGCAGCGGGGCCGATGCCGATTCCAATCTCTCGCTCCTGCTGTCGCGGCTCGTGTCGTCCGGGCTGAGGCCGGACGCGCTGCTCATGACGGGAGACCTGACCGATCGCGGCGACGCGTCGGCGTACCGGCGGCTGCGGGCGCTGATCGAGCCGGCTGCGGAGGCGCTGAAGTGCGAGGTGGTGTGGGTCGCGGGGAACCATGATTCCCGCGCCGCAATGCGCACCGAGCTCCTGGACAGCCCGAGTTCAGCCGACCCGATCACCTCGGTCACGTGGTTCGGCGACCTGCGCGTGATCGCGCTGGACTCCACTGTCCCAGGCGCGCACTGGGGAGAGCTCGACGATGCGCAGCTGTCGTGGCTCGCGGAGGAACTCGCGACCCCGGCGCCCGGAGGGACGCTCCTGCTCATGCACCACCCGCCGCTGCCCACCGTGCTGGACCTTGCGGTGACGGTCGAACTGCGCGACCAGCCCCGGCTCGCCGCGGTGCTGCGCGGCTCGGACGTGCGCGCGATCCTCTCCGGGCACGTGCATCACCCGTCGTTCGGCACGTTCGCCGGCATCCCGGTCGCGGTCGCATCGTCGAGCGCGTACGGCCAGGACCTCGCGCAGCCGGTCGGCGCGACGAGAGGCCAGGATGCCGCGCAGGGCTACAACCTCGTGCAGGTGTACGAGGCGACCGTCGTGCACTCGGTGGTCTCCCTGGAGCGCGGAGCCGACGTCGGTGAGGCGGTGCCGGCCGACGAGGCCGGGCGCCGGATCGCGGGGCGCGGGATCGGGTGGCGCGGGCAGCGCTGAAGGAGCCAGGTCGACGAGATCGCCGCCGTAGTAGATCAGCTGCACGCCGAGTTCGACGTCGCCGACCCCGGCGCCGCAGCGACTCGGCCATACGGCTTCGTGTTGCCTCGCGTCGGATCGCGGCAGCGGCTACCTGATCGCGTGGACGGATGCGGAGCCCACGGGATCTGCCAGCGTGAGGCCGAGATCGACGAGCACGAGACGTCCTGCGAGACGCGGCCCGTCGCCTGTTGCCAGACCTGCCTTCACGGCACCGAACGTCACGGTCGTCTCGGCCGCGAGCACGGTCCCGTCGGTGTCACCGGTGTCGGGATCGAGCCCGCTCGGGATGTCGACCGCGATCACCCGGGGATGGTGCGGGAGGAGCGCCTGCACTGCGTTGCGCGCCCGGCCGCGCAGTGCGCCGCGAGCGCCGATGCCGAGGATGCCGTCGAGGACGAGGTCATAGCCCGCGGGCTCGAGGAGGTCGAGTTCGACCTCCCGCGCACCCGCATTCATGGCCGCGGCGAAGCCCTCCTCGTGGGCGCGATCGGAGGTGCGGAGCACGTCGATCGCTGTGCCGCCCGACGCGAGCTCGGCGGCAGCGAAGAGCGCGTCGCCGCCGTTGTCTCCGGATCCGGCGATCACCAGCATCCGCTTCGGATCGCGTTCTGCGATCACTGCCGCGAGCGCGCGAGCAGCCCGGCGCATGAGCGGGACGCCGGCCGCGAGCAGCGGCGCCTCCGCCGCCCGCACCTGATCGGCGGTGTACGTGGGGACAGTGTGCGGCATGAGGAAACGGTAGCGCCGGGTACCGCAAAGCGACACGCGGAGAACGCCCGGACCGCCTGCCCGCTCGCAATGGTGGCCTTCGTGCTGCGCGCGCGGCGGGCCGACTGAGCCTGGCGGCTCACGAGCTGTAGACCATGGCCCGGTGACAGACTGGGGGCATGTGGATCGGCTGGATCGAGTTCGACGTGCTGCTCGGCGACGTGCACTCGCTGAAGGAGAAGCGCAGCGTGATCCGGCCGATCATCGCCGACCTGGCCCGGCGCACCGAGGCGGCGGCCGCAGAGGTCGGAGCGCAGGATCTGCATCGGCGCACGGCCATCGGCGTCTCGGTCGTGGCGACGCACGCATCGCATGTGCGCGACGTGCTCGACCAGGCGGAGCGGATGCTGTCGGAGCAGCATCCGGAGGTCACGGTGCTCTCGGCCCGGCGGGGCTTGCACTCCAGCGACGACTGACCGCCCGCGGCGAACCCGCCCGCCGCAAACGCGCCCCTGGCGAACCGGCCCGCGAGTATAGCCACGCTTCTTCTCTTGTCGACCCCCTCGGTCGTTCCGTTCGGGCTGCCTAGCGTCGGGAATCCGCCGCAGGTGGCGGCGAACTCGGAAAGGAGCAGAGATGAGCGACCAGAATCAGGGACAGTTCGGCAACCGCGAGGACACCGAGGAGCAGGCCCGCAAGGGCGGGCAGCAGAGCAGCGGCCAGTTCGGCGCGGAGAACGGCGCCGACCCCAGCGAGGCCGGACGTGAAGGCGGTCAGCAGAGCAGCGGCCGGTTCGGAGCCGAGAACGGCGCAGATCCGACCGAGGCCGGGCGCGAAGGCGGCCAGTCGTAAATCGACCTCTTCCGGATGCTGAGCATCCGGAACACGAGCAGAGCCGGTGACCCTCGTTATGGGAGGAGGGCACCGGCTCTCTCATGTCGAGGGCCCCTGTTGCTATCCGGTCACCGCGCCAGAGTGAGGATCTCTGCGCCGGTCTCCGTGATCGCGATGGTGTGTTCGGAGTGTGCGGTGCGGCATCCGGTGGCGCTTCGGAGCGTCCAGCCGTCATCGGGATCGGTGAGGAGATCGTCGGTGTCGGCCATGACCCACGGTTCGAGCGCGAGGAGCAAGCCTGGACGCAGCTGGTAGCCGCGCCCGGGGCGTCCGTCGTTGGAGATGTGGGGGTCCTGGTGCATGGTCGACCCGATGCCGTGGCCGCCGAACTCGAGGTTGATCGGGTAGCCGGCGTCGCGCAGCACCGAGCCGATGGCGTGGGAGAGGTCGCCGGTGCGCGCGCCGGGCCGTGCGACGGCGATGGCGGCGGCGAGAGCCCGCTCGGTCGCATCGATCATGGCGAGGTCGGCCGCGGATGCCGCCTCCCCCACGACGAAGCTGATGGCGGCGTCTGCGGCGATTCCGTGCAGCGAGACGGCGAGGTCGAGGGTGAGGAGGTCGCCGTCGGCGAGCGCGAAGTCATGGGGCATGCCGTGCAGCACCGCGTCATTCACGGCCGTGCAGATGTAGTGACCGAAGGGACCGCGGCCGAACGAGGGAGCGTAGTCGACGTAGCAGGACTGCCCACCGGCATCCGCGATGAGCTCTTGCGCCCAACGATCGAGGTCGAGGAGGTTCACGCCGGGCCTGGTGCGCTCTTTGAGGGTGTGCAGGATGGTGCCGACGAGAGCGCCTGCCTGCCGGGCTCGCACCAACTCGTCGCTCGTGAGGATCTCGATCATGTGCCTCGCCTTCCAATAAGTATCCCGGTAATACTATCCCGGGATTAGAATGGGTGCCATGATGGTCCGGATGCCGCTCACCCCCGCCGACGTCGAACGCGGCGAGCGCCTCGGAGCGATTCTGCGCCGCGCGCGAGGCGGGCGATCGATGCTGAGCGTCGCCCTCGACGCCGGCATATCGCCGGAGACGCTGCGCAAGATCGAGTCGGGTCGCGTCGCGACGCCGTCGTTCTCGACGATCGCCGCGATCGCCGGGGTGCTGGGCCTGTCACTCGACGAGGTCTGGGCCGAGGTCGGAACGGATGCCGCGGGGCGCGTCGCCTCGTAACCCCTGCGCCACCCGGCCCGCCGCCGGCGCCTGATGCCCGACACCCTGCGGCCTGATGCGCAGCACCCGCGCCCGGCGCCTGATGCGCGATCCGAATTTCGGACAATGCCACGTTCTTCGGATGATCCGCGCGATTCCCTCCGAAGCCCCTCGAACTCTCCGAAGTTCGGAGGGCGTGAACAGCGTCGGACGGCGCCCGGACGAGCCAGGGTGGACGAGCCAGGGGCGGACGAGCCAGGGCGGGCGAACCGCGGCGGGCGGCGGGAAGCCGCCTCAGGCGTTCAGCACCGAATCCAGCAGGCCCGGGAAGCGCGCGTCGAGGTCGTCGCGGCGCAGGGTCAGCATCCGCCGGCGGCCGTTGGGCTCGTTGCGGATGACGCCCGCTTCGCGGAGCACCTTCATGAAGTGCGACTTCGTCGACTTCGGGAGGTTCGGGTCGGTCGCGTGGCAGGCGGCCATGTCGAGCGGACCGTCGGCGAGCTGCCGCGCGATCGCCAGGCGCTCGGGGTCGCTCAGCGCGAAGAGCACGTCGGTGAGCTGTATCTCGAAGCGCTCAGGATGAGGCAGGTCACCAGCCATGGTTCGATAATAGTTGAACAATCTGCAGCGAAGGCATACTCTTCGATGGTTCGATGATCTTCGAACCATAAGGAGCGTCATGACCACCACTCAACCCGTCACCGTGCCGGCCGCCGTTCTGGACGCTCCGCGCCGTCGATCCGGCGCCGCCTTCGTCCTCGCGGTCGTCGCCCAGATCACGATGATGGTCGGAGCGAGCGCCCCGTCGCCCTTCTACCCGGTGCTGGCACACGACATCGGGTTCGGCCCGGTCGTGATCAGCGCCGTGTTCGCGGTGTACGCGGTGGCGCTCCTACTGACCCTGCTGACGGCGGGATCTCTGTCTGACCACATCGGCCGACGACCCGTCGCCTTCGTCGGGTTCCTGCTGCTGGCCGGCAGCATGGTGCTGTTCTGGCACGCGGACTCCGTGGTGGTTCTCGTGCTCGCGCGGGCTCTTCAGGGCATCGCGAGCGGTCTGCTCATCTCGGCGCTCTCGGCCGCGGTGCTCGACCTGGCTCCCGCCGGGCGGGAGCGAGTGGCCGCGCTGTGGAACGCGCTGACCCCCGGCATCGGCCTGGCGCTCGGGGCGCTCGTCTCCGCAGTGGTGCTCGATACGACCGGTGAGCCGCTGCTCGACGTGTTCGCCCCGCTGACCGTCGCGTACGTCGCACTGGCCGTGCTCTTCCTCCTCGCGCCCGAGACCGCACCTCGGCGTCCCGGTGCGTTGGCGTCGCTCAGTTTCCGCCTGTCGCTGCCCACCGGCATCCGTCGCGACTTCCTGCATGCGTCGCCGGCCGTCATCGCGGGCTGGGCGACCGGCGGACTCTTCCTGTCGCTGGGTGCGAACATCGTGCGCGGCGAGCTCGGCGGCCAGGCGCACGTGTGGCAGGGACTGCCGGTCACCGTGCTCGCCGGGGTCGGAGCCATCACCGCACTGCTCATACGCCGTCGCAGCGCGCGCACCAGCGTGCTGTTCGGCACGGCCGCTCTCGGCGTCGGAACGCTGCTCTCACTCATCGCCCTCGGCGTGCAGTCGCTTCCGTTCTACCTCGTCGCCGCGGCCGTCACCGGTATGGGATTCGGCACCGCGTTCTCGGGCGTCGTGGCCTCTCTCGCCCCGCGCATCCCTCCGACGGAGAGGGCGGATGCTTTCGCCGTGATCTACCTGCTGGCCTACCTCGCCTTCGGCGTGCCCTCGGTGATCGCCGGAGCGCTCGTAAGCGTCGTCGGGCTGGGCGCCGTGTGCGTGGGCTACGGCGTGGTGGTGATCCTGCTGGCGCTGGTGGCGTTCGCGCTGCGGGTGCGGCGAGCGGACTGAGCGGGGCCGGATCGCTTCCTCCGGCCGATCCGAATTTCGGAGACCCGGGCGGGTTTCGGAGCATCCGTCCGCTTTCGTCCGAGATTCGTGCAATCGTCCGAAACTCGGCTGCAGCCCGCAGGCAGCCTGGGCAGCCGCAGAGAAGGAGCCGGTTGACGCACGAGCGAGCACTGTCGGCGGCATCCGCCAAGATCGAAGCATGACGTACCTGAGTCTGTTCGCGATGCCGAAGCCCGTGCGCATCACCGGACGCAGCTCGAGCATCACGAACTCATTCGTGAACGGCGTGATCCCCGTGGTGCCTCCCACGGAGGAAGAGGTGCGGGAGGCTCTCGAGATCCTGGGGATGCTTGACGGCATCGCGTGCGCATACTGCGGCGACACCAGCACCGAGTGGGATCACCTCAGGCCCCTCGTCGACATGCAACGCCCGACCGGATACATCTCCGAGATCCACAACCTCGTGCCCGCATGCGGCAAATGCAACCAGAGCAAGGGCAACAAGAACTGGCTCACCTGGATGCGCAGCACCGCACCACTCTCACCGACGGCACGCCGCATCGCCGATATCGAACAGCGGATCGAACGACTGCAGGAGTACGAACGGCGAGGATGCCCGACGCGTATCGACTTCGAGTCAGCGGTCGGCGTCGAGCTGTGGGAACGACATTGGGCACACCATCGTCGCATTCTCGACCTGATGCGCGAGGCGGAGGCGGATGCTCAGGACATCCGGCTCCGCGTGCGTGAGGCCTACGAGGCCCAACAGGCGACGGACTGAGGAAATAGCTGGTGTCGGCGGGATGCGCCATGATCGTGTTCAGGGCGGCGTCTGGTCGCCGGCGAAAGGTGGCGAGATGGACGATGCGCAGGTCGGCGAGATCGAGCTGATCACGGACGGCGACGGCCTCGCCCTGATCGGGCCGTCGGCTGCCGTGGAACGCTTCCTCACGTCGCATGGACTCGCATCCCGTGATCTCGAGTTGCCGCGTCTGAACCGCGCCTTCAGCGGGAGTGCCGCCATCGCACAGTCGGCGTCTGAGGTCGCCGCCCAGTCTGGGCGCTGGATGAAGCTGACCGAGGAGTCTTGGGCCGCGGCGCAGAAGCTTCCCCAGGTCACGAACTCGTCGGGAAACCTGCAGGCGACATTGCGGGCACCGAACGGACAGTTCGCGAAGAACCTTCAGTTCGTCAAGGGCCCGGGTTCCGTGCTCACCAATCCTGCGATGCTCGCCGGCGCGGCGGGATTGATGGCGCAGTTGGCCATGCAACAGACGATGCAGGAGATCACCGACTACCTCGCCGTCATCGACGAGAAGATCGACGATGTGCTCCGCGCACACGACGATGCCGTTCTCGCGGACATGATCGGCGTCGACCTCGTGCTCGACGAAGCGATGACGATTCGCGAGGAGGTCGGCCGCGTCTCCGATGTGACCTGGTCGAAGGTGCAAGCGACGTCGATTACGATCGCCCGCACCCAGGCCTACGCACTCCGCCGGCTGGATGCGCTCGCGGAAAAGCTCGAGACCAGATCGGTGAACGATCTCGCCGATGTAGTGAAAGACGTCGAGCGCAAGACCCAGGACTGGTTGTCGGTGCTCGCTCATTGCTTCTCGTTGCACGAGGCGGTCGGTGTGCTCGAACTCGACCGGGTTTTCGACACGTCGCCTGAGGAACTCGACCGGCATCGACTGGCTCTGCGGGCAGCCCGAACCAATCGCGTCGAACTCATCACACGGAGTACGCGCAGTCTGCTCGAACGCATGGATGCCGCGGCCGAAGTCGCCAATTCGAAGGTGTTGTTCAACCCGCTGGAATCTCCGGCGATCGTCAGCGCGCGCAACGGCGTCAACGGCTCGGTCGGGGAGTTCCACACACGGCTGGGTATCGAGGAGCTCCGCGAAGGCGTCGACGCCAAGCGATGGTCGAGGGCCGTCGCAGAGACGCGTGACGCTGCGCTGCACGCCGGCGGCATCGGAGTGAACGCTGCCCTGCGCGCGGGAGCAGAAGGAGCGGAGAGAGCGGCACGAGTCGGCGCGGAAGGACTCGACAAGGTCCGTTCGCTCGCCGGGTCCGTCGGCGGCCTCGCCGAGCGCACGTTCCGACGTCGCCCCGGCAGAGAGGACCCCGTCGAGTGACCGATTCAGACCTCTACACGTCGAGCCATCCGATCGCCGGCTGATGGCGTCGACGATCGGATGGCTCGATGTCTCGGCCGACGAACAGAGACGGATGCGCGAGCTCGCCTCCCTCTTCACTCTGCGCGACAGCCGCGACGAGCTCGGCCTTGGACTATTGCGCGACAGCATCGCCGACGCCCTCTTTCCCGGCACGTCGACGCTGCACACCCGGGCGCGATACCTGCTCTTCGTTCCCTGGTGCTTTCAGCATGCAGCTCGCGCGAAACCGGACCAGCGGTGGCGCCGGCTCGACGAAACGGAACGTTCGATCATCGCACCGTTGCGATCGTCTGCTGATCCGTCCGGTCTTCTCGGCGAGCGGGCGGGCACGGCGCTGAAGAACCTTCCCTCGTCGACGTACTGGACGATGCTGCAGCGCTACGGCATCCTGGCGCAGCCGACCACACGAGAAGACGCGCTTGCCGCCTCGGCGCCGACGCGCCTGATCGACGACGACGGGCAGACCACCGTCTCAACGATCTGGTCGGCACCGCCCATGCCTCCTGGCTTCCCAGCGGAGGTCCCCGACGGATTCTCCCTCTCGCACGACGAAGCGGCGTGGCTCCGCGATCGAGTACTGGAACACGCACACGGCACTCTGTTCGCGCATCTTGTGCAGCATCGTCCGGACGCCGACAGCACCGCGCCGTGGACCGACCACGCCGCCCGCACGGCTCCCGAGCGCGCAGCCGGCGTGCTGCGACAGGCCGAGGAATTCTCCGCTGTGATGCACGGCGCGCAGTTGCTCTACAACCTACTGCTCGCCGCGGACGCACTCCGCTTCGGCGTCGGCGACGGCGACCTCGTCACCCATTACCGCGACCGCCTCGATACCTGGGCGCAGGAGCTGACGCCTGCGGCCCGAGAGTGGCGGTTGGCCGACCTGCTCGACGTCTTGCGGAGTGAACACGAAGCCGCCCCGGCGATCACCCCGAGCACACGCGACTTCATCGTCCGTTGGTCGGCCCATGTCCGTGACGGAGACCCCCGGATGCTTCTCGACGACGAGGCCGCGCACACCCTCGTGCGACAGAGGGAGCGCATCGCGAAAGGTGCCAAGGCGCGGCTGAACAACCCGCGCCGACTGGCGACGTGGGGCGGCGCGTCCGGTAGTGCGCGACTCACCTTCCGCTGGGCGACGGTGCGAGGCATGCTCGACGACATCCATGAGGGGTTGCAGCGTGCTTGAACCCGATTCCCGCTCGCTCCTGTCTGAACTTCTGCGACCACCATCGGGCTTCACGCTGTCGCACGCCGTCGGCACGACGTTCACGCTGACGCTGGAGGCAGCGCTCGCCGTACCTCTCTCACTCGCCGGCTCCGGGGCGTCGGGCGACGACGCCCCGGGAATCCTCAGCGCTGTGCGCCGGGCCACCGACCGCATCGACCTGTTCGCCCAGACCGGCTATATCGGGCTCGGCACGGCGAGCGAGCTCGTCACGGTGCTCGAACCCATGATCCACCCGGTGTCGATGCCTGCTGGGCGGCTGTTCCACCCGAAGGTGTGGTTCCTCGAGTTCGCCTCCGGCGACGAACGTCGTTATCGCTTCGTGTGCAGCAGCCGCAACCTCACCACCGACAGGACGTGGGACGCGGTCGTCGCACTCGACGGTCACCCCGGCGAGGCTGCGGATGAGGCCAATGACGACATGGTGCGGATGCTGCGCTGGCTCGCCTCCGGCGGCCGCACGACACCGCAACTACCCGGCGCACGCCGAGCACGCCTCCTGAGATTCGCCGAGTCGTGGCGGTCGATCCGGTGGGAGCAACCGGAGCATGTGCGTCGCTTCGCGGTGCATGTTCTGGGCATCGGAGGCGACGCGCCGCCCGTCCTCGACGGCATCCGCTCCCTGATCGTCTCTCCTTTCGTAACCGACAGCGGCCTGGCTCGCCTGCGCGCCCGCCCCGGTCGCCCCACGACGCTGGTCAGTCGTCCGGAACAGCTCGACCGACTGGCACCGGCCTCGTTTGATCACCTGTCGATGTACGTGCTCGACGACTTCGTCGATCAGGCACTCGCTGACGCCGGGACCGAGACCGAAACGGCACAGGCAACCGGCCTCGTCGGTCTCCACGCGAAGATCGTGGTGCATGACCGCGCGATGGGCGGATCCACTGTCTTCCTCGGCTCGGCGAACGCCACCGAGCCGGCATGGGGTTCGAACGTGGAGGTCATGGTGCAACTCGACGGCCCTACGAAACAGCTGGGAGTCGATGCGATCACACAGTCGCTCGCCCCGTTGCTCGACGAGTACGAGACCGAGGGCGGAGCCACGGCATCCGAAGACGAAGCCGCCGAACGTGACCTCGACAGTGCGCTCCGTACCATCGCCACTGTCCGCCTCACGCTGCGCGTACATCCTGGCGAACCGTACGCTGCGTCGCTCTGGGCCGCCGATCCGGTTCCGGTTGTTCCCGACGGACTCTCACTGTCCTGGCGACTGCTGACGGGAACGGATGCTCGAAACGGCACCTTCCCGACCGCGGCGGACCCTCACCTGTTCGAATCACTTGCCCTCGCAGAGATCACCCCGTTCGTTGTCGTGTCGCTGACGGACTCGGGTGGGCGGCTGCGGCAGAGCGTCGTGATCGCCGAGATCATGGACGACGTGCCCGGCCGTCAGGATGCGATCGTTGCCGCACATCTGACACAGCCCGGTGCGTTCGCTCGGTTCATCCGGTTGATGCTGCAGCAATCGGGGCCGACCGGAATCGCGGACGCTTCGTCCTTCTCGTCGTTCCGGTCGCCGTTCGGAGGCGGCGTGAGCGAAGACGGCTCGGGGCTCTTGGAGCTTCTCGTCCGCGCGACGGCGACAAACGCCGGTGCCCTGGCTGACATCGAGCGCGTGCTCTCTCACCTGTCGGCCGATGAGCGCTCCGCCGCGCTTCCGGCCGGCTTCAGCGAGGTCTGGGCCTCAGTGGTCGCTGCGCTCGATGGGGAGGCGAGTCGTGCGGGTTGACGTCGACGCGGTGATGCGCGGACTCAAGGGTTTCCAACGCGACTCCGTGGATCACGTGATCGATCGCTTCTACGGCCCGGATGCTGGTAGCGGACGATTTCTCGTCGCCGACGAGACGGGCCTGGGAAAGAGCGTGATCGCCCGCGGTGTGATCGCGAAGACGATCGAGCGCCTCGAGCGCGACGACGCAGTCGAGCGCATCGACATCGTCTACATCTGCAGCAACGCCGACCTGGCGAATCAGAACCTGCGTCGACTCAACGTCACGGGTGACAAGCATCTCGCGATGGCGACGCGGTTGACGCTGCTTGCCCGCGAGAGTCACCGGC
This sequence comes from Microbacterium sp. XT11, assembly GCF_001513675.1. NCBI lineage: Bacteria > Bacillati > Actinomycetota > Actinomycetes > Micrococcales > Microbacteriaceae > Microbacterium > Microbacterium sp. XT11. The sequence continues at coordinate 1,083,381 of NZ_CP013859.1, read as the reverse complement.
TCGCCGAGCACGACGGCGACGGCAAGAAGGTGAACCTCGTCTCGTTCACCCCAGGCACATCGTTCAAGGACGGCGGCTGGCGGTCGGGCAACGCGGAGGAGCGTGCCCTGCTCTGCATCCTGCTGGAGCACCTGCTTCACCCCGATGATGGGGAGAAACGCGCCATGCGAAGGCTCTTTCAGGGCGGAGTGGCGAAACTGTCGAACTTCGAGTGGCGGATCTCCCGAATGCGGGAGCAACTAGGGAAGGCGGGACCGGACGCACGCATCGCCGAAGAGTTCTCGGCGCTGATCACGGCGGACGGGACGTTGTCGCGCTTCCTGCGGTTGCGTGACCGGGTACGAGAGCACGGGACGAAACCGACGACGGGCGAGCTCTGGCACGAGACCGCCGAGGTCACGGCGGCGCTGCGCCGGAACCTCGCGAAGGCCGGCGTCGAGGCGTTGGAGCCCGACCTCATCATCCTCGACGAGTTCCAGCGGTTCCGCGCGCTGCTCGATCCATCGACCGACAGCGAGGCCGCGGAGCTGGCTGACAGCCTCTTCACCTACGGCGATGCGAAGGTGCTGCTGTTGTCGGCAACGCCGTACAAGCCGTTCACGACCGCCGACGACGGCGACGACGATCACCAGCGCGACTTCCTCGAGACCATCGACTTCCTCGCCGGCCGCGACGCGGCATTGGTCGGAGACGTGAAAGAGGCGCTGGAGGCCCACCGTCTGGCGTTGGTCACGGGCGGCGACGCGTCCTCGACCGCGGCATCCGTGCGTCGTGCACTGCTGCGGTACATGTCGCGGTCGGAGCGACCACCGCTGGCCCGCAACAGGGATATGGTGATCGACCGACCGCTCGACGGCGGCGTGCCATCCGCCGTAGAGATCGCCGACTGGATCGCACTGCACCGTCTCGACCAGCACCTCGGCGCACGCATCGACATCGAGCAGTGGAAGTCCATCCCCTACTTCGCCACGTTCATGGACACGTATAAGGCCGGTACCCGCGTGCGCGAGCTGCTTAATGCTGAAGGCGGCGAGGCAGTAGCGCCGCTGCTGTCGGGGGCGCGGGGACTCACCGCAGAACAGGTGGAGCAGCGCGCCGAGATCGACCTCGGCAACGGGATGCTGCGTGCTCTCGCGGCCGAAACCATCGGCCGCGGGTGGTGGAAGATGCTCTGGATGCCGCCGTCGATGCCGTATCTGCGGCCTGGCCCGGTGTATTCGTCGATCGGCGACGAGGTGACGAAGCACGTGGTGTTCTCGGCATGGAACGGGGTGCCGACGGCGATCGCTGCGCTGCTGAGCCACGAGGCGACGCGCCTCTCGCATCGAGGGCGGAGTCGTTCGTCCGACAGCTCCGCGATCCGTTTGGCATGGTCGCTGAACGAAGAGGGGCGCCCGACCCAGATGAGTGCGCTCGCGCTGTTCTGGCCGCACCCTGGTCTGGCGTCGGCGGCTGACCCGCTTGCCGCAGCACGCGCGGCGGGCGGCGCGGTGGACGCATCGTTCGCCAGTGCGGCCGTGCCGAGCGAAGGAGACGCCGCCGAGCCATCGTCGGCGTTCTTCGCCTTCCCCGGCGCGACGCCGGTGGGCGTGGAGCCGTCGCGCCTGGCCGCTCTCATCGGCGGTGAGCCAGACGACGAGTCGGATGCCGGCAGCCGATTCGCGGAGTACCTCGACGCGGCATCCGCGGCAATCGGTGCGGAGCCCTCCGGGCATCCCGACCTTGGCCGGCTCGCCGCCCACGCGCCAGGGTCGATCGCTTACCGCGCGCTGCGCGCCGCCGCGTCGCCCGAGGCCACCGACATCGGGCTGTGGCGGGCAGCGTGGGAACTGTCTCTCGCGTTTCGATCACTGTTCGCGAGGCCCGAGTCCGCAGCATTGCTCGACACGCTCAATGAGACGGATGCTCCGTACTGGAGTGTCGTGCTCGACTACTGCGCCGATGGCAACCTACAGGCAGTGCTCGACGAGTACGTGTTCCAGCTGCGCAGCGAGGCCGGCGGCGCATTGCTCGACGACGAGGGTCTGATGGTCGCCGCGCAGCAGATCGGTGCTGCGGTACGAATGAGGGCCGCCGCGGCCTTCGGCCATGAGACCACCGCTGCTCGGAGCGCAATCCGGTTCCCCACCCGGTTCGCCGTGCGATACGGCGGCTCGGGGACCGATGCCGACGAGAAAGTCGCCGCGCGACAGAGCGGTGTGCGGGCTGCCTTCAACAGTCCGTTCGCGCCGTTCGTGCTGGCCTCGACCAGCGTCGGTCAGGAGGGCATCGACTTCCACTGGTGGAGCCATGCCGTGGTGCATTGGAACCTGCCGTCGAACCCCGTCGACTTCGAGCAGCGCGAGGGGAGGGTGCACAGGTACATGGGTCATGCCGTGCGCAAGAACGTCGCCGCGAAGCACTGGGGCGATGTGCTGGCGTCGTCGGGTTCTGCGTGGGACGCGGCGTTCGCGGCCGCCGAATCAGAAGCGACCGATCAGTTCTCGCCGTGGTGGGTGTATGACGGAGAGGCCCGCATCCACCGGAGGATCGCCGCGTTCACGCTGAGCCGCGACCACGACAAGTACGAGCGACTGTTGGATGCATTGACGCTGTATCGCTTGACCCTGGGGCAACCGCGACAGGAGGACATGCTGCGGTTGATGCGGCAGAACGGAGTCGAGGCGGAAGACGCGGGCGTTGGGCGCGGGGCGATCGATCTGCGGGCGCCCAGGACGGTGCGCGTTGTCGGCGCGGTGATCTCGCGAGACGGATTGGTACTTGCCGCACAGCGGGGAGCCACGCAAAGACTAGCCGGGCTGTGGGAGTTTCCCGGGGGCAAGGTCGAGCTGGGAGAATCGCCCACGCATGCGCTCCGTCGGGAGGTACGTGAGGAACTCAGGTGCGACATCATCGTCGGCGACAGGATAGTCACAACTCGACACTCGTACCCGTTCGGAACGGTCGAGCTCACTACGTTTCATGCAACGGTCGAAGCAGGAGAGCCACGTGCCACAGAACACTCTCAGCTGCGTTGGCTAGGCGCGAGTGAACTTGTTTCGTTGCCGTGGGCGGATGCGGATATGCCCACGGTCCACTTCCTGGCTGCTTCTTGTGATTAGTCACGCAGCAAACAGCGCGAACTTCTCCGCCAACTTCTCCTTCGACGGGTAGTCGGCCGGACGGCGAGGAAGCGTGAGTGGGCGACCGTGCATGTCCTGGAGACCGTGGCGAAGCATAGGACCGTCCACCTCTTCGAGGAGATCTCGGTCGATCCTGACCTCATAGTCCGGCGTGATGCCGAGCAGGTTCTGATCGTAAGACGCATGGTGAATCTTGCAGAGCGCTAGTCCGTTCGTCACTTCCGCGACGCCGCCGATCTGAGCGTCAGCCACGATGTGCGCGGCGTCGAGCAGTTCAGCGTGCTTCAGGTTGCAGATGGCGCACGTCGTCTCGTAGGCCCGGAGCACTCGGGCGCGAAACATCGGTTGATGCAATCGAGTCTTGACGAGACGTTCGGCGTAACGCCTCTCGTACTCCTTCAGGTTCAGTGGGTCATCGAAGTAGCGGAGCGATTCATCCAGGGCGATGCTTACCTCGCGACGAACCGGGTCGTCGTGAACGATGTAGACAGGGTAAAACGCGACGAAGTAGCCCGGGCGGACGCCAAGGAAGTACACGAGGGGATCGCCGTGGTCGAACGCATTCCGGAGCTTGACGTTATCGCCGCCTTCTCGGGACTGGTATGAGTACGTGACCAGACCCTCCGGGCCGATGCCGTCCGAGTATTGGGTCTTCTTCGAGCTGGTCATGATCGTCAGCGTCGCATCGAAGTCAGCCGGGTTCCGAATGCCCCGACCTGTGTCAAGGAGCGGGATGCGCTCGCCGTTGTAGGTGTAATTGATCAGCTCATCGCGACTGTACTCGTAGGCACCTGCGTTCCGCCGCGCGTCGAGCCATCGAAAAACGTCCTCGCGGATCGCCTGCTGCTCGGATAATGGGCGGCGGCTCATGTGATCAAGATAGCCCGTTCACTACCTCCATCCCAGCCCCGAGCTTCGGGCCCGCTCCGAACGGCTCACTCACTCAAGATCGATTACCGCTCCGTGTTCCCGGAGCTTCGTGAATCTCTGCCGCATGCTGGAGGCGAACTCGACGTCGTGAACGACGACTCCGGCTTCAAGGTTCGATTCGGCTCCGGCGGTGGAGAGGTTCGCGCTGGTGACGAACGCGGTCCGCGAATCCACGATGAGCACCTTCGAATGCTGAAGGGCGTATTTTCCGTCCGGAGCCCCGTATGTCCAGAATCGGGCCCCTGTGAGCTTGGCCCGAAGCATGGAGGCAGTCTTGCCGTCGTTGACCGTCGAGTCGACGAGAAGTGTGGGAACTACTGGCGCGTCCTCTAAGGGCTGAGTTCCCCGACATCGTGACCGTCGCGGGCCACCTCACCCGGCAGGAGGCGATCGACGCCGTCGCCGCGGCCACGGGTGACCGCATCGACGGACTCGCGAACATCGCCGACATCAACGACGACTTCTCCCCGGCGGGCGAGACGACGGATGCCGTGTGGGACCGCGTCATCGCGATCAACCTCACCGCACCGTTCAAGCTCATGCGCGCCGTGCTCCCGATCATGGAGGTCGCCGGGACCGGCGCGATCCTCAACGTGTCGAGTGAGGCCGGCCTGCGCGGCAACGCCTCGGGCAACGCCTACACGGCCAGCAAGCACGGCATCATCGGCGTCACGAAGTCGGCCGCGTTCATGTACGGCCCGAAGGGCATCCGCGTGAACTCCGTCGCACCCGGCGGCGTCGCCACCGGCATCCCGATGCCGCCGAACATGTCGGAGTACGGCTCCGCCCGACTCGCCCCGTTCCAGCAGGCCATCCCCACGGTCGCGACCGCCGAGCACCTCGCCGCGTCGATCACGTTCCTGCTCTCGGACGACGCCGTGAACATCAACGGCGCCGTCCTCGCGAGCGACGGCGGCTGGTCGGTGCAGTAGCCGGCTCGACCGCGATGGCGACGGCGTCGCCTGTGACTGAAACCCCACGCCCCCGGCATCCGTGATCTCCACATCGTCACCGTGATCGCCCGCGCGCGAGCGACGCGGCCTGTTTTGCTACCGACATGCAACCGCTCTTGATCGCTTTCATCGGCGTGCTCCTCCTGGCACTCGCGGCCATGATCCTGGGACATGCGCGCGCACGCAACAGCTGGAGGCTGCAGCGCGACGCCGAAGCCGAGGCGCACTCCTCGCTCACCGCCGAGCTCGAACGCGCGCATGCCGAGGCTCTGCGTGAACGCGACGCCGATCACGATGCCGCACTCGCGACGCAGAGCCTCGCCCACTGGCACAAGATGCGCAACGCCGAGCGCCGGCACGAAGAGAAGCTCGCCGAGCTCGAGACCGAGCTGACCCGCAAGGATGCGGTGCTCACGCGCGCCCTGGCTCAGGCCTCCACCGGCATAAAGTGGGAGCTCGCATCCCGGTCCGCCATCGTCGCCGCCTGCGAGACGGCCGACATCGACGCGATCGTCGCGACCAACATCGTGTTCGTGCCCGACGAGGATGCCGACGACGTCTTCTGCGCCCAAGTCGACCACCTGGTGCTCTCACCGAACGCGGCCCTCCTCATCGACAGCAAGCGCTGGAACGGACTCGTCTTCGACGGCGTCCGCCCTTCCACGCGCGCGCAGCCGCTCGCCGCCCTCTTCGACGAGAGCGCCTTCACCGGCTCCTTCGCCCTGCACCTCACCCCGCGCGGCAAGGAAACCCGCAGCATCGACGTGCGCACCTACCTCGACGCCGACGCGCCCGCGCAGCGCGCCCGACTGCAGGCCATCAGGCTGCTCCGCTACCTCCGGCTCCAGGCCGCAGCTCTCGACCACATCGACACGTGCGTCTTCTACTCGCACCCCGACGCGACCGTCGTCACCAGCGGGTACGACGGCTCCGGACGCTTCCGCACGCACATCGCCCACACGCACACCCTCGCCGGCGTGCTGCAGCGCGTGCACAGCGGCGGCGACGGCGGCATCGACCCGCAACAGCTCACCCGCGTGGCATCCGTCATCCGTCGACTCGGCGCCGACCTCGTCGGCACCGGACGCTACGCCTCCGAGTACACGAGCCCGATCCCCCTCACCAAGCACGACCGGCTGACCGCCGCACGCCCCTCGTAAGCCCGGCGAACGGCGGATGCCGACCGGCATCGGCGCTCCGCCACGGATGCTGCGCACCGTCTCCCGCTCCGTCGAGGCAGCCCTGCTCCCGCCCCCTCGACGCAGGCTGGCTCTGCATCAACCGATCAGGTCACGCGGGTGACGGTCGTACGGCACGTCGCTCGACGGCCCCTCCTCCGTTCGGACCACATGCTGCACCTGACGGGCGACCGCCGCCCCGCGCCCCACCTTGACCGCTTCCGCCTTCGACTCGAAGCTCATCCCGAGCGTGTGCGCCTCGCCCTCGATGCGGTTGAACCAGATGCCGTCTCGCTGGAAGGTCTCGATATCTCCTGCCGCCATCACCGTCCTCCTCGTGTGCTTCATTCATATGCCGCATCTCGAATGTCGGCGCACCCCCTTGACACACGGAACGACCCGCTCGCTGGTAACGTTCCCTAAGATCGCACCCGTCGGAGTCGGAGGGCAGCATGGGCGAGCGGGCTCATCGACCGACCATCAAAGAGGTCGCTCAGCGAGCGGGCGTAAGCCCGATGACGGTGTCGCGCACGCTCTCCGGCGGGCTCAACGTCAAACCCGACGTGCAGGAGCGCGTGCTCGCCGCGGTCGCCGAGCTGGGCTACCACCGCAACGAGAACGCCCGCAGCATCCGCCCCGGTCACTCGAGCGGCCTCATCGGCGTGGCCATCACGAACATCGCCAACCCGTACTACAGCACCTTCGCGCTGGGAGTCGAAGAGGAGGCGGCTCTCGCAGGCCGCCGCATCCTGCTGGGCAACACCTCCGAAGACGTCACACGCGAGGCCGAGCTCGTCAGCGACTTCCTCGGGCGCCGCGTCGACGGACTCATCGTCGTGCCGGCGGGCGCGGCATCCGATCACCTCGCGCACTCGCAACTCCAGGGTGTGCCCGTGGTGCTGGCGTCGCGGCGCATCGAAGGCCTCGCCGCCGACAGCGTTGTGCTCGCCGACGACGACGGCGCCCACCGTGGCACCACCGCTCTGATCGACCGCGGCCACACCCGTATCGGCTACCTCGGCAACTCCGTCTCGATCTTCACGGGCGAGCGCCGCCACGCCGGCTTCGTGCGCGCACTCGAGGAACGAGGGCTCACCGTCGACCCCCGCATCGTCGCCACCAACCAGCAGACCGTCGACCAGGCGCGTGACGCGATGCGCGCGCTGCTGCGCACCAAGAACCCGCCCACCGCGGTCTTCTGCGCCAACAACCGCAACGCGATCGGCGCGCTCAAGGAGATCAGCACGCAGCTCGCGACAGGCCTGCGCGCCCCCGCCGACTTCCCGGAGATCGTCAGCTTCGACGACTTCGAGCTCGTCGAGCTCTCGCCCGTGCCGATCAGCGTCATCGACCACGACCCGCGAGAGCTCGGGCGCACAGCCGCACGCCTGCTGCTCGACCGCCTCGACGGCGGCCTCCGCGACGCAGCCCCACGGACCATCGAACTGCCGGTCTCGCTGCGCGTCGGCGTGCGCTGACGGCATCCGTCGTCCGTCACCGCCCTCCAGGGCGGAATGTCGCGCGGAGGGGCCTGGTCAGCACCGAGGCGAAGACTCCTGTTGACACCCCCTCCACCGATTGATAACGTTACCAGCGATCGACGAGGAGGACCGATGGAGCTGTGCATCGACTTCGGCGGCACCGAGATCAAGCTCGCCGTTATCGCCGATGGTCGCGTCATCGCGTCGGAGAGCATCCCGGTCGCCGGAACGACCGACGACCTCGCCGCGGCGGCCGTGGCTGCCCGCACGCTCGTCGACAGCACGGGCCGGGCAGCGGATGCCGTCGGCATCGCCGTGCCCGGCGTGGTCGACCCGTCGACCGGACGGATGCTGCACGCCAATGCCAAATACGACCACCTGCGCGACCGCGACCTGAGTTCGTGGTCGCACGCGCAGTTCGGCGTCACGGCTGCCGTCGAGAACGATGCACGCGCCGCCCTCGTCGGCGAGACGTCGAGCGGCTGCGCGTCAGGCGAGCGCGATGCGGTGCTCGTCACCCTCGGCACCGGCATCGGCACCGCCGCGATGATGGACGGCGTCGCGCTCCGCGGGCGTACAGGGCATGCCGGCATCCTCGGCGGACACGTCACTGTGGACCTCGACGGACCGACCTGCCCCTGCGGCAACGTCGGATGCGGGGAGGCTCTCGCCAGCGCCTGGGCACTGCGCGCGTCGACCGGACTCCGCATGACCGACCTCTTCACGGCATCCGCGCCCGCGACGGCCTCCGACGCCGCCTCATCGCACGCGCCGACCGCCATGCCCGCCTCATCGCCCACGCCGGCCGCCACGCCCGCCTTTGCCCCCACGCCCACCTCGTCCCCCGCGCCGGCCGAGCTCACCGCCCTCCGCGACCGGTTCCTGCACACGTGGGGCGCGACCGTCGTCACCCTCGTGCATGCGTACGACCCCGCCGTCGTCGTGCTGTCCGGCGGCATCCTGCGCGCGGGCGCGGCGGTGGCCGGTCCGATCGAGACCTACGTCCGCGCGCACCTGTGGCCGTCGATGACGGCCCCTCGTTTCCTCGTCCCGCCCGAGCCAGAGCTCTCCGTCGCGCGCGGCCTGAGCGTCCTGGCCCGCTCGCGCGACGCCCGCCCCCGTCAGGAGGATCAGTGACCACCCCGATCAGCGACATGCACGAAGGCCACACGGTGCGCGGACGGTACGACACGCAGCCCACGGTGCCGCTGCCGCCGGGCGAGCGCATTCTCCGCGGCGCCGAGAGCTGGCACTCCGCGGCCGCTCTGGCCGAGGGCCGTGACGGCCACGCCGTGCTGCTCGTCGACACGTACCCCGGCGTCGACCTCCCGGCCCTGACGGCGCAGATCGCCGCGGCGCTCCCCGACTGGACGATCGTCGACGTCGAGTCGGCTGCCCTCCCTGTCGCCGAGGTCGAGCAGCTCATCGCGCCGAACCTCACCGACGACCGGGTGTTCGGCGTCATGAGCCACTTCACCCTCTCGGACTTCTACGACGCCGACCGGCTCGATGCCCTCGCGGCGACCATCGCCGAGAAGACCGTGGTGGTGGGCTGGGGCGCCGCCCTGCTGCGCGGGCGCATCAGCGGGGAGCCCGTGACCGTGCTCGTCGACATGGCCCGCTGGGAGATCCAGCTGCGGCAGCGCGCCGGCGCCACCAACTGGCGCGCGGACAACGCCGGAGAGGACAATCTGCGCAAGTATAAGCGCGGCTTCTTCGTGGAGTGGCGTGTCGCCGACCGACACAAGCGCTCGCTCTTCGACGTGGTGGACTTCGTGCTCGACGGCAACGCCATCGCGCCGGCAGAGCCGCACCCCGACTCCCCGGATGCAGGCATGATCACGGGCACCGCCTTCCGTGCGGCGCTCGAGAACGCGGCGTCCCGCCCGTTCCGCGTCGTGCCGTTCTTCGACCCCGGCGTCTGGGGCGGCCAGTGGATGAAGAACCTCATCGGGCTCGACCCCTCGAAGGACAACTACGCGTGGTGCTTCGACTGCGTTCCCGAGGAGAACTCGCTGCTGCTGGAGGGCGAGGGCGGCGTGGTCGAGATCCCCGCGCTCGACCTCGTGTTCAGCCGCCCCGTGGAGCTGCTGGGCGCCAAGACGTTCTCGCGGTTCGGCGCCGAGTTCCCCATCCGCTTCGACTTCCTCGACACCATGGACGGCGGCAACCTCAGCCTGCAGGTGCACCCGCTCACCGACTACATCCAGAACACGTTCGGCATGCACTACACGCAGGACGAGAGCTACTACATGCTGGATGCCGCCGACGACGCGGTCGTATACCTCGGCACCAAGGAGGGCATCGACCGCGAGGAGATGCTGCGCGATCTCGCCACGGCGCAGGATGGAGAGCATCCGTTCCCCGCCGAGAAGTACGTCAACTCGTTCCCGGCGCGCAAGCATGACCACTTCGCGATCCCGGCCGGCACCGTGCACTGCTCCGGTGCGAACTCGATGGTGCTGGAGATCTCGGCGACGCCGTTCATCTTCACGTTCAAGCTGTGGGACTGGGGGCGTGTCGGCCTCGACGGCATCCCCCGCCCCGTGCACCTCGACCACGGCGCCCGCAACATCCAGTGGGACCGCGATACCTCCTGGGTCGAGCGCAACCTCGTCGGCCAGGTCGAGACCGTCCGCGTCGACGGCGACGTGATCGAGGAGAGCACCGGCCTGCACGAGCTCGAGTTCATCGAAACCCGCCGCCACTGGTTCACCGAGGCCGCCGATCACGACACCGAGGGCACCGTCAACGTGCTCAACCTCGTGGAGGGCGACGAGGTGCGCGTGGTCAGCCCGACGGGCGCCTTCGACCCCTTCACGGTGCACTACGCCGAGACGTTCATCGTCCCGGCATCCGTCGGCGAATACCGCATCGAGCGCACGGAGCACTCACGCAGCGCCCGCTTCGCCACCGTCAAGGCCTACGTGCGCGGCTCGCGCACGAGCGACAACTGAACACCGTCCCGCACCACAGGGAGGCTCCGCACGGAGTCTCTTGCACCGCACTCATCACCTTGGTAGCGTGAACCCAGATTTCTGGTAACGATACCAACCGAACAAGGGAGTTCTGAATGATTTCGCGACGCAAGATCGCGGCCGCCGTCGCCGGTCTGATGATCGGCGGACTCGCTCTCGCCGGATGCTCGGGAGACTCGGGGTCCGGGTCATCCGGAGAGGTCACCGGCACGCTCGACTTCTACACCGACAAGGCCGCGTGGAAGCCCGACTTCGAATCGCTCAACGGCACGAGCGGCAAGGACGTCGACATCACCCTGAAGACGACCGGCTACTCCGACGCCAACCAGTACGACGCCTTCATCAAGCAGTCGTTCCGCACGGCGAAGTCGCCCGGCCTGTTCACCTGGCACACGGGCGACTCGCTGAAGCAGCTCGTCGACGAGGGCCTGGTGGCCGAGACCACCGACATCTGGAAGAAGGCGATCGACGAGGGCTGGGTGAGCGAAGACCTCGCCAAGAGCTACACCTTCGACGGCAAGCAGTACTGCGTGCCGATGAACATCGCCTACTGGATCATGTTCTACAACAAGAAGATCTTCGCCGACAACGGCATCCAGGTCCCCACCACGTGGGACGAGCTGAACGCCGCGGCCACCACGCTGAAGTCCGCCGGCATCACGCCGTACTACCAGACGAGCACGCTCTTCACCTTCCAGTGGTTCGAGCACCTCGTCGCGTCGACCGACCCAGACCTCTACGCGGGCCTCGCCGACGGCAGCGTGAAGTACACCGACCCGAAGATCGTCGACATCATGAACGTCTGGCTCGACGAGCAGAAGAAGGGCTGGTTCAGCGACCCTGGAAGCACCACCGATCCGGCCGTCGCACTGAAGCAGGGCGACTTCGCCATGATCAACTTCGGCACCTTCTTCGCCGGCAACCTCAAGGGTGCGGGCATGACGACCGACGACTACGGCATGTTCGCCATCCCCGCCGTCAACGGCGACCTGAAGACCACCCCGGTCGCCGTCGAGTCCGGCCCCATGTGCACGGCGGAGAACTCGAAGCAGCGCGACCTCGGGCTCGCCTACGCCGAATGGTGGATGTCGCCCGACGCGCAGACGGCGTGGAACGAGGCGCACGGCGACGTGGCGTTCAACCCGAAGGCGACGGTCGCCGACCCCGCCCTCGCCGAGATCGGCTCGCAGATCGCCGGCGCCGACTACTCGCTGTACGACCGCTTCTTCGAGGCCATGCCGACCGAGATCGTCACGACCGCGATCGAGCAGTTCGGCGCGTTCAACGCCAACCCCGGCGACCCGATGCCGTTCCTCGAGAAGATCCAGGCGACCGCAGACAAGTACTGGGCAGAGCAGAAGTAACACGGATGGCGCATCAGAAGACGCCCTATCAGTGGTCCGCCCGGGGCTTCGTCGCCCCGGGCGTGATCCTGGTCGCCGTGCTGCTCTACCTCCCGCTGCTGTGGACGGTGTTCCTCAGCTTCACGAGGTACAACGGCCTCGGCAGCCCGAAATGGATCGGCATCGACAACTACGTCGAGATGTTCACCGACGGCGACTTCATGGGGTCGGCGGCGAACACCGTGCTGTGGGTCGTCGGCACCCTCATCGTGCCCGTCGGCATCGGCCTCGCGATCGCGCTGCTGACCTGGAACCTCGGCGGGGGCATCTGGCTGCGCCTCCCCTTCCTCATCCCGTACGCCCTCTCCGGCATCGGCGTCGGCGTGGTGTGGTCGTTCATCCTCTCCTCGGGCGGCGCGCTCGACCAGGCGCTCGCGGCGTTCGGCGTCACCGATCCCCCGCGGTGGCTGCTGGATGCTCCGCTCAACACGGTGGTCATGATCGTCGCGTCGTCGTGGCAGGGGGTCGGCGTGAACGCTCTGCTCTTCACGATCGGCCTGCAGGCCATCCCGAAGGAGCCGCTCGAGGCGGCGCGCATCGACGGCGCCAGCGGCATCCGCCTCTTCGGCAGCATCCTGTGGCCCATGCTGCGCCCGCTCACCGCCGTCGTCGTCGGGCTCTCGATCGTCGCCAGCCTGAAGACCTTCGACATCGTCTGGGGCATGACCAAGGGCGGACCGGGAACGGTGTCGGAGACCCTGGCGCTGACGATGTACAAGGAGACGTTCGTCAACAGCGACTACGGGCTCGGCTCGGCCATCGCGGTGTTCCTCACCGTCATCACCCTCATCGCCTCGGTGCTCTACCTGCGCCAGCAGCTGTCCCCGAAGAACGAGATGTGACCATGTCCAAGATCATCCGCACCGCCGTGCTCGTCGTCCTCGGGATCGTCTGGCTGCTGCCCGCCTACCTGCTCGTCGTCAACGCCATGAAGGACCCGGCGACCTTCACGTCGAAGACCTCGTGGATCCCCACCGACTTCCACCTGTTCGAGAACATCTCCGCCGCCTTCGCCCTGTCGGGCCTCGGCAACAGCGTGCTCAGCACCCTTCTCTACTCGATCGTCTCGCCCACGATCGCCGTGCTCGTCGGGGCCGCCGCAGGCTTCGCGATCGTGGCGCTGCGCCTCAAGCGAGGGTTCCTCTGGTTCGTCGTGATCTTCGGCGGCACCGTGTTCCCGCTGCAGATGGTGCTGCTGCCGCTGTTCGACGCGTACTCGCGCACCGGCTTGTTCGACACCCGCCTCGGCATGGTCATGATCTACACGGTGATCTCGGTGCCGTTCTCGGCGTTCGTGATGCGCAACTTCTTCACCGGCGTCGCGCACAACGTCTTCGAGGCGGCCGTGCTCGACGGCGCCACCACCTGGCGCATCTTCACCCGCATGTACCTGCCGATGGCGGCGAGCGCGCTCGTCGCGATCTTCATCCTGCAGGCCACGTTCGTGTGGAACGACCTGCTGCTGGGCCTCACGCTCAGCCAGTCCGACGACATCCGTCCGATCATCACGACCCTCTCCGGCATGCAGAGCACCTACGGCGGCGCGCAGATGTCGGTCGTGCTCGCCGCGGCCGTGCTCGTCTCGCTCCCCACCGTCGTGCTGTTCCTGTGCACGCAGAGGTTCTTCGCCAAGGGACTGGCGCTCGGCCAGTACTGACCCGCTCGCACGATCCACCCGCTCGAAAGGCATCATGCATCCGCTCATCCCCACCGTCGAAGATCTGGCCGCCGACTCGATCACGCACCACTTCGACGACATGATCGCGCCCGCCGGGCTCACGAACATGCTCGGCACCGTGCGCGTCGACCACGACCTCACCGCGATCAGCGCCGTGCAGTTCCCGCCCGTGTCGCAGGGGCTCACCCAGACGGCGGTGCTGTTCGTCGACGGGCGGCTGTTCGCGTCGTACGGCGTTCCCGTCACGCACGAGTGGCGGCCAGACCGGGTGGTGCGCCGCGCGGCAGCCGACGGACTCGAGATCATCACGACCACGGTGTGCGTCCCGGGTCGCACGGCGGTCGCCATCGACATCGCCGTGCACAACACGACGGATGCCGACCGAGAGGTGCGCCTCGGGCTGTCGGCCGCAGCCCGGGTCACCCGGTCGGCGGATGCCTGGCTCGACGCGGAATCCCCCTCGGCACGCAACACCGCGCACGTGGACGGCGAGCGCCTCATGTGCGGAGCTGCGGATGCCGCGGCGTGGAGCGTGCAGGGACTCGCCGGCGGCACAGCGGCGCTGAGCGGCGTGGCCGAGCTGCCTGACCAGTTCGACACCGGCATCGGCGGCAACGGCCGAGGCGGCGAGCTGCGCGTCACGCTCGCGGTGCCGGCGGAAGGCACGGCCCGCACCGGCTACGTGCACGCGATCGGGCTCACGGAGCAGGAGGCCGCGGATGCCTACGCCGCCGTCGCGGGCGATGTGCCGGGAGCCGTGGCCGCCGCCGAGGAGTTCTGGAACCGTCAGCTGCGTGCCGCGTTCGACCCCGACGACCCGGAGTTCTCGGGTGCGCTGCCCGTGCTCGAGACGGCATCCGCACCGCTCCGCCGCCTGTACTGGTGGGCGGCGCTCGGCGTGATCTGGTTCCGCCGCGACTTCGCCGGCAACGTGCTCGGCCGCTCCTACGACACCCTCATGCCCAACTACTGGGGCACCACGACGTTCATCTGGGACTACAGCCTCAGCTCTGTCAGCCATGCGCTGCTCGACCCGGCCGAGATGCGGAACCAGGTGCGGCACTGGATCTCGCTCGACATCCACTCGCACTTCGGCACCTCGTCGCTCACCGGCGGGCCCGTCGGGCGCTGGTACTCGGTGAACGACTACGCCATGACCCGGCTCGTGCACGACTACGTGCGCTTCACCGGCGACACGGCGTTCCTCGACGAACTCGTCGGCGACGAGACCGTAGCCGCCTCCGTGCGGCAGTGGGCCACGGCGTGGAAGAGCCTCCGCCGCGGCACGGCCCTCGCCGACTACGGCGAGATCGACAACCTGCTCGAGTGCGTGAGCTCGTACACGCACGAGGTCGCCGGCCTCAACGCGGCGAACGTGTGGAGCATGCGCGCCGCGGCCGACCTGCTCGACCTGCACGGCGACGCCGCGGCGAGCGCCGAGCTGCGCGCCGAGGCTGACGCGCTGCTGCCTGCGATCGTGGAGCGCTACCTGCCCGGCCATGGCATCTTCGCCGCCGGACAGCCCGACGGCACGCTGCTGCCCGTGCGGCACTGCTACGACTTCAGCGTGGTCGGCACGAGCATCGCGGACGACCTCGCCCCCGGCATCCGCGCCGAGATGGTGGAGTTCTTCCGCCGCGAGCTGCAGACCGAGAACTGGATGCGCGCGCTGTCGCCGTGGGACGCCGACGCGAGTTACAGCGTGCGGCCCGACCACCAGTGGAACGGCGCGTACCCGGCGTGGCCAGCGGATGCGGGCAGGGCGCTGGCCGCGCTCGGCGCCCCCGAGGTGCTCACCGACTGGATCGAGGGGCTCTCCCGCAGCGCGAACCAGGGCCCGATGGGGCAGGCGCACTTCGTCGAGGAGGCCGTGCCAGGCGTCAACGGCGGAGCGCGCAAGGCGCCGCCGCAGCTGCCGTACATCATCGACTGGGCGTGCTCATCGTCTGGTGCGTGGATCGAGCTCATCATCGAGGCGCTGTTCGGCGTCTCCGTCGGCGTCAACGGCTCGGTGCGCGCTGCGGGCTGCGTCGCGGCCCTCGATCCGCACGCCGTGCTGCGCGGGCTGCGCGTCGCCGACCGGTACTACGACATCGACGCCTCCGGACGCGTCGCCGAGACGGCTCGCTGAGCTTCCGAACCACCGGACACGAAGGAGTGATCGCATGAGAACCCGACCGATCGCGGCGACCATCGCCGCGGCAGCGCTCTGCGCGGGCGGGGTGGCTGTGCCGGCCGCGGCATCCGTCCCGACCGGTATGCCGAGCAGCACCGCGACCGGTGGCGGCCCCGGCCAGTGCCACCTCGTCGACCGCACGCTCACGGCCACGGCATCCGTGAACCAGACCCTCACCTCGCAGTTCACGACCTACGGGAACACGGGCGGCGAGTGGACCGGCGGCGACAGCACGTTCTCGCTGCCGCTCGGCAAGGGCTCCACCGGGTGGTTCTTCTCCGACACCTTCCTCGGCACGGTGAACCCCGACGGCTCACGCCCGCAGGACTCGCCGTTCGTGAACAACTCCGTCGTCGTGCAGGACAGGCACGGCGGCATGACCACGATCACCGGCGGCACCCCCGACGCTCCGGCCGGCATCATCCCGCCGGAGCCCGACGGGCGCTGGTACTGGATCGGCGACCCGACCCCCGGCCCCGACGGCACGGTGCAGGTGCCGCTGCTGCAGTTCGCGCGCACCGGCTCCGGCCAGTGGGACTTCGCGTGGACCGCGAACCGGCTCGCCACGCTCGACGGCGACACCCTGCAGCTCGAATCCATCGTCGACCGCCCGTCGGCCACCGGCATCAACTGGGGCTCGTGGACGCTGGAAGACGGCGGCACGACCTACATCTACGGCATCGCCGACCCCGGCGGCATCCGGTCGGCCTACGTCGCGCGCGCCCAGGGCACCGGCATCGCCGGCGACTGGGAGTTCTGGGACGGCACGGGCTGGTCGGGCCAGGAGACGGATGCCGTGCCCGTCGTGCCGTACGTCGCGAACGAGTTCAGCGTGGCGCCGTACCGTGATGGGTACCTGCTCGTCACGCAGGACACCTCGGAGCTGTTCAGCACGCGCATCGTCGCGCGCACCTCGTGCTCGCCTCTCGGGCCGTTCACCGATCCGGTCGAGCTGTACCGCACGCCGGAGACGGGACTCTTCGGCAGCTACGGCGACGCCGACGTGTTCACCTACAACGCACACGAGCATCCGAACCTGCGCACCGGCAACCGCATCCTCGTGTCGTACAACGTGAACACCTTCGACAACGTCGGCGACGTGTACGACGACGCGTCGATCTACCGGCCGCGGTTCATCGACGTGCAGCTGAGGGTCACCGGGTGACGGCCGACCTCGACCGGATGCAGGGGCTGGTCGCCTCGGATCGGCCCCTCACCTGGGTGTTCACGGGCGACTCCATCACACACGGGCTAATCCACACGCGCGGCGCGCGCTCGTATGCGGAGCACCTGCACGAGCTGATCCGCGGCGACCTGGGGCGGGTGCAGGACATCGTGATCAACACGGCGATCACCGGATGGCGCGCCGACCTGATCCTCGGCGACTTCGACCGCCGCGCGGCCGCCTGGCGTCCGGATGTCGTGTCGCTGATGATCGGCACGAACGACTGCACGACCGTGTGGCTCGACCCCGTGATCGAGCCAGACGCGTTCGAGGCCTCGATCGCCGAGTTCGTGCGGAGGGTGCGGGCGCTGGACGCCCTGCCGGTGCTGCAGACGCCGCCCACGGTCGACCTGCTGCACGCACCCGACCGGGAGCGGATCGGCGAGTTCGCCCAGCGGATCCGCGACGTGGCGGCGCGCGGGGGCGTGATGCTCGTCGACCAGCACGCGCGGTTCGCCGAGTTCTCGGCCGGCACGGGACCGGGCAACGAGGGCATGCCGTGGGGGCTGCTCGACGACGCCTTCCACCCGAACGCCGCGGGGCACGCGCTGCTCGCGCTCGAGTGGGCACGGACGCTCGGCCTCGACGCGCGTACCGCGGAGTCGCGGGTCCTCGCCGACCTCACGGCCCGCGTCGCCGTGGCCCGGCATCCGCACTGGCCATCCGCCTGAGCTCCCGGTCCTTCCCCTGGCGCGCTCAGGTGGGGGTGACGAACGAGAGGGCGAGGGTCGACAGCACCACGGTGAGCGGGGCGACCACGATGCCGAGGAGCACGTAGCGGCGCCAGCGGATCTCGACCTGCATCGACGTCAGCCGCTGATGCCACAGCAGGGTCGCGAGCGAGGCCCACGGCGTGATGAGCGGCCCCGCGTTCACGCCGATCAGCAGCGCGACCAAGCGCAGCGGCGTCTCGGCGGCGGGCTCGAGCGCCAGGTACGCCGGAAGATTGTCGATCGCGTTGGCGCCCAGCATGCCCGTCAGCGCCAGGCGGAGCAGGGCCGGCGGCGACTCCCCCTCACCCGACACCGCCGCGAGCACCCCGCCGAGCCCCACCGAGTGGAGCGCCTGGATGAACAAGAAGAGGCCCGACGCGAGCACGACGAGCTGCCACGGGAGCAGCCCGATCCGCAGCACCCCGCGGCGCCTGACCGCGAACACGGCGGTGAGCGCGAGCGCGGCAGCCAGCGCGGGAATCCATACCGGGATGCCGGAGACAAGCAGCGGCACGAGCGCGCACACGACCACGGCACTCCAGCGGAACAGCACGGGATCGTCGACGGCCGCGGCCTCGCCGGTCGTGTACCGCGCAGTGAGACTGCGGCGGAAGAGCACGAAGACCACCGCGAGCGGCACCAGGATCGCGACCGCGGCGGACGCAGCCGTGAGTGCGGCGAACGCGAACGGGCTGGGGTCGCCCATCGCGTGCTGGGCGAGCAGGTTGGTGAGGTTCGACACGGGAAGCAGCAGCGACCCGGTGTTCGTCAGCCACACCGTCGTGAGTGCGAACGGCAGCGGGTCGAGTCCTGCGTGCCGCGCCAGCACGACGACCACCGGGGTCAGCAGCACCGCGGTCGTGTCGAGCGACAGGAAGATCGTGCTCAGCGTCGCGAACAGCGCCACGAGCAGCCACAGCGCCCACGCCCTGCCGCGGCCCCAGCGCGCGGTGCGCTGCGCGATCGCCGTGAACAGCCCGGCCGCCGCGGCGAGCTCCGTGACGACCGTGATCGCGAGCACGAAGAGCAGGATGGGCCAGACGCGATCCCACAGCTCCCCGACGTCGGAGAGGGGCAGGATGCCGGCCGCGGCGGCGACGCCTCCGACCACGAGCAGCACGGCGCCGACGACGGCAGTGCGCATCGGTCCTCCTCAGGCTGCGGGCGCCGGGTCTCGGGCTGCGACCACTCGGCGACTGTGCGAGCATAGCGCCGCCGGCCCCCGCGCCCGCCCCGGCGCCCCCCCCCGCCCCCGCGTCCGGCGCGCGAGCCGCACAGCTCTCCCCGCGGTCGAGGGGAGAGCTGTGCCGCGAAAGCTCAGCGCACGGCATCCTCGGCGCGCACGTCGAGCACCCACGTGACGCCGAAGCGGTCGGTGAGCATGCCGAACCCGGACGACCAGGCCGACGCCGCGAGCGGCTCGATGACCTCCGCCCCGTCGACGAGACGCTCCCAGTACCGCGCGAGCTCGTCGAGAGACGACGCGCTGAGCGACTGGAAGAAGGTGCGGTCGGTGATCGTCATGCCGTTCTCGCGCCGCGTCGCGCCGGCGATCGCCTGGCCGTCGGCGTCGTCGTGACCGGGCACGTCGTAGGCCATGAGACGGATGCCGGCGGGCGAAGACACCTGCCCGAACACGATCTTGTCCGCCCCGGGGACATCGGCCGGCATCCCGAGGTCGGCGTAGCGGGTGAGCGTCGCCTCGCCGTCGAACACGGTCGCGTAGAACTCGAGCGCCTGACGCGCGGTGCCGCGGAAGTTGAGGTGCGTGGTGGTGGTGAGGGTCATGAGAACTCCTGGCTTGTCGATCTGTCGTCACGCGGCGATCCGCCGCACGTGAACAACGATCGCAATCGAAGAGGCCAGATTCTGTCCTCTACTCGGAGCAGAATTGACGGCATGACCTCATCCCCGTCGTCGCGCATGCTCGCGCTGCTCTCGCTGCTGCAGACGCCGCGCGACTGGCCGGGTCACGTGCTCGCCGATCGCCTGGGTGTGAGCGTCCGCACCGTCCGCCGCGACGTCGACCGGCTGCGCGAGCTCGGCTACCGCATCGGTGCGGGCAAGGGTCCCGACGGCGGGTACCGCCTCGCAGCGGGCTCCGAGCTCCCGCCGCTGCTGTTCGACGACGAGCAGGCCGTCGCGATCGCCGTCGCTCTGCAGGGCGTCTCCGCGAGCGGCATCGACGTCGGCGACGCGGCCGCCAGGGCGCTCGCGACCGTGCGGCAGGTGATGCCGTCGCGACTGCGGCACCGGGTCGACGGCATCCGCTTCTCCGGCGAGACCGCGGAGGTCAGCGTGAACCCCGCCGTGCTCGAGGCCGTCACAGCTGCCGTGCGCGATCGCATGGTGCTGCGCTTCGGCTACCGCGACGACGACCGGCCGCCACGGCGCACCGAGCCGCACGCGGTCGTCGCCAGGGAGGGCCGTTGGTACCTGCTGGCGTGGGACCTCGACGCCGGCGGCTGGCGCACGTTCCGGCTCGACCGCGTGACGCCGCGCATCCCGGTCGGCCCGTCGTTCACGCCTCGGCCGATCCCCGAGGGCGATGCGGCGACGTACCTCGCGGCCAGAGCGAAGGGATCGGATGCCGGAGATCAGTGGCCCTGCGTCGGTTCCGTGGAGATCGAGCTGCCGGCGCACCGGGTCGCGCCGTGGGTGGATCACGACGGCACGGTCGAGGCCATCGACGACACGCGCTGCCGCGTGACGCTCGGATCGTGGTCGTGGATCGGGCTGCTCGCCGCCGTCGCCCGCTTCGACGCGCCCTTCCGTGTGCTCGACCCCGCACCGCTGCGCGAGGCCGCTGCCGCGCTCGCAGGCCGTTTCGCGGCGGCATCCGCGGATTAGGCACTCCTCAGCCAGTCTCCCGGGCGCGTAGCATGATGACTGCAGTGACAGCACTGCAGTCAGGAGGCTCCGCGATGGCCACGATCACCGTGCGTGGGCTCGACGACGATGTCGTACGAGCCCTCAAGATGAGCGCAGCGCGTGAAGGACGCTCCATGGAAGCCGAGATCCGCAGCATCCTGACCGCCGCCGCTCGTCGCGCTTCTTCGCCGCCGCCACGCGTGGGCGAAGGATTCGGCACCCGCCTCGCTTCGATCTTCTCCGACGGCACGGCGCTCGAGGTCCCTCCCCGCGACGACTATCCCCGACCGCTCGATCTCACATGATCGTCCTCGACACCAACGTCCTGTCGGAGTTCATGCGATCGCGGCCGAGCGAGCGCGTGCGGAAATGGCTCGACGGGATCCCCGAGCGCGAGGTGTGGACGACGACCGTTGTGATCGCCGAGATCGCGGCGGGCATCGCCCTTCTCCCGCAGGGCGCCCGCAGACGAGTCCTCGCCGAGGAGTTCGATCGGATGCTGCAGCTCTTCGCAGACCGCATCCTGGTGTTCGATGCGAGTGCGGCGGTCGAGTACGGAACCATCGTGGCGTACCGCGCACGGCTCGGACGCCCCATCAGCATCGCCGACGCGCAGATCGCGGCCATCGTGACCGTGAACGGGGCGGTGCTCGCGACTCGCAACGTCACCGACTTCGACGGCCTCACGGTCGACCTCGTCGACCCCTGGCACAGCCCATGACCGAGAATTAGGCCGCTAAATGCGCCGGTAGACTGGAGACGCCCCGCCGGCCCCGATCTTGGAGTGCGCGTGACCACCGCCCCTGCACCTGCCCACAAGCACGTCCCCGACTCCGTCGAGAACGCGATCGCGACCCCCGAGAAGGAGCAGCCGTACGCGGCTCTCGGGCTCAAGGACGACGAGTACGCGCGCATCAAGGAGATCCTGGGCCGCCGCCCCACGTCGGGCGAGCTCGCGATGTACTCCGTCATGTGGTCGGAGCACTGCTCGTACAAGAGCTCCAAGAACTACCTGCGCCGCTTCGGCCAGAAGGTCTCCGACGAGATGAAGCAGCGCCTCATGGTGGGCATGGGCCAGAACGCGGGCGTCATCGACGTCGGCGAGGGCTGGGCCGTGACCTTCAAGGCCGAGTCGCACAACCACCCGTCGTTCATCGAGCCCTTCCAGGGTGCTGCCACCGGCGTCGGCGGCATCGTCCGCGACATCATCTCGATGGGCGCCCGCCCCGTCGCGGTGATGGACGCCCTGCGCTTCGGCGCGATCGACCACCCCGACACCGCCCGCGTCGTGCACGGCGTCACCGCCGGCATCAGCTTCTACGGCAACTGCCTGGGCCTTCCGAACATCGGCGGCGAGACCGTGTTCGACGCCGTCTACCAGGCCAACCCGCTCGTCAACGCGCTCGCGGTCGGCGTGCTCCGCCACGAAGACCTCAAGCTCGCGAACGCCACGGGTGTCGGCAACAAGGTCGTGCTCTTCGGCGCCCGCACCGGCGGCGACGGCATCGGCGGCGCCAGCATCCTCGCCTCCGACACGTTCGCCGACGGCGGCCCCACCAAGCGGCCCGCCGTGCAGGTCGGCGACCCCTTCGCCGAGAAGGTGCTCATCGAGTGCTGCCTCGAGCTGTACGCGAAGGAGCTCGTCGAGGCCATCCAAGACCTCGGCGCCGCCGGCATCTCGTGCGCCACGAGCGAGCTCGCCGCCAACGGCAACTCCGGCATGCACGTGTCGCTCGACAACGTGCTGCTGCGCGACCCCTCGCTGACCGCCGAAGAGATCCTCATGAGCGAGAGCCAGGAGCGCATGATGGCGATCGTCGCGCCCGAGAAGCTCGACGCGTTCCTCGAGGTCGTGAAGAAGTGGGACGTCGAGACCTCTGTGCTCGGCGAGGTCACCGGCGACGGCCGCCTCGTCATCGACTGGCAGGGCGAGCGCATCGTCGACGTCGACCCGTCGACCGTCGCGGTCGACGGCCCCGTCTACGACCGCCCCGTGGCGTACCCGACGTGGATCGACGCTCTGCAGGCGGATGCCGCCGAGAATCTGCCGCGCTCGAACGACCCTGCCGAGCTGCGCGAGCAGTTCCTGCGCCTCGTCGCGTCGCCGAACCTCGCCGACACGCGCTGGATCACCAACCAGTACGACTACTACGTGCTCGGCAACACCGCCCTCGCCTTCCCCGACGACGCCGGCATGATCCGCGTCGACGAGGAGTCGGGCCTCGGCTTCGCCATCGCGACCGACGCCAACGGCCGCTACTGCCAGCTCGACCCGTACGCCGGCGCGCAGCTCGCGCTCGCCGAGGCGTACCGCAACGTCGCCGTCACGGGTGCCGTGCCCACCGCCATCACCGACTGCCTCAACTTCGGCTCCCCCGAGAACCCCGAGGTCATGTGGCAGTTCGGCCAGACGGTCGACGGCCTCGCCGACGGATGCTACGAGCTGGGCACCCCGGTCACCGGCGGCAACGTGTCGTTCTACAACCAGACCGGCGACGTGCCGATCCACCCGACGCCGCTCGTCGGCGTGCTCGGCATCATCGACGACGTCTCGCGCCGCATCCCATCAGGGTGGCAGGACGAGGGGCAGAACATCTACCTCCTCGGCACCACGCAGACCGAGCTCAGCGGCTCGGCGTGGGCTGACGTCGTGCACCAGCCCCTCGGCGGCCGCCCGCCGAAGGTCGACCTCGCCGGTGAGAAGCGCCTTGCGGGCCTGCTCGCGGCGGCGCGCGACGAGTGGCTGATCTCGTCGGCGCACGACCTCTCCACGGGCGGTCTGGCCCAGGCGCTCGCCGAGGGCGTCATGCGGTTCGGCGTCGGCGCGCGGGTGTGGCTCACCGAGCTCATGGAGCGCGACGGCGTCGACGCGGCATCCGCCCTGTTCTCCGAGTCGACCGGACGCGTCATCGTGACCGTGCCGCGCGAGGACGACGTGAAGTTCCGCGGACTGTGCGAGGGTCGCGGCTACCCGGTGCTGCGCATCGGCGTGACCGACACCGAACCGCAGCTCGAGGTGCAGGACGTCTTCACCGTCTCAGCGGCCGAGCTGCGCGAGCGCTCGCAGGCCACCCTTCCCGCGGCCTTCGGCCCGACCGTGACCGAGCCGGTCGGCGCGTGAGCGGCCGAGCTCTGAACCGGTGAGGTGTCGATGAGCCACGACAGCGAGGACTACGGCGACCTCGACGCGCGCCGCAATCGCCGCATCCGCATCGTGGCGTGGACGGTCATCGTCGCGCTGATCCTCGGTGGCGGCGGCGCCACGGTTCTCACGCTGCTGTTCGGGTGAGCCGCGATCGGACGCTGCGTGATCGGGGCCGATGAACGAGTGGTGGTTCATGCCGACTCAGGTCGATCCAGGGAGCGCATGGCCTCCATGAGGGAGGTGTAGACGAGGCTGGGCTTGCGGTCGTGCCAGTCGGTGTCGCTGTCGCGCTCCTCCTGGCGCAGGGGATGGGTCGTCGGCTCGTAGATCCACCAGAGGTTGCGCCACGGGTCGAGAGCGCGCGCGATCCGGTATCCGCCGTAGAAGTCACTGACGGGAGTCACCATGCGTCCTCCCGCCGCGACAGCCCTGTCCAGGCAGCCCTGGGCATCGGGGACGTAGACCTGCAGGAAGGCTGGTGTGAAGGGCCAGTCGGGCTTGCGATCGCACAGCATGATCGTGGAGTTGCCGACCGTGACCTCGGCATGGATGATCGAGCCGTCGCGATCGGGGGTACGGACGTGTTCTGCTTGGCGTCAAGTATCGCCAGGGGGCCAGCTTCCTCCTGGCGACCCTCGGACGGCGCGCAGAGAGAGCATGGGCGACTCACCTGGCAGGGCAGGGGATCACCACGGCCCAGTCCTCTGCCATGGCTGCCCTCGCGGAAGGTGAACGGACACAGGCACAGGTGGCGACCGCCACCGCGGTCGACCCGCGGAACATCGGTGCCACCATCAGGAAGCTCATCGATGCGCGATGGGTCCAGGCTCGGCCGAACCCCGCCGATGCCAGGTCGCGGCTTCTGAGCCTGACCCCCGAGGGGCAGCAGCGGTGGAACGACCTGCAGCCCGGCCTGCGCCGGGGTCGTGATGCCTTCTTCCATGCGCTGACCCCCGACGAGCTGACAGCCCTGGAGCGACTACTCGGCAAGCTCGATGCCTCACACGCGGCGGACGTGATCGACGTCCCCGGTCAGTACAGCTAGCGGTCGACGGCTCGTCGCGTCAATCCCCCTGCCGCCGCCCCCGGGATCGTCCATGCTCTGGTCATGGACACAGGGGCAGACGCGGATGCCGTGGCGCGGGTGTCGCGTTTTCTCGACGTGCACGAGGGTGACATCATCGACCGGTTGACGGAGTGCCCCCTGCTCGCCGCGCGACCCGAGGAACAGGAGGGATCGCCATGACTCTCGCGCTCGGCGCAGACCCGGAGCCGCAGCAGCATCCGGCCGAACTCGTCCCGCTCCCCGGACGCCTCGTCGGGCTGGAGGAGGAGCTGCTGCTCGTCGACGCCGAGACCCTCGAACCGGTGCCGGCGGCCACCCGCATCCTGCACGGCGGCCCGCTCACGCTCCCGTGCGGGTCGCAGCTCGAAGCCGAGGTGAAGAGCGAGCAGATCGAGGTCGTCACACCTCCGCTTGGCGGGTACGACGACATCGTCGCGACGATCGTCGGAGGACGGCGGGCGGCGGACCTCCGCGCCCAGCAGCACGGCGCGCGGGCCGTCGCGATGGCCACCCCCGCTCACGCGTGCGACCCGCACCTCGTGCACACTCCGCGGTACGAGCGGATGCGGGAGCGCTTCGGCCTCACGATGGACGAGCAGCTGACGTGCGGGCTGCACGTGCACGTGTCGATCTCGTCACCGCAGGAGGGCGTGGCAGTGCTCGACCGCATCCGTCCGTGGCTGCCCGTGCTGCTGGCGCTCAGCGCCAACTCGCCGTACTGGCACGGTGTCGACTCGCGCTTCGCGAGCTACCGCTATCAGGCGTGGAGCCGGTGGCCGAGCGCTGGCGCATACGACCGGTTCCACACGGCGGAGGGGTACGCCGCGGCGGTCGACGCGGTGCTCTCCGCCGATGTGTCCCTCGACCGCGGCATGATCTATTTCGACGCGCGGCTGTCGTCGCACGCGCCGACGGTGGAGATCCGCATCGCCGACGTGTGCCTTCGTCCGCAGGACGCCGCGTGCCTCGCCGTGCTGATCCGCGCGCTCGTCGAAGCGTCGGCCGCGTCGTGGCGCGACGGCGTGCCCGCCGCAGACACCCCGACGAGCCTGCTGCGGCTCGCATCGTGGCGGGCGAGCCGCTGGGGCCTGTCGCAGGAGCTCATGAGCCCGGCGCTGAGCCGCCCCGTGCCGGCGGCCGCCGCCGTCGACGAGCTGCTGGCGTTCGTGGGTCCGCACGTCACCGACGCCGCCGAAGGGCGGATCGTGCGGCACGGCATCCGTGAGATCCTCCGGCGAGGCAACGGCGCCGACCGTCAGCGGAGCGTCGGCGCCTCGGGCGGCGGTCCGGGCGCCGTCGTGCGCGACGCCCTCGCGCACACGCATGACGCGGGATGAGGACGACGCCGGCCGATCGTCAGCCGGCGTCGGACTTGCGGCTTCCGGCCTCCAGCACGTCTCCGGCAGGTCGCTCCTGGTGACCGCCGAACTGCAGGCGCATGGCGGAGAGCACCTGGTTCGCGAAGCGGTCCTCGTCGCGCGACGCGAAACGCTCGAACAGCGAGGCCGCCAGAACGGGAACGGGAACGCCGACGTCCACCGCGGCCTTGACCGTCCACCTCCCCTCGCCAGAGTCGGACACCCGGCCGGCGAGACCGTCGAGCGTGGGGTTCTCGTGCAGAGCGGCGGCGGTGAGGTCGAGCAGCCACGACGAGATCACCGATCCGCGCCGCCACAGCTCGGCGACCTTGGCCGTGTCGATCGGGAACTGGTAGAACTCGGGCTCCTCCAGCGGCGCGACCTCGGCCGAGTGCTCGGCCTCGCGCACTCCGGCATCCGCGTTCTCGAGCAGGTTGAGACCCTCGGCGATGGCGGCCATGATGCCGTACTCGATGCCGTTGTGCACCATCTTGACGAAGTGGCCCGCGCCGGACGGCCCGCAATGCAGGTACCCCTGCTCCTCCGGCGACGGCTCTCCGCTGCGGCCGGGCGTGCGCTCGATCTCGCCGATGCCCGGTGCGATGGTCTTCAGGATCGGCTCGATGTGCTGCACCGCCGCATCCGATCCGCCGACCATGAGGCAGTAGCCGCGTTCGAGGCCGAAGACGCCGCCGCTCGTGCCGATGTCGACGAACTCGATGCCGCGCTCGCGCAGCGCCGCCGCCCGGCGCACGTCGTCGCGATAGTTGGAGTTGCCGCCGTCGATGATGATGTCGCCCTTGTCGAGCACTGCGGCCACCTCGTCGACGACGCGACCGGTGAGGGATGCCGGCACCATGAGCCAGACCACACGGGGCGACTGCAGCTTGGCGGCGAGGTCGGCGACGCTGTCGGCGCCGATCGCGCCCTCCGCGGCGAGCGCGGCGACGGCATCCGGATTGACGTCGTAGACGACGCACTCGTGTCCGTCGCGCATCAGACGGCGGACGATGTTGGCGCCCATCCGTCCCAGTCCGATCATGGCCAGCTGCATGTCTGCTCCTCCCGACGGGATCCGTCCACGGCGGACCGATCCGCGCTCATCCTGGCACGCGCACCTGTGCGACTCAACGCCCTGGACGGCCCGGCGTCGGATGCTCCGCCTAGAGTGTGCGCATGACCTCCGACGACGCACGGTTCCGCGCCCTGCTCGGCGAACTGCGAGCACAGGCCGAGGCACGGCTCGCGGCGACGCGCGCGACTCTCGACGCGCTCGCGCACGACCGCGAAGGGTCGAACGACGACGACGAGCACGACCCCGAGGGCGTCACACTCTCGTCCGAGTGGTCGCGGCTGACCGGGCTCACCGACGCGGCGGCCGCCGAGCTGCGGGCGGTCGACGATGCGATCGCCCGGCTCGACGCGGGGAGCTACGGGGTCTGCGCGTCGTGCGGAAACGAGATCCCGGGCGCCCGCCTCGAGGTGCGGCCTTTCGCGTCCCACTGCGTCGCGTGCGCCGAGAAGCTCGGCCGCTGAGCGTGCGCGACGGCGGCGTGCCCCGCACGAGGGCATGGTCAGGCGTCCGGTCGCACGGCATCCCTTCGCGCGACCGGACGCCCGCGCTCACGCCAGCCCGTAGACCCGCTGGGCTGCGCGCTCCGCCGCAAGCAGGTCGCCCTCGACGAACGCATCGGAGAGCAGGTGGAGGGCGCGGATGCTCTCGGCCTGGCCCGCGGGCGAGATGCCGATGCGGGCGAGGTTGCGCAGGATCAGGTACCACGAATCGCCGAGCAGCGACCGGTAGAGATCGTTGTGGGCGCGGTCGGCGAGATAGCCGAACAGCGCGATCTGCGCGGTGAGCCACTCGGCGTTCGACGGGACCTTCTCGATCGCCGCAGCGATGAGCTCCACGACCTGGGCCCGCTCGGTCTCGCCGAGCCGCGGGAACGCGAGGCGCACGACGTTCCCGGCGAAGAGGCCGGTGAACTCCCACGTGGCCCGGGCCATCTCGGGGGTGATCGCGGTGACGACGGTGTATCGGCTCGGGTGCATCTCGACGAGTCCGATGCGTTCGAGGCGCTGCAGAGCCTCGCGGACGGGTGTGCGGGAGAATCCGAACTCCTGAGCGAGCTGCTTGTCGCTGATGCGGTCGCCCGGCTGATAGATGCCATTGGCGATGCGGCCGGCGATGCCGTGGAAGGCTTCCTCGGCGAGAGCCGACACGGCAGGGCGGCTTCTCCTCAGGGAGATCGTCGGGCCGTCGTGGGCGGTGAACGAAGGGACGGAGGTGGATACGGTCGAGGGGTGCTCGACGACATCGGCCAGGGACATGGAGGTTCCTTGCATGGTGAGGAGGGGCACGGCGAGAAACCGCGAGATCAGCGCCGGATTCGGGTAGGCGTCTTCAACCGAAGGTCGCTCGTCGACGACGGCAGAGGGGATACCGTCGCAAACATCGTACGGCTGC
This sequence comes from Microbacterium sp. XT11, assembly GCF_001513675.1. Classification (NCBI taxonomy): domain Bacteria; kingdom Bacillati; phylum Actinomycetota; class Actinomycetes; order Micrococcales; family Microbacteriaceae; genus Microbacterium; species Microbacterium sp. XT11. Next base: position 1,054,637 of record NZ_CP013859.1, on the reverse strand, counting down.
GAGCACGACGACATGCGGTGGACGTACCGCGCGGTGGTGTCGCGAAGTAGGCTGAGGCATCATGCAACCCCTCTTCGAGTGGCTCGGCCACTATTGGTGGCTCGTGTTCCCGCTCATGGGCGTGGCCGGCGCCGCGGCCAAGCGCTGGGAGTGGGCGGCGCGCCGCCGCCACGAGCGACGCCTCGAGACGCTGCGCGTCAAGGCGCAGCTCAAGGCCGCAGAGTTCGAGGCGCGGTCCGTGATGAGCGGTCCGGCGCCTACCGGGGCGCACGTCGTCGACACGACGGCATCCGTGGCTCCCTCCGAACTGCTCACGCGCCTGTTCGCCGAGCACGACGAGATCACCGCGCGCTGGCTCGACTACGAGCTCGACGTCTCGAAGCTCATCGCGTACCCGGCCATGAGCGACGGCCGCCAGCCGCTCGTCGCCGCCTTCCTCCGCGCCAAGAAGACGGCGGACGCGCTGCGTCCGTCGTCAGCCGACGCGCCGGTCTCGGACAAGCAGATCTCCGACTACCTCGACGCGGTCGGCGCGTACGCCGTGGCGTTCGAGGTCGCCGAGAAGGACGCGCGGCGCCTGCGCGACTCGACCTTCTCGGAGGCGGAGCGCAAGCGCTTGGAGCGCGCGCAGCAGCTGCTCAAGGTGGCCGTCGACGAATCCGCCACGCAGGCCGAGCGCAACGTCGCCTACAAGCGCGTGCGCGACGAGCTCGACGGACTCATCCTGCTCTCCGACGAGGCGGTCGAGGTGCTGGAGAAGAAGGTCGCCCGCGAGCTCCCCGCCGAGCCTGCGGCCGGCGAATAGGCTCGAAGGCGTGCTGACCGCCGAGAACGTCACTGGACCTATCGCGCACCACGCCGAGGCGCCGGTGTGGTGGGCGGAGGAGCGCACTCTGCTGTGGGTCGACGGCGAGGCCGGCGATCTCCTCGCGCTCACACCCCACGGCATCCGCAGGCGCCACGTCGACGACGAGTACCTCGCCTTCGTGCGGCCGCGCGCGGCGGGCGGACTCGCCGCGGTGGGCGCGCGCACGCTGCACCTGTCGTCTGAGCCCGATGGCCGGTTCGACCCTGTGATCGCGCTGACGCACGACGGCCGTGTGCGGATGAACGACGGATGCTGCGATCCGGCGGGCCGACTTCTCGCGGGCTCGATGGCGTACGACGGCACGAGCCCCTCCGGCACCCTGCTGCGCGTGGACGGCCGCCTCGGCACGACGACCGTCCTGACCGCGGTCACGGTCTCGAACGGGCTCGGGTTCTCGGCGGGCGGGGAGCACGCGTATTACGTCGACAGCGCGACACACCGCATCGACGTGTTCGACGTGCACGACGACGGCGCACTCGTCGACCGCCGCCCTCTCGTCGAGATCCCCGAGGAACAGGGCATGCCCGACGGGCTCACCGTCTCGGCCGATGGACGCGTCTGGGTCGCGCTGTGGGGAGGCTCGGCCGTGCACGCGTACTCCCCCGACGGCGCGCTCACGGAGCGCGTCGGCCTGCCGGTCGCTCAGGTCAGCGCTTGCACGTTCGGCGGAGACGACCTCTCGACGCTCTACATCACGACCTCCGCGCAGGGCCTTGACGGCGATCACGACACCGCTGCGGGCTCGCTGTTCGCCGTTCGCCCCGGCGCAGTGGGGGTCGCCGTCACGCCGTTCGCCGGCTGACGATCTCCGCCCACGGCACGGTGCACTCAGCGAAGAACCGTGCCGCGGGCGCAGACCGCCGCCGTTCCCCGGTCAGCCGACCACGGCGCGCTCGGTGCGCTGCTGCTGGCGGCCGAGCCCCTCGATCTCGATGGTCATGACGTCGCCGTCGGCGAGGTACGGGAACCGGCCCGAGAGCGCGACGCCCTGCGGTGTGCCGGTGTTGATGACGTCGCCGGGCTCGAGCACCATGTACTGGCTCAGCTCGTGCACGAGCTGCAGCACCGGGAAGATCATGTCGGCCGTCGACGAATCCTGCCGGGGCTGGCCGTTGACGAAGGAACGCAGCCTGAGTGCCTGCGGATCGAGCTCGTCGGCGGGCACGAGCACGGGTCCCAGCGGGTTGAACGTCTCAGAGCACTTGCCCTTCGACCACTGCCCGCCCGACACGTCGAGCTGATACGCGCGCTCCGACACGTCGTTCGAGATCGCGTACCCCGCGATCACGTCACGCGCGGCGTCCGGCGACCCCAGATATCGGGCCTTCCGCCCGATGACGACGGCGAGCTCCACCTCCCAGTCGACCTTCTCCGCGCCGGGCGGGAGCAGCACCACGTCATCCGGACCGACGACCGTGTTGGGGTGCTTGAAGAAGACCACCGGATGCTGCGGCTGCTCGGCCCCCGACTCGGCCGCGTGCGCGGCATAGTTCTGGCCGATGCAGATCACGGCCGACGGCCGCGCGATGGGTGCGCCGATCCGCAGCCCGTAGACATCGGCCTCGGGGCGCCCCCCCGCCGCGAGTGCCCTCCGCACGCGGGCGACGCCGTCGGCGGCGAGGAACTCCCCGTCGATGTCGGGCGTCAGCGGCGAGAGGTCGCGCACGACCCCTGCATCGTCACGGACGTAGGGGCGCTCGGCCCCGAACGGCCCTCTTCTCATGAGCTCCATGGCTGCTCCTCCCTCGCTTCTCGCGTCACGCGGTCGCCGCTGTGGTTCCGGCGTACTCGCGGTTGACGATCGCCGGCACAGGGCGCCCGGCGAAGAAGTCCACGAGGTTCTGCGCCGCGTGCACCGGCAGGTCCTCCATCGCCTGGGGCGAGTACCAGGCGGCGTGCGGGGTGAGCAGCACGTTCGGCGCATCGCGCAGCGCAGCATCCGGGGCCAGCGGTTCGGTCTCGAACACGTCGAGGGCCGCAGCGCCGACGCGCCCGCTCCGCAGAGCGTCGACGAGGGCGCTCTCGTCGATCAGCGGGCCGCGGCAGGTGTTGACGATCACGACGCCCCGGCGCATCATGGCGATGCTGTCGGCGTCGATGAGGTGCCGCGTCTCGTCGGTGAGCGGCACGTGCAGCGTGAGCAGGTCGGCGCCGGCGATGGCCTCGTCGATCGAGACGGGTTCGCAGTCGGCGGCGCGCACCGCCTCCGCGGGGGCGTACGGGTCGGCCACGAGCACGCGGAACCCGAGCGCTCGGCATCCGCGGGCCACGAGCGAGCCGATGCGGCCGAACCCGAGCACCGACACCGTCGTCCGCGACGGCCGCACGGCCATGGGCCGCGCGGCGACCGGCCTCCACTCACCCGCACGCAGGGCGCGGTCGTACTCCGGGAGTCCGCGGGCCTGCGTCATGATCATGGCGATCGTGTGCGCCGCGACCTCCTCGACGCAGTACCCGGGAGTGTTGGCGACGGCGATGCCGCGGGCGGTGGCCGCCGCCACGTCGACCATGTCGTAGCCGATGCCGAGCCGGCTGATCATCCGCAGCTTCGGCATCCGATCGAGGAGGCTGCCGTCGATGCGGTGCCACTGCACGATGAGTCCCTCCGCCTCGGCGCCGAGCCGCGCCAGCGTGTCGAACGAGGTGTCGGGCGCCCGCTCGACGCGGATGCCGGCGGCGCGCAGCGTCTGCTCGGCAGCGTCGCCGGGGAGATCGCAGTCGGTGAGGAGGACGAAGGGAGTTACCATGAATCAGAATGCTATAGCATCTAGCAACATGGGCATAAGCGGTTCCTTCGCACCCGAATTTGCTATAGCGTTTGGTGTATGACTGTTCGCCGCGCACTCCTCACCGGCGCCAGTTCCGGCATCGGAACGGCATCCGCCCTCGAACTCGCCCGCGACGGGTACGCCCTCTGGATCACCTATGCAGGACGTGAGAGCGAGGCCGCCCGCGTCGCCGACGACTGCCGACGCGCCGGGGCCGCCGAGGTGCGCGTCTCGCGCCTCGACCTGCGCGATCCGGCATCCGTGATGTCTCTCGTGAAGGAGATCGACGAGGCGTGGAGCGAGCTGCACGTGCTCGTCAACAACGGCGGCGTGTGCCCCTACACGCCGTTCGACGACATCGACATCGACGAGTGGGACCTCGTCATGGAGACCAACGCCCGCGGGACCTTCCTGCTCACGCGCGCCGCGCTGCCGCTGCTGCGCGCAGCCGAGGGCGACCGGTCGGTCGTGAACATCTCGTCGATCGCGGGGCAGGTCGGCGCGCTGCAGACCGGGATGCACTACGCCGCCAGCAAGGGCGCGATCCTCGCGATCACCCGCAGTTTCGCGCGGCACCTCGCGTCTGAGGGCATCCGCGTCAACGCCGTGACGCCGGGGCCGGTCGCGAGCGCCATCACCGACCAGCTGCAGGGAGCGGGTCGCGAGAAGCTCGAGGCCTCCATCCCCCTCGGGGCGTTCGGCCGGCCCGCCGACGTCGCCTGGATCATCGCGTCGCTCGCCTCGGACCGCGCCCGCTTCATCACCGGAGCCACCTACGACGTCAACGGAGGAGTACGCATTGACTGAGCCCGCCGCCCTCGACCGTCCGGCCACCGGGCGTTCCGCCCTCGATACCGTGCAGGCGCAGCTCGACGCGTTCAACGCGCACGACCTCGACGCCTTCGTGGCCGCCTACGCGCCGGATGCCGTCATCACCGGGGTCGCCCCCGAGCCGCTCACGGGCTCCGCCGCGATCCGCGCGTTCTACGAGCCGCGGCTGCAGAACCCCGAGCTGTCATGCGTCATCGACACGACCGTGCAGTTCGGCACGCGCTGGGTCGTCGCGCAGGAGCGGGTCATCAACGCGGGCGTCGCCACCGAGACCATCGCGACCTTCGACGTGGTCGGCGGGCTGATCTCCCGCGCCTCGATGCTCAAGGCCTGACGCCGCGCGGGGTCAGGAGCGGAAGCGGGCCCGCAAGGCCGGGTCCACCGAGACGTCGCCGAAGGATGCCGTCCAGCCGCCGTCGACCGCGATCGACTGTCCCGTGACATACGGCGCCTCGTCCGACAGCAGGAACGCCGTGATCGCGGCGACCTCCTCGGCGCGGGCGATGCGCCCCATCGGCGGGCCCTCGGCGAGCGCCCTCTCCTCGGCCGCGGGATCGGCGGCGGCCGCGATCTGCGCCTCCAGGTGGGGTGTGCGCACACCGCCTGGCGCGACCGTGTTCGCGCGGATGCCGAGCCCGCCGTACGTCACCGCGACGCTGCGGGTGAGCGCGTCGATGCCGCCCTTGGTGAACTCGTAGGCCGCGTGGTCGGGGTGGCTGGCACGACCGTGGATGGAGCCGATGTTCACGATCGCGCCGGGCACGCCCTGGTCGACGAAGGCGCTGACCGCCGCCGAACACCCCCAGACGTAGCCGAAGCCGTTGATGCCGACGATCTCGCGCACGACGTCCTCGTCGAGCTCGTGCAGCGCGGTGCGCTTCGTGATCCCGGCGTTGTTCACCCAGCCGGCCAGCGGCGCCCTCGCGATCGCGGCCTCGGCGGCGCGGAGGTGCGCGGCTCGCTCCGACGAGTCGCCGAGCACGACCTCGGCGCAGATGCCCTCCTCGACGGTGCCGGAGCCCGGGGAGCGCTCCAGCCCGACGACGATCCAGCCGTCGGCCGTCAGCCGTTCGGCGATGGCCCGGCCGATGCCCTTGCCGCTGCCCGTCACCACGGCGCTGCGCGGACGAATGGATGCCGTCGTGCCGGCATCCGACGAAGAATCCGTCGAAGACGTGGTCATCGTGCGCTCCCTCCGAAATCGAACACCCCGCTGTCGAGCGTGAAGCCGAGGCCCGGCGCGTCCGCGGGTACGACCCGTCCGTCGAACGACGGACCCCCGCGCACGAACGACGGCGCAGGGTCGTACGGGTTGACGCCGCGCGCGAAGGTCTCCACGCCGATGCCCAGGTGCGCCGTGACCTCGGGATACACGTGGCCCGAGACCGGCACACCGCGCTCCGCCGCCCACGCGATCACGTCCAGCGCCGGCGTGACACCGCCGATCGCCACGACGTCGAGCCGCAGCACGTCGACGGCCTGTTCATCGACGAGCCTCCGCAGCACGTCGGGGTCGGTGACCTCGTCGCCCACCCCGATCGCGAGACCCGACTCCCGGCGGATGCGCGCGCACCCGGCCGCGTCCTCCGGCAGCAGCGGGTCTTCGAGCCAGGCGAGCCGCGGGTCTCCCCACTGCGCGATCTCGGCGAGCGCGGCATCCGCGTCGGTCCACCCGAAGCCCACGTCGACCACCAGCCCCGTCTCGACGGGGAGCTCGGCTGTGATCAGCGCGATCAGCTCACGCATGTACGACGGGTCGGGCGTGCGCGAGATCTTCACCGTCGACCAGCCCGCGGCCTGGGACAGCACCTCGTCGGCGACCTCGCGCGGGGTCCGCGACGGCGACGGGTAGGCAGCCACGAGCATCGCGTCGCTCGGGGCGCTCCCGGTGCCGAGCATCCGCCAGAGCGGCTGCCCTGCTCGACGGGCGGCGATGTCCCACAGAGCGATGTCGACGAGGCCGATCGCGCGGCGCACCAGCCCTACGCGCCCGACGATGGCGCTGCCGCGCAGCATCCGCTCCCATGCGGATGCCGGATCGTCGGCGTCCGCCCCTCGCGCGTGCGGGGCGACGAGCCGCTCGACGATCTCGGCCATGGGCGCTTCGCGCGACAGGCAGTAGGCGACGCCCTCGACGCCGTCGGCGTCCACGACCCGAACGGCGCTGTACTCGCGCCGCGTCACCGTCATCGCGCCCAGCTGCAGCGGGGCGGGAAGGGGGAGCACCGCCGTCGCGGTGTCGATGCGCGCGATGGCGGTCATTCCGGCTTCTTCGCGAGAGGGATGCCGTAATCGACCATGAAGCCGCCGTCGACGTACAGCGTCTGCCCGTTCATGTATCGCGACTCGTCCGAGACGAGGAAGCTCACGGCCGCGGCGATCTCGCTCGCGTCGGCCAAGCGCTTCGCGGGGATGCGCGCGAGGATCGTGTCGAGGCTGAGCGTGCCCTGCTCGACGCCCTGGCGGAAGACACCGGTGTCGACGTAGCCGGGGGCGACCGCGTTGACGCGCACGCCCCTGGCCGCCCACTCGGCGCCGGCGGTGGCGGTGAGTCCGATGACGGCGGCCTTGGTGGTGGCGTACGGCGCCCGCCCCGCCGATCCGCGCGACGAGATCGACGAGATGTTCACGATGCGCCCGCCGCCGTGCGCCAGCATCCGCTTTCCTGCCGCCTGCAGCGCCGAGAACACGCCGTGCAGGTTGACGTCGACGACGGCTGCCCACTCGTCCCAGGTGAGGTCCTCGATGCCGCGGTGCCGCTGAATCCCGGCATTGTTCACGAGCACCTCGATGGGGCCGAGCTCGGCCTCGATCTCGCCGAACACGCGATCGACGGCGGCGTGGTCGGTGACGTCGAGCTCGCGCCAGAGGATGCCGGCGGGGTTGTCGCCCTCCGTGAAGCCGGGGACGCGGTCGGCGGCGATGACGAGGTAGCCGTCGTCGGCGAGGCGGCGGCCGATCTCCCAGCCGATGCCGGCCGAGCCTCCGGTGACGATCGCGACGGGTGCCTGTGTCATGTCTCTCCTCCGAGTTTTGCTATAGCAAGCCTAGTGGCCCCGGGTTTCGAGTCGCATGTTTTGCCCTCTCCTGGGGCGAATGAGGGCGATTCATGCGACTCGAAACCCCCGGGGGTCAGCGGCCCAGAAGACCGGCGACCACCGAGACGGCGTGCTGCTCCAGCGCGTCCAGCGCGCCGGGGGCGAGCGGGGTCTGCCATGCCTGGTACGCGCCGCGGTCGTACGCGTCGCGAGTGGGCAGGTACACGAAGCCCGGGCCGTTGGTGAGGTTCATCACGAGAATCGGCGTGTCAGGGAACCGCGCGCGCAGCGTGGTCTGCAGCCGCGAGTACGCCTCGCCCGGATGCGCGACGAGCACCGCGTCGCCCCATCGCCACGCCCACACCGGATGCTGCACGGTCGGCCCGTCGATGTACCCCTCGCGCAGGTTGCGCGCACGACCAAGACGCTCCTCGCGCGAGCGCGGGTCGATGTCCTTCCACTCCTCGGCGAGCTCGTCGAGCGTCGGCAGATCGCGCAGCGTCAGCTCGACGCTCGTGAGAGACCCCGCCGCCGCATCGCCGGCCTCCGCGGGCGCGCCGGCCCAGATCGCCAGCGGCGCCCCCGACTCGACCACGCCCTCGAGCGTCAGCTGCTCGCCCGGAGCCGGCAGCGCATCGAGCGCGGCGAGCACGGCGTGCCCCAACGAGCGCCCGTGCCGGTCGGCCACCCCGACGTCGCCCGTGTACTGCTCGCGCGGGGCCAGCTCTCCAGACGCGCCCTGCACGAACAGGCACGGCGCCCCGGTCTCCCGCTCGACGATGTCGCGCATCGCGCCGACGTAGTCGGGCGACACCTCGCGGTTCTGCCAGGCGAGAGTCGTCGGGTGGCACGCGTAGTTCACCAGCGTCGCGCGCACCTCGCCGCCGACGCTGAGCCGGCCGATCATCACGGTGTCGTCGGCGGGAGCGCCGGGGTTGTAGCCCACCAGCGCCCTCCCGTCGACGTCGAGCTCGCGGTCGGCGGCAAGGGTGCACCGGCCCGACGTCCACTCGATCAGTCCGGGTCGAGCGCCGTCGAGCGCATCGCGCCCGGCCGCGACGCCCGCCGCGGCGAGCGACTCCAGATATCCGGGGATGAGCTCGCCGCCGGGCAGATGCGCGTCGGCTGCGCACAGCACGGCGCCGGCGTGGGTGTGCGACAGCGACACCATGAGCTGGTCGGGCTCCAGGCCGAGCGCGTCGAGGATCGTGCCGCGCACGCCCCGCTCGTCGGCCACACGCCGCCACCAGGTGCCGTCGACGGCCAGCAGCACGCGCGGGCGCCCATCCCCGCCGATCACGGCGAGGGCGGTGAGCGTGAACGGTCGGTGCGCGCCCTCGGAACGCTCCCAGTCGGCGGGGCCCCAGTTCTTGGCACGGATGCCGACGGGCGGGGTGATGTCGCGACGGGCGACGCCGATGCGGGCGGCCGTGCGGGGGATGCGGATGCTGTCGCCGATGCGCGTCCGCGATGCGGTGTCGTTCACGCGTGGTCCTCCCTGGTCTCCATGATGCCGTCGGTCACGCGCTCGTCAGCACGTCGGCGATGAGCACGCGCGGTCCCGCCTCGGGCAGCGCGGTCTCGACGCCGCGCTCCACCGTGTCGGTGTACAGCAGTGTCGACGGCTCGGCGAACCCGTCGGCGAGCCGCAGCCGTCCGCCGGTGAACTGGCCGCCGATGATGCGCGCGTGGTTGACGCCGGTCGCGATGTCGAGGTGCGCTGCGCCCTTCGGCACCGTCGAGGTCACCCCGGTCACGCGCCAGGTGACCACGCCGGCGCCGGCCGCCCTGGATACAAGGGCACCGTCGGCGCGCTCCGTGCCGAACTCGACCCCGTCGAGCACGAAGAGTTGGTCGCGCACCGCGGTGGCGCTCAGTCGCACGTCGCGCACCGAGCCCCCGCGGAGGGTGACCCGCGCGCCGCCGATCTCCATCGGCGCTCCCTCGACGGGACCGCTGAGGCGGCAGTCCACGAACTCGACGGGACCGGAGCCGCGTGCCTTGACCCCGTCGATCCCGGTGATGGTGCAGCCGACGAAGCGGACGGATGCCGTGACCGGCGTCTGGACGAGCACCTGGTCCTTGGGGAGGGCGAAGGCGGAGTCCTCGATGACCGTCGGCCGCGAGGAGCGCGACGAGCGCTGCCCGATGGCGAGCAGCCCCGCGGTGCAGCCGCGCACCTGCGCGCCGTCGGCGTTGATGGTCATGGTCGCCTGCGGATCGAAGGTCGAGCGGCCGATGACCCGCACGTTCTCCAGGGTGAGGTCGCTGATCTTCGTGCCGGCGACGAACCACGAGCACACGTGGTCGCGCACCGTGATGCGCTTGGCGGCCGTACCCCACTGTGCGCCCGAGTTCGCGATGTCCATGAGGCCGGAGTTGCCGATGAAGGTGAGGTCGTGCTCGTACTGCCCGTGCGTGGTGAAGGGGTTGCCGCCCTGGTCGTCGCCGTCGCCGTGGCAGTTCTCGACGATGCAGTAGGCGCTGGCGGTGAGGTCGTTGAGGTGCCGGGCGTTCGACGAGCTGCAGTCGCTCACCCGCCCGTAGAGGCTGTAGATCTGCTGCGTGAGGTACCCCGCGCCGCCGTAGAACACGGTGGGCGGGTTCTCGACGGAGCAGCGCTCGGTCGTGAAGTGGGTGTTCCACCGCCGCATGATGACGGGCCACCAGGTGCGGCTCGCGTGCACGTCGGCGACGTCGCAGTGGATGGCGTACTCGAACGCGATCGGATGCGATCCGGTGAGTTCGCGGGAGTCGGGGAAGGAGCCGTCGGTCGGGCCGTCGAAAGGCCCCGCCCCGAGGAATCGCATGTTCGCGATGCGGATGCCGGACACGGGGTCCATCTGCCGCCAGGTGAGCCGGCGGCCCGCGTCGAGGGGCCAGCCGTTCAGGTAGTCGATCCGGATGTGCGTGCCGTCGATCTGCTGCGTCACCCGCACGAAACGCTGGAGCTCGCGCTCGTCCGCTCCGCCTCCGGCGACGGGGTCGCACTGCACCGCCCACCACGAGTCGACGGGGAAGCGCGAAGCGTCCGGCACGGCGACGGCGTCCGTCAGCTCCGGCCAGGGCTCAGCGAGCGGATGCTCGACCACGACGTCCTTCGACACACCGGTGAAGAACAGCACGGCGCCGAACGGGTTGTCGTGGGTGTTCTTCTCGATGCCGTCGGTGGTGACGAGGTGACCGCCGAAGTCGATCTCCAGGTGGGACCGCGTGAAGCGGTGCCGCCGCTGGAACAGCAGGTCGGTTCCGGCCTCGATGCGGCGGACACGGGGGTCGTTCACCATGGCGTCGAGCGCGTCGTCGGCCGGGGCCTCGGGCCCGGTGATGCCGAAGACCCGGAAGTCGACCGTGCCGTCGTGCTGCAGCATCCAGCGGGTGTCGCGGGCGCCCGCGATGACGGTGCCGCCGTTGGCCGCGGCCGTCGCGTCTTCGCTGCCCACGTACACGAGCAGTCCGGCATCGCCCGGTGTGCGGTAACCGGCGACGACCGCCACCTCGCCGTCCCGAGCCTTCAGGCGCGCCAGGTCGGCGACCGATTCCGCTCTCGTGACGTCTTTCGCACCGGCCGCGAGGGGAGCTGCCTGCGCGGACGCCGAGCCCCCGAGGGCGCCGGCCGCACCCATCGCGACCGCGCCGAGTCCGGCCATGAGCGCACGGCGGCGGCCCGCCGACCGCACCTCGTCGCCGGCGACCGCTGGTGCCCCGTCCTCCGCGTCCAGGATGGTCATCGTCCGTCTCCTGCCAGTCCCGTGCCGCGACGGGTCACGGCATCCCCGTCATCGGATGCCGGCACGGCTGCGCCGTCGACCGCGGTCACGGGGTCGGGTGCGGTCACGGCGTCGGGCGCGGTCGTGAAGTCCGCGCGGCGGCTCAGCACGAACGCGATCACCGCGCCGAGCAGGGTGAGGCCCGAGACGAGCAGCAGTCCCCATACGGCGGATCCCGACGCCTGGCTGACCCAGCCGATGGCATACGGACCGGCGAACCCGGCGAGGTTGCCGACGGAGTTGATGAACGCCAGCCCGGCTGCCGCCGCCGTGCCGGTGAGCACCATCGGCGGCAGGCTCCAGAAGAGCGGCGTCGTCGAGAACAGCGCCGACATGCCGACGCACAGCGCGATGAGCGCGACGACGGGCGTGTCCTGCGCGGCGACGGCGGCGATCAACGACAGCGCGGTGACCGTCAGCGTGATGCCGATCTGCAGCGGGATGTTGCCCTGCCTGCGCGCGGCGCGCTCCCACGGCAGCATCACCAGCGCGGCGCAGAGGTTGGGCAGCGCGACGAGCCAGCCGGTGGTGCCGTTCGAGAAGTCGCCCATGTTCTTGACGATCGTCGGCAGCCACATCCCGAGGCCGTAGGCGCCGAAGACGACACCGAAGAACAGCACGATGAGCGTCCAGAGCCTGCCGTTGCCGAAGACCTCGCGCAACCGGAGCCGTCCGTGCCTGCGCTCGGTGGCCTGCGTCTCAGCGGCGAGGGTGTCGGTGATCCAGCGCTGCTCCGCGGCATCCAGCCAGCGGGCGTCCTGCGGGCGATCCGGGAGCCAGAAGAACACGACGAACGCGAGGAGCACCGCGGGGATGCCCTGAAGCAGGAACACGAGCTGCCAGCCGTCGAGTCCCCACAGACCGTGCAGCTCCAGCATCCATCCGGACAGAGGCGCGGCGACGGCGTTGGCGATCGGGTTGGACAGCACGAACACCGCGAGCACCTGGGTGCGGTACTGCCGCGGGAACCACAGCGTGAGGTAGAGCAGCACGCCGGGGAAGAATCCGGCCTCGGCGATACCGAGCACGAATCGAGCGATCGCGAACTGCGTCTCGTCCTGCACGAAGGCCGTCAGGGCGGCGACGATGCCCCACGAGATCATGATGCGGGCGATCCACTTGCGGGCGCCGAAGCGCTCGAGCAGCAGGTTGCTCGGCACCTCGAACAGCAGGTAGCCGATGAAGAAGATGCCGGCGGCGAACCCGAAGGCGGCCTCGGTGATCTGCAGCGCCTGGGTCATCTCGAGCTTCGCGAACCCTGCGTTGTTCCTGTCGATGTACGCGACGAGGTACAGCAGGCCGAGGAACGGCCCCAGCCGCCAGATCGCCTTCTTCATCGCACGTGCACCGACCTCCTCCGGGGGACGTACGTCGGTGGCCGCTCGGGTCTCGGACATCACAGCTCCTTCGTCTCGCTCAGATGTTTGCTATAGCATCTAGCACTCCGACGGATTTGTCCACCCTCTCCGTGGATGCCATAGCATCGAGCGGACGACGGATGCGCACCACCGCGACGGAAACGGCGTGTGCGCGGCGTCGAGGAGGGTCGCACTCATGCGCAGTGTCTCGGATCAGAACATCGCCGAGCAGGTCACCGACGAACTGCGGTCGGCGATCCACTCCGGCGAGCTCGCCCCGGGTGAACGTCTCGTCGAGCGCAAGCTCGCCGAGCTGCTCGGCGTCAGCCACATCCCCGTGCGGGAAGCCCTGACGCGGCTCGCCGAGGAGGGCCTGATCACGCGGGAGCCCCGCCGCGGAGCGCGCGTGGCGGAGCTCAGCGCCCGCGACCTCGAAGAGATCGCAAGCCTGCGCATCGTGCTCGAGCAGTTCATGGCCGTGCGCGTGCAGGAGCGCTGGACGAGCGAGTCCGCTGCGCGGCTGGAGGCGATCATCGCGGCGATGGAGGCCGCCGAGCCCGGCGACATGGCGGAGGTGCTGCGACAGGACCGCGCGTTCCACCAGGCGCTCGCCGAGCTCTCCGATCACCGCTTCCTCACCGAGCTGAGCGCACAGCTGCGCGGACGGATCACCGGCTTCATCACCGCGGCCAACGCCGCCCTGCCGCCCCGTGAACAGGCGGAGCACGTGCGCAGCCATCGCCTCATCCTCGACGCGATCGCCAGTGGCGACCCCGACCGCGCGGGCCAGGTGATCGCCGAGCACGTGCGCCAGGCCGTCGACCGCATCGCACACCTCGCCGAACCCGCCGCCGACGCCGGCTGAGACGGAAAGAACGCGAGACCTGATCGCGTTCACCGGCGGAGCGGGACGCCGTCCGGCATCCCGCCCCGCCTCGGTCATGCCACCACGTTCGCGGTGTCGACGACCCTGTCGCCCGCCTCCGGGAACGCGGTGCGCGTCACCCCGAGCTCGACGTTGCCCGTGTGCAGCAGCGTCGATCCGTCGCCGAACCCGGAATCCCGCAGCTCGATCGCTCCGCCCTCGAAGCGGGTGCCGACGGCACGGTAATGGTTGCGCCCGTCGGTGAGCGCGACGTGAACGGCGTCCTTCCCCCGCAGCGTCGACCCGGAGAGCAGCACGCGGCGCTCCCCCGAACCCGCACGCGAGATCACCGCTCCTGACGCCCCTTCGACCGTCGTGCCGGTGAACTCGATCTCCTGTCCGTCCGGCCCCGCCGCGACGACACGCGCACCCGACAGGGTGGCCCCGTCGAAACGCACGCGCGCCGATGCAAGCGAGACGGGATCCGCCGTCGCGGGTGCGGTCAACGTCGCACCGCGGAACGTCACGGCACCGGGGCCGTTGACCTTCATGCCGCCCACGCCGTCGAGCACGGTGTCGACGAACGTCACGGGCGTCGTGACCGAGGCGTTCGTGAGCTCGCTTGGCGCGGTGAACGTGAAGTTCGAGTCCGCGATGACGGTCGGTCGCGACGAGGCATCCGACTGCTGGGTGATGATGAGCGTGTCGGATGCCGTGCACCCGCGCAGCTGCGCCCCGTCGGCGTTGATCCACAGCATGCCCGACCCCGCCAGCGACGGCTTCCCGATGACCCGCACGTCCTCCAGGGTGAGGTCGGTGACGCGCACGCGGGCCACGAACCACGAGCAGACGTGCTTGCGCACCGTGATGCGCTTTGCCGCAGAGCCCCACGCCGCGCCCGAGTTCGCGAACGTCATGAGGCCCGAGTTGCCGACGTAGGTGAGGTCGTGCTCGTACTGTCCGTGGGTGACGAACGGCCCCTGGTCGTCGCCGTCGCCGTGGCAGTTCTCCACCAGGCAGTAGGCGCTCGCCGTGAAGTCGTTGAGGTGCCGTGCGTTCGACGTGTGGCAGTTCGCGACGTAGCCGTAGAGGCAGTAGATCTGCTGCGTCAGGTACCCGGCGCCGCCCCAGGTGACCGACGTCGGGTTGGTCAGGTTGCAGCTCTCCGTCGAGTAGTAGGTGTTCCACCGGCGCTGGATGAGCGGCCAGAACGTGGCGGTGCCGTCGATGTGGTCGACGTCGCAGCGCACCGCGTATTCAAACGCGAGCGGATGCGATCCGGTGAACTCGTCGGCCCCGCCGCCTCGGAACCGCAGGTTCGAGACGCGCACGTCGTGCACGGGGACGATGCGCCGCCACGTGATCGAGCGGTCCTTCCCCAGCGGCCAGCCGTTCTGGTAGTTCACGCGGATGTGCGTGCCGTCGACGATCTGCGTGACCTGTACGAGCCGCTGCAGCTCGCGCTCCCATCGGCCCTTGAGCGGATTCACCTCGGCCGCATACCACTCGCCGACCGCGAAGAACGACGAGTCGGCCACGGGGAAGACGTCGGCGAGGTCGGGCACGTCCTCGCCGAGCCGCGCCTCCTGCACGGCATCCGTCACCTCGCCGCGGAAGAACATGACCGCGGCGAACGGATCGTCCTTCCCTGCGTTCTCGATGCCCTCGGTCGTCATGAGGTGGTTGCCGAAGTCGAACGCGATGTTCGAGCGCGAGAACCGGTGCCTGCGAACGAAGTTGAGGTCGGTGTGCGCCTCGATGCGGTGGATGGAGGGATCGCCCACCATGGCGTCGAGCGCGTCATCCGCCGGCTGCGAGGCGTCGAACAGCCCGAACACCCGGAAGTCCACCACGCCGGAGTGCACGAGCACCCACGATCCGCCCTTGCCCGCCACGACGGTGCCGCCGTTGGGTGCGGGCGGGTCGGCGGTCACGAGCCGGTATGTTCCGCCTCCGCCGTCGCCGGGTGTCGTGTGTCCGGCCACCGCGACGAGGTCGCCGGCCTTGCCCTTCACCCCGCTGAGCTCGTCGACGGTCCCGGCACTGCCGACCGAGCGGGCGCTCGTCGCGGCCTGCGGCACGGCCGGCCCCGCCGCCTGCGCCGGCGTGTGCGTGGCCACGGCCGCCACTCCGCCGAGCGCGGCTGCCCCGAAGCCGGCCAGCACCATGCGCCTGCTGCGCAGCGCGCCGGGGTCGGTGTTCTCATCACGCGTCATCGTCATCCCTCCTCACGGCGACATCGCCGCTGTTTCCTGGGCGGACCGGTCGGCCGCGCCTCGTATCGATCCCCAGTTCCCCAGAGTCGGTGTCGAACCTGTTCAGAAGTAGTCGGCCTCCGTGAAGTGTCGGATGCCGTCGAGGCGCGGACGGCGCCGCAGTGCACGAGTCATGCCGGTGTGATCGGTGAGGCGCCTCGCCTCCGGCGCGAAGCCAGCGAACGCGCCCTCATCACCGGGGCGGGCGGGAACAGCGATGTCGCAGTCCGTCACATCGGCGGCCTCCCAGTCCGCGGCGAGCGCGGTGAGGAGCGCATGACGGATGCCGTCGGCATCGGCATCCGTCGGCAGCGCGGCCTCGCACACCACGCCGGTCGTTCCGCGGATCGTGGCGACGACGTAGGCCGAGTCGGTCGTCTCGTGCGTGTACAGGAGCGCGCCGCGGAGCCGCACGGCGGCCATCTCCCAGTCCACCTCCCTGCGCACCGGCGCGAGCACCAGACCTTCCCGGGAGTGCTCGTAGGCGATGCGCACGGCGTCGGGAAGGACGGCAGCTCCGGATGCCGAGGGCCGGCCGCCGTTCGCACCGATCCGCCGCCGCAGCACCCCGTCGCCGGTGCCGGCGGGCACTCCGGCGGCTCCCTCCGCAGCGGACGGTGCTCTCCACGGCCCCGCGAGCACGCGATCCATCGCGAACGTCTCGAAACCGCTCGACCGGTAGACCTCGGGGGTGCCGGTGAACAGCAGCGCCCAGTCCGCATCCCCCGCCGTCTGCAGCGAGGCCGCGACGAGACGGCGCGCGAGTCCCCGGCCGCGCGCCCTGGCGTCGACCGCGACGCTGCCGATGGCGTGCACGGCGGCTGTTCCGCCGTCGCGCTCGCGCAGTCTCTTGGGCACGCCGTAGATCGACCCGCACAGGCCGTCCGCATCCTCCGCGACCAGCGTGTGCTTGTGCCGCCGCGCATCCACGAGCCATTGATCCGGTGCCAGCGGAGGCGTGAACGCGGCGGCCCAGAGCCGGGCGAGGGCGGGTTCGTCCGCCGCGGTCGCCGGTCGGATCACCGCGTCGCCGCTCATCGACCCTCCCGCGCGGCCATGGCCGCCGTCACGGTGTTGCGCACGACGACCTCCGCCTCGCTCCACGGCGCCGCCGCGCGACCATCACCGGCCGCGGCGCGCAGCGCACGCACGAGTCCGGCGAAGCCGAGCGATTCGTTCGCGTCGTCGACGTCGAGGTCGGCCGCACGCACGCCGGCGGCCGTGACCACCTCGATCCGGTACGCGTCGGGGCCTGGCACTCCGGATACCAGCACCTGCACCGGGATCCGCTCCACGGCCGACGCCACACGTCCGGCGGTCGACGCGGGCACGGCCGGTGGTGCAGCCCGCGAGGTCACCGCCGCGCCCGGCACCTCCAGCATCCCGCACACGACGCCGAGGTCTTCCGAGCGCGTCGCCGATCCCGCGATCCGCCGCGTCGACCCCGACGGCGCGACGAGCGCCGCGCCGGGCAGCACCGCGTCGACCATCTCCCATGCGTGCACCCCGACGGTCACGAGGGTGCCGCCGCCGCGCTCGGGGTCGTCCTGCCACTCGCGCCCCGGCAGGCGGAACGCCGCGGCGTCGTGCTGCGCGTGCACGCGGACCGCGAGCACCTCCGCCCCTGCCGCACGGTCTGCGGCGACAGCCTCGGCCAGCGCGACGACCGCAGGGGCGAACCGCAGCACCGACGAGGTGCCGACGGCGACGTGCGCGTCCGCCACGGCGGCGGCGAAGGCCGACACCTGCGCCGGCGTCGCCGCGACCGTCTTGTTCACGAACACGGGGGCCGCGGCATCCGCACCGGTCAGCCCGCGCAGGGCAGGCACCGTCTCGTCCCACCGCGGCGTCGCGATCACGAGGTCGGCGCCGTACGACGCCAGCGCCTCGGTCGACGGCGCCACGACCGCGTCGAACCGCCCGGCGAAGCCCGCCGCGGCCGCAGGATCCGCATCGTGCACCGCGACGACCTCCCCGCCCTGCGCGAGCACGTTCTGCGCGTCCGTGAACGGATGCGAGTGGGCGAGGCCGGCGAACGCGACGCGGAGAGCCGTCATCGTCAGCCCATCGTCGACAGCTGCGAACGGTCGACGGCGTGCACGAGGGGCTCTCCTGCCGAGAAGGCGTCGAGCTCGTCGGCCACGATGCGGCCCTGACGCAGCCGCCCCTCGGTCGTCCCCGCGGCACGGTGCGGTGTCAGCAGCACCCCGGGGACACGACGGAACGGGCTGTCCGCGGGCAGCGGCTCCTCGTCGAAGACGTCGATCGCCGCGCGCAGGCGTCCGCTGCGCAGCTCGGTCAGCAGCGCCTGCTCGTCGACGAGCCACGAGCGCGCGGTGTTGACGAGGCCGGCGCCGTCAGGCATCAGCGCGAGTTCCGCGCCCCCGATGAGGTGATGCGTCTCCGGCAGGGTCGGCGCGTGCACGGCGACGATGCGCGCGCGCCGCAGCGCCTCGTCGAGGGGCACGAGCGCGGCGCCCAGCTCCTCGGCAGCGGCCGCGGTGATCGTGGGGTCGACGAGCAGCGGCTCCGCCCCCAGCGCCCGAAGCAGCTCCAGGTACGCACGGCCGGTGCGCGAGGCGCCGATCACGGCGATGGGAGCCCCGAGGAGCTCATGCTGCGCACCGACGGCTTCGGCGTCGTACCAGCCGCCCGCGCGCACGGCCTCGTGCATCTCGGGCACGCGGTGCAGCAGCGCCAGCGTGAAGGCCAGCGACACTTCCGCCACCGATCGGGCCATGCCCGCGCCGGCCTGCGTCACCCGCACGCCGCGGTCGAAGAGGGCATCCGTGGCGAAGAACTTCACCGTCGCACCGGTGTGCGCGACGAGTTCGAGCGCGGGCAGAGTCGCCAGCACGGTCTCGTCGAACGGGGGAGCACCCCAGCTCGTGATCACGACGCGCGCCGCCGATGCGTCGACCTCGTCGAGCCGGTCCACCCGCACGAACTCCCCGCCGAGGCGCTCGGCCGCCGCCCGCAGGCGTGCCTCGTCGGCATCCGAGAAGAACTCCGCGAACAGCCCCTCCGGCACCACGGCTACCACGGCGGGGGCGACCGCGGCGGCGGCGCTCATCGCAGCCAGTCCTCGAGGTGCTCGGCGATGAAGGCGTCGTCGTTGAGGTGGGGGTAGGCGCGTCGCACGCGGGCGATCTCGTCGGCCTGTCCAGGAGAGAGGCCCTCGGCGGGGTCCAGGCACCAGATGCCCTCGAGCAGTCCCTGCTGACGCAGCATCTCGTGCACGCCGGCGATCACGCCGTGGAAGTCGTTGCCGGGGTCGAACACTGCCTGGTTGACGTCGACCATGTCGGACGCCAGCAATCCCAGCTCGCGGTACGCCTCGGCATCCCCCTCCATCGCGCTGCGCGCCCGCTCCAGCAGGGCGACCGCCGCACGCGTGCCCACCGCCCACTGGCCGAGCAGGCCGCCGACGAAGCGCAGGGTGCGCCGCCCGTCGGGGGAGTCGACGTGGAACTCGGAGAGCAGGTCGGCGACGATCGCGTCGTCGTTGCCGGTGTACAGGGAGATCTCATCGGCGCGACCGGATGCCGCGACACCGCGCACCAGCTCCAGCGTGCGGTAGCGGTCGAACGGCGCGGCCTTCACCGCGACCACGGCGGGGATCGAGGCGAACTCGCGCCAGAACTCCCGGTCGAGCACGGGGCCGCCGATGGCGGTCTGCAGGTAGAAGCCGACGACGGGGAGCACCTCGCCCACGGCGCGGGCCCGGTCGAGCAGAGCGCGCTCGTCGGCCCCGGCCACCCGAGGACTCACGAGCACGGCGTCGTAGCCGAGGCTGCGCGCGAGCTCGGCCTCGGCCACCGCCTGCGCCGTGTCGCCGGCGACGCCCGCGATGCGCACGATCTCGGCACCCGCCCTGGCGTCGAGCTCTTCGGCCGCGAGCGCGAGCACGGGCTCGAACAGCGCGTGCTCGGGGTCGCGAATCTCGAACTGGGTGGTGTGCACGCCGATCGCGATGCCGCCGGCTCCCGCATCGAGGTAGTACCGGGTGAGCGCGCGCTGACGGCGTTCGTCGAGACGCCGGCCGGCGGTGAGGGCGAGCGGATGCGCCGGGATCACGGCGCCTCTGGCGAGGGTCGCCGCGGCCTGCGGGCGGAGTGCGGGAACGGACATCAGAACTTCCCGTCCCGCACGGCCCACTTGGTGGGCTTGGCCGACAGGGGCAGTCCGGCGGCGATCCACTCGGCCTGCAGGCGGATCAGCTCCTCGGCAGGCACGGACGGGTACCCGAACAGCGCCATGCAGCGGCGCGCATCGCTGAGCAGGGCGGTCGGCTGCGGGTCGTCGACGATCTCCACCTCGCGGTCGAACAGCGCCCCGAAGCGGTGCGCGATCGACTCGACGCTGAGCAGCTCGGGGCCAGTGAGGTTGATGGTGAAGACGTCGGTCGAGGCGTGCGAGAGGCTGCGCAGCACGACCTCGTTCGCGTAGCCCTGCCACACGACGTTCACGTTCGCCGTCGCGACCGACACGGGCTGACCGGAGTGCACGGCGCTGCCGATGTCGGCGAGCACGCCGTAGCGCAGGTCGACGGCGTAGTTGAGGCGGATGAGCGACACACGCGTGCCGCGCTCCTGCGCGCCGAACTCGAACACGCGCTCGCGGCCGAGGCACGACTGCGCGTACTCCCCGATCGGCGCGGGGGCGACGTCTTCGGATGCGCCGCCCGACGATGCGGGTACGAAGGGGTAGACGTTGCCCGTGGAGAGCACGGAGATGGCGCTGTCGCGGTAGCGGCGGGCGACGCGGTCGGGAAGCGCCGCGTTGACCTCCCATGCCCAGGAGGCGTTGGTCGCCGCGCCGAACTTGGCGCCGACCATGAACACGACGTTCGGCGCATCGGGCAGCGACGAGAGGTCGTCGTTCTCGATGAGGTCGAACGGCACGACCCTCACGCGAGCATCCTCGAGGCGCGCACGGAGCGCGGCGTCGCCGAACCGCGACACGGCGTAGACCTCGTCGCCTTCGCGCCCCGCGGCATCCAGCCCGCGGCGGGCGAGCACCGCGAGGGTCGGGCCCATCTTGCCCCCGGCGCCGAGGATCACCAGGTCGCCCGATCCGGCGGCGAGGTCGTCGACGAGCGCGCGGCTCGGCGTGGTCAGCGCCTCCTCCAGCTCGGCCTCTGAGGCGAATGCATGCGCAGTCACGGTGATGTCCTTCCCTGTCAGCCCTTGATTCCGGTGCCGGCGACACCCTCCTGCACGTACCTCTGGGCGATGAGGTAGGCGAGGAAGATCGGCAGCAGCGCGACGACCGACCCTGCGAGCATGGTGCTCAGCGGGACGTTCTGCTGCTGCAGCGAGGAGATGCCGACGGTGAGTGTGAACATCGCGTTCGACTTCGCGATGATGAGCGGCCAGAGGAAGTCGTTCCAGTGCCACAGGAAGACGAAGATGCCCAGGGTGGCGAGGATCGGCTTGCACAGCGGCAGCACGATGCGGAGGAAGATGCGGAACTCCCCCGCGCCGTCGATGCGCGCGGCCTCGAACAGCTCGTCGGGCAGCCCCTGGATGAACTGACGCATGAGGAACACGGCCTGCGCGTTCGCGAGCGTGGGCAGGATAAGTCCCCAGTAGGTGTCGACGCCGCCGAGGTTCGCCATGAGGATGAAGGTCGGGATGAGCGTGACGTGGAACGGCACCATCACCATGGAGAGGAACGACCAGAACATCACCTCCTTGCCGGCGAAGCGCTTCTTGGCGAAGGCGTATCCGGCCATCGCCGACAGGAAGAGCACGGCGACGACGGAGACGAGCGAGTAGACGAGCGTGTTGCCGAGCCAGCCGAGGATGTTCTGGCCGCCGAGGACCTGCGCGTAGGAGTCGAACGAGATGTCGGTCCACGGGAGCAGGGAGCCGGGCAGCTCGACGACCTTGCCCGGCTTCAGGCTCAGCACGACCATCGCGTAGAAGGGGAAGAAGCTGAGGATGCCGGCGATGCTCAGCCAGATCCAGCGGACGACGACGCCCCACCCCGTGGGCTCGAGCGCGCGGAACGAGCGGTTCCTCGATCGGTTCATCGTCGGGCTCACGGCGGTCATTTCTGCTTTCCGATCACGAGGCGCTGGATCAGCGCGACGACGAGGGTCATGAGGAACAGGGCGACGCCCACGGCCGCCGCGTACCCGTAGTCGAAGTACCGGAAGCCCTGGTCGTAGAGCAGGTAGACGAGCGAGTAGCTCGCGTTGGCGGGGCCGCCCTGGGTCATGACGTAGATGACGTCGAAGACCTGGAAGGCCGCGGTCGTCTCGATGACGGCGAGGAAGAAGATGGTCGGGCGCAGGTGCGGCAGCACGATCCACCGGAAGCGCTGCCACGCGTTGGCGCCGTCGACGAGCGCGGCCTCCTCCAGCTCCCGCGGGATGTCCTGCATGGCGGCGATCATGATCATCATCCCGTAGCCGAACCGCGACCAGACGCCGACGACGACGATGGCCGGGATGACGAGCACGGTGCTGCCGAGCCACGATCCGCCGAGACCCAGCGGAGCCATGACCGCCGACCACGGGCCGGTGCTGGAGAAGATCCACACGAAGATCGAGCCGGCGAGCACGAGCGAGGTGATGACGGGGAGGAAGAAGATCGACCGGAAGAAGCGCGCGCCGCGGAACGCCCTCCGCACGCCGAGCGCCATGACCGTCGACAGCACGAGAGCGATCGGCACCGCGAACACCGTGTAGATCACGGTGGTGCCCATCGCACGCCAGAACAGCGGATCGGCGACGAGCCGCTGGAAGTGGTCGAGCCCTCGCCAGGCGACCTCGCCGCTGATGTCGTAGTCGAAGAAGCTCAGCGCGACGCCGACGATGCTGGGGCCGAAGCGGAACGCGATGAAGAGCAGGAAGGCCGGGAGCACGAAGAGGAACGCCACGCGGGCTTCGCGCCGGGACAGCACCCTGGCGACCCGCCCTGCGGGCCTTCTCTGGCTCGTTGCCGTCGTCATTGGTCGATACCTCGCGGGTCGGGGGGCGGGATGGCGGGGCGCACGACGGTCGGCCGTGCGCCCCGCTCGTGTCACTTGTTCAGCAGGGGCGCCGCGGCGTCCGCCGCGGCGGACAGCGCGTCCTTCGGGGACTTCTGGCCGAGGAGCGCCGCCTGGATCTCGGGAGCGAGCACGCCCATGAGCGCGCGCGAGCTCGTCGCGAGCTCACCGACCGTGGTGTCGGGCACGTACTTCTCGACCTCGCCGAGGAGCGGGTCGTCGGCGTACAGCGGACCCGTGGTGCTCAGCGCGGAGAAGTAGCCGGCCGCCTTCAGGTACGGCTCGACCACGTCGGCACCCGTGGCGAACTCGACGAACTCGGCCGCGGCATCCTGCGCCTTCGACCCCTTCAAGACCGAGAGCGAGCCGACCGTGCCGTAGGCGACGGACTTCTCGTCGGTCAGCGGAGCGAGGACCTTGACGTTCTCCTCGCCCCAGAACGGCTCGACCTCGGTGACCGCGTTGTTCCAGGTGCAGGCGACCTTGCCCTGCGCGATCGCGGTCTGCTCGAGAGGCACGTTGGTCGTGAGCGCCTCGGGATCGAGCGCTCCCGCTTCGGCGAGATCGGTGAGGAACGTCAGCGCCTCTTCGCCCGCCTTGCTGTCGAAGCCGACGCCTCCGTCCGTCGAGTAGACCTCGCCGCCGGCCTGCCAGAGCAGCGGATAGAACGTGAGGTTGAGGGTGTTCTCGGCGGACGCCGGGTAGTTGAGGACGTACATGCCCTTCTCGGTGAACTTCGGGGCGATCTCGGTGATGTCGTCCCACGTCTCGGGGTACTCGGTGACGCCGGCGGCCTCGAAGGCGGCCGCGTTGCACAGCAGGGGCTGAGCGCTGGTGAGGATCGGCGCGCCGAGGATGTCGCCGTCGATGGTGACGGACTCCTTGACGTTCGGCAGGATCTCGTCCTGACGCTCGGTGCTCAGCAGCGAGTTCAGCGGCGCGATCGACTTCTGGTAAGCGGCGAGCTGATCGGGGATGAGGTAGACCACGTCGGGTCCCTTGCCTGCGGCGATCGCCGTCTGGAGCGCTTCGTCGCGATTGGCCCACGGGAAGATCTCGTAGTCGACCGTGATGTCGTCGTGCTTCTTCTCGAAGTCGGCGATCGTGGTGTCCCAGAAGTCCTTGTGCACCGCTTCGTCGGCGATGACCGGGTAGAGCCAGACCGTGATGTGCTTCGTGCCTTCGGCGGCGTCTCCGCCCGCCGAGCATCCGGCCAACAGCGTGGCGGCCGCGACGCCCGCGGTGACGCCGATGAACTTACTGACGCGCATGGTGCTCCTTTGCTCATACCGTGCTGAGTACGGTTTATTATGACATTGAAGTGGGATAATTCGTCAAGTACA
This sequence comes from Microbacterium sp. XT11, assembly GCF_001513675.1. Taxonomy (NCBI): domain Bacteria; kingdom Bacillati; phylum Actinomycetota; class Actinomycetes; order Micrococcales; family Microbacteriaceae; genus Microbacterium; species Microbacterium sp. XT11. The sequence goes on along the minus strand of NZ_CP013859.1, from coordinate 1,030,542 downwards.
CCGTCTCATCGCTTTGTTACACGCGTGTTTCTCGCAGGAAAACAACGCCTGTGATCTAAAAATCGAGTGTGCTATTTTGATCGAAACCTGCGACAGCGAGAAGGAAGGTCCGCACATGGCCGTGCCAGCGCCCTTGTCGATCGTCGCGCGTTCCGCGCTCCACCTGCGCGACGTCGGACCAGCCACGGTCAGCGAGCTGTCACGGTCGCTGGAGGTCTCCCGCACCTCTGTCGAGACCGCCGTCGGCGTCCTCACCCAGGCGGGGCTCGTCGCCGACGCCCCCCTCGTCCCCGGCGGGGGAGCGGGACGCCCGGCCCGCCGCTACGCCTTCCAGTCGGATGCCGGAGCCGTCGTCGGCGTCGACATCGGCGTCGCCAGCATCCGCGTGGTCGTCTCCGACCTGGGCGGTGCCGTCGTCGCCCAGCGCACCTTCGACGGCGTCGCCGGACGCCCGGACGGGCCTGCCAAGCTCGCCGCCGTCATCGACGACATCCGCCGCACGCTCGCCGACGCGAGCATCCCCGCCTCGCGCGTGCGGACGATCGGCGTCTCGCTCCCCGGCATCGTCGACGACGCCGGGAGGGTCACAGCATCCGTCGTCATCCCCGAGTGGTCGGGCATCGACATCGGTTCGCAGCTGCGGCACGCCTTCGGATGCCCCGTCGCGGTCGACAACGGCGTCCGCCTCGCCGCCGTGGCCGAGCACCACCTGGGGGTCGCGCAGCTCGTCGACGACGTCGTGTACCTCTCGGTCGGCAACCGCATCGCGATGGGCCTCATCCTGGGCGGCCAGCCGCGGCGCGGCATCCACAACGCCGCCGGCGACATCGGCCGCCTCGCGTTCCGCGGGATCAGCAACGAGACCGGCCAGCTCCTGTGGCGCACGGCACCCACCGCCGCCGAGGTGTTCGCCCTCGCGCGCGGCGGGGACCGCGACGCGCAGGCCGAGCTCGACGCCTTCATCGAAGAGCTCTCGCACGGCATCGCGATGCTCATCATGACGGTCGACCCGGCGATGGTGGTGATCGGCGGCGGCCTGTCCGAGGCCCATGAGCGGCTGCTCGACCCGCTTCGTGAGGCGCTCCCCCGCCACATCCGTCTGCCGTTCCAGGTGCCGCTGACCGAAGCGCGGCTCGGCGCCGAGGCCGCAGCGCACGGAGCCCTGGTGCATGCGTTCCGCCGCCACCCCGGCGAGGTCTACGGCCTCGACGACATGCCAGTTCCCCCGATCACGCCGCTGCCGCACGACGCCGCAGCACCAGATACCACCGAGGAGAAGAAGTGAGCACGCTGAAGGTCGGACTCATCGGCGCAGGGGGCATCTCCCGCGTGCACGCCGACGCGTGGCGCGCACTCGGCGCCGAGGGGTTCGTGACGTCGCTCGAAGGCGCAGACGAGATCGCCGCCGAGTACGGTTTCACCGAGGTCGCCGACGTCGACACCCTGATCGACCGCGTCGACGTGGTCGACATCGTCACGCCGAGCAGCACGCACGCCGACTTCGCCCTCCGCGCCATCGCCCGAGGCCGGCACGTCGTGTGCGAGAAGCCGCTCGCCCCCACCGCCGCGGATGCCGCGGCCGTCGCGCGCGCCGCCGATGCCGCCGGGGTGCGGCTGTTCCCCGCGCACGTGGTGCGGTACATGGGCGAGTACCGCAAGATCAAGGAGACCATCGACGCAGGGCGCATCGGCACCGTGGCAGTGCAGCGCTTCAGCAGAGCGGGATCGGCCCCGCTCACGCCGTGGTTCTTCCGCGAGAGCACGGGAGGAGGCGTGGTGCGCGATCTCATGATCCACGACATCGACCAGGCGATGTGGTTCGCCGGCCCTGTCGCCCAGGTGTTCGCGGTGCAGAACCCGCCGACCGTCGACGACCGCGTGCCTGCGCCCGTGACGTCTCACGTCGTGCTCACCCACCGCAGCGGCGTCATCAGCCACATCCACGGCAGCTGGGTGGCGGCGGGCATGCCGTTCCGCACGAGCGTCGAGGTCGCAGGCTCCGCCGGGCGCGTGCGCTACGACAGCGCAGAAGACCTCTCGCTGCGCACGGATGCCGTCGCCGCCCCCGGCTCCCCCGACTACCTGCCGCCGATGTCGCCGCAGGAGAGTCCGTACTACGCCGAGATCGCCGACTTCGTCACCGCCATCGCGGAGGGCCGCGACGCCCTCGTCACTCCGCGCGACGGCATCGACGCGGTGGCCGTGGCCGAGGCGGCGTACGCGTCGATCGCCGCCGGGGCCCCCGTATCGCTGACCGCCGAGGCCGAGGAGGACCCCCGATGAACACCCCCGCACCCCTGCGGATCGCCGTGCTGTCGTTCGCGCACACGCACGCCCTCAGCTACGTCAGCGCGCTCACGGCGATGCCGGGCGTCGAGGTGATCGCGGCCGACCCCGACGGCGCGGCCGCCCCCGACGACGCCCCGCGCGGCGCCGCTCTGGCCGCCGAGCTCGGTGTCGCCTACGTCGACACGTACGACGAGGCGTTCGCGTGGGGACCGGACGCGGTGGTCGTCACCGCCGAGAATGCGCGGCACCGCGAGCTGGTCGAACGCGCGGCGGCGGCCGGAGCGCACGTGCTGTGCGAGAAGCCCCTGGCCACCACGGTCGACGACGCCGTCGCGATGCGCGAGGCGTGCGAGCGCGCCGGCGTGATCCTCATGGTGGCGTACCCCGTTCGGTTCGCCCCGGTCGTGCGCGACGCCGTGGCCCAGCTGCGCAGCGGCCGGCTGGGGCGCGTGCTGGGCGTCACCGGCGTGAACAACGGCAAGCTGCCGCAGGACAGGGCGTGGTTCACCGACCCCGCGCTCGCCGGCGGCGGGGCGCTCGTCGATCACGTGGTGCACTGCGCCGACCTGCTCGACGAGCTGCTCGGAGAACGCGCGGCCTCGGTGCGCGCCGTGTCGAACAGCATCCTGCACGGGCATCGCGACCTCCAGGTCGAGACGGGCGGGCTCGTCACCGTGCAGTACCCCTCGGGTGTGATCGCCACCATCGACTGTTCGTGGAGCTGGCCGATGAGCTCGGCGACCTGGGGAGGCGTGACGCTGCAGATCGTCGCCGAGCACGGCACCCTCACGGTGAGCCCGTTCGCGAAGGGGGTCGCCGGTCACGACGCCCAGGGCGAGACGTGGGATCCGGTGGGCGCAGACCTCGACGCCCTCCTGCTCGACGAGTTCGTCGCCGCCGTGCGCGAGGGGCGGCAGCCGCAGCCCGACGCCGGAGTCGGCATCCGCACCGTCGAGATCGTGAAGGCCGCGCAGGCGTCGGCCGCGCGAGGCGGCGAGGTCGTCGCGCTCCCCTGACTCGCCCAGACGAACAGGAGTATGCTGGTCTATCGGGTCCGGCGACCCCCGAGTGCGCGAAAGGCGGTGATGGCGATGTCCGGTGATAGTCACGACGCCGCCTTCGCTGCGTCGCGCACGGCCTCGCGTTGAGCATCCGCTCCGCGATCCCGCAGGCCTGATCTTCCGCAGCCGTCGGCGGCGTCCTCCGCACCCCCGATGGATTCGCGCACCCGGCACGACGACGCCGTGTGCGCCCGCGAGAACGGAGCCGCATCATGGCGCTCATCGACAACGGCGTGTACGTCCAGGGACGCCGAGTGGAGACCCCGAAGAACCTCGACGAGACCTACCGCATCCTCGACGCGGTCGGAGGCATCGCGTGGATCGGCCTGTACCGGCCGAGTCCGCAGGAGGTGCACTCGGTCGCGCGCGAGTTCGACCTGCATCCGCTGGCCGTCGAAGATGCGCTGTCCGGGCACCAGCGCTCCAAGGTCGAGCGCTACGGCGACACCCTGTTCGCGGTGCTGCGGCCCGCCCGCTACCGCGACGAGCAGGAGTCGGTCGAGTTCGGCGAGCTGCACCTCTTCATCGGCCCCGACTTCGTGGTCACGATCCGGCACGCCGAATCGCCGAACCTCGCCGCGGTCCGACGCCGCATGGAGGCGAACCCTGAACTGCTCGCGATGGGCCCGGAGGCCGTGCTCTACGCGATCCTCGACGAGGTCGTCGACGAGTACGAGCCCATCGTCGCAGGGCTCGAGAACGACATCGACGAGATCGAGGACCAGCTGTTCGGCGACAGCGACGACGACGCGCTCTCCCGCCGCATCTACGAGCTCTCGCGCGAGGTCATCAACTTCCAGCGGGCGGTGCACCCGCTCACCGGGATGCTGGAGTGGCTGCGGCGCGGCTCGGACAAGTACCGCATCGACGAGGAGCTGCAGCGGTCGCTGCGCGACGTGCTCGACCACACCATCCGGGTCAACGAGCGCGTCGACTCGTTCCGCGCGATCCTCGAGAACGCGCTGACCGTGCAGTCGGCCCTCGTCGCGCGGCGGCACTCCGAGGCCGGGCTCGCGCAGAACGACGAGATCAAGAAGATCTCCTCGTGGGCCGCGATCATCTTCGCGCCCACGCTCGTCGGCACGGTCTACGGCATGAACTTCGAGGTCATGCCGGAGCTGAAGTGGACCTACGGTTACCCCCTCGCGATCGGCGCGATGGCCGCCTTCGCCGTCGGCCTGTACGGGGTCTTCAAGTACAAGCGCTGGCTTTGAGCGCCGTCCCCGCGGAGGCGCGGAGCGGATGCAGGAGCGCGGAGGGACGCTCGGGAGCGCGGCGGGGTCAGGTCAGGCCCGGGATCAGGTCAGGGTCAGGCCCGGGATCAGGTCAGGGTCGGGGCGGGGTCGCGGCAGCCGACACGGCCTCGAAGTACCGGGCGACGGTCTCGAGCTCCGCGACGGTGAACTGCTCGTGCGCGCGCTCGACCTGGGCCGTGACGTCGGCGTAAGGGTCGCCCTGCTCGCCTGAGGCGAAGCGCTCGAACGCATCAGGGCGCGGGTGCAGCACGACCCGGCGCCGGTCGGCAGGATCGGCGGCGCGCTGCAGGAACCCCTCGCGCTCCAGCCGGTCGATCACGCGCGTGGTCGTGCTGGTCGGCAGCTCGGTGCGCTGGCTCAGCTCCCCCGCCGTGAGCGGACGCCCCGCGCGGACCAGCACGCCGAACGCCTGAAGGTCGACGACGCTGAGCCCGAGCGACCGTGCGATGCGCTCGTTCGTGAGCACGGCATCCGCGATGAACACCTGCATGAGGTCGAGGAGGCGTCGCGTGACGTCGGCCTTGCTTGACATGGAGGACCCCCAGTCATATTCTCTCCGTCGTGGGATCTTCCCACTTTGGGAATATCTCATTCCTGAGACACCTCATTCTAGAAGGGGGCCTCGCATGGCCGACACCTCTCGCCGCGGCCTGGCCGTCGGCATCCTGCTCTTCGCCTCGTTCATGGACCTGCTCGATGCGACGATCGTGCAGGTCGCACTCCCCGCCATCGGCCAGGGTCTCGACGCCCGCGATGCGGAGCTGGAGTGGATCGTCTCCGGCTACATGCTGGCGTTCGCGGTCGCGCTCATCACCGGCGGCCGGCTCGGCGACATCTTCGGCCGCAGGCGCCTCTTCCTCGTCGGCATCGTCGGCTTCACACTTGCATCGGCAGCGGGAGCCGCCGCGTGGTCGGGCCCGCCTCTCGTCACCTTCCGCGTGATCCAGGGACTCTTCGCCGCGCTCATGGTGCCGCAGCTGCTGGCGACCGTGCAGGCCCTCTACACGCCACGCGAGCGCACGCCCGTCTACGGCATCATCGGCGCCGTCAGCGGAATCGCCGCCGTCGTCGGCCCGATCCTCGGCGGCTGGCTCGTCGACGCCGACCTGCTCGGGCTCGGCTGGCGTTCGATCCTGCTCATCAACGTCCCCGTCGGCGTGGTCATCTACGCGATCGCCGTGCGCAGCGTGCCCGAGACCCGCTCCGACCGTCCCCTTCGCACCGATCTCACCGGCGTCGCGCTGCTCACCGCCGCACTGCTGTGCCTGATGATCCCGCTCATCGAGGGGCGGACTCTCGAGTGGCCCGCGTGGCTGTGGGCCCTCGACGCGACAGGCGTCGCGCTGCTCGTGCTGTTCGTCGCCCACGCACGCCGCCGGGCGGCACGAGACGGCTCGGCCCTGCTGCCGCTGCCGCTGTTCCGCAACCGCGGCTTCTCGGCCGGACTCGTCACGCAGGCGATGTTCCAGGGCGCGATGAACGCGTTCACGCTGCCGTTCATCCTCTACCTGCAGCTCGCGCTCGGCTTCGACGCCCTCGCCGCCGGACTCAACCTGCTCGCCTTCAGCATCGGGGCCATGATCGGCACGGGGATCGCCGTGCCGATGACCACCAAGCTCGGCAAGATCATGATCGTCATCGGATGCGTGCTCATGGCCGCCGGCATCGCGTGGACATTCGCCGTGCTGTCGGCAGACGGCGCAGGCTTCGGCGGATGGACGGCGGCGCCCGCGATGCTCACGGCCGGCGTAGGGCTCTCGCTCATCATCATCCCGCTCATCGACGTCGCCCTCGCGACCGTGCCGGTGTCTGATGCCGGCGCCGCCTCCGGCACGTACAGCACATTCCAGCAGCTCGGGGCCGCAGCCGGCATCGCCGTGTCGACCACGGTGTTCTTCGGCGTCGTGAACGGCGAGTGGACGCAGCCGCGCGTGCTCGACGCCCTCGGAGCCTCGGTGGTCGTGGCGCTGATCGGGCTCGGTGTCGCGGCCGCCGCGGCCCTGCTTCTTCCCGGCATCCGGGCCGTCCGCGCCCATCTCGAAGCCGAGCGCGAGCAGATCACGGAGGCCAGTCCGGGGCGGTGAACGCCGACACGGGAACTTCTTCAGTATTCGGTGTTGCTGAGTAGCGGTACCTAGTGTTACTTTGTACCGGTACTCAACAACACCAAGTAGTGAATGGAGGGTCCGATGGGCAAGCAGATGACCGAGATGCTCAAGGGCACGCTCGAGGGCATCGTCCTCGCGCTCCTGGCGGAGCAGCCGGCGTACGGATACGAGATCACCGCCAGACTGCGCGACCACGGATTCACCGACATCGCCGAGGGCACGATCTACGCCCTGCTCGTCCGTATCGAGCAGAAGAGCCTCGTCGACGTCGAGAAGGTGCCGAGTGAGAAGGGTCCGCCCCGCAAGGTGTACTCCCTCAACGCGCAGGGCGCCGCCGAGCTCGAGGAGTTCTGGAAGACCTGGGACTTCCTCGTGCAGCACATCGAGAAGCTGAACACCCACAAGACCGACACCACGTCGAAGGAGAACTGACATGGCCGCCAAATGGATCGAGATGATCACCGGGCCGCTCGACCAGAAGAAGCAGTACCGCGAGGCGAAGAAGCGCATCGAGGCTCTCCCTGAGCCTTACCGCGGGGTCGCGACCGCACAGCACCGCTACTACCTCGTGTACGGAGGCGTCACCGACGGCGACACCCTCGTGCAGATGTTCACCGACCTCGCCGACCTGTGGGAGCGCGCCGCGATCGACGGCACCCCCGTCGGCGCCATCGTCGGCGACGACCCCGTGGAGTTCACCGAGACCTTCGCCGAGTCGTACGGCGGCAAGCGCTGGATCGACAAGGAGCGCACGAAGCTCATCGCAGCCGTCGACGAGGCCATCGGAAAGGAAGGACGACCATGACCACCCCCGCCATCTCGGTGCGCGGCATCGAGAAGTCCTACAAGGACCTGCACGTGCTGCGCGGCGTCGACTTCGAGGTCGAGAAGGGCTCGATCTTCGCCCTGCTCGGCTCGAACGGCGCCGGCAAGACCACCATGGTGCGCATCCTGTCGACGCTGCTCACACCGGATGCCGGTACGGCGTCGGTGCAGGGGCACGATGTCACAGCCGACCCGCTGAAGGTGCGCGAGTCGATTAGCCTCACCGGCCAGTTCGCCGCGGTCGACGAGGTGCTCACCGGGCGCGAGAACCTCGTGCTCGTGGCGAAGCTGCGGCATCTGCCCGACCCCGGCGCGATCGCCGACCGGCTGCTCGCGACCTTCCGGCTCACGGATGCCGGTGGCCGCAAGGCCGGCACGTACTCCGGCGGCATGCGGCGCCGGCTCGACATCGCGATGAGCCTGGTCGGCGACCCCGAGGTCATCTACCTCGACGAGCCGACGACGGGCCTCGACCCCGAGGCGCGCATCGAGGTGTGGGAGGTCGTGAAGCAGCTGGCGAGCTCCGGCACCACGGTGCTGCTCACCACTCAGTACCTCGACGAGGCCGAGCAGCTTGCCGACCGCATCGCGATCCTGCACCAGGGCCGCATCATCGCCGACGGCACGCTCGCCGAGCTCAAGGCGCTGCTGCCGGCGGCGAAGGTCGAGTACGTCGAGAAGCAGCCGAGCCTGGAAGAGATCTTCCTCACCCTCGTCGGACCCGGTTCCGACCCTGAAACCCAGAAGGAGCGCGCAGCATGACCACGCACGTCATCGCCGACACGGCGACACTCACCGGCCGCTCCCTGCGGCACATCTTCCGCAGCGCGGACACCATCATCACGACCGCGGTCACCCCGATCGCCCTGATGCTGCTGTTCGTGTACGTGTTCGGCGGCGCACTGCGTCAGAGCACGGGCGCGGAGAACTACGTCAACTACCTGCTCCCCGGCATCCTGCTCATCGCGATCGCGTCGGGGATCGCCTACACGGCGTTCCGGCTGTTCACCGACTTGCAGAGCGGCATCTTCGAGCGGTTCCACTCCATGCCGATCGCGCGGTCGAGCGTGCTGTGGGCGCACGTGATCACGTCGCTCGTCGCGAACGCGATCACGCTGGCGATCATCTTCGCGGTGGGATTCCTCATGGGGTTCCGCACCGGCGCAGGCGTGCTGGCGTGGCTTGGCGCCATCGGCATCCTGCTGCTGTTCACGCTGGCGCTCACGTGGCTGGCGATCATCGCGGGGCTCAGCGCGAAGACCGTCGACGGAGCGAGCGCGTTCTCGTACCCGCTCATCTTCCTGCCGTTCATCAGCTCGGCGTTCGTGCCGACCGACACCATGCCGGGCCCGGTGCGGTGGTTCGCCGAGAACCAGCCGGTGACCTCGATCGTCAACACGATCCAGGCGCTGTTCGCCGAGCAGCCGGTCGGCTCCGACATCTGGGTGGCGCTGGCGTGGTGCGTCGGCATCCTCGTGGTGGCTTACATGCTGGCGATGCTCTCGTACCGCAAGCGGATCCGGTGATCGCACCGAGTGAGACGGAACGCTCCGTCCGGGCTCTCCCCGGCCGGGGCGTTTCGCCGCGCTCGGACGAGGAGGGGACGATCACCCGCGTCACCGCAGTCCCACGGGCCCGAGGATCACGCGTCGGCCCGTGCGCACCCATCTGACCCCGTCCGCTCTGCGCTCGGCGCGTGTCGCGAATCGATACCGATACGACACGACGCGCACCATGCGCGGCTGCTCTCCGTGGAAGGGGTCGACGCGCAGCAGCGCCAGCGTCGGAGCATCCGCTTCGAGCAGCCGCACGAGGAACGCCGTGAACCAGTCGTCGAGCGATCGCCCCAGCGGGAGGAACCACATCAGCCAGTCGAGTCGCAGGTGGTACGGCGCGAACTGGCGGGGGATGCGGTGCACGTCGCCGGGCTTGCCCTTGAACTCGTACTCGCGCCACTCGGAGCCGTTGTCATCGGGCGAGCCCTCGACCACGTACTCGATGCGCTCCTTCGTGACGGTGCCGAAGGCGCCGTAGGCGTTCGCGAGCTGCCACCGGTTGAAGCTGGCATTCATGAGCTGGCGCCGGGCGAAGAGGTTGCGCAGCGCGGGCCAGCTGAGCACGACGTAGAGCAGGCCGACGGCGCACGTGATGACGAACCAGTACAGCGGGATGCCGGGCCAGTCGGCGCCGCGGTCGGACGGTGCCCCGACGCCAGGAATCGAGACCGCCGAGAACGCGATGACGATGGTCGCCCAGTTGAGCCACGCGAAGTTGCCGGTGAGCACGAGCCAGGCCTGCGTCGCGATCACGATCGCCGCGGCGACGGTCCCCACGATCTGCGGCACAGGGCCGGGCACCCACAGCGACAGGATCGGCGCGAAGAGGAAGAACGGCACGACCAGCTGCGCGAAGTGATTGCCGAGCACCTCCCCGCGATGGAACCACCTCGGCAGCAGGTGGGCCTGACGGCTGAGCGGACCGGGCATCGGCTGTGTCTCGTGGTGGTACATGAGCGCCGTGAGGTCGCGCCATTCGCGGCCTCCGCGGATCTTGATCATGCCAGCGCCGAACTCCAGCCGGAACAGCAGCCACCAGAACAGCACGATCACGACGGTCGGCGGCGGCTGGTCGCGTGAGCCGAGGAAGGCCGCCAGGAAGCCGCATTCGAGCAGCAGCGTCTCCCACCCGAAGGAGTAGAACGTCTGCCCGATGCTGACGATCGACATGTACCCGAGCCACAACGCGAGGAAGCAGATCATGGGCACCCACGGCGGGGCGAGCTGCGGAAGGCCGACGACGAGCAGCGCGGCCACGGCGATGCCGCACCAGCACAGAGCGACGAGGCGACGGTCGGTGTAACGGATGCGGCGGAACAGCGTCGGATGCAGCATCCGCCGGCGGGAGTCGGAGGCGGCCACCCACTCCAGCAGTGCCGGTGCGGGGAGAAGGCCGCGCTCGCCGAGCAGCGGGCGGAACTGGTTGAGCGTCGAGAGGAACGCGACGAGGTACAGCGCCGCGATGCCCCGCTGGAGCGCCTCGCGGGCGAACCCGAAGTCGACCGCAGCGAACCCGTCCACACCGACAGGCTACGCCCGCCGCCGTCTCGCCGGGTGCCCGTTGCACACCGCCGCCCTTTGGCCTAGCGACACGAACCGGGGCCGACACCCACCGGTCGGACGAGACGTGCATCCCGTCCGACATCTGGCGAGTCGGCCCCAGATGTGTATACGGGTTACTCGACGATCCAGTCGAACTGGTCGCCGTTCTCCTCGATCCACTTGTCGACGGCCTCGGCCGGCTTGCCCTTGTACTCCTCGCTGGTCACGAGGCCCTCGAGCGCGCCGTACTGCTCGTCGTTCAGCGTGATCTTGCCGAACAGCTCGGCGGCCTCGGGGAACTCGTCGCTGACACCGGCGTGCGCGATGAAGTTCAGCGTCTCGGGCTTGCCCATGGCGCCCTTCGGGTCTTCGAGGTCCTTCATGTCCCAGCTGTTGTACGCCCAGAACGGCCGCCACAGCGTAACGACGATGTCCTCCTCGGCGGCGTAGGCGGTGTCGAGCTCGGCGAGCATGCCCGCGGTCGACGAGGTGAGCAGCTCGTACTCGCCGTCGAGACCGTACTCGGGCATCATCGAGTCCTTCGTCACACCCGTCAGGCCCGCACCCGGCTCGATGCCGACGATCTTGCCGCCGAACCGGTCGGCCTGGCCTGCGAGGTCCTCGATCGAGTCGATGTCGTCCATGTACGACGGTACGGCGATGGTGAGCACCGCGCCGTCGTAGTACGCGCCGAGGTCCTCCAGGTCGTCGCCGTAGGTTTCCATGTACTCCTTGTGGGTGACCTGGGGCCACGCCGAGGGATACACGTCGAAGTCGCCCCTGGCGAGGCCGGTGAACAGCGGGCCCGCCTCGGTCATCTCCTCCATCTCGACCGTGTAGCCGAGCTTCTCGAGCTGGTCCTGCGCGAGGTAGGCCATGCTGAGGCCGTCGGTCCAGCTGGGCAGGTAGCCGAGGGTGATGGTGCCCTTGTCACCGTTGTCGCCGTCGCCTCCCGCGGCTCCGTCGTCGCCGCTCGCGCAGCCCGCGAGGGCGAGGGATGCGGCGGCAGCGAGTGCCACCCCTGCTGTGATGTGCCGGAACTTCTTCATGGTGCGTCCTTTCGTATGTTCTCGTGCGTTTCGTATGGGTACTGTGAGTCAGACGGCGACCGGCTGCGCCGCGGCATCCGCGATCGCCTGGCGGCGCGCGTTGCGGCGCCGGGCGAGCATGCCCAGGAGCGACGACGGGTGATCGCTCGGCGTTCCCAGCGCCGCGGTGACGCGGTCGAGGAAGACCGCGATGAACACGACGCCGAGCCCGGCCTCGACGCCCTGCGGGATGTTGATGGTCGCCAGCGCCGCGGCGACCTCCTTGCCGAGACCGTTGGCACCGCCGATGCCGGCGATGACCGCCATCGACAGCGCGAGCATGATGACCTGGTTGATGCCGGCCATGATCGTCGGCATGGCCAGCGGCAGCTGGATGCCGCGCAGGATCTGCCCCGGTGCAGCGCCGAAGGCGTGGCCGGCCTCAACGGTCTCGGAGTCGACACCGCGGATGCCGAGCTCGGTCAGCCGCACGCCGGGAGGCAGCGAGAAGATCACGGTCGCGATGACGCCGGGCACGAAGCCGACGCCGAAGAACACGATCACCGGGATCAGGTACACCATCGACGGCATCGTCTGCATGAAGTCGAGCACGGGCTTCACGATCGCGCTGACCCTGTCGTTGCGCGCAGCCCAGATGCCGAGCGGCACCGAGATCGCCACCGTCACCAGCGCCGCGACGAGCACGAGCGCGAGCGTCTCCATGGCGTGATCCCACTGGTCCATGCCGACGATGAGCGCGAACGTCACGGCCGTGCCCACCGCGAGCTGCCACGAACGCAGCAGCCAGGCGATCGCCGCGAACAGCACGATCATGAGGGGCGCGGGGAGGAAGTTCAGCACGTCGGCGAGCCCCTCGACGAGGAAGCCGACGACGTTCGAGACGACGTCGAGCAGGATCTTCAGGTTGTCGCGGATCCAGTCGACGACGAACTTCGCCGCGTCTCCGACGGGGATGCGGAAGCCGTCCGCCATCGGGGCGATGTTGAGCGCGGGCATCAGCGGTTCCCTCCCTCGATCTGCGGCGCCGCGGCGGGCTGCGCCTCGGCCTCCGCCGCCACCTCCGCTTCGCCGAGCACGGCGTCGATCTCGGCCTGCGGCATCGGCAGCAGAGGCAGGGTGAGCTCGCCGGTCGCGCCGGGTCCGGGGCCGAGCGCCGCCAGCAGCGTGACACGCGGGATCACGCCGACCAGGCGGCCGGCGGCATCCGTCACGGCCAGGGGCACGGGCGATTCGATGGACGGGATGAAGAGGTTCATGAGCACCTCGTCCTCGTTCACCGCGAGGGGCACCGGCTTGAGGATCGAGTCGAGGGTGGTCACGCCCTTGCGCACGAGCTTGACCGCGTCGCGGTCGGTCACGATGCCGACCAGCTGGCGGTCGCGGCCGACCACGTACGTCGCCGACATCGAGGAATCACGCATCTGCCGCAGAGCCGTGCGGGGTCCTGCCGTGTGCGCCACCACCGGGCGCGGACGCTCCATGACGTTCGCGGCCGTGAGCACGCGGGCACGGTCGACGTCTTGCACGAACTGCTCGACGTAGTCGTTGGCCGGGTCGGTGAGGATGTCTTCCGGCGTGCCGATCTGCACGATGCGGCCGTCGCGCATCACGGCGATGCGGTCGCCGAGGAACATCGCCTCGTTGAGGTCGTGCGTGATGAACACGATGGTCTTGTGCAGCTTCTGCTGCAGCTCGAGCAGCTGCTCCTGCATCTCCCGGCGGATCAGCGGGTCGAGCGCGCTGAACGCCTCGTCCATGAGCAGGATGTCGGTGTCGGCTGCGAGCGCGCGGGCGATGCCGACGCGCTGCTGCATGCCGCCCGAAAGCTCACTGGGCAGCTTGTCGCCGAGACCGGCGAGGCCGACCAGCGACAGGATCTCGTCGGCCTTCGCCAGGCGCTGGGCCTTGGGCACGCCCTTGAGCTCGAGCGGATAGGCGACATTCGCGGCGACCGTACGATGCGGCAGCAGGGCGAAGTGCTGGAACACCATCGAGATGCGGTCACGGCGGATCTCGCGGAGCTTCGACGCGGGGATGCCGGTGATGGGGTCGCCGACGACGACTACGCTCCCGTCGGTCGCCTCGTGGAGACCGTTGAGCATGCGGATGATGGTGGACTTGCCGGAGCCCGAGAGCCCCATGATCACGAAGATCTCACCGCGGTTCACGGTGAAGCTGGCGTCGATCACGGCGGCGGTGCCGGCATCGGCGACCTCGCCCCGGTTCTGTCCTGCTTTCAGGCGCCGTACGACCTGATTCGGGTTCCTCCCGAACACCTTGTACAGATGGCGCGCTTCGAGTGCGATTTCGGACACGTCTCCCCCACGGCTCACCTCGTGGGCGAGCCCGCTTCGGTTACGCCCGGGTGATGTTCACGGGGCCGTTTCGAGGGCAGTGCTGTGGCGGCGCAGGCGGCGGATTTCGGATCCACCGCAGAGAACATCGACCGTACGCCCACGCCTCTTCGCAGCACAGCAGATCGAAAGAAGGACGCGGCCGCGGACTGGTCTTGGGGCCGTGAGGCCCACAGACCAACCTAACGAAATGGCCGGTCAGGGGCAAATCCGTAACGCTGAGCCTCGTTCGGTTTCCTGGCCTGACCGGGGGAATGACGGGTCGCGCGCCGGACGCCGCGACTCAGGTCGCGTCGCCGATTCCGGGGCCAACAGGCCCGCCGTCTGCACCCCGTGCACGGGTCGCCTCGAGGGGCATCGTGCGCGCCATCAGCGTGCGGACATCTCCGTCGAGACCGTCGAGTCGGAGCTCGACACGATCGAGCCGCTTCTCCATGCCGTCGAGCCGCTTGTCCATCCCGTCGAGCCGCTTCTCCATGCCGTCGAGCCGCTTGTCCATCCCGTCGAGCCGCTCGTCCATGTGCTCGAACCGCCGGTCGACCGCTTCGAACTGCCGATCCACCGCCTCGAATCGGAGATGCACCTTCTCGAAGCCGGCGATCATCTCCGTGCGCAGCGCCTCCACCCTTACCGCGAACATCCCGCCGAACCCGTCGAACTGCGCCGCGATGGTGCGCATCATCAGCTGCGTCGCCACGGCGATCATGCCGGTGAGGGCCGCGGCAAGAATGCCGAGGGCTGTCCAGATCTGCGGTTCTGTCACGGTGAGCACCTTTCCATCATGGGTCCGTCCGCTCCCAGATTGCCAGTGCCCAGGGGAAGAAAAGCCCCGCTTAGCGGCCGAATTCCAGTATGTGTGGAGAACCCTCGGCTCACGCGGAGTGTGCAGGACGGGTCAGCGACGGATGCTTCGTGTGACGGTGAACTTCGGCGTGCGGCGGAGCTGCTCGGTCGGGCCGATGAGCGCCGTGAGCTCGGGGCGGTACGCCAGGGCGGAGTTGAAGACCGTGAGCAGCTCGCCGCCTGGGCGCAGCATCCGCGCCGCCGCCTCGAACAGCCGGGTCGCGGCTCCCGTGTGCACACTGCTGCCGAGATGGAAGGGCGGGTTGAGCAGCACGACGTCCACGCTCGCGTCGGGAATCCGCGATCCGGCGTCGTCGTGCGTCACCTCGATGCGGTCGGCGAGTCCGTTCGCCTCCGCCGTCGCGCGTGCCGAGGCCACGGCCGCTGCAGAACGATCGGTCGCGACCACCCGGGCGCCTGCGTGCGCGATCGCCGCGGAGACGGCGAGCGCGCCGGTGCCGCAGCCGAGGTCGACGACTGTGCGAACAGACGCAGGGGAAGAACCGGGGAGCTCGGCGAGCACGTCGAGCAGCACCCTGGTGCCGATGTCGAGCTTGGCCCCCGCGAACGCCCCGCCGTGCGCCACGAGCACGAGGCCTTCATGGTGCGCCCGCACGGGATACGGCGGCTGAGCCGGCACCGCACGCGGCTCCGTCGCGACGATCAGCCGGGACTTCCGCTCGGCGCGCTGCGGCTGCACCCGCGCGAAGCTGCGGCCGAGCACGTCGTTCTGGGCGAGGGTCATGTGCTTCACGCGGCCGCCTGCCACGAGCACGACGTCGGCTGCCGCCCACCGCGCGACCGCGTCTGCGATCTCCTCGAGCTCCGCGAGCGCCTTGGGCAGCTGCAGCAGCACGAGCCGCGCGCCGTCGAGCAGCGATCCGTCGAGCTCATGCGGCGAGAACCCCGCGAGCCCGAGCTCTTCCGCGTTGAGCGCGAGGGCCCGGCGGCCGGTCGCGAGGTCCTGATGCACCCGGATGCCGGTGAGGCCGGCATCCGTCAGCGGCAGGGTGATCGCGCCGTACGCGTCGCCGATGACGGCGATCTCGTGCCCCGGGACGCCGCTCTCGAGAGCCCTGCCCACGAGCAGGGCGTCGGTGGCGTCGTACGCCTGCAGGTTCGCGGCCTCGACGTCGGGCCGACGCCGCAGGCGCGCGTAGGGGAAGTCAGGCACTTCCCCACGATACGCGGTCGCACCGCGCCCGACGAGCGGGCACGAACACTCCGCCGTCCGTAAGCCGATCGGATCGGCGAGCCTAGCACTCACCACCCCGGGACGTTCATGGGGAAGCTCAGCGCGTCACTCGACTGGACCAACCAGGCTCTCACCGTCACCCTCAGCGCAACCAGCGAAGCGATCACTCTCCTGGCTCGTCGTCGGGTGCGTGTATCGTCGCTCTCTTATGCGGTCAAGAGTGCAGCGCAAGCCCTACCTCGTCACAGTCCACCCAGAGGGCCGATGGTGGCATGTCCGGGTCCCGGAACTCGGCCCGGCCGCGGTCTCCCAAGCGCTGAAAATCCGCGAGACCGAGCACCAGGCCCGCGACCTCATCGCAACGTGGCTCGACGTCGAGCCACACCGGTTCCACGTCATCATCAAGCGCCGTAGCGCCCTGCACCCCATGTGGTCCGACAGCCTCCTGAACGAAGGCAGCTCATCTGCGCCCGCCGCCACCACCCAGACGACAACGGGCATCATGGAGCGATGAGCTGGATCCGCCAAGGGCACGGCAACAGCCAGGCGCAGGAATTCCTCGGCATCGAAAGCGGATACGGCGACAAGCTAGCCGAATACTTCACCAGCCGATCTCGCGGGCGATGCGCGCCGCCGTGCGCTGCAGCAGCGGCACGCGCAGGGCCAGCTCGTCGAGGTCCTGCACCATCCTGATCGCGGTGAGCGAGAGCGCGCCGACCACGCCGACGGGGCTGCGGATGGGAACCGCGACGCAGTTGACGAAGTCCTCGAACTCCGCGTCGTCCACGGCCCACCCCCTCGCCGAGACCGCGTCGAGCTCGGCATCGAGGTCGGCCCGCGAGGTGATCGTCCGCGCGGTGTGGGGCGTCCAGTCCGTCCCGGCGAGCACCGCGTCTCGCCGCGTTCCGTCGAGGTCGGCGAGGATCGCCTTGCCCACCCCCGTGCAGTGCGGCAGCACGCGCGAGCCGATGCGCGAGTACATGCGTACGCCGCCCTGGTCCTCGACCTTGTCGACGTAGACGATCGTGTCGTCGATGAGCGCCGCGACGTGCAGCGTGTTGCCGACCACTTCGTGCAGCTCGCGCACGTGGGCGGACGCCGCCTGCCGCAGGTCGAGGTTCTCCAGCGCGACCTGCGCGAGCGAGACGAGGTGGAAGGCCAGCACATAGCTGCCGTCGGAACGACGGCGCGCGAACCCCACGTCCTCGAGCGTCTGCAGCTCACGGAACATGGTCGACCGGTGCAGACCGAACTCGACGGCGAGCTCGGCCACCGTCTTCGGCTTCGCGGCGATGGCGTCCAGGATCCGGGCCGCTCGGCGGACACTCTGCGACACGTGTGCTCCTCAGAAGAAGGTGCGAACGAGCTCGACGACGCGGTCGTCGTCGGCCGAGGCGACCACGGGCAGCAGATCCCACTTGTCGAAGGCCGTGCAGGGGTGGGAGAGGCCGAGCCGCACGACGTCGCCCACACCGGCATCCGCCCCCGCATCCGCGAGGCGAAGGAAGGAGTGCTGGTCGTTCATGGCCGAGATCGTCGCGTCCCCCAGCGGCGCACCGGCTCCCCCGAGCTCGCCGGCCACGGTCTGCGGCTCGGGCAGGCCCTCGTCGAAGGGGAAGTCGCGCTTGCCGCCGTCGACGAGCGCCAGGCCAGGCTCCGGATGCGACACCACACGGGCGTATCCGTGCATGGCGGCCCGCAGCGCGTCGTGCTCGCCCTCGTAGCTCGCGTCGAGCGGCGAGATGCCGCGGTAGAACCCGTCGTCGTGCACGATGTACGCCCCGGAGCGCATCGTCCAGCGCACGCCGTCGCCCGCACGGATCGCCTCGCCGTAGACATCCGCGACCACGTCGAAGTAGGCGCTGCCGCCCGCCGTGACGAAGACGTCGCCCTCGTCGTCGTACAGGTCCGACACGGCGGAGTGCAGGGCGAGCTGCAGCTGCAGGTACTCGCGCACCGCGGCGAGCGCCGCGGGCGAACGGTCGTGTCCGAGCGCCCCTTCGTAGCCCGCGACGCCGGCCAGGCGCAGCACATCGGATGCCGCGATCGCCCCGGCGATCTCCACGGCCTCGTCGAGCGTTCGGGCACCGGTGCGGCCGCCCGCCGCGCCGAGCTCGACGCACACGTCCACGCGCCGCGGGACGCCGGTCTCCCTCAGCGCGCCCTGCATGCGCTCGACGGTCGCGACCGAGTCTGCCCACGACACGAAGCGGAAGTCGGGGTCGGCGAGCTCCGCGGCCAGCCAGTGCAGCGACCGGCGGTCGACGACGGCGTTGGCGAGCATCACCTCGTCGAGCCCGAAGGTCCGCGCCGCGCGCACCTGGCCCATGGTGGCCAGGGTGATGCCGGGGCATCCGGCGTCGAGCTGGCGCTGCCACAGCGCTGGGGCCATGGTCGTCTTGCCGTGCGGCATGAGCTCCAGGCCGCGCGCGGCCGTCCAGTCGGCCATGACGGCGATGTTCGCATTCATCGCTGCGTCGTCGAGCGCGATGAGGGGCGTCCAGAACTCGCTGAGGCGCGGGCCGGTGGCGAGGAACTCGTCGACCGTGAGTCCGAACGCGCGCTCGGGGATGCCCTTCTCCCGTGGGGTGAGCACCTGCGCGCCCAGTCCGTCGAGCATCAGCCGCTGTGCCATGGAGTCCTCCCGGGTGATCGATCCGCGTCGTGCTCGAACCTACCCCCGATCAATGCACTGTGCATATGCTGCAACGCTCGTTGCGGGTGCTGCGCACCGTCGTCATCATGACAACCATGCATACCGCCACCCCCGAGCTCATCGCCCTCGGCGAGACCATGGCCCTGGTCACGCCGCGCGACGCGACACCGCTCGCCGACGCCGTCGACGTGCGGCTGAGCATCGGCGGCGCCGAGTCGAACGTGGCCGCGCATGCGGCAGCTCTCGGACGCCGGACGGCCTGGGCGGGCGCCCTGGGCGACGACGTGCTCGGCCATCGCGTGCACCGCACGATCTCCGCGCAGGGCGTCGATACCCGGTGGGTGCGGTTCGACCCGGATGCCCCCACCGGCGTCTACTTCAAAGACCCCGGCCGCGGGGTGCTCTACTACCGCGCCGGCTCGGCGGCGTCGCGAATGACACCGGAGAGCATCGCCGACGTACCCCTGGAGCAGGCGCGGATCGTGCACATCTCCGGCATCACGCCTGCGCTCTCGGCAGGATGCGCCCGCCTCATCGACGGCGTCATCGCACGCGTGGCTGCCGGCGATGCCCAGCTCAGCTTCGACGTGAACCACCGCGCCGCGCTGTGGTCGGCATCCGACGCGGGTCCCGTGCTGCGCGGTCTCGCCGACCGGGCGGACATCGCCTTCGTCGGTCTCGACGAAGCGCAGACACTGTGGGGCACGGCCACTCCCGACGACGTCAGGGCCCTGCTCCCCCACGCCGGCCGCCTCGTCGTCAAGGACGGCGACGTCGGGGCCACCGAGTACTCCGCCGACGGCACCGTGTTCGCCCCGGCCATCCCGACCGACGTGGTCGAGGCGGTGGGCGCGGGCGATGCCTTCGCCGCCGGATACCTGGCCGGTCTGCTCGCGGGCGACGCGCCCGCGGAGCGGCTGCAGGGCGGACACCGTCGGGCGCACCTCGTGCTGCAGTCGACCGGCGATGTCGTCGGAGCGGACGGTACGGATGCCGCGGAACCCCGCGCGCGATGACGAGAGGACGATGACGATGACGAACACGCTGGACAATTCCGGCTTCGAGGAGCTCTTCGGCGGCGCGACGCTCATGGCGATCCTGCGCGGCATGGGCGCGGAACGCAGCCTGGCGGTGTCGACGACCGCCTGGGACCTCGGCATCGATGTGGTCGAGCTGCCGATCCAGTCGGAAAGCGACATCGAGGCGCTGCGCGTCGTCGCCGCGGCCGGGCGGGAGCGCGGCAAGATCGTCGGCGCCGGCACGGTGGTGTCCACCGAGCACGTGGCGCAGGCGGCGGATGCCGGAGCCGCGTTCACCGTCAGCCCTGGGCTCGACCTCGACGTCGTACGCGCCTCGCACGACGCGGGGCTGCTGAGCCTCCCCGGCGTCGCGACCCCGAGCGAGGTGCAGCTGGCGCTGAAGTCCGGGCTCACCTGGCTGAAGGCCTTCCCCGCGTCGGTGCTGGGCACGCCGTGGCTGTCGGCCATGCAGGGGCCGTTCCCCCAGGCGCAGTTCGTCACGACGGGCGGCATGAGCGCCGCGAACGCGGGCGAGTACCTGCGCGCCGGGGCTCGCGTCGTCGCCGTCGGCTCGGCTCTTGAAGACCCGGCGCAGCTCCCTCTGCTGGCCGATCTGCTCGAGTCGAAGAACCGGCCGTGAGCGACATCGCGGCGCGCCTCGCCTTCGTCGACGCGCGGCTGTCGTACGAGATCGACGTCGTCGCGGCCGCGGAGGCGGTCGCCGAAGGGCGCGCCGTGCTCGTCGACACCCGGAGCCCGGCACAAGACCTCCGGTCATGTATCAGCAAGCCCTTGCCGCGCTCCTTGGTGATGTGATCACAATGGGACTCATGATCGACGGCGCTCCCGGCGACGCCGATCTCGCACCCGGGGACGGCGCCGCGCGGTGGACACGCGCGGCGCACTTCTTCGGCGCGTGGCGGGACGGCGACAGCCGTGCGATGGACGACCTCGTGCGGCTGATGACGCCTGTGCTGTGGCATGTGGTGCGCGCCTACGGTCTCGAACGCACCCTCGCGGAGGACGTCGTGCAGACGACCTGGCTGCGGCTCGTGCGGTCGCAGCGCACGATCGCCGACCCGAAGGCCGTGTCGGCCTGGCTCACCACCACCGCACGCCGCGAGGCGTGGAAGGCAGGCAAGGCTCAGGGCCGAGTCGACACCGCCGAGCCCGACGACCTCGACGTGCTCCTCCCCGAACAGGCTTCGGCCGAGGAACGCGCGGCGACGGGCGATGAGAATCGGCGCCTGTGGTCGGCCGTCCGCGCCCTGAACGAACGCTGCCAGCGCCTGCTGCGCGTCGTCGCGTTCGACGACCGCCCCGACTACGCCGCCATCGCCGCCGACCTGTCGATGCCGATCGGCAGCATCGGGCCGACGAGGCAGCGGTGCTTGGCGAAGCTTCGCGCGATGCTGCAGGCGCCTCGCGCGGAGGGTGCGACATGAGCGCTCGCGACCGGCCAGACGACGCCGCTCTGTTCGCGCGGCTCCGCGGCATGTGGGAGGCGCTCGACCCTGCACCCGTCACGCTCGCCGACCGCATGATCGCCGCGGTCGCCTCCGACGACCTCGCGTCGGAGTACGCCCTGCTCACCCTGGTCGAGCAGCCGCTCAGCGCCGTCCGTGCGGAGACGGACGCGCTCACCCTGCAGTTCAGCGACGGGACGACGAGCGTGCTGCTGCATGTGACCGCGACCGTCAACGGCCGTCACCGCGTCGACGGCTGGGTCGACACGGCTGCGGCCGAGGTCGTGCTCGAGCAGGGCGACCGCGAGCGCACGACGAGCCCGACCGAGACGGGGCGCTTCGCGTTCGACGACGTGCCATCGGGCATGACGAGGGTGCGACTCACCGCCCGCTCGGACGGCGACGAGCGCACGCTGTCGACTCCGCAGTTCGAACTGACTTGAGCGCCGGCCGCGCGGAGCTCGCCGCCGGGAGAGGATGACCGATGGATCAGCCACGGGGATGGTCGTGGCAGGACAGGGCCGAGGGCTCGATCCGCCGGGGGACGACACTGGATCCGAACGTCGAGCCGGTCGACGGCATCCGCGCGTTCCCGACCGCATACCTGCCGGAGCGGCTGCTCGTCACGCAGGACGACGACGAGGGTGCGTACGACAGGGAGATCCGCACCCTGCACGAGGCGGCGGGGTCGTTCGGCTGGCGGATCGAGCTGGAGGAGCCGGATCGGCGGCTCACGCGTCTCGACGATGTGCCGTGGTTCATCCGTGCGCACCTGACGACGCCGGACGAGCCGGTGCGCGGGGAGTCCCCCGTGCCGCCGGATGCCTGGCGCGTGCTGCAGCGCGCCCGGCGCATCTCGCGCACGTCGATGCCGCGCACAAGCCTGGAGCACGTGCTGTCGATCGACCCCGTCGGACTGAACCCGTTCACGCGCACCAATCCCTTCACCCGCACCAACCCGTTCACCCGGACGAACCCCGTTCGAGGCGCCGGGGCCGGCGGCAGCGACGACTACCTCGAACCGGGGCGTGGAGCGCGTCAGCCGGTGAGCTGGCTGGGGCCGGCGCCGGCACGCCAGTCCGCGCCGCGAAAGGGCCGCCGTCCGGTCGTCGCCGTGCTCGACACCGGATGCGGTGTGCACGAGTGGCTGCCCGACGACATCGTCACGCGGCGGATCGAGCTCGACGGCATCCCGGTCGGCCTCACCGACGACGCCGATCCCGAGCGCTTCCCCGATCTGTACGGGCAGCTCGACGGCGAGATCGACGCCGTGGCAGGGCACGGGACGTTCATCGCCGGCCTCATCCGGCAGGCGGCTCCGGATGCCGACATCCTCTCCGTCCGTGTCGCGGGGGCGCTCGGCGTCGTCGACGAGAGCACCTTCCTCACGACGCTCGCTCAGGTCGTGGAGCTCCTGCGGCTGCATCGCGAAGACCCCGGGACCGGGCATCCGATCGACGTGCTGAACCTGTCGCTCGGCTACTACCACGAGACGCCGGCCGATGGGCTGTTCAGTCTCACCCTCCACGCCCTGCTCGCGAAGGCGCGTGCGCTCGGGTGCGTGGTGGTGTGCTCCGCCGGGAACGACGCGATCGATCGACCGACGTTCCCCGCGTCGCTGTGGCCGTGGCCGGGAGCGGACAACGGCATCCCGCACGACAATGGCGCGCCGCTCGTCTCAGTGGGAGCGCTGAACCCGTCGGCCCGATCGGTCGCCCTGTTCTCGAACGTGGGGCCGTGGGTGCGTGTGTACGCACCGGGAGCCGGAGTGGTGAGCACGTCGCCCGCGTTCGTCGGAGGCCAGCAGGCCGCGACCCGCGCGGACGTCGACGGGCTGCGGCGCGAGACCATCGACCCCGACGACTACCGCGGCGGCTTCGCGATCTGGAGCGGCACCTCGTTCGCAGCGCCCGTCGTGGCCGGGCGGATCGCCGCGCAGCTGGGCACGGTCCCGACGCAGGGCGTGCAGACGGATGCCGCGACCGCAGCCGTCGACGCGGTGCTGAAGGGCCTCCCCGCCCCGGCCGGGGAGTAGCCGCGGGGGGCGGATTCGGCATCCGCCAACCTGCCCGGATTCGGCATCCGCCGGCACGTGTCGGCCCGCCCGGCTTCGGCATCCGCCGGCATCCGCATGCGGGCCACGACACCGCGCCTGCGCCCAGCGCACGCCACCCGCGCGAGCGCGTCCAGTTTGTCGGGAGATTTCCTATTTGTCGGGAGAGAATCCGCTTTCCCGGGCCGATTCCAGCAAATCTCCCGACAAACTGCACGCGGGGTGAGTCCGGCATGACCGCGGCCGGGCCGGAGGCACACACGGATGCCGACAGCAGACACGGATGCCGAGAGCAGACACGGATGCCGGCAGCCGACACGGATGCCGGCGCCCACGCACATGCCGACGCGGATCCGCGGCCTACCGCGGCGCGGCGCCGACACGGCATCCTGGGAGGATGGCCCTGACCGCGAGTGAGCTGCACCGACGCGGTGTCGCGGCGGCCAACGCACGGCGCTTCGCCGAAGCTCGACGTCTGCTGGCGACGGCATCCGCCCGCACCGACGATCCAGACCTCCGCGCGCGCATCGACGGAACCGTCGCGTACGTGCTCTCGCAGGTCGGCGACCAGGGCGAAGCCGAGCGGCTCACCCGCGCGGCCCTCGACCGCGCGGCCCTGTCCGGCGAGACGCGGGCCCTGCTCTATGGACAACTCGGCACGCTCCTGCTGCATGCCGGTCGACTCGACGACGCCGACGACGCCCTCACGCGCGCACTCGACGCGCTCCCCGCACCGACGCTCGAACGCGCCAATCTGCTGATGAACAGAGCAGTGGTGCGGATGCAGCGGCACCAACTCGCCGACTGCACCGCCGATCTCGAAGAGGCTGTGGCCGTCTACGAGAGCACCGGCGACCCCCTGCCGCTCGCCGAGGCCCGGCACAACCTCGGCTATGCCGCGCTGCTCGGCGGCGACCTCGTCACGGCTCTGGAGATGATGACGAGGTCGCGTCCGGTGCTCGCGGCAAGCAGCGACCTCGCCGCCGCGATCAGCGACCTCGACCGCGCCGAAGTGCTGCGCGACGCGGGCCTCACCACCGAAGCGGAGACTCTGCTCGGCGAGGTCGCCGCGCGGTTCGGCGCACAGCGCATGCGCCAGGCCCGCGGCGAGGCGGAGTTCCACCTCGCTCGATCGCTGCTGCGGCACGACCTGCGCGCTGCCGAACGCACAGCGGCGATGGCGTCAAGACGCTTCGCAGCACTCGGCAGCGACGGATGGGCTGCGCGCGCCGAAGCCGTGCTGCTCGAAGCCCGAGTGCGGGCTCATCGTGGACGTCACGCCTCCCCAGACGACGTCGCACGCACCGCCGCCGCCCTCGATCGAGCGGGCTTCCGCACGGAGGCGACGGGCCTGCGCCTCACCGCGAAGCTCGCCGAGCCGGGACCCCTGCCGCGGCTGCCCGCCGACGCCCCGACCCCGTTGCGGCTGCGGGCGCATGAGGTGCGGGCGGTCCGCGCCGCCGCGTCGGGGCGGGACGGGCTCGCGATGCGCACGGCCGCCGCCGGCCTCGACCTGCTCACGACCTGGCAGCGCTCGTTCGGCGCACTGGATCTGCAGGCATCCGTCGCCATGCACGGCACCGACCTGATGCTGACGGGGCTGGCGGCGGCTGCGCGGACGCGCGACCCCGCACGGCTCTTCGAGTGGTCCGAGCGCGCACGGCACCTCAGCCAGCAGGTGGCACCCCTGCGTCCGCCGCGCGACGCGGAGCTCGCGGACGACCTCGCGGAACTGCGGATGCTGCGCGCCGAGCTCGCCGGTGGGGACTGGACGGTCGACGCGAGAGTGCGCCGCCTGCGGGACCGCGCGCGACAGAGGCAGTGGTCGGCGACCGGAGCCGGAGACGCCAGGACCCGCGTCACCCTCGCAGAAGCCCAGACGGCTGTGGGCGCGGACACCGCGGTGCTCTCGTATGTCTTCACCGGTACAGAACTGCTCGGCGTGGCCGTCACGGCATCCGCTGCGCGGGTCGTCCCGCTCTCGTGGTCGCGCGTTCGAGCTGCCGCCGACGGACTGCGCGCCGATCTCGACGTCGCGGCTCTCACACGCGGAGGGCCGATGGCCGCGGTGATCGAGAAGTCCCTCGACGACCGGCTCGCGCGCCTCGACGCCGCGCTCCTCGCCCCGATGCTCGCCGCGGTCGGCGGTGCGCGGCGGGTGGCGCTCACGGCGCCCGGCGTGCTGGGCGGCATCCCGTGGTCCATGCTGCCCGGCATGCGCGGCATCCCGTTCACCCTGGCTCTGTCGGTCTCGCGCTGGCTCGGGGACCGCACCGCGGGTGGCGCTCCCGCTCCCCTCACCGCGCCTCCCTCGGCAGGCACGACGGCCGCGATGGTGGCAGGACCCCGGGTCGCGCGCGGCGAGGAGGAGGTGCTCACGGCAGCGGCGGCGTGGCCCGATCCCGCCGTCCTGCTCGGCGATGCCGCCTCGGTGTCGCCCGTCACCGAGCTCGCCGCGACCAGTGACGTGCTGCACATCGCCGCGCACGGGCGCCACGCGGTCGACAATCCCCTGTTCTCGGGTTTCGAGCTGGCCGACGGCACGCTGTTCGGCTACGACGTCGACCTGATTCCGCGCGCTCCCGAGACCGTGCTGCTGTCGGCGTGCGAACTCGGGCGGTCGTCGGTGCGCTGGGGCGAGGAGGCGCTGGGTATGACGCGCGTGTGGCTGCATGCCGGAACGCGGTGCGTCATCGCGACGCCCGTCGTCGTCCCCGACGACATCGCGTGCGAACTGCTCGCCGCCGTGCACAACGGCCTCGCGCGCGGGGTTCCGCCAGCCGACGCCCTCGTCGCCGCCTCGGCCGTTACCGGACACCGCGCCCCCTTCCAATGCCACGGCGACGGCCTCGGAGAAGTTCTCTGAAGAATTCTTCCAATCGATGTATCAGAAGATCGGCCGCCCGCTCCTGATCTGCGGACGGTGAGATGCGAAGGGCTTCGGAAGGGCGAAGCGCGCGGGAGGCGCAGTCGAACTGGGGATCCGTGCACTGGGGAACACGGAAAGACGACACACACCGACCAGGCAGGGGGTGCCGCGGAGGCGACCGCGGCACCCCCTGCACTCGCCACCAGGGAAGCGCCCCCTGCTGTCGCCACCGGGGAAGCGCCCCCTGCACTCGCCACCAGGGAAGCGCCCCCTGCTGTCGCCACCGCGGAATCAGTCCGCGAGGAGCACCTCGTACCCCGCGTCGCGCAGCGCTTCGACGGATGCCGCGTCGGCCTCGGCATCCGTGATCACCGAGGGGAACAACTCGACTCCGCCCACGGCGGCGAAGGCGGAGAGGCCGAGCTTGCTCGAGTCGGTCACGACCACGGCGCGGCGGGAGCGCTCGGCCATCATCCTGTTCACGGCGGCCTCGCGCTCGTCCTGCGTGGTGGCTCCGGATGCCGCGTCCATGCCGTTCACGCCGATGAAGGCCATGTCCAGCCGCACTCCCCGCAGCAGCTGCTCGACGAATGGCCCGACGAGCTCGTACGTGCGCGAGTGGATCACGCCGCCGGTGACGACGACCTTGATGTCGGGACGCGTGGCCAGCTGCGCCGCGATGTTCACGGCGTTCGTGACGACCGTGAGTCCGCCCCCGCCCGAGAGGTCGTCTCGGGCCGCGAGCGCCGCGGCGATGGCGGTCGTCGTGGTGCCGCCGGAGAGCCCGACGACCATTCCTGGTGCGACCAGCGACGCGGCAGCCTGCGCGATGCGCTCCTTCTGGTGCGTGCGGAGATGGCTCTTGTAGCGGATGGGCAGCTCATAAGCGACGGCCTGCGCCACGGCGCCGCCATGGGTCCGGGTGAGCAGACGCTGCTCGGCGAGGCTGTCGAGGTCGCGACGCGTCGTCGCCGGTGAAGCGCCGAACCTCTCCACGAGCTCCTCCACCGTCACCTCTCCGGCATCGGCGAGGAGGTCGAGGATCGCGTTCAGCCGCGCCGCCCGCTTCATGCTTCGCCCTCCAGCGCGAACAGCCGCAGCATCCGCGACGCCTCGCCGGCCAGGGCTTCCCGCGCGGGCTTCAGGTACTTGCGCGAGTCGACGAGCGACTCGTCCGCGGCCAGGCCGGCGCGGATCGCGCGAGTGAAGAAGCCGTTGAGGTGCGTGGAGACGTTGATCTTGGTCATGCCCGCCCGCACCGCGTCGACGATCACAGCGTCCGCGACGCCCGAGGAGCCGTGCAGCACGAGGGGCACGTCGAGCGCGGCGTGCAGGCGGGCGATGAGGTCGAGGTCGAGAGACGCCGACCGGTCGAGCATGGCGTGCGACGAGCCGACCGCGACCGCGAGGGCGTCGACGCCCGTCGCCGCGACGAAGGCGCGTGCCTCCTCCGGGTCGGTGCGGACGCCGGGCGCATGCGCGCCGTCCTTGCCTCCCACCTCGCCGAGCTCGCCCTCGACGTACACGCCGGCCTCGTGCGCGCGGGTCGCGACCGCGGCTGTGAGCGCGACATTCTCGTCATAGGGCAGCGCGCCGCCGTCGAACATCACCGAGCCGAAACCGAGGGCGATCGCCTCGTCGACGAGCTCCGGGCGCTCGGCGTGGTCGAGATGCACGGCCACGGGCGTCTGCGCCCGGCGCGCCACCGCCAGCGTGGCCAGCGCGATGGGCTCGAGGCCGCCGTGGTAATCGGCGCAGTTCTGCGAGATCTGCAGGATCACCGGCAGCTGCGCCTGCTCCGAGGCGCGGACGAGCCCCTCCGCGGTCTCGAGGTGGATGACGTTGAACGCGCCGATGCCGGTGCCGCGGCGTGCGGCATCCGTCACCAGATCGCGAGCGGAGACGAGGGTCATTCAGGGTCCTTGGGAGCATAGGGGCCGACCGTGAGGGCGGCGTCGAGGTCGGTCCAGGTGTCGGAGATCTCGCCGGCGAGCGGCATCAGCACCGCCGCCGCAGACCAGGCGGTGGCACGGCGGAGGATGCGCTCGGGATCGCGCTCCCCCTCGGCGTAGAGCACGGCGCACGCGGCGACGCCGGCGTCTCCTGCCCCGGTCGGATTGCCCGACAGCGGCGCGTCGAGACGGGCGTGCAGGGTGTCGGACGCCGTGACGGCGAGCATTCCGTCGGCCCCCAGCGACAGCAGCACCAGCTCCGCACCGCGGTCGAGCAGCGATCGTGCGCCCTCCACCGGGTCGGGGATGCCGGTCGCATCGGCGAGCTCGGCCGCATTGGGCTTGAGGACCGTGGCCCCCGCGTCCGCCGCGCGGAGCAGGGCGGGGCCCGAGGTGTCGACGATGACCGGCACCCCGGCGTCGCGGCCGACACCGATGAGCAGGGGGAGGAGGCTGCCGGGCGCGCCGGGGGGAAGGCTGCCCGAGACCACCAGCACGCGCGCGGTCGGCAGCCGGTCGACGACCTCGGCGAGCACTGCCGCCCACTCCTCATCCGACGGGTTCATGCCGCGCTCGTTGATGACCGTCGTGTCGCCGAGCGCCTCGTCGACGATCGCCACGCTCTGCCTCGTCGCTCCGGCGACCTCGATGAGCGCGTGCGGCACGCCCGACGCGGTCAGCTCCGCGGCGAACTCGATGCCCGTGCGACCGCCGACCGTCGTGATCGCCACGACCTCGGCACCCTGGGCGTGCGCGACCCTGGCGACGTTGAGCCCCTTGCCGCCCGCGCGCACGGCGCCGGCATCCGCCCTGTGCGTCGCGCCGACGACGAGCCGGTCGACGTGCCAGGTGAGGTCGAGTGCGGGGTTGGGCGTGACGGTGAGGATCATGCGAGCTCCCTCGCGCGCAGCGCGGCACCGATGAGGCCGGCGTTGCCCGACAGCTCCGCCGGGACGAGCTCGGGGATGCGATGGAAGCTCAGCCTCGCGGCGAGGCGCGCGCGCAGCTCGTCGAACAGGGCGCCGCCGGCGCGCGACAGGCCGCCGCCGATGACGACCGCCTCGGGCGCGACGACCGCGGTCAGCTGCGCGAGCGAGAGGGTGAGCGCGTCGATGGCCGAGTTCCAGATCTCCGCGGCGATCTCGTCGCCCGCCGCGGCGCGCGCGATGACGTCCTTCGCGCCGTCGGGTGCGATGCCCGTCGCTTCGCGGTAGCGGCGCGCGATGGCTCCGGCCGAGGCGACGGCCTCGAGGCACCCGCGGGCTCCGCACGCGCAGACCGGACCGTCGGCGATGGGCGAATGACCGATCTCGCCGGCGTAGCCCCCCGCGGTGTACGGCACGCCGCCGACGAGGAGGGCGCCGGCGATCCCGGTGCCGATCACCAGCACGACGGAGTCCGCGTGGGCGCGCGCGCCGCCGAGCCGGTGCTCGGCCCAGCTCGCCGCCCGCACGTCGTGGTCGAAAGCGACGGGGAGGCCGAGAGCATCCGCCGCCAGGTCGCGGATCGGGGAGTCGTGCCAGCCGAGGTTGCTCGCGAACACACCGAGGCCCGCATCGGCGTCGACGATGCCCGGCACGACGAGACCGACGGCCTTCGGCTCGACGTCGGGGTGGGCGGCGCGCAGTTCGCGGGCGAGCACGACGAGCCGCTCGATCAGCACTCCGGTGCGATCGCCCTCGGCCACCGGAGTCGGCGTGCGGCGCAGACCGAGCGCGGTGCCGTCGGCGTCGAAGAGCGCGGACTTGATGTCGGTGCCGCCCACGTCGAAGGCGAGCACGGGCGCCCCCTGCCCGAGCGACCGCACGGCGGCGAGCCTCTCGCCTGAGGCGTCGCGCACGACGTCCGGCACGACGGCGCCGCTCGGGTCAGGGGAGGTCATCATGCATCAAGGATGACGGAACGCGTGAGGTTGCGCGGCTGGTCGGGGTCGAGGCCGCGCGACACGGCCCGGTCGAGGGCGACGCGATGGAGGCGCACGAGGTCGGCCATCGGGTCGATCGGATGCTGCACGAAGCGCGCTCCCGTCGCCTCGACCTGCGCGGCGAGGCCTTCGGGCGCCTCGCCGAACTGCCAGGTCACGCGGCCGGGAGCCGCGATCGCGATCGGGCCGTGCCGGTAGTCCATCGACGGGTACGACTCGGTCCACGACTGCGACGACTCGCGCAGCTTGAGCGCCGCTTCGTGAGCGAGACCGATCGTCCAGCCGCGGCCGATGAAGGTGTACTGCTCGGCATCGCGCAGCCCGTCGTCGTCGGTTGCGGCGAGCACGGCCTCCGCGTCTGCGATGGCGCCGGTGAGGTCTTCGCCGAGCGAGGCGCGGAACAGCGCGAGCGCCGTGGTCGCGAACCGCGTCTGCACGACCGACTTCTCGTCGGCGAACGGCAGCAGCACGGCCTCGTCGACCATCGAGACGAGCGGAGACGTCGGGTCGCCGATCACTCCGATCGTGGGGACGCGCCCCTTGATGCGGTCGACGAGTTCGAGCACCTCGGTGGTGGTCCCCGATCGGGTGAGGGCGACGACGGCGTCGTAGCCGCGGTCGATGAAGGCCTCGGATGCCGCGTACGCATCCGTCTCGCCGAACCCGGCGCTCTCGCGGCGTGCGGCATAGGACTGGGCGATGAACCACGAGGTGCCGCAGCCGACGACGGCGATACGGGCGCCCGAGGCCGGAAGCTGCGCCTGCGCTTCGCGCAGGTCGGCGGCCTTCGCCCAGGTCTCGGGCTGGGAGGTGAGTTCGGTGCGCATGTGCACGCCAGGCTGGACGTCGGTCATGGCTCGGCCTTCCTGAGGCAGAAGTTGCGTAGTTGTGATTGTTTGGAGATGGATTCGATCATAGTATTGCGATCGGAACGATTCCCACAAGCCGATGCTTGATTTGTTCGTTCGCCTGACAAATAATCGAACAACTCCGCCGCCCTCCCCCGGGCGGCTCACCACGCACCGTCGCGTGAAGTGTTGCGACTGTGCACGACGTCCGCTCTCCGCGAGCGGGCATCCGCTCCCCGAGCGGAACAAACACAGTGAGGATGCACCACACATGAAGAAGTCACTGCGATTCGGCACCGCGGCCGTAGCAGCGGTCGCCACTCTCTCGCTCGCGTCGTGCGGTTTCGGCGGCGGCAGCGGAGGAGACGGCGGCAGCGGCGACGGAAGCGGCACCACGCTGAACATGCTCGTCCCCAGCTATTCCGACCAGACCAAGGGCCTCTGGGAGGACGTGATCGCCGGGTTCGAGAAGGAGAACCCCGACATCACGGTCAAGCTCGAAGTGCAGTCGTGGGACAACCTCGAGAAGGTCATCTCGACCAAGATCCAGGCGGGCGACGCTCCCGACATCTACAACGGCGGCCCGTTCGCGGGCTTCGTCGGCGACGACCTGCTCTACCCGGTCGAGGAGGTCGTGTCGGAGGACACCTACGCCGACTTCCAGGACGCCTTCCTCGCGAACGCCGAGGTCGACGGCACCGCGTACGCGCTCCCCCTCATCGCGTCGGCGCGTGCGCTGTTCGTCAACAACACGCTGCTGCAGCAGGCCGGCGTCGAGGCGCCGACCACCTGGGACGAGCTGCTGGATGCCGCCACCAAGGTCTCCGCCCTCGGCGGCGGCGTCGCCGGTTACGGCATGCCGCTCGGATCCGAAGAGGCGCAGGCCGAAGCCGCCGTGTGGCTCTGGGGCGGAGGCGGCTCGTTCGGCGATGCCTCGGAGATCACGATCGACACCCCCGAGAACCTGGCGGGTGCCGAGCAGATCAAGAAGATGATCGACGCGGGCGCCACACAGGCCGACCCCGGTTCGACCAACCGCTCGCCGCTCATGGACATCTTCGTGCAGGGCAAGATCGGCATGCAGGTGGGACTGCCGCCGACCGTCGGACAGATCGAAGAGGGCAACCCCGAGCTCGACTACTCGGTCGTGCCGATCCCGACCAAGGACGGATCGCCGTTCACCCTCGGCGTCATGGACCAGCTCATGGCGTTCAAGAACGACGGCGACAAGGCCGATGCGATCACCAAGTTCTTCGACTACTACTACTCGGCCGACGTGTACGTGCCGTGGGTGCAGGCCGAGGGCTTCCTGCCTGTGACGAAGTCGGGCGCGGAACAGCTCGGCAGCGACGAGAAGCTGAAGCCGTTCCTCGACGTGCTCCCCGACGCGCAGTTCTATCCGTCGACGAACCCGAAGTGGTCGGCCGCCGACGGCGCGTTCAAGTCCCTGTTCGGTCAGCTCCAGTCGCAGCCCGCCGCCGATGTGCTGAAGCAGATCCAGGCGCAGGTCGACGCGGGCTGAGCCCGCAGAGAGGGAGAGGTTCGGGTACGACCATGAGCCAGACGACACAGTCCTCGAACCTCGCGGGGGCGGCGAGCAGCCGCCCCCGCACCTCGGCGCCGTCGGGAGCAGCGCGCGGTCGCCCCGGCATGAAGGACCTCCTTCAGGCGCTGCCGTGGATCGCACCGGCTCTGGTGCTCATCATCGGCGTCGTGCTCTTCCCCGCCGGAGTGATGTTCTACAACTCCACGCGCAAGATCTCGCTCTCGGGACTCGACAAGGGCTCTGTCGGCTTCGACAACTTCGCCACCGTGTTCGGGTTCTCCGAGTTCTGGCCCATCTTCTTCCGCACGATCGTGTGGGTCCTCGTGGTGGTGGCGTTCACGGTGGTGATCTCGCTGGCACTCGCGCAGATCCTCAACAAGGCGTTCCCGGGACGTCAGATCGTGCGCATGGCCGTCATCATCCCGTGGGCGGCATCCGTCGTCATGACGACCATGGTGTTCTACTACAGCCTCGAGCCGTACTTCGGCATCGTGAACAAGTTCCTCTACGACGTCGGCCTCTCCGGTGATCCCGTCGGCTACGGCTGGACCAAGAACCCCACCACGGCGTTCATCTGGTCGATCGTCATCGCGATCTTCGTGTCGCTCCCCTTCACGACCTACACGATCCTCGCCGGACTGCAGACCGTGCCGTCCGACTCGATCGAGGCCGCGAAGATGGACGGCGCCGGAGCCGCCCGCACCTACTGGACGATCGTGCTGCCGCAGCTGCGCAGCGCGCTGGCCGTGGCGGTGCTGATCAACATCATCAACGTGTTCAACTCGCTGCCGATCCTCAAGGTCATGACCGGGTCGATCCCCGGGTACGGCGCCGACACGATCATGACGATGATCTTCAAGTACATCGAGCTGCAGAAGAAGGTCGACGTGGCCAGCGCCCTGTCGGTCGTCGCCTTCCTCATCGTGATCGTGATCGTGGCCGTCTACGTCAAGGCCGTCAAGCCGATGAAGGAGGTCTGACCATGACCGTCACCGAGACCGCCCTCGTCACCACCCGCGGCCCCGGGGCGCGCGCCCCGCAGATCGGCCGCAAGCGCCGCTACACCGAGGACCAGGTGTCGCTGCCCCGCGTCATCCTCCGGACCGTCGCAGGCTTGCTCGTGCTGGCGGTCTTCGTGCTGCCGTACCTCGTGATGTTCTTCGGCTCGGTGAAGACCAAGCCGCAGATCCGGTCGGTGGACCCGACCTATTTCCCCACGGAGTGGCACTGGGAGAACTACATCTCGATGTGGTCGACGCCCGAGACGCCGCTGCCGTACAACCTCGTCTCCACGATCGTCATCTCCGTCTTCGCGACGCTGCTCGTGCTCGCGGTGTCGCTGCCCGCGGCGTATTACACGGCGCGCTTCCGGTTCCCCGGGCGCATGGTGTTCCTGTTCCTGGTGATCGTGACGCAGATGCTGCAGCCGGCAGTGCTCACCTCCGGCCTGTTCCGCCAGTTCACGACCCTCGGCATGGGCGACACGTGGGCGGCGATGATCTTCATCAACGCCGCGTTCAACCTGTCGTTCGCCGTATGGATCATGCACTCGTTCTTCGCCGGCATCCCCAAGGAGGTCGACGAGGCCGCGCAGATCGACGGCGCCGGACGCTTCACGGTGCTGTTCAAGATCAACCTGCCGCTCGTGTGGCCGGGGATCGTCACGGCCATCGTGTTCACGTTCGTCGCGTGCTGGAACGAGTTCGCCGCATCGCTCGTCATCCTGTCCACCGACAAGAACCAGCCGCTCTCCGTGGCGCTCACGAAGTTCGTCGGCCAGTACGAGACGAGCTGGCAGTACGTGTTCGGGGTCTCGATCGTCGCGATCCTGCCCGTGGTGATCCTCTTCATGCTCATCGAGAAGCGCCTCGTCGGCGGCCTCACCGCCGGCAGCGTGAAGTAGGGCCCCCAGCCGCTTCAAGTCGCATGATTTGCCCTCTCCGGCCCGAGATCGGGGCAAATCGTGCGACGTGAAACGGACCGGCGCCTCGTCAGGAAAGCGCGGATGCCGAGCGCAGCTGCTGCGGGTTCCAGCGCACCCCGAGCGCGGCGGTGAGGGCGATCTGCGCGACCCCGAGGGAAAGGGCACCATCGGCGGCGGCGTACCGCACCGGAACATCGGCCGTGCCCGTCGCAGAGTAGGCGACACCGGCACGCACCCGCTCCAGGAACGGTTCACCCAGCGCGCGCACCGGCCCGCCGATCACGACCTCGGCGGCGTCGAGCACCGCGGCGATGAGCTTGATCGTGCGTGCGAGCGCTCGCGCCGCGTCGTCGAACAGGGCGGGGTCCGCGGCGTCGGCAAGAGCCCGGATGCTCGCCGCGTCCAGCGCGTCGTCGAACGCCTCCCCGAGCATGGCCGTCATCGACGAGGCCGACTCCAGGCAGCCGTGCCGTCCGCACCGGCACGGCCGAGCTTCGTCGCCGAACACCACCTGCACGTGCCCGATCTCACCGGCGCGATCGCGAGGACCCGGTGCCGGCTCCCCGTCGAGCGTGACCGCGGCGCCGATGCCGACGCCGATGTGGAGGAAGAGACGATGCCCGGAGGCTCCTTCCTCGAGCGCCGCCTCGGCGATCGCCTCGGCGTCGACATCGTTCACCAGCAGCACCGGCACATCGAGGAGCCGCTCGAACCGGTCGGCGAGCGGCACGTCGCGCCACCCGAGCTGCACACTCTCGAGCACCCGCCTGCCGTCGGTGGCCCCTGGCAGCTGCGCACCGGCGATCAGCAGCCGTCCGGCGTACTCCGCCCCGATGCGCGCCAGTTCGTCGTCGAGTCTCCGCTCACGCGTCGCGGCGTCGTAGGTGATGCTGTGCGCCTCGACCTCCGCGCCGTCGAGGGCGACGAGCGAGATGCGGGCGTCCGTCGGCCTGATCACGATCACGAGGATGAGGTGGTGACCGGCATCCATGCGCAGCGTGGTCGCGCGCTTGCCCCCGGTGCTCGCCGCCTGCTCCCCCTCGACCACGAGGCGGCCCTCGATGAGCTCCGCGACGAGCGACGACGCCGTGGCCGGCGTGAGGCCGGTCGCCCTGGCGATCCCGGCCCGCGTCTGCATGCCCGGGCTGTCGAAGACCAACTGCAGCGCTCGGCGGAGGTTGGCGCGCCGCACCGAACCCTGGGTGTCGAGAGCGTCATCGCTGGTGAGCATGGGCTGGTTCCGGGGTCGCAGAGAATGTTGACACACGACGAGGCAGTGCGTAGCCTCGACATAGTTTATTCATTAAACGAAGTTGGGCGCCCCGGGCGGGCGAGTGCTGCACACACCTGTCGCCCGCCCGGGGAGCTCGATCAGCGGCTCTCCGCCGCCTCCGTGTGATGGCGGATGACCTCGGCCACGACGAAGTTGAACCACTTCTCCGCGAACTCCGGGTCGAGGTGCGCCTCCTCCGCAAGTGCGCGCAGACGCGCCACCTGCTGCTCCTCCCGGCGCGGATCGGATGCCGGCATCCGATGCTCCGCCTTGAGCTGCCCGACCTGCTGCGTGGCACGGAACCGTTCCGCGAGCAGGAAGATCAGGGCGGCGTCGATGTTGTCGATGCTGGCGCGCAGCCGGAGCAGTTCAACGTTCGGGTCCACGGCGTCGGTCATGGTCATACTCTACGGACCCGCGGCATCCCATCCGGGCGCAGGCACGCAAACCGCGCAAGCGCGGAAACGGGCGCAGGCACGGAACCCACGCAGGCACCGAAACCACGCAAACGCGAAACCGCCTGACACGGAAACCGCGCCGGCACGGAAGCGACGTGAGCCGTCTCCGCGCCGACGCGGGGTATCAGACGAGCCCCTGGTCCTTCAGCCAACCCGTGGCGATCTCCTCGGGAGACTTCTGGTCGACCGTGCTCTGCACATTGAGACCCACGAGCTCCTCGGTGGTGAGCTTCGCGCTGATCCCGTCGATGACGTCGGCGATCTCGTCGGCGACATCGCTCGATGCGATCGGGACGACGTTCGACGCGAGGATGATGTTCTCGGGGTCTTCGAGAGCCACGATGCCCTCGGTCTGGAAGGCCGGGTCGGCCGAGTAGATGTCGGCCACCTGGATCTCGCCGGCGAGCAGCGACTCGAGCGTGGTCGGCCCCGTCGCGGAGAACGCGAGATCCACGCCGTAGACCTCCTTCGCGGCGGCCGGCCCGTACGGGCGCTGCTCGAACTCCGGCGCCGCACCGATGGTCACGGGCGTGGTGACCTTCGACAGGTCGCCGATCGTCTTCAGACCGTGCTCGTCGGCGAAGCTCTTGAGCACCGTGTATGTGTCCTGATCCGAGGCCTCGGCGTAGTCGAGCGCCGTGAGGCCGTCGGGCAGCGCGTCCTTCAGCGCCGCGTAGACGTCGTCGGGGCTCGTCGCGGTCGCGCTGTCGTCGAGGTACTCCAGCAGGTTGCCGGTGTACTCCGGGAACAGGTCGATCGCCCCCGACTCCACATCGGGCATGTACGCGTCGCGCTGGCCGATGCTGAACTGCCGGTCGACCGTGAAGCCGACGTCTTCGAGCGCCTGCGCGTAGATCTCGGCGATGATCTCGTTGGAGTAGTAGGCCTGCGAGCCGATGACGATGGTGTCGCCGTCGCCTCCCGAGTCGGAACCGGAATCGGATGGGGTGTCGAGCGGATTGCTGCTCGCGCAGCCGGCGAGGACCAGCGCAGCGGCGACGGCCGTGCCTGCGGCGAGGACCAGACGTGACTTTCGTGCGGTGAACATGGGATTTCCTCTTCTCTGTGGCGAGTTCTCTGTGGCGACTTCTCTGTGGCGAGTTCTCTGTGGCGACTTCTCTGTGATGACTTCGGTGTGACGGCTCTGGTGTGGCGGGCTGTGGTCGGCGGCGGATGCGTTGGTCGGAGGGGGAGGCGGAAGACGGTAGGAGGCAGATCAGGCGGATGCCGGAGCGGGAACGACGGGCCGGCGGCGGACGCGGCGCGGCGTGCGCACTCCGGCTGGGACGGCGGCGTGCTGCGCCGCGGCGAGCAGGAGGTCGACGATCAGCGCGAGCAGGGCGACGAGGATCGCACCGCCGAGCACCTGGTCGAACCTGCGCAGCGGGATGCCCTGGATGATCGGCCATCCCAATCCGCCGAGGTTGACGTATGCGGCGATCGTGACGGTCGCGATCACCTGCAGCAGCGCGGAACGGAGACCTCCGACGAGGAGCGGAAGCCCGAGCGGCACCTCGACCTTCGTGAAGATCTGCCACTCCGTCATCCCCATGGCTCGCGCGGCATCGATCACGCGGCGGTCGATGGCTTCGAGCCCCGTGTACGCGCCCGCCAGCAGCGACGGGATCGCCAGCAGCACGAACGTGATGATCGCGGCTTCGGGCACGTGCAGCACACCGAGCAGAAGCACGAGCAGCACCATGAGGCCGAACGACGGCACGGCGCGCGCGGCGCCCGAGATGGCGACCGCGATCTCACGGCCCTTTCCGGTGTGGCCGATCAGCCATCCCGCCGGAAGGGCGATCACGGCGGCGATGAGCACCGAGATCAGCGTGTAGAGCATGTGCTGTCCGAAGAGCACGGGCAGGGAGTACGCCCCCTGCCACCGCTCGGGCAAGAACAGCCAGGCGAGTGCGTCGGCGAAGAGGTTCATGCGGCAGCCCTCACCGTCGCGATGCGGGGCGCTGACGTGCTCGCCGCACGAGTCCAAGGCATGAGCGCGCGCCCGAGGAGGAGCAGCACCAGGTCGACGATCAGCGCGATGACGACGACGGCGACGACGCCCGACAGCACCTCGGCGATGATGCGGCGCTGCAGCCCGTCGGTGAAGAGGTACCCGAGGTTCTGCACGCCGATGAGGATGCCGACCGTCGCGAGCGAGATGGTGCTCACGGCCGTGACGCGCAGACCGGCGAGGATCACCGGGCCGGCGAGCGGCAGCTCGACCGTGAAGAAGCGACGCAAGGGCGCGTAGCCCATGGCCGTGGCCGCCTGCCGCACGTCGTCATCGACCGAGTCGAGACCGTCGGCGACGGCGCGCACGAGGATCGCGATCGCGTAGATCGTGAGCGCGACGACGAGGTTCGAGTCGGTGCGGGCAGAGTAGCCGAACAGCGACGGGAGCAGGATGAGGAGCGCGAGCGAGGGGATCGTGTAGAGCAGCCCGGTCACCGCGACGATCGGTCCGCGCACGAGCCGGTATCGCCACGCCACCCAGCCGAGCGGCAGCGAGATGAGGAATCCGACCACGATCGGGATGACGCTCTGCCTCAGGTGATCGAGCGTGAGGCCGAGGATCATGCCGAAGTTGTCGGCGACCCAGGTCACGACGGTCCCGTCGTCCCGCCGGCGACCGTCAGGCCATCGGCATCCGACCCCACGATCGCACCCTGTGTGCGCCCCTCGGTGTCGACCACCACCATTCCGCGTGGCGTCTGCTTGAGGCGAAGCGCGCGGCGTCCGCGATCGGCGCCGATGAACGCGGCCACGAAATCGTCGGCGGGGTTCTCGATGATCTCGCTGGGGCTGCCGACCTGCACGATGCGGGCGCCCTTGTCGAGGATCACGACCTGGTCGCCGAGCAGGAACGCCTCGTCGATGTCGTGCGTCACGAACACCACCGTCTTGTCGAGCTCGCGCTGGAGCCGGATGGTCTCCTGCTGCAGGTCGGCGCGCACGATGGGGTCGACGGCGCCGAAGGGCTCGTCCATGAGCAGGATGTTCGGGTCGGCCGCGAGGCCGCGTGCCACCCCGACCCGCTGCTGCTGACCGCCGGAGAGCTGGCTGGGATAGCGCTCGGCGAGCCCGCGGTCGAGGCCGACGGTGTCGAGGAGCTCCCGAGCCCGCTCGTGCGCGGCCCGGCGCGAGACGCCGTTGAGGCGCAGCACCGTCGCGACGTTGTCGATCACGCTGAAGTGCGGCATGAGCCCCGAGTTCTGCATGACGTAGCCGATGCGACGCCGCAGCGCCACGGGATCTCCGCCCAGCACGCTCTCGCCGTCGATCTCGACCTCGCCGCTCGTCGGCTCGACCATGCGGTTGATCATGCGCAGCAGCGTGGTCTTGCCGCAGCCCGATGATCCGACGAACACGGTGGTCTTGCGCGAGGGCAGCACGAGGCTGAAGTCGTCGACGGCGAGGGTCCCGTCGGGGAAGCGCTTGGTGACGTTGCGGAACTCGATCATCGGCTGCTCCCGTCGACGCTCAGGGCGACACCTCGACGCCCGGCGCGAAGGCGACGTAGCCCGAGAAGTCCTTGCCCACGCGGTCGAAAGCGCTCGGATAGGGATGCGGGTACGACCAGGCCTGATCGACGTGCACCTCGTCTCCGGTCTTCACCGACCAGTACTGGCACTCGCCCTTCCAGGGGCAGGTGTACGGCGTGGGGCTCTCGATCAGCACGCCGGGCGTGACGGATGCCGGCGGGAAGTACCAGTTGCCTTCGATGCGGATGAGATCGCTCTCGTCGGCTTCGGCGATGACGGTTCCTGCGAGTACGGCCTTCATGGTCCTGCCTCCTCGGATTCGGGTTCGAGCGTATAAGAGGTCGCCGACATCGGTGCCGACGTCGCGCCGCGGCCCGTCAATGTCGGAAACATTCCTGTTCTCCTTCGGTGCGGCCGCTCCGGCTCGGATGCCGTGTCGTCTCGCCGGATCAGGCCGAGTCCCGGCCGTACGCCTCGAGCAGCCGCAGCCAGATCTCGCTGACGGTCGGATAGGACGGCACGGCGTGCCACAGCCGCGAGAGCGGTACCTCTCCGACCACGGCGATCGTCGCCGCCTGCACGAGCTCGGCGACCTCGGGTCCGACGAACGTCGCGCCGACGACGACCTCGCGGTCGGTGTCGACGACGAGCCGCGCCTGCCCCGCGAATCCGTCCTCGTAGAGGCTCGCGCCCGCCACCCAGCCGAGGTCGTAGTCGACCGATCGCACCGCGAGCCCGGCATCCGTCGCCGCCTTCTCCGTGAGGCCGACCGACCCCACCTCGGGGATCGAGAACGTCACCTGCGGCACCGCCCGGTGGTCGGCCGACGCGACGTGCCTGCCCCAGGGCGCGTCGTCGATCTCGCCGCCCTTCGCCCGCGCAGCGATGACGTCGCCCGCCGCACGCGCCTGGTACTTGCCCTGGTGCGTCAGCAGCACGCGCCCGTTGACGTCGCCGACCGCGTACAGCCAGTCGCTGCCGGGGACGCGCAGCGTGTCGTCGACCTCGATCCAGCGCCCCGGCTCGAGCCCGACGGTCTCCAGCCCGATGTCGTCGCTCCGCGGGGACCGGCCCGTCGCGGCGAGGACCTCGGATGCCGTCACCGTCGAACCGTCGTCGAGCGTGATCGTCACGCCGTCGTCGTCGCGCCGCACGGCGGTCGTTCCCGTCGAGGTGCGCACGTCGACGCCGAGTTCACGCAGCCCTGCGGACACCCTTTCTCCGGCGAACGGCTCCATGCCGCCGAGCAGTCCGCTCCGCGCGATGAGCGTCACCGTCGAGCCGAGGGCGGCGTAGGCCGTTGCCATCTCGACGGCGACGACCCCGCCGCCGATCACCGCCAGCGACTCCGGGAGCTCCTGAGCGCTCGTGGCTTCGCGGCTCGTCCACGGGTTCGCCTCGCGCAGTCCCTCGATCGGCGGGATCACGGCATCAGACCCCGTGCTGATCGCCACCGCGTGCCGCGCCCTCAGCACGCGCGTCGCGCCGTCGGCATCCGTCACCGTCACCTCACGCTCGCCGCTGAGGCGACCGTGGCCGCGGACGAGATCGATGCCTGCGGACTCCAGCCAGCGCACCTGACCGTCGTCGGACCAGTTGCT
The DNA here is from genome assembly GCF_001513675.1 of Microbacterium sp. XT11. Lineage (NCBI taxonomy): Bacteria > Bacillati > Actinomycetota > Actinomycetes > Micrococcales > Microbacteriaceae > Microbacterium > Microbacterium sp. XT11. The sequence continues at coordinate 989,390 of NZ_CP013859.1, read as the reverse complement.
CGTGAACGAGTCGCGGCGGGCGAACACGGCGCTCACGTCGAGGCGTCCGGTGACCGCTTGAGCCGCACCCTCGACGTGCTGGGCCGCCCGCAGCGCCTGGGCCGATCGCAGCAGCGCCTTCGATGGCATGCACGCCCAGTAGGAGCACTCGCCGCCGACCAGCTCGCTCTCCACGATGACCGCGGTCAGCCCGCCCTGCACGGCACGGTCGGCGACGTTCTCGCCGACCGGACCCCCGCCCAGCACGATCAGGTCGTATTCGTCGGTCATCGCGGCTCCCATCGTCGCCTTCAGTCTTGCTGATCAGCAACGTCGAGTCACGGGCGGGTTGTTCCCGGCGGTGGGAGATTCAGACTCCGGCGTCGACGACATCCGCCCCGTCGAGCGCGAGCAGCACGCGGTCGACGGTCAGCAGATGCGTGCGCTCGGCGGAGCCCTGCGCGAGCAGGAGACGATCGGACGGATGCCGCACGGATCAGCGCACGGGCAGGAAGTGCGTCGGCGTGGGCACCGGGGCCTGGTGGCGGATGCCGAGCGGTGCGCCCGTGCGCTCGTCGAGGTCGAGCAGGGCGATCGTGTCGGAGCGCTGTCCGGCCACGAGCAGCTTGCCCTCGTGCACGAGGTGGTGTCGCGGCCAGTCGACGCCCGACTCGGCGACGGCGACGGGTTCGAGGCTCTCCCCGGCTCCCCGAACGCGCAGCGCGGCGATCGTGTTGCTGCCGCGCAGGGCCGTGTAGAGGAACTGGCCGTCGCGCGTGCGGGCGAGCTCGGCCGGGAAGTCGGTGCCGACCTCGGCGATCGGCGTCGCCGGCACCGACGAGACGACGCCCCACGTGCCGTCAGGGCCCGAGGCGAGCGTGAACACCTCGCACGAGTACTCCGTCACGACGTGCAGGTGTCCGCTCGGGTGCACGACCATGTGCCGCGGACCGACGCCGAGCGGCAGCACGACCTCATGGTCCAGGGCGAGTCCGGACGGCGAGGCCCGCCAGAAGCGCACGAGGTCGAAGCCGAGATCGGTGGTGGCGATGCGGCCGTCCGGGAGGAACGCGGCGGCGTGCGCGTGCGAGACGCGGTCGTCACCGGATCCGGCGTACGGGTCGGATGCCGGAGCCGCTGTGCCCGCGGGGGCTCCCGTGTCCTCCAGCGGCTCGCCCAGCAGCGCTGCGCGCAGCTCGGCGGCCTTGTGCGCGGCATCCGGCACCAGGCGCCCCGCGCCGTCGATGCCGATGCGCACCACCCGGCCGTCTCCGTAGCAGCTGGCGATCAGGTACGCGCCGCTCGGAGCGACGGCCACATGGCACACGTACTGGCCCGCCTCGACGGGGTCGCCCAGCGGGGTGAGCGCCGACTCGCCCGTGCGGGCGAACGCCTGCACCGCGGCATCGCCCTCCAGCGCCGCGTACACGACGTCGAGGGCCGGATGCTGCGCGAGCCACGAGGGCGAGGGCGTGTCCGTGACCGCGCCGCGGTAGGAGAGCGCCGTCTCCGCGCCGGGCTCGCCCGCGAGCAGGCCGATGCCCTCGGCGGTTCCGTCCATGGCCGGGCCATAGCCGCCGAGCCAGAAGCGCGTCATGTCTCTCCTCCGCGTCGCGGCTCAGTCGAGCAGGTCGTGACGCACGATCACCTGATCGCGCTCCGGCCCGATGCCGATCACCGAGATGCGCGTGTTGCTCATCTCCTCGAGCGCGAGCACATAGTCCTGTGCGTTCTGCGGCAGCTCGTCGAAGGTGCGGGCCGAGGAGATGTCCTCGCTCCAGCCGGGGAAGTACTCGAGGATCGGCTTGGCGTGGTGGAAGTCGGTCTGGTTGACGGGGACCTCGTCGAAGCGCACGCCGTCGACGTCGTAGGCCACGCACACCGGGATCTGCTCGAGCCCGGTGAGGATGTCGAGCTTGGTGAGCACGAGATCGGTGATGCCGTTGATGCGGGTCGCGTAGCGCGTGATCGGGGCGTCGTACCAGCCGACGCGGCGCGGACGCCCCGTGGTCGTGCCGAACTCGAAGCCCTGCTTGCGCAGCCACTCGCCCTGCTCGTCGAAGAGCTCGGTGGGGAAGGGCCCGGACCCGACGCGCGTCGTGTACGCCTTGACGATGCCGACGATGCGGTCGAGCGCTCCGGGGCCGATGCCCGAACCGGTCGACGCGCCGCCTGCGGTCGCCGACGATGAGGTCACGAAGGGATAGGTGCCGTGGTCGATGTCGAGCATGGTGGCCTGGCCGCCCTCGAACACGACGACCTCGCCGCGCTCCAGCGCCTGCGCGATGAGGTAGCCGGTGTCGGCGACCATCGGGCGGAGGCGGTCGGCGTAGGACAGCAGCTCGTCGACGATCTCGTCGACCGTCACCGCGCGGCGGTTGAACACCTTCACCAGCAGGTGGTTCTTCTGGTCGAGGGCGCCCTCGACCTTCTGGCGCAGGATGTTCTCGTCGAACAGGTCCTGCACACGGATGCCGACGCGGTTGATCTTGTCGGCGTATGCCGGTCCGATGCCGCGGCCGGTGGTGCCGATGTTGCGCTTGCCGAGGAAGCGCTCGGTGACCTTGTCGAGCGTGCGGTGGTACTGCGTGATGATGTGCGCGTTGGCGCTCACCCGCAGGCGCGACACGTCGATGCCGCGGGCGCCGAGGGCCTCGAGCTCGCTGAACAGCACCTCGAGGTCGATGACGACGCCGTTGCCGATGACCGGGTTGACCCCGGGGGACAGGATGCCGGACGGGAGCAGGTGCAGCGCGTACTTCTCGTCGCCGACGACGACCGTGTGGCCGGCGTTGTTGCCGCCGTTGAACTTGACGACCCAGTCGGTGCGCTCGCCGAGCAGGTCGGTGGCCTTCCCCTTGCCCTCATCGCCCCACTGGACGCCGACGATCACGATTCCTGGCATGGGAGACCCCCTTGCTTTCGCCGGGTTTGCACCGGCCGATGAGCTGGCCCTTGTCGGGCGCCTCCATCCTATCGAAGGGTCCGACAGCGCCCGTCCGGGAGCGCCCGTCCGGGGGCGCCGCCGCAGTCAGAGCGCGAGGTCGACGCCGACCCCGTGCTGTGCGCGGAACCAGTGCTCGGCGGCATCCGCATCGCCCGCGAGCATCGCCTCGCGCAGATGACGGAATGCGTCGGTACGGAGCTTGGCCGACTCGGGCAGCTGGCGCAGGTGGCGGAGGTTGCGCGACACGAGCAGGTCGGCCTCCTTCATCACCCGCATGAACACAGGGTTGCCCGAGCGTGCCACGAGGTAGCCGAGGAACTCCTGCGAGGCGCGCAGCAGCGCACGCGACTCGCCCGCCTCCGCCTGCACGATCATCTCGTCGAGCAGCACCAGGGCGCCGTCGAGCTCCGCCGCGTCCATGCGCCGCATCGCGAGCCGCAGGGCGACGGATGCCTGCATTCCGGCGTATTCCAGGGTGCTGGCGACCGCCTCCTCCGTGACGGCGGTGACGCGCGTGTACCGGCTGGGCGCCGTCTCGATGAGGCCCACCCAGGTGAGGCGCTGCAGGGCCTCTCGCACCGGGGTTCGCGAGACCCCGAGCGCCGAGGCGATCTCCTTGTCGTTCACGCGCTCCCCCGGTGGCAGCACGCCGGTCGCGATCGCGTCGCCGACGATGTCGAACACCTTCTCGGCGAGCGGCGCGCCGTCGATGGTGAGTGGTGCGAGGCGCTTCCCCAGCGAGGCCTGCGGATCGGTCATCGGTTGCCTTCCCCCAGTCGGAATCGAGCACTCGCCTCCCCAGGCGATGCGCCCGCCGATGATACGCGGGCCCGCTTGACGTTCCCTGACCGGCATCCCGATACAGTGGCGTCGGAGGACCGATGACGACCTGGTGGCCATACGCACGGCTGGCGGCATCCGCACTGGCGGTGGCGGCGATCGCCGCCCAGCTGATCCGCACTCTCGACATCGCCCTGCGATCCGAGACACCCTGGGGCGGGCACATTCCGACGGTGGTGGCGAACTTCTTCAGCTTCTTCACGATCGAGTCGAACGTGATCGCCGCCGTGGCACTCGCGACCGGCGCCGTGTGGGCTCTGCGCACCCGGGACGAGCAGACGCCGGAGCCGCGATGGCTCGCCGTGCTGCTGATGTGCGCGAGCACCTACATGATCGTCACGGGCGTGGTCTACAACGTGCTGCTCCGCGGGATCGAGCTGCCGCAAGGCGCGACGGTGCCGTGGTCGAACGAGGTGCTGCACGTCGTGATCCCGCTGGTGATGCTCGCGGATGCCGTGCTGGCGCCGAGGCGCAGGGCACTCGGCTGGGGTGCGGTGGGCGTCGCGGCGATCTTCCCGGTCGCGTGGGTGGTGTACACGCTCGTGCGCGCGGGGACGGTGATCGCTCCAGCCACGGGCGACCCGTGGTGGTATCCGTATCCGTTCCTCGACCCTCACCGGCCGGGCGCGAGCTATGGCACCGTCGCGGTCTACGTCGTCGTGATCGCCGCGGTGATCATCGGGGTCGCGGCCGCCGTCGTGTGGGCGGGCAGACGGCGCGGAGTGCGCGATCCACATCGGATCCCGGCATAGGCACCCGGGAATCCCGATATATTAGCCGCACGCCCGCGCGGATCAGCACGCGGGGAACAGATCGGCGGTCAGCGATGCACGACGGGCAGGAGGGGCCCGCTCCGGAGCACGGCGCACCGGAGCCCGGTGATCGGCGCGCGACCACGGCGGATGCCGGGTCCGGCGCACTTCCCGCGGCCGGCACCGTCGCCCGCGTGCACGCAGCGGTGACGGGATGGTCGCGCGGACGCAAGATCCTCGCTCTCGGCTCCGCCCTCGTCGGCGGAGGCCTCATCGCGTTCGGGATCGCCACGTCCGGAACAGCCGACCCCGGCGCGCTCGCGCAAGAGCCCGTCACCACGTACGCCGACCGCGTCGACCCGACACCCGGCGCACGGGTCCCTTCGGGCGAGCGGCCCGTCGCCGACCCGCCCGGCTCCCCCGGCGACACGCGGGTGCACGACGCGTCGCGCCCGCCGGCGGCCTCGACCGACGACCCGGAGGAACGCACCGGCGACGAGCCGGCGACGCCGGGAGCATCCGCCCCGCACCCCGGTGAGCCCGGCACGACCGCCCCCGCACCCGAAACGCCGGCACCGACCCCCGGACCATCGGCGCCGACGAACCCCGGCACCCCCGCGCCCGGCACCGGCACTCCGGCGCCCGGAACCCCCGCGCCGGGAACTCCCGCACCGGGCACTCCGGCACCCGGTACGCCCTCGCCCGGTACGCCCTCGCCCGGAACTCCCGCGCCGGGCACTCCGGCACCCGGCACCCCGGCGCCCACCGATCCGGCGACGGCCCCTGCACCCCTCGGCTTCGCCGGGCTGACAAGCGACTTCGTCGAGGTCCTCGGCATCAAGCTCATCGGCAGTTACACGCTGTCGCTGACCGGTCAGCCCGGTGCCACGGCATCCGTCACCTACGGAGGCAGGAGCGTCAGGTCCGTGACCTTCGACGCCGCAGGACGCGCGACGGCCACCGTGGGCAGATCGCTCGTCGACCTGGGACTGTCGAACCCGACGATCCGGGTCGCGTACACGGACGGCACCGCCGGAGCCGCCATCGAGGCCCCGCGCGACTCCCTCTGAGCCGACCGGGATTCCCTGCAAACCCTCGGCCGATGGGGAGTTCTCCCCAGGGACGACGGCGACCCCGTGCCGTTACGCTGGACCGCGGGGGATCGCCGTCGTGTCCCCGTGCGAACGAGGAGACTGCCATGAACGACCCCTACGCGCCCGGCCCTTCCGCGCCGTCGGCCCCACCGCCTCCCGCTCCCCCCTCGCTCGCGACGCCTGCCGGCGCGACGACGCCGGTCGCGCCGCCGCCCGCTCCGGCGCCGCCCGCCGCATCAGCAGCCACGCCGCGGCCCGCCGCCCCGGCCGGCACGGCTCCTACCCCCGGCGGCGGCGCCAAGAGCGCGCCGACCGAGGCCGAACTCGCACGTGCCGGCGCCGTGCTCAAGGTCGTCTCCGACGCCTACTCGGCGAAGATGGTGGGCCAGGGGCGGCTGCGCATGAGCCTGCTCATCGCGCTGATCGCCGGCGGTCACATCCTGCTCGAGAGCGTCCCCGGCCTCGCCAAGACCACCGCCGCCAGCACGCTCGCCGACACGGTGAAGGCCCGCTTCAAGCGCATCCAGTGCACACCGGACCTGCTGCCGAGCGACATCACCGGCAACCAGATCTACGACGCGGCGACGGGCTCGTTCCGCACCGTGCTCGGCCCGGTGCACGCCAACTTCGTGCTGCTCGACGAGATCAACCGCTCCAGCGCGAAGACGCAGAGCGCCATGCTCGAGGCGATGCAGGAGCACCAGACCACGATCGGCGGAGAGATCCACCCGCTGCCGAAGCCGTTCCTCGTGATCGCGACGCAGAACCCCATCGAGCAGGAGGGCACCTACGAGCTCCCCGAGGCGCAGATGGACCGCTTCCTGCTCAAGGAGATCGTGGAGTACCCGAGCCCTGCCGAGGAGTTCGAGATCCTCGGGCGCATCGACTCCGGCGTGCTCGACCCCGACCGCCACGTCTCCAGCGCCGTGACGCTCGACGACGTGCGGCTGCTGCAGGACGTGGCGAGCCGCATCTACGTCGACCCCGCCGTGCGGAACTACATCGTGTCGCTCACCTACGTCACGCGGAACCCCGCGCCGTACATCGGCGAGGAGCGCGCCCGCTACATCAAGTACGGCGCGAGCCCGCGGGCGAGCATCGCGTTCCTGCAGGCCTCGCGCGCCCTCGCCCTGCTCAACGGCCGCGCGCACGTGCTGCCGGAGGACATCCGCTCGCTCCGTCACCTCGTGCTGCGGCACCGTGTGCTGCTGACGTTCGAGGCCGACGCCGAAGGCATCCGCAGCGAGGAGATCATCGACCAGATCTTCGCCGCCGTGCCGACCCCCTGAGAGCCCGCATGCCCAGCCTGATCACCCGGGTCAAGAGCAAGCTCTTCATCCACTCGTCGCGCAAGTCGCTGCACGCCCTCGACGGCGCGTACGCGTCGCTGCTGCACGGTGCGGGGTTCGACTTCGAAGACCTGCGCAAGTACGAGTACGGCGACCAGGTGCGCGACATCGACTGGCGCGCGACGGCACGCATGGGAACGCCGTTGGTCAAGCGGCACAGGGCCACGCGCATGCACACCATCCTCTTCGCCGTCGACACGGGCAGGTCGATGGGGGCTCTCGCGCACGACGAACGACCGAAGAAGGAGCTCGCGATCCTCGCGACCGGGGTGCTGGGCGTTCTCACGCTGCGCCACGGCGACGACTTCACCGTCGTCTATGGCGACGCGTCCGGGGCCAGGCGCCTCGCCCCCGCACGCAGCGAGGGGGCACTCGAGCACGCGCTGCGCACCATCGACAGCGCCATCGACGAGAGCACGGCGCCCAGCGACCGCGACACGCTGCTCTCGTTCATCACCCGCACGATCTCGCGACGCATGATCGTCGTCATCGTGACCGACGAGGCCCCCGTGACGGCCGAGACGGAACGGATGCTGCGCCGCCTCCGCGTGCAGCACGACGTCGTGTGGCTCACGATCCGCGATGCCGATGTGGTGCTCGACCACGCCGCGTCCGGCATCCGCACCGACGTCGACACGATGTGGGACGTGCCCGACTTCGTGCAGGGCGACGCCGACATCGTGCGGGAGCTGACCGCCCAGTCCGAAGCGGATGCCGCGCGGCTGGCCGACGTCCTGACGCGCCTGGAGATCAGCCACGGCGTGCTCGACGGACAGGACGACGCCGTCACGCAGCTGCTGCAGCTGCTGAACCGGAGGTCGCATGCCCGGCTCTGACGACCTCTATCCACCGGCGCAGTACAGCGGATGGTGGATGCTGCTCGCCTTCGGCATCATCGTGCTGCTCGTGGCGGCGGCATGGATCGTGATCGCGCTCACGCGCCCCCGCCGCAGCGTCACGGTGTACGACCCCGCGTCCGGCGCACAGCCGCTGCAGACCATGGACGTGCTGTCGCAGCTGCGGCTGGAGTACCTGGAGCGCATCGGCCTCATCGAGCAGGACTACCGCGATCGGCGCCTGAGCGCCCGCAACGCCAACTACGAGCTGAGCAAGGTCGTGCGCACGTTCGTCAACGAGTACAGCGGCCTGGAGGCTCCCGTGCTCGCGCTCGACGACCTCGTCGCCCGCGGCGTGCACCCGGCGCTCATCGACGCGATCGGGCGCCACTACTACCCCAGCATCTTCCGGCAGGGCCCCGCCATCGACCCGATCGCCGGGGCCGAGGCCGCCAGGACGGTGGTGCGCACATGGCACTAGCGTTCTGGTGGATGCTGCTCGTGGCGGCGGGCGTGGTCGTGGTGGCCGTCGGGATCGGCCTCCTGCTGGGGCTGCGCGGGCGCCCGCGCACGGCAGCAGGAGAGCGGGCGCGCATCGCCCGTGCCGAACGGCTGCGGGCCCTTCCGACCTTCCGCTCAGCGCTGCGCCGGAGAGTGCTCGCGCTCACCGGCATCCTCGCGCTGGGCGCGGTGGCGACGATGGCGGCCGGCGCTGTGGCAGCCCGGCCCCAGACGTCGCAGACCATCCAGCCCGTCAACACCAGCCGCGACATCATGCTGTGTCTCGACGTCTCGGGCTCCATGAGCGAGGTCGACGTCGAGGTGCTGAGCGTGTTCGAGGAACTGCTCGAGAGCTTCAAGGGCGAACGCATCGGGCTTACGATCTTCAACAGCTCGCCCGTGCAGATCTTCCCCCTCACCGACGACTACCCCTTCGTGCAGGAGCACCTCCAGAGCATCCGCGAGAGCTTCGACTACGTCGACGAGATCCCGGAGCACTGGGTGGGGACCCTCAACGGCGACGGGGCCTCGCTCATCGGCGACGGCCTCGCCGCGTGCACCATGGCCTTCGACCACCCCGACGACGAACGATCGCGCTCGATCATCTTCGCCACCGACAACGAGGTCAACGGCGCCTCGATCGTCACGCTCGAAGAGGCCGCCGGATACGCGAAGTCGGTCGGCGTGCGGGTGTTCGCCCTCAACCCGGTGCAGGGCAAGGACGCAGATGTGAGCGCGCAGCTCGCCGCGGCAGCCGAGACCACAGGCGGCGCTGCCTACGGCCTGCGCGACACGACGACCGTGGGCGACATCGTCGCCGAAGTGCAGAAGCAGGAGGCCACCGAGCTCAAGGGACAGGCACGGGTCGTGTGGAGCGACAACCCGAACCTGTGGATCGTGGTGCTGATGATCGCGATGCTGTCGTTCGTGGTCGTGCTCTGGAGGGTGAAGCTGTGATCCTCCAGCCCGTGCTCAACGTCTTCCTCCTCCTGCTCTTCTTCGCGCCGGTCGCCGCGCTCGGCGTCATGGCGCTGGTGAAGGCGCCCACCGGCGGCCTCAAGGGCCTGTGGGTGATGCGACTGGTCATGCTGCTCGCGTGCTTCGTCATGCTGCTGCGTCCCGGCATCCCGGGCGGAGCCGCCCGCACGCTCGCGACCGACACCGACATCGTGCTCGTGGTCGACACGACGGCGAGCATCGTCGCGGAGGACTGGAACGGCGACGAACCGCGCCTCGACGGGGTCCGCGACGACATCCGGTCGATCGTCGAGGAGTACCCCGGCGCGCGCTTCGCGCTCATCACCTTCGCGGCGTCGGCCGATCTCCGGATGCCGCTGACGACCGACACGACGGCACTGATCTCGTCGCTCGAGGTGCTGCGCCCCGAGGTGACGAGCAGGTCGCACGGCAGCTCCATCGGGATCGCCAACAAGCTGCTGTCCGACACCCTCGCCTCGGCTGCGAAGTCGTCACCCGACCGCTCGCGCATGGTCTACTACTTCGGCGACGGAGAGCAGACGGTGAGCACGCAGCCCGAGTCGTTCAGCAGCAGCGCGAAACTCACGGATGCGGGCGCCGTCTTCGGGTACGGCACCGACGAGGGCGCGCCCATGCGGCTCACCTCGGGCGACGTGTCGGAGACGGGAGCCGGGTCGGGGGAGTACATCGAGTACCAGGGCGAGAAGGCTCTGTCGTTCATCGACGAGAAGAACCTGCAGGCGATCGCCGATGAGCTCGGCGTGCCGTACCAGCATCGCTCCGCGGACTCCCGCGTCGAGTTGCCCGACGCGCCGTCGACGACGACGTCCTACGCGGAGTCGGGCGAGGTGGGCAACGTCACGGAGCTGTACTGGATCGCGGCCCTGCTCGTGGCAGCTCTGCTCGGTGTCGAACTGGCGCGCGCCACGATGCTCATCGCCCGGCTGAGGCTGCTCCGGCCCGACCGCCGCACGATGCCCGGAGGGGGATCATGACCACCACCACGGACGCGCCGGCGGTCACGGATGCCGCGGCCGCGGCATCCGCCCTGCTCGCGTCGAACCGGCGCCGGCGACGCATCCGGTTCTGGATCGCGATCGGCACGCTGCCGGTCACGCTGTTCGGGCTGCTCGTGGTGGGCAAGATCCTCAGCATGTACGCGTTCGCGCATCAGGCAGTCTCGGCGTACGTCGTCGACGACTACGCAGGTTCCGAGGCCTCGGCGCACGGGCAGGAGTTCCTGAACTGGTTCGAGCCGTACAAGGCGCCCTTCAACGTCGGCACCGCGCTGGCCGGCGCAGAGAAGCTGCCCGAGGCCAGGGCCGAGCTCGAGAAGGCTCTCGATCTCGCGCACGGACTCGAGGTGTGCGGTGTGCGGATCAACCTCGCCCTCGTGATCGAGCGGATGGGCGACGCCGCACGCGCAGACGGCGACGGCGAGAAGGCGGCCGAGCTGTACGGCGAGGCGCTCACCGTCACCGCCGAGATGCCCCCCGAGTGCGACAGCGAGGAAGCGCAGAAGCAGTCGTCGGATCCGGAGCGCGACATGCAGAAGACCACAGACGACCTCGAGGACCGTCTCAAGCAGAAGCAGCAGGAGCAGCAGCAGCCGCAGGAGCCCTCGCAGCCGCAGGAGCAGGAGCCGCAGCAGCAGGAGCCGCAGCCGTCGGAGGACAAGCTCGACGACCTCAAGGACAAGCTGGAGCAGGGCACGCAGGAGCGCGATCAGCAGCAGGGCGGCGACGAGCCCGGGGGCTCGGGAACGGACAAGCCATGGTGATGGATCGGGAGAAGCAGCGCCAGCGCTACCTCGCCGGCACCGAGGGCGCGCCTCCCCTGCCGCCACCGGGGGGCTACCGCGGGGCGCGTCGTCAGCAGCCGGCCCCTGCTCCGCGCGCGGCGGGAGGTGCGGCGGGCGCGGCCGGCGGTGCCGCCGGAGCCGGGCTGCCCGGTGTGCAGACGATCGCCGTCGACGAGAGCGCGCAGAGGCAGCCGTCGAGCGTGTTCAGCCGTGTCGTGCTCGGCGTGGCCGGGCTGTTCGCGCTCGTGCTGCTGGGCACTCTCGTCGCGGGAGGCACCGACGTGCTGTACGGCGTGACGATGCTCGCTCTGCAGCTCGTGGTCGTGGCCCTCGTGATCGCCGCCATTGTGTCGCCGCGAGGACGGATGCTCGGCGGGATCGCCCTCGCGGTGACCCTCGTCTTCAACGTCGCGACGGTCGGCGGCCTCAGCGCCCTGCAGACGTCGGCATCCGGCAGCTACACCGGCATGAAGTCCGACAAGCAGAAGCACGAGGAGGCGTACCCCGGCATCAAGGGGCAGAATCCGCAGGACGCCCTCGACCAGCCGTCGCTCGAAGAGGTCAGAGCGGATGCCGAGGGCCTGTTCGCCGACATCCGCGAACGCGTGACCGCGGAGTTCGGGTACGACTGGGTGCAGGTGGGAGACGAAGACCTGCGCCCGGAGCGCAACGGCTACGGCGGCGAGTCCATGCTCATCGAGTACACGTCGACCGGCTGGGCCACGACGGAGCCGATCAACGACTATCAGCGCAAGCTCGCCGTCATGGATGTCATCGACGAGGTGGTCGCCGAACACGGGCTGTACTCGCTGTACGCCTTCAACGACCCCACCGTGTCGGGGATCGACCCGTCGATGATCGCGAAGCTCTACGGCAGCGACGATCCGCGCACGCAGCACACGTGGGAGTGGTACACCGAGGACTATCCCGACCCGCTGCGCTTCTACGCCGACATCTACGACCTGTCGAACGGCGACGACGGCTTCCGCAGCGCCCGCGAGGCGCAGAACGCGCGCACGGGAGAGCCGCTCGAAGGGCTGCAGATCGTCGTGCTCGCGAGCGGCGTGCTCAGCGAGGCCGACCGGGCGGCGTTCCAGGAGAAGCTCAAGGAGTATCCGGGGTTCTACTGAACCGCGGTCGACGGGCGCCAGGAGACCGACGCCCGTCGAGTGAGCCGGACGCGCCCTCGGCGACCCGCGGTCGTCGTGGCCCGTTGTGCGCGGACGCGCCCGGCTCGGAGATCACTGAGCGCCGATGGACTCCAGCACGTGGTGCCCCTGGTTCAGGTAGACGTTGATGCCGCGCACCTGGCCGAGCATCGCCTGGCACTCGGGGCTCAGCGTGGTCAGATCGATCGCCGCGATGCCCGGAGTGCTCGTCCAGCCGGCCTGAGCGGTCTCGCACCACGTCCAGTCCGGGCCGAGCTGCAGCGCGGCCTTGGCGTCGAAGCCGGTCGTCGACGAGACGTCGAGCAGGACCTCGGTGCGACCGCTCAGATCGAGCGCGCCGGTCCAGCTCACCCATCGCGTCGACGGCGCCCTGCTCGTCGATCTCCGCGTCGACGATCCGCGCACCGCCTATTTCACCGAGCATCCGGAGTTCGCGACGGTGGCCGTGGCCGACCCCTCGGCCGCGCCGGGGCTCACGACGGTGTGGACCGACGACGCCGAAGCCATGCGCGAAGCCGTGCGCGCGCTCGCGGAGCTGGGGCACCGGCGCATCGCCCGCGTCGCCGGGCTCCCTGGCCTCGCGCACACCCAGATCCGCGACGCGGCGTTCCGCGAGGAGACGGCAGCCCTCGGCTGCGAGGGCCTGCTGCTGCGGACGGACTACTCGCCCGAGCAGGGCGTGGCGGTGACCGAAGAGGCGCTGCGCCGGCCGGATGCCCCCCACGGCCTTCGTGTACGACAACGACATCATGGCGATCGCAGCCCTCGGTGCCCTGCAGCGCTCGGGCGTGCGCTGCCCGGATGACGTCTCGATCATCGCGTGGGACGACTCGCTCATCTGCCGCCACACCGCGCCGCGCCTCTCCGCCCTCAGCCACGACGTGGTCGCGTTCGGAGCGCATGCGGCACGCAGGCTGTTCGAGGTGCTCGGCGGCGCCCAGCCCGCTGGGCACTTGGACTCGACCCCGAGTCTCATCGTGCGCGAGTCGATGGGACCGGCGCGCCGCGGCTAGCGCTCAGACCGCGAGGCGCTCGGCGAGCCACGCCGCCTGACGCTGCCAGTGCACGCCCAGTCCGCCCTCGTGCTGGTTGAACGGGTACGCCACCACCTCCGCGCCGCCGCGGTGACGGTTGGCCGCCGCGTACACGGTCGACGGAGGGCAGACCTGGTCCATCAGGGCCACCGAATAGAGGGCGGGAGCGGATGCTCGCGCTGCGAAGTTCACGCCGTCGAAGTACGACAGCGTGCGGAACACCGGCTCGACGGCATCCCGATGCACCGACAGGTAACGCACGATCTCCTGGTACGGGTCGGAGTCGGTGAGCCCGACCGCGCGCTCGAAGTGGCAGAGGAACGGCACATCGGGCATGACGCCGACGAGTCCCTCGCTCAGTCCGGCGGCGGCGATCGCGAGCCCGCCGCCCTGGCTGCCGCCGGTGACCGCGACGCGCGCGGCATCGACTTCGGGCAGGCCGCGCACGGCGTCGACGAAGAGCGCGGCATCCGTCATCACACGCCGGTAGTAGTACTCCTCGGGGTCGAGGATGCCGCGGGTCATGAACCCGGGCACCGCGGGGCCGGCACCGTGCGGGTCGGGCGTCGATCCGCCCGTCCCCCAGACGCTGCCCTGTCCGCGCGTGTCCATGAACGCCCACGCGTAACCGGATGCCGCCCAGCCGAGGCGCTCGTGCGGGAGGCCGCGGCCACCGCCGTAGCCGTTGTACTCGATGACCGTCGGCAGCGGCCCCTGCGCGCCCGCGGGCACGACGAGCCATCCGCGCACCCGGTCTCCGCCGAAGCCGCTGAACTCGAGGTCGTACACATCGACGAGCGTCAGCGGGCCGTCGACCGGCGTCCGCGTCGTCGGCGCCGCGAGCGCACGCGACTCGGCGAGGGTGCGCTGCCAGAACGCGTCGAAGTCGGCGGGCTCGGCGACGTCGGGTCGGTACTCGCGCAGCTCGGCGGGTGACAGGTCGAATCGAGGCATGGGGGTGCTCCAGGTCGTTGCGGCGGGTCAGGAACACGCTATTGCAGGACGCCGTCCGCCGGGAACAGGCGAACGGCCGAGAACAGGATGCGCGCGGCATCCGTCCTGATCTGGGGCGGTGTTCCCGATCCCGGCACGCCGCACCCGTCGTCCCGCCTGGCACCGCCGAAACAGCCGACACGCCGCCGATAGACTGGGGAGCATGTCCAAGGTCCTTCAGTCACTGCCCGTCGGCGAGCGCGTCGGCATCGCCTTCTCCGGAGGACTCGACACCTCCGTCGCCGTCGCGTGGATGCGCGACAAGGGCGCCGTGCCGTTCACCTACACCGGCGACCTCGGGCAGTACGACGAAGACGACATCGCGTCGATCCCGGGTCGCGCGCTGGAGTACGGCGCCGAGGCATCGCGCCTCATCGACTGCAAGACCGCCCTGGTCGAAGAGGGCTTCGTCGCCCTCTCCTGCGGCGCGTTCCACATCCGCTCGGGCGGCAAGACCTACTTCAACACCACCCCCCTCGGCCGCGCCGTCACCGGCACGCTGCTCGTGCGGGCGATGAAGGAAGACGGCGTCGACATCTGGGGCGACGGCTCCACCTACAAGGGCAACGACATCGAGCGGTTCTACCGCTACGGCCTGCTCGCCAACCCCCGCCTGCGCATCTACAAGCCGTGGCTCGACGCCGACTTCGTCAGCGAGCTCGGCGGACGCCAGGAGATGAGCGAGTGGCTCGTCGCCCACGGCTTCCCGTACCGCGACTCCGCCGAGAAGGCGTACTCCACCGACGCCAACATCTGGGGCGCCACGCACGAGGCCAAGACGCTGGAGCACCTCGACGTGTCGCTCGAGACCGTCGACCCCATCATGGGCGTGAAGTTCTGGGACCCGTCGGTCGCCATCGAGACCGAAGACGTCACCGTGACCTTCGACGGCGGTCGTCCGGTCGCCATCAACGGCACCGAGTACAGCGACCCGGTGGCCCTCGTCATGGAGGCGAACGCGATCGGCGGTCGCCACGGCCTCGGCATGAGCGACCAGATCGAGAACCGCATCATCGAGGCGAAGTCGCGCGGCATCTACGAGGCGCCTGGCATGGCGCTGCTGTTCATCGCCTATGAGCGCCTCGTCAACGGCATCCTCAACGAGGACACCCTCGCGACCTATCACGAGCAGGGCCGCCGTCTCGGCCGTCTCATGTACGAGGGACGCTGGCTGGAGCCGCAGTCGCTCATGCTGCGCGAGTCCATCCAGCGCTGGGTCGGCTCGACGATCTCGGGCACCGTCACGATCCGCCTGCGCCGCGGAGACGACTGGACGATCCTCGACACCGTCTCGCCGAACCTCTCCTACGGCCCCGAGAAGCTATCGATGGAGCGCGTCGGCGACGCGGCCTTCGGCCCGGTCGACCGCATCGGCCAGCTGACCATGCGCAACCTCGACATCGCCGACTCGCGCGCCCGCCTGGAGCAGTACGCGAGCCTCGGCCTGGTCGGGGGTGCGACGGGTGAACTGGTCGGACGCGTCACTGCGGGCGAGTCCGGCGAGATCACGGGCTCAGTCGAGGAGGTCGACGAGAAGCTGGCGGATGCCGTCGACACGGCGTCCGAGGGTGCCGCCTTCGACTCCGGCACCGACTGACGGCTGTCTTATCGGAGGGGCGGATGCTGCACAGCATCCGCCCCTCCGTCGTTCCCAGTGACTTCCCCGCCCCCCGAATCGGGGGCGACACGCCACATCGGGGGGCCTCCTCGCGATTCCGTCCCCCGATCTGGCGTGTCGGCCCCCAGATGCGAAGCGACGAGAGGGCGGATGCTGTGAACTCCCCGAGTTATCTTGCACAAGCGTGTGCATCATAAGTACCGTGGAAGCATGACCACTCGTGCACCTCGCCGCGACGCCGTCGAGAACCGCGCCGGCATCCTGTCCGCCGCCCGCTCCACTTTGGCGAGCGACCCCCACGCCTCCGTCGACGTCATCGCACGCAGCGCCGGCCTCTCCCGCCGCACCCTGTACGGGCACTTCGACGACCGCGACGCCCTGATCCGCGAGCTCATCTCGAGCGGTGCCCAGCGCTTCAACGCGATCGCGGAATCGGTGACCGACGACGACTCCCGGCTCGCGCTCGCCCGCCTCGCCTCTCGCCTCTGGGAGGAGGCCGCGCACGTGCAGGTCGCCGCCGCCCTCGCCCTCGACGAGGCGCACGTCGAGCACACCGCCGCCGCGCTCGCACCGCTGCGCCGGGCGGTTGCCGGCCTGGTCGAGCGTGGCCAGGACGACGGGAGCTTCCGGCGCGATCTCGCCGCCCCGACGCTCGCCCGCCTGATCGAGGAGACCGCCCGCACGGCGATCGCCCGGACGGATGCCGCGACCGAAGGAGCGTCGAATCTCGCCGTGCGCGCCGTCCTCAGCATCGCCGGGCTCTCCTGGCGCGAGGTCGATGCGCTGCTGGCCGCACACGCAGGCATCGTCGCGACGGATACGCCTTCATGAGACGATTCGCACCGGGTCATACACTCGACATGCCGAGGAACGCGCCGAACGGAGCACGATGCACAACTCGTTGAGCGTCTTCACGCGCGATGTCCGCCGTCTGGCCCGCGTGAGCAAGGCGTGGATCATCATCATCGGCGTGATCGTCACTCCTTCCCTGTACGCGTGGTTCAACATCATCGCGTTCTGGGATCCGTATTCGAACACGCAGCACGTCAGCGTTGCGATCGTCAATCATGACGAGGGCGCCACCTCCGAGCTCACGGGCGACATCGATGTGGGCGGCGAGCTCGTCGACCAGCTTAAGAAGAACGACCAGCTCGGCTGGGATTTCGTCGACGAGGACGAGGCGATGGATGCTGTCCGCAGCGGACGCAGCTATGCCGCGATCGTCATCCCCGAGGACTTCAGCCGCGACTTCGTCAGCATCACGACCGGCGATTTCACCCGCCCGTCGCTGAAGTACTTCGTGAACGAGAAGGCGAACGCGATCGCTCCGAAGATCACCGACGTCGGCGCCTCGACCCTCGACGCCCAGATCAACAGCACCTTCGTGTCGACGGTCGCGGAAGCCGTGACCGAGCAGCTGAAAGACGCCGGAGAGGGAGCGGAAGACCGCCTCGGCGACGCGCGCGACAACACGGTCACCGCACTCGACGACGCCGTCGGCAAGGTCATGACGGCACGCGAGCGCATCACCGAGCTGCAGACCGGGCTGAGCAACGCCCAGGCCGGACTCGACAGCGCTTCGGCCGCTCTGGGCGACATCGACACCGCTCTCGCCGGCGTGCAGAGCTCGGTCGCGCAAGCCCAGGCAATCGCCGCCGAGGCCCAGCAGGAGCTGCTCTCCTTCACCGATCAGGTGACGTCGGCGTACGTCTCGGGCGCCACCCTGCTCGCCGACGCCTCGTCGAAGATGAACACCTCGATCACGACGCTGTCGACCAGTCTGCAGCAGGCGAACGTCGCGGTCGGCGCCGCGATCGACGACGTCTCGGCCGTGATCGCCGCCAATGCCACGACGCTCGACGAGCTGCAGGAGGTGCTCGACGGCACAGAACCGGGCTCGGATGCCGCGCAGCGCCTCAGCGACGCGATCGACGCCTTGAAGGCGCGCAACGACGCCGACGCCCAGGTGCTCGAGCAGCTCAAACAGCTCAACACCGACGTGTCCACCACGATCGACGCCGTGAAGACCTCCGCCGACACGATCGACTCCGCCGTCAGCTCCGCCTCGACATCCGCAAGCGCCATCCGTGACGCGCTCACACAGAGCGTGCCCGAGCTCAACCATGCGATGTCGGTGCTGTCATCCAGCGCCGACGCCTTCTCCTCCGCCGTCGGCTCGCAGCGCACCCAGCTCACCCAGGCGCAGAACCTGCTCGCGGGACTGAAGACCCAGCTCACGTCGACCACCGCCGCGCTCACGGCACTCGATGGCAACCTCGCCGCCGCGGAGTCCGGTCTCGGAGGCGTGCGCACCGATGTCCTGGCTCTCAGCGCAGCCGACATCTGGAATCGGCTCAGCACGATCAGCGGATTGGATCCCGATCAGATCGCCCGGTTCATGGCCTCTCCCGTCGAGGTCGACGAGAATGTCCTTTTCCCGACCCAGGCGTACGGCTCGGCGATGGCCGCTCTGTTCACGAACCTGTCGCTGTGGATCGGCGCCTTCGTGCTCATGGTGATCATGCGGCTCGAGGTCGACACCGAGGGCGTGGAGGGCGTCACGGTGCGCCAGGCGTACCTCGGCCGCTGGCTGCTGCTCGCGGCGATCGCCGTGTGCCAGGCTGTGCTCGTCACCGTCGGCAACCTCGTCATCGGCGTGCAGACCGCCA
This sequence comes from Microbacterium sp. XT11, assembly GCF_001513675.1. NCBI lineage: Bacteria > Bacillati > Actinomycetota > Actinomycetes > Micrococcales > Microbacteriaceae > Microbacterium > Microbacterium sp. XT11. The sequence goes on along the minus strand of NZ_CP013859.1, from coordinate 970,830 downwards.
ATGCGTTCGCGTTCGTCGGCACCGGTGTGCTCATCGGACTCGCCTACCTCAGCATCATCTACGCCCTGTCGGTGTGCTTCGGCATAGTCGGCAAGGGGCTGTGCATCCTCCTCGTGATCTTCCAGATCCCCGGCGCGTCGGGCCTGTATCCGATCGAGATGATGCCGGACTTCTTCCGCGGTCTCTACCCGTTCCTGCCGTTCACCTACGGCATCGACGCCCTGCGCGAGACGATCAGCGGCTTCTACGACGGGCACTGGTGGCGCTTCATGGGCACACTGGCGATCTTCGTCGTGCTCGCCTTCGTGCTCGGGCTCTTCCTGCGCCGCCGTCTGGGCAACTTCGCCCTGCTTTTCAACACCCGTCTCGCTGAGAGCCAGCTGTTCGTGAGCGAGGACGTGCAGATCACGGGCCGCCGCCGCACCCCCGAGATCATCCGCGCTCTGACCGACGGCGACGGCTACCGTGCCGAGGTCGCGCAGCGCACGCGGCGCTTCACCGACCGCTACCCGACCGTGCTGCGACTGACCCTGATCGTCGGCGTCGGCGTCATGGCGATCCTGGGCCTGGCAGCCTGGCTCGCGCCCGACGCGAAGGCCGGGATGCTCGGTCTGGGCGCCCTGTGGTGCCTTATCCTGATCGCGTTCCTCGTGACTCTGGAGTACGCCAAGCAGAGCATTCAGCAGGCCGCCGAAGTGGGCGCGATGCCCGAGAGCGAGCTGCGCCGCGAGCTCGCGGTCGAGAACGGCAAGGATGCTCTCCTGCTTCCCGCCACGGCGGCCGGTGCGGGCGCGGCGGCCGGTGCCGCCGCCGCTCCCACGGCGGTTCTGGAGCGGACGGATGCCGACGAAGACGAGCCGCGCGACGACACCGTCGTGCTGGAAGAGCTCTTCGGCCCGGACCACGACGACGATGGCGACCCGGACGCGCGGGTCCGGCCCGAGACCGTCGACGAGCCGGACGGGCCCAGAGAGTCGAGCGCTCCGACTGAGCCGACCGCACCGATCGGCGAAGACGAGCAGGATCTCGGCGCCCCCGACGGCGGCGGCGATCCGCTCGAAGACACCCGAGAGACCGAAGACCACCCGGCCACCCGTGACGACGACACCCAGGAGGGGCAGGAGCGCAAGTGAAGAACATCCTGAGCGTCTTCCGGTTCGACCTGCGACGGGCCGTCAGCAGCGTCATGGCGGTCATCGTGCTGTTCGGTCTGGTCGTCATCCCCTCGCTGTTCACGTGGTTCAACGTGATCGCGAGCTGGAACCCCTTCGACAACACGAAGAACCTGACGGTCGCCGTCGCCAGCACCGACGAGGGCTACCAGAGTGATCTGGTCCCGATCCGCCTGAACGTGGGCGAGCAGGTGCTCTCGGCCCTGCGCGCGAACGACGACCTGAACTGGGTGATCACCTCGGAGGATAAGGCCATCGAGGGCGCGAAGTCTGGCGAGTACTACGCCGCGATCGTGCTCCCGCCGACGTTCAGCGCCGACATGATGACGTTCTACTCGAACGGCTCGGAGCGCACCTCGATCGAGTACTACACGAACGAGAAGAAGAACGCGCTGGCGCCGAAGATCACCGAGCAGGGTGCAAGCGAGGTCACCTCGCGCATCAACAAGATGTTCACCGAGACCCTCAGCGAGGCGGGGATGAACATCATCACCTCGCTGTCGGGCTACCTCGACGACGCCGACACGCACGCGATGCTGTCCCGCCTGCAGACGCACGCCACCCAGGTGGCCTCGCAGATGCGTTCGGCATCGGCGACAGCCGACATGTTCACGTCTCTGATCGCGTCGAGCCGACCGCTTGTGGACAGCGCATCAGGGCTGGTGTCGGCATCCGGCGACGCCCTCGACGACGCCACGAGCGCGCTCGGTCAGGGCAAGGACGCGGCAGGGTCGCTCAAGAACGTCCTCAGCTCGACGGCCGCGACGATCGGCAACGCTCTCTCGGGGACAGCCGACAGCTACCAGGCGGTCGCCGACAGCATCGACGGCGTGTTCGCCGCGATGAGCACCCAGTCCACCGACTCCGCCGCCGCGATCGAGGCCCTGGCGACACGCGTCCAGACGCAGATCGACCAGTACCAGGCGCTGCGCGACACTCTCGTGAACGACGTCCGTCCGCAGCTACCGGAGGCGACTCTCGACGAGTTCGATCGGGCCGTGTCGCGGATCGACGCAGCGATCGCGAGGCAGCAGGAGCTGCACGACGGCCTCGCGGCGGCTGCGGCGGATGTGACGGCGACGGATGCCGACATCCAGACGCGTCACGCCGAGATCACCGGGCTCGTCGCGAGCGCCAAGACGGCGGTGGAGGACGCACGGAAGGCGTACACCGACAGCCTCAAGCCCAAGCTCGATGCCCTCGCGGACACGCTCGCCGCGATCGGCAGCAGCGTCGACTCGCTGGGCGCGGATCTCGATTCCGTCGCCGATTCGCTCTCCGGAGCAGACTCGCTCGGCACCGCGCTGAGCAACGCCGAATCGCTGACGACGGGGATCTCGGAGTCGCTCACCGAGACGGCGGATCGCTTCGACGAGCTCGCGGCCGCCCTGGCGAATGCCATCGACACCGGCGATCTCAGCGAGCTGACCGAGGTGATCGGCGCGAATCCGCACGCCCTCGCGATGCATCTCGCCGAGCCCGTCGAGCTGAAGCGGGTTCCGGTGTACTCCGTCGTCAGCTTCGGAGCCGCCATGACGCCGCTGTACACAACGCTCGCCCTCTGGGTCGGAGCGCTGCTGATCTCGGTGTCGATCCGGGTGGATCCTCCGCAGGGCGAAGGCTCGCCGCTTCCCGCGCTCTCCCCCAACCAGACCTACCTCGGCCGGTTCGGCATCTTCGCGGTGGTCGGGTTCCTGCAGAGCTCGCTGGTCTGCCTCGGCAGCCTCCTGTTCACGCAGGTCCAGCCGGAGCATCCGTTCCTTCTCCTGCTGACCGGCTGGGTCATGTCGCTCGTGTTCACGCTGATCGTCTACACCTTCGTGGTGACCTTCGGCAACGCCGGCAAGGCGCTGGCCGTGCTGCTGCTCGTGGTGCAGATCTCCAGTTCGGGCGGCGCGTACCCGCTGCAGGTGCTCCCGCAGTGGTTCCAGAACATCAGCCCGTTCCTGCCCGCCACCCACGCGGTCAATGCGATGCGCTCGGCGATCGCCGGCATCTATCACAACGACTACTGGGTGTCTCTCGGCCTGCTCGCCGCGTTCATCGTGCCGGCCCTGCTGCTGGGGCTCGTGCTGCGCCTTCCGCTCATCGGCTTCAACCAGAAGCTGCTGCGCGCCCTGGCCTCCACCAAGCTCATGTGATTCGCGCCGCGGCGCGCTGGGTATGATGCGAGGACGCGTTCTGGAACGCGGACCTGGGCTCTGTGGGACCGAGTCCCAGGCGCCTACCCGAAAGAGTTCTCGCCGATGACAACCGATTCGCAGATCACTGCCGCGCCACAGCGTCGGCCGCTCGCCGCTCGCATCGGCCGGATCGCATTCCTCGTGATCGCCGCCGTCGTCGCGGTCGCGGTCGCGGCAGCCATCTTCCTCGTCTGGACGATCCAGCGATCCTTCCCGCAGACCGAGGGCACCCTCGAGCTCGACGGGCTGAAGTCCTCGGTCGCCGTGCAGCGCGACGCCCGCGGCATCCCGACCATCACGGCCGATTCCACGCACGACCTGTTCTTCGCAGAGGGCTTCGTGCACGCGCAGGATCGTTTCTTCGAGATGGACTTCCGCCGCCACGTGACCGCCGGCCGCGTCTCGGAGATGTTCGGCGAGTCCCAGGTCGGCACGGACTCGTTCCTTCGCACTCTCGGCTGGCGAGACGTCGCAGATGCCGAGGTCGCAGCGATGGACGAGACGATCCTCGGCTACTACCAGGCGTACGCCGACGGCGTGAACGCCTATCTCTCCTCGCATTCGGGAGCCGAGCTCTCTCTCGAATATGCCGTCATCGGCATGCAGAACGCCGACTATGCGCCGGAGCCCTGGACCCCGGCGGACTCGGTCGCGTGGCTCAAGGCGATGGCCTGGGATCTGCGTACCAACGTCGAGGACGAGACCGAGCGCGCGCTGCTCGCGGGCGAGCTCGCGGCATCCGGATACGACGCGGCCCAGACGCGCACGACGATCGACCAGCTGTACCCCGGCTACCCGTTCGGTGAGAACCCCGTCATCGTCCCGAAGATCTCGAGCGTCCCCGCGGCGGAGACGGATGCTGATGCCGCCGCCTTCACGCCCGGATCGGGCTCGGAGGCGCAGGCCGCGAGCGCGAGGATCGACTGGCAGACAGCATCCGATGTCATCGAGGCGGCCAGCCTGCTGATCGGGGACGTCGGGGAGGGGATCGGCTCGAACTCCTGGGTCGTTTCGGGCGCTCTCACCGAGAGCGGGCTGCCCCTGCTGTCGAACGACCCGCATCTGGGTGCCGCGCTCCCCTCGGTCTGGTATCAGGTGCAGCTGAAGTGCTCGAAGGTCACAGACAGCTGCCCCTTCGACGTCGGCGGCTTCTCGTTCTCTGGCCTGCCGGGCATCGTCATCGGACACAACCAGCAGGTCGCCTGGGGCTTCACCAATCTCACCACCGACGTCACGGACCTCTACATCGAGAGGATCGACGGCGATCAGTACTGGCGAGACGGCGCTCTGGTCCCGCTCGAGGAGCGCACCGAGACGATCAAGGTCGCGGGCGCCGGCGACGTCACGCTGAAGGTCCGCTCCACCGTGCACGGCCCGATCATCTCGGGCCTGGTCGACGACTTCACGGCGCTGGCCGAGGACCCGGACGCTGCCCTCGCAACCGGGGGCGCAGCCTCCGTCCCCGCAGAGGAAGGCGCCGAGTATGCCGTCAGCCTGCGCTGGACCGCCCTCGACCCGGGCACCGCCGCGACCGCGATCTTCGCCCTCGCGACCGCGAAGGACTTCGAGGACTTCCGGAAGGCCGCATCGCTCTTCGACGTGCCGGCGCAGAACCTCATCTACGCCGACACCGAGGGCAACATCGGATACCAGGCGCCCGGCCGGCTGCCGATCCGCGGCGCCGGCGACGGGTGGATGCCGCAGCCGGGATGGGACAGCGCCTACGACTGGACGGGGTTCATCCCCTTCGAGGACCTGCCGGTCTCGTACAACCCGGCTTCCGGGTACATCGTGACGGCGAACAACGCGATCGTGACCGACGACTACGAGCACTTCCTGTCGAAGGACTGGGACTACGGATACCGTGCCGCCCGCATCGCCCATCTCATCGAGCGCCGCTCGGCCACCGCGCCCCTGACGGCGCAGGACATGCGCGAGATCCAGATGGACAGCGAGATGTGGATCGGCAAGCAGCTGGCCGCAGCCCTCGTCGACGTCGAGGTCTCGGGTGCGGGACCGAAGGCGGCGGTCGAGCTGCTGCGCGGCTGGGATGCGCAGAACGCCGCCTCGTCTGCCGCAGCCGCCTATGCGAACGTGCTGTGGTCGAACCTCGTGCAAAATCTGTTCTCGCGTCGCGACCAGCCACTGCCCATCGACGGTCAGGGCCGCCTCTTCGCGGTTGTCGGCGCCCTCCTCGATGACCCGTCCGATCCGCTGTGGACCAACGAGAAGATCGGCGTCTCCGGTCGGGACGAGATGCTTGCCCTCTCGGCCGAGCAGGCCTATGACGAGCTGGCGGCCCTGCAGGGCACGACGGTCGCCCTGTGGAACTGGGGCGACCTGCACGCCATCACCCTCACCAGCTCGACGTTCGGCACCTCGGGCATCGCCCCGATCGAGTGGCTGTTCAACCGCGGACCCTACGCGGTGAGCGGCGGAGCCTCGGTCGTGAACGCGACGGGGTGGAAGCTCGGCGAGTCCTACGCCACGACGACCGTGCCGTCGATGCGCATGGTGGTCGACCTCTCCGACTTCGACTCCTCGACGTGGATCCACCTGACCGGAGCATCGGGGCACGCCTTCCACGCGCACTACACCGACCAGACCGCCGACTGGGCCGCCGGCGTGCAGCGACCCTGGGCGTTCTCGACGAAGGCGGTGAAGGCGGCGACGACTCAGACGCTCATGCTCAGCCCCCGCGGGTAGGGGCGCGCGAACCGCGGCGTCTCGCCGATCAGGCCGGTGCCGGGTCGGAGTACGCTGAGTCGCCGCCCGCAGCGTCGGATGCCGCGGCGGCCCGCCGCGCGATGACCCAGATGCCCGCGGCCGATCCGAGGAAGATCACCGCGAGCATCCCCCAGCCGGCCGTGCCGAACGTGATCGCGGTGGCGTTCACGACCACCGGTGCCGCCAGCGAACCGAGCGAGAACCCCATCCCGAACACGCCCTGGTACGCGCCGGCCCGCACCGGATCCGCGAGCTCGAAGCTGAGCCCCCATGCGCCGGCCTGCGAGAGGATCTCGGCGAATGTGTGCGCCACGATCGCCGCGAGCAGCACGACGACCGCCGCCCAGGCGGGGAGTCCGGCGGCGAGCGCGTAGACCATGCACGCCGCGGCCATGAGCCAGCCCGCGATGAGCGTGACGCGTCCGGCGACGCGGAGGTCGTGCGTGCCCCGCGACGCGCGCACCTGGAAGAGCACGACGAGCACTGTGTTCGTCACGATCAGCACAGACACGACGACGGTCGGCGCCTGCGTCTCGCGGGTGACCCAGAGCGGGAGCCCGAGCTCGGCGACGCCGAACTGCATGCCGAACACGGCCGACAGCGCACTGAGCAGCAGATAGCGCGGGTCGCGCCACGGCGAGCGACGGCGCCACTCGACGCGCTCCGCCAGCGCGGCGGCGGCAGCCGCCGTGTCGATTGATCCGGTCTCCGTGCGCACGGGGGTCGTCGTCCGGCGCGGGGCGTCGACCTCCGACGGGAGCCGCAGCAGGGGCAGCGAGCCGAGGGCGCACAGCACACCGGCCACCGCGATCACGCCGCGGTACGCCTCGGGCGTACCGAGAGCGAGGGCGATCGCCGCCACACCCGACCCCACCGCGATCGACACGTTCGTGACGGTGCGCAAGACGGCCCGCGCGTGCACGCGCCGTTCCGGAGGGAAGCCGCGCGCGATGATCGCCGAGCGTGAGGAGTGCCCGATCGAGTCGAAGAACCCTGAGAGCGCGGCCAGCACGAGGGCGGGGACGAAGCCGTCGGCGAACGCGTAGGCCGCGAGGAGCACCCCGCCCAGCGCCTCGAAAGCGAAGCTCAGGCGCCGAGCGCTCCACCGGTCGGCGAGCCATCCGCCGAGGAACGAGGCGACCACCCCGCATCCGCTGGAGACGGCCAGCACCACGGCGGCCTGCGCCCCGCTGAGACCGATGATCTGGGTGAAGAACAGCACAGTGACGGCGAGGAACACACCCCGGCCGATGCGCGAGACGGAGGTCGAGGTGACGAGCGCGCGCAGCACCGGCTCGCGCAGATCCTCCACGATCCGAGCGATGAAGCCTGCGACTCCACCCCTCCCCCGGTTCTCATCGGTGGTGGGCGGGGCGGAGGTCACCCTTCATCCTCACACGCTCCCGGAGCCGCTCCCGTCGATCGGCGGGTACCGGCACGGACACGCAGCGGCGTCGGATACCGTGGAAGGATGCCGAACCGCCTGCTCGCCCCCGAGGGCGCTCCGGCATCGGTCGTCGAGTTCGAGCACTCCGGTGCGACGCTCATCGCCGAATCGTTCGGCAGCGGCGAGCACACGTTCGTGCTGCTGCACGGCATCGGCATGGGACGCAGCGTCTATCTCGATGTGGTGCAGCGGCTCAGGGGACGCGTCATCGCGGTCGACCTCCCGGGGTTCGGCGAAGCGCCCGAACCCGAGCGCACGCTCACGATGGAGCGTCACGCCGACCTCGTGGCCGCCTACCTCCGGCACGCCGACGAGCGCGACGTCATCGTGATCGGCCACTCGATGGGAAGCCAGATCGCGGCGGAGCTCGCGGCACGGCATCCGTCGCTGGTGCGCGGCGTCGTTCTCGCCGGCCCAACCGTGAACAGCGCGCAGCGCAGCATCCGTGCCCAGGCGACGTACCTGCTGCGCGACCTGCTGGGCGAACGCCCGATCGTGCTGTGGCGCGGCGCGCGGGAGTACCTGCGCGGCGGACCGCATCTGCTGCGCAAGATGCGTGCGACGATCGTGCACGAGCCTGAGAAGGCCTATGCCCGCATGCGCTGCCCGACCCTGGTGCTGCGCGGCGAGAACGATCCGCTCGCCCCGATGAGCTGGTGCCGCGAGATCATCGACGCCGTGCCCGGCGCGCAGCTCGAGGTCATCCCCGATCACGGCCACGGCACGCTCATCAGTGATTCCGGGCCTGCCGCCCGGCTCATCCAGTCCTTCGCCGAGCGCACGTGAACCGCGGGCGCCCACAGCGATGTGGACGATCATCCACTTGCGCAGATGTGGACGATCGTTTACATCGACCGTTGGGCCGTGTATTCACCAATCCCTTGCAGCATACGGTCGATGAACTCATGGTCGCCGAGCGCGTCACGCGCGAGTTCCGCTGCAACGCGATATGCCTCGACCACCCGACGGAGGATGCTGACGGCCCGGTCGTGCGCTTCGCCTTCATCGAGGCCAAGACGACGCCCCGCCCGCGCGAGCGCGATCGGGGTTATCCCTGTTGCGCGATATTCGCCTTCGACCGACATCGCGAGGCGAGGCAACCCCGAACCGCGAATCGGGTAGGGCGTGTGGCTGCCCAGATCGTACAGCGGCGCCAAGGTTGCGCGGTCGGCACTCAGAAGCAGCGAGTAGTTCTTCGCATGGGCATCGGTTCCCAGAGCGGCGACGTTGAAAACGATGGCGTCGAAGAATCTTCTCGCGTTTAGCCGACGGTCCTCGTGGTGAGGCAACGAGGCGAACAGTTGCGCGATCGTTGCGATGCCTGGCCCTCCTTCGGCCTGGTACTTCTTCTCAGGCGGGATGGACATCGCCTGACACAGGTCTTCCTGATGCAGACGTTCCCAGCGCTCACCTGTCTTGCGTCGGTCGTATCTCACCGAGACAAACGCATGATCTCCTCTCTCTGTAGTGACGACGAAGTCGTCGGCTACATCGAGACCCAGCCACCGCGCCGCAGCCATGGTCATGAACTCATTGATGTGATGATCGGAGTACGGCGGTACGGCAGGTTTGATGATGTGCGTCGTCGGCGTGGAGTCGTTGGGTATGGCCCAGCGTCCTTCGTCTGTGCGGAAAAGCGCGACCTTTGGTTGAGCACCAGGAAGGCTCCACCGCACACTTGCGTTATCGCGGCGGCCCCAGGTATCGCGGTTTGCGATCACGTCGGCGACGATGGCGGCGAACTCGGACTCGTCGAGTTCTGATACGTCGCCCTGCCTCACCGCCGCGTCGGAGCTGTCGTCGCCTTCCGGCAAGATCTGCACTGCTCCCGCCGCATCACTCCCCATGTGAGCGAGGAGCGCGAACGGATTACGCGGCGATACTCCGAATTCCCGTCCGAGCTCCTCGAGCCGCGCCGCACTGTCCGGCAGGAGGCCCTGGAGGAACGCGCGCGTCGGACGGTTCTTGTGGTTCGGCACAACCAGCGGAAGCGATAGGGACAGCGGGGTGACGCCGCGGTTGCCCCAGTAGTCCGGCATGTACGAGAAGGTGACGCTTCCCTGCTGCGTCTGAGCCAGAGTTCCGATACGTCGTCCGTCAAGGAAGACAGCGAGTCGTTCATTCATATCGGCCCGTCTCCCTGTGCCAAGATCTCCAGTTCCAGGGCCCGGTACACCCGCATGACACGGGAGAGGGTGACGTTCGGCGCACCGGTTTCGAAACGCGCGAGCCAGTCCCGAGTGACGCCCGCTTGGGCCGCGAGCTGTGCCTGTGTGAGGCCTAGCGCTTCACGCCGGGCTGCGGCGAGGGTGCCGAAGTCGGTGCTGCGCTCCAGATTGAACCTCATGACGCCCCCTTGTGGCTTTTATCCCACATTATGCCATGTGCGTTTTATCCCACAACCTGACTTGTGCGTTAAGACCCACAAGTCAGCCGGCGGCCGGCGGGGTCTGCTTCGACTCCGCGAGCTCGTCGACCACGAGCCGGCGCTGCTCGACGGTGCCGTTGCGATAGGCCTGTCGTCCGACCATGTGCGCCGACAGCGGGGCCGTGGCGAACTGCATCATCACGACCGGCGCGACCAGGACGACGCCGACGAGGATGCCGCCGATCGAACGCTGCGACAGCGCGATCGCGACGCAGATGAGCGCCAGTCCGAGCACCTGCGGCTTCGTCGCGGCATGCAGGCGTGACGGCACGTCGCGGAAGTGCAGCAGCCCGACCGCGGCCGAGAGGCACAGCAGTGCGCCGAGCAGGATCAGCACGAGCACCGTCACATCGATGACCGCGTCGGGGATCATCAGGCCGAACACGTTCATGGCGTCGTGTTGTCCCTTCGTGCGACGAAGCGGGCGACCGCGATCGACCCGAACACCCCGACAGCTCCGATGATCAGCAGCACCGGGATGGTGCGGGTGTGTCCGTTGATGGCCATCTCGGCGCCGAGCACGCACATGACCTCGGTGAGCAGCACGTCGGACGCGACGGCCCTGTCGAGGATCGACGGCCCGCGCACGATGCGGATCAGCGCCAGCACCGCCGCGACGCCGAACACGATCATGATGACGAGAAGGAGGATGTTCATCGCCTCCCCTTCCGCGAGTGCTGAGCGCCCTGAGCCTCGCCGCTGCGGGCGACGGATGCCGCGCGCTCATCGGCCTTGAGAGCACGATACTGCGCCGGGTCGCCGAGGGCGCGCACGATCCTGCGCTCCCACTGCAGCACGCCCTCGCGCTGGCGTTCGACGTCGTCGGCGCTGCGCACGCCGATCACGTGCAGATACAGGATGCGGCGGTCTCGATCGGTGTCGACCACGAGCGAGCCGGGGATCAGCGACGACGCGACCGCGACGTGCGTCATCATCAGGTCGTCGGCGTACTTCAGCGGGACGGCGATGATCGCCGCTCCGGGTTGGCGTCGGAAGTCGAACACCTGCACGGTGACCGAGAGCGCACCGTGGAGCACGGCGAACAGGAACCGGACGACGAGGATCGCCGCGTACCAGAGGTTGACGCGTCCCGAGAGCTCGACGGTCGGAAGGCGGAAGACGCGCGTGACGAAGATCGCGACGACGAGGCCGGTCAGGAACGACAGCACCGTGAACTGCGCCCACAGCAGCATCCACAGCACCACGAGCCACGCGAGGAATGGCAGCTGCACGCCGATGTCGCGCCAGAAGTGGCGCCGCGCCCCGGGGGTCATCCGTCCACCTCGTCTTCCAGCTGCACGAGATTCACCGGCTGCAGCAGGGCGGCGCCGATGCGGTCGCACAGGGCGTAGAGCGGCCCGGCGAACACCGTCAGCGCCACGGTCACCGCGACCATGCCGGCCGTGGCCACGGTCATGATCGGCGGGATGACCCTGCTGTCCTGCTGCTCGTCGGCGGCGGGAGCGGTGGCGAGGTGCGAGATGCGGCCTTCGGTCTCGGCGGAGTCCTCCTCCTCGCGCCAGAACGCGAGGTTCCACGCGCGCATGAGCGCGTACAGGGTGAGGAGCGACGTGAGGATGCCACCGAAGATCAGCACGATCATGAGCGGGGTGCCGACGGATGCCGCCGCCTCGAACAGCGCGAACTTGCCGATGAAGCCGGAGAAGGGCGGCAGGCCGCCGAGGTTGATCGCCGGGATGAAGTACAGCACCGCGATCACCGGCGAGAGCTTCAGCAGTCCCTTGACGCGAAGGATCGAGGTGCTCCCGGCCCGCCGTTCGATGAGGCCGACCGCGAGGAACAGGGTCGTCTGCACGACGATGTGGTGGACGATGTAGTAGACGGTCGCGCCGATGGCAGCCGGCGTCGCGATGGCGAGGCCGAAGATCATGTACCCCACGTGGCTGACGAGCGTGAAGGAGAGGATCCTCTTCAGCTCCGCTTGCGCCACCGCGCCGAGCACGCCGACGACCATGGTCGCGAGCGCGATGATGAGCAGCAGCGTGTTGATGTCGTTGTCGGCGAACAACTGGGTCTCTGTGCGGATCAGCGCGTACACGCCGACCTTGGTGAGCAGTCCGGCGAACACCGCCGTGACGGGTGCCGGAGCCGTCGGGTAAGAGTCCGGCAGCCAGAACGACACCGGGAAGATCGCCGCCTTGATGCCGAAGGCGATCACCAGCATGAGGTGCAGCACGAGCTGGGTGTCCTGCGGCAGTTCGCTCATCCGCTCGGCGATCTGCGCCATGTTCACCGTTCCGAGCGCGCCGTAGATCATCGCGATCGACGCCAGGAAGAGGATCGACGAGACGAGCGAGACGACGATGTACACCGCGCCGGTGCGGATGCGGGACTCGGTGCTGCCGAGCGTGATGAGCACGTACGAGGCGACGAGCAGGATCTCGAAGCCCACGTAGAGGTTGAACAGGTCACCGGCGATGAAGGCGTTGAAGATGCCGGCGGCCAGGATGAGGTACGAAGGGTTGAAGATCGAGATGGGCGTCTCGTCTGTGCCGTCGGCGGCGCCCTGGCCGATGGAGAACAGGAGCACGGCGAGCAGGACGATGCTCGACACCAGCACGAGAAGCGCAGCCAGCCGGTCGACGTAGAGCACGATGCCGAACGGCACGGGCCACCCGCCGACCGACACGGCGAGCGGAGACCCGGCGTCGACGATCACGAGCAGCACCGCGGCGATCACCGACACGACGGCGAGGGTCACGACGGTCACGATCACCTGCAAGCGGGCGTTGCGGCCGAAGACGAGCGTCACGGCGGCACCCAGCAGAGGCAGCGCGACCAGCAGGGGGACGAGCGCGTTCATGGGCGGTCCTCCTTCCCGTCGGCATCCGGTGCATCTTCGTGGTCGTCGGCATCCGCGTCGGGGATGCCGTCGGGAACGGAGTCAGCCGCCTCGGCATCCGTCACCGCAGTCCCGACGGGCGTGTCGACCGGTGCGTCGTCATGGATCGCAGGGTGGTCGCGCATGTGCAGCACCGTGATCGGCGCGGTCTGCACGCCGACGAAGTCGGTGGTGACCTCGTCGTCGGAGTAGTCGCCCTCGTCGTCGCCCATGAGGTCTTCCTCGGCATCCGTGCGCCCGCGGATCGCGATGTCGTCTTCGTCGTCCTCGACGGTGTCGGCCTGACCGAGCTGCCACGAACGGTAGATCAGGGCGAGGAGGAACGCCGAGACGGCGAAGGTGATGACGATCGCGGTGAGCGTCAGCGCCTGGGGCAGCGGATCGCTCATGCCTCCCTCGGTGCCGAAGAACGGCGCGTTGCCCGGCACTCCCATCACGATGAGGAGCAGCAGGTTCGTCGCGTTCCCGAGCAGGAGGAAGCCGATGAGCACGCGCGTGAGGCTGCGCTCGAGCATGGCGTAGACCCCGCACGCGAAGAGCACCGCCATGATCAGGATGAGGGTGAGCGAGACGTCCATCAGGCGCTCACCCCCCGCTCGCGCAGTTCGTGCGCCTGCCGGTCGACCTCGGCGCCGAGGCTGCGGAGCACGTCGAGCACGAGCCCGATCACCACGAGGTAGACGCCGATGTCGAAGATCGTCGAGGTGACGAACTCCATGTGCCCGATGCCGGGGATCTCCCACTCCCAGAAGGTGCTGGTCAGGGGTGAGAGCCCGAAGAAGAGCGGGACGACGGCGGAGCCGACGGCGAGGATCAGTCCGGCGCCGAGCAGGCGCCCGGCATCCGTCGGGGCGGCCGCACCGAGCTCCCAGCGGCCACCGGCGATGTAGCGCATCACGAGCGCCATGCCGGCGACCAGTCCGCCGGCGAACCCGCCGCCGGGGAGGTTGTGCCCGGAGAACAGCAGGAAGATCGACACGACGATGATCGTGTGGAAGAGGATGCGCACGATCACCTCGAGCAGGATCGAGCGGTTCTCCGGCTTCATCCGCTGACCGCCGACGAGCCACGCGCGCGGGTTGCTGCGGTTCTCCGAGGTCTGGAACCGCACGCCGTCGGTCGTCTCGACGAGCGGACGGCCGCGCGTGGCACGCCGCCGCGGCTTGGGCAGCGTGCGCGTCGCGGACAGGAGGTCGGCGCGGTGCGTCACGAACACGAGCGAGGCGACGCCGGTGGCCGCGAGCACGAGCACCGACAGCTCGCCCATGGTGTCCCATCCGCGGAGGTCGACCAGGGCGACGTTCACCACGTTCTTGCCGTGGCCGATCTCGTACGCGAGCTTCGGGAAGGCCTCGGAGATGGGCTCGGCGATGCGGGCCTGCGTCGCGACGATCGCCACGAGGGCCATCGTCAGGCCGGCGCCGATGCCGAGGAGCGCGCGGGGCACGCGGCCGACCGAGGCGTTGTGCTCGCCCATGCGCGCGGGCAGTCGGCGCAGCACGAGGGCGAAGGTCACCATGGTGACGGTCTCGACGAGGATCTGCGTGAGCGCGAGGTCGGGAGCGCCGCTCGTCGCGAAGAGCACCACCATGCCGAGCCCGGTCACCGAGACGAGCACGACGCCCGTGTAGCGCTTGCGCGCGCGGACGGCCACCACACCGGCGGCGGCCATGATCGGCGCGACCGCGAGCTGCGCCGGCGTATGCCACAGCGACAGGGTGAACTCGTCGATCCCGCCGGCGATGAGCACGGTGGTCTCGGCCGCGACGAGCACGACGAAGATCGTGCCGACATACACCGGGAGCGAACCGCGCTGCGTGAGCGTGGTGCTGAGCACCGAGAGCCGGTCGACCGCGCGGACCGTGAGGTAGTAGACATCGGCCGCAGTGAACGGCAGCACGCGCGGTCGACGATCCCAGCCGGTGCGTCGGCTGAGGAGGAACAGCCCGAGGCCCACGACGAGCGACAGCACCGAGATGCCCAGTGCCGGCTCGAGCCCATGCCACAGCGCGAGATGTCCCGGACCTTCGGTCGCCTCGCCGGTCGCGGGGTCGAGGCCCGGCATCGCCGTGACGGCGTATCCGTGCAGGGCGACGTCGAGGGCAGGAGCGCCGATGCCGCACGCGATCGTCAGGCCGGCGAGGATGATCGGCGCGGAGAGGAAGCCGACGGGCGGGTCGGGCCAGGCGGTGTCCGGCATCCGATCGCCGCGCTCGTCACGCTTCGACCAGAACGCGCCCCAGAGGAACCGAGCACCATATGCCGCGGTGAGCATGGAACCGAGCACGACGCCCAGGAGCGCCACGAGTGCCCACGCCGACCCGCCCTGCGCGTCGTGCAGGAGTGCGGTGAGCGTCGATTCCTTCGCCACGAAGCCGATGGTCGGGGCGACGCCGGCCATGGAGGTGACCGAGATGAACGCCGCCGTCGCCATGGCCGGCGCCTGCCTGCCCACTCCCGAGAGCTCGGTGATGTCACGCGTCGAGAGCTGCCGGTCGATGATGCCCACGATGAGGAAGAGCGCCGACTTGAACAGGGCGTGCGAGATCACCAGCGCGATGCCCGCGAGCGCCGCGGCCTGGGTGCCGTAGCCGGTGACCACGGCGAAGAACCCGAGCTGGCTGACCGTGCCGAACGCGAGGATGCGCTTGAGGTCGGTCTCGCGCAGGGCCTGCACGCCGCCGAGCAGCATCGTCACGACGCCGAGCGTGATGACGACGGGCCGCCACGGCGCGCTGAGGGCGAAGATCGGCGCGAACCGTGCGATGAGGTAGATGCCGGCCTTCACCATGGCCGCCGCGTGGAGATAGGCGCTCACCGGAGTCGGTGCCGCCATGGCTCCGGGGAGCCAGAAGTGGAACGGGAAGAGCGCCGACTTGCTGACCGCGCCGACGAGCAGCATGACCACGGCCGCGTCGACGAGCGGCCCCGACGGCGCGAGCTCGAGGATGGCCGTGATGCTCGTCGTTCCGGCATCCACCGCGAGGAGCACGACCCCCACGAACATCACGAGGCCGCCCAGCGTCGTCACGAGCAGCGCCTGGAGCGCGGCACGACGGCTCGCGGCGCGGCGCCGGTAATGCCCGATGAGGAGGTACGACAGGATGCTCGTCACCTCCCAGAACATCACGAGCATCACGATGTCGTCGGTGAGCACGAGGCCGTACATGGCGCCTGCGAAGCCCAGGAGCACGCCCGAGAACTGTCCGATGCCGGCCGAGTCGTCGTGGAAGTACCAGCGGCAGTAGAGGAGCACGAGCGCGCCGACCCCGCTGACGATGAGGGTCAGCACCCAACTGAGCACGTCCATGCGCAGAGACATCTCGAGACCGAGCTGCGGGATCCACGTGATGCCTTCGAAGGGCGCGTCGCCCCGGATCACGAGGGGAGTCGACGCAACGGCGTGGACGAATGCCGCGGCGGGAATGATCGCCGCGACGAGGAATGCCCGAGGCCCCAGCCAGCGCACCAGAACGGGCATCAGGAGTGACCCGAGGAGGAAAGCGGCGAGGAGCATCAGCATATACGCGGCTCCTCGGGGCTCGTCGGCCGGGTGGCTCAGTCGGGCGATGTGCTTCTATTCTACGGGCGCGAGCGGGCCGCGTTCCCCGTTCGAGTCGCTTGATTCGCCCTCGATCCGGCCCGGAAGGGGCAAATCGTGCGACGTGAAACGCCGGCGGCGTGCGAGAGTGGGGCCATGCGAGGGGCCAGGATGCGGGAGGCTGCCGGGTGGATCGCAGCACTCTCGATCGCCCTCGTCGCGGCGGCGCAGGTCGCGGCATCCGCTCGCGGCGACCTGCTGTTCCGCGACGGGGACTCGCTCGTGGTGGCCATGCTCTCGCGATCACTCCTGTCGGGAGAGCCGCTGGACTGGGCGATGTCGAGCGTGCTGTTCTTGCCGGAGACCGCCGTGCTCAGCGCGATCCGCGCGGTCACCGGCGCCGATCTGGGCACTCTGCTCGCGGTGAACGCCGTGATCGACGTCCTCGGGCTGTATGGAGCGCTCCGTCTCGCCGCCGGGAGACGCCGCGCGCACACGGCTCCGGTGGCATTCTCGCTCACAGGTATCGGAGCTTTCGCTCTCATGGCCGCGACCGAGACGTCGGCCTCCCGCGACGCGCTCGAGCTCGCGTCGCTCCTCCTCACCACGACGTACTACTCGGCCACGGTCGTGGCGGTCATCGCCGCCGTGGGCATCGCGCGACGCGCGCTCGACGCCTGTGCTGAGCGGCGGCACGGTGCAGCCGCGACCGCAGTGGTGGCGCTCGGCCTGGTCGCGGCCGCGTCGACTCTGACGAATCCGCTGTTCGGGGCGTGGGCGACGGTGCCCCTGGGTGCCGTGATGGTCGCGTCTTGCCTGCGGCGGGGCATCGACCGCAGACGGATGCTCACGCTCACGGCAGCGCTCGTCGGCGGCACCGCCAGCGGTCTCCTCGGGCGCATTCCGTTTGCGGCATGGATCGCGAACACCGGTGCCGGGTACGCGCAACCGGCGCAGTGGGCAGCGTCTCTGGAGTACTACACCGCACTGCTGGCCGAACGGGTGTCGACGCCGCTCGGCGTTCTCGGGACTGCGGTGGTGCTGCTCCTCGTCGCGTTCGCGGTTCTGCGCACGCTCCGGGCGAGGTCCGACGGCGAGCGCATCGTCGCGGTGAGCGCGTGGGCGGTCCCCCTCCTCGTCGTGGTCGGGGCGGTCACCCTCGGCACCCACGCGGCGCGCTACCTCCAGCCCGCCGTGTTCGCCCCGCTGCTCGCGCTCGTGTCGTCACCCGGCATCCCCCGGTTCACGGCATCCCTCGTCCGGCCTGTCCCGCCGACGGGGGCGCGAGCTCTCGTAGGTACGGCATCCGTGGTGCTCCTGGTCGCTGGCGTGCTGAACGTTCCGCGATTGGCCGACGCAGCGCACCGTCCCGACCCCGACCTGAAGTGCGTCACGTCCTGGGTCGACGAGTCCGGCCGCACCGGCGCAGGGCAGTTCTGGACGGTGCGGCTGCCCAAGGCCCTTCTCAGCGATCCTGCGCAGCTCGTGCAGGTCGATCATCGCCTCAACGGCTACGCCTGGCTGGTGAACCGCACCGACTTCGACGCCGGCGCGGTCACGTTCCTCGTCGAGGACGCGCAGACGGTGCCGTGGGAACTCCCGGTGGCGGCCACTCCGGAGCACGTCATCCCGTGCGGGCGGTACCGCATCCTCGACTTCGGCGCGCAGCGGCTCCCCCTCGGGCCGGCGCACAGCTGACGCGACGCGATGCGCTCGCGTCGCTGGTTCGCTCCTGTCGCGCTTGCGCCGCTGTCAGTCCCTGCGCCGCTGTCGATCGCTGTGCCGCTGTCCATCCCTATGCCGCTGTCCAGCCCTGCGACGCCGCCCTCCATATCGTCCCTGTGCGCGGCCGCCGAGCCGGTATGCGCACAGCGCGGGGACGGCACAGGCTCGACGCGAACGCACAGGGTCGCTGGGAGTGCACAGGCTCGACGCGAACGCACAGGGAGCGGCACCCCGCCAAGGGCGCACCGGCGGGCAGGAAGCCGGATGCTCAGCGCGAGGGCGGTGCCGTGGTGGTCCCCAGCCGGAAGCGGCACGTGAGGTGCTGCGTCACGCCCTCCTGGCCGCGCAGCATCCGGGCGATCTGCTCTCCCGCGGCTCGGCCCTTCTCGACCGCGGGCTGCACGCTCGTGGTGAGCACGGGGCCGCCGAGTCCGTCGACGGCGATTCCATCGAATCCCGCGACCGAGAGGTCTTCGGGCACCCGCAGGCCGAGCTCTTCTGCGGCACGGATGACGCCGACGGCGAGGAGGTCGCTCTGCGCGAGGATCGCGGTGGGCCGCGTCTGGGGGTCGGACAGCAGCATCCGCCCGACGATGAGCCCTTCATCGATGAGGCTGCCGGATGCCGAGATCGCGCGCGCATCCGGGAAGACGGATCGCATGCCGGACAGCCGGTCGATCGTGACGTCGACGGTCGCGGTGGCGATGCGCTCCTGCGTGACGGGCGCTCGCCGGCGCGCGGAGTCGAGCGGCAGCGTGACGAGCGCGACATCACGGTGACCGAGTTCCTGCACGTGCCGCGCCACGGCGGCCGCGGCCTCGGTGTTGTCGAGCGTGATCCGGGGGACGCCCTCTCCCGCATCGCCTTCGATCACGACGACGGGCAGACCGCGCCCTCGGACGATGTCGAGCGACGCGCGCGTTCTGCCGGAGCATCCGATGAGCACGACGGCATCGACAGGGGCGTTCGTGAGCGAGGCGCCGCCGCTCGCTCCCGGCTCGTCGCGCATGAGCAGGATGCCGGCGCTGAGCTCGGCGAGGCCGTCGGTGAGCCCGTCCATCATCGCGGTCGTCACCGGATCGAGGAACGCCGCACGCAGGTGCCCTTCGAGCACGACCGCGACGATGCCGCTGCGCCCACGGCGCAAGGACGCCGCACGCGGGTCCGGCCCTGCGTACCCCAGCTCGGCCGCGGCGGCGAGCACGCGTTCCCTCGTCGCCGGCGCGACCTTCGCCTTGCCGCTGAAGACCACGGATGCCGTCGACGTGGCGACTCCGGCGGCGCGCGCGACGTCGGCGATCGTCGCGCGCCGCGGTGTGTCGGGCGTGCTCATACTCCGAGGATAGCTCCCCGGGTTTCGCCGAGTCGAATCGATTCGATATGCTGTGCCGCATGGACTCAGCCCTTACCCGATCCCAGTTCGTGCGCTGGCGCATCGCGATCTTCTCGATCTTCCTCGCGAGCGGCCTCTCCATCGCGACCTGGGCGTCGCGGGTGCCCGACATCAAGGTCGATCTGGGCATCGACAACGCGCAGATGGGGCTGCTCCTGCTCGGCATGGGGATCTCGTCGATCGTCGGCATCTCCACCAGCCCCGCCGTCATGGCGCGCACCGGGGCGCGGCTCGGGATGCTCGTCACGATGCTCTGCTTCGCAACCGGCGTCCTTCTCATCGGCCTCGGCACGAACGTCGTCGGGTCCGTGCCGCTCGTGATCGTGGGACTGGTTCTCTTCGGCCTGGGCAACGGATCGCTCGACGTCATGATGAACGTCGAGGCCACCGCCATCGAGCAGCACATGGGCAAGACAATCCTGCCCGTCTTCCACGCGTTCTTCAGCTTCGGCACCGTGCTGGGGGCGGGCGCCGGCGCCCTCGCCGTGCAGGTGGGCGCGAACGTCGCCGCGCACACCATCACGATCGCCGCGGTCATCGTCGTGGTCGCCGTCGTCTGCTTCCTGAACGTGCCGTCGCGCGAGGCCGCGCTCGATCCCGCCCCCGCCGAGAAGCCCCACTGGCGCGAGCGGCTGCACGTGGCCCTCGAGGCATGGCGCGAACCCCGCACCTACGCACTGGGCATCGTGATGCTCGGCATGTCCTTCGCCGAGGGCGGCGCGAACGACTGGCTCGCCCTGGGCGTCTCCGAGGACCACGGCGCCGGTCCCGCCGCGGGAGCCGCTGCACTCGCGACCTTCTCCGTCGCGATGACCGTCGTGCGGCTGTTCGGCGGCCCGCTGGTCGACCGCATCGGCCGGGTCATCGTGCTGCGCGTCCTCGCCATCACGGCAGCCGGCGGCATCCTCCTGTTCATCCTCGCCCCGAACACACCCCTCGTGTTCGTCGCCGCGGCCCTGTGGGGCATCGGCGCATCGCTCGGATTCCCCCTCGGGATGTCGGCCGCCGCCGACGACCCGGCCAAGGCGGCTGCGCGCGTGAGCGCGGCGGCGACCATCGGCTACATCGCCTTCCTCGGCGGACCGCCGGTGCTCGGCTTCATCAGCGAGCACATCGGTCTGCTGAACACCCTGTACATCCTCGTCGTGCTCGCAGCGCTGTCCGGCCTGTTCTCCGGGGCCGCGCGGCCGCTGCGCGACGACGAGATGACGCCGGCCGAAGCCGAAGGCGCGCAGAAGCCCGCGGCGAACCAGGCCTAGGGTCGCTCCCCACGCACGAGTGCCGCCGCGTGCGACCGGCTGCGGGCGCCGAGCTTGGCGAGCACGTTGGAGACGTGGGTCTTCACGGTCGGCACGCTGATGCCGAGCCGCTGAGCGAGCTGGGCGTTGGACCAGCCCTGCAGGATGCCGTCGAGCACCTCGCGCTCTCGCGAGGTGAGCTCGGCACGCTGCACCGGGTCGTCGGGCGGAGCTGCCGTCACGGCCTCGGCCGCGGCGGCGAGCGCCCGCCGCGTCACGCGCGGATCGAGCGCGCCCTCGCCCGCGGCGACCGCACGAACGGCGGCAACGAGGGTGGCGGCGTCGGCCGTCTTGAGCAGGATGCCGGCCGCTCCCGCGCCGATGGCGCCGTAGACCAGCTCATCCTCATCGAAGCTCGTCAGCACGAGCACGTCGCCGAGTCCGTGCTCGACGATCTCCCTCGTCGCCGACACGCCGTCACGGCCCGGCATCCGCAGATCCATCAGCACCACGTCGGGACGGAGGGCCTTCGCGTTGCGCACGGCGACGTCACCGTCGGCGGCCTCGCCGATCACCCGGATGCCGTGGGACTCGAGCATGATGCGCAGCCCTGCTCTGATCGCTCCATGGTCGTCGGCGAGGAGCACGGTGGGCTCGCTCATGACGCCCTCACCGGCAGCGCAGCCCGCACCAGCCATTCGTCGGCGCCGGTCGGGCCCGCCGAGAACTCGCCGTCGAGGGCGTCGACGCGCTCGGCGAGCATGCTGAGGCCCCAGCCCGCGCCCCGGTAGGCCGCCGAAGCCGGAGGCGCTCCTCCATGCGAGAGCACGCGCACGTCGACGCGATTCCCGTCGTGCCGCAGGACCACCTCGACCTCGCATCCCGGCGCGTGACGCAGACAGTTCGCCAGCGCCTCCCGCACGATGCGCACGACCGCCTGCTCGACCGCATCCGGTAGCGCGGGCAGCTCGTCGCGGTCGTACGCGACGCGCAGTCCGCTGCGACGGGCCTCATCGACGAGACCCTCGATGTCGGCGAGGCGCGGTGTGGCCGAGAGCTCTCCCCCGCCCCGGCGCAGCACCGCGATCATGGAGCGGAGGGCCTCGTGGGCATCGAGGCCGGCATCGCGCACCGCCCGCAGCGCCGCGCGGTCGCCGTCTTCGTCGGCAGGCGTCGCCAGGGCCGCCTCGGCACGGATCGCCATTGCGAGCACATGGCCGGCAACGACGTCGTGGAGCTCCTTCGCCATGGTCTCTCGCTCGCGCATGACCGCCTCGATCCGCTCACGTTCGGCCGCCGCGGCGGCGTCCTCGGCACGTTGCCTGTGCAGCTCGGCGAGCTCGTGGGCCTGAGCGACAGCCACGGCCCACCAATAGTCGGTGCCGACGAAGGCGCCGAACTGCACGGCGACGAGGAACGCCATCGGCGCAGGGGCCGCGGCGATGGCGAGCGCAGCGGCGAACATCCCGATCACGCCCAGCGCCAGCGCGAGCAGCAGGCGACGGCGCTGGCGGGCGTCCGCGGCGAACGCCGCGGTCCAGAGCACGTCGAGCAGCACGATGAAGGGGCCGAGGCCCCCGGTCGTGACGAGGTCGATCGCGAACACCGCCGTCGCGAGCACGAGCGACGTCCACGGGGCGCGGGTCTTGGTCAGCACGAGCACGCACGCGGGAAGAGCGGTCGCGAGCGTCCACCACGGCGACACCGAGTCCGACGGCAGCAGCGAGAAGATGCTCCAGACGCCGGTGAAGCCGAGCAGAGCGGCGAGCACGCTGAGCAGGGCGATGAGCAGCGCGTCGATCGGCGGCCGGTGCGCCCGGTACCAGAGCCGGATGCGGTCGGCCGTCACCTCCTCCATGCGCCCATGCAACCACGAGCGGCCCGCCCGGCGCATCCGACGAAGGGATGAGGCGTGTGCGTCGTCGACCGCTCCTTTCGCCCGATCCGCGAGCCGGGCCCTTCGCCCAGGCTGATCGCATGGAACTCTTCGGCGGTCTTCCCCTTCCCCTGTCGCTGACGGTGCTCGCCCTCCTCGACGGGCTGAGCGTCGGGACGCTCCTCATCCCGGTATTCCTGCTGCTCAGCCCCGGGCGGGTGCGCGTGCGCCGGATCCTCCTGTACCTCGGGACGATCGCGGGCTTCTACCTCGTGATCGGCCTGCTCTTCCTCTGGGGGCTGGTGAACGTGGTCGACGTGGCCGCGGACGTGCTCGCCTCGCCTGCGGGCAAGATCGCGCGGCTCGTGGTCGGCGCCGGGCTGCTCGTCACGGCCTTCGTCATGCCCACCGGGCGCTCGCCGAAGACCATCCCCGTCGCCGCGACGACCGCCCCGCACACGGCCCCTTCATCCTCGACCGGCATCCATGACCCGCTCTCGCCGCCCGACGCGCCGGACCGTACCGCAGCGACCCGGCCCCTCACAGAAGGTCGCCTCACTCGCTGGCGGGAGAAGCTGCTCGATCCGCGCACGCGCTCGGCCGCCGTCATGGCGGTCGCCGTCGCGGCCGGGCTCGTCGAGGTCGCCACCATGCTTCCCTACATCGTCGCGATGACCATGCTGGCGGATGCCGGCGTCTCGACGCCGTTCCGGGTCGTGGCGATGGCGGGCTACTGCGCGCTGATGATCGCCCCCGCCGTGGTGCTGCTGATGCTGCGCCTCGTCGCCGCGAGGCTGGTGCAGCGCCCTCTGGAACGGTTCGCCGCCTGGATGGAGCGCACGGGGGCCGAGAACACCGCGTGGATCATCGGCATCGTCGGTTTTCTCATCGCGCGGTCGGCCGCGACCGAGCTCGGCCTCTTCGAGGGCATCGGCTCGCTGCTCGGGAGCTGAGCGCTCCGCGACGAAGTAGGCTCGTCGGGTGCGCCTCGTCATCGCCCGCTGCTCCGTCGACTACTCGGGGCGTCTCAATGCCCATCTGCCGCCCGCCACTCGCCTGATCCTGCTGAAGGCCGACGGCTCGGTGCTCGTGCACAGCGACGCCCTGAGCTACAAGCCGCTGAACTGGATGAGCCCTGCTTGACATGGTATTCCCGCTGGTCCTGCACGCTCGGAAGCGCACGGCGACGGTGGTCGTGAGCCGCGACCAGCCCTCCCGGCGGGACACGTGACTGGCGGTCACCAGCGCCGATCTGGCGCGGCCTCCATGGCTGAAGGCGCAACCCACGCGACGCGCGCGTCTGATGCGTCAGATCGACGGCCAGCGCCGCAGGCTGAGCACCCGAATCCGTTCGCACTTCTCGAGACAAGTAGGTTGATTCGGTGAGACTCGTCATCGCTCGTTGCTCCGTGGACTACAGCGGTCGCCTGAACGCCCACTTGCCTCTCGCAACGCGGCTGATCCTGCTGAAGGCCGACGGCTCCGTACTCATCCACAGCGATGCGCTGAGCTATAAGCCTTTGAACTGGATGCAGCCGCCGTGCAGCATCACCGTTGAGGAGGCCTCCGAAGACGCCGCGGCGGCAGGTGTGAGGGAGTGCTGGCGCGTTGCCCACTCGAAGAACGGTGACGCGCTGCTCATCAACATCTTCGAGGTGCTTCATGACTCGTCTCATGACCTCGGTGTGGACCCCGGCCTACAGAAGGACGGCGTGGAGGCTGATCTACAGAGACTGCTGGCGGAACAGGTGGAGCTCGTTGGGGAAGGCGTCAGTCTCGTGCGCCGCGAGTACCCGACGGCCATCGGCCCGGTGGATCTGCTCGTGCGTGATCCTGCCGGTGGCACCATCGCGGTGGAGGTGAAGCGCCGCGGCGACATTGATGGCGTCGAGCAGCTCACGCGGTACCTGGAGCTGTTGAACCGTGATCCGCACCTGGCGCCCGTGAGTGGAGTGTTCGCGGCGCAGGAGATTAAGCCTCAGGCGAAGATCCTGGCGGCGGACCGCGGGATTCGTTGCCTGACGCTGGACTACGCCGCCATGAAGGGCGTCGAGTCCGGCGCTCCAACCCTCTTCTGATACGCCCGCGCGTGAGCGACCTGCTCCGCAGCTATTGCGCTGGCTAGGCTCACTCCATGGCGATACCCGACTATCAGACGCTAATGCGCCCAGTGCTTGAGGTGCTCTCGGACTCGGGCGTGCTGCCAATGCGCGACCTCACCGAACGCATTTCAGATCGTCTGAATCTCACAGAGGATGAGCGTCGGGAGACGATCACCTCCGGGATGAGCCTGATCGCGAACCGGGTGCATTGGTCTGTGACGTACCTCTCGAAGGCGAAGGCTATCGAGCGTCCGCAGCGGGGACACGTTCAGATCACTCAGCGGGGGCGCGACTTGCTCGCAAGCGTGGCTGAGATTCGGAACTCGGCCCTTGAACAGTTCCCCGAGTACCGCGAGTTCTACGACAAGTACCGGAGCAACAAGGCACGAAACCGTCAGCTCGAGGAGCCCACCTCGGCCGCGCCGAGTGCCGCCGAGGAAGACGAGTCGCCCGATGACCTGATCGCCCGCGCGGAGGCGGACTCGCGGTCTGTGCTTGCGGCCGAGCTGCTCGACAAGGTGCGCACGATCCACCCAAGTGCGTTCGAGCGCTTGGTGTTGAAGTTGCTTGCGGCGATGGGCTACGGGGGCTTGGGAGAACACCTCCACACCGGCCAGTCCAACGACAAGGGGCTGGACGGCATAATCACCGAGGACAAGCTCGGACTTGACCGCATCTACGTGCAGGCGAAGCGCTACGGTGACGGCAACCCCGTCACTCCAGAGCAGGTGCGTGGGTTCCTCGGAGCGATGATGGGCAAGGGCGACCGTGGTGTGTTCCTCACCGCCAGCACCTTCACGAAGAACGCACGCGAGGCGGCCGTCGGCGTTCCCGCCCGCATCGTGCTCATCGACGGCGAGGAACTCGTGGAGCTGATGATCGACCACGGCGTGGGAGTCGAGCCGATCCGGGTCGCGACCCTGCATCGCATCAACGAGGACTTCTTCGACGCGCTCTAGGGTTCCCACGGCGCACGTCAAAGCGTGTCGGACCTGAGCGCTAGTCTCGGAGCATGGCGAAGAACAGCAGTCTGGTAGCGGCACGAGCGGCGAAAGCAGACGAGTTCTACACCCAGCTCAGCGACATTGAGCGCGAGCTTCGGCACTACAAGAAGCACTTCGCGGGCAAGACGGTGTATCTCAACTGCGATGACCCGCGGGTGAGCAACTTTTTCCATTACTTCAGCTACAACTTCGAGAAGCTGCAGCTCAAGAAACTCATCGCGTCCTGCTACAAGAGTCAGGCGACCGATCGATTCAGCCAGAACGATTCGGAGCAGGCTGTCTACCTCGAGTATGAGGGCGACAAGAATGGCAGCGGAATCCCTGACGTAGACGAGATAGGGGTCAAGCACTTCCAAGGCGACGGCGATTTCAGAAGCGCCGAGAGCATCGAGCTGCTCGAGCAGGCGGACATTGTGGTTACGAATCCACCCTTCTCGCTCTTCCGCGAGTACCTCGCACAGCTGATTGAGCACGACAAGAAGTTCGTGATCATCGGGCCCACCGGTGCTATTACCTACAAGGAAGTGTTCCCCCTCATCAAGAACAACCAGGTCTGGCTCGGGAACGGCTTCCAGTCCGGAAACGCCTACTTTGCAACCACTAACCCTGATGGCTACGCCAAGGGCGTCTACAACCCTGAGACGGGCCTCGTGAAGTTCCGCAATGTGAGCTGGTTCACCAACCTCGACATTGCCAAGCGCCACGAGGAATTGGTGCTCTACAAGACATATGACCCTGAGACCTACCCGACCTATGACAACTATGACGCCATCGAAGTCAGTCGGGTTAAGGACATCCCTGCGGACTGGGACGGGGCGATGGGGGTGCCGATCACCTTCCTGGAAAGCTATAACCCCGAGCAGTTCGAGATTCTCGGCATCACTGACCGCGACAATAACTCGGGCCTGAAGACCAAGGAGTACTCGCGTGATGACGTGCCGAACGCCGGGGACCTGAATCGCCGCGGCGCGATCAGGGTGAACGGTAAGCTCAAATCCACCTTCGCACGCCTCCTGATCAGAAGGATCCAGCCGTGAAGATCGAACTCAAAGAGGTCACCGTCCGCGAACTGGCGGAGGGCTACTTTGACAACGCCGAGGGTGGCGTTGTGGGCTACGACGGCCAGCTAGACATTAGGCCTCCGTATCAGCGCGAGTTCATCTACAAGGACAAGCAGCGGGAAGCAGTCATTAACACCGTTTCGAAGGACTTCCCTCTCAACGTGATGTACTGGGCGGTGCGGGAGGAAGGCGGCTACGAGGTAATCGACGGTCAGCAGCGCACTATCTCGCTGTGCCAGTTCGTGGACGGAGAGTTTGCCCTCAGCATTTTTGGAAAGCCGGAGGTGCGCTACTTCCACAACCTTCAGGCTGACGAGAAGCAGCGCATTCTCGACTACAAGCTAATGGTCTACCTTTGCTCGGGCACGGACAGCGAGAAGCTTGAGTGGTTCAAGACCATTAACATCGCTGGAGAGAAGCTCACGAACCAAGAGCTTCGCAACGCCGTGTACTCCGGCCCTTGGGTCTCAAGCGCAAAGAAGTACTTCAGCAAGTCAAACTGTCCGGCCTACGGCATCGCCAGCGATCTGATGAACGGGTCGCCGATCCGCCAGGACTACCTGGAGACAGTCATCGAGTGGATCAACGACGGCGATGTTGAGGGCTACATGGCCGCCCATCAGCACGATCCGCAGGCGAGCGAGCTGTGGCTGTACTTCCAGAGTGTGGTCGCCTGGGTACGTGCGACCTTCCCGACCTACCGCAAGGAGATGAAGGGTCAGGAGTGGGGTGCGCTCTATAACGAGCACCGCTCCGATCCGCTCGATACGGCCAAACTTGAGGCACGTGTAGCCGAACTGATGCTGGACGAGGAGGTCCAGAACAAGCGCGGAATATACTCTTTCGTCCTCGACGGCCTGGAGCGCCACCTCAACCTGCGCACCTTCAGCGACAAGCAGAAGCGCGAAGCATACGAGCGTCAGAAGGGTGTTTGCGTGAAGTGCGGCAAGCACTTCGAGTACGAGGAGATGGCGGGCGACCACATCGTTCCGTGGAGCAAGGGCGGCAAGACGGTGGCCGAGAACTGCCAGATGCTGTGCGCCTTCGATAACGGCAGCAAGGGCAACCGGTAGCCGCCCGGGCGAGGAGTGAGCAATGACGCACGCTGACGAGCAGGAACTTCCCCCGGAGAAGCAATCCGGCTACAGGATCACGATCCGCGACTGCAACAGCATCGGTGAGGCGACGATCCAGCTGCGCCCAGGGTCACTCAACATCAAGTACGGTCCGAACGGCATTGGTAAGAGCACCATCGCACGGGCTCTGACACTCCGCGCGCAGGGCGACGACGCAATCCACGAGCTCACGCCGTTCAGGTACAGGACGGTGAAGGACGGCCCACGCCCTTCGGTCGACGGCGCGGAGACCATCACGCGCGTGATGACCTTCAACGATGAGTACGTCTCCCAGTTCGTGTTTCAGCGCGACGAGGTGCTGAAGAACAGCTTCGAGGTTTTCATCAACACCGAGGAGTTCCAGGAGGGACTCGCTCAGATCGAGTCGAAGTTCGAGGCGCTCAAGCAGACCTTCGCCGATGAACCAGAGTTCGATGAGGCTCTCACGAGTTTCGAGAAACTGCGCGACGCCTTCAACGTCACCAAGGGTGGTGCTCTCGCAAAGACCAGCAAGGCGTTCAAGGGAATTGGTGTAGGCGGAAAGCTCGCGCACATCCCCGAGCCACTGCAAGGATACGAAGAGTTCCTGAAGAGCGATGACCCTGCAACTTGGATCAAGTGGCAGGCCACAGGTAAGGCCTACCTGGAGCTATCGAACAATTGCCCGTTCTGCTCTACCCCTAGCGTCGATAAGGTGGTGGCTTCGAAGGTTTCAGAGGAGTACGACTCAACATCGGTTCGTAACCTCAGCGACCTCCGCAGCGTCATCGAACGGCTGGGCCAATACATTGCTCCTGCCGACCTCCAGGTCCTCAAGGACCTGACAACTTCAATCTCTGGGTTGACGCCTGAGCAGGAGTCCTTCGTCGTCTCGCTTCGTACCGCGGTCGTCACTCTTCTCACCAAGCTCTCGAACGTGAAGAAGCTCTCCTTCCACGCGCTGAAGGACGAGAAGAACATCGCGGCAACCCTTGAGGGCTTGAAAATCGACCTGAAGTACCTCGCAGTCCTCAACTCAGAAGCCACGCGGTCGGTTGTTGGGCTCATCAACAGAAAGCTGGATGAAGTCGTTGGGCAGATCAACGAGATTAATCGTCAGATCGGGATACAAAACCACCAAGTCAAGAAGCTGATCCGCACACATCAGACGGCGATCAATTCCTTCCTGAAGTCGGCAGGGTACCGCTACGCAGTCCGCATCGAGTCAGGCGAGAACACATACAGGATGTTGTTGGAGCACCTGGACGCGCCGGGTGACCACATCGAATCGGCCCGAGACCACCTAAGCTACGGCGAAAAGAACGCTTTCGCCCTCGTGCTCTTCATGCATGACGTTCAACACAAGAAGCCAGATCTGGTGGTTCTTGATGATCCGGTGTCGAGCTTCGACAAGACTAAGAAGTTCGCGATCCTGCACCAGCTCTTCCATGGCAAGAACAGGATCCGTAACACGACCCTTCTGCTCACTCACGACATTGAACCCGCCATTGACGTGGTGCGTACCTCAACCTCAGGCCAGTTCGACGCGGTGGACCCGGTCGTGCACTTCTTGAGCGGCCGCGCCGGAACTATCACTGAGAAGCCGATAAGCGCGAGTGACATCGCCACATTCACGAAGGTCTGCGAGGACAACATCTCCTCCGCGACCGATCCGCTCATCAAGTGCATCTATCTTCGCAGGCTCTTTGAGGTGCACGGCTCACGCGGCTTGCCTTATGAGTTGCTGTCCAGCTTGCTCCACGTTCGGAACACCCCGAGCCGCAAGCTGAGCCCAACGGTCTTCGAGCCGCTTTCGGAAGACGAGGTGGACGACGCCACGGAGATGGTTCGGGCTTACATCCCAGACTTTGAGTACACGAAGTTCCTGGACGAGATGAACACCTTCGAGGCGCTCGCAGCGCGCTTCGACGCGACTACCGTCGGCTACGAGAAGGTGCAGGTCTTCCGCGTTATGCTCGCGCTCGAACCGGACAAGCTTAAGGGTGACGAAGTCTTCACGAAGTTCGTCAACGAGGCGTACCACATCGAGAACGAGTACGTCATGCAGCTCAACCCGCGCGACTTTGACGCCGTTCCAGAGTTCGTCATCGCCGCCTGCACCGACCTGGTAGACAAGTTCAACGCGGCCTGACTCCGGCCGCCACAGCCATGCAGAGCAGTAAGTCTCCCGCGTTGGAGTCCACCATTGAGGCGGCTTTACTTCGAGCTGGTGCATTCCGTCCCGCAGGCGCCATCGGCGGCGAGGTTCCGGACATGCCTGGTCTATACGCGATTCGGATCCGCGACCGGTCGACGCTCCCCGAGCCCTTCGCGAGCCTCAGCGAAGCCCGAGGCCACGACCTCCTCTATGTCGGCATTGCGAGCGGTAGCCTGCGCCGCCGGTTCCTCGGGCAGGAGCTTCGGGCTCGGGGTCACGGCACGTTCTTCCGCAGCATCGGCGCTGTCCTCGGCTACCGACCGGTCCGGGGCAGTCTGGTCGGCAGGCGGAACACGAGGAACTACAGGTTCACGCCGAGCGATAACGAGGCGATCATCGCCTGGATCAATGCGAACCTGCTCGTGAACTGGGTCGAATTCGCCGGTGCTCACGCCGTGGAGGAGTCGGCTCTGGTCCGGAAGCACCTGCCGCTTCTGAACCTGCAAGGCAATCCGGCGCGTCTGTCCGAGCTGTCCGTACTTCGGGCAGAGTGCGTGCGCCTCGCGAACACGCCCGCACAGTAGGCACATCGACTCTTGACGCTCTGGACACCATCTACCTCGGTGTCACGCGTAACTGAAGGATGCTCCCAACCCGCTCGACGCGGTCCGCAACGTTGCACCTTCGTTGAGGGGTGCTGGGCCAGGAGCGACGGCCGCCACGAGTCAGTACGCGAAGAGGCCCTAAGCAAGCAGCTCAGGGCCTCTTCTGACGGTTGTGTCGTTGACAGCTTGGACAGTTCTCTCAGTCCGCGCGAACACTTCGGTTCACTCACTCCTCCCGAGTCGTTGTCGGTGGGTTTGGGCGCTTACCTTGCGTAGAGCTGCGCGAACTCGCGCCGCGCTTCGGCTTCCCACCACTCCCAGTTGCTGTCCTTTCTGGGCTCACGCCACGCATCACCGTCGAACCCGAACACGGTGAGGGAAAGGTCTGGGTCGCCCCGCACCACTCGATGGACGCACGCCGTCTCCACGGTGCTCCCAAGGAGCGCGCTCATGGCCTTCATCGGCAGAGACCAGTAGGTCACAATTTGCAGTTCCGTGGCGGACACGCGCTCGGCCTGCATGATGTCGTCCGCGTTTCCCCACTCTCGCGTGCGCCACTCCAAGGCTTCGTCCGACAAGGCTGTTCCTCCATCGGCGAAGAACTTCCGCACGGGGCCGGGCGTCGGGAGGAGGTTCTCGAAGCTGTACTCCCCGTACAGTCCCCGATCACCACGAAGCAGATCGAGCTTCTCCGGGGGCGCGAAGATGACTGAGGGTACGTCGTAGCTCATGCTCCGACCGCCTTTTCAACCGACGTAAGTTCCAGCTCGGACTCGACAGCGCGCTTGTAGCGAGCGATCCTCTTTGCAACGTCGCCCCTTAGCCTCTTCCCGTACTTATGCTCAACCTCTCGAAGCGCCTCCAGCCACTCGACCTCCGCCCTGCAAAGAGACTTTTCGGCCTGATCATGAGCCATTAACCAGAGGATCGGCAAATGGTCCACTGTCATCTCTCCCGAGTACTCTTCGATGGCTTCCTTGAGCGTGAAGTCGAACGCGTCCATTAGGTTTGGGAGCGAGTAGTCCCAACGCTGGAGCACGTCTGAACCGCTGAAAACAGCGTTCCCACCGTCGTCCATACCGAAGTGCGCGACTTCCTGGCTGATCCACTCGTCAGAGTCATACTCGGTCCACTCAAAGCTGATGTAGCCTCCGGTGCGCTCGACAGCCTCAGTCAGGTCTCGTAGCCTTGCGGGACACTCAGAGTCCGGCCCGAACCATCCCGCTCCTCCCCCGAAGTAGCCATCAAGGTTGTTGCGGTATGCGTACCTTCCAGTGCCCCACCCCCTAAAGGTCCAGGTTTCGTCATGTTTGGTGAGCTGGTAGCCATCGCTCCAGGGCGTCTTGCACCCGAGAATGTCGTAGTCGCTGTCGCTTGCAGTCTCCGCCGATGGTCGATTTTGCTCCGCCTGTTGCATCTTGTTCCTCTCTACGTCCGCGACCCAAAATGAGCCGGGACGTTCTTCTACCGAGGAACTCACCCGAAGAGTCAAACTTTCTCGCGAACCGCACGCGACATTCACGCACGACAAGCCGCGCGAAGAGTCGCGGTTCCACAACCGTCGTGGTCGTCAAACTCGAAATACGAACCCAAGCACTCCTCAACTGGATGAGCCCGCCGTGTTCGCTCGTCGTCGAGGAGCCCGACGACGAGGCGGCGCAGGCGGGGATCGTCGAGCGCTGGAGGGTCAGCCACGCCAAGACGGGGGATGCTCTGTCGGTGAGCATCTACGAGGTGCTCCACGACTCCTCGCACGAGCTGGGCGTCGATCCCGGCCTGCAGAAGGACGGCGTCGAGGCCGACCTCCAGCGGCTGCTCGCCGAACAGGTGGAGCTCGTGGGAGAGGGGACGGTGCTCATCCGCCGGGAGTACCCGACCGCCATCGGCCCCGTCGACCTGCTCGTGCGCGACCCGGAGGGCGGCACCATCGCCGTCGAGGTGAAGCGCCGGGGCGACATCGACGGCGTCGAGCAGCTCACCCGCTACCTCGAGCTGCTCAACCGCGACCCCCATCTCGCCCCCGTGAAGGGCGTGTTCGCCGCGCAGGAGATCAAGCCGCAGGCGAAGGTCCTCGCCGGCGACCGCGGCATCCGCACGCTCACCCTCGACTACGCCGCCATGAAGGGCGTCGAGTCCGGAGCGCCGACGCTGTTCTGAGATGCGACGCCCTGGCGGGGTCCCCGGCGGCGCATCCGGGTCGGGCCAGGCTTCCCGCCCGAGGGGGTATGCCGTGCAGGACAAGACCTCACATGCCGAGCCCGTAGGCTGGAGGAATGCCCGCATCCCCATACTCCTGCGTGCTCTGGGACGTCGATGGCACGATCGCAGACGCATCCGTCGGCATCCTTCGCCGCCTCGCCGTCGCTCTCACGCATTTCGGACGACCGGCGCCGACGCGCGAAGAGCTCGTGCACTGGATCGGTCCGCCGATGTTCGAGTCTCTCCAGGCGCAGGCGGGCATGACACCGGACGAGGCCGCGGATGCCGTGACGTTCTACCGCACGCTCGGCCGCGCCGACGGCTACACCACCGATGTGCGCACGTACCCCGGCGTCCCGGAGATCATCCGTGACCTGCACGCGGCGGGAATCCCGCAGGCGACCGCCAGCTCGAAGCCCGAGAATCAGGTCGACGCGATCATCGACCACTTCGGGCTGCGCCCGTACTTCCTGGCGACGGTGGGCGCGACGCCCGACGAATCGACGCTGGCCTCGAAGGCCGACATCATCGTCGAGTCGCTGCGTCGGCTGAAGGAGCGCGGTGCGGACGTCTCGCGTCCCGTGCTCGTGGGCGATCGGCACCACGACGTCGACGGCGGCAGGGCGAACGGCGTGCCGGTGATCTTCGTGGATTGGGGCTTCAGCGCCGCGCACGAGGGCGATGACGCGGCCTTCCGCGTCACGACGCCCGAGGAACTCAGGGCGCTGCTGCTCGCCTGAGGGGACCGCGCCAGGGAGGCTCGCCTGAGCTCACGTGAAGGGCCTTCGCCTGAAGAGACCGCGCCTCCGCCTGAAGGAGCGCCTGCGCGTCAGCATCCACGACGGGAGTGCCGAACGCACAGGACTCCCCGCCCGAGGACGCGCTGAGCGCGGCCCCGGGGACGGGGAGTCCCGGTGGTCGTCCGCGTCAGAGCGGACGGATGTTCTCGGCCTGCAGGCCCTTGGGGCCCTGCGCGACATCGAACTCGACCCGCTGGTTCTCGTCGAGCGAGCGGTAGCCGGATGCCTGGATGGCGGAGTAGTGCGCGAAGACGTCAGCGCCGCCGTCGTCGGGGGAGATGAAGCCGAAGCCCTTCTCCGAGTTGAACCACTTGACCGTGCCCTGGGTGCTCATTTACTGCCTGTTCTGCTGGAAAAGAAGCCGACGCAGGATGTGCACCGACACCGCTAACGCTAGTGGAGCCTGCGCGGAGCGGAAGAGGCGGGGTCAGCCCGTAACAGAAATGTTGCATGAGCCGTCATCGGGCGCCACATGGGATGGCACGGAAAATAGTGTGGCCCTCACCGCGGGGGGAGCGATGAGGGCCGAAGACGACCGGAGGGTGCGTCATACACAGCCTACCCCCTCCAAGGGTGATTTGTCCCCCATTTGGGGGACAAATCTGAACTTTCTCGAGAAATCGACAGCGGCCCCCTCGAGTAGCCCATTGGGGACTGAACTACTCGAGAGGGCCCAATCGCGTGCACGGATCGTCTGCCCCTGGGGAAGGCTGACCGTCTTCTGGGGAAAGACGGAGACGATCAATCCCCTGTGCACGCACCACCACGATAGGGGAGGACGTGAGGTCCCGCCAAGGGGCTCACCGAGGGTCCGGACGTCGGGCTAGCCTTGTGCGGTGACCATGCTGAACAAGGACATGACGCTGTGCATCTCGCTGTCGGCGCGTCCGAGCAACAACGGGACCCGATTCCACAACCACCTGTACGAGCAGCTCGGCCTGAACTGGATCTACAAGGCCTTCGCGCCGACAGATCTGGCGATGGCGATCGCGGGCGTTCGGGGTCTCGGCATCCGCGGCTGCGCGATCTCGATGCCGTACAAGGAAGACGTGATCGCGCTCGTCGACCGCATGGATCCGTCCGCCACGGCCATCGACTCCGTCAACACGATCGTGAACGACGACGGCGTGCTCACGGCGTACAACACCGACTATTCCGCGATCGCCCAGCTCATCGAGCGGAACAGCCTCGATCCCGCGGCTTCGGTGCTGCTCCGCGGCTCGGGGGGCATGGCGAAGGCGACCGCGGCCGCGTTCCGCGACGCCGGGTTCACCCGCGTGACGATCGTCGCACGGAACGAGCAGACCGGCCGAGCTCTCGCTGATCTCTACGGGTTCGCCTGGACGGCGGATGCCGGAGCCGACACGGCTGACGTGCTGGTGAACGTCACCCCCATCGGCATGGCGGGCGGAGCCGAGGAGCACGCGCTCTCATTCACCGACGACCAGATCGGCGCGGCCTCGGTCGTGTTCGACGTCGTGGCGCTGCCAGCCGAGACGCCGCTCATCCGTGCGGGCCGGTCAGCGGGGAAGACCGTCATCACCGGAGCCGAGGTGGCCACGCTGCAGGCCCTGGAACAGTTCGTCTTGTACACCGGCATCCGCCCCGACCCCGAGCAGGTGCGCGCGGCCGAGGAGTTCATGCGCGCTCAGTGAGGCGCGGCCCACGTCGAAGAGCGCCGGCGGTTCACACGTCCTCCGACAGTCCATCCGGCCCCGAGCCCGCGTCCGACTCCTCGTCGGGGGCGAGAGTGACGCGGCGCAGGGCGCGGTAGAGCGCGGATTCCGACCCGAACCCGACGGCACGGGAGATCGCAGCATAGGTGAGTCCGGGATTCGTGGTGTGCAGACGCAGGGCCGCACGCGCCCGCACGTCGCGGATCTGAGCGCCGACCGTCGTCCCCTCGGCGCTGAACGCGAGCTGCAGCGTTCGGCTCGCGACGCCGAGGCGCTGCGCGACGATGGTGACCGACAGTCGCGGGTCCGGATGCTCCGCGACGATGAGCTCCATCGCCCGGGCGAAGAGTCCCACCCGGTTGCGGGCGTCTCCGACGATCTGCGTAACGACGGACTTCGCGATCTCCCTCGCCGCCATGTGCAGCGGCGAGGCGTCATACGGGCTGCTCGTGGAGATCCGGCACAGACCCGCCATGAACATCACCGAGGGAGAGAGCAGCGACGTGTCGGCGGGCTCGTCCTCATACGAGGAGGCGACGGGGAGCGCGACGCCTTCGATGAGTGCCGGCGAGACGCTGATGTAGAAGAACTCGTTCTCGGACGCTTCGAGATCGAGGGTCACCGGCTGGTCGCTCGGGGCGAGGAGAGAGATGCGACGCCCGCGCCGGAGCATCACTCCGTCTGTCGAGAGCACGACGTTCCCGGTCCTGGTGATCACGGCGAACACGCGGTCCAGGGAGTGCCGGTCGCGATTCCAGCGGATCTGCGAGGGCGGTCCTGACACGTGGGCGAACGTGAGCTGCGGGAAGAGCGCGAATCGCGCGCGCAGCGGCTGTCGGCGATCGATCTCCAGCACCTCGACGTTCGAGAAGCGCAGAAAGGACGCGAGCTCCTCATCCGGCTGATGCCGGGGGTCCCGCATCTCGAAGTCCGCCCTGTGCATCACCCTGGACTCGAAGAGGCGCAGACGCTCCGCTCGTCGACTGTTCATGAAGATCTCCCTGTGTCGCCATTCGGCATCTGAGACGCCGTCCGTCTCGCGGACGCGTCGGGCGTACCAGAACACCGGCATTGCCCCGGTTAGGAGACGCGCGGGTGTGTGTAGGCCCACATACAAGACGCAGCGAGGGTGCTTTCGGCACGCCGTTGCAGTTTTCGATAGGTGGAAGCCGTTTCCCGATTACGTCCTCATGGGAATCTCCTCATTCGCGTCCTGGTGCGGGCGGGCGGTGGTGCTGCGGGTAGGCGGTCCTGGTGCGGGTGGGCGGTCGTGGTACGAGTAGGCGAAGTCGCGGCTGCGCCCTGCGGCAGACAGGCGGATGCGCGCTGACGCATCCCCTCGACTGCGGGAGTGTCGTCAGGTCGTGCGCGTCTGTCCTCGCGCCGCGCTGCTACTGAGCGATGACCGTCGTCCTCGTCCACGGGCCGAAGTCGCGCGTGTCCGGCGCAGCGTGTCGAAGACGGATGACGTGTTCGCCCGGCGGAAGGGAGAGGTACTCGTTCCACTCTCCACTCGACGGCAGCCGGAGCGTCTGCACGCCCGTGACGCCCACGATCTCCCGCTGGATCACCGTCCCCGGCGGCCCGGACAGGCGGAAGTTGAACCGTTCGGACGAGACCACCGCCCCGTCACCGGGCGCACGCGGACGCGGCCCGGCCGTGACGGAGTAGACGAGCGGTGCGCTCACGGGCGACACGTGCTCGGCCACGGTCTGGCGAACGGCGACGCTGTGGCTGCCCGCCTCTCCGCGCTCGACCTGGATCGTCCACGATCCGTCGCTGCGGGCGCGAGCCGAGTCCCATACCGATCCGTCGTCCGAGACCACCTCGACGAGGGCACCGGGGATGGCGTCGGTTCCGGTGATCCAGGGGTACATCCGCTCATCGAGCTGAGCGAGCTCCGCCGTGGGAGCTGACGGCGTGCCCGAGGCGGGCGGCGACGAGGGCCGGGGCGCGCCGGGCCGAGCCACACTGCCCTGTGCCGCGTCGGGCTGCGCCACGACGGGCCAGCTGGAACCGCGCCGCTCCACGTCAGGAGCATCGGGAGGCGGCGCATCCGACTCGGGCGCCGCGAACGGCTCCTGCTCCGGGCTCTGCGACCGGGGTGCCGCCGACGAGGGCCGAGGAGTCGGCTCGGGCGCCGCGGTCGCAGGTCGATCGGAGCCGTGCTGACTCGACGTCGGCGTGCCGCCCTCGGGCACGAGACTCCAGACCGTCGCGACGCTCACGACCGCCACGGCCGCGGCCAGGAGAAGAAGGAGAGTGAGACCGCGCCGATCGCCCTGGCGACCGTGCTCGTCGTCCTCGACGGCGTCCGTGTCGGATCGAGAGGAGAACGCGGCGTGCTCGGCGGCTGCCATCGCCATCGACACCGGTGGAGCCGGCGTCGTCGCCGCGTAGCCCGCCGCTCCCACTGTTCCCGCGACGGCGGGAAGGAGAGCCGCCGCGATCGTCGCGATGTTACGGGCCTCGGCGAGGGCTTTCGGGCAGTCGGCGCAGACCTCGAGGTGCGACTCCAGCTTGGCGCGCGCACGCTCGGACAGGGCGTCACGCGTGTAGGCGCCCATCTCCTTGACGGCAGCCTGACACTCGGGCTTGGTCGACGCGGCGAGCTGTGCGCTGATCCAGGCGTCACGGAGGGAGCGCTTCGCCCGGAGCAGCAGAGACGACACGGCGTTGGGCGCCAGACCGAGGATCGGACTGATCTCGCGCGGCTTCAGACCGTCGACCTCGCTGTACCACAGCACTTCTTGCCAGCGGGTCGGGAGGGAGCGGAACGCCGCCATCGCGGCCCCGCCCTCGAACTCCTCGACGGCGGAGAGCTCACCCTCCTTGGCACCGGGATCGACGACGAACTCGAAGTCGTCCACGGCGATGTCGGTGTCGCGCGAGTACCAGCGACGACCGACGTTGCGCACGGCCATCACGAGGTACGGACGGAAGCCCGCCGTCGGCCCGCCACCCGAACGGATGGCGCGGAGCACTCGCGCGAACGCCTCGGAGACGATGTCTTCCGCGTCCAATGACACGAAGGTGCGTGCGACCGACAGGGCGGGACCGGCGTGCCGACGCCAGAGCTCACCGTATGCGATGCTGTCGCCGGCGCGGACGAGCTCGACGAGCTCGTCATCCGAACGCGCAGCGGCGGCATCGTCGGTGCTCATCTCGTCCTCTCGCTCGTCGGTGAACGCCTGACTCGATCATCCCATCGTTCCTCCGCGCGTCGCGGACCCCTCCCGATGGTCGGGATCCGCGACGCCCCATCAGGCGCGAGCATGCCGCCGACGCTGCCAGATCAGCCCGGCGAGCGCCGTGATCGCGAGGCCTGCCGCCCCCGCCCAGAAGCCGAAGCTTCCGATGCCGCCGGTGAGCGGGATGGGCGGAACCTCCGACAGCTCGTTCTCGATCGGCGCATCGAGCGCCGTGACGCCCTGCACCGTGATGAACCGCGGCGTCGGGTCGAGCGCGTACCCGGCCGGCGTCCTGGTCCCGCCCAGCCGATACCGGCCGTCCGCGAGCGGCTCCACGGTGAACGCGCCGGGCGACGGGTTCACA
This sequence comes from Microbacterium sp. XT11, assembly GCF_001513675.1. Lineage (NCBI taxonomy): Bacteria > Bacillati > Actinomycetota > Actinomycetes > Micrococcales > Microbacteriaceae > Microbacterium > Microbacterium sp. XT11. The sequence goes on along the minus strand of NZ_CP013859.1, from coordinate 931,983 downwards.
TCCGCATCCGCGCATCCGCTCGCATCCGCGGCGATGCAATCGGCGACCGCGATGGGCTCGCCGGTCGGCACGCCGTCCGCGTCCACCGGCGTCAGCTCCCACTCAGCGCCGGCCAGCGCCTCCTGCGACCCGGCGGCCACCTTCTGCCACCCCAGGCTCGACGGGAGCACAGTGATCCCCGCGGGATCGCACGACGGCTCCACCGGTGCAGGCTCTCCCGGGGCCGGCGGAGTCGTGTCCTCCGGAGCGACGCACGCCGTGTTCACGAGCCGGCCGCCATCGGGCATCGCCGTAAGCGGCACGTCGTACTCGATCGTCACGGCATTGGTTTCGCCCGGCTGGAGCTCCGCGATGACGGCGCCCGCCTGCAGCCCCGCCGGCAGCGGCTCACGTGCGGCGAGGTCGACCTTGTCGTCGGTCACCACGAGATCGTGCAGGGTCTGGTCTCCCGTGTTCGTGACCACGAGACGGTAGGTCAGGGTATCGCCGGTGTGGAACGCCGGGTAGTCGTCGACGTCGTTCGCGTCGTGCCAGTTCCCGTCGAGGTCACGGACGTACTTCTTCATCGCGACGGAGTTGACCGCCCCGATCTCGAACCGGCTGGAGGTGCGCATCGGAAGCTCGGTCCGATCCGCCCGCCCCTCGGCACGGTTGACGTAGACGTCCTCGAAGGTCGCCCCGCTCGTGACGACGGCGATCGTGAACTCCTGAGCGCTGGACGGCGCCAGAGCAGGGCCGATGACCCGCACGGCGGTGGCCTGGGGAGTGAACGTCGTCGACCAGCCGACCGTGTTGCCGTCGATGCTGCCGGCGGAACCGTTCGACGCGTCGGCAGGGTCGTCCTTCAGCGACTCCGGAGGCGCCGTCGTGTAGTAGACCGTCGCTCCGGCGACAGCGGTCACGGGCCCGCTCAGCGCGTAGGTTCCGGAGAAGCTCGTGCCCCGGCCGTCCCCGTTGTAAGGCAGCACGTCGATGACGTCGGTGAACGCCTGCGTACGGGTGTCCTGCGACGAGACCCGCACCGTCCACGAGTCCTGAGCGACGCCGTGGTCGTGCGGCACCTTCGCCTGGGCCGCCGTCTTGGTCAGCATCGTGTACCCGCCGTCACGGATCTTCGTGCTCGCCCGTCCGGTCGCCGTGGTGCCGTTGATGGACGCGCTGGCGACGTTCTCGAACACGTCGCCCGGGGTGGCCGTCGCCGGGATCCGCGCACTCAACGTGATGACGAAGTCGGTGTTCGTCGGCACGTCCGTGAGCGTCCACGACAGCATCTGGCCGGAGATCGACGTGGGGGTCACGGATGCGCTCCCTGCCACGTACTCCATGCCGCTCGGCAGCGCGTCCTCGATCGTGATCTGGGGCACCGTCGTGTCTGCGGGCGCGTTCGCGCGATAGCGCAGCGTGTACGTCACGGTCGCGCCCGGGATCGTCTCCGGCTGGTCGACCTCCTTCGCGATCGCCGGCGTCGCGGCGATGATCCGGAGGACGTCCCGGCCGCCGCCCGTGTACGGGTAGCGCGAGTTCGGGGTGACGACGCCGGACAGCGGCACGTCTGCGGCGCTGAGCGTGCGGTGCGGATTGTTCCAGCTCGTCCCGCCGTTGACCGAGTACGACGTCCACGTCCAGATGTCCTGCCCGACCGTGACGGTCGACTTGATCTTGGACTCGACGAACAGACGCGCGACGTTCTCACTGATGAGCGCGCCCGCGGCGGGGGAGATGATCGCCTTGACCGCCCGCACGGTGCTCATGTCGGCCGGCTTCACGCTGGTCCATCCGGCGGTGCCGTTGCAGGTGAACGCGTTGGGGTCGTAGTTGTTGCTTCCGGGGTCCATGTTGCCGTTCGTGCCGGTGCCCGTGTAGTACCAGTACGTGATGCCCGGGTACGGTGTGACCACGCCGTCCGAGATGGTCCCCATCGAGGCGCTGACGACGTCGACGTACTTCGAGTCGACGATCGTGCAGACCTGGGTGCTCTGCGTCGCACCGGTAAGAGGCGGGCGCACCCCCGAGACCGAGAGAGCCGGCTGTCCGGCCATCGTGCGATAGGTGTCGGTCCAGATCGAGCCCGGCGCCGGAGGCGACAGGTTCTGCAGCGCCCATCCGCCGGTCCAGATGCCCCGCGTCGACGCCACCTCGTTCACGTTGTTGGCCGCGAGGTCGGTCGAGCTCTCGCCGCTGACGGCGACGTAGGTCGGCGTCGATGCCTGCAGCGTCGTCACGGTTCCTTCGGTGAACGGGAACTGGAGGTTGATGACACCTGCTGCCACGACATCCCAGCCGGGCTCGAGCGCGTTGCCGTCGGAGCCGAGCGTGGGGAGCAGCGTCTTCGAGTAGTCGATGCCCGTGAGCGTCAGACGCATCTTGTTCGTGCCGGTGGAGACAAGGGTGCACGTTGCCGGGAAGGGCGCGGTCTGGTTCGCGGCGTGTCCAGTTCCGGAGTAGGGGTATCCCGACTGCTGCCTCCCCTGCACGGAGCAGCCGATCGCCTGCGGCGTCACGGTGTTCCCCGCGGTCGACGACAGGGTGAGGTCATAGCTCACGGTGGCCGGCCCCTGGGCGGCGCCGGGGGCGTGGCGGAGGGCCCACGGGAAGGTGATCAGCTGCGATGCGTCGGATCGGGTCGAGGTGGGCTTGCCCCCGTCGAACTTCATGTCCATCGCGAACACGTTCGTGATCGGGATGGCAGGCAGGGTCATCGTCGCGCCGCCGATCGTGCCGGTGAGCGAGACGCTCTGCCCCGTGGCACCGCGTACTTCGAGCCCGGTCAGCATGAGCTCCGCGGTGCCCTCGTTGCGGGTGCCGACGTTGCAGGTCAGCGTGGTGCCGTCGGCCGAGATGGACGACGCCGGTGACACGTCCGACGTCAGGCACACGTCGGGCATCGAGACGAAGCGGGCGTTCTGCGCCGTGAAGGTGATCGTGACGTTCTCGACCGGGTCGTTCGTCGGCGCGGCGCTGTCGTCGTTGACGTTGAAGCGCCAGACCGAGGTCAGCGCCATTCCTGCGGAGACCGTGGCGGGCGCGGGAGCCTGCCATTCTCCGTCGATCTGGTAGACGGTGGCCGCCCCGGCCGCCTCCGCCTGCACGACGACACCCGCGCCGACCATGGCGACCGCGAGCACGGCGGCGCCGGCCCTCCGGATCCAGTGGCGGATGCCGCCAGGGCGATGCCCCTTCGTTCTCGTCCCGGCCGCGTGGCGGCCCCTCATCCCGTTCATCGTTCTTCTCCCCTCGCCGCGTCGCGCTCTGCGCGCGCGGTGTCCTTCCCGTCTCGTGTGTGCACGCGCTCCGTGCGCGTGCGCGGCCGGCGCTGCCCGGCATCCTGCACTCCCTGCCACCCCGCGTACGCCGCGATGAGAAGCAGGCCTCCTCCCCCCAGCACCGCCCACCAGGGGAAGCCGGGGATCGTCGGGGCCGCCCCGGCCGCCTCCACCTCCCTGACAGGTGTGGGCGTCACGCGCTCGCCGGTGACGACGATGCGGTGCGTGTTGATGCCCAACGGCGTGCAGGTGATCAACGTCAGGAGGTCTTCTCCGACCTCCGGCCTGATCGTGCCGTTGGCGTCGGGCTCGATGACCTGGATGTCCCGCACCCGGTAGGTGAGCACCTTCCCGAAGGTCTCGACCGTGATGAGGTCGCCCACGACGACCTTGTCGAGATCGGTGAACATCGTGGCGTTGGCGAGCCCGCGATGCGCCGTGATGACGGCGCGCGTGCTCTCGCCGCCGATCGGCAGATGCGAGCCTTCGAGGTGCCCCGCGCCCTTGTTCAGCACGTCGTCGGTCGTCCCGTGGAACACGGGCAGGTCGACGTCGATGCTGGGGATCTTGACGCGGGCCATGAGCCCGTCGGCGTTCGCGGAGAGGATGGAGCGGTAGTCCAGCGACTCGGACAGCGTCCCGTCGCCGACCGGCACGTTCGCGTTCTCCGCGAGCACCACGCCCGCAGTCAACGCCTCGTTGTACTCCTTCGCCTGCCGCAGCTGCTCCGATGCGTCGGGGGCCGCATGCCGCACAGCGCTCTCGTACGTCTCGATCACACGAGACTGGTTGTACGACGTGACCCAGGCGGCGGTCATCGGATAGAGACCCGATACCAGACCGGCGAGGGCGAGGAGAGTGATGGCGATCGTCAGTCCGCCCGGCCTCCACCGTCGGACGGTGCGCGCCGATCCCACCGCAGGCGCGTCGCTTCCCGCATCGTGCGCTGTCGTTGGCATTCCCGTCATCTCTCCTCCTTCCTCTGGCTCACCTGGTCCCTGGCTCACCGGCCCACCGGACCGGGCGGAGTGCGCCCGATCCGGTGGTCGGCGTGTGCGTCAGTCCTCGACCTCGACCCGCCGGCGGTGCTTCACCATCACCAGGCCCACGGCGATCACGAGCGCGCCGATCCCGGCCGTGATGAGGATCACCTGACCGGCCGCACCCGTCATCGGCAGCGGCGGAACGTTCTGCTGGGTGTTCACGATGTCGACGTTGTCGCCGGGCACCGTCGCCCCGACCTTCACGGCAACGGGCGTGAAGGGGTCGGCGGGGAGCACGTAGCCCGCCGGCGCCGCGATCTCCTTGAGCACGTAGCAGCGCTGCTGAGCGTCGATCGCAGGGTTCACGCTGTCGCTGACGAACAGCCCGTCGACGGTGATGAGACCCGTACCCGACGACGTGAACTCGGTCTCGCCGCTGACCGCCACGGGAGCGCCGGTCGGCTCCGCCGTGGAGCAGTCGGCAGCGTACGGGTCGAGAGCGTTGTACACCTCGAAGACGGCGCCGTTGAGGACGCCCTCGGGGCCGGTCGTGCCTGCGGCGCGCTTCTGCACCTGGAGGCTGCCCCAGTAGGTCTTCACCTCGTTGGAGGGCAGCGGGGGCCGCACCGACGGGTCGAATCCGGGGTTGTTCGGCCAGAGCTCGGCCTGGTTGGTGATCGCGCCGTCGCCCACCGACACCACGGTTCCGGCGAACTCGACGGTGATCTCGGTGCCGACGTGGGCGTTGGGACCCTCGTTCAGCCACGCGACACCGGCAGGGGTGAAGTTCATCGTGACCTGCTGGCCGACGACCGTGACCGTGTAGTACGTCGTGTCGAGGGGCGCACCGTCTGCCGTGACGACGACGGCGGCGGCATCCACCGGCTGCAGCCGGCTGTCGAGCTCGTCACGGATCGCGAAGCCCGTCCATGCGTCCTGCATGCTCGGGATCGGAACCGTCACCGGGAAGGTGATGGTGGAGCCCAAGCCCGTGTCCTGCTGCGGCTCGACGGTCTTGACGATCGTTCCCTCGCCGTTCTTGGGGTAGGCGTGCACGTCGTACACCCAGCCGTTCTCATAGGGCATGGGGATCGTAAGGATGAACGGCGTCGCACGATCGACGATCTGCGCGGGAGCCGACGTCTCGCACACCTGGTACGCGCCGACCGGGAGGCTCACGGTCGCGGTTCCCTCTGCGTCCGTCGCCGGAAGTGCGACCGGGGCGCCGAGCGTGTACCCGTCAGGCGCGGTGCACGCGCTTCCCGGCGTGATCGCGTTGAGGTCGTACCAGGTCTCGGAGACGCCGAGGTCGAGCGGTGCGCCGTCGAGCAGGAGCGGGTACGCCGTGAACACGACGTCGGCCACCGGGTCGGTGAAGTCGCCGGGCGCCGGGCCCTCGCTGAGATCGCCCTCGGCCGTGCCGTTCTGGTGCAGGTACTTGTGCACGGTGAGCGAACCCGTGCGATCCGGATCGAGGTCGCCGTAGTCCTGCGGCGCCGCATACGCAGCGGAGCCGGCGCCGAGCAGCGCCCCCAGTCCGAGTGCGGTCGCCCCGATCAGCGACAACGCACGACTTGTGTTGCTTCTTTCAGACACGCGTGTGTCTCCCTCCTCCGTGGCCCGATGGCCGCCGATGGCCGCTGCGGCTGACTGCGCAACAGGCCCCTTCACTGCACCGGATACCGAGACGAGGAGAACGTGACGCGAGAAGCGACGATTTTCTTCTCGACGTCTCCTCGGGCATCTCGTGCACCAGCGCGGCGGTGGCCTCCGCACCTGCCGTGCGGCAGGGCCACCGCGGATCGGGTGAGGGGAGGCGGAAGGGCCGCCCCTCACCCGACGGTCATGTCAGGATCGTGTCCGCGGAACCACGGCGACGGCGCACCGCCAGCGTGATGCCGAATGCGGCGAACAGCGCGCCACCCAGAGCGCCGAGCGTCCACAGCGCCCCGCCCGTGACGGCGAGGCCCGGAGGCATCACCGTGGTGGTCGTCCGGCAATCCTGATCGAGCGAATCGATCGCGCAGTTCGAACCGGATGCCGGAGGCGTCACGACGACGTTGACGATCTCGCCGGCCTCGCGAGCGGTGATCGAGTACGTGACCTCCACGCTCTCGCCCACCGCCAGCGGTCCCTCCCAGCTGAGCACCGGATCGATGAACTCCGCACCCGAGCTCGCGTCGTCGTTGTAGTCGCCGATGGCCAGCGCCGAGCTGAGATCGTCGGCGAACGCGGCCGGACGCTCTTCGGTGTAGTCCACGGCTCCGGTGTTGGTGACCGTGACGGTGAACACGATCCGGTCGCCCACGCGAGCCTGCGCCGTCGACGCCTCCTTCACGACGCGGTACGTCGCGATCGGGGTCTCGGTGACGCAGCCGCCCGGTTCGGCGCAACCGCCGCCCGGAACGTCCGCGGTGACGGCGTTGCGCAGCACGAGGTCGCCGGTCGCCGGCTGGTTGACGGTGACGGAGTACGTGACGGTCGCCGTCTCACCGACGCCCACCGCGCCAGACCAGCTCACGCCAGTCCCGTCGACGACGGCACCGCCCGTGGCGTCGCCGTTGTAGGTCGCGTCGTCGAGCACTCCGGAGAGGTCGTCCTCGAACGATGCCGGGTTGTCGTCGGTGTACGCGACCTTGCCGGTGTTCGTCACGGTGATCGTGTACGTCACGACGCCTCCGAGGGCGACGTCCTGCACGTCGGCGCTCTTCGCGATCGTGTACGACGCCAGGGCCGTGTCGGTGACGCAACCCCCAGGGACGCACTCCCCGCCCGGCGCGGACGGCGCCACGACGTTGCGGAGCATGAAGTCGCCCTCGATCGGATCGTCGACCGTGACCGAGTACGTCACCTGCAGCGTCTCGCCGACGGCGAGCGGGCCCTTCCAGGTGAGCGTGTCTCCGACCACCGAGCCTCCCGCCGACACGTCGTCGTTGTACGAGGCGTCGTCGAGCACGCGCGACAGGTCGTCGGTGAACGCGGCCGGCTCATCGTCCGTGTAGGCCACGGTTCCCGTGTTGGTGACGGTCACCGTGTAGGTGACGACGTCTCCAGGGGCGGCCTCCGCGGGCTCCGCGGACTTCTCGATCGAGAAGGATGCCGCCGGCACGTCCGCCCTGCAGTCAGGGTCGGTCGACCCTTCGACGCAGTTCGCGCCGCTGCCCGGCGGGGTGACCACCGTGTTCGACAGCCGGCGATCACCGGTCGCGGGGTCGTCGATCGTCACGGAATAGGTGACCGTCACCGTGGCGCCGACGGCAAGCGGACCCGACCACGACAGCACGGGGGCGGTGTACGCCGTGCCGGATCCGCTCGAGCTCGCGGCGTCGCCGTTGTACGTGGCGTCGTCGAGAACCGACGACAGGTCGTCGGTGAAGGATGCCGGATCCTCAGCCGTGTAGGCAACCTGCCCTGTGTTCGTGACCGTGACGGTGTAGGTCACCGTCTCGCCCGGTGTCACGTCGGTCGCATCCGTCGTCTTGACCACCCGGTACGACGCGAGCGGCGTCGCGGTCTTGCAGGCGCCGTCGCAGCTGCCGCCGGGGCCCGTCGGGGTGATCGCGTTGCGCAGGACGAAGTCGCCGGTGACGGGATCGTCCACCGTGACCGAATAGGTCACCGTGACCGTCTGGCCGACGTCGAGCGCTCCCGACCAGGTGAGAGTCGACCCGGTGACCTCGCCGCCCGCGGAGACGTCGTCGTTGTACACGGCGTCGTCCAGCACTCCGGAGAGGTCGTCGGTGAAGGTCGCCGGAGTCTCTTCGTCGTACGCGACGTCACCCGTGTTCGTCACCGTGACGGTGTACGTGACCACGTCACCGGGACCGGCGGCGATCAGGTCGGCCTCCTTGGTGACCGTGTAGGAGGCCACGGGCGTGTTCGTCTCACAGTCCGTCACGGGATCGCAGCCGCTGCCGGGGACCGTCGTCGTCACCGTGTTGGCGAGGTCGCGGTCGCCGGTGAGGGGATCGTTGACGGTCACCGAGTAGGTGACGTCGACGCTCTCCCCCACCGCGAGCGGGCCGGACCAGGTGAGCACGGTTCCCTCGACGACGCCGCCCGCGGAGACGTCGCCGTTGTACGTCGCGTCGTCGAGAACGCCGCTCAGGTCGTCCTGGAACGTCGCCGGCTCGGCATCCGTGAAGTCCGACGCCCCGGTGTTGGTCACCGTGACCGTGTACGTCACCGTGTCACCGGCCATCGCGGACTGCACGTCGACCCTCTTGCGCAGGGTGAACGACGACACCGGCGTCTCTTCGCGGCATCCCGTCTCGAGATCGCACTCTCCGCCGGGGCCGGTCGGCACGACCGCGTTGGTCAAGATCCGGTCGCCCTCGGGCGGATCACCGACCGTGACCGAGTAGGTGACGGTGACCGTCTCGCCGACGGCGACGGGACCGGCCCACGTGAGCGTGCCGTCCACGACGCTGCCCCCTGGGCTCACGTCGCCGTTGTAGACGGCGTCGTCGAGGACACCCGACAGGTCGTCGCTGAAGGTCGCGGGCTTGTCGGCCGTGTAGGCCACGGCGCCGGTGTTCACGATCTTGACCGTGTAGGTCACGGTCTGACCGGGAACCGCCTTCTCGACGTCGGCCGTCTTCGACACCGTGTAACCTTCGATGGGCGTCTCCGTGCACTGCCGCGTCGCGAGATCGCACGGGCCCGGAGGGGTCCCCGGCGGGACGAGGAAGTTGGCGGCGACGTCGTCCCCGCGGTCGCCGGCGTCCTTCACGGTGACGGTGTACGTGATCGTCGCCGTCGCCCCCGCCGCGAGCGTTCCGCGGATGTTGAGGATCCCCGCGTCGGGACCGGTCACCGTCACCCCCGATGTGTCGGAGGAGGGCGCCTCGGTGAGGGTCGCGTCGTCGAGCACGCCGTTGAGGTCGTCATCACGCTGCAGGTCGACCCGGGTCGCTCCCGTGTTGGTGGCCGTGATCGTATAGGTCAGCTCGGTTCCCGCTCGCACCGGTGTCTCCGAGGCCTGCACAGATTTCGTGTACGAGACGCCGGTGATGGGCGTCTCGGTGCACGTGGGCGCCTCGGGGTCGGGCGGCGTGCACTCTCCATCCGTCGGCGGCTCCTCGCCGGGCGCGAGGAGGAAGTTCGACGCGATGCTGTCGCCCCGCTCGTCATCCGGGAGCACCGTCACGGTGTACACGACCGTGTACGTGGCACCGACCGGCACGGTCCCCGTGATGCGGATCTCAGCGCCGTCGCGTGCGACCGTGAGCCCATCGGGCGAGACGGGCTCCGCCGTGACGACCGCATCGTCGAGGACGTGCGTGAGGTCGTCGACGGCGTCGACCGTCGCAGGGGCCTGACCGTCGTTGTCGAAGTGGAGCGTGTAGGTGATCGTCGATCCCGCCACGACCGGATCGGACGAAGCCTGCGCCGTCTTCCACTGACTCAGGGATGCGCCGGGCACCCGCACGTTGTCGCATGGCACGGCCCCGGGGAGGACGGCCTCGTCCGGCACGCACGCCGTGTTGCGGAGCACGTTGTCCCCGTCGCCCGTGTAGGTGACGGTGTAGGTGATCGTCGCCGACTGGCCCGCGCCCAGCACACCGCTCCAGGTCAGTTCGGTGCCGACGCGGTTCGCTGTGCCGGTCGTCGCCGTCACCGAACCGTCGTCGAACGTGGCGTCGTCGAGCACATCCGTCAGATCGTCGGTGAAGGTCGCCGGTTCGGCTGCCGTATAGGAGCCAGGGCCGGGGTTCGACACCGTGATGGTGTACGTGACCGTGCCGCCGACGGCGGGGAGATCGGATCGGCTGGCCGCCTTGTCGATCGTCAGCCGCGGGAGCACGAAGCTCGTGGCGGCGCAGGGCTCGCCGGTGACCGGGTCGACGCCGGTGTCGCCCTCACACAGCGGAGGGCGCGGGTCGCCCGGATCGCCCGGGCGCCATGCGAGGTTGCGCGCCGTGCCGTCGCCGGCCGAACCGACGGTCACGGTGTAGCTGATCGAGACGGATGCGCCGGAGGCGAGCGCACCCGACCACGACAGCAGGGGAGCGCTGTAGTCGATCGCACCAGGCAGGGTCGCGGTCGCGTCGTCGTTGTACGCGGCGTCGTCGAGGACACCGGCCAGGTTGTCGAAGATCACCGCGGGGTTGGTCGTGGTGAAGTCGCCGGCGCCCGTGTTCCTGGCCGTGACGGTGTAGGTGACGGCGTCGCCGGGGCGCGTGTCCGCCGTCGCGTCGGAGATCTTCTCGATCGTCAGGCCGACGTCGCACGCGGTCGTCGACGACTGGTTGTTCGCCCCCACCGGGTCGAGTTCGTTGCCCAGCACCGTCGCCGTGTTGGTGAAGCAGGTGTCGGGAGTCGCCACGGTGTCGGCGCTGATCGTGAACGTCTTCGTGGCACCGACGGCGAGTGCGCCGCCGTTGACCTGGACGCTGTTGCCGTTGATCGAGAAGGAGACGTCACCCGTGACCGCCGGGTTGCTCAATTCGGCAGGCAGCACGTCGATGACCGACCATCCGCTCGAGACCCCGGTGCCGTTGTTGGTCACCGCGACCTGGTAACTGATGCGGCCGCCGCGCTCGTAGATCGCGGGGCCGGTCTTGACGATCTGCAGATCGACGGGAAGCCCGGGGATGGACGTGCCGTCGTTGCCGCTCGCATTCGGGCCCGGCACAGGCGCGAGGGCGGTGAAGGTCGGATTCGCCGCTCCGGGATTCGTGATCGCGATCTGCGCGATCTGACCGGTGACGTTGTGGGAGAACCCGAGGTTGCCGTTTCCGTACACCCACGCCGCACCCCACGCGCCGGTCACCGTCGTGTCGATCTTTCCGGGGAAGCGCGTGTACGCACCGGTCGTGGGGTCGATGCGGATGAGCGTTCCCGGCTGCTGGCCCGAGGAATAGTCGATGGCCCAGAAGTAACCCCCCAGGAACGCCCAGTCGGCGATCACGTAGTCGGCGGTCGCGAGATTCGAGACGGTCTGGATGGCGCCGGTGGTGACGTTGACGCGGTAGATGGCGTGGCTCGCCGGGTTGCCGGTCGCCACGCCGCCGTTCGTGGTGTACAGGAAACCGTCTCCGCCGAACGAGCCGGTGAACTGTGTGAGCGGGAAGGTGCTCGTCCCGACGCGCTGCACGATCTTGCCACCCTGACCGATCTTGACTATGGAGAGGTTGGGGATGGTCGTCGGCGCGCTGGTCTGGGTGATGTTGGAGGTGCTGACTCCGTAGATGAAGTTATCGGCGGTGTTGAAGCCGATGGCGTTGTAGTTGCCCGAGGCGAGCGCGTTCCCCTCCGGGGTGAAGTCGTACGTGCCGTCTGTCGAAACGGACCTGTGCAGTCCCGTGGGCTGGCCGGTGGCCGACTGCGCCACGAACACGACGGGCGAGTTCGGGTTGAACGGGTCTCCGTCGGCCGCGTTCGCCGCCGTCGGCACCGCGAGTCCTGCTCCTACCAGTCCACCCGCCAACAGTGCGGACGCCGCGATCGCGGAGAGCAGTCGTCGACCGTGCTCTCGCGCGTTCCGGACCGCGCGTCTCGTGCGCTCGTTCCTCATCACGATTCTCCCCTCCTCGTGTCGCCGTCCGCCTCGGAGAGAGGGACGACATGCTCGGGTGCTGGCCAGGGCCGGCGGCATCCATGGTCTTCAGGTGGCGGACGCCGCCGGCCGCACCCGGCTCTCACGGTAGAGAGCCGCCTCGGGGCGCGAGCGTCGCCTGCGCAAAGCGATAGTCAAGCTTCGCTTTCCGAGAGCGTTTGCACGATTCGGCAGATGGTCGCTCTCACGGTAGGGAGCCGCCTCGGGACGTGAGGAGCACCTGCGCAAAGCGGTAGCCTGCGTACGCCGCGGGACCGTTAGCACAATCCGCCGTCCTGCGCTCCCCCCTGGAACCCGTCGCATTCCGGTGGCACCGTTTCCGCATGCCGCTTCCCCCGCTTCTCTCGCAGATCCCCCGCCGAGTGCGTCCCTTGCTCGAAGACGACTCCCTCGGCCTCCTTACCCGCGGGTACGACTTCGGCGACAGCATCTGGCGTCGCGTGCGCGCAGGAGCCCGATCCGCACCGCTGCGACTGCTGGGCGATCCCGCGATCCTCGTGCGCGGTGCCGAGGGTGTCGCCCTGTTCTACGACGAGCAGCGCATCCGGCGCGCTGGTGCCATGCCGACGATCGTGCGGGAGCCCCTCTTCGAGCACGGCTCTGTGCACGCTCTCGACGGCGAGGACCACCGCCACCGCAAGGCAACGTTCGTCGAGGTGGCCTACGACGACGCGCAGGTCACACGGCTGGCGCCGTGGCTGGAACGCGAGTGGACGCGCGAACGCGACGCCTGGCTCGACGGCGGCACTGCGAGCGCGTACGACGCCGCGGTCGGCGCACTCGGGCGCGCGATCATGGGGTGGGCCGGCCTCCCAGGAACGCCGGCGGCGAAGACACGGTGGTCAGCGCGTCTCGCGCAGATCGTCGACGGGTTCGGCGTGCCCTATTCACCGCAGTACGCGCTGGCCTTCCTCAACCGCGCGTGGTCCGACAGGCATGCCATGCACCTCATCGAGGCGGTGCGTGGGGGGACGCTGCGTCCGGAGAAGGGCACGGCGCTGGAGCGGTGGGCACGGCATCGTTCGCGCGACGGCCGGCTCCTCCCCGCCCACACCGCCGGCGTCGATCTGCAGAACAGCATCCGCCCGATGATCGCGGCCGCGCGCTTCGTCGCGTTCGCCGCCAAGGAGCTGCACGACCACCCCGATTGGCGGGAGAGGATCGCGGAGGAGACGGCGGAGCGCGGTGTGCTCGTCGGCGGGCCGCTGGCCACGATGTTCGCGCAGGAGGTGCGCAGAACCGGCCTGTTCGTGCCCATGCTGCCGGGCCGCGCGACGACCGACATCGAGATCGACGGCCAGCACGTGCCACGCGGAGGCCGAGTGCTCATCGACATCCTCGGCACCGACACCGACGACGGCTCGTGGGCCAACCCCGAGCGGTTCGACCCGGAGCGCTTCCGCGACGTCGAGGACTATGAGGCCGTGCCGACGTTCATCCCGCAGGGCGGCGCCGACGTGGCCACAGGTCACCGGTGTCCGGGCGAGAAGCTCGTCATCGCGGGTCTCACGGCCGCGATCGCGGTGCTCAGCGACCCGCGCCTGACGATCCTCGACAGCGGGCTCGGCGTGAACCGCCGACGCCTGCCCACCAAGCCGGCATCCGGAGGCCGCGTGCGGTCGGCGAAGGGATGCCCTTTCCACTGAGCACGACCACCGCGACGAAGACACCGACGAGACGGAGGATGCGATGAAAGCACTGACCTGGCAGGCGAAGCGCACGGTGACGGTCGAGGAGGTCGACGATCCGGTGATCCAGGATCCTGGTGATGCCATCATCCGGGTGACGTCGTCGGCGATCTGCGGCTCGGACCTGCACCTCTACGAGCTGCTCGGACCGTTCCTCGACCGCGGCGACATCCCGGGGCGGGAGCCGATGGGCGAGGTCGTCGAGGTCGGCTCAGGCGTCACGCGGCTCGCCGTCGGCGACCGGATCGTCGTGCCGTTCACGATCGCGTGCGGCGAGTGCTTCATGTGCACGCGCGGGCTGCAGTCGCAGTGCGAGACCACGCAGGTGCGCGAGTACGGCACCGGGGCGGCGCTCTTCGGTTACACGAAGCTGTACGGTCAGGTCGCCGGCGGTCAGGCGGAGTATCTGCGCATCCCGCGCGCCGACTACAACCACATCGCCGTCGGACCCGACCTCCCCGACGAGCGCTACCTCTTCCTCAGCGACATCCTGCCGACGGCATGGCAGGGGGTGGAGTATGCGCACGTGCCCGAGGGAGGGACGCTCGTGGTCATGGGTCTCGGACCCGTCGGTCAGCTGGTGACCAGAGTGGGCCGGCACCGCGGCTATCGCGTTCTGGCGGTCGACCCGGTCGCGGAGCGGCGGGCGATGGCCGAGCGACACGGCATCGAGACGATCGACCTCGATGACGACGTGGCCGCCCGTCTCGTGGATCTCACGGATGCACGCGGCGCGGATTCGGTGGTGGATGCCGTCGGGCTCGAAGCCCACGGGAACTCCGGCATCGAGCTGGTGCAGAAGAGCGTCGGACTGCTGCCGGACCCGCTCGCCCGCCAGGTGTTCGAGAAGGCCGGAATGGACAGGCTCGCGGCTCTCCACGCCTCGATCGACGCCGTGCGACGCGGCGGCACCGTCTCTCTGAGCGGGGTGTACGCGGGCGACGCCGACATCCTGCCCATGAAGACGATGTTCGACAAGCAGATCAGCCTCCGCATGGGCCAGTGCAACGTGAAGAACTGGGTCGACGCGCTGCTGCCGCTCGTCGAGGACCCCGCCGATCCGCTCGGCGTCATGGATCTCACCACGCACCACGCACCGCTGGAGGATGCGCCAGAGCTCTACCGCACGTTCCAGCGCAAGGAGGACGGCTGCATCAAGGTCGTGCTGCACCCCATGTCGGCGTGACGGCCGCCCGCGCGGGCCGCATTCGGCGCCGGCTGTTCCGTGCCGTCGCGGAGGTCTCGGCGGAGGTGAACCGGCGCGGGCTATTCCGTGCCGTCGCGGAGGTCGGCAGGGGCGTCCGATCCGTCGTGCCCGCCGAGGTCCTCCTCGTCGACGTCGCCCTGCCCCTCGTCGCCGAGTTCGGCGTCGAGCGGTTCGTCACCCTGCGTCTCGGGTTGCCCGGTATCGGTGGGGAAAGTGCCGTCGGTGAAGTCGGCGCCGAGCCGGTCGTCCTGTCCTGGCAGTGCGTCTTGACCTGCCACCGCGTCGGGGTTGGACATGTCGTGCTCCTCTCTCTGGGAGAGCTCAGCATGCACCGCCGACGCGTCTCGCGCACCCGTCTTGACAGGGCGCCGGTCGCCGGTCTCGATCAGCGGACGTTGGCCTCGAGCCAGGGCACCGGGTTGATGGGGCTCCCGCTGATGCGCACTTCGAAGTGCAGGCACGAGCCGATGGTGTATCCCGTGGTGCCGACCTTGCCGAGGAACTGCCCGGCGACGACGTGGTCGCCCACGTTGACCGCTCGCGTGCCGTAGTCCATGTGACCGTACAACGTCGACACCGCCGACCCGCCCAGGTCGTGCTTGATCTGCACCGTCACGCCGTAGCCGCCGTAGCTGTCCTGCGACATCGTCACCACGCCGTCGGCCGCCGCGTAGATCGGGGTGCCGACCGGAGCGGCGTAGTCCTGGCCCATGTGGCTGCGGCCGGGACGGCTCGCGCCGAACCCGTCGGTCATCGAGTAGCTGCCAGGCGCCATCGGGATGATGACCTGTCCCGGCTTTGCGATGGGCGCGATGCCGCTGCGCGCCGTCGCGGCCGCGACAGCACGGATCTCTTCGAGCTCGGCAGGCGTGGTCGCCGAGAACGCACCGCGCACGACGACCTCGGGCAGCTTGTCTCCCTGCACCGTGAGCGACTGAGCGGGGATGCCCGGTGCGTCTGCGGATGCTGCGGCGACGGCCCCGCCGGTCTGGGCGAGTCCGATGGCCGGGAGAGCGGTTCCGCCCACGAGAGCGGCGATCGCGAGTGCGGCACCGACCGTGCGGACGGGACGCCGCCGGCCTGCTGCCGGGGCGGGCCGTTCGGGAGTACGCACCCCGGATGCCGGAGCCGTCGCCCGTGAGCGACGCGGCGCCCGGCGACGGGGACGGCGGGCACGGGGCGCGGGCTGCTCGCCTCGGGAAGCGTCGGCGTCGGCGATGCCGACCTGCGGGTCGCTGTCGTCGCTGCTCTCGTGGCCGAGGCCGGCTGCCGAGGCGGCGAGTGCCACGGATGCGGCGAAGGCCTCGGTGGCAGCAGGCGCCGCGGCGGCCTCCGGTACGACAGCGCCTTCGGATGCTCCTCCGGTGCCGGATGCCGGAACGGCGGCTTCACCCGGAACGGCGGCTTCACCCGGCACGGTGGCTGCGGGGGCCGACTGCGCGGAAGGGGTCGCTTCGGTCGCGGACGCGGCGCGCGCTCGCTCGCGGCGCAGGTCTCGTCGCAGAAGCACCCGCGGGGTTCCGGCATCCGAGCGGGGGGACTCGGCCGGGATCACGGATGTGGACGCGGTTTCGGGTGATCGCGAAGTGATGGTGAAGCTCCTCAGCAGACGAAGACGTCTGTTACCGAAACGTAACCATACGCTCGTTCCGCGCTGGTGCCAAATCCGTTCGCGAGATGACCGAAAGGCGTCGCGTCGTCGTCAGGCGCTGAGACGGCGGAACGACACCCCGGCCCGCTCTAGTACCCGCGCCGCCCGCGTCGATGAGCCGACGAGAACCGTCATCGCGCTCAGGCGTGCCAGCGGCAGGTCGCTCGCCGAGTCGGTGTAGAGCGTGTCGATGGCCTCATCGCGACGGCTGCGCACGAAGGCCTCGACCTTCGCCGCGCCGACGTTGTGGCGGGCGAAGCGGGGTCCCCGCCGCGTGAACACGAACTCGGAGGCGTGCAAGGGCGCGGCATCCGCACCGATCTCGGTGAGGTATCGCATCGCGAGATATCGCTCCGTCGCCGTGGTCACCAGGGCGTCGCCCTGCTCGATGCCGTCGCGAAGCGCGGCGACGACCTCGGGGGCGACGTTGCCGGGCCGCGATGCGAGGCGGCGTGCGGCCTCATCGGCGAGGCGGTGGTACCCGTCTGCGGCGAGGCCCGACAGCGCCAGGTGGACGATGGCGCGGTTGCATCGGGGCCGCACATCGCCGCGGGTCCCCGCCATGGCCGCAACCGCGGCGAGCGCGGCGACCGGGACGACGAGCCACGGGCGGCGACGCAGACGCGAGAACACCACGGTCGCCATGGTGTCGGAGCGGCTGAGCACCCCGTCGAGGTCGAAGACGACGGTCACTCGCCGTCGACCGAGCGCTCGATGATGAGGGAGACCCGATCCGCGCGGTAGACGTCGACCGCATACTCGAGGCACTCCCCCGTGTCGGTGAAGGTGCGGCGGGTGAGCTGCAGCCCTCCGGACGCCCGTGTCGTCGACAGGTGCGCGCTGGTCTCGGCATCCAGCACGATGACCTCCAGCTCGGCCGATGATCGGGCGAGGGTCAGGTGGAAGCGCCGGCGCACCTCCTCCCACAGCGATCCGGAGAGATCTCCGTCGAGAAGACCGGGCACGAGATCCGCCCGGTAATAGGTGGTCTCCAACGCCAGCGGCTCGCCGTTCGAGCGCCGCAGCCGTCGCAGGGCGTACACGGGGTGACCGGGACGAACGTCGAGTCCGGCCGCCACCTCGTCGTCGGCCTTGCGCTCCTCCGCCCAGAACAGCTCGGCGCCCGGCTGCCGTCCCGAGCGCGCCACCTCTTGCGAGAACGATCCGAGCCGCAGCTGCACGCGCGGTTCCGACACGAACGTGCCTCGCGTGGCGTCGCGGTGCACGCGCCCCTCGCGTTCCAGCATCCCGAGGGCGCGGCGCAGGGTCATGCGGCTCACGCCGAGCTCGACGCACAGCTCGCGCTCCGGCGGGATCGGAGCCCCCACGGGAAGCTCACCCGCATCGATGCGCGCGCGCAACTCGGCGGCGATGCGCATGTAGGCGGGTACGCCAGGTTTCGCGGGTGTTACATTCTCCCGATTTTCCGCCGTCACGGTTGACACGCTACCCGCCATCACCCTACCGTACCTTGGTATATACCAAGTTGGTCTATACCAACCATCCCGCCCAGCGAAGGTCGAGTCATGGAAACACCCGAATCCCCCACCTCGTCCGGCCAGACCGGCACCCGCATGAAGCGTGAGCTCGGGCTCTACGCATCCTTCGCCGTGGCCTTCGGCTTCGTGTCGATCGCCACCGGCATCTTCACCACCTACGGCGCGGTGCTAAACAGCAGCGGTCCCCGCGGAATCTGGGCGTGGCCGATCGCCGTCATCGGGCAGACCATGGTCGCGCTGATCTTCGGAGCCCTCGCCGCCCGCATCCCGATCAGCGGCTACGCCTACCAGTGGGTGTCGCGTCTGGCGAACCCCATCCTCGGCTGGATCACCGGATGGGTGTCGTTCGCGTTCCTCGTGATCGTCGTCGTCGCGGTCGACTACACCATCGCCGCGACCATCCTCCCCGAACTGTTCGGCTACGCGCCGACGCCCACGAACTGCTGGGTCATCACCGCCGTCGTGATGCTGTTGCAGGCCATCCTCGTCGCCCTCAGCACCAAGGCCACCAACCGCGTCAACGAGGTCGCGGTGACCGTGCAGATCATCGGCATGATCGGCATCACCGTGCTCCTCTTCGTCGTCGGCGCCGTGATCGGGCGGCTCGACTTCACGCAGCTCTTCGCCACGGCGCCGGTCGCCGAAGCCGGCTACTGGGACTTCGGCGGGCTGACGAACGCCGGCCCGTTCCCCCTCGCCTTCCTGCTCGGGGCGTTCACCATCGTCGGCTTCGAGTCCGCCGCGAACCTCGCCGAAGAGACCAAGAACCCGGAGCGCGTCATCCCGCGCGCCATGGTGCAGGCCGTCGTGGCCCTCGGCGTGCTGGGGATGCTGTTCCTCATCGCCGTCACCGCCCTCGCGGGCGACACCGCCGAGCTGGCGACGTCCGCCACGCCGGTCGCGACCGTCATCACCTCGGTGCTCGGCCCGGTCGTCGGCAAGGGCCTGCTCGTGCTCGTCGTGATCTCGATCTTCTCGTGCGGTCTCGTCATCACCCTCAGCGGAACGCGCCTGATCTGGGCGATGTCGCGCGATGAGCGGTTCCCCGCCTGGCAGGTGCTGCGGAAGGTGAGCCGCAGCCGGCACACCCCGGTCGCCGCGACCGTCGGGTACTTCGTCATCACCCAGGCGATCCTCGCGATCTTCAGCAGCGCCAACGACGCCCTGTTCGTGCTCTTCTCCGCCGCGACCCTGCTGCCGGCGATCATCTACGCCGGAACGGTGCTGCTCTACATCGTCACGCGCAGGTCGCTCCCCGCCAGCAAGGGCTTCACGCTCGGCCGCTGGGAGGTGCCCGTGCTGGTGCTCGCGAGCGTCTGGCTCGTGTACGAACTGCTCATCTTCCGCGACGTCTCGTTCGAGCAGCCCCGCCTCTACGTCGGCATCATGCTCGTGATCGGCATCGCCTACCTCGTGTACCTGCTCGTCACGCGCGGGAGGAAGGGACTCACCATGCCCGACATGCAGGATGTCGACCGGGCCTTCGACGAAGACACGATCACCACCGCCCCGTGACCCCGCAGCCGTCAATCGAAAGAAGCACCACCATGAGCTCGCACACACCGTCTCGCACCGTCGCCGTCATCGGCGGGGGCATCGTCGGGTCGGCCCTGCTGTACACGCTCGCGCACCGCGGCGTCGACGCCGTGCTGCTCGAGTCCGAACCGTCGCTCGGTCTGGCCGCGAGCGGCACCAACTCCGGGGTGCTGCACACCGGGTTCGACTCCACGCCGGGAGAGCTCGAGACCGAGCTGATCCTCCGTGCCGCGCGCATCCGCCCCGGCATCCTCGAGGCTCTCGACGTACCCGTCATCCACACCGGTGCCGAGCTCGTTCCCCGCACCGACGACGACGCCGAGACGGTGCGCGCACTTGCGGCGAACGCCGCGCAGAACGGGGTCGAGGTGCACATCCGCGAATCCGACGGCACCCTGCTCGTGCCGGGCGAGTCGGTGAGCGACCCCGTCGCCTTCACGCAGGCGCTGGCGGCGAGCGCCGTCGCCGCCGGGGCGTCAGTGGAGCTGAACGCGAGGGTGACCGGGATCACGCCGGCCGGCGACGGACTCGACATCGAGATCGCCGACGGCCGGCGCATCCGGGTGGCGGCGGCGGTGAACGCGGCGGGCCTCTACGCCGATGAGGTCGCGCGTCTGGTCGGGGACGACTCGTTCGAGATCTACCCTCGCAAGGGCGAGTTCTTCGTGTTCGAGCTTCCCGACGGACAGACCCTCGACCGCATCATCCTGCCCGTGCCGACCAAGCGCACGAAGGGTGTCCTCGTGTTCCCCACGCTCGACGGCAAGGTCGTCGCCGGCCCCACCGCCGTCGACCTCGACGACAAGGAGGACTGGTCGGTGCGGACCGAGGCGCGCGAGGAGATCCTCGCGAAGGCCGTGCAGCAGTTCCCCGCGCTGGAGGGTCTCGAGCCGATCGCGAGTTATGCGGGCCTGCGCCCCGCCGGGCGGGACTGCAACTACGTCATCGGCCGGTCGGAGAAGAACGGCCGGCTCATCAACGTCGCCGCCATCCGCTCCACCGGACTCACGGCATCGCTCGGCATCGCCGACTACGTCGCCGGCATGCTTCCCGAGCTCGGCGTCTCGGTGGGCGACCTGCGCCCGCCGACGCCCGCGGCTGCCGCCCCGCAGGACGGCCCCTGGTGGCAGCGCACCGCGCGCTACCGCTCGCAGCCCTCCTCCTGACAGCATCGGGGGCGGATGCCGTGCACGCGTCCGCCTCCACCCCGACCGAAGGACCACGCACTCATGACCACCGTTCTGGCGATCGACCAAGGCACGTCTGGCACCAAAGCCGTCGTCGTCGACCACGGGGGTCAGGTTCTCGCGCTCAGCGAGGTGTCCATCCGCCCCACCTATCTCCCCGGCGGCGGCGTCGAGCACGACCCTGAGGCGCTGCTGGAGTCGGTGCTGCGCGCCGGACGCGTCGCCGTCAACCAGGCCAAGGTCGACATCGACGTCGTGACGATCGCGAACCAGGGCGAGACCGTGCTCGCGTGGGATCCGGAGACGGGCGACCCCCTGTCGAACATGATCGTCTGGCAGGACCGCCGCGCCGAGTCGATCTGCGATGAGCTGCGCGACCGGGCGGACGACATCGCCGCGCGCACCGGGCTCGTGCTCGATCCCTACTTCTCTGCGCCCAAGCAGGCGTGGGTCCGGCGCAACGTCACGCGCGACGGCGTGGTCACCACCTCCGACAGCTGGCTGCTGCACCGCCTCACCGGCGAGTTCGTGACCGACGCGTCGACGGCGAGCCGGTCGCTCGTGATGGACCTCGACCGCGTCGAATGGGACGGCGAGCTGCTCGAGCTGTTCGGCCTCGGCGACGAGCGGATGCCGGCGATCCTCGCGTGCGACGACATAGCCGGCACCACGACAGCCTTCGGCGGCACGGCATCCGTCGGCGGGCTCGTCGTCGACCAGCAGGCCGCGCTCGTCGCCCAGGCGTGCCTGCAGCCGGGCGAGGCGAAATGCACGTTCGGCACCGGAGCGTTCCTCCTGGCCAACACCGGCCGCACCGCTGTGCGGTCGACGGCGAGCCTGTCGTCGTCCGTCGCCTGGCAGCAGGGCGGGCACAGCACCTACTGCCTCGACGGGCAGGTGTACACCGCGGCATCCGCCGTGCAGTGGCTCGAGAAGCTCACCTTCATCGACACCGCCGCCGACATGGACCGCGTCGCGGCTGACGACGCGCAGGGCGTGCTGTGCGTGCCCGCACTCGCGGGCCTGGCGGCGCCGTGGTGGCGGCCGGATGCCACGGCCACGTTCACCGGCATGACGCTGTCGACCGGCAGCGAGCACCTGGTTCGCGCGGTGCTCGAGGGCATCGCCGCGCAGGTGGCGGAGCTGGCCCGTGCGATGGCCGCCGACCTCGGTCAGCCGCTGCAGCGCCTGCGCGTCGACGGAGGACTCACGCAGAGCCGCGTGCTCATGCAGGCGGTCGCCGACCTCATGCGCATCCCGGTCGACGTGTACCCCTCGCAGCACGCCACGCCGCTCGGCGCCGCGGCCCTCGCCCGCTGCGCCATGAACCCCGGCCTCGCCCTGGAAGACGCGATCGTGCCGTGGTCGCCGTCGCACACGTACGAGCCGCAGTGGTCGGATGCTCGGGCCGAGGAGTTCTCGGCTCGCTGGAGGGCCGCGGCAGACGCGCTGGCCTGAGCGGGCGGGCTCAGGCGCCGCCATGCCAAACTGGATGCGTGACTGAGTCTCGGAGGCCGGCCGTCGTTCGCGGCTTCGCTTCAGCGACCCTCGCGATCTTCATCGCACTGGCCGGGCACGTCTCTGGCGGCGGACTGATGCCCGGTGTCCTGGGCATCGCCGTCCCCTGGCTCTTGTCTCTCATGGTGTGCGTGCTCCTCGCGGGCAAGACCCTGTCGCTCATCCGTCTCTCTCTGTCGGTCGGCATCAGTCAGTTCCTCTTCCACCTGCTGTTCGTGCTCGGCACCGTGACGCCCTCTGGGTCGCCTGCTCCGCATCACATGCACGACGCACCGTTGGTGCTCCCTACTGTCGCCGGCGTCGACGACGCGGTCGTCGCCGACGGGTCGATGTGGATCGGACACCTCGCCGCGGCGCTCACGACCATCGCCGCTCTCCACTGGGGCGAGCGGATCGTGCATGCGCTGCGCATCCTCGCGGCTCAGGCCGTGCGGTGGCTGCGGCGATGCCTCTCCGTCGACATGGTCCACGCCCGACCGCGCGCCCCGCATCGGCTGCGCGGCGACTTCCTCGTCGCCTCGAACGCGGCCTCCGCTCGTCTCGCGACCCTGCGTGGCCGCGCGCCCCCCGTTCGCCTCGCGCTCTGATCCGACCCGCATCCACCTTCGAGGGGTGTGGTGCGTCGCTGCCCGTGCACGAGAGTGCGCAGGCGTCTGAACGCAGTTTTCGGCGTCCGCTCGCGGGCGCCTGTCGAGAGGCCCATCCATGTCCCCTTTCCGCAGGTATGCGGCGGGGCTGATGCTGGCTGCCATCGCGGTGATCGCGACGGCAGCACCGGCATCCGCCCATGACCAACTGATCGTGAGCACTCCGTCAGACGGCGAGCAGCTCGCCGCCGCTCCGTCGAGCGTCTCGTTGACCTTCTCGGGCGACCTCCTCGTGCTCGACGAGGCGTCGACCGGCGCTGTGGTGCTCGTGGTCGACGCCTCGGGCACCGACTGGGTCACCGGTGCGGTGACGGTGTCGGGCAGCGAGGTGACGGCCGAGCTGGCACCGGACATGCCCGTCGGGGGCTATCAGGTGCGATGGCAGGTCGTGTCGGAGGACGGGCACCCCGTCTCGGGAGTGATCCCGTTCGCCGTCGGCGACTCCGCGCCGATGGTGGCACCGTCGCGCACGGATACGGGAGGAGCACCGTCGGCCGACTCGCCGACAGTCGCGACAGATCAGATCGCAGATGAGTCGAGCGGCGCCCTCCGGATGCTGCTCGTCGGCGGGATCGGAGCAGCGGTCGCCGTTCTGCTTCTCGTCATCGTTCGAATCGTTCTCCGTCCCCGGACGGCGGCCGCGACGCCAGAGACCGGCGATTCCGCGGCACAACTCTGAAAGGCAACAGTCATGAAAACCACCAGTACCACCACGGCCCCGCTGTCACGTCTGCTCGCGGTCACCGCGGTCTCGCTGCTCACGCTGACCGGCTGCGCGACGGAGGCCGCTCCTGCCGTCACCGAGAGGGCACCCGCTGGCGACACCGTCACCATCGAAGACGCCTGGGTCAAGTCTGCGGATGAGGGCATGTCCGCCGCGTTCGGCATGCTCGTCAACAGCGGAGACGTCGACGTGACCGTCGTGTCGGTCTCATCCGACGCGTCGAGCATGCTCGAGCTCCACGAGACCGTCGAGAACGAGGCCGGCGAGATGGTCATGCGCGAGATCGAAGGGGGCTTCGTCATCCCTGCAGGCGGTGAGCTCCTCCTCGAGCCGGGCGCGAACCACATCATGCTCATGGATCTCACCGCTCCGCTGCATGCGGGCGACGAGGCCGCGTTCACGCTCACGTTCTCGGACGACACGACCTACGAGTTCACCGCACCGGTGAAGGACTACTCGGGCGCGAACGAGAACTACGAAGAGGGCGACGATCACGAGGGCATGGATCACTGATGCCCGCGCCCGCTGAGGGCGCCCACTCCCGTCGCATCGGATCGACTCGGCGGCAGTTCCTCCTCGGAGGGGCTGTCGCCGGGGCCGGCGCGGTCGCGGCGGTCGGAGTGGACCTCGCCCTGAACCGCCCCGGCAGCGAGCCGCAGGTCGCGGCGACGCCGATGAACGGCGAGGAGACCGTGCCATTCTTCGGCGTGCACCAGGCCGGCATCGATACCGCTGCTCAGGCGCACGGCGTCTTCGTCGCCCTCGACCTGCATGACGACGTGGACCGCGACGCGCTCACCCGACTGATGCGCATCCTCACCGACGATGCCGCCCGCCTCACGCAGGGAGAGCCTGCGCTCGCAGATTCCGAACCCGAGCTCGCGCTTTCGCCCGCGCGACTCACGGTGACGTTCGGCTTCGGGCCAGGCCTGGTCACGCGAGCGAACGGGGCGGCGCCGAGCTGGCTCGCGCCGCTGCCCGCGTTCCGCGTGGACAGGCTGCGACCCGAGTTCTCCGCCGGAGACCTGCTGTTGCAGATCGCCGGGGACGATCCGCTCACGGTCGCTCATGCGACACGGATGCTGCTGAAGGATGCCCGCGGCTTCGCCAACATCCGCTGGACTCAGCAGGGCTTCCGCCGCGCCTACGGCACAGAACGTCCCGGCACGACCATGCGCAACCTGTTCGGCCAGGTCGACGGCACGACGAATCCACAACCGGGCACCACGGACTTCGACCGGGTCGTCTGGACTGACACCGACGGCTGGCTCGCCGGCGGCACCGGCGTGGTCGTCCGCCGCATCCGCATGGACCTCGACAAGTGGGACCGCCTCGACCGCAGCGGCCGCGAGGCATCCGTCGGCCGGACACTCGCCAACGGGGCCCCGCTCACCGGCACCGACGAGTTCGACGAGCCGGACTTCGAGGCCAAGACCGCCATCGGATTCCCCGTGATCCCGCAGTTCGCTCACATCCGGCGCGCACGCGGAGATGGCGCGGAGCGTATCTTCCGCCGCGCCTACAACTACGACGAACGCCCCGCCGGCGCTGAGGTCTCCGAGTCCGGCCTCATCTTCGTCTCGTTCCAAGCCGACATCGACCGCCAGTTCATTCCCATGCAGCATCGGCTGGACGAGCTCGACCTGCTCAACGAGTGGACCACACCCATCGGCTCGGCCGTCTTCGCGGTCCCGCCGGGATGCCGCGACGGCGGATTCATCGGCGACACCCTCCTCACCTGAAAGCCACACCCGTGACCCTCACCGACACCCACACGCCCCACCCGCCTCCGCGCCCACCCCTCCTCGCCGTCGCGGGTGGTTCGGCGCCCTCCTGCTCCGACTGCACTTCTACGCCGGCATCCTCGTCGGCCCGTTCATCCTCATCACCGCGCTCAGCGGTGCGCTGTACGCGCTCACCCCGCAACTCGAACAGGCCGTCTACGCCCATGAGCTTCACGCACCGAAGAGCGACACCACCCTGACTCTCGCCGCGCAGATCGAGGCGGCCGACGCCTACTTGGGCGACGATGCCGCCCTGTTCGCCGTCCGCCCGGCACCTGAGAACGGCGACACCACGCGCATCATGTACGCCGAGGACGGTCTGGGATCCAGCGAGTCCCGCGCCGCGTTCATCGATCCGGGCACAGGAGAGATCCGCGGCGACCTCGTCGTCTACGGCACCAGCGGCTCCACACCACTGCGCACGTGGATCAGCAATCTGCACCGCAGCCTCCACCTCGGCGACCCCGGACGCGTCTACAGCGAGCTTGCGGCATCCTGGCTCGGAATCGTCGCCGTCGCTGGCCTCGCGCTGTGGGTCATCCGCATCCGCAGAGCCAGGGCGAAGAAGGACTACCTCCGCCCTAACCGCGCGCACAAGGGCTATCGTCGACTGTTCGGATGGCACACCTCGGTCGGCATCTGGATGCTGCTCGGCGCCCTGTTCCTCTCCGTCACCGGCATCACCTGGTCCCAGTACGCCGGAACCAACGTCAGCACCCTCCGCGCTGCCCTCGACTGGGGCACACCATCGGTGAACACCGCCCTCGACGGACGGGCCGCGGGTGCCGACGAACACGCCCACCACCACGGAGCGGAGAGCGCCCCAACCGGGGCCGCGAACCCGGCGACCTTCGACGCGAACCTCGCCATCGCACAGCGCGAGAACACCGGCCAGGTCGAGATCAGGCCGCCCACCGAACCCGGCACCGCATGGACGGTCCGCGAGATCAAGACCAGCTTCCCCACCGAAGGCGACTCCCTCGCCATCGACGGCACCACCATGCAGGTCGTCGACCGCATCGACTTCGCCGACATGTCGTTGCCGGCGAAGCTCGCCAGCTGGGGCGTCAACCTCCATATGGGAGTCATGTTCGGCCTCGCCAACCAGATCATCCTCTTCATCATCGCCATCGCACTTGCCGGCATGGTCGTCCTCGGCTACCTCATGTGGTGGAAACGACGCCCCCTCAGAGACACGAGCCGCGTGGTCGGCCGGGCACCCGCTCCCGTGCTCCGAGAAGCACCGTGGTGGGGAATCGCCGCGGTCGCGGCGGCTTCGGTGCTCGTAGGGCTCTGGCTGCCGCTCGTCGGCTGGACGCTTCTCGGCTTCGTCGTGGTGGACATCGTGCTTCGTCGGCGGAGAACACCCCGTACCCGTCGTACACCCCACGACCCAGTGCCGTCGCGTGGCGAGCCCGCTTGCCCCCCACCCGAGCCGCGGCAGGCTCAGGCGCTGGGCGCGGTTCGTTCCGCACGAACCACGACGTCGCGGAGCACCATGCGGTGACCGCCGTGCACCCCGGCGTCTCGCTCGCGCACCCCGGCCGTGCGGATCGTCCAGAGAGGCGGATCGAGGACCCCGCGGATGCGCTCGGGGGCTGTGACCGATCCCTCCGGATGCGCAGGGGCACCGTGGTGGCCCGGCGCGTGGTGATCGTGTCCGACGATCAGCAGTGTGCCGCCGGGAGCGACCCATCGCGAGATGCGGTGGTAGAACGCGTCCTGGCCCATCGTCGGATGCGCGTAGAACGTGGTCACCAGGTCGTACTGACGGTCTGGCTCCCAGCGGGTGAGGTCTGCCTGGACCCAGTCGACGCCCGAGGCATCGGCAGCGGCAACCGCGCGAGCCACCGCGGTCGCCGAGATGTCGACGGCCGTGACCGCCCAGCCGTGCCGCGCGAGCCAGACCGCCTCGGCCCCTTCGCCGCTGCCCGCGTCCAGCGCCGAGCCGGGGGTCAGCGTGGAGAGCTCCGCGGCGAGCGCGGGGTGGGCGGGCAGCGGTGCTCGGGACGACGCCTGAACCCAGTGGTCCTCCCAGTGCTCCGCGTCGAATCGTTCGCTCATCGGCCCGCTCCCGTCGCCCGGGCGAGGGCGGAGCGCACGCGGCCGTAGATATCGTGCAGCGAGGGCGCCTGCGCCGCCGGACCGTCGTCCGAGCGCCTCACCCACTCGTCGAACGTGAGCCGCATGCCGAGAGCGAAGGTCTCGGCCACTGCGTGCGCGTCGAGTACGTCCAGATCCGGGCCGCTCTGCAGGGCATCGGCGATGCGCTGTGTCAGCCGCGCCTCGCTCTCGAGGCCCGCGGCGAGCAGGGACGGGTTGTCGCGCATCAGCCGGCGCACACGCAGGAACCGGTCACGCCCCTGCGGATCGGCGTCGAAGACCGTCGTCATTCCCTCCCAGGCCGACTCGAGGTCGCGCAGCGGGTGGGCGGCGGATGCGGTCTCGGCGGCGCCGAGCAGCTCGGGCTCGAGACCGGAGTCGTCGACGAGCACCGCCGCCTCCTTGGTCGCGCAGTGACGGAAGAAGGTCGTGCGCGAGATGCCGGCCGCCGCGGCGATGTCGTCGATGGTCGTCGCCGAGAAGCCGTTGCGCTCGAACAGGTCGACGGCGGTCGCGGCGATCGTGCGCGCGAGCTCGCGACGGCGGCGTTCGCGCAGGCTGGGCGCCGGTGGCGCGGTGAGTCGCGATTCCCGGGTAGTCCACGATCAGCCCTGCCGCGTCGTACCGCAGGTCGCACGCGACGTCGAAGGTCGACGATTCATAGTGGAAGAGGATCTGCTCCGAAGCGGTGCCGATCAACGTGTAGCGCTGCTCGAGCCGTTCCACGCGCAGATCCTCCGCCCGGACGAATGCCGCCGGCACGTCGACCGCGGCTCCCTCGATGAGGTCGAGACGGTGCAGAGGAAGGGTGTTCGTCACGACCGACGACTCGAAGTCGACGTCGACGCATCCGTCCAGCTCAGGAAGCGGCTCCCCGTTCGCCGTCCACCTGCCCCCCGGGTCACGCGTGAGCGCCAACTCGCGTCTTCCGGCCGCCGTCAGCGTCGATGCGCGCACCTGTACGGTTTTCCATGAACCATCCACCGTCACGTCGTAGCCGACCGACCACGACGAACCGGACTCGCGTGCGGTCGTGTGACCGCGCAGTCGATGACCCTCGGGCAGCTCGGTGAAGAAGGCGACCTCGAAGCCGACTCTCGCCCCGACGTGGTTCCAGCTCGCATCCTGTGGTGGCCTCAGCTTCATGCAGCACTCCTTTTCACGAACTCAGCCGCGCGGCGATCCCGTCGAGGACCATGCCGAGGTGTCGTTCGAATCGCTGATCGCCATCATCGTGGAGATGGCCGGCCTGTTTGACGAGCGGCACCCCCTCGCCCAGCCAGTCATCGCGCTGTTCCACGGAGTACCGCGATGGATCGGTGGCGGCCGACTGGCTTCGCGCCTGTTCTTCGATGACGAATCCGACCACGAACGCCGTGATGATGTCGACCGCGTCGTCTGCGTCGGCGGGGTTCCATCCCTGCGCGACCCAACGTTCGAAGAGGGGCTCCTTCGCGCGGACCACGTCCGGGTCGGTGATCCGCGTGCCGCTGAAGATGCGCGCCCCATCGCGGTGCGGCAGGTACTCGGCGCGCAGGACGCGCGCGTAGGCCGCGAGGTCGTCACGCCAGCCCTCGCCCGGAGGCATCGCGGCGAACGCGACCGCCACGCGCCGCATCACCTCGGTCGCCATCTCGTCGAGCAGCTCCTGCTTGTTGCGCACGTGCCAGTAGAGGGCGGGTGGACGCACCCCCAACCGGGAGGCGAGCGCGCGGACGGTGAGGTCATCCATGCCCTGATCGTCCAGGAGTTCCAGCGCCGCCGTGACGATCCGCTCCCGCGTGATGCCTTTGGTCATGATTGACACCTTAACAAAGTTAAGGCATCCTGGCAGAGCTATTGAACTTAGTTAAGGAGAACCGATATGCGTGCTGCAGTCTTCACCGGCCCCGATGCCTCCCCGGTCTGTGCCGACGTCCCCGAGCCGACGGTGCCACCCGGCGTCGAGCCGATGCGCCTCGTCGGAGCCGGCCTGCACAACGTCGTCCGCGGACTCGCGACCGGCCAGCACTACGGCAGCGGTCAGATGAGCTATCCGCTGATCCCCGGAATCGACGCGGTCGCCCGCACGGACGACGGGCGGCTGGTCTACACCGGCTACGCACGTCCACCCTTCGGGACGATGGCCGAGCAGTTGTTCGCACCATTACAGGCGGAGGTCCCCGCAGGCGCTGACCCGCTCGAGATCGCGGCGGGGATGAACCCCAGCCTGTCCGGCTGGATGGTGCTCACTGCGCGACGCAAGGAGATCGGCGCGCTGGGCACCGTGATCGTGCTCGGCGCTACCGGCATGTCGGGCAGCCTCGCCGTGCAAGGAGCGTGGGCACTCGGAGCAGAGCGCGTGGTCGCTGCCGGACGCGATCCGGAGGCGTTGGAGCGGCTGCGCGAGACGGGAGCGACCACCGTGTCACTGGCGCACGACGGTCGAGACGATCTGGAGAGCGCGCTGGCCGACGCACTGTCGGACTCGTCGCCCAGCCTCGTGCTGGACTACCTGTGGGGGCACGTCGCCGAGGCCACCTTCGCCGTGCTCGGTCGTCGCGGCGAGGGCACCGAGGCGGACACCTCCTATGTGCAGATCGGCACGCTCGCCGGGCACCATGCATCCCTTCCGGCAGACCTGCTCCGCAGCCGCCGGATACGGATCAGCGGCAGCGGCGCCGGGTCCGTGGCCCACGAGGAGATGCTCGCCGAAGCGCCCGCCGTCATGGCGAGATTCGCCGACGGGTCGCTGCACCTGCCCTACACCGCGTTCCCGCTGAGCCGCATCGATGAGGCGTGGGCGCACACCGGCCGCAGCCACGCCGTCGTCGTGCCGGACTGAGCCGTCCTCCGGTCGAAGCAACCGAAGGGAAGGAGAAGCGACAGCTCAACAGCCCGAGGTCCTGAAGCCAGCGCAATTGGAGCAGACCATCGGGACCGAACCGTTCAGCGTGCGTCTTGGCGCAGCGTACCGCCCAACCGTTGCGACCTAGGTCGTGCGAAGGAAGAGGCGATGCTCACCGTGTCGCCGTCCGAGACCGGGTCGTCCGACTGCGCCGCGAGTTGACCCGCTCTGGCGCCGACGCCAGCCCGTGACTCATGCTCACCCACGACCGCGACGTCTCGTCAGCAGCATGACCACCGGGGAGATCATCGCCGAGTTCCTCATCGACCCTGACAAGAACTACCAGCGCAAGTAATCCCGCGCCACACGTCAACACCCCAGGCAACTTAAAAGTCCTGAGCCGCGACCGACCAGTTCGTAAACTATGTCGCGACTCAGGACAACTGTGCGCGAGGGGGGACTTGAACCCCCACGTCCGTACGGACACTGGCACCTGAAGCCAGCGCGTCTACCATTCCGCCACTCGCGCGAGCGTCTCGTTCCGAAGAACTCAACTTCCCGAGGATATCACGCGTTCCGGCCCGTCATGAACACGGCGGGAGCGCGGGCGAAACCGGCCGTGAGGCGTCGTCCGGGGGCGTTCACTCAGGACACCTGGCTACGATGTCCCTACCGGTCGGCATGCCAGAGGAGCCCAGTGGGACTACTTGACAGCTTTGAGAAGGGTCTCGAGCGCGCGGTCAACAGCGCGTTCGCGAAGACCTTCCGCAGCGGCATCCAGCCCGTCGAGATCGCCTCCGCCCTGCGGCGCGAGGCCGACACGAAGGCGGCTGTGGTCAGCCGCGACCGCATCATCGCGCCCAACAGCTACCTGGTGCGCC
Organism: Microbacterium sp. XT11; assembly: GCF_001513675.1. NCBI lineage: Bacteria > Bacillati > Actinomycetota > Actinomycetes > Micrococcales > Microbacteriaceae > Microbacterium > Microbacterium sp. XT11. The sequence goes on along the minus strand of NZ_CP013859.1, from coordinate 900,924 downwards.
TCAGCCCCGACGACGCCGAGCGCATGCGCGGGCTCGGCGGCACCCTCATCGACGAACTGCACGCCCTGCTGAGCAAGCACGGCCGCGCGCAGGGGTACAGCTTCGCGGGTCCTCTGTCGATCGCCCTCGAGGCCGACGACAAGGTCGCGACGGGTACGGTGCACGTCACGACGACCACCGTCGAAGGGCGGGTCGATTGGCAGGCCGTCGTCGAGGTCGATGGACGCCGCCACCCGATCACCCGCGCGCGAACGGTCATCGGTCGCGGTTCGGATGCCGACATCACGATCGCGGATGCCGGTTCGAGCCGCAAGCACGTCGAGATCCTGTGGGACGGCGAGCGCGCCATGATGCGCGACCTCGGCTCCACCAACGGCACGAAGGTCAACGGCGCCAAGGTGCGCGAGGCGGCGCTTCCGAGCGACACGACCCTCACGATCGGCCGCACCGACATCGTGTTCCGCATCGTGCCCGTCACCACCCGTGCCCGCCCGGCGCGGCCGCGCGACGACGACGCCACCCGCGCTTTCGGAGCGATCTGATGGGGGGCCGCGCCGATGCCTGAACTCACCCTGCTGCTGCTGCGCATCGGGTTCCTGGTGCTGCTGTGGTTCTTCGTGTTCGCCGTGGTGTATTCGCTGCGCTCCGACCTCTTCGGCGTCAAGGTGCGCAAGCTCCCTGCCGAGCAGGCAGCGGCTGCGGCATCGGCCCCGGCCCCGGCGGCCGCGCCCCGCCCGGCTTCCGCCAAGCCCGCGTCCACGGGGCCCGCCACGATCGCCACCGCGAAGAAGCTCGTGATCACCTCAGGACCCAAGGCCGGCCTCGAGCTGCCGCTCGGGACCGACGTGCTCACGATCGGCCGATCGAGCGAGTCGTCGCTCGTCATCCGCGACGACTACACCTCCAGCCATCACGCGCGTCTGCTGCTCCGCGGCGACACCTGGGCCATCCAGGACCTCGACTCGACCAACGGCACCTTCGTCGGCGGCAAGCGCGTCACCGGCGGTCCCGTCGGCCTGTCCCTCGGCACACCGATCAAGGTGGGCGCCACGACCTTCGAGCTGCGAGCCTGACACCGGCATGGTCTTCGAGGGTTCGAGCGCCGCGATCTCCCACACCGGGAAGGTCCGCTCCAACAACCAGGATTCCGGGTACTCGGGGGCCAACCTCTTCGTCGTCGCCGACGGCATGGGCGGCCACGCCGGAGGCGACGTGGCCTCGAGCATCGCGATCCAGCGCATGGAGCCGCTCGACCAGGCCTACGCATCGACCGACGACGCCCAGGCGTCGCTGCAGGCTGCCGCGACGACGGCGGCGAACGACCTGATCCGCGCCGCGAAGGACCGTCCGGAGCTGGCAGGGCTCGGCACCACCCTCAGCGCGATCATCATGGTCGACGACTACGCGGTCATCGGCCACATCGGCGACTCGCGCATCTACCTCTACCGCGACGACGTGCTCACCCAGATCACGACCGACCACACGTTCGTGCAGCGACTGGTCGACTCCGGTCGCATCACGCCGGAAGAGGCCAGATACCATCCACGGCGCTCCGTGCTCATGCGGGTGCTCAGCGACATGGATGCCGACCCCGAGCTCGACATGTTCGTCATGCACACGCAGCCGGGCGACCGCTGGCTGCTGTGCTCCGACGGTCTCTCGGGCGTCGTCGACGAGGCGCACATCCTCAAGGCCATGCGCCTGGGCATGGCGCCCGGTCGCACGGCCGACAACCTGCTCAAGCAGGCGCTCGACGGCGGCGCACCCGACAACGTCACCATCGTCCTCGTCGAGGTCGGCGGACAGCACGCCATCTCGTCGGGAACACCGACCATCGTCGGCTCGGCGTCGAACCCGCTCAACATGCCGATCCCGGCGGCACGGTCGACGCTGAGCAACTGGCTTCACCCCGTGCGCCAGGCGGCGAACGAGCCCACGCACTTCGAGCCGGCCCCCGAGTACCTCGAGGAGCTCATCGAGGAGGACCGGCGGCGGGCGAAGCGCCGCCGGCTCGGCTGGATCGCCGGCGTTCTCGTCGTGCTCGTCATGCTCGGCCTGGCGACGTTCGCGGCCTACAGCTGGACACAGACGCGCTACTTCATCGGCGCCGATGAGGACAGCGTGGTGATCTTCCAGGGAGTGCAGCAGAACATCGGCCCGATCGTGCTCTCCACGCCGGTCCGCGACACCGACATCCTCCTCGCCGACCTGCCGCCGTACCAGAGGGCGTCTGTCGAACGCACCATCACGGCGCGGTCGCTGGCGGATGCCGAGGCGATCGTGGTGCGCCTCAAGGCGGGAGCCGAGGCGAACATCATCCAGGAGTCCCCGCTGCCCACTCCCCTGCCGACACCGACGGAGGACGCAGGATGAGCACCGACGTCGCCGCCGACACCAGCGTCATCACGGCCCTCCGGCGCATCCGGATGCCGCAGACCCAGCGCAACCGGGAGTTCTGGCTGCTGCTCTTCGCCGTCGCGATCAGCGGCGCCTCGCTGACGCTCGTGCAGCTGGGAGCCCTCGGGCTCATCGACCCCATGATCCTCGCCATCGGCGGAGGCCTGGCAGCGCTCGCCTTCGCCCTGCACATCGTGCTGCGCTTCGTGGCCCGCGACGCCGATTCGTTCGTGCTGCCCATCGCCACGCTGCTGACCGGCCTCGGCATCGCGATGATCTACCGCATCGACATCGCCAAGGCCCTCACCGGCTGGAACGCGTACTCCACCAAGCAGCTCGCCTGGACGGCGATCTCGCTCGCCGGTGCCATCGCCACCGTCATCCTGCTGCGCAACTACCGCGTGCTTTTCCGCTACACCTACATCTTCGGCCTCACCGGTATCGTGCTGCTCCTGCTGCCGTTCGTGCCGGGTCTGCGCATCGACGACGCCAACGCGGCCGTCTGGGTGTCGCTCGGCGGCAACTTCGCCTTCCAGCCGGGCGAGCTCGCGAAGATCTGCCTCGCGGTGTTCTTCGCCGGCTACCTCGTGCGCACGCGCGAGAGCCTCGCGTCGGTGGGGACCCGCGTGCTCGGCATCACCTGGCCGCGGATGCGCGAGCTCGGACCGGTGCTCGTGGTGTGGCTCCTCTCGCTCGGGATCATCGTCTTCCAGCGCGACCTCGGCACCGGAACGCTCATCTTCGGCATGTTCGTCGCGATGCTGTACGTCGCGACGGGCAAGACCAGCTGGGTGCTCATCGGCCTCGGCCTCGTGCTCGCCGGCGCGGCGGTCGCCACGCAGGTGCTGAGCTACGTGCACGGGCGCTTCATCAACTGGCTGTTCCTCTTCGACCCCGAGCAGGTCGACCCCGAGGGCGCCGGGTACCAGCCGATGCAGGGTCTGTTCGGGCTGGCGCACGGAGGGCTCGTCGGCACGGGCTGGGGCCAAGGCCGCCCGGAGGTCACGCCCCTCGCGCACAGCGACTACATCATCACGAGCCTCGGCGAGGAGATCGGCCTCATCGGCCTGTTCGCCATCCTCTGCCTCTACATGGTCTTCGTCAGCCGCGGCATCCGCATCGGCCTGGCCGGGCAGGACGACTTCGGCAAGCTGCTCGCGACCGGGCTGTCGTTCACGATCGCGCTGCAGGTGTTCATCATGGTCGGCGGCGTGACGCGCGTGATCCCGCTGACCGGCCTCACCACGCCCTTCCTCGCGGCGGGAGGGTCGTCGCTCGTCGCCAACTGGATCATCGTGGCGATCCTGCTGCGCATCTCGGACGCCGTGCGGGCCAAGCCGAGGGCGGTGATCGGATGACCAAAGAACTGCGCCGGCTCAGCATCGTGATGCTGTTCATGTTCCTGTCGCTGTTCGCAGCGACGAGCTGGATCCAGGTGGTCGACGCCGACAACCTCGCCCAGAACGTGAACAACAAGCGCACGAAGCTCGACAGCTACGACATCCAGCGCGGGGCGATCATCGTCGACGGCGCCGCCATCGCCTCGTCCGTGCCCTCGGACGACCAGTACAAGTTCCAGCGGGTATACACGGATGCCGCGATGTGGGAGCCGGTGACCGGGTACTTCAACCCGGCGCTCGATTCGCGCACCGGCATCGAGCAGGCGCTCAACGCCGACCTCTCCGGTACTGGTTCGAACGCGTTCCTCGCGGAGATCGAGCGGATCCTGTCGGGACAGCCGCAGCGCGGATACAGCGTCGAGCTGTCGCTGAATACGGCGGCGCAGCGCGCTGCGTACGAAGGGCTCCAGGGGCTGCAGGGCGCGGTCGTGGCCATCGAGCCCAAGACCGGGCGCATCCTCGCCATGGCGTCGACGCCCGGCTTCGACACGAACCTGCTCGCGACGCACGACGCGGATGCCGCGAACGCGACGTACGACCAGCTGCTCGACGATCCGTCGAAGCCCCTGTACAACCGGGCGATCGCGGGCAACCTGAACCCGCCGGGGTCGACGTTCAAGGTGCTCGTCGCCGCCGCGGCCTTCGCTTCGGGCGACTGGACTCCCGAGTCCACGCTGCCGAACCCGGCGCGCTACCAGCTCCCCGACTCCGACGACACGGTGTCGAACGCGTGGGGTGGCACGTGCGGCCCCGGCGAGACCGTGTCGATCGCCGAGGCGATCCGCCTGAGCTGCAACATCCCGATGGCGGAGCTGGCCGTGCAGCTCGGAGACGACAGGATCCGCGAGATGGCCGAGAAGTTCGGGTTCAACCGGAGCTTCTCGACGCCCCTCGAATCGACCCCGTCGTCGTACCCGAGCGGTCTCGACGATCCGCAGACCGCGCTCACCGGTTTCGGCCAGGGCAAGGTGACGGCGACCCCGCTGCAGATCGCCATGATCGCCGCCGGTCTCGCCAACGACGGCGTCGTCATGAACCCGCGCATGGTGGATGCCGTGATCGGCAACGATCTGTCGGTGATCCGGTCGTACGACGACACGGAATTCGGCCGTGCCGTCGAGGCGTCGGTGGCCGACGAGGTGACCGCGGCCATGGTCGCGAGCGTCTCAACCGGGGCGGCGCAGGGTGCAAGAATAGACGGTGTCGACGTGGCCGGTAAGACCGGAACCGCTGAGAACGAGAACAAGCCGCACACGTTGTGGTTCACCGGCTTCGCGCCGGCGGACGATCCCGCTGTGGCGGTGGCGGTCGTCGTCGAAGACGGCGGCGGACAGGGGCAATCCGGAACCGGCGACACCATAGCCGCTCCGATTGCGAAGAGGGTCATAGAGGCGGTGCTGGGCAGATGAGACCGACGCAGGGTGTGTCGTTCGGTGGTCGCTACGAGCTGCAGTCGCGAATCGCGATCGGCGGCATGGGCGAGGTGTGGGAGGCGACGGATCACGTCATCGGACGCACCGTCGCCATCAAGATCCTCAAGGACGAGTACATGGGGGACCCCGGGTTCCTCGAGCGGTTCCGCGCCGAGGCGCGTCACGCCGCCCTCGTCAACCACGAAGGCATCGCGAGCGTCTTCGACTACGGCGAGGAGAACGGCAGCGCCTACCTCGTCATGGAGCTCGTGCCCGGCGAGGCCCTGTCGACGATCCTCGAGCGCGACGGCTCGCTGAGCGCCGACAAGACGCTCGACATCGTCGCCCAGACGGCATCCGCCCTGCAGGCCGCCCATGCCGCCGGCCTCGTGCACCGCGACATCAAGCCGGGCAACCTGCTCATCACGCCCGACGGGCGCGTCAAGATCACCGACTTCGGCATCGCGCGCATCGCCGATCAGGTGCCGCTCACCGCCACCGGCCAGGTCATGGGAACGGTGCAGTACCTGTCACCCGAGCAGGCGTCGGGCCACCCGGCATCGCCCGCGACCGACATCTACTCGCTCGGCATCGTCGCGTACGAGTGCCTTGCCGGCAAGCGCCCCTTCACGGGCGAGTCGCAGGTGGCGATCGCGATGGCCCAGATCAACGAGCAGCCTCCGCCGCTGCCGACGACCGTCCCGGTGCCGGTGCAGAACCTCGTGATGTCGATGATCGCGAAGAAGCCGGCCGATCGTCCGTCGTCCGCGGCGACCGTGTCGCGCGCCGCGCAGGCTCTCCGGCGCGGCGACCTGAACTCGGCCGCCATCGCCGTGCCCGCCATCGCGAACGGTGTCGCGGGAGACGACGCCACCCGGATGCTGACGGCATCCGGCGACGACGGCGCCACGAGGATCCTCCCCACCACGGCGACGCTGCACACCGAGGACACCGTCGAGGATGCCGAGCCGCAGAAGAAGAAGCGCAGCCCGTGGACGTGGCCGCTCATCGCGCTCATCGTGCTTCTGCTCATCGTGCTCGGCGGCACTCTATGGGCGCTGCTGAACCAGGGCGACGCGGGCGGAGACGCCGACAAGACGCCCGTGCAGACCACGACGAGCGCGCCGCCGCCCGTGGAGACGCCGAAGGAGACCCCGACGCCGGAGCCGGTGATGGTCGACGTGAGCGCTCTCGGCCTCGTCGGCCTCCCGTGCGACGTCGCGCGGCAGAAGGCGATCGACGCCGGTCTCCAGGCCGAGTGCGTTCCGGGCACCACATCGGCGACGAGCTCCGACCAGGCCGGCACCGTCGAGAAGGTCGACCCGTCGGGCAACGTCGTCGAGGGCAGCGCCGTCACGCTCATCACCTACAAGGATCAGGTGCCGGTCGGCAAGCCGTCGGGCACCCCGACGCTGGCGTCTTCGACTCCGGTCGAGGGTGAGGAGGTCACGCTCAACTGGCCGAGCTTCGAGTGCCCCTCCGGCACGAGCGCACGCTCGTCGTTCGAGGTGACCCTCACCAATGCCACCTTCGCCGGCGGCACGCCCAACGAGGGGATCCGCTCGTTCGGTCCGAGCGTGCTCACCGCGAAGATCATCCCCGGCACGGCAGGTCAGAGCATCACGGCGACATACCGCGCGTTCTGCGGCGATCGCCCGTCGGACATGTCCGACCCGATGCCCGGAGTGCTCATCCTTCCGGCCGCGGATGCCGATACGAGTGGCGGCACCGGCGACTGACAGGTCGGCGTCGTAGGCTGAGAGCAGCGTCACCAGGTGATTTCAGGGGGTCAGTCCGTGTCTGCAGAGCCACGCGTTCTCGCGGGTCGATACCGCGTCGACGAGCTCATCGGGCACGGCGGCATGGCGAAGGTGTACCGAGGGTACGACCTCACGCTCGGCCGCGAGGTCGCGATCAAGATCCTCGACGCCGAGCTCGCCCGCGACACCGCGTTCCGCACGCGCTTCCGCCTCGAGGCGCAGGCCGCGTCGCGCATGTCTCACCCGTCGATCGTGCGCGTGTTCGACGCGACCGACCCCTCGTCCGCCGGTCACAGCGATGAACCGCCGTACATCGTCATGGAGCTCATCCGCGGCACCCTGCTGAAGGACATCATCGCCGCGGGCCCCGTGTCCGTCGACGACGCCGTGCGCTACGTCGACGGCATCCTCGAGGCGCTCGACTACTCGCACCGCGCCGGTGTCGTGCACCGCGACATCAAGCCGGGCAACGTCATGGTGACCGACAAGGGCCAGGTCAAGGTGATGGACTTCGGCATCGCCCGAGCGGTGTCCGACTCGTCGTCGACGGTGGCCGAGACCACGCAGATCATCGGCACGGCCGCGTACTTCTCGCCGGAGCAGGCGAAGGGCGAGCCGGTCGACGCCCGCGCCGACCTGTACTCCACCGGGGTCGTGCTGTACGAACTGCTGACGGGACGGCAGCCGTTCCGGGGCGAATCGCCCGTCGCCGTCGCCTACCAGCACGTGAGCGAGACGCCCGTGCCTCCGACCGAGGTCAACGACGAGGCCCCCGGGGCGCTCGACCCGGTCGTGCTCCGAGCGCTGGCGAAGGACCCGTACCAGCGGTTCCCGGATGCCGCGAGCTTCCGCGCCGCCCTCGACGCGGCCGTCACCGGCAGCGCTCCGAGCCGCAAGCAGCTGGGCGAGCTGACGAGCGAGCTCTACGGGGCGAGCCCGCGCCAGGCGCAGGAGACCGCACGCTCGCTTCGCCAACTCAGCAGCGACACGACGATGACGCGCACGCAGTCCGGCCCTCCGGTGGCCTGGATCTGGGCGGGCGTCGCGCTGCTGGCGGTGCTGCTCGCGTCGATCCTGTTCTGGGTCATCACCATCAGCAACGCCCCGGCCGAGACGCCGAGCACCTCGCGCACGGTCCCCGACCTCGTGAACGTCTCGTCTCAGCGCGCGCAAGACGATCTCAGCGATCTCGACCTGACGACCAAGCTCGTGCTGGAGTCGAGTTCCGACATCGCCGAGGGCAACGTCATCCGCACCGACCCCGAGGCGGGGACGGCCGTGACCGAGGGCGATCTCATCACGCTGTACGTGTCGTCCGGCAAGAAGACGGTCGTCGTGCCGACGCTCGAAGGCCTGTCGCTCGAAGACGCGAAGCAGGCACTCGGCGCGGCCGGCCTGCAGCTCGGCACGGTGATCCAGCGGAACGACAAGACGCTGCTCGCCGACACCGTCATGGAGGCGAGCGAGAAGGCCGGTGACGAGGTCGCGCCAGGCACCATCGTGAACCTCGTCGTCGCGAGCGGGCGCGTGACGCTCATGGACGTCTCGGGCTGGACGCTGGACGCCGCGAGCTCCCAGCTCGAACAGCTGGGTCTCGTACCGAATCCCGTCGAACTGTCCGATTGCCCTGCCACCGATCCGGCGACCGTCGCGTCGATGTCGGCGGCCCCCGGCGACGTGCCGATCGGCTCGACGATCGACCTGCGCTACTGCACCGCCGCCGAGTGAGCTCTCAGGCCGCGGCAGGGCCCGACAGCGGATGCAGCGACGCGGCCCGCTGCACGGCATCCGCGTCGCCGACCGAGGCGAGCCAGTTCGCGAGCAGGCGGTAGCCTCCCTCGGTGAGCACGCTCTCGGGGTGGAACTGCACGCCGACGATCGGCAGATCGACGTGCGCGACGGCCATGACCGTGCCGCTCGGGGTGTGCGCCGTGACGACGAGCTCCGCGGGAAGGTCGGATGCGGCGAGCGCGAGCGAATGGTAGCGCCCAGCGTCGAACGGCGAGGGGATGCCGGCGAAGAGCGCGGATCCGTCGTGCTCGACGGCCGACACCATGCCGTGCATGAGCTCGGGTGCCTCCGTGACGGGCGCGCCGAAGGCCTCGCCGATGGCCTGATGCCCGAGACACACGCCGAGCAAGGGTGTGCGCGTGCGCGCGGCGAGCCGGACGGCGTCGAGCGACGCGCCGGCATCCGACGGCCGGCCCGGCCCGGGGGAGAGCAGGACGCCGTCGAACCCTGGCAGCAGCGTCTCGAGGCCGCCGGCATCCGTCGCGTCGGCCTCGATCAGCTCGACGTCGGCGCCGAGCTCGCGGAGGTATCCGACGAGGGTGTGCACGAAGCTGTCGTGGTTGTCGACCACGAGCACCCGCGTCATTCGACGTCGACCTCGCCCGGGCTGATGAACGGGCTGATCCACGGGAACACGTACCAGAAGAGCGCGTAGAGCACGGCGGCGACGAGCACGAGCAGGATGAACAGCTTCAGCCACCACGGGCCGGGCAGCAGGCGCCAGAGTGCGGCGTACATGATTCCTCTCGTTCCCTACACGGACGGTGCGGCCGGGGCCGGCGGCGGATCGGTCAGCGCTTTGGGTGGTCCCTCGGCACGCGGCTGGAAGCTCTCGAAGACGCCGTAGGCGACGATGCGCTCGGCGAGCGAGTAGAGGGGCGAGCAGGCCGTCAGGGTGATGTAGCGCTCGCCTGTCTGCGCTCCGGGCACCTGTGGCACGTCGAAGAGCACGTCGGTCTCGTTCGGCTTGACGTACTCGAGGGTGCGGAAGCGATAGGTGTACCAGCCGTCGGGCGTCTCGACGACGATCGCGTCGTTGAGCTGCAGCTTGTCGAGCTGGTTGAACGGCTTGCCCCACGTCGTGCGGTGCCCCGCCATGGCGAAGTTGCCGACCTCGCCGGGCATCTTCGAGTCGGTGTAGACGCCGATGCCGAGCTTGTCGAGCGTACCCGCCCGCGTGGTGCCGCCGAAGATGCCCTTGTTGTAGTCGGCGCCGAACCGGGGGATGTGCATCTGGCCGAGCCACTGCGACTCCGCGGGAGCGGCGGGAACGGGCGGCTCGTAGTAGGTGGTGCCGTCCTCGGCCTGCACGAGCGGCGGGGGCTCCGGCGCGGGACTCTCGGCCAGCCGCTGCGAGACGGCTGCGCCTTCGTCGTTCTTCTGGGCGTCGATGATGAGGTCGCCGATCCACATCTGCCAGGCGACGAAGAGCAGCACGAGCACGCCGGCAGTGAGCAGGAGCTCGCCGAGCACGCTCGTGAAGGTCGCCCTCGAACGGGGGCGCCGTCGTCGGGCGCGCTGCGGGGCCGACGCGGCGGGTGCACTCATGGCGCCGATCTTATCCCGCCGCCCTCGGAGCGGGCGGAGAAGCGCTCGTGGCGGCGCGGAGCGGCATGGGTAGAATGTCCGCATGGCACGAGACCGCAAGACTGACGAAGCCGAAGTGACGCGCACCGAAGGCGATGCCGCGCCCAACGCGGTGTGGTTCAAGCCGGTGATGATCGGCTTCATGCTGCTGGGCCTCGCGTGGATCCTCGTGTTCTACATCTCGGGCATGCAGTACCCGATCCCCGGCCTGTCGAACTGGAACCTCGCGATCGGTCTCGGCATCGCGCTGATCGGCTTCCTCATGACCACGCGCTGGCGCTGACCGGCGTCCGCTTCGTCCGAAGGCCTCTCGCAGCGCGAGGGGCCTTCGTCGTCTTCGCCCTCGCCCGGTTCTGCGTCGAAGAGCGCAGTTCTCCGCAGAGTTATCCACAGGTTTTCCCCAGTCTGGGGAGAATTACACGGATGTTATTCACAGGGGTTGACAACCCTGTTAACAACTCCTGATCAGGCGAGAAGCACCATGCGGGGGACGATGAGCACGGCGGCGATCAGCACGAGCACGACCGCGGAGAGTCCGACGATCTGCCACACACGCTGCTCACGGCGACGGGTGCGCGTGTAGACGAAGGCCACCGCGGCACCCGCGATGATGCCGCCGAGGTGCGCCTGCCACGAGATGCCGCCGAAGATGAGGCCGACGGCGAAGTTGATGCCGAGGATCACCAGGATGCCGGTGACGTTCGCACCGAGGTGACGGCCGATGATCAGCAACGCGGCCATGAGGCCGAAGATCGCTCCGGAGGCCCCGATCACCGCCGTCTGCGGAGCGAGACAGGCCGCGAGCACCGAGCCGCCCAGGCCGCTGATGAGATAGAGCGCGAGGAAGCGCGCTCTGCCGAGCATCGGCTCGACGATCTGACCCAGCATCCACAGGGCGAGCATGTTCAATGCGAGGTGGACGAAGTTGCCGTGTACGAGAAGCACGGTGAGCAGTCGCCACGGTTCGAACGGGTACAGCGACACACCCGGCACCACGAAGTACGAGAGGAATCCCAGCTGGTTCGTGATCGCGTCACCGAAGCCATCGGGGATCATCTGCAGCAGGCCGATGAACGACGTCACCGCGAGCAGCACGTACGTCACCATCGGCCGGCCGCTGCGCACGACGGTCGCCGTGCCGCCGCCACCACGCCAGCGCCGGCGGGCCTTGCGCTGAGCGGGGGTCTCAGCCTTGCGCTCCGCCTTCATGCACTCGGGGCAGATCACCCCGACGGCGGCCTGCGTCTGGCACTGCGGGCAGATCGTGCGCAGGCAGCGCTGGCAGAGCACGAAGCTCTGCCGATCCGGATGCCGATAGCAGTAGTTGTCGCGATTGCTCGTGAACTCAGGGCTCGTCATCCGGATCGGCTCGCTCGTCTGGCCTCAGGCGGCGACGACGTCGACCGAGTGGAGCACGACCGGCTCGATGGGGCGGTCGCCCGCGCCGGTCGGCACGGCCGAGATGGCGTCGACGACGGCCTTCGACGCGTCGTCGGCGACCTCGCCGAAGATGGTGTGCTTGCCCTGAAGCCACGGGGTGGGATCGGTGGTGATGAAGAACTGCGAGCCGTTGGTGCCCTCGACCTGTCCGGTGATGGCATTGCGGCGCAGGCCGGCGTTCGCCATGGCGAGCACGTAGGGCTCGTTGAAGTTCAGCTCGGGGTGGATCTCGTCGTTGAAGTTGTAGCCGGGACCGCCGACACCCTGACCGAGCGGGTCGCCGCCCTGGATCATGAAGTTCGGGATGATGCGGTGGAAGATGACGTCCTTGTAGAGGGGGCCCTCACCCGGCTTGCCGGTGGCGGGGTGGGTCCACTCCTTGGTGCCGTCGGCGAGGCCGACGAAGTTCGCGACCGTCTTCGGGGCGTGGTCGCCGAAGAGGTTGATGACGATGTCACCGTGGTTGGTGTGCAGGGTTGCGACGTGAGAAGCGTGAGGCATGTGCTCATTCTCGCAGAGCGCGCCGGGTGTTGGCCCGGACTACCCCGAGTGACGCGATCGCGCAAGGGTCTGCGATTTCCCTCCTGCCATCCAGGCAGGCGTGGCAAGATGGGGAACCCGTACTCCAATGGACAGGAGAGCATCGTGAGCGTCAGCCGCAAGCGGAAGAAGGAACTGCGTCGTCTGCAGAAGGACGCGACCCAGCTCTGGGAGAACCAGCAGGTCCTCGTCGGTCACGCCGCCGAGGTCGCACGCGAGGCAGGTCGCCAGCTCGGCAACTTCAATCGCGAGCAGGTCATCCCCGTGGTCCAGAACACGTACAACCGCAAGGTCGCACCCGTGGTCGACCAGGGCGTGCGCTTCGGCAAGCACGTCGTCGACGACAAGGTCGTCCCGATCGTCGGCGGCGTCGTCGGCACCGCTCTGTCGGCCTGGGACGTCGCGAACGCCAAGCGCCACGGCCTCCCCACGCCTCGCGGTCGTGTCGCCGCTGCCGCCAAGAAGGGGCCCGGGATCGGCTCGATCGTCGCGATCGTCCTCGGCGCGGCCGCCGCAGCGGGTGTGCTGTACGCAGCCTGGCAGGCGCTGCGCGCCGACGACGAGCTCTGGGTCGCCGACGACCCGCTCTCCGCGCCCGACGCGTGAGCCCCACGGGCGCCACCCCGCCGGACGGCGAGGTGCATCGCAGGGTGATGGATGCCGCGGCCGAGCGCGGTCTCGACATCGAGATCCGCGAACGGCCCCAGGCGCGCAGCCTGCACGAGGCCGCGGAGCTCCTCGGCATCCCTCCGTCGGGCATCGTGAAGACCCTCGTGGTCAAGCGCTCCGACGACACGTACCTGTTCGCGCTCGTCCCGGGCGGCCGGTCGATCTCGTGGCCGAAGCTGCGCGCGGTCGTCGGCGTCAACAAGCTGCGCCTGCCGGAACCCGAGCTCGCCCTGGCGGCGACGGGATACGAGCGCGGCACCATCGTGCCGATCGGCAGCACCACCGACTGGCCGGTCTACGCCGACGAGACGATCGTGGGAAGGCGCATCGCGATGGGCGCCGGTACACACGGGTACAGCCTGTTCGTCGACGCCGACGACCTCATCAGGGCGTACGGCGCCACCGTCGCCGACATCTCGGTACCGGAAGAGCAGCGTCCGTAGCCCAGGCCCGAGCGCGGTCGCTGCGGTAACCCGCTACGCTACCGCAGACCGGCCATGCGCAGCGCGATGTCGACGAGCTTGACGCGCTGCAGATCGCCGACGGCGTGCAGCGGGAACCACTCCGCCATGTCGGTCGATCCGTCTTCCTCGAACTGCAACCGCCCGCCCGTCACCGTTGCGCGGTAGACGATGCGCAGCGTGTGGAGCGGCTGATCCGAGCGGTGCACACGTTGCGTCGCCGGGATGACGCGGGAGTGGATGCCAAGCAGCTCGCCCACCTTGACGGTGTACCCGGTCTCCTCCCGCAGCTCGCGCCGGACCGCGTCCTCAGGGGCCTCGCCCGGCTCGAGTCCGCCGCCCGGCATGGTCCAGGCGACGCGGCGCCCCTCGACCCACCGCGCCAGGAGGATCCGGTCGTCGTCATCGGTGACGACTCCATATGCCGCGACGCGCATGTCCATGCGTCACACCCTAGCGCCGTGCCGGGTGCGGCGCCGATGCCGTGACGATCGATCGATCAGGAATCGAGAAGAGCATCCGTCGCCCCGTCCCTACGCTGGGATCGTCACCCCGATCCTGAAAGGACATCATCATGTCGGACGCCGATCAGAACTTCACCGCCGCCGAGCGCGAGGCCATGAAGGCACGTGCGAGCGAGGTGCGCGCCGCCCGCTCCAAGGCCGCGAAGAAGACGCCGGAGGAGGCCGCGCAGGAGGTGCTCGACAAGATCGCCGAGATGACGGATGCCGACCGCGAGCTCGCCGAGAAGATCCACGCCATGGTGACCTCCGCTGCCCCGCACCTCGAGGTCAGCACGTACTACGGGATGCCCGCGTACAAGAAGAACGGCAAGGTGATCTGCTTCTTCAAGCCCGCCGCGAAGTTCAAGGACCGCTACGCGACGTTCGGCTTCGAGACCATGGCGCAGCTCGACGACGGCAACGTGTGGGCCACGGGTTTCAGCATCCGCAAGCTCGACGACGCCGACCTGGAGTTCCTCGCCGGTCTCGTCACACGCGCCGCCTCGTGACCCCCGGTGCGGTAGGGTCATCTGCATGACCCGTTGGTATGCGTATTTCGAGTCGGCTCTGGAGGGGCCGGCGCCGAGCTAGCGCGTACCGACACCTTCAGAGCCGACAGGGCAGAGCATCCGCTCTGCCCTTCGCCGTTTCGGCGGGCTCTGCGCGGGTCCGCCCTCGACAGGACAGGACCCATGGACACCATCGACGCCACTGCCGACCTTCACGTCGCGAGCTTCACGACCCTCCCTTCGCCGGAGGAGATCGCCGCGGAGCTCCCGATCGGCGAGGAGCGAGCTGCGCTCGTCTCCCGCACACGCGACGAGGTGCGCGCCATCATGACCGGGGACGACGACCGCGTGCTCGTGGTGGTCGGACCATGCTCCATCCACGACACGGATGCGGGGCTCGAGTACGCCGGACGTCTCATCCGCGAGGCGGAGCGGCACCGTGACGAGCTGCTCGTCGTGATGCGCACGTACTTCGAGAAGCCGCGGACGACGGTGGGCTGGAAGGGGCTCATCAACGACCCGCACCTCGACGGCAGTCACGACATCGAGACCGGGCTGCGCCTCGCCCGGGCGTTCCTTCGAGACGTGACGGCGCTCGGCATGCCGTGCGCGACGGAGTTCCTCGAGCCCATCAGTCCGCAGTACACCGCCGACCTGGTGACGTGGGGCGCTATCGGAGCTCGGACGACCGAGAGCCAGATCCACCGGCAGCTCGCCTCGGGGCTGTCGATGCCGATCGGGTTCAAGAACGGCACCGACGGGGGGCTGCAGGTCGCGCTCGACGCGGCCGCTGCGGCATCCGCTCCGCAGGCGTTCCTGGGCATCGGCGGCGACGGGAGGGCCAGTCTCGTGACGACGACCGGCAACCCCGACACCTCCGTCATCCTGCGCGGCGGGGCGGACGGGCCGAACTACGCACCCGAGCACGTGCGGCGCGCGTCGGAGCGTCTGGCCGCAGCCGGGCTCACCCCGAGGCTCGTGGTGGATGCGAGCCACGGCAACAGCGGGAAGGACCACCTCCGCCAGGCCGAGGTCGCAGCCGAACTCGCAGAGCAGCTCGCCGACCGCTCCACGCCGATCGCGGGGGTGATGCTCGAGAGCAACCTCGTCGCCGGCGCGCAGAAGCTCGACGTCACTGCCGGGCCGGTCGGGCTGGTCCGCGGTCAGAGCGTCACGGATGCGTGCATGGGGTGGGAGGCGACGCAGACCGCGCTCGCGCAGCTCGCGGCATCCGTTCGCTCCCGGCGCTGAGCCTCGCTCGCGCCCTCGGGCCGGGAACCGATGCTCGCGCGAACCTGCGGGGTGGTCAGTCGGTGGAGCGGACGCTCAGGAGCTGCCACCCCTCGGGCACCTTGGCGCGCAGGGCATCGATGTCGTCGGCCTCGATCTCGGTCACCTGGTCACGGCGCGCGAAGGTCCCGACAGCGGTCAGGACGGCCGCGCCCTTCACCATCTTCACGGGCGACGACACCAGATCGAAGCCATCCGGACGCAATGCAGCGAGCTGAGCCTGGATGTCGGCGAGGTCGGTGCCCTCGACGTCGAACGACTGTGTTTCCACGGGACGAATCAGACCGATCAGCACGCTACGAGTCTAGGGTCGCGCGGACGCAGGTGCCGAGCGTGGGCCGATGCCGAACGCCGCCGCCACGGAGCGCCGCGGACCGCCGGGACGGACCGCCGTGCGTCCCGGCCGTGCGGACCGCCGAGCGTCCCGTGATGCGTCAGCCCACCCCGGCGGCGTCGAGCCCAGCACGGAGGCGCGACACGGTCCCGTCGATGTCGGCGAGCTTGTCGAGTCCGAACAGGCCGATGCGGAAGGTCGAGAACGACTCGGACTCGCCGCAGTGCAGCGGCACGCCCGCGGCGATCTGCAGCCCATGCTCGCGCAGCTTCGCGCCGCTGCGCAGCCCGGGATCGTCGGTGTGCACGACGACCACACTGGGCGCGGCATACTCCGGCGCGGCGACCGAGGGCAGTCCGCGCTCGGCGAGAAGCGCGCGTACCCGGCCGCCGAGCTCGACCTGCGCGTCGCGCAGAGCGGCGTATCCGCGGTCGCGCGTCTCGATCATCTGCGCCAGGTTGCGAGCGATCGTGTCGGTGGGCATGGTGGCGTGGTAGCCGGCCTTTCCATCGCGGTACCCGTCGGAGATCGCCAGCCACCGCCCGAGGTCGAGGGCGAAGCTCGACGGGGTTCCGGCCTCGACGGCCGCGCGGCCGCGGGCGCCGAGCATCACGAAGCCCACGCCAGGCGAGCCGCTCCATCCCTTCTGCGGGGCGCTGAGCAGCACGTCGACTCCGAGCGCGCGCATGTCGACCCACAGGGCACCCGACGCGATGCAGTCGAGCACGAGCACGCCACCGACCTCGTGCACGGCGTCGGCCAGCGCCCGCACGTAGTCGTCGGGGAGCAGCATCCCCGCCGCGGTCTCGACGTGCGGCGCGAAGACGACGTCGGGCCGCCCCGCGCGGATGGCCGCGACCACCTCGCCGATCGGCGCGGGACTCCAGGCCGCCTGCGCTCCGTCGCCGTCCGGCCGCGCCGTGCACACCGTGACCGATGCCGCGATCCCGCCCTCGTCGAGGATCTGCGACCACCGGTACGAGAAGAGCCCGTTGCGCACGACGAGCGCACGTCGCCCTCCGGCCAGCTGCCGTGCCACGGCCTCCATCGCGTAGCTGCCGCCGCCGTTGATCAGCGCGGCATCCGTCGCACCGTATGCGTCGCGGAGGATGCCGAGGGTCTGCTGCATCACGCCGATGAAACGGTCGGACATGTGGTTCAGCGAGCGGTCGGTGAACACGACCGAGTACTCGAGCAGTCCGCCCTCGTCGATGTCGTCATGGGGAAGCGTCATGCCCCCAGTCTGCGACACCGCGGCATGGAACGCACGGATGCCGGACGGGCGGGGTGCGGGGGGCGGGGCGCCGGCCGGGGTCGCGCGGGGGTGCCGCGCGGGTGCGGGTGCGGCGGGTTCCGCGGGCGGCGGGGCGGGCCGGCGTGCGCGGGGGCGCGGCGCACCCGCGGGGGGCGGGGGGACGAAACGTCGGAGATCCGCGGCGACACGCCGGCCAACGGCATCCGCGGGTCGGCGTGTCGCCTCAAGAGTCCGACGTTTCGAACGCCGTGTCAGGCGAGAGCGGTCGCCGTGCGCAGCTCCTGCTCCCGCATCGCGCGCTCGACGGCGTCGACGTCGCGCACCGCGCCCCGGTCGGCCGAGGTGGCCATGGCCGCGTAGGCGCGCAGCGCCGGCGACACGGGGCGCTGCCGGTCGACGGGGCGATAGCCCCCGGCATCCAGCAGCCGCGCTCGGCGCTCCTCGAGCACAGACTCGTCGACGCGCAGGCTCATGCTGCGCGAAGGGATGTCGATGTCGATGATGTCGCCGTCTTCGACGAGCGCGATCACGCCGCCGGATGCCGCCTCGGGCGAGACATGCCCGATCGACAGGCCCGAGGTCCCTCCGGAGAAGCGACCGTCGGTGACGAGTGCGCAGACCTTGCCGAGGCCACGGCCCTTGAGGAACGAGGTCGGGTGGAGCATCTCCTGCATGCCCGGGCCGCCCTTCGGCCCCTCGTAGCGGATGACGACCACGTCGCCCGGCTGCACCTTCTTGCCGAGGATCTTCGCGACCGCCTCCTCCTGCGACTCGCACACGACCGCGGGGCCGGAGAACACGAGGATCGACGGATCGACGCCCGCGGTCTTCACGACGGCGCCGTCGACCGCGAGGTTGCCGCGGAGCACCGCGAGACCGCCGTCGGCCGAGTACGCGTGCGCGACGTCGCGGATGCAGCCGTTCTCGGCATCCGTGTCGAGTGCGGCCCAGCGCTCGGACTGCGAGAACGCGCTCGACGACCGCACCCCGCCGGGGGCTGCGTGCCAGAGATCCTGCGCGGTCTCGGATGCCGTGCCGCCGCGCACATCCCACTCGGCGAGCCAGGCCGCGAGCGATCGGGAGTGGATGGACGAGACATCGTCGTTCAGCAGTCCGGCACGGTGCAGCTCACCGAGGATGGCGGGGATGCCGCCCGCACGGTGCACGTCTTCCATGTAGTACATGCGGCCGTAAGCGGGGTTCGGGGCGATCTTGGCCAGGCACGGCACGCGGCGGGAGATCGCGTCGATCTCGTCGAGGCCGAAGTCGATGCCGGCCTCGTGCGCGGCGGCGAGCAGGTGCAGGATCGTGTTCGTCGATCCGCCCATCGCGATGTCGAGCGCCATCGCGTTGGCGAAGGCCGCGGGGCTGGCAATCGAGCGGGGGAGCACGGAGGCGTCATCCTCGTCGTAGAACGCCTTCGTGATCTGCACGGCCACCTCGCCGGCCTTCTCGTACAGCGCACGGCGGGCGGTATGCGTCGCGAGCACCGAGCCGTTGCCGGGCAGCGCGAGACCCAGGGCCTCGACGAGGCAGTTCATCGAGTTGGCGGTGAACATGCCGGAACACGATCCGCACGTGGGGCAGGCGTTCTCCTCGATGCGCTGGATGTCGGCATCCGAGACGGTATCGTTCGCCGCCTCGGAGATCGCGTCGACGAGATCGAGCGTGCGCACCGTGCCGTCGACAAGGGTCGCGCGGCCGGACTCCATCGGTCCGCCGGAGACGAAGACCGTCGGGATGTTCAGCCGCAGCGCCGCCATGAGCATGCCGGGCGTGATCTTGTCGCAGTTCGAGATGCACACGAGCGCGTCGGCCTGGTGCGCGTTGACCATGTACTCGACCGAGTCGGCGATGAGGTCGCGCGAAGGGAGGGAGTACAGCATCCCGCCGTGGCCCATCGCGATGCCGTCGTCGACCGCGATGGTGTTGAACTCGCGGGGGATGCCGCCGGCCGCGGTGATGGCCTCCGACACGATGCGGCCGACGGGCTGCAGGTGCGTGTGGCCGGGGACGAACTCGGTGAAACTGTTCGCGACGGCGATCATCGGCTTGCCGAAGTCGGATGCGTTGACGCCGGCGGCGCGGAACAGGGCGCGCGCGCCCGCCGCATTGCGGCCGTGCGTTACGGTGCGGGAACGAAGAGGGGTGGGCATTCTTCCACTGTGCCCGGGAACGCGCGGATGCCGAAGACGGCGCTGATACTAGTAGTGAGAGCACTAGGTTTGTGATGTGGCGATCGATGAGCAGCAGCGGGCGGAACTCGGCGCGTTCCTGCGCGCCCGTCGCTCGATGCTCGACCGCGCCGCGCACGGGCTGCCGCCTGCCGGTCGCGCACGGACGACCGGGCTGCGGCGCGAAGAGGTCTCCTTCCTCTCCGGGGTGAGCGTCACCTGGTACACCTGGCTCGAGCAGGGGCGCGACATCAACCCGTCGCGGCAGGTGCTCGACGCCGTCGCCACCGCGCTGCGCCTGACCGGCGCCGAGCACGACTACGTGCTGCGGCTCGCCGGCTTCTCGCCGGTGCGCCCCGGGTCGAGCTCGGCGGTCGAGACCGCGCCGGCGCACGTGCAGCGGTTCCTCGACGCGCTCGACGAGCATCCGTCCTACGCGCTCGCGCCGGACTGGGGCATCGCCGCCTGGAACGCGGCGTACGAGGCGCTCTATCCCAACGTCGCCACGACGGCCCCGGAGGACCGCAACCTCCTGTGGCTGATCTTCACCGATCCTGCGGTGCGCGAGCTGCTCGACGACTGGGACGACACCAGCCGCCGCTTCCTCGCCGAGTTCCGCGCCGAGGCCGGACCCCGACTCGGCGATGCGCGATATCGCGACCTCGTGGGGCGGCTGCGCGAGGCCAGTCCGGAGTTCCGCGACCGATGGGACAGCCACGGCGTCGGCGGCTTCGAGTCGCGCGAGCGCGTGTTCCAGCATCCGTCTCTCGGCCGGCTCGTCTTCGAGCACCACCAGCTGCGCCCCTCGGACCAGACCGACGTGCAGCTGGTCGTGTACGTTGCGGATGCCGAAACCCGGAAGCGGTTCCCGGGGCGCTAGCCGCTTCGCCTTCGAGTCGCATGATTTGACCTGAAATCGCCGGAATCAGGGCAAATCATGCGACTCGAAACCCCGGGGGGAGGGCTACAGCGGGGTGCTCACGGCCGCCGGCCACGACAAGGTCGTCGAGTCGACGCCCGCGCATCACGCGCTCGTCCGGCAACTCGTCTTCGACAGCCTGACCTCGGCGCAGGCGCGCCAGCTGCGCTCCCTCAGCGACAGGATCACGGCGGCCATCGGCCCCGCGGAAGGCTGGCGACCTCCGACGCATCCGTGAACCGGGGCGGTGCAGGGCACTCGAGCGCTCTCGATACGCTCGATCCATGACGTCGATCGCACCCCTCACGCACGGTGACCACCCCGAATAGCTCGCCCTCTGGAACGGCTACCTCACGTTCTACGGATCCAGCCTCGACGACGCCACGACGGCCACGACATTCGCGCGGCTCGTCGACGAGGACTCAGGCGTGCACGGTGCCATCGCCCGTGATGACGACGGCACGGCGGTGGGCATCGTCCATTGGCTGACCCATCCGGCGACCTGGACGACGACGGACTACTGCTATCTGGAGGACCTGTTCGTCGCCCCGGATGTTCGCGGGGGAGGAGTCGGCCGCGCGTTGATCGCACACGTTCGCGCGTGGGCGGAGAAGAACGGATCGGCGAAGGTGTACTGGCTCACCGCCGAGTCGAACAGCACAGCGCGAGCACTCTACGACCGGGTCGCATCACGTACCGGGATGATCCACTACCAGATCGCGATCGATTGAACGACGGGGATGCGGGGCGCATCGGCGCCAGAGGTCTGTGGAGCCTAGGAGACTCCGCCCTTACGCTGCGCTTCAGGGCTCCCCGAATCACTCAGCCGAGACATGCGAGAAGGCCCCCGTGCCGACGCTCGGGAGCCTTCACGCATCTTTGTGGAGCCTAGGAGATTCGAACTCCTGACATCCTGCTTGCAAAGCAGGCGCTCTACCAACTGAGCTAAGGCCCCGTAGGGGATTTCTTGAGTTGCATGGTGGGGCTACCAGGACTTGAACCTGGGACCTCTTCATTATCAGTGAAGCGCTCTAACCGCCTGAGCTATAGCCCCGTCAACCTCCAAGACTTTACCGGAAGATTCCGCAAATTCCGAATCGAGCCGGAGAGCCGGCGGCTCGACGGCGTCGTACAGGGAGGAAGACCGCCGTCGAGCCTCTCGATCAGCTGCCCGGACGCAGCGCGACCTCGCCCGCAGTCAGGGTCACATCGATCGAGTTGCGCGCACCCGCGGACTGCCCGAGCCTGTTGTCGAGGGTGCCCCCGCTCACTTCCTGAGTGATGACGTAGCCGTCGTCGGGGAGTGTGATCTCGGCGCTGCCGGCGCTCGCCTCGATGGACGTCTCGCGCGGCGCTGTTCCCGTGAGCTCGACACGCAGATCGCCGGCCGACACGGTCAGCTCCGCCTCCTGCACTCCGTCGAGCGTGACGTCGGCACGACCGGCGCTGACATCGGCGTCGAGCGACGTCGCCGACCCGTCGACCACGAGTCCGCCCGCCGCGACCTCCAGATCCAGCTCGCCGTACTCGCCCGACACGTCGAGGCTGCCTGCGTTCAGCACGAAGGACCCGTCGATGCCCTCCAGCTCGCGCGGAAGAGTGAGCACCACCGAGCGCTCGTCGTCGAACCAGCGTCCGAACCACCATCCGAACACGGTGTCGGGGCTGCGCACGACGATCTCGTCGTCGTGCCGGTCGAGGGTCCATGCGCCGGCGCCGTCTCCGCGCACCGACAGCTCCGCCTCGTCGACATCGCCGAACACGACGCGCACCTCGCTGGCACTGGCATCGAGGTCGACCCCTTCGGCTCCCGTGGCGTCGATCCGCTGCACGGACTCGCCGCGAGACAGATCACCGGATGCCGCGAAGGCGGCGGTCGTGCCTGCGACAGCGAGCGAGAGTCCGCCGATCACGGCCGTGGTCACGGTGATCCACGTCGCCCGACCTGGACGCGGCGGTTGCGGTCCGGACGCCGCGGGAGCGACCGGCTGTGGAACCGGGGCGGGCGGGGGAGTCATGGGGTGCTGGTAGGTGCTCATCGTGCGGCTCCTGTCTGGCCGGTGGCGGGTGTCCCGCCGGTGTTCTCGATGTGGGCGAGGGCTGCGAGCACGCGCCGGTTGCCCGACTCGTCCGGCTCGAGGCCCAGTTTCTGGAAGATCGACGTGATGTGCTTCTCGACGCTGGCCTCAGACACGAAGAGCAGCGCGGCGATCGCCTGGTTCGACTTGCCCTCGGCGATCAGCGCGAGCACGGTGCGCTCCCGCTCGGTGAGCCGCAGCATGCGGTCGTCACGGTTGCGGCGGGTGAGCAGCTGCGCGACGACCTCGGGGTCGAGCACGGTCGCCCCCTCGTGGATGCGCTGCACCGACGCGAGGAACTCCGCCACGTCGGCGACCCGGTCTTTGAGCAGGTAT
Source organism: Microbacterium sp. XT11 (assembly GCF_001513675.1). Classification (NCBI taxonomy): domain Bacteria; kingdom Bacillati; phylum Actinomycetota; class Actinomycetes; order Micrococcales; family Microbacteriaceae; genus Microbacterium; species Microbacterium sp. XT11. Next base: position 878,069 of record NZ_CP013859.1, on the reverse strand, counting down.
CCGAGCGGTCCGCCCTGCGCTGCGATGAGGTCCGACGCGTAGCGCTCCTCCACGTACTGCGAGAGCACGAGCAGGGGAAGCGACGGGTCGGCGGCCCGCAGCGCGAGCGCCGCGCGGATGCCCTCGTCGGTGAAGGTCGGCGGAAGACGGACGTCGAGGATGCAGAGTTCGGGCGACGCCTCGGTCACGGCATCCGTGAGCCCCGCGGTGTCGGGCAGAGCCGCCACGACCTCGTGTCCGGCGTCTTCGAGCAGCCGCACGAGTCCTTCGCGCAGGAGGACGGAGTCCTCGCAGATCAGGATGCGCATGGCACGCTCACCTCCAGGCTGGTCGGTCCGCCGAGCGGGCTGTCGAGGCGGAACGTGCCGCCCGCGGCCAGGATGCGGTTCGCGATGCCGTCGAGTCCTCCGCCTGGCTGCACCTGCGCACCGCCCATGCCGTTGTCCTCGACCCTGGCCCAGAGGGTGTTCCCCTCACGCAGCCGCACGACGACCCTGGCCTCACTGGCCCGCGAGTGCTTCGCGGCGTTCGTCAGCGACTCGGCGATCGCGAAGTACACAGCGGCCTCCGCATCCCTGCTCACCCGTGCGGCCCCGGAGCCCGACGAGGGGTCCATGCGGACGTCGAGGCTCACCGGGATGTGCGAGCGGCCGGCGAGAGCCGACAGCGCGGCGTCGAGCCCCCGGTCGTCGAGCACCGAGGCGTGGATGCCGCGGGCGAGCTGCCGCAGTTCGGTGATCGCGGCCTTCGTGGACGTGTGCGCTTCGGCGATGAGCTCCTTCGCCGCGGCGGGGTCGTCGTCGATCTTCTGCTGGGCGAGCCCGAGGGTCATGCCGACCGACACCAGCCGGGGCTGGACGCCGTCGTGCAGGTCGCGCTCGATGCGGGTGCGCTCGACGTCGGCCGCGCGCACCGCCCCTTCGCGCTGTGCGGTCGTCGCCCGCACGGCCTCGGTGAGCTCGGCCTCTCGGCTGGGCACGACGATGGCGAGCGACAGCAAGCGGTGCAGAAGGGCGATGCCGACGATGCCGGCGGCACTGACCGCCACCCCGAGGATGCCGACGAGAGGAGCCCACGCCACGGCGACCGAGCTGCCCAACGGTCCGTCGACGGCGCCCTCGGTCACAAGAGGTGCGAACGAGATGACCGCCGACCACACGAGGCTCCAGAACAGCCGAAGCACCACGGCGCCGCCGATGCAGGCGAGCGCGAAGTTCGCGAGCGCACGCCACATGCGGCCGTCGATGCTCTGCCGGCCGAGCGAACGCAGCCACCCGGCGAATCCCGGACGGTCGCGCGGACGCCACCGGAGCGGAGCGATCCGCACTCCGTAGAGGGCATCGACGCGTGCCACCTCGAACCAGCCGAGGCCGAACAGGGCGTACACGAGGCCGACGAGGAAGACGGCGCCGATCCCGAACGCGAAGAGGAGACCGAGCCCCGCGCCGAACAGTCCGGTGAGCATGGCGAGGATGCCGGCCCCGAGCACGCCGAGTCCGGCCAGTTCGAGAACCGTAAGCAGGATCCTCAGCGGCGGTTTCGCCGTGGCCGCCGCGGGGGTGGTCGCAGTCTGTGTGGTCATAGCCCCACGGTACGGTGGCCCCGCACGGCGCCGACACCGAGACATCCGGACACCTGCCTTCGGGTTTTCCCTACCCTCATACCCGTCCTGCCGCACCCGTGTCTGGTTCACTGTCGTCATGACGATGCACGAAAACGAACCGCACGGAACAGGTCTCGGGCAGCGGTTGAACTGGCTGCGCGCCGGAGTTCTCGGCGCGAACGACGGCATCGTGTCCGTCGCGTCGCTGGTCGTGGGCGTAGCGGGGGCGACCACCGACAACGCCGCCCTGCTCACCGCGGGCATCGCCGGCCTCGTCGGCGGTGCCATCTCGATGGCCCTGGGCGAGTACGTCTCGGTGAGCAGCCAGCGCGACAGCGAGCGCTCGCTCATCGCCAAAGAGCGCGAGGAGCTGCGCACCATGCCCGAGGCGGAGCTCGCCGAGCTCACCGCGCTCTACCGTGAGCGCGGGCTCACCGACGAGACCGCGCGTAAGGTGGCGGAGGAACTCACCGCCCACGACGCCCTCTCCGCACACCTCGAGGTCGAGCTCGGCATCGATCAGGACGACCTCGTCAACCCGTGGCACGCGGCGATCTCCTCCGCCGTCGCCTTCACGCTCGGTGCGCTGTTGCCGCTCATCGCGATCCTGCTGCCACCGCCGGAGTGGCGCGTACCCGTCACCTTCGTCGCCGTGCTCGTCGCCCTCGCCGCGACCGGCGCGATCTCGGCACGCATCGGCGGATCGCCCGTCATCCGCGCATCCGTCCGGCTCGTGATCGGAGGAGCGCTCGCGCTGTTCGCCACCTGGCTCATCGGCACACTGCTGGGAACCACTGGCGTCGTCTGACGCCGTCGACGACAGAGGGCGGATGCCGCAGCATCCGCCCTCTTTCCGTTCCTGAGCCCGACGAAGGATCAGTTCGACATGAAGCCGATGAGCAGCCCTCCCGTGACCTTCACAGCGAGGTTGTAGATCCCGGCCACCACGGCGCCGAGGACCGTGAACACGATGAGGTTCAGGATCGAGACGACCGCCGCGAAGGCCATGACCTGCGGGAGACCCGCGACCTCCGACAGCCGCACCGAGCCGTCGGTGAAGCTGCCGACGAAGTCGTCGGCCTGGGCAAGGATGCCGGTGGCCTGCAGCACGAGGTAGATGAGGAAGAACGACACCATCGTGACGACGGCGAGCGCGACCGCCCCCAGGAACGAGAGCTTCACGGCCGACCAGAAGTCCACGTACACCAGACGCAGACGCACCTGCTTGCCGGTGGTCTTGCGCGTGGACTTCTTCGCCAGCTTGTCGGCTACTGTGCTCATGCGGTTTCCTCAGGGGTGTCTGTCTCGCGGGCCTCGGATTCGGCATCCGCCGACGCGTCGTCTTCACCGAGCCCTCGCTCGCCGTTGCGGGCGATCGCGAGGATGCGGTCTGCGTCTGTGGTCCGGGCGAACACGACACCCATGGTGTCGCGGCCCTTGGCGGGCACCTCGGCCACGGCAGAGCGTACCACCTTGCCGCTGGACAGAACCACCAAGACCTCGTCGTCCTCGGCGACCATGAGACCACCCGCGAGGGTGCCCCGATCGTCGTTCAACTTGGCCACCTTGATGCCGTATCCGCCGCGTCCCTGAACGCGGTACTCCTCGACGGCGGTGCGCTTCGCGTACCCTCCGTCGGTCACTACGAACACGAACTGGCCGGGGGCTGCGACGGATGCCGAAAGCAGGCTGTCGCCCTCGCGGAACTTCATGCCCTTGACGCCGGCGGTCGCGCGACCCATCGGCCGAAGAGCGTCGTCGGTCGCGCTGAAGCGCACCGACATGCCCTTGCGGCTGATGAGCAGGATGTCGTCCTCCGGGTTCACCATGAGGGCGGAGACCAGCTCGTCGCCGTCGTTGAGCCGGATGGCGATGACGCCGCCCTGTCGGTTGGTGTCGTAGCTGTCGAGCCGCGTCTTCTTGACGAGTCCGTCGCGCGTCGCGAGCACCAGGTACTCGGCGACGCCGTAGTCGCGGATGTCGAGGATCTGCGCGATCTTCTCGTCGGGCTGGAGGGCGAGCAGGTTCGCGACGTGCGTGCCCTTCGCGTCGCGTCCGGCCTCAGGGACCTCATAGGTCTTCGCGCGGTACACCCGCCCCTTGTCGGTGAAGAACAGGAGCCAGTGATGCGTCGTCGTGACGAAGAAGTGCTCGACGATGTCGTCCGCCCGCAGCTGGGCGCCCTTGACGCCCTTTCCGCCGCGGTGCTGGGAGCGGTAGTTGTCGCTGCGGGTGCGCTTGATGTACCCCTCGCGCGTGACGGTGACCACCATCTCCTCTTCGGCGATGAGGTCCTCCATCGACACGTCGCCGTCGAATCCATGCAGGATGTGCGTGCGGCGCTCGTCACCGAAGCGCTCGACGATGCCGGTCAGCTCCTCGCGGATGATGCCGCGCTGCAGCATCTCATCGGCGAGGATCGCCTTGTACTCCGCGATCTGCGCCTCGAGTTCTTCGGCCTCGTCGATGATCTTCTGTCGTTCGAGGGCGGCCAGCCGGCGCAGCTGCATCTGCAGGATCGCGTCGGCCTGGTCGTTGTCGATGTCGAGGAGCTTCTTCAGTCCCTCGCGCGCGTCGTCGACCGTAGGCGATCGGCGGATGAGCGCGATGACCTCGTCGAGCGCGTCGAGCGCCTTGAGGTAGCCGCGCAGGATGTGCATGCGGGCCTCGGCCTTGGCGAGACGGAACCGCGTGCGGCGCACGATGACGTCGAGCTGGTGGGAGATCCAGTGCGACACGAAACCGTCGATCGCGAGCGTGCGGGGCACGCCGTCGACGATCGCGAGCATGTTCGCGCCGAAGTTCTCCTGCAGCTGCGTGTGCTTGTACAGGTTGTTCAGCACGACCTTCGCGACGGCATCCCGCTTCAGCACCACGACGAGACGCTGGCCAGTGCGGTCGGACGACTCGTCACGGATGTCGGCGATGCCCGTGATCTTGCCCTCGCGAGCGAGGTCACCGATCTTCACCGCGACGTTGTCGGGGTTCACCTGATACGGCAGCTCGGTGATCACGAGGCAGGTGCGGCCCTGGATCTCCTCGACGTTGACCACGGCGCGCATCGTGATCGAGCCGCGACCGGTGCGGTAGGCCTCGTGGATGCCCTTGGTGCCGAGGATCTGCGCGCCCGTCGGGAAGTCCGGCCCGGGAATGCGCTGGATGAGTCCGTCGAGCAGTTCCTCGCGGGAGATCCCCGGGTTGTCGAGGGCCCACAGCGCTGCCTCGGCCACCTCGCGGAGGTTGTGCGGCGGGATATTCGTCGCCATGCCGACCGCGATGCCGATCGATCCGTTGACGAGGAGGTTCGGGAAACGCGACGGAAGGACGTCGGGTTCCTGGGTCTGGCCGTCGTAGTTCGGCGAGAAGTCGACGGTGTCCTCTTCGATGTCGCGCACCATCTCGAGCGCGAGCGGGGCCATCTTCGTCTCGGTGTACCGCGGGGCTGCGGCGCCCATGTTGCCAGGAGACCCGAAGTTCCCCTGTCCGAGCGCGAGCGGGTAGCGCAGCGACCACGGCTGCACGAGGCGGACGAGGGTGTCGTAGATCGCCGAGTCGCCGTGCGGGTGGTACTGACCCATGACCTCACCCACGACGCGGGCGCACTTCGAGAACGACTTGTCGGGGCGGAATCCGCCGTCGTACATGCCGTAGATCACACGACGGTGCACGGGCTTGAGACCGTCGCGCACGTCGGGGAGGGCTCGACCGACGATGACCGCCATCGCGTAGTCGAGGTACGACCGCTGCATCTCCTCCTGCAGGTCGACCTGGTTGATGCGGCCGTGCTCGTGACCCGCGTTGATGTCGGGGCGTTCTTCGTCAGTCATGTGTTCTTCTCCGGATGCTGCCGGACTCCGGAATCCTCCCTTCATTCGCAGAGCGGGGGCCCCGACGCTGGCGCGCCACCCCGATGCTCATTCCGGGAAGATTCCTCCGTCCTGCGTGCGTGTGTTGTTGTCCGAGATCAGCGGTGTGGTGGCGGGATCAGATGTCCAGGAAGCGGACGTCCTTGGCGTTGCGCTGAATGAAGCTGCGGCGCGACTCGACGTCTTCGCCCATCAGCACGCTGAAGATCTCGTCTGCCGCGGCGGCGTCCTCGATCGTGATCTGGCGGAGCGTGCGGGTGTTGTGATCCATCGTGGTCTCCCACAGCTCCTTGGGGTTCATCTCACCGAGACCCTTGTAGCGCTGGATGCCGGCATCCTTCGGGAGCCGCTTGCCATTCGCGAGCCCGTCCGTCATGAGAGCGTCGCGCTCCGCGTCGGAGTAGACGTACTCGTGCGGAGCGTTCGTCCACTTGAGGCGGTACAGCGGCGGCATCGCCAGGTAGACGAAGCCGGCCTCGATGAGCCCGCGCATGTAGCGGAAGAGCATCGTGAGCAGCAGCGTCGTGATGTGCTGACCGTCGACGTCGGCATCCGCCATCAGCACGATCTTGTGGTAGCGCGCCTTCTCGATGTCGAACTCCTCGCCGATGCCAGTGCCGAAGGCCTGGATCATCGCCTGGACTTCCTTGTTGCCCAGCGCCTTGTCGAGGCGCGCACGCTCGACGTTGAGGATCTTGCCGCGGAGGGCCAGGATCGCCTGCGTGTGCGGGTCGCGACCCTGCACGGCCGAACCGCCGGCCGAGTCACCCTCGACGAGGAAGATCTCGCTGATCGACGGGTCCTTGCTCGTGCAGTCCTTGAGCTTGTCGGGCATGGCGGCCGATTCGAACACGCTCTTGCGGCGAGCGGTCTCGCGCGCCTTGCGGGCGGCGAGTCGCGCGGTCGCGGCGTCGATCGCCTTGCGGATGACGTTCTTCGCCTGGGCGGGGTTGCGGTCGAACCAGTCGCCCAGCTGATCGCCGACCACCTTCTGCACGAACGCCTTGGCCTCGGTGTTGCCGAGCTTCGTCTTGGTCTGACCCTCGAACTGCGGCTCACCGAGCTTGATCGAGATGACGGCGGTGAGGCCCTCGCGCACGTCGTCGCCGGAGAGGTTATCGTCCTTCTCCTTGAGCAGGTTGTTCGCACGCGCGTAGCGGTTCACCAGCGTGGTCAGCGCCGCGCGGAAGCCCTCTTCGTGCGTGCCGCCCTCGTGCGTGTTGATCGTGTTCGCGTAGGTGAAGACGTTCTCGGTGTACGAGGTGGTCCACTGCATCGCGATCTCGAGCGAGATGCGCCGGTCGGTGTCCTCCGACTCGAAGGCGATGATCTCGTCGTTCACGACCTCCGCGTGACGCACCTTGTTGAGGTACTCGACGTAGTCGACGAGACCCCTCTCGTAGAAGAAGACGTCGCTCGGCTGCTTGCTGACGATCTGACCCTCTTCTTCGACCTCGTACGCCGACGACGGACGCTCGTCGTGCAGCTCGATCCGCAGCCCCTTGTTGAGGAAGGCCATCTGCTGGAAGCGGGTGCGGAGGGTGTCGTAGTCGAACTCGACCGTCTCGCGGAAGATCTCGGCATCCGGCCAGAACGTGATGCTCGTACCGGTCTCGTCGGTGGGCTCGCCCTTCTCGAGCTGCTGCTGGGGGGCGCCGCCGTTCGCGAAGCTGTGCCGCCAGACGAAGCCCTTCTGCTTCACCTCGACCTCGAAGCGGGTCGACAGCGCGTTCACGACCGACGAGCCGACGCCGTGGAGACCGCCGGAGACCGCGTACGCGCCGCCGCCGAACTTGCCGCCCGCGTGCAGGATGGTCAGCACCACCTCGACCGTGGACTTCGACGGGTCTGACGAGTGCGGGTCGACGGGGATGCCGCGGCCGTTGTCGACCACGCGGACCCCGCCGTCTTCGAGCAGGGTGACGAGGATCGTGTCGGCGTAACCGGCGAGAGCCTCGTCGACGGAGTTGTCGACGATCTCGTAGACGAGGTGATGCAGACCGCGCGGCCCCGTGGAACCGATGTACATGCCTGGGCGCTTGCGCACCGCCTCGAGGCCCTCGAGGATCTGGATGGAGTCGGCGCCGTACTCGGCGGGCTGATTCGCAGGTGCGGACGAGCCCTTGTCCTCGTTGTCGGAATGCGTCTCGTCAGCAGGGGATTCAGGCGTCATCAGAGGGCAGTCTCCACATCGATATCACGAAGTCCCATTCTAGCGGGGTTTTGTGTGGATATGCGGCTGTACGGCCTCGTGTGGCCCTCTGAGCGTTTCAGACCCCTCGCATGGTGTCCTACCCGTAGGTATCGCGTGGACCCCGCCCTGGAACGACTCTGGGGCCCCATTTCCAGGAGGGGACGTCGGGTCCGATGAAGCGGAGGTTCTCCACGCCGGCCTCGGGATACCGGCGGCCGATCTCGGTGAGGATCGTCCCTCGCATGTACTGGAGGTTCTTCGCCCACGCGGTCGAGTCGCATTTCACGGTGAGCAGCCCGCGCTCGAGGGATACCGGCTCGGAGTGCTTGGCCGTGTCGGCTCCGGCCAGGTCGGCCCACTGGCGAACGAGGTCCTCGCGCGCCAGGGTGGTCTCCCATCCGGAGTCGCGCGTGAGCTTGTCGAGCACGGCGCCCAGGGTGCCGGGGTCGCGGCCCGGTGCGAACGGCACGTTGTCGTCGTCGACCGAGACTCGCCGCTTGCGGCGCCAGTTCTTGGCGCTCGGCTGCAGACCGCGCAGCCGCAGATACGTGGCGATCGTCTCGGGAGTGTCGGATGCCGCGGCGGCGAGGTTCTCAGCGATCTCCGTCATCCGCGCTCCTCTCCGTCTGGCTGTCGTTCGTCGCTGATCGTCCCCGCGGTGATGCGCACGACGTGACGGTGCAGCGCCTCGGGGATATCCTCCTCCACGGCCGCCGTCACCACCACCTGCTCGTACTCCGCGGTGAGCCCGGCAAGGCGCTGCCGCCGGTCGGCATCGAGTTCAGCGAACACGTCGTCGAGGATGAGCACCGGATCGCCGGCCGGCGACTCGCTGCGCAGCAGCTCAGCCGACGCGAGTCTGAGCGAGAGAGCGACCGACCACGACTCGCCGTGCGACGCATAGCCCTTCACCGGAAGTCCGCGCACCCGCAGGAGCAGGTCGTCGCGGTGGGGCCCGGTGAGCGTGAGCCCCCTTTCCAGCTCCTGCGTGCGCTTCGCCGTCAGCGCCGACCGGAAGAGTTCGGCAATGTTCTCACGGTCGGACGCCGCGCCGGCCGCGATGTCGTCTCCTTCTTCTGGGTCGCCGCCCCGCACTGAAAGCGCCCACTCCAGTTCCGGCCGGTGGTCGGCGCCTGCGATGGCGGCGTAGGCATCGGTCATCGGCTGCTGCAGATCCGCGGCGAGACGCTGCCGTGCCGCGATGATCTCGGAGCCGAGTGACACGAGCTTGTCGTCCCACACGTCGAGGGTGCTGAGGGCGTCGCCGCGGATGCCGCGGGCACGCGCCGACTTGAGCAGAGCCGTGCGCTGCTTGAGCACGCGGTCGTAGTCGGCGATGACGGCCGCCATGCGCGGAGTGCGCTGGATGAGCAGCTGGTCGGCGAATCGGCGTCGGGCCGACGGATCTCCGCGCACGATCTGCAGGTCTTCTGGCGCGAAGAGCACCACATGCGCGTAGCGGGGGAGTTCGCTCGTCTTCGAGGGCGACCCGTTGATGCGCGCCTTGTTCGATCCCTGGCGATTGAGCTGCACCTCGATGAGCACTTTGCGCTCACCGTGCGAGAGGCGTGCGCGGATGATCGCATGATCCTGTCCGTCGCGCACCATCGGAGCATCCGAAGAGACGCGGTGGGAGCCGAGGGTCGCCAAGAACACGATCGCCTCGGCGAGATTGGTCTTGCCCTGGCCGTTGCGGCCGACGAGCACGTTCGGACCGCGGTGGAGGGCGAGTTCCGCGGTCGCGTAATTGCGGAAATCGACCAGACTCAGGTGCTCCACAATCACGCCAGTCAGCCTACCTTCGGGCTCCGACGTCGGTCCGACGTCACGCCAGAGCAGCCGCGAGGACGACGGCGAACCACACGGCGGTTCCCAGCAGCACCGCACTCGACACGAACGGGCAGGGAGAGCAGGAATCCGCCCATCAGCACGAGGCAGAAGAAGCCCGGGGCGAACAGGAGCCCGGTATCGCGCGGGTGCACATCTCCGGTGACCGCGCCGAGCACGACGAGCCCGACCGCCATCGCGCCGCCCTGGGCGAGCGCGGCCGCAACGGCGACCGAGCGTTCTTCACGGGCAGTGGGCAGGGTGGTCCCTCAGCGCAGTGGCACCGACGTCTCCGCCACGGCTACGGAGCCGGTTCAGCGCAGCAGCAGGTTGGGCTGCAGCAGGTACTTGAACGAGTCGAGGCCCGCCTGGTCGACCGAGGTCTGGCTGGTGATGAGCACGGGGCTGAGCTTGTTGGCGTTGTCGCTCGAGGTGAACGTGACGCGGACGAACTCGCTCTTCACTGCGGCCAGGGCCTCGGTGAGGTACTGCGGGTTGAGCCCGAGGGTGACCTCGTCGCCGCCGGTCAGGATCGCGTCGACCGACTCCGAGGCGCGCGCATGCTCGCTGCCGGACGCGTCCATCGTGACGCTGTCGGTCGAGAACGTGAAGCGGAGGGGAGCGGCGCGGTCGAGCACGAGCGACACGCGACGCACCGCTTCGATGAGGTCGCCGGTGTTGACGACGGCGTAGTGGTCGGTCTGCTCAGGGAACAGACGTCGCACCGGCGGGAAGTTGCCCTTGATGAGCAGCGACGTCACGGTCTTGTTGCCGGCGGTGAAGGCGATGATCTCGCGGTCGCCGGCTCCGGAGAACGCGATCTCGATGGTGCCGGCGTGGCCGAACGTCTTGCCGACCTCGACGAGCGTGCGGGCCGGGACGAGGGCGCTCGACTCGACGGCTTCACCGTCCCACGGCACATCCCGCAGCGACACGCGGTAGCGGTCGGTCGCGACGAGGCTCAGGTTCTGGCCGGTGACCTCCAGCTGCACTCCGGTCAGCACCGGGGTGACGTCGTCGCGCGACGCAGCGAAGCCGACCTGAGAGATCGCCGTGCTGAAGTCGTCGGCCGGGACGACACCGGACGTGCCGGTGACCTCGGGGATCGACGGATACTCCTCGACGGGCATGGCAGCGAGCGTGAAGCGCGCGGAGCCGCAGGTTACCGAGATGCTGCCGTCGTCTTCGACGGCGATCTCGATCGGAGCGTTCGGCAACCGGCTGGCGATGTCGCTGAGAAGACGGCCGTGCACGAGGATCGTGCCAGGCGTCTCGACCGTCGCCTCGATGGTGGTGCGGGCGGATGCCTCGTAGTCGAAGGCCGAGAGCGTCAGGCCCGCACCGTCGGCCTCGATGAGCACGCCGGCGAGGATCGGCTGCGGATTGCGCTGAGGGAGCAGTTTGACCACGAAGGAGACGGCTTCGCTGAAGACATCGCGGTTGACCTGAAACCTCACGGGTGCTCCCTCGTCGTCGGTGCATGACATTCCTGCCAGTGCGGGGCTTCCCATGCTAGCCCCACAGTTCTGCAGTTCCCTACGCCATGGTGCGACAAAGGCCGCTCCGGGTTCTTCCCACCGTCTGGTGATCGGATCGCGCCTTAACCGGGTTAACTTCTTAACGGTGTTAACAGTTGTGGATACTGTGGATAACTCGGTGGAAATCAGACGCGAGTAGGGAACTACATCTTTGTCACTTGTGGAATCCCTGAGGAATCCGCGGGTTCGCAGCATCCGCCGCCCTGTGCAGATCCCCGTGGTTATCCACAGGTTTCACCGTTCCGCTCACAGTCGTCCCGACCGGCTGGGGATTCATCCACAAGTTATCCACATGTGCAAACAGCCGATATCGGATGCCGCAGACGGCTGTCAAGTCCACGGAAAAGGGGATGCAGCGCCCTCGTGGGCACCGCATCCCCTTTTCGAACCCTGACGCGGATCCGTGCGCTCAGCGGCGCCCGAGCTGCGTCGTGATCTCCGTGACCTGGTTGTAGATCGAGCGACGCTCCTTCATGAGGTCGCTGATCTTCTTGTACGCGTACATGACCGTCGTGTGATCGCGGTTGCCGAACAGCTGGCCGATCTTCGGCAGCGAGAGGTTCGTCCGCTCGCGGCAGAGATACATGGCGATCTGCCGCGCCACGGCGATCTGCTGCGACCGGCTCGAGCCGTACAGGTCGTCGACGGTGAGCTTGAAGTACTGCGCGGTCGCCGTGATGATGTCCGTCGGCGAGATGATGTTGTCCTCGGCCGTGTCGACGATGTCGCGCAGTACGGTCTGGGCGAGGGAGATGTCGAGGGCGGAGCGGTTCAGGCTCGCGAACGCCGAGACGCGGATGAGTGCGCCCTCGAGCTCCCGGATGTTCGACGAGACGACGGTCGCGATGTACTCCAGCACATCATCCGGTATGTGGAGGGATTCGCTCTGCGCCTTCTTGCGGAGGATCGCGATACGGGTCTCGAGGTCGGGAGCCTGCACATCGGTGATGAGACCCCACTCGAACCGGCTGCGCATCCGATCTTCGAACCCGGTGAGGAGCTTGGGCGCGACGTCGCTCGTGATCACGACCTGCTTGTTGTGGTCGTGCAGCGTGTTGAAGGTATGGAAGAACGCCTCCTGCGTCTCCGCTCGCCCCTGCAGGAACTGGATGTCGTCGATGAGGAGGATGTCGACCTCGCGGTACCTGGCCTGGAACGCAGCGCCGCGGTTGTTGGCGATGGAGTTGATGAAGTCGTTCGTGAACTCCTCGCTCGAGACGTACCGGACCTTGACCCCGGCGTAGAGCGATTGCGCGTAGTCGCCGATCGCGTGAAGAAGGTGCGTCTTGCCGAGGCCCGAGTCGCCGTAGATGAAGAGCGGGTTGTACGCCTTGGCGGGCGCCTCGGCCACGGCGACGGCAGCCGCGTGCGCGAATCTGTTCGACTGGCCGATGACGAAGTTGTCGAACGTGTACTTGGGGTTCAGCCGCGACTCGTGACGGATGGGAGTCGGCTGCTGCTCCATCGGCGACTCGGGGCGCGCGGAGTCCTGGCGACCGTAGTCGGGAACCGCGATCGGTGCGGTGGGCTGCTCTGCGAGTTCGTGGTTCACCACGACGCGATACGACGTGACCTCGTCGCCGATGTGCGAGAGAGCTTCCATGATCGGGAGCCGCAGGCGCTTGTTGATCTGTGCCGCGGTGAGGTCGTTCGGCACCTCGAGGTAGAGGGTCGCGGCCATCACGCCGGCCGGGACCGCGAGACTGAGGAAGCCCTGGAGCTGCGGGGTGACGCGGTCGTCTGCCTCGAGGAGCTCCTGCACCGTGGTCCAGATCGGAACGTCGGGCTGGGCAGGTGAGGACATGACGCTCCGGGCGGTGGATCGAGGAGGGATGCCGCGCAGCAGTCCCCCCTGTGGATAACTTCGGATGCCACGGTAGTCACCACGGCCCGGAACGGCAACCTGCCCTGGGAAAACCGCGGGCGTGTTGCGTCGAGCGGAGGCAGCGGGGTTGTGGATAATGGCTGTGCGGATCCGGGCGCGTGATGACCAGATGAGCGCGCAGATTTGCTCTGTGCGCCGCCACGACGTACCCTTAATCGGTTGACTTATGCCTGAACGGCAGTTCCCTATGTCTCCGGTCGCAATGGTTCCGGTGGCAGCATTTTCCGGAGTGATTCCATGAGCAAGCGCACCTTCCAGCCCAACAACCGTCGTCGCGCCAAGAAGCACGGCTTCCGTGCCCGCATGCGCACCCGTGCCGGCCGCGCGATCCTGTCGGCTCGTCGCGCGAAGGGCCGCGTCGAGCTCTCCGCGTAAGCCGCTGTGCTCGCCCGTCCGTTCCGGCTGACCCGCGGAAGCGACTACCGACTGGTGGTCCGACGCGGAAACCGCTGTGGCGGAGCGCGCGTCGTGACGTCGATGCTGTCGACGGGCGAGAGCAGAGCCGCGAGGTTCGGGTTCATCATCAGCAAGCAGGTGGGCACCGCGGTGGTGCGCAACACCGTGCGACGGCGACTCAAAGCCGTCTGTGCGGAGGCGCTTCCCCGGGTTCCCGAGGGCACGGATGTCGTCATCCGTGCCCTTCCTGCATCCGCGACCGCGACGTTCGCCGAGCTCAGCGCCGATGTGAACCGCTGTCTCGGCCGGCTCACGCGGGCCTCGTCATGACGGCGCTGCCGGCGTCGTCGGTCGGGACGGCGCGATTCCACTGGCACGACGCCGTCCGCAGCATCCCGCTGATCCCGCGCAACCTCGTCCTGGGGTTCCTCACCGCGTACCGCGCGGTCATCTCACCGCTCTACGGAGATGTCTGTGCGTACTATCCCTCGTGTTCCGCCTACGCTGTAGGTGCGGTGCAACAGCACGGCGCCGTGCAGGGAGCTCTGCTCTCTGCCTGGCGCATCCTCCGTTGCAATCCCTGGACTCGCGGCGGCGTCGATGACGTCCGTCCGCACGAACACTTCCGTTACGACCTGACCGCTCGTGGTTTCGTCGTTCCTGCCCGAAAGGACTGATCAGTGGGTCTCGACCTCCTGCTGGCCGCAGCCACTCCGTCACCGACACCCTCGGAGGCGGCATCCGGCGGCGGCTTCGACCTGCTCGGCACCATCCTCTGGCCGCTGAAGTGGCTCGTCGAGCTCGTGCTCGTCGCGTGGCACTGGCTCCTCACGGCCGTGGGGCTTCCCGCTGCGAGCGGACTCACCTGGGTGCTGTCGATCGTCGGGCTCGTGATCGTCGTGCGCGCGGCGCTCATCCCGCTCTTCGTGCGGCAGATCAAGAGTCAGCGGAAGATGATGGAAATCGCTCCTGAACTGCGAAAAGTGCAGGAGAAGTACCGCGGCAAGAAGGATCAGCTCAGCCGTGAGGCGATGAGTCGCGAGACCATGGCGCTGTACAAGAAGCACGGCACGACGCCGATGTCGAGCTGCCTGCCGCTGCTCGTGCAGATGCCGGTGTTCTTCTCGCTGTACAGCGTGCTGAGCGATGTCAGCAAGCACGCGAAGGCCGGCATCGGCGGTGTCGGCTTCCTGAGCCCCGAGCTCACGAAGGAGTTCTATGACGCCAAGCTCTTCGGTGTCGCCTCGCTGCACGAGACCCTGGGCAATGCGGTCGACGCTCAGAACACCACGGCGATCATCATCCTGGTCACGCTCGTCGTGCTGATGATCGCGTCGCAGTTCTTCACTCAGCTGCAGATCATCTCGAAGAACCTGTCGCCCGAAGCCAAGACCGGCCAGGCGTACCAGATGCAGAAGATCATGCTCTACATCCTGCCGCTGGGCTTCATCTTCTCGGGTGTGTTCTTCCCCCTCGGTGTCGTCGTGTACTGGTTCATCTCGAACCTGTGGACGATGGGTCAGCAGTTCCTCGTCATCCGTGAGATGCCGACGCCCGGGTCTGAGGCGGCGAAGGCGCGCGAAGAGCGCCTGGCTCGCAAGGGCAAGGCCATCAACTCCGAGGGCAAGGTGGTGCCGATCGCGGTGTACGAGGCCGAGCAGCAGCGGCTCGTCGAAGAGGTCGAGCGCGCGAAGGCCGAAGCGCCGAAGCGGCAGCAGCCGGTCGGCAAGAAGCGCGCGAAGAAGAAGGGGAAGTAGCCGACCATGAGCGAGAACCTGACGACGGAATCGGCTGAACCCACAGTGGCGCAGCTCGAGAACGAGGGCGACATCGCCGCCGACTACATCGAAGAGCTCCTCGATATCGCCGATATCGACGGAGATCTGACTCTCGATGTGCGCCAGGGGCGTGCGTACGTGTCGGTCGAGGCAGAGGGTGATTCGCTGGCCCTGCTCTCCGCGCCCGACACGGTGCAGGCTCTGCAGGAGCTGACCCGGCTTGCTGTGCAGAACAAGACAGGCTCGTTCTCGCGGCTGATCCTCGACATCGGAGGATCACGTGACGAGCGTCGACGTCAGCTGGAGCGTCTGGTGGATGCCGCGGCTGCCAAGCTCGACGAGGGGTCGTCGCAGGCATCGCTTCCGGCGATGTCGAGCTACGAGCGCAAGCTGATCCATGACATCGCGGCCGAACGAGGGCTGGTCTCGGAGTCGTACGGCGAGGGTGCCGCGCGGCACACCGTGCTGCGCCGCCACTGAGCGGGTGGGCACACGGCGATCGCCTCTCGGTTGAGATCAGAACGGATATCACGGCCATGAGTGCAGTTGAAGTCGAGCCAACCGTCGCCGCGGAGCTGTTCGGAGATCGGATCGATCTTGCGCGTCAGTTCACGGACGCCCTGGCTCGCGAGGGGGAGGAGCGGGGCCTCATCGGGCCACTGGAGGTCCCTCGTCTGTGGACGCGGCACATCCTCAACAGCGTGATCGCTGCGCCGCTGTTCCATGGCAGCGTCGCAGATGTCGGATCCGGCGCCGGGCTTCCTGGGCTCGTGTTGGCGATTGCGCGACCGGATGTTCAGTGGACCCTGATCGAGCCGATGGAGCGGCGGATCACGTGGTTGAACGAGCAGGTGTCGGCTCTGGGGATCGACAATGTCGAGGTGCTGCGCGCGCGGGCGGAGGACGCCCGGCGGGCGGAAGGTTTCGACGTGGTGACGGCACGGGCTGTCAGTGCGCTGCGGACTCTCATCCCGATCACGGCGCCGCTTGTGCGGGATGGAGGCGAACTCACCCTGCTGAAGGGTTTGAACGCTGCCAATGAGATCGAGGCAGCGCAGAAGCAGATCAAGAAGTTCCGGCTGAGTGATGTCAGGGTCGAGGTCCTCGGCGAGGGAGTTCTGCCGGAGACGACACGAGTGGTGAGAGCTCGCGTGCGCTGAGCCCGGATGCTGAATGAAGAGGTGATGTTTCACGTGAAACATGACCTCTTTCTTCTGGGAACCTCGGGAACGGGTACGCGCACGTTCGTGTGGGTGCGGGCACGAGGGGGTGCTCGCCGGGGAGGAGGCTGTTGGTGATTCCTGCTGGGTGAGCAGCCCTTTTGTCGTGGTCTTTGGGGGCGCCGGGAGGCTTCGGGGGCGTTGTGCTGTTGATGGCTGGGCGCGATGGCGACCGTGGGGGAGGCGTGGCGCGGGGGTTTCGGTTTCACGTGGAACGGCCGGGTCAGAGGATGCGGGCACGTCCGCCGCAGTGATGGCGGGAGTGGGTGTTCAGGTGGTGTGTGGCGTGGGATTCTTGCCACGTGCGATTCCTGGTGTGCTGCGGGGAGGGAGTACCGGGCAGGATCGACTCGGTTTCGATTCGGTTCGTTCCGTGGGGGCTGGATCGCAGTCACGACGACGTACGGGGTGGAGCACGCGTTGTTAACGTCGCGTGGCGTGGGTGCCCGCGGGTGCGGTTGACCGTGATGGTCGTGGGAGCTGGATCCGGTCGAAGTGTTTCACGTGAAACGTCCGCTTCCGAGATGGAACGGTGGAACTCGGGGATGGGCGGGGAGATCAATCGACGCGCTCTCGTTGGGTCTGTTGATTGGTCTCGGTCCGTCGCGCGGTGTGTTGTGAGGCTACTGCGCCTGCGCTTCTGGGAGGCGAGGTACACGCGTTGCCGGCGATATGCTCGGCTCTGCGGCTCTGCGGCTCTGCGGCTCTGCGGCCCTGCGACCCTGTGAGGGAGCGGGAACGAGGGCGTGCTCGAGCTGCGCGATGGGAACAGTGGACGAATCTCCGGCGGCTCAGCGACGACCATGAAATGTGTTTCACGTGAAACATGCGGCGGTGGTGACATTCGACCGAGTTGATGCGGTGCGTGTAGTGGGGGCGACACGAGGCTTGATCTCAGGCGTTTCACGTGAAACGTGCGGTGCCGGAGGTGTTCGGTCGGGTTGGTGCAGTGGCTGGGAGCACTGCGTTCGACGGGAGGGGGTGGATCCCGGATGTCACGCGAGGCACACGGTGCCGGTGAGAGTCAAGCGAACTGGCGCACCGTGCGAGCTCTGCGTTCAGTCAGGGTGCTGATGCCCAGGGTGCGAGGTGAGGTACACGGTGTCGGTGGTGATCGATCGAACTGGTCATCGCAGTGTGTGCGAGCTCTGTGTTCGACCAGCGGTCTGTCCCCGGGCTGTCACGTGAGGCAGACGGTGCCGGTGGGAGTTGATCGAGCTAGCTGCCGCAGTGCGTTCGAGCTCTGCGTACGACCAGCGGTCTGACGGCCTGGGCGGCCACGTAAGGCACACGGTGCCGGCGGCGTTCGGGTGATCGGTCGAAACGGCTGCCGCAGTGCGTTCGAGCTCTGCGTGCGACCAGGGGTATGATCGCGGCCGTTTCACGTGAAACGGAGGCGCGCTAGTGACAGTCGCTCGTACGGGCGGCTCGTCCCGGGACTATTGGAATGGTTCTCTCGTGAGTCGCGACGCGACTCTCGGTCGCGTTCAGAAATGGGCGCCGCGTGGTGGGTGCGGTGTTCGGGACCGTCACGGAATGGCTCAGTCGTGGCCCGACAGTCAATTGAGACCCCGCGGCGCCGACCTCGCCGCAGTGCCCGATGCGGTGCCGTAGAGGTGGAGCCAGGCCGGACTCCTCGCGGACGCAGTCGATCTCCGGCTGTCTATTGGGCGCAGCATGAAGCATCGGTCAAGGGGGCTGGGGCGTGCCGTCGAGGGACTGAGTTGGGCAGGAGGAGACTTCGGCACAATCTCCGCTGGTCGCATACCGGGCTACGGGACCGCGTTCGATGGCAGTCCCGTCGATGATCATCGCCCCGTCGGGCTGCGATCATCGACGTGCGGGCTGGACGGGCCGGCGGTCAGCCGCCGCACGCGCAGGAGAGGGGTGGAATGGCGCATAACCTCCGAGCAAAGCGCATCCACGATGGTGTGTGTCGCGAAGTCCTCACCGGCCGTCTGTTGCCGCGGTGCAGCGTGGGGTTATCCCACGTGGGCGGCGCGGAGCGGGCTTCCCATGGCACCTGGCTGACGGGGGAGTGGCACGGCAGCCCGAGCACCACCGCGTTTCACGTGAAACGCTCTGCCGCGTGCCGCGCGAGCGTCCTCGACATCGCACCAAGCGACGCAGCTGGCCAGATGAATTCACGTCAGCCGGGCTGCGAAGGTCGGCTCGGCGCGACGCCCTCCACTCTCAGGGCCCGGTCCGCCGAACCCTACGCGAGGGCGGAGCGGTCCCCCGGGATTGTTTCACGTGAAACGTGCAGATCGGCTCGTTGTGCTCGGTGAGGGTTCCTAAAGACGGCGGCGCCCCACGTCGTCGTAGACGGCATGCGACGTAGCCGGCATCCGCCCGCAGGCGAAGCGGGAACGGCCGCTACCGTTTACGTAGCGACTGCTCGCCCTGCTCTGCCCGTCGCTCGGCCCATCGACCCCCCGGCCACTACCGGCAACCGGCCTCCACCGACCGACCACTCACCCCCACTCTCTCTGCACAGATCCCAGCACGAGGGAGCTTTCCCCTTCTCCCGCGTGTGCACATGCAAACGGACAAGCCTGTCAGTCCCAACGATTAGAGTGGTACCCGGCCCCGAAAGGAGTGGATGTTTCACGTGAAACAGTCCGACAAGGAATCACCGAACACCTTCGGGACGGATACACCCCTCGCGCGAGAACTCGCGGACCTCTCCGCTCGCCGCAAGGCGCTTGAGGGCGTTCATGTCGAGTTCAGTGGTGAGACCCGCGTGCTCACCGTCTCCAATCAGAAGGGCGGCGTCGGCAAGACCACCAGTGCGGTCAACATCGCCGCGGCGCTGGCCGGACTGGGCGCGAAAGTTCTGGTCATCGACCTCGACCCCCAGGGCAACGCATCGACGGCGCTGGGTGTGCCACACAACTCCGATACACCGAGCGTGTACGACGTGCTCATCGAGGAGTTCCCGCTCGCAGATATCGTGCAGCCCAGTCCGGAAGACGAGAACCTGTTCTGCGCACCGAGCACCATTCATCTCGCCGGAGCGGAGATCGAACTGGTTGCGCAGGTAGCGCGCGAGCATCGCCTCCGTCGTGCCCTTCTCGATTACCTCGAAGACCATCCGATGGACTTCGTCATCATCGACTGCCCTCCGTCCCTCGGACTGCTCACGATCAACGCGTTCACGGCGGCATCCGAGGTCTTCATCCCGATCCAGTGCGAGTACTACGCGCTGGAGGGTCTCAGCCAGCTGCTCGGCAGCATCCAGATGATCCAGAAGCACCTCAACCCCGCCCTCCACCTCTCCACGATCCTGCTCACGATGTTCGACGGACGCACCCGGCTCGCGCATCAGGTCGCTGAAGAGGTGCGCAACCACTTCCCGTCGCAGGTGCTCGACACCGTCATCCCGCGCTCGGTGCGAGTGTCGGAGGCGCCGAGCTTCGGACAGACCGTCATCGCGTACGACGGCCAGTCTGCCGGGGCCATCGCCTACCGTGAGGCAGCGGTCGAGATCGCGTCGCGCTCCACAGCGCGCACCCAGAAGCAGAGCAAGGAGAAATGATGGCGAAGCGCACAGGACTGGGGCGGGGGATCGGCGCCCTGATCCCCACCGCAGATCAGGCAGAACGTCCCGTGGACGTGTTCTTCCCGGGCGCCAGCATCCGTTCAGAAGCGCAGACGGATGCCGCGGCGGAGGCGCCGGAGCTGGAAAGCGTTCCTGGAATCCACCTCATCCAGCTGGATCCGCAGAAGATCGTTCCCAACCCGCGACAGCCGCGCACGCACTTCGACCCGGAGCACCTCGCTGAGCTCGTGCACAGCGTCCGCGAGTTCGGCGTGCTCCAGCCCGTCGTGGTCCGGAAGAACGCCGATGGCGACTACGAGCTCATCATGGGGGAGCGGCGCACGCGCGCGGCTCGCGAGGCCGGTCTGGAGTCCATCCCGGCGATCGTGCGCGACACCGCGGATGAAGACCTACTGCGCGACGCGCTCCTCGAGAACCTGCACCGATCCGAGCTGAACCCGCTGGAAGAGGCATCCGCCTACCAGCAGCTGCTCGAAGACTTCGGGATCACGCAGGAGGAGCTCGCCACCCGCATCGGGCGCTCTCGTCCCCAGATCAGCAACACCATCCGCCTGCTGAAGCTCCCTGTGCCGGTGCAGCAGCGCGTCGCCGCAGGCGTGCTGTCGGCCGGACACGCGCGTGCGATCCTCAGCCTCGACAGCCCCGAAGCCATGCAGCGCCTGGCCGACAAGGTCGTGAACGAGGACCTTTCGGTGCGCGCCACCGAGATGGCCGCGAAGTCGGTGTCGGAGCCCGCGACGCGCACGCCGAAGCCGACGCCCGGAGCACGGCGCGCCTATCTCGACGAGGTCGCGGGCAAGCTCGGCGACCGCCTGAACACGCGCGTGAAGATCTCACTCGGCGCGCGTAAAGGCCAGGTCACAATCGATTTCGCTTCGATTCAGGATCTGAACCGCATTCTCGAGGAACTCGGCGAAGACAGCTACGGCCGCGGGTGATCCTGCCCTGCGGGCGTCCTCAGGCCTAGACTCGGTCAACGGACGCTGAGGAGGGCGACATG
This sequence comes from Microbacterium sp. XT11, assembly GCF_001513675.1. Classification (NCBI taxonomy): domain Bacteria; kingdom Bacillati; phylum Actinomycetota; class Actinomycetes; order Micrococcales; family Microbacteriaceae; genus Microbacterium; species Microbacterium sp. XT11. The sequence goes on along the minus strand of NZ_CP013859.1, from coordinate 857,200 downwards.
TCTGCACCATCACCTTCGGCATCCGCGATACGAGGCCGTGTCATCGCGGTCAGCATCGCGGCGGCGCTGGGAGGCTTCCTGTTCGGGTTCGACACGGCCGTGATCAACGGCGCGGTCGACGCTCTCGCCGGCGCTCAATCCGGCTTCGACCTCGGGGTGGGCCTCAAGGGCTTCGCCGTGTCGTCAGCCCTCATCGGCTGCGCGGTCGGCGCCTGGTTCGCGGGGCCGCTTGCCAACCGGTTCGGCCGGATCCCCGTCATGGTGACAGCCGCCGTGCTCTTCCTCGCGTCCTCGGTGGGATCGGGACTCGCGTTCGGCGTCGTCGACCTCATCATCTGGCGCATCGTGGGCGGCTTCGGCGTCGGCGCGGCATCCGTCATCGCCCCCGCCTACATCGCCGAGGTCTCGCCCGCACGCATGCGCGGCCGACTCGGTTCCCTGCAGCAGCTCGCGATCGTGACGGGCATCTTCGTCGCCCTGCTCTCGGATGCTCTGCTCGCCGATGTCGCGGGAGGCGCGGCCAAGCCCCTGTGGGGCCTCACCGCCTGGCGCTGGATGTTCATCGCCGAAGCGATCCCCGCTCTCATCTACGGAATCATGTCGCTTCGCCTGCCCGAGTCGCCCCGGTACCTCGTGGCGAAGGGCGAGTTCGAGAAGGCATCCGAGATCCTCACGACCGTCACCGGAACGGTCGACGTCAAGGCGAAGATCACCGAGATCACCGGCACCATCAACACCGAGCGCTCCGAGTCGCTGCGTGACCTGCGCGGCAACCGACTCGGCCTCAAGCCCATCGTGTGGGTCGGCATCCTGCTGTCGGTGTTCCAGCAGTTCGTCGGCATCAACGTGATCTTCTACTACTCCACCACGCTGTGGCAGTCGGTGGGCTTCGGCGAATCGCAGGCCCTGACCATCACGGTCATCACCTCGGTGACGAACATCGTCGTCACAGTCGTGGCGATCCTGCTGGTCGACCGCGTCGGACGACGCATCATGCTGCTCGTCGGCTCGGTGGGGATGACCCTCACGCTCGGCCTCATGGCCCTGGCGTTCTCGTTCGGCACACTCGAGAACGGCGCCGTGACCCTTCCCGACCCGTGGGCCACGATCGCTCTCATCTGCGCCAACGCGTTCGTGGTGTTCTTCGGCGCCACGTGGGGACCTCTGGTCTGGGTGCTGCTCGGCGAGATGTTCCCCAACTCGATCAGGGCGGGCGCGCTCGCCGTCGCGGCGGCAGCGCAGTGGGTCGCGAACTTCTTCATCTCGACCACCTTCCCCGCGTTCGCGGAGATCGGGCTGCCGTTCGCGTACGGCTTCTACGCCTTCTTCGCTCTGCTGTCGTTCTTCTTCGTGTACTTCAAGGTCGCGGAGACCAAGGGCAAGGAGCTCGAGGAGATGAAGGACGATGCTCGCGTAGAGCGCCGCAGGCGGGCAGAACGCACGTAGGCTGGACGGATGACCGAGTCCGTTCCCCGCCGCGCCAGCCTCGAGGTCCTGCGCGCAGAGGCGTCGGACGAACTCGCGGTTCTCATCCAGGAGCGCCTGCTCGGGGGCGAGGACCCGTGGGACTTCATGGAGGAGCTCCCGAGCGTCGATGAGCTCGTCGTCTACCTGCTGCGCGCCGACAACATCGCGGCGAACGACGGCGTGCGGCCCAACGAGGCGCGGCACTACCGGGTGCTGCGGCAGATCGCCCTCGAGTACCCGGAGCTGACGCCTGCCGTCTGGGGGCTGCTCGACGAGAAGCAGCGGCATCGGCGGTGGGATCCGGCCGTCGCCTGAGGCCGTTCAGCGGGCGGAGTCCACGAGCCCGGACATGAAGAAGGGCCGCCGCCCCGAGGGGAGCGACGGCCCGGATGCCGGAGCGATCAGCCGATGAACGCGGCCAGATCCTGCTCGAGGGCGAACTTCGGCTTGGCGCCGATGATGGTCGTCTTGACCTCGCCGCCCTGGAACACCTTCATCGCCGGGATCGAGGTGATCTGGTACTGCATGGCGAGCTGCGGGTTCTCGTCGACGTTCAGCTTGAGGATGGTGATCTTGTCGGGGTGGTCGGCCTGGATCTCGTCCAGGACCGGCGAGACCATGCGACACGGACCGCACCATTCGGCCCAGAAGTCCACCAGCACGGGACCTTCGGCCTGCAGGACGTCCTGCTCCCAGGTCGCCTGGCTCGTCGCCTTTGCACTCATCAGAGTTCTCCTTGATTCGAGGTTCGACGGCTACAACAGCCGACGAGTGTGTTCTGTTCCCGCGGTCAGGCCGTGATGATCTCGGCGGCCTCGGCAGCCGGGACCTCGACCGAGGCGTCTTCCAAGTCGGCGAGGAAGTGCTCGGCATCCAGCGCAGCGACGGTGCCCGACCCGGCGGCGGTGATCGCCTGGCGGTAGGTCGGGTCGATGACGTCGCCGGCGGCGAACACACCAGGGACCGACGTGCGCGACGAGCGTCCGTCGACCCAGATGGTGCCCTCGGGCGTGAGCTCGAGCTTGTCGTGCACGAGGTGCGTGCGCGGGTCGTTGCCGATCGCGATGAAGAGACCGTCGAGGGGGAGGTCGCGCAGCGAGCCGTCGACCGTCGAGCGCAGCTGCACGCCGGTCACGTTGTCGCCGCCGAGGATCTCAGCGACCTCGCTGTTCCAGATGAACTCGATCTTCTCGTTCGCGAAGGCGCGCTCCTGCATGATCTTCGAGGCGCGGAGGGTGTCCTTGCGGTGGATGACGTACACCTTCGACGCGAAGCGCGTGAGGAACGTCGCCTCTTCCATGGCGGAGTCGCCGCCGCCGACCACGGCGATGGTTTTCTCGCGGAAGAAGAAGCCGTCACAGGTGGCGCACCAGGACACGCCGTAGCCCGACAGGCGCTCCTCGCCCTCGATGCCGAGCTTGCGGTACGCGGATCCGGTCGCGTAGATGAGAGTCTGCGTCTCGTGCACGGCGCCGGACCCCAGGGTGACCTTCTTCACGGGACCGTCGAGTTCGAGCGCGGTCACATCGTCGTAGAGCACTTCGGTGCCGAACTTCTCGGCCTGCTCCTGGAACTTGGCCATGAGCTCGGGACCCTGGATGCCTTCGGGGAAGCCGGGGTAGTTCTCGACCTCGGTGGTGTTCATCAGCTCGCCGCCGACCTCGACCGAGCTGGCGATGAGCAGCGGCTGGAGGTTCGCGCGGGCCGCGTAGATGGCGGCCGTGAAGCCGGCCGGGCCGGAGCCGATGATGATGACCTTGCGCATGTGCTCTCTCTCTTCCCTGGACACAGGGCGCCTCCCTGGAAAGGGGTTCCGCTGCTTCAACCAATGGTAACCGCGGGGCATTCCCCACGGCCGGGTGGCGCGGCCGGGCGGGGGCGGGCGGGGTCAGCGGCCGGGGAGGAAGCGACGCAGCATCCGCGTGGCGGCGGAGAGCTCGGGTGCGCGAAGGAGCAGCAGCACGGCCACGTACACGCTCACGGCGGCGAGGCCGACGACGCCGGTGCCGACGGCGCCGAGCAGGCGGTCGAGGAAGTTCGCGCCGGTGTTGCCTGCGGTCCAGCCGTCGCCCGCCCCGAGCAGCAGGTAGACGCCCCAGCCGGCGAGTCCGGCGGGAATCGCGGCGACGGCGAAACGCACGAGCGAGCGGATGGTCGACGGCAGCTCGAGCCCGCCGAGACGGTTGCGGAGGATCCACACGGCGATGACGGTCTGCACGATGCCCGCGACCGACTGCCCGAGCGCGATCGCGGCGGCGAGCTGGCTGAGCGGAGCCACGGCGCCGGCGAGGACCGAGAACCCGATGATGAGCACGACCTGCACGAGCGTGAAGAAGAACGGCGTGCGTGTGTCGCCGTAGGCGTAGAACGCGCGCTGCACGATGAACAGGACCGCCAGCGGCAGAAGTCCGACGAGGTAGCAGATCAGCACTGGGGCGGCCTGCACGGCCTGCTCCGAGGATGTGGTGAAGATGCGCGTCGCCGGCACCGCGGCGACGGCCAGGGCGACGCCGGAGCCGACGACGAACAGCGAGATGACGCGGATGCAGCGGGCGACGTCGGAACGCACGTCGGCGTCGCGCCTTGCCGCGGCGTGCTCGGCGATCTGCGTGAAGTACGGGGTGCCGATCGAGATCGCGAAGATCGAGTACGGGAGCATGAACACCAGCCACGCCGCCTGCATGAAGAACACCGAGGGATGCCCGGTCGACTCCGACACCACGGTCGTCTGGACGAGGCCTGCGAGCTGACCGGCGATGACCATGAGGAACGTCCACCCGGCGAGCGTCCCCACGTGCCGCAGGCCGACACCGCGCCACCGGAAGTCCGGCTTCAGCACGAGTCCCGTGCGACGCCAGGAGACCAGCAGCAGCGCTGCCTGCAGGGCGATGCCCAGGGTCGCCGTGCCGGCGAGGACGGCGATCATCGTCGGATTCCACGACTCGACCTGACTGCGGTCGGCGCCGAACAGGGCGATGAAGACGAGGAACCCCGCGATCGAGACGATGTTGTTCGCGATGGGCGCCCAGGTGTACGGGCCGAACACGCGCTTGGCGTTGAGCGTCTCGCCGATGAGCGCGTACAGACCGTAGAAGAAGATCTGCGGAAGACACCAGTACGCGAACGCCGTCGCCAGTGCGAGCTGGTCGGGGGCATAGCCCTTCGCGTAGATCCGGACGAGAACGGGGGCGAGCACGATCGCCACAGCCGTGGCCGCGAGGAACACGACCGTTCCGAGTGTGAAGAGCTTCGAGATGTAGGCCCTGCCGCCGTCGGAGTGGGCACCGGCCTTGACGATCTGCGGAATGATCACGGCGGTGAGGATGCCGGTCTGGATGATCGTGAACACGTTGTTGGGCAACTGGTTCGCGACGCCGAACGCATCGCCTGCTCCGCCGATGCTGCCGATGGCGGCGACAAGAACGATCGTGCGCAAGAGCCCGGTCACACGGGAGATCAGGGTTCCAGCGCCGAGGATGGCGCTGGAACGGCCCAGACTGGTCATTCGACTCCTCGATCGTGGCCGGCGGTGCCGGACTCCTCGTCGGCCGCCTCGTCGGCCTCGCGCCGCTTGCGGCGCACCGTGCGCACGACCCCAAGGCCGACGAGGATCACGATGAGGGCGCCGAAGACGGTGAGGCCGATCCCCTCCCACTCGGCGCGCACGGCGACCCGCACCGTCTGCCTGTCTCCGAGCTCGACGCCCGTGGGGCTGAAGAGCGCCAGACGAAGGTCGAGCTCTCCGCTGCCGACCCGAGCCGAGACCGGGACCTTGACGCGCGTGTTGGTGTTCGCCGGGATCACCGCCGGCGTGACCGACTGCACCTCGAGGCGCGGATCGGTCGGGGCCACCGACAAGCGCACGGTCACCGGCCAGGGCAGGTCGTTGCGCACCTGGAAGGGCAGGTCTGCGTTCGCCGTGAGCAGCTGGATGGTGCTGGACTGCGGGATCTCCACCGCCCGCAGCGTCTCGCGCGTCGTCGCGCGGTGCTCGCTCACATCGGCGTCGAACCGCTTGGTCGACGACCCGACGGCGATGACGCGCAGGATCCGGATGCGCTCGGGGCTGAGCAGCACCTGCGGCTCCTCGAGGATGCTGGAGAACGCCGCGAGCTGGCTCTCCTCGGCGAGCAGCACCTGCAGCGAGGCCCCGCGCGCGTCGCCCGCATCGCCGCTGAGGGTGGCGGGTGCGGCAGGGGTCGACCGGAGGCTGGCGAGACCGACACCGGGCGAGTCGACCGCGGAGATCGCGTCGCGCAGCGCCGTGGCAGAGCGGTCGTCGTCGCGGTCGAGTCCGACGAGCAGGGGAGCGCCGCCCGAAGCCTGCGACGCGAAGAACAGGTACGCGCCGGCGGCCGCGAGAGACCGTGCGCGGGCCCCGGACTCCGGCTCGGCGGCGGCGTCGGAGAGCGCTTCGGATGCTGCGGCATCCGTCACGAGCACGTCGTGCTCACCCACCGCCACGTGCCCGCCGCTGACCTCGGTGAACGCCGTCGACGGCAGCACGGTGGTGACCGATCCGCCGACGTACGCCGCGAAGCGGGTGAGGTCGTCGGCGGTCGCTCCCTGCCTCGGCCACAGGATGCCGGGCGTGGCACCGTCGATCGCCATGAGTGTCTGGTCGTCGGGCAGCTGCGGCCCGGCGCTCGGTGTCGGGGTGGGCGTGGCAGCGGGAGCCTCGGTCGCGGCGCCCGGCTGCGGCTGGAAGTTCGCGGGGTCGAGCAGCGGCACGAGCGTCGTGGGCTGCAGCAGGGCCGGCAGGTTCGCCTGCGCCTGCGTGGTGGCGTCGGCATCCCCGAACTGCAGCGCGAAGCGCTCGTTGGGCAGCGCGTCGAGCTGATCGAGCCACTCGGCGACCCTCGTCGGCGCCGAGGTGCCGAGTGCGCGGATCGCCGCGGGGATCGACGGATCGATGGCCAGCACGGCCGACGTGCCCGACACGCCTTCGAGCTGCGCCGTGAGGTCGCCGTCTGGCGCGGTCAGCTCGATGAGCTCGTCGCGGGTCAGAAGCGATCCGCCCTCCGGCGTCGCCGTGATGGGGACCAGCACCGTGACCTGAGGACGAGGTCCGGCCGCCACGACGAGGACGCTCGTGGCGGTGGCGTGCGCGCTCTCGGCGTCGTCACCCGTGCCGGTCGTGGCGCCGCTCAGCTCGGCACGCAGCGGGTACACGCCAGGAGTCAGGTCGGCGAGCGCTTCGGGGGCGATCGGCACGCTCGCGGTCGCCGTCGCGCCGGCATCGACGGCGGCGGTCGCGTCGGACGCGAGCGGGGTGAACCCGCTCTCCACGCCCTTCTCGTCGTCGAGCCAGGACGTGACGGCAGCGGCATCCGGCAGCGGGGTGCGGTTGAGCTCGATCACGACGTGTCCGCCCGAGAGCTCCGACTCGGCATCGTTGTGCACGCTCACCGAGGCGCTCGCGCCTGCGCCCTGCGTGACGGTGCCGTTCGCGCCGATGGTGACCGCGAGCTCGACGGATGCCGGATCGGCGGCGTCAGCGGCGGATGCCGCCGAGGGCACAGCCACCGCGCACGCGCCGAGAGCGATCGCGAAGACCGCGGTTCCGCTCGCCACGCGTCGAAGGCGCGCACGGAAGCCGTTCTCGGGGGTGGTCGCGGTCATGGGGAGTCTTCCTCGAACGCCCGAGAGGTGGGCTGCTCGTGAGTGCTGACCCTGCGATTCTACGAGGGCGCATGAGGGAGATCCCTGAAGGCGCGTAGAGTGACGGCCGTGTCCGTCAACCCCAGCCCTCGCCGCCGACCCTCTCCTCTGCGCCGCGCTCGCCGCCGACCTCGACGCCGCGGACTTCCGCTCCGAGCCCCTGCGTCGCCTGTGGGGCGAGGAGGAGGACGACGCTCTCGCGCGTGGTCTGCGCGAGCCCATCCTGCGGGCGATTTCCGGCGACGACGGGCCGCTGGCGACTCTCGGCCGCCTGCTCGTGCTCGGCATCCGCCAGCCGGCGTCGACCGTCGACGCCGCCCTCCCTCGCCTCGGAGCGCAGGGACTCGCTGACCTGGGCCTCGCCGTCGTCGACGGAGACGATGTCGTCCCGGCCGCCCTGCTTCGCCCGCAGTCGTTCGTCGACGCCGACGGCATCGGCGAGTGGTGGATCGCCAGCGATCTCGACGAGGTCGCGCTCGACGGTCCGCTGCCGGCGGATCACGTGCTCGGAGTCGGAGGCGCTTCGCGCACCCTCGCCGAGATCGTCATGCCCATCGAGGTCGACCGCGCCCTCGACCTCGGCACCGGGTGCGGCATCCAGGCACTGCTCGTGTCGCGCCACGCGGCATCCGTCGTCGCCACGGACATCTCGCAGCGCGCGCTGTCGTACGCCGAGTTCAACGCCCGGCTGAACGGGGTGGCGAACATCGAGTTCCGCCGCGGGAGCATGTTCGAGCCGGTGGCCGGTGAAGCCTTCGACCTCATCGTGTCCAACCCGCCGTTCGTCATCACGCCGCGGGCCGAGGGCGTGCCGGAGTACGAGTACCGTGACGGCGGTCTCGTCGGCGACGCGCTCGTCGAGGACTTCGTGCGCGCGGCGCCCGATCACCTCACTCCGGGCGGCGTCGCGCAGCTGCTGGGAAACTGGGAGTCCCGCGCCGGACAGGCGCGACTCACCGACCGCGTCGGTCTCGACCGCCTGGCGTCGTGGGTGCCGGCCGAGCTCGACCTGTGGGTGATCCAGCGCGAGGAGCTCACGCCGCTCGCGTACGCGGAGCTGTGGATCCGCGACGGAGGCATCACCCCGCGCGACGCCGCGTTCACCCCGCTGCTCACCGCCTGGCTCGACGACTTCGAGGCACGAGGGGTCACGGCCGTCGGCTTCGGCTACATCCTGCTCCGCCGGCCGGCGGTTCCGGGGCGGGTGCCCCTGCGGCGCATCGAGCGGATGCCGCAGCCCCTCGCGAACGTCGGTGGCGCATTGCGTCACGGACTCGCGGCGCACGACCTGCTCGCCGACGGCCTGCCGTCGACCCTGGTCACCGCCCCCGACGTCACGGAGGCGCGCCACCTCATGCCGGGCAACGACGACCCCAGCGTGATCGAGCTGCGGCAGGGCGGCGGCTTCGGTCGCACGATCACGGCCGACACCGCGCTCGCCGCCTTCGTCGGCGCGTGCGACGGCGAGCTCACCGTGGTGCAGATCGCGTCGGCGCTGGCCGACCTCTTCGAGGTGCCTCTCGCGGATCTGTGGGCCGACCTCGAGCCGCGCGTCCATCAGCTGTTCCTCGATGGGATGCTGCTGCCGGAAGAGACCTGAGCACGGGCCGGTGTCCTGCGGAGCCGGCTCGGCGGCGGAGGCGTCCAGAGCCTGCCGCGGGTCTCAGCGCCGCCGACGGATGCCGCGCAGCACGAGCACGAGTCCGCCGAGCACCGCGAGCACGGCAACGGCCATGAGCGCGATGGTCGCGGTGGCGTCGAGTCCCGTCGCTCCGAGCTGATCGACCGTGGAGGCCGAGGGGACCTCTGCGGCACCGCCGGTCTGCGCTCCGCCGGTGGAACCGCCGCCGGTGGATCCGCCTCCGGTCGAGCCTCCGCCGGTGGAACCGCCTCCGGTGGAGCCTCCGCCGGTGGAACCAGTGGCCTGCACGGTCGTGCCGGACGCGAGGAGTCGGGCCGCACCGTCGTCGCCGATGCCCGAGGCCGCGATGGTGTGCGCGCCGAGGCTCTGGTCGGCGGGGACCGTTACCGTGGCCGAGAACGAGCCGTCGTCGCCGGCGACCGCGGTCGCGAGCGCGGTCGGGGTGGAGTAGATGCCGAGCGCGACGGTCGCCCCGGGCAGGAAGCCGTCGCCGGTGACCTGCAGCCGCTGCCCGCGGGTCACCGTCGCCGGGACGCCGCCGAGCGATCCGTCGGACGACGACGGCAGAGCATCGGGGAGCGGGACCTCCGCTGAGATGACGATACGGACGGTGGTCTGAGCGGTGCCGAATCCGTTGGTCGCGGTCACGGCGACGCGCACGGTTCCCGCGTCGGCGAGAGCCGGGGTGCCGCTGAGCTCGGCGGTCCCGTCGCCGGCGTCGGTGAACGACAGCCACGCGGGCAGCTCGGCGGCGGTGAGGGCGCTGACCGGGGTTCCGGTGCTCACGAGGTGCACGATCACCGGGGCTCCGGCGAGCACGCGCACCTCGGGCACCGGGTCGAGCACGGGCGGCTCGCCGACGGTGAGCGTCGCGGGCTCGGTGGCCACCGCTCCGGCGGCGTTCGTGAACACCGCCCGGACGAGCGCTCCGTCGTCGTCGATCGCGGCGTGCAGCGTGAGGGTGTCGGCCGTGGCTCCGGAGATGGGCGTCCAGAGGCCGTCGACCCGGCGTTCCCACTGCACGGACGGCGTGGGGTGACCGCTCGCGGACGCCGTGAACACGGCATCCGTCCCGACGAGCACGCTGGCCGCCTGAGGCTGGAGCGTCACCACGGGCGCCTCGTGGACCGTGAGCGTGAACGGCTGCGTGACGGGTCCGTCGACTCCGTCGACCGACAGCGTGAAGGCCATGGTGCCCCCCGAACCGGCCGGAGGCGTGCCGACGAGCTGCTGCGCGCCCTGCGGGCCGGAGAGCGAAAGCCACGGCGGCGCGTCAGCCGAGATCGTGACGGGTCCGGTGGCCGGGTAGCCCGGAGCGACGATCACCGGGAACACTCCGGCGGCACCGGCCGTGAACGTCGCGCTGTCGGCGCTTTCGAAGCGCGGCTGCGACGTGATCGTGAGCGTGAACTCCGCGGAGGTGCTGCCGACGGCGTTCACGGCGACGAGCGTGAAGGCATGAGTGCCGGGGGACACGGACGGGACTCCCGACAGCTGCGCCGTGCCGTCGCCGTTGTCGTGCAGCGAGAGCCCGGCGGGCAGCTCGCCCTGCGCCGACAGCGACGGCGCGGGTGCTCCGGATGCCGAGACCACGACGTCGACCGCCTCACCCTCGGCCACGGTTGCGGTCACAGGACCGGTGAAGGCGGGGACGGCTCCGACCTCGATCGTCACGGTCTGCTGCACGCGAGTGGCGCCGTTGTCGGCCGCGAACACGAGCGGGTAAGAGCCTCCCGAGCCCTCGAGCGGCACGCCCGAGATCGTCGCGGTGCTTCCGGTCGGCGACACGGCGAGCCCCGGCGGCAGGCTGCCGGAGACGAGCGACACCGTCGGTTCCGGAAACCCGGTGGCCGTGACGGTGAAGCTGAAGGCCTGGCCCACGACAGCGCCGGCGGTGCCGGGACTCGTGAAGACGGCATCCTGCGCCACGGTCAAGGGGAGCGTGACGGAGGCGCCGCCCAGCGCGGCCGTGACCCCGCCGACGCCCGGTGTGGATCCGGCCGTGAACGTGGCTGTGGCGACGCCGCCGCTCATGACGCTCGTGCTCGGGGCGACGCTGGAACCCGCAGGCGCGGCGCCGCTCCAGCCAACGAGGCGCCCGTCGAAGGCGCTGAGGGATGCAGGGTCGACGGGGTCGCCGGCGGAGTCGGTGAGGAGCGACGCGGTGACCGTGGTGGTCTCGCCGGTCGTGAGTGTCGGGTCACCTGAGGATGCGGTGAGCGTGAGGAACGGCGTGGCCGAGCCGGTGCTGAGCGCGACGGAGTCGCAGCCAGGAGTCCCCGGTCCCGACACGCAGCCCCACCAGTCGTGGGTGACGGTCGCCGCGGCTCCCGGATCGGAGCGGACGGCCGCCGCGCCGGTGTTGCCGGCGAAGGAGCTGAACCGCGCGGAGAGCGCGCCAGCCGTGGCGTGGATGGCACCGCCTCCTGCCGCGCCGCCTGTGGCCGAGTTGGCGGTGAAGACGCTCCCCGACACCACGGCCGGCCCCTGCACCTGGTGGATCGCGCCGCCGACCGCAGGCCCGCCGGTGCCGTCGGCGATGTTGCGGTCGAAGAGGCTCCGTGTGATTTCGACGGAGCCGACGCCGTTGGTGGAGTAGGCGATCGCCCCTCCGCCCGCCTCGATCCCGGATTCCGACCGAACGCGATTGCCGGTGAAGGTCGACCCGCTGACGACGAGATCGTCGCCCGGCATCCGCGCCTCGTAGTACACGGCCCCGCCTGAGGAGGTGCCCGCGTCGTTGTCCCTGAAGGTCGATCCGGTGATGGTGAGGTCGCCGCCGATGAACTGGATCGCCCCGCCAGGGCCCGCCGTGCCCGACAGCGATGCGTTGTCGCGGAAGACGCTGTCGCGCACGATCAGCGTGTCGGCCGGCGCGCCCGCGGCTCCTCCGATGATCGCGCCGCCGCCGTAGACGGAGTCACGCCCGCCCTCGAAGCCGAAGCCGACGATCTCGACCGAGATGCCGCCGGTGAGGCCCGGGTCGATGGCGAGCAGCTGCGAGCTGCCGTCGCCGACGATGGTCGCGCGTCCGCCCGATGCGGAGAGCGTGACGTCGGTCCCCGCGCCTCCGCGGAGCTCCAGTGCTCCGGACGTGAGCGGATACGTTCCCTGTGGCACCTCGATCGTCGTCGTGCCGCCGAGGTTGCCGGCGACGCACAGCGCGTTGCGGAGCGTGACGGGCGTGGCGGTCACGACGACGGACGGCGTGGAGCACGCGTCGTTGGCGTCGGCGTCTGCGGTGCTCGTCACCGTGATGGTCGTGGCGGCTGCGGCCGGAGCGGCCACCACGAGCCCCGTGGCGGAGAGCGCGAGGGCAGCGAGCGCGGCGAGGCGGCCACGCATGGACAGGGCAGACATCCGGGGAGCAGACATCGACGTCCTTCGGTCAGGCGCTGGGGACGCCGCGACGGTGAATATATCGGAATGCTATCGGCTCGGCGTCCTGAGTGATAGCGTCGGACCGCACCCGCCCTCGCGGCGAATCCCCAGGGTGCGATCCGACTGCAGGAGTGCCATGACTGCTGTGTTCTCACGCCGCGGCGTGCTGGGAGTCGGCGCCCTCGCGCTCGGCACCGGGATCGCCGCTGCCGGTCACCCGGCGTCCGCGGCGATCGCTCCGGAGCACGGGGCGGCCGCGCAGTCCGCGATGGCAGGCGTCTCGGTGGCAGAAGACCGCGGCACCGGCATCCCTGACCCGATGCGTCCCGTGCGCTCGCTCTTCACCGGGCAGGAGGGGAGCGTCTACGTCGGCATGTCCCCCTGGGCCGAGAACCGCCTCGTGCTCGACGCCGTCGGCGACCTCCCCGGCGGCGACGACCCGGAGCACCGCTTCCGCGTCGAGTTCACCGCGCCGGCCGGGGCCCGTGACGGGCTGTACCGGCTGCTGCGCGGCGGGGCGCACATCGCGTCGCTCTACCTCGTCTCGGTGGCGGACGGTGCGCTCGAGGGCATCGTCGACCGACAGGGGCGCAGCGCATGAGCGACTGGTTCGTCGGCGAGATCCGCATCGTCGCCGGCACCTACGCCCCGGTGGGATGGGCGCTGTGCGACGGGCGCACCCTCAGCATCTCCCAGTACCCGACGCTCTACGCGCTCATCGGCACGACCTACGGCGGCGACGGCCAGACCACGTTCGCCCTTCCCGACCTCCGCGGCCGCTCGGCCGTGCACGTCGGGACCGTCGGCGGTGTTCCGCACAGTCTCGGGCAGAGCGGCGGCGCCGAGTCGGTCGTCCTGTCCATCGGGCAGATGCCGACGCACACGCATGCGCCGGCCGTGGCCGGCACGGCATCCGCGACGGATCCGGCGGATGCTCTCTGGGCTCCGCAGGCGTCGTTCGCGTACTCGGATGCCGCGCCGACGGCGCCGCTCCCGGGCGACGCTCTGCTGCCCGCCGGCTCCAACCAGCCGCACGACAACATGCCCCCGTTCGTCGTGGTGTCGTACATCATCGCGCTCGACGGCATCTTCCCGACACAGGACTGAGGAGCCGATGACAGAGCAGTACCTGGGCGAGATCCGGCGGGTCGCCTTCGCTTTCGCTCCGAAGGGCTGGGCCCTCTGCAACGGTCAGCTGCTGCCCATCGCCACCAATCAGGCGCTGTTCTCCCTGCTGGGGACCCTCTACGGCGGGGACGGGAAGACGACCTTCGCCCTGCCGGATCTGCGGGGACGGTCGCCGATACACACGTCGGACCCGGCGCTGCGAGGAGTTCCAGGCGGGGAGGCGACGCACACGCTCACCCAGGCGGAGATGCCCGCGCATACGCACCAGGTGCAGGCGTCCGGCGCACCGGCCAGCACTCCCTCGCCGCAGGGTGCCTACTGGGCCGAGCTGGCGCAGCCGGGGTACGGCAGCGGTGCGACCGGCACGATGGCCGGGGCCTCCGTCGCCCACTCGGGCGGAGGGCAGCCGCACGAGAACCGGTCGCCGTTCCTCGTCGTCACCCACATCATCGCGCTGACGGGCGTCTACCCGTCGCGCAACTGAGGCCACGGAGTCGCACACATGGCTGAACCGTACATCGGAGAGATCCGCACCGTCGGATTCGACTTCGCGCCGCGAGGCTGGGCGAGATGCGACGGGCAGCTCCTTCCCATCTCGCAGAACACGGCGCTGTTCTCGCTGCTCGGCACGAACTACGGGGGCAACGGCACGACGACGTTCGCGCTGCCGAACCTGAACGGCGCCTTCGCGATCGGCCAGGGCGACGGCCCCGGACTCACGCCGCGCCGCGTCGGCGACTTCGGCGGGACCACGGCCGTGACTCTCCTGAGGTCGGAGATGCCGATGCACACGCACGGTGTGACGGGCGTCGCGGCGGCAGGCACCAGCGGCGACCCTCGCGGACGGTCGTGGGCGCAGAGCCGCTACGGCCGCGCCTCGCGCAACGGGTACACGCCAGGGCACGACACGATGATGGCGCCGGGTGCCGTCGCCGCCGCGGGCGAGTCGGCGCCGCACAACAACATGCCGCCGTTCCTCGGCATGTGCTTCGTGATCGCCTTGACGGGAGTGTTCCCGCCCCGTGAGTGACCGACGCGAGCGGGTGGCGTTCGACGACCCCCGGTTCGAAGCGATCGTGGCCGAGGAGCTGCGGCGCACGCTGCAGGGCGTGCCGGATGCCGTCGCCGACCCGCTCGTCGCCGCGCAGATCCGCTCGAAGATGCACGCGATCGTGTCGCGCTTTCCCGACGCGGTCGCCGACCTCGTCGTGCGCGACGGCATGCCGGTGGGCGCCGTGGTGACGGCGCCCACGCGCGACGGCATCCGCCTGTGTGACATCGTCGTCGCCGCGGCCTGGCGGGGAAGGGGCGTGGGGAGCGAGGTCTTGGCGGGGCTGCTCGCAGAGGCCGATGCCGAACGTCTGCCGGTGTCGTTGTCGGCGTGGTACGACGCGCCGGCGCGTGCGTGGTACGAGCGGCACGGGTTCGTCGCCGTGGGTGGCACGGTCGGCACTGTCGATGCTGTGGGAGCGGATGCTGCGGGAGGGTACGTCGAGCTGCGTCGGGAACCCTCGCGGGAATACGTCGAGATTCATTCGGTTGCATAGAACATGAAGGCTTTCGGATTCCTCTCGTTCGGGCACTACGGCGACGTCCCCGGATCGGCGACCCGCACCGCGGGTGACATGCTCCGGCAGACCATCGAGCTCGCCGAAGGCGCCGATGAGCTCGGGGTGAACGGCGCGTACGTGCGCGTGCACCACTGGGCACGTCAGGCGGCCTCGCCCATGCCGCTCCTGTCGGCGATGGCGGCCCGCACGCAGCGCATCGAGGTCGGCACCGGCGTGATCGACATGCGCTACGAGAACCCGTTCCAGTTCGCCGAGGAAGCGGCCGCGCTCGACCTCATCGCCGACGGCCGCGTCGCGCTCGGCGTGAGCCGCGGGTCACCCGAGACGGCGCTGCGCGGCTACGAGACCTTCGGCTACGTCGACCGCGAAGACACGGAGCGGGGCAGCGTGCTCGCCCGCGAGAAGTTCGACCTCTTCCTCGCGGCGATCGAGGGTGAGCGCATCGCGCCGGGTGACCCGCGGATGGTCGGCGCCGGTCGGTACCTCGCCATCGAGCCGCAGTCACCCACGCTGCGCGACCACATCTGGTGGGGATCCGGCTCGCGCGCCACAGCCGAGGAGACCGGCCGCAAGGGGCTCAACATGATGAGCTCGACGCTCGTCACCGAAGCGACCGGCCAGCCGTTCCACGAGTTGCAGCGCGAGCAGATCGACCTGTTCCGCGCCGCCTACCGCGAGGCAGGTCACACCGGACGGCCGCGCGTGTCGGTGAGCCGCAGCGTGTTCCCGCTCGTGTCCGACATGGATCGCGCGTACTTCGGTCTGCGCAGCGAGGAGAACGCCGACCAGATCGGCGTGATCGACGGGTTCCGCTCGACCTTCGGCAAGACCTACGCGGCCGAGCCCGACGTGCTCGTGTCGCAGCTGAAGCAGGACGAGGCCGTGATGGCGGCGGACACGCTCATGCTGACCATCCCGAACCAGCTCGGCCCCGAGTACAACCTGCACGTTCTGGAGTCGTTCGCGAAGTACGTGGCGCCCGAGCTCGGGTGGAAGCCGAACACCGAGGGCCCGGTCGAGGGCGACCCCGCCTGACGGCATCCGTACGGTTGCCGCCTGACGGCATTCGTACCCGGTTCGAGTCGCATGTTTTGCCCTGATTTCGGCGATTTCGGGGCAAAACATGCGACTCGAAACGTGGGGGCGGGGTTTCCCGCGCGTTCACCGGACGGCGGCGGCGCGTTACCTCCGGGCCACCTGGGAACCATATAAAGGGCGGCGCCCCCCACCCCCCGAAGAGGTTCCTCCGTCATGCCCCGACCATCCCTCCGCCGCGCCTGCGCCGGCGTGCTCGCCGCCACCGTGCTCGCCACGACCATGTCGACCGGCGCGCTGCCGCTCTCGGCGTCCGCGGCCATCGCTGAAGACTCCGCCGCTCCTGCCGCATCCGAGAGCCCGGCGCCCACGCCCGGCGCGGAGACCGCACCCGTCGCGGAGCAGACGACCCCGCCGGCGTCCGGGACAGAGGGGACGCCGGACTCCGGGGCCAGCACCCCGACCCCGACACCGGATGCCGGATCCTCATCGCCGAGCCCGACGAGCCCGGCCAGCCCCACGCCGGCGCCCGGGTCGGAGACGCCCGCGCCGGATGCCGGCACCTCCGGCAGCTCCGACGCCTCCGGCACCGTGACCCCGCCGGCCGGCACCGAGGACGACACGGCACCCGCCGGCGGCACCGCCCCCGATGCCGCCGCTGACGCCACCGCCACCGACGCCACCGACGCCGCCGCGCTCGCCGTCGCCGAGACGGTGCCGGGCACCGCGGGGAACGCGGGACCGCACTGGCCCCTCGTGATCACCGAGATCAACGGCGACAACCCCGGTGCCGACAACTGGGAGTACGTCGAGGTCACCAACACCACGGATGCCGCGATCGACCTCGACGCCTCCGGCATCCAGTTCCGGTACCACACCAGCCGCTGGAACACGGGCACCGTGCAGCCCCTCATCCACCTCGAGGCCGAGGCGGACGCTCCGGCCGTGATCCCGGCGGGCGGCGTCGCTGTGTTCTGGATGAACTACGGCCAGGGCGACCCGCGCCAGAGCCTCACGAAGGACCAGTTCCGCGCGTTCTACGGCGTGGCGGCCGACGTGCCCGTGTTCCGCTTCGGCCCGCAGGCCGGCTTCGCGAACGGCGGGGACCGGGGCTTCAGCATCACCGACGCCTCCGGAGCCACCCTCAGCCGCGCCTGGGTGCCCGCCGACGACGGCTCCAGCTCGACGCCGTGGAACGCGCAGTTCGCGGTTCCCGACCTCCTCGGCAGCAGTGAGGCCAGGCTGCTCGCCTTCGACCCGACCGGCGCGGCGGCGCAGCCCACACCCGGCACGATCACGGTCGAGCAGGTCACGAGCGCTCTCACCAAGCCCACCGACCCCGACTCCGACGGACCGCTGCTGCAGATCACCGAGGTCGCACCCGACACCGCGAACGTGTCGGGCTCCGACGCCTACGAGTTCATCGAGGTGTACAACGCGTCCGACACACCGGTCGGCTTCGGCGACTACGTGCTGAGCTACCTCACCACCGACAACAACCTGTCGGGACCCAAGACGAACGCCTCGACCCTCTGGCCCGCGGGGCCGGGAGAGCCGGTCATCGCCCCGGGAAAGACCCTGGTGCTGTGGATCCAGAACCCCGCCGTGCAGGCCGCGGGGCTCACCGCCGACGACTTCAACGCCGCGTTCGGCACGCAGCTCACGCTGGGCGAGGACCTGCTCACCATCAGCTCGGGCGGTATGGCCAACGGCGGGTCGCGCGGGCTCCAGCTCTCCACGAAGAGCGGCCACGACGTCTCCCGCGCGTACTACTTCGACGACGCGCAGACCACGGCGAGCACGGCCATCCAGTACGCGTGGAACCCCGCCGACCCGGCATCCGCCCTGTGGGCCCCCGGCGACCCCGCCGGCACGACGCAGACGATGCTCCGTCTCGGTGCGCCGACTCCGGGATCGGTGAGCGACGACCAGGTCGCCGGCGCCTTCGTGCCCTACCCCGCCGCCGGGACGGCCCCGGTGATCGCCGACCTCACGGGAGGATCGGAGGTCCCCGGAACCGACGGTGTCGAGCTCGGCTTCGACATCACGGATGACGTGCTGGTGCGCCGGGTCACGCTCACGCTGACCGACGACCTCGGCGGCAGCGAGACGCGCAACCTGACGTTCTCGTCGGCGAACAGGTACCTGTACTCCCTCCCCGCGGTCGACGTGTACGGCAAGCGGTGGATCGAGTACACCGTGACGGCGGGCGACGGATCGACGCAGAGCACCCTCGGTCCCGTCCGCCTGACGCTCGATGACACGACCCCCGACCCCGTGCGACTCAACCTCGGAGAGGGGGAGTTCGTGAACGCGCAGACGCCCGTGGTCGCCACGACCGACGGCGACGCGACGTCGCTCGACCTGCGCATCGACGGGGCTCCGGTCGCCGACGGCATCCCCTCGCTGGAGAAGGCGCCGAAGTTCGCGATCGACGCGACGTCGACCGACGCCTTCTTCCGCAACGGCATCAAGCTGGGCGACAACGTGCTGCGGATCTTCGACGAGGGCTACTACGACCGCATCGTCACGGTCGACGCCGACGTGCCCGTCGACGAGGTCGTGCGCGGCGAGCAGCTGACGATCGGCGTCTACGCGGGCACCAAGGCCTGGCCGAACCCCGACCCGAACGAGAACAACGACGACTTCACTTTCATGAACCCACGCCTGGCACTGCCGGACGGACGCGTGCTGCGCCCGACCTCGTGCTCGGGCGCGGGGGAGGGGCAGGAGCTCACGCCCCGCTCGTGCCCGAAGGACGCGGCGGAGCGGATCAACCTCAGCGACGCCAACCTCGTGTACTTCCTCGCGACCTTCACCATCCCGGACGACGCGTTCGACTCCGTGTCGACGCTGTGGGACACCACGGCCGTCGCCGACGGCGCCCACACGGTCACCGTCGCGGCGGCCGAGGGGACCGTCACCCGCACGGTGCGCGTCGACAACACGGCGCCGGAGATCACGGGCACGCTCACCGACGGCATGCAGTACCGCGGCCCGTTCACGATCGACGCGATCGCGACGGATACCGGTTCGGGCTTCCGGTCGATCACCGCGTCGCTCGACGGCGCCGACATCGCCCTGCCCACCGAGACCTCCTCGCTGGCCCTGACCCCGGGAGACCACGTCGCCGTGATCACGGCGAGCGACGCCGTGGGCAACATCTCGACCGTGACGACCGCCTTCACGACCGCCGACGAGATGCCTCGCACGACGCTCGTGACCCCCGACGACGGCGCGACCGTCGAGGGCGACTCCGCCGAGCTCTCGGCGATCCCCGGGTCGAACGTCGACGACCGCATGGAGGTCTGCTTCGCGGAGGGGTACACCTACACGCCGGCGGATGCCGAGGTGCGGGTGTCCTCGGGCACGACCACCGACGCGGGCGCGACGGATCGCCGCGGTGCGACCCCGCTCAGCGAGGACGAGCTCTCCCGGCTCACCGGCACCGACGGCATCGCCGTCGAGGAGACGTCGTCGACCGCGATGCCGTATCAGCTCTTCACGGTCGACGTCCCGGCGGATGCCGGCGCCGACGCGGACGCCCGGGTGGCGTGGGCCGGATCGGCGAACGCCGACGCGAAGGTGCTCCTGTACGTGCGCACGACGCGGGGGACGTGGGAGGAGGTCGACCGCTACGTCACGACGGGCGGCGCGCCGACGTCGTTCACGCTCGACGCGCAGGTGCCGATCGCGGGGCACGCGGTCGACGGCACGCTCACCTTCCTCGTGCAGCACTCCGAGGGGTGGGCGGCGACCGACACCTCGACGCGGGAGTCCGACGTGACGCCGTTCCACGCGGATGCGACCCCGCGGGACCAGTACGACTTCACGCTCGCGTGGGAGTCCGACACGCAGTACTACAACAGCAACGAGGGCCAGCAGGCGGGCACGGGCGGCAGCGACGTCTGGTACCAGCACCAGCTGGACATCAACCGGTTCCTTATCGACCAGCGCGACGAGCTCAACCTGCAGTACGTCACGCACACGGGCGACATCGTCGACGATCACACGCTGGCGCACCAGTGGAAGAACGCGGATGCCGCGTACGACCTGCTCGACGACGCAGGGCTGCCCTACGGCGTGCTCGCGGGCAACCACGACGTGGGCCACTTCGAGGGCGACTACGGTCCGTACAGCGAGCACTTCGGAGCCGACCGCTTCGACGACAACCCCTGGTACGGCGGGTCGTACAAGGACAACCGGGGTCACTTCGACCTCGTCAGCGTCGACGGCGTCGACCTGCTCATGCTGTACATGGGCTGGCCCGACCCCAACGACGAGGCGTCGAACTCGGCCGACATCGACTGGATGAACGCGGTGATCCGGCAGTACCCGGAGCGCAAGGTCATGGTGAACCTGCACGAGTACATGCTCACCACCGGTGGCCTCGGGCCGTTCCCGCAGCGCATCCTCGACGAGGTGGTCGCGCCGAACCCGAACGTGATCGCCGTGGGTTCAGGGCACTATCACGACGCCTACACGCGGCTCGACGAGTTCGACGATGACGGAGACGGTGTGGCGGACCGCACGGTGTACTCCATGCTGTTCGACTACCAGGGTCTTCCGGAGGGCGGCCTCGGCTACCTGCGCCTGCTGCACTTCGACAACGAGCAGGGACGCATCATCGTGCGGACCTACTCGCCGTCCCTCGACGACTTCGACTCCGACGACGCATCGCTGAACAGCCCTCCGGGGATGCAGGAGTTCGAGATCCCGTACGCGGCAGGCGGCATCGCGCCGCGCCCCAAGACGCTCGCGACCGACGCCTTCCGCGCCGACATCCTGACGACGCACGAGGTCGGCTGCGTCGACGGCGTGGTGAGCGGGCAGACGGCATCCGTCGCCTGGCGTGACCTCGACGAGGGCGAGCACGGCTGGTACGTGCGGACCACCGGTCCGTTCGGCGGGGTCGAGTACACCGCGGTGCGCACGTTCGTCGCCACCGGCACCGAGGGCGGCGGCGACCCCGACGCCGGGGCGGAGGGATCGAGCGATGCCGGCGGTGGCGCGGATGCCGGTGGCGGTGCGGATGCCGGTGCTGAGGGTGCTGGTGCTGATGCCGGTGCTGAGGGTGCTGGTGCTGACGGTGCTGATGCTGGTGCTGGTGCTGACGGGTCGAGCGATGCGGGCGGTGCTGGTGCTGGCGCCGGTGCTGGTGCCGACGCGGATGCCTCTGCTGACGGAGCGGCTGACGCGGCGGGTGCGGCGTCCGGTGCGGCATCCGACGGCGCGGCATCCGACGGGTCTGGCGCCGGCGCAGGTGGCGATGCCGCGGCAGGCGGCCGTCCCGAAAGCGGTGGGTCGACGGCACCGGGCGGACTCGCCACGACCGGCGCCTCTGCGGTGTGGTCGGCCTCGATCGCGGCCGGTGCGCTCGTCGCACTCGCCGCAGGCGTGCTGCTCTGGCGTCGGGGCCGCCGTCGCGTGAGCAGCTGAGCCGCCGCCGTCCTCACTGTTCGAGTCGCATGATTTGCCCTCAAACGCTGCAAAACAGGGCAAATCATGCGACTCGAAACGATCAGGAGTCCGGCCGACCAGCCGACCCGAACCCCGGGTCAGGGCGCTCGGCGACCAGCCGCACGATCGGACCGAGCGCGGCGCGCACCGTGAGCACCCGCAACGCCACTTCGCGCAACCAGGCGATCACCCGGCCGCGGCGGAACATCAGGCGCGCCAGCGTCCGAGAGTTCTGCTGCGCCGATTCGACGCGGGGACGTTCGATGCGTTCCCACTCGGTGAGCGCGCCGTGCAGCATCCGCCGATCCGTTCCGCGGAGCATACGCGCCAGCATCCATGCCGATTCCATGGCCATGGCGGCCCCGACACCGGCGGTCGGGAGGAATCCGGCTGCGGCATCCCCGAGCAGCACGCCGTCGGGAAGGACCCATCGGCGCACGCGCGCGTCGTCGAGGTGCCACAGGTAGGGGTCGTCATCGGCGGCGATCGCGTCGACGGCGGCGGAGAGCCGGGGAGGGAGCTCGGCGAGGCGGTCGCGCACGGTCTGGGCGAAGCGCCGTGGTCCGCCGGCCAGTTCGGGGGCCGGCCCGCCGAGGAAGACGCCGAGACGCCCGCGAACCGGGTAGACGCCGAGGAAGAACCCCGCTCCCCACAGCTCTTCGCCCAGTCCGGGATCGCCGTCGGCATCCTCCGCCCACGCGACCCATCCGGCCCAGTGGGTGTCGACGACCTCGATCTCGCCGGCTCCCAGCACATCGCGCATGCGCGAACGGATGCCGTCGGCGCCGACGATCAGGTCGAAGCGCGCGTGCACCGCCGTTCCGTCGGCGGTGATCAGTTCCGCGGTGCGCTCGCCGCCTCCGGCACGCGCGACGGAGGTCACCGTCGCGCCGAACGTGACCTCGCATCCCTCATCCGTGAGGACCTCGATCAGCTCGCCTCTCGAGATGCCGCGGTAGTCGCCGTAGGTCTGAAGGAGTGCGCCGAGCGGATCGGTGCGCAGGATGCGCCCTCGGTGCGAGCGGAAGCGGTACCGTTCGAGCGGCACGCTCAGCGCGCGGTATCGGTCCATGGCTCCGAGGTCGGCGATGGCTGCATCGGCGTTGGGCAAGAGGGCAAGCATGTATCCCGGATGCGCGTCGTCGTGCGCCCGGTCGATGAGGACCGGATGCAGTCCGTCTCGGCGCAGCAGCTGAGCCAGGGTGATTCCGGCGATGCCGGCCCCGACGACGAGCACGCGGACCGGGTCGTCGCGCTGAGCCGCCAGCTGCGCGGCGAGCGATGTGTGGGTGAGCATGTCCCTCCCTTGGACCACCTGGTCCACCCACCACGATACGCCGTCTGGACCGCCTGGTCCACTATGCTCGACGCATGGCACAGGTCAGCGGGGCGCATCGCGACGCGCTCATCCAGGCGACGGTGGCCGAGTTCGCCGCCGCGGGATATGAGGGCGCATCGCTGAATCGGATCATCCGTGCTGCCGGGCTCAGCAAGAGCTCGTTCTACCACGCTGTCGGCTCCAAGGCGGAGCTGTTCGACGCGGTCGTCGTCGCCCTCGTCGACGACGTGGCCGCGCAGTGGACGGCTCCCGATCCGGCGGAGTTCTCCGGCGGACGCTTCTGGGATCAGGTCGATCGCACCGTCGCCGAATTCGGCGATCTCGCAGCGCGCAACGCCGCCCTCGACCTGCTCGGACGCATCTTCTACCTGCCGGCGACGGGGGCGAGCGACGCGCGCACGGCCCTGCTCGACGACGTGCGCAGCTGGGTCGAGCGCGTGCTCCGTCAGGGCGTCGCCTCGGGGGAGGTGCGCGACGACCTGCCGGTCGACCTGCTCGCCGCGGCGGCCTTCGCCACGCTGCGCGCCGTCGATGAATGGGCGCTCGGGGCCGACGGGCGGGCGGATGCCGTGGACGGGCGGGCGGATGCCGTGGGTGTGCGGGCGGATGACGCGGGTGTGCGGGCGGATGACGCGGGTGTGCGGGCGGATGCCGCGAAGCGAGCCCCCGGCGTGCTGCTGCGCGGCCTGCTCCTGCCGCGGCCGTGACCGGGTTTCCCGGCGGGGTCGGGGCGCGCCGGCATCCCTTTCCGGTGCGAAAAGTCGGACTCCCGTGACGACACGCCGGTCACGGATGCCGGCCGCCGGCGTGTCGTGACGAAACTCCGACTTTTCGCACGCGTCGCACGGCACCGTGCCCGACGCGGCCGGACGGACCGGCCGGACGACGCGGCCGGACGGCGCGGCCGGGCGGCGCGGCCGGACGGCGCGGGCGTCGCGACCCGGCGGCGCGTGCCCGGCCCGGCGGCCCGGGCGGCCGAACGCGCCCCGGTACGCTGGAACCCATGCTCAACATGGCCGACGGCCTCAGCCGTCTCGGCGCGCTCGCCGAGGATCCCGTCGTCCGCACCCTCGCCGATGCGTTCACCGCGGCGGGCTTCGATCTCGCGGTCGTCGGCGGGCCGGTGCGCGACGCCCTGCTCGGCCGCGACACGCACGACCTCGACTTCACGACGAACGCTCGTCCCGACGACATCCTGCGCATCGTGACGCCGGTCTCGACCGCGCAGTGGGACATCGGCCGCGCCTTCGGCACCATCGGCGCCCGCGTCCGCGGCGAACAGGTGGAGATCACGACGTACCGCGCCGACAGCTACGACGGGAAGACCCGTAAGCCGACCGTCGAGTTCGGGGACACGATCGACGGCGACCTGATCCGCCGCGACTTCACCGTCAACGCGATGGCGCTGCAGGTCCCGGCGGTCAAGCTCATCGACCCGACCGGCGGCGTCGAAGACCTCGTCGCCGGGGTCCTCCGCACGCCGACCGACCCGCGGGTGTCGTTCGGCGACGACCCGCTGCGGATGCTCCGCGCCGCGCGCTTCAGCGCTCAGCTCGGCTTCGCGATCGACCCTGGCACGTTCGACGCGATCACGGAACTCCGTGAGACCCTGTCGATCGTCAGTCCCGAGCGCATCCAGTCCGAGTTCGTGCGGCTCATGGGCACGGCCGATCCGGTGCGCGGCATCCGCGTTCTCGTGGACTCGGGCCTCATCGAGGAGTTCCTCCCCGAGGTGAGCGCCCTGCGACTCGAGGTCGATGAGCATCATCACCACAAGGACGTCTACGAGCACTCGCTCACCGTGGTGCGACAGGCGATCGAGCTCGAGCACTCGCGGCATCCGGGTGAGGCACCGGACGTCCCGCTGCGCATCGCCGCCCTGCTGCACGACATCGGCAAGCCGCGCACGCGCAAGCTCGAACCCGGCGGCGCCGTGACCTTCCACCATCACGACGTCGTCGGCGCCCGCATGGCGCGCAAGCGTCTGCAATCGCTGCGGTTCGACAGCGACACGACGGACGCCGTCGCCACGCTCATCGAATTGCACCTGCGGTTCTTCGGCTACGCCGAGGGCGCGTGGACCGACTCGGCCGTGCGCCGCTACGTGCGCGACGCGGGCGACCTCCTGGAGCGGCTCCACATCCTGACGCGCGCCGACGTCACCACGCGCAACAAGCGCAAGGCCGCGCGACTCGCCGCCGCCTACGACGACATCGAACGCCGCATCGTCGAGCTCCGGGAACAGGAAGAGCTCGACGCGATCCGTCCGGAGCTCGACGGCAACGAGATCCAGCGGATCCTCGGCATCCGCCCCGGCCGCGAAGTCGGCGAGGCTTACCGGTTCCTGCTCGACCTGCGACTCGACGAGGGCGTCATCGGCCCGGATGCCGCCGAGCAGCGCCTCCGCGCCTGGTGGGCCGCCCGCGGCTGACCCCCGGGGCCCCCGGCCCCCCGGCCTTCGGCCTCCCGGGTTTCACGTCGCATGAATTGCCCTCAATCGCCTCGAATCGGGGCAAATCATGCGACTCGAAACCCGGGGTCTGCCGCAGCGCCGCCCGGAGCCGCGGATGCCGGCCGGAGTCACTCGTCCCGGCATCCGGCCTCAGGGCGCCGGTCAGGGCGCCGGGGTGGGCTCGGAGGAGGGGTCGGTGACCCCGTCGGTCGGCACCGGGGTCGGTGTGGGCTTCGGCCCGGTCGAGCTCACGCTCGGAGCACGCAGGAACGGCGGCGCAGGCTGCCTGATCGACGACTTCTTCGGCTCGCCGGTGTTCGGGTCTATCCTGCCCTCGTCGAGCGGATAGATGTTCCACACGGGCTGCTTGCGGTAGTCGCGGAACGGAACGGTCGCGGTCTCACCGTCCTCGAACAGCTGTCCGACCTCCATGTCGGAGCTGTAGCCGCCGTAGAGGTTGAGCGGCGTGCCCTTGTCCGTGAAGAGCTGCACGTGCTCGATCGGCTCGCCGTTCTCATCGAAGGCGAAGATGTTGCCGACCTGCACGCCGTCGAGCTGAAGCCCCTGCGGAAGGTAGCCGCCGGCGTCGACGTACTCGACACGCGGCACGAGCAGCGCGCCGAGCACGGCGGGGATGAGCAGCACGGCGAGCAAGCTCGTGGCGGTACGCAGATGACGAAGCCAGCGCATCGGCACCCACCGGCCTCGACCCCATTGGACGCTGACGACGACGAGGGCGAGCAGCAGCATCCAGTGCAGCGGATGCGTCGGCATCCCCCAGCCCGCTCCGTACGGCGGCATGAGCGTGGCCAGCAGGGTGACGAGCGCGTACATGCCGCATCCGCGAAGCACCCACCACACCGGCCGGAGCGCGACGAGGAAGTCGAGCAGCCACGCGCCGGCGGGGGTGTTGCGCAGGCGCCGGATGCCGTCGCCGAGGTCCTGGCGCCAGGCCGCGAGGCCGCGGCGGAACGGCTGGCGCGATCGCGACGCACCGCTCGGGGGGAGTCCGGCGGCCGACCGCAGCTCCGCGGCGTACTCCGCCGGGTCGCCCAGATCGAGCACGCCGTCGTTGTCGGCGGCCTGGTCGGCGAGGTCGGCGGTGAGTCCGGAGAGGATCTCGTCGAGTTCATCGGCAGGCAGGTCGTCGAGGTGCCGGCGCACGGATGCCGCGAACGCGCGGATGCGCTCGTCGATGGGTGTGTCGGTGGCGTTCATCGGTTCTCTCCGTTCGTGGATGCTCCGGCGCGATCGTCGACGAGGAGGCGGGACATCGCGCCGGCGAAGTCGAGCCAGGTCGTGGTCTGGGTCTCCAGTGCTGAGCGCCCCTGCGCGTTCAGCGCGTAGTACTTGCGGTGGGGTCCGCCGTCTGACGGGACGACGTAGCTCGACAGGCTTCCCGCGGCGTACAGGCGCCGGAGCGTGCCGTACACCGAGGCGTCGCCGACGTCCCCGAGCCCCGCGTCGCGCAACCGGCGCACGATGTCGTAGCCGTATCCGTCCTCCGCGCGCAGCACCGCGAGCACCGCGACATCGAGCACGCCCTTGAGCAGCTGTGTGGTGTCCATCCGACCTCCTCCGATGCGATGCACACTACCACGCACTGCACAGTACTCCGCAACCCACCCCACCCGCCCACCTCCCGCCAACCCATTCCCCGCTCCGGTATGAGTTGTGGTCGGAAATCCGGCCCAAATCCGACCACAACTCATACCTGAGCGGGGGCTGGATGGAGCGCGGGGGGGGTGGGTGGAGCGAGGGTGGGTGGGTAGAATGGCCGCACTCCACCGTCGATGATCGGAGAACGCAGTGGTCGCGTCATGGAGCGCGTCACGCGACGCCCGTCCGGAGGCGTCACGTCTGCTCATCGAGCGCGCCCATGAGGAACTGCTCGCCGGCAACCTCGAAGACCACCGCCTGCAGCAGGTGCGTCCGCTCGTGCGCGAGTCCTGGGAGCGATCCTGGCGCGGCCGCGTCGGACCCGAAGGCGCGCCGTCGCTCGAACTCGCCGAGGACGAACTGGAACGGTATCGGATCACGCATCCGCTCGCATCGGCGATGGACATGATCCGCTCGCTGCTTCTCCCCGGTGAGGTCCAGGACTCCGGGGTCATCGTCGCGGTCGGCGACCAGGCCGGCCGGCTGCTGTGGGTCGAGGGCGACCACCGCGTCCGTTCCCTCACCGGCAACATGGGCTTCGTCGAGGGAGCGAACTGGTCGGAAGACGTCGTCGGCACCGCGGCCCCGGGAACCGCGCTCCTCCTCGGCGAGTCCGTGCAGATCCGCGGCGCCGAGCACTACAACCGGCTCGTGCATCCGTGGTCGTGCACGGCCGCCCCGGTGCGAGACCCCGAGACGCAGCGCGTGCTCGGCGTCATCGACATCACCGGGGGCGATGAGGTCGTCACCCCGCAGGCGCGGCTGCTCGTCGACGCGACCGTGCGGGCCGTCGAATCCGAGCTCATGGTCGCCCGGCTCCGTCGTCGCACCGAGGTCCCGCAGCGTGCGACGACGCAGGCCGCGCTCACCGGCAAGGGCACCCTCCGCGGCGTGCTGCACGTGCTCGGCCGAGACCGCGCCCGCCTCGAGATCGACACGGAGTTCGGCGAACGCGTCATCGAGCTCAGCGCACGGCATGCCGCCATCATGCTCATGCTCGCGATCCACCGGCAGGGTCTCTCCGCCGAGCGCCTGGCGGAGCTCGTGTACGGCGAAGGCGCGTCGCCCGACACGCTGCGCCCCGAGATGGTGCGTCTGAGGAAGGTGCTGGAGCGCACGGCATCCGGTCTCATCCCCGAGTCCCGCCCCTACCGGCTGCCGATGCCGTTGGAGACGGATGCTCAAGACGTGCTGTCGCTTCTCGACCGGGGTGCGCACCGCGTCGCGCTGACCGCGTACCGCGGCCCTGTGCTGCCGGAGTCGACGTCGCCAGGCGTGGAGGAGTTCCGCGACTCGGTGCGGGCCGCGCTGCGCGAGGCGATGCTGTCGGAGGCCAGCCTCGACGTGCTCCTGGCGTACGCCGAGATCCCCGAGGGGCAGAACGACGCCGAAGTGCTGCGGCTGGCCTTGGAGATGCTGCCGGCTCGGTCGCCGAAGCGTGCCGGCCTGGTCAGCCGCATCGAGAGGCTCGACCGCGAGGCATGACCGTTCCCGTGGGTACGATGCGTCGCCCCACGGACGCGACGACTCACGCGCCTCGAACAGCCTGCGGCTCAGCGCCGCGGGGCGCGGGCGGGCGCACGCCGGCGCGGTGCAGGGCGCGCGCGACGATCCCCGACAGCGCACAGGCGATCGCGTACGACGCGAGTCGGCCCACCAGGGTGAGGAGCACCACGGTCGTGGTGAGCTGGTCGGGAGAGATGATCGGCAGCGACAGCGCGAAGATGACCAGCGCCGCGGCGCCCGCTCCGAGCCAGAGCGCGCCGCGCCGGCCGATGCGGCGCCGGAGGCCGAAGAGCAGGTCCATCGCCACCGCCGGCGCCACCACGGCCGCCAGCAGCAGCACGCCGAGCGGGCTGAAGGGCCACGCGATCAGAGCGCAGCACAGCGCCGTGATGGTCGCCGCACCGCGGCGGCCGGTGAGGCGCAGCGCGAGCAGCGGCGCGATCGCGGTGTAGCCGCCGACGAGCGAGTACAGCGGGGGCGACGCCGCCGCGAGCGTCCCGAGCACCGACGAGAGGGCGATCACCGCCATCGCGGTGAGGGCGCCGAGTGCGGCGCAGATCAGAAGATCGCGCGTCGTCGTGCGTGCAGAAGAAGGGTGCCGCGCATCGCGGCCCGGAGCATGGCTCATCGCGGACTCTCCTCGTCGGTCGTTTCGGAGCGCAGCAGCACGAGCCCGAGCCTGCGCGCGATCTGGACGGCGTCGTGACGGCCGGCGGCT
Source organism: Microbacterium sp. XT11 (assembly GCF_001513675.1). Lineage (NCBI taxonomy): Bacteria > Bacillati > Actinomycetota > Actinomycetes > Micrococcales > Microbacteriaceae > Microbacterium > Microbacterium sp. XT11. The sequence continues at coordinate 828,181 of NZ_CP013859.1, read as the reverse complement.
CCGAGCTTGCGGTATATCGAGCGTAGCTGCGACTTGAGCGTATTCGTCGAGATCGAGAGCGTGCGCGCGATCTCGGGCAGCGTCGCCTCCTCGGCGAGCTCGATCAGCACGCGCTGTTCGCGGCGGGACAGCGCGATGATACTGCTCGGCTCGGGGTAGCGGGCCGAGCGCGACGAGAGCCCGGCGAGCAGGCGCGGGTGCGACGCGCCGAGGACCTGCAGGTCTGCGGCCGGCATCGAGACGAAGGGCGTCCGCAGCCCGGTGCGCTCGGCGATGGATGCTGCGCGGTCGAAGCGTTCCTGCGCCGTGTCCCGGTCCCCGTCGCGAAGGCTCGCGGATGCCGAGACGAGCAGCAGCTCGACCCTGATGTGCCACGGCAGCGACTCGCGCAGCGCGTGACGGTCGGCGAGGCTCGCCGCCTGGGCGTGATCTCCGGCGAGCAGCAGCGAGCGGCTTCTGGGCACCGCGAGGCGAGGGGCCCGGCGGAGCCGGTTCGGCGTCAGGAGCGCCGCGGCCTCGCTGCCGAGCCCGGAAGCCAGCAGCAGCTCGGCCTCGAGGGCGACCAGGACCGCGGTGAGGGCCGCGCCGATCCCGACCTTGGTGCGCTTCTCGGCGCGTCCCTCCTGCAGTGTCAGCAGCGCCGATTGCGGGCCGCGGCGCTGCCACTCGACGTGGGTCATGGCCTCGAGCGCGAAGGGCCAGTACTCCATGGTCGGCCAGTGCCGGTCGGTGCGCGCGAGGTGCTCGGCCGCCTCGCACGGGTCGAACCGCTCGAGTGCCACCCAGGCCGCGGCGAGGTGGTGGGTCACCGCGAAGAAGCTCTCGTCGAACTGGCGGGGCTTGCCGAGCTCATCCACGGTGCGCAGCGACGCGGCGGCGCGCACGACGTCGCCCCGTCGCGCATGCGCGAACGCGGTCAGGCCGTGCAGGTTCGCCTGCTGCAGGCGCGACATCCGGTGCCTCTCCTGCGTCGTGCTCACCGCGAGCCGTTCTGCGCCGGCCACGTCGTCGATGAAGCCGTAGGTGATGATCGACTGGGTGCGGATCAGCAGCATCGACGGTTCGAGGTGGTCGTCGGGGTCGTCGACCGACTCGAGCATCCGCACGAAGCGTCGCAGCGCGGCCGGGACCAGTTCGTAGCGCCCGACGAGCCGCAGTGCGACGGTGAGGATGCCCTGCACCCAGACCTGATCCGGCGTGGGGGCGCCGCGGGTGGTCAGCCGCTGTTTCTCGCACGCGGCTACCGCGGTGAGGAGCATCCGCACCGCCTTGGCCTGGCTGCCCGCCGCGTAGCGGGCGATGCCGTCGACGAGCATGAACAGCGGCTCGTCGCGCAGCACGCTGCGCGGCACGGCACGCAGGATCTCGGGATGCAGCCGCAGGCGCACGAGCACCTCGAAGAGATCCGAGCGCACGCATCGCCGCGCCAGCTCCCACTGACCCGCGTGGATCGCGGCCTCGAAGCCGCGCGCGAACTCCCCGCGACCCACGTGCCAGCTCGCGAGCCGGGTGAACGCGCCGGCGGTCGCCCCTTCGCGGCGGTCGAGCTCGTCGCGAAGGGCGCGCCTGAGCACGGGGTGGAGGCGGTACTGCTGCGGCTCGGTGTCGCCGTGCCAGGTGCCCAGGCCCCGTGACTCCAGCTCGCCGAGCACGGGGTGCCCATCGACGTCGGCGCCGAGCACCTCGGCCTGCTCGACGGTGAAGGCGTCGAGCACGGAGGTGACGGCGAGCAGGTCGAGTCCCTCGAGGCCGTCGAGCGAGGCGAGCAGGTGCCGATGCACGAGCGCGAGGTCGAGCGGCTCCGGTTCGCCGACCGGCATCCCGAAGACGGCGCGGCGGGCGTCGGAGAGCGAGCCCGACTCGGTGCGGCGTCGCCGCTCCAGCACCGCGCGGATGCCGAAGGGCCATCCCTCCAGCTCCTCGCGCAGCCGCGCCAGCTCGCGGGGCGAGGAGTCGACGCCCATGCCGGCGGCGAGGCCGCGCACCTCGATGTCGTCGAAGCGCAGTGCGGCCGCATCGAGGGTGAGCGTGTCGAGCCGCGAGGCGGTGGTCACGCTGCCGATCTCGGAGGCGATGTGCGTCGCCACGACGAGGCGCAGCTTCTCGGTGCGGGTGAGCAGCTCGATCAGATCGGTCTCGACGCGCGTGCCGGCGAGTCGTTCGAAGCCGTCCACGACGAGCACGACGGGTGCGGGAAGGGAGTCGAAGCCCCGGCGCAGCGCCGCGGGGAGCACGTCGGCGATGTCGCCGCGGACCTCCACCTGGGCGAGGTCGGTGCGCTCGACCAGCCCCGCCCGGTCGAGAACGTGCAGCACCTCCCGCCAGAAGGCGACGGCATCGCCGACGCTCTCGTCCGCGGTGACCCAGATCAGCGGCTCGGCGTCCGCCGGTCGCCGGCCCGCCCAGTCGGCGAGGAGCGACGTCTTGCCGAACCCCGACCCGGCCTGGACGATCGTCAGCGCCGGTGCCGGTGCGCGATCGAGCCGTTCGAGCAGACGGGTCCGAGGAAGGAGGGCCGGCGCCGTGCGCGGCACGCCGGTCGAGACGGGGGCGTCGGGGCGATCACGGGAGCGGGCTGCCGCTGCGGGAAGGGGGCCTGTCGAGGGGGGCGTGTCGTGTGTCATCTCTGATGTACGTGTGCTGCTGAGCCTGAGCGTCGCGGCGTCCCCGCACCCAGTCAAGCACAACGGCCGTTCCGTCCGGCGCGTACGGGCGTGCGGATGGGGTGAATTTCGGGGTCAGTTCCCGAGCATCCGTGGTCGACCGTCCCGGCCTGTCGATAGGCATGGTGAGAACGCGCGGGACGGGAGAGATCCCGCGCGCAACCATGCAGTCCTGGAGGGAGAGCAGATGGCCACGTCAACGCGTGCCCTGATCGGCCGGCGGAGGCCGGCAGCACGACCGGGAAGGTCGGGAGAACGTCGGAGGGCGGGTGTCGCGGCGGCGATCGTCGCCGCGCTCGCCGTGTCGCTGCTCGGCGTCGCGCTGCCGTCGCCCGCGCTCGCCGCGGGCAACACGCCGCCGTCGAACGCCTACTCGAATCAGTGGCTGTACGCCTACGTCGAGGCCGGTGAGACCGTGGTCGGCACCGGCAACATCGAGCAGGTGGTCGCTCCCGACGGAACCACCGCGCTCGGACCCGGTACGTACGGACCCGCAGCCGCCGACGGCGTCTGGCGCATCCATCTCCCGAGCCAGGGCACGAGCATCGGCTACAGCTGGACGGTGGACGTGCATGCGGCCGGATCCGGCCAGGTGATACCGGGCCGCGTCTGGTCCGATCGGTACTACATGCAGCAGGCGTCCGGAACCGCGAACACCGTCGACCTGAACTTCTGGATCGTGAACAACACCGGGTACGTGTACGCCGTCGAGCTCGACGACTACAACGGCGTCAACTCGATCTTCGAGGCGAACAGCGTGGGCTGGGCCGACGAGGCCGACTGCATCCCGCCCTACGCCTCGTACGAGCCGCCGGGCGGAGTGGGCACCACGCTCCCCCTCCCGGACTGCGGAGAGACCTACCGGGTGTTCTTCGAGGAGCCGGCCGACGACCTGCCGCAGGTCTCGAGCACGAACCTCGGAAGCGTGAACGTCCGGCCCGACCTGCTCGGCCCGGCCGATCTGGCCGTCGACGACCTCGCCTTCGCCCCCGCCGGGGGCGGGTCGGCCACCGGCACCTTCACCTACTCGATCAACGATCGCTTCACCGGCGGATACGTGCTGCAGATCGACGTCGACGGCGACGGATCGTACGACGGCCAGCGCGACCGCAGCATCCGGCTGGGCGCCGACGGCAGCGGATCGTACAGCTACGCGTTCGACGGTCTCGACGGGCTTGGCGATCCGATCGAGGACTGCACGCGCATGGGCGCACGGGTGTTCTTCGACAAGCTCGGCGAGGTGCACATCCTGCAGACCGACGTCGAGGGCAGGGCCGGCATCTCGATCCGGCGGCTGAACGGCGCCGGTGCGCCGGACTCGACGATCTACTGGGACGACACGCAGATGACCGGCGCACGCGTGAACACCACCCCGGTCCTGTCCGCGACCGACGGCGCCGACTCGGCGGGCGGTGCGCATGGCTGGGCCTATGACAACAACTCGTGGGGCAACGAGCGCGTCATCGACGACTGGACCTACCTGCCGGCCGACTTCGGGACCGGCGAGATCCAGTTCGGCGGACGCTGCCTCTCGATCGACAAGACGTCCGACTTCACCGAGGACTCCCGTCCCGGCGACGTCGTCGCCTACACGGTCACGGCGACCAATGTCGGAGACACCGACTACACCGTGGCCGATCCCGCCGTGCTCTTCGACGACCTCTCCGGGGTGCTCGACGACGCGACGTACAACGACGACGCGGCGGTCGTCGCGTCGGACGGCGACGACGTGCCGGCACCGGCGTTCATCGAGCCCTCGCACCTGTCGTGGGCGGGGCCGCTCGCGGCGGGGGAGAGCGTCGAGCTCACCTACACCGTGACCCTGGGCAGCGCCGGAGACGGCGAGGTCGCCAACGTGGCCTGGCAGCCCGTCACCACGCCCCCGCCCGGCCAGGTGCCGCCCACGCCGCTCTGCGAGGACGCCGTCGACGGCCGTGACCCGGTCACGGGAGAGGCATGTGACGGCACCGTGGGCGAGCTGCCCCGTCTGACCATCGCGAAGACCGCGGACGCCACCACGCTGCCCACCGACGGCGACGAGGTCACGTACACCGTGACGGTGACCAACGAGGGCCCCGGCTTCTACACGGACGACGCTCCGGCCACCATGACCGACAGCCTGGAAGAGGTGCTCGACGACGCAGAGTTCGGCGAGATCCTCGCACCGGCCGCCGGCGCGGAGTTCGACGCCGACGCCGAGGAGCTCACCTGGTCGGGACCGCTCGCGGCGGGAGCGTCGATCGAGATCCGCTACACCGTCGTGTACGACGCGACCGCCGGAGACTCGGTGCTCACCAACACCGCGTGCGTGCCGGAGGCCGACACGCTGCCCGGAGCCGAGAGCTGCGCCACCGTGCGCATCCCCGGCGGGCGGCTCGCGGTGAGCAAGTCGGTCGACCCGGCCGATGGCAGCACGGTGCAGAGCGGTCAGGACGTCACCTACACGCTGACCTTCGAGAGCACGGGCGAGTCCGAGGTGACCGTCGACAAGGTCGACGACCTATCAGGCGTGCTCGACGACGCAGAGTTCGTCGAGGGTTCGATCGACGTGTCGGATGCCGCCGCGCTGACCGCGGTCGTCGACGGCGACGAGCTCGCGATCGACGGCACGATCCCCGCGGGCCAGACGGTCACCGTGTCCTACACGGTCACGGTGGCGCCCTACGCCGAGCAGGGCGACCATGTCCTCGCGAACGTGGTGCAGAACCCCGACGGCACGTGCGGTCCCGAGGGCTGCCCCGGCACCGAGAACCCGATCCGGCACTTCTCGATCACCAAGACGGCGGAGCCAGTCGACGACGTGACGTCCGGCGACGTCGTGACCTACACCGTCACCGTCACGAACGATGGCGCGGCCGACTACACGACGGATGCTCCGGCATCCGTGACCGACGACCTCACCGACGTGCTGGACGACGCCGTCTACGACGGAGGCGCCACGGCGGTGTCGTCCGACGGGTCGGCCGTTCCGGCCCCGCAGTACGGCGAGCCCGTGCTGACCTGGTCGGGACCGGTCGCGGCGGGCGAGTCGGTCGAGATCACGTACACGGTGACGGTCACGAACCTCGGCGACCACGACCTCGTGAACGTGGCGGCTCCGGTGTGCGCGCCCGGCGAGGACTGCGATCCGCCCGTGAGCGTCGAGATCCTGCTGCCGAGCATCGTTCCCGCGAAGAGCTCCGATCCGGCATCCGGTGAGAGCCTGCTGGCGGGCGACGTGGTCGACTACACGCTGAGCTGGACGAACGACGGCCAGGCCGCCGGCGCGCTGGACTCGACGGACGACCTCACGGGAGTGCTCGACGACGCCGACATCACGACCGCTCCGCAGACCTCCGCTGACGGGATCGAGCTCGTGTTCGACCCCGACGCGGGCACGCTGCGGGTGACGGGTGAGCTGGCTCCGGGCGAGACGGTGACCGTGACCTACAGCGTCACGGTCCGTCCCGACGGCGAGCGCGGCGACAACATCGTGGGCAACGTCCTCGTCCCGGACGTGCCGCCGTTCGAGTGCGCCGATGCAGACCCGGAGTGCGATCCGTTCGTGCCGCCCGCGACGAGCCACCCCGTCGGAGAGCTCGACGACTGGAAGACGGTCGACCCGGCATCCGGGGCCACCGTGCGCGCAGGGCAGGAGGTGACCTACACGCTGCACTTCGCCAACATCGGCGAGGCCGACGTGGACGTGGCCCGCGAGGACGTGCTCACCCAGGTGCTCGACGACGCGACCGTCGTCTCCCCGCCGGAGTCGTCGGATGCTGCGCTGAGCGTCTTCGACGTCGCGGACGGGCGGTTCCTCGTGGCAGGCACCCTGGCCCCCGGCCAGGAGGCCACGGTGGTCTACACGGTCGTCGTGAACGACGACGGCGAGCGCGGCGACGACCGGCTCGGCAACTTCCTCGTCGACGAGGGCGAGGAGCCTCCGGCGACCTGTGAGCCGACGGATGCCGAGCGCGCCGACTGCACGGTCAACCCCGTCTCGAACGTGCAGGTGACCAAGTCGGCCGACCCGGCATCCGGCACGACGATCGCGTACGACCAGCGGGTCACCTACACGCTGACGTTCCGCAACGTGGGCACCAACCCGGCGGCAGCGCCGGTGGCGGTGGACTACACCGATCACCTGTCCGGTGTACTCGACGACGCCGTGCTCTCGGGTGCCCCTGCGGCATCCGACCCGTCGCTCACGGCGGCGGTGCAGGGTCAGGCCATCCGGATCACCGGCACGGTCGCGACCGGTGACGTGGTCACGGTGACGTACACGGTGGCGCCCAAGGCGTACGACGAGCAGGGCGACCACGTGCTCGCCAACGTCGTCGCGCAGACCGGCGAGGAGCCGATCTGCGTGCCCGACAGCCAGCTGTGCACCACGCACGAGCTCACCCCGCCGCCGCCCCTCGCCGCGACGGGTGGAGAGGTCGCGGCCTCCCTGCTGGCCGCGATGATGGCGCTGCTGATCGGCGGAGGGATCTTCCTCGCCGTGAGCAGGCGCCGGCGCTCAGTCGACCAGATCGGCTGACCCCAGCGGTTCGAGGAGCGCGAAGTGTTGCTGATCTCCCGGCATTCGAACACTTTGCGCTCCTCGAACCGTCGCTGCGGGCCGTAGGGTCGTGGCATGGCCGAGGAATGGGCGTGGCTCGAGGACGGGCCGGTGTTCTCCCCGCGGGGGGAGCGTCGGTCGCGGACGGTCCGCGTGCCGCACGGGGTGACGCTCGCCCCGATCGGCGCCGGCTACATGGGGCTGGTCGCGGCGTTCGCGGTGAGCGTCGGCCTCGCGGTGGCGGGGTCCGGCCTTCTCTTCGACACCGCCGTCACCGACGGCGAGGCAGTCGGCTGGTGGTGGCTCGTGCTCGCGGTGCCCGCGGTGCTCGCCGCGGTCTTCACTGCCAGCGGAGTCTTCGTCGAGGGCACCGAGCGCATCATGAAGTCGTCCACGCTGGCGCTGATCGTGTTCTCGGCTCTCGCCGGCGGATCTGCGATCGGTCTCGGCCTCATCGCAGCGAATGCCGGACTGATCCGACCGTGGTCCGGGCGGGAGGCCGGCGAGGCCGTGGTCCCCGGCACCCTGGCATCCCTGTGCGCGCTCGCCACGGCCGTGCTGGCGGCCCTCGCCGTCTCTTCGGCGCGCCGCGCAAGGGCCGAGGTCGCCAGGGTGCTGCGCCTGCGGGCGACCGCGCCTCGGTACGCGGGGATGATCACCGCCCTTCCGGACCCTGCCCGATGGCACGAGGGCGGAGATGTGCCGATCCGCTACGAGGACGACCGCGGCGAGCACACGGTCGTCGTGCGACTGAACTCCTACGCCCACGAGATCCCGGTGCCCGGTTCGCGGGTGATCGTGTTCCGCGACGAGGACGGTGGTCTGCACGTCGAGCTCGATCCCGAGCATCCGGTGCGGTACACACCGCACAGCCGACGTTACGATTCCGACACGAGCGGCGGCGGGAACTGACCCGCCCGACGCCCTGCAACCCGATGCAACGTTGCGCACCGGGACGCAACCTCCGGCGGCCTACCTTCGTCACACCAGCCGCGAATCTCCGACGCGGCCCGTCGAAGGAGACATGATGACCATCGTCGAAGAAGACGTGTCAACCGCCTACGCCGCTCCCGGTCAGCCGGGAGCACTCGCGAACTACCGCGCCCGCTACGGCCACTACATCGGCGGCCAGTTCGTGGAACCCGTCAAGGGCCAGTACTTCGAGAACGTCAGTCCCGTCAACGGCAAGCCGTTCACCGAGGTCGGCCGCGGTACGGCCGAAGACATCGACCGCGCCGTCGACGTCGCCTGGAAGGCGTTCGCCACGTGGGGCAAGACCAGCCCCACCGAGCGCGCGAACCTGCTCAACCGCATCGCCGACCGCATCGAGCAGCACCTCGAGGAGATCGCGATCGCCGAGACCTGGGAGAACGGCAAGCCCGTGCGCGAGACGCTGGCCGCCGACATCCCGCTCGCGATCGACCACTTCCGCTACTTCGCCGGCGTGCTGCGTGCGCAGGAGGGCGGCATCAGCCAGCTCGACGAGAACACCGTCGCGTACCACTTCCACGAGCCGCTCGGCGTCGTCGGCCAGATCATCCCGTGGAACTTCCCGATCCTCATGGCCACGTGGAAGCTCGCGCCCGCGCTCGCTGCAGGCAACTGCATCGTCATCAAGCCGGCCGAGCAGACGCCCGCGTCGATCCTCTTCCTGTTCGACATCATCGGCGACCTCATTCCCGCCGGTGTGGTGAACATCGTCAACGGCTTCGGCATCGAGGCCGGCGCGCCGCTCGCCCAGCACAAGCGCATCCGCAAGGTCGCCTTCACGGGCGAGACCACGACCGGACGCCTCATCATGCAGTACGCCTCGCAGAACCTCATCCCGGTGACGCTCGAGCTCGGGGGCAAGAGCCCGAACGTCTTCTTCGAGGACGTCGCCCGCTCGACGTCCGACGCCTACTACGACAAGGCGCTCGAGGGGTTCACGATGTTCGCGCTGAACCAGGGCGAGGTCTGCACGTGCCCGTCGCGCGCGCTCATCCAGCGCTCGATCTACGACGGCTTCCTCGCCGACGGACTCGAGCGGGTGAAGAAGGTCGTGCAGGGCAACCCGCTCGACCCCGCCACGATGATCGGCGCACAGGCGTCGAACGACCAGCTGGAGAAGATCCTCAGCTACATCGACATCGGCAAGCAGGGCGGCGCGCGTCTGCTGACCGGCGGTGAGCGGGTCGACCTCGGCGGCGACCTCAGCGACGGGTTCTACGTCGCGCCGACCGTGTTCGAGGGCACGAACGACATGCGCATCTTCCAGGAGGAGATCTTCGGGCCGGTGCTGTCGGTGACGAGCTTCGACGACTTCGCCGACGCGATCTCGATCGCCAACGACACGCTCTACGGCCTCGGCGCCGGGGTGTGGAGCCGCGACGGCGACACCGCGTACCGCGCGGGCCGGGCGATCGAGGCCGGACGCGTGTGGACGAACACGTACCACCAGTACCCGGCGCACGCGGCGTTCGGCGGGTACAAGCAGTCGGGCGTCGGCCGCGAGAACCACAAGATGATGCTCGACCACTACCAGCAGACCAAGAACCTCCTGGTCTCGTACGCCGAAGGACCGATGGGCTTCTTCTGATCGGTCCTTCCCCATGCCCCTGCTCGCTCAGGATCCGAGCGGAGTGGGGACGGGGGCAGGGGGATCCGGGCGGGCACCGGGGGCGCCCGCCCGGATCGGCGCGGCAGGAAGGAGAAGACGATGCCGCAGCGAGTGGACGTGACGGATGCCGCCGCATCCCTCATCCGCGATCTCACGGCGCAGCACGGACCGCTGATGTTCCATCAGTCGGGCGGATGCTGCGACGGGTCGGCGCCGATGTGCTACCCGGTCGGCATGTTCCTCACCGGACCGGGCGATGTGCTGCTGGGGACGCTGGAGGTCGGCCTCCCCGACCCGGTCGAGGTCTACATGTCGGCGTCGCAGTTCGAGTACTGGAAGTACACGCACCTCACGATCGACGTCGTGCCCGGCAGGGGAGCCGGGTTCAGCGTGGAGGGCCCGACGGGCATGCGATTCCTCATCCGGTCTCGGATGCTCGACGAGGCCGAGCTCGCCCACTTCGGACTGCTCCCGCAGCGGTGAGCGGTCGCGCAACCCGATGCAACGTGCGCCGGTATACCATCTTTCTGTACGCAGTGCAGATCCAGTCCCCAGCTGAGCGCACTGCGGGGCGGCTCGGCCGCCATGCGGAGAGGATCCCCAGTCCTCTCTGATCCCGAGGGGGGATGGGGTGGGCAGCTGATCCCCAAAGCAGCACCCACCCCCACACTCGGCCTCAGTGGCCGAACGTGTCGGCGACCCTGGCCCAGAGCCAGAAGACGCCGGCCGCGAGCGCGATGACGATCGGAAGCCACTGCACGCTGCGCCGGAGGCGACGGCCCTGCGGAGCGACTCCCGGCGGCGGCGCGAGAAGACCCGTCGGTGCAGCGAAGGGGAGGCTCGCCGCATCCCCGTGCGGCGCGCCGGGAGCGGATGCCGTCGCCGCCAGACGCTCGTCGCGCCAGCGCGCCCACTGGTCGAACTTCACGAGCAGCGCGCCGACCGCGCCGAACAGCCAGGCCCACGTCGCCGGATCGAGCGTCGACACGCGGCGCTGGGTGTAGAGGAACAGCCAGTCGTCGACGATCTCGACGTCGAGCTCGGCGGCGTTGTCGATGAACCGGGCCATGATGTCGGGCGTGAAGAGGTACAGCGCGTCGGCCTCGTAGCCCGAGGGGCAGTAGAGGGTGAAGTGCTGGTCGAAGTCGCCCTCGAGCGACAGCCGCTGGGCACGGTCGAAGTGCGCGGGCAGGTTCGACCCGAAGGCGTTGTTGCCCTTCGCGTCGAGCACGATGTTCGGCAGCGGCACGTCGAGCTTCACCGCGACGTAGCCCCACCGGTAGGTCGTCGAGTTCTTCCCCGACTGCACCGTGTACTGGTAGTTGCCGAACTCGACGAAACGCGGATGCGTGCCGCGCACGAGGTCGGTGGCGACGCGCGACCGGCCGAGGCTGAAGATCATGCCCGGAAGAGGGGGATCGGCGACGCGCTCGACATAGCTCATCCCGTTCGCTCGCGCGAAACGGGGGAGCCGGTACCGGGTGATCCGCGCACGGCGCCAGCCGGCGACGGCGAGTGCCACGATCGCTGCACCGGCCGCGGCGATGAGCAGCAGCGGCACCGCGGCGAGCGGGGACGACCCCCCGCCGTGCACCGCGAGAGCGACGAGCGCCGTCACGACGACGGGCACCAGGACGACACCCGCCAGCACCGCAACGACGATGCCGATCACCGTGGAGGCGGCGACGCCCTCGGTGCGGCGCGCCCGCAGCTCGGCCGCGAACGCCCGGACGGCGGCCGGGTCGACGGGCTCCCACAGGGGTCGCGCATCGAACGACGCCTGCGGCTGCGGGGCCGTCACCGGTTCACCTCGTCGGCGTCCCACGCCAGGCTCGCATCCGCGGGGATCGGCAGCGCCTCGATCCGGTCGTCGGCGCAGAGCGCGGCGATGAGCTCGGCGCTGCCGGCGACGACGGTGGAGTCGAAGTCGATCTCCGACACCAGCACCCAGGCGTGATCGGCGGGCCACAGGATGCCGGGGCTGTGCGCCTGCGGCGGGAATCCCCTCTCCTCGGCGGGCAGGTCGCGCCACGGCGCAGTCAGTACCCATCCCGGAGCGGCGAACTCGCGGGCGGATGCCGAGAACAGGACGTACCTGCGATCGGGGAGCTCGAGGCGCGGAGCCTCGGAGATCTCGCGCGAGAGGATCCCCTCCTGCCACGTCGGAGTGCGGAAGCCGTTGTTGAGGGGGTCATGGATGCTCCGTTCGAGCAGCTGCTGGTGGGCCGCGTCGTCGCCGACCTCGAAGAACAGGCGTGACGGGCCGTGGCCGAGATGGCCGAGCAGGTCGCCCCATCCCTCCCAAAGCGCGGCGACGCCGGCATCCGGTGTCGCCGTGTGCACGACGAGGTGCTCGGCCACCGCGGCGAGGAGCTCAGGTTCGAGGTGGCCTTCCTCCGGCGCCGTGAACTCGCGGCCGTCGGGGGAGATCCGGGTGTTCCAGTCGTCGCCGGGCGGCGTGCGCACGATGCTCTGCCACTGCGCGAGCGGATGCATGGTCGTGCCGAACGCCGCTGCGACATCGCGCCAGGTCGTCGGTTCGTCGACGAACCGGTCCATCAGCCGCTGCGACTCCGAAGGCGGCATCCGTTCCCATTCGGCACGCGCGGGCACGGCGCGATCGGGGAGCGACCGCACGGTGGCCGGATGGAACACGCGGGCGTATGCCGGAAAGCCCCGCGGCACCACGCAGTGCATGCTCGCACCGATCGCGCCATCGAGTCGCGCACGCAGCCATTCCCCGGCCGTCGGATCGGCGATCCACTCCATGCCACCACGGTACCCGCAGGGGCAGACGCGGTACGGTGAGCACCGTGCTTCAGCCCGACTACCCGATCCGCACAGAGCGGCTGCTGCTGCGGCCGATCACCCCCGACGACGCACCGGCGATGCTGGCGTACAAGTCGGATGCCGAGAGCGTGCGGTACGTGCCATACGGACCGCTCACGCTCGCGGACGTGGAGGAGCGCATCGCGACGCGATGGTCGACGACCCGCTTCGAGAAGGAGGGCGACGCCGTGTGCCTCGCCCTGGAGGAGCGCCGCACCGGCCGCCTCGTCGGCGACGTCGTGCTGTTCTGGCGGAGCGAGTCCGATCGGGCCGGCGAGGTCGGGTACATCCTCGATCCGCGCGCGGCAGGCCACGGCTACGCCTCGGAGGCCGTGCGCGCCCTGCTCCACGTCGGCTTCGACGGCCTGGGGCTACATCGCATCGCGGCGCGGATCGACGAGCGCAACGCCGCGTCGATCCGGGTCGTCGAGCGACTGGGCTTCCGGCGGGAGGCCCGGCTGGTCGAGAGCGAGTGGTTCAAGGGGGAGTGGAGCACCCTGCTCATCTACGCCCTGCTCGAGGACGAGTGGCGATCGTCCATAATCGAACAGTGACCGCGACAGCATCCCTCCCCTCCCTCGATGGCCGCCGCTTCCGGATGGTCTCGTCCACGACATCGGCGGTCGACCCCGACGCGCCGAGCGTGTTCACCTACTGGGAACGCGACGGGGCGATCTGGGGGGACTACGAGGGCGACACCGTCACCTTCGGGCGCTTCGTCGGCACCCGCACCGGCGACACGATCTGGGTGTCCTTCGTGCACGTGCTGGCCGCCGACGGCACGGTGGTCACGGGCGACGGCGAGAGCGAGCTGCAGCTCACCGACGACGGCCGCGTGCGCCTCGTCGAGCACTACGAGATGCACGGGGCGCCTCAGCTCAGCGTGTGCGAGGAGATCCCCGCCTGATCCGTCGCCTCAGCGGGGCGGTAGCGTGTCCCGCCCCGGCGACGCGGGCGTCCAGCGCGTCATGCCGAGCGGCGTCCGGGTGTCGCGCTCGGGCAGGTCCGGCGGCAGCAGGTACGGGCGCCGCACGACCTCGTCGAGAACCACGACGCTGACGACCGTGCGCACCTCGGGCAGCTGCGCGATGACGCCGGTGGAGAACTCGTGCACCCCGCTCACGTCGACGGCGCGGATGAGGAGCATGGCGTCGTGCTCTCCGGTCGTGATGGCGCACCACTCGACGTCGGGCATCTCCATGATCCGCTCGCGGAACGAGCTCCACGCCTGCGGCAGCACCGTGACGAACACGAGGGCGCCGATCGACAGCCCGGCCTTCGCGGGGTCGACGCGCGCGCTGAACCCGGTGATCACGCCGTCGTGCACGAGCGACTCGACCCGCGTATAGGCGTTCGCGCGGGAGATCCCGACCTTCTCGGCCAGCGCGGCGATCGACACGCGGCCGTTGTCGCGGAGCACGTCGAGAATTCTGTACGCGATGTCGTCGAGCGGCATGGCACTTCGTCCAGACTTCTTCAGGACTTCTGCGTCACTGCTGGACATTTTGCACCTCTCAGGTAGGTCTTGCATCAGACTTCGCGACTGTTACGCATTCTTGATAGACAGATCGTCGCACATCATGGGAATCTGATCACGGTCGTCCACATCCGACGATCTACCCCGAAATGTACTCCTCGCCCTTGGAGGTCGTCATGGTGTCGCGTCGCAGCACCTCATTCCTCGCCCTGGGAGCCGTGGCTCTCCTGGCACTCGCCGGATGTTCCGGCGGCAACTCCGCCAACGGCGGCAACTCGGGCGGCGGTGACTCGCTCGTCATCGACACCGCGTTCTCGATCGAGACGGCCGACCCCGGCCACACCTACGACCCGACCGGCAACATGATCGCCAAGGCGCTCTACGAGACGCTCGTCGACTTCGAGGGCTCCGACGTCTCCACGCCGGTCCCCGGTCTCGCCTCGTGGGAGCAGAACGACCAGGCCACGGAGTTCACCTTCACGCTCGAGGACGGCCGCGTGTTCTCCGACGGCTCGCCCATCGAGGCCAAGGACGTCGTGTTCACGCTGCAGCGCGTGCAGGGCATGGAGGACGCGAAGCCGAACTTCCTCCTCGGCGGCCTCACCGTGACCGAGGTCGACGACAAGACCGTGTCGATCACGTCGGAGACCCCGCTGCTGCAGCTGCCCGCCATCCTCGCCAACCCCGCGCTGGGCATCGTCAACTCCGACGTGGTGATCGAGAACGGCGGCAGCACCGACGGCACCGACTCGGCGCAGAAGTACCTCGACGGTGCGTCGGCCGGCTCCGGACCGTACGTGCTCGACACCCTCGACCTCAGCTCGCAGGTCGTGCTGAAGAAGAACGACGAGTACAACGGCGACGAGAAGGCGGGCTACTCGCGCGTCGTCGTGCGCAACGTCTCCGAGAGCGCCACGCAGCTCGCCAACCTCAAGGGCGGCGACTCGATGGTGGCGATGGACCTCAACGGCGACCAGGTCGCGGGTCTGGGCGACGACCTGACCGTCGACTCGGTGCCATCCGGCCAGACCATCTTCCTGCTGCTGAACCAGTCGCCCGCGATCGCGGGCGAGCTCGCGAACGTCAAGATCGCCGAGGCGATCCGCTACTCGCTCGACTACGACGCCCTGCTCGAGCTCGCCGGCGCGGGCGCGGTGCAGGCCACCGGCGTGATCCCGCCCGGGTTCGAGGGTGCGCTCGACAGCGGAGTGAAGCCGGATGCCGAGAAGGCGAAGGCCGCGCTCGCCGAGGCCGGATACACGGGCCAGACGCTGAAGCTGCAGTTCCCGAACGACTACCCGGTCGGCGGTGTCGAGTTCACGCCGCTCGCCGAGCGCATCCAGGCGCAGCTGAAGGACGCGGGCATCAACGTCGAGCTGGCCCCGCAGCCGTTCGCGACCGAGCTCGACGCGTACGTCAACGGCACCGAGGGCTTCGGTCTGTGGTTCTGGGGCCCGGATTACGCCGACTCGGCCAACTTCCTGCCCTTCGGTCCCGGCCTCAAGGTGGGCCTCCGCGCCGGCTGGGCCGCAGAGGCGAACCCGGAGATCGCCGCGATCGCCGCCGAGGCCGCCAGCGCCACGGATGCCGAGCAGCGCACCGAGGCGTTCACCTCGTTCGCCGAGGCCATGCAGGCCGAGGGTCCGTTCGTGCCGCTCATCGTCCCCGGCCGCAACATCGCCACGGCGAAGAGCGTCACCGGCGCCGTCTACAACTCCGTGTGGGAGATGGACATCGCCGAGATCACGCCTGCGGGCTGAGGAGCGCTGGGATGACGACGGTGGCTGTGCAGAGGCAGGCCCGGCGCCGCAGATCGCCCCTCGCGGGCTACCTGCTGCGCCGGGTCGGCACCTCGCTGCTCCTGCTGGTGGGCGTGACGATCGTGACGTTCGCCCTCACCAACCTCGTGCCGGGCGACCCGGTGTCTGCGGCGCTCGGCGAGGGCGCATCGCAGAACCCGGCGACCCGTGAGGCGTTCATCAGGGAGCACGGACTCGACCAGCCGCTGTTCGTGCAGTACTTCATCTACATGGGGAATCTGCTCCGCGGAGACCTCGGCACGTCGCTGGTGACCGGGCGACCGGTCACCAGCGACCTCGCCACGGCGGTGCCCGCGACGATCGAGGTGGCGATCGGCGCCATCATCCTCAGCCTCGTCGTCAGCATCGTCCTCGGCACCCTCGCCGCCTACCGGCGCGGCCTCGTGACCGACCAGGTCATCCGCGTCGTGACGCTCGTGGGCCTCAGCGTCCCCACCTTCTGGCTGGCACTGGTGAGCTTCTACGTCTTCTTCCTGCAGCTGCGCATCGCACCGGGATCAGGACGCATCTCCCCCTCGATCACACCGCCGCCTCGAGTGACGGGCATGTACACGATCGACTACCTGCTCAACGGAGACGGCGTCGGCTTCTTCGATGCCCTCGCCCACCTCGCCCTTCCCGTGATGGTGCTGTCGCTCGTGACCATCGGGCTGCTGACCCGCTTCATCCGCACCTCCGTGCTCGAAGTGCTCGGCAGCGACTATGTGCGCGCGGCGCGCGCGAAGGGCCTCCCGGCCATGCGGGTCATCCTCGACTATGTGCTCCGCGGCGCGTCGCTCCCGATCCTCACGGTCGTCGGCGTGGCCTTCGGATCGCTGCTCTCCGGCACGGTGCTGGTGGAGTCGGTCTTCGCATGGCCGGGGCTCGGCACGTACGCCTACAACTCGGCCGCGAACCTCGACCTCCCCGGCATCATGGGCGTCGGTCTCGTCGTCGGCCTCATCTATCTGCTCATCAACTTCGTCGTCGACCTGCTCTACGGCGTGCTCGACCCGAGAGTGAGGATCGCATGAGCCGCATCGACTCGGCATCCGGGCCGTGGCGGTTCCGTCTGCGGTGGCCTCGCGCCTGGCGCACGCCGCTCGGCGTGATCGGCACCGTCATCGCGCTCGCCTGGATCGTCGTCGCGTTCACCGCGCAGTGGTGGGTGCCGTTCGAGCCGAACGCGCAGGTGCTGCCGCGCCTGCAGCCGCCCGGCATCGACACGCTGCTCGGAACCGACGGCAACGGCCGCGACATCTTCTCGCGCCTGATGGCCGGCGCCACCGTGAGCCTGCCGCTCGCGCTGATGCTCGTGGTGGCGGCCATGGTCATCGGCACCGTGATCGGCGCGGTCGCCGGATACTTCGGCGGCTGGGTCGACGAGACGCTCATGCGCATCACCGACCTCTTCATGGCCTTCCCCACTGTGATCCTCGCGATGGTCGTGGCGGCCTCGCTCGGCCCGTCGCTGTTCAACGCCGTGATCGCGGCGATCGTCGTGTCGTGGCCGCAGTACTCGCGCGTCACACGGAGCATCGTGCTGGGGCTTCGCGGCCAGAACTACGTCATCGCCGGCCGCCTGCTCGGGCACTCGCCGCTGCGCACCCTGTTCGTCGACATCCTGCCGAACATCGCCGGCCCCATGCTCGTGCTCGCGACCCTCGACATCGGCGCCGCGATCCTGCTCCTGTCCGGTCTGTCGTTCCTCGGCCTCGGCGCGCAGCCGCCCACGGCCGAATGGGGGTCGATGATCTCCGCGGCGATCCAGAACTTCGACGCCTGGTGGCTGGGCGTCTTCCCCGGTCTCGCGATCCTCACGGTCGTCCTGGCGTTCAACTTCCTGGGCGACGCCATGCGCGACGTGCTCGACCCGACGGCCGAGATGGCGCACGAGAAGCAGGCGGAGCACGCGAAGGACGCGACGGGGGTGCCGGCATGAGCACGACGGCGCTGAGCATCCGCGACCTCACGATCGACATCGGCCGCCCGCTCGTGCGGGGCGTCTCCCTCGACCTGCAGAAGGGCCGCATTCACGGCCTCGCCGGCGAATCCGGCTCGGGCAAGACGCTGACCTCTCTCGCGGTGCTCGGGCTCCTGCCGCGCCAGGCCCGCACCGGAGGATCCATCACGCTGGGCGGCGAGGAGCTCGTCGGCCTCGGTCGCCGAGCGCTCAACCGCATCCGCGGCAAGAAGATCGCCATGGTCTTCCAGGATCCTTCGGCGTCGCTGCATCCGCAGCTGCCGGTCGGACGGCAGCTCACCGACCACATGCGCGTGCACCTCGGCCTGCGGGGCGAGGCGGCGCGGGCCAGGGCGATCGAGCTGCTGGAGACCGTGCAGGTGCCCGGCCCCGCCGAGGCGCTGAAGCGCTATCCGCACCAGTTCTCCGGAGGACAGCGGCAGCGCATCGCGATCGCGTGCGCGCTCGCGTGCGATCCCGAGGTGCTGCTCGCCGACGAGCCGACGACGGCGCTCGACGTGACGGTGCAGGCCGGCATCCTCCGCCTGCTGCGCGACCTCGCCACCGAGCGCGAGCTCGCCGTGCTGCTCGTGACGCACGACCTCGGCGTCATGAGCGCGATCGCCGACGAGGTCGCCGTGATGAAGAACGGCGAGATCGTCGAGCACGCCGACCGGGAGACCCTCTTCCTGTCGCCGCAGCACGAGTACACCCGCGCTCTGCTGGCCGCCCTGCCCGGCTCGCGCATCGACCAGGAGGACGCCCATGAGTGAGACCCCTGTCCTCGACGCGAGGGACGTGGTGGTGCGCTACCCCGGAAACCCGCCGGTGGTCGCGGTCGACGGCGTCTCGCTGCAGGTCGCTCCGGGAGAGACGGTGGCCCTGGTCGGCGAGTCCGGCAGCGGCAAGTCGAGCCTCGCCCGCGCTGCCGTCGGTATCGAGAAGCTCGCGGCCGGCACCGTGCTCTTCCGCGACGCCCCGGTGACCCGGCTCGGCATCCGTCGCCGGCCGACCGCGCTGACCGGCATCCAGATGGTGTTCCAGGATCCGTCGACGTCACTGAACCCGCGACGGCGGGTGGGAGACCAGATCGCCGACGGCATCGCGACGGCGAAGGCCCGTGGCGAGGCCGGTTCGCAGGTGGGGGAGTGGCTCGAGAAGGTCGGCCTCCCGCCATCCGTCGCCTCTCGGTTCCCGCACCAGTTCTCGGGCGGGCAGAAGCAGCGCATCGCGATCGCCCGCGCGCTCGCCGCCCGTCCGTCGCTGCTGGTCGCCGACGAGCCGATCTCGGCCCTCGACGCGTCGACGCAGACGAGCGTCGCCGGTCTCATGCGCGACCTCGTCGCGGAGGCCGGAGCCGGGATGCTCTTCATCTCGCACGACCTCGCCGTGGTGCGCCGTATCGCCGACCGCACGTTCGTCATGTACTCGGGCCGCGTGCTCGAATCGGGACCGACCGAACGCGTGTGGGAGGCGCCGCAGCATCCGTACACGCAGGCGTTGCTCGCCGCGATCCCCGAGCCCGACGGAGCCGGCCGGATTCCGGCGGCCCCGTCGGGGGACGAGCGGATGCTGTGGGCGGAGGTGCCGCCGGTCGTCGGCTGAGTCACCGCCGCAGGGCGTGCCACAGGGTGGCCCACTGGCGTGCGTCGAGGTCGCGGGGCAGGGCCTTCGCGGCACCGATCCGCGCGACGGCCGCGGCCGCGGTCGCCCTGTCGACGTGTGCGGCCGCCTGCACGATGCGGTCGAGCCGGCCGCCGCGCCCCGAGAACACCGCGCGGACGAACCCCTCGTACGCCCGCCGCTCGGCGTGCGGCACGAGCGGGGAGCCGCGGCGCGTGATGGTGAGGATGCCGCCGTCGACGCTCGGGCGCGGGGTGAACCCCCAGCTCGGTACCCTGCCGTGCAGCCCGAACGTGAACCAGGGCGCGTGCTGCGCGGTCATCAGAGTGTGCCCGCCGACGCCCGCGCGCTTGCGGGCGACCTCCCACTGCGTGACGAGGATCGCCTCCTCCCACCGTCGCTCATTCAGGAGCCTGCGCAGAATCGGGGTCGTGAGGTGGAACGGCACGTTGCCGACGACCGTCGGCGTGCGCACCGGATGCCGCAGAGCATCCGCGTGCACGACCTCGACGTGCGGCAGTGCCGTGCGCAGCCGGCGCACCCGATGCTCGTCGATGTCGATGGCGGTCACAGGGCGGCCGGTCGCGGCCAGGTGCCTCGTCAGCGCGCCGTCGCCGGCGCCGAGCTCGAGGATCGGGCCGCGCGTCGCATGGACGAGCCGGATGATGGTGCGGATGGTGGGGGCGTGGGTGAGGAAGTTCTGGCCGAGTTCGTGCCGGCCGCCGTGCAGAGAACGAGACATGAGCGTGCTCCCGAAGTCGATGGAGCACCCCGTGAGGCGGCGTGAGAGTACGCGAGAGCGCCCGTCCGAGGTGCAGAGGATCTCGGAGGACGGCGCGCTTCTGCGAGCGTGAGCGAGCGCGCCGTCAGGCGCGGCGGTCGCGGAAGGTGAAGAAGAAGCGCCCCGTCACGGGCGCGTTGTCTATCATTCCCACGCGTCGAGACTAGCAAACGCGCGGAGGCCCGGGGCATCGGCCCCGGCCCTCCGCTGTCGGCCCGCTCAGAGCGGCGCGACGATGTCCTGCTTCACGTCCCACTCGGTGACCTCCATGGAGATCTGCACCGACTGGCCGTTGAGCGACGCGGAGCTGGTCGATGCCAGCGTCACGTAGTCCGCGGTGACCTCCGACACGATCTCGACCGTGGCGCCCTGCTGCTGCACCTGGCCGCTCAGCAGGAACACCTCCTGGCCGAGTCGCGTGCCGGTTCCCGTCACCGTGAAGTCTCCGGTGAGCGCGGTCGCCATCGCGGCCGGGTCGAGCGATGCCACCTGGGCTGCGCTGCTGCTCAGCGCGGCCACGATCGGGTCGCTCGACGCGGGGTCCGCGGTCTGCCACTCGCTCGCAGCCGACTTCACCCACACGTCGTCGCCGATGACGATGATCGACCCGACGGGCGAGTCCGACTCGATGGCGTGCTCGCCCGGGTTGAAGCGCGTGGTCGACTCGACGCCCATGACGCTGGTCTTCGCGGCGTAGCCCGCGGTGTCGGCCATGGCGTCGGCGATGCACGGCCCGAGCGTGGCGCCGTCGATGGTCGCGCCCACGGTGAGTTCGGGGCAGTCGCTCTGCGGAGCGTCCGCCTCCTGCGATGCGGGTGCGTCCGAAGCCGACGACGGTTCGGGCTTCTCCGACGTGCCGGAGCATCCGGTCAGCAGCACGGCAGCGGCGACGATGACGCCGACGCCCCACTTGTTGGTGACGCGCATGGCGTCCCCCCTCCAGTCTCGTGCCGGTGACCCTCACCGGACACCCCTCCAGCATGCCAAGCACGCCCGCGCAGGCTGGCAGGCGCTCCCGAGGAAACTCCGCTAGACTGTCTAGGTTGTCTGTCTGCGGGCGTCCATCGGATGCCGGGACGACGACGTGCTACACACCCTCCTGCTTCCGGGAAAGTCCCGGGAGCCGTTCTAGTCCGAAGGAGGTGGGTAAGTGACGCACCAGTACGAACTCATGGTCATTCTGACCCCCGAGATCGACGAGCGCACGGTCGCCCCCACGCTCGACAAGTTCCTGAAGGTCATCACTAACGATGGTGGCTCGATCGACAAGGTCGACATCTGGGGCAAGCGCCGTCTCGCGTACGAGATCCAGAAGAAGACCGAGGGCATCTACGCCGTCGTGAACTTCACCGCGACCAGCGAGGCCACGCAGGAGCTCGACCGTCAGCTCAAGCTGAACGAGTCGATCATGCGCACCAAGGTCCTGCGTGCCGAGGAGGCACAGGCCATGGTCGCCGCCGAAGCCAAGCGCGCCGAGGAGAAGGCCGCCCGCAAGCCCAAGGCTGCGAAGGCGTAAGTCTCATGGCCGGCGAAACAGTCATCACCGTGGTGGGCAACCTCACGGCCGACCCCGAGCTGCGGTACACGCAGAACGGACTGCCGGTGGCGAACTTCACCATCGCGTCGACGCCTCGCAACTTCGACCGCGCCACCAATGAGTGGAAGGACGGCGAGGCGCTGTTCCTCCGCGCATCGGTGTGGCGCGAGTTCGCCGAGCACGTGGCGGGTTCTCTGACCAAGGGCATGCGGGTCATCGCGACCGGCCGCCTGCGTCAGCGCTCCTACCAGGACCGCGAGGGCAACCAGCGCACCGCGATCGAGCTGGAGGTCGACGAGATCGGCCCCTCGCTCCGCTACGCGACCGCGCAGGTCACCCGTGCGGCGTCGAACGGTGGCGGCTTCCAGGGCGGCGGTCAGTCCCGCCCGCAGCAGCAGGTGTCGGAGGAGCCGTGGTCCACGCCCGGCTCGTCCACGAGCGCGGATGCCTGGAGCACTCCGGGCAGCTTCGGCGACGACACCCCCTTCTGATCAAGGATCTCCGGATGCTGCGGCATCCGACTCACAACTAAGGAAACACAATGGCTGGAAAGTCGAGCGGCGACCGCCGCAAGCCGCGGAAGGGCGCGAAGAACGCCGCTCCCGCGAAGTCCATCCGCGTTGGTGTCATCGACTACAAGGACGTCGCGACCCTCCGCAAGTTCATCTCGGAGCGCGGCAAGATCCGCGCCCGTCGTATCACCGGTGTGTCCGTGCAGGAGCAGCGTCTGATCGCCAAGGCGATCAAGAACGCTCGCGAGATGGCTCTCCTGCCCTACGCCGGCGCCGGCCGCTGAGGGGTACCGACATGGCAAAGCTGATTCTCACGAACGAGGTCGCCGGGCTCGGAAGCGCCGGTGACGTGGTCGAGGTCAAGAACGGGTACGCCCGCAACTACCTCATCCCGCAGGGCTTCGCTACGGCGTGGACCCGCGGTGGCGAAAAGCAGGTCGCCTCGATCCAGGCTGCTCGCCAGGCTCGCGCGATCCACGACCGCGACGAGGCCGTGGCGCTGAAGAACACGCTCGAGGGCACCAAGGTGCGTCTCGCCGTCAAGGCGGGCGCCGAGGGTCGCCTCTTCGGCTCGGTCAAGACGGCCGACGTGGCCGCCGCCGTCGAGGCTGCCGGCCTCGGCTCGATCGACAAGCGCAAGGTGCACATCACCTCGACCATCAAGCAGGTCGGTGAGCACGAGGCCACGGTTCGTCTGCACGACGACGTGACCGCTGTCATCACGCTGCAGGTCGTCGCCGCCAAGTAAGCGCGACGGCCGCGAACGCGGAACGCCTCCTCTCCTTCGGGTCAGGGGGCGTTCTGCGTTCGCGGTGCCCCCGGCCGGGTGGCCGGGGCCTCTTGCCGGTTCGAGTCGCATGATTTGCCCTCGAATTCGGCTTTTCGGGGCAGATCATGCGACTCGAAACCCGCGATGTGCCCGGCGGCGCGGTATCTCCTTGCGGGGGGCAGCAGATGTCGGATCCGCGAGGTGCGCCGCTGAAGAGCCGGGATCCGCAGTGCTCACGTCGGCGGAGCTCGATCCTGCGGACGGTGCCGAGGCGTGCGGCGAAGTGTGCGGCGAGGCGGGCTGCGGTGACGCCGGCGTCTCTTCGCCGACCGATGAGTCGGGAGGTCTGGGGGCCTCGGGAGTGAGCGCACCGACCACAGGCGGCACCGTGGAATCGATGACCGAGCCGATGGTGCCGGCACTGTCGTCGACCGCACCGGTCACGTCGTCGAGCGCCTCCGTCACGCCGAGGTCGTCGAGCACGCCCCCGATGACGGGAACCTGCGAGACGGCATCCGTGAGCGGACGCCTGATCTGCGAGACCACCGCGGCCGCCGGAACAGGCGCGATGGTCGCCACGGCCGACGTCGCGGCCTGGACGACAGGGGCAGCCTCCTGCACGGGCGCGACGACGGCTTCGACGGCCGGCGCCACGACGGCTTCGACCGTCGGCGCCACGACGGCTTCGACCGTCGGTACCACGACCGCTTCGACGGCAGGTGCCACGACGGCTTCGATGGCGGGCGCCACGACCGAGGAGACCGTGGTCGTCGTCGCGTCGACCGCGTCGCTCACGAGGCCGGTGAGCCCGCCCACCGGATCGGGCGCGCTCTCGTCGGCGTGGGCTGTGCCGCCGCCGGTGACGAGGGTGAGGAGCGCCCACGCGAGAACGCCCAGACCGCCCCAGAGCACGGTGGTGCGCACACGATGCGCGGCGGCATGAGCGTGCACGGTCCACCTCCCCCTCTGAAGGCAAACGCAGGTCGGCGCGGTCGCGTCGATGCGCCGAGAATACTCCGGGTGCGTGGTGCTGTCCATGGGTATTTCGGATGCGGTCCGCCGACGCCGTCGCACGACGCGCCCGAGCCGGACTCCGGCTTGACTTTCCCCAGGTTCTACACATCCCCGGTGGATGGGGACAACCTTCAATCTCCGCTTTAAACCGATTTCCATCCACAGGGTGAGGAAACAAGAAAGCGCAGATCAGCCCGAAGAAAAAAGTCACCGACGGGAGTAGTGCACCACGTTATCCACATGAGTTCTGCACAGACACTCCGAGATTCTCCGCACGCTTTCCACATGGTTATCCACAGGCGCTGTTGCGGGGTGAACACGGCGTGAATAGCGTGGTCCAGCGACCGAATGTCCGGGGCCCGTGATTCGCTGTGCACGTGGCCGACGAAGGGCAAGGAGCCGCGGCGAACGGCCCCATTCGGCCGCTGCCAGAACCATCCACTCCGTCGCATCGAAGGGAGCAGTGTGTCGATCGCGGACATCACCGACGAACGTCTGGGCGGGCAGCGTCAGCCGGAGCGCACGCCGCCCCACGACCTCCTCGCAGAGCAGAGCGCCCTTGGCGGCATGCTCCTCTCGAAAGACGCCGTCGCCGATGTGATCGAGACGCTCAAGGGCGCCGACTTCTACATCCCCAAGCACGAGCTGATCTTCGAAGCGATCCTCTCGCTGTACTCCCATGGAGAGCCCACCGACGTCGTCGCCGTCACCGACGAGCTGATCAAGACAGGCGAGCTCAGCCGCGCCGGCGGTGCCGACTACCTGCACACCCTGACCTCGATCGTGCCGACGGCGGCGAACGCCGGCTACTACGCCGGCATCGTGTCCGAGCGTGCGATCCTGCGGCGGCTCGTCGATGCGGGAACCCGCATCGTGCAGCTGGGCTATGAGGGTCAGGGCGATGCGACCGACATCGTCAACAACGCACAGGCCGAGATCTACTCGGTCACCGGTTCCGAGACGGCCGAAGACTACGTGCCGCTCACCGTCGCGGTCGACGCCGCCGTCGAGGAGATCGAAGCGGCGACCGGCCGCGACGGCACCATGACCGGCATCCCGACCGGGTTCCGCGAGCTCGACGAGCTGACCAACGGCCTCCACGGCGGTCAGATGATCGTCGTGGCCGCGCGACCCGCGATGGGTAAGTCGACGCTTGCGCTGGACTTCGCGCGTGCGGCATCCATCGGCCACAACCACCCGTCGATCTTCTTCTCGCTCGAGATGGGCAAGAGCGAGATCGCGATGCGCCTGCTCAGCGCCGAGGGGGCCATCCCGCTGCAGAGCATGCGCAAGGGAACGCTCGACCCGCGCGACTGGACGACCGTCGCCGCGACGCGCGGCCGCATCAACGACGCGCCGCTGTACATCGACGACAGCCCCAACATGACGCTCGTCGAGATCCGCGCGAAGTGCCGTCGCCTCAAGCAGCGGGCCGGGCTGAAGATGGTCATCATCGACTACCTCCAGCTCATGACGTCGGGCAAGCGCGTCGAATCGCGTCAGCAGGAGGTCTCGGAGTTCTCGCGTGCCCTCAAGCTGCTCGCGAAGGAGCTGCAGGTTCCGGTGATCGCGCTGTCGCAGCTGAACCGTGGTCCCGAGCAGCGGCAGGACAAGAAGCCCGCGATCAGCGACCTGCGTGAGTCCGGGTCGATCGAGCAGGATGCCGACATGGTCATCCTGCTGCATCGCGACTCGGTGTACGACAAGGACGTGCGCCCCGGCGAGGCCGACCTCATCGTCGCCAAGCACCGTAACGGCCCGACCGCCACGATCACCGTCGCGTTCCAGGGCCACTATTCGCGGTTCGCCGACATGGCGCCGGGCGGCGACTTCAACTAGCAGGTTGGGCGGTTCTGTCTGCTATGCCGCGACGGCCGCCTCCTCACGGACCAGGTGCGGGATGAGGCGGACGAAGATGACCATGGCCGTGAGTTCGACGAGGGTCTGGGTGACGACGACGAGCGGGGCGAGGTCGAAAGCGGCGGGAAGGGCGAGGACGAGCGGGAGAACGACGAGTGAGTTCCGGGTCGCGCCGCTGAATACGATCGCTCGTCTGCTGGGGCCGTCGAGCCGTGCAGCCCGGCCGGCGATCATGCCGACCGGGACCATGAGAGCGGCGAACAGCACATACACCGGGATCGCGAGGAGGAGCGACCCGATGCTGGCCCCGACGTCGGCGATCTGGGAGGCGACGACGACAGCCAGAGTGAGCATCATCAGTGGCACCATCGCCCCCAGCGCGACACTCCGGATGCCGGCGCCCCAGCGGGCGTGAGCGGCCGTGAGCTGGGTGACCCCGGCAGCAGCCAGCGGTAGGACGATGAGCAGCAGGAACGCTTCGATCAACGGTCCGAGGCTGACGCCGGTGGCGAACTCGGCCCCGACGAACGCCCAGAGATAGAGCGGGAGGAAGAGCACCTGCGCGAGCATCAGCAAGGGCGCTGCGGCGAGGAGGCGGTCCTTTGCGCCGCCGGCGATGCCGGTGAACGCGATGACGTAGTCCACGCACGGCGTGAGCAGCACGAACAGCACTCCGATCAGCAGCGCCTGGTCATGCGCGACGATCCGCGACAGCAGCAAGACCACGATCGGTACGGCGACGAAATTGACGGCCACGACGGTTATCAGGAACCGCCAGTCCCGGAACGCCTGCCCGATCTTCGCAAACGGGACGCCGAGGAACGTCGCGTAGAGCAGCAGCCCGAGCATCGGGTTGATCGCCAGCTCCGCAGGATGCGCGACCGCCGGGAACAGCAGGCCGATCCCGGCTCCCAGCGCGAGAGCACCGAGGTAGAGCGGAACCTGGTATCGCTCCATCCACCCCACGACTGCGTACATGCCCCGATTCTCTCCGCGCGGCGCCTCCTAGTCGACGCCGAACACTCTGCGTGCCGCACGTTCGGCGGCTTCTCGGTCCTCGGCGATGATCGCGCGCGCAAGCGCGCGGAACGATGCGGTCGCGCCGTCCGGGATGCCCACGTGGATGAGGTTGCGAAGCACCAGATACCAGGAGTCGCCGAGCAGGGTGCGATACAGCTCGTTGCCGCTGCGCTCGGCGAGAAACGAGAAGAGGGCGATGTGCGCCGACAGCCACTCCGTCGGCGAATCGACCGTCGTGGCCGCCGCCTCGATGAGCGTCAGCGCGTGCGCGCGCGCCTCCTGGCTCAGGTGCGGGAAGGCCAGCCGCACGATGTTGCCCGCATACAGACCCGAGAACTCCCAGGTCGACCGGGCCATCTCCTCGGTGATCTCGGTGACCATCGTGAATCGGCTGGGATGCACGGCGACCAGGCCGATGCGCTCGAGACGCAGCATGGCCTCCCGCACGGGCGTGCGTGAGACCCCGAGCTCGATGGCCAGCGCCCGGTCGTTGATGCGCGACCCGGGCGGATAGTCACCATGGACGATCCGGCTCGCGATGTCATGGAACACCTCGTCCGCCAGGCGACCGGCATCCCTGCGTCCGTGCCCCGGGGGCACCTGCGGCCGCGGCGGCGCCGCAGGGATCTCGAGCCGTGGGGGCGTGGAACCAGAAGTGGCCATGAACCGTCCTTGAAAAGGGGAGGGGCGCGGGCCCGGAGGCATCGACGCGCGGATCGGGGCGTGAGCACAGGCGTGGCGTAAGGCCGAGTGGTCGCTCCCGAAGTGACGAGCCTCATGCTAGATCCGCTCGCCGTCGCGAAACGCGGCTGACGGGCCGCGTCGAACGCACCATTCTGGAATGCCATGCGCCATTCTGGAATGCCAATACCGCAGAGCACCGGCTGGGTAGGCTGAATGGGTGCTCCGGTGTGGGGGCCGGCAGCCGTGGGGGTCAGGCTCGGATGGGGAGGCGTGCCTCGGCTGTTCAAGCCGGGCCTTGGCACTCGGGATCCGGGCCCGGCTTGACCTGCCGCCGCGCCGTGTGATTCCGCGATCCGCTCCGCTCCGGCTCACAGCGCCGCCCACTCTCCGCGCCACCGGTCCTCCGACTCCGCGCCGCCGCCCCGCGTGATCGCGCGCCGCACGGGGTGCTTTCGGCACAGTCATCCGCCCGCACTGTGGACTCTCGCCACATTCCGCCGCTCTCCCGTCGACGCCCACACTGACTGACGACGGCCGGTGATGCGCACCGGCCCCGCGGGAGACGGAGCATCATGGAGTCGTTCGAGGTCGCAGTCGTCGGCATGGGGGCGCTGGGCAGCGCCTCCGCGTACCACCTGGCCCGGCGAGGCGCGAAGGTCGTCGCGTTCGAGCAGTACGAGCTCGGCCACGTGCGCGGCGCCTCGCACGACACCTCGCGCATCGTCCGCACGTCGTACGGATCCAGTGCGTACGTGCGGCTCGCCCAGTCGGCCTACAGCGATTGGGCCGACCTCGAGCGCGAATCGGGCGAGCGCCTGCTCACCATCACCGGCGGCGTGATCTTCCTGCCGATCGACGGCCCCTACGCGGCATCCGACTTCACCGCCGCGCTCACGGAATGCGGTGTGCCCCACGAACTCCTCTCACCCGCCGAGGTGCAGGCCCGCTGGCCGCAGTTCCGCGTGCCCGACGGCGTCGAGACCGTCTACACGGCCGACACCGGCATCGCCCATGCCGCCCGCACCGTCGCGACGCTGCAGATGCGTGCGAGGGCGTTCGGCGCCGACATCCGCGATCGCACGCCTGTGGAGAGCCTCGTGCCCGACGGTGACGGCGTCATCGTGCACACCGCGAACGGCGACGTCCGCGCGCGCAAGGTGGTGCTCACTGCGGATGCCTGGACGAACGAGCTGCTCGATCCGCTCGGCGCCACGATCCCGCTCGACATCATGCAGGAGCAGGTCAGTTACTTCCGTCCCGTCGAGCCGGAGCGCTACGACCGCGCGGAGTTCCCGGTCTGGATCTGGGAGGACGACCGCTGCTTCTACGGCTTCCCCACGTACGGCGAGCCGACCATCAAGGCCGCGCGCGACGTGTCGGAGAACCGGATGACTCCGGCGGAGCGGACGTTCGAGCCTTCCGCGGAGCTCACCGCGGAGCTCGCCGGATTCATGCACGAGCTGATCCCGGGCTCGGGATCGGAGCTTCGCACCGTCACGTGCCAGTACGCGCTCACGAAGGATCGTCGCTTCGTGCTCAGCGCGCTGCCTCAGCACCCCGACATCATCGTGGGCCTCGCGGCCGGGCACGGCTTCAAGTTCACGCCCGCTCTCGGGCGCGTGCTCGCCGAGCTCGCCCTCGACGGCGAGTCGACCGACGATCTGCGCGAGTTCTCGGCCGCCGCGTCGATGGCGGTCTGAACCGGATGCCGGGCAGCGGACGCCCTGCCATGGACGATTCACCCACCGTGCGACCGTTCTCATGGGATGCCGCACCGTACAGGCGCCGTGAGCGGCTGGGTAGCGTGACCGCCATGTCATCGACGACACCCTTCGCTGGGCGACCCCGCGGTCGCTCGGCGGCCAGCGAGAGCGACCGCCGAGCGGTCAGGAGGGCGATGC
Source organism: Microbacterium sp. XT11 (assembly GCF_001513675.1). Taxonomy (NCBI): domain Bacteria; kingdom Bacillati; phylum Actinomycetota; class Actinomycetes; order Micrococcales; family Microbacteriaceae; genus Microbacterium; species Microbacterium sp. XT11. The sequence goes on along the minus strand of NZ_CP013859.1, from coordinate 798,610 downwards.
GATGATCCGGTACATCCTTCATCGGCTGCTGTCGTCGCTGTTCGTGCTCTTCGTGCTGTCGGTCATCGTGTTCTCGATGGTGCGGATCATCCCGGGAGACCCGCTCGCCGCCTTCGCGGACCCCGCCAACCCCGACCCCGAGAAGCTCGCCGCCCTTCGGACCGAGCTCGGCCTCGACCAGCCGTGGATCACCCAGTACTTCGTGTGGCTGCTCGGCGTGGTGCAGGGCGACTTCGGCCGCGCGATCACCGTGCCGGGCGAGGTCTCCACGCTGATCGCGACGCGGCTGCCGCTCAGTCTCACGCTCGCCGTCATGGCGACGGTGTTCGGCACACTCATCGGCATCCCGGCCGGCGTCCTCGCGGCGACCCGGTGGCGGCGTCTGCCCGACCAGGTCGTGCGAGGTCTGTCGTTCGTGCTGCTGGCGACACCGCCGTTCGTGCTCGGCACGGTGCTGATCCTCGTCAACTCGCTCACGCTGCGGCTGCCGCTGGTCGGCTATTCGGGCGCCGCATCCGATCCGCTGCGCGCATTCGGCGTGCTGATCCTGCCCGCCCTGCTCATCGGCATCGTGCTCGCCGCGATCGTCGCCCGGTACACCCGCGGCACCCTGCTCGACACGCTCGGGCAGGACTTCGTCCGCACCGCCAGGGCGAAGGGGGCGACCCCTGGGCGGCTCGTCGTCCGGCACGCGCTGCGCAACGCCCTCATCCCCGTCACGACGGTGATCGGCATCGAGCTGGCCGCGCTCGTCGGGGGAACCGTCGTCATCGAGGCGGTCTTCTCGCTGCCGGGCATGGGGTCGCTGCTGCTCACCGGCATCCGCTCGTCCGACTATCCCATCATCCAGGCGACCGTCCTGCTGATCGGCGCGGTCTACGTCGTGATCAACGTGGTCGTCGACCTGCTGTATCCGCTGATCGACCCCCGAGTGAGAGTGCACACGCGATGACCGTCACACGCGAACTCGCCCTGGCCGAGGTCGTCGGCACCCGCGCACGACGGCGCCGGCTCGGCCCGTCGTTCTGGAGCGGCGCCGGCATCCTCGCCGTGATCCTGATCGCCGCGGGATGGATGTCGCTGTGGCCGCCGCACGACCCCTTCGGCGCATCCGGGCCCGCCCTTCTCGGTCCCGGTATCGACCACCTGCTCGGCACCGACAACCTGGGTCGCGACACGTTCACGCGCCTCGCGCTGGCGGCCCGCACCAGCCTGCTGATCTCGGGCGCCGCCGCGCTGCTCGGTGCCATGGTGGGCACGTTCTTCGGGCTCGTCGCGGGGTACGTCGGCGGATGGGTCGACGCCGTCATCATGCGCGTCGTCGACGCGGTGCTGGCCCTCCCCGCGATCCTCGTCGCGCTCGTCGTCGGCGTGGTGATCGGTAACGGTCCGTGGCCGCTGATCCTCGCCCTCGGCCTCGTCTACGCTCCCGGCTTCGCACGCGTCATGCGCGCGCCGGTCATCGCCCTGCGCGAGCGCGACTTCGTGCTCGCCGCGACGCTGAGCGGAGTGCGCCCCGCCCGGATCGTCGTGGAGCACCTGCTGCCGAACGTGCTGACGCCCCTCTTCGTGCAGTTCGCCTCCGTCGCGTCGCAGGTGGTGCTCATCGAGGCGGCGCTGAGCTACCTCGGGCAGGGCGTGCAGGCCCCGGAGCCGTCGGCGGGCCGCATGATCAGCGAGTTCACCCGGTTCATGCAGCTGCAGCCGCTGCTCATCATCCTCCCGTCGCTCGTGATCATCCTGCTGTCCGCCGCATGGAACCTGCTCGCCGACGGGCTGCAGGACTACCTCGCGCCGAGGCGCGAACCAGCCTTCTCGCTGGGGCGGCGCTCGCCCCGCCGCGCCCCGGCGCATCCGGACCGCACCACCACATCCACGCAGCACACCCGAACGGAGAAGAGGCCCTCATGAACAGACGACACTGGGCGGGGGCGGCGGCGCTCGCCGTCGCCACCCTGACGATCGCCGGATGCTCGTCCGGCAGCGGAGGCGGGACAGGTTCCGGCGACGCCGGTGAGCCGGTCTCCGGCGGAACCCTCACGTGGGGCGTCCCGGCGGAGCCGTCGGCCGGCGGCATCGACCCGATGGTCGCCTCGGCCATCGCCGCCGAGGTCATCGACTCGATCGCCTACGACACCCTCCTCACGCGCGACGACGACGGCACCGTGCAGCCCGCTCTGGCCACCGAGTGGGAACAGCCCGACGAGCTGACCTGGGTGTTCCAGCTGCGCGACGACGTGACGTTCTCGGACGGCTCGCCGTTCGATGCCGGAGACGTCGTGTACTCGTTCGAGACCCGCAAGGACGGCGGCTCGAACGCGACCTATCTCAGCAGCATGGAGAGCGTCGAGGCCACGGGCGACCACGAGGTCACGTTCCACTTCAGCCAGCCGGACGGCACGTTCCTCGACGCGGTGTCGGCGCGGCAGACCTTCTTCATCGTGAGCGAGGAGGGGTACGGCACCGCCAGCGAGGAGGAGCGCCAGACCACGAGTGCCGGCACCGGGGCCTACCAGGTGACGGAGTGGAAGCAGGGTGTCTCGATCACGATGGAGAAGAACGAGAACTACTGGGGCGAGGAGCCGTACCTCGACAAGATCGTGTTCGAGCTGTACCCCGACGAGAACACGCTTCTGGCCGCCGTGCAGCAGGGCAGCGTGCAGGCGGCGTCGTTCATCGACGGCAGCCTCGCCCAGCAGGCGGCGAGCTCCGGCTTCACCCTGGGCGACGCGGCCTTCCGTCAGAACCTGGCGATCTACATCAACCCCGAGTCCGGCCCCCTCGCCGACGTGAACGTGCGGCGGGCGTTCTCGCTCGCCCTCGACCGCCAGGCGCTGGTCGACACGGCGATGCTCGGCAACGCCGGAGTGTCGTTCGTGCCACCCGCCGGCGACCCTGGCGCGCCGGATGCCGAGAACCTGCCGTACTACACGCGCGACGTCGACGAGGCCAAGCGTCTGCTGAAGGAGGCGGGCCAGCCGAACCCGGAGATCACCCTCAGCTACATGGGCGACGTCGCCGCTGCGCACCACCCGGTGTACGAGATGATGCAGCAGCAGCTCGCTGAGGCGGGCATCACGCTGAACCTCAAGGCGACCCCTCTCGCCGAGATCTCGCCGATCTTCACCACGGGTGAATCGTGGACCGACCTCGTCGCCATCCCCGGCAGCCCTCGCGCCTCTGCGGTGTTCTATCTCGAGCCGGTGCTGCTCGAAGGCGGCGTGTACAACCACTGGGACGGGAACCCCGACGCCGACAAGGCGCGCGAGCTGCTGACGCAGGCCAAGGCCGCCACCTCGCCAGAGGAGTACGCCGACCTCGTCGACCAGCTCGCCACCGAGACGGCGGAGCAGGTGCTCGAGTTCGTGCCCGCCGCGGTGCCCGTGTACTTCGAGGTCTGGGACGCCGACAAGCTGCACGGCTACGAGAGCGACGCGTTCTACTCCCGGTCCGCCCTCGACCACGCCTGGCTCTCGCAGTGATGTCCGGTCACCCCGACCTCCGGCCGGAGCATCCGGCGATCAGCGCGGACGCGCTGCGCGTCGACGAGCTCAGCATCTCGTACGGTGCGGCGGCGCCGTCGGTATCCGGCGTCTCGCTGCGCGTGCGCCGGGGCGAGATCGTCGGGGTGATCGGCGAGTCCGGCAGCGGCAAGTCCAGCATCGCTCTGGCGATGATGGGGCTGCTGCCGGACTCGGCCACCGTGAGGGCGGAGAGCCTGGAAGTGGCGGGCGTCGACATGCTGGGCGCGCGCGAGCGCGATTGGTGCCGGGTGCGCGGCGCGAAGGCGTCGATGGTGTTCCAGGAGCCGATGTCGGCGCTGAACCCGTGCATGCGCATCGGGGCGCAGATCGCCGAGGTGCTGCGGATCCACGGAAAGGCCGACAAGAGGAGGGCGAGGGCGCGCGCGCTCGAGATCCTCGAACTCGTGAGGATGCCGGATGCCGAGAAGCGGCTCGACTACTACCCGCATCAGCTCTCCGGCGGACAGCGGCAGCGCGTGGTGATCGCGATCGCCGTGGCCGCCGGGCCCGACCTGCTCGTCGCCGACGAGCCGACCACCGCGCTCGACGTGACGGTGCAGGCGCAGATCCTCGAGCTCATCCGGAGCCTGCGTGACGAGACGGGGATGGGCGTGCTCTTCATCAGCCACGACCTCGGCGTCATTGGCCAGCTCTGCGAACGGGTGGCGGTCATGTACCGCGGACGGATCGTCGAGACCGGGGCGGCCCGCCGCGTGCTGGAGAACCCGCGGCATCCCTACACGCGCGCGCTGCTCGAGAGCATCCCGCGTCCGTCCGTTCCGGTGCGCTCGCCGCTCGCCGTGATCCCCGCCGTCAACGACTTCGCAGACGTGCCGCCGGTGCTGGAGGAGGTGTCATGACCGACGAGGTGCTGCGCGTGCGCGGCGTGACCCAGAGGTTCGGGCACGGCGCGGGAGCCATGACCGCGCTCGACGACGTGAGTCTCGGCGTGCGGCGCGGCGAGACGCTCGGCCTGGTGGGGGAGTCCGGATCGGGCAAGAGCACCCTCGCCCGCGCCATCCTGCTCATGCGCCGACCGACCCTCGGCACCATCGAGTTCGACGGCGCCGACGTGACCGGGTTGCGGGGCAGCGCCCTGCGCCGCCATCGCCGTCGCGTGCAGATGGTCTTCCAGGATCCGAACGACTCGCTCGACCCGCGGTTCACCGTGGCGCGATCGATCGCGGAGCCCCTGGTCGCTGCGGGGGTGGCGCCCAAGGAGCGCCGCCGACGGATCGCCGACTGGTTGGATCGGGTCGGCCTCACCGGCGACGTGGCCGGCCGCTACCCGCACGAGTTCTCGGGGGGACAGCGCCAGCGCATCGCCATCGCCAGGGCCATGGCCGCGGAGCCCGAGTTCGTCGTGCTCGACGAGCCCACCTCGGCCCTCGACGTCTCGGTGCAGGCGCAGGTGCTGAACCTCCTCGTGGAGCTGCAGCGCGAAACCGGCACGACGTACCTCTTCATCACGCACAACCTCTCGGTGGTGCACCACATCGCCCACCGCGTCGCGGTGATGCACCGGGGCAGGGTGGTGGAGGAGGGCACGGGCGAGCAGGTGATGAACGCCCCAGAGCATCCGTACACCCGTACCCTGATCGAGTCGATGCCGGTGCTGTACCGCACCTGAGGGCTGTCGTCGACCCGTCCCGATCCGGGTCGACCGTCCCGGTCCCGGGAGGACGGGCCCGCGCCCGATGGGCCCCGGCCCGCGACCGTCGGCTCAGTCGCCAGGGCCGAGCAGCTTCTCGCGCAGCTCGTCGAGGCGCACGGCGATGCCGATGCGGAACATCCGCTCCTCCTCACGCCACTCCTCGCCGAGGATCTGATCGAGCCGGTCGAGGCGCTGCAGGATGGTGTTGGTGTGGAAGTTCAGGGCGCGCGCGGTGCGCGTGGGACTGCCGCCGTGGTGCACGAACGCCCGGAGCGTGCCGAGCAGATCGGTGTTGCGTTCCGCGTCGTACCGGCGCACGGGACCGACGGTGGCGCGGAGGAACGACGACAACCCCTGCGCGTCGGTGTCGAGCACCGCGGAGTAGGGGAGGAAGTCCTCGACGCGCGCCGTGAGGCCGGTCGTCTCCAGCGCTGCCAGCAGGCGGGCGGTGCGGCGTGCGGCCTGGAACGCCACCGGCAGCGGATCCTTGGCCGGTGGCGCGATCACCGCCGTGACCGGCTCGGCGAGCGCGGCGGCGACCTGGCCGCGCAGCTGCTCGGCGTCGACCTCGCCTCGCCGGGCGGAGTACGCGGCGACCACGAAGCCCCGGTATTCGCCGATGAGGGCGCGGTCGTCGAGCAGCCGCACCAGGGCGCGTGTGGCAGCCGCCTGCTGGTCGCCCGGAACCGAGAGCAGGAGCAGCGAGTCGAGCCCGTCGAGATCGACGCCGAGGCGGCGCGCGCGTCGTTCGACATCGGCCCTGCGCTCGGGCACGTCGTCGAGCAGATCGGCGATCAGCTCGCTGCGCACGCGGCGGTCGGCCCCGGATGCCGCCTCCTGCTGCAGCTCGAGCAGAGCACCCACCTGAGCCGCCCTCTCGATCGTGCGCAGGTCGACGGCTCCGAGCTCGAAGTCACCGTCACCCAGCAGCAGCGCGCCGAAGTGCCGGCTTCCCGCCGTGAGCGCCGCGACGGCCCGTACCTCGTGGCCGGTCACCGGCACGCAGTGGCCGTGGCGGCGGCTCTCGGCGAGAGCCTCGCGCACGGGCGCGTCGAGGGCGAGCATCCCTGGCGAGAGCGGGAGCCCGGCGGCGGCGATCACGTTCTCGTCGGCGTCGATGATAGCCACGGCCCTGCCGAGAGCCGAGGCGAGAGTCTCGGCGACGGGACCGAAGCCGCCTCCCGCGAGCACCGCCTGCACGAGCTCCTGATGCACGGTGTTGGCCCTGTCGCGTTCGACGAGGTGCGCCGTGAGGCTCTCCAGGGTGCGACGACTCGCGTCCTCCGAGATCCGCAGGTCACGCAGCGTCTGCGTCGTCTGCAGGATCACCGAGGCGTGGTCGGCCAGCGCCGACAGCAGCGCCACCTCATCGGGTGAGAAGCTCTTCTCCTCGCGGTTGCCGACGAACAACACGCCGAGCACGTCGTCGCTGCTGAGCATCGGCACACCGAGCAGCGAGACCAGGCCCTCGGCCGAGACGGCGTCGTCGATGCCGGCGTCGTGCCGCTCGGCCGCGTAGGCGGTGTAGTCGGCGACCCACTGCGCGGTGCGCGACTCCACGACGACGCTAGCGAGCCCGCGGCCGGGCGGCACGCGCAGCCGCTGGAACGACGCGCTCACCGAACCGCTCGTCTCGCGCACGCGCAGCTCTGAGGTGTCGGGATCGAACTCGGAGAGGTAGGCGAGGTCGACCCCCATCATCTCGCGTGCTCGCTGCACGAGCCGGGCGAGCACCGCGTCGCTGTCGCGCAGCTCGGCGAGTTCGCGGGCGCTGGAGAAGAGTGCCGTCAGCTCGTGCTCCCGCCTGCGCAGACGAGACAGCTCGCGCTGCGATCGCGCCACCAGGTCGGCGATCGCGGCGCCCTCCTGCCCGGTCGCACCGAGCAGGGCGAGCGCGTCGCTGACCCCGGTCGGACCAACGAGCTCCGGATCGTAGGCCGCGTCCAGCAGCGACAGGACGGCGTCGTGGTGCAGGGTCATCCGGGATCCTTCGGGCGGCGGCGGTGGCGGCGCTGGCTGGCGCACGACTTCAGTGTCGAGCATCCGCGTGCCCCTCTCAACTCGTCCGGTTCAGGCGCCGAGGCGTGACTCCTCGCCGCGCGCCGCCGTGCGCAGCAGGGCGGAGGCGAGATCGGGCCACAGCTCGTGCGGGATGAGGTGCCCCATGTCGGCGTGCACCTGCAGCTCGGCGCCGGGGATCGCCTCGGCGATGTCGACGGCCGACGCCCAGTGCAGCACGTCGTCCTCGCGGCCGTGGAACACCAGGGTGGGCACGGTCACCGATCGCAGCGCTTCGAGGCGCTCGGGCGCTCGCCGCAGCGCCGCCCACTGCCTGGCGTAGCCGTCGGGCGAGTAGCCGCGGTCGTAGGCCTCCCTGGCGGCGCGGCGATGCCACTCGACCTGCGGGTCGTAGCGGCCCCCGGTCGATGCGACCGCGGCTGCTGCCGCCTCGACGGCCTGCTCGCGCGTGACACGCACCGGCTTCTCGGAGAGCTCTGGCCGCTCGCCGTGCAGCACGTACCGAGGCGACTGGCCGGGGATCGTCGACAGCAATCCGAGGCTGGACACGCGCTCCGGATGCTCGATGGCGAGCATCTGCGCCATCATGCCGCCCATCGAATGACCTGCGACGTGCGCGCGTTCGACGCCCAGGTCGTCGAGCACGCGCAGCACGTCCTCCGCCATGTCGCCGAGTCCGTACCCGCCGTCCAGGTAGTCTTCGCCGCCGAAGCGCTGCGAGTACCCGGTGTCGCGGTTGTCGAATCGCACGACCCGCAGCCCGCCGTCGGTCAGCATCCGGATGAACTCCTCGTCCCAGCTCAGCAGCTGTGCGCCGCCTCCCGAGACCAGCACGAGCACCGGGGCGTCGTCGTCGCCGAACACCTCGTAGTACAGGCGCACATCGGCGGAATCGGTGTAGGGCATGAGGTCTCCTCGCGCGTGAGCGTGGCGTTCTCGGGTGGTGCCGAGTCTAGGCTTCCTGCGGATGCCCGGTGATGTGTCGAGCGCATATAGCGACGCCGCGGCGATGGATGCTCCACCCATCGCCGCGCCCGGATGTCGCTCCTAGTGTCGTCCTTGACCGCAGCGCCGAGGATCCGGCTGCTGACTCCCAGAAAGGTGGCCGATGTCGATCAACAGCCGAATCCCCGGACTCCGCGACCACACGCCGGGCGACAGGCTCGCGCTCGTGGCGGAGGGCGCCGGACTCGAGCCGGGCGACCTGAGCGCCCTGCAGCCGGAAGCCGGGCTCTCCCTCGCCGCGGCGGACCACATGATCGAGAACGTCGTCGGCATGATCGGCGTGCCCGTCGGCGTCGCGACCAACTTCACGATCGACGGCCGCGACCGCCTCATCCCGATGGCGACCGAGGAGCCCAGCGTGGTGGCCGCCGCATCCAACGCCGCCCGCATGGCACGCGTCCACGGCGGCTTCACCACTTCGTACACGGGTGACGTGATGATCGCGCAGATCCAGGTGCTCGACGCGGTCGACCCGCACGGCACCCGCTTCGCGCTGCTCGAGGCCGCCCCCGAGCTCCTCGCGCTCGCCAACGAGCAGGACCCGATGCTCGTATCGCTCGGCGGGGGAGCGTTCGACATCTCGGTGCGCGTGCTGCCGACGCGCGCGGGTGTGCAGGTGATCCTGCACCTGCACGTCGACGTGCGCGACGCCATGGGTGCGAACGCCGTCAACACGATGGCCGAGGCGATCGCGCCGCGCGTCGCCGAGCTCGCCGGCACCCGCACGCTGCTGCGCATCCTCACCAACAAGGCGGAGCTGCGCCTCACGCGCGCCCGCGCCGTGTTCGACGCCGAACTGCTGGGCGGGGCGCAGGTGGTCGATGACATCGTCGCCGCGAGCGCCTTCGCCGAGGCCGACCCGTACCGTGCCGCGACGCACAACAAGGGGATCATGAACGGCATCACGGCTGTCGTGCTCGCCACGGGCAACGACACCCGCGCCGTCGGGGCCGCCTGCCACTCGCACGCCGCGCGCTCGGGGCGGTACGCGGCGCTGTCGCAGTTCGAGAAGGACGCGGAGGGCAACCTCGTCGGCACGCTCGAGGTGCCGCTCGCGGTCGGCCTCGTCGGCGGCGCCACCCGCGCGCACCCCACGGCGCAGGCCGCCGTGCGGATGCTGGGGGTGCAGACCGCGCGTGAGCTCGCCGGCGTCATCGCCGCCGTCGGCCTCGCGCAGAACCTCGCGGCGTGCCGCGCGCTGGCCGCCGAGGGCATCCAGCGCGGGCACATGACGCTGCACGCCCGCACGATCGCCGCGAGTGCCGGCGCCGAGGTGCACGAGGTCGCGGCGGTCGCCGCGCGCATCGTCGCCGACCGCCGCATCCGCATCGAGCACGCTCGCGAGGTGCTGGCCGAGCTGCGCGGCGAGGGGGGCGCATGACCGAGCTCCCCGCGCCGAGGGTCGTCCCCGAAGAGGGGCTGCCGTCGCGCGTCACGGTGTTCGAGGTCGGCCCCCGCGACGGCCTGCAGGCCGAGACCGACATCATCCCCGCTCCGGTGAAGGTGCAGCTGTGCCGCCGGCTCTACGCTGCCGGCAGTCGCGCGCTCGAGGTCACCAGCTTCGTGCCGCCCACCTGGATACCGCAGCTCGCCGACGCCGAACAGGTCGTCGCCGACCTCGACGTGCCGGACGGCGCCAGGGCCGTCGGCCTCGTGCCGAATCTGCGCGGCCTGCACAGGGCCCTGGATGCCGGCATCCGCGACGTCTCCGTCGTGGTCAGCGCGACCGAGGCGTTCGCGCAGGCCAACCTCAACACGACGAGGGCGGGCGCGATCGAGCGCGCGGTCGACGTGATCGCCGCCGCCACCGCACAGGGCGTCCCCGTGCGGGGCTACGTGTCGATGGCGTTCGGCGATCCCTGGGAGGGCGCGGTCGACACGGCAGCCGTGGTGGCCGCAGCGGTGTCGCTGTGCGAGGCGGGCGCACGCACCGTGGCGATCAGCGACACGATCGGCGTGGCCACACCAGGGCATACCGCCGCCGTCATCGACGCCGTCGTGGCGGCGGGCATACCCGTTGGCGCGATCGCGCTGCACCTGCACGACACCTACGGGCAGTCGCTCGCGAACGTGCACGCGGCGCTTCGTCTCGGGGTCGCCGAGTTCGACTCCTCGGTGGGCGGCCTGGGGCGGTGCCCGTACGCGAAGGGCGCGACCGGTAATCTCGCGACGGAGGACCTCGTGTGGATGCTGCACGGCCTCGGCATCGAGACCGGACTCGATCTCGAAGCCCTGGCCGCGACCACGCTGTGGCTCTCGCGACTCCGTGGCGTCCGCCCCGCCTCGAACGTGGCCCGCGCGCTCGCCGCAGCCGGGCTCGACACCTCAGCCACCGACCAGGAGGTCACGCCCGCATGATCGACACCTCTCTCCCCGCCCCCGGCGCGCTCGCCGGAGTCACCGTGATCGACCTCTCTCGCGTGCTCGCGGGTCCCTACGCGGCGCAGATGCTCGCCGACCTCGGCGCGACCGTCATCAAGGTCGAGAACCCTCGCGACCCCGACGTCTCCCGCGGCTTCCCGCCCTACCTCACCGACGGGGAGGAGGAGTTCAGCGCCTACTACGCGCAGTACAACCGCGGAAAGCTCGGGGTGGGGATCGACCTCGCGACGCCCGAGGGCAAAGAGGTGCTCAAGGACCTCGTGCGGGGTGCCGACGTGCTCGTCGAGAACTTCCGCCCCGGCACGATGGAGAAGCTCGGTGTCGGCTACGAGGTGCTGCGCGAGATCAACCCGCGGCTCGTGTACACCGCCATCTCCGGCTACGGCCGCACCGGATCGCGCAGCCGTCGCCCCGCGTTCGACAACACCGCTCAGGCAGCGGGCGGCATCTGGTCGATGAACGGCTACGCCGAGCATCCGCCCGTGCGCGTCGGCGTGACGATCGGCGACCTCTCGGCCACGCTGTTCGCCGTGATCGGCACGCTCGCCGCGCTGCGCCATGCCGAGGCGACCGGCCAGGGGCAGGTCGTCGACGTCGCGCAGGTCGACAGCATCATCGCCCTCACCGAGACGGCGGTGGTCGACTACACCGTGACCGGCGCCGTCGCCTCACCGCAGGGCAACGCCCACGCCTGGGTGCGTCCGTACGAGCTGTTCGACTGCGCGGACGGCCAGGTCTTCTTCGGCGCGTACACCGACCGGCTGTGGAACGCGAGCTGCGATCTGTTCGGCACGCCCGAGCACAAGGACGATCCCGAGATCGACACCATGCGCAAGCGGTTCGACCCCGACGTCTACGAGCGCAAGGTCAAGCCGATCGTGGCCGGATGGCTCGCGGGCCGCACGAAGCAGGAGCTCGAGGACCTCGCCGGTGACGTCGTGCCGCTCACGGCCGTCAAGACGATCGGCGAAGTGGTCGACGACCCCGGCACCGCAGAGCGCGACATGATCGTCGAGGCCGACTACGGCGACCTGGGCGTGCTGCGCATGTTCGGGCAGCCGATCAAGCTCTCCGCCACCCCGGCGACGCCCGCACGCACGGCCAACCGCTTCGCCGAGCACGCCGACCGGGTGCTCGCGGAGTTCGCGGGCTATGACGCTGCGCGCATCGCGGAGCTCCGCGCGGCGGGAGCACTGCCGTGAGCGTCGTGCGGAGCGAACGAATCGATGCCTCGACCGTCGAGGCGTACCGCGGCACGTTCGCCGGGCACGAGCACGCCCTCGGCGCCGGCGACGCCCTGCCGCCCGGCTGGGAAGGCGTCTTCTTCCCGTTCGACGCCGCCCTGGCCGACCTGCGCCCCGACGGCACGCCGGCGCGAGACGGCGTCGTGCCCGAGATCGATCTGCCGCGGCGCATGTACGCGGGCGAGACCACCGAGTTCCTCCGCCCGATCCGCATCGGCGACGAGGTCACGCAGACCACCTCGCTCGGCTCGGTCGTCGAGAAGTCGGGGTCGCGAGGACGGCTCGTGTTCGTCGACATCGAGCGCGAGTACGCGGTCGACGGCGATATCGCGGTGCGCAGCGTGTGGCACGACGTGTTCCTCGAGGCGGCCGATCCGGATGCTCCCGCACGGCCGCCCCGTGCGGATGCCTCGATCGTCGCGGAGGCCGACTGGGTCGACGAGCGGACGCTCGACGCGCGGCAGCTGTTCCGCTTCTCGGCGCTGACGTTCAACACGCACCTGATCCACTACGACCGCGAATGGGCGCGCCAGGTCGAAGGGCTGCCCGACCTCCTCGTGCACGGGCCGCTCACCCGCATCCTGCTCATGGACGCGGCTCGCACGCACGAGCCCGGCCGCATTCCGGCGCAGCTCGACGTGCGCGCCGTCGCCCCTGTGCTCGTGGACCGCCCGCTGCGCATCGCGGGTCGCACCTCGGCCGGCTCGACGGTCGTCACCGCGGTCGACGCCGACGACGTGGTGCTCGCCACCGCCGACATCCGATGGGCATGACAGCCCCGTGCGGCCGCGCCGCCACCACCAGGAGAGCTCATGAGGCATAACCCCGACTACGCGCTCGACGACGTCGAGACGATCCGTGCGCTCGTGCGCGAGAACCCGTGGGCGACGATCGTCAGCCATGTGCCCGGTGCGGGACTCGTCGCGTCGCACTATCCGGTGCTGCTCGACGAGGACGCCGACGGCATCGTGCTGCTCAGCCACGTCGGGCGCCCGGATGAGCGGCTGCACGAGCTCGGGCGACACGAGACGATGGTGATCGTCTACGGGCCGCAGGGCTACGTCTCCCCGGGATGGTACGGAGTGTCGCCTGCCGTGCCGACGTGGGACTTCGCGGTCGCGCACCTGTTCGGCACCCCCGAGATCCTCTCCGACGAGGAGAACCTGCGGGTGCTGGATCGGCTCGTCGAGTGGTTCGAGAGGCCGCTGCCGGAGCCGTTCCTCATGACGAGGACGCTCGAGAACACCGCGTACGCCGAGCGCATCGTGCACGGCACGGTGGGGTTCCGGCTGCGGGTGGAGAGGTTCGAGGCCAAGGAGAAGATGAGCCAGGACAAGCCGGCCGAGGTGATCGCGCGCGTCGTCGACGCGCTGCGGCGACCGGGTCCGTATGAGAATCCGCGGTTGGCCGCGCGCATCGCCGCGGTGAATCGCGCCGTGCTGGATGGAGAGGGGGCCGGGGCATGACGGCGTTCGTCGGAGTGTCGGACATGGTCGAGTGGGTCGCACAGCGCGGCCCGGAGGCGATCATGACCGCGATGGCTGACACGATCGAGGCCGATTTCCGGCGGTGGGAGTCGTTCGACAAGAGCCATCGCATCGCCAACCACACGCCGTTCGGGGTGATCGAGCTCATGCCCGTGAGCGACCCCGACGTGTACGCGTTCAAGTACGTGAACGGGCACCCGTTCAACCCCGCCCGCGGCTTCCAGACCGTCACGGCGTTCGGGATGCTCGCGGATGTGCACAACGGGTATCCGGTATTCCTGGCCGAGATGACCGTTCTCACGGCGCTGCGCACGGCGGCGACCTCGGCGATGGTGGCCCGGCGGCTGGCTCGTCCCGACTCCGCGGTGATGGCGATGGTGGGCGCCGGCAGCCAGGCCGAGTTCCAGGCCCTCGCGTTCCGCGGTGTGCTCGGGGTGTCGCGGCTGCGGGTGTTCGACGTCGACCCCGCGGCGTCCGCCAAGCTGGTCCGCAACCTCGTGCCGCGGGGGTTCGACGTCACGGTCTGCTCCTCGGCGGCGGAGGCTGCGGAGGGCGCGGACATCGTGACGACGTGCACGGCTGACAAGGCCATCGCGCAGGTGCTGACGGATGCCGACGTGGCCCCCGGCATGCACATCAACACGATCGGCGGCGACTGCCCCGGAAAGACCGAGCTCGACCCGCGCATCCTCGAGCGGGGACCGGTGTTCGTGGAGTACACACCGCAGACCCGCATCGAGGGCGAGATCCAGAACGTGGCACCGGACTTCCCGGTGACGGAGTTCTGGCGGGTGCTCACGGGCGACGCGGAGGGGCGCACGTCGCCCGACCAGGTGACGATCTTCGACTCGGTCGGGTTCGCGATCGAGGACTTCTCCGCTCTCCGGCACCTGCGCGCCGACATCGCCGGCACCGGACTCGGCCGCGAGATCGACCTCGTCGCCGCCCCCGACGACCCGAAAGATCTGTTCGGGTTCGCGACATCGCCCGTCCCCGTCGCCTGACCGCCGCGCCGCCTGCGCTGAGAGGAGCATCATGACCGAGACCCTCACCCTCCGCGGTGCGCGCCGCTATGACGGGGGGGAGCCGATCGACCTGCTCGTGCGCGACGGCGTCATCGCGGAACTCGGCCCCGCGGGATCCGTCGTGCCGGCGGGGGAGGTCGTCGACGCCGACGGACGCTGGGTCGGTCCCGGGCTCTGGGACGCGCACGTGCACTTCACGCAGCACGTCATCCGTCGCCGCCGACTCGATCTGACCGAGACGCACAGCGCCGACGACGTGCTCGCGGTCGTCCGCCGCGCCCGCGCCGGCGGGGCGCCCCTCACCGACGGCGTCCTCATGGGCTACGGGTTCCGCGACGGGTTGTGGCCCGCACCCGCGACGCTGGAGGCGCTGGAGGAGACCGTCTCCGACCTCCCCGTCGTGCTCGTCAGCGGCGATCTGCACTGCGGATGGATGAACCGCGCGGCCGCCCGGCGCTTCGGCGTCGAGCTCGACGAGACCGGCCTGCTGCGCGAGGGGCCCTGGATCGCACTGCTGCACTCCTTCGACGAGGCCTCGCACCTTCCCGCGGAGGCGTACGCTGAGGCGGCCGCCGCCGCGGCGGCCCGCGGTGTCGTGGGCGTCGTGGAGTACGAGAACACCGACAACGTCACCGAGTGGTCGGCCAGGACGGCGGCCGGGATCACGTCGCTGCGCACCGAGATCGCGGTGTGGCCCGACCTGCTGGAGCAGGCCGTCGCCGACGGACGACGCACCGGCGACGTCGTCGACGAGGCGGGGCTGGTGACGTTCGGCCGGCTCAAGGTGGTCGTCGACGGCTCGCTGAACACCCGCACCGCGTGGTGCTGGGACCCGTATCCCGGCATGGACCCGTCGCACCCGCACGCGTGCGGCCTGGAGAGCGTGCCGGTCGCGGAACTGCGGCGTCTGCTCGAAAGGGCCAGGGACGTCGGCATCGGCGCGGCCGTGCACGCGATCGGCGATCGCGCGAACACCGAGGTGCTCGACACGTTCGAATCGCTCGGCATGACGGGCGTGATCGAGCACGCGCAACTCGTCCGCGACGAGGACTTCGCCCGCTTCGCCCGGCTCAGACTCATCGCGAGCGTGCAGCCCGAGCACGCGATGGACGACCGCGACATCGCAGACCACCACTGGGCCGGCCGCACCGGACGGGCGTTCGCGTTCGGATCGCTGCACCGGTCGGGGGTAGAGCTGCGCCTCGGCTCCGATGCGCCGGTCGCGCCCCTGGACCCGTGGATCTCGCTCAGCGCCGCCACCTCGCGCAGCCGCGGCGACCGGGACGCCTGGCATCCCGAGCAGCGGCTTCCGCTCGACGTCGCGCTCGCGGCATCCGTGCGCACGTCGGTCGCGGTCGGGCAGCCGGCCGACCTCGTGCTCGTCGACCGCGACCCTTATGCCAGTGACCGTGATGAGCTGCGCACCATGCCCGTCGCCGCGACCCTGCTCGGCGGTCGCTTCACCCACAGGGAGGTCTGACATGGCGAGCATCACCGTCACGAACGCGCGCGTGTTCACCGGGGAGTCGGAGACCGCCTTCGCCTCGGCGTTCCGCATCGTCGACGGCGTCGTCGACTGGGTCGGCGACGCCGCCGAGGTGACCGATCCGGATGCCGTCGACCTCGGCGGCCGCACGGTTGTGCCGGGGCTGATCGACAGCCACACGCATCCAGCGCTTCTCGCGGGCACGGCGGCCGCCGTGGAGTGCTTCCCGCCCGCCGTGCTCTCTCGCGGCGACCTCGTCGACGTGCTGCGCGCGCACGCCGAGACGCTCACCTCTCCGCGCGCCTGGGTGCTCGGCCGGGGCTACGACGACACGAAGTTCCCCGGGCGAGACGGCCCCACCGCCGCCGACCTCGATCGGGTGTCGACCGAACGGCCGGTGCTCGTGTGGCGCTGCGACGCGCATTCCGCGGTATGCAACACCAGGGCGCTCGAGATCGCGGGCATCACGGCCGACACTCCCGACCCCGACGGTGCACGGTTCGAGCGCGATGCCGAGGGGCGCCCGAACGGCGTGCTCACCGAGATCGCCGCCGTGAACGCCGTCGCCGCGCACATCCCGCCGCCGACGCGCGACGAGCAGATCGCCGCGATCCTCGCGCTCGGCGAGGAGTGGGCGTCGCGGGGGATCGTGGCGGTGTGCGACCTGCTGTCGAACCGCATCCAGGAGCCGTTGGCCACCTTCAGGGCAGCGGCAGAACGCGGGCTGCGCACCCGGGTCGCGCTCTACCCTGGGTGGGACCCGGCTGCCCCGCTCGCCGACCTCGAGCCCGGCGATCGCGAGGGCCGGATCCGCGTCGCCGGCGTGAAGGTCGTGCTCGACGGTGCGTACTCGAACCGCACGGCCTGGGTCGCCGAGCCCTATCCGGACTCCTGCGATCACGGCCTGCGCCTCGTCGACGACGCCGATGTGCTCGCCGCTGCCGGCTGGGCGCGCCGCAACGGCGTGCAGCTCGCCGTGCACGCGATGGGCGACAGCGCGCTGTACCGCGTCGTCGAGCTGTTCGAGAACGAAGAGCCGTGGCTCGACGGCATCCCGTCGGTGCGCATCGAGCACGCGACGATCGTCTCGGACGCGTACCTCGAACGGCTGCGCACGGCGCGGATGACTTTCGGCATCGCGACGCATACGGTGTTCTTCTTCGCCGAGTACGACGGCTACGAGAAGGCGCTGCGCGTCGAGCAGGTGCCAGACGCCTATCCGATCGCCCGCCTGTACGCGGGGCTGCAGCCGCTCGCCCTCTCGTCCGACCGGCCGGCCACGGCGTGGAGCGGGGCCGACGACGTGATGCTGTCGGTCGAGGCTGCCGTTCGCCGCCGCGCATACAACGGCGTCGAGTTCGGCCCCGAGGCCGCGATCACCGTCGCGCAGGCGCTGCTGCTCTACACCTCGCGAGCGGCATCGCTGTCGCCGCTGGCCGGAGTGGGTGCTCTCACACCCGGCGCCGACGGCAGCTTCGCGGTGCTCGATCGCGACGTCTTCACGGTCGCCGACGACGAGATCTCGTCGGTGCGCGTGGCCGAGACCTGGATCCGCGGCGAACGGGTCTTCGTGCGCTGAACGAGAGGGGCATCGGCACATGGACGACGACGGAGACTTCCGGCCGTTGAGCGGGGTGCGCGTGATCGATTTCACGCGGCTGCTCGCCGGACCCTACGCGACGATGACTCTGGCCGAGCTCGGCGCCGACGTCATCAAGGTCGAGCAGCCGGGCATCGGCGACGAGACCAGGCACTGGGGACCCCCGTTCGTGCACGGGGCCAGCGCCTACTTCCACGCCATCAACCGCGGCAAGCGCAGCATCGCGCTCGACCTCACCGACGAGGGCGACCTCGACATCGCGCACCGGCTGATCGCGACGGCCGACGTGGTCGTCGAGAGCTTCCGGCCCGGCGTCGCCGACAGGCTGGGGATCGGCGCGGATGCTCTGCGCTCTCGGTTCCCGCGGCTGGTGTACGCGTCGATCAGCGGCTTCTCGCCGACAGGACCGCTCGCGGCGGAGCCCGGCACGGCGGTCACGGTCGAGGCGGAGTCGGGGCTCATGCACGTCACCGGGTACGAGGGGGCCGACCCGGTGCGCTCGGGCGTCGCGATGGTCGACATCGCCACGGGCATGTCGATGATCAACGGGGTGCTCGCCGCCCTGCTCGAGCGCGAGCGCACCGGCGTCGGCCGGCGGCTGGAGTTCTCGCTCTTCGCGACCGCGCTGAGCTCGCTGGGGACGGTCATCGCGGCCACGTCGGCGGGCGGTCCGCCGTCGAGGCCATGGGGCAGTTCGCACCCGTCGATCGTGCCGTACCGGGCGTTCGCGGCATCCGACGGGCACGTCGTGCTGGGCGCGACGAACGATGCGATGTTCGCGCGGCTCGTGGCGGCTCTCGACCTGGACGATGAGCTGGGCGGCGAACGCTGGTCGAGAAACCGCGCCAGGGTCGAGGGGCGCGACGAGCTCGAGCGGGTTCTCGCGGTACGGGTCGGCGCACTGCCGCTCGATACGGTCGTCGAGCGGCTCAGCGCGGCACGCGTGCTCGTGGCTCGCGTGCGCAGCCCCGAGGATGCCGCGCACGGCGAGCAGGCCCGCGCGATGGGGATGATCGAGCACGACGACGGCGTGGCGATCGCGCGCTCGGCCCTCGGGACCAACGGCACGGCTCGTCTGGCGCGCGCTCCTGATCTCGATGCGCACGGCGAGGAGCTGCGCACCGAGCTCGTCGTGCGCTGAACCCCCGCTGAACCGCGCTGGACCTCGCCCCGGTCCCCTGAATCCCCGAGCACCCGCACCGGGAGGTGCGACGCTGTTCGCGACCTCTCAGCGGGCGCCGAGCAGACGCACGCGGCACGCGAGCTCGACCGCGAAGCGTGCGTCGCGGTCGTCGAGGTCGATGCCGAGGAGCTCCCTGATGCGCCGCATCCGATATCCGACTCCGTTGGGGTGCAGCATGAGCTCCTTCCCCGCGTGCACGAGCGACCCTTCGTGCGCGAGGTAGGCGAGCAGCGTGCGCACCGACTGCAGGGCGCGCTCCGGCCCGAGCCGATCGAGGGGGCGCAGGATGTCGTCGAGCAGCTCGCGGCTGATCGGCGACGCGTACAGGTCGAGGAGCACGCGACGCAGTCCCGTCACATCGGTCAGCTCCACGCCGCCGAGGCGCCCGGCGGCGATGGCGGACTCCGCGGCCACGCGCGCCTCGGCCGCGGATTGACGCAACCCCAGCGCCCCCACCTGCGGGGTGCCGAGACCGAGCGTGTACGCCCAGTCCGACCCCGCGATCTCCTGGGCACGGTGCTGCACCTGCGTCGCGACCTCGCGGACCCGTCGCTGGTGGTCGCCTGCGCCGTGCTCCTCGGTGCAGACGAGCATCAGGTCGTCCTGCAGGAACGCCACGTGCCACATCTCGTCGCGACCCTCGACGAGCTGCAGCGCGAACAGCTCCAGGGCCGGCTGCACGCTGCGGGGAGCCAGGGCATCCGGATCGCTCCTGCCCGTGGGCGTCAGCCACGCCACGACGTGCGATTGGGGGAGCGGCAGGCCGAGGCGGGCGGCCTGCGCGACGAAGCCCTCGGCGCGCGAGGCGTCGGCCAGCACGAGCTCGACGAGCAGGTCGGATCGCGACTGCACCGGCGCGTACCGATCGCGGCTCCGCCGCTGCGCGACGCGCGAGACCAGGGCGGCGATGACCGGGAGCGCCACGTCGGTGGCCCCGTCGGTCCGCTCCGCGGTGACGCGGCCGATCGCGACCTCGCCGATGAAGACGGCGTGCGGGTCGTTCCACGCGGCGGTGGGGTCCTGCACGATCTCCAGCGCGATCCCGAGGGCGGCCCCCGCGGTGGCGAGGATGCTGTCCGGCGTGCTGTCCGGTGCGGCTGCGGCCTCCGTCGCCAGGGTGACGGCGCGCGCCCCGCGCATCATCGCCTCGGACGCTCCGCCCGAGATCGCGCGGTCGATCGTCGTGGCCAGTTCGGCGGCTCCGGCACCGGGGGCCGAGAACACCGGCACACGGCCGCGGTCGGCGAGCACCCTGGCCGTCTCGGCGAGCGTGAGGGGAGCCGTGAACACGAGACCAGCCAGGCCGCGTGCGCTGGCCTGCCGCAGCGCCACGTCGATGCGGAACGGCGGCGGCTGCTCGTCGCCGGGGATGAGCGCGAGGGTGCCCTCGCCGAGCGCGTCGAGCCGGTCGACGGCGGAGATGTCGACGCGCGCGACCTCGCGGTCGTCTACCGGTCCGGCGGTCAACCGCAGACCCAGCCGATCCGCATCGTCGACGAGATCGCGCAACGCATACTGTGTCATGAGCACAGTCTGCACGGAAACACTGGATGCTTGCGACATTGTCCGGGCGGACCGGCCTCCGTAGCGTGAGGGCATGGTCCAGACTTCATCCGCGGTGCGCACAGCGGCACCCCTCACCGAGATCACGGCGGACGACATCGCCGCGCTCGGCGTGGGCACCGCGATCTTCGGCACCGGCGGCGGCGGCGCCGTGTACACCGCTCAGATCACGGTCGAGAACGCGCTGCGCGCACACGGCCCCGTGCCGCTCGTGAGCGTCGACGACCTCGGCCCCGACGACGTCGTGATCCTCATGTCGGGCATCGGCGCGCCGACCGTCGGCATCGAGATGCTCTCGGCCACGGGGCAGATCCACGCGCTGCTGGCCGAGGCCGAGCGGCTGCTCGGTCGTCCGGTGACCACGCTGATGGCGGCCGAGATCGGCGGGAGCAACGGCGTGCAGCCGATCGGATGGGCCGCACGCCTCGGGCTGAAGGTGCTCGACGCCGACGGCATGGGCCGCGCCTTCCCCGACGCCGCCATGGTCGCCATGAACGTCGCCGGCGTGCCGTGCGAGTGGGCCG
The DNA here is from genome assembly GCF_001513675.1 of Microbacterium sp. XT11. Lineage (NCBI taxonomy): Bacteria > Bacillati > Actinomycetota > Actinomycetes > Micrococcales > Microbacteriaceae > Microbacterium > Microbacterium sp. XT11. Next base: position 777,914 of record NZ_CP013859.1, on the reverse strand, counting down.
TGCAGAGCGACGTCGTCGGCAACATCTCGGTCATGAAGACCATCGACCTGCACTGGCTCGAGCGACACGCCCGCGCCCTCACCGTCGCGAGCGGCTCGATCTGCATCGGAGCGCACTACCCCATGACCGCCGACACCGTGAAGGGCGCCGTCATCGAGGGCACCGTGAGCGCCGCCATCCGCGTCGGGCATGCCCTGATGTCGTCGCCCGACCCGGTGTCGGCCGTCGCCGCCGAGCTCGACGCCCGTGTGCTCATGACCGGCAAGATCACCGACCTCGACCGCAGGACCGCCGGCGGCTTCGTTCGCGGCTCCGTCACGATCACCGGGACCGGTGCCGACCGCGGCCGACTCCAGCGCCTCGAGCTGCAGAACGAGAACCTCCTCGTGCTCGAAGACGGCGAGGTGCTGGTGAGCGTTCCCGACCTCATCACGATCATCGACGCCGAGACGGGCCATGCCATCACCACCGAGATGCTCCGCTTCGGCCAGCGCGTCTCGGTGCTGGCCTGGGCGTGCGACCCGATCTGGCGCACGCCGCGCGGGCTGGAGCTCGCGGGTCCCGCGGCGTTCGGCTACGACCTGCCCTACGTCCCCTTCGAAGGAGCCGCACGATGACCGCGCGCGACCTGTCCATCGGCGTCGACGTCGGCGGGACCAACACGGATGCCGTCGTCCTCGACGGCGACGGCCGCGTGCTGGCCTGGACCAAGCGCGCCACGACCGACGACATCACCGGGGGCATCCGCGCCGGCATCCGAGACGTGCTGGCCGCCATCGGAGACGACCGGTCGCGAGTGTCGCGCGTCATGCTCGGCACCACCCACGCCACCAACGCGATCGTGCAGCGCCGTCAGCTCGACCGGGTCGCGATGATCCGCCTCGGGGCGCCCGCGGCGACCGAGTATCCGCCGCTCACCGGCTGGCCCGAAGACCTGAAGAGCATGGTGCTGGCGGGTTCGGCGATGCTCGGCGGCGGTCACATGGTCGACGGCACGCCGATCGCGCCGCTCGACCGCGACGGCATCCTGCGCTTCATCGACGGTCTCGACGGCTTCGACGCGATCGCCGTGGCCGGCATCTTCAGCCCGACATCTCCGGAGCAGGAGCTGGAGGTCGCCGAGCTGCTGCGCGGGCACCTCGGCCCCGATGTGCGGGTGTTCCTGAGCCAGGACATCGGGCCGACCGGTCTGCTGGAGCGCGAGAACGCCACATTGCTCAACGCCGCGCTGTACAGCGTCGCCCGGTCGGTCACCGCGGCCCTCGTCACCGTGGTCGCCGAGGAGGGACTCGACGCCACGACCTTCTTCGCCCAGAACGACGGCACGCTGATGTCGCTCGACTACGCGGCCCAGTACCCCGTGCTGACGATCGGCTCCGGCCCGGCGAACTCCATCCGCGGCGCCGCCTACCTGTCGGGGCACGACGACGCGATCGTGATCGACGTCGGCGGCACGACCTCCGACCTCGGAGTCGTCGTGGGCGGATTCCCCCGCGAGTCCACGCTGCCGCGCGAGATCGGCGGCGTGCGCACCAACTTCCGCATGCCTGACGTGCTCAGCGTCGGCATCGGCGGCGGCACGGTCGTCGACGTCGAGTCGGGCCGCGTGGGTCCCCAGTCGGTCGGCTACCGCATCGATCGAGAGGGCCTGCTGTTCGGCGGCTCGACGCCCACCTTGACGGATGCCGCGGCGATGGCCGGCTCGCGGGTGGCGGGGCGCACGCTCCCCGCGCTCGACGCACGCACAGCCTCCGCGCTGGAGCAGGCGCTCGCCGTGGTCGCCGACCGCCTCGAGGAGGCGGTCGAACGGCTCTCCCTCGGCCGCATGGACTTCCCCCTCGTCGTCGTCGGCGGCGGCGGGTTCCTCGTCCCCGACCGGCTGGCGAGCGCCGGCAGCATCCTGCGCCCCGAACACGGCGGCGTCGCCAACGCCGTCGGCGCGGCGATCTCGCTCGCCGGCGGCCGCGCCGACCAGATGGCGCCGATGGGCGAGCGCGAGCGGGCCATCGAGCAGGCGTCGGATGCCGCGATCGCCAAGGCCATCCAGGCCGGAGCCGATCCGCTGCAGGTGTCGGTGGTCGAGGTCATCGAGACGCACGTCCCCTACACCACCCAGCCCACCATCACCGTGACCGTCAAGGCCGCCGGCCCTCTGGCCCGGCTCACCGCCGACGCGCCCGTGCACTGACCCGCATCCCGCTCCACCCGACACAGGAGAACGCCATGAAACGCAGTACCGCAGTACCCGTGGTCGCCGTCGCCTGCGCTCTCGCGCTGACACTGACGTCGTGCGCGGGATCGTCAGGACAGCCCGCACCCGGCGAGGGCGACTTCGTCTCCGGCGGCACGTTCGTGACCGCCGTGAAAGACGATCCGGGCGACCTCAACCCGTTCACCGCCATCTCGCCCGACACCTGGGGCGTCATCAGCCTCGCGTACGAGTCGCTGATCTCCGTCACCCCCGAGGGCGACTTCGAACCGTGGCTCGCCGAGAGCTGGGAGGAGACCGGCACCGAGGTGGTGTTCACCCTGAAGAAGGGGATCACCTGCGCCGACGGCTCGGAGTTCACCGCCCAGACGGTCGCCGACAACATCAACTACAACGCAGACCCGGCGAACGCGACCTTCTCCTACGGCTCGGTCATCGACGAGAAGGTCTCGGCCGTGGCCGACGGCGACACCGTCACCGTCACGAGCACCGAGAACTCGCCGTTCCTGGCCGTCAACATCGGCACCATCCTCATGGTGTGCGACGCGGGCCTGGCCGACCCGTCGACGCTGTCGGATGCGACCGACGGCACCGGCCTGTTCTCCCTGACCGACCTCAAGCCCGGCGACACCTACACGTTCACCAAGCGCGACGACTACACGTGGGGACCCGACGGGGTCGCGAGCGACACCGAGGGTCTCCCCGACACGATCGAGGCGCGCGTCGTGACCGACGAGAGCACCGCGGCGAACCTGCTGATCTCGGGCGAGATCAACGCCGCGTCCATCTCCGGGGCCGACCGCACGCGTCTCGACGGTGCCGGGCTGAGCCACGTCGGCGTGCGCAACCCCGTCGGCATGATGCTCTTCAACGAGAAGGAGGGGCGCCCGTTCGCCGATCCGCTCGTGCGCGAAGCGCTGTCGATCGCGATCGATCGCGACGAGGTCGGCACCGTCATCGCCGACGGCGAGGGCATCGAGCCCGTCTCGCTCGTCACGAAGACGCCGCTGCTGTGCGTCGCAGACGGCCCGAAGTGGAAGCTGCCCGACACCGATCTCGACCGGGCTGCCGAGCTGCTCGACGAGGCGGGCTGGGTCGAGGGTGCCGACGGTCTGCGTTACAAGGACGGTCAACCGCTGACGATCAAGTTCATCTACAACGCGCCCACCTCGACGCATGCCCCCGCCGCGGAGCTCGTCAAGAAGGCCTGGGACGGGCTGGGCGTCACGACCGTGCTCGCGGCGAACGACGCGGCGGCCTGGTCGGAGCAGCTCTGGTCGACGTTCGACTGGGACACCGGCTGGATCCAGGTCGTCCCCGGCGGCCCGCTGGTGCTGTCGACCTTCTTCGACGGCGCGATGCCGACCGAGGGCGGCCTGAACTTCATGTGGGTCGACAACCCCGAGTACTCGGCCCTCGTCGCGGAGGCGTCGAGCGCGTCCCCCGAGGACACGTGCGACATCTGGCAGGACGCGGAGGCCGAGCTCATCAACCGCTTCGACGTGTTCCCGGTGATCGACAACATCCTGCCGACCTACCAGTCCGGTGCGGTCTTCGACCAGCCGAACTACATCCAGCCCACCTCGATCCGGATGCTCGGCTGACATGACGACAACCCCTCCGCCCGCCGTCGCAGAGATGGCAGACGCCCGCACGGCCACGCTGGCGGCGCGGGCGGAGGAGCGCCGTCTGCGCAGGGGGCTCTCCCCGCGCACCGCGTTCCTGCTGCGTCGCCTCGGCCGACTGGTGATCTCGCTCGCCGTCGTGGTGATCGCCTCGTTCCTGCTCATGTACCTCGTGCCGGGTGACCCGGTGCGTGCGGCGCTCGGGCAGAGCGCAACGCCGCAGCTGGTCGAGGCCACGCGCACGCAGCTGGGGCTCGACCGCCCGATGTGGGAGCAGTTCTTCCGCTTCGTCGGCGGGCTGTTCACGGGCGACCTCGGCACCTCGGTGCGGTTGCAGAGGCCGGTGGCCGACGTCATCGCCCAGCGGTTCCCGACGACGCTCCTGCTCGCCGTGCTGGCCTTCGTCATCGCCGTCGTCGGCGCCCTGCCCGCAGGCATCGGTGCGGCGGTCCTCGCCCGCTCCGGTCGGCGGCGCGGTCTGTCGGCCACGCTCTCCGCCGTGCTCGGCATCCTCATCGCCGTTCCCAGCTTCCTCGTCGCCGTCGGCCTCATCTGGGTGTTCGCGGTGCAGCTCGGCTGGCTTCCCGTCGCCGGATGGGGAAAGCCCCAGGACGCCGTGCTGCCGGTCATCGCCCTCGCCATCGGGCCGATGGCGTACCTCGTGCGCATCGTGCAGGTCGAGATGCTGGCCGTTCTCGGCACCACCTACATGACGACGGCGCGGGCCAAGCGGCTGCCGCGGCGCCTGCTGTACCTGCGGCACGCGCTGCCGAACATCGTGACGGCCTCGCTCACCGTCGGCGGCCTGATCCTCGCGAGCCTCACGGCGGCGACCGTGCTCATCGAGACCGTGTTCGCCATCCCCGGCCTCGGTACGATCATGGTCTCGTCGGTCGGAGCGAAGGACTATCCGATGGTGCAGGGCGTCGTCATCGTCTACGCGCTCATCGTCCTCGGCATCAACCTCGTCGTCGACGTCATCCTCGCCACCATCGACCCGCGCTCGTCGATCACGGAGGGCTGACTCATGTCCGCGCGCTCGAAGCTCCTCACCCCCACCGCGATCTCGGCCGTCGTCGGCAGCGCGGTGCTCGTGTTCCTCGCCGTCGCGGGCCCCGCCCTGTGGGGTCAGGCGGCCGACACGACCGACGTCTCGTCGCGGCTGCTCGGCGCCGGCCTGGCGCATCCGTTCGGCACCGATGAGCTGGGACGCGACATCCTCGCCAGGGTGCTGACGTCGACGAGGCTCACGCTCCTGCTCACGCTCGGCGCGACGGCGATCGCCGTCACCGGCGGCATCGCCTTCGGGCTCGTGGCGAGCATCCTGCCCACGTACCCCCGGCGCTGGTTCACCGGTCTGCTCGACATCCTGCTCGCGTTCCCGTGGCTGCTCATGGTCCTCTTCTTCACGGTGATCTGGGGCGCCACCGCCACCGGCGCGATGCTGGCCATCGGCTTCGCCGGCATCCCGTCGTTCGCCCGGTTGATCTACAACCTCGCGTCGTCCGTGTCGGGCCGGGACTACGTCCGCGCCGCCAGGGTCGTCGGAGTGGGACCCGTCGGCATCCTGCTGCGTCACGTGCTGCCGAACATCGCCAATCCGTTCTTCGTCAACACGGCGGCCACGGCGAGCGTGACGCTGCTGTCGTTCGCCGGGCTCTCGTTCCTCGGCCTGGGCGTGCAGGCGCCGGAGTACGACTGGGGGCGGATGCTGCAGGAGGGCATCCTGCGCATCTACATCAACCCCTTCGCGGCGATCGGCCCCGGCATCGCCATCGTGCTCGCCGGCCTCGTGTTCACCCTGCTCAGCGAAGCGGTCGCGGGCGGCCAGGGCCAGGGATGGCGGGCCGTGGCGCGCAGGGCCACCGGCGGCGTGACGCTGACGTCGAAGCGTCGTTCGCCGGACGTGTCGCCCGCCTCGACGCCGGGCGAGACCGTCGCCGAGATCGCCGACCTGCGCATCGCCTTCGCGACGCCGGACGGCGGGACGATCGAGCGCGTGCACGGGGTGGATCTGCGCATCGCCCGCGGCGAGATCGTAGGCATCGTGGGGGAGTCGGGATCGGGCAAGTCGCTCACGGCGATGGCGCTGGCCGGCCTGCTCGGCGACGACGCCCGCATCGCCTGCTCGACGCACCGCTTCGACGACATCGACATGAGCCGGCCGCTGACCGCCGCCGACAAGTCGCGGCTGGGCGTCGAGCTGGGCATGATCTTCCAAGACCCGCTCACCTCGCTCAACCCCGCGCTGACGATCGGACGGCAGCTCACCGAGGTGCCAGAGGTGCACATGGGCATGCGCAGGCGGGAGGCGCGGGCGAGGGCCGCGGATGCGCTCACCGCCGTCGGCATCCCGAACGCGGCGTCGCGCCTGTCGCAGTACCCGCACGAGTTCTCCGGCGGCATGCGGCAGCGGGCGATGATCGGCATGGCGCTGACAGGGCGACCGCGCCTCATCATCGCCGACGAGCCGACCACCGCGCTCGACGTGACCGTGCAGCGGCAGGTCATGGGGGTGCTGAGGCGCGCGCAGGAGGAGACGGGGGCGGCGATCGTCTTCATCTCCCATGACATCGCGCTGGTGTCGGCGTTCTGCGACCGGGTGATCGTGATGAAGGACGGACAGGTGGTCGAGAGCCTCGCCGCAGACCGCATCCGCGAGGACGCCTCGCACCCGTACACGAAAGCGCTGATCGCGTGCCTGCCCGACATGACCAGCGACCGTTCGCGGCCTCTGCCGGTGATCCCGGCCGACCTCGTGCCGGAAGCGCTCGACGAGGAGGTGCCGGCGTGAACGCACTGGAGATCGACGACCTGAACGTCGCCTACGGCCGCACGCGCGTGGTGGAGTCGGTGAGCCTGCGGGTGCCGAAGGGACGCACGGTGGGCCTGGTCGGCGAGTCGGGCTCGGGCAAGAGCACCATCGCGGCGGCTGCGGTGGGGCTCGTGCGGCCCGAGTCCGGATCGATCCGCATCGACGGTGTCGAGGCGGCGGGGCGCGGACGTGCCGCGCACCGCGCGAGGCGCCGGATGCAGCTGGTGTTCCAGGATCCGTTCTCGGCCCTCGACCCGCTCATGCCGATCGGCGACTCCATCGCCGAGGCGCTGCGGGCGACCGGGCGCCGCTGGACCCGTGCCGAGCGCGTCGCCCGCGTGCGGGAGCTCCTCGCCCTCGTGCATCTCGATCCCGATCGGGCGGACGAGCGGCCCGCGGCGTTCTCGGGCGGGCAGCGCCAGCGCATCACCATCGCCAGGGCGCTCGCCGGTGAGCCGTCGGTGCTCATCGCCGACGAGGTGACGAGCGCGCTCGATGTGTCGGTGCAGGGGGCGATCCTCAACCTGCTGCGCGAGGTGCAGCAGGAGCTGGGGCTGTCGATGCTCTTCATCTCGCACAACCTCGCCGTGGTGCGCTACATCAGCGACGAGGTGTGCGTGATGCGCCACGGCCGGCTGGTCGAGGCCGGCCCCACCGAGCAGCTGCTCGCGCCCCCCGCCGATCCCTACACGAGGGACCTGCTCGACGCGGTCCCGGTTCTCGGCGAGAGGATGCGGTTCGCATGACGGCGATGTTCGGCGAGGCGGCGGAGGCGCTGCGCGACGATCTCGTCGCGGTGCGCAGGGAGCTGCACCGGGCGGTGGAGACCGGGCTCGACCTGCCGGAGACCCAGAGGATCGTGCTCCGCGAGCTGGAGGGGCTTCCGCTGGAGATCTCGACGGGCGACTCGCTCTCGTCGGTCACCGCCGTGCTCCGCGGCGCTCGGCCCGGCCCCGTGGTGCTCGTGCGCGGCGACATGGACGGCCTGCCCATCGCCGAGGCGACGGGGCTGCCGTTCGCGTCGACGTCGCGGGCGATGCATGCGTGCGGTCACGACCTGCACATGGCCGGTGTGCTCGGGGCGGTGCGGTTGCTCGCCGCGCGCCGTGACGAGCTGCCCGGCACCGTGGTCTTCATGTTCCAGCCCGGCGAGGAGGGGCAGGCAGGCGGCCGCATCATGATCGAGGAGGGCGTGCTCGAGGCCGCGGGTGAGCGACCCGTCGCGGCCTACGCCATCCACGTCGACAGCGCCACGCCGCGCGGGCAGCTGGTGACCCGCGAGGGGGCCATGATGGCGAGTGCGAGCGCGCTGCGCCTCACTGTGCACGGCACGGGAGGCCACGCGGCGTTCCCGCAGCATGCGATCGACCCCGTGCCCGTGGCCGCGCAGCTGATCCTCGCCGTGCAGGCGTTCGCCGCGCGCCGACTGCCCGCCACCGACCAGGCCGTGATCTCGATCACACGCATCCGCGGCGACTCCGAGGCCGGCAACGTGCTGTCGGCGACCGTGCGCATGGAGGCCAACATCCGCACGCTGTCGATGGCGACGCTCGACACGGTGCGCGAGCAGCTGCCGCCGCTGCTCGCCGGCATCGCCGAGGCCAACGGATGCCGCCTCGACGCCGAGTTCATCCCGTCATACCCGGTCACCTACAACGATCCGGCCGAGACGCGCGAGGTGCTGGCCGTGCTCGACGAGCTCGTCGGGCCCGAGCGGGTCACGAGGCTCGAGGCGCCGTCGATGGCGTCGGAGGACTTCTCGTACGTGCTGCAGGAGGTGCCGGGCACGCTGGTGTTCGTCGGAGCCGCGCCCGAGAGCGGGCCGATGCCGCTGCACTCCGAGCACGCCGTGTTCGACGACTCGGTGCTGCCGCTGCAGGCCTCGGTTCTCGCGGAGCTCGCCTGGCGGCGCCTCGCGCGCGGCTGACCGAGACGGGCTCCTGAGGGCGGCGGAGATCGTCGGACGTCAGGGACCTCCGCCGCCCGGGTGAGGATCAGTCCGCCGAGGCGGGTGCGACGGACGCTGCCGTGAGCGGGGACTCGCCCGTCGCCGGCCGCAGGGTCTCGGGCAGCGCGGCGATGCCGATGAGTCCGATCACGCTGAGACCCACGAGATAGGTCGCGACGAGCCAGGGCGCCCCGCCTGCGAGTCCGACGAGGGCGGTCGCGACGAGCGGCGCCGTGCCGCCGACGAGCGCCGCGGGGATCTCGCGGGAGATCGCGATGCCGCTCCACCGCATCCGCGTGGGGAAGAGTTCGGCCAGCATGGCCGCGCTGACGCCGATCGTGGCACCCTGCACGACGGCCAGCCCGAGGATCAGCCCGACGGCGACGAGGAACGAGTTCTCGGTCTGGAAGAGCAGGAACAGCGGGAAGGCGAAGACGATCGCGAAGATCGCGGCGCCCAGCAGCACGGGCTTGCGGCCGACGCGGTCGGCGAGCCTGCCGAAGCCGAGCGTGGCGGGGATGGTCAGCAGCTCGGCGACGATGAGGCCGACGAGGGCGTGCGTCGGGTTCACGCTCAGCGTGCCCGTGGTGTACGAGATCGAGAACGTCTGCACGATGTACACCCAGGGCAGGGCGAAGACGAAGAGCGCCATGCCGGCGAGCAGCGTGCGCCAGTGCGACCGCACGGCGAGCGCGAGCGGAGCCCGCGCGACCTCGCCCTCGCGCTCCGCCGCCTCGAACGCGGCGGTCTCCTTGACCCGCAGGCGGAAGTACAGGGCGAACGCCACGATGACGATGCTCGCGATGAACGGGATGCGCCAGCCCCAGGCCTGGAAATGCTCGACCGGCAAGAGGCTGATGAGGGCGAACGTGGCTGTCGCGAGCGCCATGCCGAGGTACACCGACGCCCCGGGGAAGCCTGCGACGAAGGCGCGGTTGCGTGTCTCGGACGACTCGCTCGCCATGGTCATGGCGCCGGCGAACTCCGCGCCGGCTCCCGCGCCCTGCACGAGACGCATCAGGATGAGCAGGATCGGCGCCCACACGCCGATCGCGTCGGCCGTGGGCAGAACGCCGATGAGCGTCGTGGCGGTGCCCATCATCAGCAGCGTCGCGAGCAGCGTGCCCTTGCGGCCGATGCGGTCGCCGAAGTGCGCGAACACGAGCCCGCCGATCGGGCGTGCGCCGAAGCCGACGGCGAAGGTGGCGAAGGCGCCGAGGAGGCCCGCGAACTCGCCGCCGCCGGGGAAGAAGAGCGGCGCGAAGACGAGGGCCGATGCCAGGCCGTAGAGGGTGAAGTCGTACCACTCGATGACCGTCCCGACCGAGCTTCCGATCACCGCCCGACGGCGCTGCGCGCGCGGGTCCAGTCCGGGTCGATCGATGTCGTCGGCGATGTCGATGTCCATGGCACTCCTTCGTGTCGGCGGGGCATGCCGGCGCTCATGGCCGGCACCATCCAGGCTAGGAACGGCCGCCGCGCGGCCTCATGTGCGAGGGGCACACCGTTGCGCGGCGGGGATGGGCGCAGCCCACAGGGCCGTGCGGAGCCGTGCGGTGTCGTCACGTGCAACCCGACATGTCGGTGGCAGCCATGCGGCACCGCCGGATATGGCCGTCACAGACATGGAACAGGGCGTGGGCGCGCTGTCAGCCTGGACAGGCCGGCATCAACGGTGAGGCCGGTGGAAGGGATACGCACTCATGACCTCGGCATCCACCGCGACGCACGGCTCCGCCGCACCGTCCGCCCCGGGGAGCACCCCGCGATCGCAGATCCGCACCATCGTCGCGTCCAGCGTCGTCGGCACCACGGTCGAGTGGTTCGACTTCTTCGCCTACTCGACCGCCGCGGCCCTGATCCTCAACGGACTGTTCTTCCCCGATTACGACCCTCTGGTCGGCACGATCCTCGCGTTCGGGGGTATCGCCGTCGGCTACTTCGGCCGTCCGCTCGGATCGATCGTGTTCGGGCACTTCGGCGACCGGATCGGACGCAAGCGGATGCTCGTCGTCTCGCTCGTGCTCATGGGACTCGCCACCTTCCTCATCGGTCTCCTGCCGACGTACGCCGTCATCGGTGTAGCGGCTCCCATCCTGCTGATGGCGCTGCGCCTCGTGCAGGGCTTCGCCCTCGGCGGCGAGTGGGGCGGTGCGGTCCTGCTCGTCGTCGAGCACGCCGAGCCGCGGCGCCGCGCGTTCCTCGGCAGCTTCCCTCAGGTGGGCCTGGCGCTCGGGCTGACGCTCTCGACGCTCGTGTTCCTTCCCCTGGTGGCCCTGCCCGGAGACGCGTTCGCCGTGTGGGGCTGGCGCGTGCCGTTCCTCGTCAGCGCCGTGCTCGTGCTCGTCGGCCTGTTCATCCGGTTGCGCATCACCGAGACCCCCGAGTTCGAGAGCATGCGCCGTGCGGGGGCGACGGCTCGCGTGCCGCTGTGGGAGACGCTGCGCAGCCACCCCGCCCAGGTGATCCTCGCCGCCCTCAGCTTCGCCGTGATCGGAGCCGTCTTCTACATGCTGTTCACGTTCAGCCTCACCTACGGCACGGAGTTCGTCGGCCATGCGCAGTCCGAGATGCTGACGATCGCCACGGTGTGCTCCGTGCTCGCGCTGGGCGGACTGCCCCTGGCCGGGTGGCTCGCCGACCGCTACGGCGTCGGCCGGGTGTTCGCCGCCGGCACGATCGTGTCGATCCTGCTCGCGTTCCCCGCGTTCTGGCTCATCGACACGGGTGGCCTCGCTGCGGCGTACGCCGCGTACATCGCCATGACCGTGGCCTTCTGCGCCACCTACGGCACGCTGGGCGTGCTCTACGCGCAGGCCTTCGACGTGCGCATCCGCTACACCGGAATGTCTCTGGCGCTCGGCATCGGAACCATTATCGGCTCGGCCTTCGTGCCGATGATCTATCTCGAGCTGCTGTCCCTCACCGGCGGGTCATGGGCGATCTCGCTCTACATCGTCGCGGCCGGCCTCGTCACGCTCGCCTCGGCGGCGCTGCTCACCCGCATCGGCCGCCGCGGATCGGCCGCCGACGGCTCGACGGCGGAGGGCGGGCGGCGATGATCGACGACCTCACGCGCGCCCTGCTCGGGCGGCTCGGGGGATCCGACGCCGCGCCGGGGTCGCTCGCCGGTGTCGTCGTGCTCGACATCACCCGGGTGGTGGCCGGCCCCTACTGCTCGATGATCCTGGCCGACCTCGGTGCGACCGTGATCAAGGTCGAGAACCCCGACGATCCCGACTACACCCGCACATTCCCTCCGCTTCTGCGCGGCGGAGACGAGGATGCCGAGCCGCTGAGCGGGTTCTTCGCGCAGTTCAACCGCAACAAGCTCGGCATCACCCTGAACCTCAAGAGCCCGGAGGCAGCCGAGGTGCTCGACCGACTGGTGCAGCGCGCGGACGTGCTGGTCGAGAACTTCCGGCCGGGCACGATGGAGCGCCTCGGCCACGGTTACGAGCGGCTGCGCCGGATCAACCCCCGCCTGGTGTACGCCGCGCTCAGCGGGTTCGGGCAGACGGGTCCGTACCGCCTGCGCCCCGCCTACGACAACAGCGCGCAGGCCACGGGCGGGCTGTGGTCGATGAACGGAGAACCGGACCGCCCGCCGACGCGCGTCGGCACGATCATCGGCGACCTCGCGGCCAGCCTGTACGGCGTGATCGGAGTCCTGGCGGCGCTGCGGCATGCCGAGCAGACGGGCGAGGGGCAGCTCGTCGACATCTCCCAGCAGGACTCCGTGCTCACCCTCACCGAGAACGCCGTGGTGTCATACACCGTCGACGGCGAGATCGCGCGACCGCTCGGCAACGAGCATCCGTTCGTGCGCCCCTATTCGCTCTTCCCGTGCGCCGACGGGTTCGTGTTCTTCGGCGGTTACACCGACAAGTTCTGGCGGCTGTCGTGCGACACCTTCGGCACGAGCGCCGACTGGGACGACCACCCCGAGCTGCACACGATGGCCGGACGCTTCGACGCCGAGGTCTACCGCGAGAAGGTGCATCCGATGATCGTCCGATGGTTCGCACACCGCACGAAGGCCGAACTGGAGCAGCTGGCCGGCGACCTCGTGCCGCTCAGCGCCGTGAAGGACATCGGCGAGGTCGTCGACGACCCGCAGATCGCCGCGCGCGGCATGATCGTCGAGCGCGAATACCCGGGGCACGGGACGCTGCGCACGTTCGGGTCGCCGGTGAAGCTCGAGCGCACGCCCCCGCACACGGCGGGCTTGGCGCCCGGTGCGGGTCAGCACACCGCGGCGGTGCTGGAGGACCTTCTGGGATACTCGGCCGCCGAGGTCGAGGCGCTGCGGGCAGGCGGTGCGGTCTGATGGGCGTGCGCCTGGATCGCTCCGGCGGCATCGGCCTCATCACGATCGATCGGCCCGACAAGCTCAACGCGCTCACTCTGGCCATGTACGACGACCTCGGCGCGGCGTTCGCCGAGGTGCGTGACGATCCGCGCATCGGGGTGGCGGTGCTCACGGGCGCGGGCGACCGGGCGTTCTGCGTCGGCGCCGACCTCGGCGAGTCGATCCCCGCCCTCACCGAGGAGCGCTTCGACATCAGTGAATGGGATGCCGCGCACCAGAAGCACTCCGTGCTCGACAAGCCGGTCATCGCGGCCGTCAACGGGCTGTGCCTGGGCGGCGGCTTCGAGATCATGCTCTCCACGGATGTGCGGCTCGCGTCGACCGAGGCGCAGTTCGCGCTGCCCGAGACCGGGGTGGGTGTGGTGCCCGCCGGCGGCACGCTCGTGCGGCTGATCCGGCAGATCCCCTATGCCTTCGCCATGGAGCTCATGCTGTGCGGAACGCGCATCGATGCCGAGACCGCGCTGCGCTACGGGCTCGTCAACCGCGTCGTGCCGGCCGAGCGGCTCGTGCCGGAGTCGATCGCGGTCGCCGAGGGGCTGCTGGCCAAGAGCGCGACGGCCCTCGCCACCGTGAAGAGCGCCGTGCGGGCGCTGGCCGACCTGCCGTACGAGGAGGCGTTCCGTCGCGAGGCGGTGCTCGGTCAGCGCGCGTTCGCGAGCGACGACGCGCGGGAAGGCCTCGCCGCGTTCGCGCAGCGTCGCACGCCGGTGTTCCCGTCGCGGACGTCATCGGCCGGGGGCGTGCGCGGGTAGTCGCCGCCCACCTGCTCATAGACTGCAGGGAGTGCGGTGACGGAGGCGACGAGGAGGCGCGGTGGGTGACGATCGTGCGACGCCGTTACGCCTCGTCCGTGAGGTCGTCGCGGCCACTCAGGCGGAGCCGGGGGAGCGGGTGGACGCGCTCACCCGACTGCTGGGACAGGCCGGCGTCGACCCCGAGGAGGTCGACGAGCTCGTCGCGTCGGTGCGGGACTCTCAGCAGCTGACGGCGAGGCTGCGACGGCGGACGGCGGAACTCGAAGCGCTCTTCTCCACGGCACGAGAGCTCGTACGGCTGCAGGACGTCACCGATGTGCTGCGACGCCTGGTGGAGCGCGCGCACGAGCTCATGGGCACCGACGTCACCTATCTGTCCGAGGTCGACAACGAGCGCGGTGATCTCCGCGTGCGGTACTCGGCCGGCACCGTCACGCCCGAGTTCCGCGACCTCTTGGTGCCTGCGGGATTCGGCCTGGCGAGTCTGGTCGCCACCACTCGCGAACCGGCCTGGGTGCGCCAGTACGCGAGCATGGCGGATGCTCCGCACGATCCCGCCATCGATCTCGCGGTCGAGCGCGAGGGTCTCGTGTCGTTCCTCGGCGTACCGCTGGCCGTCGGCGACGAGGTGCTCGGCGCCTTGTTCGCGTGCAACCGGTTCGCGCACGACTTCACTCCCGACCAGGTGCTGCTCCTGTCGGCGTTCGCCGATCACGCCGCGGCCGTGCTGCACAGCGCCAGGGTCCTGGCGGAGAGCGCCGCCGCCAGGGCGCACGCCGAGACCGCCTACCGCGAGCTCGAACGGCACCTGACGGCCACCCACCTCGTCAGCGCGATCCATGAGGAGCTCACCACTGCGGTCGTGTCGGGGGCGAGCCTCATCGACCTCGTCGCCACCGTGTCGGATCGGCTGGGGCGGCGCGTGCACGCGGTCGACGAGTCGGGGCGGCCGCTCGATGCCAGGGCCGCGCCGGCCGGACTTCCGCGCCGTCGTGCGCTCGCCGACGCGATCAGGGAGAGCCGCGCCAGCGGGCACGCCGCCATCGTGCGCCACGACGGCCGGAGCTGGATCATCGTCGCGATCCTCGGCGTCGACCGCGTTCTCGGGGCCATGGTCGCCGAGGAGGACCCGCAGCGTGCACCGACCGACGACATCGCGCGACCGACGCTGGAGCGCGCGGCGCACGTGGCGGCGCTCGTCGAGTTCAAGCGCGACGCGGTGTCGGCCATCCGCGCCGAGCGACGATCGCGGCTGCTGGGCTCGGTGCTCGATGGCACCGCGGAAGCGGCGTCGTTGTCGGCGGAGATCGACCGTCCGCTGCGCGCAGCGGCCGTGGTCGATGCGGGCGGGCGCAAGGGCGCACTGGTTCTCGCCGCGGAGGCCGTCGGCGACGACGGGCTCGTCGCGCTGCGTGATGGCCGGCTCGTCATCGGATGGGTGCACGCCGATGCGGCGGACGCCACCGAGCGCGTGCGGCGGCTGCTCGCGGAGTCGCCCGGCACCGAGGCGACGGCGGTGGTCGGGCCTGCCGTCGCGGATCTTCCCGGGTTGCGGGCGTCCGTCGACCGCATCTCCCGCGATCTGCACTTCCTTCGGCCGCTCGGCATCACGGGTGCCTCGGTGCGCTCCGACGACTTCGCGCCGTACCACGTGCTGACCTCGGCGGAGCCGGACGCCGTCGTGCGCTTCGTCGACGCACTGCTCGGGCCCGTGCGCGACTGGGACGCGCGCCGCGGGACGGCGCTCGTCGACACCCTGTGCGCGTACTTCGACGCCGGAGAGAGCAAGCAGGCGACGTCTGCGGCGTTGCGCGTGCACGTCAACACGGTGCAACAGCGTCTGGATCGCATCTGGACGCTCCTCGACGCAGATCCGGATGACGCCGAGTACCGGTTCCGGCTGCAGGCGGCTGTGCGCCTGGAGGGACTGCGGCGTTCGTTGCAGCCGCGATGACCTGCCTGTCGCCCTGGTCGCGCTCACTGCCGGCCGCGCAGCATCAGGCCGAAGGAAGCGAGAGCCGCCGTGCTGAGCGCCGTTCACCGCAGCGGGTCACGAAGACCTGGTGCCCCAGTCGGATGCCGCACCGGCCCGGTCATGACTCCGACGGTTGCAGGGGCAGCTGCGGCCCGTGGTTCCAGGCGAGGATGGCGGGCTGCTCCCGGTAATAGCCGAGCACCGAGACGGAGCCGGCGTCGAGGGTGATGCGCGCGGCGAACCGTGGCGCCTCCCGCAGGAACACCGCCGTGAGGATGCGGAGGTAGTGCCCGTGGGCGATCAGCGCGACGTCGCCCTTGGCCATCGCCGGGAGCACGCGGGTGAGCACGCGCGAGGCACGGGCCGCGACCTCCTCCACCGTCTCTCCCGGGGTCTTCCCCCGGATGACGCCGTGCGCGAAGGCCGTCCAGTTGTACCCGAGCTCGGCGCGGATGTCGGCGGTCGTGCGCCCCTCGTACCCGCCGTAGTCCCATTCGACGAGCAGCGGGTCGATCTCGGCATCCAGGCCGGCGAGCTCGGCCGTGCGCCGCGCACGCTGCAGAGGTGACGAGAGGATGAGCCCGAAGTCGTAGTCGCGCACGAGCTCACCTGCGGCACGGGCGAGCTCCTCGCCGCGCGGCGTGAGGGGGATGTCGGTGAGCCCGGTGTGGCGTCCGCTCTTCGACCACTCCGTCTCGCCATGCCGGAGCAGCACGAGTTTGCCCTGCGGGTTGTCGGGTGCCGGGTGGTCGGGCAGCGGGTCTGGTGCATCCACACCGCCACCGTACCCCTCTGGCCTGACAGACCAGACCTGCGGGTGGTGTGGCGAAGGCGGAGTTATCGTCGACGGCGGGTGCCTCCCGGCGCAGTGATCGCGACCCCCTGTCGGTCGCGCCCCGCTGGTTCTAGACTCTGCGCGATGCATCCGGTTCCGTGGACCGCCCGCGGCACCGCGGATGAGGAGGCGACATGCAGACGCTCACGATCGACTTCATCTGCTCGCTCGACGGATACGGCGCTGCCGAGGGGTGGCCGGGGCTGTGGGGCATGGGCGGGCCCGAGTACGCCGAATGGCTGGAGACGGCGATCGACCGCGATGCACCGCTGCTCATGGGTGCGACGACCTATCGGGTCATGTCCGGCCTGGTCGCCGAGGGCGAGCCGGGCACCGAGGTGCTCAACGACATCCAGAAGTACGTGTTCTCGTCGTCGCTCGCCGAGCCGCTCGCGTGGCAGAACTCGACCCTGGTGCGCTCGGATGCGGTCGGGTTCGTGCGCCGTCTCAAGCAGGAGTCCGATCGGCCGTTGCGCACGCTGGGCAGCGTGTCGCTGTGCCGCTCTCTGCTCGAAGCGGGGCTCGCGGATCGGTTCCGCGTGGTGCTGTTCCCCGTGATCACGGGGGCGACGGGGCGCGACCGCATCTTCGACGGCTACCCCGACGTGCGTCTCGGTCTCATCGAGTCGCGCACCTTCGACGGACGCCTCCAGCTGCTGGAGTACGTGCCGACCGTGCTCGACGGACCGCCGGAGAGCTGACCGCCCGACCGTCGTTGCAGCGAGGAGCCGTCAGGGGCGGACGCGCACCGTGCGCCCCTGGAACGTCACCAGGTCGCCGTCGTGCAGCTGCCGTCCGCGGCGCCGCTCCTCCTCGCCGTTCACCTGCACGAAGCCGTCGATGATGACCTCCTTCGCGTCTCCGCCGGAGTCGAGGAGCCCCGCGAACTTCAGGAACTGCCCAAGGCGGATGACGTCGCCGCCGATGGAGATCTCGTCGATGGGGTCGGGCTTCGGCATGAGGCACATCGTAGCCCGGAGCGCGAGGGCCCGGCCCGCCGGCATCCGTCGCCGCGTCATACGGCGCCTCGCCGCGACGGCGGACGCGCTGCCGCGCACTACGCTTTTACGGGTGACCGACCCGCGCACTCTCGCCGAGCGTCTCGTGCGCCGCTCCCCCCGCCGCACCAACCTTCTCGTCGCCGGTCGCACCGTCGCCGTCGAGGGGTCGGATGCCGTCTCGGCGGAGCTGCGCAGCCTGCTGCGCGCACTCGGCGCCCACCTCTCCGACGCCGACGCCCGCGCCGACGGTGCCGTGACCTTCGTGCCGGCCGACGACAGCATCCTGCTCGGCCGGACCCCGCTCGCAGACACCGTCACGGCGGACGAGCGCGTCGACCGCGCCGGCGCGCACATGCCGGTCTCAGCAGGCATCGCCCGCCGTCTGTCGCGCGACGGGGTCGTGCGCGGCATCCGCATCGGCATCGCCATGGTGCTCGAGCCGAAGACCGCACAGCTCGCCCTGCTGCTGCGGGATGCCGGTGCCGTGGTGTCGGTGTACGCCCACCCCGACGAGATCGACCTCGACGTGGCCGAGGCCCTGCGGGCGCGCGGCATGCCCGTGACCGGCGACCCGTCGCTCTCCGGCGCTGCCGAACGCGACGCCGCGGCGGCCTTCCTGCGGCAGGGGCTCGATCTGCTGCTCGACGACGGCTCGCACCTCATCCGCCTCGCCCACGAGGAGGGGATCACCCCGGGCCTGCGCGGCGCGGCCGAGGAGACCACGAGCGGACTCACGCCGCTGCGGCTCATGGCGGCACGCGGAGAGCTCGCCGTGCCGGTGATCGCCGTCAACGACGCGCCCATGAAGACCTCCTTCGACAACCGGTACGGCACCGGTCAGTCGTGCGTCTTCGCGATCGCCGACGTGCTCGACGGCATCGAGCGCACCGTGCGCGACCAGCCGGCCGTGGTGATCGGCTACGGCCCGGTGGGCGAGGGCGTGGCTGCGCACCTGCGTGCCATGGGCGCCGAGGTCGCGGTCGCCGAGACCGACCCGGTCCGTGCGCTCCGCGCGGCGCATGACGGCTTCCGCATCGGACCGCTCCGCGACCTCGCTCCCGGCGCGCTGGTCGTCTCGGCCACCGGCGCTCCACACACGGTCGGCGCCGACGTGTTGGCGTCCGCGGCCGTGGTCGCCGTCGCGGGCGGGGTGCCGCGAGAGGTCGACGTCGACCCCGCGGTGCTGCGCCCGGTCGCGCCACATCTCGACCGTGTCGGCGACGGTGCGCTCCTCGTCGCACGGGGCGGATGCGTGAACCTCGCGGCTGCCGAGGGCAACCCGATCGAGATCATGGACCTCTCCTTCGCGGTGCAGCTCGGCGCCGTCGAACAGCTCCTCACCGCCGAGCTCCCGCCGGGCTTGCATCCCTTCCCCGCCGAGGCCGACCGCGCCATCGCCCACGCCGCGCTCGCCGCGCGACGGGAGCGCATCGACCAGCCCAGCACGGCCCAGCGCGAGGCTCTCGACGACTGGCGCTCGCCGCGGTACCGCGGAGCATCCGCATGATCACCGTCTACTCCGCAGGGCTCGTGCTCCCGATCACGGCACCCCCGATCGCCGACGGAGCCGTGGCCGTGCGCGACGGCCGGATCATGCACGTGGGTGAACGGGCCTGGGTGCTGCGCTCGCTGTCGGAGCGCGGCATGCGACACCGTGAGGTGCACTGGCCGGGCGTGCTCACCCCTGGACTCGTCAACGCGCATACCCATCTGCAGTACACCGGCATGGCCCCGGTGGGTCAGGGCCGGTACGACGGCTTCGACGACTGGGTACGCGCCTTCGACCCGGTGTACGAGGCAGGCCGCGACTGGGGAGCGGATGCCGCGGCCGGAGCCGAGCTCGTGCTGCAGAGCGGCACGACGGCCGTCGCGGACGTCGTGACCGATGCCGTCGCAGCATCCGCCCTGCACGACGCGCGCCTGCACGGCATCACCTACTGGGAGGTCATGAGCTGGACCAACGCCGAGTGGGCGCGCACCGGCCGCAGTCAGGTCGAACGCGCGCTCGACGCCCTGCCGACACCCCCTGGCACGGGGCTGTCGCCGCACGCGCCGTACTCGCTCGAGGTCGAACCGCTCCTGGAGATCCCCGACATCGTCCGTGAGCGCGGCGGACGCATCCACATCCATCTCGGCGAGGCCGCCTTCGAGCGCGAGCTCGCGCACGAGCATCCGCAGGCCTGGCACACCGCAGGACTGGGCAGCTTCCAGGAGCTGCGCGCGGCGGGCTTCGGCACCAGCGCGACGGAGTTCGTCGACCAGCTCGGGGTGCTCGGTCCCGACTGCCACATCGCCCACGGCGTGTACATGAGCGCGCGGGACCGCGCCATCCTGCGTGAGCGCCGAACGACCGTCGCGCTGTGCCCGCGGTCGAACGCCGTGATCGGGCTCGAGGAGCCGCCCATCGCCGCGTACCTGCGCGAGGGCAGCCCCATCGCCGTCGGCACGGACTCGCTGTCGTCGAGCCCATCGCTCGACGTGCTCGCCGACGTCGGAGAGCTCGCCCGCATCGCACGTGCGCAGGGGTACACCGACCGCGACCTGCACGCGCGGCTGCTGGGCGCGGCGACCATCGGCGGCGCGCACGCGATGGGCATCGACGTCGGGCCGGACCGCACCGGCTATCTCGCCGTGGGGGCCCTGGCCGACCTCGCGCTGTTCGACGTATCGGCCGGCCCGGACGCCGTCGCCGAGCTCGTCGAAGCGGGCGCGGGGCGGGCGGCAGCCACCATCGTCTCCGGCGAGGTGCGCTACGTCGGCCCGGGGGTCGAGCTCGACACCGACGCGGCAGCGCACCACGCCGGCCGCAGTCAGGAAGGACACCTCGCATGACCGCACGCCCCGCCACCGCCGACCGGCTGGACCTGGCGCCGCACCCCGAGGGAGGCTGGTTCCGCCGCACCTGGACGAGCCCGGTCGCCGTCGACACCCCGAACGGCCAGCGCCCGGCGGGCACCTGCATCCACTACCTGCTCCAGCCGCACGAGCGGAGCGAGTGGCACGTCGTCACGAGCGACGAGCTGTGGCTGTGGCACGGTCCTGGGCGCCTGGAGCTGAGCCTCGGCGGCGACGGAGAGCAGCCCGGCGCGTCCACGACCATCGTGCTCGGACCGGCGGATGCCGCGCAGGCGCTCGTGCCGGCGGGCGTGTGGCAGGCGGCACGTCCGCTCGACGACGCGGAGGTTCTCGTGTCGTGCTTCGTTTCCCCAGGTTTCGACTTCGCCGATTGGCGTCTGGCCGAGTCCCCTACTGTTAAGCCGAACCCGAACACTCTGCAGGAGTAACCGTGCCCGTCTTCCGCACCCTTCGCCACGCGGCCGCCGCCGCCATCGCCGTCGCCGCCGCCGTCTCGCTCGCGGCCTGCGCCTCGACCCCCGCGCCCTCGTCGTCCGGCGGTGCAGACGACGGTCTGCAGACCGTCACGCCCGGCACGCTCACGATCGCCACGGGAGAGCCGAACTACGAGCCCTGGTTCGTCGACGACGACCCCGCGAACGGCAAGGGGTTCGAAGGTGCGGTCGCCAACGCCGTCGCCGAGAAGCTCGGCTTCGACGCCGACCACATCGCCTGGGTGCGCACCGGCTTCGATGCCGCCATCGCGCCCGGTCCCAAGGACTGGGACCTCAACATCCAGCAGTTCTCCGTCACCGACGAGCGCAAGAAGGCCGTCGACTTCTCGTCGCCGTACTACACGACGACGCAGGCCGTCGTGGCACTGAAGGACTCGCCGGCGGCATCCGCCACCAGCATCGACGCGCTGAAGTCCGCCACCGTCGGCGTGGCCGCGGGAACGACCAGCTACACGGTCGCGAAGGAGCAGCTCGGCGAGGCCGCGCTGAGCGTGTTCAACACCGTCGACGACGTGGTGCTCGCGCTCAAGGGCGGTCAGATCGACGCGATGGTCACCGACCTCCCCGGTGCCTTCTACATCACCGGGGCCGTCGTCGACGACTCCGTCGTCACGGGTCAGTTCCCGAGCAGCGACGGCGGCGACCAGTTCGCCTTCGTGCTGCCGAAGGGCTCCGCGCTCACCGGCGCCGTATCGGATGCCGTCGACGCCCTGCGCGAAGACGGCACTCTCGACGAGCTGCAGCAGAAGTGGCTCAGCGACGCGGTCGACGTCCCCGTCCTGCAGTGACCGTTCCCACCGCCGAGACGGCGTGGCAGCCGAGCGAGCTCGAGCTGTCGCGCCGTGCTCTGCGGCGCCGCGCGACGACGCGCTCCGTGCTCGTCGCGTTCGTGAGCAGCGTCGTGCTGCTCACGGTGATCGCGATCGTCGTGGTGAACACCCCGGGGTGGGCGGTCGTGCGGCAGACGTTCTTCGACCCCGAGGTCGCTCTCGCGAGCATCGGCCCCGTCTTCCAGGGGCTGCTCACGAACCTCCTCGTCCTCGCGGTCGCGGTCGTCGGCGTCGCGGTGTTCGGCACGCTGCTCGCCACCGTCCGCTCTCTGCGGGGACCGGTGTTCTTCCCGCTGCGCGCGCTCGCCGCGGCGTACACCGACTTCTTCCGCGGCATCCCCCTGCTGATCGTGCTCTACCTGATCGGCTTCGGCATCCCCGCGCTCATGATCTTCCCGCGCATGCCCCCGGCGTTCTGGGGAACCATCGCGATCATCGTCACCTATTCGGCGTACGTGGCCGAGGTGCTGCGCGCCGGCATGGAGGCTGTGCACCCGTCGCAGCGCGTCGCCGCGCGCTCGCTCGGACTGAGCCATGCGCAGACCCTGCGCATCGTCGTGATCCCGCAGGGCGTGCGCAAGGTCGTGCCCGCGCTGATGAACGACTTCGTGTCCATGCAGAAGGACGTCGGCCTCATCTCGGTGCTCGGCGCCGTCGACGCCGTGCGCGCAGCGCAGCTGCAGGTCGCCCACACCTACAACTACACGCCGTACGTCGTGGCCGGACTGTTCTTCATCGTGCTCAGCTGGCCCATGATCCGCCTCACGGATGCCGTGACGGCGCGGCTCAACCGGCGCGAGCAGGCGGGAGGCGTCGTATGACCGCCGCAGACGGCTCAGCCCTCGTGCCGGTCATCGAGGCGCGCGGCGTGCGCAAGCGCTTCGGCGACCACGATGTGCTGCGCGGTCTCGACCTCGCCGTCGCCCCGCACGAGGTGGTGGTGCTGATCGGCGCCTCGGGCTCCGGCAAATCGACGCTGCTGAAGACCATGAACCTCATCGAGCGCGTCGACGACGGGCAGATCTTCCTCAGCGGAGACGACATCACCGATCCGCGCGTCGACGCCGACAGGGTGCGGTCGCGCATCGGCGTCGTGTTCCAGCACTTCAATCTGTTCCCGCATCTCACCGTGCTCGACAACGTCACGCTCGCCGCCCGCAAGGTGCATCGCCGGCCGGTGGCGGAGGCGCGCGCCCGCGGGCTCGAGCTGTTGGAGTCGCTGGGTCTCGGCGCGAAGGCGGGGGAGTACCCCGACCGGCTCTCCGGAGGACAGCAGCAGCGCGTGGCCATCGTGCGGGCGATCCTCACCGAGCCCGAGGTGCTGCTGCTCGACGAGATCACGAGCGCACTCGACCCGCAGCTCGTCGGCGAGGTGCTCGACCTCGTGCGCGAGCTGAAGCGGCGCGGCACGACCATCGTCATGGCCACGCACGAGATGTCGTTCGCCCGCGAGGTCGCCGATCGGGTGGTGTTCCTCAAGGAGGGCGTGCTCGTCGAGCAGGGTCCGCCGGAGCAGATCTTCGACGCTCCGCAGCATCCGGCGACCGCCGAGTTCCTCGCCCGGGTGCGCGCCTGACCTCAGGCGTCCTCTGGGCGCTGCACCTGCGGCGGCGGGAGGTGCGTGTCGACGGCGGGCTTCCGCGTCCGGTTGGCCCTGACCCAGACCACGAACCCGGTCGCGGTGAAGGCGCCGTAGAACACGTACATGAGGCCCGTGGCGTAGTACCCGGAACCGAACAGCAGCGGCACGCCGACGACGTCGACCGCGATCCAGATCAACCAGAACTCGGTCCAGCCTCGGGCCATGCCGTAGGTCGCCAGGAGCGAGCCGACGAACGTCCACGCGTCGGCCCAGACCGGCTCCCACGATCCGAGCATCCGGAACACCGGCGTCAGTGCGACCGTGCCGATGACCATGACCAGCACGATGCCGATGCGGGCGCTCCACGGCGCCCACCGCGGAGTCACGTGGCCGCCCTGAGCCGCCGCGTGCCGCCAGCGCACCCACCCGTAGACCGCAACCGAGATGAACATCACCTGCCGCGCGGCCTGCCCGAGCAGGCTGGGCAGCTCGTGATCCGGGTTCAGGATCGACCCGAGGAACACGGTGAGGAGCAGCCCGTTGCCGACGATGCCGACGGGCCACGCCCACACCCTGCGCCGCATGCCGCCGAGGGCGCTCGCGAGTCCGAACGCGTTGCCGACGACCTCGCGGACGAGCAGCGTCTGTCCGCCGGGAAGCACCCAGTGGGCGGTGAAGACCTCGGCGAGCCAGGCGAGGAGGTTCATCCGCGCGCGGGAGCGGGGGAGGGTCCGTCGTAGGCGGCGGCGTCAGGGGCGCGTGGCGTCGGGCGGTCGTCGAGGACGAGCTGCAGGAGGACCAGGTCCAGCCAGCGCCCGAACTTGGCGCCGACCTGCGGCATCCGTCCCGTCTCCACGAAGCCCAGGCGCTGGTGCAGCGCGATCGACCCGGTGTTGCCGCTCTCGACCGCCGCGATCATGACGTGCAGCCCGAGGTCGCGGGCGCGCGAGATCAGCTCGCTCATGAGGGCCGTGCCGAGGCCGCGGCCGCGCTGATCGCCGCGCACGTACACGGAGTGCTCCACCGTGTGCCGGTATCCGTCGTGGGGACGCCACGAGCCGAACGTCGCGTAGCCCAGCACTCCGGTGTCGTCGACCGCGACGATCACGGGGAATCCCTGCCTCACGCGGTCGGCGAGCCACGCGGCCCTGTCGTCCACGTCGACGACGGTCTCGTTCCAGATGGCCGTGGTGTTCTCCACGGCGTCGTTGTAGATCGCTGTGATCGCCTCCAGGTCGACGATCCCGGCATCCCTGATCTGCACTGCGGGCTCCTCTGCGCGTCGGGTGCGCACCGCCGATCGTACCGTCGCCGTGTCACGCGTGCTGGGAGTGATCCTCGCTCGCCAGCCAATCGTCGAAGGTGATCGTGCCCTTCACGGCATCCGGTCCTCCGCGAAGCGCCCCAGAAGCCAGACCCCTTCCATAGGTGCCGGGCAGGCGCACTTCCAGCACGCGTCGGCGGATGCCGTCGGCGGCGAGCTGCCGCCTGGCGAGGTCGGCAAGGATCTCGTCGCGAGGGCCGACGAGGTCGGCCGCTCTCTGCCGGGGGCCCGCCTCGGCGACGCGGATGAGGTGTGCGCCGACCTCGCGGGCCGCGACGGGGCGCACCGGAGCCTTCGGGATCAGCGCGAACGGACCGGGAGTGCTCGCCAGCAGCTGGCCGGCGAACTCGTGGAACTGCGCCGCGCGGGCGATGGTGAAGGGCACGGGGCCGTCGGCGACCGCTCGTTCCTGCGCGAGCTTGCCCGCGTAGTACGAGGCGTCGATCCCGTCGATGCCGACGATCGACAGGGCGACGTGGTGACCGACGCCCGCCCTGTGCTCCGCGTCCAGAAGGTGACGCGTTCCGGTCGTGAAGAAGTCGCGCGCCTTGGCGGCGGAGAGCGACGTGAGGTTCGTCACGTCGATCACGGCGTCGACGCCGCGCAGCGCCGGGTCGAGGCCCGCGCCGGTGAGCACGTCGACTCCCGACGAGCGTGAGAGCACGAGCACCTCATGCCCGGCATCCTGCCCGGCCCGCACGATGTGCGCGCCCACCGTTCCGGTTCCGCCGGCGATCGCGATCTTCATCGGCATCCTCTCTCGCAGCTCAGTGCGCCGAGGCCGGCGTCTCCTCGCCCTCGTGGAACGACGGCTTCTTGCCCAGCATCCGCCCGATGCCGAGCACGATCCCGACGATGACGAGACCGACGGCGAGTCCGGCGATCGCCGAGAACAGGGTGTCGCCGATCCACACGATCACGGGGCCGAGGCCGTGCAGTGCGTGCTCGATGGCGTGCAGGATGTCGGCGCCGAACGGCACGCCCACCTCGGCGAGGTTGACGAGCACGAGGTGGCCGCCGACCCAGAGCATGGCGACGGTGCCGAGGATGCTGATGAATCGGAACACCGCGGGCATCGACCGCACGATGCGCGTGCCGGTGTGGCGCACCCGCTGCTCCGAGCTCTTGGCCATCTTCAGCCCGATGTCGTCGATCTTCACCAGCAGGGCGACCGCGCCGTAGACGACGCCGGTCATGACGACGGCGATCACGGCGAGGATCGCGAGGGTCGTCCAGATGTCCAGGCCCTTGTCGAGGCTGGCGAGCGAGATGAGCATGATCTCGGTGGAGAGGATGAGGTCGGTGCGCACGGCGCCGAGCACGAGCCGTTTCTCGTCGCGCGCGCTCTCGTCTTCGTGTCCGTGCTGCACGCCGAACCACTCCAGCACCTTCTCGGCGCCTTCGAAGCAGAGGTACGTGCCGCCGACGATGAGCAGGAACGGCAGCACCCACGGCGCGAACGCCGTGAGCAGCAGCGCCACGGGGATGATGATGACGAACTTGTTGGCCAGGGAGCCGAGCGCGATCTTGCCGACCACCGGCAGCTCGCGTGCGGGGGTGATCCCCTGCACGTACTGCGGCGTGACGGCGGCGTCGTCGATCACCACTCCCGCCGCCTTGGCGGAGGCCTTCATCGCGGCGCTCAGGATGTCGTCGACGACGGCAAGCAGTCCCACCGACATGTGCGTCCCCCTCGGTTCGTGGTCTCGGACAGCAAGACTATCGAGTGCGCGGAAACTCACAGCGCGCTCCCAGCCCCGCGGGACCAAAACCGCGCCGGCATCCGTTGACCCTGATGACGCCGCAGCCAGTCGCGTCAGACAAGGAGACATGGACATGTCGCACCACCGCCGCACGACCCCCGAGGGTCTCAGCGCCCTCACCCCGCTGCAGTACGAGGTGACCCAGAACGACGCGACGGAGCCGCCGTTCCGCAACGCCTACTGGGACAACCACGACGACGGCATCTACGTCGACGTCGTCTCGGGCCAGCCGCTGTTCTCGTCGCTCGACAAGTACGACAGCGGCACCGGATGGCCCAGCTTCACCAAGCCGATCGACGCGGGTGCCGTGACCACCCGCACCGACCGCACGCTCTGGATGGAGCGCACCGAGGCACGCTCCACGGGCGCAGACAGCCACCTCGGTCACGTCTTCGACGACGGACCCGCGGATGCCGGCGGCCTGCGCTACTGCATGAATTCCGCGGCCCTCCGCTTCATCCCGGCCGACAGGCTCGAGGAGGAGGGTTACGGTCGATACAGCGGCCTCTTCACGAGCGCATCAGGCGCCACCGCATCCGACTCCACGCCCGACACCGCATCCGACACCCCCGAGGAGCAGTCATGACCGACGACACCGGAACCATCACCCGAACCCCCGGCACCGAGACCGCCGTGCTCGCCGGCGGCTGTTTCTGGGGCATGGAAGACCTCATCCGCCGCCAGCCCGGCGTGCTCGACACCCGCGTCGGCTACACCGGCGGCGAGAACGACCACGCGACCTACCGCAACCACCCCGGCCACGCGGAGGCCGTCGAGATCGTCTTCGACCCCACGAAGACGACGTACCGCGACATCCTCGCGTTCTTCTTCCAGATCCACGACCCCACGACCCTCAACCGCCAGGGCAACGACATCGGCACGAGCTACCGCTCGGCGATCTTCCCGCTCACGCCGGAGCAGGAGCGCGTCGCGCGCGAGACGATCGCGGATGTCGACGCCTCAGGGCTCTGGCCGGGCAAGGCCGTCACGACGATCGAGCCCGCAGGCCCGTTCTGGGAGGCCGAGCCCGAGCACCAGGACTACCTGATCCGCTACCCCAACGGCTACACGTGCCACTTCCCGCGTGCGGGATGGGTGCTGCCGAAGCGGGCGGAGGTCTGATCCGCGGGGCGCGCGTGCTGCGCGCCCCGTACTGAAGGAGTTCACTCGATCCGCAGGAGCGATGACGTCATCGTCTCCTGCGGACCGTGCGAACTCCTGTTCTGCGTGCGGGCTACGCGTCCACGAGGTGCAGGACTACGCCTCGGCGAGGAACGCGAGTGCGGCCTCCTTGAAAGCGCGCGAGCCGGGGGCGTTGAAGTGATTGCGGTCGGGGATCTCGAAGAAGCGGCCGTTCGGTGCGGCGGAGGCGAGTGCGCGTGAGCCCTCGATGATTGCATCCTTCGACCCGGTCGCGAAGAGGATCGGCCGGGTCGGGGCGTCCGCGGGGTCGGGGTCGATCGTGCGGGAGGCGCGCATTCCCTCGGCGAGAGCGATCAGGGCGCGCAGATCGTTGCCGGGCACCCGTTCGGTCAGGGCGATGTAGTTCTGCGTCGTGGGATCGGAGACCGGCGTGCCGTCGTCGAGGTACGCGCGCACCTGGTCGAGATTCAGGCGGGCGAGGGGGATGCCGTCGGGTACCCCGCCCAGCACGGCGCGGCCGATGCGCTGCGGCAGGTCGCGCACGACCTCCCAGCCGACGCGGGCGCCGAGCGAATAGCCGAGATAGAACGCATCGTCGACGAGGTACGTGTCCATGACGGTCTCGACGTCAGCGGCGAGGGTGCGGATGCCGTAGGCGCCCGGTTCGTGCGGCTTCTCGCTGAGGCCGTGGCCTCGCTGGTCGAGTGCGAGCACGCGGTATCCCGCGCGCGTGAGCTCGCGCACCCACCCTGTGAGGACCCAGGTATCCCGGGCGCTGGAGGCGAAGCCGTGCACGACGACCACGACCGGCGCGTCGAGTTCACCCCAGGAGTATGTCGCGAGCCTCGTGCCGTCGGCCGCGTACACGTGCTGGGGCGACGGCATGCTGATCAGATCTGCGAGAGGTACGGCCACGGCATCCATCTTCCTCTTCCCTGAGTCGCCCGGCATCCATCGCCCTCCCCCCGAGCCACGCGGACGCAGGACGGGGGCGGATGCCGCAGCATCCGCCCCCGTGCGATGAGACGGCGCGACCGTCAGACCCGGGCGCGCAGCGCCTCGCCGAGCGCCGCATCCACGTTGGTCCAGTACTGGAAGAACCGCTCGCGGATCGCGTCGACCGTGATGGCCTTGCCCTGACCCGTGAGGGTGTCGAGGAAGCGCGCGCGTGCCGCGTCGTCGAACACCTCGCGGTACAGTGTGCCGGCCTGGCCGAAGTCGTCGTCCTCGGCGTGCAGCGTGGCAGCCGAGCGGATGAGCTCGCCATCGGCCTCCCAGCTCGCCTCCACGCCGGCAGCGGGATCGGCGGTCGGGCCACCAGCGGGACCGAACGAGTTCGGCGTGTACACGCGGTGCTCGGCCGGGTTGAAGCGGTACTGCATCTGTCCCTCGTGCATATAGTTGCGCACCTCGGCCGCGTGCGGCTGGTTGACCGGCAGCTGGTTGTAGTTCGCCCCGATGCGGTAGCGCTGCGCGTCGGCGTATGCGAACACGCGGGCCATGAGCATCTTGTCGGGCGAGATGCCGGTGCCCGGCACCTGGTTGCCGGGCGAGAACGCCGCCTGCTCGATCTCTGCGAAGAAGTTCTGCGGGTTGCGGTTCAAGGTGAACGTGCCGACCTTGATGCGCGGGTAGTCCTTCTTCGACCAGGTCTTGGTGAGGTCGAACGGGTTGAACCGGTAGGTCTTCGCCTCCTCGTACGGCATGATCTGCACGTACACGTCCCACGACGGGAACTCGCCCCGGGCGATCGCCTCGAAGAGGTCGCGGCGGTAGTAGTCGGCATCCGAACCGGCGAGCTGCTCGGCCTCGGCGGCGTCCATGCGCTCCACACCCTGCTTCGACAGGAAGTGGTACTGCACCCAGAAGCGCTCGCCGGATGCGTTCACCCACTGGTAGGTGTGCGAGCCGTAGCCGTTCATGTGCCGCCAGCTGCGAGGCAGGCCCCGGTCGCCCATCACGTAGGTCACCTGGTGCGCGGACTCGGGCGAGAGGGTCCAGAAGTCCCACTGCATGTCGGCATCCCGGAGGCCGGAGTCGCCGAGGCGCTTCTGCGAGTGGATGAAGTCGGGGAACTTCATGGCGTCGCGCAGGAAGAACGTCGGGGTGTTGTTGCCGACGATGTCGAGGTTGCCCTCGGTCGTGTAGAAGCGCAGGGCGAAACCGCGCACATCGCGCCAGGTGTCGGGGGAGCCCTGCTCGCCGGCGACCGACGAGAAGCGCAGCAGCGTCTCGCTCACAGTGCCGGGCTGGAACACCGCGGCGCGGGTGTAGGCCGACACGTCCTCGGTGACCTCGAAGGTCCCGAACGCGCCACCGCCCTTGGCGTGCGGGTTGCGCTCGGGAACGCGCTCGCGGTTGAACGAGGCGAGCTTCTCGACGAGGTAGCGGTCGTGGAGAACGGTGGGGCCGTCGGGCCCGACGGTGAGCGAGTGCGCGTCGCTCGCCACGGGCGTGCCGGTCTGCGTGGTCGTGGACGGGTTGGTCATGGTTCTCCTTCTGCGCGCGGGCACGACGAACACCGCCCCTCCCTCGCGGGCGGGCGCGATCGGCGGATGCTCAGCGCGCGGCGTTCTGGCAGCTGGGGCACAGGCCCCAGAAGGTGACTTCTGCTGTCTGGACGGTGAATCCCCCCGTGATCGAGGGGTCGAGGCACGGCGCCTCGCCGACGACGCAGTCCACGTCGCCGACCGCACCGCAGGAGGTGCAGACGACGTGGTGGTGGTTGTCGCCGATGCGCCGTTCGTAGAGCGCCGCGGAGCCTGCCGGTTCGATCCGGCGGATCAGGCCCGCCGTCGTCAGGTCCGCGAGGATGTTGTGCACCGACTGGATCGACGTGGTCGGGAGCACGGTGGACACCGCGCGGAAGATCCGCTCGGCATCCGTGTGGGCCATGGACTCCAGAGCCTCGAGAACGGCGACGCGGCCCGCAGTCGCACGAAGCCCCGCGTCGCGAAGCGCGGAGTCGAGGTCGGTGTCCATGCCTCGACCCTACACGTTCTTTTTAGTGATTCAAAAGAAGTACCGGAATGCCCGACCGCGGACGCCGGTCAGGCGCGGTCGTGCAACGTCACGTGGTAGCCGTCGGGGTCGGCGAATGTGAAGGTGCGTCCGAACGGACCGTCGAAGGGCGCCGTCACGATGGGATGCCCGTCGGCGACCAGGGCGTCGTGGATCTCCTGGACGCCTGTCGCGTGGAGCCACACGGCGACGCCGATGCCGGGCTGCGGCGCCGAGGCCGGATCAGTGCCGGGAACGATGTCACGGACGGCGAAGGCGATCGGCGCCGTGTCGAAGACGACCGCGTGAGGGGGTCCGGCGGGGGAGCGCACGAGTCCGAGGTAGCGCTCGTAGAACGCCTGTGAGCGTGCGAGGTCGCTGACCTGGAGGGAGATGAAGTCGGGTCCGGTGGCGGGCATGGGGTGGCTCCTTTCATGAATGTCAGGTTTTTGACATGCATGAGCGTATGTCAGAATACTGACATGAGTCAAGAACGGCCTGGCATCGATCTCGACACGTCACTCGGCTACCTGCTGAAGGAGGCGTCGAGCGCGCTGCGCTCCGCCATGGAGGCCGTGCTCCGGCCGCTCGGGCTGAGCATGGCGCAGTACTCCTGCCTCGAGCTGCTCGCGCAGCGCCCGGGGCTCTCCGGCTCCGCTCTCGCCCGCGGCGCGTTCGTGACGAGGCAATCGATGAACGTGCTGCTGCAGGGCTTGGAGCGCGACGGCTCGATCGAGAGGATCGCAGAGGACCGCGTGGGCAGGGCCGTGCCCGTGCAGCTCACCCCGCTCGGGCGGCGGCGGCTCGCGGCGGCGACGGTCGCGGTGCGCGACGTCGAGGCGAGGATGCTGGCGGAGCTCTCACCCGCCGAACAGACCGAGGCGTTCCGGCTGCTGCGGAGCATGGTCCGCTCCCTGACCGCCGTTCCGCAGGCCTGAGGCGGCCGCGCATCCGCGGCCACGGCATCCGCCGTCTCGCCGGCATCTGCCCGGGCGGTGCCGGGGATGGCCCGCCGTCAGCCGCGCGTGATCGTGAAGCCCCCGCCGCGCACGCGCACCTGCCCGCTCGCGGCGGCGTGTCCGCGCTGCGACCCGTCAGCCTCGTAAGCGCGGCCGGACCCGGGGGCGAGGGGCGCGACGCGCACATCGGATGCCGTGCCGTTCGCGTACAGCACCGCCGAGCCGGTCGTGGTGGCGTACACGGCCGTCGCGACGCGCGGCTGCACCACGAGTGCATCGAGCCGCAGGTCGCCCGTGCTCGTGCACCGCACCGTCAGTGTGCCGTCTGGCAGGTCGCCGCCGAGCAGCTGCGGCACGAGCATGCCGTCGGCCTCGGTGAGGCCGCGGTCGCCCGTGCCCCCGGCCTCCGTGCGGGCGCTCCACAGCAGCCGTGAGCCCGCGAAGATCTCCCACACCGCCTCGCCGGCCTCCGCCGCCTGACGCCAGACGAGGCCGTGCAGGATGCCGCCGGGCTCGGTCACATCGAACTCGACCGACTCGCCGGCCGGCACGTGCACGTAGGCGCCGCCCGACAGGTTGCCCTCTCCGGTCCACGCCCCGCCGTCGGGCCGCACGACCGTGCACCCAGGGGAGAGGCGGGCGCCCTCCGCATCGATCGACCGCAGGCCGGAGAACGAACGGAGCCCCGTGATCGACGTCGCGATCGCCGCGATGTCGGGGTTCGCATCGAGCAGCTGCATGGTCAGCAGGCCGTGGATCGTCGACTCCGCACCCGAGTTGCGGTTCACGCGACCGTCGGTCTCGACGCCGTCGAAGGTCACACCGGTCGCCGGGTCGTACACCGGCACGCCCGCCGTGTTCGCACCGAAGAACCAGCCGGCGGCGAGCCCCGCGAGCACACGCAGCCCTTCACCGGCGACCGCCGCGGCCTGCACGGCACCGGCGACCCGGCCGTGGGTGCCGTAGGCGATCTGCGCCTCGCCGGGCAGTGGAGTCCACGCGTTGTGCGGTCCGCCCGAGGCGAGCACCTGCGGCGTGAAACGCCCGGCGTCGGCGACGGATGCCGCGATCCAGTCGCGTCGCCCCAGCGCCGCTCCGGCCCGAGCGAGCGCCTCCGGCGCGGCGCCACCCCACGCGTGCCAGAAGCCGAGCGAACCGGTCCACGGCAGCACCGCGCCGAACGGCCATCCCGCCGACGGGTCGGTCGCCATCGCGGCGACGCCCTCGCCGTAGGTCTCCAGGGCGCGACGGCTGCGCGAGTCGCCGGCAGCAGCCGCGGCGGTGAGGCCGAGGATGGCCTCGGCTGTGGCATCCGCACCTCCTGTGATGAGCCATGCCGGCAGCTCGCGTCCGTCGCTGCGCACCCACTGACCCGCGCGGCCCAGCGACTCACGCTCGAGCGCGTCGAGGCACAGGTGCAGCCGGGCGAGCAGGAACGCGGCGAAGTCGGCATCCGTCGTGCGGAATGCGGCGTATCCCTCTCCGAACGCCCACACCGTGCGGGCGAGCCAGTACGACTCCCCGGAGTCCGACGGATCGGGCAGCTCGACAGGGATCGCGCTGGGGTTGAGCGCGCCGTCCTCCTGCTGCCACAGCACCACGCGACCCGCGTTCCGGCCGCTCGTCGTCTGCAGGAACGCGAGCGATCGCAGCACGTCTCTGGCGTCGTCGCGGCTCTGCTCGTCGCCCGTCGCCTGCCAGTCGCGCAGGAACACCACTGCGGCCCTGGCGATGTCGTCGGCGTTGTACGCGCCCTGGCTCCAGTACCCGGTGGCCGCGTCGCGCGAACCGCCGCCGATCCGGCGGAAGCCACCGGCGCCGTCGGCATCCGCATACGTCCACGGCGCCCGCACGACAGGACGGGTCTCGATGGCGTAGGTCGTGTGCGTCGCGCTCGCGACCACCGGCACGTCGGCCAGCAGGAAGCGCAGGTGCGCGAGATTGGTCAGTCGCCTGCCCGGCGCCGCGGCGAGCGGCCGGAAGGCGCCGGATACCGTGGCGGCACCCGCGCCGGATGCCGTGGACTGCGCGACCGCGGTGT
Source organism: Microbacterium sp. XT11 (assembly GCF_001513675.1). Classification (NCBI taxonomy): domain Bacteria; kingdom Bacillati; phylum Actinomycetota; class Actinomycetes; order Micrococcales; family Microbacteriaceae; genus Microbacterium; species Microbacterium sp. XT11. The sequence continues at coordinate 744,384 of NZ_CP013859.1, read as the reverse complement.
CGACCGGGATCAGCGTGAGCGCGGCCGCGGTGGCGGCGAGCCCGAGGAACGTTCGGCGTGTGGTCTGCATGACGTCACCGCTCCTCGTCCTCGGAGCCACGCTCCGCGGCGCCCTCGCCCTCGGCGCGCAGCGCGCGTCCCCACGGCTGTGCGGGGTCGTGGATCGCGACCGCCAGGGTGGTGTCGGACTGTCCGTAGTAGGCGAACCACTTGCCGTGGAACTTCACGAGCCCCTCGACGAACGTCACGTTCGAGACGAGGCCGTTGAGGTCTTCGAAGGTCTGCGGGCGCAGCCACGGCTCCTGCATCCGCGCGATGACCTTCGTCGGCTCGTCGGGGTCGATCGCGATCTGGCCGCACCGGTAGTCCACGTCGACGGTGCCGTCGTCGTGCACCTCCCGCGTGGCGCCGTTCGTCAGCATCACGAGCAGGCCGTTGTCGGTGACCACGGGAGACGTGCCGATCTCGACGAGCGCCTCGTCCCACGTGCCCGGCGTCGGCGAGTACATGGGCTCGGTGTCCGGCGTGCCCGGGGTCCAGTGGATGAGGTCGTCGCTCGTGGCCCAGTAGATCGCGCCCTCGCCGAAGTACATCCACCACTTGCCGTGCATCTTCTGCGGCACGATCACGCCGGCCTTCGACCAGTTGAAGCCACGAGGGTCCATGGTCTTGAAGGTGTCGAAGTCGTCGAACAGCGGGCCGTGCTTGGTCCACGTGCGCAGATCGGTCGAGGTGGCCAGGCACAGCTGCGCGCTGCGACGGTCCCAGCCGGTGTACGTGAGGTAGTACGTGCCGTCGATCAGGGCGATGCGCGGGTCCTCGCATCCGTAGCGCTCGTAGTCCTCCGACGGGGAGAGGATCGGCGCGTCCTCCCTGGTGAAGGTCACGCCGTCGCGCGAGCGGGCGATGCCGATGTGCGACACGATGTCGTCGGCGTGCGCACGGTACAGCAGCACGACCTCGTCGCCGTCGACGAGCGCCGCGGGGTTGTAGAGGTTCGACGACTCCCAGCTGTCGCCGCGTGGACGAAGGATGGGGTTGCCCTCGTAGGGGATGAAGGGGCCGAGGGGGAACGTGGCTCCGGTGAACATGTTGGCCTTTCTGGTCAGCCCTTGACGGCTGCGCCGAGGTCGGTGGCGGTGAAGAAGCGCTGGAAGACGATGAACAGCACGACCACGGGGAAGGCGAGGGCCGTGGCCCCCGCGAGGATCGCGCCGTTGGGGTTCGCCGTCGACTGCGCGACGTTGGAGATGTAGTTCGCGAGCGAGACGGCCAGCGGCTGCAGGCTCGCGTCTTTCGTGATGAGGAACGGCCACAGGAACTCGTTCCACGGGCCGATGAAGGTGACGAGCACCACGGTGACGAGCACGGGCCGGATGAGCGGCAGCGCGACCGACGTCAGCAACCGGATCTCCCCGGCGCCGTCGATCCGCGCCGCTTCGAAGATCTCCGCAGGCAGAGCCTTGAAGAACTGCGTGAAGATGAACACCGCCGTGGTGTTGATGAGGAACGGCAGGATCATGCCGAGATACGAGTCGCCGAGACCGTAGTTGCGGGTGATCTGCACGTACAGCGGGATCATGAGCAGCTGGAACGGCACCATCTGCACCAGCAGCATGAGCACCCAGATCACCCCGCGGCCGCGGAAGTCGAGTCGTGCCATCGCGTAGCCGGCGAGCAGTCCGAACATGACGGTCCCGAGCAGCACGCCCGCGGTGAAGATGAGCGAGTTGACGAGCGAGCCGACGAGGTCGATGCGCGAGTCGATGGCGGCGAAGTTGTCGAGGGTCCACCCCGTCGTCGGGACCAGAGAGCTCGGCGAGTTCGTCGGGTTCTTCTGGAACGCCCCGACCACCATGAAGTAGAAGGGGAACGCGAACGCGATGGCCGCGATCGTGAGCAGGATCGTGCTGAGGGTGCGCGGCAGCGGGCGGCGTCTGCGGGTCATCGTCGCTCCCTCGTGGCTCGGTTGGCGATCAGCGACAGCAGTCCGACGAGCACCACGAGGATCATGCCGATCGCCGCGGCCGTGTCGGGGTTCTGCTGCTGGATGCCCAGCTGGTAGATGAGCAGCACGGGCGTGGTGGAGGCGCCGTCGGGGCCGCCGCCGTTGGTGAGCAGGTACGGCTCGGTGAAGAGGTTGGCTCCCGTGATGATCGACAGGATCAGCACGAGGGTCGTGGCGCTGCGCACCCCGGGGACCGTGACGTTCCAGAACCGCGACAGCGCACCGGCGCCGTCGGTCTCGGCCGACTCGTACAGCTCCTTCGGCACGTTCTGCAGTGCCGCGAGGTACAGCAGGATGTAGAAGCCGAGCTGCTTCCACGTGACGTACAGGGCGATCATCGGCATCGCCAGGCCGCTGTTCACGAGCCACGAGGGGTCGGGGGCGAGCGGGCCGAGGATCGTGTTGATGAGGCCGTTGCCCGAGAACAGCAGCATCCAGACCCCCACCAGCGACACGCTCGCCGTGAGGTACGGCACGTAGAACGCGACGCGGTACGCGGACACCCAGCGGATGCCGGTGTTCAATGCGGCCGCGAGCACGAGGGCCAGCACCGCCGTGAGCGGCACGTTGATCACCAGGAACACGAGGGTGTTGCGGAACGAGCCCAGCACCCGCGGGTCGGTCAGTACCGTGACGAAGTTGTCGAACCCGACGAAGGGGCGATCGACCTCGGCGCCCGGCGCGGTGAAGAAGTAGTCGTGGAAGGCGATGTAGACGGCGAACCCGAGCGGGTACGCGAAGATCGCCAGCACGAAGACGAAGTACGGCAGCGCGAAGAGGCCGCCGATCGGCTGCGCACCCAGCCAGCGGGTGCGCAGCCGTCGATTCTCGGTCATGGCGTCACCGTCCGTCGCACGGCATCCGTCACTCGGCGACGAGCTCGTCGACCTTCTTCGCCGTCGAGCTGAGGAAGTCGTCGATCGACGTCTTGCCGAAGATCACGGCCGACGAGTAGCCGTCGCGGAACGCCTGCCACGCCTCGACCGAGTTGGGGATGCTGGGCACGTCGGCCGTCGCCTCGGCCTGCTTCGCGAACGCCACGTAGTTCGGGTTCGCCGAGAAGTAGTCGGCATAGGTGCCCTCGAGGTCGGTGCGCATGGGCATCTGACCGGTCTTCTCCAGCAGCTGGCCGTCGCTGTCCTCGCTCGTCGAGAACTTCAGGAACTCCCACGCCGTGCCCTGGTTCTTGCACGCGGTGAACATCGACACGCTCTTGGAGTCGGCGAAGGTCGTCGGGTTCTCGCGGCCGTCGCTCGTCGGCACGGGCATGAAGCCGACGTCGACGGTGTCGGCGTACGACGGGATCGCCCACGGTCCGGCGAGCTGCATGGCCGTGGTTCCCGCCGACATCGCGTCATCGGTGGACGCCTCGTTGGGGGCCAGCTTCTCGTCGTAGATCGTCTTCCAGAACTCGGCGACCTCGCGCCCTTCGTCCGAGTCGAAGGTGGCCTTGCCGTCTTCGACGAGCATGGTGCCGTCGGTCTCGGCGAGGTACAGCGGGTAGAAGTCGAACCACGGCTGATAGAACTCGCTGGTCGGTGCCGGCCAGATCGCGCTCTGCACGCCGGAGGCCACGATCGCGCGCGCACCCTGGAGGAACGCGTCGTACGTGTTCATCTGCGGGTTCTCGGGATCGAGCCCCGCCGCCTGGAAGAGCGTCTTGTTGTACATGACCATGACGGGGTTCGACTTCCAGGGGAGCTGGTAGAAGTCTCCGTCGGTGGCGTATGCGTCGACGTCTCCGCCGCGCGCGGTGATGTAATCGGCTCCGCCGTCGATGTCGCTGAGGTTCACCAGGCCGCCCTGCTTCACCCATCCCGACACGGCGGCAGGGGCGACGTTGTACACGAGACAGGGCGCGGTGCCGGCGGTGATCGCGGCCGTGATGGCCTCTTCCGACGACGAACCGGCGGGGATCTCCTGCGCGGTGACCTTCTCGTCGGGATGCTCCTCGTTCCAGGCGTCGACCACCGCCTTGCCCCACGCGAGCTCCTGCTCGTTGTTCGACAGCCAGATCTTGATCGGGCCCTTCCCGTCGGCGGATCCGGAGGCGTCGCCTCCGCCTCCGCTCGAGCATCCGGTCGCGGCGATCGCGACCAGGCCGATGACTGCTGTTGCTGCGATCTTCTTCATGGTGTCCTCCTCGACACAGTGGGTGCGGTGACTTCTTCTCAGGCCGGTCCGGCCGACGTGCTCTCGCGGAAGTGCACGACGTTGCAGTCGACGACCTCGGTGCGCGGTTCCGCGCCGGCGAGGTCGGCTTGCAGGAGCCGGGCGGCGGCACGGCCCCGCGCAGCGGGGTCGGATGAGACGCTCGTGAGCGCCGGGGTGAGGTGAGCGGACAGGTGGTCGTCGTCGAACCCCGCGATGGCGAGATCGGCCGGGATCGACAGTCCCTGCGCGCGCGCGAACGACAGGCCGGCGATGGCCATCGTGTCGTTGGCGTAGACGATGGCCGTGGGGCGATCGGGGAGGGCGAGCAGCTCGGCCGTGCGGGCGCGCCCGCTCGCCGCCGTGAAGTCGCCCTCGCGCAGCAGGGCGTCGTCGCCGATCTCGTCGACGTACGCTTCGGCCCTGGCGCGGGAGTGCACGTAGCTCAGCGGGCCGGAGACGTGCGCGATGCGTTCGTGCCCTGCGTCTCGCAGGTGCGCGATGATCGCGCGGACCGGAGAGGCGTCGTCCGTCCGGACGCACGAGAACGGGTGCGGTGCGTCGTACGCCCCGACCAGGACGGTGGGAAGGCCGAGCTCGTCGAGGAACGGCACGCGCCAGTCGTCGTCGCGGAGGTCGAGCAGCAGCGCGCCGTCGGCCCGGCCGTGGGCGAGGGAGCGGTATGCGCGCTCCTCGGCATCCCGATCGGGGACGACCTGCAGGATGAGCGCGGTCTCGGTCTCGGACAGCACCGACTCGACCCCGGCGATGAACGCGGGGAAGAACGAGTCGTTCGCGATGACCTCGGGATCGCGGGCCAGTACGACGGCGATCGCGTTGGCGCGGCGGTTGGCGAGGGCCCTGGCGTTCTGGCTCGGCACCCACCCGAGCTTCTCGGCCGCGGCGAGCACCTTCGCCCTGGTCTCTTCGGAAATCGGGCGGTTGCCGGAGAGGGCGTGCGACACGGTCGCCTTGGCCACTCCGGCCTCGCGCGCCACGTCGGCGATCGTCGTGCGGGTCATGCCACATCCTCGGGGAGAGCCCGGTGCGTGCCGGTCGGGTCCTGCGTGATCGGTCCGCTCGGGTGTGAACCGGTTTGACGAGTGTAAACCGGTTTGATTCGTCGTGTCAATGGGCCGGTCTCGGCCGGGCCTGCGGGTCGGCCGGCGCGCGACTCAGGCGAAGCGGATGCCGGCGCGCAGCCGCGTGCGGACGTCGAACAGCTCGTTGCCGCCGATCACCCGGGCACCCGTCACTCCCGCGCGCAGCAGCGACGGCAGGGCGCTGCGCCGCACGACGACGGCGGGCAGGTCGCGGATGCGCCCGAGCGGCGTGACCGCCATGGCGAGGTCGTCGTCAGGCAGCACCACGACGGCCCCGCTGAACCGCACCTTCGCGGCACGCGCGACGCCGCGGATCTGTGCGAGCAGCGTGGTCACCGGCGCCAGCGTCCCCAGGCTCGGCCCCGTGATCTCTCCTCCGCGGAAGCCCACCACACCGCCGAAGTCGGCGGACATCAGGCCGTACAGACCGCTCGGCCCCAGCACGACGTGGTCGAGCTGGCCTTCCGGCTCCACCGCGACCCCGTGCCACAGTGTGAAGCCCATGCCGAGCCCGGCCACGGCATCCGCCGTCCCCTCCTCGGCGAGGGCGGCGGCGAGCAGGCGCCGCAGGTCGCGCGGGGCCCGGCCGACGACCGCCGGGGCGTACGGATCGATCTCGTCGCCCGCCCACTCTCGCATCAGGGCCTCGTACCGCGCGCGGCGGCGGACGCCCGGCTCACCGTAGGTCTTCGGGCGCGGGCGCGTGTCGGTGCGGGCTGCCGGCGAACGCCATCCGTTCCACTCGGTGTCGGATCCGCGGGTGCGGTCGTAGGCCGCCCGCAGCTCGGGCGTGCCGATCAGCTCCCAAGCGCGCTGCACCTGGATGAACACGGCCGCCTCGCCCCCGGTGTCGGGGTGCGTCTCGCGGAGCCGCAGCCGGTACGCGCGGCGCAGCTCGTCGTCGGGCGCCGACGGTGAGACGCCGAGCACCTCGTAGGGCGATGCCGAGAGCGGGCTGTCGAACATCCTGCTCCTTCCACCGCTGATCCAGGCTAGCCGGTACGTGGAGCCCGTCAGGCCGGCACGTCGACGATGCGCTCCTCACCGAGCACGGCCGCGACGGATCCGGCGGATGCCGCCGCGAGGTCGGCGGCGAGGCGATCGAGCTCTCCGGCGGGCACCCACAGTTCGAGCGTCGCCATGGCGCCGTAGCGCGGTTCGCCCAGCGTGGCTCCGTGATGGGCCGCCCAGTCGCGCAGCATGTTGTCGTAGCGACCGGCATCCGCATGCGCCACGTCGATCGAGACACGGGTGAGCGCCGTTCGGTGCACGAGGGCGGCGAGGTCGAGCGCCTCCGACACCGCGGTCGAGTACGCCCGCACGAGACCGCCTGCACCCAGCTTGACGCCCCCGAAGTATCGGGTGACGACTGCCACGACGTCGGTGAGCTCGCGGCGCCGCAGCACCTCCAGCATCGGGATGCCGGCCGTGCCCGACGGCTCCCCGTCGTCGTTCGAGCGGGCCTGGTCGCCGCCGAGGCCGGTGACCATCGCGCTGCAGTGGTGTCGTGCGTCCCAGAACCGCTTGCGCACCGCCGCGATGACGGCATCCGCCTCCTCGACCGAGCCGACCGGCTCGACGTGCGCGATGAACCGCGACTTCTTGATGACGATCTCGTGCTCGACGGCCGCGGCGATCGTCGCCGGGTAGCTGCGGTCCGTGCTCACTCGCCCACGATACCGAGCAGCCCGCCGTACGCCCGCGGACTACTCCTCGGACTCGTTGCGGAGGTAGGCGATGTGGGCCTCGTGCCGCGCGATGTGGTGCGGCGACCTGCGCACGAACAGCCACGACACGACGAGGATCGTGAACCAGATCGGCGTGACCAGGAGAGCCGTGAGCGTGTCGGGCTGGGTCGTGAGTGCCCACAGGATGAACACGAAGAACGCGAGCACCACGAACACCATGAACACGCCGCCCGGCATGCGGAACGCCGAGGTCGCCGCCTTCTCGGGCCGCGTCCGCCGGTACACGAGGTAGCTGGCGAGGAAGATCGTCCAGACGAACATGAAGCACACGGCCGACACGGTCGTGACCATGTCGAAGGCGGTGCCGATGTCCTTGCCCGCGTAGAGCAGCACGACGCCCGAGAGCAGCAGCACGCACGACAGGAACAGCGCGTTCTGCGGCACCTTGCGCTTCGAGAGGCGGCCGAACACCCGGGGAGCGTCGCCGTCCTGCGCGAGGCCGAACACCATGCGCGACGTCGAGTAGATCCCGGAGTTCGCGCTCGACATGGCGGAGGTCAGCACCACGAGGTTGACCACGGTCGCGGCGATGCCGAGCCCGGCGAGGGCGAACATCGCGATGAACGGGCTCTCGCCTGCGACGTACTCGGTCCACGGCGTCACCGACATGAGCACGATCAGCGCGCCGACGTAGAAGAGCAGGATGCGGATCGGGATCGCGTTGATGGCCTTCGGCAGGTTGCGCTTCGGGTCGCGCGTCTCGGCCGCGGCGGTGCCGACGAGCTCGACGCCGACGAACGCGAAGACGGCGATCTGGAACCCGGCGACGAAGCCCATGAAGCCGTGCGGGAACATGCCGCCGTGCTCCCACAGGTTCGCGAACGAGGCCGTGCCCGCGTCGTGCTGGAAGCCCGTGAACACCATCACGAGACCCGTGACGATGAGGGCGACGATGGCGACGATCTTGATGAGGGCGAACCAGAACTCCATCTCGCCGAAGGCCGCGACGGTCGGCAGGTTCAGCGCCAGCAGGATGATGACCACCAGCAGACCAGGGATCCACAGCGGGATGCCGGGGATGAGCGCATCCGTGTACCCGGCGATCGCGATGACGTCGGCGACGCCGGTGACGACCCAGCAGAACCAGTAGGTCCAGCCGGTGAAGAAGCCCGCCCACGGGCCGAGCAGGTCGCTGGCGAAGTCGCTGAACGACTTGTACTTGAGGTTCGAGAGCAGCAGCTCGCCCATCGCCCGCATGACGAAGAAGAGCATGAAGCCGATGATCATGTAGACGAAGATCACCGAGGGGCCGGCGACCGAGATGGTCTTGCCGCTTCCCATGAAGAGTCCGGTGCCGATCGCCCCGCCGATCGCCAGGAGCTGGATGTGGCGGTTGCTCAGGGCTCGCCGCAGATGCTCTTCGCCCTGCCCCTTCGCGGTGCCGCCCTGCCCCTTCGCCGTGCCCCGTGTGTCCTGACTCGTCACTGTGGTCCTCCGGTCCTCGTCGACTGCCGCACCCGGCATGCGGGTGCTGATGCAGAGTAATGCACGCGGATGCCGTCACCCGAACGCGCCGCGGTGCGTCAGGCCGATCGGGAGCCGGATGCAGGCGCGGGGATACCGGTGCTGCGAATCGTTTCGATACACTGGGCGGACCCCCGATCCACCCCTCAGTCCTGCGAGCCGCTCCCCATGGCCACCACCCTCACCACGGGCCGTCCGTGGCGTGTCATCCTTGCCTTCTCCGTTCCGCTCCTGCTCGGCAACGTCGTGCAGCAGCTGTATCAGTTCGTCGATGCCGTCGTCGTCGGCCGTCACCTCGGCGTCGACTCCCTCGCTGCCGTCGGCGCGACGGGGTCGCTGCTCTTCCTGCTGCTCGGCTTCGCCTGGGGCCTCACGAGCGGTTTCGCGATCCCCATCGCCCAGGCGTTCGGCGCCGGAGACGACGCGGCCGTGCGCCGTTCCGTCGCGACCGGCGTGCTGCTCACCGGGATCACGAGTGTGATCCTCACCGTCGTGGCGCCGCTGATCTCGGCGCCCGTGCTGGCCCTGCTGCAGACGCCTCCGGAGCTCATGGCCGAAGCCACCGTCTTCACGCAGATCAGCTTCCTCGGCGCCGGCGCGACGATGTTCTTCAACTACCTCTCGGCCATCATCCGAGCGATCGGCGACTCGCGCACCCCGCTGGTGTTCCTCACGGTGTCGTGCGCCCTGAACGCCGGACTCGTCGTGCTCATGGTCGGTCCGCTGGAGTGGGGAGTCGCGGGCGCGGCCCTGGCCACAGTCGTGGCCCAGGCGGTCTCGGTGCTGCTGTGCCTGGAGTTCGTGCGTCGTCGGCTGCCGATGCTGCACCTGCGCCGTGCCGACTGGCGGATCACCAGGGACGACCTCGCCGAGCACCTGAGGCTCGGCCTCCCCATGGGGTTCCAGGCCTCGATCATCGCCATCGGCACGCTCACCGTGCAGGTGGCGCTCAACACCCTCGGGGCGGATGCCGTGGCGGCCTACACGACCGGTTCGCGGGTGGACAGCCTCGGCGTCGCCTTCCTGTCGTCGCTGGGGCTGGCGGTCTCGATGTACTCGGCGCAGAACCTCGGCGGGCGGCGGCCCGACCGCATCCGTCGCGGTGTGATCGAGGCGACGTGGATGGCGATCATCGGCGGCGCGCTGATCGGCATCGTCATCATCGCCTTCGGCGCGCCGATGGTGAGGCTGTTCATCGGCGATGGGTCCGATGACGTGGTCGACATGGCCCACCTCATGCTCATCATCAACGGCTGCGGGTACTGGGCCCTCGGTGTGCTCTTCGTGCTGCGCGGCGCGCTGCAGGGACTCGGTCACACGCTCGTCCCCACGATCACCGGCGTCATCGAGCTCGTCGCCCGCGTCTCGGCCGCCGTGGTCCTCGGTGCCATGATGGGCTTCCCCGGCGTCGCCCTGAGCAACCCCCTCGCCTGGCTCGGCGCGATCGTGCTGCTCGTGCCGGCGTACGTCCGCGCACACCGCGGTCTGGCGCGCATGCCCGTCGATCCGGTGCACGCGACGGAGACCTCGGCGATCCCGATCATCGGACCGGTGGACGGCTCGATGGTCGTCGACGCGGTCGTCACGCAGCCGGTGTCGGTGATCCGTCGTTCCCGGCTCGCGCGGCTCCTGAGGCGCGCCGCCGCTGCTCCGCGCCGCCGGTCCGGAGCCTGAGCCTCCGCGCCGCCGGCCCGGGGCGGGGTCTTCGCGGTCGGAGCCGGGTCTTCGCGCGGTCGCGATCTAGACCTGAGTCGTAGTCGAGATCATCCTCGAGACGGATGCCGCGGTGGCGACGCTTTCGTACTGTTGAAGTGCGGAAGTTCCGCTGACGGGGGGTCGTCATGACGTCATCGAGGGTGGCCAGTGATCTGGCAGCCGTTCTGGTGCCGATCGGAGTGGTCGGTGCGGTGCTCGCAGCGCTGTGCGCGATCGTGGCCGCGGTCGCGATCGTCCGCGGTGCCGGCGGATTGTGCGGCGGCGCGGTCGGGGTGTGGATCCCGTGTGCGCTGGTCAGCTCCTTCGCCGGATTCGCGAACCAGTGGATCCCGCTCATCGTTGCGGGCGCCGCACTCGCCGGGTCGCTCACGATCGGAGCTGTCGTCCGCTCGCTCGCGAGCGCGTCGGGGTACGAGAGGCCGGAGCTCGCGCGGGCGCATGCCGTCACCGTGACCGCCGGCGCGCCGGAGACGTCGGCGGATCGGGCCGTCGCTGCGGCTTCGGCTGCGGTGACGACGCGGACCGCGTCGGTGCCCGTGGCGACGGGTACGCCGGCGGCGCTCGCGCGCACCAACCCGGCACGCGTCGCCTGAACCGGAGCGCGCGGGGGTCGGGGGCTCGGGTGCTCCCGTCAGCGGTAGTCGCGGTCGCGGTGCTGGCCCGACTCGTCTCCTGACGCCACACGTTCGGCCTCGCGTGCGCGCAGCTCGACGCGCCGGATCTTGCCCGAGATCGTCTTCGGCAGCTCCGGCACGAACTCCATGATCCGCACCCACAGGTGCGAGGAGAGCCGGTCGTGCGCGTAGGCGAAGATCGACCGCGCGGCCTCGACCTCGTCCACCGCGGCATCCGCGCGCAGGCACACGTACGCCTTCGGCACCGCGAGCCGGGTCGGATCGGGGCTCGGCACCACGGCGGCCTCCACCACGAGGTCGTGTTCGAGCAGCACCGACTCCAGCTCGAACGGGGAGATCTTGTAATCGGACGCCTTGAACACGTCGTCGGCGCGGCCGACGTAGGTGAGGTAGCCGTCGGCGTCGCGGACGGCGATGTCGCCCGTGTGGTGGAAGCCGCCCTCGCGTGACTCCGCCGTCTTCTCGGGGTCGTCGAAGTAGCCGGCCATGAGTCCGAGCGGCGGCTGTGACAGGTCGAGCGCGATCTCGCCCTCGGCATCCGTCACCTCCCCCGTCGCCGGGTCGAGCAGCACGACGGGGTAGCCGGGCAGCGGTCGTCCCATCGAACCGATCTTGATCGGCTGACCTGGTGAGTTGCCGATGCAGCAGGTCATCTCGGTCTGGCCGAAGCCGTCGCGGATCGTGCCGCCCCACGCGTTCCGCACCCGCTCGATGACCTCGGGATTCAGCGGCTCACCGGCGCCGACGAGCTCGCGCGGCGGATGCGTGAGGCGACCGAGGTCGGCCTGGATCAGCATCCGCCATACCGTAGGCGGCGCGCAGAAGGTCGAGACGTGATGCGTGTCCATGACCTGCATCAGCGTGTTCGCGTCGAACCGGTCGTAGTTGTAGACGAAGACGGTGGCCTCGGCGAGGAACGGCGAATAGAAGCTCGACCAGGCGTGCTTCGCCCACCCCGGCGACGAGATGTTCAGGTGCACGTCGTCGGGCCGCAGGCCCAGCCACCACATGGTCGAGAGATGCCCGATCGGGTACGACGCATGCGTGTGCTGCACGAGCTTGGGGCGGTTCGTGGTGCCGCTGGTGAAGTAGAGCAGCGCGGTGTCGGAGGCCGGCGTCGGGCCGTCGGGCTCGAACTCCGTCGCCGCCGATGCGGAGTCGGCGAACCGCGCCCATCCGACGGGCACGTCGTCGCCGATGCCGATGCGCAGCACGTCCGCGCCCTCCAGCTTCGGCGCGAGCGAGCCGAGCGTGACGACGGCGCGGGCGCGGCCGTGGTCGATGCGGTAGGCGAGGTCGGAGGCCGAGAGCAGCGTCGAGGTGGGGATCGACACCGCGCCGATCTTGGTGATCGCGAGCATGACCTCCCACAGCTCGATCGTGTTGCCGAGCATCACGATGACGTGGTCGCCGCGGCGGATGCCGAGCTGCGTGAGCCAGTTCGCGACCTGGCTGGAGCGGGCGGACAGTTCGCCGTAGGTCCACGCTCGGAGGCTGAGGTCGGCCTCGACGATCTGCACCGCCGGCCGGTCGGGCTTCTCGGCGGCGATGACGTCGAACCACTCCAGTGCGAAGTTGAACTCGGCGGGGTCGGGCCAGCGGAATCCGGCACGCGCGGCGTCGTAGTCGGTCGCGTTGGCGAAGAGGAAGTCGCGCATCTCGCGGATCGACGTGGTGCTGCGGCTCATCCGGGCTCCCTTGCTCGCTGCGGTCGTACGGGTTCCATCTTGTCCGGCATCCGTTCGAGTCGCATGATTTGACCCGATTTCGGCCGAATCGGGTCGAATCATGCGACTCGAAAGCGGCGGGCGGGCGGTCAGGCCAGCAACCCGCGGCCGTCGCGCAGTTCGAACACGAGCTGCGTCTCGGTGCCGCGCACAACCGGGTGGATCGTGATGTGCTCGAGCACGATGTCGCGCAACGCCGTGGCGTCTTGCACGGCGACGTGCACGAGGAAGTCGTCGACGCCGGCGACGTGGAACACCTGCAGCACGCGCGGGATCGCGACGAGCGCGTCGAACAGCGCCGTGACCTTGGGGCCGGTGTGGTTCGTGAGGCGCACCTTGATGATCGCCTGCAGCGGGAAGCCGAGCGCCGCCCCGTCGATCCGCACGCGGGTGTCGCGGATGACGCCGCGATCGCGGAGGGCCCGTACCCGGTGCGCGCAGGTCGACTCCGCCAGGCCCAAACGGTGTGCGAGAGCCTTGTTGGTCACGTCGGCGTCGTGGGTGAGTGCGGCGAGGATCTCCAGATCGGTCTCGTCGAGTTGCGCTTTGGCCAATGTGATCCCTCCTCGGATGCCGGATGCGGCTCAGAATAGCGAAAAGTGGGAGAAGACCCACGGATGCTGTCGAATTCCTGCACCACCGTTGGGATTCGGGCAACGTGGAAGCATGACTGCACCGCTGCATCCCGACACCGTCGCCGTCCACAGCGGCCGTTCCGACCTCGAGGGTCTCGGGGTCCACGCGCTGCCGATCGACCTGTCCACCACCAATCCGCTGCCCGACGTCGAACGCGGCGGCGACTCGTACGAGGCCATGGCGACGGGCGGCCGTCCGCCGGCCGACGGCAGCATGGTCTACGCGCGCCTGTGGAACCCCACGGTCGCGCGGTTCGAGGAGGCGCTCGCCGAGCTCGAGCACGCCGAGGCGTCCGTCGCCTTCTCGTCGGGCATGGCGGCGATGACCGCGGTGATCCTCGCGCACGGCTCCGCGGCGGGGAAGCACCACGTCGTCGCGGTGCGGCCGCTGTACGGCGGCACCGACCACCTGCTCGGCTCCGGTCTGCTGGGCGTGGAGACCACGTACTGCCACCCCGAGGAGGTCGCGGCGTCGATCCGCCCCGACACGGGACTCGTCGTGCTCGAGACCCCAGCCAACCCGACGCTCGACCTCGCCGACATCGCGGCTGTGGTCGCGCAGGCGGGAGAGGTGCCCGTCGTCGTCGACAACACCTTCGCCACCCCTGTGCTGCAGAACCCCCTCGACCTCGGCGCGGCGATGTCGCTGCACAGTGCGACGAAGTACCTCGGAGGGCACGGCGACGTCATCGCCGGTGTCGTCGCCTGCAGCGAGCGGACGGCCGAGGCGCTGCGGCGGGTGCGGGCGATCACGGGAGGACTCCTGCACCCGCTCGGCGCGTATCTGCTGCACCGCGGGCTCACGACCCTGCCGGTGCGCATGCGGCAGCAGCAGGACAACGCACGCCGCGTCGTGCAGTGGCTGATCGACCGACCCGAGGTCGCGGAGGTGTTCTACCCGGGGCTCGACGGCGACCCTCACGGCATCCTGCATCGTCAGATGCGGGGCACCGGCGCCATGATCGCGATGCGGATGCGGGGCGGCTATGCCGCGGCATCCGCCGTCGCCGCTTCGACCCGGCTCTTCACGCACGCGGTGTCGCTCGGCGGCGTCGACTCGCTGATCCAGCATCCGGCCGCGCTCACCCACCGCCCCGTGCCGGCCGAGGCGCGGCCAGCCGCCGACGTGCTGCGGCTGTCGATCGGGCTGGAGAACGCCGACGACCTCATCGCCGACCTCGCGCAGGCGTTCGCGGCGACGTCGTCTCGCGCGTCCGACGCCGAGCTGCACGCCGTGCGCTGACGCGCCCCCACCGGCGGGCCTCACCGCATCCGCTCACGGCATCCGCTCACGGCGTCCGCTCACGCATCCGCTCACGGCAGAGCGGCCCTGAGCAGAAACGGGAGCGCCGACAGGGAGCCGGGGCGGATGCTGAGGGCATGAGCGAAGACAACCCCAACCCCCAGTTCGGGCCCGAGGCCCGCAGGGCGCTGTTCCACGAGCGGGTGCTCGTGCTCGACGGCGCCCTCGACGACGACAACGGCACGCTGCTCATGACGCAGCTGCTCACGCTCGCATCCGAGGACCCGGTGGCCGACATCGCCCTGTGGATCCACTCGCCCGGCGGCTCCGTGCCGTCGATGCTGGCGATCCGCGACCTCATGAGGATCGTGCCGAACGACGTCTCGACCCTGGCGCTCGGACTCGCGTGCAGCGCAGGGCAGTTCCTGCTGTCCGCCGGCACCAAGGGCAAGCGCAGGGCGCTGCCGCACGCGCGCATCCTGATGCATCAGGGGTCCGCGGGCATCGGCGGCTCCGCGGTCGAGATCGAGACGCAGGCCGACGACCTGCGGCACATGCGCGACACCGTGCTCGGACTCATCTCCGACGACACCGGGCAGCCGCGGGAGCGCATCTTCGAGGACTCGCTGCACGACCGGTGGTACACCGCCGAGCAGGCGAGGGAGTACGGGTTCATCGACGGCATCGTGTCGTCGTTCGCCGAGGTGATGCCGCGCCGCCGCGCTCGCGTCGGGCTGGGGGTGGACGCGTGAGCAGCTACACGATCCCCAACGTCATCGCGCAGCACCCCCGCGGGGAGCGCGTCATGGACGTGTATTCGCACCTGCTCGCCGAACGGGTCGTGTACCTCGGCACCGGCATCGACGCGGGCGTGGCGAACGCCCTGATCGCGCAGCTGCTGCACCTCGACGCCGACAGTCCGGAGAGTGCCGTGCAGTTCTACATCAACAGCGAGGGAGGCGATCCGGGAGCGGCGCTGGCGATCTACGACACGATGCAGCACATCCGCCCGGCGATCGCGACGACCTGCGTCGGCCAGGCCATCGGGCCCGCGGCGCTGCTCGTCGCCGCAGGAGCGCCCGGTCAGCGGTCGGCGCTCTCGCACGCCCGCATCGTGCTGCATCAGCCTGCGGGTCAGTCGCGCGGCGCCATCCCCGACCTCATCCTCGCGGCCGACGAGGTTGTGCGGGTGCGCGCCGACATGGAGGAGATCCTCGCCCGCCATACCGGGCGCTCCGTCGCGGAGCTGCGTGCCGACACCGACCGCGACCGCGTCTTCACGGCATCCGCCGCCGTGGAGTACGGGCTCATCGACACGGTGCTCGGCGCGCGCGGCTGACAGGGCTGCGGCGGGCGCCCACCGGTGCCCGCCGGCCCGGGCGCCCACCGGATGCCGGCCGCTCAGGCGGCGAGAGCGAACGCAGCCCGCCCGGCCGACACCGCCGCGCTCGCCGGAGCGGATGCCGGTACGCCGGTGGACCGCAGCTCGTCGGCGATCGCGCTCGTCAGCTCGATGAGGCTGGTGTCGAGGGCACCGGCGATGGCCGCGATCATCTCGCTGGAAGGCTCCTTGAGTCCGCGCTCCACCTCGGACAGGTACTGCGGCGAGACCCCGGCCTTCTCGGCGGTCTCGGTGAGGGTCTCGTCGCGGCCGTGTCGTCGGCGGCGCAGCTGGTCGCCGAGCAGGTGGCGCCAGAGCGGCTCCGGGTCGGACGGGCGGCGAGGCGAGCGCGGGAACGGGACGAGGTCGGCCATGTCCACACGGTACGTCGAGGCGCCGTGCGGCTTCCATCGATTCTGCTCAGAGCAGAACGCGGCGGACGCCCTGGTCGATGCGGCCCGTTACAGGGCGGCGGCGATGCCCGGGAGCAGCTTGGACAGGATCGCCCCGAGCTGCGCGCGCTCGTCGGCAGAGAGCGGGTCGAGCACCAGCTCGCGGATCTGTGCCACGTGCACCGGCGCCGCCGAACGGAGCAGCTCGCGCCCGGCATCCGTCAGCGCCGCCGTGAGCGTGCGCCTGTCACTGCTGCAGCTGGTGCGCACGACCCAGCCGCGCTCCTCGAGCGCGTCGATGGCATGGCTGAGCCGCGACCGGCTGAGCCCCGCGATCTCGGCGAGCTCGGTCATCGGGATGGCCCTGTCGGCGTCGGCGGCGAGCGTGACGAGGATCGCGTAGTGCGCGTGCTTGAGCCCCGCCTCTGCCTTCAGGGTGCGGTCGAGCACCTGCGGCAGCAGCTGGACGAAGCGGATGGTCGGCAACCAGGTCGCCATCTCGTCGTCGTCGAGTCGGCGATCGGAGGTCATCAGGCGGCGGACAGGTCGATGGTGTGCGCGGTGTGGTCGCGCTTGGCCTGCAGGTAGCGGGTGTTGGCCTCGGACAGGTGCACGCCGGTGGGGACGCGCTCCGCGACACGGATGCCGAGGGCATCGAGCTGCACGGCCTTGTCGGGGTTGTTGCTGAGGAGCCGGATGCTGTCGACCCCGATGGCCGTGAGCATCTGCGCTGCGACGGTGTAGTCGCGCTCGTCTTCGCCGTGACCGAGGGCGACGTTCGCCTCATAGGTGTCGAGGCCTGCGTCCTGCAGGGCATACGCGTCGAGCTTGGCGTAGAGGCCGATGCCCCGGCCCTCCTGGCGCAGGTAGAGCAAGAAGCCGCCCTCGTCGGCGATGCGCTCGACCGCCTCGCGCAGCTGAGGTCCGCAGTCGCAGCGCTGGGAGCCGAAGACGTCGCCGGTCAGGCACTCGCTGTGAGGACGCACGAGCGGGGCGTCGCCGCCGGCTGCCGCGCGCTCCAGAGCGCCCTGCCAGTCGCCGAGCCCGAGCAGCAGGTGCTCGCGCCCGTCGATCAGCCCGTCGAACGTCACCACGTCGGCCGTGGTGGAGTAGCCGTCGGCGAACCGCATCGGCACGCGCACGCGGGTCCGTTCGGTGGCGAGCGGCGCGACGGTTGAAGTTTCAATCATGTCGGGTCCAACCGCCGTGGAGCCCGCGCCTATTCCCGACCCGTCCGTCATGTCCGGCATTCCACCACGGGCCGCCGACATCGCACGCGCATCACGTCGAGGTCGCGGATCCCTTCCGGCGCACGATCCGCAGTTCGCTGGCGAGGATGCCGAGCACGACGAGCGCGCCGCCGATGAGCGCGGTCATCGGAAGCCGCTCGCCGGCGATGCGCCCGACGACGGCGGCCCACACCGGCTCGCCCGCGTAGATGATGGTCGCGCGCGTGGGCGACACCGACTTCTGCGCCCAGTTCATCGTGAGCTGGATGAGGCAGCTCGCCGCGCCGAGGCCCACGGCCGCTCCCACCCACACCCAGGAGAACGCCGGTACCGCTTCTCCGGTCACGGGCATGGTGAGGATGCCGAGCACCCCGGCGGCGAGCAGCTGCACCACGGTGATGCGGCCGAGGTCGACCTTCGATGCGAACAGGCTGATGAGGATGATCTCCCCGGCGATCGGCAGGGTGCTGATCATGGTGGCGATCTCTCCGGGGCCGAGGCTCAGCGCGAACGCGTCCGGTCCGGCGATGAGCATGAGACCCCCGAAGGCCAGCCCCGCCCCGACGAAGGCCATCGCAGGCGGACGCCGGCGGAACACGGCCCACTGCGCGAGCGGGACCAGCGGCACGTACATCGCCGTGATGAACGCGGAGGTGCTGGAGTCGATGGTCTGCAGCCCGAGGGTCTGCAGTCCGTAACCCAGATGGATCATGACGCCGATCGCGACGCCGGCGCCGACGTCGCGCCAGCGGATGCCGCGCAGCGTGCGCCAGAAGATCAGCACGCTGATGAGCCCGGCGACGAGAAATCGGATGCCGACGAAGAACCACGGTCCGGAGTGCTCCATCGCCCAGTGCACGAGCAGGAACGTGCTGCCCCACACCGCCGTGATGGCGACGAGCGCCGCCTCCTGCGGGCGGAAGCGCATCCAGCGAAGACCAGCGGACATCGTCGCCTTTCTCGAACAGCCCCACCGAGCCTAGCGCCGGAGCGGCGCACCGGATGCCGTGCCGCAGGAGACGGAGGCGAGCCTGACGCGACGGACGTCCGCGGTGGGGACTAACCTCGCATCGTGAGCAACTTCGTGACCGTCGGCGAGCTGAAGACCCTTCTCGACGAGGGGGCGCCCGTGCGCGTGATCGACGTGCGCTGGCGGCTCGAACGTCCTGACGGCCGCCCCGAGTATCTCGAGGGCCACGTGCCCGGTGCGGTGTTCGTGCGGCTCGACGAAGAGCTCGCGACGCACGGAGAGCCGTCCGAGGGCCGGCATCCGCTTCCGTCGACCGAGAAGCTGCAGGCGGCCGCTCGCCGCTGGGGTGTGCGCACGGGCGACGTCGTCGTGGTCTACGACGACATGAGGGGCATCGCGGCCGCTCGTGCGTGGTGGCTGCTGCGTCAGGGCGGTGTCGACGCGAAGGTCCTCGACGGCGGCATCCGGGCGTGGAAGGCCGCCGGGTACGACATCGCCACCGATGACGTCGTCCCCGATGAGGGCGATGTCGTGCTGCGCGAGATCGGGGCCGAGGCGATCTCGATCGACGAAGCCGCCGCGTTCCCCGCGTCCGGCGTGCTCCTCGATGTGCGGGCGGCCGAGCGGTACCGCGGCGACACCGAGCCGTACGACCCCGTGGCCGGACACATCCCCGGTGCCGTCAATCTGCCGAGCACGCTGCACGTCGACTCCGACGGCATGATCCTCGATCACGACGCGCTGCGCGCGACCTTCGCGTCGGCGGGGGTGGTGCCCGGAACGCCGGCGGCCGCGTACTGCGGTTCGGGAGTGACGGCGGCCCACACCGCGCTCGTCGCCGATGAGATCGGTCTCGACGTGAAGGTGTTCCCCGGCTCCTGGAGCCAGTGGTCGAACACCCCGGGCCGCGCTGTCGCGACGGGCGATCAGCCGGGCTGAGACGCGCGTTCGCCGTATCCCCACCGCAACTCGACGGCGCCGGGGCCGAACGCCCGGCGCACGATGTGCACCGCGGTGCGCCCGTCGAGCGCGAGCGGCGATACCTCGACGCCGTGCGGAGTCTCCACGCGCTCCTCGATCCAGTCGGGCAGAGCGTCGGGGTGGAACCGCGTCCAGACGAGCAGTTCGCGGCACTGGCGGGACAGCGCATATCCGGTCTCGCGCATCGGCGGATACCCAGCGGGGTACTCCATCGACCACTCGACGACCGTCGTCTCCGGGGCGGTGAGGGGCGCTTCCAGCTCGAAGAGCACGCCGTGCACCTCTCCGTCGGGATGCGAGTACCGCTGGGAGATGCGTCCGCCGGATACCGCCGTGAACACCGGCGCGGGGGTGCGCATGCCGGGCGTGAGCTCGAGGAACGGAGTGGCGGTCAGCGTGCCGACCGTCGACTGCAGGATGACGCGGGACGTCGAGATGCGCACCGAGCCGTCTGCCCCCACCTCGGTGATCGAGTGGACCGTGAGCTCGCGCGAGACGTCGGGATACGGCGCCCCGAGTGCCGCGTAGGTGTCGCGCACCGCGCGCTCCAGGGCCGCCTCGTCGATGGGGAACTGCGTCGGTCCCAGCGGGCCCGTGCGATTCGTGCCGCTGAGCAGCCCGGTGAGCTCGCCGGCGCGGACGCCCAGCAGGTCCTCGAGGTCGGCCAGCGCCGCCAGCGACTGCGCCCCTTCCGGGCGGCGTGCGCCTGAGCGCCAATAGCTGAGCGTCGCCATCGACACCCGGTTTCCGCGTTCGCGGAGCTGTTCGTGAAGCCGTGCGAGCGTGACGCCCTTGGCGTTGATGGCGTCTCTGAGCGCGTTCGCGAAGGCGTGTGCAGGCGACCGGCGTCGGTCGCTCGTCATATTCATCACAGACCCCCTCCGGTATGTGAAGAGCCGCGCTCTACAGTGAGCATACGACCACACGCACGTGCCCCAGGGGACCGGGTGCGCAAGTGGGGTCACTTGGGTTGATCTTCGCGGGAGGGTGCCCGACCCCGCGATCTTCGGCCTGACGCAGTGATGCCCCCCTTGCTGCGTATCTCGTGGGACCCGGCCATCGATCTGGGGAGATCCGCCGGGTCCCGCGAACATCCCGGGTCCGGCATCCGGCCGTACCGCTCAGCGCCCGCGCGTAGACTGGGGGGAACACCCCGGAGGATCTTCGATCGTCATGCCTGCTCCCGCCCGCGCGTTCACCGTGCGCCATGTCCAGCTGGTGCGCGCGCTGTTCGCAGCGGCGGCCGCGCTGATGATCACGTTCTCGCCCGATCACTCCGCCGCTGTCGGGCTCTCCGTCTTCAGCGGATTCACGCTGACCACCGCGCTCGTGCTCGCGCTGAGCGCGTGGCTCGTCGCCCCCGCAGGGCGGCGCTGGCCGTTCGTGCTGCTCGCGGCATTCGACGCGGTCGCCGGCATGGCCGCGGGCGTGCCGGCGTGGCGCACCGAAGACGTCTTCTTCGTCGTCGTGACGGTCTGGGCGCTCGTCACCGGTGCAGTCGAGCTGATCGCGGGACTCCGCGCACGCCGTTCCGCGCATGCCACCGCTCGTGATGAGATCACGGTGGGCGCGTTCGGGCTGCTGCTCGGCGTCATCCTGCTGCTGATCCCGGCCGGCTTCACGCAGCCGTACGCGATCGAGGGCGCGGGCGACTTCGTGCTCACCGGGATCATCCTCGGGGTGGGGATGCTCGGCGGCTACGCCGCCATCGTCGCGGTGTTCCTCGGCATCGCGGGCCTCACGCCGAAGCGGGCGGATGCCGTCACCGCCGCGTCCGACAACGAACCGAGCGCACCGGGTGCCGCCGTGGGAGGAGAGCGATGAGCGACGAGAAGCCGACCCGACGGGACATCCTGCGTCCCCTGCACCTGCTGGGCATCGCCCTCGGCTGCGGAGTGTTCGCCGCGGTGGTCACGCTCGTGTCGACCGGCGCGTTCACGCTGCGTGTCAACCAGGCGATCGCCAACGGCACGTACGAGGGTCTCACGCCGCTCGCGCTCGGCCTGGTCGTCGGAGGCGGGGCGTTCATCGTCACCCTGCTGATCCTCGCGATGCTCATGCTTGCGGTCGACCCGTCGGATGTCACGAAGACTGTCGACCGGCCGGTGCTCTATGACGACGAGGCGAAGGACCGGCCGGACTCCGACGACGCCGGTCGCTCGACCACGAGCTGACCGGCACCGTCCGCCGTCGATCCGCCCTGCCACGACCTGAACGGCACCGTCCGCGGTCGATCCGCCCTGATCGCGGGATCGGCGTGCGGCTTCGGAATAGCCCGGCGTCCGCACGGCTTGTCCTTGAGGTGACAGCATCCGTCGACCGCGCCTCCATCGGCCTCCGTTCCGAGCGCGGCCCGGTGCTCGGCGCCCTCATGCTCGCGACCGGCCTCATCGCCATCGACGCGACGATCCTCGCGACGGCGGTGCCCAGCATCGTGCGCGACCTCGGCAGCTACCAGCAGTTCCCCTGGCTCTTCTCGGTGTACCTGCTCGCCCAGGCGGTGAGCGTCCCGATCTACTCGCGCTTCGCCGACACCGTGGGGCGCAAGCCGATCATCATGCTGGGCATCGCGCTGTTCCTTCTCGGCTCCGTGCTGTGCGGGTTCGCATGGAGCATGCCCGCGCTGATCGTGTTCCGGGTGATCCAGGGGCTGGGCGCGGGGGCCGTCGCGCCGATGTCGATGACGATCGTGGGCGACATCTACACTGTCGCGGAACGCGCCAAGGTGCAGGGCTATATCGCGAGCGTCTGGGCGATCTCGTCGGTCGTCGGCCCCGCTCTCGGCGGAGTGTTCGCACAGCTCGACGCCTGGCGGTGGATCTTCTGGATCAATGTCCCTCTGTGCCTCATCGCGGGCTGGATGCTCGTGCGCCACTACTCCGAGCAGCCGCAGAAGCAGCAGCACCGCATCGACTACGCCGGAGCCGCACTGCTCACGGTGGGCCTCACCGGCGTCATCCTCGGGCTCCTCGAGGGCGGGAACGCCTGGGACTGGCTGTCGCTCCCGAGCGCCGTGTGCTTCGGCATCGGCATCGTCGCGCTGGTCGCCTTCGGGCTGGTCGAACGCCGGGCCGCAGAGCCGATCGTCGACCTCCGGCTCGCCGCGCGGCGGCTGATCCTCACGACCACCATCGTCTCTCTCGGCATCGGCGCGCTGATGACCGGTGTGACGAGTTTCGCTCCCGCCTACCTCGAAGGGTCGATCGGGATCGCCCCGCTGCTCTCCGGACTGGCGGTCGCCGCGCTCACTCTCGGCTGGCCCATCTCGGCCGCGAACGCCGGGCGGCTCTACCTGCGCATCGGCTTCCGTCGCACGGCGCTCATCGGCCTCGCCATCGCCTCGACCGGTGCCATCGCGCTGGCGTCGGTCGCCTCCTGGCCCAACCCGTTCTCAGTGGCGGCGATCGCCTTCGTGCTCGGCTTCGGCCTCGGCTGGAGCGCCGCCCCCACGCTCATCGCGGCACAGGCGTCTGTGGGCTGGGGCGAGCGGGGAGCGGTGACCGGCATGAACGCCTTCGCCCGGTCGGCGGGGAGCGCCGTGGGCGTCGCGGTGTTCGGCGCGATCTCCAACGCGGTGATCGCACGCGGTGCCGGACCCGACGACCCGGCGACCATCGTGTCGGCGTCGGTGTGGGTCTTCATCGCGGCGGCGGCCGTCGCGGTGCTGACGCTCGTGGCTGCGGCGTTCATGCCGCGCGACACCGTCGAGGAGCACTCCGGCGAGGTCGGCGCGTAGCTGCGCCGGTGCGGGCTGGGCTACTGCGCCAGCCGCTCCGCGATGCCGGTGTAGGTCGCGGGGGTCAGCGCGAGCAGGCGCTGCTTGGCCTCGTCGCCGATCTCGAGCCCCTGCACGAACTCCGCGAGGTCGTCGGCGCCGACGCGGTGCCCGCGGGTGAGCTCCTTGAGCAGCGCGTAGGGGTCGCTGATCGTCGAGCGGCCGGCGACGACCTCGGCGCGGATCACGGTCTGGATCGCCTCGGCCAGCACCTCCCAGTTGTGGTCGAGGTCGTCGAGCAGCACGTCGCGGCGCAGCGAGACGGCGTTGAGGCCCCGGCGAAGGTTGTCGAGGGCGAGCAGCGAGTGGCCGAATGCGACGCCGATGTTGCGCTGCGTGGTGGAGTCGGTGAGGTCGCGCTGCAGGCGCGAGGTCACCAGCGTCTGCGAGAGCGAGTTGAGCAGTGCGCCCGAGATCTCGAGGTTCGCCTCTGCGTTCTCGAAGCGGATCGGGTTGATCTTGTGCGGCATCGTCGACGATCCGGTCGCGCCGGCGACCGGGATCTGCGCGAAGTAGCCCAGTGAGATGTAGGTCCAGACGTCGGTGGCGAGGTTGTGCAGGATGCCGCCGGCGTGACGCACGCGGTCGTACAGCTCGACCTGCCAGTCGTGCGACTCGATCTGGGTGGTGAGCACGTTGAACCCGAGGCCGAGGCTCTCGATGTACTCGCGGGCGATGGTCGGCCAGTCGGCGTCGGGGTCGGCGGCGATGTGCGCCGACCAGGTTCCGGTCGCGCCGGAGAACTTGGCGAGGTAGTCGGATGCTGCGATCTGCCCGCGCACGCGCTCGAGGCGCCACGCGAAGACGGCGAGCTCCTTGCCCATGGTCGACGGCGTCGCCGGCTGTCCGTGGGTGCGCGAGAGCATGGCGGCATCCGCGTGCTCGACGGCCAGCTCGCGCAGCTTCGCGATCACCTGGTCGAGAGCGGGCAGCCACACCTGCTCCACCGCGCGCTTGACGGTGAGCGCGTACGAGGCGGAGTTGATGTCCTCGCTCGTGCAGGCGAAGTGCGTGAGCTCGGCGATCCGGTCGAGCCCGAGAGCCGACAGCCGGTCGCGCACGAGGTACTCGACGGCCTTCACGTCGTGCTGCGTGACCGCCTCCTTCTCGGCGAGCCAGTCGATCTCGGCCTGGCCGAAGTCGCGGTAGAGGGCGCGCAGCCGCTCCTTGTCGGCATCCGGCAGCGGCGAGGTTCCGAACAGCGACCGGTCGGTGAGGGCGATCAGCCACTCGACCTCGACCTCGACGCGAGCGCGGTTGAGGCCGGCCTCGGAGAGGAAGTCGGCGAGTCCGGTGACGGCGCTGCGGTAGCGGCCGTCGAGGGGGCTCAGGGGCTGCGGCGGAAGCGAGGGCTGGAAAGTCAGGGGAGTCCTCCTGATCGGGCCCCTAGGCGCGGGGCATGCGGGGGAGGCGAAGTGCCGGTTCGAGCTGCCGGAACAGGCCGCGGGTCGCCGTCTCAATCATACCGAGCACCGAATCGAACATCTCGGTCCCTGCGTAGTACGGATCGGGCACGTCGAGGGTCGCGGCATCCGGGTCGAAGGCCAGCAGCAGGGTGACCTTGCCCTCTTCGTCCTCGTCGTGGGCCCACTCGCGAAGGATCCGCTCATGCGTGCGGTCCAGCGCGACGACGAGGTCGTTGTCGGCGAACGAGGCGGCGGTGAACTGCTTGGCGCGATGCTGTGAGCCGTCGTAGCCGCGGCGCGCGAGCGACTCGATGGTGCGCTGGTCGGCTCGTTCACCGAGGTGCCAGTCGCCCGTCCCGGCGCTGCGTGACACGATCCTCGAGCCGAGGCCCTGTCGCTCGGCGAGATCGCGGAAGACGACCTCCGCCATCGGGGAGCGGCAGATGTTCCCCGTGCACACGAAGATCACGCGGAAGGGATCCGGGGATGTCACCGTTCCATTGTGCAGGTCGACGCCCGATCGCGCAGTCCTTTCCTGCACAATCGCGACGGGCTGCGATCTCTTCACAGCCGCCGGAGCGAGCGCCGGATTCGTCCATGGCACCCCGTGCGACAGGCGGATGCTTGGCGCATGCACTCCTTCACTCACGCACTCGTCTCCACCGCTGACGCCGCCTGGGCATGGGCGCAGGCAAGCCAGGAGGTGATCTCTGCGCTCGCGGCCGTCGACTCCGCGTCCGCCGCGCTCACCGGACTCACCGCCGACACCGCGTGGGAGTCGGACGGCGTGCGGGCGCTGAACGAGAAGCTCGTCGACATCCATCAGCGCGCCGGTGAGCAGGCAGGACTGCTCGCCGCGCGCCAGGCGGAGATCGAGAGCGCGGCGTCATGAGCGGGCTCGACATCGATCACGGAGGCGCGATCAGCGTCGACCCCGAGGCCCTGCGCGACACCGCGACGCGCATCGACGCGGTCGCCGGAGGCTTCGCCGATGCGCACGGATCGATCGTGCGCGCGCATGCCCTCATCGTGCAGACCGACGGATTCGCCGAGGCCGTCGACGCACGCGCGCTGTGGACGAGCGGAGAGAGCATGGCGCAGCTGCGCGACGAGTGCGAGAACGCCGTGCGGGGGACGCGGCTCATGGCCGACGTCTTCGAGTATGTCGAGCTGCAGATCCAGGTCGACGCCCTCGCGCTGCGTGACGAGGCGGCGGCCGACGAAGCCCGCCTGCGTCTGGAGCAGCTCGCGGCATCCGACCCGCGCATCCCCGATATGGCGAGCATGCTCGTGGCGGGCTGGAAGGAGCACCGATTCGACGGGTTCTCGCAGCAGGGGGACTGGTTCGGGGTGCTCGCCCCGTTGTTCGGCGCCGTGTCGACGATCGGTTCGCAGAGCGGGCGTGGGACCGTGTGGCCGTGGATGCGGTTGCGCGGTGCCGCCGACCCCGTCGCAGTATCCGCGGTGTCGACCTCGCACCCGCGCAGCGCGCCCGCGAGCCTGCATGATGCGCTCTCACGCATGCCCGATTCACGCGCCGGCGCGCAGGTGGCGGTCGAGAAGCTCACGATGCCCGACGGGACGAAGAAGTTCATCGCCTACATCGCGGGCACGCAGAGCCCGCTGATGGGTGGCAGCGAGCCGTGGGACATGCGCTCGAACCTTCAGCTGTACACGGGAGAGCGTTCGGCGTCGTATCAGGCGACGCTCGAGGCTCTCGCGGATGCCGGTGCGCAGCCGGGTGACGAGGTGGACGTCGTCGCCCACTCCCAGGCAGGGATGATCGCGGCCTATCTCTCACATCAGAGCGGATACGAGGTCGCGTTGCAGGTGAGCGTCGGGAGTCCGGTGGTCGACATGGCGCCCGACGACCAGACGCTCGTGCGGCTCGCGCACACCGATGACCCCGTGTACCGGCTCTCCGACGGAGGCACTCCGGCGGCGTCGGGGTCGCCCGACAGCTTCGTCGCCACGCGCACCGACGACACGGTGTTCGGCCCCACCGACCCGTGGGATCCCCACCTCATGGACTCCTATCTCGACCTCGCGAAGGAGGTCGACGCCTCGGGTGATCCGCGTGTCGAGGCCTTGGATCGGTTCTGGGACGACTTCGGTCAGGCGGTCTCGATCGAGCGCACCGAGTACCACGCGGAGCGCACGGAGTGAGCGGGCGTGCGTGCTCCGGTCCGGGCGTGCGTGCTCCGGTCCGGGTGCGCGATCCGGTCCGGGCGTGCGCTTCGGTCGCGGGCCGCCCTGTCAGACGCGGGGGCGCTTGCTCTGGGGGCGCAGGATGAAGCCGAAGATCCCGTTGATGATCGAGATGATCAGTGCCGCGAGCACGCCCCACCAGAAGTGGCCGACGGTGAGGCCCCAGCCGAAGCCGCCGGTGATCCACGCGGTCAGCCACAGCAGGAAGCCGTTGATCACGAAGCCGATGAGGCCGAAGGTGAGGATGTACAGCGGGAACGCGAGGATCTTCACGACCGTGCCGATGATCGTGTTCACCAGCGCGAAGATCGCCGCGACGGCGAGCAGGGTCAGCACGAGCTGCAGGGTCTCGCCCGGCGCGAACGGCTTGATCGTCACCTGCAGGGCTGGGATCAGGGTCACGACCCAGATGGCGAAGGCGTTCACGACGACGCGGATGATGAATCGCATAGTCCGTCCAGTCTCACACGCCCGCGCCGCGTTGTCAGCGGGCGCCCGCGAGCCGCCGACTCGTAGACTCATGTCCGTGACCGACCCCATCCTGCCGCGCATCCGCCCAGCCATCGCCGCCCTGGCTCCGTACCGGCAGGGCAAACAGGCCGGACCCGACGCGTTCAAGCTCTCCAGCAACGAGAACCCGTTCGAACCGCTCCCGTCGGTCGAGGCCGCACTGCAGCGCATCACGCCCGTCAACCGGTATCCCGATGCCACGGCCGGCCGTCTGCGCGAGCGCCTCGGCGCACGGTACGGCGTCACCGCCGACGAGGTGCATGTGGCGGCGGGCAGCGTGTCGATCCTGCACCAGCTGATCCTCGCCACGGCGTCGGTCGGCGACGAGGTCGTCTACGCCTGGCGCTCCTTCGAGGCCTACCCGAGCCTGCCGCTCGTCGCCGGGGCCACGGGTGTGCAGGTGCCGCTCACCGCCGACTCCCGTCACGACCTCGACGCGATGGCGGATGCCGTGACCGACCGCACGCGCGCGATCATCGTCTGCACGCCGAACAACCCCACAGGTCCGATCGTCACGAGCGAGGAGTTCGCCGCGTTCATCTCGCGCGTCCCGGCCGACGTGCTCGTGATCCTCGACGAGGCGTACGCGGAGTTCGTGACGGCGCCGGGAGCGGTCGACGGCCTGGCGGAGCGCATCTTCGAGCGGCACCCGAACGTGGTCGTCCTGCGCACGTTCTCGAAGGCCTACGGATTGGCGGGCCTGCGCGTCGGCTACGCGATCGGCAACGAGAAGGTGCTCGATGCCGCCCGCACGACCGGCATCCCGCTGTCGGTGACGTCGGCTGCCGAGAACGCGGCCATCGCCAGCCTCGATGCCGAGGCGGAGCTGCTCGACCGCGTCGCCGTGATCGTGGAGCGCCGCGCGAGGCTCGTCGAGGGCCTGCGCTCCCAGGGGTGGGACGTGCCTGATGCGCAGGGCAACTTCGTCTGGCTGCCGACGGGCGAGCAGACGGATGCCGCGGCCGCGACCTTCCTCGCGAACGACCTCGTGGTGCGGCCGTTCTCGGGCGACGGCATCCGCATCTCCGTCGGCGAGGAGGCGTCGATCGCGCGCGTGCTCGAGGTCGCCGCAAGCCTGCGCTGACACGGGTCAGCTCAGCCGGTCTCCCATGGACGCCAGCGGCCGGATGCTGATGACCGCACTGAGAACAGCCACGCCGGTCACGACGAGCGCGAGCGAGAGGTCGTAACGTCCGACGATCTCCGGCACGACGCTCAGCGCAGGTGCGAGCAGAGACGCGGTTCCGAAACCCGACGCTCCGATGAGGCCGGCAACCGTCGCGGCGTCCCGTTTGTGCGGGGCGAGCGCGAGGATCTGGATCGTGGGCAGTCCCAGCCCGCACCCCAGCAGGAGCACGACACCGGCGACGACGATCCACAGGCCGCCGGCGACCGGGAGGGCGATGAGGCACGCACTGGCCAGCAGGATCAGGTACGAGCTCCACAGGAGCCGGGCGGCGGAGACGCCGCGGCGGATCGCGCGCGGTGAGATCTGAAGCCCCACCATCATCCCGAGGGTGACCACCGCGAAAGCGATCCCGAACTCCTGGGGCGACAGGCCACGCTCCCGTTGAAGGAGGAAGGGGCTCCACTGGAGGAAGGTGAACAGCGCCGTGAACCTCAATCCGGCCAGGAGGAGGAGTACTGCGAAGGTCCGGTCGGCGAGCAGGCGTCGGTAGCGGACGAGCACGCCGTCGGAACTGCGCGCGCTCGCCTCGTTCTGAGGCAGACGCGGCACGACCAGAGCCAGCACGACGAGAGCGTAGAGGCTGAGGAGCCCGAAGATCCCGCGCCAGCCGACCACCATCAGCTGCAGAGATCCGAGGACCGGTGCGACCAGCGGTGCGAGGGACTGCACGATCGCGATCCCGCTCAGGGCGGCCGGAAGGGCCCTGCCGCTGAACGCGTCGCGTGCGGTGGCCACGGCGATGACCGCTGCAGAGGAAGCGCCGATGCCCTGCAGCATCCGCGCCGCCAGCAGAACGCCGATGTCGCTCGCGAGCATGCTCGTGACGCTGGCGCAGATCAGCAGGCCGAGCCCGACGAGGAGCGGCATCCGTCGCCCGACCCGGTCGCTCCACGGCCCGATGACGAGCTGACCGATCGCGAAGCCCGTCATGGTCACGGCGAGCGTGAGCTGGATCGGCCCGTCCGCGACGCCGAGGTCCTCTCCGATCGCGGGCATCGCTGGAAGGTAGCTGTCGATCGTGAAGGGTCCGAGGCCCGCGCTGAGGCCGAGAAGCAGGGCGAATGCGGGGCGCGGATTCGGGGCCGCAGATTCTTTACCCACTTGTAACACTCACGTCGCGGACTCTCCTGCATACTGTCTCGTAATCGATTACAAGCCCCGATACGGGAGTTTAGCAAATGACACAAGTAGTGACCGCCACGGTCGATGTCCCGGCCCCGCCTCCGCTTCGGCCGAGGCGACAGGGGCGCACGACTCGCATTGTCCTCTCGATCGTCCTCGTGCTCCTCGTCGTCTTCGTCGTCGCAGGCGTCCTCTTCTCCGGCGCGATCAGCTGGACCACGGTGGCGCGATACCTGTTCGCCCCGTCCGTGCTCTCCGGGCTGTGGGTGACCATCCAGCTGACGGTGCTGTCGATGGCGCTGGGGTTTGTGCTCGGCGTCGCCTCGGCGCTGATGCTCCGTTCGCGGACGCCGGCTGTCGCGTGGCTCGCACGCGGCTACATCTGGTTCTTCCGGGGCACGCCGGTGCTCGTGCAGTTGATCTTCTGGTTCAACCTCTCCCTGATCATGCCGACGATCGGGTGGGGCGAGGGCGCGGTCGACACCAACACCGTGATCACGCCGTTCATCGCTGCGCTTCTCGGCCTCGGCATCAACGAGGGCGCGTACATGAGCGAGATCTTCCGTGCGGGGATCGAGGCGGTCGATCGCGGCCAGACCGAGGCGGGGCTGGCGTCGGGGATGACGCCCATGCAGACGATGCGCCACGTCGTGCTGCCGCAGGCGCTCCGTGTCATCACGCCGCCGACGGGGAATCAGGCCATCGGCATGCTCAAGACCACATCGCTGGTATCGGTGATCGCGGCGCAGGATCTGCTCACGAGCGTCCAGCGCATCTACGCGACCAACTACCAGATCATCGACCTGCTGATCGTCGCGTGCGTCTGGTACCTGCTGCTGACCACCGTCGCGACCATCGGGCAGAGCTACCTCGAGCGACGCTTCGCGGGGGAGGGCGCCGGCGCGGTCGGCACCAGGAGATGGCGACGAGCGGTGTCGCTGGGACGGGGAGTCGACAAATGAATGCGATGCTGCGGGCTGAGGGCATCTGGAAGAGCTACGGCGACCACACCGTCCTCAAGGGGGTCGGACTCCAGCTCGAGCGAGGCGAGGTCGTCGCCGTGCTCGGCCCGTCGGGCTCGGGGAAGAGCACGTTCCTCCGCTGCCTCAACTATCTAGAGAAGCCGGACACCGGAGAGATCCATCTCGATGACGAGCGGATCGGGGTCGTCACGATCAACGGCAAGACGTACGAGCGGACACCGGCGCAGCTCGCGACGCAGCGGGCGCGCATGGGCATGGTGTTCCAGCGGTTCAATCTGTTCGCCCACATGACGGCCCTGGAGAACGTTGCGGCGCCGTTGCGTCTGGTCAAGGGGATGCCGAGGGCGGAGGCGGATGCGCACGCGGCAGGGTTCCTCGAACGGGTGGGCCTGGCCGCGCACATGGGCAAGCGCCCCGCAAAGCTCTCCGGAGGCCAGCAGCAGCGCGTCGCCATCGCTCGTGCGGTGGCCATGGGGCCGCAGGCGATGTTGTTCGACGAGCCGACGTCGGCTCTCGACCCGGAGCTCGTGCAGGAGGTCCTCGACGTGATGGCCTCGCTGGCGAAGGAGGGCATGACGATGGTCGTCGTCACGCACGAGATCAACTTCGCCAGGCACGTCGCCGACCGGGTGCTCTTCATGGACGGCGGGGTCATCGTCGAGCAGGGGCCGGCGGCGAATGTGCTCGACAACCCGTCCAGCCCCCGCACACAGGCCTTTCTGGCGAAAGTGAAGTGAGGACATGACAGAAGAAGTCCGCGTGAAGCCGCGCGTCGCCGTTATCGGCGTCGGCGCGATGGGAAGCATGGCGATGTGGCGACTGGCTCTCAGCGGCTATGACGTCACGGGGTTCGAGCGGTTCGGCGTGCCGCACGACAGGGGCGGGCACGGCGCGGAGACGCGGATCTACCGCATGGCGTATCGAGAGGGCGGCGACTACATCCCGTTGCTGCGCCGGTCTCACGCATTGTGGCAGGAGCTCTCGGCGCTGAGCGGGCGCTCGCTGTTCATCCAGAACGGATGCCTCTACATCAGCGACGGCTCCGGCACGTGGATGGACGAGACCATCGCCTCGGCACAGGCGCAGGGAGTCCCCATCATCGAGCTGAACGACTCCGATCTTGCGGCGCGATACCCGCAGCACCGGCTCGAGGGAGGCGAAAGGGCCATCCTCGACCTGATGGGCGGCACCCTGCGCCCGGAACAAGCGGTGCTCGCGGCCGCACAGCAGGCCGTGCGCCTGGGTGCCACTCTGCGCGAGGACGCTGCGGTCGTCGACGTCACGCCCGTCGACGGCGGTGTCGACGTCCGCGTCGACGGTGAAGATGCGGTGCGGTTCGACTACGTCGTCGTGACGAGCGGAGCGTGGACGTCGCAGTTCCAGAAGTCCCTGGGGTTCGGGATCATGGCGCGCAGGCTGCCGGGCACGTGGTTCCCTGCGGTCGATCCGAGGCAGTTCTCTCCCGAGCGCTTCCCCGTGTGTCTGCGCACGGCCGGCGACCTCAACTACTCCGGTTTCCCCTGCGTCGACGGGTGGAGCGTCAAGGTCATGCCGCCGGTGTTCGCCGACAACGAGACGATTGCCGAGCACGCCGATCGCGATGTGCGGGGACGAGACGTCGACTACACCCGTGACATCGTCCGGAAGCTGCTCAACGGGGTGATCGACCGACCCGCGAGGACGGGCGTGTTCCTCGACGGCTTCGGCGCGAGTGACCGACCCGTAATCGATTACTCCACCGACTCTCGTCGCGTGGTCGGTGCGGTCGGGTTCGCCGGCCATGGGTTCAAGTACTCCCCGGCTGTCGGGCAGATCCTCGCCGACCTGATCTCCGCGGAGAGCGGGCACGCGGATCCCGAACTCATCGAGATCGGGATGCCGTTCGCGAGGGATGCGGAGCTGTCGCCATCCGACTTCGGCCGCATGCGTCGCTGAGACGAGCGAAAACCATTCCCCCCGACAAGCGAGACCGATTCCCCCCCCCCCCAATAAGCGAGACCGACCACCCCAACAAGAAAGGCACGACATGAGAACCCAGGTACCGAGAATCGCCGCCATTGCCGGCCTGACCATCGCTGCGGTGATGCTCTCGGCTTGCTCCACCGGCCCCACGGACGACACGACCGGCTCGGAAGACGGTGTGACGTCGATCACGGGAGGCGCAGACGCCAAGACCGCGTTCGACGTCGCCGTCGACGATGACCTCGCCGCCCGAGCAGCGGAGATCGTGGCGGACGGCACGCTCGACATCGCCACGAAGGCGGGCGCGCCGCCATACGAGTTCTTCGAGGACGGAGACGTCCTGCGCGGCTCCGACATCGACCTCGGCCGCGCGATCGCCGCGAAGCTCGGGCTGGACGCCGAGTTCAGCTCGATGGAGTTCGCAGGCATCCTCCCCGCGATCGAAGCCAAGCGTTACGACATGTCCATCGCCGGGAGGGGGGACACGCCCGCGCGCCAGGAGGTCGTGGACTTCGTCGACTACTCCACCGATTCGAACTCGATCGTCACGACGAAGGGCAACCCGCACGACATCAAGGGAATCGACACGCTGTGCGGGTTGAGCGTGTCGTCCGTGGAGGGTTCGGTGTACCTCGGACTGCTCGAGGAGCAGAACAAGTCGTGCGCCGACCCGATCGACATCACCGTCTTCCAGGACAACGCCAACGCTCTGCTGCAGGTGCAGACCGGTCGCGCCGACGCGACGATGTACCAGACCGGCGTGGCGCTGTACCTGATCAAGACCGACGAGGCGTCGGCCGGGCTCGAGGTCGTCGACAGCGAGGAGTACGGCAAGGGGTACAACGCGATCGCCTTCAACAAGGACAACGCCGAGTTGCGCGATCTCGTGCAGGAGGCGCTGGTCGCCTTGGACGAGGACGGCATCTACGAGGACATCCACGTCGCGTGGGGGCTCACCGCCAACACCATCGACGAATTCACCATCAACGACGGTCTCCGCTTCAACCAGCCGTCGTGACCCGTGGCGGGGCGGTCGACCGCGATCGCCCCGCCACAGCTCGAATCCAGAAGAGATAGGAAGAAAACACCATGGTCCGCGTCCTCTATGTCGGAGACACCCAGGTCGAGACGCTCATCGCGGCGAAGGGCATCGACACCTTCACGCACACCTACTATCGCGACTCGGCGAAGGTGCTTCGCGACGCGCTCGGCCCGCGGCCCGGCGTCGAGCTCACCCACCTTCCCGCGTCCGACATCCGCACCCGATTCCCGAACACGAAGGAAGCACTCGACGAGTACGACGTCATCATCCTGTCCGACGTCGGCTACCAGAACTTCAAGCTCCCCCACGGCAACCGGGACCGCCTGGTGCCGATGGGGCCGAACATGGTCACGCCGTTCCGGCAGTGGGTGCTCGACGGGGGCGGACTCATCATGGCGGGCGGGTGGCTGACCTTCTCGGGCATCAACGGGAAGGGGATGTGGGGCGGCTCCCCGATCGAAGAGGTGCTTCCCGTGACCATCGAGCGCGGCGTGGACGACGTCATCGACCACCCCGACGGCGCGACGATCGAGATCACCGACGCCGAGCATCCGATCCTCGAGGGGCTGTCGATTCCGCAGGACCGGATCATCCTCGGGTACAACCAGCTCCACCCGCGGCCGGAGTCCGAGACGATCGCGACGAGCCGGCAGGATCCTTTCCTGGTGGTGGGTGACGCGGGCAAGGGGCGTTCGATCGCCTATGCGACCGATCCCGTCTACCACCTGTGCGGCAACCTCCACGAGTGGGAGGACTACGGGCTGCTGTGGGAGCGGATGGTGAAGTGGGCGGCGCGTGAGATCTGAGCGCGACTGACGATGGAGTGCTCCCCTCCGGCTACGATGACCCCGGAGGGGAGCACCCGTCTCGACGGCTGCGTCGAGACGGGAGCGAGGAACGACGCGGGTCGCGAGGAGGGCCGGAGATGGGAGTGCGGATCCGTGATGTCGCCGCGCGCGCTGGGGTCTCGACGGCGACGGTGTCGCGCGTCCTCAGCGGTGTCGACCCGGTGTCGGCTGCCCTCACGGAGCGCGTGTGGCAGGCGGTGCGGGAGCTGGGCTACCACCCGAACCGAGTGGCACGGAGGTTGCGCCGTCCGGGGAAGGAGACGTGGGCACTCATCGTCCCCGACGTCTCGAACAGGTTCTTCACGAGCATCGCACGCGGTGTGGAGGATGTCGCGAGCGACGCCGGTGTCACCGTGTTCATCGGGAATACGGACGGGAATCCCAACAGGCTCGCGAGATACCTGGAGACGGCGATCTCCGAACAGGTGGCCGGCATCATCCTCGCCCCCTCGACGCCGTACGACGACGTGGCGGATGCGCTCGACGCTCAGGTGCCTCTCGTGGCGGTGGACCAGGTGCTGACCGGACGTGACCTGCCCACCGTGATGACGGATCACTTCGAAGGGGGACGGCTGGCTGCACAGTCCCTGCGCGAGAGCGGTGCGTCGAAGATCGCCGTGATCGCCGGACCCCAGGACGAGCCCGCGTGGAACACGCGAATCGACGGACTGCGCGCCGCACTGCCCGACGGCGCCGTCGTCGCCGTGGAGCGCGGGCGCAACCATGCCGCGAGCGGTCGCGATGCCATGGAACGCCTCCTCGACGGCGACGTCGAGTTCGACGGATTGTTCGTGACGAACAACCTCATGACCATCGGCGCGCTCAGGGCGGCGATGGCCAGAGGCATCCGAATCCCTGAAGACCTCGGCGTCGTGGGCTACGACCTGAAGAGCGAGGAGTGGGTCAGCGAGATCCCGGTGACCTCCATCAACCAGTCGCCGATCACGATCGGACAGGTCGCCGCGCGCCGTCTTCTCGGTGCCTCGACCGGCGAGAAGGATCTGGGCGGCGTCGAGTACCTCACGCCGGAGCTCGGAACCGCGGCCGCGCTCGTGTGATCCCGCGCTGATCGCGCCGCGGAGACAGCCGCGACCGTGTGATCGCGTGCGTGCTCGAGGTCGCCGCAAGCCTGCGCTGACCGGCCATTCGTCCGCATTCCGGGCAGATACGAGGGCGTCCTAGGTATGCGTGACCGGGCATGCGGCCGCGGGTAGCGTGGGACCGTGACCACCCCCGACACACCCCTCGTACGCGTCCTCGATGCGGCTGGACGGTTCGCTCCGTCGGAGTCCGCCGAGCAGTACCTGCCTCTGATCGAGGCGATCCCCGACGCGGAGCTCGAGCAGTTCTACCGCGACATGGTCGTCATCCGAGCCATCGACACCCAGGCCACCAACCTGCAGCGGCAGGGTCAGCTGGCCCTGTGGCCGCCGAGCCGCGGCCAGGAGGCGGCGCAGGTCGGATCGGCCAGGGCGGCGCGGCCGCAGGACACCGTGTTCCCGTCGTACCGCGAGCACGTGGTGGCCCGCATCCGCGGCGTCGATCCGCTCGACATCATCAAGCTCATGCGCGGCGTCTCGCACGGCGGGTGGGACCCCACAGACCCGAAGAACGGCAACACCCGCCTCTACACGCTCGTGCTCGGTTCGCAGACCCTGCACGCCGCCGGCTACGCGATGGGGCTCTCGTTCGACGGCCGCACCGGCACGGGCGACGTCGATCGCGACGAGGCCGTCATCGTGTACTACGGCGACGGCGCGTCCAGCCAGGGCGACGTGCACGAGGCCATGGTGTTCGCCGCGAGCTACCAGGCCCCGACGGTGTTCTTCCTGCAGAACAACCACTGGGCGATCTCCGTTCCGGTGTCGACCCAGTCGCGGGTTCCGCTCGTCGAGCGCAGCGCCGGCTACGGCATCCCGAGCGTGCGCGTCGACGGCAACGACGTGCTCGCCAGCTACGCGGTCTCCCGCGTCGCCCTCGACGAGGCGCGCCTCGGCGGCGGACCTCGCGCCATCGAGGCCGTCACCTACCGGCTCGGCGCGCACACCACCAGCGACGACCCCACGAAGTACCGCGGCTCCGACGAGGAGCAGGAGTGGGCGCAGCGCGACCCGATCACCCGCATGCGGACGTTCCTCTCCGGCAAGGGGGCTGCCGACGCCTTCTTCGCCGAGGTCGACGCCGAGGCGGCCGATGCCGCGGAAGACCTGCGCGCCCGCACCGTCGAGCTGGGACCGCCCAGCCCCGACAAGATGTTCGATCACGTCTACAGCGAGCCGCACCCGCTGATCGCCGAGCAGAAGGCGTGGCGCGCGCAGTACGAGGCGTCGTTCGAGGCGCCTGGCGGGGCCGCCGGACACGGCGAAGGGGGGAACGCATGACTCTCGAGACGATGCCGTTCAGCAAGGCTCTGAACGCGGGCCTCCGCAAGGCCATGGAGGATGACGCCAAGGTCCTGCTCATGGGCGAGGACATCGGGCGCCTCGGCGGCGTGTTCCGCGTGACCGAGCACCTGCAGCGCGACTTCGGCGAGAAGCGCGTGCTCGACACCCCGCTCGCCGAGTCGGGCATCGTCGGCACCGCGATCGGGCTGGCGATGGCGGGGTTCCGGCCCGTGGTGGAGATCCAGTTCGACGGGTTCGTCTTCCCCGCCTTCGACCAGATCACCACGCAGCTCGCCAAGCTCACCAACCGGCACGAGGGATCGCTGAGCCTGCCGGTCGTGATCCGCATCCCCTACGGCGGGCACATCGGCGCGGTCGAGCACCACCAGGAGAGCCCCGAGGCGTACTTCACGCACACCCCCGGTCTGCGGGTGGTGTCGCCGTCGACGCCGAACGACGCGTACTGGATGATCCAAGAGGCGATCCGCTCGAACGATCCCGTGATCTTCATGGAGCCGAAGAGCCGGTACTGGCCCAAGGGCGAGGTCGAGCTCGACGCCCCGGCGCTCCCGCTGCACGCCTCGCGCGTCGTACGCACCGGCACCGACGTCACCCTCGTCGGGCACGGCGCCATGGTCACGACCCTGCTGCAGGCCGCGGCGCTCGCAGAGGCCGAGGGCACGAGCTGCGAGGTCGTCGACGTGCGCTCGCTGTCGCCCATCGACTACGAGCCGATCCTCGGCTCCGTGCGCAAGACCGGCCGCATGGTCTACGCGCAGGAGGCGCAGGGCTTCACGAGCCTCGGCAGCGAGGTCGCCGCGACCGTGATGGAGCGC
The DNA here is from genome assembly GCF_001513675.1 of Microbacterium sp. XT11. Classification (NCBI taxonomy): domain Bacteria; kingdom Bacillati; phylum Actinomycetota; class Actinomycetes; order Micrococcales; family Microbacteriaceae; genus Microbacterium; species Microbacterium sp. XT11. Next base: position 706,736 of record NZ_CP013859.1, on the reverse strand, counting down.
GCGTTCTACGCCCTCGAGGCCCCGGTGCTGCGGGTGTCGGGCTACGACACCCCCTTCCCGCCGGCGAAGCTCGAGGGCGCCTACCTTCCGGATGCCGACCGCATCCTCGAGGCCGTCGATCGCTCGCTGGCCTACTGAACCCGCTCCTCTGAGAGGATCAACCATGAGCACGCAGAACTTCACCCTCCCCGACGTCGGCGAGGGCCTGACCGAGGCCGAGATCGTGACCTGGAAGGTCGCCCCGGGAGACACGGTCGCGATCAACGACGTCATCTGCGAGATCGAGACCGCGAAGTCGCTCGTCGAGCTGCCGTCACCGCACGCCGGTGTCGTCGGCGAGCTCCTGGTCGCGGAGGGGACGACGGTCGAGGTCGGCACGCCGATCATCACCTTCGTCACGGATGCCGCAGACTCGGCCCCGGCCGCGCCTTCCGCGCCGGCCGCCGACGAGGGCAGCGGTTCGGTGCTCGTCGGCTACGGCTCGGGCAGCGGCGCCACCTCTCGGCGCAAGCGTCCTGCGCAGCGCCCCGTGCGCTCGTCTGTCGGCGTGATCGCGAAGCCGCCGATCCGCAAGCTGGCGCGCGACCTCGGCGTCGATCTGACCACGGTCACGCCTACGGGCGCCGACGGCGAGGTCACGCGTGACGATGTCATGAAGCACGCCTCGCAGGCCAGCGTGTTCCGCAACATCCAGACCCCCGAGTGGGGCGAGGTGCGCGAAGAGGTGCTTCCGGTTCCCGAGCGAGCGCAGCGAGACGAAGGGTCCGCCGGCCTCGCCCGCGGGCTGAGTCCGGTACCTGAGCCGGCGCAGCGAGACGAAGGGCGCACGGAGTCGATCCCGGTCAAGGGCGTGCGCAAGGCCACGTCGTCCGCCATGGTGCAGAGCGCGTACTCGGCGCCGCACGTCACCGTGTGGAAGGAGGTCGACGCCACTCGCACGATGGAGCTCGTCAAGCGCCTCAAGGCCGCGCCCGAGTACGCCGACATCCGCGTCTCGCCGCTGCTCATCATGGCGCGAGCGGTGATCTGGGCCGTGCGCCGCACGCCGATGGTGAACGCGGCGTGGATCGACACCGAGGACGGCGCGGAGATCTCGGTGCGGCACTACGTGAATCTCGGCATCGCGGCCGCGACGCCCCGCGGCCTGCTCGTGCCGAACATCAAGGATGCGCAGGACCTCGGCATGAAGGACCTCGCGCGTGCCCTCAACCGCCTCACGGTGACCGCCCGCGAGGGCAAGACGAGCCCGGCCGACCAGCAGGGCGGCACGATCACGATCACCAACATCGGCGTGTTCGGGATGGATGCCGGCACGCCGATCATCAACCCGGGCGAGGCCGGCATCGTGGCGATGGGCGCGATCAGCCAGAAGCCGTGGGTCGTCGACGGCGAGGTTCGCCCGCGCTGGGTGACGACGGTCGCCGGGTCGTTCGACCACCGCGTCATCGACGGCGACGGCATGAGCCGCTTCATCGCCGACGTCGCGAGCGTGCTGGAGGAGCCCGCGCTGCTCGTCGACTGACCTGAGCGCGGGCTCCTCGGCTCACCCCTTGAGTCCGGTGTGGGCCAGACCCTGCACGAACTGCTTCTGGGCGAACAGGAACACCAGGAGCACCGGGACGACCGTGAGCGTGGTCGCCGCGAGCTGCACGTTCCACATCGGTCCGCCGTAAGCGTCCACATACTGGGTGAGCGCCTGCGGCAGGGTGAACATGTCCTTGCTGGACAGGTACACGATCGGCTCGAGGTACAGGTTCCACGACTTCAGGAATGTGAAGATCGCGACGGCCGCGAGCGCGGGGCGAGAGAGCGGGAAGGCGATCCGCCAGAAGATGCCCCAGCGGCCGAGACCGTCCATGCGGCCGGCTTCCTCCAGCTCGCCGGGCAGGCCGAGGAAGAACTGGCGCATGATGAAGATCGACAGCACCGCTGGGGCGCCGAAGATCGGGATCACGATGAGCGGCCAGTGAGTGTTGATCAGCCCCAGCCCGTTGACGAGCCGGAACAGCGGCACGATCGTGACCTCGCTCGGAACGAGCAGCCCCACCAGCACGATGAGGAACAGCGAGTTGGCACCGGGGAAGCGGATCCGCGCGAAGGCGTAGCCGGCCATCGCCGAGATCAGCAGGGTGCCGAGGGTCACGATCACCGCGATGTAGAGGCTGTTCCAGTACTGCTGCGCGAAGGGCTGCAGCCGGAACACGTCGCCGTAGGCGTCGAAGCTCGGGTTCTCCGGCCAGAGCGTCGGGACCTTGCGCAGGATCTCGCTCATCGGCTTCAAGCTCGACGTCGCCATCCACCACGTCGGGAAGATGAACGGGATGCTGAGGACGGCGAGCAGAACGACCAGTCCGGTCGTCATCCACCTCCGCTTCGTCTGCGACGAGCCGGCGCGGGCGCGGCGGGGCGGGACGCTCGATCCCGTGACGACGGCCGTCGTGTCGATCGGCTCGACGTCGGCCGGCGGCGTGTCAGTTCTCATGGAACACCCACCTCTTTCGGGTCTGCCATTGGATCAGGGTGAGGACCAGGACGATGACGAACAGCAGCACCGAGATGCCGCTCGCGTAGCCGAAGTCGTTGAAGCGGAAGGCCTGCTGGTACAGGTAGTACACGAGCACGGTGGTCGAGTTGCCCGGACCACCGCCTGTCAGCACGGCGATCTGCGCGAAGACCTCGAGGGATCCGACGATCGTGAGGATCGACACCAGCAGCAGGGTCGGACTGATCATGGGCAGCGTGATCGACCGGAACCGCCGCCACGCGCCCGCGCCGTCGATGCGCGCGGCCTCCATGATCTCCTCCGGCACTCCCTGCAGAGCGGCCAGGAACAGGATCATGTTCATGCCGACGTTCTTGAAGACCTGGACGATGATCACGGACAGCATCGCCGTGAAATCGTGCCGCAACCAGTTCGGGCCGTCGATCCCGATCAGCGCGAGGAAGGCGTTTACGCCGCCGTCGGCCTGCAGCAGGAAGCTCCACACGATCGTCCAGGCGACCAGCGACACGACGACGGGGGAGAAGAAGAACGCGCGGAAGGTGGTCGTGCCGGGCAGCTTCTGGTTCAGCAGCACGGCGAGGAACAGCGCGAGCGTGATGTTCAGCGCCACGAGGCCGATCGAGAACCACAGGCTCGCGAGCAGCGAGTCGTGCAGGCCCTTGTCGGTCAGCATCCGCTCGTAGTTGTCGGCTCCGGAGAAGACGAACGTGTTCGCCAGGACGTTCCAGTCGTGCAGCGAGAACCAGAACACGGCGATGAGGGGACCGACCACGAAGGCGAGGGATCCGAGGACGGCCGGAGCGACCATCGTGTATCCCACGATCCAGTCGCGCCGCGCGGCCGCGGAGTGCCGCCGGCGCCCGCCCGCGGGGCGGGAGGGGTTGTCGGCCCCTCTCCGCCCCGCGGTCTCGGCTGCCGTGGGGGCAGCGGTGACAGTCATGCGGTATCAGTCCTCCAGCAGCGGAGTGATCGCCTCGCACGTCGCAGTCAGAACCGCTTCGACGTCGGCATCCGGGGTCCACAGGGCGTCGAGCTCCGAGCGGACCGCGTCCTGCAGCTTCGCGAAGTTGGCGTGCGTCGGCTTCGTGACCGCATCCTGGATGCCGTCGACGACGACGGCCTGCAGCTGCTCCTCGCTGAGCTTCGGGTTGGCCGCGCCGAGCGTCTCCGCGTTCAGGAGCGACTCGCGGGGCGGCGGGAAGTACGTCGCGAGCTTCTCGGCGTTCTCCGGGTTCGTGAAGTAGGCGAGGAAGTCAGCCGCGACCTCAGGGTGCTTCGCGTTCGCGAACACCCCGATCCCGGCCTGCCCGATCACGTTCTGCCGGCCCTCGGGCCCCGCAGGCAGAGGGACGACGTCCCATCCGAACGAGCCGTCGAGCGCCGACGCCCGGCTGATCTGCGTGATGGTCATCGCGGCGTCACCCGCGAAGAAATCGGCGGTGACGCCGGGCTGGGGCATCGCGGCATCCGTGAAGACCGCGTCGTGGATCCAGGTCATCGCGTCCACCATCTCCGGCTCGGCGAACGTGCACTCCGTTCCGTCCGCGCTCCACGGTGCCGCCTTCCATCCGTTCCAGACCGTGGAGAGGTTCTCCCACGCCTTGTAGTCGAAGTCCCTGACCACGAGTCCCTGCTTGCCGGAGGCTGCGGCCGCCGCAGCCGACATGTCGCGCGCGGCGTCGAAGGTCCATTCGCCGGACGCCACGAGATCGGCAGGGTTGGGCTGTCCTGCGGCTGCGAGCTGATCCGTGTTCACGAACATCGCGAACGGGCTGTTCGAGAACGGGTAGGCGAACAGGCCGTCGTCCTGCTGCCACAGCTTGAGCGACGAGTCCATCAGGTCGTCGTAGTCGTAGCCCTTCGTCTCCTTCAGCGTCGGGGCGATGTCGACCAGGGCGCCGCTCTGCACGAACTCGGGTGCGTAGCTCTCCAGGATCCAGCCGAGATCCGGCGCGTTCCCGCCCGCGAGCTGGGTGGTCAGCGTCGTCGTGTAATCGGCGAACGGGATGGCCTCGAACGTGATGTCGGAGACGAGCTCCGGGTTCTCTGCGACGTAGGCGTCGGCGATCTCCTGGAACATCGCGAGCTGGGTCTCGTCGGCGGTCCAGACGGTCATCCGCAGCTCGACCGGCTCGTCCGGCGTCGCCGTGCCGGCGGGGGAGCCGCTGCAGCCGGCGAGCGTGAGGGCGACGGCTGCGGTGCCGGCGCCGATCGCGAGGGGCATGCGCCCCTGGCGTGAACGCTGTGTTCTCATGGTGTCTCTCCTTGTCTGTGCTGATGATGCTCGGGTGGTGCGGGAAGTCAGTACGCGTACACGCGGCCCTCCGGCCAGTGCCGCTCGACGCCGGTCGCATCGAGCTCGCTCTGGTAGTCCGTCAGTCGCGCCGGGTCGGAGTGCACGGCGTGCGGGGTCGTGCGGTTCGCGACGCAGTAGGCCGCGAGGTGACCGGCGGCCTCGCCGATGTTCCACTCCACGGGATGCAGGCGGTAGCAGCCGTTCGTGATGTGCGTCGTTCCGATGTTCTTGTTGGCGGCGAGCAGGTTCGTCATGCGCTGGGGGATGAGCGCGCCGAGCGGGATCTCGAACGGCGTGGAGGCCACGTCGATGTACGTGTCACCGCCCGTGGAGGGGTGCAGGTCGATGCGGTACATGCCGACCCCGACGGACTCCTCGTACCGCGTCGCGCCCTCCTCGCCACGGATCGCGTAGGACACGTCGTTCTCGGTGACCGTGGTCAGCGCCCGGATCCGTCGGGACTCCCGGTGGTACGGCGCCTGAGCGAGACCGTCGTCCGTGCCCATGACGTCAGGCCTCAGCCGCAGGCCGGGGAAGCCGGTGCCGCCGTCGGGGCGGGGTGCTTCGGTCTGCATCCAATACATCATCGAAAGGCTGAGCTGGCGGGCTGCGGCGTAGCGTTCGAGCTCCACCTCGCGGGGGACCCCGAGCACAGGAGCCTCGAAGTAGTCGATGCTCGGCCAGTTCACCAGGCACAGATCGCTGGAGTAGAAGCCAGGGGCGAACAGATCCCGCGCCGCGATCCGCCGGAACAGCCACAGGTTGTGGTCGCCGGCGTTGCGGGACTGGTCGGCGTCGACGGCCAGCGCGTCATCCCCGGGGTTCGGGGAGAACGTGCGCGCTGTGATCTCGAGCGTCCGCGGATTCGGCGCCATCCATGACAGCATCCGCTCGCCCTGCCATGCGGCAGGCGCATACTCCCGCCAGAAGTCATAGTCGGCCGGGCGTTCGATCGTGTGGTCGCCGTCGGCGTGCTCGACGACGAAGCACACGCTCAGCGCCTGGATGTTCTCCGGCTGGGCGACCTCGGGCGCGCTCGGCTCGCCGGTCTCCGCCCTGGACTCGAAGCCGGTGACGTACTCGGTTCCCGTCAACGGCAGCAGCTCGCCGGTCTCGGTGGCGTCGAGGACGTAGCTCGCCGTGACGGTGAAGGAGTCACCGCCGACGACGGACTCCAGCGTGACGGTCGTGACGCGATCGCAGTCTACGGTCGCCGCAACAGGGCGCGTGCGCTCGAGCAGGCGGATCCGGCCGGTGGAGCGGTGAGGTGCGAGCATCTCCTCGAGGACGCCGACCGCGATGCGCGGCTCGTGGCACAGCTTGGAGACCCAGCCGGCGCCGGGGTTCAGATCGCGGCGCTCCCTGGCGGCATCCGTGAGGGGGTAGCGGCGCCGGTACACCTCGCGGATGCCGTCGCGCAGCGCTCGGTATCGGGCGGTGATGCCGAACTCCTCCACCCACGGGTGCTCATCCGGCGGCACGGCCTGAGAGGTCAGCTGCCCGCCGATCCACGCGTATTCCTCGGTGAGGATCACGGTCGCTCCGCGGTCCGCGGCGGCGAGGGCGGCGGCGACGCCGCCGAGTCCCGCTCCGACGATCAGGACGTCGCTGGTCAGTTCACGCATGGTCACGGATGGTTCCTTCGGGGTCGCCGGCGGTGGCCGGGGCGACGGCGAGCGTCTCGCCGTCGACGTCTGGACAATGGAGCATCTGGTGGTAGTCGTCTTCCTGGAGGGCCGGCGCGTGCGGCATCCGGCCATCGGGGGATCGCGGCGCGGGGGACTCCTGCTCGACGATCCGCGAGAGCAGCACCAGCGCACGAGCGCCCATCTCCTCGCGGGGGATCGCGAAGCCCGACCACGCGCGGCCGCCGTGGCGCGGGTGATGGGGCTGGCCCAGCAGCAGCATCGACACGTCGCGCGGGACGCGCAGTCCGCGAGCCTCGAGCTCGTCCGCGAGCTCTTCGGGGTAGTTCTCCGGTGCGGCGAGGATCGCTGTGAGCCGCTGTGCGGCGATCTCCTCGGCGGCGACCCGCACGTCGTGCACGTCGACGAAACGCAGCGGGAGGCCGTGCGCGCGCATGGACCGGCGGTAGCCCTCGATTCGATCGAGCGTCGGCTGGTCGGTGCTCTGCGCTCCCGCATACCCGATGCGGGTGTGCCCCATATCCACGAGGCGCTCGACCTGACGCGAGGTCGCGTCGAGGTAGTCGGCACCGACGAACGGGAGACGCCGCCCTTCGCTGACGCGCTTGCCGATGAACACGAACGGATAGTTGGTGTCCAGGAGGTGCTGCAGCTCGCCGCGGTCCTCATGCTGACCGAGCAGCAGGCATCCGTCCGCGATGCCGAGTCGCTGCCAGCCGTCGCGCGCGAGCTGGCGACGGCCGTCGACCACGCGCGCCGAGGTGAACAGCAGCATGTCGACGCCGAGCTTCTCGGCGGCGTGCTCGATGCCGATGAGAAAGGCACCGTAGAAGTCGCGGCCGCCGCGGGGGAACGTGGCCTCGTACGTGAACACGCCCAGGATCTGGTTGCGGCCGCCGGCCAGGCGCTGCGCGACAGGGTTCGCGGAGTATCCGGTGATGCGGATCGCCTCGAGCACCCGCTTACGGGTCTCCTCAGAGATGCGCACGCCGTTGGGTGCGCTGCCGTTGAGCACGAAGCTGACGGTCGACTGGCTGACGCCTGCCATCGCGGCGACATCGGCCTGCGTGAAGCGGTGACGCGGCATCGATCCTCCTCGATCATCGGCGCCTGGGCGACGAGACAGCAGTCTGCGGGGCGCCGCGCCGGAGCGTCAAGGTGATAATGCGCATTATTAGCTGAGGCGCGCGGGCTGGAAAGCCGGGGCGTCAGGAATTAATTCGCATTATCGGGTTGTCTCCCGCGACCGCGCTCATGGAGCATCCCGGATATCGCGCCACGCCCGTACTGCTCGTCGACGGACAGGCGGTTCGCCACGCCGGGCCCAGCTAGGCTCTGGCAGCGAGCCGCCGCTCCGCGAGCAGGGGCACGGCCCTCTCCCTGGCAGCACGCCGCGCCGACGCCACCGCCCCGAGCGACACGACATCGGCGCCGAGCGACGACGCCAGCACCTGGGGCGCCGGGAGGTGCAGCTGCGACGGCAGGGCTGCACGTGCGGCGACGAGCACCGGCTCGATGCTCTCGGCCACGGCGCCGCAGATGATCACCCGCTCCGGGTCGTACATGCTGCCGAGCACGCCGACGACCCTGGCGACGGTCTCGCCGAGCTGTCCGGCGATGAGCAGGGCGTCGGGGTCGCCGGATGCCGCGAGGGCGAGCACGCGACGCGGGTCGATCCGCTCCGCGTCGGCGAGCCGCCCGACGGCGCTGTTCACGTCGACTTCGCCGGCGTCGACGGCTGCCAGCAGCTGGTGGTGCAGCGCGGGTGCAAGGCCGAACGCCGAGCCGACGCCGATGATGTGGTCGAACACGACGCCCTCGCCTACGCCGCCGTGCGCGCCGTGCAGCAGGTGGCCGTCGACGACGACGCCTCCGCCGAAGCGCTCGCCCGCGAGCAGGGCCACGTAGTCCCGGCATCCGATCGCTGCTCCCTGCGTGCCTTCGGCGACGGCCGCGAGCAGGGCGTCGTTCTTGATCTCAACGGCGGGTGCCCAGTCGCGCAGCGCCGCAGCCAGGCCCGGGTTCGTGCGCTCCCAGAAACGGTCGGGATGCGGAGGCGAGATGCCGTCGCGGTTCACGGGCGCGGCGACGCCGACGCAGATCGCCAGCAGGTCGTCGCGGGTCCTGCCCGCCTCCGCGAGCGCGTCGCGGAGCCGGTCGATGATGATCGCCCTGCGTTCCTCCGGCGTCTCCTCGGGGTCGACCTCCGTGCGGTGCTGCACGAGCGTGGTGCGCAGCGGGTCGGCGACCGTGACGGCGAGGTGCGTGTCTCCGGCGTCGATGCCGACGACGACGCCGAGGTCGGGCACGAGCTCGAACCTGCGCGCCGGTCGTCCTGACCGGTATGTGCCGGCCATCCTCGCGTTCGGCAGCTCGCGCAGGATGCCGGCGCTGACGAGGGTGTCGACGGCGTCGATCGCGGTCGAGCGGGTGAGAGCCGTCCCCGCCATGACCTCTGTGGCGGTGAACTCCGCGGCCGTCCAGGCGAAGTCGAGCACCGCTCCGACGCTCGCGCGCCCGGTGCCCAGATCTGCGGAGACTTCTGTCACTGCTCTTGACCTCGCCCTTCGTCCAATGAGACAGTACCTTCCGACGAAGTAAATTCGCTCACTAGATTTACTCTCGGAATCTACAGATCGGAAGGACGACGGTGTCTGCCACATCCCAGCGCCTCGCGGCGGGAGCGACAGCTCTGGCCCTGCTCGGGGCCGCCCTGACCGGCTGCGCAGCCGGCGACGGTCGCGAGACCATCCGCTTCACGTTCAGCAAACGTGAGGCCATCGAGTTCATGACCGACCTCGTCGCGCGATACAACTCCTCGCAGGACGACGTGCGCGTCGAGATCGACACCTCGGGCGTCGACGTCGTCTCGGCCAGCTTCGTGCGAGGCAACCCGCCCGACATCATGCTCGCCAACTACAACTACGAGGTCGCGCGGTTCGTGCAGCGCTGCGCGCTCACCGACCTCTCCGACACCGACGCCGCCGACCGCGTCCGCACCGACCTCCAGCCGCTGATGAACCAGTACGGCTCGTGCGAGGGGCGGGTCAGCGCCCTGCCGTACTCGGTGATGGCGGCATCCGTCATCTACAACAAGGACATCTTCGCCCAGCAGGGCATCGACGTTCCGACCACCTGGGACGAGCTGATCGCCGTGTGCGACCGCCTGAAGGCCGCCGGGATCACTCCGTTCTACGCGACGTTCAAAGACGACTGGACCGTGGGACAGGGGTGGTACGACTACGCGGTCGGCGGCTCGCTCGACGTCATCGACTTCTTCGACGCCATGGCCGACGAGGGCGTTGACGTCGGGCCGGACTCCGAGGTGTCGTTCCAGAAGGACTTCGCCGAGCCCATGGACCGGATGCTCCAGCTCACCGAGAACTACGTGAACCCGGATGCCCCCAGCCGGGGCTACGGCGACGGCAACCTCGCGATGGCGAAGGGCGAGGCCGCCATGTACCTGCAGGGGCCGTGGGCGTTCAGCGAGATCGCCAAGACCTCGCCCGATCTCGACCTCGGCACGTTCCCGCTGCCGATGACGGACGACGCCGCCGACCTCAAGGTCCGCGTCAACATGGATCTCGCCGCCATGATCCCCGAGGGTTCGCGCCACCAGGAGGCGGCGCGCGACTTCCTCGAGTACCTCTACGAACCCGAGAACATCGAGGCGTACAACGAGTCGCAGCTCGGGTTCACCCCGACGACGGATGCTCCTCCGCCGAGCGACCCGCGCATCGCCGGGATGATCGAGTACTACGACTCCGGCCAGATCTACCAGGGCCCCTCGGTGCTCGTCCCGAAGACCATCCCCGTCATGAACTACGCGCAGGGCATGGCTCTGGGCGCGGACCCGTCGTCCACGCTGCGGACGATGGACGCCGACTGGGCCCGCGTCGCGTTCCGCGCTCCCGCACCGAAGACCGAGACGAAGGAGTCCGGCGAATGACCACCACCACCACGCTCGTCACGCAGGGCGACACCACCCGCCGCCGCAGCTCGCGGCGCGTCGAGCCGATCTACTACCTCTTCCTCGTGCCGACGCTCGTGCTGTTCACCCTCGCGATCACGGTGCCCGCAGTCGTCGGCATCTTCTTCAGCTTCACCGACTCGATCGGCATCGGCGACTGGAGCTTCAACGGGCTGACGAACTACATCGCGATGTTCAGCGATCCCGCGATCCTGCAGAGCTATCTCTTCACGTTCGGGTTCTCGATCGCGACGGTGATCGTCGTGAACGTCATCGCGTTCCTCCTCGCGGTCGGTCTCACCTCCCGCATCCGCTTCAAGACCGGCCTGCGCACGATCTTCGTGATCCCCATGGTGATCTCGGGCATCATCATCGCCTACGTCTTCAACTTCCTCTTCTCCAACTCGCTGCCTGCGGTCGGCGCGGCCACCGGCATCCCGTGGCTGTCGACGAGCCTCGTGGCCAACCCCGACCTCGCCTGGGTCGCGATCGTCATCGTCACCGCCTGGCAGGCGATCCCCGGCACGCTGCTCATCTACATCGCGGGGCTGTTGTCGGTCCCCGGCGAGGTGTACGAGGCCGCGTCGATCGACGGCGCGACCAAGGCGCAGCAGCTCACGCGCATCACCGTGCCGCTCGTGGCCGGATACGTGGTCATCAACGTGATCCTCGGCTTCAAGGGCTTCCTCAACGCCTACGACATCATCGTCGGCCTGACCAACGGCGGCCCCGGAACGGCCACCCGCAGCGTCGCGATGACGATCATCGCGGGGTTCAACGGCGGCGACTACGCCTACCAGATGGCCAACGCGACCATCTTCTTCGTGGTGGCCGTGCTCATCTCCCTGCTCCAGCTCTCGCTGACCCGCGGAAGGAACGCACTCTGATGTCGACGCAGACACTCACCACCATCCCGGCATCCGGCCGTCGCCCCCGCGTGAAGATGGAGCGCGTCAACTGGTCGGGCACCATCATCCTCATGCTGTGCGCCGTGACCGTGCTGCTCCCGCTGTACGCCACGATCTCCATGGCGTTCAAGACGACCGACCAGGCCGTCGACGGCAACGCCTTCTCGTTCCCCGCCCCCTTCAGCGTCGACGGGTTCGTGCAGGCGTGGAACCTCACGAAGTTCCCGGTCGGCGCCGCGATCTCGCTGTTCGTCACGGCGGGCACCGTGTTCCTCACGATCGTCCTCGCCGCGTTCGCCTCGTACGCCATCGTGCGCAACTGGGACCGTCGGCTGTTCCGCTGGTCGTTCTTCTACCTGCTGGCCGCCATGTTCATCCCCTTCCCCGTGGTGGCGCTGCCGCAGATCCAGCTCACCGGCCGGGTCGGGCTCGACAACCCGGTCGGCGTCATCATCCTGGCCACCATGTTCCAGCTCAGCTTCAGCGTGCTGCTGTTCACGGCGTTCCTGCGGTCGATCCCGCTGGAGCTCGAGGAGAGCGCGCGCATCGACGGCGCCACGACGTGGCAGACCTTCTGGAAGCTCATCTTCCCCCTCCTCGCGCCCATGAGCGCCACGGTCGGCATCTTCGCCTTCCTCTACGCGTGGAACGACTTCATGATGCCGTCGCTCATCATCTCCGACCCGGCCTTGCAAACGCTGCCGGTGCGGCAGAACCTGTTCCAGAACCAGTTCAGCAACAACTACAACGTCGCGTTCGCCTCGTACCTCATGGCGATGGCCCCGGCGATCGTGGCGTACCTGTTCACGCAGCGCTGGGTCATGGAGGGCGTCACGCAGGGCGCCGTCAAGGGCTGACCGGCGCCGCACGGGCACCACGACCATCCGACACCACCCCCACAGAACGGAGCTGTACCCCTCATGACCGACGCGTCCACCGCCGAGGCCCGCACCGACGACACCGCCGCCTGGTGGCGGCAGGCCGCCGTCTACCAGATCTATCCCCGCAGCTTCGCCGACGCGAACGGCGACGGCATCGGTGACATCCCCGGCATCCTGTCGCGGGTCGACTACCTCGCCGATCTCGGCATCGACGCGGTGTGGCTCAGCCCGTTCTACCCGTCGGCGCTCGCCGACGGAGGCTACGACGTCGACGACTACCGTGACGTCGACCCGCGCCTGGGCACTCTCGCCGACTTCGACGAGCTGGTCGCTGCGCTGCACGCCCGCGGCATCCGGGTGATCGTCGACATCGTCCCCAACCACACGTCGAACCGGCACGCGTGGTTCCAGGAGGCGCTGGCCGCCGGTCGCGGCTCGGCGGCTCGGGAGCGCTACATCTTCCGCGAGGGGACGGGCGAGAACGGCGAGCTGCCGCCGACCGACTGGGTGTCGGTGTTCGGCGGCTCGGCGTGGCAGCGGGTCGACGACGGCCAGTGGTACTTCCACCACTTCGCCGTCGAGCAGCCCGACCTCAACTGGGACAACCCCGAGGTGCGCGAGGACTTCCTGAAGACCCTGCGCTTCTGGTCGGACCGCGGCGTCGACGGCTTCCGCATCGACGTGGCGCACATGCTCACGAAGGATCTCACCGAGCCGCTGCCGAGCCGTGCCGAGCTGGAGCTGCTTCCCCAGGACGGCACGCATCCGCTCATCGACCGCGACGAGGTGCACGAGATCTACGCTGAATGGCGCAAGGTGTTCAACTCCTACGACCCGCCGCGCACCGCGGTCGCAGAGGCGTGGGTCTCGACGCCCGAGCGCCGCGCCCGGTACGCCTCGGCCGAGGGGCTCGGCCAGGCGTTCAACTTCGATCTGCTGGTGGCCGACTTCGACGCCGAGCAGTTCCGCTCGATCATCGCCGACAACCTCGCGCAGGCGACGCTGAGCGGATCGTCGACGACGTGGGTGCTGTCGAACCACGACGTGACGCGTCACGCCACCCGGTACGGCCTTCCCCCGCTGAACGGCCGGCCGGTCAAGCAGGGCACGGAGTGGGTCAAGGCCGGCGGCCCGGCCGACCAGCTCGACCGGGAGCGCGGCAGGCGGCGTGCGCACGCCGCGACCCTGCTGCTGCTCGGGCTGCCCGGTAGCACGTACCTCTACCAGGGCGAGGAGCTCGGGCTGCACGAGGTGGCCGAGATCTCGCCGGAGCAGCGGCAGGACCCCGCATTCTTCCGCGGCGGCGAGTTCGATGGACTCGGGCGGGACGGATGCCGTGTGCCGCTGCCGTGGACGGCGGAGGGCTCGTCGTTCGGGTTCGGCGCGGACGGCGCGCATCTGCCGCAGCCCTCGTGGTTCGCCGAGTACGCGGTGGACGTGGAGGCGGCGGACCCCTCGTCGACGCTGTCGCTGTATCGCGAGGCGCTGCGGCTGCGCCACCGCTTGCAGACCGCCGAGAGCCTGGAGTGGGTCGAGACGGGGCGCGTCGACGTGCTGCGGTTCGCGCGTCCGAACGGCTGGCAGGTCGTGACGAACTTCGGTGCAGAGCCGTTCGATCTCGGAGCGGACGCCGACGCCGTGGTGCTCGGCCCGGTCGACGGGGGCGCGCTGCCCGGGGAGAGCACGGTCTGGATCGCGCCGCAGGAGCTCATCGGCTGAGTGGTCAGGAGCGGGGCGGCGAGCGGATTTGATAATGGTTCTCATTAACGTTTAGAGTGGAGCCATGCACAAGCCTCTCGCCGCCCTCGCTCTCGCCTCCGCCACAGCCCTCGCCCTCGCGGGCTGCGCTGCCACCACGGAGAGCGGAGCGGGATCGGGAGCGGGCGGTGCGTCGGGTGACGTCATCCAGGTCGTCGCCTCCACCAACGTCTACGGCTCGCTCGTGGCGCAGATCGGCGGCGACCGCGTCGACGTCACCAGCCTCATCGACAACGCCTCGCAGGATCCGCACTCCTACGAGGCCAGCGCGCGCGACCGGCTCACGGTGCAGAAGGCCGATCTCGTGATCGAGAACGGCGGCGGATACGACTCCTTCATCGACTCCCTCATCGGCGACGCGAAGACCCCGGTGATCACGGCCGTGGAGTACTCGCACGACTACCCGGGCAACGAGGGTCACGACGCGGATGCCGACGAACATGAGGCGGATGCCGACGGCGAGGCTCACGACCACGACCACGATCACGACCACGGTGACGAGGGCCACGAGGGCCACGATCACATCGAGGGCTTCAACGAGCACGTGTGGTTCGACCCGCACACCATGACGCACGTCGTCGAGGCCATCGCCGACGAGCTGACCGAGCTCGATCCCGATGGCGCAGGCGACTTCGAGGCCGCCGCGCACGACATCACCGGCGAGCTCGAGGGCTTCGAAGCCGATCTCGAGACCCTCAAGACCGACGCGGGCGGCGCGGCCGTGTTCATCACCGAGCCGCTGCCCGGCTACCTGGCCGAGGCGGCCGGGCTCACCGACGTCACGCCGGAGGGCTTCGCCGAGGCCGTCGAGGAGGGCACCGACGTCGCTCCGGCGACCCTGCTGCAGGCGCTCGACGTCATCAAGGGCGGAGAGGTGCGCGCCGTGCTCACGAACGCCCAGACCGGCGGCTCCGAGACGCAGCGCGTCGAAGACGCGGCGAAGGAGGCCGGCATCCCCGTCGTCTCGTTCACGGAGCTGCTGGAGGACGGATCGTCGTACGCTGAGTGGATGCGTGACGCGATCAAGAGCCTCGCCGACGCCCTCGCCTCGTGAGCGGCGGCGTCCGCGCAGCCGACACGGCGGCGACGGGCCCGGTGCTGGAGATCTCCGGAGCCGCCCTGCGGCGCGGTGACCGCGAGCTGTGGTCGGGACTCGACCTGACCGTCGACCCCGGCGAGTTCATCGCGGTCCTCGGGCCGTCCGGATCCGGCAAGACCACGCTGCTGCGCAGCATCCTGGGCCTGCAGCCGCTCTCCGCCGGCACGATCAGGGTCGCGGGGGAGCCGGTGCGCCGGGGCAACCCGCGTATCGGGTACGTGCCCCAGCAGCGGGCGATCGCCCCCGACACGAGCATGCGAGCGCGCGACCTGGTAGCCCTGGGAGTGCAGGGGAGCCGCTTCGGCCTGCCGATCCCGCGCCGCGGTGACCGGGCGAGGGTCGACCGGCTGCTCGAGTCGGTGGGGGCGTCGCACTACGCGGATCAGCGGGTGGGACTGCTCTCCGGCGGCGAGCAGCAGCGGTTGCGCGTGGGGCAGGCGCTCGCCGACCAGCCGTCGCTGCTGCTGTGCGACGAGCCGCTCTCGGCCCTCGACCTCGCCAACCAGGTCGCCGTGACCGACATCATCGACAGGCAGCGCCGGGAACGGGGAGCCGCCGTGCTGTTCGTCACGCACGACGTGAACCCGATCCTCGGCAAGGTCGATCGCATCCTCTACATCGCGGGCGGGCGGTTCCTGCTCGGCACGCCGGACGAGGTGCTGCAGACACGCGTGCTCACCGAGCTGTACGGCACTCCGGTGTTCGTGCTGCGCGCCGGCGATCGGCTGGTCGTCGTCGGGGTGCCGGATGCCGAGCCGCACCATCCGCACGACGACGACCACGACCACGGAGGTGCCGCGTGAACTGGGGCGACATCTTCTCCTTCCAGGACTACGGCGAGCTCGTCGCCCTCCTGGCGAACTCGATCGTCGCCGGTGCCGTGCTCGGGCTCGTGGGCGGGCTGATCGGCGTCTTCGTGATGCAGCGCGACCTCGCGTTCGCCGTGCACGGCGTGAGCGAGCTCTCGTTCGCGGGGGCGGCCGCCGCGCTGCTCTTCGGCGGGAGCGTCGTGGCCGGCTCCCTCGGGGGCGCGCTCGTCGCGGCGATCCTCATCGGGCTGCTCGGCGCGAAGGCGCGCGACCGCAACTCCATCGTCGGCGTGCTGATGCCGTTCGGCCTCGGCCTCGGCATCCTGTTCCTCTCGCTGTACGACGGGCGCAGCGCCAACCGCTTCAGCCTGCTCACGGGCCAGATCGTGTCGGTGTCGAGCCCCGACCTCGGCTGGCTCATCGCCATCAGCCTCGTCGTGCTGGTCGGGCTGCTGGTGATGTGGAACCCGCTGCGCTTCGACTCGCTCGACCCCGAGGCGGCCGCGGCGCGAGGAGTTCCGACGCGGGCGGTGAGCCTCGTGTTCATGGTGCTGCTGGGGCTCATCGTCGCCGTGAGCGTGCACATCATCGGCGCGCTGCTCGTGATGGCGCTGCTCGTGACGCCGGCGGCCGCCGCAATGCGGGTCGCGGCGGGGCCGGTGGCCGTGCCTCTGCTCGCCGCCCTGTTCGGGTTCGTCGCCGCTGTCGGCGGCATCCTCCTCGCGCTCGCCGGCACACTCCCCGTGAGCCCGTACATCACCACCCTGTCGTTCCTCATCTACGGCGGATGCTGGATCGTGCAGTCCGTGCGGTCGCGCGTGCGGAGGGTCTGATCGCGCGCACGGCCGCACGCGCGGGCGTGCTCGGCAGCGTGCGCGGGCGCGCTCGCCGTCGCGTGCCGCACACCCGGAATACAACGTTCTCGCTCTCAGGCCGCGGACAACCCCGCGGCCTAGAATCGGACTATGGCTCAGCGGAACACCTGGCAGCGTGAGCGCGTGCGCGAAGCGCTCGCCGACGCGCGCGGCTTCGTCAGCGCGCAGAGCCTTCATGCGACCCTCCGCGACGACAACACCGGCATCGGGCTGGCGACGGTCTATCGCGCGCTCGCCGGGCTCGCGGCATCCGGCGACGCCGACTCGCTGCAGAGCCCTGACGGAGAGGCGCTCTACCGTGCCTGCACGACCCAGGGGCACCATCACCACCTGATCTGCCGCTCGTGCGGGCTCACCGTCGAGATCGAGGCGAAAGACGTCGAGCAGTGGGCGCACCGCACGGCGGCGCTGCACGGGTTCACGGATGCCGCGCACGTCGTCGACATCTTCGGGCTCTGCGCCCCGTGCACCAACAAGCGCGACGCCGAGGCAGCGGGCGCGTGACCTCGACCGCCGCCCGCACGCCGTCGCCCTCGCGTCCGCACGCGCAGCGTCCGTCGACGCCGAGATCGCCGTGGATCGGCGTCGTCATCGGCGCGGCGATCGTGGCGGCGCTGTTCGCGATCGACCGGCTCGTGCCG
Source organism: Microbacterium sp. XT11 (assembly GCF_001513675.1). Lineage (NCBI taxonomy): Bacteria > Bacillati > Actinomycetota > Actinomycetes > Micrococcales > Microbacteriaceae > Microbacterium > Microbacterium sp. XT11. The sequence continues at coordinate 689,350 of NZ_CP013859.1, read as the reverse complement.
TCGTTGTACGAAGCGTCGCTGCCGCACCGCGTGCAGGATGGTCTCACGCTGTCGCTGAGCGTTCTCATCGAGGCGCTGCCGTTCGTCATCCTCGGCGTGCTGCTGTCGATCGTGGTGCAGGTGTGGCTCCCCGCCGACGTGATCCACCGGTGGCTGCCGAAGCGCGCATGGGCTCGTCGTGCCGTGCTGTCGCTGCTCGGGATGCTGATCCCGGTGTGCGAGTGCGGCAATGTTCCCTTCGCCCGCGGTCTCATGATGCGCGGGCTCGCGCCCGCCGAAGCCCTCACCTTCCTCATCGCGGCGCCGATCGTGAACCCGATCGTGATCCTCACCACGCACGCGGCGTTCGGGTTCGACGGCGGCATCCTCATCGCCCGTCTCGTCGGCGGCTACATCATCGCGAACCTGATCGGGTGGCTGTTCAGCCGGCATCCGTCGCCCGACGCGCTGCTGACGCAGAGGTTCGTCGACACGTGCGAACGGGTCGTCCATGAACCGGGGACGCCCGTGCGCCGCAGCCTCACGCAGTTCCTCATCGAGCTGCGCGCCGTGATGCCGGCGCTCGTGATCGGGTCGGCGCTCGCCGGGGCCGTGCAGGTGCTCATTCCGCGCGACGTCTTGCTCGCGATCGGATCCAACCCCGTGCTGTCGATCGTCGCGATGATGGCGCTCGCGATCACCGTCGCGATCTGCTCGAACGTCGACGCGTTCGTGGCGCTGTCGTTCGCGTCGACGTTCTCGTCGGGCGCGCTCATCGCCTTCCTCCTCGTCGGACCGCTCGTCGACGTCAAGATGCTGGCCCTCATGCGCACGACCTTCATGACGCGCGTGCTCGCCGTGATCGTGGGTGTGGTGCTGCTGGCGGCCTTCGCGATCGGGATCGGGGTGAACGTCTTTGTCTGAGCACGCTCCCTCCCGCGCCAGAGCCCTCGGCACCCGGTGGCTCGGCATCGGTCTCGCCACCGTGGTGGCGGTCGTGACCCTCGGCCTCGGAGTCACCGGGCGACTCACGCTGTACATCAGCCCCGAGTCGGTGTGGTTCGCCTGTGCCGCGGCCGTCGTGACGCTGGCGGGAGCGATCTGGTCGTGCACGCTGCCGCTCGGCGCCGAAGAAGGTCACGACCATGGGCACGACCACGAGCATGGGGCGCGCCGGCCGTTGTCGACCGCGGCGACCGTGTCGGGCGGCGTGATCGCGTCTGGTGTGGTGGTGGCCGCTCTCGTGCTGCCCCCTGCCTCGCTGTCTGTGGAGCTCGCGATGTCGCGAGCGGGGGAGTCGTCGGCCTTGTTCGCCGGGGCCGACGACGTGACCCTGGGTGTCGCCGACACGTCGACGTTCGAGGTCGGCGACTGGGCGAGCGTCTTCGCGACGGCCACGAACACCGCCTCGTACGACGGAACCGCGGTGAGCCTGACCGGGTTCATCACTCCGGCGGAAGGCAAGGGCGTGAACCTCACGCGGCTCGTCATCACGCACTGCGTGATCGACGCGCAGCCGGCGAACGTTCCGGTGACGATGGACGCGGGCGAGTACAAGACCGGCCAGTGGGTGCAGGTGACCGGAACCGTGAAGGCGGATGCCGACGGCTCGCTGCACATCGTGCCGACCGCAGTCGAGGCCATCGCCGAGCCCGGGGACCCCTATGAGTACTGACGATCAGCGTCCCGACGCGCCGGCGGTGCCGCGCACGCGGGCCGAGATGCGCGCTGCCCGAGAGGCCGCCGCGCGTGCCGAGGCCGAGCGAGCCGCCGCTGAGCGAGCCGCCGCGGATGCCGCTGCGGAACGGACGCGCGCCGCGGCCGAGGTCGAGCGTTCACGAGCTGATGCGGAGCAGGCGGAGGCGGAGCGGGAGGCGGCGGACGCGCAGCGTGCTCGTGCCGTCGAGGAAGCCGAGCGGGAGGCGGCGGAGGCACAGCGTGCTCGTGCCGTCGAGGACGACGAGCGTACTGAGGCCGAGGCCGCGCCGGTTGTTCCATCGGGGATCCCCGAGAGCGCTGCCGCGCAGGAGCTCTCCGCAGAAGAAGCCGCGCAGCGGGCCGCTGCGGAGCAGCACGACGCCGCCCTCGTCGCGGCTGAGCGTGAGAGCCTGCGCCGCTTGGCCGAGCAGCACCTGGCGGAAGAGCGGGAGCTCGCGGCCCGTGAGGCCGCCGCTGCTGCCGCCGCCGAGGCAGCTGCCGCTGCCGACACTGCTGCCGCTGCGGAAGCTGCTGCCGCTGCGGAAGCTGCCACGGCCACCGAAGCCACCGCCGCCGAAGCTGCTGCCGCCGCAGACGTCGCCGAGACCGCCCCACCCGCGACCGCCCGGGCCGCCGGGGGCGCAGGCACCGCAGACCCCCACACCGCCGAAACCTCCGCCGTCGGGCGCGCATCCGGTCGGCGCTTCGGCATCGCGCTCACTGCGGTGCTCGGCATCCTGGTGCTCGTGTCTGCCGGCCTCGGGTTCGCGAGCCTCACCCAGGGCCCCCGCATCACGCGGGTGCAGGTCGATCCACAGCACGCGATCGAGTCCAGCGGGAGCCGCATCATCCTCACCGCGAACCAGGCTCTCGCGCCGATCGACGACTCGCAGGTCACCGTCGAACCCGCCGTGCCGTTCACGGTCGACGCGTCGGGCAGAGGGGTCGGCATCCGCTTCACTGTCCCGCTCGACGACGACACGACGTACACCGTCACGGTCGCCGGGGCCACCGGCACCGGCGGCGGTCCGTCGACCGATCTCGTGCAGAGCTTCACCACGCCGGCGTCGAGCATCTTCCTGCTCAAGCGCGACGCCGAAGGCGACGACACCATCTTCCGCACCGACCTCAGCGGCGAGAAGGCCGTGCCGGTGTACGCGGCCGACAAGATCGACGACTTCCGCGCGACATCAGACAAGCTGGTCGTCGCGATCGAGGAGAAGGACGTCTCGAAGCTCCTCGTGATGGATCGCGACGGCAAGAACGTCCGCGAGCTCCCGCTGCCCGGGGTCGGCTACATCAGCGGCGGCATCCAGGTGTCGGAGCGCGGCGGACTCGTCGGCTACACGTACTCCGATCGCGACCTCAGCGACACCGAGGGGCGGGCGAGCGTGCTGGTCACGCAGTCGCTGTCGGGCGACGACGAGCCGCAGATCGCCGAGGTCGGCGGCAAGGAGGCCAACATCATCTCCTGGCAGTTCGTGCCCGACAGCGCGGCGGCGCTCTTCATCGACTTCGACGGTGCGCTCTCGCTGATCGACCACGCGAGCGACGCCGGGGTGCAATCGCTCGGGCTCGCGGCGAACATCCAGGGCATCTCGCGCGGCACCTACACGGCCATCGTCGAGCAGGTCGACGGCTCGGTGGTGCAGCTGAACCTCGCCGACGGCTCGGAGCAGCCCCTGCCCGCGTCGAACCCCGACTACGGCACGGCCAACACGATCACGCCGTTCCCCGGTGGGACCCTCCGTCACGTCACGGCGCGCGACGAGAACGGTCTCCCCATCGGGCAGGCCGTCATCCGCGTGGCCGACGACGGCACGGCGACCTCCCTCGCGGAGGTCGGAGCGGCCGACTCGATCATGCAGGCCTGCGCATCACCGAGCGGGCAGTACGCCGCGGTTGTGATCGCCCCCGACCTCGCCACCAACGCATACGACCAGATGCTGCTCCCGCTGCCGCAGAACGTCGAGACTCACCTGTTCGACCTGCGCACCGGCGACGAGATGGTGGCCCTCACCGGCTTCGACGCGTCGTGGTGCCAGACGCCTCCCCAGTTCTGACATGGGCTCGAGCATGCGCCGGGCGCGCCGCGACGACCTCGCCGGGTTGCCGCTCGACGTCGCCCCGCGGCTGCTCGGAGCGCACCTGCGCACGGTCGTCGGAGGGGACGAGGTACGGCTGCGCATCAGCGAGGTCGAGGCCTATCACGGGCAGGGGACCGGCGACCTGCCGGATCCTGGGTCGCACGCTCGTATGGGGCGCACGGCGCGCAACGCGACCATGTGGGGCGAGCCCGGTCACCTGTACGTATATCTGAGCCACGGCATCCATTCGTGCGTGAACGTCGTGTGCGGACCGGAAGGCACAGCAGGCGGTGTGCTCCTGAGAGCCGGCGAGGTCGTTGGAGGGGCGGATGCCGCTGCGCTCCGCCGCGGCGCGACCCTGCCGCTCACGCCGATCGCGCGGCGCGACCTCGCGAAGGGGCCGGGTCGGTTCGGTCAGGCCGCGGGGCTGCGGCATCCGCTGCATGACGGCATCGACGCCGTGACGGGCGAGGAGTGGCACGGGGCGACGGCCGAGCTGTGGCTCGCCGACCCTCCGGTCGCGGATGTCGTCAGCGGTCCGCGCGTGGGTGTGGCCGGGGTCGCCGGCACGCATGTGTTCCCGTGGAGGTTCTGGATCGCGGGTGATCCGACCGTGTCGCCGTTCCGCTGGGGTCGCGGGGCGCAGGCCGCGCAGGCTGAGGCGACCCCCATCGGGGAGTGACCGACCGGGGGTTCACGCCTGCTGATGAGCGCTGTGCGGGCTCGCTCAACTCACGGTCTCCACTCCTGCGTTTCGATCGTGTAAATCGATTGTTACATCGCAAGAAAATGCTTGCAACCGCTGGCGCATCCCCTACAGAATCATCTCAATGCGATAGACCCGCTTCATATGATGAGAAAAGGGAGTCGATGTGAGTTCTTCGGGGATCACGGCACGCGGCATCGAGATGACGTTCACACGTCGTGGCCGGTCCAACACGGTGCTGCAGAGCCTGGACATCGAGATCGATCCGGGTAGCTTCGTCACACTCCTCGGCCCCTCGGGATGCGGCAAGAGCACTCTGCTGAAGATCCTCGGTGGCATCCTGCGTCCTACCGCGGGAGATGTGCGGATCGGCGAGAAGTCGGCAGCCGACGCCGTGCGCGACAAGGAGATCGGTCTCGTGCTCCAGCGCGCGGCGCTGCTCCCCTGGAAGACGGCTCGAGAGAATGCGGCCCACCTGCGTCACCTCGCCCGGGGAGATCGCAAGGAGGCCTACCGCGCAGCCGACGAGGCGCTCGAACTCGTGGGGCTCTCGCACGCCGCCGACCGTCTCCCGCACGAGCTCTCGGGAGGGATGGCGCAGCGGGTCTCCATCGCGCGGGCCCTCGCGATGGACCCCACGATCCTTCTCATGGACGAGCCGTTCGGAGCTCTCGACGCGATCACCCGCGACACCATGAACACGACGCTCGCCGATATCTGGGCGGCCACGGGCAAGACGATCCTCTTCGTCACCCATTCGATCTCCGAGGCCGTCTTCCTCAGCTCCACGGTGCACATGATGGCGGCGAACCCCGGCCGGGTCGTCGACACGGTCGAGGTCGAGCTGCCCCGCCCCCGCACCGACGAGGCGTTCTCCTCGCCACGATTCGCCGAGTACACCGCGCGGCTCCGCGAGCAGTTGCACCCCGCGCAGATCAAGGAAGCGATCGCATGACCACCACGCTGTCGTCCCCCACGACCTCCACGAGCCCCCCCCCGGCCCGCACCGCCGTCCAGGCGTTCGCGGCGGCCGCCGGCCGGGTCTGGCCCGCGGCGCTGCTCCTCCTGGTCGTCCTCGTGCTCTGGGAGGCCGCCGTCGTCGTGTTCGGCGTCTCCAGCTACGTCATCGCAAAGCCCACGGAGATCGCGGCCGAGCTCGTCACAGGGTGGGGAATCCTCGGCCCCGCCACCTGGATCACTGCTGCCGAGGTGATCGCGGGCTTCCTCATCAGCGTGGTGGTCGGCATCGTGCTCGCCCTCGTGATCGTCCGCTTCGAGTGGGTCGAGCGCGCCGTCTATCCGCTGATCGTCCTCTTCCAGGTCGTCCCGAAGGTCGCGCTCGCGCCCATCTTCATCCTCTGGTTCGGGTACTCGATGGTGCCCAAGCTCGTGCTCATCGTCGTCATGGCCTTCTTCCCGATCACGATCAACATGGTGCTGGGCCTCAAGCGCATCGACGAGGACCACCTGCTGCTCATGCGGTCGGTCGGCTCCTCCCGCAACCAGATCCTGTACCAGGTGCAGCTGCCGATGTCCCTCCCGAACCTCTTCGCCGGCATCCGCATCGCCATCACGCTCGCCGTGATCGGCGCAGTCGTCGCCGAGTTCGCGGGATCGCAGAACGGGCTCGGATACCTGATCCAGTTCGCCTCCACACAACTCGACACCCCGATGATGTTCGCCGCACTCGTGGTGGTCAGCGCGCTGGGTCTCGTCTGCTACTACGCCATCGACCTCGTCGAGCTCCTCGTGGCGCGCGCGTTCCCCCACATCGCCAACCACGACGAGCAGTGAACCCCTCATCCTTCCGACGCGCACGGCCGCACTCGGCCGCCGCCTGACCGATCCGCACCACCCGAGCCCGACCACCCCAGCCCGACCACCCGAGCCCGCACCACCCGAAGGAGAACCATGAACCGCGTTCGCATCGCCGCATTCGGCGCCGCTTCCCTGGCCGCAGCGATCACCCTCGCCGGGTGCGCGCAGCCCGAGCCCGCCGCCGGTGGAGGAATCGCCGAGGACCTCGATCACATCACCATCCAGCTCGATTTCCAGCCGCGAGGCAACCACGCCATGTTCTATGTCGCCGACAAGCTGGGCTACTTCGAAGAGGAAGGCATCGCGATCGACGACATCCTCGTCGGGCAGAGCTCCGGCGAAACCCTTCGTCTCGTCGGCTCCGGATCGGGAGACATCGGCGTCGCCGACCTGCCCACCCTGGCGCTCGCCCGCTCCCAGGGCGTCAAGGTGAAGGCCATCGCGGCGATCAACCAGGTCTCGCCGTTGGCGATGTGCACAAAGAAGGATGTCGTGGATCTCAAGACCGTCGACGATCTGCGCGGCCTGAGCGTCGGCGTGCAGGCATCGGGCTCGACCTACGTCTTCTACCAGGCGCTCCTCTCGCTCAACGGCATCGACAAGAGCGAACTCACCGAGCTGACCGTCAAGCCCCCGTACGAGAACTACCTGCTCTCCGACCAGGTCGACACCGTGCCCTGCTACCTCGACGCCGAGTTCCCCCTGCTCGCCGAGCACGCAGGCGGCGAAGACAAGGTCAGCGTCCTCAAGGGCGTGGACTGGGGGTACGAGGCGCTCGGCACCGGCATCTTCGCGAGCGACGCGTATCTGAAGGAGAACCCCGACGTCGTGGAGCGCTTCCTCCGCGCTTACGTCAAGGCGTTCGAGTACACGATCGAGAACCCCGAGAAGGCCGCCCAGATCCTCGCCGACTCGTCTCCGCAGCTCGCACAGAACGTCGACCTGTACACGACGCAGCTCGAGACCGACAACGACCTGACCTTCGAGAGTGACACGACCGACGCCGAGGGCCTCGGCGCGATGAGCGACGAGCAGTGGCAGACCACGATCGACCTCCTCGTCGAGCAGGGAGTCATCACCGACGCGCCCAGCGTCGATGACGTGCGCGACTCGAGCTTCATCAGCGCGGTCAACGGCTGACGCCGGTCGTACGACACGCACAGCACGGCAAGGAGAGAGAAGAGCATGACAGATTCGGTTGCACGCACCGCGGAGATCGCCGGTGCCGGTTTCGCCGGGCTCACGGCGGCCACGGCCCTGGCCCAGCGCGGATGGCGGGTCCGGGTTCACGAACGCGGAGAACAGCTGCGGGCAGAGGGCGCGGGGATCGTGCTCTGGGGAAACAGCCTCAGGGTCCTCGACGACCTCGGCGTCACCCCCGATCTGTTCGCCAACGCGATGGTTCCGCCCTTCTACGAGACCCGCATGAACAACCGGATCGTGTCGCAGGAGGCGCTGGAAGGGGTGCGGTGGAGCACGCAGACGCGACCCCACCTCTTCCAGGTCTTGCTCACGGCCGCCCGTGAGGCAGGGGTCGAGATCATCCCCGGTTCCACCGTCACGGGCGCCACCCCCGAGGGCGAGCTGATCTTCCGCGACGGCTCGCGCGCTGCGGCCGACCTCGTGATCGGCGCGGACGGTGTGGGATCCGCCGTCCGCGACAGCCTCGGCATCCCGTTCGTGAGGGAGCGGGCGCGCGACGGGATCACCCGCTTCCTGGTGCCTCGGCGCAAGGCGGAGCTCGCCGCGCTCGAGCCGGATACCGAGTGGGACAACGTCATCGACTTCTGGAACGACGACGAGGTCGGCCTCCGCGTCCTCTACACGCCGTGCAACGACGACGAGCTCTACATCGCTCTCATGGCGGCGGCCACCGACGCGCGCGGATCGCGGGTTCCGATCGACCTCGAGCTGTGGACCTCGACGTTCCCGCAGCTCGCGCCGGTGCTGAAGGATGCCGCAGCCATCTCCGGACGCTACTACGGGTATCAGACCAGCCGCCTCGAGAGGTGGACGAGCGGTCGCGTCGCGCTGATCGGGGACGCCGCACATGCGATGTGCCCCGCGCTGGCGCAGGGTGCCGGCTGCGCCATGACCAACGCCTTCACCCTGGCGGTGGCAGCGACGGCGGCACCGGTCGCCGAACTCCCCGACGTGCTGGAGGAGTGGGAGCGCGTCGAGCGCCCCCTCACCGACCGTACGCAGACCCGATCGCAGTGGTACGCGGACACGCGTTCCATGCGGCAGGGCGGCCAGTTCGTCGACGAATCCGTCGAGATGGCGCTCTACGACCCCACCGATCCGAGACGACACGAGGAGCAGTACGCATGACCGTCGACCCCTTCTACGAGATCCGCGCCTGGCACGACTTCGTCCAGGAGACCGTGACCGACGGCGGCCGCCCGGCGCCGCAGACGCTGGTCAAGGCCGCCAGCGCCGTGATCATCCGCAATCCGTTCGCGGGTGTCTGGGCCGACGACCTGTCGCCGCTCACGCTGCCGAGCGCGAGCCTCGGCACGGCGCTCGGGTCGCGTGCGCTCGCCCTCCTCGGCGGCCGCGCTGCCGAAAGCTACGGCAAGGGCGGAATCGCCGGGACCGCCGGCGAGCAGGAGCACGTCGTGGCCTGCGTCACGACGACGTTCGGCAACGCGTTCCGCGACGCGATCGGCGGCGGCGAGGCGTGGATCAGCTCTGTCACCAAGGTGGCATCGGCCGGCACCGCCATCGACATCCCGCTCGCGTACAAGGACGAGGTGTACGTGCGCTCGCACTACGACGCCATCACGATCGCGCTGCCCGACGCTCCCCGCCCCGACGAGCTCGTCATCATCGCCGCTGTCGCCACGGGCGGCCGCCTCCACGCACGCGTCGGCGGCATGACCGCGGCCGAAGCCGCTGCCCGCACTGTCTGAGAACCGGAGAAGAACGTGACCTACAAGCCCACTCGCTACGACGCCGACGAGTCCATCGCGGCGGTCCTCGACGACCTCGCCCGCGCCCACCGCATCCTCGAGCTCGAGGGGCACGGCGACATGTCCATGGGCCACCTCTCGTACCGCGATCCATGGGGTCGCGGACTGTGGCTCAAGCGCGGGAACCTCGCGCTGAGCGAGGTCGAGGGCGACGACTTCATCCTCATCGACTTCGACGGCGCCGTGCTGCAGGGCACCGGCCTCCGACACATCGAATGGCCGTTGCACGCCGAGATCCTGCGGGCGCGTCCCGACGTGAACTTCGTCGGGCACTCGCACGCGCACTACGCGACCGTGCTCGGCGCCGCCGAGGGCGAGAAGCTCATGCCGTACAACAACCACGGCGTGTGGTTCGCGCAGCACGACGTGCCCCGGTACGACAAGACCGCGCACATCATCACCGAGGTGTACCGCGGTGTCGAGGTCGCCGAGGCGCTCGGCGACGCGCAGGCGATCTTCCTCGCGAACCACGGCGTCGCCTTCGTCGGCGCCACCGTCGAGGAGGTCACCCTCACGGGGATCTTCCTCGAGAAGGCCTCTCGCTTCCAGGTCGACCTGCGCTCGGCGGGGCTCACGCCCATCACCCCGGACCCGGAGGAGATCAAGGAGAAGTTCGAGCGGATCTATCCGCCCAAGGCACAGGGGAACTTCTGGATGTTCTTCAACCGGCGTCTCGAACGCTACGAGAGCCACTTCGGCATCGGCATGACCACCGACATCCAGCACTGACCCGCCGCGCATCCGGATCACCTGACCTGCATCTCGCATCCCGAACTGAAGGAGACACCATGACACTTCCTGCGATCGCCACCGTCGTCGGTTCCGGCACCATGGGGCCGGGCATCGCCGCGACCCTCGCCCACAAGGGCGTCGAGGTGCGCGTGTTCGACATCAGCGACGACGCGCTGAGCCGCGCCCGCGCCGGCGCCGATCAGTGCGCGTCCGTGCTCGTCACCATCAACGGGGAGCCCACGCCGGGCGGTTCCGTCAGCTTCGGCACAGATCTCGCGGCAGCGCTCGACGGGTCAGGCCTCGTGATCGAGGCGGTGCCGGAGCGGCTCGACATCAAGACCGACGTGCTCGGCAAGGTGGAGGCCCTCGTGGGCGACGACGTGATCATCGCGACGAACACCTCGGGCATCCCGGTGACGACGATCGCGGAGCAGCTGCGCGTGCCCGAGCGGTTCATCGGCATGCACTGGTCCAATCCGCCGCACCTGATCCCCATGATCGAGGTCGTCCCCGGTGAGGTGACAGCGCAGGCCGTGACCGACCGGCTCATCGAGATCGTGCGGGCGTTCGACTACCTCCCCGTGCTCGAGAAGGAGAAGGCGGGGTTCGTCGAGAACCGCGTGCTCTACGCGGTGCTGCGGGAGTGCGTCGCCTTGCTGGAGGAGGGCATCGTCTCGCCCGCGGACCTCGACACCTGCGTCAAGTGGGGCATCGGATACAAGCTCGCCGTGATCGGGCCGACCCGTCTGCTCGACATGGCGGGGCTCGACATCTACCAGGCCGTCTCCAGCTATCTCAACGCCGACCTCGATGCGTCCACCACGACTCCGCAGTCGATCCTCGACCGCATCGCCGAGGGGCGGCTCGGGTTCAAGACGGGAGCAGGCATCTACGACTACGAGGACGAGGCAGCCGTGGCGGCCAAGCGCGGTGAGATCATCACCGGGCTCATCGAGACGCGCAAGACGCTGTCGGCCATTCCGGTGGTATGACGGTGCCGACCCTCACGACAGAGCCGATCGCCGGCGGATTGGAGCGCACCAAGGGAGGCGAGGTCGACCTCGCCTTCCGGACGCGCGGCAGCGGCCCCGTCGTCGTGATGCTGCACGGCACGAGCGCCAGCCACGCCGTGTGGGAGCCCGTGGCACAGGCGCTCGTCCCTGAGGCCACGACGGTCGCGGTCGATCAGCGCGGGCACGGCCGGAGCGACAAGCCGTCGGCCGGGTACGCCGCCGCGGAGTTCGCCGACGACGTGGTGACTGTGCTCGACGCGATCGGTGCGGAGACGGCCGTCGTCGCCGGTCACTCGCTGGGGGCGCGCAACGCATGGGTCGCCGCCGCGCGGCATCCGGATCGGATCTCGGGGATCGTCTGCGTGGACTACACACCCTGGGTCGAGCCGGAGGTGCTCGACGTGCTTCAGGCGCGGGTGGCGGCGGGAGACCGCGAGTTCGCCGATCTCGCCTCGGTGCGTGCGTACCTGCAGGAGCGCTACCCGCTCCTGCCCGCGGATGCCGTCGACCGGCGCGCCGAATGGGGTTACCGCACGACCGCGTCCGGCACGTGGCGTCCGCTCGCCGACCCGGGAGGCATGCAGCAGCTGATCGACGGCTTCCGCGATCCGCACGAGCGGGAGTTCCGTGCGGTGGCCGTGCCGGCTCGCCACATCCGAGGCGCGGGCAGCGCGATCGTCCGTGATGCCGCCTGGACGGCTGCGATCGAGGCGCGCCCGCAGGACGCGTGGCGCATCGTGCCCGACGCCGATCATTACGTCGTCGAGGAGACCCCGGGGATCGTGGCCGAGGAAATCCGTCTCGCCCTCGCGACCGCCCGCTGACCTCCCACTCTCACGACCTCTTTCCCACACGATCTTTTTCCCAAGGAGAAGAAACACATGCCCCTTTTCGACAAGCTCGCCATCACGACCCCCGCCTTCGACACGCTCACGCGCATCCCCGATGTGCACACCGCCGACGGCGGCAACGTCGCGCCGACGCTCACGATCAGCGGGCTGCCCGACGGGACCGTCGAGCTCGCCGTGATCGCACACGACCCCGATGCGCCGTTGCCGCACGGCTTCACGCACTGGACCGTGTACGGCATCGCACCGGAGACCACGGTCGTCGACGCGTCGACCGGGCGCCAGGGCCCGCGGAGCTTCGGCGAAGGGTACTTCGGACCTCAGCCGCCCGCAGGGCACGGCCGCCATCACTACTACTTCTGGGTCTACGCTCTGAGTCGCCGGGTCGACGGTGCGCCCACCCGCGAGCAGTTCCTGGAGCTGTACGGGGATGCGGTGCTGGAGCAGGCGCGGATCGTCGGCACCTACGAGAACTGATATGTCGGGCATGACGCGGCGCGGTCGCGACATGCCGTAGCGTGAGCGTTCGTCAGAACGAGAGAGGCCGGGGGCGATGGACCAGGGCGATGGGCCGCGGAGCATCGGGCGTACGAAGGGCGTCGACAGCGCCCGCAGAGCACTGCAGATCCTGCTGCAGTTCTCTGAGGGAAGACCGGAGCTGACGCTGGAGAACGTGATCGAGAACCACGGGCTGTCGGTGCCGAGCGCCTACCGCTACATCTCCCTGCTGCGGGAGCTCGACCTCGTCGAAGAGCGCTCCAAGGGCGTGTTCGTGCTGTCGCCGCAGGTGATCCGCCTGGCGCGCGCCGCCGAGCAGACCCTCGACTACGGCGACGACGCCCAGCCGTTCCTCGACCGCCTCTCGCGCGAGACCAATGAGACGGCGCTGTACCTGCGGCGCGTGAACGAGTCGGCGGTCTGCCTGGCGATCGCGGAGTCCGATCAGCCGATCAGCATCTCGTTCTCGATCGGGCACCTCATGCCCTTGCACGGGGGAGCGGCGGCGAAGATCCTGCTCGCCGACTACGCGCGCCGCGAGCAGTACCTCGCCCGCACGGAGCTCTCGCCGGCCGCGCGACGCCGCCTCGAAGAGGAGCTCGACACCGTGCGGCGCACTGGATATGCCGAGAGCTCGGGCGAGGTCGACCGCGGGGTGTGGGCGGCGGCGGCCGCTGTGCGCGTCCGCGGTACTCTGGTCGGCGCCGTGACGGTGGCGGCCCCCGCGTTCCGATTGAGCGAGCAGCACCGTAGCGACATCGCCGAATCCGTGCGGCAGGCCGCAGCCGATCTCGAGGCCGCACTGGAACGAGGGCGCGTGATCGGGTGACCTCTGGCCGGAGGCAGGACGGCATCCGTGCTAGACTGACTCTTTGTCTGCGCACGCTCCTGTGCGTAGTTCGTGTGCTTCTCCTCTTTCCACCGGTCCCTGAGCTCGACGAAGGGCGGCGAGTCGGGGTTGCGCGCAGACAAGGGATCTTGGGTGGGGCCGTCCGGCCCCACGGTAGAGAAGGAGTCACATCATGGCAGCAGTGTGCCAGGTGACCGGTGCTGTTCCCGGCTTCGGTCACAACGTCTCGCACTCGCACCGCCGGACGAAGCGCCGCTTCGACCCGAACGTGCAGAAGAAGACTTATTTCGTCCCGTCGCTCGGTCGTAAGATCACGCTCAACGTGTCGGCCAAGGGCATCAAGGTGATCGACGCTCGCGGCATCGAGAACGTCGTCAAGGACCTCCAGGCGAAGGGTGTGAAGCTCTAATGGCCAAGAAGGCACAGGACGTCCGTCCGATCATCAAGCTGCGCTCGACGGCAGGTACGGGTTACACGTACGTGACCAAGAAGAACCGCCGCAACACCCCCGACCGCCTCGTGCTGAAGAAGTACGACCCGGTCATCCGCCAGCACGTCGAATTCCGCGAGGAGCGTTGATCCATGGCTAAGAAGAGCAAGATCGCTCGCAACGAGCAGCGCAAGGCGGTCGTCGACCGCTACGCCGAGCGCCGCCTCGAGCTGAAGAAGACCCTCGTCGACCCGAACGCGTCCGACGAGGCCCGCGAGGCCGCCCGTGTCGGCCTGCAGAAGCTGCCGCGCAACGCGTCGCCGGTGCGCCTGCGTTCGCGTGACGTCATCGACGGCCGCCCGCGCGGTGTCCTCACGAAGTTCGGCATCTCGCGTGTCCGCTTCCGTGACATGGCCCACCGCGGCGAGCTGCCCGGCGTGACCAAGTCGAGCTGGTAAGCACTCTCTGAATGGGGCGGGGATCTTCGGATCCCCGCCCCATTCGCATGCCCGGATGCCGCAGGCGGACAGCCGCGGAATGACGCGGAAACCCCGCCCCGAGCACCGGAAATGTGTGACGGGAGTGACGATTGTGGCGCGACACGCCCTGAAAATCGCCAAATTCCGCGAAATTACGCGGAAATGCGGGTGGCGGTTGATACATTCAAGGCGGTCACTCGACCAGGAGCATCCGCTCCGACCCACACAACGATGCGACGGGATCCTCGTCGCTGGAGGATGACATGGCTGACAAGTCCATCACCAAGACCGAGCTCGTCGCGAGCATCGCTTCCGCTACCGGCCAGAGCCAGGCCACCGTCTCGGGTGTGCTCGACGCGCTGTTCTCCTCGGTCTCCGACGCTGTTGCCAAGGGCAGCAAGGTCTCGATCCCGGGCTGGATCTCGTTCGAGCAGGTCGCGACCGCTGCTCGCACGGGCCGCAACCCGCAGACCGGCGCCGAGATCAAGATCCCGGCCGGCAAGCGGGTCAAGGTGACCGCTGGTTCCAAGCTCAAGGCTGCCGTCAAGTAAGCAGCTTCCTCACGAAGGCCGTCGCCCCTCGGGGTGGCGGCCTTCGTGCGTCTCCCGCGTCCCGCCGGGATGCACGAGAGGCGGATGCCGGGGGAGGGGCCGCTGGACGGGCTCGCCGGGAGGAGACTGCGGCCGGGCGGTGAGAGCGGGCGTGCAGGTGCGGCGGCATAGGCTGGACGGGTGACCACCCGAGCCGCGCAGCCCCTCGCGCTTTCGTCGTACCGTCTCGGCGGCGTCGGCATCCTCGTGGCTGCGGGCCTCGTCGCCGCGATCGTCGCCCTCATGTATGGCGGCGGCGCCGCTCCACTGCTGCTGCAAGACCCTGGGCCCTTCGTGCGCTGGGCGATCCCGGTCGTGAAGCTGGTCATGAACCTCGCCGCCGCCGGGATGCTCGGTTCCCTCGTGCTGGCGCTGTTCGCGCTCCGCAGCGGCGACCGCTCGTTCGACGCGGCGCTGAACACGGCATCCGTCAGCGCAGCCGTCTTCACCATCGCGTCGGGGTTCACCGGCTTTCTCGCGTTCATGGCCGCCTTCAACCCGAAGCTCAGCGCCGATCCGCTGTTCGGGGCCCAGCTCGGCAAGTACCTCCTCGAGACCCCGCTCGGCCAGTCGTGGCTCATCACCACGATCGCCGGCTCGGTCATCACGGTGCTCGCGTTCGCCTGGCGCTCATGGACGGCCACGCTGCTCACGACGCTGATCGCGGCGGCATCCTTCGTCCCTCTCGCGACGCAGGGCCACTCGGGCGAGCTGTCAGGGCACAACATGGCGGTGAACTCGATCCTGCTGCACACCGTCGGCGCGGCGGTATGGCTCGGGGGCCTGCTGCTCGTGGTGCTGCTCCGCGGGCGCAGCGACGTCACGACCACCGATCTCGTGCGGCGCTACTCCAGTCTCGCGATCGCGGCGTTCGCCGTGGTCGCGGTGTCGGGCCTGACCCGGTCGGTCGTCGCCTTCGGTGACTGGGATGGGCTGTGGAGCCCGTACGGCGGCATCGTCATCGCGAAAGCGGTGCTGCTGTGCGGCATGGGGCTGCTCGGCGCGTGGTACCGCACCAGGCTGATCCCGAAGCTCGACGGCGAACGCGCAGCCGGATGGTTCTGGATGCTGGTCCTGTGCGAGGTCGCGCTGATGGGGCTCGCGTCGGGCGCCGCGGCGGCCCTCGCCCGCACGCCGCCGCCCGCGGGTGACGAGGCGCCGTTCGTGCGCACTCCCTCCGAAAACCTCACGGGCTCGTCGCTTCCGCCCGAGTTCACGATCGATCGCTGGTTCACGCAGTGGGACATCGACATCCTCTGGCTCGTCGCCGCGGCCTTCGGACTGTTCCTCTACCTTGCGGGCGTGCGGCGGCTGCGGCAGCGCGGCGATCGCTGGCCGATCCACCGCACCGTGTTCTGGGTGCTCGGCCTGCTGATGCTGGTGTGGGTCACGGGCGGCCCCATCAACGCGTACCAGGAGTACCTGTTCAGCGTGCACATGCTGGGCCACATGATGCTGTCGATGGCGATTCCGCTGCTGCTCGTGTCGGGGGCCCCTGTCACCCTCGCGCTGCGTGCCATCCACAAGCGCGACGACGGCACCCGCGGGGGGCGGGAGTGGATCATGTGGGCCGTGCACTCGCCGTTCGCCCGCGTGGTCACGCATCCGTTCGTCGCCGCTGCGATCTTCATCCTGTCGCTGTGGGCGTTCTACTTCACCGACCTCGTGCGCTGGGCCATGTACGAGCACCTCGGGCACGAGTGGATGACCATCCACTTCCTCATCTCGGGCTACCTGTTCGTCATGAGCCTGATCGGTGCCGACCCCGTGCCGTATCGGCTGCCGTATCCGGGTCGCCTCATCACGCTCATCGCGGTGATGGCCATGCACGCGTTCTTCGGCATCGCGATCATGATGCAGGAGGGGCTCATCGTCGCGGACTGGTTCGGATCGATGGGGCGCGCGTGGGGGCCCGACCCGCTCCAGGACCAGTACATCGGCGGCGGCATCGCGTGGTCGATCGGGGAGATCCCCACGCTGATCCTCGCGATCACGGTGGCGATCCAGTGGAGCCGCGACGATGCCAAGGTGCAGAAGCGGCGCGACCGTCACGCCGACCGCACGGGAGACGCCGAGCTCGAGGAGTACAACGCGAAGCTCGCGGCCCTCGCCGAACGCGACCGCCGGCAGGCCGCGCGCGACGCCGGCTGAACCGCCGGAGCCCGCGCTCAGTGCCGGACCGCCGGCAGGCCGCGCGCGACGCCGGCTGAACCGCCGGTCTCAGTCGGCCGACACGTCGGTCGGCGAACCGACGCGGATCGAGGCGGAGCCGTCGGGGAGGATCGTGATCGTGCCGTCCACCAGGAACGGCACGTCCTCCGACACCGAGCTGACCTTGCCGTCGAACAGCGACTTGATGTCGAGCTCGACGTGCGCGACCGCCTGTGTCGGCGGGATTCTCCAATTGGCCCCGTCTGGGGCCACGGTGATCTTCGGCTGCGACGTGATCGACCAGTGCGGCAGCGACGCGATGCGGTTCTGCACCGTGAGCCCGAACGGGCACGCGGTCGGCTGCAGCACCTCCTGGGTCGCGCACTGCGTGAGGAACTCCTCGACGCGCTGCTGCACGACCGCGACGAACTCCTCGGTGGCCGTCGTCTGAACCTTCACCGGGGTGGTCGCGAGCGGCGTGTCCGCGAGCACGGCGACGCCCTTCGACTCCGAGATGGCGGTGTCGACGGTGATCGAGTACAGCCCGGGCGTGAACACCAGCATGGGGAGCGGGTCGAGCGGTGCGGCATCCGCCCCCGCCGCCGAGATCTGCCGTCGGTCGACCTCGAAGTCGTTCACCGAGAACTGGTCGGACCCGAGCAGGGTGAGTTCGACGACCGCGAGCGGACTCGTGGTGAACCGCCAGTTCGGCGTCACCCCCACCCATCCGTCCTGTTCGACCGTGAACGTCGTCTGCCCGGGGTGGCCGCCCGCAGTGTAGCTCACCGTCACGTCGAAGGCGCCGTCGTGGGCCTTCTCCGACTCCACGTGCACATCGGCGAGGGCCGCGAGGGCCGTCGGTCGCAGCATCGCCTCCGACGGGGCGCCCGTGATGCCGGCGGATTGGAGCGTGTCGCGGTCGATCGAGACGCCGGGAACGTGGAGGGCGTCGGCAGCGCGTCCTTCGGCGAGCAGGTCGAGGTACCGCGTGACGAACGCGGACGGGCCGTAGAACTGCTGGTACAGCGTGGAGATCCCTGCGGGGATGGCCGCGAGGAGCAGGATGCCGACGAGCGCGAGCCATGCGAGATCGGCACCGAGACGAGCACGCCGGGGCGCCGTCGTCTCCACCTGCTCCATGGCGCCAGTTTAGGTTCGCCTCCTGAGACGACGCCGAGGGCGCGCGAACGGGCCGTAGCATGGTGAGCGCCAGCATCCGCCCGTCTGCCGTGAGTGAGCCGTGTCCCTTCCCCCTCTTTCCGAGGAGCAGCAAGAGCTGTTCCGGCTGATCGAGGACACCAGCGAGCACGTCTTCATCACCGGCCGCGCGGGCACCGGCAAGTCGACCCTGCTGCAGCACTTCGCGTGGAACACGAACAAGCAGATCGCGATCTGCGCGCCCACCGGCGTCGCGGCGCTGAACGTCGAGGGTCAGACCATCCACTCGCTGTTCCGGCTGCCGATCGGGCTGATCGGCGACTCCGACATCGAGCAGAACGACAACACGCGCCGCATCCTCAACGCCATCGAGACCCTCGTCATCGACGAGATCTCGATGGTGAACGCCGACCTCATGGATGCCATCGACCGCTCGCTCCGTCAGGCCCGAGGCAAGCGCGGCATCCCCTTCGGCGGAGTGCAGATCGTGATGTTCGGCGACCCGTATCAGCTGGCGCCGGTGCCGCCTCGCGGCGATGAGCTCCGCTACGTGAAGGACCACTACCGGTCGTTCTGGTTCTTCGACGCGAAGGTGTGGGCGGGGGCGACGGATGCCGAGGGCGACGGGCTCTTCGCCGTCGACACCAAGGCCGATCTGCAGGTGCGGGAGCTCGTGCAGATCCACCGGCAGTCCGACGACGGGTTCAAGGCCATGCTGAACGCCGTGCGCTACGGGCGCGTGACGGCGGAGATCGCCGGGGTGCTCAATGCGCAGGGCGCCCGGAAGCCCCCGGAGCCGGAGCCGGGCGAGGTGCCGATGATCACCCTCGCCACCCGCAACGACATCGTCAACAGCATCAACAGCAGGCACCTCGCCGCGCTCCCCGGCAAGGAGCAGACCGCTCGGGCCGAGATCACCGGCGAGTTCGGCAGGGGCGAGGCGTCGCTCCCGGCCGAGACGGAGCTCAAGCTCAAGGTGGGCGCGCAGGTCATGTTCCTGCGCAACGACACCGCGATGTCGGGGGAGCCGCCGCGGTGGGTGAACGGCACGATCGGCACGGTCACCCGAATCCTCGGCGACACCGTTCGGGTGGAGATCGACGGCGAGGAGGTCGACGTCGAGCCCGCGGTGTGGGAGAGGTTCCGTTACTCGTACGACCCGGGCACCAAGAAGCTCACGCGCGACGTGGTGGCCGAGTTCACGCAGTTCCCGCTGCGGCTGGCGTGGGCGGTGACGATCCACAAGTCGCAGGGCAAGACGTACGACCGCGCGATCATCGACCTCGGCTCCGGGGCGTTCGCGCCGGGGCAGACGTATGTGGCGCTGTCGCGGCTGACCTCGCTCGACGGGCTGTATCTGTCGCGGCCGCTGCGGCCGAGCGACATCCGTGTCGACGAGGATGTGCGACGGTTCATGCGCGACGCGTGGCTGGCGCGCTCGACCCCCCAGCTCCCCACCCCCTGACCCCCCCTTCGCTCAGGCCCCCCTTCGCTCAGGTATGAGTTGTGGCTGGAAAATCGGCCGAAAACCGACCACAACTCATACCTGAGCGAGGTGGGGCGAGGTGGGGTGAGGAGGGGGAAGGGCGGACTTTCAGCATCCCGCTCTAGACTCGACAGACACG
Organism: Microbacterium sp. XT11; assembly: GCF_001513675.1. NCBI lineage: Bacteria > Bacillati > Actinomycetota > Actinomycetes > Micrococcales > Microbacteriaceae > Microbacterium > Microbacterium sp. XT11. The sequence continues at coordinate 669,716 of NZ_CP013859.1, read as the reverse complement.
TCTTTGCGGGGGTCTTCTTTCATGCAGCTTCTCTCGACGCGCCGGGCGCGCGCAGCAGTGGCCGGCGCCGCCGTGCTCGGACTCCTCCTGACCGGATGCTCGTCGAACGAGACCTTCTCGTACACTCCCCCGGCTCAGGTCGACGCGCCGCTGCCCGACGACACCGTGGCGGCGATGCAGGATGCCGTCACCAACGCGCTCACGGCATCCGGGGCCACGGGCGCCATCGTGGGCGTCTGGGTCCCGTGGAGCGGCAGCTGGGTCACGGGCGTCGGCGCCCAGGGCCCCGGCTCCGACGAGGAGCTCTCCACCGACATGGCGTTCCGCATCGCCGACGAGACCCGCCTCATGACGTGCGACGTGCTGTATGCCCTCGCCGACGACAAGGTCGTGGCGCTCGACGATCCGGTGACCGACTACGTCTCGGGTGTCGCCAACCTGAAGGACGTCACGCTGCTCGACCTGTGCAACGGGACGAGCGGTCTCGGTTCGTCCGAGGGGATCGCGAAGCAGGCGTGGCAGAACACGCCGGGGCGCGTCTGGGCGCCGCTCGAGCTCGCCTCGTACGGACTGGGGCAGGCGCGCGGTCCCGCGGACACCACGTACCGAGACTCCGACGCGGGCTACCTCGTGCTGGGCGTCGCGCTCGAACGGGCCAGCAGCCTCACGGCATCCGAGCTGATCGCGAAGTACGTCACGGGCCCGCTCGGGCTGTCGAACACGTCGCTGCCGAGCCCCGAGGCGGCCCCTCCCTCGGTCAGCGGACCGGTGATGAAGGGGCACTACCTCAACCCGGTCGAGGGCGGCTTCGACTGCTCGGCGCCCGTCGACATCACGACCCTGTCGTCGAGCAGCGGATACACCGATTCCGGTGTCGTGTCGACGATCGAGGATCTCGGCCGCTACGCGCAGGCCGAGGCGGCGCAGGTTCTCCGCAAGGACGACAAGGACAAGGGCGCCCGGTTCAGCGCACCGCTCCCGGCGTTCGACGGAGCGCCGTCATGGTTCCAGGCGACGGGCGGCGGCTTCCTCGCCGGCACGATGATCGGGCAGCAGGGGTGGACCCCCGGCTATGCGACGGCCGCGTACGCCGATCCGACGACCGGCTTCACGGTCGCGGTGACGCTGAACGACTCGACCGTCGGCGCTGTCATCGCGCAGTATCTTGCGTGGGAGCTCGCGGCGATCGCGTCGAAGGCCCCGGCGGCGTCCGGCCAGAGCGTCCCCGAGTTCGGGCTTCCCTTCACTGCGGAGCAGTACCACCAGGCGATCACCGAGGCGGCCATCCCCTGCGTCGCACCGCCCGCGGAATGACGGCTGGTCGCTGACAACGGGTTCTCCGCCATGACGATCGTCGACAACGCCATCTACGTCGATGGCGTGCGCACCGAGAATCCGGCGAGCCTCAGCGAGACGTTCGAGCGGATGCGCGAGCGCGGCGGCATGGGTTGGATCGGCCTGTACCGCCCGAGCGCCGAGGAGATCCGTGCGGTGGCCGACGAGTTCGGCATCCACGAGCTCGTGGTCGAGGATGCGCTCTCGGGTCACCAGCGGTCGAAGCTCGAGCGCTACGGCGACGTGCTGTTCATGGTGCTGCGCCCGGCCCGCTATCTCGATGAGGCGGAGGAGGTCGAGTTCGGCGAGGTGCACGTCATCCTCGGTCCCGACTTCGTCGTCACCATCCGTCACGCGGAGTCCCCTGATCTCGGGCGTGTTCGCCGGCGCCTCGAGGGCGACCCCGCGCTGCTGAGGCACGGACCCGAAGCGGTGCTCTACGCCATCCTCGACGAGGTGGTCGACGAGTACTCGCCGGTGCTCGCCGGGCTCGAGAACGACATCGACGAGATCGAGAGCCAGCTGTTCGAGGAGGGCGTCGACGCGACCCAGCGGATCTACGAGCTGGGGCGCGAGGTCATCGACTTCCAGCGGGCGACGCAGCCGCTGGCGGGGATGCTGGAGGCTCTGCTGCGGGGGTCGGAGAAGTACTCGGTCGACGAGGAGCTGCAGCGGTACCTGCGCGACGTGCTCGATCACACCCTGCGGGTCGCCGACCGCGCCACCACGTTCCGCACGGTGCTCGACAACGCGCTCACGGTCGAGTCGACGATCGTCGCGCGTCGGCAGAACGAGGAGATGCGGCGGATGACCGAGCTCAGCATCCGGCAGAACGACGAGGTGAAGAAGATCTCGGGCTGGGCGGCGATCCTCTTCGCCCCGACGCTCGTCGGCACCGTGTACGGCATGAACTTCTCCCGCATGCCGGAGCTCGACTGGCCGTTCGGCTATCCGATGGCGCTCGGGCTCATGGTCGCGATGGGCTTCGGCCTCTACTGGGCGTTCAAGAAGAAGGGCTGGCTGTAGCGGAGCCCGACCCCTCGCCGCCATCGGATGCCGGGACCAGGCCGTCGGCGCCGGGACGCGTGGATCGTACGGTCGGCACGAAGACACCCTGCAGCGGTTGCAGTCAGTTGCGTATCCGGACGGGTCGGCGCTCACCTCGATAGGTCGTGACCGGGCGCAACGGGTCACGACACAGGCGTGGTCTGTGGGTCGGCAGTCGGTGACGGATGCGGTGAAGCTGTCGCAGTCGGGTCGTGTGGCGCAGCAGACGAGTGCGTCGGGTGGGTCGTCGTATACGTCGACGTACGAGTATGACGCGGCGGGTCGGCTGGTGTCGGCGACGATTCCGGGGCATCGGCTGACGTACCGATTCGCGTCGTCGGGCGGGTGCGGGGTGAACACCGCTGCGGGCATGTCAGGTAACCGGACGGGCCTGACGGATGTCTGGACGGCTCCGGGGCAGTCGACGGTGACGACGACCTCCTATTGCTACGACTGGGCGGACCGGTTGACGTCGTCGACGGTGGCGGGTGCTGTCCCGGGTGCGTCGAGTGTGGCGGACGGCGTGCCGGCGTCAGAGATCGTGTACGACGTGCGGGGCAACACGACCCGGTTGGGGGATATGACTCGTCGGCATGCTTCGTTGTGGTGCGGGTCGACGGCGTCGAGCATCACCGCCTCGATTCAGGCCTCACCGCCTCGGTTCGCCGTCTCCGTCCGCGCCGTCTCCGTCCGCGCCGTCATCGGATGCCGGAACCAGGCCGTCGGCGCCGGGAGCGCCCGGTCCGGGGCCGGGGCGCACCGGCGCGTCGGGGGCGATGTCGATGCGGGTGTTGCCGTCGTGCTCGCTCACCTCGATGCGGGGCACCGCGTCGGCCTCGGTGGCGTCGGGCGCGGCGGTGAGCTGGTCGTGACGCTTCTCGTCGGCGGTCTGGGTCATGGTCGTCCTCCTGTAGTCGGGGTCGATGGATGCGCGGGCGTCGGTGTGCGCGCGACGCCAGCGGGCGAGCAGGTGCAGCACGACGCCGATGGCGAGGAGGCCGGCGCCGTAGAGCCACACGATGGGCCGCTGCTGGGTGAGCAGCAGGATGCACGAGGCGATGCCGAGCACGGGGATCGGCGTCCAGATGCGGAAGTGGTCGTGCTCGACCCTGTCGCGACGCAGCACCAGCACCGACACGTTGGTGCTGAGGAACACGAAGAGCAGCAGCAGCACGACGGTCTCGGCGAGGGTCGCGAGATCTCCGATCAGCGTGAGCAGCATCGCGGCGAGGGTGGTGGTGAGGATCGCGACCCACGGCGTCTTGCGCCGCGGCAGTACGCGGGCCAGGGCGTCGGGCAGCAGGCGCTGCTCGGCCATGCCGTAGGTGAGGCGGCTCACCATGATCATCGTGAGGAGCGCGCCGTTCGCGACGGCCACGAGGGCGATGAGGCTGAACAGCCAGGACGGCACGCTGACTCCGGTCGCTTCGACGACGGCGAGCAGAGGTCCGCTGGATTCCTGCAGTTCGCCGGCGGGCAGCGCCGCCGCGCTCGCGAGTCCGACGAGCACGTACACGGCGCCGGCCGTGAACAGCGCGCCGAACAGGGCACGGGGGTAGGTGCGTCGTGGCTGACGAACCTCTTCGATCATGTTGGCCGACGTCTCGAAGCCGACGAACGAGTAGTAGGCGATGATCGCGCCCGACAACACGGCCAGCGCGACCGGGGTGCCCTCCGGTGCCGCGGTCACCCGTGACAGGTCGCCTCCGCCGCGGCCGAGGAAGATCCCGACGACGACGATCACGATCACCAGGCCGCTCAGCTCGATGGCCGTCATGACGAGGTTGGCGCCGAGTGACTCGCGGACGCCGCGTGCGTTCAGCGCCGCGACGATGGCGAGGAAGACGATGGCGACGGGGATCGTCGGAAGGTCGAAGAATGTGCCGAGGTAGTCTCCGGCGAAGGCGATCGCGAGGCCGGCGGCGCTCGTCACTCCCGCGGCGAGCATGCTGAAGCCGACGAGGAACGACACGATCGGGCTGTGGAACGCGCGCTCGGCGAAAACCGCGGCTCCGCCGGCCCGCGGATACTTCGTCACCAGCTCGGCGTATGAGCCCGCCGTGAGCAGGGCCAGCAGCAGCGCGAGGATGAGCGGCGCCCACAGCATCCCGCCGACCTTCTCGGAGAGCACGCCCATGAGGGCGTAGATGCCGGCGCCCAGTACATCGCCGAGGATGAAGGCGTAGAGCAGGGGGCCGGTGATGGCGCGGCGGAGTCGTGTGGGGGAGCCGTCGGCCGGCAGCTGATCGGCGGCGCGGGCGTCGGTCGCGGTGTCGTGGCTCATGCCCGGCACGGTATGGCACGGGGCGTTCCCGCGCGATGGGCTTGACACGCGCCCGCCGATCGGCGTCGCCCGCCGATCCCCGACACCCGCCCGCCGATCCCCGACACCCGCCCATCCTCCCCCCCCGCCGATCCATTGCCTGCCGGGCGGATCCGTGATTGCATCTGGAGCATCGTGAGCACGCACACCGTCACCAATCAGGCTCCGCCGCGCGTCGACCGGGACGAATACGGCGAGAACGTCGCGCTGCGGGATGCCGTCGAGCGCGAGGCCGCGGGTTGGGCCGTCGAGGCTTTGCACGAGGTGGGCCGACGCGTCGGCTCCGCCGAGTTCCAGGACGACGCTCGACGCGCGAACCGCCACGAACCGGTGCTGCACACGCACGACCGCTGGGGCAACCGCATCGACGAGGTCGAATACGACCCGGCGTACCACCGGGTCATCGCTGCGGCGGTCGCCGACGGCGCGCACACCGGAGCCTTCGCCCACCCGCGCCCCGGTGCGAGCGCGGCACGGGCCGCCGTGTTCATGCTCTACGCCCAGGTCGAGCCGGGGCACGCGTGTCCGGTGTCGATGACGCATGCGGCGGTTCCCGTGATCGCCGAGCATCCGTCGCTGTCCGACGTGTGGCTGCCCCGACTGCTCTCGCGCGACTACGACCCCGATCTGCGCGCGCAGAAGCACAGCGCCCTGTTCGGCATGGCGATGACCGAGAAGCAGGGCGGATCGGACGTGCGGGCGAACACGACGGTCGCTGTGCCGGTGGGTGACGGCCGCTACGAGCTGACGGGGCACAAGTGGTTCTGCTCGGCGCCGATGTCCGACGCCTTCCTGGTGCTCGCTCAGGCGCCAGGCGGGCTGTCGTGCTTCCTCGTGCCGAGGGTGCGCGACGACGGCACGCGAAATGCTCTGCGGTTCCAGCGCCTCAAGGACAAGCTGGGCAACCGGTCGAACGCGTCGAGCGAGGTCGAGTACGAGGCGGCATCCGCGACCCTCGTGGGGGAGGAAGGGCGCGGAGTGCGCGCGATCATCGACATGGTCACGCGCACCCGCCTCGACTCGATGCTCGGTTCGCTCGCCGGCATGCGCCAGGGCGTCGCCGAGGCGGCGTGGCATGTGCGGCATCGCGCGGCCTTCGGACGGATGCTCGTGGATCAGCCCGCGATGACCGGCGTGATCGCCGACCTGCAGCTGGAGGTCGAAGCGGGAACGGCCGTCGCCATGCGGCTCGCGCGCGCGTATGACGACGACGCCACGGCGCAGGACGTCGCCTTCCGACGGCTCGCGACGGCCGTGATGAAGTACTGGGTGTGCAAGCGGGGGCCGGCGCACGCGGCGGAGGCGCTGGAGTGCCTCGGCGGCAACGGCATCACCACCGACTGGCCGCTGGAGCTGCGCTACCGCGAGCAGCCCGTCATGGCCATCTGGGAGGGGTCGGGGAACGTCATCGCGCTGGACGTGCTGCGTGCACTGACGCGCGAGCCGGCATCGTTCGAGGCCTTCGACGCCGAGGTCGCCCCCGCGCGCGGCGCGCACCCGGTCTTCGACGCGCACCTGGAGCGCACGCGCCGGCTCGCGAAGGAGGTCGCCGCCGATCCCCTGCCGGATGCCGCGGCGCGCCGCCTCGTCGAGGCGCTGGCGCTGTCGCTCTCGGCCGCGCAGCTGCTGAAGACGGCGCCGTCGGCGGTCGCGGAGGGCTTCGTGTCGGCGCGGCTCGACGGCATGAGCGGCGTGTTCGGCGCCCTCCCGCGGGACGTGGACGCCCCGGCGATCGCCGCGCGCGCCTGACCGCGTCTCGAAGGCGTCCTGCCGTCGCGACGCGTTCAGCCCGTTCACAGATTCGCCGCGCGGCATCCGTCGATCCTCTTGCCGAAGCGCTACTGTCGGTGACGCCAACGGAGGGCGCGTCGACCGGAGTGTGCGCGGTGGTCGAGGTGCTCCTCGCATCCCACTTCCACGAAAAGAGCACTCTCATGACCGGGACAGCACGCAAGGCGATCGCTGAAGCGATCGCGACATTCCTCTTCGTCTTCAGCATCATCGGCGCGGTCAACGGCGCAGGCGGTCTCGCGCCGCTCGCGATCGGCTTCGCCCTCGCGGTTCTCGTGTACTCCACCGGGCACATCTCCGGCGCGCACCTGAACCCCGCCGTGTCGATCGGCGTGTTCCTGCGCGGCGGCCTGAGCGTCGCCGACCTCGTCGTCTACATCGTCGCCCAGTTCGTCGGCGGGGCGCTGGCCGCGCTGGCCAGCGCAGCCGTGTGGGGTCCGGGCGAGCCCGTCAAGGTCGAGACCGCTCCGGCGTTCCTCGTCGAGGCGCTGTTCACGCTGGCGCTGGTCTGGGTGGTCCTGAACGTCGCCACGTCGAAGGACACCGAGGGCAACTCGTTCTACGGCCTCGCCATCGGCGGCACCGTGTTCGTCGGCGCCGTCGCCGTGGGCCCGATCTCGGGCGGCGGGTTCAACCCGGCCGTCGCCCTCGGCCTCTCCATCAGCGGCCAGTTCGACTGGGGCAACCTGTGGCTGTACATCCTCGCTCCGATCGTCGGCGCGGTGGTGGCGGCTGTGCTGTTCCGCCTGCTCAACAGCGACGACGCCAAGAAGATCGGCGCCTGACCGCGACACCCCTCTCACGACGCCGCGTCCTCACCCGAGGGCGCGGCGTCGTCGTGTCAAGCCCCTGCCCCGCTGCGTGCCGGCCCGGTAGCGTGCCCGCTCAGGCTCGACACACGAAGGCGCATCGATGAACACCACTCCCGACACCCTCGCCCCCGCGTCAGCGGTCTCGCCGGGGATCACCGCTCGCGGCCCGCTGAGCGAGGCGCTCCTGCGGCTCCCAGGCACGGCCGGCCCGGACGCGACGGCCGACATCCCGCGACTCGCCGACGAGGCCGCCCGGACCGATGACGCCGTCTTCGACGACGACCTGCAGCTGTCGCTCTTCCTGCTCTACGCCATCGGGTACGGCTCGCTTCCCGGGTTCGGGGCGGAGTGGGAGTGGGATGCCGCGCTGATCGGGGCACGAGGAGCACTCGAGCGGTCGTTCGAGGCGGCCGTGCGCGCCGCGGTCGAGCTGCCAGAGCTCCCGGAGCCGACGAGGGATGCCGTGGCCGCCACGCTCTTCCGCATGACGACCCCGCAACCCGGGCCGAGCCTGTCGAGGTTCGTGGGGCGCAAGGCGACCGTGGATCAGGCGAGGGAGCTGCTCATCCAGCGGAGCATCTACACGCTGCGGGAGGCCGACGCGCACTCCTGGGCGATCCCGCGCCTCACCGGACGCTCGAAGGCGGCCCTCATCGAGATCCAGGCCGACGAGTACGGAGGGGGAGACCCCGACCGCATGCACCAGGTGATGTACGCCCGCACGCTGCGCGGTGCCGGCCTCGACGACACCTACGGCGCCTACGTCGACCTGGTGCCGGCGATCACGCTCGCCTCGTTCAACCTCATGACGATGTTCGGCATGAACCGCCGTCTCCGCGGTGCCGCAGTGGGGCATCTGGCTGCTTTCGAGATGACGTCGTCGCTCCCGTGCCGGTCGATCGCCGAGGGGCTGCGCCGCGTCGGTTTCAGCGACGAGGTCGCCGCGTACTACGACGAGCACGTCGAGGCGGATGCCGTGCACGAGCAGATCGCCGGACGCGATCTCGCGGGATCGCTCGCGGAGGACGACCCTGAACTGCTGCCCGACATCCTGTTCGGAGCCGCCGCGTGCCTCACCGTCGACGGGTGGGGGAGCGACGGCATCCTCGAGGCGTGGGAACGCGGAGAGTCGTCGCTGCGCCGCCCGTTCGCGGGCGTCTCAGCCGGCTGAGAACGGATGCTCCCGCCGTCAGTCCTGCGTGCGGAATCCGGAGACCTTGTGGCTTCCGTCGCAGAACGGCTTGATGGTCGACAGGCCGCACCGGCACAGCGCGCAGGTGCGGCGGCCGGGGTCGATGCGCTCGCCGTCGGGCGTGAGCAGCTCGACGGGCCCGCGTACCAGGAGCGGGCCGTCGGGGTACGGCGTGATGGTGGGCGTGACGGGGCGCGAGGTCATGGCGACAGGATGCCGGGCGGAGCCGGCGTGCGGGAGGTGCTTGACGACGGCCGATGATCCTGCTCACCCGCCGGCCCTGCTCACTCCCGCGGACCCGGAGGGGCGACCGGGAGCCCCATCTCCTTCCGCATCCTGTCGATGAGCCGTCGCAGCGGCTCGACCATCGAGTGCGGCCATCGCTCATCGGTGCGACTCGTCGGCATGGTGATGCTCACGGCGGCGGCGACCCCTGTCTCCTGCGGCCAGGTGAGGGGCATGGCCACGCACCGGCATCCGTCGATGAACTCCTCGTCGTCGACGAAGAACCCCAGGTCACGGCCCCGGCCGATCGCCGCGAGGATCTCCTCCGGCTCGGTGATCGTCTTGGCCGTCAACCGCGGGATCGCCACCTGGTGCAGTCGCTGGCGGGCATCGTCGTCGGCCAGGGTGCTCAGCAGAGCCTTGCCGATCCCCGTCGCATGGGCGTGCAGGCGCATTCCCACGTTCGAGGCGAGCCGCATCGGATTCGGCGAGGGGCTGATGGCGATGTAGACGTTCTCCACGCCGTCGAGCCGTGCCATCTGCACGGTCTCGCCGGTCTCGGCGGTCAGCTCGGCCATCAGCGGCGGGCCGTAGTCGAGCAGCAGCCGGTGGCCGTCGTAGCGCTGCCCGATCTGCCATGCCTTCAGCCCCAGCGAGTACCGCTTGGTCACCGGGTCGAGCTCCACCCACCCGGCGGTGACGAGCGTGCGCAGAAGCCCGTGCGCGCTGGAGCGCGGCAGGGAGAGCGCGGAGAGGAGCTGCGGGAACGTCTGGCCATCGGTGTCGGCGAGATGCTCGATGATCTGGATCGCGCGTCCGGCGGACTTGACGGCGCTCGGTTCGGCCTCGGTCATGGGAGCTCCCGTCGAGAGTTGTGCGTGCAGGTGCGATGTGTCACACTATCGCGCGTTCAGGTCTGCGACATCAAGTTCATGTACGTGAACGCATGGATTCCCACGTCAATGGAGATGCCCGATGTCCACTCAGTCCTCTACGCGGCCAGAGCTCGCCGCGATCGTCCGCAAGGTCACGCTTCGGCTGATCCCGATCCTTCTTCTCATGTACATCCTCGCCTTCCTCGACAGGGCGAACCTCGGCTTCGCGAAAGCCGCCTGGCAGGCGGACACCGCGATCTCGGACGCCGCCTATGCTCTCGGCGCGGGGATCTTCTTCCTCGGCTACGCCCTCTTCGAGGTGCCGTCGAACCTGATCATGCGCAAGGTCGGCGCGAAGATCTGGCTGGCCCGCATCATGATCTCGTGGGGGATCGTCTCGTCGCTGATGATGTTCGCCACCAACGAGTGGGTGTTCTACATCCTGCGCGTGCTGCTGGGCATCACCGAAGCGGGCTTCTTCCCCGGCGTCATCCTCTTCCTCACCTACTGGATCCCGCTGAGCTTCCGTGCACGCGTCAACGGGCTCTTCTACTTCGGGGCGCCTCTCGCGTTCATCTTCGGCGGACCGCTGTCCGGCATGCTGCTCGATCTCGACGGCAAGGTCGGCATCCACGGATGGCAGCTGATGTTCCTCGTCACCGGCATCCTCACCGTCCTCATCGGCGTCGTCGCGTTCTTCTACCTCGACAACGGCCCGAAGGACGCGAAGTGGCTCAGCGAGGGTGAGCGCTCCGCTCTCATCGGCGCGCTCGAGGCCGAGGACGACATCAAGGAGAACCACTCGCCGCGGGGCGCACTGCGAGCCCTCGGGAACCCGGTCGTGCTGTACTTCGCCGCCATCTACCTCACGATCCAGATGAGCGTCTACGGCGTGACCTTCTACCTCCCCACCCAGGTCGCCACGATCGTGGGCAAGCCGGTCGGGCTCGAAGTCGGTCTCCTCACCGCCGTTCCGTGGACGTTCGCGCTCATCGTCACGTTCGTGCTCTCGCGTCTGGCCGACAGCACGGGGCAGCGGCGCCTCATCGCCACCTGCGCGCTCGGCGCGGCCGGACTCGGCATCGTCGTCTCCGCCGTGATCCAGGAGCCGATCGTCGCGCTCGCCGCCCTCAGCGTCGGCGCCGCCGGATTCATCTCGGTGCAGCCGGTGTTCTGGACCCTGCCCACGTCGTTCCTCCTCGGTGCGGCGGCAGCGAGCGGCATCGCCCTGATCAACTCGCTCGGCAGCCTCGGCGGCTTCCTCGCGCCGATCCTCAAGAACTGGGCCGACGCCACGTTCGGCGACAGCGCAGGCCTCATCGTGCTGGCGGCCATCGCCCTTCTCGGCGCAGCGCTGATCGCCCTCAGCCGCGCCGTCAGCCCCGCGGTGCGCGAGACCGACGGCGTCGGGCTCGAGTCCACCGCATCCGCCCGCCAGGCCTGACCGCAGAAGCAAGAAGGAGACCAGCCGATGCGCGAGCTCGTGCTCACCGAGATCGGGCGACTCGACGTCCGAGAAGCCCCCACGCCCACCCCAGGGACCGACGAGGTCGTGATCCGCGTCGCCGCGACCGGGATCTGCGGATCCGACGTGCACGGCTACACCGGCGAGAACGGCCGGCGCCTGCCGGGGCAGGTCATGGGGCACGAGTCCAGCGGCACGATCGCGGCCGTTGGATCCGGTGTGCACGGGCTCGCCGTCGGCACCCCCGTGACCTTCAACCCTGTCGTCGTGCCCGCCGACGACGCCGCTGCGTACGCGGGACACGAGCAGCACCACCCCCGCAAGTACGTGATCGGCGTCGCGCCGGAGGTGCCGGCATCCTTCGCCGACTATGTGCTCGTCCCGGCGCGCAACGTCGTCGCGCTCCCCGACGGGTTGCCGATCGAGCTGGGGGCCCTCATCGAACCGCTCGCCGTCGCGGTGCACGCCGTGCGGCGGCTGCCGCGGTCGGGCCTCGGCCGAGTGCTCGTGATCGGCGGAGGGCCGATCGGGCAGTCGGTGGTCGTCGCGCTCCGCGACGCGGGAGCACGGACGATCATCGTCAGCGAACCGGACGCCGCTCGCCGGGCGCTCATCCAGCGTCTCGGGGCCGAGACCGTCGATCCGGCTGAGGGTCCGGTCGCCGATCAGCTGCGGGAGAGAGGCGGATTGGCCGACGCCGCCGTGGATGCCGTCGGCATCACGCCCACCGTGCGCGATGCGCTCACGAGCACCGTGCTGGGTGCGTCGATCTGCCTCGTGGGCATGGGCGCGCCGCAGATGACGCTCGACGCGTACCTCGTGAGCACCGAGGAACGCGCGCTGCTCGGCAGCTTCACCTACGGCTCCGACGACTTCGCTCATGCCGCGCAGATCATCGGAGGCGACCCCGAGACGTACCGTGCGCTGATCAGCCGGGAGATCGACGTGGCCGACGCCGACGCCGCCTTCGCCGCGCTCGCCGCGGGCGACGGCACCCCGGGCAAGGTGCTTGTCCGATTCGACCGGGAATCCGGTTCAGAGAACGACCGAGACGGAGAGACACGATGACCGCCACTCCCACGATCCGCGAGGTTCGCGCCTACACCGTGCGCGGCGGCGGAGCCGATTACCACGACCAGGGCGCGGAGCACTGGATCGACGACCACATCGCGACGCCGATGAGCGTGTATCCGGAGTATCGCCAGTCGCGCCAGAGCTTCGGCATCAACGTGCTCGGCACACTCGTGGTCGAGATCGAGGCGAGCGACGGCACCGTGGGCTTCTCCGTCACGACCGCCGGCGAGATCGGCGCCTTCATCGTCGAGAAGCATCTCGCGCGCTTCCTGGAGGGGCGCGCCGTGACCGACATCGAGCGCATCTGGGACCAGATGTACAAGTCGACCCTGTACTACGGGCGTCGCGGGGTGGTGCTCAACGCGATCAGCGGTGTCGACCTCGCCCTCTACGACCTGCTCGGCCGCATCCGGCAGGTCCCCGTCTTTGAGCTGCTCGGCGGGCCCGTGCGCGACGAGCTGCAGTTCTATGCCACCGGAGCCCGGCCCGACAGGGCGAAGGAGCTCGGCTTCATCGGCGGCAAGATGCCCCTGCATCACGGTCCTGCCGAAGGAGAAGAGGGGCTACGCCGCAACATCGCGCTCCTCGCAGACATGCGCGAGAAGGTCGGCGACGACTTCTGGCTCATGTACGACTGCTGGATGTCGCTCGATGTGGACTACGCGACGCGCCTCGCTCATGCGGCCTCGGACTACGGTCTCAAATGGCTCGAAGAGGCTCTCATCCCCGACGATTACTGGGGCTACGCCGAGCTGCGGCGCCGTGCTCCGTCGTCGATGATGATAACCACCGGCGAGCACGAGGCGACCCGGTGGGGCTTCCGGCAGCTGCTCGAGACCGGCGTCGACCTCATCCAGCCGGATGTCGGCTGGTGCGGCGGCATCACGGAGCTCATCAAGATCTCTGCGCTCGCAGACGCGCACGGAGCCATGGTGGTGCCGCACGGATCGTCGGTGTACTCCTATCACTTCGTGGTGACGCGCACGAACAGCCCGTTCGCCGAGTTCCTCATGATGCATCCGACCGCCGAGGAGGTCGTGCCGATGTTCTCGCCGATGCTCGTCGGTGAGCCGGTGCCCGTCGATGGCCGGCTGAAGGTGCCCGAGACCCCGGGGTTCGGCGTCGAGCTGTCGGATGCCATCCAGAAGCACCGCCCGTACACCCATTGATCCGCCACTGAACACACCCCTCACACCCCTGACACCCAACACACCCCTGACACCCCTGACACGGAGAACGACGATGGAACTCCTCCGCCTCGGCGATGCCGGCGCCGAAACCCCCGCGGTCCGCCACGATGGCCGCGTCTTCCGCCTCGACGGTCTGACACGCGACATCGACGGCGCCTTCCTCGAAGGCGGCGGCATCTCTCGTACCCGCGCGGCTCTGGAAGCCGGGGAGCTGCCCGCGTTCGAAGGCGCCGACGACCTGCGTGTCGGCGCGCCGATCGCCCGCCCGTCGGCCGTGCTGTGCATCGGCCAGAACTATGCGGCCCACGCGGCCGAGTCGGGGGATGCGCCCCCTTCGGTGCCGATCCTCTTCCACAAGCATCCGAATACGGTCGTCGGTCCGTTCGACGACGTGCTCATGCCGCCCGGGGCCGAGAAGGTCGATTGGGAGGTCGAGCTCGGCGTGGTGATCGGCAAGCGGGCACGGTACCTGTCGAGCCCCGAGGAGGCTCTGGCGCACGTCGCCGGTTACGTCGTGTCGCATGACGTGTCGGAGCGCGCCTTCCAGGTCGAGCAGTCCGGAGGGCAGTGGTCGAAGGGCAAGAACGCCGAGACGTTCAACCCCCTCGGCCCTGCGCTCGTGCCGGCAGACGAGGTCGATCCGCAGGCCCTGCGGCTCTGGTCGACGGTGAACGGGGAGGCCAGGCAGGACTCCAACACGGCGGACATGATCTTCACGGTCGCCGAGATCGTGCACCATCTGTCGCAGTACATGGTGCTCGACCCCGGCGACCTCATCAACACGGGCACTCCCCAGGGCGTCGCCCTGTCCGGCCGTTTCCCGTATCTGCGTGCCGGAGACGTGGTCGAGCTGGGGATCGACGGACTCGGCTCTCAGCGGCAGCGTCTGGTGAACGCCGTCGTCTGACCGGCACCGTCCTGTACGGCGGCGCCGTCGCGTGCTGCGGCGCTGTCGTGTTCCGGTGCTGTCGGGTACCGGGGCGCTGTCGTGTACCGGCGCTGTCATGTTCCGGTGCTGTCGTGTACCGGCGCTGTCATGTTCCGGTGCTGTCGTGCTCCGGCGCTCCCGTGTTCTGGTGCTGTCGTGCTCCGGCGCTCACGTGTACGGATGCCCGCGCCGCGGCGCAAGCCCCTCTGCGCCGGTGCCTGCCGTCGCTATGGTCGCGGCATGGACGAGACACGCACGGATGAGACGAGGATGGACGGGCTCGACGCGGTGCCGCGGCGGGCGATCGTGACGGGGTCGGATTCCGGGATCGGGCGCGCCACCGCGGTCGCGCTCGCCGCGGACGGCCTCGACGTCGGGATCACCTGGCACACCGATCAGGCAGGGGCCGAGCAGACCGCGGACGAGGTGCGCGCGCACGGCGCCCGGGCGGTCGTGGCGCACCTGGACACGGCCGATGCTCCGGCGTGCGGTGACGTGATCGACGGCCTTATCGACGAGCTCGGCGGGCTCGACGTGTTCGTGAACAACTCCGGCACGGGCACGCAGACCCCGTTCCTCGATCTGTCGTTCGAAGAGTGGCGTCGCGTGGTGCAGGTGGATCTCGACGGCGCTTTCGTGTGCCTCCAGCGGGCCGCGCGGGAGTTCGTGCGCAGCGGGCGCGGTGGCCGGCTCATCGCGGTGACCAGTGTGCACGAGCATCAGCCGATGGTCGGGTCGAGCGCGTATGACGCGGCCAAGCACGGCCTGGGCGGGCTCATGAAGAACATCGCCCTCGAACTCGGCGTGCACGGCGTGAGCGCGGTCAGCGTCGCGCCGGGCGAGATCGCCACGCCGATGACCGGTCAGGAGGATGAGGATCCGCACGGCAACCGTCGGCCCGGCATCCCGCTCGGGCGTCCGGGGGATGCGCGTGAGGTCGCGGCGCTCATCGCGTTCCTCGCATCGCCGGCTGCCGCTTACATCTCGGGAGCGTCGGTGGTGATCGACGGCGGGATGCTGCAGATGGGGCCGCAGGCGGGGGCCGCCATCGGCGACGACTCCTGGCGCACTCTCGGGTCTTCGTGAGCGCCGAAAGCGGAGCGGGTCGATGGGCACATTCATCTATGAGGGCGGCCCGAGGTTGCAGGTCGACGATCGGACGCTGGCGCACCTGCAGCTGGTCGTGACCGAGAAGCTGCGCAGACGACAGCCGTTCTCCTTCTCGTGGCGTGAGGACCCGAGCGTCGGCGGTGGCCGCACGACGGTCTGGGTGCACGCGGGGACCTCGCTGACCTTCTCGTACGGCGTGGCCCAGCCCACGGAGGTCAACCGGGCGTGGCTCGAAGCGCTCGCTCTCACCGCGGACAGCCCGGGCGGGCTCCATCTGGTTCCGGAGCCGGTGTCCACGCCATCCGTGGAACAGCTGCGCGCCATGCTCGACGACTGAGCGCGTGCGTGACCCGGGCTCGCGCGGCGGCGTGCGCGGGCGCGGGCGCGGGGCAGGGACGGGCGCGGCAGGGCGCGTGCGCGGCGCGGACACGCGGGGGCGGTGACGCTGCTCGCGCGGCGGACGAAAGGTCGGAGAATCCGGACGACGCGCCGTGCGCGCGTCCCCCGGGGCGGCGTGTCGTGCGCGGAGTCCGACGTTTCGTACGCGGGCGGCCGGGGTGGCGGGACCCGTCCGGATCGCCGGGGCTCGCGCGGCGAACGAAAAGTCGGAGAATCCGGACGACGCGCCGTGTGGGCGGCCCCCGGGGCGGCGTGTCGTGCGTGGAGTCCGACGTTTCGTACGCGGGCGGCGGCGTGGATCGCGCAGTTCACCGGGTGAAGCGCCGAAGGGTCGTGTGGAGGGGCTGACGGGAATCGAACCCGCGCTGTCTGCTTGGGAAGCAGAAGTTCTACCATTGAACTACAGCCCCGCGCCCGCTCTTCCGCGGAATTCCGCGGCGGCAGGGGTGCTGTCAGCCTACCCGGTCGTGTGCGGATGGCCAAACGCCGCGCTGGCCCCACGCCATCGCCGCGTCTGGACGGGGCGGATGCGGTTCGCCGACACGGCTCGCCCCGCCCGCCGACGCGGCTCGCGCCCCGCCCGCAGACACGGCTCGCACCCCGCCCGCCGATCCGGCTCATGCCCGGCCGCCCACCCGGGTCGCGCCTGGCTCGCGCCCGCGGTTGACCCGGACTCCCGGGCTCGCGACGCCAAGAGGGCTCAGCGCACGGGCATCCCGAACTCCTCCGTCGGCCAGACGTGGACGTCGGGACGGAGCGGATGGTCGAACTCGGTCCACTCCGAGCCGTTCCACCACCGTTGGCGGTTCTGCGGGTCGAACGGGTCGGGGTACCACCCGGCATCCGGTCGCCGTCTCGTCGCGGGCCGGACGGTGTCGTCGATGACTGCCGCGCTCATGCGCTCCTCCTGGTGTGTCGCCTCATGGCAGAAGAGACGAACGGAGCCCCGATATATTACGCGGATGCCGGGACGCTACGCCGAGCGAAGGAATCATTGCGCCGACCGACCGCCGAGACCGGCCCGCACTAGGCTGGTGCCGTGCTTCTCAGCGATCGCGACATCAGGGCAGAACTCGCATCCGGCCGCATCGGGCTGACTCCGTTCGATGAGGAGATGGTGCAGCCGTCGAGCGTGGACGTGCGTCTCGACCGCTACTTCCGGCTGTTCGACAACCACAAGTACCCGTTCATCGATCCGTCCGAGGATCAGCCCGAGCTGACCCGGCTGATCGAGGTCGCTCCCGACGAGCCGTTCATCCTGCACCCGGGCGAGTTCGCGCTCGGCGCGACGTTCGAGCAGGTGACCCTCCCCGACGACGTGGCGGCGCGCCTCGAGGGCAAGTCGTCGCTCGGCCGCCTCGGTCTCATCACCCACTCCACGGCGGGCTTCATCGACCCCGGCTTCACCGGACACGTGACGCTCGAACTTGCGAACGTGGCGACGCTGCCGATCAAGCTGTGGCCCGGCATGAAGATCGGCCAGTTCTGCTTCTTCCGGTTGAGCTCTCCGACGGAGAACGCCTACGGATCGGGTCCGTACGGCAACCGGTACCAGGGGCAGCGCGGGCCGACCGCATCGCGATCGTTCCAGAACTTCCACCGTACCGACGTCGGCGTCACCGACGTCGGGTCCGTCGGCGGCTGACCCGGTTCCGCCGGACCAGGCGGGACTAGAGCTGACCCTGGTTGTTCAGGCCGGGCTGCCTCGTGGTGAGTGCGACGCGGAGCGCGGGGTCGGCGCGGGGTCCGTCGTCGACCCGGGGAGGTGTGTTCTTTCCGGGGCGCGCGATCACCACGGCGGCCACGAGGGCGGCGAAACCGTACACGGCGAACAGGGCTTCCATGTCGGCGATGGTACAGCGCGCCGTGCGCGGTCGTGAAGGCCCGCGCGCAGGTGGTCTCCGAGGGCGGAGGAGCCCGCGGCTAGCGGACCGGAATCTCCGCTCCCCGTGCGGATGTCACGAAGCGCGGCCCTGCGAGAAGCCGGCATCGAAGCCGCGCTTGTAGGCGTGTTGCGCGAGCCGAGCGACGCGCTCATGGCCGTGCCCGTACTCGCCGCGTCCGAACCGTCCACGCTCGCCGTGCCCGCACTCGCCGTGTCCTTGCCCGCCGCGCTCGCCGTGCCCGCCGTGTCCGTGCCCGCCGTGCCGCCCGTACTCGCCGTGCTCGCCGCGCTCGTGCCGCCCGTACTCTCCGCGCTCGCCGTGCCCGTGCTCGCCGTGCTCGTGCCATCCGGGGAAGCCTCGACGGGGCAGCCTGGGGCCGCCGAACCAGAGCCGGGCCTGGCCGTGTCCATCGTGTCCGTCGCGTCCATCGCGTCCATCGTGTCCATCGCGCCCGCCATGTCCGTGGCGTCCGCCATGTCCGCCGCGCCCGCGGCGGGGGAGCGGCTTCCCGTCCTCCCATCCGAGCGCCGTGGCGATCTTCTCGAGTGTCGCGACGGTGGTCTCGTAGTCCTCGGGACTCACGGCATCCGTGATCGTCGCTCGGATGCCGTCGGCGATCGCGCAGAGGCGCTCCTTCGCGGCGCGCCCTTCGTCGGTGAGCGTCCAGTCCTCACCCTCGCGGGTGATCCATCCGCGCTCCTCCAGGTCGCGCAGCTTGTGCGGCCGCAGGGGGCGGTGTGCAGGTACGGTCCCGTCGATGACGTTGAGCAGGCGCCAGTCGCGGCGGTTCGCTCCCTCTCGCTCGAAGGCCGTGGCGAACTCTGCAGCGAGCAGGCGATCGACGGCGGTGATCCAGAAGCCGAAAGGCCGAGGAGACGCAGGGGTGTCTGTGGTGTGGTTGTCTGTCGTGTTCATGGGAAGTCCTTCGCATGTCTCTATGCATGTGCTTGTCACTGTGCATGTATATGTAGTGTGACATGAGTAGGAGAAGCATGTCAACTCACATGTAAACTCGAAGCATGACCGCTCCCGACGACGATCCGACCGAGGCCATCGCGCAGGCGCTCTCGCGTCTCCGTGGCCGTCGCCCCGGAGAACCCGGGCGGCCGTTCGGCGATCGGCGCGGTGGACCGCACGGTCGGCATGGCGGCGGTGCGCACGGGCAGCGCGGCGACCAGCACGAGCATCCGCGTCATGCCGGACATCCGGGAATGGGGCCGTGGGGTGGCGATCCTGCGGCGCGCTTCGGCGGACCGGCGCGGATGCGCATGCTCGAGGCTCTCGCCACGGCATCCGCCCCCCTCACCGTGAGCGAGCTCGGCGCCGCGATCGGCGTCGACCAGCCGCGCGCCTCACGCCTCGTGCAGCAGGGCGTCGAACGCGGCTATGTCCGCCGCGAGGCCGACCCCGACGACGCTCGACGCACGCGAATCGCGCTCACCGACGAGGGCCGGCGACTCGCACGCGGCATGCGGGGAGAGCGTCGCGAACTGCTCGGGTCGGCGCTCGCCGCCTTCACCGAGGAGGAGCGCGCCGAGCTCGCACGCCTGCTCACCAAGCTCGCCGACAACTGGCCGCGCTGACGTCGCGCGGCATCCACGGCTCTGCACCGCTGCGTGCGAGGGGGAGTCCGGCGGTCCTCCGGCGCCGCGTTCACGCGGCCGCGGAGAACTCCAGGGACGGCTCGTCGTCGACGGACAGCGACAGCACGACCGTCTCGACGACCTCGTTGGCCTCGATCTGACGCTCGATGTCGCGCAGCCTCCGGGCGACGTCGTGCTCGCGCGCGTCGCCGGCGAGGTCGACCTCGGCGACGATGAACAGGCGATTCGGCCCGACGAACTCGATGTGCAGATACGTCACGCGGTGGATGTCGGCCGATGCGAGCAGCGCGCGCCCCACCCGAGCCCTGACCGCCGGCGACACCGAGGTGCCGATGAGGAACGCCATGTTCCTGCTGATGAGGATGACGGCGACCACCCCGAGCAGCACGCCGACGAGGATGGAGCCGACGGCATCCCACGCGGCCACGCCCGTGATCTGGTGCAGCAGGATCGATCCGCCGGCGAGCACGAGGCCGATGAGCGCGGCGGCGTCTTCGAAGAACACCGCACGGAGGGTCGTGTCGCTCGTCTCGAGCACGAAGTCCCAGACCGAGGTGCCGCGTTCGCGGGCGAGGCGGCGTGAACGCACCATGGCCTGCGTGAACGACGCTCCCTCGAGTACGAAGGCGACGCCGAGCACGAGGTACGCGATCACCGGCGACTCGACCGGGCCCTGCTCTGCCAGCTCCTGCACGCCGTGCATGATCGAGACGATCGACCCCGCCGTGAAGATGCCGAACGCCGCGATCAGCGACCACACGAACGCGCTGCGTCCGTATCCGAGCGGATGCCGTTCGTCTTTCACCCGTGCGCCGTGGCGGTCGGCGATCAGGAGGAAGACCTCGTTGCCGGCATCCGCCCACGAATGCGCGGCCTCGGCGACCATCGACGCCGACGAGGTGATGAGGGCGGCGATCGTCTTCGCGACCGCGACGAGCACATTGGCGAGGAAGGCGATGATGACGGTCACGCGGTCAGGCTACTCCGGTGCGCCGACGCGGTGACGTGCCGGGGCCGCCGAACGCCGGCTCGTCCCGCGACCTTTCGGCGCAGCGCCGGCTCCGTCCAGCGACCCCTTCGGCGCAGCGCCGGCTCGTCCCGCGACCTTTCGGCGCAGAGCCGGCTCAGTCCCGCGCCGTCTTCGGCGGAGCGGTGACGGGCAGGAGCAGCAGGAATCCCGCGATCAGCACGAGCACGATGCCGATGATGCCGAACGAGGTGCGCGAGGTGAGGGCGATGAGCAGCGTCCACGCTCCCGACGCCATCCAGCTCGCGGCGCGGCCCGTGGTCGCATACAGGCCGAAGATCTCGCCCTCGCGTCCGGCCGGCGTGACCCGCGCCAGGAACGAGCGACCAGCGGCCTGCGCCGGCCCGACGAAGGCGCACAGCACGAGCCCGCCGATCCAGAAGACGAGCGTGTTGCCGGTGTCGGCCAGCAGGAACACCGCGAGCCCGGCCACCACCATCGACGCCAGCGAGACGAGGATGATGCGCTTGGGTCCGAACGTGTCGTCGAACCGCCCGGCGATGATCGTCGAGACGCCGGCGATGAGGTTGGCCGCGATGCCGAACACGACGAGCTCGAGGAACGTGAAGTCGAACACCTGGCTCGCGATGACCGCTCCGAAGGCGAACACGCCGCCGATGCCGTCGCGGAACACCGCGCTGGCCAGCAGGTACCAGAACGTCGGACGCGTGGCGGGCGAGCGGTAGAGGCCGATCACGTCGCGCACGAGCAGCCCGTACGACGCGAAGAAGCCGACCTTCCGCTCCGCGCGCCCCAGAGACGGCTCCGGTACGTGCAGGAAGATCGGGATGCTGAAGACGATGGCCCAGACCGCGCACCCCACGGCGATGATGCGGAACGGCAGGCCGCCGTCTTCGGACAGGCCGAACCAGTCGAGGGCGTAGAACACGACCACGATGACGAGGGCGACGATGCCGCCGAGGTAGCCGAATCCCCACCCGAGCCCCGAGATGCGGCCGACGGTGCGAGGCGTCGCGATGCCGATCAGCATGGCGTTGGAGTTGACCGCGGCGATCTCGCCGAACACCGACCCTGCCGACACGAGGGCGACGCCGAGCCAGAACAGCGAGGGCGTCGGCTCGACGAACCAGAGGCCCAGCATGCAGAGGATGAGCGCCCCGGTGCCGATCCCCAGCCACAGCTTCTGCCTGCCAGCGGCATCCGCTCGCTGTCCGAGCACGGGAGCCAGCAGCAGGATGGCGAACGCCGCGATCGTCGACCCGAGTCCCAGGCCGGAGGCGAGTGCCGCTTCGCCTGCCTTGAACGCATCGCTCTCCGGGTCGAGGGCGGCGATGTCGGCGGGGAGGAACGCCTCTGTCGTCAGGTAGAGGGCGGTGAAGATGAACGTGAGGATGACGGTGTTGAAGGGCTGCGTCGCCCAGTCCCACAGCGCCCACGAGTACACCTGCTTCTTCGGTGCCGGTTCGTCGCCGCGGAGGTCGAGGCCGATGACGCCGACCGCGCCGCTGTTCGCCGTCGCCGGCGGTTCGGCACGGCCTTCGGGTTCGCTCATGGTCGCAGTCTGGCGGCGGTCGGTGAACGGACGGTGACGGCGCGCCGCGTGCGGGCCCACGGCGGTGCGGCGCGCTAGGGTCGTCGGCATGCCGGAGACGACCGAGCCGCGCACCGTCGTGCTGTTCGAGGGTGCGAGCGACCGCCTTGCCGTCGAGACGGCCGCGCGCAGGCTCGGGCTTTCGGTCGATGAGCTCGAGCTGGTCGATCTCGACGGCATCACCAACCTGCGCGGGCGATTGCGGATGCTGCGCGAGGCGGGGCGCCGCGTCGTGGGTCTGTACGACGCGGCCGAAGGCGGATATGTGAGCTCGGTGCTGCGGGACCTCGGCGCGATCAGCCACGACGGCTCGCCGGAGGATGCCGGATTCTTCGGCTGCGAGCGCGATCTCGAAGACGAGGTGATCGCCGCCGCAGGAGCCGAGCTGGTCATCCAGACCCTCGATGCGCGCGGCGAGCTCGCGCGATTCCGCGTGTTCCAAGGGCAGCCTGCGCAGCGTGAGCGCACCGTGGAAGAGCAGCTGCACCGGTTCGCCGGCACTGCGGCCGGTCGCAAGGCCCGGTTCGCTGCCGACGTGATCGCGGCGATCCCGGTCGAGCGGATGCCGAGGCCGATCGTCGCGCTGCTCCGCGCTGCGCTGCGCGGTCGGTGACCTGCGCCGGTCTCGTCCAGGAGCAGTGCGCGCCCGGGCGGCGTGCGCAGGCGGCGTGCGCGCGCGGCGTGCGCGGCGTGCGCAGGCGGCGGACCCGGGCGGCGGACCCGGGCGGCGTGCGCGGACGGGGGCATGCGGGCGGCGTGCGCGGACGATCGGTCGGATGCCGTGGACGCGACGTCGGGCGACGGCATCCGTCGTCTGTGAGCGTGGAAGCATGACGACCACCGCCCCTGTTCCCATCGCCCCCGTTTCCAACGCTCCCGCCGGGCGCATCGACCGGATGCGCTACGGCGGCCTCGTCGCGCTCATGATGATGGGCTTCCTCCTGGTCACGGCGGAGTTCCTGCCGAACGGCGTGCTGACGGAGATGGCGGATGCGCTGGGCGTGACGCCCGGTCAGGCCGGGCAGACGGTGACCGTGACGGCGCTGGTCGGCCTCGTCGTCGCTCCGACGATCGGCCTGATCTTTCCTCGGCTCGACCGCCGGTCGCTGCTGGTGTGGATGGCGCTCGCGGCTGCCGTGTCGAACCTCGTGGTGGCGATCGCCCCGAGTCTCATGATCGTGCTCGCCGCGCGGTTCCTCCTCGGCGCGGCGATCAGCGCGTTCTGGTCGATGTCGATCACGGTGGCGGCGGCGCTCGCCGGGCCGGAGCGTCTCGGCCGCGGCGTGATGTTCACCTCGGCCGGTGTCTCGCTGGCGACCGTGGCGGGCGTGCCGCTGGGTGTCATGCTGTCGGAACTCGTGGACTGGCGCATGGTGTTCGCGCTCGCGAGCGTGCTGATGGTGCTGCTGGCCGTGGCGCTGCGCGCAGCGCTGCCGTCGGTGCCGGCGGCTCAGGCGGCCAGCATCCGCCTCCTCGTCGACACGGTGCGCCGCCCCGGTATCGGTCTCGGTCTGTTCGGTCACGTGTTCGTGGTGCTCGGGCACTTCCTCGCGTACACGTACGTGCGGCTGGCGCTGGAGCGCATCCCCGACGTCGACGCGTCGACCATCGTCGTGCTGCTGGCGCTGTTCGGGCTCGGCGGCCTTGCCGGAAACATCGCGATCGGCCTCGTGATCGACCGGTCCTTCGCGTTCTTGGCGGTGATCGCGCCGCTCGTGATCTCGGCCGCGGTCCTCGCGATGATCCTGCTGCCGGGTACCGTCGCCGGTGTGGCCGCGGTCGTGCTCGTGTGGGGCTTCTTCTTCTCGTCGTGGCTGATCGTCGCGAACACGTGGGTGGGGCACCGGATGCCGGACCGCCTGGAGGCCGGCGGCAGCCTCGTCGTCGTCGGGTTCCAGGCCGCGATCATGATCGCCGCAGGCGTGGGCGGGCTGCTTGTGGACACCCTCGGGATCGAGCTCGTGTACGTGGTCGGCGCCGCGTCGCTGCTTCTCGGAGCGGTGCTCTTCGGGGTCTCGAACCGCGCCCGCGCCCACGGTCGCGCCTGAGGGCGTCCCCGGACGCGGCATGGCCCCGAACGCGGCCCGGCCCCGGGCCCGGACGCGGCCC
Source organism: Microbacterium sp. XT11 (assembly GCF_001513675.1). Lineage (NCBI taxonomy): Bacteria > Bacillati > Actinomycetota > Actinomycetes > Micrococcales > Microbacteriaceae > Microbacterium > Microbacterium sp. XT11. The sequence goes on along the minus strand of NZ_CP013859.1, from coordinate 645,772 downwards.
GGCCCCGGGCCCGGCCCCGGGCCCGGACCCCGGCCGGCGCGCACGAAACGTCGGATTTCGCGGGCGACACGCCGTTCCGGATGCCGTGGGGACCGGCGTGTCGTGGGGAATCTCCGACGTTTCCGACGCGGCGGGACGTGACGCAGGCCCGTCCGCAGACGCGGCCCGGCCCCGGACGCGGCCCGGCCCTGCCTCGGACGCGCCCCGGCCCTGCCTCGGACGCGCCCCGGGCCGTCCCCGGACCCGGACCCCGACGCGGCCCCGGCCGGCGCGCACGAAACGTCGGATTTCGCGGGCGACACGCCGTTCCGGATGCCGTGGGGACCGGCGTGTCGTGGGGAATCTCCGACGTTTCCGACGCGGCGGGACGTGACGCAGGCCGTCCGCAGACGCGGCACGGCCCCGGCCCTGCCCCGGACCCCGCCCGTCCCCGGACGCGCCCCGGCCCTGCCCCGACCCGGTCGGTCCGCGGACTTGCCCCGGCCGGCGCGCACGAAACGTCGGAGTCCGCGGGCGACACGCCGGCCCGGATGCCGTGGGCACCGGCGTGTCGCGCGGAATCTCCGACGTTTCTGACACCGCGGGCCACGACGGCCCCGGCGCGCGCTTCCCAGGGCGTCGCGCTTCCCAGGGCGTCGCGCGTCAGGGCGTCGGGCGTCAGGCGCCGGCCACCCCGCCCTCGCCCAGCGCGGCGCGTCAGGCGACGACGGGGGTCCGCGCGGCGGCCCGCCAGGCACTCGGCGTCATGCCGGTGCGGCGGCGGAAGGCGCGGCTGAAGCCCTCGTCGGAAGCGTATCCGAGCGCCCGCGACGTCTCCGACACGGAGCGTCCTTCTTCGAGCATCCGCTTGGCCGCGTCGACGCGCACCTCGGTGACGTAGTCGGCGGGCGACCGGCCGATGACGCTGCGGAAGCGCTCGGCGAAGGCGGACCTCGACATGGCGCCGACACTCGCCAGGCGTTCGACGGTCCAGTCACGGCCCGGCTGCTCGTGGATGGCCTCGACGACGCGGTCGAGGAACGGGTCGCTGGACATCCGCGGCCAGCCCTCGGGGGCGCATCCGTTCTCGGCCCACGCGCGGATGACCGAAAGGAGCACGGTCGTCGCCATCATGCGGCAGATCACGGGGTCTCCGCGGCGTCCGGAGCAGGCGGTGGGGTCGAGGGGCCCCATGCCGGCCGCGAGGGCGGCGGCAGCCGGCTCGAGCCGGTCGAAGCCCGTGACGGTGATGTAGTCGGGCAGGAGCGCGTCGACGATCGAGGCCGCGTCGGCCAGAGCGAGGTCGACGACGACGAGCTCGGTCTCGGCGTCGGCTTCGAGTGCGAGCGATGCGCGCCCCAGCGTGAGGAAGGCGTCGCCGGCGCGCAGCGACGACGCGGGGCGCCCCTGGTCGACGGCGACCTGCTGCGACGAGCGCTCGACCGTGAGGCGGCATCCGGAGTCGAGGGGAGGGATGCCGTGCACCTGCCCGCGTGCGACATAGACGAGCGTCGAGTCTCCGGTCGACAGCGGGAGGAGGGCGGCGGCATCGAGTCGTCGGCGCCGCGCGATCCCGACACGCAGGTCGACGGCGCCGAGCACCTGCGAAAGCGCTTCGGGGTCGACGGTCACCATGCCTTCGGCAACGCGGGCCTGTGCTCCGCTATTCCGGCATGTACTCCGTCGCGGAACGGCTCGCATAGCCTGGAGGGGATCCGACACCCGAGGAGTCCCGTTGTTCACCCTGCCCTCTCGCCTGTTCCGCGTGCTGGCGATCGCCGAAGCGGTCACCTGGACGATCCTCATCGCCGCGCTCGTGTCCAGGGCGCTCGGGGCACCGGGGATCGTCGTGACGATCGGCGGAGGCATCCACGGGTTCGTGTTCCTCGCCTACGGTGCGACGGCGATCCTCGTGGCGCTCAACAATCGCTGGCACGCCGGAGTCGCGGTGCTCGCCGTGGCGAGTGCGATCGTGCCGTATGCGACAGTGCCGCTGGAGATCTGGCTGCATCGCACGGGGCGGCTCGCCGGGGAGTGGCGTCTCGAGGAGTCGGCGGATCCGCGCGACCGCCGGTGGTACGACCGGACGATGCGCTGGTTCCTGCGGCGCCCGTGGGTGCTCGGCGGGCTCATCGCGGCGGCGGTCGTCGCCCTCTACGTCGTCCTGCTGCTGGTCGGACCGCCCGGGGGCCGCTGACCCACTCGCCGCGCCGGCCCGCCGACCCACACGTCCCGCTGACCCACACGTCCCGCTGACCCACACGTCCCGCCGACCCACCCCGCCGACCCCCCCCGCCGACCCACTCGCCCCGGCGCCCATGCTCCCGGACGAGAACACCCCGGGCCGCGCCTCTCCCTCAGCCGCTGACGACGACGGGGTTCTTCTCGACGATCTCGGCGAACACGGCCTCGAGGTCACCGCCGGTGCAATCGGCGATGACGTACACGCCGTGGGCGTTCGCGGTGAACGCGCGGGCAGTGATGGCCCATCGCCGGTCGCCGTCTTCGCCGATGATCTGGCGCGCCTCCAGCGTCTGGTTGCTGCCGGTGCCGTAGCCGAGCGAGGCGGTGACGGCGAGCGGTGTGATGTCCGCCGCGCTCGCGTCGCCGATGACGTACGCGAGGAGTGCGTCGGAGCTCGCGCTGTCGTCGCCCGCCACGAGCGGCAGTCCCGACACGTCGCCCTGCCAGAAACGCGCGACGCAGGTGCCGTCGGTCGTTCCGTACGCCCATCCGCCGTTGCCGTCGTCCGGCGAGGTCACGGTCCAGCCGTCGTCCATGAAGAAGCCGTCGCCCCACTCGATGTGGGCGGATGCCGGGATCGACGCGCCGTCGGCGAACGACAGGCCGTCGGCGGGAGCGTCGGCCGGCGGATCGGAGGGCTCGTCCGCCGGTTCGTCAGCGGGCCCGTCCGATGCGGGCGTCGATTCGACGGCGGTCGGATGCTCGGGGATCTGCGCGTACAGGCATCCGCTCAGCGGAAGCAGTGCAAGTCCGACGATGGTCGCCGCCGCAGCGGCGCGGCCCCCCGATGTACGCGTCATGCGCGCCAGCATAGTCCGGGCGGAGCGCGCGTCGATCGCTCGATCGCCTTCCGCGCGGGCCCTCAATGCGCGGTCGTGACTCCCACGGCGTCGTGCACGATCACGGCCGCGACCCTGGCGCCTGCTCCCGCCGCGACGATGAGCTGCTGGGGTCCGGCGGCGGCGTCGCCCGCGGCGTAGAGCCCCGGAACGTCCGTGCGGCCCGACCGGTCGGTGATGAGGTGCCCGTTCTCGTCGACCGCGGGCGCGACGCCGTCGAGGAACGACAGGTCGTTCTCCCAATGCGGGCGCACGAACCCGCCGTCGGCCTCGACGATGCTGCCGTCGGCGAGCCGGATCCCTTCGAGCCTGCCCTTGGCGCCGAGCAGTTCGACGATCGGATGCCGCAGCACGGCGACTCCCGCTGCTGCGAGTTCGGCCTCCTCCTCGGCCGTGACCGCGCGCGATCCGTGCGTGAACAGGGTGAGGTTCTGCGTCCAGCGGGACAGGAGCCGGGCGCGCACGGCGAGGTCGGCCGATTCGCCGATGAGCGCCAGCCGCCGGCCTCGGAGCTCCCACGCGTCGCACGCGGCGCAGCTGAACAGGCTCATGCCGTAGAAGCCGCGCAGGTTCGGCACGTCGGGGAGGGTCTCACGGAGCCCGGTCGCCAGCAGCACGACACCCGCCGACACGGTCTCCGAGGCTTCGGTCCGGCCGATGCCGGCGGTCCACGTGTCGCCGTCGCGTCGCAGCTCGACGACCCGCACCCGCGATCGCACCTCCACCGTCGGGTACGACTCGAGCTCGGCGCGGGCGAGCTTGCGCAGCTCGTGCGGCGGCACGCCGTCGCGTGTGAGGAAGCCGTGCGACGACAGCGTGGCGGCGTTGCGCGGCCGGTCGGCGTCGACCACGAGCACCCGCACCAGCGACCGGCCGAGGTTCAGCGCGGCCGACAGTCCGGCGGGACCGCCGCCGACGATGAGGACGTCGTATGGTGCGGTGCCGGTCATGCGCGCGACCTTCCCCCGCCCGACCTTCCCCCGCCCGACCTTCCCCCGCGCAGGCTTCCCCCGCGCACCGCGGCGCTTCGGACGCGGCGTCCCCGATCAGTCATGCGCACCCTCCTCGACGGGAAGGGCGGCGACCACCGGGTGGTCGAACGCAAAGGCGCCGACCTTGGCGGCGCCGCCGGGTGAGCCGATCTCGTCGAAGAACTCGACGTTGGCTCTGAGGTAATCCTGCCACTCCTCGGGCAGGTCGTCCTCGTAGTAGATGGCCTCGACGGGGCAGACGGGTTCGCAGGCGCCGCAGTCGACGCACTCGTCGGGGTGGATGTACAGCGAGCGCTCACCCTCGTAGATGCAGTCGACGGGGCATTCGTCGATGCAGGCGCGGTCCTTCACATCGACGCAGGGGAGCGATGACGTAGGTCATCGCACCAGCGTCCCGTCGCGTGACACGGCGACCTGCTCCTCACGCGGGACGACCTTGACCCGCTCGCGCACGTACTCGTGCGTCTCGCCGAGCCGCCGCTCGTGCGCGTCCAGCGCGAGCCAGCCGTCCCAGGTCGTGTATTCGGCGCCGTCCGCTTCGAGCAGGTCGACGATGTCGCCGTCGACCTCGGGTGCCGCGAGGCGTCCGGCCTCGGCGTCGGCCACGAGGTTCGTGATCGTCTCGAGCGCGTCGGACTTGGTGTGGCCGATGAGGCCGACGGGGCCGCGCTTGATCCAGCCGGTCGCGTAGAGTCCCGGCTCGTCGGTCACTCGTCCGCCCTCGTTGGGGATCACGCCGCGCGCCTCGTCGAACGGGGCTCCGACGACGCGCGTGCCGTAGTAGCCCACCGCGCGGTACACGGCCTGCACGGCGTGGTCGCGGAACTCGCCGGTGCCGACCACGGTGCCGTCGGCGCCCGCGCGCGTGCGCTCGAACCGCACCCCTTCGACGCGCTCGTCGCCGAGGATCTCGACAGGGGAGTGCCAGAAGTGCAGGTGCAGGCGGCGCGACGCGGTCCCCGCCGGGCGGTCGCGCCACGCGTTGAGCGTGCGCAGCATCACCTTGAGCTGGTTGGTGGGGGCGGATGCCGGATCGACGCCGTCGAAGTCCTCGTCGTGCAGCACGATGTCGACGTCGCGGACTTCGCCCAGCTCCCGCAGCTCGATCGGCGTGAACTTGATGTCGGCGGGGCCGCGGCGGCCGAAGACGTGCACGTCGGTAACGGCCGAGGCTTCGAGGCCGGACAGCACGGTGTCGGGCACCTCGGTGGTGCGGAGGTCGACCGGATGCTTGGCGAGGATGCGGGCGACGTCGAGAGCGACGTTGCCATTGCCGATCACGGCGACCGAGGCGGCGTCGAGCGGCCAGGTGCGCGCCACGTCGGGGTGCCCGTCGAACCAGGCGACGAAGTCGGCGGCGCCGAACGAGCCGGGCAGGTCGACGCCGGGGATGGGCAGCTCGGCGTCACGGATGGCCCCAGTGGCGAGGATGACCGCGTGGTAGCGGCTGCGCAGCTCGGAGAGGGAGAGGTCGCGCCCGATCTCGACGTTGCCGAGGAAGCGGATGGTGCGGCGTGCCGGGGCGGGGCCGCCGTCGGCCGTCTCGGGGAACGCGTCGAGCATCTCGTGCAGCGACCCCACGATGCCCTTGATGCGGGTATGGTCGGGGGCGACGCCGTAGCGGATCAGGCCGTAGGGCGCGGGAAGCGACTCGAACAGGTCGATCTCGACGGTTCCGGATCGGTCGCGCACGGCGTCGGCGAGCAGGTTCCCGGCATAGATGCCGGCGGGGCCGGCTCCGACGATCGCGACGCGCAGGGACAGGGGCGAGCGGGTCATGGGGGTCCTTCAGGGCAGGGGGTGGGTGAGACGGGGACGGCCGCGTTCAGCCGAGCGTGCGCTCCACGGCGCTCGCGAGCCCCGCGTCGACGGCGAGTCCGCCCAGGAGGGCGTCGATCCAGTGCGGCTTGTCGCGCGGGTTCCCCACGGGTTCGCGGGTCTCCGGCGCGTGGGGGCTGAGGCGCACGACGTAGCCGACGACGATCACGGCGGGCGAGCGCACCTGACGGGCCGCGGCGTCGTGCGCGATCGAGCCGAGCGTGCCGATCGTGACACGTTCCCTCGGTCCGTAGCCGTCTTCGACGATCGCGACGGGGCACTCCGGGCCGCGCGCACCGGACGCGAGCACGTGCGCCGAGTGCGCGAGCGTGTTGACGCCCATGAGCAGGACGACCGTGTGCTCTCCGCCGCCGGGGATCGCGTCGATCTGGTCGTGCGCGCTCACGACGGTGAACGACGTGGCGACGCCGCGGTGCGTGAGCGGGATGCCGGCGACCGCCGGCACCGACACGGCGCTCGTGACGCCGGGGACGACGTCCACCGGCACGCCCGCGGCCTCGCAGTGCTGCTGCTCTTCGCGGCCGCGCCCGAACACGAACGGATCGCCGCCCTTGAGCCGCACGACGCGGTCTCCCGCCAGCGCGCGCTGCACGAGCAGGTCGTTGATGCCGTCCTGGGGAACGGGGTGGTGGCCGGGGAGCTTGCCCACGTCGACGATCTCGGCGGTGAGCCGGATGCCGTCGGCGGCGAGCTGCTCCAGCACGGGCCGCGCGCCGAGGCGGTCGGCGACGATGACGTCGGCCTCCTGCAGGGCGCGCAGCCCGCGCAGGGTCAGCAGTCCGGCGTCTCCGGGGCCGGCGCCGACGAGTGTGACGCGTCCGGTCATTTCGCACCTCCGAGGAGAAGTCCGCGATCGCGCAGCATCCGTCTCTCCAGCGGTCCGAAGAGGACCAGCTCGATGACGATGCCGATCGCGAGGATGAGAAGGATGGTCGCCAGCACCCCGGCGAGGTCGGCGAGCTCCCTGGCCTGCCCGAGCATGGCGCCGAGGCCGAACCCGATCGAGCCGCCGACGGCGATGATCTCGGCCGCCATGAGCGACCGCCACGAGAACGCCCACCCCTGCTTGAGTCCGGCGAGGTATCCGGGCAGGGCGGCGGGGAGTACGACCGAGGTCGCGAGCTGCCAGCGGCTCGCGCCGAGGACCACGCCGACGCGCCGCAACTGCGGAGGGACCTGGTCGATGCCGCCCAGGAGCCCGTTCACGATCGAGGGGATGGTGCCCATGAGGATGACGAAGTACACGGTGGCGTCGGACAGCTGGAACCAGATGATGGCGGCGGGGACCCAGGCCACCGACGGCAGCACGGTGAGGCCGGAGATGAGCGGGCCGGCGGCCCGGCGCAGCAGACGCCACTCGGCGAGCAGCAGCCCCAGGGGCGTGCCGACGGCGATCGCGATGAGGAACCCGATGATCCCGCGTTCCAGGCTCGTCGCCACGGCCTCCTGCAGCCGGCCGGTGCTCCACGCCTCGCCCAGGGCGCCCAGCACGCCCGCGGGGCTCGGGGCCTTGTCGGGGCGCGGGTGCGCGATCACGACGTAGAGCTGCCACAGTGCGAGGAGCGCGAGCAGGAGGACGACCGGCGGCAGGGCCTTGGCCAGCGCCTCACGCCAGCGTGACCGCGTGGGCTCCGCATCGGACTGCAGGCGGTCGAGGCCGGCGCTCAGCGTGCGCAGGTCGTCGGCCGTCCCGGCTGCGGTGGTCGGGGCCGTTCCGGCCCCGGTGGTCAGGGTCGTTCCGGCGCCGGTGGTCAGGGTCGTTCCGGACGCGCCGGTCAGGGCCGTTCCGGCCGCGCCGTGCGTCCCGTGCGTGTAGGTCTCGTGCGTCCCGTGCGTGCGGGTCTCGTGCGTCCCGTGCGTGTGGGTGAGCGTCTCCGGTGTCTCAGCGGGCATTGCGGGCGATCTCCTTCCGCAGCTCCGTGGTGATCTCGGTGGCGAGCGCGGCGACCTCGGGCGATTCGATGCGGCGCCCGCTGGTGTTGGCGATGCGCCACTCGCCCACGACGCGACCGGGACGGCTCGACAGCAGCACGACCCGCTGTCCGAGCCGGGCGGCCTCTCGCACGTTGTGGGTCACGAACACGATGGTGCGTCCGGTGGCGCGCCACACGCGCTCCAGCTCCTCGTGCAGCAGGTCGCGGGTGATGGCGTCGAGCGCGGCGAACGGCTCGTCCATCAGCAGCACGGCGCGGTCCTGCGCGAGTGCGCGGGCGAGTGCGACCCTCTGGCGCATGCCGCCGGAGAGCTCGTGCGGGCGCTTGTCGGCGGCATCCGCGAGGTTCACCGCTCCGAGCAGCCGCTCCGCTTCGCGGCGGCGCTCGCGGGGTTCCGACGCTTCACGGCCTGGTTCAGAGGCGGGCTGCCGCATCGAGGTAGCGCGAGATCACGAGGTCGGTGAGTGCTGGGGGCACCTCGCCGCCGTCGAGCAGCGGTGCGGTCAGCATCCGGCCGGCGGCCTGGCGCGACGCGAGGTCGAAGAAGTATCCCCGAGCCAGCAGGAAGGTGCTGACGACGGCATCCGGATGCTCCGCGAGCGCAGTCGGGAGCGATGGGCGTCGTGCGGCGAGGTAGGCCAGGTGGATGTCGCGCCCCGTGCGCGCGGCGAGCAGCGAGGCCATGGCCTCGGCGTCGGTCAGCGAGCGTTCGTCACGCGATCCGGCCACCGCGAGGATCACCGGTGCGTGGCGCTTCTGCTCCTGTCTGTCGCGCTCGGGCTCGGGCTCGGGCTCGTGTCGCTTGTGGTCGCGTTCGTCGTGCTCGGGTTCGGGCTCGGGCTCGGGCTCGTGTCGCTTGTGGTCGCCTCCGGGTTCGCGCTCGGGTTCGTGCTCGGGCTCGTGCTCGTGTCCCTCGTGCTTGCGTTCGTCGTGTTCGGGCGCGTGCTCGTGCAGGGCGTCGAGGCGGCTGGCGAGGACCTCGGCGAGGCGCGGGTCGGGCCCGAGGGGGTCGGCTACGACGGTGCGCGGACGCCGAGCCGCGATCCCGTGCAGGTCGTGGTGCACGTGGAATCCGCTGGAGAGCAGGAGCGGCACGATGACCACGCGTCCGCCCAGGCGGGGCGCGAGCTCGGCGGCATCCGGTTCCTGCACGTCGACGAAGGCGGCGCGCACGTCGACGTCGGGGAGGCTTTGGCGCGCCGAGTCGACGAGGGCGGCGATGGCGCGCGAGCCCGCGGCATCCGCTGTTCCGTGGGAGACGGCGAGGAGGAGGGGGCGTGACATGGTGCGACTCTAAGGGGTTTGTGTGACCGGCGTGTTTCGCGTGTGCGTGGGCGCGCTCCTACGGTGATGTGCGCTGTGTGACCGGTGTGTTTCGCGTGTGCGCCGGGTGCACTCCTACGGTGATGTGCGCTGTGCGTTCCAGCGTTCCGGCATCCACGGAAATCACCTTCTGATCTGGGCGATTTCTCGGGTCGCAATGTCGGTGGTACCCGATTGGATGGACGTATGACAGCACTGGCAGACGCCACGATCGAACAGATGGGGGCACTCCGCGGGCTCACCGAAGCCCTCGTCGAGGTCGACCGTGCGCTCAGCGGTGTGCTGGCGGTCAAGGAGGGGTTGCTGGCCGTGGGGGCTCGGCTGGCGGCGGACATGGCGGGCGACGGCGACCCCGGCGCAGAACTCAGCCTTCGATCGGTGGCCGCCGAGTTCGCCACTGCGCTCCGGGTTAGCGACAGAACCGTTCAGGCCCGCATGGCCGAGGCGGAGATGAAGGTCTCGCTGTTTCCGGAGGTGTGGAAGGCGCAGGGTGCGGGGCGCATCAGTTCGGGTCACGCGCGGGTGATCCTCGACGCAGGGATGTACCTCGATGATGAGGCGTCTCGACACGCGTATGCCGAGCAGATGATCGCGTTCGCCGAGACCGAGTCGCCGAATCGCGTCGGGCGGCTGGCGCGCAGGGTGGCCGAGCGCTTCCAGGCGCGTACCGCCGACGAGCGGCACCGTGTTGCGCGGCGCGAGCGGCGGGTGTGGGTCACCGAGGCGGCTGACGGGATGGCGCAGCTCGGCCTGCTCGGGCCCGCGGCTCTCGTGCAGGGCGCGTTCTCGCGGCTGACGGCGATGGCGGAGCGGGTGCAGAACGGACTCTCGCCAGACGGGTCCGATTCTGCGGATGCTGCAACTGACCCTGTCGATTCCGCTGCGTCGAGCCCTGACGACCGCCGGATCGACGAGATCCGGTGCGATCTGGCCCTGGATCTCATGCTGTCGGGCGCCCCGGCCGGCCACGATACGCGCGAGGGTGTGCTCGCAGCGATCGCCGGGCACGTGTCAGTCACGGTCCCTGTACTCACTCTCATGGGGGTCGATGACGCAGCCGCCGAGATCGACGGCCGGATGCCGGTCGACACGGCAACGGCTCGGCGTCTGGCGGGCGCGTCCGCCGGGTGGGAAAGGATCCTCACCCATCCGGTCACCGGCGGCGTGCTGGCGGTGGATCGGTACCGGCCATCCGCGGACATGATTCGCTACCTCAAGTCGCGCGATGTGCGGTGCCGTTTCCCTGGGTGCGGGCGGGCGGCTGCGGACTGCGACGTCGACCACACCGCCGACGCCGCGCTCGGTGGCGCGACGAGCAGAGAGAACCTCGGCGACCTGTGTCGGCGGCATCACGTCCTGAAGCACCACTCTCCCTGGCAGGTTGAGCAACTCGGCGGCGGGGTCTTCGCGTGGACCAGCCCGACCGGCAAGACCTACATCGACCATCCGCCGCCGCAGAACACCGTGACCTTCACGGACGCCGACGGCCCTCCTCCGTTCTGACGCGCCCTCCGTTCTGACGGGGCCCCTGTTGTGACGGGGCCCCTGTTGTGACGGGCGGCCCCTGTCCTGACGCGCCCTCTGTTCTGACGGGCTCCCTGTTCCGACGGACCCCTGTTCTGACGGGCTCCTGTGCTGACAGACCCCCTTTCTGACGCGTGCGCGCGTCTCGTGGCGTGGTCCCCTCGTCCACGCGATCCCGGGTGCCCCCTTGTCGGGCGAGCACCTCGCTACGCAAGCGACCGCGAAGGTCCGTGCGTGACCGTGGTTGAGAGACTGGTGTCGTGGCGGGGATTCATCATGTCGAGCTGTGGGTCGCAGACCTTGCGGAAGCCCGTGCGGAATGGGGTTGGCTGCTCCAGGCCGTGGGTTTCGCACGCACGAGCGAGTGGCCCGGAGGCGAGTCGTGGGAGGTGGGCGGGGCGTATCTCACCCTGACGACAGCTCCGGCGCTCTCGGGGCCCGTGCACGACCGCAGGGCGCCCGGCGTCAACCACCTCGCCTTCCGCGCGGGCCCTCCCGACCGGGTCGACACGATCATGGCCGAGGCGCAGCAGCACGGGTGGCGGCCGCTGTATCACGACCGCTACCCGCACGCGGGAGGTCCAGGTCACTACGCAGGCTGGCTCGAGAACTCCGCCGGATTCAAGGCCGAGATCGTCGCAGACCCCGAGATCGTCGCAGACCCCGAGATCGTCGCAGACCCCGAGATCGTCGCAGACCCCGAGATCGTCGCAGCCGAGCCGGCAGGCTGACACCGGGCTGGCACGCCCGGGCGCAAAAGTTGAGCGAACTCATATCAACTTTGTTTGACAGCATTCGATCCGCGGCGTATCCTTGAGTCATCACGGCTCAGGTTTCACCGGAGCTGTCCCAGACTTCCGGAACACAGAACCTTCCCGAACACAGAACAAGGAGAGAACACATGGCACGTGCTGTGGGAATCGACCTCGGAACGACGAACTCCGTCGTCAGCGTCCTCGAGGGCGGCGAGCCCAAGGTCATCGCCAACGCCGAGGGCTTCCGCACGACCCCCTCCGTCGTCGCGTTCACCAAGGACGGCGAGGTGCTCGTCGGCGAGACCGCCAAGCGCCAGGCCGTCACCAACGTCGACCGCACGATCTCGTCGGTCAAGCGCCACATGGGCACCGACTGGACCTTCGACGTCGACGGCAAGAAGTGGACGCCGCAGGAGATCTCCGCGCGCATCCTCATGAAGCTCAAGCGCGACGCCGAGGCCTACCTGGGCGACACCGTGACCGACGCCGTCATCACGGTCCCCGCGTACTTCAACGACGCCGAGCGCCAGGCCACGAAGGAGGCCGGCGAGATCTCGGGCCTCAACGTGCTGCGCATCATCAACGAGCCGACCGCGGCCGCCCTGGCCTACGGCCTCGACAAGGGCAAGGAAGACGAGCTCATCCTCGTCTTCGACCTCGGTGGCGGAACCTTCGACGTCTCCCTCCTCGAGGTGGGCAAGGACGACGACTTCTCCACCATCCAGGTGCGCGCCACCGCCGGTGACAACCGCCTCGGCGGCGACGACTGGGACCAGCGTCTCGTCGACTACCTCATCAAGCAGTTCAAGGAGACCACGGGCGTCGACGTCTCGGCCGACAAGATCGCGCTGCAGCGCCTCAAGGAGGCCGCGGAGCAGGCCAAGAAGGAGCTCTCCTCCTCGACCAGCACGAGCATCAACCTCCCCTACCTCTCGCTGACCGAGTCGGGCCCGGTGTCGCTCTCCGAGACCATCACCCGCGCCAAGTTCGAGGACCTCACCAAGGACCTCCTCGACCGCACCAAGAAGCCCTTCGAAGACGTAATCCGCGAGGCCGGCATCAAGGTGTCCGACATCTCGCACGTCGTCCTCGTCGGCGGCTCGACCCGCATGCCCGCCGTCGCCGAGCTCGTCAAGCGCGAGACCGGCAAGGAGGCCAACAAGGGCGTGAACCCGGATGAGGTCGTCGCCGTCGGCGCCGCCCTGCAGGCCGGCGTCCTCAAGGGCGAGCGCAAGGACGTGCTGCTCATCGACGTCACCCCCCTGAGCCTCGGCATCGAGACCAAGGGCGGCATGATGACCAAGCTCATCGAGCGCAACACGGCCATCCCGACCAAGCGCAGCGAGACCTTCACTACGGCCGACGACAACCAGCCGTCCGTCGCGATCCAGGTCTTCCAGGGCGAGCGCGAGTTCACCCGCGACAACAAGCCGCTCGGTACCTTCGAGCTCACCGGCATCGCCCCGGCACCCCGCGGCATCCCGCAGATCGAGGTCACCTTCGACATCGACGCGAACGGCATCGTGCACGTGTCCGCCAAGGACAAGGGCACGGGCAAGGAGCAGTCGATGACCATCACCGGCGGTTCCTCGCTCTCGAAGGAGGACATCGACCGCATGGTGCGCGAGGCCGAGGAGCACGCGGCCGAAGACAAGAAGCGCCGCGAGGCGGCCGAGGTCCGCAACCAGGCCGAGGCGCTCGCGTACTCGATCGAGAAGCTCATCGCCGACAACGACGACAAGCTGCCCGAAGACGTCAAGACCGACGTGAAGGCCGACGTCGACGCCCTCAAGTCCGCGCTGGCGGGTGACGACGACGACGCGGTGAAGACCGCGTTCGACAAGCTCAACCAGTCGCAGACCAAGCTGGGCGAGGCGATCTACGCGCAGTCGCAGGCGGATGCCGCGGCCGGCGCTCCGAGCGGCGACGCTCCCGCCGGTGACGCCTCCTCCGACGAGGACGTCATCGACGCCGAGGTCGTCGACGACGAGGACGAGAAGAAGTAATCATGACGGACAAGAACTTCGACAGCAACGACTCGGTTCCCGAGCCCGTCGAAGGACGCGAGGGGTCGGATGCTCAGGCATCCGGCCCCGCGCCGCAGAATCCCGACTTCGACGCGCCGCAGAACCCGGATTCCGACGAGGCCCGCGCCGCGGAGCATTCCGACGACGACCTCACGGTCGACGACATCCTGAACGCCGACCAGACCGACGAGGCGGCCGCGGCCGAGACCGCCGCGATCGCCGACGCCGAGCACCTGGTCAACGACCTCAAGCGACTCCAGGCCGAGTACGCCAACTACCGCCGCCGCACGGAGGAGCAGCGCCAGGTCGAGATCGAGCGCGCCAAGGGCGAGGCCGCCAAGGGCCTCATCCCGGTGCTCGACGACCTCGACCGCGCCGGCCAGCACGGCGACCTCGTGGAGGGCACGCCCTTCGCGGTGATCGCCGACAAGATCCGCGCGGTCGTCGAGCGCCTCGGCGTCGTCGCCTACGGCGAAGCGGGCGAGGAGTTCGACCCCCAGCGCCACGAGGCGATCTTCCAGCAGCCCACACCGGGCGCCGAGAAGACAACGATCCTCGAGGTCGTCGAGGTGGGATACCGCCTGGGCGAGGTCGAGCTGCGTCCTGCGAAGGTCGTCGTCGCCGTACCTGCGGAGTAGGTGATCGATGGCTAGCCAGGACTGGTTCGACAAGGACTTCTACAAGATCCTCGGGGTCAGCAAGGACGTCAGCGACGCCGATCTCAAGAAGACGTATCGCAAGCTCGCCCGCAAGTACCACCCGGACTCGAACCCGGGTGATGCGGCGGCCGAGGCGAAGTTCAAGGAGATCAGCGAGGCTTACTCGGTGCTCTCGGATGCCGAGCAGCGCAAGGAGTACGACGAGATCCGCGCCATGGGCTCCGGCGCTCGATTCACCGCGAGCGGCTCCGGAGCGGGCGGGTTCGAAGACGTCTTCAGCCGGTTCGGGCAGTCGGGTCGAGGGCAGACCGCCGATTTCGAGGACATCTTCGCGATGTTCAACCAGGGCGGCGGGGGCTTCGGCTCCGGCCGCTTCGGGCAGACCTCGGGAGGCTTCCGCGGCTTCGGCGGCCCGTCGCGCGGCGCCGACGTGACCGCGCGCACCACGATCGACTTCACCACGGCCGTGCAGGGCGAGACCATCACCCTGCAGGGCGACGACGGCAAGCCGTTCAAGGTGAAGATCCCCGCCGGAGTGTCCGACGGGCAGAAGATCAAGCTGCGCGGCCGCGGACGCCCGTCGCCCGACGGCGGGGAGAACGGCGACATCGTGGTGCAGATCACGGTGCGCCCGCACCCCGTCTTCACCCGCGAGGGCCTCAACCTGCGCGTCGTCGTGCCGGTGACCTTCACCGAGGCCGCGCTCGGCGCGACCATCGAGGTGCCGACGCTCGGCGGAGACCCCGTCAAGCTGCGCGTCGCACCGGGCACCCCGTCCGGTCGCGTGCTGCGCGTCAAGGGGCGCGGGGTCACCACCACCAAGGGCACGGGCGACCTCCTCGCCGAGCTGCAGGTCGCCGTGCCGTCGCACCTCGACGAGGCGGCGCGCGAGGCCCTGGAGAGGTTCCAGGAGCTCGAGCCCGACGAGAACCCCAGGGCCGACCTGCTCGCGAAGGCACGACGGTGAACGAGCAGCATCGCTCGAACGCGACACCGGGGCGGGTGAGCGACCATGGCTGACAAGCGCATGGACGCCGACACCCCGGTGTTCGCGATCGCCGTCGCCGCGGAGCTGTCGGGCCTGCACCCGCAGACGCTGCGCCAGTACGACCGGATCGGCCTCGTGGTTCCCGGACGCACGTCCGGAGGCTCGCGCCGCTACTCCACCCGCAACATCGAGCAGCTGCGCGAAGTGGCGCAGCTCTCCGCCGAGGGCATGAGCCTCCCCGCCATCGCGCGGCTGCTCGACCTCGAAGACGAGAACCGGATGCTGCGCCGCCGCATCACGGAACTCGAGGGAGCCCTGCGCGCCGAGCGCGAGAACCGCCCCGGCGCCCGCGTCTTCGCCGCAGGCTCCGGCGGCGTCGTCCCGATGCCGGGAGGCCGCCGCATCCGCCGCTCCACCGAAGTGGTGCTCTGGCGCCCCCGCGGCTGAGCACGGGGGCAGTACCGGAACGACCGGCCGCGGCTGAGAACCGAGCGGGTCGAGAACCGCGCAGCGACTGAGCACGCTGCACGCGTGCCGGGGCGGATCGCAGGTGCGCGCGGTATCGTTGCGACACGATGAGGATCACGCGTCGCACCCTGCTGATCGGCGCCGGAGCCGGCGTCGTGGGAGTGCTCCTCGCCTCCTGCACCCCGGAACCGGTGCCGACGCCCACGCCCACCCCCGACCGCTCGCCCTCCCCGAAGCCGACGCCCATGACCGGGCCCACCCCCTCCGCCTTCGCCCGCAGCACGTGGACGACCGACGCGTTCTCCCTCGGCGCGGTCAGCTTCACACCTGCGGGGACCGCCGCGATCGCGCGCGACGCGCTGGCGGCACCCGTCGACGACCGCCTCTTCTTCGCCGGCGAGGCCACCGACGCCGACGCCCCAGGCACGATGGGCGGGGCCTTCCGCTCCGGCATCCGTGCGGCCGAAGAGATCATCGCCACCGCCGGCTACGGCGAACGCGTCGCCATCGTCGGCGCGGGACTCGCCGGCGCCGCCGCGGCCTCGCGGCTCGCCGGCACCGGATTCGCCCTCACCGTCTTCGAGGCGCGCGACCGCACGGGCGGCCGGGTGCACGCCATCGTCGACGAGGCGACCTGGCCCGTCCCCGCCCAGCTCGGCAGCTGGACCCTGAGCGCCGCCGACTCCGACGTGGCCGCCGAGGTCGACGACCTCGACATCCGCACCGCCCAGCTCACCACCCCGCTGTGGCGATCGGCCGACGGCGACGTCACCGCGCCCTCTCCGCAGGCCGTCCTCGACGCCATCACCGCCGCACAGGCGCTGCCCGCCGACGTCTCGCTCGCCGACGCCCTCACCCAGGCGGGAGCCGACCTCGACGACCCGGCGCTCGCCGCGCTGCTGTCGTCGCTCACCGCCACCGCGGGAGCGGATGCGGCGGACCTCTCGTCATGGTTCCCGCCCGCCGTGCCGGGCGACGACCGCCTGGCCGTGCTGGGCGACCTCGGCGCCGTGTTCGACAGGCTGCTCGACGGCGTCAAGGTCAGCCTGTCTTCGCCCGTCTCGCGCGTCGCGTACGACGACGCCGGCGTGAGCCTCGGCATCGCGACGGGCGAGTCCCTGTCGTTCGACCGGGTGCTGCTCACCGTCCCGCTCGGCGTGCTGCAGGCGGGCGGCGTCGACTTCGCCCCGAAACTGCCGTTCGGCCAGCGCGGCGCCATCGCCGACCTCGGCAACGGCTTCATCGAGACCGTGTGGCTCCGCTTCGACGAGCCCCTGATCGAGACCGACGCGGCCCTGTGGCACGTGGTCGGCGGAGACGCCGTGATCCGCACGTGGGTCAACCTGGCGCCGGCCACCGGAGAACCGCTGCTCGTCGGAGTCGTCGGAGGCGCGGCAGCCGAAGACTTCGCCGGCCTCGACGACGACGCAGCGCTCGCCGCGGCCCTGAACTCGCTCGCGCCGTTCCTCGACCAGCAGTCCTGAACTCGCTCGCGCCGTTCCTCGACCGGCAGTCCTGAACTCGGCCTGCCGGGGGAGGCCCGGCCCCGAGTACCTCCCAGCGAGGCTCAGACCTCTGGGCGTTCGTGTCCGGGACGGCGCATGCGGCTGATGAGCACGAGCGCCGAGGCGACGAGCGCGAAGATCGCCAGAGCCACCCCGCTCGTCGCCAGGAACTCGACCGGCCCCGAGACCTGGCGCGGATCGAGGAAGTAGTACGGGTACCAGCCGACGATCGGCCCGCGCCACATCGTCACTCCGCCCCACGCGAGAGGGAAGGCGAGCGAGACCGGCACGATCCACCACGGCACGCCGCGATGGCCCGGTGTGAGCACCCACGCGATCGCCGTGCATGCCGGCAGCCAGAAGTGCAGCACCTGATCCGACCACGGCACATCCACCCGGATGCCGCGGATCCCGGCCTGCCACACGATCAGCGCGAACGCCAGCCCCGCCGTGATCGTCCAGGTGAGCACGAGAGAGAGCGCGACCGTGAACCAGCGGGGATCCGCCGCCCGGGCGAACGCGAGCACCGCGCCGATCACGAGCACGACGACGAGCGCGCAGTTCGACTGCACCGTGAGGTACGCGAAGAAGTTGTCGCCGGCGATGGTCTGCGAGCTCAGCCCCCAGAACAACCGGTGCACCAGCGCGACGAGGCACACGATCGCGGCGGCAAGGCGCAGCACGCCGAAGATCGTCCGTGCCTTCACCGCCGCTGCTGCTCCCCTCTGCGCCTGTGCCCTGTCACCCGGCGAGTCTACGGAGAAGTCCTGAAGACAGCCGGAGCGACCGCAGGACGGGATGCGGACGCGTGCGGCGGGCGGGACGGCTCCGCCGGGAGGGCCTCGCGCTCTCGACTGAGAAATCGGTTGCAGTTTCATCGCAGCAGCCGAGGTTGACAGGTCCGGAAAATCAGGAGTATGGTGGCGAAATCGATTTCAAATTCCTGGTATGAAGTCGAACGCATCGTCGCAGAGAACTTGCTGGCCAAAGGAGTGAACAGTGAAGTTGAACCTTGCAGACCGGACCCGCCGCGCCCGCGCGCTGCGGATGACCGGTGTCGCCGCCGTCGCCGCCGTCGCCCTCGCGGGCTGCGCGTCCGGCACGGATCAGACCGGATCGGACAGTGCGGGCGGAGAGCTGACGTTCTCCAACTGGCAGTTCCTGGAAGACGGCAAGGGCCCGATCCTCTGGGATGCCGTCAAGGGCTACACCGGTCCGAACGACGACATCGAGCTCACCAAGGTCGAGATCCCGTTCGCGAACTACGCCGACAAGCTCAGCACCGAGCTGGGTGCCGGCGGCGGCCCCGACGTCATGGTGCTGCAGGACAGCCAGTTCGCCTCGCTCGTGGACGCGGGCGTGCTGGAACCGCTCGACGACATCGCCGACGAGCTCGGCGACTCGCTGAACAACACCAACGAGGCCGGCGTCGTCGACGACACGCAGTACGGCTTCAACTGGGAGCGCCCGACCTACAGCACGGTCATCTACAACAAGGACATCTTCGCCCAGCTGGGCCTGGAGGTTCCGACGACCTTCGACGAGTTCCTCACCACGGCGAAGGCCATCAAGGACCAGCTCGGCATCGCGGGCTGGGCCGGACGCCACCAGACCGCCGAGATCGACGGCTGGACCCTGGAGATGGCGAACTGGATCTACGGATTCGGCGGCGAGCTCAGCGACGGCAAGAAGCTGACGATCGACAAGGCCGAGAACGTCGAGGCCGTCGAGGCCTTCCTCGAGACCTTCGCCTCGGGGGTCGCGCCGATCGGCGACGACGCGTCGACCTTCCGCGCCAAGTTCGGGCAGGGACAGGTCGGGATGCTGTTCGAGAACTCGGGCGTCGCCACGACCATCACCAGCAACCCCGACAACGTGGTCAACGGGCAGAACCTCGGCGCCGCTCCGCTGCCCCTCGCGCACCCCGGATCGAACTCGCAGCTGATCATCGCCGTCAACGCCAACAGCGACAACAAGGAAGCGGCGAAGGACTTCGTCCGCTGGGTGCTGTCAGACGAGGGGCAGACGGCGATCCGCGCCGGACTCGGCGCGTCCGCCATGGCCACCGACGTCGAGCCCGACCCCGCGTTCCTCGAGGCCAACCCCTGGGCCACCCAGTTCCTCGAAGCCGCGAAGACGTCGAAGTCCACCCTCGTCGAGGGCTTCGAGACCGAGAGCAAGGTCATCTGGCGCGAGGTCCTCACCGCCGTGGAAGACCTGCGCGTCAACGGCGGCGACGTGAAGACGAAGCTCGCCGAGGTGCAGAAGAGCCTCGAGGCCGAGCTCGGCTGATCCGCTCCCGAGGGCCGGGACCCCCAGCCCGGCCCTCGGGTACCCCGCGACACGTGAAAGGACACCCGGCCATGGCCACCCCCACGCTCGAGGCGCCGCCCGCCGCCCGCGCCGCCGCACCCCGGCGGCGACCACGTTCCGGCAGTGCCGTCGGCCGTTTCGTCGAGCGCAACGGCGCGTACCTCTTCCTGTTCCCGGCGATCGCCTACCTCGCGATCTTCACCGTGTTCCCGCTGATCCGGGGCGTGCTGCTCTCGTTCACCGCGACCAAGCTCGTCAACCCCGCAGGCGGACGCGGAGTGGGTCTCGAGAACTACGACTACCTGCTCAGCAGCGACCGCTTCTGGACGTCGGTCGTCACGACGCTGCTGTACACGCTCTTCACCGTGGTCTTCGCCGTCGGCATCGGCACGGCCGGCGCCCTGCTGCTCAACACGGCCTTCAAGGGCCGCAGCATCGTCCGCGCCATCGCGACGATCCCGTGGGCCGTGCCGACCGTCGCCGCCGCGCTCATCTTCGTGTGGATCTACAACAACGAGCAGGGCATCCTCAACCGCACGACGGCCGCCCTCGGCCTCGGCCAGCACGGATGGCTCGTCGACCCGCAGTACGGACTGTTCGCCGTCACCTTCGCCACCGTGTGGAAGCTCACCCCGCTGGTGATGCTCGTCATGCTGAGCGCGCTGCAGAGCGTGCCGCACGAGCTGCGCGAGGCCACCTGGGTCGACGGCGCGACGCGCTTCCAGTCGTTCCTCGCGGTCACGCTGCCGCACATCATGCCGACCGTGCGCGTGATCACGCTGCTGATGACGATCTGGTCGATCCGGCGCTTCGAGATCATCTTCCTCATCACCGGCGGCGGACCTCTTGACGTCACCAACACCCTCGTCGTGAACGTCTACCGCACGGCCTTCCAAGACCAGAACCTCGGCAGGGCGGCCGCCATCGGGGCGCTCGGTCTCGTGCTGTCGCTGCTCGTGACGGTCGTGTACTTCGTCGTGGAGCAGATCCAGGAGCGTCAGGAGAACCAGCGATGACCACCGTGCGCATCCCCACCCCGATTCCTCGCCGCGGGGTCGCCGCCAAGCTCGGCAGCCTCGGCAAGGCCGTGCTCATCACCCTGCTCGTCGTGTTCGCCGGGTTCCCCGTGTACTGGATGCTCGGCACCTCGCTGGGCACGGAGGCCTCGCTGTACCGCGACGGACAGCCGCTCGTCCCCGAGTTCCAGAACATCGGGCAGTGGGGCGGCTTCCTCGCCGACATCCCGATCCTGCGCTGGCTCGGCAACTCCTTCGTGATCGCCGCGGGCACCACGGTGCTCAGCCTCGTGCTGGCGACCATGGCCGCCTACGCGCTCAGCCGCTACCGCTTCCACGGCCGCGGAGTGGCCGGGTTCATCTTCTTCAGCACGCAGATGCTGCCGGAGGCGCTGATCATCGTGCCGCTCTACGCGATCTTCGCCGGAGCGGGCCTGCTGAACAGCCACTGGGGTCTCGTGCTCGCCGACACCGCGTTCGTGATGCCCGTGAGCATGTTCATCATCAAGAGCGGCATCGACAAGATCCCCTACGAGATCGAGGAGTCCGCGCGCATCGACGGATGCTCGCGCCTGCGCATCCTCACCACGATCGTGCTGCCGCTGATCATGCCGAGCATCGCGGCCGCGGCCGTGATCGCCTTCTTCGACGGATGGAACGAGTTCATGTTCGCGAACACGTTCATCTCGTCGTCCGACCTGTGGCCGGCATCCGTGGGGCTGTCGTCGTTCCTCGGGCAGTTCTACACGCCGATGAACGTCGTGATGCTCTGCGCGCTGCTGTTCGCGCTTCCGGCCATCATCTTCTTCCTGTGGGCCCAGCGCGGCATCGTGTCGGGCCTGACCGCAGGATCCGTCAAGGGCTGAGCCCCGCAAGGAGTGAAAGACATGAGTGACGCATTCGACCCGCTGTTCTCGGTGCGCGACAAGGTCATCGTGGTGACCGGAGGCTTCGGGCAGATCGGAGCGGAGTTCGTCCGCGCCCTGCACGCGCGGGGTGCGCGGGTCGCGGTCACCTCGCGCCGCGACGTGGCAGACCCCGCCGCGCGCCTGGAGATCGACGACCCCGACGGCCGCCTGCTCGCGGTGACCATGGACATCACCGACAAGGCGAGCGTCGAGGCCGGCTTCGACCGCGTCGTCGCGGCGTGGGGCGTCCCCACCGTCGTGGTCAACAACGCCGGCCTCGACACGCAGCCCAGCGCTCCGCCTGAGGTGTCGGGGCCGTTCGAGGACTTCCCCGTCGAGGTGTTCCGCGAGGTGGTCGACACGAACCTCGTGGGCACGTTCCTCGTCACGCAGGCGGCGGGGCGACGGATGCGCGACGCCGGAGTGGGCGGCTCGATCATCAACGTCGGCTCCATCTACGGCATGGTCTCCCCGGTGCAGGACATCTACGCCTACAAGGCCGAGGACACCGGCATCCCCTTCATCAAGCCCGTGGCGTACTCGGCGGCGAAGTCCGGCCTGTACAACCTCACCCGCTACTGCGCGACGTACTGGGGCCGCGCCGGCATCCGCGTCAACACGCTGACCCCGTCTGGCGTGCGCCGCGACACGCAGGACGCGAAGTTCCAGGCCAACTACACCGCCCGCATGCCGATCGGCCGCATGGCCGAGGCCGACGAGTACAACGGCGCCCTCGTGTTCCTCGCCTCCGACGCGTCGGCGTACATGACCGGCTCCAACCTCGTCGTGGACGGCGGGTGGACGGCATGGTGAGCGAGGTCCTGGGCGGTCGCCTCTACACCGCGGCCGTGACCCCGATGCATGCGGACGAGAGCGTCGACCACGCCGCGCTCGCCGCCATGCTCGACAGCGACATCCGCCGCGGCGTCGAGGGCGTGTACGTCTGCGGCTCCTCGGGAGAGGGCGTGCTGCTCTCCGAGCACGAGCGCATCGCGGTGGCGCGCACCGCGGTCGAGGCGGCGGCCGGCCGCGTGCCGGTGATCTCGCACGTCGGTGCGATGTCGACGGGTGAGGCGATCCGCATCGCGCAGGACGCGAAGGATGCCGGCGTCGCCGCGGTCTCGATGATCCCGCCGCTGTACTACGGCTATTCGACGGACGACGTCGTGCGGCACTTCCGTGCGGTGATCGATGCGGTCGACGTGCCGTTCCTGCTCTACAACATCCCTCAGTTCACCGGGCGGGACATCTCCGATGGCGGCTTCGACGAGCTGCTCGCTCTGCCGCAGGTGATCGGGGTGAAGCACACCTCGCGCAACCTGTACGGCGCCGAGCGGATCCTGCACCGATACCCCCACCAGACTCTCGTGAACGGCTTCGACGAGTTCTACCTTCCGGCGCTGTCGATCGGAGCGAGCGGAGCGATCGGCACGACGGTGAGCCTGCAGATCGAGCTCTTCCAGTCGCTGCGCCGACGGTTCGAGCGCGGCGACCTCGTCGGCGCGCGAGCCGTGCAGGTGCGCATCAACGACACCGTCGAGTCGATGGTCGAGGTCGGCGTGTTCGCCGCGGCGAAGTACCTGGGAGGCAAGCTGTCGGTGCCGCTGGGTGAATGCCGTGCGCCGCTGCCGGGCCTCGATGAGGCGGGCAGGGTGCGGCTCGACGCGGTGTTCGCCCGCCTGCGGGAGTACGTGGCGCTGACCGCACGCGAAGACGCGGGGGCTGCGTGAACCGGAATCCGGCCGCGGCCGGCGGCTATCGTGTTGAGAAATCGGGCAGCAGGGGGCGTTCATGACCACGATCTACGATGTGGCCGAGCGGGCGGGGGTCTCTCCCGCCACCGTGTCGCGCGTCTTCAACGGCACGAGCGTCTCGGCCGACAAGGTCGCCGCCGTGCGCAAGGCCGCGGCGGAGCTGAACTTCACGCCCAACCGCGCCGCGCGGGCCCTGCGCACCCAGAGCTCCGAGGTGATCGCCCTCATCATCCCCGACATCGAGAACCCGTATTTCACCGAACTGGCACGGGGCGTCGAAGACGTGGCGTCCGAGGCGGGGTACTCCGTCGTGCTCTGCAACTCCGACTCCCAGACCGCGAAGGAGTCGACGTACCTGCAGATCGCGATCGCCGAGAACATGTCGGGCGTCATCATCGCCGCGGCATCCGAGGCGACCGATCTCGACGCCATGATCTCGACGGGCCGCCCGGTCGTCGCGGTCGACCGGGCGACCCGTTACGACCTCGACGGCGTCGTGATCGCCAACAAGGCCGCGGGCACCGCCGCAACCGAGGCGCTGATCGACGCCGGGTACCGCCGCATCGCCTACATCGGCGGGCCGGAGGACATCGACACCGCCGCCGACCGCGCGGCGGGATGGCGTGAGGCGCTCGCCGATCGCGCGTCGTCGGCGGAGCTCGATGCCCTGCAGCGGTTCGCCACCTTCCGCGTAGACGGCGCCAGGGCGGCGATGGAGGAGCTGCTGGCCCTGCCCGAACCGCCCGACGCCGTGGTCGCGGGCAACAACCTCATCGGCGTCGGCGCGATCCAGGTGCTCACCGAGAGAGGGCTCACGCCGCCGAAGTTCGGCGTGGCGGTGGTGGGCTCACTGCCCTTCACCACGCTCTCGCCGACGACGGTCACGATGGTGCGCCTGCCGGCTCGGCACATGGGCGTCACCGCGGCCCGGATGCTGCTCGAGCGGATCAACGGCGACCTGCAGCCAGCGCGCACGGTGGTGCTGCGCGGCGAGCTCCAGGCGGCAAGCGCCGTGCTGTCCTGAGCGGCCGCGACCGGTCGACCGGCACGGCGTCGTCCCATTCTGCACCCATCCCATGAAATCGATTTCGCCCCGAGTGGGCCCTGACCAGGAGGAACCCATGCGCTGCACCCTCGGCGTCGACGTGGGAACGTCGAGCACGAAGGGCGTGCTCGTCGACGACGGCGGACGCATCCTCGCCACTGAGACACGGTCGCACGAGGTCTCCCGGCCGCGCACCGGATGGGTCGAGATGGACGGCGACGTGTGGTGGCACGAGTTCGTCGAGATCGCGGCCGCGCTCGTGGCCGCACGGCCCGACGCCGAGATCGCCGCCGTCGGAGTGAGCGGCATGGGCCCATGCGTGCTGCTCGCCGATGGCGACGACCGCCCGGTGCGCCCCGCGATCCTCTACGGCGTCGACACGCGCGCCACGGCCCAGATCCAGCGCATGACGGCTGAGCTGGGCCTCGACGAGATCACGCGCGTCGGCGGCTCGGTGCTCACCTCGCAGGCCGGCGGCCCGAAGATCGCCTGGGTCGCCGACGAGGAACCCGGGGCCTTCGCCGGCGCGCGGCGCCTGTTCATGCCGGCCTCGTGGCTGGCGCGGCGCCTGACCGGGGCGTACGTGCTCGACCACCAGTCGGCCAGCCAGGTCTCGCCCTTGTACGACATCGACCGCGAGCGCTGGCACGATCCGTTCTGGCAGCGGTACGCGGCGGCGCTCGAACAGCCGACCCTGCTCTGGGCGGGTGACGTCGCGGGTCGCGTCACGGCGGCCGCGGCATCCGCCACCGGCATCCCCGAGGGCACGCCCGTGATCGCGGGCACGATCGACGCCTGGACCGAGGCGGTGAGCGTCGGCGCCCACGAGCCGGGCGACCTCATGCTCATGTACGGCACCACGATGTTCATGGTCTTCACGAACGATGTCGCCGCCGGCGGCGAGGCCCTGCGCACGCCGTCGATGTGGACGACCGCCGGCGCCTTCCCCGGCACCCGCAACCTCGCGGGCGGCCTGTCGACGTCGGGCGCGCTGACCGCCTGGCTCCGCGACCTGACGGATGCCGACTACCCGCAGCTGCTCGCCGATGCCGAGGCGTCTGGTCCCGGCGCGAAGGGCCTGCTCATGCTGCCGTACTTCGCCGGCGAGCGCACCCCGATCCAGGACCCCGACGCCCGCGGCGTCATCGCCGGCCTCACGCTGCAGCACACGCGCGGCGACCTCTACCGCGCCGCGCTCGAGGCCACGGCGCTCGGGGTGCGCCACAACGTCGAGACCATGCGTGACGCGGGGGCCGACATCCGCCGCATCGTCGCGGTCGGCGGCGGCACGCAGGGCCGGCTCTGGCTGCAGACCGTGTCCGACGTGACGGGGCTCGTGCAGGAGGTGCCGGCCACGACGATCGGCGCGAGCTACGGCGCGGCCTTCCTCGCCGCCGTGGCGGTCGCCGACGCCGGCTCGGCGCCGCGCATCGCCGACTGGAACCCCGTGACCGAGACGATCACCCCCGACCCCGCGCTGCGCGCGACCTACGACGCCCTCTTCGACCGGTACGTGCGGCTGTACGCCGGCACGAAAGACGTCGTCCACGAACTCGCCGCCGACCAGCGCGGCGCCGCCCACCCCACCACCGCATCGGAGGAAGCATGACCTACACCCTGCCGGCACCGGCATCCCGTCCGGCATCCGCGCCCAAGACCGCCTACCTGATCACCTCGGGCGACCTGCGCGAGTCCGCCAACGTCGCGGGCTGGCCCGTGCAGGCCGAGACCGAGGCAGCGGTCACCCGCGCCTTCGAAGAGCTCGGCTGGAGCGTCATCCGCCCCTTCGGCGTCGACCCGGTCACCGGTCACGGCTACATCTCCAGCCAGCGCATGGGCATGGAGGTCTTCAAGAACATCCCCGTCGACGCCCCGCTCATCGTCGCCACCGCGAACTGGCAGTACTCGCACCACGTGCTCGCCGGGCTCCGCACCCACCGGGGCCCGATCCTCACCACCGCGAACTTCGCCCCCGACTGGCCTGGCCTCGTCGGCCTGCTCGGGCTGAACGCGGGCCTGACGAAGATGCGCAAGCCGTACTCGACGATCTGGTCGGTGGACTTCACCGACCAGTGGTTCCGCGACGGCATCCGCGAGTGGATCGAGACCGGGACCATCACGCACGACCTCTCGCACGTGCGCCCGCTCCCCGAGCTCCCCGCGTCGCCCGAGAGGCAGCTCGGCGAGGCGCTCGCCGCTCAGCTGCTAGCAGACAAGGCCATCATCGGCGTGTTCGACGAGGGCTGCATGGGCATGTACAACGCCATCTTCGACGACGAGCTGCTCAACGCGACCGGCATCTACAAGGAGCGCCTCTCGCAGTCGGCCCTGTACGCAGAGATGCTCACCGTGACGGATGCCGAGGCGGATGCCGCCTACGACTGGCTCATCGACCACGGCATGACGTTCCGGTTCGGCGAGGACGCGGCCACCGAGCTCACCCGCGAGCAGGTGCAGTGGCAGCTGAAGATGTACATCGCGGCCCTCCGCATCGCCGACGACTTCGGGCTCGACGCGGTCGGCATCCAGTACCAGCAGGGGCTGAAGGATCTCGTGCCTGCGTCCGACCTCGCCGAAGGGCTGCTCAACACCACGGAGCGCCCGCCGGTCACCAGCCGCGACGGGTCTCGCGTGCTGCACGAGGGCCGCGCGTTCCCGCACTTCAACGAGGCCGACGAGGGGGTCGCGGTCGACGCGCTCGTCACCGACCGCGTGTGGCGCTCGATGGGCCTCGTGCCCGACAACACGCTGCACGACGTGCGCTGGGGCGAGGAGTACGACGGACAGTTCGTGTGGGTGTACGAGATCTCCGGCTCCGTGCCCGCCTCGCACCTCGGCGGATGGCAGAACGCCGAGGGATGGCGGCAGGGCCATGTGTTCTTCCCCGCGGGCGGCGCGACCATCAACGGCGTCTCGAAGCCCGGCGAGGTGGTGCTGAGCCGCGTGTTCATCGCCGACGGCATCCTGCAGGCCGACCTGTTCCGCGGGTCCGTCATCGAGCTGCCCGAAGAGGAGACGCGCCGCCGCAAGGAGGCGACCAACCCCGAGTGGCCCATCGCCCACGTCGTGCTCCACGGTCAGAGCCGCGATCAGTTCATGGCGCGCCACAAGGCCAACCACGCGCAGCTCGCATACGCGCCGGATGCCGAGACCGCCGACCGGGCGCTCGTGGCGAAGGCGGCCATGTTCGCGGGCATGGGCATCAAGGTCAACCTCACGGGCGACGTGAAGATCTGACGCGGCTGAAGACCTGGCGCGCGGCGGTCCGACGGGAGAACCGGGGCCGAGCAGCCCGAAGTCATCCACAGATCCGAGGAGCGGTACCCGCGGGGCACTCCGGCAGGGCATGCTGAGGATCAGGGGAAGAACGAGGGAGTGCTGTGTGATGGCGAGTCGGCGGGCGGAACGCTTGCGCCTCTTCGATTCGAAGGTGATGCACCGTGCGGACTTCGAGCTGCGCGACGGGAACGTCTGGATGCGCAACGAGGAGCTGGCGTCGTTCCTGCGGTTCTCGAACCTCCAGGTGGTCTCGGTCGACCCCGCACGTCCTCTGCGCGCCCGCTTCGCGCTGTTCCCGCATGAGTCGTTCGGGCACGTCTCGGCGCCGCGGACGACGGCGCTGTGGCCGCGCGACGAGAACTCCGTCGATCGCGTCCTGGCGCTGATCACGCGAGCCGGGTCGCTGGAGATCGAGACCGAGGGCGTCGTGTACCGCAGGCCCGGCGTGGCGCTGGTGTGCCCGGGAGACTCGTCCGTGACCATGTCGCTGACCGGCGACGACAACGAGGTGCTCTACATCAGCGCGTCGCCGGCTCTGCTCGACGGCGTCGTGCTGCCCTCGGCATCCGGATGGAACCCCGAACCTCCCCAGCCCGAGCTGCTCATGCCCTCGGTGCTCTTCATGGCGGGCCTCTGCCGCATCTCCACGAACACCCCGCACGACGCCGCGCCGCTGCGCATGGCGGCGCGCGAGGTCGCGCGATCGGTGGTGATGCAGATCGTCGGCGATGCCAGCGAGCACCACGGCCTGTTCTCGCGTGCCATGCAGGTGATCGTCGCCGACCACGCCGACCCCGAGCTCGCCGTGAAGACACTGGCCGCGCGGATGGGCGTCTCCACGCGTACGCTGCAACTGGCCTTCAGCAACGAGGGGACGACCGCGGGAGCGCAGCTGCGCGACGTGCGAGCCCGAGCGGCCCTGCGACTGCGGTCGAACAACCCCGCCATGACGCACTCGGCCGTCGCGCGAGCCGTCGGATTCGGCTCGGTCTCGGCGATGCACCGGGCCCTCGCGCGGGTCGACGAGACCGGGGTCTAGATGTAGCGCCCCGCGTGCGTGCCGTCCGGGGATCCGGGGTCTAGCGCGCTGGCGTCCGTGCCGTCCGGGGGTCCAGCGCGCCCCGCGTGCGTGCCGTCCGGGGATCCGGGGTCTAGCGCGCTGGCGTCCGTGCCGTCCGGGGATTCGCCGCACCGCCGAGAAGCACAGGTGCGACGGTGTGCGCAAGCCCCGAGACGAGCGGGATCGTGCGCCGTAGCCTCGGCCCATGTTCTGTTGGTCTGCGCGCGCCCTGCGCCGGAGGAGGCGGTTGCGGGGGGATGAAGCCGAGCCGCATGGTCACAGCCGTGTGGTGACGATCCACACTTCGACGGGAGACGCGTGATGAAAGAGACACGACACCCGACCCGATCGCCGATGCGGAAGCGGCCATGAGCGCGATCTCGACGCCTCCGGCCCCCGCGGCCCCAGCGGCCGCCACGGACACGGCGACGAAGACGCCGCGCCGTCGACGCGCTCGCCGCGCGAGGGACCACTACAACAGGCGCGAGGCGCTCGCCGGCTACCTCTTCATCACGCCGTGGATCATCGGCTTCCTCGTCTTCACCGCGGGCGCCATGATCTACAGCCTGTACATCTCGTTCAGCAGCTACAACCTCGCCACGAACACGGCACGGCCGATCGGCTTCGACAACTACGCGAACCTCTTCGACGACCCGCGAGTGGCCGTGTCGCTCGGCAACACGCTGTTCTACGCCGTGCTGGCCGTGCCGCTGGAGATCATCGTCGCGCTGGTGCTCGCCATGCTCCTCAACCGCGTCGGCCGCGGCGCCGGCGTGTTCCGCACGCTGTATTACCTGCCGAAGATGACGCCCGCTGTCGCCACGGCCTCGATGTTCTTCCTCCTGCTCAACGGCAACAACGGCGCCGTCAACCAGTTCCTCCGTCTCTTCGGCATCCAGGGTCCGCAGTGGCTGGTCGATCCGGCGTGGGTCAAGCCCAGCATCGTCATCATGACCCTGTGGACCGTCGCCGGGACCATGGTGATCTTCCTCGCTGCTCTCAAGAACGTGCCCGTCGAGCTGTACGAGGTCGCATCGCTCGACGGCGCCGGACCCGTGCGCAAGTTCTTCGCGATCACGCTGCCGATGATCTCGGGCGCGATGTTCTTCAACGTGATCGTGCTCTCGATCGCCGCGTTCCAGGTCTTCGACCAGGCCTACGTGCTGTTCTGGCGCGACCAGAGCAACTCCTCGCCCGAGGCCTCGCTGTTCTATGCGATCTACCTGTTCCAGCAGGCGTTCCGGCAATTCAACTTCGGGTTCGCGGCCGCGATGGCCTGGCTGCTCTTCGTCATCATCCTGATCATCACGGCGATCCAGGTGAAGTTCGGCAACAGGTTCGTCTACTACGAGGGGGATCACTGATGTCGGCGTCGCTGCAGCAGCTGCCCCGCCCGTCGCGCGTGGGGCGCGAGCTCGAGACCGAGGCCATCACGGTCCCGCGGCGCTCGCGCTGGCGCCGCAACGTCGCACAGCCGAAGAGCTTCGCGGCGCGCGTCGTGCTCGCGATCGTGCTCGTGGCGTTCGGACTCCTCTTCCTCTACCCGTTCGCGTGGCTGCTGGCGGCCAGCCTCAAGCCCCGCGGCGAGGTGTTCGACAACGCCCTCATCCCGAAGACCTTCGTTCCGGAGAACTACGCGGAGGTCTGGAACCAGCTGCCGCTGCTCAGCTGGATGGGCAACAGCATCGGCATCGCGCTCCTGGCCGCGACCGCCGTGGCCGTCTCCAGCTCGATCGTGGCGTTCGGCTTCGCGTACTTCCGGTTCCCCGGCCGCGGCCTGCTCTTCGGGCTCGTGCTGGCGACCATGATGCTTCCGGGAGCCGTCACGATGATCCCCATCTACCTGATCTGGAAGCAGACCGGGATGCTGGGCACCTGGGTTCCGCTGTGGGGCATGAACCTCTTCGGCTCGGCCTTCTACATCTTCCTCCAGCGCCAGTTCTACCTCGGCCTCCCGAAGGAACTGTTCGAGGCCGCGCGGCTCGACGGAGCGAGCTACTGGGGACTCTTCTGGCGCATCGCCATGCCGCTGTCGATCCCGTCGTTCGTCATCGTGTTCCTCTTCGAGTTCCAGGCGAGCTGGAACAACCTGCAGGCCGCGCTGATCTACCTGAACGCCGGTTCGGTCGACGACTTCACGGCGCCGCTCGGCATCGCCTACGCGATGACCAAGTACAGCCCCACGGCCGGCGGGCACGGCGACTACCAGTACGTCATGGTGGCGTCGCTCATCGTCACGCTGCCCATGCTCATCCTCTTCGCCTTCGGTCAGCGGTACTTCATCGAGGGGGTGGCGACGCAGGGCCGGAAGGGCTGATGCGCCGACGCAGGCGTCACCGGTTCGCACAGCACGATCACACAACAGGAATGAGGAACGAGATGCGCACACGCATTCTGGGAATGGCCGCGGTCGTCGCGGCATCCGCCGTCGTGCTCGCCGGGTGCGGCACGGGCGGCGGCGACGATCCGGCGGCCGGTGTCGACTTCGACGCGAAGCCGACCGGCACGCTCAAGGCGTGGGGATTCGAGAACGCCGACGACGTCGGGCAGTCGCGCCTCGACTACGCGGCGGAGCAGCTGAAGGACGTGAAGATCGACCTCGACGCGACGGCGTTCGACGCGCAGAAATTCACCACGCGCCTCGCCGGCGGCGACGTGCCGGACGTCGTGCAGATGGACCGCCGGTACGTCACCACCTATGCGGCGCAGAACCTCATCCTGCCGCTCGACCAGTGCTTCGACGCGCAGAGCGTGACGCCGCGTGACCACTGGTACCCGTTCGTGGTCGACGACGTGACCTACGACAAGGAGATCTGGGCGGTGCCGCAGTTCTACCAGCCGCCGGCCATCCTCGTGAACAAGAAGGTCCTCGCCGAGGCGGGGGTCAGCTCGGCCGACATCGACACCTCGAAGCCCGACGTGCTGCTCGCGGCGATCGCCAAGATGTACCAGGAGTCGGGCGGGGTGCCCACGCGGCTCGGGTTCGACCCCGTGGCGACGGGCCAGGGCGGGCTGTGGATCCTCGGCATGGGCGGTCAGCTGAACGACGACAAGGGCGCGCCGACTCTCGACGACCCGAAGAACGTCGCCGGCATCGAGCTGCTCAAGAAGATCACCGACGCGCAGGGGGGCTTCGCGGCGGTGAAGAGCTTCACCGACTCGTTCGACACCTTCGGAGACAACAACCAGTACGTCGCCGGTCAGGTGGGCGCCCAGGTCAACGCCCAGTGGTACCCCAACGTGCTGTCGCCCTATGTCGACCAGCTCCAGCTCGAAGCCGTGCCGTTCCGCAACGCCGACGGCGAGCCGTTCTCCGTCGCGTCCGGGACGGCCTTCGTGATCCCGGTCGGAGCCAAGAACCCCGCGGCCGCCTGCGCCTGGATGGTCGAGCTGACCAGCGACGAGGCGTGGAACGCGGCGGGTGAGGCCCGCGGCGAGACGCGCGCCAAGGAGGGCGGCATCAACACGGGCCTGTTCACCGGCTCGCCGTCGGCCGACAAGGCCATCCGCGACGAGTGGGTCAAGCCCAGCGGCAACGACGACTTCGACCAGGTCATCTCGACCTACTACGACGTCGTCGACTACGGGCAGTCGTTCGGCTCGTCGCCGGCGGGCCAGGAGATCCAGAACGAGCTGAACAACGCCATCACGGCGGCCCTGCTCGGCGACAAGACGCCGGAGCAGGCGCTCGCCGACGCGCAGAAGGCCGCGATGCGGGCCTACGAGAACGCCACGGCGGGCTGACACGCGGGAGGGCGGGGCGGGCACGGCTCCGCCTCGCCCCCCTGGCCCGCGCACCCACGTCGGTCTCGGAACGATCGCTACAGTGGTCGAGTGTCCAAAGCGAAGCGCGTGACCATCACGGACATCGCACGCCTTGCGGGCGTGTCTCCGGGTGCGGTGTCGTTCGCGCTCAACGGACGTCCGGGCGTGAGCGCCGAGACGCGGCAGCGCATCCTCGACATCGCCGAGCAGCATCAGTGGGAGCCGAGTTCGGCGGCGAGAGCGCTCGTCGGCGCGAGGGCCGGCGTGGTCGGCTTCGCCGTCAACCGCCCCGCCGACACCCTGGGGGCCGAGGCGTTCTTCACCGACCTCATCGCGGGGGCGCAGTCCGAGCTGTCGCGCCACCGCATCGCGATGCAGATGGTGCTCGTGTCGTCGATCGACGAGGAGGTCGCCACCTACCGGCGCTGGCGCAGCGCCAATCAGGTCGACGGCGTCATCGTGATCGACCCGCGCGACGACGACCCGCGGCTGACGCTGCTTCCCGAGCTCGGCCTCCCCGCCGTCGTGATCGGCAGCGGCGCATCGCAGGCCGGTCAGCCCGCCGCCATCTGGCTCGACGACGGCCAGGTCGCGCACTCCCTCTTCGACTACCTCTCGGCCCTCGGGCACCGCTCCATCACGTACGTCTCCGGTCCCGCCGAGTTCCAGCACACGCGACTGCGCACCGAGGTGCTCGCCTCCCTCTCCGAGCGGGGCGTGCACGGAGAGGTCGTCACCACCGACTACTCGCCCGCCGCGGCATCCGCCGCCATGCGGACGCTGCTCAGCCGGGCCGGCCGGCCGACCGCTGTCGTCTTCGACAACGACGTCATGGCCATCGCGGGTCTGCGCGTCGCCCAGGAGATGGGGCTGGCGGCACCGGCCGACGTCTCCCTCGCCTCGTTCGACGACTCGGTCGTCGCCGGCCTCGTGCACCCCTCGATCACCTGCATCACGCGCGACACGTTCGGTCTGGGGGCGGATGCCGCGGGCTTCCTGCTCGAGCAGATCGAGGCGCCGGAGGTGCTGGCCGACCGCGTGGGCTCGCTGCCGCAGCTCACCGTGCGCGAGAGCACAGGGGTGCCGGCGCGGCGCTGAGCACCCACGGCGCTGAGCCCCGTGCCGGTGCGGAATGCCGAAGCCGTCCGCGCCGCAGTGGTCGGCGCGGCGCGCGATCAGACGACGGTGTTCTGCGAGGAGTACGTCACGTGGTCGAGCTCGGGGCGCACGAGCTCGGTGATGCCGCGCGCCGCGAGCACCTCGGGCTTCGCGGCATCCGCCGAGGTGACGAACGCGGGATCGACGCCGGCCTCGCACGCGTCGACCCATGCCTGGAAGATCGCGCCGCCCGGGCTCATGGCATCGCGGCTCACCGGCGTCTCCTCGCCGTCGACCTCCACGACGATCCCCAGCGTGCGCGGCGGAGCCGCACGGCGCTCCCGCAGCTCGGGGATCAGCTCGGCGAACCGCCGCCCGATGGGCTTGGCGAGGCCGTCCTGGTCGACGAGCCCCAGCGTGTACTCCAGTTCGGGGAAGTCGGCCAGCGACCGGCTCACGTCGTGCGAGCACCACCACGTCACGCCCCACAGATCCTGCGTGCGCGCCACGGATCGCAGCGTCGCCTCGAGGAAGTCGGGCGTCTGCTCCGGTGTGAGGCAGTTCGAGGGCGCGCCGACCTCCTGCAGCCAGATCTGCCGCGCGGGGTCGGTCGCGAAGGCCCTCGCCAGCTCGATCAGGTACTCGGCGTGACGGTCGGATGCCGTCGAGCGCCCGCCGTACTTCTGCGCCGTGCCGTTGAAGATCCAGGAGTGCACGGTGGTGAGGTCGCCGAGGCGCGACGCGAGACGCGGCGTGAAGCCGTGCCCGTCCATGTACCACGCCGCGTCGTACTCGCTGTGCACGTGCGGAACGCCGGGTGCGGCCTCGCGCGCGGCGTCGAGCAGCGTCGTGATCCAGGTCGCGGCCTCCGCCTCGGTCACCGGCCACGGCGACGGGTGGTTGCGTGCCGAGAACTGGTTGGTCTCGTTGCCGAGCGTGAAGCCGAGGAAGTTCGGCTCGTCCCGCAGCGCCTCGCCCAGGCGGCGGACGAGCTCCGCCTGCCCGCTCAGGGCGTCGGGGTGGGTGAACATGTTCTTGTCGTGCCACGTGAACAGCCACGACGGCACGAAGTCGAAGCTCGACAGGTGACCCTGGATCACGTCGACACCGGCGTCGAGGCCGAGCTCGCCGGCCGCCTCCACCACGGAGCGCACGTCGTCGACCGCTTCGGCGCGGATGAGGGTGCGGTTGGGCTGCAGCACCGTCCACAGCGGGAAGATGCGCACGTGGTCGAGGCCGAGCTCGGCGAGCGCCTCGAAGTCGCGGCGCACCTCGTCGAGGTCGAGCGACATCCACGCGTGCATCCACTGGGAGCGGGGCGTGTAGTTGGCGCCGAAGCGCAGGGGGGCGATGGTGGGGCGCATCGCTGTCCTTTCGAGAATCGACGCTGACTCGAAGCATCCGCGGGGTGGACCCTTCGCACGACGATGTGGCATGCTATGGTCACTATACCGTTTTAGTTGAGGTCGCGACAGCGCCTCGCCCGAGACGCACCAGCCTCGTCACTTCGAAGGAGAAGTCCATGAAGCACCGTTCCACAGCAGTCGCAGGCATCGCGGTCGCGGCATCCCTCGTCCTCGCCGGCTGCACCGGCGGCGGAGGCGCTGCGGCAGGCGGCGGGGGAAACGGGGAGGTCTCCGGCGAGATCACGTTCCAGACCTGGTCGCTGAAGAACGAGAAGTTCACCCCCTACTTCGAGGACGTCATCGCGGCGTTCGAGAAGGAGCATCCAGGCGCGACCGTGAAATGGATCGACCAGCCGGCCGACGGTTACGAGGACAAGATCCTCCAGCAGGCCGAGTCGGGCGAGCTGCCCGACGTCGTCAACCTGCCGCCCGAGTACGCGTACTCCCTCGCCTCGGCCGATCAGCTGCTCGACCTCGGCGGCGCGTCCGACGTGATCGACGAGTACGTCCCCGGCGGTGTCGCCGCCTACGAGTACGACGGGCTCGACGGCTCGTTCGCGTTCCCCTGGTACCTCGGCACCGAGCTGAACTACTGGAACAAGGCGCTGCTCGCGAAGGGCGGCATCGCCGAACCGCCGAAGACCTTCGACGAGACGCTCGACGCGGCCGAGAAGCTCGCGGCCGCCGGCGTGCCGATGTTCTCGTCGGTGCCCAGCCCGAAGACGCTGCAGATCGTCGGGGCGGCGCCCGAGATCTACAAGGACGGCGAGTTCGTCTTCAACACCCCGGAGGCCGCCGCCATCATCGACCGGTACGCCGAGCTGTACAAGGCCGGGGCGATCACCGCCGAGGCGCTGCAGGGTGCAGGCACGGCCAACTCGAACATCAACATCTTCAACACGGGCGGCGTCGCGTGGACGACCGCCGGGCCGAACTACATCGACAAGGACGTCGCGGTCAACGCGCCGAACCTGCTGCCCGACGTCGATGTGACGAACGGCTTCGGCAACCCGCCGCTCTTCGTGCAGGGCATCAGCGTGTCGAAGAACTCGAAGAACTCCGCCACAGCCCTCGCCTTCGCCGAGTTCCTGACGAACACCGAGAACCAGATCGCCTTCGTCACCCTCGCGACCGGATTCTTCCCCGGCACGGTCGAGGCGAACGCCGATCCGTCCGCGTTCTCCGAGGCGCCCGTCAACGAGCTGCAGGCGACCGCGACGTCGCTGGCCGCCGAGCAGATGGCCGACGCGAAGCAGGCCGGTGCGCCGCAGTACACCGAGGACATGGAGACCTACGCCAAGCAGCAGATCGCGCTCGCGGTCACCGGAGAGATCACCGGGCAGGAGGCGCTGGACAAGGCCGTCGAGTACGCGCAGCAGAACGTGGTCGACTGACCACCCGCCGGGCGGAGAGAGGTGAGACCGTGAAGAGACAGAGCTGGTACACGCCGTACCTGCTGGTGCTGCCCGCCGTCGTCTGGGTGTTCGTGTTCGCCCTCTGGCCCTTCCTGAACACCGTGGTGCTCGCGTTCACGGATGCCCGCCCTCTCCGCCCCGCCGAGTTCGTCGGCCTGGCGAACTTCGCCAAGCTGTTCGAAGACGAGCGCTTCGGCTACGCGCTCACCACCTCGCTCGTGTACGTGGTGGTGTGCGTGCCGCTGCTCACCTTCCTCCCGTTGCTGCTCGCGCTGCTCGTGCACACCAAGATCCCGGCGATCGGCTTCTTCCGCACGACGTTCTACTTCCCCGTCATCGCCTCGGCGGTCGTCGTCGCCATCGTGTGGGAGTTCCTCTTCTCGGGCAGCGGCACCATCAACTCCGCGCTGAAGTTCTTCGGCGTCGTCGACCGGCCCATCGAGTTCCTGTCCGACCGCTGGCTGCTCATCGGCTGTGCGATCGGCCTGACCGTGTGGAAGGGCCTCGGCTACTACATGGTCGTGTACCTCGCCGCCCTCGGCAACGTCGGACGCGAGCTGCACGAGGCCGCTGCCATGGACGGCGCCGGCAGGCTTCGCCGTTTCTGGTCGGTCACGGTGCCCGGAGTCCGCGGGCCGATGATGCTCGTATCCGTGCTCGTGTGCGTCGGCGCGATGCGGGTGTTCACCGAGCTCTACGTGCTCTCCAACGGCTCGGGAGGACCCGGCGGCCGCGCCATGAGCATGGTCATGCTGATCCAGTCCATGGGCAAGGGTCTCAACGGCCAGGTGGGCTACGCATCCGCCATCTCGCTCGTGCTCTTCCTGCTCACGCTCGTGCCGCTCGCCGTCGTCGGCGTGATCAACAACAGCGACACCCTCAAGGACGCGCTGGCGGCCCGTCGCACCGCACGCGCAGCGCGCCTCGCCCGCCGAGCGCAGGGAGCGACCCGATGACGTCCGTGCAGACACCGGAGCAGACCCGTCGGCGGGCTCCTCGGCCCGAGCGCGCGTACCGGGCCAAGGGCTCGCAGACCCGTCGGCAGGCTCCTCGCCGTGAGCGTCCGTACCGGGCCCAGGGCTCGTCCGACATCATGAAGCCCTCGCTGGGCGGCCTCATCGGGCGCTACGCGCTGCTGCTGATCGTGCTCGCGATCATGGTGTTCCCCTTCCTCTGGCAGATGTCGACGTCGTTCAAGGGGGCGACCGAGAACATCTACGACTTCCCGCCGCAGCTGATCCCGCAGGCGCCGACCCTCGACAACTACGCGGAGGTCTTCCGCACCATCCCGGTGCTCGACTACGCATGGCACTCGCTGCTCGTCGGGGTGGGCACGGTCGTCACGAACGTCGTGTTCGCGACGATCGGCGGCTACGCGCTGGGCACCATGAAGTTCCGCGGCAAGTGGGTGGTGCTCGCCATCATCTTCTCGACCCTGCTGCTCCCCGGAGAGGTCACGCTCACGAGCCAATACCTCACCGTGAAGTCGCTCGGGCTCGCCAACACCCTGTGGGGCGTCTTCCTCCCCGGCGCGATCGCGGCGATCAACGTGCTGCTCATGATGGCCGCGTGCCGGATGATCCCGCCGGACACCCTCGATGCGGCGACCATCGACGGCGCCAACACGATGCAGCGCCTGCGGCACATCGTGTGGCCCAACGTCCGCGGCATGGTGTCGGTGGTCGCGCTGTTCGCGTTCATCGGCGCGTGGGACGACTTCCTGTGGCCACTCGTCGTGCTCTCCGACCCCGCCAACTACACCCTCACGGTCGGCATGCAGTACCTGAGCTCGAACTTCTCGGCGAACCCCCGCGTCATCGCGGCGGGCACCATGATCGCGCTCGTCCCGATCATCGTGCTCTTCGCCGCGCTGCAGCGTCAGTTCTTCAAGGGCGTCGAGGAGGGAAGCGTCAAGGGATGACGGCAGCGGGCGGATGCGGGACGGCGCGGGATGCAGAGCGTCGCGCGGCATCCTCCCTCTGAACCGGTTTAGTAAATTAGCCTGAGTAAACCTCGCCCTCCCCGTGGACCGGAGACATCCCCCTCATGCATGACGACACGTCCCTCACCGTCGGCCGCGTCACGCGGGTGCTCGACGAGCGCATCCGCCCCGCCATCCATTCCGCCTCCGTGCCGCTCACGGTCGAGGCCGTGCAGCTCCCCGGCGAGCCGATCCCTCCGGCGGAGGGGCTCGCGCTCGACTTCGCCCCCGTGGCGGTGCCCGCCCCGTGGGGACCGGCGTGGTCGACGACGTGGTTCCGCCTCACCGGTCGAGTCCCGGCCGGCTGGGCCGGCCGCCGCGTCGAGGCCGTGATCGACCTCGGGTTCGATATCAACATGCCGGGGTTCCAGTGCGAGGCCCTCGTCTACCGGCCGGACGGCTCACCGGTGAAGAGCATCAACCCGCGCAACCAGTGGCTGCCGATCGCCGACACGGCCGAGGGTGACGAGCCCGTCGAGCTGTACCTCGAAGCCGCCGCGAATCCCGTGCTGCTCGACTACCACCCCTTCCTCCCGACGCAGGAGGGCGACATCCTCACGTCGTCGCCCGAGCCGCTGTACCGCACGCGGCGCATCGATCTCGCGATCTTCGAGCCGGAGGTCTTCGAACTCTCGCTCGACCTCGAGGTGCTGTCGGAGCTGCAGGCCGAGCTGCCGGCCACGTCACCGCGGCGCATGCGCATCCTGCAGGCGCTCGACGACGCGCTCGACGTGCTCGACCTGCAGCGCATCGCCGAGACCGCGGCAGACGCGCGAGCACAGCTCGCCGACGTGCTGGCGGCCCCTGCCGAGGCGAGCGCGCACCGCATCTCGGCGATCGGGCACGCCCACATCGACTCCGCCTGGCTGTGGCCGGTGCGCGAGACCATCCGCAAGGTCGCCCGCACGACCTCGTCGATGACCGCGCTGCTCGACGAGCATCCGGAGTTCCAGTACGGCATGTCGAGCGCACAGCAGTACGCCTGGCTCAAGGAGCACCGCCCCGAGGTGTACGAGCGCGTCAAGGCGGCGGTCGCAGAAGGGCGCTTCCTCCCGCTCGGCGGCATGTGGGTCGAGTCCGACACGGTCATGCCGAGCGGCGAGTCGATGGTGCGCCAGTTCTCCTACGGACAGCGCTTCTTCGAGCGGGAGTTCGGCATCCGGTCGAAGGGCGTCTGGCTGCCCGACAGCTTCGGCTACTCACCGGCGCTGCCGCAGCTCATGCGCCGAGCGGGGTTCGAGTGGTTCTTCACGCAGAAGATCTCGTGGAACCAGCAGAACGTGTTCCCGCACCACACCTTCCTCTGGGAGGGCATCGACGGATCGCGCGTGTTCACGCACTTCCCGTCGATGGACACGTACAACTCGCAGCTCTCCGGCGCCGAGGTCGCGAAGGCGGCGCGCCAGTTCAAGGAGAACCGGCTGACCTCGCGCTCGATCGCCCCTGTGGGCTGGGGCGACGGCGGCGGAGGGACCACGCGCGAGATGACCGGAAAGGCCGCTCGCCTGCGCGACCTGGAGGGCAGCGCCAGGGTCGAGTGGGAGCATCCCGACGTCTTCTTCGAGGCGGCGAAGGCCGAGCTGCCGCACCCCGCCGTGTGGGTCGGCGAGCTCTACCTCGAGCTGCACCGCGGCACGCTCACGAGCCAGCACGCGACCAAGGCGCTGCACCGGTGGGCGGAGCACGCGCTCGTCGAGGCGGAGCTGTGGGCCGCGACGGATGCCGTGCGCACCGGCGCCGCGCACCCCCGGGCCGAGTTCGACCGGCTGTGGCAGACGCTGCTGCTGCACGAGTTCCACGACATCCTCCCCGGAACGTCGATCGCCTGGGTCCACCGCGAGGCCGTCGAGGTGCTCTCGGGCGTGCTCGACGATGCGCGCGCGCTGTCGGATGCCGCGCGCCGCTCGCTCGCCGGGGACGGCGACCGCGCGCTGGTGTTCGACCCGCTCGCCGGGGACGCGGTGGAGACCCGGTCGCCGGACGGCGACGGTGGCAGCGAGACCGCTGCCGTGTCGCTCACCGAGGAGTCCGGCGGCTACCGGCTGGAGAACGAGCTCGTGTCGGTGCTCATCTCGGCCGACGGGCTGATCACCTCGGCCGTCGACAAGGCCACGGGGCGGGAGGCCGTCGCCGCGGGGCGTGCCGCGAACCTCTTCCAGCTGCACCAGGACTTCCCCAACATGTGGGATGCGTGGGACATCGACCGCTACTACCGCAACAGCGTCACCGACCTCACCGACGCGGCCGAGGTCACGGCATCCGTCGAGGCGGGAACGGCCGTCGTGAGGGTCGTGCGTCGCTTCTCGGAGTCGACGATCGAGCAGACGATCGTGCTGCGCCCGGGATCGCGCACCGTGCTGCTGCGCAACGACGTCGACTGGCACGAGACCGAGAAGCTGCTCAAGCTCGCCTTCCCGCTCGACGTGCAGGCCACGCACACCGAGGCGGAGACGCAGTTCGGGTACCAGTCGCGCGTGACGCACACGAACACGAGCTGGGAGGCCGCGAAGTTCGAGACCTCGATGCACCGGTTCGTGCTCGTGCGCGAGCAGGACTTCGGCGTGGCCCTCGTGAACGACTCGATCTACGGCTACGACACCACACGCGACGCGGACGACGACGGGGTCACGACCACCGTGCGGCTGTCGCTGCTGCGCGCCCCGCGGTTCCCCGACCCCGACACCGACCACGGCCACCACGAGATCGAGGTCGGCTTCGTAATCGGCGCGGATGCCGCGATCGCGACAGCCGAGGGGCGGCGGCTGAACGCGCCGGCGACGGTCGTGCGAGGCGGACGCGAGGTCGAGCCGCTCGTGTCGGTCGACGGCGAGGGCATCGTCGTGTCGGCAGTGAAGCTCGCCGACGACGACTCCGGTGACGTGATCGTGCGCGTGTACGAGGCGCTCGGACGCCGCGCGGCCGGCGTGCTCGAGATCGGGTTCGAGCACCGCGAGGTGCGCGAGGTGAGCCTCATCGAAGACGAGCTGGAGTCCCCGCGACGCGGCGGCGAGCTGCAGCTGCGCCCGTTCGAGGTCCGCACGCTCCGCATCGCACGCTGAACGCGGCCCGGCGGGCGCGGGGTGCGCACGCGGGGGGTGCGCGCGCCCCGGTGCCGCCCACGCCCCGCCCCCGCGCGCGTCCCGTGTGCGCCCCGTGCCCCCGCGCGCGTCCCGGTGCCGCCCACGCCCCGCCCCCGCGCGCGTCCCGTGTGCGCCCCGTGCCCGCCTGCGTCCCATGCCCGCCCGAAAAGTCGGATTCGTGGGGCGGCGCGCCGTGCAGCGCGGGGTCCGGGCGGCGTGTCGCCACGGAACTCCGACTTTTCGCACGCCCTCGAGCCCGCACCAGCACCCGCGCGGAAGGGGAGTGGCGCCGGGTCAGCGCCAGACGGCGGCGTCGGGGTCGATGCCGTGGGCGCGCGCCGAGGCGTCGATGATCTGCCGGAACCACGAGGCGAGACCCGGGCGGATGCCGTCGTAGTACGCCGCGAACCCGGCATCCGCCTCGAACATCCGCCCGAGGCACACCTGCATCTCCCGGCTCAGCGGGAAGAAGTGCGAGAACACCTCGCGATGCCGCTCGACGAGCTCGTTCGCCTCGTCGCTCCCGGCCGCGACGCCGCGGGACAGCGCGTCGGCCAGACCGCTCTGCACGGCCGACATCGCGTCATGCAGAGCGCGCCACTCCTCGCGCCCGCGCGTGGCTGAGCGCTCGGCGAACTGGGCCCACTGCAGCGAGCCGCCCCATGCGATGCGCGCCTGCGACGTCTGCGACGGATCCCAGTCGGGGCCGAAGAGCTCGGCCTGCTCGGCCTCGTCGAGCAGGATGCCGCGCTCATGCGCCTGCATGAGGCGTTCCAGGCGCTGATCCAGACGCTCCAGCTCGCGCATGCGTTCGGCGAGCTGCGCCCGCTGCGCCCGCAGGGTCTCGCCGATCTCGGCCGTGGTGTCGTCGACGACCTCTCTGATCGCCTCGAGGCCGAGCCCGGCCGCGCGGTACGCGACGATGCGCTGCACACGGTGCAGATCGTCGTCGGTGTAGCTGCGATAGCCGGCGGGACTGCGCAACGACGGGCGGGCGAGCCCGATCTCGTCCCAGTGGTGCAGGGTGCGCACGGTGACCCCGGTCAGCTCGGCGGCGCGACCGACCGTCACACCGGTCCGCACCTCGCGATCAGCCACGATGACCATTGTCGCCCTCCTCGTCCGTGCCTGGTACCGGGATGCCCGCCGCGGCGAGGCTCTGCGCCTCGGCGCTCGACGGGTCGAACTCGCGCGGCGCCGTGCAGATCACCCGTGCGCCCTCCGGCGTGATGACCTCGACGTCGCGCGTGAGCCACGGCGTGTCCCGCGGCCCGGTCGTGCTGCCTGGCCTCAGTTCGGCGCAGGCCTCGGCGACGCCGTCGAGCTCGCTGAGCACGTACGAGAAGCTCACGCTCATCGCCGGAGGATGCTCGGGTCCGTCGGGCTCGCCTGGCACGAGCAGCACGTCCTGGAACGCCCACCGCCGCAGATGCACCACGCCCGGCATCCGGAACAGCTCGATGAAGCCGAGGCCGCGCAGCCAGAAGTCGACCGACGCGTCGAGGTCGTCGGTGGGGATCGTCACGAAAGCGGGCATCGCGTAGATGCCGCGGAAGATCTCCGGGGCGACGGCGCGCGCGCCGCGCTCGGAGGTCGGACCCATCTCGAAAGCAGGAAAGAAATCGTTCATGCGAGCGATGCTCCCCCCTGACGTTACGTGAGGGTCAAGCGGGCATCACGCCGGAGGCAGGCGCAGCACCTCGGGCGACTCACCGCCCGTGATCTCGTCGGCCACCCGGATGCTGCGCGCGAGGTCGTCGAGCGCGCCGATGACCGTGCCGAAGCGCTCGCGGTCGCTGCAGATCGCCGTGAGGGTGACGAGGTGCGTGCCGGTGTCCCACGTGTACGTCGCGAAGGGCGGCGCCGTCGGCGACTCCGGGATCGGCACGACGAGCTTCTCGCCGGCGCCGAGCCACCGGCTCGAGAACGACTCGGTGTCGTCGTAGTCCATCGGCATCGAGGCCCTGGCGATCCGCACCTCGGGGGTCAGCGCCTGCGCCGTCACCATGGCGACGACGAGCTCGGGGTCGGCCTTCCACGTCCACACCAGCACGCGTCCGTCCGCGCGCTTCATCAGCAGCGGTGCGGCCTGGCTCATCGCCCACGCGCCGAATCGTGACCCGGGCCGGGGAGTCGCCCCGAGGGCGGAGGTCGCCTGGCTCAGCAGCATCCTGATCGCGGCCTTGCGGTGCCGCCGTCCGCGGAATCCGAAGGAGTCGGTCACCGGGATCCAGAGCCGGGGGTCGGCATCCGCTGCGAGTCTCATGACTCCACGGTAGGGGCATGACGGCGAGAATCAGCCGAGAGTCCGCGTCAACGGATGCCGGTATGCCTGGGCGGACCGCGCAGTGCCCTCGGGTAGAGTGGCCTGCGCCCGACCAGGGCATTTCCGTGGCCGTTGTACCTTAAGGCAGCATCCGTGACC
Organism: Microbacterium sp. XT11; assembly: GCF_001513675.1. Classification (NCBI taxonomy): domain Bacteria; kingdom Bacillati; phylum Actinomycetota; class Actinomycetes; order Micrococcales; family Microbacteriaceae; genus Microbacterium; species Microbacterium sp. XT11. Next base: position 602,151 of record NZ_CP013859.1, on the reverse strand, counting down.
TCGACCGACGACCCGACCGAACCGTCGCGCACCCCCGACGCCGACTCCGCCGCCGCGGAGCCCGCGACAGGTCAGCGACCCCTGCGCATCCTCCTCGGATGCGACACGTTCTCTCCTGACATCAACGGCGCCGCACGCTTCGCCGAGCGCCTCGCCGCCGGCCTCGTGCAGCGCGGCCACGACGTGCACGTCACGGCGCCGAACACGGCCTACCGCCGCACGGCGCCGCGCACCGAGGTCATCGAGGGTGAGCCCATGACGCTGCACCGGCTGCCGTCGGTGCGCTGGGCCCCGCACGACTGGCTGCGCTTCGTATGGCCGTGGCGGTCGAAGCACTACGCGCGCAAGGTCCTCGACGCCGTGCAGCCCGACGTCGTGCACATCCAGTCGCACATCGTCATCGGCCGTGGACTGGCCCGCATCGCCCGCCAGCGCGGCATCCCGGTCATCGCGACCAACCATGTGATGGCCGAGAACATCCTCGACCACACCACCATGCCGAAGTTCATCGACGACCTCGTCCTGAAGTTCGCGTGGGCCGACGCGCGGCGCACCTTCGCGCTCACGCGCGCCATCACCACCCCGACGCGCCGCGCCGCGGACTTCCTGGAGCGCACGGTCGACGTGTCCGGCGTCATCCCGGTCAGCTGCGGCATCGACCGCAGCCAGTACACCCCGGTGATCGGTCCGCGCGAGAAGAACCGGATCGTCTTCGTCGGCCGGCTCACCGCCGAGAAGCAGGTGGAGGTCATCCTCAAGGCGATGACGAAGCTCGACCCGGGTCTGGACGCCTCGTTCGACATCGTCGGCGGGGGAGACCAGCGCAAGCAGCTCGAGCATCTCGCGGCGCAGCTGGGCCTCGCCGACCGCGTCACCTTCCACGGGCGCACGACCGACGAGGAGCTGCGCGCGCTGCTGTCGCGGGCATCCGTCTTCGCGATCGCCTCGATCGCCGAGCTGCAGTCCATCGCCACGATGGAGGCCATGGCGTCGGCTCTGCCGATCGTCGCCGCGGATGCCGTCGCGCTCCCGCACCTCGTGCACGACGGCGAGAACGGCTACCTGTTCGAGCCGGGCAACGCCGACGAGCTGGCCGCGCGCCTGACCGACGTGCTGACGGCGGAACCAGCCGAGTACGAGCGGATGCAGCGGGCGTCGCTCGACGGCGTCGTGATCCACGACATCAACCGCACGCTCGACACCTTCGAGGCGCTGTACCGCGACGAGCCGCTGCCCGAGTGACGATGCACGTCGTCTTCTTCGGCGATCAGCACCTCGACTCCCTCGGCGGCGCGCAGGTCTCGATGCGCCTGCAGCGCGCGTTCCTGGAACGCGCAGGGCACACCGTGACGGTCGTCGCGCCGCGCATGCACGGGCCGAGAGCCGCGACCGTGCCCGATCCGGCGAACGTCGACCTGCCGTCGGTCCCTCTCACCGTCGACCGCGAGTACTCGATGAGCTGGCCGGGCCGCGCGACCGACCGCCACCTCGACGAGGCCATGACGCGCCGGCTGCCCGTCGACCTCGTGCACGTGCAGGCGGACTTCTGGGGCGCCTTCATCGGACACCGCTTCGCGGCGAGGCACGGCATCCCCGTCGTGCACACGATGCACAACAGGGTGGACGTCGGCATCGCCGCCGTGACGCCGCTGCACCGCCCGGCGCTGGCGTTCCTCAACGCGTGGCGGCGCCGGGCGCTTCGCGGCATCGGCGAACCCGTCGCGGGCCGCGATGGATGGTCGTATCTGCGCGGACTCGCGGCCGGCGCATCGGCCGTCACGGCGCCGTCGACGCATTTCGCCCGACGGCTCGAGCAGAACGACGTGTTCCGTCCGGTCGACGTGGTGTGGAACGGCATCGATGACGACCTCCGCGACGCGACGCTCGCCGCGGCACCGGAGGAACGGATGCCGGGGCGGCCCCGCTTCGTCTGGCTGGGGAGGATGAGTCCGGAGAAGAGGCTGCTGCCTTTCCTCGAGGCCTTCGTCGCCGCGGGGATGGACGCGGAGCTGGAGATCATCGGCGGAGGGGCACAGCGCGCCGCGGCGGAGAGGATCGTGACTGGCATGCCGCACGTGCGCTTCGCCGGACGGCTCGACTACGCCGAGACGCTCGCACGCATCGCCGCCGCCGACGCGCTGGTGCAGACCTCGATCGGCTTCGAGACGCAGGGCATGACCCCGTTCGAGGCCGCGACCCTTGGCACTCCGTCGGTGATCAGCGACCCAGACATCGCCGCGGAGCTCGGCGGCGGCCTCTGGGCCGTGCCCGATCCGTCGGAGCCGGGGCAGAGCGCGCGGGAGCGCGAGGCGCGCAGGATCGCCGCGCTCGCCGAGACGCTTCGGACCGCGGCATCCGACATCGCATCCGGCCGGGCTCCCGTGCCGCTGCCGTCGGTCGCCGAGGCGTTCCGTCAATCGTCGCGCACGGCGGCGATGATCGAGATCTACGAGCGCGTCTTGGCCGGGTGACCCCAGGTCGGCGTCACGGTGCGGCCGGGGCGCGTGGGGCGCGCGGCGTGGGGCGCGCGGCGTGGGGCGCGTGGCGTGGGGCGCGTGGCGTGGCGCGTGGGGCGCGTTCCTCAGAACACGTACCAGAGCAGCGTCGAAGCCCAGCCGAGCAAGCGGATCACCACGCCCGCACCCGCGATGCCCACCGCGATGGCCGCGAGCAGTCGCGGCTCGGGCCGGCGGAGCGCGATGAGCCCAAGGACCAGAGCGGCGACCTCGCCCAGCAGAACGAGGATGTTGACCACCGTCGAGAGCGAGTCGGCCACGTCGTAGTTGCCGCTGGCGAACAGGAACGGCGTGATGAGGTTGACCAGCGCCCCGAGGGCGAACGCGATCACCGCGATGAGGAAGGCCACGCGGCCGAGCGGGTTGCCCGGCTGAGGCGCGGGAGCCGGGCTGCCGTAGGGCGAGGTGCCGGAGGGCTGAGGGTAGCCGGGTGCGTCCTGCCCGGGGGCGCCGGAGGGCTGAGGGTAGCCGGGGGTGCCCTGCCCGGGGGTGCCGGAGGGCTGAGCCGGAGGGAAGTGCGGTTCGCTCATGATGACTCCGTCGGTCAGAGGAGGGTGTGCAGGAGACTGGCGATCCAGGACAGCACGGTCCCGGCGATCTCCGATGCGGCGATGCCGATCGCGATGCCGGCCAGCACGCGCGGACCGGGACGCCGGATGGCGATGAGCCCCACGATGAGTGCGACGACCGAGATGGCGAGCGTGAGGAATCCGACGACTCCGGTCACGACCCCGATGAGCCCGAACGACGAGATGCCGTAGCCGCCGTAGAGCAGCGGCAGCGAGAACGTGCTGAGCGCGCTGATCACCAGCCCCACGATCGCGATGATGAAGGCGATGCGGCCGAGCGAACCGGCGGATGCCGCGGGCCGCGGACCCGCCGGGTACGGCTGCCCTGGGTAACCGCTCGCAGCGGGGTAGGGCTGGCCCTGCGGTGGTGCTCCGTAGGGCTGGCCCTGGGGCGGTGCTCCGTAGGGCTGGGCCTGGGGTGGGGTTCCGTAGGGCTGGCTCGGGTAACCGCCCGCTGCCGGGTGGGGTTGCGCCTGGGGTGGGGTTCCGTAGGGCTGGCCTGGCTGACCGGGCTGGCCTGGTTGACCGGGCTGGCCTGGTTGACCGGGCTGACCGGGTTGACCGGCCTGACCGGGCTGACCGGGCTGGCCTGGTTGACCGGGCTGGCCTGGTTGACCTGTCGGCGGAACGGGGGGCTGCTGAGGCTCGCTCATGAGACGAGCGTAGTGCGCGGACTCGCCGGAACGGGGGTGCTCAGCGGTGGATGCGCCCGATCTCGGCCGAGTCCAGCGCCTCACGCCCATGACGTTCGGCCGGCGCGACGCGCGTCCAATCGGTCGGGACGGCGCGGTATCCGTCGCGGCGCACCTCGATGATCGTGGCGACGATCGCCCACCCTGCCAGGACGAGGAGTGCGATGATGAGTATCATGGCAGAAACGCTACGTTCATCGTCGTTCCGCCACGAGTGGCAGGCATGACGCCGAACGTAGGAAAACTGCCAACATCGAATGCGCATGACGAAGTGGGAGTGCGCATGACGAAGCGGGAGTATGCATGAAGACGGTCGCCTGCATCATCCAAGACGGATTCGCCCCGTTCGAGTTCGGCGTGGCCTGCGAAGCCTTCGGGCTCGACCGCTCTGACGACGGCGTCCCGAACTTCGACTTCCGCGTCGTGGCGCCGCGTCCGGGAGTCGTGCAGTCCAAGATGGGCTTCTCGGTCAACGTCGAGAACGACCTCTCCTTCGCCTACGAGGCCGACCTCGTGGTGTTCTGCCCGATCCCGCGGCAGTACTGGGACAGCATCGATCCGCTGCTCCTCGACGTCGCGCGGCACGCGGTCGACCGCGGCGCCTGGGTCATCAGCGTCTGCAGCGGGTCGTTCATCCTCGCCGCAGCCGGAGTGCTCGACGGGCGCCGAGCCACGACCCACTGGATGTACGCGCACGACATGGCCGCCATGCATCCGTCGATCGACGTCGACCCCGACGTGCTGTTCGTGCAGGACGGACGCATCATCACGAGCGCGGGCACCGCTGCCGGGATCGACGCGTGCCTGCACCTGCTGCGCCAGGAGGTCGGCGCGGAGCTCACCAACCGCATCGCCCGCCGCATGGTCGTGCCTCCGCAGCGCGACGGGGGTCAGGCGCAGTTCATCGACCGCCCCATCCCCGTCGTGCCCAGCGACTCGCTCGCAGCCGTCGCGGATTGGGCCGTCGAACACCTCAGGGACGATCTCGGGGTCGATCAGCTGGCAGCCAAGGCCCTCATGTCGCCGCGCACCTTCGCCCGGCGGTTCAAGGCCGAGTATGGAGCGACGCCCGCGGCCTGGCTGGCGCGGCAGCGCATCATCCACGCACAGCGGATGCTGGAGCGCACCGACCTCCCGCTCGACCACATCGCCGAGGAGTGCGGATTCGGCTCGGCCGCGGTGCTGCGTCAGAACTTCTCGCGCGTGCTCGGCACCACGCCGACCGCGTATCGCGCGCGGTTCTCCTGCGCCGACGACGAGGCGCCGGCGGCGTAGGCGCGGATCGGCTCACGCGTGCGGGCGTGACGGCGCGGGCGCGGGGAGCGGGCGGATCTGTTCACGCGTGCGGGCGCGGGGAGCGCGCGGATCGGCTCACGCGTGCCAGCGCGCGGGTGCGGGGAGCGCGTGATAGTCGACGCTCACGCCGTCGGGCGCCACCGATGCCGTGCAGTAGAGCAGCGACTGCGTCGGGTAGCCGTGCGGCCGGTTGTCGCGGATGATGGCGCGGTCGTCCTCGGGGGAGAGGCGGGCGGATGCCGCGAGCAGCGCCGTCCATTCCTCCGCCCACTGCGGGCTGTCGGCTGTCGGCCCCAGCGCGCGGAACTCCGGGAGCCACGCGGCGATGCGCGGGGTCGCCTCATCGTCGAGGTCGTCGTGCGCGATCATGTGCGTGCCGGGGGTGATCGGCGCCTCCCGCAGCTCCGCGCCGTCCCAGCTCAGCACGCGGGCTCCCGTGGGGCCCACCTCGAGCAGGTTGAAGCCGTGCATGCGCAGCGGCGGCTGCGGCGAGCGACCCGAGACCGACTCGAGCACGAGAGAGCCGCGCGACATCGCGAGCTCGGTGGAGAGGTCGACGACATCGGCGCGGTTGAGCAGCACGGCAAGCCGGTGCTCGACCGGATCGACCGCGAGCCACGCGCCGCCCGCGCGGCGATCGCGGATGCCCGACACCCCGGGGTACTGCTCCGGCCACCAGGCGCCGAACTCGTCCCACTCCCGCAGCGGATCCTCATCCCGCACCGCCAGCAGCCGTGCCGTCTCGGCATCCGTCACATCGATCACGACCGTGCACACGCGCCCCAGTCTAGGCAGCCGGAATCGGTGCCGGCCCGGGTTTCGAGTCGCATGAATTGACCGCATTTCGCCGCGGAGGGGGCAATTCATGCGACTCGAAGGCGCCCTCGGTGGCCAGGGCGGGCAGAATCGGGAGGGTGAACATCGTCGTCGGAGTGTCGGGCGGCATCGCCGCATACAAGTCCGTGCAGCTGGTGCGCCTGCTCGTCAAGGCCGGTCACGACGTCACGGTCGTCCCCACCGACGACGCCCTGCGCTTCGTCGGCGCCCCGACCTGGGAGGCGATCAGCCGCAACCCGGTGACGACGAGCGTGCACGACGACGTCGCCCGCGTGCGTCACGTCGCCCTCGGTCAGGGCGCCGATCTCATCGTGGTCGCCCCGGCGACCGCCAACACCATCGCCCGCATGGCCGCCGGCATCGCCGACAACCTGCTCGGCACCACGCTGCTGGCGTCGGTCGCCCCCGTGCTGATCGCTCCGGCGATGCACACCGAGATGTGGCGGCATCCGGCGACCCAGGCGAACGTCGCGACGCTCCGGCAGCGCGGAGTGCACGTCATCGGCCCGGGCGAGGGGGAGCTGGCGGGCGGCGACAGCGGACCGGGACGGATGCTCGAACCCGAGGAGATCGCGGACGCCGCGCTGGCGCTGCTCGCTCCGCGTGACCTCGAAGGGCTCCGCGTCGTCGTGTCGGCCGGAGGGACGAGAGAGCCGCTCGACCCCGTGCGCTACCTCGGCAACCGTTCCAGCGGGCGGCAGGGCGTCGCCGTCGCCGCCGAGGCCGCGCTCCGCGGCGCCGACGTGACCCTGGTCGCCGCGAACGTCGCCGGCGACGTGCTGCAGGCCGCACGGCATCCGTCGCTGCGCGTGGTGCATGCGGGGTCTGCGGCGGAACTGGGCGCCGTGATGCGCACCGAGGCGCAGGGCGCCGACGTCGTGGTGATGGCCGCCGCCGTCGCCGATTACCGTCCGGCCACGGTGTCCGACCGCAAGCTGACCAAGGAGTCCGGGGGCGTCACCGCGATCGAGCTCGTCGAGAACGAGGACATCGTGGCGGGGCTCGCCCGGGACCGGGCACCGGGAACCACCGTGGTGGCCTTCGCCGCGGAGACGCCGCGCAGCGACGAGGAGCTCCTCGAGCGAGCGCGCCGCAAGCAGCAGCGCAAGGGCGTCGACCTGCTCGTCGTGAACGAGGTCGGCTGGGAGCGCGGCTTCGAGAGCGCGGAGAACGCCGTGCGGATCCTCGGCCGGGACGGTGCCGTCGTGGCGTCCGTCGACGGGTCGAAGCGCGCCGTCGCCGCGGCGTTGTGGGATGCGGTGGCGGATGCCGTCACGGCGGACGCTGAACACGACGCGCACTGAGTTCGCTGAGCGCACTGAGCGCACTGAGTCCACGGACCTCGTTCGTCGTCTGCGCTGATCGGCGGAGCCGTCGTCTGCGCTGATCGGCAGGAGTCGCTGGCGCGCGCGTGCCACCGGAGTATCTTTTTCGTAACGTAAAAATCAGATTCCACGAAACGGAAAGAACGATGAACGCTCCTCTGCCGCCCCGAACCTCGCGCGAGATCGCGCCGGAGCTCGCCCGCTCGTGGCTCCTTGTTGCGGCGACCCGTCCGGAGACCTTCGACGACGCAGCCGCATCGCCGGCCGACGCCGTCGTGCTCGACGTCGAGGACGCGGTCGACGCCAGCCGCAAGGACGAGGCGCGCCAGAGCGTGGTCGACTGGCTCAGCACCGGCGGCAGCGCGTGGGTGCGCATCAACGACGCGGCGAGCGAGCACTGGGCCGTCGACATCGAGGCCTTGCGCTCGGCACCGGGACTGCGCGGAGTCATGCTCGCGAAGACCGAGTCCGGCGGCCAGGTCATGGACACGTTCAACAGACTCGGCGCCACGGTCCCCGTCGTCGCGCTCGTGGAGTCGGCGATCGGCCTGGACAACGCCACGGAGATCGCGCGGGCCAAGGGCGCCTTCCGCCTCGCGTTCGGCAGCGGCGACTTCCGTCGGGACACAGGGATGTCGGCCGACCGCGAGGCGATGGCCTAACCTCGTGCTCGTCTGGTCATCTCCAGCCGGGCCGCCGGGCTCCCCGGACCGATCGACGGACCCACCGTCGGGACGAGCCACCCGGTGCTCCGCGAGCAGTCGGCGATCACCGTGTCGATGGGCATGACGGGCAAGCTCTCTGCGCTGCTCGCCGCGACCAACCCCGCCGTCGTCACCTACGACCCCGCCTACGGCTACGAGATCGGCCACATCATGCGCGCGGGACTCGAGCGCATGTACGGACCCGACTCCGACGACCGCGACGTGATCTACAACCTCATGGTCTACAACGAGCCGATCATGCAGCCCGCGGAGCCCGAGGGCGTCGACGTCGACGGGATCCTGGGCGGCATCCATCGCCTCTCGGCCGTCGACGGTCCGCAGACGCACCTGCTCGCGTCGGGCATCGGCGTGACCTGGGCGCTCGAAGCGCAGCAGCTGCTGCGCGACGACTGGGGCGTCGCCGCGGACGTGTGGTCGGTGACCTCGTGGACCGAGCTGCGGCGGGATGCCGTCGCCGCCGAGGATGCCGAGTTCCTCGGGCGCGGGGCGAGGACGCCGTTCCTCGTCTCGCAGCTCGCGGGGTCGACGGGCCCGATCGTCGCGGTGAGCGACTACGCCAAGGGCCTCCCAGACCAGGTGCGGCAGTTCGTGCCGAACGACTGGGCCACGCTCGGCGCCGACGGCTTCGGCTTCTCGGACACGCGCGCCGCTGCCCGGCGCTTCTTCAAGATCGACGGTCCGTCGATCACGGTGCGTGCGCTGCAGCTGCTCGCCCGGCGGGGGCAGATCGACGCCGCCGTGTCCGCGCAGGCTGCGGAGAGGTACCGGCTGCTCGACGTCAACGCCGGCACGAGCGGTTCCGACGCGGAGTAGCCCGAAGCGCCCGGCCCGTGAGCGTCGCCCGCTCGCGGGCCGGGCGCGGGCCTGGGGCACAGGGGTCCGCGCGCAGGGGTGGGGGCATAGGCGCATGCCTGGGGAACAGGGGCCCGGTCACAGGGCTCCGCGCAGGCGCAGAGTCAGCGGGGAGAGTCAGGGTGTCCGGTCGCTGAGCGAGGAGCGCAGCGACGAGACGAAGCGCGAACCGATCAGGAGGCGAGCTCGGCCGAGATCGCCTCAGCGGCGCGACGCAGCAGCGGGACGGCGCGCTCGCCGAACTGCTCGTCGACGCGCGAGACCGGCCCCGAGACCGACACGGCCGTCGGAGTCGGAGCACCCGGGATGGCCATCGAGAAGCAGCGCACGCCGATCTCCTGCTCCTGATCGTCGATCGCGTAGCCGCGCTCCCGGATGACCTCGAGCTCGGCGAGCAGCGCATGGACCGTCCCGATGCTGAACTCCGTGGGGGTCGGCATCCCGGCCCTGCTCACGATGCCGCGCACAGTCTCGTCCGGCAGCTGCGCGAGGATGGCCTTGCCGACGCCCGTGTCGTGCAGGTGCGCCCGACGCCCCACTTCGGTGAACATGCGCATGGAGTGCTGGGACGGCACCTGGGCGACGTAGACGACCATGTCCCCGTCGAGCACGGCCATGTTGGCGCTCTCGCCCAGCGCATCGACGAGGCCCTTGAGCTGCGGACGCGCGAGTGCGCCGAACTGCCGCGACGCGCCTTCGCCGATGCGGATGAGCCGCGGTCCGAGCGCGTACCTGCGGTTGGGCAGCTGCCGCGCATAGCCGAGCGACACGAGCGTGCGCAGCAGGCGGTGGATCGTGGGGAGGGGCAGGTCGGTGGATGCCGCGAGCTCGCTGAGGGTGACGTCGCCTCCGGCATCCGTCACCAGCTCCAAGAGCTCGAAGACGCGCTCGACGGATTGCACGCCGGAGCCGGCGCTCTTCGGGGTCCTGCTCTCAGCCATTGAAATCCTCCACGGTCGCGATCATTCCATCATGCGAGAGTCGGCTGTCGGAAATCGAGAGCGGGCTGTCGAAATTCTCAGCGCTCTCTCTCGGCTCTTGCGCCAAGTTTCCATAAAGTAGATAATAGACTCTACGATACGAAACATCGCCTGGCACGGAGATCGTCGGCCTCACTCCCGACTTCGGCGCAGAATCCTGCGAGGGCAACGTCGAGAGCTATCTCGCCGCGATCGCCGTGATGGACAAGGTCGTGCGCTACGAGGGCGAGTACGACGCCGTGATCCAGGCGGGCTACGGCGAGCACGGGCGGGAGGGGCTGCAGGAGCTGCTGGCGGTGCCGGTGATCGACATCACCGAGGCGGCGGCGTCGACCGCGATGTACCTCGGGCGGTCGTACTCGGTGGTCACCACGCTCGACCGCACGGTGCCGCTCATCGAAGACCGGCTGATCCTCGCCGGGCTGCACGACCGCTGCGCCTCCGTGCGGTCGTCGGGACTCGGCGTGCTCGAGCTCGAATCCGACCCCGAACGCGCGGTCGAGGCCATCGCCGCCGAAGCACAGCGCGCCGTCGAGGTCGACAGGGCGGAGGTCATCGTCCTCGGCTGCGGCGGCATGGCGGAGCTCAAGGACCGCGTGGTCGAGCTGTGCGGGGTTCCCGTCGTCGACGAGTTCCCTCCGCTCGACGCCGACGAGCTCGAGGAGGACATGCGCGAGCTCGCATCGTTCGACTCGGTCATGATCGTGCACGCGGAGGATTCCCGCGCGATCGACCGCGCCCCGCAGCCCGAGGGTGATGACTACGGCAAGTTCCTCGCATCGCGCCCCCGCGGTGCCGAGAACCTCGCGATCGCCGAGGTCATCGAGCGGGCGCGCTGGACCGGCGCCCGCGCGCACATCCTGCACCTGTCGTCGTCGGACGCACTGCCCATGCTGCGCACCGCCAAGCAGGACGGACTCAAGCTCACCGTCGAGACGTGCCCGCACTACCTCACGCTCACGGCCGAGGAGATCCCCCATGGCGCCACGCAGTTCAAGTGCTGCCCTCCCATCCGCGAGGCGGGCAACCGCGAGCTGTTGTGGCAGGGGCTCGAAGACGGAACGATCGACTTCATCGTCTCGGACCACTCGCCGTCGACGCTCGACCTCAAGGACCTCGAGAACGGCGACTTCGCGGTGGCGTGGGGCGGCGTGGCGTCGCTGCAGCTCGGCCTTTCGCTCATCTGGACCGAGGCGCGACAGCGCGGACTCTCGCTCGAGACGGTGGTCGGATGGATGAGCGAGCGGCCGGCGCAGTTCGCCGGGCTCACCGGCAAGGGGCGCATCGCACCGGGCTACGACGCCGACTTCTCGGTGTTCGCGGCCGACGACGCCTACGTGGTCGACGTCGCCAAGCTGCACCACAAGAACCCGCTCACGCCGTATCACGGCAAGGCGCTCGCCGGGGTGGTCCGGAAGACCTGGCTGCACGGCGAGGTCGTCGACTTCGAGACTCCGCGGGGCCGGCTGCTGCGCCGGGGGATGACGGAGTAGGAGCACGCCGCAGCAGTCGCGGTATCCGTTCTCGGGGCGGGTCGGGCATCGCGCCGGCCCGCCCTTCGCGTGCCGCCGGAAGGGGGGTGCCTTCGCGTGCCCGCGGGAACGGGCCTGCGTTGACGGCGGAAGCGTGTCCGGAGTAAACTTGAGTCAAGACCACTCAAGTTTTACCCCGGTCGCTCTCGGCGGCCGGCATCCGGCCAGAAGGAGTCTCCTCAGGAGGACGCATGACGACCCCACAGACCAGTCCGCAGAGCGAAGAACAGCAGTCCGCGCTCGAGCAGTTCGGGATCAACCTCACCGACCGTGCCCGCCAGGGCAAGCTCGACCCCGTGATCGGGCGGGACAGCGAGATCCGGCGCGTGAGCCAGGTGCTCACCCGCCGCACGAAGAACAACCCCGTGCTCATCGGTGAGCCCGGCGTCGGCAAGACGGCCGTCGTCGAGGGCCTCGCGCAGCGCATCGTCGCGGGCGACGTGGCCGAGTCGCTCAAGGACAAGGAACTGGTCTCGCTCGACATCTCGGCACTCGTCGCCGGCGCCATGTACCGCGGCCAGTTCGAGGAGCGGCTGAAGAGCGTGCTCAAGGAGATCACCGAGTCCGACGGGCGCATCATCACGTTCATCGACGAGCTGCACGTGCTGATGGGCGCTGGCGGCGGCGAGGGATCGGTCGCGGCATCCAACATGCTCAAGCCGATGCTCGCGCGCGGTGAGCTGCGCCTCATCGGCGCGACCACGCTCAACGAGTACCGCGAGTTCATCGAGAAGGATGCCGCGCTCGAGCGCCGCTTCCAGCAGGTCTACGTCGGCGAGCCCTCGGTGGAGGACACGATCGCGATCCTTCGCGGGCTCAAGGGCCGCTACGAGGCGCACCACGGTGTCACGATCTCCGACAGCGCGCTCGTCGCCGCGGCCGCGCTCTCGAACCGGTACCTTCCGGCGCGTCAGCTGCCCGACAAGGCGATCGACCTCGTCGATGAATCGATGTCGCGGTTGAAGATGGAGATCGACTCGTCTCCCGTCGAGATCGACCAGCTCAAGCGCCAGGTCGACCGCATGAAGCTCGAGGAGCTCGCGCTCAAGAAGGAGAAGGACGACGCGTCGAAGGAGCGCCTCAGCACCCTGCGCGAACAGCTCGTCGTGCAGGAGAAGGAGCTCGCCGAGCTCGAAGCGCGCTGGGCGAGAGAGCGTCAGGGGCTCAACCGGGTCGGTGAGCTGAAGAAGCAGCTCGACGACGCCATCACGCAGCGCGACCTCGCCATGCGCAACGCCGACTACACGACTGCGTCGAAGCTCGAGTACGAGACCATCAAACGCCTGGAGCGCGACATCGCCGAGGCGGAGCAGGCCGAGGCTGCCGCCTCGACGGAAGGGCGCATGGTCAACGAGCAGGTCACCGAGGAGGACATCGCCGCAGTGATCGCGGCGTGGACCGGCATCCCGGTCGGCCGTCTGCTGCAGGGCGAGAGCGAGAAGCTGCTGCATCTCGAGAGCGAGCTCGGCAAGCGCCTGATCGGTCAGAAGGAGGCCGTGAAGGCGGTGTCGGATGCCGTGCGGCGCTCGCGCGCCGGCATCAGCGACCCCGGGCGCCCGACCGGATCGTTCCTGTTCCTCGGCCCGACCGGTGTCGGGAAGACCGAGCTGGCGAAGGCGCTTGCCGAGTTCCTCTTCGACGACGAGCGCGCCATGGTGCGCATCGACATGTCGGAGTACGGCGAGAAGCACTCCGTCTCGCGGCTCGTCGGTGCCCCTCCGGGGTACATCGGCTACGAGCAGGGCGGGCAGCTCACCGAGGCCGTGCGGCGTCGCCCCTACAGCGTCGTGCTGCTCGACGAGGTCGAGAAGGCGCACCCCGAGGTGTTCGACGTCCTGCTGCAGGTGCTCGACGACGGGCGACTCACCGACGGGCAGGGGCGCACGGTCGACTTCTCGAACGTCATCCTGGTGCTCACCTCGAACATCGGCTCGCCGATCCTCATCGACCCGGTGCTGTCGCCCGACGAGAAGCGCGAGCAGGTCATGGCGCTCGTGCGTCAGGCGTTCCGGCCGGAGTTCTTGAACCGTCTCGACGACATCGTGATGTTCCAGGCGCTCAGCGAAGACGACCTCGCGCAGATCGTGGAGCTGTCGATCGATCAGCTGCAGAAGCGGCTGCACGAGCGCCGGCTCACGCTCGGTGTGACCCCGGATGCTCGGTCGTGGCTCGCCGAGCGCGGCTACGATCCGGTGTTCGGTGCTCGCCCGCTGCGTCGGCTCATCCAGACCGAGGTGCAGAACCGCCTCGCCACGGCGCTGCTGTCGGGCGGGGTGCGCGACGGCGACACCGTGCGCGTCGACGTGGCAGCAGACGGCACCGGCCTCGTGCTCACCAGCGAGGGGCCGGCCCCGCAGCTCGACGACGACGTGATCGAGGCCGAGCTCCTCGACGACTGATCCCGGTGCGCTCGCGCGCGGGGGCGGATGCTGCACGGCATCCGCCCCCCGCGCCTGTCTTGCGCTGATCCTGTGTCCTGTCTTGCGCTGGGTCTTGCGCTGATTCTGTGTCCTGTCTTGCGCTGATCCCGCGCTCCCCGCTTGCGCTCCGTCCTGCGCTGACCCTGTGTCCTACCGTCGACCCGGTACCCGATGCGCGCGGTTTGGACACCGGGTGGATGCGAGCATACCGGGTTGGTGCGAGCGCGGCAGGAGCACGGGCGGGGGGACGTGAGTGCACCGGGTTGGTGCGAGTGCACCGGGTTGGTGCGAGCGTGGGCGGAAGCACGGGCAGGAGTGCACAGGGTGGGCAGGAGCACACCGGGCGGGCGGGAGCGCACAGGGTGCACGGGCGAAGCGCTGCCGGAGCGGCGGCGGCAACGGCGGCGGCAACGGCGGCGGCGTGGTGGCGGGATCAGGGGGCGGTCAACCACGCGGCGAGCCTGGCTCTCAGGCCCTGGCGTGGACGTGCCGCGACGCTGCGCTTCACCTCGTCCTTCCACCACGTGAAGAGGCGAGCAGCCTGCTCGTCGATGGCGGTCTTCCCACGGTTGGTCGCGTATGCCGAGATGACGCGATAAGGCCAGAGGCGCGTCGTGATGCGCGGCAGCAACAGGACCACGGCCGTGAGGAGACCCAGGATGATGAACGCGAAACCTGCCGGCGGGATCGCGAGCAGCGGGAGACCGAACAGCACACCGATCGCGCCCCCGATCAGCACGATGAACCCGCCGAGTCGGCGATACGCGGTGCTCTGAGTCCTATCTGCACGGATGAGCCATCCGAGATGGGCCACGTACCCGGAGTAGGAGAGCAGGAGCATGGCCGGCTGCAGCGGCCAGAGCGATCCCAGCATGAGCGCGACGAGCCCGCAAGCGGCGTAGGTGACGACGACGGGGATGACGCAGATCGCGACGACCGCGAGGACGAGTTCCGGCCTCGTCGGCGCCGCGGGCAGAGGGTCCCGCTCGAGCAGACGCAGAGCTCGAACGTGCCTCGCCCGCGCGAAGATCATGCGTCGCCGCAGCGGTGCGATCTCGGAGACGCCGAGCCCGAACAGCATCACCGCCCAGCAGCACATCCACAGCAGCACCGCGGTGGATGCCGTCGCCGGGGAGTGGACCACAGCGAGCGGTGTCAGAGCTCCCATCGCGCCGATGGTGACGGTGCACACGCCGGCAAGGGGACGGATGAAGCGCCGTGCTCGCGGAGGTACGGACTGCCAGTCTCCGGCGAGGCCGGTGAACGCGGCAACAGCCACGAGAACCATGCCGACGGTCTGAATGGCGCTGAACCCATTCGTGAACGCGGGGGACAGCCACCCTCCGAGCCCTGCGACGGTGGACCAGTAATCGGAGATCACCGGCTGACGCCCCGTGCTGAGAACCAGCACGACAACGAACGGGAGGCTGCCGAACGTGAGTGTCAGGACCGGCCATAGCATCCAGACGGAAACCATGGCGGGAACGGACGCATACCGTGGGGATCGAGTGATTGTGCTCACCGGACGACGGTACGACCCGTGCGAAGAGGTCGAACGTCTCGACGAACGAGCGGTAGTGGCCGCATACCGGAATGACGCTTTCCCCGCCTGAACGCGGGCGTCCGCGGTCAGTTCGACGTCGGCCACGAGGCCGGGCCCAGGGACCCGGCCGCGTATTCCTCCAGCGGCACCTCGCCCTTCGCCCACGCATCCCGCACCGGCTGGATGATGCGCCAGCATTCCTCCGCCTCATCGGCGCGCACCGACAGTGCGACCTCGCCATCGAGCAGCTCGTCGAGCGCCTCCTCGTAGGAGCGGCGCTGGCCCTCGCCGAGGTCCGCCGTGAGGTCTTCGTCGCGCAGCGCGAACGGATCGTCGCCGCCCGTCACGTGCAGCCCGAGCACCATGGTGTCCGGCCCGAGCGAGAACGTGAGGCGACCGCCGTCGGCCGGCTGGCCCGCGAGGCCACGGGGCAGATGCCGCACCTGACGGAAGGTCACCACGACCTCCGAGTGCTTCGCCCGCAGGGCCTTGCCCGAGCGGAGCACGAACGGCACGCCCTCCCACCGGTCGTTCGACACCTCGAAGGTCACCTCCGCCAGGGTCTCCGTGTTCCGCGCGGCGTCGACGCCCTCCTCGTCCACGTACGCAGGGAGCTCGCGATCGCCGACGCGCCCCGCCGTGTACCGCGCACGCCGCGACGACGCGGCGGGATCGTCGCCGCGTACGTGCGTCGCCCGCAGCACGGCCGCCTTGGCATCGCGCAGATCGCGCTCATCGAGGCTCGCCGGCGGATCCATCGCCAGCAGCGCCAGCACCTGCAGCAGGTGGCTCTGGATCATGTCGATCATCGCGCCCGCCTTGTCGTAGTAACGGGCCCTGCCTTCGAGGGCCAGGCTCTCGTCGAACCGGATGAACACCGACTCGATGTGCTCAGCCGACCACACGGGCTCCCAGATGCGGTGCGGGAGCCGCACGCCGAGCAGGTTCAGCAGCGTCGACCTGCCGAGGAAATGGTCCACGCGGAACACCTGCTGCTCCGGCACGAGTGCGAGCAGGCGCTCGTTGAGCTCGCGCGCCGACGCCTCGTCGTCGCCGAACGGCTTCTCCATCGCCAGCAGGGTGCCCTCGGGCAGCGTCAATCCCTGCATCGCCTCGATGGCAGCTCTCGTGACCGCCGGCGGCAGGGCGAAGTACAGCACGGTGCCCGGAGCAAGGGACTCGACCAGCGACGCCACCGCCGTGCGGTCGGTCACGTCGGCCGCCACGTAGTCCTCGATGTGCACCCGATCGAGCGCATCCGGAGCATCCGTGAAGGCGTCGGACACAACCGACCGCCAGGTGCTCGCGTCCCACGCCTCGGTACCTGCCCCGCGCACTGCGATGCGCCGCTGGGGCTGGCGCTGCAGCAGCGCCGCGAGCGACGGCAGCAGCAGCCGAGAGGTGAGGTCGCCCGAGGCGCCGAGGATGAACAGAGTCGTCGGAGTGCTCGTCATGGCCGCGAGGGTACTCGCCGATGCCGTGCGGATGCCAGACCCTGGCGTCGGCGTGCGGGCCATGCCAGACTCCGAGGCGTGGCTGCGCGCATCGAGGACTACGCACTCCTGAGCAACTGCCGCACCGCGGCGCTCGTGTCGACGACAGGGAGCATCGACTGGCTGTGCCTGCCCAGACTCGACTCGCCCTCGGTGTTCGGCGCCCTCCTCGGAGACGAAGCGCACGGGCGCTGGCAGCTGCGGCCAGCCGACCCGGATGCCATCTGCACGCGCCGGTACGACGGAGACACCTTCGTGCTCATCACCCGGTGGGAGAGCGCGGATGCCGTCGCCGAGGTGCACGACTTCATGCCCATCGGGCTCGACCCCGACGTCGCCATCCGCCGCACGGACCTCGTGCGGCGCATCATCGGCGTGCAGGGCGAGATGCGGTTCGCGCAGCGGCTCAGCATCCGCTTCGACTACTCCCGCGGCATGCCATGGGTGCGGCAGACGGGCACGGAGAGCCATCCGTGCCTCGTCGCGATGGGCGGGCCGGATGCCGTCGCCGTGCGCGGCGCGCGGCTCACGGCGGCCGATCACCGCCACGAGGGCGAGCTCACCGTCAGGGCGGGCGAGGTGCGCAACCTGCACCTGACCTGGTTCCCGTCGCACCGGGACGTGCCGCCCGAACTCGACACCGACGACGAGCTCGAGCAGACGAAGAGCTGGTGGCAGGAGTGGGCCGACCGCATCTCGCACGACGGCCCCCGCCGCGGCGACGTCGTGCGCTCGCTGCTCATCCTGCGCGCCCTCACGAACCACGAGACGGGCGGCATCGCTGCCGCGGCCACCATGGCGCTCCCCGAGGAGATCGGCGGAGAGCGCAACTGGGACTACCGCTACGTCTGGCTGCGCGACGCGGCCCTCACGCTGGAGGCGCTGCTCGACCACGGGTTCCTCGTCGTCGCCGACCGCTGGCGCGAGTGGCTGCTGCGCGCGGTCGCGGGCGATCCGGGAGACCTGCAGATCATGTACGGGTTGGCGGGCGAACGCGATCTCCTCGAGCGGGAGCTGCCGGCCTTCCCCGGGTATGAGGGATCGAGGCCCGTGCGCATCGGCAACGGAGCCGCCGCCCAGTACCAAGCGGATGTCGTGGGGGAGGTGCTCGTCACGCTCTCGGCTGCGCGGTCGGCGGGGCTCGACGAGTCGGAGTTCTCGTGGCCGCTGGAGCGGCAGCTCGTGCGCTTCGCCTCGGAGCAGATCGAGCGGCCCGATCAGGGGCTGTGGGAGATCCGCGGCGAGCCGCACCACTTCACGCACTCGCGGGTGATGATGTGGGCGGCGTTCGACAGGGCGGTGCGGGGCGTCGAGGAGTTCGGCCTCGAGGGGCCCGTCGATCGCTGGCGGGGTCTGCGTGATCGGATGCGGGAGGAGATCGACACCCGCGGCGTCGTCGACGGGCACTTCGTGCAGTACTACGGCACGAACGAGGTCGACGCCTCACTGCTGCTGCTCCCGCAGGTGGGGTACTGCGAGCCAGGGGATCCGCGGATGCTCGCGACGGTCGACCGCATCGAGCAGACCCTCATGCGCGACGGGCTCGTCCGGCGGTACCGCACCGGAACAGGGGTCGACGGGCTCTCCGGAACCGAGGGCGCGTTCCTCGCGTGTTCGTTCTGGCTCGTGGAGCAGTACGCCCTGACCGGGCGCCGCGAGGAGGCGCACGCGCTCATGGACCGGCTCTGCGGTCTCGCGAACGACGTGGGGATGCTGTCGGAGGAGTACGACACGGTCGCTGGGCGGCAGCTGGGCAACACGCCGCAGGCGTTCTCGCATCTCGCGCTCGTGCGCGCGGCCGACGCGTTGACCCGCACGGCACATCGGCCTCGCTGACCTGGACCCCGCTCGGCTACGAGAAAACCCCCTGTGAATCACGGGGATCACAGGGGGTTCCGGCGGCCGGCACGGGTCTCAGCGCGAGCGGCCGGGTTTCGGCGGCCGGCACGGGTCTCAGCGCGAGTGGCCGGGGACTCGACGAGATCCGGCGCAGGGTCAGGCGCTGAGGATCACGGTCTCCG
Organism: Microbacterium sp. XT11; assembly: GCF_001513675.1. Taxonomy (NCBI): domain Bacteria; kingdom Bacillati; phylum Actinomycetota; class Actinomycetes; order Micrococcales; family Microbacteriaceae; genus Microbacterium; species Microbacterium sp. XT11. The sequence continues at coordinate 583,350 of NZ_CP013859.1, read as the reverse complement.
AGATCGGGCGGCGCACGCGCGGGGCGACCTCGCGCTCCTTGAGCACATCGGGCAGCGCCTCGACATCGCCGAAGTCGCCGACGGCGATCACGGTCACGGCGGAGAAGCGGGGGTCGAGGTCGGCGAACTCGCGGACGACCTCGGGGTCGAAGCCGCTCATCTGGTGCACGTACAGTCCGTCGTTGTGCGCCTGCACCGAGAAGTGCGCGACCGCCTGGCCGAGGTCGTAGACGGCGTGCGTGAGGGGCGTGCCGTCCTCCGTCGCGGTCTCGGCGACGGCGACGACCAGGGCAGCCGCGTTGCCGGCCCACTGCTGGTTGAAGCCCATGAGCGACTCGACGATCTGCGCGTGCAGGGCGGTGCCGCGGCGCGCGACGATGAAACGCCACGGCTGCGTGTTGTTGGCGGACGGCGTCCAGCGGGCCGCCTCGAGGGCAGCGGCGAGCTTGGCCTCGTCGATGGGGGTCTCGGCGTCGAAGGCGCGCGGGCTCCAGCGTCCGGCGAGGACGTCGAGGACGGGATGCTCGGTCGGCGCAGTGCGGTCGATGACGGGAGTGCTCACAGGAGTGTCCTTTCAGAAGGAGCGGGCGGGTCGGACTCCTTCGTCCGGGTACACGAGGCCGAACGCATGTATGTGCATGCATATTCCCGGATGCCGGATGCCGGATGCCGGATGCCGGATGCCGGATGCCGGATGCCGGATTCCGGATGCCGGATTCCGGATGCCGGATGCCGGATGCCGGATGGCTCAGGGGACTTCGGGCGGTTTCCCGAGGCTTCCTGCAGGAACGGAACCGGCAGGGGACGCGGCATCCGCGAGCGCCCGCCGCACCGCCCTGATCGCCGGAGACGCCGCCGACACCCGCCGCGCGGCCGAGAAGATCTCGCGCCGCGGCGCGCCGGGGAGGGGCACGAGGTCGAGGGTCGGCGCGTCGCCGGCCCAGACGAGTCCTGGCAGCAGGCCGACCGCGAGCCCTGCACGGATCAGGCGGATGTGCGTCGTGAGGTCGGCCACCTCGAAGTGTACGTCGGGCTCGAATCCCGCGGACCGGCACAGCTGCTCGGCCCAGGCACGCGACGCCGTGCCCTGAGGCTCGAGCACCCACGGCTCGTCGCTCGTGGATCTCAGCGCGGCGAGCGGATCGACCTCGCGCGGCACCCCGGGCGGCAGGGCGAGCGCGATCGCGTCGTGCGCGAGCATCACCCGGTCGAGGTCGGGGGTGATCGGACGGGAGTGGCCGGGATACTGCTCCGCCAGCATGAGGTCGAAGTCGCGCCCGGCGACGCCGACGAGACCCGTCTCCGGATCGCACTCGGTCACGTCGACGCGGAGCGACGGATGCTGCGCCTGCAGCGCGAGCAGCGCCGGAGGAAGCAGCGCGTGCGCTGCGGTCTGGAACACGGCGACGCGCACGGTGCCGGTGACCTCGGCGAGCGACTCGGCGACGGCCACGCGGGCGTGCTCGAGCCGGTCGAGAACTCCGACGGCCTCGGCGACGAGCACATCGCCCTGGGGGGTGAGCTGCACCCCGCGGCCGACGCGGCGCAGCAGCGGCACGCCCACCTCCCGCTCGAGCGCCGCGAGCTGCTGCGACACGGTCGCCTTGCTGTACGACAGGGCGTCGGCGACCGCGGAGAGCGTGCCGCGTCGCGACAGCTCGACGAGCATCCGCAGGCGGTTCACGTCGAGCATCCGGGCTCCGATCGTTCACTCTGACTGAACAGAAACGGCGAAAATCGATTGATAGACGTAGCCTACCGGCGGGCTTCACAATGATCGTGCGCACACGACCCGGATGTGCGATCGCCTGGAAGGTCCCCCGCCAATGACTGTCGTCGACGCCGCATCCGACGCCGCCCGCCGCCCCCGCACCGACGAGGTCGCAGCCCTCGTGCAGCGCTGGCTCGCCGAGAGCGAGACGCACCCCGTCGAGCCCGCGGCGCAGCGCCTCTCCGAGGTCCTGAAGGACCCGAACGGCCTCGCGTTCACCGTCGGCTTCGTCGACGGCGTGATGCGCCCCGAAGATCTCAAGGTCGCCGCGCGCAAGCTCGCCGACCTGTCGGACATCACCCCCGCACTGCTGCCCGGTTACCTGCGCCTCGCCATCAAGGCGGGCGGTTTCTGGGCACCGGTGCTGCCCGGCGTCGTCGTGCCGATCGCCCGCCGCGTGCTGCGCGCGATGGTCGGACACCTCGTGCTCGACGCCACCCCCTCCAAGCTCGGTCCGGCCATCGCGAAACTGCGCAAGAGCGGCAACCGCCTCAACCTCAATCTGCTCGGCGAGGCCGTGCTCGGCGAGCGCGAAGCCGGGCGCCGCCTGAAGGGCACCTACGACTTCCTCGCCCGCGACGACGTCGACTACGTCTCGATCAAGGTGTCGAGCGTGGTCAGCCAGTTGTCGATGTGGTCGTTCGACGAGGCCGTCGCAGACGTCGTCGAGAAGCTCACGCCGCTCTACGAGCTCGCCGCCGCCGCCGAGGCGAAGGGCAAGGCCAAGTTCATCAACCTCGACATGGAGGAGTACCGCGACCTCGACCTCACGATCGCGGCGTTCACCAGCATCCTCGATCAGCCGGCCCTGAAGGACCTCGAGGCCGGCATCGTGCTGCAGGCCTACCTGCCCGACGCCCTCGGCGCCATGCAGCGCCTGCAGGAGTGGGCTGCGGCCCGCCGCGCCAAGGGCGGGGCGCCCATCAAGGTGCGCGTCGTCAAGGGCGCGAACCTCGCCATGGAAGAGGTCGACGCGAAGATCCACGGCTGGCCGCTCGCCACTTACGGCACGAAGCAGGACTCCGACACGAACTACAAGCGCGTGCTCGACTGGGCCATGACGCCCGAGCGCCTGCATGCCGTGCGCATCGGCGTCGCCGGCCACAACCTCTTCGACATCGCGTACACCTGGCTGCTCGCGAAGGCGCGCGGCGTGACGGATGCCGTGGAGTTCGAGATGCTGCTCGGCATGGCGACAGGGCAAGCGGAGGCCGTGCGCAAGGACGTCGGCAACCTGCTCCTCTACACGCCGGTCGTGAACCCCGCCGAGTTCGACGTCGCGATCGCCTACCTCGTGCGCCGCCTCGAGGAGAACGCGAGCCCGGAGAACTTCATGTCGGCGGTGTTCGAGCTGTCGTCGAACCCCGAGCTGCTGCAGCGCGAGCGTCAGCGCTTCGAGCGATCGCTCGCCGCGCTGGAGGCGGAGGTCGTGGCGCCCGCCCCGAATCGCACGCAGGACCGGAGCACCCTTCGGCTCGCCGCGGACGCCAAGGAGCAGGGTAACGCGAAGCGGACCTTGAACGAGGAGCGCGGCCACGAGACGACGGATGCCATGACCGGATTCGCGAACGAGCCGGACACCGACCCCGCACTCGCCGCGAACCGCGCGTGGGGCCGCGACATCCTCCGGCGCTCGACGTCGTCGACGCTGGGTCAGGGGGCCATCGCCGCCGCCCGCATCGAGACGGCGGAGCAGCTCGACGCGGTGTTCTCCGCGGCATCCGCGGCGGCGGAGAAGTGGGCGGCACTGCCGGCATCCGATCGTGCCGCCGTGCTGCACCGTGCGGGGCGCGAGCTCGCAGCGCGCCGCGGCGAGCTCATCGAGATCATGGCGCACGAAGCCGGCAAGACCATCGCCGAAGCCGACCCGGAGGTCTCCGAGGCGATCGACTTCGCGCACTACTACGCCGAGCGCGCGCTCGACCTCGAGCGCATCGAGGGCGCGGAGTTCGTGCCATCGCGCATCACGGTCGTCACGCCGCCGTGGAACTTCCCCGTGGCGATCCCCGCAGGCGGCGTGCTCGCGGCGCTCGCGTCCGGATCGAGCGCGGTCATCAAGCCGGCGAAGCTCACGCAGCGCTGCGGCGCCGTGATGGTCGAGGCCCTGTGGGCCGCCGGCGTGCCGCGCGACCTGCTCGCCCTCGTCGACCTCGGCTCGCGCGAACTGGGGACCCGTCTCGTCTCGAGCCCCGAGGTCGACCGGGTCATCCTCACCGGCGCCTACGAGACCGCGAAGCTGTTCCGCTCGTTCCGCTCCGACCTGCCCCTGCTCGGCGAGACCAGCGGCAAGAACGCCATCATCGTCACACCGTCGGCCGACCTCGACCTCGCCGCCGCCGACGTCGCCCGCAGCGCGTTCGGCCACGCGGGCCAGAAGTGCTCGGCCGCGTCGCTCGCGATCCTCGTCGGCTCGGTCGCCGACTCGAAGAGGTTCGAGCGTCAACTCGTCGACGCCGTGCGGTCGATGCGCGTCGGGCTGCCCGACGACCCGGCCACGCAGATGGGCCCGATCATCGAGCCGGCGAACGGCAAGCTGCTGAAGGCGCTCACCACCCTCGACCGCGGGGAGCGGTGGCTCGTCGAGCCGCGCAAGCTGGATGCCGAGGGCAAGCAGTGGACCCCCGGCGTCAAGATCGGCGTCGCCCCCGGCTCGACCACGCACCTCACCGAGTTCTTCGGCCCGGTGCTGGGCATCATGCGCGCCAAGGACCTCGACGAGGCCATCCGCCTGCAGAACGCCGTCGACTACGGCCTCACCGCCGGCCTGCACTCGCTGAACTCCGAGGAGGTCGCGACCTGGCTCGAGCGGGTCGAGGCGGGCAACCTCTACGTGAACCGCGGCATCACCGGCGCCATCGTGCAGCGTCAGCCCTTCGGCGGCTGGAAGCGCTCCGCCGTGGGCGCGGGTGCGAAAGCCGGTGGCCCGAACTACCTCTTCGGGCTCGGCGAGTGGAAGCCCGCAGAGCTGCCGGCGACGGCCTCCGACGCCGCGGTCACCTCGGATGTGGCGGCGCTGCTCGCCGCGGCATCCGATCTCGACGCGACAGAGCGCGAATGGCTGCAGCGGGCAGCGGCATCCGACGAACGGGCGTGGACGACCGAGTTCGGCATCGTCACCGACAAGTCGGGCCTGGGAGTCGAGCGCAACCTGTTCCGCTACCGCCCGGTCGCGGTCGACGTGCGCATCGCCGAGGACGCGCCGCTCGTCGACGGCATCCGGGTGATCGCCGCCGCGCTGCGCAGCGGCAGCCCGTTCACGGTGTCGGCGCCCGCCCTTCCGGCGAAGGTCGAGAAGGCGCTGCGCTCGCGCGGCGTGACGGTGGAGCACGAGAAGGATGCCGCCTGGGTACGGCGCTTCGCGAAGTCCGTCGCCAAGGGCGAGAACAGCTGGCAGCGCGTGCGGCTCGTCGGCGGTGAGGCGTCGACGCTCTTCGCCGCGATCGACGGTCTGCCGGATGTCGCGGTGTGGTCGCACGCCGTGACCGGCGCCGGACGCGTGGAGCTGCTGCCCTTCCTGCACGAGCAGGCCGTGTCGATCACGAACCACCGGTTCGGCAACCCCACCGCGCTGTCCGACGGCGTGATCTGAGCGAGGGATCGTCCCGCCCTGTGCGGGCGCCCCGCTCTGTGCGGCGATCGCCCCGCCCTGTGCGGCGATCGCCCCGCCCTGTGCGGGCGCCCCGCCCCCGTGTGCAGGGCGGGGCGGGCGGCTCAGCCGCGCAGCGCCTCCGCGAGCTTGAGCTTCTTGCCCATGCGCAGCAGCGAGTTCTCGTAGATCTTCGCGCCCACCGCGATCGCCCCGACGCACGAGGCGAGCAGGATCACGAGAGAGACGAGCGGCTCCCACCACTGCGCCTCTCCCACGAACAGCCGCATCGGCATCCCCACCGGCGCCGAGAACGGCACGTACGACATGATCGTCAGCACCAGCGGGTTGTCGTTGAAGATGATCACGAGGATGTACGGCGCCATCACGAGCATCATGATCGGGGTGGTCGTCGAGCCGATGTCCTCCATGCGCGACACCATCGACGCCGCGGCGGCGTAGAGAGCGGCCAGCAGAACGAATCCGAACAGGAAGAACACGGCGAACCAGATGATCGGCGCGCCGAGGCCGGCGAGCACCTCCCTCTGACCGGTGACGATCAGCCCGATGGTGGCGATCGCGGCGAGCGCGAGGATCTGCGCCATCGCGAGGACGGTGTTGCCGATGACCTTGCCGGCCAGGAGGGTGCGCGCCGGGATCGCCGACAGCAGCACCTCGACCACGCGGGTCTGCTTCTCCTCCACGACGCTCTGCGCGATCGTCGCGCCGAACGTCGACGCGGCCATGAAGAACACGAGCCCGAAGCCGATCGCGATGAAGTACCGCAGCAGGGGGTTCGTCGTCGCCGGTTCCAGTATCTCGACCGCCGGCGACACGGAGAGCCCCGACACGATCGACCCCGGTGCGTCCTTCAGCGCCACGACCGTGTAGCCGAGCTCGTCGTCGCTGGGCAGCACGGCAGCCTCGACGTCCTCCGCGCGCAGGAGCTTCTCGGCCTCGGCGCGGTCGGCGACCTCGGTGACCTTCACGTTCGGCAGGGCCTCGACGACGGATGCCGTCTCGCCCGTCACGGCGACGGAGGTCGCCTCGGGGTTCTTGCTCGTGAACCCGCCGATGAGGATGCCGGCGAGCGCGATGAGCAGCAGGATGCCGGTCGAGATGAGGAACGTCTTGCTGCGCAGCTTCGAGGTGATCTCGCGCTCCGCGACGAGCCAGGTGAGCGAGGTCTGAGGGGCGGGGGCGTTCACTGGATGACCTCCTTGAAGATCTGGGCGAGAGACGGATGCGCGGGTTGGAAGCTCGCCACGTCTCCGCGCGCGACCGCCTCGCGCAGCACCCGCTGAGCGGTCTCCGGCCCGTCGGCGTCGAACAGCGCGTAGCCGCCCTCGAAGTCGAGCACGGTCACGCCTGGTTCGGCACGCAGCCATCCCGCATCGCCGGCGGAGACGAGCTCGTACCGGTTGCCCGCATGCTCGGCGCGCAGGGCGTCGCGCGAGCCGGCGGCGCGGATGGTGCCTCCCGCGAGGATCACGAGGTCGTCGCACAGGCGCTCCACCACGTCGAGCTGGTGCGAGGAGAACAGGATCGACGCGCCCTTGAGAGCGCTCGCCTGCAGCACGCCGGCGACGACGTCGACCGCAAGCGGGTCGAGCCCGGAGAACGGCTCGTCGAGGATGAGCACCTCGGGGTCGTGCACGAGCGCCGCCGCGACCTGCGCGCGCTGCTGGTTGCCCAGCGACAGCGACTCGATCGTGTCGTTCAGGCGCTCCTCGAGCCCGAGCTCGCCGAGCAGCGCGGTGGCGCGGGCCTCGGCATCCGCCTTTCCGAACCCGTGCAGCCGGGCGAGGTAGACGATCTGCTCGAGCACCTTCATCTTGGGGTACAGCCCGCGCTCCTCCGGCATGTAGCCGAAGCGGCGGCGGTCTGCCGTGGTGACTTCACGGCCGTCGAGCGTGACCTGGCCGCCGTCGGCGGAGAGGAGTCCGAGCACGATGCGCATGGTGGTGGTCTTGCCGGCGCCGTTGCCGCCGACGAAGCCGGTGAGGCGTCCTGGGGCGACGTCGAAGGAGACGTCGTCGAGCACGCGGCGATCGCCGTACCTCTTGGTGATGCCGCTCAGGTGGAGCTGTCCTGTGGTCATGGCTCCACGCTAGGGAGCGGTGCGTCGGCGGGGCATCCCCCGCGCGGCGGATAGCGGACGATCAGCCGTGGGGATGACGGCCGACGGCGCACGGGTGAGGCGTCTGACCGCCTCAACGCCCCGCGTGCAACGCCGTGCGCACGACGAGCCCGCCGACGAGAGCCCAGAACGCGGCGCTGACGCCCAGCAGCGAGATGCCGGATGCCGCGATGAGGAACGTCACGACGGCGGGGATGCGTTCGCCCGGGTCGTCGATCGCCTGCTGCACCGACGAGCCGAAAGCCGCGAGAAGGGCGAGGCCGGCGACGGCGGGGATCACGGCATCCGGTGCGAGGAGGACGAGCGCGGCGAACGCGGCGGAGAACCCGCCGAGCAGGAGATACGACGCACCCGTCGACACCCCGGCGATCCAGCGCCGCCGCTGGTCGGGGTCGGCGTCGGGCGAGGCCGCGAGGGCGGCGCTGATGGCGGCGAGGTTGATGGCGTGACCGCCGGCCGGCGCTCCGATGGCGGTGCCCAGTCCGGTCACGAGCATCGCCGGACGCCACGGCACCTCGTAGCCGAAGCTGCGCATGATCGCGACGCCCGGCACGTTCTGCGACGCCATGGTCACGATGAAGAGCGGCAGGGCGATGCCGACCGCGGCGCCGAGCGTGAACGTCGGCACGGTCAGCTCGACGCGGGGGAGCAGCAGGGCAGGATCGATCGCGTCGCCGGCCGTCACCAGCGACACCGCCACGACGACGGATGCCGCGACGAACGCGAGCGGCACCGCCCATCGGGGTGCGAGACGTGCGAACACGAGCCACGTGAGCACGACGGGGACCACGCCCCACGGGTTCGCGACGATGCCGGTGATCGGCGCGAGGCACAGCGGCAGGAGCACGCCGGCGAGCATCGCCTGGGCGATCGACGGCGGGATGCGGGCGATCAGGGAGCCCAGTGCGGGCCACAGCGCCGTGAGCAGGATGAGCGCCGCCGTCAGCAGGAACGCGCCGACGGCTGCGGACCATCCGCCGTCGACCGCGCCGGTCGCTGCGAGGAGGGCGGCTCCCGGCGTCGACCAGGCGACGGTGATCGGCATCCGGTAGCGCCAGGCGAGGAGGATGCATGCGATGCCCATCGTGAGGCTCACTGCGAGCAGGCCGCTGGCCGCCTGTGCGGCGTCGGCGCCGACGGCGGAGAGGCCGGTCAGCACGACGGCGAACGAGCTGGTGAACCCGACGAGCGCCGTGACGACGCCCGCCATGATCGGGCGGCTGAGCGGTGCGGCCTCGGGCATGACTCCGAGGCTATCGCGAGGTGACGGCCGGACGTCGTGCGGAGGCAGGGGTGGGCGGACAGCGGCAGGTCTGGCCGGGGGAGGGGAGGGTGGGGTCAGGTCCTGCCGGACAGCACAGGTCAGGTCAGCCCGGGGCACGGGCACCTCTGGCCGGGGGAGGGGAGGGTGGGGTCAGGTCCTGCCGGACAGCACAGGTCAGGTCAGCCCGGGGCACGGGCACCTCTGGCCGGGGGGAGGGGAGGGCAGGGTCAGGTCCGGCCGGACAGCACAGGTCAGGTCAGCCCGGGGCACGGGCACCTCTGGCCGGGGGGAGGGGAGGTCAGGGTCCGGTCCTGCCGGACAGCGCAGGTCACGTCAGCCCGGGGCACGGGCACGTCTGGCCGGGGGAGGTCAGGTCAGGCCCATCCTGTGCGCGAGAACCACCGCGTGAACGCGGTCGCGCGCGCCGAGCTTCTGGAGGATCCGCGACACGTGCGTCTTGACCGTCGCCTCGCCGATGAAGAGGGCCGCGGCGATCTCGGCGTTGCTCCGCGCATCGGCCAGCAGGGTCAGCACCTCGGCCTCGCGGTCGGTGAGCGGTTCGGCGAGCACCGCGGTCTGCGCGCGAACGGGTGTGCCCTGTGTCCCGGAATCCCGGTGCACTCCGGGTGTCGTCGTGAGCTGTGCTCGGGGATCCCGGGCGGCTCCGGGTGTCGTCGCGCCCTGTGTTCCGGGTCGCACCGTGTCGTTTGCTCCCGGTGCCGCCGCGCCCTGACCTCCGGGCGCCGCGAACCGCGCGAGCACGCGGCGGGTGACCTCGGGCGACAGCATCCCGTCGCCGGCGGCGAGAGCTCGTACGGCCGCGATGAGGTCTTCGGGTCCGGCGTTCTTCAACAGGAACCCGCTCGCCCCCGCCTCGAGCGCCTGGTAAAGGTAGTCATCTCGATCGAAGGTCGTCACGATCGCGATCGCCGCGCCGACGGCGGGGTCGGCGACGATGCGCCGCGTCGCCTCGATGCCGTCCATGTCGGGCATCTGCACGTCCATCGTGATGACGTCGGGGCGCAGGGCGGATGCCTGTGCCACGGCATCCGCACCGGTCGCGGCCTCGCCGACCACGGTGATGTCGGGCTGGCTGTCGAGAATCGTCCGGAACCCCGCGCGGAGCATCGCGTGGTCGTCGACGAGGAGCACGCGGATCACGACGCGACCCCCGCCGAGGCACGGGACGGCGCGGTGGCCGACAGCGGGACGCGTGCCCGCACGCGGAGTCCGCCGCCGCTCCGCGGCGTCACCTCGAGCGTGCCGCCGGACGCCGCAGCCCTCTCCCGCATCCCCAGCTGGCCGAGGCCCGGTCGCAGCTGCGACACGGTGCGCCCGGTGTTGACGATCTCGACCTCGACGCCGTCGTCGTCGTACCGCACCCGCACGTCGGCCGTGGCGCCTGCGCCGGCGTGACGGCGGGCATTGGTCAGCGACTCCTGGGCGATGCGGTACAGGTTCACGGCCACGAGCGACGGCACCGGCACCGGTTCGCCGACCACCGTGTAATCCGTCGGCAGACCCGCCTCATCGGACGCCTCGGCCAGCTCGCGGATGTCGTCGAGCGTCACGGTGGACGCGGCATCGGTCGTCTCCCCGCCGGGCGTGCGCAGCGTCTCGAGCAGCTGGCGCAGCTCGCTGATCGCGTCGCGCGCCGACGCCTCGATGCCGGACAGGATCTGCGCGGACTGCGCGGGGTCGCTGTCGAGCACGAGCCGTGCGGCACCCGCCTGCACGCCCATGACCGACACGTGATGCGCGACGACGTCGTGCAGTTCGCGTGCGATGCGCACCCTGTCGAGCGCGACGGCCTGGGCGGCCGTCACCTCGCGCTCGCGCTCCAGCTCGGCCGTGCGCTCCTCGAGCACGGCGCGCTGCGACGCGGCCAGCCATGAGCGCTCGCCGAAGTAGTAGGCGCCGCCGAAATAGAGCGCGTTGAGCAGGAGCTGGATGAGCATGAGCGCCACATAGGGCGAGAAGAGGCCCGCCGCGATATCGGCCTTGTCGGCCTCGGTGATCGCGTCGCGGTACATCGTGATGATCAGCCAGACGAACATGCCGACGATGATCGAGACCCGCACGATGAGCGCTTTGCGCCGGTCGTTCATCCATGCGCCCACCGTGTACAGGGCGACGAACATCGCGATGTTGCCCACGTAGATCTCGGGGATCCGCAGCGTCACCGCGGTGAAGTATGCGAGCGCGACGACGACCGCGACCACGCCGGGCAGGCGGCGGCGCACGGCGAGCGGTGCCGAGACGACCACGGCGTAGACGAGGGCGGTCCACAGCTCCTGCGCTTCGTCGCCGTACACCTCGGCGATGGACGACAGGGCGGCGCTCAGCACCGCGCCGACGAACAGGACGGCGGCGAGCACCACGTCTCCGCGCAGCTCGCGCTCGGTGGGGGTGCGGGTGAAGGGCATCCCTCCACGGTACGGCGGAGCGGGACGCCGCAGCATCCCCCTCACGGCGGATGGATGTCGCGACCCGCGCGGCACGACGGTCGCATGGTACGGCAGCCGTGCGGGTCGCGGTGCGGCGGTGGTGTGGGACGCCGACGGCGCGGCGGTGGCGGGGATCGGGCCCCCGACCAGACGCCGAACCGGATGCGCTCGAACGGCCCCCTCAGGCCGCGATGTCGTAGCGCGCCCGGCCGCCGAGCCGAGGTGTCCGGGTGGGGTCGACCGCCGGCGGCGGGATGAACCACACCCGACCGCGCGTGCCCGTTCCGTCGATCCGGATCTCCCAGCCGTTGTCATGGATTCGATGGTGACAGCTCTCGCACAGCAGCACGCCGTTCGTGAGATCGGTCGGCCCCGAATCTCGAAGCCACCACCGCAGGTGATGCGCCTTCGTCATCTGCGGCGGGAGGCCGCACATCGCGCATCCGCCGTCGCGTTCGACGAGCGCGAGCCGCTGTGCCCGGGTGAAGAGGCGCTTCTCGCGCCCCCAATCGAGGATCTCGCTCTCGGACCCGAGCACCGCCGGAATCACTGCGCCTCCCGCGGCCATCCGGCGGCAGGTCGCGACGCTGACGGGAGTGTCGACGCCGTCGATCTCCGCCAGGCCGGTGCCCTTGTCGAGGTCGTCGAGAGACACGCGCACGACCACGGTCGCACCGGTCGCGGGCAGCCCACCGTTGTCGCACCCGATGGCGTGCTCGCAGATGTTCGCGAGAGCGTCGGCCTGGATCATCGCGACCGTGCGGTGGTCGGCATCCGGAGCATCACGGTCGGGCGCACCTGCTCGAGCCTGGAAGCTCGCGGTCACGAACGACTGGATCGCCGCGCGGATGGGTGCGCCTGACGCGGCGTCGGTCTGCAGATTCAGGTGGAACGAACCGTCTCGTTCGAACATCGTCAACGAGCGGCGGCTGCGGGAGTCTTCTTCGCGCGCCGCGACCGCCTCGGGAACGAGCCAGCCCTCGGCGCGTGCGATGAGCTTGCGCACTTCGTCGAGCGACAGCCCCTCCGCGCGCTCGACGAGGAGCCGTTCCGCCTGAGCGATGCGGTCTGCTGGGGCGCGCAGGCGCGTGCGGTCGAGCAGTGCGACGATGTGCGCCGCCGCGGCCGCGCCCAGAGAACCCTGAGAGAGCGCGGCCTGCACGAACGGGTACTTCGCCGGGAGCGGCTCGCCGAGCAGGTTCGCGCGCGGCGCCGTGGCTTCGCCCACCGTGACCAGCCGGGCGGCGTCTCCGGTCGATGCGCCCGTGGTCGCGGCGATCATCACCGCGGGGCTGCGGAACCCCTGCTCTTTCGCGAGGCTGCCGGCGCCGAGCTCGGGCCGGGACTCGTGGGCGATGCCAGCGGCGACCTCAGCGTGGACGCCGTCGAGGCGGCGGCGCAGGACTCCTACGGCTGCGTTGACCTCGAGGAGTTGAGGACGCGTCAAGTGGGCGGCCGACTCCGCATCGCCCCACGCGCGCTCAAGGGAGGCCATGGCCTCACGGAGCGGGGCGAGATGTGGGTTCGTCATGGCTCAAGTTTAGAAACTATGTTCGAATGTGGGCCAGTGCTCCGCAGGAGGTGACAGCCGGGTGCGGGAAGCGGTGAACCGGCTACCAACCCGCCCAGAAACCACCCGCCCCCCGAAGCCACCTGCCGCCCCCGAAGCCACCCGCCCCCGAAAACACCCGCCGCCCCCGAAAACACCCGCCGCCCCGAAACCACCCGCCCCCTGAAACCACCCCGCGCACCATCCCCGTCGGCTGAGAGAATCGAGCGTGACCCCAACCTCGGATCCCGCCCCCGCCCGGACTCCCACCGGAGCCCCGCGCCTCGCCCCGCTGTATCTCGCCGGCTTCACCACGGCCTTCGGTGCGCACGGCATCGCGGCGGCGCTGGGCGCCGAGACCGAGGACATCGGGTGGACGCTGTGGGTCTTCGGTCTCACGCTCGCGCTCTACGATCTCGCCGAGGTGCTTTTGAAGCCGCTTTTCGGCGCGCTCAGCGACCGCATCGGCGTGCGACCCGTCATCATCGGAGGCCTGTTGGCCTTCGCGGCGTTCTCGGTCGTTGGTGCGGCGGGTTCCGGCATGGCGGCGCTCGTGATCGCTCGATTCGGGCAGGGTGCCGCGGCATCCGCGTTCTCGCCCGCATCCAGCGCGGCCGTCGCCCGCCTCGCCGACGACTCGACGCGCGGGACGTACTTCGGTCGCTACGGCTCGTGGAAGAGCCTCGGCTACGCTCTCGGCCCCCTGCTCGGGGCCCTGCTCGTGGTGTGGGGAGGGATGCCGGCGCTGTTCTGGTCGCTCGCGGCGCTCGGGGTCGTCGCGGCCGCGTGGGTCGCGGTCGCCGTTACCGCTGTTCCCGTGCTCCCGCGCACACGGGTGACGGTGGCCGACCTGGCCAGGGAGCTCTCGGCGCCGGGGTTCCTCGTGCCGACGCTCGTCCTGGCCGCCACGACCGGCGCTCTTGCCGTGGCGGTGGGATTCCTGCCGCTGCTCGGGCGACTGTCCGGCCTCGGCACGGTGGGCAGCATGGCGATCGTCACGGTGCTCGCCGTCGCGTCGAGCGTCGTCCAGCCCGTGGTCGGCGCCGCGCACGACCGCGGTCGGATCTCGGTGCCCTTGGGCGCAGGCGGTGGTCTCGCGCTGATCGCGGCAGGGCTCGGTGCGGTCGCGGCCTCCGCGCACCCCGCGGTGCTCGTGGCGGCGGCGGTCCTGGTCGGCGCGGGCGTCGGTGTCGCGACACCCGTCGCGTTCGCCCACCTCGCCGCATCGACACCGGCTGATCGCATGGGGCCGGACGATGGGGAGCGCGGAGCTCGGGCGCGAGCTCGGGGATGCCGGAGGCCCTCTGGTCGCGGGAGCCGTGGCGACGGGATCCGTTCCGGGAATCAGCATCGGGGCGGTGGCCGCGCTCACGCTCGGCGCCGGCGCTCTCGCACTGGTGGGGCTGCGGCGCTCGACTGCCGCGCCCTGATCGATCCCGGCATCCGACTGCCGCCTTCCGCAGAACTCATGCCGTCATATCACTTGCTATTGACAAGCGTGCTTGCTTTTAAAAGCCGTGTTCATGAGGCCGGCACCCGCCGATCAGCATCCGCCGACCAGAACAGACACATCCAGAACAGACACGTCACGACCGACAGAGGAGTCATCATGACCAAGGTGTTCGTCAACCTGCCCACGTCCGACCTCGAGCGCAGCAAGGCCTTCTACACGGCCATCGGCTGCGAGATCAATCCGCTCTTCACCGACGAGAACGCCGCGTGCGTCGTGTGGAGCGACGACATCTACTTCATGGTGCTGAAGACCGAGTTCTTCGCGACCTTCACCGACAAGCCCATCGCCGATCCGAACGCGGTCTGCCAGGTGTCGGTGTCGTTCGCGCAGGACTCCCGCGAGGACGTGGATGCGATCGTCGAGAAGGCCCTCGCGGCCGGCGGCACAGAGCCGAAGCCGGCGCAGGACTACGGATTCATGTACTCCCGTGACATCGACGACCCCGACGGCAACTCCCTCGGCTTCCTCTACATGACCCCCGAGGTCGTGGAGAACGGTCCGGAGCACGTCGCCGAAGCGCACTGACGTGGGGGCGCGCAGCTACGGCCAGTACTGCGGTGTCACGACGGCCGTCGAGCTGATCGGGGAACGGTGGGCCCTGCTCATCGTGCGCGATCTGCTCGTCGGGCCGCGCCGGTACACCGACCTCAAGCAGGGCCTGCCGCGCATCCCCACCAACATCCTCTCCGCCAGGCTCAAGGAGCTGCAGGAGGGCGGCGTCGTGAGACGCGTACCGCTGCACAACTGCGGACTCGTGTACGAGCTCACGCCGTATGGTCGCGCGCTCGAGCCCATCATGCTCGCCCTCGGTCGCCGGGGGTTCCAGACGATGGGCGAACCGTCGCCCGACGACGTCGTCACCCCCGACTCGCTCACCATGGCCCTGCGCACGGCATTCCAGGCGGATGCCGCCACGGATGCCGAGTACGAGCTGCACGTCCGCGACGTGGCGCTGCGGGCGTCCGTGCGCGCCGGCACGCTGACGGTCGCTCGGCTGGCCCCAGAGTCGTCGCTTCCCGAGCGAGGCCCGGTTCCTGAGCGAGGCCCGGTTCCTGAGCGAGGCCCGGTTCCCGAGCGAGGCCCGGTTCCTGAGCGAGACACGCTTCCTGAGCGAGACCCGCTTCCTGAGCGAGGAGCGAAGCGACGAGACGAAGGGCCCGATCGGGAACCGGACGCCGTGATCGTGGCGGGTCGCGGCATCCGACGGCTCATCGCGGGAGAGCTGACGCCCGCCGAGGCGCTCGCACAGGACGTACTGGCCGTGGTGCGCGGCGACGAGACGTTCCTCGACTCGTTCGCGCGCACGTTCCACATCGCACCACTCACGGAGCTCACGAAGGAGTCGGCATCATGACCGGACGCATCATCATCGATCTGTTCACCACGCTCGACGGCGTCGCCCAGGCGCCGGGCGGACCGGAGGAGGACACCAGAGACGGCTTCCCCTACGGCGGCTGGCAGGCGGGATATCCGAGCGAGGCCGTCATGCGCAGCGTGACGGCGGGCATGGAGACGCTCGATGCGCTGCTGCTCGGACGCCGCACCTATGACATCTTCGCGGGGTACTGGCCGCAGCACACCGAGGGTCCCGAAGGGTTCATCGGGCAGCTCTTCAACCGTGTGCCGAAGTATGTGGCTTCACGGGATGCCGGGATTCAGCTCGACTGGGAAGGCAGCTCTCGCATCGGCGACGACCTCGCCTCCGAGATCGCCGAACTGCGGGAGAAGCACCAGGACGTGCACGTGATCGGCAGCGTCGACTTCGTGCAGACCCTGCTCGCCGAGCGGCTCTACGACGAGCTGCAGCTGTGGGTGTACCCCGTGGTGCTGGGTCAGGGGCGCAAGGTCTTCCCCGACGGAACCGCTCCGGCGAGCATGGAGCTGCTCCACGTGGAGTCCGGCGACGGCGGAACGCTGCTGCTGCGCTACGCCCCGGTCTCCGGCGAGGTCCGCACCGGCACGATGTGACCGGCGCGGCGGCCCCCGGGGCATCCGTTCGACGCTAGCTGAGCAGCCGCTCGATGACCCGCGCCACCCCGTCGTCGTCGTTCGATTCCGCGACATCGTCTGCGGCCTCCCGCACCACCTCGTCGGCTCCCGCCATCGCGACACCGTGGCCTGCCCAGCGCAGCATCTCGACGTCGTTGAGGGCATCGCCGAACGCCACCACGTCGGCGCGGTCGATGCCGAGGTGCTCGCAGAGGCGGGCGAGTCCTGTGGCCTTCGTGACGCCCGCGGCCATGACCTCCACGAAGGGGGCACCCGAGAGGGTCGCCTCGAAGCCGGTGAGCCCGAGGTCGCGCAGCGTGTCGAACAGCACCGAGGGCGCGAGCTCGGGATGCCGGATCACGAGCTTGAGGCTCGGCGCCGCGAGCACCTGGTCGAGCGGCACGCCGCCCATCGTGTGCGGGTGGCGCTTGTGGTCGGCGTAGTCGGCGAGCTCGGCGTAGCCGTGCTGCGCGACGAACGTCTCGCCGCCCTCGCGCACACTCGCGAACAGCAGCCCTGGCACGCTCGCCCGCAGCGCCTCGGCCAGCGTCCGGATCGTGTCGGGAGGCAGCTCCTCGGCGAACAGCATCCGTCCGTCGGCGAGATTGGTCGCATAGGCGCCGTTGCCGCACAGCGCCCAGTCCGCGAAGCCCGCATCGGCCGCGATCGCCCGCAGGCCGATCGGCTGGCGGGCGGTCACCGGCACGACGTGGATGCCGCGGGCGCGTGCCGCGTCGAGCGCGGCCCGCGTGCGCGGCGTCACCGCGGCCGTCGAGTCGAGCAGGGTGCCGTCGAGATCGGTCGCGATGAGGCGGAGGGGCATGACGCCGCGCTCAGGAGAAGATCATCGGCAGGTCGTCGTCGCCGGCCGAGCCGAAGTCGAGGTCGACGACCACGGGCACGTGGTCGCTCGGCTGCTCACCCTTGCGCTCGTTGCGGTGGATGGACGCGCCGGTCACGGCATCGGCGAACGTCCGCGAGCCGAGGATGAAGTCGATGCGGATGCCCTCGTTGCGGGGGAACTTCAGCCGCTGGTAATCCCAGTAGGTGTAACCCTCGGGGATCAGCGGACGGACGACGTCGGTCACGCCGGCATCCTGCAACGCGAAGAACGCCGCGCGCTCCTGCGGCGACACGTGCGTCGACCGGCCGACGACGATGTCAGGATCGCCGTTGTCCTCGTCGAACGGGATGATGTTGAAGTCGCCCACGAGGGCCAGCGGCAGCTCCGGGTTCGCCGACAGCTCTGCCGCCGTCGCCTTCTTCAGCTCCTCCAGCCAGTGCAGCTTGTACGCCAGGTGCGGGTCGTCGAGCGAACGGCCGTTCGGCACGTACAGGCTCCAGACGCGGATGCCGTCGACCATGACCCCGAGTGCGCGCGCCTCGAGCGGAGCATCCGGCCCCTCATGCCCCTTCGCGAAGCCGGGCATGCCGGCGAACGAGGTCTGCACATCGGTGATCGGCAACCGGCTCGCGATGGCGACGCCGTTCCACTGGTTCAGGCCGTGCACCTCGACGTGATACCCGGCCTCCTCGAACGGTGCGTACGGGAACTGCTCGGGCTTGCACTTGACCTCCTGCATCGCCAGCACGTCGATGTCTTCACGCACGGCGAACTCGACCGTGCGGGCGACGCGGGTGCGGATGGAGTTGACGTTCCAGGTGGCCAAGCGCATGGTTCCCAGCCTAGTTGCGGGGGCGGACATCGGCCGTCCGCGGGTCGATGCCCACGGACGGCACCACGCGCGCTCACCCGCGAGCCT
The DNA here is from genome assembly GCF_001513675.1 of Microbacterium sp. XT11. Lineage (NCBI taxonomy): Bacteria > Bacillati > Actinomycetota > Actinomycetes > Micrococcales > Microbacteriaceae > Microbacterium > Microbacterium sp. XT11. The sequence goes on along the minus strand of NZ_CP013859.1, from coordinate 565,328 downwards.
GCTCCGCCTTCTTCTCGCGGCGGAGGCCGTGCAGCAGAGGTTCCGTATAGCCGCTCGGCTGCGCGGCGCCCTCGACGATCAGGCGCCGGGCGGCCGTGTACGCGATGCCCGGAGTGCCGCCATCGGGGACGGCGAGCTTCTCGTAGTTCGGGTCTCCGGCGTTCTGCTCGTCGACGACCACGGCGAGGCGGCGCAGGCTGTCGTCGATCTGCTCCTCCGTGATCACTCCGTGCGTCAGCCAGTTCGCCAGCAGCTGGCTCGAGATGCGCAGCGTGGCGCGATCCTCCATGAGCCCCACCCTGTGGATGTCCGGCACCTTCGAGACGCCGATGCCCTGGTCGATCCAGCGCACGACGTACCCCAGGATCGACTGCACGTTGTTGTCGATCTCGCTCGCCACGACCTCCGGCGTGAGGTCCTCAGGGCCGGCGAGCGGCGGCACGAGCAGCCGGTCGAGCGCCGTGGCGTCGACCGGAGGCAGCGTGCGCCGCACCTCGAACGGGTCGACCTGGTGGTAGTGCAGCGCGTGGAGCGTCGCCGCCGTCGGGGAGGGCACCCACGCGGTCGACGCGCCGGAGCGCGGGTGCGCGATCTTCTTCTCCAGCATGTCGTGCATGAGGTCGGGCTCCGCCCACATGCCCTTGCCGATCTGCGCGTGCCCGTCGAGACCGCAGGCCAGCCCGATCGCGACGTTGCGGTCTTCGTAGGCCTGCATGAAGGGCTGCTGCTTGATCGCCGCCTTCGGGAGGAACGGCCCGGCGTGCAGAGACGTATGGATCTCGTCGCCCGTGCGGTCGAGGAAGCCGGTGTTGATGAAGACGACCCGGTCGGATGCCGCGGCGATCGACGCCGCGAGATTCGCCGAGGTGCGGCGCTCCTCGTCCATGATGCCGATCTTCATGGTGCGCGCGGGGAGTCCGAGCAGCTCCTCCACCCGGGAGAAGAGCTCGGCGGCGAACGCGACCTCCTCGGGGCCGTGCATCTTCGGCTTCACGATGTACATCGACCCGGTGCGCGAGTTTCGTCCGGCATCCGGGCCCTCCAGCTCGGGGAGTGCGCCGAGCGCGGTCATGATCGCGTCGAGGATGCCCTCGAACACGGGGGCGCCGTCACGGTCGAGCGCGGCGTCGGTGCGCATGAGGTGACCGACGTTGCGGATGAAGAGCACGGCACGCCCGGGGAGGGTGATCTCACCTCCGTCGGCGGTGCGGTACGTGCGGTCGCCGGCCAGGCGGCGCGTGAACGTGCGGCCGCCCTTCGTCACGGTCTCGGTGAGGGTCCCGTCCATGAACCCTCGCCAGTTGCGGTAGCCGAGAGCCTTGTCGTCTCCGTCGACCGCGGCGACGGAGTCCTCGAGATCGAGGATCGCCGTGAGGGCGGACTCGAGCACGATGTCCTGCACGCCTGCGGCATCCGTCTTCCCGATCGGGCCCTCGCGGTCGACGACGATCTCGGCGTGCAGCCCGTTGTGACGCAGGAGCACCGCGGTCGGGGCGCCGGCCTCGCCGGTGTAGCCGACGAATGCGCCGGGCTGGGCGAGCCGGCGCTCGCCGTGCGCCGTGTCGATGATCAGGCCCGCGCCGTCGACGCGATACGACACGGCGTCGCCGTGGGATGCGCCGTCGAGAGGAGCGATGTCGTCGAGCAGGGCACGACCACGAGCCACCACGGCCGCAGCGCGTGCGGGGTTGAACTCCCGTCCGGGCGCGAGCTCGCCGGACTGGTCGATCGCGTCCGTGCCGTAGAGCGCGTCGTACAGCGAGCCCCAGCGGGCGTTGGCCGCGTTGAGCGCGAAGCGCGCGTTCAGCAGCGGCACCACGAGCTGCGGCCCGGCCATGGACGCGATCTCGGGGTCGACGTCCTCCGTCGTGACGGTCACGTCCTCGGGCTCCGGAACGAGGTACCCGATCTCGGTCAGCAGGGCGCGATAGGCGTCGCGATCGGGGACTCCGGGGTTGGCGCGGTGGAAGTCGTCGATGCGCTGCTGCAGCTCGTCCCGCTTCTCGAGCAGCGCGGCGTTGCGGGGCCCGAGGTCGTGGATGATCGCGCTCGCCCCGGCCCAGAAGGCGTCGGCGTCGCGCCCGGCGTCGGACAGCGACGTCTCCGCGAACTCGACGACGGGTGCGGCAACCGAGAGATCGGCTCGGGAGAGATACGTGGTCATGGTTCCATTCCTTCTGCTCGGGCGCCCAGGCGCCTCAGGGTCTCGAGCGCGATCTCGCCCCGTGCGGGGGCCGCCCGTCACGTCGAGGCGCCGTCGCCGACTTCACATAACGAATATTTGCTTTCGCATGATGGAAGAATACTGCAGGACTCACGACGTGTCCATCTGAAGGCGCGAATGCCGCCGCGCGGTATCGCGCGGCGGCATTCGGAAGGGGGATGTCAGCGGTCGGCCGGGTCGGCGGTCCCGACGAGCACGCCCCGTGCCAGGGTGTGGAAATGACGGTGGAAGCCCAAGGTGCCCGGGGTCTCATCGCCCCGAAGATCGAGGTGCTCCACGTCGAGCGCGTCCACGACGAAGAAGTACCGATGCACACCGGTCCCGGTAGGCGGCGCCGCGCCGATGAAGCGCTGCAGCCGCGCTTCGTTCGGCATCACCTTCGCGCCTTCCGGCAGGCTCGCAGCGGTGCCGTCGATCGACTCGAGCTCCGTCAGCCCGGCAGGCAGGTCGAACGCGGCCCAGTGCCAGAACCCCGATCCGGTCGGTGCGTCTGGATCGAAGCAGGAGATCGCGAGGCTGCGCGTGCCCGCCGGCGGTGCGGACCACCGCAGGCGCGGCGTCAGGTCGCTGCCCCCTCTGTCGGACGACCATGCGGACAGAGGGAGGGCGCCGCCCGGCTCGAAATCGGGGCTGGACAGCTCCAGAGGAGGAACCGGACGCAGCTCGGCGAGCGCGGCGTAGGGATCGTACGAGAACACGGATGCTCCTTCCGTTCGGTCACGGGCCACGATAGGCGGATGCCGCCGGGTAAGCCAGGCCGACGGCGCGTGGGAAGGAGGCATCCGCCCTTCTAGACTGGGTGCCGTGACCGCACTCGACGCAGACCGCCAGACACTCCTCGACCTGATCACGGGCGAGGCGGTGTTCCATGGCGACTTCACCCTCTCCAGCGGCAAGAAGGCGACGTACTACGTCGATATGCGCAAGCTCACCCTCGACCACCGCGCAGCCCCGGCGATCGGCCGCATCATGCTCGATCTGATCGCCGACCTCGACGCCGTCGCCGTCGGAGGCCTCACGCTCGGCGCCGACCCGATCGCCAATGCCGTCATGCACGCCTCCGTCGCGACCGACCGGCCGCTCGACGCGTTCGTGGTGCGCAAGGAGCCCAAGGATCACGGCCGAGGCAGGCAGATCGAGGGAGCCGATGTCGCAGGCAAGCGCGTCGTCGTGCTCGAGGACACGTCGACCACCGGGCAGTCGGCGCTGAAGGCCGTCGAGGCGCTGCGCAAGGAGGGTGCCGAGGTCGTGGCGGTCGCCGTGATCGTCGACCGCAAGACGGGTGCGCAGGCCGCGATCGAAGCCGAGGGACTCGAATGGCGCGCAGCCTTCGACCTCGACGACCTGGGACTCGACCCGCAGTGACCCGCTACGCACTGGCCGTCGACGTGGGCGGCACGAAGATGGAAGCAGCGCTCGTCGCGGAAGACGGCACGCTCGTGAACGGGAGCCGGAGCCGCCGCGCGACGGGCCGCGACGCCACCCCCGCATCGCTCGACGATGCGGTCGCCGCGGTGGTCACCCACGCGCTCTCGCATCTGCCTGACGACGCCGAGCTCGTCGGGGCCGGCGTCGGCAGCGCCGGGCCGATCGACCGCAACGCCGGCCGGATCCTTCCCGTGAACATGCCGGCCGCCCGTGGGTACGGCCTTGCGGATGCCGTGCGCACCACGGCCTCCGGCATCCTCGGCCGCCGGCTGCCCACCGTGCTCGGCCACGACGGCGGCGCCCTCGCGCTCGCCGAGTCCTGGCTCGGCGCCACGAGGGAGGCGGGCGCCTCGCTGTCGATCGTGGTGTCCACCGGCGTCGGCGGCGGGTTCGTCGTGAACGGTGCGTACATCCCCGGCGCGACAGGAAACGCGGGACACCTGGGGCAGGTTCGGCGCGAGGGCGGGCTGACGCTGGAGGAGATCGCCTCCGGTCCGGCGAGCGCCGCGTGGGCGCAGCAGCAGGGGTGGACCGGTGCCACCGGCGAAGATCTCGCGCGTGATGCCGCAGCAGGGGATGCCGTCGCCCGCGCGGCGATCGAGCGGTCGGCAAGGGCCGTCGGCGAAGCGCTCGCGGATGCTGCGACACTCGTCGACCTCGACGTCGTGGCGATCGGCGGAGGCTTCTCCCGTGTGTCCGCGGATTACATCGAGCTCGTGCAACAGGCTCTCACCGCCAGCGCCGCTCATGAGTACTCCCGCCGCACACGCGTCGTGCGGTCGGGGCTCGGGGACGAAGGTCCCCTGATCGGAGCGGCCGCGCTCGTCCTCCGCTGAGCATCGCCGAAGGGGTCACCGCGTCAGCATCAGATGACGTGGCGGCCCCTCCCAGCGGGCGATGGCGAGTTTCACCTCGAACATGTCGCTCTGCAGCGCGGCGACGTCGGCCTTCAGCTCGGTGACGTCGCCTTTCAGATCGGCGACGCCGGCCTTGAGCACGGTGACGTCGGCCTTGAGCACGGTGACGTCGGCCTTGAGCTCGGCGACGTCCGAGGTGAGCACGCCCACCTGATGTGCGATGACAGCCATGTCGCTCCTCAGTGAGGCCTGCCCCTCCATGAGCCCCTCACCGCGTGTGGTGAGCTTGTTCTCGACGTCGTCGATTCGTGTGGTGAGCTTGTTTTCGACGTCGTCGATGCGTGTGCTGAGCTTGTTCTCGACGTCGTCGATGCGTGTGCTGAGCTTGTTCTCGACGTCGTCGATGCGTCTGGTGAGTTTGTCTTCGACGTCGTCGATGCGTCTGGTGAGTTTGTCTTCGACGTCGTCGATCTTCGTCGTGAGCCTCGTGTCGAGCGCGTCGATCCGCTCCTCGAGCCGGGCGTCTCCGGCATCCGCTCGCCGCACGCACCAGCTGAAGCCCGCGAACATGCCCGCGCCGAGCGTGACGATGATGCCGACGGCGCTCAGGATGACGGCGATGATCTCTGCGGACACGTACATGCCTCCAGTCTCGTGAGGGGACGGGCTCGACGCTACGCGGCCGCACGCGACACGCGGGGCCCGTCGCGGACGTATCTCGGAATGTGTGGAGAAGTCCGCGAGGGGAAGGGATGTGGAGGGAGACCTGCGCGCGGACCCGTACGCTCGAAGGGACGATGGAAGGACACGCATGCGCGTACTCGGACTGCTCTCAGGAACCTCGCACGACGGGATCGACGTCACCGTCGTCGACTTCGAGGAGTCGGGAGGCGCCGTGCACGGCACGGTGCTGCACGAAGACAGCGTTCCCTATGATCCGGAGCTGCGGTCCCGGCTGATCGCGGCGCTGCCTCCCGCGCAGACCACCTTCGCGGAGGTGTGCGAACTCGACACGTTCATCGGCCAGGCGTTCGCCGAGGTGGCTGCAGCGGCCGCGGCATCCGTCGGCGGCGTCGACGCCGTGTGCACGCACGGTCAGACCGTCTACCACTGGGTCGAGGTTGGACACGCCCGCGGCACCCTGCAGATCGGCCAGCCCGCCTGGATCGCCGAACGCCTCGGGGTGCCCGTCGTCTCCGACGTGCGCATCCGCGACATCACCGCGGGCGGACACGGTGCGCCCCTCGTGTCGTTCCTCGACGAGCTCCTGCTGCGCGGCCGTCCCGGCGTCTCTGCGGCGCTCAACCTGGGAGGCATCGCCAACATCACCGTCGTGGGGCTCGACGGACTGTCTGCGTACGATGTCGGACCGGCCAACGCGCTCATCGACGCGGTCGTCGTGGCCGAGCGTCTCGACGACCGCGGCTACGACGCCGACGCCGCGATCGCCCGGAGCGGACGCGTCGACCATGCACTGCTCGAGGCACTCCTCGCCGACCCGTACTACGCGCTCCCCGCGCCGAAGAGCACGGGCAAGGAGCATTTCCACCTCGACTATGTGCGCCGCATGACGGAGGGCCGTGACATCGCGCCCGCCGACCTCGTGCGCACGCTCACCGAGCTCACGGTCCGGACCGTGGCGCAGGACGTGAGAGCGGCCGGCATCCGCTTCCTCGCCGTGTCGGGCGGCGGATGCCGGAACCCGCTCATCATGCAGGGACTCCGTGACGCCCTGCCCGACGTCGAGGTGGTTCTCGCCGACGAGCTCGGCGCTTCGGCCGACGGCAAGGAGGCGATCCTCTTCGCGCTCATCGGATGGTGCACGCTGCACGGAGTTCCTGCCGTCGTGCCCGGCGGGACGGGAGCGCGGGAGGCGCGCATCCTCGGCACCATCACACCGGGCGCCGGACCGCTCCGGATGCCGCAGCCGGTGGGGCGCGTGGAGAGTCTGAAACTCACCGCGCGCTGAACGACGGGTCCCGCGCGGTCTCGGTGTGGGCGGGCGCGTCAGCGTCGCCGGTCGTCGTCCTCCCAGGGGCCTTCCCACCAGCCGGCGCGGCCGTCCCCTGAGCCACCGCCTCGCCGGCCGCGCACGAGGTTCACCACGGTGATCGTGATCGTCGTGACGAGGATCAGGGTGACGACGAGGAACAGCAGATCGCTCTGGCTCATGGCCGCTTCCCCTCCGCGGCATCCGCCACGATCTTCGCGATGCGCGCCGTGCGCGTCTCGGCCTTCTTCGCCATGGCGATGTTCGTCAGCCCCAGCTTCTTCGCCGACTTCGGAAACGCATCCCAGTTCGCGCGTGCGGCGGGCACGGCGTCGAGCGCCTCGGTGAGCTCGGGCGGCTCGATTCCCGCTTCCGGCCCGTCGAGCACCGTCCACGTGCCGTTGGCCTTGGCCGCCTCGATCGCGCGGATGCCGGCGGGGGCGAGGAGGCCCGCCGTCTCGAGCTCTGCGACACGGGCCTTGTTGGTCGCGGCCCAGCCGCTGCCCGGCCGTCGCGGCGAGAACCACTGACCCACCGTGGCATCGTCGAAGGTGCGCACGGGACCGTCGATCCAGCCGAAGCACAGCGCCTGGCGCACGGCGTCCTCGTAGCCCACGCCGTCGCTCGCGGCGCCCCGGACGCTCAGCAGCCAGACTCCGGCCGCGCGCTCATGGTTCTCCTCGAGCCAGGCGCGCCAGGCCGACGCGTCCGCGGCGCGGAGCCGTTCCCCGTCGTCGAGGGCTCCCATCTCAGCCGTCCGTCGCGGGCAGCAGCTCGGCGACCGACTCGACGATCTCGTCGGGGCGGAACGGGTACTTCTCGATCTCCGCGCGGTCGCTGATCCCCGACAGCACCAGCACGGTGTGCAGCCCCGCTTCGATGCCAGCCACGATGTCGGTGTCCATGCGGTCGCCGATCATGCCGGTCTTCTTCGAGTGTGCGCCGATCTTGTTGAGCGCCGAACGGAACATCATCGGGTTGGGCTTGCCGACCACGTACGGCTCCTTGCCCGTCGCCTTCGTGATGAGCGCGGCGATGGCACCCGTGGCGGGGAGCGGGCCGTCGACGCTCGGGCCGGTCGCGTCGGGGTTCGTGACGATGAACCGTGCGCCCGCGTTGATGTGACGGATGGCCTTGGTGATCGCCTCGAACGAGTAGTTGCGCGTCTCGCCGACCACGACGAAGTCGGGGTTCGTCTCGGTCATGATGAATCCGGCCTCGTGCAGGGCGGTGAGGATCCCCGCCTCGCCGATCACGAAGGCCGACCCGCCGGGGAGCTGCTGGGCCAGGAAGTCGGCCGTGGCGAGGGCCGAGGTCCAGATGCGGTCCTCCGGCACCACGAGGCCGCTGGCGCGCAGGCGGGCCGACAGGTCGCGGGCGGTGAAGATCGAGTTGTTCGTGAGCACCAGGTAGGGGATGCCGTCGCGCTCCCATCCGGCGAGGAGGTCGGATGCTCCGGGGATGGCGTCGTTCTCATGGACGAGCACGCCGTCCATGTCGGTCAGCCAGCATTCGATGTCATCGCGGTGTGCCATGAGCCCAGCCTATGGCGCACGAGGGCGGGGCGCAGCGGAGGTATCCGCAGAGTGGAAATTCTTTCCATTATCTGCCACTCCTTGTCCCACGCGACGAAAATTGTTTGCAGAATGTTTTGTTAGTGGCATAGTCTTAATTCGAGGCGGAGAGGAAGCCGCCGTGGACGTTTTCAACGAGGAGATCCTGATGCACAAGCGCATTCTGTCCGCCGTGGCGCTCGGCGCCGTGGCCACGCTCGGCCTCGCGGCCTGTTCCGGAGGAGGAACCGACACCAAGGGAGAGGCCGTCGACGGCAAGGGCCAGGAGCTCACCGTCTGGATCATGAAGGGCACCAACCCCGACTCGACCGCTTTCTACGACGCGGTCTCGAAGGAGTTCAAGAAGGAGACCGGCGCCACGGTCACCATCGAAGAGGTGCAGTGGGCCGACGCACACGACCGCTTCGTGACGTCGATCGCCGGCGGCACGACCCCCGACATCGCCGAGACCGGCACCACCTGGACCGCCGAGTTCGCCGACGCCGGTGCGCTCCTTCCGATCGACGAGTACGTCGACGCCGAGAAGGGGCTGCGCAAGGACCTCGTCAAGGGCCTCGAAGAGGCAGGGACCTACGACGGCGAGCTCTACGGCATGCCGTGGTACGCCGGCGTGCGCTCGCTGGTCTACCGCACCGACGTCTTCGAGGAGCTCGGCCTCGACGCCCCGAAGAACTGGGACGACATCGTCGCCGCGGGTGAGGCCATCAAGGCCGCGAAGCCCGACATGCTGCCGTTCCCCGTGCCCGGCGACGCCGAGTTCCAGGTCTACCCCTGGGTCTGGGGCGCCGGCGGCGAGGTCGCCACGCTCGACGGCAAGGAGTGGACGAGCGAGCTCGACAGCAAGAAGTCGCAGGAGGGCATCGAGTTCTACACCGACCTCGCCACGAAGCACGGCTTCTCGTCGGCCGGTGCCACCACGTGGAAGGAGACCGACCTCCGCGACGCCTTCACCCAGGGCAACGTCGCGATGATGCTCTCCGGCTCGTGGACGCCGAAGGCGCTCGTCGAGGCCAACCCCGACCTCGAGGGCAAGATCGGCGCGGCCGTGATCCCTGGCAAGGACGGCGGCATCGCGCCCTCGGTGCTCGGTGGATCGCACCTGTCGATCTTCAACACCACGAAGAACGCCGACCTGGCGTGGAAGTTCGTCGAGATGATGACCACCGGGAAGTTCGCCGAGCAGTGGGCTGACGAGACCGGCTACTTCCCCGGCGTGCAGTCCGCGATGGAGGAGGCCCTGGCCTCCACCGACCCGCTCGTCGCTCCGTTCGCAGAGCAGATGGTCGACGGCGGCGCTTCGGTGCCGGTGACCCCGAACTTCGGCGCCGTGCAGGCGAAGAAGACTACCAACTCGATGATCCAGGCCATCCTCAGCGGGCAGAAGGACGTCGCGACCGCGACGAAGGACGCCGCGGCTGAGATGACCGAGCTGCTCAACCAGTAGGAAGTCCTCTTTCCATGACGATGGTGCAAGCACCGCTGCCGGCCACGAAGGCGGAGACCTCCTCCGCCTCCGTGGCCGGCAGGCCCCGCGGGTTCTCGCTGGCGAAGGCGCGACCGTGGCTCCTCCTCGCGCCCGGCCTGATCATCCTTGCGGTGCTCATGCTGTGGCCCCTCGTCCAGGTGTTCCTGTACTCGCTGCAGGACTACGGACTGCGCCAGATCAACACGGGCGAACAGAACTGGATCGGCCTCGAGAACTACGGCAAGGCGCTCAGCGATCCGCAGCTGTGGACCGTCGTGCTGCCGAACACCGTCGGCTTCGCGGCCGTCGCGGTGTTCGCGACCGTGGCCGTCGGCACACTGGTCGCCCTGCTGCTCGCCCGCCTGGGCACGGTCTGGCGCACGATCGTCTCCAGCTGCATCATGGTCGCGTGGGCCATGCCCGCCGTGACCGGCACCTACGTCTGGACCTTCATCTTCGATGCCGACCGCGGCATCTTCAACACGGTGCTCACGGGCCTCGGCATCATCGACGAGCCGGTCAACTGGTTCACCAACCAGTGGTCGTTCTACGCGATCGTGCTGCTCAACGTCGTGCACCACGGCTTCCCGTTCGTGGCGATCACCGTGCTCGCCGGCCTTCTCGGCGTCTCGAAGGAGATGCTCGAGGCGGCAGCCCTCGACGGCGCCGGCGCGTGGCGCCGCTTCTGGAAGATCATCTTCCCGACCCTCAAGCCGGTGTTCTCGGTCGTCATCATCCTGTCGACCATCTGGGACTTCAAGGTCTTCGCGCAGGTCTACCTGATGCCGGGAGGCAACGGAGGCAACCGCTCAGTGCTGAACCTGGGCGTGTGGTCGTACGTGGAGTCGTTCGGTCAGAACAAGTACGGCTTCGGCGCGGCACTCGCGGTGCTGCTCACCCTCGTGCTGATCGGCATCACGATCGTGTACATCCGCTCTCTCATGAAGGAGGACGAGCTGTGAACCCGCGTCCGTCCGTCCTGTCGAGGATCGGCATCGGCGTCGCTGTCGCCGCCGTCCTGATCTTCACCCTGTTCCCGGTGTACTGGATGGTCTCCAGCGCGCTCGACAAGAAGGCCTCCAGCGGCGGGCAGTCCCTGCTGCCGCAGGAGTTCACCTTCGACAACTTCGCCTACGTCCTCACCGACGGCGGCTTCGGCACCTACCTGCGCAACTCCGCGATCGTGGCCCTCGTCACCGTGCTCGTGAGCGCGATCGTGTGCCTCCTCGCGGCGGTCGCCGTCGCGCGGTTCCGCTTCAAGTTCCGCACCACGATCCTCATGATGATCCTCGTCGTGCAGATGGTGCCGCTCGAGGCTCTGGTCATCCCGCTGTTCCTTCAGGTGAAGAGCCTGGGCCTGCTCAACAGCATCCTGGGCCTCATGGTGGTCTACGTCGCACTGTCGCTCGCGTTCGGCATCTGGATGCTGCGCGGCTTCGTCGCCGCGGTCCCCGTCGAGCTCGAGGAGGCCGCGTACATCGACGGCGCCAGCTGGTGGCGGATGTTCCGCTCGATCCTGCTGCCGCTGGTGATGCCCGGGCTCGTCGCGACGAGCATCTTCAGCTTCATCACGGCGTGGAACGAGTTCATCTTCGCCATGACGATCCTCGGCAGCGCGACCGACCAGTACACCGTGTCGATCGGACTCAAGTCGTTCTTCGGCCTGCACTCCAACGACTGGGGCAGCATCATGGCCGCGTCGACGATCATCACCGTCCCGGTCATGATCTTCTTCGTGATCGTGCAGCGCCGCCTCTCCGCCGGCATGGTGGCGGGAGCGGTGAAGGGATGAGCGACGAGTTCACGCGTCTCGCCAACGGCGTCGTCTGGCCCGGCTTCTTCGGCACGCGCGCTCCCGAGTGGCTGCGGGCAGAGCTGCGCGACGGCCTCGCCGGCGTCGTCTATTTCGGGCAGAACGTCGGCGACGAGCTGGATGCTCTCAGTGCCGAGATCCTCGAGGCGAACCCCGATGCCTTGATCGGCGTCGACGAAGAGGGCGGCAGCGTGACGCGGCTCGAGCGGGCGTCCGGCTCCACGCTTCCGGGCGCGGCGCAGCTCGGGGTCGTCGACGACACGGCGGTCAGCAGGGCCGTCGGTGTGGAGCTCGCCCGTCGACTGCGCACGGTCGGCGCCAACGTCGCGCTCGGACCGGTCGCCGACGTCAACACGAATCCGCGCAATCCGGTCATCGGCGTGCGCGCGTTCGGCGCTGACGCCGAGCTCGTCTCCCGTCACGCCGTCGCCATGATCGACGGCATCCAGAGCGGTGCGGTGGCGGCATGCGCGAAGCACTTTCCCGGGCACGGCGACACACACCTCGACTCGCATCACGCGCTGCCGGAGATCAGCCTCGACACCGCCGAGTACGAGCGCGTGCATCTCGCACCCTTCCGCGCCGCCGTCGACGCGGGTGTCGACATGATCATGACCGCGCACATCGTCGTCCCCGCGTGGGGGAGCGAGCCCGCAACGCTCAACCCCGCGATCCTCGGCATCCTCCGCGGCTGGGGATTCGACGGCGTGATCGTCACGGATGCCCTTGACATGGCGGCGATCAGAGAGAGCGTCGGGATCGGCCAGGGTGCGGTGCGCGCCCTGGCGGCCGGCGCCGACCTGCTGTGCATCGGCAACCCGACGAACCCCGGCGCGAAGGCGGCGGCCGACCAAGACGAGCAGGACTTCCGCGCAGCACGCGACGCCATCGTGACGGCTCTGCGTGAGGGCGTGCTGCCGGTCGAGCGCGTCCGGGAGGCTGCGGAGCGCGTGTCGCGGCTGGCGCGCGCTCTTAGGGCGCAGAGCAGCGCGCGTCCGCTCACCGCCCTTCCCGCCGCCGACCTCGCCGACGTGGTGCAGCGCGCCGTCGGCGTCACCGGCCATGTCCCCGCGGTCGACGGCCCGCTCGCGGTGGTCGACGCCCGGCGCCGGTCGACGCTGGCTGTCGACACCGCCGCGGACTTCGTCTCGGAGGTGCTGCGCGACGGCGGGACCGTACGGCGCATCGACGCCACGGGCGCCGGCCTCGGCGACGGCGAGATCCCCGCGGGACAGATGGCGCTCGTCGTGGTCGACGGCCCCGAGCTGACTGCCGCGCAGCGCACGGCGATCGACGTGGTCGCGCGTCGCGGACCCGGAGTCGTCGTCAACGTCGGCCTCCCCGTCGAGGCCGCGCTTCCGCTCGCGGTCATCGACGTGCGCGCGACGAACAGGGCCGGAGTGGTGGCTGCGCTCTCCCTGATCAGGGGAACCACCCGTGGAGCAGCGTGACGCGATCGCGCTCGTGCGGGAGTCGCTCCCGGGGCTGACCGCGTCGGAGCGCCGGATCGCCGAGGAGATCCTCGACGATCCCACCGGGGTCGCGGGGCTCGCCATCACCGATCTCGCCGTCCGCTGCGAGACCTCGGTGTCGACCGTCGCCCGCTTCGCGCAGTCCCTGGGCTACTCGGGATACCGGGAGCTGCGGGCCGAGATCTCCCGCTCGGTGACGCTCGCGCAGGCGCAGCGGGAGCGCTTCGGCCTCGAGACCACGGCGATCGACCCGCACGACGCGGTCTCCACCGTGGCGGCCAAGATCGGCGCCCAGCAGGTCGACGCCATCGAACGGACCGCGCGCATGGTCGACGCGGATGCCGTCGACAGGGTCGCCGCGGCCATCGTGTCGGCGCGTCGGATCGAGCTGCTGGGTCAGGGCGCATCGGCGCTCACCGCGCAGGACCTCCAGCAGAAGCTGGTGCGTATCGGACTCGCCGCCTCGCACGCCTCGGACCCGCATCTGGCCCTCACGATGGCCTCGCTCTGCACCGAGGAGGACGTGGTCATCGCGTTCTCCCACAGCGGCGCCACCCCCGAGACCATCCGCACGGCGACGGTGGCGCACGACGCCGGAGCGCTCACGGTCGCGGTCACCAACGAGCCCGCCGCGCCGCTCCTCGACGCGGTCGACGTGGTGCTGCTCACGCACGCCGACGAGTCACCGTTCCGCATGGCCGCGATGTCCAGCCGCATCGCTCAGCTGGCGCTCATCGACATCCTCTTCGTCCGCATCGTGCAGCGCGCCGGCGGATCGGTGTCGACGCCGCTGCACCTCACGCACGACGCCATCGCCCGCCGCTGAGGCGGACCGGCCGGTTCCTGGGGATGGATCGGCGGCCCGCCGTGCTGCTGCCGTTCAGCTGTTCAACTGTCCAGCCGCTGTTCAACTGTTCAGCCGCGCGGAGCGGTTCAGTCGCGCGGGGCCGTTCAGCCGCGCGGAGCCTTGCAGGGGGTGCCGTTGCCGTGGCCCTGGCCGTTCCCGTTCCCCTTGTCGTGGCCGGTCGCGTTGCCCTTGCCGTTGCCGGGGTGCTGTGCCGGCGCGGCGGCGGCGACGGCCTGGCTCTCGACCGATGCCGCATCGAGCGCCGTCACCACCCAGACCGCGTCGGGGTCGGCATCCGCCGGGATCTCGTACGAGAAGGTGCCGTCGTCGCCCGCCCACACGCGGTCGATGAGCGTTCCCGGCGTCTGCACGACCTCCTCGGGCGTGCCCGTGCCGGAGTACACCGCGAAGAAGCGTGCGTCGCCGCACTGCGTCCACGACAGGGTCGGGCCGTCCTTCGTCACGCTCCCGGCGCGTTCACGGCGCCCGTCGAGAGCCACGGCTTGGCGGGCGTGAGCGTGGGATAGGAGAACGCGCCGGACTTCAGCTGCGCGATGGCATCGTTCTTGGCCTGATGGCGGGGCTTCAGCGCATCCGACAGGGCCGAGAGGTCGCTGGGTCGCATGTCGTTGTAGCTGAACAACACGCTGCCGTCGATGCCGTCGAGCTTCTGGTTGAACAGGATCTGGTTCGGCACCTCCTCGGGGTTCATCCAGGCCTGCTCGAAGTAGATCTGCGGGGTCAGACAGTCGACGAGCTCGTCCTGCACCCAGCCTCGGGTATCGGCGAAGATCGCGGAGCTGTAGCTCTGCGACGAGGTGGTCGGCGTGTGCGATCCCGCCGGGTCGTTCGCGATGTGCTCCCAGATCCCGAAGGGGCTGACGCCGAACCGCACGGCCGTTCCCGCCTCGGCGTTGTGCGCGTCGATCGCGTCGCCGACCTCGGTGATCAGGGCAATGACGTTGTCGCGCCGCCACTGCTCGATGCCCTCGGCCGTGTCGGGGTATCCCGCGGCGAGGCCGTACTGCTCGAAGGTGGCCCGGTCTTCTCCGGCAGAGCCGAAGAACACGTTCGCGCCGTTGACGCTGATCCGGTACGGGTAGAAGTAGTCGTCGAAGTGGATGGCGTCGACGTCGTAGTTCTCCACGATCTCGGCGACGGATGCCGCGACGTAGTCGCGCACCTCGGGACGGCCGGGGTCGAGGAACAGCTTCTCGTCGAACGCCAGCACGAGCTCCGGATGCTGCACGGCGAAGTTGTCGCTCGCGAGGATCCCCGCGGCGTGCAGGGCGGCGATGTACTCCGGGATGGTGAGCGCCCTGACCTGGTCGGCGGTGAGCTGGAGGGCGTTGAGGATGCTCGCTGCCGTCATCTTGGTGTTGGTGACGCGGTACGGGTTGAGCCAGGCGTGGTACTCCATGCCGCGCTCATGCGTCGCGTCGACCATCCGGGCCAGCGGGTCGTATCCGGGGTCGGTGCCCTGAGTGCCGGTCAGGAACTCCGACCAGGGGTTCAGCTGCGAGGGGTAGTACGCGTCGAGCAGCGGGCGCACCTGGAAGATCACGGCGTTCATGTTCCACGCCTCGAAGTCGTCGAGCACCGCGGAGTAGTTGGCGTCGAAGTCGGCTGCGTCGGCGGGCTTCCCGAAGTTGAGGTTGCCGATCGTGCCGACCCAGGCGCTGGAGAAGCGGCGGGACTCGTGCGTGAGCGTGGTCGGCACGGTGACCTGCGTGCCGGAGCCCGGTTAGGTGTACACCGGCGTGCTGCTGTAGCCGTACGTCCCGTCGGCATTCTTGACGTAGGTGTACAGCGGTTCTTCCTCGGGGGTCGCAGCGGCGGCCGTCGCCGCGGGGGCGCCGAGCAGCAGCAGCGAAGCCGCCGCGGCGACCAGGGGGCGTCTCTTCATCGAGTCCTCATTCCGTCTCGGTGCGGTAATGGTTTCCACAATCTTGCACGCACGCGAAAAGAATTACCACCCCTGGGGAGGGAGTCAGGCGGTGAGCCAGATGACCGCGGCCGCGTCACCCACCTCGACGTCGACGCCGTCCACGCGCACGCCGCCCGGCGTCACGACGACCTCGGTTCCGACGGTGACCCCTGCGGCCTCCACGGCCCGCAGGACCTCGGGATCCTGATCGCTCACGCGCAGCACCCGGCCGGCATGCCCTGGCGCGGCATCCGCGAGCAGCACGAACGGTTCCCGGTCGATCCGCCCCTCGGCATCCGGAATCGCGTCGCCGTGCGGATCGAACCGCGGACGACCGAGGCGGGCATCGATCCCCTCGAGGAGCCGATCGCTGATCGTGTGCTCGAGCACCTCTGCCTCGTCGTGGACCTCGTCCCACCCGTAGCCGAACTCCTGCACGAGCCAGGTCTCGATCAGGCGGTGGCGCCGGATCACCGCCAGTGCCCGCTGCGTTCCGGCATCCGTGAGGCGCACCGCTCCGTACGGCACGTGCGAGACGAGCCCGGCTGACGCGAGCTTCTTCACCATCTCGGTGACCGACGACGGGGCGATGCCCAGCTTCGCTGCCAGCACCGACGGGGTGATCGGAGAGTCCTGCCACTCCGTGTGCGCGTAGACGGTCTTGAGGTAGTCGTCAGCTGCGGGGGATGCCACGTCTCCAGACTACGCGGGCGCCTCGGCGGCTCAGTTCGCGGCGGCGACGAGGATGCCGAAGGCGACCTGACCGGCGAAGAAGACCACGAGGAACCCGAGCAGCGCCGCGGCGAGCGACAGCCGTCCGTCGAAGCCCTCCACGTCGCTCATCCCGACCCGACGGGCTCGGAACGCGAGCACCAGGGTGAGGATGCCGAGCGCGAGCTGCACCCACGGACCGCCGACAGGGAGCATCTTCGGAAAGGCGATGAGCAGAGCGCCGACCACCCCGGCTGTCAGCCCGAGCCACGTGAACAGGCGGACTTTGGCTTCGGGGGTCATGACTTCGAGCCTAACCGCGCGCTGTGCGGAGCGGGAATCGAGGGTGTGCCTCCTCGCGACAGGGGCGGATGTCTCCTCGCGACAGGGCGGATGCGGGGATCGACGGGTCACGAGCCGGTGAGCACCAGCCACAGCAGGGCGCCGTTGAGCGCGATGAGGAGGACGGAGGCGGCGACCCCGGCGATCGTCGTGCCCGTGCGGTTCGCCCACGCGCCCAGCGTGCGGGTCTGGGCGGTGAGCGCGACGAGCGGGATCAGCGCGAACGGGATGCCGAACGACAGCACGACCTGGCTGAGCACGAGCGCGAGCGTCGGGTCGACGCCGGTGCCGAGGATCACGAGCGCCGGGATGAGGGTCACAAGGCGACGGGCGAGAAGCGGCACGCGCACGCGCAGGAGCCCGTGCATGATCTCAGCGCCGGCGTAGGCGCCCACCGAGGTCGAAGCGAGCCCCGACGCGAGGAGCCCCACCGCGAAGAAGGTCGCCACGACGGGGCCGAGCCCGTCGGCGAGGGCCGCATGCGCTCCTTCGAGCGAGTCGGTGCCTTCGACGCCGGCGAGGTTCGCCGCGGCGAGCAGCAGGATGCCGAGGTTCACCGAACCGGCGATGACCATCGCGACCGTGACGTCCCAGCGGGTGGCGGTCAGGAGGGTGCGCGTCTCGGCATCCGCCCGAGGGTCGCCGCCGAACCGGTCGCGCGCGAGAGAGGAGTGGGCATAGATCGCGTGCGGCATGATCGTCGCGCCGAGGATGGACGCGGCGAGGAGCACCGAACCGCTGTCCTCGAAGCGCGGCACGAGGCCGCCGGCGACACCGGCCGGGTCCGGCGGGGCGATGAACACTCCGGCGATGAACCCCACGGTGATGATGACCATGAGCGCGATGATCACGAACTCGAAGTGCCGCGGACCGCGCCGGCTGTGCACGGCGAGGAGGATCATCGACACCGCGCCCGTGATGACGCCGCCGAGCAGGAGAGGCATGCCGAAAAGGAGGTTGAGGGCGACCGCGCCGCCGATGATCTCCGCGAGGTCGGTCGCCATCGCCACCAGCTCGGCCTGCAGCCAGTAGGCGCGGCGTGCCCACGGGCGGCGGAGCCGAGCGCCGAGGAGCTCGGGAAGGCTCTGCCCCGTCACGACCCCGAGCTTGGCCGAGAGGTACTGGATGAGCCACGCCATGATGTTGCCCGCCAGGACGACCCAGACCAGCAGATAGCCGTACTGGGCGCCCGCGGTCATGTTGCTGGCGACGTTGCCTGGATCGAGGTAGGCGACGCCGGCCACGAGCGCCGGGCCGAGGAGCCAAAGGCCGCGCGAGCGGAGCGTTGAGGCGGACGATTTCGGCATGCCGAAATCGTAGCTGATTTTTCGGCATGCCTAAATCCCGGGCGAGGATAACGATCGCTCCTCGGAATCCCGGGGTCACCGGCGCGCGTGTTAGAAGTGAGGAATGGCGACAGGGAGAGCGAGCACGGCGTGGTGGGTGCTCCTGCTGCTGGCCATCCTCAGCGTCTTCCCCGTCGCGACGGCGGCCATCGCGCAGGCGGATGCCGTCGCCGATCCGGTCGCGACCTGCTGGGCGAGCGAACTCCCCGACGGGGTCGAACCGCATGACGACACACTGCGGAGGGTCGAGGTCACGGCCTTCCCCGTCGGGGTGCGGTGCGACTGGGAAGCAGGCGACACCCAGAGCGGGTGGCCCCTCACGGTCGTCGCGCTCGTCGGCACTGCGGTGTGCATCGGTGCGACGGCGTTCGCGCTTCGCCAGGGGCCGGCGGCACGCCGCCTCGTGACGGCGATCCCTGCCGCAGCGATCGGCGTGATCTGGATCGTGATCGCGTCGAACACGCTCTTCGTCATCATCGACTGACCCCGGCGGATAGCCTGGCGTGATGGACGAGCAGACGCCCGAGCGCACCACCCACGGCGTCGGACCGTGGCCAGGCGGACGGGAAGCGTGGCCGGAGGATGCCCGCTACGACCCCGACCTTCTCGCGCACGGCGACACCCGCAACGTCATCGACCGGTACCGCTACTGGCGGATGGAGGCCATCGTCGCGGATCTCGACGAGCGCCGGCATCCGTTCCACGTGGCCATCGAGAACTGGCAGCACGATCTGAACATCGGCTCGATCGTCCGCAGCGCCAACGCGTTCCTCGCCGACACCGTGCACATCATCGGGCGCCGGCGCTGGAACAAGAGGGGCGCGATGGTCACCGACCGTTACCAGCACGTCGTGCATCATGCCGATGTCGCGGCGTTCGCGGCGTGGGCGGATGACGCCGGAATCCCGGTCATCGCGGTGGACAACGTGCCGGGCGCCGTGCCGGTCGATCGAGCGGACCTGCCGGAGCGATGCGTGCTGCTCTTCGGGCAGGAGGGGCCGGGGCTCTCGGAGGAAGCGCTGGCAGCGGCATCCGCCCACGTCGAGATCACGCAGTACGGATCGACGCGGTCGATCAACGCGAGCGCGGCGGCGGCCGTCATCATGTACGAGTGGTGCCGCCGGTACGCATGACAGCGGCCGCGCCAGCTCGGCGCGGGTCAGTCGCGTTCCAGGCCGAACGCGCGCTTCGTGAGGGCGCTGATGTCTGCGTCCAGCCGGTCGAGGCGCCGGCCGAGGGCGCTGAACTCGGCGCGTATCTCGGTGCGGAGGCTCTCCGTCTCGGCGCGGACGTTGCCGATCTCGGCGCGCATCTGTGCGGATGCTCTCGGTCTCGGTGCGGAGTTCCCTGCGGATGCTCTCGGTCTCGGTGCGGAGTTCCCTGTGGAGGCTTGCGGTCTCCGTGCGGACGCTCCCGACCTCGGCCCGCAGCATGCGTGCGAACATCGTGGACATCAGGGTGAGCATGCCGAACAGGCACGCGGCGAAGACGCCGATCAGGGTCCACACCTGCGGCTCGTTCATGGTCAGCATCCCTTCATCATTCCGGTGGCAGGAACACCATGCCAGGGGGATACGGAGATCGAGGGCGCGTGTCGCGGATGAATACCGGTCCGGTGGAGAACTCGTCGTCGAGCGGGAATGTGGAGGAGCAGTCCGTGCGACGGGTCATGCCTCGGCGAGCGCCCAGCGGCCCGACCTGACCCGCCAGCCGAGGGTGCCCAGCCGCGCCAGCAGGTAGACGCCGAAGAATGCCACGGAGAGCCAGATCAGGCCGGTCGCGCCGTCGACCCCGGTCGCCGAGATGATCCACAGCGAGGGCAGGAACGGCACGAGGTTCACGATGCCCGCGATCGCTAGGTAGCGGGCGTCGTTCGCGCCCATGAGCACGCCGTCGAGCACGAACACCACCCCGGCGATGGGCTGCGCGACCGCCAGCACGACGAGCGCCGGCTGAACGAGGCCGGACACCTCCGCGTCGCCGGTGAACACGAAGCCGAGCACGCCGGACGACGCGGCGATGAGGACGCCGACCACGACCCCGAACCACGCGCCCCACGCCACCGTCCGCCCGAGGACGCGCCGTACCTGCGCGTCGTCGCCGGCGCCGAGCTCTTTGCCGATCAGCGCCTGTGCCGCGATGGCCAGCGCGTCGAGCGCGAACGCGGCCGCCGAGAAGATGGTGAAGACGATCTGCCATCCGGCGAGCTCCCGCGTGCCGATGCCGGTGGCGACGCCGACGGTCGCGAGGAGCGCGACGCGCAGGCTGACGGTGCGGAGGAACAGCCAGCCCCCCGAGCGAGCCGTGCGGCGGAGGCCGTCACCGTGCGCGCGCAGTGAGGCGTCGTGACGGTCGGCCAGGCGACGCACGACGACCACGTACGCGGCCACCATGCCCCACTGCGCCGCGACGGTGCCGGCAGCCGAGCCGGCGATCCCCCAGCCGAGGCCGTAGATGAAGAGGTAGTTGAGCAGCGCGTTCGCGCCGAATCCGAGCCCGGCGATCCACAGCGGCGTCACGGTGTCCTGCATGCCCCGCAGCAGCCCTGTCGCCGCGAACACGATCAGCATGGCGGGGAGCCCCCACATCGAGATGATGAGGTAGTCGCCGGCCTGTGCCGCCACGGCGTCGCCCGCGCCGAAGAGCGAGACGAGCCACGGCGTGGACACGGCGCCGATCACCGCGAGCACCGCGCCGAGGCCCAGCGCGAGCCACATGCCGTTGATGCCGACGGAGACCGCCTCGCCCGGCTCTCCCGCTCCGTACCTCCGCGCGACGGCTGGTGTCGTCGAGTAGGCGAGGAACACCATCAGGCCGACCACGGTCTGCAGCACCGCGCTGGCGATTCCGAGCCCCGCGAGCGGCACTGTGCCGAGGTGACCCACCAGGGCCGCGTCGACGATGAGGAAGGCGGGCTCCGCGATCAGCGCGCCGAGCGCGGGCACGGCGAGGCGCAGGATCTCTCGGTTCAAGGAGGCGCGCGCGGTCACCTTCCGAGCCTAGGGGAGGCCGCCGACGTCGCTCCGTCCGCCGACATCGCCGCGGCAGGATGTCCCGGGCGAGCGGGCCGCGTCGGCGCGTGCCGACGTACGCTGGAATCACCGGAGGTGCAGCATGAGCGATCCACGAGAGGCCGCCGCCCGGTATCTCGCGCGCCGACGCGGTGAGCGGGATGCCGATGAGGGCATCCCGCCTGGAGCCGCCGCAGCCGTCGACCGCGCCGCGTACGTCGAGAGCGCGATCCAGGTCGCGATCCGCCGCGGCGATTTCGACAACCTGCCCGGTGCGGGCAAGCCGATCCCCGGATTGGGAGATCACCACGACCCGGACTGGTGGATCCGGCGGAAGATCGAGACGGAGAACCTGACCGGCCTCGGCCCTCCGGCCCTGCTCCTCCGCGTCGAAGACCGCGAGCTCGACGACCAGCTCGACCTCCTCACCCGCGAGAGCGACGTGCGCGAGGTGCTCGAGGACTTCAACCGGCGCGTGATCGAGGCGAGGCGGCAGCTCCTCGGCGGGCCTCCCGTGGTCACCGCGCCGCGCGACGTCGAGGCGGAGGTGGTCGCGTGGAGTGCGCGGCGAGCGGCTCGTGCCGCCTCGGCCCCGCCGGAGCCGCCGAAGCGACGCCGCTTCCGTCTCCGCCGTCGCCACTGAGCCCGCGGTGCCGGCTGGGCCCGCGGTGCCGACCGAGCCCGCGGCGCCTGCTGAGCCCGCGGTGCCGGCCGAGCCCGCGGCTGTTGCGACGGAGTGCGTGAGCCCGCCCGAATGACACGGCCGCCGCGATGTCGGAGGGGTGGTCCTAGGCTGGTCGCATGACCGACGTGCTTCCCTCTGGCCTGGCCATCGACGAGTTCAGCTCCGACATCCGCCCGCAAGACGACCTGTACCGCCACGTCAACGGCGAATGGCTCGCACGCACCGAGATCCCGGGCGACAAGGCGCGCTGGGGCTCGTTCCACCTGCTCGCCGAGCAGGCCGAGAAAGACGTCAGGGCGATCATCGAGGAGTCGCAGAACGCCGAAGAGGGCACCCTCGCGCGCAAGATCGGCGACCTCTTCGCGAGCTTCATGGACACCGAGCGCATCGCTGCGGCCGGCGTCACCCCGCTCGCCGGCACCTTGGCCGAGATCGACGCGATCGACAGCATCCCTGCGTTCCTCCGCACCGTGGGCACGTACGACCGTGACGGACGCGCCCACCTGATCGGCCTGTACATCGAGCCCGATCCTGGCAACCCCGAGCGCTATGTGCCGTTCGTCGTGCAGTCGGGACTCTCCCTCCCCGATGAGAGCTACTACCGTCTCGACACATTCGAGGGCACCCGATCGACGTACCGTGCTCATCTCGAGCGCCTGCTCACCCTCGTGGGCGTGGCGGATGCCGCAGGCGACACCGAACGGTCGATCGCGCTGGAGACCGAGCTGGCAGGCCACCACTGGGACAACGTGCGCAGCCGCGACGCGGTCGAGACGTACAACCTCAAGAGCTGGGACGAACTGCAGGCGCTCGCGGGAGTCGACCTCGCGCCGTGGCGCGACGCCGTGGCTCCGAGCAACCCCTCCGCGTTCGACGAGGTCGTGGTGTACCAGCCCAGCTTCATCGAGGGGCTCGGCACCCTGCTGACCGACGCCAGGCTCGACGACTGGAAGGCGTGGCTGCGCGCACAGGTCGTCCACTCGGCGGCGCCGTACCTCACCGACGACATCGTGCAGGAGAACTTCTCGTTCTACGGCACCGAGCTCACCGGAGTGCCGACGATCCGCGAGCGCTGGAAGCGCGGCGTCTCGGTGACCGAGGGCGCGCTGGGCGAAGCCATCGGCAAGGTGTACGTCGAGCGTCACTACCCTCCGACGGCCAAGGCCGCGATGGACGAGCTGGTCGGCAACCTCATCGAGGCCTACCGGCAGAGCATCGCGCAGCTCGACTGGATGACCGCCGAAACGCGTGAGCGGGCTCTCGCCAAGCTCGACGCGTTCACGCCGAAGATCGGTCACCCCGAGGTGTGGCGTGACTACTCCGCTCTCACGATCGATCGCGAAGATCTGCTGGGGAACGTGCGGCGGGCGGCGATCTTCGAGCACGACCGCAACGTCGACAAGGTCGGCAAGCCGATCGACCGCACCGAGTGGTACATGCCGCCGCAGATGGTCAACGCCTACTACAACCCGCTCATGAACGAGATCGTGTTCCCGGCTGCCATCCTGCAGTACCCGTTCTTCGACGCCTCACGCGACGCGGCGGCGAACTACGGCGGGATCGGCGCCGTGATCGGCCACGAGATCGGTCATGGGTTCGACGACCAGGGCAGCCGCTACGACGGCGACGGCCGCCTCCAGGACTGGTGGACGGATGCCGATCGCACGGCTTTCGAGGAGCGAACGAAGGCGCTCATCGC
Source organism: Microbacterium sp. XT11 (assembly GCF_001513675.1). Classification (NCBI taxonomy): domain Bacteria; kingdom Bacillati; phylum Actinomycetota; class Actinomycetes; order Micrococcales; family Microbacteriaceae; genus Microbacterium; species Microbacterium sp. XT11. Next base: position 541,937 of record NZ_CP013859.1, on the reverse strand, counting down.
GCAGTACGACGCCCTCGTGCCCGAGGGGCTGGACCCCGAGCACCACGTCAACGGTGCGCTCACCATCGGCGAGAACATCGGAGATCTCGGCGGTCTCGGCATCGCGTTGAAGGCTTATGAGCTGTCGCTCGGGGGGAAGGAAGCCCCTGTCATCGACGGCTACACAGGCGTTCAGCGGCTCCTCCTCTCGTGGGCGCAGGTATGGCAACAGAAGAGCCGCGAGGCCGAGACGCTGCGCCTGCTCACGATCGACCCGCACTCCCCGAACGAGTTCCGGTGCAACCAGATCGTGCGGAACATCGACGCGTTCTACGACGCGTTCGGTGTCACGGAGTCGGACGCGCTGTGGCTGCCGCGAGAGTCCCGAGTGACCATCTGGTGAAGTCTGCGGCGACGGGCGGGCGTCCGCCCCGGGTCGTCGACGACGTCGGCTGACCCGATTTCCGCACTCTGTGGGGCCCGCTCATCGGGCGGGGTTACGATAGCCCTGCCGCTCGCAGCTCAGCCCGCGGCATCCCGTCCATCCACACCCCTGTAAGGATCACGCGTGGGCGCTCACGAGCCTGTAGACGGGCCTCAGAACTCCGTGGTGCCGGGGGCCGGCGCCGATGGGCAGGCCCACGGCGCCGAGCGCGCGGGAGACGGGCGACGGTCGCAGCGCACCAGCCGGCGCCTGCCCCGTCGGGCCGCTGCAGGGCGACGGTCCTTCACCTCCACCCTGCGGGCGCTCGAACAACTCGCCGACTCGGGGGCGCAGGTCTCGGTGCACGTCGTCGATCTCGACAGCCACGTGCACGTGCTGGCGGGCGATGACCATGTGACCATGCCCGTCGCCGGGCTCGGCGTGGTTCCGCTGCTCATCGAGGTGGCCGCCGCGTTCGGCGAAGGGACGCTCGACCCGCTCGAGATCGTCGACCGGTCGACGGTCGAGCCCGTGACGACCTCCGGGGTCTGGCGGCATCTGCACGCGCCGGCGCTACCCCTCGAAGACCTCGCGGTGCTCGCCGCGGCGGCCGGTGATCCGGTGGCCGCGAACGCTCTTCTGCAGCGTGTCGGCCACGATCGCGTCCGCGCGCGCATCGAGTCGCTCGGACTCCGCCGCACGGCGCTGCTCGACCGATTCCGCGACCAGCGCGGTCCCGACGATGCGCCGCACGTCGCGGTCGGCTCGGCGCGCGAACTGGCCGGACTCTTCTCAGCCCTCGTCAACTCGCAGGTCGTCGATGCGGCCGTGAGCGCGCAGGTGGCCGAGTGGCTGAGCCTCAACCACGACCTCAGCCTGGTCGCAGCGTCCACCGGGCTCGACCCGTTCGCCCACGACCACGACCCTCACGGGCTCCTATTCGTCAACAAGACCGGACGCGATCGCGGTGTGCGCGCCGAAGCCGGAGTCCTGGCCGGGCCGCGCGCAGGCGTCGGCTATGCGCTCATCGTGTGCTTCGACGACCTGTCGATCACGCACCGGCTGCGGGCGCACGACGCGTTCCGGGTGCTCGGGGTCGAGCTGATGGAGTACACGCACTGATCGCGACGGCCGGTCCGTACGGCGTCCGCCCGGCGCAGCCCTCGTCCGCGCGTTAGCATCGACGGATGCCGCACGCAGACTGGACCCCGCACCGCCGCGACGATGGAGAGCTCCTCGGCTGGATCCGTCCCGAGGGGGACGAGTGGGTCGCCGTGGATGTGCTCGGCCGCACGGCATCCGCTGCGGGCGAATGGCTGGACGCCGAGGCGGCCCTCGAAGAGAGGGGCATCGCGTGGCTCGCCGACCCGTGGATCCTCGAGGGCGAGGGCGAGGGCGAGGGCGAGGGCGAGGGCGAGGGCGAAGGCGAAGGCGAGGGTGAGGGCGCCCGGCCGCTTCGGGTGCGGATCGTCGAGGCGACTCCCGACGAGGGTGGCGTCCCCGGGCGCATCGTGGTGAAGGCCGACGATTTCGGCGACATGAGCCGACCGGCCACCGCACAGTACGTGTTGCCGTGGCCGATCCCGCCGCGGCTGCGGCCGCCGCGCCCCGACGACCCTGACCCGCGAGAACTCAGCTCACGCCCTTCATGAGCCGCAGGACGGGGCGTGCCGACGCGAGCAGTCCCAGACCGACGACCACGGCGATGCCGCCGAGAACAGAGAAGTACGGCACCTCGTTCGCCGGGTCGTAGAACCGGGTCAGCCAGCCCGAGATCGCGGTCCCGAGGGCGACGGACAAGAAGAACAGCGCGACCATCTGCGTGTGGAACGCGGCAGGCGCCAGCTTGGTCGTCACCGACAGGCCGACCGGGGAGATGAGCAGCTCGGCGATCGTGAACACGAGCAGGATGCCGACGACGGCCAGCAGCGGCGTCGAGTTCTCACCGCCGCCCGCGAAGGGGAGGAACAGGAGGAACGCGGCGCCCATCACCATCGCCCCGAGCGCGAACTTCACGGGTGTCGACGGCTGCCTCGTTCCCAGACGCGTCCAGATGACAGCGAACACCCCGGACAGAACGATGATGAACACGGGGTTGATGGACTGCACCCACGAGACCGGCATCTCCCATCCGAAGAGGTTGCGGTCCAGACGCTTGTCGGAGTACACCGTGAGCACCGTGAACTGCTGCTGATACAGCGACCAGAACGCCACGCTCGTGACGAACAGCGGCAGGAAGGCCCAGACGCGGGACCGTTCCGTCCGATCGATGCGACGGCTGGAGAGGATCACCGCGAAGTACGCGACCGCAGCGACGAGCGTCCCGATGATGACGATGGTCGAGAGGTTGTCCGCGCGGATCACGCCGAGCAGCACGAGCAGCGTGATGACGACGACCCCGGCGGCGGCGATGCCCCACACGAGCGGGCGCCTCGACGCAGGCAGCGGATTCGGCACGCGCCGTGCGTCGTCGGGGAGTCCGCGTCGGCCGAACGCGTACTGCACGAGTCCCAGCGTCATCCCGATGGCCGCGAGGCCGAACCCGTAGTGGAATCCCAGGGTGGACTGCAGAAGCCCGGTGAGGATCGGCCCGAGGAACGCGCCGAGGTTGATCCCGAGGTAGAACAGCGAGAAGCCGGCATCCCGCCTCGTGTCGTCTGCGCTGTAGAGAGTGCCCACCACCGACGTGGCATTGGCCTTGAGCCCGCCGGAGCCGAGAGCCACGAGCACGAGACCGACTCCGACGCCGAGCGCCCCCGGCAGCAGGGCGAGAGCGAGGTGACCGGCCACGATGACGATCGCGCTGAAGAACAGCACGCGCTCCGAACCGAGGAGGCGGTCGGCGAGCCACGCCCCGAGGATCGTCGACAGGTACACCGCGCCGCCGTACGCCCCCACGATGCCGCCCGCGACTGTCTCGGGGATGCCGAGTCCGCCCTGCGTTGCCGAGTAGTACAGGTAGATGAGCAGGATGCCCTGCATGCCGTAGAAGCTGAATCGCTCCCACATCTCCACGCCGAAGATGTGCACGAGAGCCCACGGCTGCCCGAAGAATCGCGTGTCGTGGTGGTCGTTCTCACTCGTGTTCTGTGGAGTGCCCATCATCCGACGGTACTCCGCCGTGGCCGGAGCGTGTGCGGGAGCGCGCGGGAGGCGAGGGACGCGTCGGGTTTCGCGTCGGGCGGGATCAGGGACAGACTGGGAGGGTGCGAACCATCCGCGACCTCGACACCGTAGAACTCATCCTCGACGCCCAATCGCTGCTGGACTCCATCCGCGGCCCCGAGCGTGTCATCGACGCCGGCACCCTGAGGGCGCTGCAGCAATCGGGCAACTACGTCGTCGGACTCTTCGACGACGAGGGCGGTGAGGAGCGGATGGTCGGCGCGTCGATCGCGTTCTTCGGCGAGCCTGGCCGGCGGGCCATGCACTCGCACATCACGGCGCTCCTGCCCGAGTACCGCGGGCGCGGCTGGGGCCGCGAGCTCAAGGAGCACCAGCGTCAGTGGGCGTTCTCCCGCGAGGTCGGCCGCATCACCTGGACCTATGACCCGCTCGTCGCGCGCAACGCGCACTTCTTCCTCACGGTGCTCGGTGCCAGGGTCACGGGTTACTCGGTCAACCGCTACGGCATCTTCGGGGGCGGCGACGCGGGAGACGAGAGCGATCGGCTGGACGTCGAATGGGCTCTCGCCGACATCGCCAAGCCCCCGGCATCCGACGCCGTCGTCGCGACACTCGCCATCCCGTCGGACATCGAGTCGATGCGAGTGTCGGATGCCGATGCCGCGCACGAGTGGCGCCTGCGGCTGCGCGCCGAGATGGAGGAGCTGCTCGGACGCGGGCTGCGGATCGCGGGCTTCGACGTGGAACGCGGATACCTCTTCACCGAGTAGGGCGGGACAGCCGGCTCACCGAGTAGGTCAGGCGGCTCACCGAGGCAGGTCAGGCGGGCGACCGAAACACGTCAGGCGGGCGGCAGCACGAACGCACCGGTGTCGCCCGGATTGACCGCGATCTCCCATCGGAACCCGTCGGGATCGGCGAAATATCCCGAGTAGCCGCCCCACTCGCGTTTGGTCGCAGGCGACACCGCCGCTCCCAGCGCCTCGGCCTCGGCGAGCACGGCGTCGACCTCGGCCTCGGTGGCGAGGTTGTGCGCGAGCGTGATCGGCGCGATGCCGGATGCCGGTGCCTCACCGATCTCGGCGGTGAAGCCCTCCACGCTCCACAACGACAGGATGACGCGGTCGGCGACGGGCAGCATGAGCACGTCGTCGGCCTCGAAGATCGGCTGCCATCCGAGGCCGTCGACGTAGAAGGCTCGGGTGCGGGCGACGTCGGCGACGGCGAGGGTGATGAAGCTCACGCGTTGTTCCATGCCTCCAGCATGCCGCCGGCATCGGACATGCCGGAAGGGCGTCGGAGATAGGATTGGCATGCCCGTGTTCACGGGTCTCTCACCCGCATCCGACCATTGGAGCCACCGTGGCCGAACAGTCCCGTCTTGACAAGGTCATCGCCCTCGCCCGCCACCGCGGGTTCGTGTTCCAGGCGGGTGAGATCTACGGGGGATCCCGTTCGGCATGGGACTACGGACCCCTCGGCACGGAGCTGAAGGAGAACATCCGCCGCCAGTGGTGGCAGACCTTCGTGCGCGGGCGCGGCGACATGGTGGGCCTGGACTCGTCGATCATCCTCCCCAAGCGCGTGTGGGAGGCCTCCGGCCACGTCGCGACGTTCACGGACCCCCTGGTCGAGTGCCTCAGCTGCCACAAGCGCTTCCGTGCCGACAACCTCATCGAGGACTTCGAGGCGCGCAAGGGCCGCAAGGCCGAGAACGGTCTCGCCGACGTGCCCTGCCCCAACTGCGGCACGAAGGGGCAGTACACCGAGCCCAAGGACTTCTCGGGACTCGTGAAGACCTACCTCGGCGTCGTCGACGACGAGTCGGGGCTGTACTACCTGCGCCCCGAGACCGCGCAGGGCATCTTCGTGAACTTCTCCAACGTGCTCACCGCCTCGCGCAAGAAGCCGCCGTTCGGCATCGGTCAGGTCGGCAAGGCGTTCCGGAACGAGATCACGCCGGGCAACTTCATCTTCCGCACGCGTGAGTTCGAGCAGATGGAGATCGAGTACTTCACGCCGCCCGCCGAGGCGCAGGAGTGGTTCGAGCACTGGGTCGAGGCCTGCTGGAACTGGTTCATCGACCTCGGTATCGACCCCGACAACATGCGGCGCTTCGACGTTCCCGAGGAGGACCGTGCGCACTACTCGGCGGGCACCATCGACGTCGAGTACCGCTTCGGCTTCCCCGGCAAGGAGTGGGGCGAGCTCATGGGCATCGCGAACCGCACCGACTACGACCTGTCGAGTCACACCGAGGCATCGGGGCAGGGTCTCACCTACTTCGACCAGGCGACGGGCGAGCGGTACACGCCGTACGTGATCGAGCCCTCGTTCGGCCTGACGCGCTCGATGATGGCCTTCCTCGTCGACGCCTACCGCGAGGAGGAGGTGCCGAACGCCAAGGGCGGCACCGACGTGCGCACGGTGCTCGCTCTCGACCCGCGTCTGGCTCCGGTGAAGGCGGCCGTGCTGCCCCTGAGCCGCAACGAGAAGCTGTCTCCGCTCGCACGCGAGGTCGCCGACGCCTTGCGCGGCTCGTGGGCCGTCGACTTCGACGACGCCGGGGCGATCGGTCGCCGGTACCGCCGTCAGGACGAGATCGGCACGCCGTTCTGCGTCACCGTCGACTTCGACTCGCTCGACGACCGCGCCGTCACCGTGCGTGACCGCGACACCATGGCGCAGGAGCGCATCTCGATCGACGCGCTGCACGCATACCTCTCGGAGCGCCTCAAGGGAGCCTGAGCCCGGCAGGTCGTTCTCGAGACCCCCGCCCATCGCTGAGGCCCATGGCTGCACCTGCGGGCCTCGGCGACAGGTGGGGGTCTCGGCGTACGGGCCGGGGGTTTCGGCGGCAGAGCGCGAGACCAGTCATGACGTGACGGTCAGCTGCGGCTTCATCCGGCGGCCTTGGCCGCGGCCTTCATCGCCTTCTTGTGCTCGCGGACCTTGGCGAGCGACTCGGGCGACACGATGTCGGCGACGCTGCGGAAGGAGCCCTCCTCGCCATAGGGCGCTGAGGCTTCGCGCCACCCGTCGCCCGTGAAGCCGTATTGCTTGCCGAGCAGCGCGAGGAAGATCTTCGCCTTCTGCTCGCCGAATCCGGGCAGCTTCTTCAGTCGAGCGAGCACCTCGGCGCCGTTCGGTTCGCCCTCGGTCCACAGCGCGGACGCGTCTCCGCCCCAGTCATCGACGATCGCCTGGCACAGGGTCTGCACCCGCGCGGCCATCGATCCGGGGAAGCGGTGCACGGCGGGCGACTGCCGGAAGGCCTCGAGGAACTCGTCCGGATCCATCGCCGCGATGCTCGCGGCATCCGTCGCCCCCGTGCGCTGCTGGATCTTGAGCGGTCCGGCGAAAGCGGTCTCCATGGGCACCTGCTGGTCCAGAAGCATCCCGACAAGGAGTGCGAGCGGGTTGTCGCTGAGGAGCGCGTCGGCGGCGGTGTCTCCGGTGATGTGCAGGGCAGGCATGCGTCCATTGTGGCACTGGGGTCGATCGCGGCGTGCGGCTACTCCGCGTTCCACAACTGTCTGTAGTAATCGATGCGCAACGGGTCTGGCTCCGCGCCGTATGCGGCCCAGAAGACCGCCTCGTCGTACTCTCGATAGTTCCAAGCGAGAGACATCGTCATCACCGCGAGATCGGCCCACCGATCGGCTACGCCGAGCCGAGCGAGATCGACGTGTGCGAGGAACGACCCGTCATCGGCGAGCAGAGTGTTCGGAGCGCACGGATCACCCTGGCAGAGCACGAGCTTGTCAACCGGTGGGGGCTCCTCGAGGGCGCCCGCCGTCATCCGTCTCGAACGGATCCGATGATCCACCCGCCAGTCGAAGGGGCACTCATCGATGGGAAGGTCATGCAGGCGTCGCAGGCCGACGCCGAGTGCGCGGAGCGCGGTCGCCGGGTCATCTCGCCACCGCGAGGCGACGGCCGAATCGCCGGGGAGCGCGTGCGTGAGGAGCACTTCCTCGTGCTCCGCGCAGGTCAGCTCGGCAACGACCGGCGCGGGGTGGCGTCGTTCGATCCAGCGCAGTCTCTCAGCCTCCTGCGTCAGCGATTCTCCCGTCGTGATCGGATTCCACTTCGCGTAGAAGTCGATCGGCCGCCCCTGTCCGCCGCTGGCGACGGAGAAGGTCAGACCTCCCGCAGAGTTTCGCCAGACAGGCGTGACATGCGCAGCGCTGAATCCACACATGTCGAGCGATGACTGCACAGCGAGAGGGACGGGAGTGGTCGGCGAGGCCGGACCAGCGAGATTCCTCGGTATCTCCGCGTCCGCTGTATACATGGCTACCGCACCTGCTGGTCGAGCAGCATCCCGACCAGCAGTGCCAGCGGGTTGTCGGTGACCAGGTCGTCGGCGGCGGTCTCGCCGGTGATGTGAAGGGCCATGGTTCCAGTCTGGCACCGCGGATGTGGAGCGGTGAGGGTCGCGGGGGTAGCGAGGTGTCGTGAGGGTCGATGGAGCGGGGGCGGGTCGCCCTCAGGGGCGTTGAGAGGGTCGCCCTCAGGGACGTTGAAGGCGCGGAGCCGGACCCTCCAGCCGCGCGATCGCAACCTTCGTGTCGACGATGTCGGCGTGGACCTGGTCGAAGCGATCGTCGACTTTCTCGAATCGGGCGTCGACCTTGTCGAACCGTGCCTCTAGCGCGTGTGATTGCCGCGTCAGCATGGCGCTGACCCCGCCGAGCACCGTCACGCTGAACGCGAAGAGCGCGATGATCATCGCGACGACATCAGGCGACATGAGCATCTCCCCATTCTGCGCCGCCGTGATGCCGGCGTCACTCGATCGACGATATGCAGTGCGCGCGGTCGCGTGCGTGGATGTCGTCACTTCCGCCGGGGTCTGTGGAAGACGCCGCGGAGCGCCCCGATGTGGAGGAAGAGCGGAGGCCCGAGCAGGCGAGGGAGGCGCGAGCAGGCGCGGGAGACCGCGAGCAGGCGTGAGGGCGAACCGGGCCCGGCGTGTCAGGCGCTGGCGGATGCCGCGTCTGCCGCCGGCGCCTCCGGCTCGATGCCGTAGAGGGTGCCGATCGCCGCCGTGAACTCGTCGGCACGGCCGGCCGCCGCCAGCTCGTGCGCCCGAACGGTGGGAGTGTGCAGCAGCACGCCGACCAGATGCCGGAGCGCCTGCTCGACCTTGCCGTCTTCGTCTCCGCGCGCGCGGGCACGGTCGATCTCGGTCTCCAGCAGGGAGAAGATGTGCGAGCGCAGGGCCACGACCGACGGCGTCACGCTCTGCCGCGCGCCGACGAGGTGGAAGGCGCTTGCTGCCTCGCGCACGACGCTCCGCGCGGCATCCGTCGCCTGCAGCTCTTCGAGCGGCGCGTGCAGGCGGATGGTCTCGAGATCGAGCAGCGCCACGCCTTCGAGAGTCGCGACGGCGGGGTCGACGTTGCGCGGCATGCCAAGGTCGATGACCAGCTGGCTGTGCGCGCCCACCGGGCACCCGATCGCGGCTTCTCCCGTCGGGCGCTGCAGCTGTTCGGGGCCGAGCACCGGCTCCGCGGAGGACGTGCAGGTGATGAGCAGCGACGACCGAGCAGCCGTGGCGGCGTACGCGTCGGCGGGGACGGCTCGGATGCCGTGCTTCGCGGCGAAGACCTTGGCGCGGCCGGACGGAGAGTACACGGAGATGTCCTGTGCGCCGCGTTCGCGCAGCGTCGCGAGCGTCACGGCGGCGTACGCGCCGGTGCCGACCAGCAGCACTCGCTCGGCGGACCAGTCCGCGATGCGGCTGTCGGCCAGCTCGAGCGCGAGACGCACGAGCGAGCGGCCGGCACGGCTGAGCGCCGTGACGTTCTTGACCTTGCGCTGCGCCTGGCTGGCCCGCTGGAAGAGGCGCTCCAGTTCGGGGGAGGTCGTGCCCTCCTTGCGTGCCGCCGTCAGGGCGCGACGCACCTGCCCGGCGATCTCGCCCTCGCCCGAGACGACGGACTCGAGACCGGACGCGACGGAGAAGAGGTGCTCTGCGACGCGGCGCCCCGAGTGCACGGCGTACGCCCCGTCGAGATCGGATGCCGGAACGCCGGTCGCGGCTTCGACCGCTTCGAGCACAGCTCCTGTGCCTGCTGCGGCATCGACGGAGGCGGACTCGTCGATCTCCACGTACGCCTCGAAGCGGTTGCACGTCGCCAGCACGACCGCACCCTGAACGCACGGCGTCGTGCCCACGAGGGTGGTGGCGACGTCATCGGGGGTGCGGCTCAAGCGTTCGAGCAACTCGAAGGAGGCGGTCTTGTGACTCGCCGTCACACACAGCAGCACGTGTCGATTCTACCCGAGGTGCGGGGAGGGGGTGCCGGACGGACTGCCGGAGGGACTACCGTCCTGCCTCGTGAGCGACCGGCGTTCTCATAGAACCCGGATGGGAGGATGGGGGCATGCCCCTCTCCGATGCCCCGCTGCTCCGCGCCCTCGCCGGCGACCGTCCCGCGCAGACGCCCGTCTGGTTCATGCGTCAGGCCGGCCGCTCGCTGCCGGAGTACCGCGAACTGCGGGTGGGCACGCGGATGCTCGACGCCTGCCTCACTCCCGATCTCGCGGCGGAGATCACGCTGCAGCCGGTGCGTCGCCACGGCGTCGACGCGGCCGTGTTCTTCAGCGACATCGTGATCCCCCTGCGCCTCGCCGGCGTGGCGGTCGAGATCGAGCCGGGCCGCGGACCGGTGTTCGCACAGCCCGTGCGCACCGCCGACGACGTCGACCGCATCACGGCCATCGACCCGGCCGACCTCGACGGCTCGGCCATCGCCGAGGCCGTGCATCTCGTCACCGCTGAGCTCGGCGACGTGCCGCTCATCGGTTTCGCCGGCGCCCCGTTCACGCTCGCCGCCTACCTCGTCGAGGGGGGACCATCGAAGGAGCATCTGCGGGCACGCGCCATGATGCACGCGGACCCGGAGTCCTGGAACCGCCTCGCCGCGTGGCTGTCCCGTGTGTCTCGGCGCTTCCTCGAGGTGCAGCGTGATGCGGGAGCATCCGCCGTGCAGCTCTTCGATTCATGGGCAGGGTCGCTCAGCCCCGCCGACTACCGCCGGTTCGTCGCGCCCCACTCGCGGGCCGCGCTCGATGGCATCGGCATCCCGACGATCCACTTCGGCGTCGGCACCGGGCCCTTCCTCGCCGACATGCGTCTCGGCGGCGTCGCGGATGCCGTGGGCGTCGACTGGCGTCAACCGCTCGATGAGGCAACCGCGGTGGTCGGGCAGGAGACGACCGTGCAGGGCAACATCGATCCCGCTCTGCTCGCCGCGCCCTGGCCTGTGCTCGAGACGCATGTGCGCGAGGTGCTCCAGCGCGGCCGCGCGGCGCGCGCGCACATCCTCAACCTGGGCCACGGTGTGCCGCCCGAGACCGACCCCGATCAGCTCACCCGCATCGTCGAGTTCGCCCACGCGCAGTGACTCCGGCGGGGGCGAGGTCTCCGGGGGGTTACCGCAGCGGATGCCTGACAGGATTGAGGGTATGACCGCTGAGCCCGCAGAACTCGCCGCCCGCGCTGCCCGGACGCACGTCGTCGTCATCGGCGGCGGCATCGGAGGGCTCGTCGCCGCCCGCGAGTGCGCGAAGGTCGGCATGAGGGTCACGCTGCTGGAGGCGGCGGATGCCGTCGGCGGCGCGATCCGCCGAGCCGAACTGGACGGCGTCGTCGTGGATGCCGGCGCCGAGAGCTTCGCGACGAAGGGCGGCCACGTCCGCGCACTCGTCGCCGAGCTCGGACTCGCCGACAAGGTCGTGACGCCCGCGGCCGGTGGAGCATGGCTCGCCGGCATCCCCGGAGTCGGGGCCGCGCCGCTCCCCGCAGGCGGTGTGCTCGGCATCCCCGCCAATCCGTTCCAAGAGGATGTGCGCCGTATCCTCGGCTGGTCGGGCACGTGGCGCGCGTATCTCGATCGGGTACGTCCGCCGCTCACGATCGGGCACAACCACAGCCTCGGCAAGCTCGTCTCGTCCCGCATGGGCGCCAAGGTGCGCGACCGGCTTGTCGCCCCCGTCACCACCGGGGTGTACTCGGCAGCGCCGGAGGATGTCGACGTCGACGTCGCCGCACCGGGCCTGAACGCCGCACTCACCAGGGTCGGCTCCCTCTCCGGAGCGGTGCAGGTGCTCCGCGACGAGAACGCCGCGCGACGCACGACCCCGGGAGCGGCGGTCGAAGGGCTCGACGGCGGCATGAGCGGACTCGTCGACGCGCTGGTGGGCGACCTCGAGAAGCTGGGCGCACGCGTGCGCACCGGCGTAGCGGTCCACGAGGTCCGACGCGACGGCGACACCTGGACGATCATTGCCGAGCCGCACCTCGAGACCTTCCCACCCGCGCCGGGCGCCGCGCCGAACGCCGGGCCGGGCGCCGCGCCGGGCGCCGCGCCGAACGCCGAGCGGGGTACTGCGCCGAGCGCTGCGCCGAGCGCCGGACCGGGCGCCGAACCGGATACCGCGCCGGATGCCGACGCTCTCCCCACCGGGCCCGCGAACGAGACGTTCTCGGCGGATGCCGTCGTCGTCGCGGTCGACGAGACCACGGCACGTCGACTGCTCGCGTCCGTCGTGCCCGCTCTCGCCGCGACGGCGGAGGCTGAGGCGCCGCAGATCGAGATCGTGACGCTGCTGCTGCACGCCCCGCAACTCGACGGCGCCCCCCGCGGCACGGGCGTGTTGACGGTGCCGGGGAGCCACACGGCCAAGGCGCTCACCCACTCCAGCGTGAAGTGGCGGTGGGTGGCGGACGCCGCGGGTGGTCGCCATGTCGTGCGCGTGTCGTTCGGAGCGCAGGGGGAGCCGGCGGCGACCGCTGCGCTCGACGACGAGGCCGCCACGCGCCTCGCCGTGCGTGAGGCATCCGCCCTGCTCGGAGTCGCGCTCGACCGGGACGCCGTCATCGCATCGCATCGCGCCCGATTCGTGCAGTCGCAGCCCGCGTCGATCATCGGTGCGGCTGAGCGTCGCGCGGCCGCACGCGACGCCGTGCATTCGGTGCCAGGGCTCGCCGCGGTCGGAGCATGGCTCGCCGGGACCGGCCTCGCTCAGGTCATCCCCGACGCGACGGCAGAGGCGGATCGCCTTCGTCGCGGTCTGCTCTGGCACTGACCCCCGCCTCGGGACCCGTCGTGCGCGGGGTCTTCGAGTCGGCCCTCGGGGTGCGTGCAGAGCAGCCATGAGCGCGGCGACGCCGTATCTGTCAACCCCCTCCGGAGTAGATGCCGAACTCGGCATATGGGGTTACTCTGGGTACCTGGTCGGCGGTTCCGAACCGCCGGTACGCCACCAGGCGTCCACACCGGAACAACGTGAGGAGACCCCATGAAGGGGAAGATCGGACTCGTCGTCGGACTCGGCGTGGGATACGTGCTCGGCACCCGCGCCGGACATGAGCGCTACGAGCAGATCAAGACGCAGTGGCTCAAGGTCTGGCACCTCGATCCCGTGCAGGAGCAGGTGTCGAAGGTCAAGGATTTCGTCGGCGACAAGGCTGCCGCGGTGCCCGGTGCGCTGTGGAACGGCGCCGTGAAGATCGCGAAGACGGTCAGCGGCAACGGAACGCCGGGTCAGCGCCTCGACTCCGCGATCGCCACGGGGCGTGACACTGCCGAAGACGTCGCCCAGGCGACGGGAGACGCGGTCGCCGAAGCGAAGAGGGCAGCGGCGAAGAAGACCACTGCGCCCAAGACCGCAGCACCGAAGGCCGCAGCACCGAAGGCCACAGAGCCGAAGTCCTCCGGGTCCGGCGCCCGAACCGGGAAGTGACATGGCGGGGATCGGAGTGCCCCGGGGAACGGGCCAGCGCGACCGCGCCGACGACAGCCTTCTCACGCTGCTCGGCGACCTGCCCGAGCTGATCACCAACCTCGTCAAGGCCGAGATCGACGCGGCCAAGACCTGGGTCTCGCGCACCGCGAAGGATGCCGGCATCGGATCCGTCTGGTTCCTCGTCGCCCTGTTCTTCCTGTTCTGGGCTGTGCCGGTGATCCTCGTCTTCGCCATCGCCGGCCTGTCGTCGTGGTGGCCGGTCTGGCTGTCGGCACTGGCCGTGTTCGGCATCCTGATCCTCGCCGTGCTCGTGTTCGCCCTGCTCGGCATCCTGAAGTTCCGCAAGGTGCTGGCGCGGGAGAACCCCGCGCAGGCCGTGGCCACCGACATCAAGATCGCGAAGGGCTCGGGCGATGACGAACTCTGACAGCACGCTGCCGAAGACCGTGGTCCCCGCGGGGGTGACCGACCCGGTGGCCGCCGCCCGTGCCGAGCTCAAGGCGGCGCTCGCGGCGATCGAGGTCAAGGCGAACTTCCCGCGCCGCATCGAGAAGGCCTCCATGCGGGCCGCAGCCAAGGCCCGCCGCTTCGCCGACGACAACCCGGTCGGGGCGATCGCCGCGGCCGTCGGCCTCGCAGCCGTCGTCGGCGGCGCAGTGTGGGCGATCGCACGCGCCATCGCGCGCTGACCGGCACGAATTCGCACCCTTCAGGTAAAGGGGGCAGACTGGACGCATGTCCGAAGAGCGCGAAGAGAACCCGTCCGGATTCACCCTCTGGGCGGTCTGGCGACGCAATCCCGACGTCGCGGTGACCGAGGCCGACTCCACCGAACTCGAGACGATCGTCTCGTACATCGAGGACTCCGGCGTGACCATTCGCGGCTTCTACGACGTGTCAGGACTCAAGGCGGATGCCGACCTCATGGTCTGGCTGCACGGCGACACGGCCGAGGAACTGCAGAAGGCCCTGCGCCGCCTGCGCCGCACGGAACTGCTGCGCCCCCTGCTCCCGGTATGGAGCGTCATGGGCGTGCACCGCGACGCGGAGTTCAACCGCCAGCACGTCCCGGGCTTCCTGCGCGGCGTCGCGCCGAAGGACTGGCTGTGCCTCTATCCGTTCGTCCGCACGCCGGAGTGGTACCTCGCGCCCGAAGAGGAGCGTCGCGCGATGCTCGCCGACCACGGCCGCAAGGGCGCTGCGTTCACCGGCGTGATCGCGAACACTGTCGCAGCCTTCGCGCTCGGCGACTACGAGTGGCTGCTGCCGCTGGAGGCGGACGACGTCACCGAGCTCGTCGACCTCATGCGCGATCTGCGCTACACCGACGCCCGGCGATACGTGAAGGAGGAGGTGCCCTTCTACACGGGGCGCAGGCTCCGGTTCGACGAGATCGCGGACGTGCTGCAGTAGACGCCATGACCACCTCCCTCCGCCGGTCCACCCCGATACGACTCGGCACTCGACGCAGCGCGCTCGCGCAGGCGCAGTCCGGTCATGTCGCCGCCGCTCTCGAGAAGCTCACCGGAGTCCCCGTCGAACTCGTCCCGATCACGAGCGAGGGCGACACGAACCGCGCATCGCTGTCGGAGATCGGCGGACAGGGCATCTTCGCCACCCGACTCCGCGAGGAGCTGCTCGCGGGGGAGTGCGACTTCCTGGTGCACTCGCTCAAGGACCTCCCCACAGCTCAGCCCGACGGCCTGATCATCGCCGCGACGCCTGTCCGCGAAGACCCGCGCGACGTCGTGATCACGCGCGACGGCCGGCCGCTGCACGAGCTCCCGCCCGGCGCCCGCGTCGGGACGGGGTCGCCGCGGCGCATCGCCCAGGTGCACCGACGGGCGCCTCGTGCGGAGGTCGTCGACATCCGCGGCAACGTGGACTCGCGGCTCGCGCGCGTGGCCTCGGGTGAGCTGGATGCCGTGATCCTGGCGGCGGCGGGGCTCTCCCGGCTCGGTGCGGACTCTCCGCTGCGCCGCGAGGAGCTCGGGCTCGCCGAGTGGCCGACGGCACCCGGCCAGGGGGCTTTGGCCGTGGAGACACGGGACGACGTCGATCCGGATCTGCTCGCCGCGCTGCGCGGACTCGACGACACCGAGACCCGGCTGGCGGTGACGGTGGAGCGCGGCGTGCTGGAGGGGCTGGATGCCGGATGTCAGGCTCCGATGGCCGCGCACGCGGCCGTCTCCGGCGAGTCGGTGCGAGTGCGTACCGTAGTGTATGCGCCCGACGGAGCACAACGAGTGGGCCTCGACGTCACAGAGCCGGTGAACGGGGAGTATATTCGTCGGAACGGCAGTGGCAATGGAGCGGATACTGCCGATGGTGCAGACCCGATGCACGCAGCACGCGAGCTCGGGTTGACTCTTGCCCGTCGGCTGCTCGATCAAGGGGCGGCTGACCTCGTCTCCCGAGAGCGTTCCTCATGACCAATTCGAAGCACGACAAGCCGCTGGACGGCTGGCGCATCCTGGTGCCCCGCGGGGGGCCCTGGGGCGACGGCGTCGCAGCGAGTCTTCGCGCGCAGGGCGCGGTGCCCGTCGTCGCGCCCCTCATCAATTTCGCCCCGACGACCGATCAGGCTGCGCTCGACGCGGCCCTCGCCAAGCTCGCGGCGGGCGAGTACGACTGGCTGACCATCACGAGCGCGACCACCGTCGACGTGCTGTACGCGCACCGGGCGGTCGTCCCCTCCACGACGAAGATCGCGGCCGTCGGGGAGACCACGGCCGCGGCCCTTCAGGCCGTCGGATACGAGGTCGCTCTTGTCCCCGCCCAGGACAACTCGGCCGAGGGCATGGCGCACCAGCTGATCGCGCTAGAGCCGGAACCGCGGCGCATCCTCACGCTCCGCAGCGAGATCGCCAAGCCCGTGCTGACGAAGTCGCTGCTGAAGGCCGGGCATCACGTGGACAGCGTCGTGGCGTACCGCACGGTCGGCGTTCCCGTGACGGAGCGCATCCTGCGCGACGTGCAGAACGGCCGCATCAACGCGATCCTGATCACGAGCGGGTCGGTCGCGGAGCAGGTTCGCGAGCAGTTCCCCGACATCCCCGAGGAGACGCTGCTCGCGGCGATCGGACCGCGCACCGCACGGGACGCCCGCAAGGCAGGGCTGCCCATCTCGGTGGTCGCCGACCGTCAGACCGTGGATGCTCTCATCGACGCCGTCTCGCACTTCACGCTTCCGCACGCGGCAGACGAGTTCGCGCCGTGAGCTTCCCGCAGACCCGCCTGCGCCGGTTGCGGCAGTCGCCCGCCGTGCGCGATCTCGTGCGTGAGACCTCGCTCGAGCCGAGGCAGCTCGTGCTGCCCGTGTTCGTTCGCGAGGGTGTCGACGAGCCCACCCCGATCGGCTCCATGCCGGGCGTGATGCAGCACTCCCTCGACTCGCTGCGCGCCGCCTCCGTCGAGGCTGCAGAAGCCGGGGTCGGCGGCGTGATGCTGTTCGGCGTCCCTGCCGTCCGCGATGCGCGCGGGTCGGGCGCGGACGATCCGCGCGGCATCCTGAACGTGGCGACCGAGCTGCTTTCGCGAGAGGTCGGCGACGCACTCGTCGTGCAGACCGATCTGTGCCTCGACGAGTTCACCGACCACGGCCACTGCGGCGTGCTCGCGGACGACGGAAGCGTCGACAACGACGCGACCCTCGAACGCTACGCCGCCATGGCGCTCGCGCAGGCCCGTGCCGGCTCCCAGCTGCTGGGGTTGTCGGGCATGATGGACGGCCAGGTGGCGCACCTGAGGGCCGCGCTCGACGCTGAGGGTTTCTCCGACACGCTGCTCCTCGGTTACGCCGCGAAGTATGCCAGTGCGTTCTACGGTCCGTTCCGCGAGGCTGTCGACTCGCAGCTGAAGGGCGACCGCCGCACGTACCAGCTCGATCCGGGCAATCGGCGTGAGGGGGTGCGCGAGGCTGTCGTCGATGAGGCCGAGGGCGCGGACATCGTGATGGTGAAGCCAGCGATGGCGTTCCTCGACGTGCTCCGCGAGGTACGTGACGCCGTGCAGATCCCGGTGTGGGCGTACCAGGTGTCCGGTGAGTACGCGATGGTCGAAGCCGCAGCCGCGAACGGCTGGATCGACCGTCGAGCCATCGTCCTGGAGACGCTGCTGTCGATCCGCCGTGCGGGCGCCGACGCCGTGCTCACCTACTGGGCGACCGAGGCCGCGCGCTGGCTGCGCGGCTGAGTGGCACACCGGATCACCCGTCCGCCCCATCCACCGGCTGCCCGCCCCGTCTGCCCGCCCCGCCCCGTTCCGCCCGTCCCGCCCCCGTCTGCCGGCCCCGCCCCGCCCCATCCGCCCGCCCCGTCCCGTCCCGCCTCCGACTGCCCGTCCCGCCCCCGTCTGCCGGCCCCGCCCCGCCCCATCCGCCCGCCCCGTCCCATCCGCCCGTCACCTCTCGGAGGAGTGTCATGACCGATCGCAATGACGACCTGTTCGCCGCCGCCCGCGCGGTGACGCCCGGGGGAGTGAACTCTCCGGTGCGCGCGTACGGCTCCGTCGGCGGCATACCCCGCTTCCTCGCGTCCGCGGCCGGGGCGAGGGTGACGGATGCCGCCGGTGTCGAGTACGTCGACCTGGTGGCATCGTGGGGTCCCGCGCTCCTGGGGCATGCGCATCCGGAGGTCGTCGCCGCCGTGCAGGAAGCGGCCGCTCGCGGACTGTCTTTCGGAGCGCCGACCGAGGGGGAGGTCGAGCTGGCAGCCCTGATCGTCGACCGCGTGCGTTTCGGCGATGCGCGCCCCGTGGAGCGGGTGCGCCTGGTGTCGACCGGCACCGAGGCGACGATGACGGCGATCCGGCTGGCGCGTGGTGCAACCGGCCGTGATCTGCTGGTGAAGTTCTCCGGCCACTATCACGGCCACTCCGACGGACTGCTGGCCGAGGCCGGATCGGGTGTCGCCACGCTGGCGCTGCCGGGATCGGCCGGGGTGCCGGCGCCCGTCGCAGCCCAGACGCTGGTGATCGGTTACAACGATCCCGACGCGCTCGCCGCGGTCTTCGCGGAGCACGGCGACCGGATCGCCGCCGTGATCGTCGAGGCATCGGCGGCGAACATGGGCGTCGTGGCGCCGCTGCCGGGATTCAACCGGCTCATCGCCGAGACAGCGCACGCGCATGGCGCGCTCATGATCCTCGACGAGGTGCTGACCGGTTTCCGCGTGCACCCTGCCGGTTTCTGGGGACTGCAGGCGCAGAGCGGCGAGGAGTACCTGCCCGACATCGTCACCTTCGGCAAGGTCGTCGGCGGCGGGATGCCGTTGGCCGCGCTCGGCGGCCGTGCGGAGGTCATGGAGCTGCTGGCTCCCCTCGGTCCCGTGTACCAGGCGGGTACTCTCTCGGGCAATCCGCTCTCGGTGGCGGCGGGGCTGGCGACGCTGCGCCTCGCGACGCCGGACGTATACGAGAAGATCGATGCGGCATCCGAGCGGCTCTCCCGCGCGCTCGACGCCGCGCTGTCGGACGCCGGAGTGACGCACGCCGTCGCGAAGGCCGGGAATCTGTTCAACGCGTCCTTCCGTGCATCGGCTCCGCGGGACTACGCGGAGGCCCAGGCGCAGGAATCGTTCCGGTATGCGCCGTTCTTCCATTCCATGCGTGAGCAGGGCGTGGCACTCCCGCCGAGCGTGTTCGAGGCCTGGTTCCTCACCGCTGCGCACGGTGACGAGGAGTTGGAGCTCATCGAGCGTGCTCTTCCCGCCGCAGCCGCGGCGGCGGCACGCGCCCAGGCCTGACATGCAGGTCACATGCGGCCCTGACATGCAGGCCGGATATGCAGGCCGGATATGTAGGCCTGACATGCACGCCAAATGCAGGCCGGATATGCAGTTCTGACATGCAGGCCCGGCATGCAGTTCTGACATGCAGTCCTGACACGACCTAGACGAGTGTGATGCCTACACGAACATGACGCGGCGTGGAGGTGGATCACCGTAGGTGCGCCCGAGTGGACTGGTCCATTCCACCGTGCCGTCGGGCAGCTGTCGGGCCGTCCATCGGTGCCTCGCGTCGATGTCCGGATGCTTGAGTGCATGATGACCGACGCAGAAGCTGCTCAGGTTGTCGATTCGTGTGGGCCCGCCCTTGGCATGATCGTGGTTGTGGTCGACCTGACACCGGTGGACCGGCATACGGCATCCTGGGAAGCGGCAATGCTGGTCGCGTGCCCGCAGCAGTCGTCGCATCGCCGCCGTGGGCGTGTATCCGTCGGTGGCCGTGACCATGCCGGTGTGGTCGAGGAAGAGGCGCGCCCATCCGGTGTGATGACCTGCAAGGTCGCGGGCGATCTCCGGGGCGATGGGCCCTACACCGTCGAGTTCCGCCGGTCGATCGTCAGCGCCCGCCAGCGTCGTCGCTGCGATCGTGACCTGAATTCGACCGCGGATGCTCTCAGCACCGGTGCCCGCGACCGACGTCGGGTCTGCCGCGAGGAGGAGATCGGCGAGGAGGTCGGCCCGTACCTGGTCGATCGAACGGGTGTCGCCGTCGCGGCGTCGGACGGGCCCCGTCGACCCCGCAGCCGAAGAATCTCCGGCCGGAGAATCGGCGCCTCCGGCCGGAGAATCGGCGCCTCCGGGAACGGCAGCAAGGGCAGTGCCTGCACGAGCCGGGGCAGGGGCGGCGCCTGCGGGCAGCGGATCGAGGGTGAAGGTGTCGCTTTCGCCGAAGATGGCTCCGGCGAAAGCGTCGTACGTGTCGAGGGCTGGATCAGAGGGGAACAGGTCTTGCGCGAAGATCGGTTCGGGGTCGTCATCGAAGACGGCTGTGCGCTCCGCGCAGTTGCGAGCGTCTGCGGACTCCGGACGCTCGCCGTCGCCCTCGCCCTCGGCGCAGCTCCTGGTGTCGATGACATGATGCGCGAGCTGTGACAGCCGGTCGTAGATCGCCGAAGCCAGGTGCTCCGGGAGCACGACCTGCAGCAGCGCAAGGCCGTCGCCGACCGACCTGATCGTGACGCTGCGCTCGCCTGCGGCGCGCCGATGCCTCTCGACGACGGTCTCGCCGACCAGCGATGCCGCGACGCGGCGTGCGTGCGCCCGTGTGCGCGCCACGGTGTCGCTTTCGGCGACGACGAGAGCCGCGATATCGAAGAGCGTCAGCGTCTCGGCATCCGCCCGCTGTTCGCGGACAGCCTGGTCGACCACAGCACCTGCCTGGACGATCTCTCTGACGTGGGCTGCCGTGATCGTGCCCCGGGCGAACGACTCGCGCACCGCCGGGTGCGCGTCGAGCAGGAACGCATCGGCGAAGGCGTTCTCCATGGTCGTCGTCGGGACGTGGCCGGCGGCGGAGTACTCCGCGATCATAGAGCGCCTCATCGCGTCGCGGTGGAAACCCTGCTCCTCGACTTCCGACTCGTGCAACCGGAGCCGATCGGAGAGGAGAGACGCCGCCGTCGCCTCCCACTTCGCGATCTGGCGCCGCGCGTCGACCCACGCGTCGAGCAGTTCTCGGCGCCGGTCGAGTTCGTCGTCAGCGGTTCCCATGCCTCGAGTATAGTACATATGTTCGAAACTCGATGGAGGTGTCAGACGGAATGATGGAATGCGACAAACGATCGTTGCGGTCCTGTGAGCAAGTTCCAGACAACTGGGAGGATGCCGCTGGCAGACTGGTGGCATGGTGACGCTGCTGTTGGACAGGACGCAACTGGAGGTCGTGCTGTCGCCACTCGAACGCGCCGCGACGTTCCACCGCGAGAACGTCCGCATCCCGCGCGAGAGCATCAGCAAGGTGCAGCTCACCGACGACGCATGGACCTGGCTCAGAGGCGTCCCGAATCCTGGCACGCACATCCCCGGCGTCCTCGCCGCGGGGACGTGGAAGGCTGCGGGCAGCGTGGACTTCGTGCTCATCCGACGGCGGAGGCCCAGCGTGGTCGTCGACCTCGACGGTGACGGTGAATACCGGCGTTTGATCCTGACGACGCGTCACGGGCTCGCCCTCACCCAGGCCCTGCGCCTGGAGGTGTCGGGCGAACCGGCCGATGTCGAGGAGATCGTCGCGACCAGCCCGACACCGGCAGGCAAGGGCAAACGGCGCCCCGTCATCCGTCCGCGACCGGCCTGAGCCACCTGCCGCAGACGACGAACCCCTCCGTGGCGGCGCACAGAGGGGTTCGAAACGGTCGTGTGACGCGCGGTCACCAGTGCGGATGCTGGTCGCCCTGGTGCCCGGCATCAGGCATGTGCTCGGCGTCGCCCTGATGTTCGGCGTCGCCCTGGTGTTCGGCGTCGCCCTGGTGTTCGGCGTCGCCCTGGTGTTCGGCGTCGCCCTGGTGTTCGGCGTCGCCCTGGTGCCCGGCATCAGGCGTGTGCTCGGCACCAGGCGTGTGCTCGCCGACTGTCGAGTGTGCTTCGTCCTCGGCGCTCTCGTGGCCGGCCTGGGTGTCGCCGGACTCGTGCTGTTCGCCCGAGGCGTCGGACTCGCCATCTGCGGACGTGCTCTCTTCCGACGCCGCATGGTCCGTCGACTCGGGGCCGGCGTCGGCGACTGCGGACTCCTGCGGCGCGCCACCGTCGGAGACCTGCGAGACGGCGTCGCTCAACGGGTACGGCCGCGGCTCGTCCTCGTAGTAGGCCCGCGCGGCGGCTGCGAGCATCGAGGAGACGGCGGCGACCCGGGGATCGTCGTCGCCATCCGTGCGGTCGTCCGAGGCGGGAGCCGCGTCGAGGCCTGAATCTTCACCCTGCTCGCCGTCGCCGGAGTCACCGTGCTCGCCGCCGCCCGAGGCAGTGCGCTCGTCAAAGAGAGTGTCGTGCTCGTGCGCATCAGTCTCGTCGTCCCCGGACGAGGCGAGCGCGTCGAACACCTCGATACCGGCGTGTTCGGCGGTGTCCGCGGCTGGTTCGACGGGGCCGTTCTGCGCGGCGGGAGCGTCGCCGTTCTGCGGGCGTGCGTCGACGGTTCCCTCGGTTTCGGCTTCGTTCCCGGCTTCGGCGTCGTTCTCGGCGTTCTCGGCCGCGGGGAACCCGCTCGCGAACGACGGGGCTGCCGCGAACGACGGTGTTGTGGCGAACGACAGGGCGGGGGCGGACGAGGCAGGCTCGGATGCCGCGTCGTCGGTCGTCGCGTGGCGCGGTCCGTCGAAGAGCGCGTCGCCGTCGCTTTGCTCGGCGGCTTCCCCGGTGCCGAACAGGATGTCGTCGAAGGAAGGACCGGCGGGAGCGCTCTCGTCCGCGACGGGGGCGTCGGCGGACGCGGCGACAGTGTCCTCGGAGGATGCCGCGACCGGGGCCTCGGCGGGCGCAACCGCGTCTTCGGCGGGCGCGACCGCGTCCTCCGCGGGCGCGTCATCGATGTGAGGCTGGGCGTCCATCGCGGCGCCGGCGCCGGCCGTCAGGGTCGCGGCGGCCACCGGATCGCTCGGGACGCTCTCGGCATCGAGGGGCAGCGGCTCTGCGGCGTCCGGCAGTTCGGTGGCGCCTGCGTCGCCGGCTGCACCGGCACTCTCCACCCCGGCATCCGCCACCCCGGCATCCGCCACCCCGGCACCCTCCGCATCGATACCCGAAGCCTCGGCATCCGAAGCCTCGGCATCCGCCACACCGGAATCCCCGGTGCCGGAGTCCGCCGGCGCCTCGCCGGCGCCGGGGTGCAGCAGCTGGGTCGCGGCCGCCTCCGCCTTGGCTCCGAGTCCACTGCCTCGGACGAGCTCGATGAACACGTCTTCAAGCGTCGGGCCCCGCTGCACGAGCGTGCTCAGGGCCACGCCGGCCGAGGCGGCAGCGGCGCCGACAGTGCGTGCATCCGTCCCCCGTACGGTGAGGCCCGACCGCAGCACCTCGAACTCCAGGCCGGCCTGGGCGAGAGCGGCGCGCAGCCCGTCGCGGTCGACCGCGTCGACGACCACCGAGCCGGCCGACGGGTCCGCGAGCTTCTCGATCCCGCTCGACAGCATGAGCTGCCCCTTGGAGAGCACGAGCACGTGATCGGCCACCTGCTCGACCTCGCTCAGCACGTGCGACGACACCACGACCGTGCGGCCCTCGTCGGCGAGGCGGCGCATGAGCAGGCGCATCCAGCGGATGCCCTCGGGGTCCAGTCCGTTCGCGGGCTCGTCGAACACGAGAGTGCCCGGGTCGCCGAGCAGAGCGTGCGCGACGCTCAGGCGCTGACGCATGCCGAGCGAGAAGCTGCCGATACGCCCTTCGCCCTCGCCCTCGAGGCCGACCAGGCGAAGGACCTCGTCGACGCGCGAGAGCGGGATGCCGTTCGCCTTCGCCGCGATCGTGAGCTGTCTGCCGGCGGTCCGCCGCGGCCGGTAGACCGTCTCCTCCAGCACGGCGCCGATCGTGCGCAGCGGCGTGCGGAGGTCGGCGTACGCGACGCCGCCGATGGTCGCCGTACCGCTCGTGGGGCGCACCTGGCCGAGCAGGATGCGCAGCGTCGTGGTCTTTCCTGCGCCGTTCGGACCGAGGAACGCGGTCACCACGCCGGGTTCGACACGTGCGGAGAAGTCGGAGACCGCCGTCACATCGTTGAAGCGCTTCGTGACGTGCGTGAACTCGAGCACCTGTCCGTCGGGCATCCGCGACCTCTCGTTGCAGTGGGCAGTTCCATCTATCCTGCCGGAAAAGCGCCCCGATCGCGTATTTCCCGCTCGAGAGGAGCCGCGGGCAACGGAGTAACGTGACACTCGTGACCGATTCCACAGACGCCCCCAAGGTCCTCGTCCGCACCGAAGGGGCTCTCGGCAGACTCACCCTTAACCGGCCGCGGGCCATCAACGCGCTCGATCAGGACATGATCTCCCTCCTCACGGCGGCGCTCGACGCGTGGCGTCACGACACCGACGTGCAGATCGTGATGATCGACGGCGCGGGGGAGCGGGGCATGTGCGCGGGTGGAGACATCCGCGCCCTGCACTCGCAGATCGTGGCGGGGCGCACCGACGAGACGATCGATTTCTTCCGGGCGGAGTACGCGCTCGACGCCATGATCGCCGAGTATCCGAAGCCCGTGGTCGCCATCGCCGACGGCATCACCATGGGCGGCGGGATCGGCCTCGCCGGGCATGCGGCGATCCGCGTCGTCACCGAGCGCTCGACGCTCGCGATGCCCGAGACGCGCATCGGCTTCACCCCCGACGTCGGCGGCACCTGGCTGCTCGGACGTGCTCCGGGGAGGTTCGGCGAGTACTTCGGCCTCACCGGACGCACCATGAACGCGGCGGACGCCCTGTATCTCGGCTTCGCCGACCACTTCGTCCCGTCGGAACGACTCGACGCGCTGCGCGACGCGCTGGCGCACCGGGCGGACCCCACGGGGCCGAGTGAGATCGTGCTGCTCTTCGACGAGACCCCCGATCCGTCGCACCTGCCTGCGTCACGGGCATGGATCGACGAGGCCTTCTCGGCTCCCGACGTGCGCGAGATCATCGCGCGGTTGCGAGCCTCAGGAGAGACGGACGCCGCGGACACGGCGGACCTGCTCGAGAGCCTCGCTCCGACCGGACTGGCGGTGACGCTCGACGCGGTCCGGGAGGCGAGAGAGATGTCGGGGCTGCGCGCCGCTCTCGAGGGGGAGTACCGGAGGGTGCTGTGGTTCGTGCACCGGCATCCGGATCTCGTGGAGGGGATCAGGGCTCAGGTGGTGGACAAGGACCGTTCGCCGCGCTGGGATCCGCCCACGATCGACGACCTGGCACCGGATGCCGGGGCGGACGCCCGCGCCTACGTGCCGGAACGCGCGCTGTTCTGATCCCGACGGGGCGCGTTCTTCGCCTCGGTGCAGAAACCGCAGGCCGGAGCGGGAAAGGTTCGCTGTCAGCGAAGGCCCACCGTAAGGGGGATGCGAATGTCTGTGGCACATGGCACTCTGTGATGCGGCCGATTGTCGGCGGGTCATCCACCCGCGGGGAAATCGGCTGCTCGACCCCTCAAGGAAAGTCCGCCTGTGCTGGGAAAGATCCTCGTCCGCTACCTGTCCAGATATCGGTGGCTGCTGCTCGGAGTGCTGGTGTTCCAATTCGCCAGCGCCCTCGCCACCCTCTACCTTCCCCGCCTGAACGCCGACATCATCGACAAGGGCGTGGCCCAGGCCGATACCGGCTACATCTGGCGCACCGGCCTGTTCATGCTCACGGTGTCGCTCGGTCAGATCGTCGCGTCGATCATCGCGACGTACTTCGCCGCGCGTGCAGCCATGAGCGCGGGCCGTGACATCCGATCCGACGTGTTCGCGAAGGTGAGCGGATTCTCCGAGCGCGAGGTCTCGCAGTTCGGCGCCGGGTCGCTCATCACCCGCAACACGAACGACGTGCAGCAGGTGCAGATGCTCGCCATGATGGGCGCGACGATGTTCGTGACGGCGCCCCTGCTCGCCATCGGCGGCATCATCATGGCCGTGCAGACGAACGTCGGCCTGAGCTGGCTCATCGCCGTCTCTGTGCCCGTGCTGCTCATCGTCGCCGGCATCATCATCGGCCGCATGGTCCCGCTGTTCCGCAAGTACCAGAGCAAGCTCGACGCCGTGAACCGCGTCATGCGCGAACAGCTCACCGGCGTCCGCGTGGTGCGCGCCTTCGTGCGCGAACGCATCGAGGAGGAGCGGTTCCGCGAGGCCAACACCGACATCATGGTGGTCGGCCGCAACGTCGGGTCGCTGTTCGTGCTGCTGTTCCCGCTGTTCATGCTGATCCTCAACGTCACCGTGGTCGGCGTGATCTGGTTCGGCGGCATCGAGGTCAACACCGGGGCGGTCGAGGTCGGCACGCTGTTCGCCTTCATGCAGTACATCGGCCAGATCATGATGGGCGTCATCATGTCGAGCTTCATGGCGATGATGATCCCGCGCGCTGCGGTGTCGGCCGAGCGCGTCGGCGAGGTGCTCGACGCGACGTCGAGCATGGAGCGCCCCGCCAACGGCGTCACCGAGTTCCCGGAGCCGGGAGCCGTCGCCTTCGACGACGTCGAGTTCACCTACCCCGGCGCCGAGTCGCCTGTGCTCTCGGGCATCAGCTTCGCGGCCCGCCCCGGTGAGACCGTCGCCATCGTCGGATCGACCGGCGCGGGCAAGACCACGCTGGTCTCGCTCATTCCACGACTGTTCGACGTGTCGGGCGGAGCGGTGTACGTCGGCGGCACCGACGTGCGCGAGGCCGATGTCGAAGCGCTGTGGAAGGGCATCGGACTCGTGCCGCAGCGACCGTTCCTCTTCACCGGCACCGTCGCGTCCAACCTCCGCTACGGCCGGGAAGACGCAACGGACGACGAGCTCTGGCGCGCGCTGGAGATCGCTCAGGGCCGTGACTTCGTCGAGGAGATGCCCGACAAGCTCGAGTCGCGGATCGCGCAGGGCGGCACGAACGTCTCCGGCGGCCAGCGTCAGCGTCTGGCCATCGCGCGGGCCATCGTGCACCAGCCGCAGATCCTCGTGTTCGACGACTCGTTCTCCGCGCTCGACCTCACCACCGACGCACGCCTGCGACAGGCGCTGTGGCGGGAGCTTCCGCACGTCACCAAGATCGTCGTGGCACAGCGCGTGTCCACGATCACGGATGCCGATCGCATCGTCGTCCTTGAAGGAGGAACCATGGTCGGAGTGGGCACCCACGAGGAGCTGCTCGAGACCAGCGAGACCTATCGCGAGATCGTCGAGTCGCAGCTGGGGGTGGACGCATGAGCGAGCAGCCTCCCGCGGGCCCCGCGAAGGGGGCGAAGAGCCGTCGCGAGCGCATCGCGGCCGCACGGGCCGCCGCGGCCTCCGGTGCCGCGACGACGGAGGAGCGCGAGCTCACCGACGCCGAGAAGTACGAGGCCGAGCTCGCCGAGCAGGCGCGGCAGAACGCGGGCGGCTGGGACAGCGTCGCTCCGGGCAAGGCCGACAACTTCGGCAAGAGCTTCGGGCGGATGATCGGGTTGCTCAAGCCGTCGGCAGTGTGGTTCGTGCTGGTCTCGGTGCTCGGCGCCATCGGCGTCGTGCTCACGGTCGCCGCGCCCAAGGTGCTCGCAGAAGCGACCAACATCGTCTACGAGGGGTTCATCGCGAACCAGCTCGGACAGAAGATGGGCGATTTCCCCGGGTTCCCTGCGGGCACGCCGAAGAGCGCGGTGGTCGAGGCGCTCCGGTCGGCCGGTCAGGACGACTTCGCCAACATGGTGGCCGCCATGAGGGACTTCTCCGTCGGTGACGGCGTCGACTTCGACGCGCTGCGGGGCATCATCCTCGCCGTGCTCGCGATCTACGTCGCCGCCGCCCTGCTGAGCTGGATCCAGGGCTACGTCATCAACGTCATCATGGTGCGCACCATGTGGCGCCTGCGCGAGCAGGTGGAGGCGAAGATCAACCGCCTGCCGCTGTCGTACTTCGACAAGGTGCAGCGCGGTGAGCTCATCTCTCGCGTCACCAACGACATCGACAACATCACGCAGACGATGCAGCAGTCGCTCTCGGGCGCGCTGACGTCGGTGCTGACCGTCGTCGGCGTGCTCGTGCTGATGTTCTCGATCTCGTGGCAGCTGGCACTCGTCGCCCTCGTGGCGCTGCCGCTCATGGGCGTGATCTTCGGCATCATCGGTCCCCGATCGCAGAAGGCGTTCGGCATCCAGTGGCGCAAGGTCGGCCGCCTCAACGCGCGCGTCGAGGAGGCGTTCTCGGGCCACGCGCTGGTCAAGGTGTTCGGCCGCGAGCAGGACGCCCTCGACCGGTTCAAGGACGAGAACGAGGAGCTGTACCAGGCGAGCTTCAAGGCGCAGTTCCTCGCCGGCATCATCATGCCGGCGATGACCTTCGTCGGAAGCCTCACCTACGTCGGGATCGCCGTGCTCGGAGGCCTCATGGTCGCGAGCGGCAACCTGCGGCTCGGCGACGTGCAGGCCTTCATCCAGTATTCGCAGCAGTTCACGCAGCCGCTCAGCGAGCTGGGCGGCATGGCCGCGGTCGTCCAGTCGGGCACGGCATCCGCCGAGCGGGTGTTCGAACTCCTCGACGCCGACGAGCAGGATCCGGATGCCGAGGAGGCGCCGGCCCTTCGCCGGGCTCAGGGACCGGATCAGGGAGGCGTGATCGAATTCGAGAACGTCGCCTTCTCGTACACGCCGGAGCGCCCGCTCATCACCGACCTGTCGTTCCGGGTGGAGCCCGGTCAGACGGTCGCGATCGTGGGGCCGACGGGTGCGGGCAAGACCACGCTGGTCAACCTCATCATGCGCTTCTACGAGCTCAGCGGCGGACGCATCCTGCTCGACGGTCAGGACATCTCGAAGATGACGCGCGACGACCTGCGGTCGCGCACCGGAATGGTGCTGCAAGACCCGTGGCTGTTCGCCGGGAGCATCCGCGAGAACATCCGTTACGGCCGCTCCACGGCGACCGATGACGAGGTTCTCGCCGCGGCCAAGGCGACATACGTCGACCGGTTCGTGCACGCGCTCCCCGAGGGCTACGACACGGTGCTCGACGAGGACGCCTCGAACGTGTCGGCGGGTGAGCGCCAGCTCATCACCATCGCGCGTGCGTTCGTCGCTCAGCCGTCGATCCTCATCCTCGATGAGGCGACGTCGGCGGTCGACACGCGCACCGAGCTGCTGCTGCAGCACGCGATGGCGGCGCTGCGCGAAGGTCGCACCTCGTTCGTCATCGCCCACCGTCTGTCGACCATCCGCGACGCCGACCTCATCCTCGTGATGGAGCACGGTGACATCGTCGAGAAGGGCACGCACGACGAGCTCATCGCGGCGCAGGGGGCCTATTGGCGCCTCTACCAGTCGCAGTTCGAGCAGGCAGCGACCGACATCGACGCCGAGGAGGCCCTCACCGGCAGCACACCTGTCGTGGTCACCGGCGAGGCGGAAGCCGTCGCGGCCGATGCCCGCGTCGGCGCAGCGGTCGGGGCGGAGACGCCTGTCGCCGAGGCCGCTGCGGCGCAGGCCGTCGTCGAACGTCCGGACACGGCAGAGCGGTCCGACTGACGGCGGGCTTCCGTCGCGCCGGTCGTGCCCGGCGCGCCGGAAGCCCCGGGCGCGGTGGAAGCCCCGGGCGCGGTGGTCGCGCCGGAGCTGGCGGGAGCGCCGGAAGTCCAGGAAGACTCAGGTCGCCCCGTCCCGAGAAACCTCGGGGAGGGGCGATCCGTCTATCGGTGGGTGTCGTCGGACAGGCCGAGCAGCTCCAGGGGGTGCGTGAGCCGCCACCACGCGCTCGGCCCGTCGACCTGCTGGGCCAGGGTCAGCGGCGTCGTCACCGAGTTCAGCGGGCCGGTCGCCGTCAGAGTGCCCACGCGGTCGCCCGCTTCCCGGTGATCGCCGAGGTCGATGTCCGCCTCGGTCGTCACGGTGGCGGCGTTCCAGCGCACCACGTCCGTGTCGGCATCGGTCACGATGTCCGCGGATGCGCCCCACAGCGTCTCGACCGTTCCGACGACGGTGCCTTCGTCGACGACCGGACCTTGCCCCTGCAGCTCGGCCTCGGCCTGACTGAACAGAGAGCGCGTCGCCTCGAGGCGCATGTCGTCGTCCTCCTGGCCGAGCACGGCGGCATAGAGGCGCACGCTCGTCCCGTCGACCTCGACGTCCTTCGCCGTCAGCAGGTTCCAGCTCTCGCCCAAAGTCCCCGTCTTCACGCCGACCACGCCGGGGTCGGCGAGCATGCCGTTCGTGTTCACCACGCGACCTGCGCCCGGAAGCTCCACCGACTCCATGCCGACGATGCCGGCGAACACGGGGTTCTGCATCGCGAGCTCCGCGAGCCTGACGAGCGCCGAGGGCGTCGCGACATTCCCCTCGTCGAAGCCTGAGGGCGTCACCACCGTGATGCCGTCGAGGTCGCGCTCGCTCAGCCACGTCTCGGCCGCGGCGGCGAACGCCTGATTCGAGCCCCAGATCTCCTTGGCGAGCCGGTCGATGTAGTTGTTCGCCGAACCCAGCAGCGTGCCCTGCAGCATCTGCAGCTCGGTGAGCGTGCCGCCCACCGGCACGTCGAGAGCCGACTGATCCGCGCGACGGTACGACCAGTACGCCTGGCTGTCGGCTCTCGTGAAGGAGAACTCGGGCCCCTGCTCGCCGGGAGCCAGCGGCATCCGATCCAGCACCATGAGCGTGCTCACGACCTTCGTCACACTGGCGATCACCGCACGGTCGTCCGTCGACGCCACCGTGCCGATGCCGCCGACGCCGACCGCAGCGCTGCCCTGCTGCGGCCAGGTGATGGCGGCGGCCGGGGTCTGCGCGACTGCGACATCGGCCACGGTGACGGTCGGTGCGACCTCGTGCAGAGGCCAGAGCAGAGTCGTTCCGGCATACGTGGCGAGCAGCCCCATGAGCACACCGAGAGGAACCAGGGCGGCCGGGCGGGTGATCGCGGAGCGCAGGTGCGCATCGGCCAGCAGCGATGCACGCTGAGTCTCGCGCTCGACCGCGTCGAATCCCGTGACGGCGGGCGAGTCGGCGACCACGGCCGGGTCGACCCAGGTGAGAGCCGTCGCGCCGGCTCCCGCGGGCGCCCACAGCGCGCGCGGCGCCTCGGATGCGGGAACGTCGAGGCCGAGCTCATCCAGCGCGGTCGGCTCGGCTGACGGAGCAGGGGACAGCCCGGAGCACAGCTCGGCTGACGGAGCAGAGGACGGCGCGGCTGATGGAGCAGGGGACAGCCCGGAGCCCTGATCGGAGTGCGGGCGGGCACCGCCGACGGCTGGGAGTGCCGCGGCATCCGCAACCGCTCCTGCGTCGTCCGCGGGGCGCGCCGGGGCATCCGGCACCGGTGTGGTGGCGTCGGCGGAATCGGGAGCGGTCACCTGCTTACGGTACCGAATCCGTTCGGAGAAACGGGGTCGCGTCGACTCGTGACCCCGTCGGTGTCGCGACTCGGTATGATCGTCAGCACAACCACGGGAGTCCGGCGAGCCGGGCTGAGAGGGAGCGAATCGCGCTTCGACCGTCGAACCTGATCCGGATCATGCCGGCGCAGGGAGGAGTTCCAATGAGTGCATCCACTGACCACACCGTGACGAATGCGGCATCCGCATCGTCCTCCACCGCCGCACCCCGCGTGCTGCGCTGGCGCGTCGTCGACATCGTCGTCGCCAGCGTCGTCGCTGTCGCGTGCGCCGTCGTCTTCCTGCTGTGGAACGTCGGCTACGAAGGTCCCGGCGTGTTCCTCAAGTCCCTGCTCCCCGGAGTCCAGGGGCTGCTCGCCGGTCCATGGCTCATCGCCGGAGTGCTCGGCGGTCTCATCATCCGCAAGCCGGGGGCGGCCCTGTACACCGAGCTCGTCGCCGCGACGATCTCCGCACTCATCGGCAACGCGTGGGGCCCGCTCACCATCGTGTCCGGACTCGCGCAGGGCCTCGGCGCCGAAATGATCTTCTTGGTCTTCCTCTACGGCGTCTGGCGTCTGCCCGTCGCCATGCTCGCCGGGGCCGGTGCGGGCCTCGCGTGCGGCATCAACGACCGCGTGCTCTGGTACCCCGGCGTCGACACGCTCTTCACCACCGTGTACATCGCGTCGACCACCGTGTCCGGTGCGATCATCGCCGGACTCGGCGCCTGGCTGATCACGCGCGGGCTCGCCGCGACAGGCGCGCTGAGCCGATTCGCGGCCGGCCGCGAGGTCACCGCACGCGTGTGAGCGACCATGTCCACCCGGCCGCGCTGGAGGCGCGCGGCTGGGGATGGCGCTACGCCACACGACGGCGATGGGCCGTGCGCGAGGTCGACCTGCGCATCGAGCCGGGCGAGCGCGTGCTGCTGCTCGGCGCATCCGGCTCCGGAAAGTCGACGCTGCTGCAGGGGTTCGGCGGCGTGCTCGGCGGCGCGGACGAGGGCGAGTCGCACGGCGCTCTGCTCGTCGACGGCGCCCCCGCCGCCGGCGTCCGCGGCCGCGTCGGCATGGTGCTGCAAGACCCCGACACCCAGACGATGCTCGCCCGCGTCGGTGACGACATCGCGTTCGGATGCGAGAACCTCGGCGTCCCGCGTGCGGAGATCTGGACCAGGGTCGCGCAGGCCATGGCGGCGGTCGAGCTCGACGTCGCACTGGACCGCTCGACATCGGCCCTCTCGGGCGGGCAGAAGCAGCGGCTCGCGCTCGCCGGGGTGCTCGCGATGCGCCCCGGGGCGATCCTGCTCGACGAGCCCACCGCCAACCTCGACCCCGCAGGCGTGCTCGACGTGCGCGACGCCGTGGCCGCGGCGCTCGATGCCACCGGCGCGACCCTTGTCGTCATCGAGCACCGCATCGACGTGTGGCTTCCCCTCGTCGACCGCGTGATCGTGCTCGGCGCCGAACCGGAGGGCACCGTGGTGCTCGCCGACGGAACGCCCGACGAGGTGCTGGGAGCTCGCGGCGCAGACCTCGCGGCATCCGGCGTGTGGGTGCCGGGGCATCCGCCGTCCGCCCCGCCGCCGCCCGCACACGCACCCGGGGAGGCGTTGATCGAGACTCACGACCTCGTCGTGTCGCGGAGGCGCGGCATCCCGGTCGCCGGTCCCTTCACCCTCGACGTGCGTGCGGGGGAGGCGATCGGCATCACCGGACCGAACGGGGCGGGCAAGTCCACCCTCGGCCTCACGGTCGCGGGGTTGTTGCCGGCCGAGTCCGGCCGGGTCGCCGCCACGCCGGCGCTGCGCGCGGGGGAAACAGCCGACCCCTATCGGTGGAAGTCCCGCTCCCTGCTCACCCGCACCGCCACCGTGCTGCAGACCCCCGAGCACCAGCTGCTCGCCACGACCGTGCGCGGCGAACTCGCCGTCGGGCCTCGCGCCCTCGCGCTCCCCGACAGCGAGATCGCGGCGCGCACCGACGAGCTGCTGCATCGCCTGCGGCTGACCGAGCTCGCGGAAGCGAACCCGTACACGCTCTCCGGCGGCGAGAAGAGGCGCCTCACCGTCGCGGCCGCCCTCGCGACGCGCCCTCGCGTGCTCGTGCTCGACGAGCCCACCTTCGGGCAGGATGCGACGACCTGGGCCGAGCTGGTCGCCCTCATCGCCCGGTTGCGTGACGACGGGGCGGCCATCGTCGCGATCACACACGACGACGCCGTGCTGCAGGCGCTCCACGCCCGCACGATCGAGGTGGGGTCATGATCGATCCGCTCACGGCGCGCATCGAGCGCAGCGGTCCGATCGCCCCGCGGTCGGCGCTCGCGAAACTCGCCGCGGCACTGCTCATCGCCCTCCCGCTCGTGCTGACGATCGACGTGGTGTCGGCATCCGTCGCGCTGCTCCTCGAGATCCCGCTGCTCGTGCTCGCCGGGCTCGGTCCGCGAGAATTCTGGACACGCACCGCCGTGCTGTGGATCGCCGCGCCGCTGAGCGCCGTCACCATCGCCCTCTACGGCGCACAGAGCGGAGAGGTGCATGTCGAGTGGCTGTTCCTGCGGGTGAGCGACGGATCGCTGTCGCTCGCGGCCGCCACGGCCGTGCGCGTGCTCGCGATCGGCCTGCCGTCGGTGGTGCTGTTCGTGACCGTCGACCCCACCGATCTCGCCGACGATCTCGGACAGCGCCTCAGGCTGCCCGCGCGATTCGTGATCGGCGCCCTCGCAGGGATGCGGATGCTGGGGCTGCTGGCAGACGACTGGCGCGCCCTCGCCCTCGCCCGTCGCGCACGCGGCGTCGCCGACCAGGGGCGCGTGCGGCGCGCGCTCGGCATGGCCTTCGCCCTCTTCGTGCTCGCCATCCGCCGAGGCTCGTCGCTGGCGACGGCGATGGAGGCCCGCGGGTTCGGCGGCTCGACGGCGCGCACCTGGGCGCGGCCGTCGCGGTGGACGCGCAAGGACACGGCCTTGGTGCTCCTCGCCGCGCTCATCCCGGTCGTGTCGATCACGGCGGCGATCGTCACCGGGGCATGGCACTTCACCCTCGGTGGCGGGAGCTAGGCGGCACGCCGTTGCTGGCCGGGGTGGTCAGAGGAGCTTGCGCAGCTCCTCGTCGAGGACCGTGGCGTGGTTGTGCTCGGGGTCGTGCGCGGCATACACGAGGGTCACCACCGGGTGCGTGCGGAGCTGGTCGGCGAGCTCGTGCAGAGCATCCGCCGACTCATGCGTCAGCTGCGCGCGGTAGCGCTCGGCGAAGGTGCTCCATTCGCTCTCGGGGGCCGCGTGCCACTCCCGGCGCAATTCAGGTGACGGTGCCGTGTCCTTGGCCCAGAGATCGATGCGAGCGTGCTCCTTCGAGACTCCGCGGGGCCAGAGCCGATCGACCAGCACGCGGAAGCCGTCATCCGCCGAGGGCGTGTCGTAGGCTCGCTTTCGACGCAGTTCCATACGCTCAGCCAACACCCGAACGCCGGCGTTCGCCAGCCCCACTGCCGACGATGCACGTTTGAGACCAAGAATCACTTAGGCTGACACTCAGTCGCACAACGACGTTCGAAGGAGAAAGTCATGCAGATCACCGGGCAGGGTGCGCTCATCACCGGCGGAGCCTCGGGCCTCGGGCTCGCCACGGCCCGCCGCCTCGCCGCCGCCGGCGCTCAGGTCACGATCGTCGACCTCGCGTCGTCGAAGGGTGCAGAGCTCGCGGAGGAGCTCGGCGGCCGCTTCGCCGCCGCCGACGTCACGAGCGTCGATGACGTGCAGGCCGCTGTGTCGGCGGCACAGGCTGCGGCGCCTCTTCGCGTCGTCGTCAACTGCGCCGGCATCGCGCCGCCCGCGAAAGTGCTCGATCGCGACGGCAACCCCGCCGTGCTCGCCGACTTCGAGCGCATCATCCGGATCAACCTCGTCGGCACGTTCAACGTGTTGTCGCAGGCATCCGCGGTGATCGCGAAGAACGATCCGACCGAGTCCGGCGACCGCGGTGTCATCATCAACACCGCGAGCGTCGCGGCGTTCGACGGACAGATCGGCCAGCCGGCGTACTCGGCATCGAAGGGTGGCGTGCACGCCATGACGCTTCCCGTCGCCCGCGAGCTCGCGCGCCACGGCATCCGCGTGTGCACGATCGCCCCCGGCATCATGGAGACGCCGATGCTCATGGGACTGCCGCAGGCCGCGCAGGACTCGCTCGGGCAGCAGGTGCCGTACCCGTCGCGGCTCGGCAAGCCCGAGGAGTACGCGGCCCTGGCACTGCACATCATCGAGAACGGCTACCTCAACGGCGAGACGATCCGCCTCGACGGCGCGATCCGGATGGCGCCGAGGTAACCCACCCCGCGCTTTGCTCCCGTATGAGTTGTGGTCGGGAAATGAGCGAAAAACCAACCACAACTCATACCGGAGCCTGGCGACGGGGTCACGGAGGAAGGAAGAGGGATGTCACTGGCAGGAAAGACGATCCTCATGTCGGGCGGCAGCCGCGGCATCGGGCTCGCGATCGCACTTCGGGCGGCACGCGACGGGGCGAACATCGCCATGCTGGCGAAGACCGACACACCGCACCCGAAGCTCGAGGGCACGATCCACACCGCGGCGGAGCAGATCCGGGCCGCAGGCGGGCAGGCCCTGCCGATCGTCGGAGACGTGCGCGACGACGATGACATCACGAGTGCCGTGCTGAAGACCCAGGGCGAGTTCGGCGGCATCGACATCGTCATCAACAACGCCAGCGTCATCGATCTGTCGCGGTCGCTAGACCTCTCGGCGAAGAAGTACGACCTCATGCAGGACGTGAACGTCCGCGGGACCTTCATGCTGTCGCGCGCGGCAGTGCCGATCCTGAAGGAGGCCGAGAACCCGCACATCCTCTCCCTCTCGCCGCCCCTCAACCCCACTCCCAAGTGGCTCGGCGCGCACACCGGCTACACGCTCGCGAAGTTCGGCATGACCATGGTCACGCTCGGCCTGGCGGCGGAGTTCGCGGATGCCGGCATCGCCGCCAACACGCTCTGGCCACGCACCACCATCGCGACGGCGGCGGTGCAGAACCTGCTCGGCGGCGACCGAGTCATGGCAGCCAGTCGTACGGCGGATATCTACGCGGATGCCGCGTACTCCGTGCTCACGAAGCCGGCACGGTCGTACACGGGGCAGTCGCTCATCGTGGAGGACGTGCTCGAGGCCGACGGCGTCACCGACTTCTCGCGGTATGCGGCGGTTCCGGGTACCCCCGACGACCGGTTGTTCCCGGACATCTTCCTCGACTGAGGTCAGGGGGAGGTTTCGGCTGAGCCGGCGCTAGCGCGGCCCGCGCCCCCACGTCTCGACCAGGTGCTTCGACTCCTTGAGTCCGTATCCGGTGTGGTCGCGGAGCAGCTTGATGGCGGCGACGGGCTGCTCTGTCACCACGAGCCGGTCGATCTCCTCAGCGACGGACGGCGAAAGCGTGGCGCGCACCTCACTCGCGGAGCGCATCCCCGACAGAGTGGCTGCGGTGTCGATCGGCCCGCCAGGAGGAGACAGCTGTTGCGCTGCATCGCCGCCGGGAACCCAGCGATCGACGCGGTCCTTCGCCTCCTGCAGCGATACGCCCGTCGCGTCGCGCAGCACCTTGATCGCCGCGATCTTCTGTTCTGCGCGCACCAGACGATCGACCTCGGCCGCAGTCGCGGGAGACAGGGCACGCGGAACGCTCGTGCGGATCACCGGGATCGCCGTTGTCGGCGCTGCGGGAGTCGGCACCTTCGGTCTCATCGACCGGAGAGCGGCACGAACCACGAAGACGACGACGAGGAGGGCGGCGACGCCGAGGGCGATCCAGAGCAGGTCCATGCCAGCCAGTCTAGGAAGGGCATCCGACATCGCCCCAGCCGTCTCCCACCTGCCAGCCCGTACCCTGGAGATATGACCGACACTCCCCGCACGCGCCAGACGCGGCCGGCATCCGCGTCCCCGCAGGGGGAGATCCGCACGACGGGCGGTACGCAGGTGCGCCCCCGCACCGAAGGCTGGACCCAGCAGAAGGATGCCGAAGGCCGTCCTCTCCTGCAGTTTGCGAGCCCTAAGCGCGGCAAGCCGCCCGTGCACCTCGCCGACCTCACACCGGCCGAGCGCATCGAGAAGGTGAAGGAGCTGGGGCTCCCCGGCTTCCGTGCCAAGCAACTCGCCACCCACTACTTCGCGCACTACACGTCCGACCCCGCGGAGATGACCGACCTCCCCGCCGGCATCCGCGACGACCTCGTCGCCGGCATGCTCCCGCCGCTCCTCACGGAGGTGCGCCGCCTGGAGACCGACCGCGGCGACACCATCAAGTTCCTGTGGCGCCTGCACGACGGTGCCCTCGTCGAGTCCGTGCTCATGCGCTATCCCGGCCGGATCACGCTGTGCGTATCGAGCCAGGCCGGCTGCGGCATGAACTGCCCCTTCTGCGCCACGGGCCAGGCGGGTCTCACCCGCAACATGTCGACCGCCGAGATCATCGAGCAGATCGTGCGGGCCAACCGCGCCATCGCGAACGGCGAGCTCGGCGGCAAGCGCCGTGACGACCACTCGATGGAGCGCGTCAGCAACATCGTCTTCATGGGCATGGGTGAGCCGTTGGCCAACTACAAGCGTGTGATGGACGCCGTCCGCGTCATGGTGGCGCAGCAGCCCGAGGGTCTGGGCATGAGCGCCCGCGGCATCACGGTCTCGACCGTCGGACTCGTGCCGGCGATCAAGAAGCTCGCCGACGAGAACATCCCCGTGACCTTCGCGCTCTCCCTCCACGCGCCCGACGACCACCTGCGCGACGAGCTCATCCCGGTGAACTCCCGGTGGAAGGTCGACGAGGCCCTCGACGCCGCCTACGAGTACTTCCAGAAGACCGGTCGCCGCGTGTCGATCGAGTACGCGCTCATCAAGGACATGAACGACCACGCCTGGCGCGCCGACCTGCTCGCCGAGAAGCTCAACGCCCGCGGCCGTGGCTGGGTGCACGTGAACCCCATCCCGCTGAACCCGACGCCGGGGTCGATCTGGACCTCATCGGAGAAGGACGTGCAGGACGAGTTCGTGCGGCGCCTCAACGATGCCGGCATCCCGACGACCCTCCGCGACACCCGCGGCAAGGAGATCGACGGCGCGTGCGGACAGCTCGTCGCGACCACGGAGGACGAGGCCGCCGCGGCCGCGATGGCCTGAGCCGCGCCGGCGTCGGGTGTCGCCCGGCGTCGGGCCGTGCTCGGCGCCGTGTGCCGCCCGGCGTCGTCAGCGATCCGCGGGTGAGCGAGGGGGAGGGGGCGACAGGACGGAGCGGAGGACGGCGGCTACTCGCCATCGCGGGGCGTGCGGAGGCGCAGCATCCGCCCAGACCCCTCGATGAGCTCGGCCCAGGAGCCGATGTCGACCGCGCACTCTGCGACGGCGCACGTGGGCATCCCCACGCTCGATCCGGTGAGCTCGAGCACCGCATCGCTCATGCCGGGGTTGTGCCCCACGAGCATCGCGACCTCGCTCTCGTCGGGCAGCGCAGCTGCGATCGCGAGGATCGAGCGAGCGGATGCCGCGTACAGCAGCGGCTCCTCGACGACGGAGAGCCGGAACGCGGCGGCATACGCCTCTGCCGTGCTGCGCGCGCGGGTCGCACTGCTCGAGACCAGGTGGTCCAGCGCGAGCCCGTCGTCGACGAGCCGCGTCGCCATGACGGGCGCGTCGCGGCGTCCGCGCCTGTTGAGAGGACGCTCGTGGTCGCCCACGCCGGAGAGGCTCCAGTCGGACTTCGCGTGCCGCGCGAGAAGCAGCGTCTTCATGTTCCCAGCCTGTCACCGCCCGCGAGAAGGCGCACCCCGAACCTGGGAAGCCGTGCAGGGATCGTCCGGGGTATCCACAGGCGGCCTTTCCTACCCTCGAAGGATGGACTACTCCGCGCATCGCCCGGGCCGGATGGACTCCCAGGGTCGGATCACGTTCGAGACCGACGGTCCCGAAGGCTCGGTCACCGACGACGACCTCGACTTCCTCCGCGCGTACGAGCCGACCGGCAGCGCGCCGGCCTCTGACGACGGCGGCGCCGACACGACGACGCACCCGACCGCGGTCATCGACCCCGCGGACCACGACGGCACCGATGCCGAGACGGCATCCGCCCGCCCGACGAAGGCACCGCGCCCCCGCCGGGAGAAGAAGTCGCGCGTTCCCGGCTCCCGACTGCGCACTCTCGCGATCCTCGGCGGCGCGGAGGGGGAGATCCTCGACCGCGTGCCCGGAGAGACGCCGCGCTTCGTGCAGATGTTCTTCGTGCTCGCCGGCACCGCGCTCGTCTCGGCGATCTCCATGCTGTTCGCCCTCACGACCGGCGTGCAGGCCGCGATCTGGCTGGCGGTGCCGCTCGCGCTCGTGTGGGCGCTCATCATCTTCAACCTCGACCGCTTCCTGACCTCGACCATGTCGTCGACGAAGAACGTGTGGCGGCTCATCGGCCTCGCCATCCCGCGTGTCATCATGGCCGCGATCATCGGCTTCGTCGTCGCCGAGCCCCTCGTGCTGCAGATCTTCCACAACGACATCGCCCGCGAGGTCGCGTCCACGAACATCACCCAGGCGCAGTCCGACCAGGATGCACTGGAGAACGGCCCCGAGAAGAAGGCGCTGGACGCGGCATCCGATCGGCTCGCGGAACTGCAGAACCAGGCGGCGACGGGCATCGTCGCCGGCACGGACTCGGCGTCGGCGAGCGAGGCGGCCGCGCAGGCCACCGTCGACGACCTCACCGCCAAGATGACGGCCCAGCAGACGGTGATCGACCAGGCGCGAGCTCTCTACCAGTGCGAGCTCACCGGCGAGGGGGCGGGCACGGTGCCAGGATGCACGGGCGTGAACGGCCAGGGCGCGAGCTCCGACGCAGCCAAGACCCAGCTCGCCGAGGCGCAGCAGACCTACGACGCACTCGCGGCGCAGCTGCGCACAGCCAACGACGAGCTGGCGGCGGCGAGCACGTCGGCCAAGGAGAACACCGCCTCGTCGGAGAAGCAGAATCGCGAGGAGGCGCAGGCTCAGCTGCCCGCTGCGCAGAAGACCTACGAGTCCGCGCTCGCCGCATACAACGCGAGGACGGATGCCGTGGCGCAGGGCAATGCCGGAGCGGTCGGGCTCCTCAGCCAGATCAGCGGACTGAACCGGCTCAGTGAGAAGGAGCCGACGATCCTGTGGGCCCACTGGCTGATCGCGGCGCTGTTCTTCATGATCGAGTTGCTGCCCGTGCTCGTGAAGGTGCTGACGTCGTACGGCGAGCCCACGCTCTATGAGCGCGCGGCGGCGATCCGCAAGCAGGTCGACCTCGACAAGGTCACGGCCGAGGGCTTCCGTGACCGCGCCGACATCGTCACCGCGTCATCGGCATCCGCCACTGCTCAGCCGGTCTGACGCGGGTCCTCGCGCTGGTCGGGGGCGCTGGCGCGGCGACCCTGTACTGTGTCGTCGACCCGGTACGGGACGTGCGCGCGCATCGCACCGGGTCGGCGGTATCGCACCGGGTCGGCGGATGCGCGGGCGGGAGTAGCGTGGACGCATGGTCAACTATCGCTATCTCGGCAACAGCGGTCTCAAGGTCTCGGAGATCACCTACGGCAACTGGGTCACGCACGCGTCGCAGGTCGACGACGACGCCGCGGTCAAGACGGTCCACGCCGCGCTCGACGCCGGCATCACCACGTTCGACACCGCCGACACCTACGCCAACACGGCAGCGGAGGTCGTGCTCGGCAAGGCCCTCGAAGGGCAGCGCCGCGAGAGCCTCGAGATCTTCACGAAGGTCTACTTCCCGACCGGCCCCAAGGGCCCCAACGACACCGGCCTCAGCCGCAAGCACATCATGGAGTCCATCAACGGCTCGCTCAAGCGCCTCGGCACCGACTACGTCGACCTCTACCAGGCGCACCGCTTCGACTATGAGACGCCGCTGGAGGAGACGTTCCAGGCCTTCGCGGATGTCGTCCGGCAGGGCAAGGCGCTCTACATCGGCGTCTCGGAGTGGACCGCCGAGCAACTGCGCGAGGGGCACGCGCTCGCGAAGCAGCTCGGCATCCAGCTCATCTCCAACCAGCCGCAGTACTCCATGCTGTGGCGGGTGATCGAGGGCAAGGTCGTGCCGGCATCCGAGGAGCTCGGCATCTCGCAGATCGTGTGGTCGCCGATGGCGCAGGGCGTGCTCAGCGGCAAGTACATCCCCGGCCAGCCGGTGCCGGAGGGCTCGCGGGCGACCGACCCGCACTCCGGATCGCACTTCATCAAGGACTTCCTGCGCGACGAGATTCTCACCGCGGTGCAGAAGCTCAAGCCGGTCGCGGAGCAGGCGGGGCTCACGATGCCGCAGCTCGCGATCGCATGGGTGCTGCAGAACCCGAACGTCGCAGCCGCCCTGGTCGGCGCCTCACGTCCGGAGCAGCTCGCCGACACGGTCAAGGCGTCCGGCGTGAAGCTGGATGCCGACACCATGGCGGCGATCGACACGGCACTGGGCGACGTCGTCAACCGGGATGCCGAGAACACCTACTCCGTGTCGCCGAAGAGCCGGCTCGTCTGAGTCGGCGGACTCGTCTGATGCACCGGCTCGTCCGAGCATCCGGACTCGTCTGAGCAGACCAGAAGACCCCCGCGGCCTCGGCACGCGGGGGTCTTCTGCATCTGGGGGAGGAGCGCTCCGGCCGAGGTCTCGACGAGGCCGCCCGGTGCGCCCGGAACGGCTACTCCTTCACGGCTCCCGCGGTCAGCCCCTGCACGATCCAGCGGCTCGCCAGGGCGAACATCGCCATGGTCGGCAGGATGGTCAGCACGGCCGCGGCCGACATCGAACCCCAGTCGATGTTGAACGTCGAGATGAAGCCGTTCAGCGCCGACGGGACCGTGCGGTTCGCGTCGGTGTTCATCAGCACCACCGAGAGGAACAGCTCGTTCCAGCAGTTGACGAAGTTGAAGATGAACGCCGCGATGATGCCGGGCGTCATCACCGGGACCAGCACCCGGAACAGGGCTCCGAGGCGCGAGCATCCGTCGATCATGGCGGCCTCTTCGAGCGCGTCGGGGACGTTCTCGAAGAACCCGCGGAGCATGACCGTCGAGAAGGGGATGCAGATGGCGATGTACACGAGGATCAGACCGGGCTTGGTGTCGACGAGGCCGAGGTCGGTCATCATCGAGTACAGCGGGCCGAGCGCGATGAACGCCGGGATCATCTGCGTGAGGAGGAACGCGATGAGGATCGCGCCCTTCCCCCGGAACTCGAAACGCGCCAGCACGTACGCGCTGAGCAGCGCGATGAGCGTCGCGACCCCTCCGCCGATCACCGCCACGAGTGCCGAGTTGCCGAGGAAGACGCCGAAGGAGCTCTTCTCGAACAGGCTGATGTAGTTCTGCAGCGACGGCTCGCTCGGCCAGTACTCGATCGGGAACGCGTTGATCGTGCCCGGTGACTTGAACGACGTCAGCGCGATCCAGTACAGCGGGAACAGGGTGATCACGAGCCACAGGCCGAGCCCGACGACGCGCACGATCCCGCCGACGCTGACCCGCGCCTTGGGGCGAGGGGCGGATGCCGGGTCGGGAACGGTGATCCTGCGGGTCGCCGTCATGGTGGTTCCGGTGATCGTCATCGCTGGACCCTCCGCATCGCCATCAGGTAGAACGCGCAGAACACGAACAGGAACGCGACGACGATCAGGCCGATGGCGCTCGCGATGCCGTAGTTGCCCTGCTGCGTGTAGTTGATCATCCAGGTCGTGATGATGTGCGTCTGGTTCGCCGGTCCGCCGTTCGTCATCGCGTAGATGATGTCGGGGAAGTTGAAGATCCAGATGACCCGGAGGAGGACAGTGAGGAGCAGCGTCATCGAGATGTAGGGGATGATGATCGAGAACAGCTGCCGGACCTTGCCCGCACCGTCGAGGCTGGCCGCCTCGAGCACCTCGTCGGGAACCGACTGCAGCGCCGCGAGGATCATGATCGCGAAGAACGTCACGCCGTACCAGATGTTGGCGACGATCACCGCGAACATCGCGAGCTTCGGGTCGGCCAGCCACGGCAGCGGCGCGTCGATGATGCCCGCCTTCATGAGCAG
Organism: Microbacterium sp. XT11; assembly: GCF_001513675.1. Lineage (NCBI taxonomy): Bacteria > Bacillati > Actinomycetota > Actinomycetes > Micrococcales > Microbacteriaceae > Microbacterium > Microbacterium sp. XT11. Next base: position 498,788 of record NZ_CP013859.1, on the reverse strand, counting down.
GTCGTTCACGACGCCGAACTCGGCGTTGAACATCCAGCGGAACAGCATCCCGATGAGGAATCCGGAGACCGCCCACGGGAAGAAGACCAGCGCCTGGTAGAGACCGCGGAAGCGGAACCTCTTGCGCAGTGCGAGCGCGATGAGGAAGCCGATGACGAGCTGCGGCACGAGCGAGCCCACCACCCACAGCACCGAGTTGGCCGCCACCGTTGGGAAGGCCGGGTCGCGGAACACGGCGAGGAAGTTGTCGAAGCCGACGAACGGCGTCGACGTGAGGTCCCACAGGTTCCAGTCGTGGAACGCCATGCGGGCACCCTGCAGCATCGGCCAGTAGGTGAACCAGCACACGAACACGATCGCCGGGAGCATGAACCCGAGGAGCGTGAGCGCGTGTCGGCCGCGGAACGGACGGCGGCGGGAGGAGGCGCCGCCGGCGGTGCCGACGGTGCCTCCCCTCGTGCGGGCGGATGCCACGGTCATCCCTTCTCCGCGGCGTACTTCTCCGTCCAGAAGGCGTCCCACGACTCGAGGAGCTCGGTCGTGGTCATGTTGCCCAGCAGCACGTTCTGCACGTCCTGGTCGGACTTCTGGATCCATTCGGTCCACCAGCTCACGCCGCGCGGCTGGCGCACGTTGACGTAGGTGTCGGGGTCTTCGGTCATCGTGACGTAGCTCGTCCACGGGCCGGACGAGTAGAACTCGTCGTCGGCGGCGGAGGCGATGATCGGCACGAGGCTGTTGGCCTGGGCAAACTCGGTCGCCGGCTCCTCCGACGACAGGAACTCGACGAGCTTCACGGCCGCGTCGGCGTGCTCACTCGCCTCGGCGACGCCCCAGCCGGCGACCGCGAGGGGCTGCGCGGCCTTGCCGGTCGGGCCGACGAGGAGCGGAGCCGTGTCCCACTGGTCTTCGGAGAGCGACGAGTCCTGCACCGTGGCGATGACCTCGGGATCCTGCAGGAGGAACGCGGTCGTGCCGTTCGTGAAGCCGGCGACCATCTCGGGGTAGCCCCACGACACGGCAGACGGCGGCGACGCCTTCTCGAACAGGGCGAAGTAGTCGTCGACGGCCTCCTGGGCCTCCGGTGCGGCGAAGATCGTCGAGCCGTCTTCCATGCGGAAGGCGTCGTCGACGTCGAGGCCGTCGATCGTGTAGGCCTCGATGGCGGCGACGACGTTGCTGTTGGCGTTCTGCCCGCCCCGGAAGGCGTAGCCGTAGATGTTGTTCGACGGGTCCTGGATCGCGGTCGCCTGCTCGAGCAGCTCCTTCCAGCTGTGCGGAGGTCCGTCGAACCCGGCGGCCTCGACGAGGTCGGTGCGGTAGAACAGCGACAGCCCGTAGAAGCCGTAGGGCACGAAGTAGCGGTTGCCGTCGGCGGCCACGGACGCCGACTTCGCGTTGTCGGTGAGAGCGTCCCATCCGTCCCACTTCTCGAGGTCGGAGGACAGGTCGCGCAGCCAGCCGTTGTTCGTGAAGGGACCGACGGTGATGTCGCGCACCTCGAGCACGTCGACGCCCTTGCCGGACTGCAGCATCTGCTGGATCTTCTGGTCGGCCTGCTCCGTTGGCGGGGAGACGAGGTTGACGGTGATCTTCGGGTTCTCGGCCTCGAACTTGTCGAGCAGTCCGCGGATCAGCTCGGTGCGAGCGGGGTTGGTCAGGCTCTCGACCATCTGCAGCGTGACGGTGCCGTCGGCGGGCGCCGCGCCGCCGGCCGAGCAGCCGGTGAGCGCCAGAAGGGCGACGGTGCCGGCTCCTGCCACGGTCGTCAAGATCTTGTTCTTCACGATGTGCCTCTCAGTCTGTGGGGGTTCGGGTGGGGATCGGGGGGGGTGCGGGACGGGATGCCGTGCTCAGGGGAGGACGACGGGTGCGGCCGGGCGGATGCCGGCGCGCTGGAGGATCTGCGGGATGCAGCGCTCCACGAAGGCGTCGATGTCTGACGCCTCGGTGTACAGGTGGACCGAGAGCCGGAAGTAGCCGACTCCGCGGAAGCTCGTGAAGGCGGTCTCGACCGCGGTCTCGTCGAGGAGCTCCATGCGCAGCGCATCGGCCTCCTCCCGCGTCGCGCCGAGGCCGAGCGGCAGCCGGATCAGTCGCATCGACGGCACGGGCGCTGGCGACGGCGTGGCCGGGTCGTCATCGCTGTACGCGCCCAGCGCCAGCGCGATCGCCGCCGCCCCGGCATCCGCCATGTCGGTCATGGCCTCGCGGGCACGCGCCCAGCCGAAACCGTTCTCGACGAAGTCGATCGCGGCGGGTGTGCTGAGGTACGTCGTGGCGTCGATCGTGCCCTGCGTGTCGAACCTGGTGGGGTACGGCTCCTGCGCGGCCCAGGAATCGATGAGGGGCCACAACTCGTCGCGATCCGGGGCGGTCGTGACCAGCAGGGCCGATCCGCGCGGTGCGCAGGGCCACTTGTGGAGGTTGCCGAACCACCAGTCGCCGCCCGCGGCGGCTGCGGCATCCGTGATGAGGCCCGGCGCATGCGCACCGTCGACGAGGGTGCGCACTCCCCGTGCCGCCGCGATATCGGCGATGCGGCGGGTGGGCAGCACGCGCGCCGTGGGCGATGTGATCTGGTCGACCACGATGAGGCGCGTTCGAGGGGTGAGCGCGTCTGCGAAGCGGGTGACGACCTCGTCGTCGGATGCCAGCAGGGGAAGCGCCACCGTGCGCACCGATGCGCCGAACCGGCGGGCCAGCCGCTGCGCACCCATCGTCACCGCGCCGTAGCCGTGGTCGGTCACGAGGATCTCGTCGCCCGCGCTCAGCTGCAGCGCGTTGTAGACCACGGACGCCGCGGCGGAGGCGTTCGGCACGAAGGCGCTGTCCTCCGCGCGTGCGCCGACGAACGGCGCCGTGCGCTCGCGCGCCGCCTGCACGCGCTCGGCGAGCCGGGGGAACCACTCCACAGGGCTGAGGTCCGCCCTCCGCCGCAGGGCGTCCTGGTGGGCGACGACCTCGGTGGGCACCGCGCCGAAGGACCCGTGGTTGAGGTGGACCACGGCGGGATCCAGCGGCCAGGCATCGCGTGCGCGAGCGCCGGAGGTCAGCGTGAGCGGTGCGGGGAACGGAGCAGCGGGCATCGGTCCTCTTCGGGGAGCAGGGGGCCTGGTGGGGCGAGTTGTTGCACAACTGTGCCATACGACGCCCATTTGCGCTACGAAAGTGCGAGAATTGGCCAAAGTTGTTATACGAGTTTGTCGAGACGCGGCTGTCCGACAGACTCACTGAAGACGGTCGACCCGGGAGGACGACGATGAGCGCACTCGACACGGCGCTGCACGGCCTGCGGGCCTTGATCGCCGATGGGGCGCTGCGCCCCGGCGATCGGCTGCCCAGCGAGGGAGAGCTGTGCGAGCGGCTCGGCGTGTCACGGGGATCGCTGCGTGAGGCGATCAGGATGCTGGCGGCGCTCGGCGTGCTCGAGACCCGCCACGGCTCGGGCAGCTACGTCAGCGAACTGCGCGCGGCCGACCTCATCGGAAGCCTCTCGCTCACCGTGGGCCTGCTGCCGATGGCCGGGGTGCTCGAACTCACCGAGCTCCGCCGGGTGCTCGAGCCGCATGCCGCCGCGCTCGCCGCGGCCCGCATCGACCCCGAGACGGTCGCCGAACTCGGTCGCGTGCTCGACGAGATCGAGGCCAGCGACGACGTCGAAGACCACTCGCGGCTCGATCACCGGTTCCACATGACCATCTCGAAGGTCGCGGGCAACGAGGCGCTGACGAGCCTCATCGACGTGCTGCGGTCGCGGTCGCGGGCCTACCGCATCCCCGATCCGCATGACGCCGCGCAGCTCAAGCTCCACTCCGACGAAGGACACAGGGCGATCCTGCGTGGCCTGGCGGCGGGCGATCCGGTCGCGGCCGCGGCCGCGGCATCCGCTCACGTCGCCAACACGGAGTACTGGGTGCGCCGGTACACCGACCTCGGGCCGGAGCGCGAGGCCGCCGACGCGCCGTCGACGACGCCGGGCGGCTGATTCAGCCGACGGTGATGTCGACCTGGATCTCGGTCGCGAGACGCTCGAGATCAGCCCGCAGGGCGGCCACGTCGACCGACGCCGGAACCTTCGCCGACACCGAGGCCTCGAACAGCCGTCCGCCCGCCATCGCCGCATCGCGGGTCTCGGTCGTCAGCTCCTCGATGCTCAGCGCGTGGGCGCTCAGCACTCCGGACACCTCGCGGACGATGCCGGGGCGGTCGTTGCCGAGCACGCTGATGCCGAGCAGCCGTTCGTCGTCGGCCGGTGCCTCCGGCGCCGTTCCGGTGCGGACCGCCACGGTCAGCAGACCGTCGAGCGCGCTCAGCGCCCGCTCCAACTCGCCGGCGCGGTCAGCCGACACCGAGACCTCGATGACACCGGCGAAGGTGCCGGCGAGCTCGGCCAGGCGGCTGTTCTCCCAGTTGCCGTCGTGCGCGTCGACGACGTCGGCGACCGCGGCGACCAGCCCCGGCTTGTCGGCCCCGGCGACGGTGAGGATCAGAGTAGTCATGGCGACAGCGTAGGCGCGTCGCCCTCACTCCATCCAGTCGCCTTCACTCCATCCAGTCGCCCTCACTCCATCCAGTCGCCGGTCTCCAGGAAGCGCTCGAGCCGCGCGTGGTGCGGGGCCAGGTCCCACCCTTGGGCGGCGACCCACTCGTCGGAGTAGTAGGTGCCGGCGTAACGGACGCCACTGTCGCAGATCAGCGTCACGACGCTCCCCTTCTCGCCCGCCGCGCGCATCCGCGCGATGAGCTGGAACGCACCGTACAGGTTCGTGCCCGTGGAGCCGCCAGCCCAGTGCAGCGTGCGCTCCCTCAGCATGCGGATGGCCGCGATCGACCCGGCATCCGGCACTCGGATCATCTCGTCGATCACGGTCGGCACGAACGACGGCTCGACCCGCGGCCGCCCGATGCCCTCGATGCGGCTCGGCCGGCCTTCCGGAGCGTCGGGCGTGCCCGCCCATCCGTCGTAGAACGCCGAACCCTCGGGGTCGACGACCGCGATCTGCGTCTCGTGCCGGCGATAGCGCACGTAGCGGCCGAACGTCGCGCTCGTGCCGCCCGTGCCCGCCCCGACCACGATCCACCGGGGGATCGGATGCCGCTCCTGCGCGAGCTGGCTGAACACGCTCTCGGCGATGTTGTTGTTGCCGCGCCAGTCGGTCGCCCGCTCGGCGAACGTGAACTGGTCGAGGTAGTGGCCGCCGCACTCCGAGGCCAGCCGCCTGGCCTCGGAGGAGATCTCGGACGCGTGCTCCACGAGGTGGCACCGTCCGCCGTAGAACTCGATGAGGTCGATCTTCTCCTGGCTCGTCGACCGCGGCACCACCGTGATGAACGTCAGTCCGAGCATCCGCGCGAAATAGGCCTCGGACACGGCGGTCGAGCCGCTCGACGATTCGACGAGCACCGTGTCGTGCCGGATATGCCCGTTGACCAGGCCGTACAGGATGAGCGACCGCGCCAGGCGGTGCTTGAGCGAGCCGGTGGGGTGCACCGACTCGTCTTTCAGGTACAGGTCGATGCCCCACTCCGCCGGCAGCGGGAAGAGATGCAGGTGCGTGTCGGCGCTGCGGTTCGCGTCGGCTTCCAGCAGGGCGATCGCGGTGCTGGTCCAGTCGCTCATGCTTCGAGGGTACCGGCCGGGTCCGACACGATCAGGCGGATGCCGCCTGGCGCAGCCACCTCTCCACACCGGCGATGTGCGCCGTCGTGAGGGAGGTCGCGAGGGCGGGGTCGTGCTGAGCGATCGCATCGGCGATGGCACGGTGCTCGGAGAGGGTGCGCTCCACCGCCCCGCCCTCCGTGAGGCCGCGCCACACGCGAGCCCGCACCGTCTGGCTGCTGAGGTGCTCGACGAGGCTGGCGAGATAGGCGTTGCCCGCCATGCGGACGATCTCGCGGTGGAAACGGATGTCGTGCTCCACGAGCTCCTCGATGCCCACCGACGCGTCGATGCCGTCGACCTCCTGCACGAGGGCGGCGATCTCCTCGTCGGTGGCGAGCGTGGCCGCGAGGCCGGTGGCCTGGGACTCCAGCATCCGCCGTACCGCGAAGATCTCCAGCATCGAGTCGTCGTCGTGCATGTCGACGACGAAGGCGATGGCCTCCAGCAGCAGGTGCGGCTCCAGGCTGGTGACGTACGTGCCGTCGCCGCGGCGCACGTCGAGCACGCGGATGACCTCGAGCGCCTTGACGGCCTCGCGCATCGAACTGCGGCTGAGTCCGAGTCGTTCCGCCAGCTCCTTCTCCGGCGGGAGCCGGTCGCCCGGGGACAGCTCGCCCGACACGATCATCGCCTTGATCTTCTCGATCGCCTCGTCCGTGACAGCCATGGCGTCATCCTCGCATATTCATCGGATGTCTGGCGTGGAGTGAGGCAGGATGGGGTCATGCGCGCACTCGATTCGCACCTGCACCTGTGGTCGCCGGACGTCCTGGAGTACACGTGGCTCGAGGGGCCGCTCGCCTACGAGTTCGAGACGCTCGAGCTGCAGCACGCCCGCATCGACGGGGTCTCGGTCGAGGAAGCGGTGTTCGTGCAGGCCGAATGCGTGGAGGAGCAGTTCCTCGACGAGGTGGCACGGGTGAGCGGGCTGGCGCGAGAGGCCGGCGTCGTCGGCATCGTCGCCGGCATCCGCCTCGATCGCGGAGACGAGACGCTGCGGGCGCTGGACGCGCTCGCCGGGTACGACCTCGTCGTCGGGGTGCGGCACCTGCTGCAGGGAGAGCCGGACGGACTCGCCGCATCGCCCGCGTTCATCGCCGGGGCGCGGGCGCTGGCCTCCCGTGGTCTCGCGTTCGACGCATGCGTGCGCGCGCGGCAGCTGTCCGACGTCGCCGCGCTCGCCGCAGCCGTGCCCGACCTGCGCGTCGTGCTCGATCACGTCGGCAAGCCCGAGGTGGGGCGGGCTGCGGCGCCCGAGGCCCCCGCCGCGGAGTGGGTGTCGGACCTGCGTGCGGTGGCGCGGCATCCGCTGGTCTCGTGCAAGCTCTCGGGTCTGCCCGCCGAGGCCGGGGGCGACTGGACCGCGGCGCAGCTCGAGCCTTTCCTCGATGAGGCGCTCGCGGCGTTCGGGCCGGAGCGGCTGATGTGGGGGAGCGACTGGCCCGTGTCGGTCGTCGGGCCCGCGGAGGACGGCGATCCGTATGCGCCGGCCGACGGCTCCGACGCCTACCAGCCGACCGCGCGGACGCGGTGGTTCCGGACGGTCGCCGACTGGGGTGTGCGGCGAGGCCTCGACCCCGACGCCCTGTTCTGGACGAACGCGCGCCGCTTCTATCGCATCCCCGGCGGGCGCTGAGGCTCCGGGGTTCCGGGCGCCGGGCGCTGGGGTGCCGGGCGCTGGGCGCCGGGCGCTGGGGTGCCGGGCGCTGGGGTCGCCGGGGTCGCCGGGTGCTGGGGTCGCCGGGGTCGCCGGGTGCCGGGCGCTGGGGTCGCCGCCGCTCAGGTATCAGTTGTGGTCGGAAATCGGGCCAAAAACCGACCACAACTCATACCTGAGCGTGGGGAGCGTGGGGAGCGTGGGGCGTGCGGACGCGGCGGGAGCAGAGGGCGTCGCGGACGCGGGAGACCAGGCGGTCGGGTGACGCGAAGAGCGCGCTTGTCACCTCGATCACGATCCAGCCGGCCGCCCGCAGCGCCGCGATGCGCTCGACGTCGGCGGCGTACGTCGCGCTGTGCTGCCGCCCCTGGTACTCGATCGCGATCTTCCACTCGGGGTACGCCAGATCGACGCAGCCGAGGAAGCGCCCCTGCTCGTCGTGCACGTCGACGTTGAGCTCCGGTTCCGGCAGTCCGGCGAACACGAGATGACAGCGAACGGCCGATTCGCGCGGCGACCACGAATCGAGCCGGATGAGGTCGATCGCCTCGCGGAGCCGACGGATGCCGGTGCGCCGGCCCGCGTCGATCGCGCGCTGCAGCTCCGCAGGTGTGGCGAGCGGCGGTGTCCCGGCATCCGGTCGTCCGACACCCGTGCGCCAGACCCGGCAGAAGTAGTCGCCGAGGGCGATCAGGTCGATGAGCGGCAGAGATCCCAGGCTGGCCCACGTCGTCGCCGGATCCGCGACCCGGATGCCGACGATGAGCACGAGCCGTGACGTCTCGATGCGTGCGCGATGAGCCCGGACACCGGAGGCGCGGACGAGATGCCCGCGGCCGAACGTGCTGATGTGCACGGGGAGGTCTTCGGGGGCGACCAGGCGCTCATCCTCGTCGAACGCGAGGGGCAGCGGCGCGTGCCACAGGGCCGCGGCCGACTCGTGACTGACGAACTGCAGCCGTTCGAGCTTGGGGGCGTACGCGCGCACGGCGCGTCGTCGTGCGTCGGCTTGCTGGACGTAGGGCGAGTCGGACGCAGCATCCTCGGCCGGGATCACGCTCCGCACTCCGCGGTACGGCGCGTGCAGGTCGGGCTTGCGGAGGCGGCTTCGGGCCACGCCGGCCGCGCGGGCTTGGCGCACGGTGAACGCGGGGCCGAGTTCCGGTGGCAACGGTCGTGGTGCTGGCATGCGGTTCAGGCTGGCACGCCCAGCATCCGCTTCGGGAGTTATCCACACCCCGGTCTGCCGTCTCGCCGCGCCCCGGAACGCTCAGGTATGAGTTGTGGTCGGAAATCGGGCCGAAAACCGACCACAACTCATACCTGAGCGAGGTGAGCGAGGTGCGAGGTGAGCGAGGTGGGCGGGGCGACCAGGGGGTCAGGCGGGGCGGAGGCGGAGGCGGGCCATGCCGCCGTCGACCTCGATGCACGTGCCGGTCGTCGAGCCCGACGCCGGGCTGACGAGGTACGCGACCGCACCGGCGACCTCGTCGGCCGAGACCAGACGGCCGTGCGGCTGCCTCGCCTCCAGAGCCGCGCGCTCGGCCTCAGGGTCGGCGGCAGAGTCGAGCAGGCGCTGCACCCACGGAGTGTCGGCCGTGCCGGGGTTCACTGCGTTCACGCGGATACCCTCGCGCAGGTGATCCGCCGCCATCGCGCGCGTCAGCGCCGACACGGCCCCCTTCGACGCGGAGTACAGCGCGCGCTGCGGGAGTCCGGTTGTCGAGGCGATGGATGCCGTGTTGCACACCGCCGCAGCGGGCGACTCTCGCAGCCACGGCAGGGCGGCCGAGGTGACGCGCGCGATGCCGGTCACGTTGATCGACAGCACCCGCGCCCACTCGTCGTCGTCGTTCGCGGTGATGTCGCCCTGCGCGCCGATGCCTGCGTTGTTGACGACGATGTCGATGCGCCCGAACCGCTCGGCGACCGCGGCGATCGCGGCATCCACCGACGCCCGGTCGGACACGTCCGCCGTGAACGCCGCGACGTCGGCATCCGCCCCGGCCGTGTGGAGGTCGAGGACCGCGACCTGCGCGCCGTCCGCGACCAGGCGGCGTGCGATCGCGGCCCCGATGCCGGATGCTCCGCCGGTGACGACCGCGACCAGGCCGGCGAGCCCTTCGTCTCGCTTCGCTCGCTCAGGAACCGTGCTGCTCACTTCTGTGCCTCCCATGCCACGAACTCCTGCCGCTGGTGGCCGAGTCCCTCGATCTCGATGTCCACGACGTCCCCGGGCTGCAGATACGGGAACTTCCCGCCGAACGCGACGCCCTGCGGAGTTCCGGTGAGGATGAGGTCGCCGGGCTCGAGCGTGACGTACTGCGACAGGTGATGCACGATCGTCCGCACGTCGAAGATCATGTCGTTCGTGTTCGAGTCCTGCCGCGGTTCGCCGTTGACCCAGCTGCGCAGCCGGAGGTTCTGCACGTCGACCTCATCGGGCGTGACGAGCCACGGGCCGGTCGGGTTGAAGCCGAAGGCGATCTTGCCCTTCGACCACTGCCCGCCGGACACCTCCATCTGGAACGTCCGCTCCGACACGTCGTTGGCGACGACGTATCCCGCGATGTGGGCGTCGGCCTCGTCGGGGGAGTCGAGGTACGCGGCACTCGCGCCGATCACGACGCCGAGCTCGACCTCCCAGTCGGTCTTCTCGCTGCCGCGGGGGATCGTCACGGTGTCGTTCGGCCCGACGACGGTGTTCGGCGTCTTCAGGAACATGATCGGCACGGTCGGCGGCTCTGCGCCGGACTCGCGGGCGTGCGCGGCGTAGTTCTGTCCGATGCAGATCACTGCACCGGGCCGTGCGATGGGGGAGCCGACACGGAGCGATACGGCGTCGGGGAGCTCGGCGAGCGTGCCGGCCGCGAGCGCGTCGGCGACGCGGGCGCGGAAGTCCGAGGCGAGGAAGTCACCGTCCACATCGGATGTCAAAGGTCGGAGGTCGAAGGTGCGCTCATCCTGGACGAGAACGGGGATCTCGGATCCAGGGGCGCCAAGCCGGGCGAACTTCATGGTTCTCCTGTGTCGGTCGATCGGTCGCCGCGCGGCGGCCGCTGTCGTTGACAGTATAGACATCGGATGTTTACACTCCAAGAGGTCGGCGCACCGAGCCGATCCGAGAGGAATCCCGTGAGCCGAATCGTCGCCCTCGACACCACCGACATCCGCTTCCCCACGTCGCTGAGCCTCGACGGCTCCGACGCGATGAACCCCGACCCCGACTATTCCGCGGCCTACCTCGTCATCCGCACGGATGCCGCCGACGGCGTCGAGGGGCACGCGTTCGTGTTCACGATCGGACGCGGCAACGACGTGCAGGTCGCCGCCATCGACGCGCTGGCCGGGCACCTCGTCGGCCGCGAACTGGAGCCGCTGCTCGACGACATGGGCGGCACGTTCCGCGAGCTCATCGGCGACTCGCAGCTGCGCTGGCTCGGCCCCGAGAAGGGCGTCATGCACATGGCGATCGGCGCCGTCGTCAACGCGCTGTGGGACCTCAAGGCCAAGCGCGCAGGCCTCCCCCTCTGGCAGCTGCTCGCGCGGATGACGCCGGAGGAGCTCGTCGATCTCGTCGACTTCCGCTACCTCACCAACGCCCTGACGCGCGACGAGGCGCTGGAGATCCTCCGCGCCGCCGAACCGGGGCGCGCAGAGCGCGAGGCCGAGCTGCTCGCCACCGGCTACCCGGGCTACACCACGAGCCCCGGCTGGCTCGGCTACTCCGACGAGAAGCTCGAGCGCCTCGCCCGCGAGGCCATGGCAGCGGGCTTCACCCAGATCAAGCTCAAGGTCGGCGCAGACCTCGACGACGACATCCGCCGTTTCCGCAAGGCGCGCGAGGTGTGCGGGCCCGACTTCCCCATCGCGATCGACGCGAACCAGCGCTGGGAGGTGTCGGAGGCGATCGAGTGGGTGAACGCCCTCGCGGAGTTCCGGCCGGCCTGGATCGAGGAGCCCACCAGCCCCGACGACATCCTCGGGCACGCCGAGATCGCGCGCGGCGTCGCCCCGATCCGCGTCGCCACCGGTGAGCATGCCCAGAATCGGATGATCTTCAAGCAGCTGCTGCAGGCCGAGGCGATCGAGGTGATGCAGATCGACGCCGTGCGCGTCGCCGGGGTCAACGAGAACATCGCGAACCTGCTGCTCGCGGCGAAGTTCGGCGTTCCTGTGTGCCCGCACGCCGGCGGCGTGGGACTGTGCGAGGCCGTGCAGCACCTGTCGATGTTCGACTTCGTGGCCGTCAGCGGCACGCGCGAGGGCCGCATGATCGAGTTCGTCGACCATCTCCACGAGCACTTCGTCACGCCGACCGACATCCGCGGAGGATCGTACATGGCGCCCACCGCACCGGGTGCCGGCATGGAGATGAAGGCAGACAGCATCCGCGCCTACACGTGGAAGGGCGCACATGTCGTCGCCTGAGCTCCCGGCTGTTCCGCGCCTGGGCTACGGCGCCGCGAACCTCGGCAATCTCTTCCGGCCGCTCACCGACGACGAGGCCTGGGCCGTGCTCGAGGCGGCGTGGGATGCCGGCATCCGTCATTACGACACCGCGCCGCACTACGGGCTCGGGCTCTCGGAGCGCCGACTCGGCGCCTTCCTCCGCACGAAGCCGCGCGACGAGTACTTCCTCTCCACCAAGGTCGGGCGACTGCTGCGCCCGAACCCCGACCACGAGCCGGGCGGACTCGACACCGCGAACGACTTCCACGTGCCTGACGACCTCCGTCGCGTGTGGGACTTCTCGGATGCCGGCATCCGCGCCTCGCTCGACGAGTCCCGCGAGCGGCTGGGCATCGACCGCATCGACCTGGTGTACCTGCACGACCCGGAGCGGCACGACCTCGACCTCGCGCTGGCAGAGGCGCTGCCCGCACTCGAGGGCTTGCGCGCGGACGGGGAGGTGGGGCGGATCGGCATCGGCTCGATGGTGACGGATGCCCTCGCCGCGGGCGTGCGATCGGCCGATCTCGACCTCGTGATGGTCGCAGGGCGGTACACGCTGCTCGAGCAGCCGGCCGCCGCCGAGGTGCTGCCGGCCTGTCGGGAGACGGGGACCGGGATCGTCGCGGCATCCGTCTTCAACTCCGGGCTGCTCGCGCAGGACGAGCCGCGCCGGGACGGGCGGTACGAGTACGGGCAGCTGCCGGATGCGCTGTGGGATCGCCTCGTGCGCATCCACGCGGTGTGCACGGACCACGGGGTGCCGCTGCCGGCCGCGGCCGTGCAGTTCCCGCTGCAGTCGGATGCCGTGCGCGCGGTGGTCGTCGGCGGAAGCCGGCCGGCGCAGCTCAGGCAGAACGCCGAGCTCGCGGCGCTGGAGATCCCGGCCGCGCTCTGGCAGGAGCTCGCCGCCGAGGCCCTGATCCCCGCCCCCTGACCCCCGCCCCGCCCCCGCACCCCACCCACCCCACCTCGCTCAGGTATGAGTTGTGGTCGGAAAATCCCCCGAAAACCGACCACAACTCATACCTGAGCGAGGAGGGGGCGGCGATACGACGATAAGGAGAGAGAAAGTGCTGGAAGGAATCCACCCGCTGCTCACGGGCGAGCTGCTGCTGCACCTCGACCGCATGGGACACAGCGACGCCGTCGTCGTCGCCGACGCCCACTTCCCGGCGTGGGCGCTCGGCTCGAGGGTCATCGACCTGCCCGGCACCACCACGCCCGAGGTCGTCGCCGCCATCCGCACCGTGCTGCCACTCGACGACGCGCCCGGCATCGACCTCATGACGTCAGCCGACGGCGCGGTGCTCGACGTGCAGCGCGAGCTCATGGCCGCGGCTGGCACCGAGCTCGAGACGACGCGCTTCATCGACCGGTTCGCGTACTACGACATCGCGCGCGGCGCCTACCTGCTCGTGCGCACCGGGGAGACCCGCACCTACGGCAACGCCCTGCTGCGGAAGGGCGTCGTCGGCCGCACCGCAGCCTGAGCCGGCGCGCATGAGCCGCGCCACGTGAGCGGCCGCCCCGCCGCGCAGCCTGAGCCGGCGCGCATGAGCCGCGCCACACTACCGGGCTCTGCGCAACCCCTTGCAGTGCGCACCCGGTGCGCGCAGACTTGCCCCGTCCACACGAGCGGAAGGACGATCATGACGCACGGAGACATCACGCACATCGACATCCCGGTGAGCGATATGAAGGCCGCGGCGGAGTTCTATTCGACGCTGTTCGGCTGGCAGATCGCGGAGATCCCCGGCTTCGAGGGCTACCCGATGTGGCAGGCCCCCAACGGCATCTCCGGCGGCGGGCTGGCCCCGCGCGGCGAAGGGTTCACGCAACCGCGGTCGTACGTCGAGGTCGACTCCATCGACGAGACGATCGCGCGAGCGCAGGATGCCGGAGCGAGCGTCGCACAGCCCAAGCAGCAGATCACTGACACCAGCTGGTGGGCGGTCATCGTCGATCCCGACGGCAACCACATCGGGCTCTTCGAGGGCGTCGTCGGCGGCTGAGTCGGCTGAGCGGCTGAGTCTGCTGAGTCTGCCGAACCCGGCTGAGTCTGCTCAGTCGCCCCGCGACGCCAGGCACCGGTCGAGGTGGGCGAGGCCGCCGGCGACGGCGCGCGCCGTGACGTCCTCCCACCCCGGATACTCGGCGTGGCCTGCGGGCAGCACTTCGGGTTCGAGCATCCGTGCGGCGGATGCCACGGCGAACTGCCCCTGCGGCGGCACGGACTGGTCCCACAGGGCGGCCTCGACGCGCACCGGCACGTCGGCGAACTGCAGGCTCGTCGACGCGTCGATCCACCGCAGCACTTCGCGCGCCTCGGGATGCGCTGCCACGTGGCGCCGCACGTCCTCGCCGCTGCCGAGGCACTCGACGGCGAGCCGCTCGTCATACTGCCCGAAGCTGGGCACGATGAGCGTCGCGCCGACGTACCGGTCGTCCCACGGCACGGCGAGCGCGCCCACGCCTCCGCCGAAGCTCTCGCCCACGTAGTACAGCGGAAGCTCGCCGACCAGCCGCGTGAGCGCGTCCGCCGCGAGCCACAGGTCGCGCGCGCACAGCCCGATCACCGCGGTTTCGGGATCGGCGAGTCCGGCCACGACGTGCTCCGACTTCGGCTCCGGCGCGCCGACACCCGCGTTCAGCGCGCCGAGCCCGCGCGCGACGGGGAAGATCGCAGCCGCGTCCGCGGGGACGCGTGCGAGGTCGACGGCGTCGCGGCCTCCGTACCCGTGCCCGTGCACGACGCCGACCCGGGCTCGCCGTCCCTCCTCGGGCGACACCACCCATGACCGAAGGCGGATGCCGTCGGCGCCGGCGTGCTCGACGATCGACACCTCGCGGCCGCGGCTGCGGGTCGACGACAGCACCGCCGGGGCCACGTCGATGCGGGCGGCCTCGGCGCGCCAGCGGCGCCATCCGCTCTCGAAACCGTCGAACGGCGGCACCGGCGGCACGCGCCGGAGCGAGGCGAGCGTGTGTCCGTAGCTGCCGTCGAACGCGGCGTCGGGGAACCAGGTGTCGAAGGGTGAAGGGTAGGTCATACGCGGGGGAACCAGGTGTCGAAGTGTGAAGGGCGGGTCATGAGGGGAGCGTCCGGGCTGAGGGGCAGGGGCGGGGGTGCGTGGCAGACTGGAGGCTCCACCGGAAGGAGAGCGCGTGCTGGTCACCGAGCGACGCGAGCGGATCCTCGCGCTGACCCGCGCGAACGGCACGGCGTCGATCGCCGACCTGGCGGCGCAGCTGCGCGTGAGCGAGATGACCGTGCGCCGCGACATCGACCTGCTGGCCGACGAGGGCGTGGTCGAGCGCGTGCGAGGAGGCGTGCGCATGCGCAGCGCCGCGCGCACCGTGGCTGCGCCGGTCGTGAGCCCTGAGCGCCGCGCGATCGCAGAGGCCGCAGCCGCGCTGGTCGAGCCGGGCATGGCCATCGGCATCTCGGGAGGGCCCGCGGCGCTGGCCCTCGCGCGAGAGCTCGTGCAGGTGCCCGAGCTCACGGTGGTCACGAACGCCCTTCCCGTCTCGGACCTGTTCTCTCCGCCGGAGCGCGCCGACGCGCCGTACACGCAGACCGTCGTGCTCACGGGCGGGGTGCGCACGCCGTCTGACGCGCTCGTCGGTCCTGTCGCCGTGCGGGCGCTCGAGCATCTGCACTGCGACCTCGTGTTCCTCGACGTGCACGGCCTCGACGTGCAGGCCGGCATCACCACCATGAACCTGCTCGAGGCCGAGACGAACCGTGCGCTCATGGCGGCGGGGCGCGAGGTGGTCGTGCTCGCCGATCACAGCCGCTGGGGCGTCGTCGGCCTCACCACGGTCGCCGATCTCGGCGACATCGACCGTCTGATCGCCGACGAGGGCCTCGATGACGACGCCCGCACGCAGCTCGCCGCGCACGTGGGGACGCTGCAGATCGCGCCGCTCGACTGAGGCCGTCACCGCGCCGTGCTCGCGCGCGGCACGAGTCGTGCGCCCACGGTCACGTGCCGCACGGGCAGGTCGGCGCCGGGCGGCGAGGTGAGCTGCCGCTCCAGCTCGGTGAACGCGGCATCCACGAGCCGGTCGTGGTCGGGGGCGATCGTGCTCAGAGCCGGCACGGCGAAGCGTGACGCGCGGATGTCGTCGATGCCGATCACTGCCACGTCATCCGGGACCCGGCGTCCCGCCGCGTGCAGGGCGGCGAGCGCGCCGAGGGCGAGCGAGTCGTTCGAGCACACGACGCCGTCGACGTCGGCAGCGGATGCCGCGATCGCCGCGGTGGCGCGGTGGCCCTCCTCGGCGCTGAACGCGTCGACCTGCGCCGTCAGCGACCGGTCGACGGGCAGACGAGCGGCCTCGAGGGCTTCGACGTAGCCCGCATGGCGGCGGTCGGCGGCATCGGAGGGGCGCGAGTCACGGCGGCCGACGAACGCGATGCGGCGGCATCCGACCGACAGCAGGTGCTCTGTGGCGGTGCGGGCCGCCGCCCTGTTGTCGATCGTGATGTGGGTGAAGGGGCTCACCTGGATGTGCTCGCCGAGGAGCACGAGCGGACCCGGCGACGTGCGCCGGGTGAGGTCGGCGACGGTGAGCGAGCGGGGGATGTGGATGAGTCCGTCGATCGGGGGCAGCCCCACCCCGTTGGCGACGTCGATCTCGCGCGCGTGGTCGCCCTCGGTCTGCACGATGAGCACGGCGAGGCCCCGGTCGTCGGCCCCGCGCACGAGTCGCGAGCCCAGTTCGGCGAAGTAGGGCTCTTCGAGGTGCGGCACGGCGAGCGCGATGAGTCCGGTGCGGGTCGCCCGCGCGACGGGCACGGCACGGCCTGTCGACGCGGTGGTCACCTGCGGCCTCCTGGAAGAACGACGATCGCCGGCGGTGCGGCGGATGCCCTTCACGTTAGCGCCCTCGGTCACGATTGCACCCGGAACGCGACGACGCGCGCCTCGCGCGCTCCGTTCGTGCGCTCGATGACGACGCGAGCGGCGGTGAACGCGCCCGACTCGGCCGGCAGGGCGTGCACGCGCAGGCGGTGGCGGTTGTCGCGCACCTCGGCGACGGTGCGCCACGACGCGGAGCCGACCGGCAGCACCTCGACGCGGTAATCCCGCGCGAGGGTCGGCATCACCTCGTCGGGCGTGCGGTGGTGATGCAGCGTGTTCAGCTCGATGTCGACGTCGTCGTCGAACACGAGCCGCACCTCGGATGCCGTGACGGGGCGCTCCCAGTCGAGGCGGAGCCACTGCTCGCCGTCGGCCGACGGGTCGGAGGCCCACATGTTCGGGCCGCCGTAGGGGCGGTTGTACCCTCCGGTCGCTCGTTCGGGAGCCAGCGCCTCCGATTCCGGCTGTGCGCGGAAGACGAGGGTCTTGCCGCGCAGCGGCTTCGTCGGCCACTGCACGAGCAGTCCGTCGCGGTCGACCTCGACGTTGCGGTCGTCGTTGTCGACGCGGTGAACGAGCGTCAGCACGCCCGGGGGCAGCGGTGTCGTCGTGTGCACGCGCACGAGCGGGTTGGCGCGCACCACCACGACGGCGTTCTGCGGCTCACCGGGTGCGAACCGCGTGCCGGCCTGCACCCACACGCGCTCGCCGGCCGGCACCTCGACCGTCGTCGTGTGCTCGAGGTGCTGCGGCACGACGTTCTGCCGCAGGCCGGTCGACCACGTCTCCACCGTGAGCGTGGTGGGCTGATCCGCCGACACCAGCAGGTCGACGGTGTCGAGGCGCGGATGCACGGGGACGACGATGCCGAGGTCGTCGACGAGCGGGAGCGGCTCGGCATCCCCCTCGGGCGCTTCGATCGTGCGCAGCGTGCTCGATGCGGTCGCCGTCGCTCCGCGGGCGAGATCGGCGGGGTCGGCGTTGGCGACGCCGATGAGCGAGGCGTCGGCGCGCAGCAGCGTCTGACGCAGGTCCTCCCTGTGCTGCTCATACAGGCCGCGAGGCGTGACGTCGTGCTCGAGGCACAGCGCCGCCGCGGTGCCGGCCGCCTCGCCCATCGCGGCGCACGTGGCCATGACGCGCGCGGCGCCGAAGGCGATGTGGGTGGCCGAGACGTTGCGCCCGGCCATGAGCAGGTTCTCGACATTCGCGGAGTACAGCGAACGGTACGGGATCTCGAAGAGCCCATCGGAGAACCGCTGCACGGCGCCGGCGCCCGTCGCGTACATGCCCTCGGCCGGATGCAGGTCGATCGACCAGCCCCCGAACGCCACGCCGTCGTCGAAGGCGGTCTGCTCGAGCACGTCCTGCTGCCGCAGCGTGTAGTCGCCGATGAACCGGCGGTACTCGCGCTTGCCGGGGAGGTTGCCGATCCACTCGAGGGTCAGGTTGTCGGCGTCGAACTCGCCGGAGTTCTTGATGTGGTCCCAGATGCCGAGGATGACCGAGCGCAGCTCGTCGCGGATGCGCTCGTTGTCGTCGACGATGTCGAGCTGCCCGCCCCATTCGATCCACCAGTAGTGCGCGCCGCTGTCGCCGCTGCGGATGATGCGCGTCGCGGGGATGGGGGTGGTGGAGATGTCCTTCGCGCTCTCCGGAGCCACGTACTTCACGGGGCGCCCGATGTCCTTCGTGTAGAACAGCAGCGTCGACCCGAGGAACTCGCGCACCGGCTGCTCCGGCGCCCACTCCTCGCCGAACTCCGCACGGCTCTCCTTGCCCAGCCGGTGCCGGGCGCCCACCAGCCGGCCGATGAGGCCGTCGCCGGTGCAGTCGAGGAACAGCGGCGCGCGGAACACCGTGCGGATCTCGGAGCCCATCGTCCAGCCGGTCACGGAGAGCACGCGGCGAGCGTCGTCGGGTCCGGTGGCCTCGGCCTCGAGCACCTCGGTGTTGAGGAACAGCGTGAGGTTCGGTTCGCGGCGCACCGTGTCGAGCACGACGTCGTCCCAGTACACCGGGTTGCCCTCGGGGTTGCGGAACTGGTTCTCGCGGTACATCTCGCCGATGATGCCGGTCTCGCGCGCCCACCGCTGGTTGCCGTGGGCGGTCGCCCCGCACACCCACACCCGCACCTCCGAGGAGGAGTTGCCACCCAGCACCGGCCGGTTGTTGATCAGCACGGTACGTCGGCCGAGGCGAGCCGCGGCGACGGCCGCGCTCACTCCGGCGAGGCCGCCGCCGACGACGATGATGTCGGCTTCGACGGTCTGGGTGCGCATGGGATTCCTTTCAGAGGGCGGGTGCGGGGGTGTGTGCGGGGCGGGTCAGGGTGCCGCGATCGCTTCGATCTCGTACACGCGGGCGACGTCGGTGGCCGACGCCGAGGGGTCGGTGATGAGCAGGCGCACGGCATCCGCCGAGAGCCCCTGCGCATCGGCGACGACCGTCGGGAGGATGTTGTCGTCATACGTGCCGATCGTGACCCAGCCCGACGCGGTGCGCAGCTGCACGCTGAAGTCGCGCAGCACCGACGACTCCACCGGGCCGACCGAGTAGCCGCTGCGCACGCGCACGACGTCGAGGGGAGCCGCGGCATCCCACTCCACCGTGATCGTCGGCTGGGTGTCGGATGCCGCCGAGATCCAGCGGCTCGCATCGGTGCAGCCGCCGTCGATCGCGCGCTCCGGACCCGTGTCGGCGCGCAGCTGCGACGACGCCGTGGCCGTGCCGGTGCGCGCGAGGTTCACGCCGCCGGAGTCTCCGCGCAGCGCCGCGACGATGTCCGTGAGCGAGCCTCCGCTGCGCTTCTGCCCCGACCGCGGCACCTCGGCGTAGCGCAGCGTGCCTCCTCCGGGCGTCGCGGGAGCGCTGAGATAGAGCACATCCGTGCCGGCATCCGTCGTGGCGGCCCGCAGACGCTGCTGACCGATCACGGCGTCGCCGATGGCCTCGACGGCCCAGCCGGTGCGGCCGGCGGCCGACTCGAACATCACGACCTGGCTGCGCACGACGCCGCAGTCCTGCACGGCGATCACGCCGTACACGCGGGTCTTCGAGCCGGCGGCGGTGGTGTCGAGCGCCGCGATCGTCGAGACCCCGCCGCCGAGGGCCGAGGCGTCGGCGAGGGTCTCGGTCTGCCACGACGAGCCGTCCCACGTCGTCCAGAGCAGGTCGAAGTCGTTCTCGGCGCCGGGCGCGTAGCGATAGGCGATGCCCTGGAGCTGCCCGTCGAGGAGCGACATCTTCGCCGTCTGCACGGCGGGCACGGCGCTGCCGATGTCCTCGCCCTCAGCGTAGGGGCGCCACACCACGGCACCGGGGGTGTCGGGTCGGACGGGTGTGGGGAGCGCGGCTCCCGTCACGTCACGGAAGGAGTGCGCGGCCGGGTCGTAGACGGCGTACGAGCCGAGGTGGCGGTACGGGTCGGCCGGCCACGGACCCCACTCCCACAGCACGTGCACGAGACCGGTGGCATCGACCTCCAGGTCGTCGGGGTAGAAGGAGTGGCCGACCGCGGCGCCGATCACGGTCTCGCGCGTCCAGGTCTCCGACGCGAGGTCGTAGTGGTAGAGCACGCCGTCGCGGCGTCCCTGCGCGTCGGCGCCGACCCGCACCATGAGCCAGACGTCGCCGTCGGCACCGGGAGCGGTGACGGGATAGGAGATCGCGGCACCGGCATCCGGCATCTCCGACGACACGTCGACGAGCGAGGTGACGTCGCCCGGCGTGGCCGAACGGAAGTAGTTCCAGTCCTCGTGGTGCATCGACACGAACGCGTGGATCACGCCGTCGCCGTCGATCGCGATGGAGGGCTGGTTGTGGCCGTTGTCGTCGAGGAAGTCCGCGCATGCGCCGTCGGCGGTGCGCAGGCATCCCGACGTCCACGTGCCGTCGGCGGCCCGCGCGCCCAGGTGCACCTGATGGCGGTCGGATGCCGATCCCGGCACGTTGTAGGCGAAGTAGGTCACGCCGTCGACGACCGCCAACGGGTTCCACCAGCCGGACTGGTTGGAGCTGTCGACCGTGACAGGCACGGTCTCGACGGACGCAGGGTGCACGCCGGCGACGGCGGCCGATCCCGACGCGAGGACGGCGGCGACGGAGGCGGCCACCACGGCCGCGCTGCGGAGGAGGGACATGTCGCGCCTCAGCCGATCAGCTTCTGGGCGGCCTCGCCGGCCTGTGCCATGGCGTCCTTCGGGCTCTGCTGGCCGACCAGCACGGCCTGCACGCGCTCCGCGATCGTCGTCTCGATCTGCGCGTACTCGGGGAACTGCCAGAACGGGTTCGTGGTCGCGGTGGCCGTGATCTTCTCGGCGAACCGCGAGCCGAAGGCATCCGAGGCGACCGCCTTCGACGACAGCGCATCCTCGGTGACCGGCGGGAGCCCGCGGAGCTCGTAGTCGGCGAGCACGGCGTCGAGATCGCTCGTGGCCCACTGCGCGAAGTCCGCCGCGGTGCGCGTGCCGTCGCCGCCGCCGACGACGACGATCGCGCCGCCCCACACGAGAGCGCGCGGGGTGTCGCCCTTCTTCAGCACCGGCCGCGACTCCGCGACGAGCTTGGAGCCGAGATCGGGATCGGGCGAGTCCTTGGTGACGGCGCCTCGTCCGACGGGGGCGTCGTCGTACATGGCGGCGCGGCCCTGCGCGAACAGCGAGCGCGCGTCGAAGCGGTCGACGTCTGCGGCGATGAGGCCCTGGTCGTACAGCGACTTGTACCAGGCGACGGCCTCGACGCTGGCGTCGTCGCCGATCGTCACCTCGCCCTTCTTCACGAGGTCGCTGCCGAAGGTCTGCATCCAGATGAGGATGTCCTTCAGCTGGGCCGCCTTCGTCGACGCGGCGTAGGGGATGAGGCCGCCGCCGAGGCCCTTGAGCTTCTTCAGGGTGGCCTCGAAGTCGTCGATCGTGACGGGGAACTCCTCCACGCCGGCGCGCTGCATGATCTCCGAGTTGGTGACGAGCCCGATCGCGCCGATGGTCCACGGGAACGCGTACTGCGTGCCGTCGAACTGCGCGGCCTCGAGGGCGGATGCCGTGTACCCGCGGCCCTTCGTGAGCGCCGACACGTCTTCGAGCTTGCCGAGCGCGGCGAGGGAGGCGAGCCAGGCGACGTCGACGTGCGCGGCTCCGGTGAACTGGCCGCCGCGCACCTGCAGCATCAGCTGCTTGAAGTACTCGTTGTAGGGGAACGAGACCTCGGTGATCGTGACGTCGTTCTTCTTCGTGTAGCCGTCGAGGAGCGCCCGGATCGCGGGGGCGGCGGCCTCTTCGGTGAGCGACCAGCTGGAGAACGAGAAGTCGGTCGCGGTGAACGAGCCCGAGCTGAGGCCGGAGCCTCCGGCGCCGGAGGACGGCGATCCGGCGCCGGTGCCGCCGCTGGGCATGCAGCCCGCGAGCAGCAGGCCTGCGGCGCCGAGGCCGGCGAACTGCAGCAGCTGACGACGGGAGACGGTGGGGTTCTCTGACATGGGATGCTCTCTCTTCTTCGAGGGACGTGGAACGAGGGATGGGGTGGTGCAGGGGATCAGCCCTTGACCGCGCCGGCGGTGAGGCCGCCGACGAGGAAGCGCTGGAGGGCGATGAACGCGATGGCGACGGGGAGCGACACGACGAGCGAGGCGGCCATGAGCTCCGGCCACGCCGTCGACGCCTCGCCGATGAACGTGTTCACGAGACCCGGCGGCAGCGTCTGCTTGTCGGGACCGGCGAGCGTGAGCGCGAAGATGAAGTCGTTCCAGCCGCGCACGAAGGCGAACAGGCCGGCGGCGACGAGTCCGGGTGCCGCGAGGGGCATCACGATGGAGTGGATGATGCGCATGCGCGACGCGCCGTCGACGCGCGCGGCCTCGATGAGCTCGTCGGGGATGGTGTCGAAGAAGCCCTTGAGCATCCACACGCACAGCGGGAGCGTGAAGGTCGTGAACGACAGCACGAGCGCCGTGTAGGTGTTCAGCAGTCCGTAGGCCGCGAACACCGCGTACAGCGTGATGAGCAGCAGCGCCTGCGGGAACATCTGCGACGCGAGGACGAAGTACATCAGGCTGCGCCGCCCGCGGTAGCGGAACTTCGAGAAGGCGTAGCCCATGTAGGCCGACACGAGCACCGAGAGCACGGCGGTGATCACCGACACGAGGATGCTGTTGCGCAGGTAGCCGAACAGCGCGGGGTTGCCAGCCAGGGCGGCGTAGGCGTCGAGGGTGATCGAGGTGGGGAACAGCTTCGGCGGGTACGAGAACACCTCGGTCCTGGGCGTCAGCGACGTCGCCAGCAGCCAGTACACGGGCAGGAGGGCGAAGCCGCCGAAGACGACGACGGCCACCCAGGCGCTGACGGTCGCAGCGCGCTTGTCTGCACGTCCTCGGCGTCGGCGCGGCTGCTCGGGTGCGGCGGCCGGTGCGGACACCGTCTTCTCGTCGAGCACGGCGGTCATCGCTTCTCTCCCTTCTCGGACAGGCGCACGTACACGACGACGAGGCCCATCAGCAGCACCATCCACAGCAGGCCGAGGGCACCGGCGTGCCCGAGGTCGAAGCCGTCGAAGGCGGTCTGGTACACGGCGGTGGCGAACGTCTCGGTCGACCCGGCCGGCCCGCCGCCCGTGAGCACGTAGATGATGTCGAAGTGCTGGAAGTTCCAGATGAACTCCAGCAGGAGCACGAGGCCGATGATCCCCCGCATCTGCGGGACGGTGATCGAGAAGAACCGCCGGATCGTGCCTGCGCCGTCGATCTCGGCAGCCTCGTGGAGCTCGACGGGAACGGTCTGCAGGCCGGCCAGCAGCATCACCATCATCCAGGGGAACGACTGCCAGGTCTTGGCGACGATCACGGCCACCATGGCGGTGGTGGGATGCGCGAGCCACGCCTGCGGCTCGTCGATGAGCCCGACGGCCTCGAGCACGGCGTTGAGCACGCCGTAGTTGGCGTTGAAGATCCACATCCACAGGAACGACACCACGACGCCCGGGATGAGCCACGGGATGAGCATGAGGCCGCGCAGGACCTTGGCTCCGCGGATGCGGCTGTTGAGCGCGAGCGCGAGGGCGAAGCCGACGACGAACGGGGCGACCGTTGTGCCGATCGTGAAGACGAGCGTCTGCGACAGCAGCGGGAAGAACTCGCCGGTGAGGACGTCGACGATGTTCTGCAGGCCGACGAACTCGCGGCCCGGCTCGACGAGGCTCTGACGGAAGAAGGCGGTGATGAGCGCCGTCACCAGCGGATACACGACCACGGCGGCGAGGAGCGCGAGACCGGGTGCGGTGAGCAGGAGGGCGAACATCCCATCGGACAGGCGTCGTGGGCGCCGCCCTGTTCCTATTTGTGACGAAATGGTCTGTTCTGTCATCTAGGTCGTCCTTGGCCTCGGGGTGATCAGGAGCACTGTTCGGTGTGCTGGCGGGTTTTCTCAGTAAACAAGCCGACAGGCTCCGTCGTCAACACAAGAGAGCAATCGAGAGAAATTGTGAAAAAGTGTGTGGAATTGCCAGAACCGCCGGTCAGATCGATGCTTGATAGTCGATTATCGATTGGGTAAGGTCCTGAGTGGCCGCCGCGTGCGGCCGCGACGCACGAACCCCCGTCGTGCGCGCTCGCAGAACATCGGAGACGCAATGAAGCGTGTGCTGGCAACTCTCGCCCTGGCCGCCGTGTTCGGATCGGCGCTCGCCGCCGCGGACCCGTCCGCCGCGATCGCGGCCGACGGCGCGGCCCTCTACATCGCGCCGGGAGGTGACGACTCGGCATCCGGCGCGCAGGACGCGCCGCTGGCGACGCTGGAAGGCGCTCGCGACCGCATCCGTCAGCTGAAACAGCAGGGCGGCCTGCCCGACGGCGGGCTCACCGTGTATCTGCGTGAAGGTGAATACCAGCGATCGGCCTCCTTCGAGATCGGCGCTGAGGACTCGGGCACGGCCGACGCGCCCATCACCTACCGCTCCTACCCGGGCGAGACCGCGACCCTCACCGGTGGGCGCGACCTCCCGCGCGACGCGTTCGCCCCGGTCACCGACACCGCCGTGACCGGACGGATCGTGGAGGAGTCGGCCCGCGACCGCGTGCTCGGAGTCGACCTCGCCGCCCTCGGTCTCACCGATTACGGTCAGCTCAGCCGGCACGGCTACTGGCTCGCGAACGACGTCAGCACGACCCCGCCCATGGAGCTGTACATCGACGGCCAGGGTATGACCCTCGCGCGCTGGCCCAACGCCGACGCGGCGACGCCCACGGTGCAGATGGGCGACATCATCGATCCCGGCCCCACGCGCAAGGACCCCGACCTGCAGGAGCGCGGAGGCACCTTCACCTACGGCTACGACCGCCCGAAGTACTGGACGGCGGCCACGGACGTCTGGCTCGACGGCATCTTCGGCTACAGCTGGGAGTGGTCGTACAACAAGATCGAGAAGATCGACACCGAGGCCAAGACGATCACGCTGCGGTACGGCGAGATGTCGGGAATCATGAAGAGCTGGTTCCCCGACTTCCACTTCGCGCAGAACCTGCTCGAAGAGCTCGACGCCCCCGGTGAGTACTACATCGACCGAGCGGCGGGGAAGCTCTACCTCATCCCCAACGCCGCGTTCGCCGCGGGGCGCGGCGACGTCACGGTCACGACGCTCAGCGAGCCGATGCTGCGAGCGGACGGCGCTTCGTATGTGAACTTCGACGACCTCGTGCTCGAGTACGGACGAGCCACGGCCGCCGTGATCCTCGGCGGGTCGCACGTGACCATCTCGCACAGCGACATCCGCAACTTCAGCGACGGCGGCGTGCTCATCAACTCGCCCGGCCGCTACACCTACGACGGCATCCCCGTGAACCGCGGCGGCCGCGACCACGCCGTCACCGACAGCCGCATCCGGCACATCGGCGGCGTCGGGGTCGTGCTGCAGGGCGGCGACAAGACGACGCTCGAGCCCGGGCGCAACCGCGTCGAGAACTCCGAGATCGCCGACTTCGCGTACTACCACAAGGCCTACAACCCCGGCGTGATGTTCGACGGCGTCGGCAACGTCGCCCGAGGCAACGAGATCCACGATGCCCCGCATCCGGGCATCATCGTGCACGGCAACGACCATCTCTTCGAGAAGAACGAGGTCTACGACGTGTGCAAGATGTTCCACGACCTCGGCGCGATCTACATGAACTCGGGCAAGACGCCGCAGCAGCGCGGTCACGTGTTCCGCGAGAACTACTTCCACGACATCGGCGTCGGCATGAGCGGCGTCGAGGGGATCTACGCAGACAACTTCACGTGGGACCTGCAGATCGAGAAGAACATCTTCGTCAACATGGGCAACAGCGCCATCAAGAGCGGCTCGGCCGACTACATCGAGGCGCGCAACAACATCTTCGTCGACGCGTACGCTCCCTACGACAACTACGAGCAGTGGATGGGCGACCAGGAGGGCAACGTCGTCGACCGCGACTACATGCCCGCGTGGCGCCAGGTCTTCGAGGACAACAACGACTTCGTCGGCACCCCGTACCTCGAGAAGTACCCGGAGCTCGCGCACTTCTTCGAGGACAACCACTACTACCCGGACCACAGCACCTTCGCCCAGAACGTGGTGTGGAACCCCAACCGCACACCCATCGCCGGCATCAACGACCAGGGCGCGAAGGACGGCAAGAACCTCCTGAACTACGAGGACAACTGGGTCGCGACGGCAGACCCCGGATTCGTCGACGCCGCGGGAGGCGACTACACCCTGCGGCCGGACGCCGCGGTGTTCTCGCAGATCCCCGGCTTCGAGGCCATCGACTTCGCATCCATCGGCACGCACGGGCACCTGGGGCAGACTCAGCAGCCGCAGTCCGTGCCGCTCGAGGCGATCGCGTTCGAGAGCAGCACGCTCACGCTCGACGCGGGCGACGAGGTGCGGGTTCGTGCCGTGCCGCTGCCGTGGAACGCCGACGACGCCGCCGTGTCGTACACCTCCGCCGACCCGGCCGTCGCCACCGTGTCGGCGACCGGAGTCGTGCTGGGAGCAGGACCAGGCACGACGACGATCACGGCTGCGGCGAAGAGCGACGCGTCGAAGACCGCGACGATCGAGGTGATCGTCGAGGAGGGCGACGGCGTGCTGCACTTCACCGACTTCGAGTCGGGCGCGAACGGCTGGCCGACCGATCCCAACCGCAGCATCCAGGTCGCCGCGGACGGCGACCGGGTCTACCGCATCCTGAAGGGGGCGAACGCCCAGCTGCCGCGCGACTTCACCCAGTTCGTGCTCGACTTCGACGTCACGACGCCCGCGGGGGCGACCGTCGCGAACTCCGGCATGATCATCTACGACCGCAACGGCAAGGGCGGCGGCTACATCCGGTACCGCAACGCGGCCGCCGGTCCGACGTGGACCATCTTCGACGACGCCTGGAAGGTCGTCGCCGAGAAGGTGCTCCCCGCCGACCAGGGGCTCGCGGCGGGAGCCACCTCTCACGTGCGCATCGCCGTGCAGGACGGGCGCATCCGCATCGCGGTGAACGGCCAGATCGTGCTCGAAGGCGCAGACCCCGGCCCCGGCGCCGCCGGGCGGGTCGGGTTCTACGTCGAGAACTACCCGTCGCTCGACTTCGACGACATCGGGTTCTCGCTCTCCGGCGTCCCCGTCACGGGCGTCGTCGTCGACAGCGAGCAGGTCGCGCTGAACGTCGGCGAGCGCAGGACGGTCTCGGCATCCGTGACACCCGAGGATGCCAGCGACGCCCGGATCGCCTGGAGCACGGCCGACCCCGCCGTGGCGACCGTCGCAGACGGACGCATCGCGGGCGTCGCCGCCGGCACGACGACCGTGACCGCGACCTCGGTGGCCGATCCGTCGCTGAGCGCGAGTGTGACGGTAACCGTGACGGATGCCGAGTATCCGGTGACGCGTCTCGACGCGCAGCTGCGCGACGCGGCGAACTGGACGACCTCTGACGTGATCGCGGTGGACGACGCCGGCGTGCACATCTCGGGACAGGGGGTGCACGGCTACGAGGCCGAGCGCTTCGGCGACACGCTGCTGCAGGTGGAGGCGGACTTCGGCGCCTTCGACGGCGGCTGGTACGGCTTCCAGGTGCGTTCCGACCAGACCGGCCTGCCGGCCTGGCAGAACTCCAACACCGGGTACCTCGTCGTCATCAAGGAGGACACGATCGAGTTCCAGAGCTGGACGCCTGGTCAGACGATGCTCGATGTGATCCCGAACACGGTGATCGCCCCGAACAGCACGCACCGCATCGAGTTCGGCGCGGTGTCGGAGCCCGGCGGCACGAGGGTGGTGCTGCGGGTCGACGACCGCACGGTGTGGAACGTGCTGGACGCGAGGGAGAACCTCCGCATCGGCGCCGACGGATTCTTCAACGTCTATCACTACGGCAAGACGAACACCTTCACCGTGCGACCGACGCCGCCGCCTGCCACGGTCACCGGCATCTGCTGGGCCCCCGAGGCGGACCCCAAGACGAGGTACGTGCGCGGCGAGCAGCTCGACGTCTCGGGGATGCTGCTCGGCGTGCGGTGGAGCGACGGCAGCATGACGCGGCAGCAGGTCGAAGCCGATATGGTGAGCGGGTTCGACAGCCGCAAGGTGCACCCGCACCAGACGCTGACGGTGACCTACGAGGGCGCCACGGTCACGCTCGACATCTCGGTGCGCCCGAAGCTCAAGGACGATGAGGAGGACGTGCCGCGATGCGAGTGACGTTCATCGGAGATTCCATCACCGATGCGGGAAGGGACCGCAGCGACCCGCAGTCGCTCGGCGACGGCTACGTGTCGCTGCTCGCCCCCGACCTGATCGCGCGCGGTGACACGGTGCGCAACCTCGGGATCGCCGGAAACCGCGCGGTCGATCTCGCGGCACGGTGGGAGGCGGAGCTGCTTCCCACCGCGCCGGATCTGCTCACGGTGTACATCGGCGTGAACGACATGTGGCGGCGGTTCGACAGCGACGACCCGACCTCGGCCGAGGCCTTCGCGGACACTCTCCGGCCTCTGCTCGCGCGGGTCGTGGAGGAGCACGCGCCCCAGCTCGTGCTCATGGAGCCGTTCTTCCTGCCGACGACCGAGCAGCAGCGCTCGTGGCTCGACGACCTCGACGGCAAGCGCGAGGTCGTGCGGTCGCTCGCCGAGGAGTTCGGCGCCGCGTTCGTGCCGCTGCACACCGTGCTCACGGCCGCGGCAGCCGACCGTCCTGTCGCGGAGCTCGCGCCCGACGGCGTGCATCCCACGCCGGTCGGATCGCGGCTCATCGCGGATGCCTGGCTCGCCGCTGCCCGCATTAGCGATAGTCGATAATGGAAGTAGAATGAGATCATGACGGATGCTCTGGCCACGGCCGGTCTGCAGCGAGGACTGCTGTCGGACCAGATCTACGAGATGATCAAGGCGATGATCAAGGACTCCACGCTCGCCCCCGGCGAGCAGCTGGTGGAGTCGCAGCTCGCACGCCAGCTTCAGGTGAGCCAGGCCCCCGTGCGCGACGCCCTCAAGCGGCTCGCGCACGAGGGCCTGGTCTCGCACGTGCGGCACCAGGGCAACTTCGTCGCCAGCTACTCCGCCGAAGAGGCCGAGCACGCCAAGGTCGCGCGCGTCGAGCTGGAGGGGCTGGCGGGCCGGCTCGCCTCCGGTGCGCTGACACCCGAGCGGCGCGACGCGCTCTCGGCCATGATCGACCAGATGCACGATGCCGCGGAAGCGTCGGATCTGGCGCGGTTCCGTGAGCTCGACTTCGCGTTCCACCGCGCCGTGATCGAAGCGAGCGGCAACGCGTACCTGCCGAAGATGTGGGACCTGCTGGAGCCGAGCCTTCGCTCGATGCACGTGCTCGGAGACCCCACCTTCACGGGTGACTGGCACGAGGTCGCCGACTGGCACCGCGGTCTGCTCGACGTGCTGGAGCAGGGCGACCCCGAGGCCGCGTCGGACCTGTTCCGCAGCCACGCGGCGGGCACTCTGCTCGACTGAGGGCGGCTGGGGCGACCTGGCCGGGCAACCGGCGGCGCATGCTCCGGGGTACCGGCGGCGGCTGCTCCGGGGGGAGCGGGCGGCGGCGGACGGCGGCGCCTCCCCGCGGGCGAGCCGGATCAGTCGAGGCCGTACAGGCGCGAGGCGGTGCCGGCCCAGAACGCGTGAGCGTCGAGCGGGCGGGGGAGCGCGGCGCGCGTCGCGGAGAGCACATCGGCGTACGTCGCCGTGCGCACCGACATCGGCCAGTCGCTGCCGAACAGGAGCCGATCCGCGCCGAATGCCGAGAGGGCGTGCCCCAGCACGCTCCGGGACTCCTCGGGGCCGCGTGACAGCAGGGAGAGCCCGGACACCTTGGCGTGCAGCCCCGGCGCGGCGGCCGCCTCGGCGAGCGCGGCGTGCCACGACGCATCCGGGGCTCCCGCGCCGAGCCCGAGATGGCACACGACGATGGACGTCGACGGATGCCGGCGCGACAACGCTCCCGCGGCGGGCAGCTGCTCCGGCCGGAGGAGCAGCTCGAGCACGAGCCCGATGGCGCCCAGGTCGTCGGCGAGCCGGTCGAGCCCAGACACGTCGGAGAGATCGGCCGCGAACTGCGGAACGGCCGCGCGGATGCCGGCGACTGCGGGGGAAGGAGGAGCCACCGTCTCGCCGGGCCGGAACTGCAGCACCGCGCGCCGCACGTGCGCGTCGGTCTCGGCGAGCGACACGAGCCATGCCGCTTCCACGTCGGAGTCGGCGGCCTGCACGGCGATCGCCGCATCGACCCCCGCCGCGTCGAGCGCCGCCCCGAGATCGGCGGCGGAGGCGCGGCGTGGAAGGCCGAGGTCGTCGCGGAACCAGGGGAGCGGCATGGCGTCGACGTCCCACACGTGCACGTGGGCGTCGACGATCCGGCCGGTCAGGGCGTCTCCTGGCGCGTGTCGTGGAGCGCCTCCCAGAGCCCGGCAGGCAGCTCGGCGTCGAGGCCGTCGACGAACGCGTCGACCTCGGCGGGGGTGCGAGCGCCCACGACGACGGCATCCGCCCCGGCGCGCAGCGGGAACTGCACGGCGGCATCCGCCAGCCGCACCCCGTGCGCCGCGCAC
The DNA here is from genome assembly GCF_001513675.1 of Microbacterium sp. XT11. Taxonomy (NCBI): domain Bacteria; kingdom Bacillati; phylum Actinomycetota; class Actinomycetes; order Micrococcales; family Microbacteriaceae; genus Microbacterium; species Microbacterium sp. XT11. The sequence continues at coordinate 468,090 of NZ_CP013859.1, read as the reverse complement.
AGGTCGCGCAGGCGAAGCGCGGCGGCGCGGATGTCGTCGGGCGCGGGCTTGTACTCGTAGAACGGCGACGCCTCGGGGTCGACGAGGATGCCGGAGTTGAACACCCCCGCGGCGATGACGCCGATCCCGCGCGAGGCCGCGAGGGGGAGGAGCCGGTCCGCCGCCGTGCGATCCAGCAGGGTGAGGCGCCCTGCCTCCATGACCACGTCGAGCGGAGCGACGGCCGTGAGGCGCTCGAGCGGATCGAGCCGGCCGAGCCCCACGCTGATCGCCCGGACGACGCCCTGCTCGCGCAGCTCGACGAGCGCGGGCATCGCGCCGGCGAGCGCGGCGTCGACATCGAGCGGATCGTGCAGATGCAGCACGTCGACGCGGTCGACGCCGAGGCGCGCGAGGCTCCCCTCGAGGCTCCGAAACACGCCGTCGCGGCTGAGGTCGGCCACGGAGGAGTGCCCGCCGGCCGCGCCGCGCACGGGCGCGCCGTCTTCGTCGAGGAGCAGGCGACCGACCTTGGTCGCGATCACGTAGTCGTCGCGGGGGACGCCGCGCAGCGCCATCCCGAGCTTGCGCTCGCTCTCGCCGGAGCCGTAGAGGGGCGCGGTGTCGAAGAACCGCACGCCGCGGGCGAGCGCCGCCTCGACGGTCGCCACGGCGTCGGCATCCGTCACCGGGGAGAAGAGGTTGCCGATGGGCGCGCAGCCGAGCCCTGCGTCGTCGCGCGCGGCGACGGCGCCGTTCAGCGGACGGAGCTCTGCGCGGAACGCCATGCCTCGTACTCCTCGCGGCTGTCGGGGGTCAGCGGGTAGTAGTCGCTCAGCCGGGCCCCGCCGTCGAGACGGAGGCGGCTGAAGACCTCCCACTCCTCATGATCGCGCGCCGACTCCACGACGCGCGGAGCCATGGCCTGCGGCACGACGACGGGACCGTCGTCGTCGGCCACCACGAGGTCGCCCGGCATGCACAGCGCCCCGCCGACCGCGACAGGGACGTCGTACGCCCACGGCACGAGCTCGGACTGCGACGCGTAGTGCGGCGTGGTGCCCGTCGACCACACGGGGATGCCCAGCTCGCGGATGCGCCCGGCGTCGCGGATGCGGCCGTCGACCACGATGCCTGCCCCGCCCTTGCGGGCGAAGTACCGCGCGAGGATGTCGCCGATGCACCCCGAGAAGCGGCTGCCGTACGCCTGGATGACCAGCACGTCTCCCGGCTGCACGGCCTCGAGCACGTGCCACAGCGCCGTGTGGCGCTCGGCGTACTCCTGGCCGGCGCCCGACGCCATGTCCTCGCGCTGCGGCATGAACTGCAGGGTCAGGGCCGAGCCCACCACGCGCTGGCCGGGCGACAGGGGCTCAGGTCCGTCGATGTAGCTGCGGCGGATGCCGAGCTCGTGCAGCTTGGCGCACGCGGTGGCGGCGGAGATCGCATCGAACGCTCCGACGACCTCCGACGACGGGCGCTCGTAGGCGGCGCCGCGAACGGGCAGCGCGAAGTCGGGACGGATCAGGGTGTCGCTCATGCGGCTCCTCCAGGGGTGAGGTGGCGCGGCGAACCGGTCGCGCGCGCGATGGTCAGGTCGAGGTCGGCGCCGTGCGCCGGAGGCAGAGTGACGACGAGGTCGTCGTCGCACTCCCACATGAGGGTGCGGGGCGGACCTACGGGCGCGGCGTACGTGCCTGACGGCCCGGGGTAGGCGCCCGGCTCCTCGAACGTCGCGGTGGCGCGGATGATGCGGTCGAGACCGAAGCGCCCTCCGCGCAGCCGCACGGTGCGCGTGTGCACGACCGAGGTGTTGACGAGCTGTACGCCGACGCCCGTGTCGTCGAGGCGGTGCACGAGCGCCGCCACGTCGGGCGGGAGGCCCGGTCGCGACCGCTCGACGTCCTCGTACCGCAGGGCCGTGAACCCGAGCCCGCCGTTGTAGAGCACCTGCGGCGCCCCGGCGACGAGCTGCGTGAGCACCTCGGTCACGACCGGGTTGACCCGCTGCCAGAAGTGCAGGTGCGCGGCATCCGGATCGCGATCGTCGGCGAGCATCATGGCCGTGCGCCTGGCGACTTGCCCGAGCGCCATCTCCAGGGCCCGCACCGGGTAGTCGGGCAGCGCGCCGCTGAGGAACCGGTACCAGCCGGCCTCGTGCCCTGCCTCCTCCTTGTCGCGGAACGGGGCGACGAGGTCGGCGTCGGCCGGGAGCCCGGCGATCGCGCGCTCCAGCCGGTCGCGGTCGGCGTCCGATCGGGACCACCACCACAGCCACAGCGGGAGGTCGAGCTGCAGGGGTCCGAAGTCGAACCAGCCGTCGACGCCGAAGCGGTACGGCACGAGCGTGGCCTCCTCGGATGCCGCAGCGCCCAGCCGCGCCATCCAGCCGCCTCGCAGGCTGTAGTCCGATCCGACGACCGTCCCGGCTCGGCCCTGGGCCATGACGGTGTCGAGCATGGTGCGGACGAGGTCGAGCGCGCTGTCGTCGCGCGTGACGAGCGCGTGGTTGAGGGCGCCGATGAGCGCGCTCATGCCCACGGAGTGCAGGCCGTGCGGCCACGCCCATCCGTAGTGCCCGCCCCACCAGCGGCCTTCCTGCAACGACCCCGTCACGCCGTCGGGTCCGACGCTGTCGGGCAGCATCCCGCCGTCCGCCCTGGCGATCCAGCCGTCGACGTACCGGCGCACCCATGCGGCCGCCGTCTCGTCGCCGTCGTACAGCCAGCGGTTCGCGGCCAGCGAGGTGGCGGCGAGGTTCACGGCCACGTCGCCGTCGGCGCGGCGGTGCATCTCCTCCGCCATGCGCAGCGCGTTCTCCGGCAGGGCGAGATCGTCCCAGGTGCGGATGCCGTCGAGACCCTGCACCGGCAGGCCGTAGGGCCGCATCTCGGCCCGGTCGGCCGAGTACGGCACGACCGTGTCGTCGAGCCCGCGGCGCGCACCGAGAGCCCCGTTGTGCGGCGCGCGGATGATGTTGTGCTCGGGGTCGTAGTTGCCGCGGGCCGGGTCGGTGAACAGGGCGGAGAACCGGGCGGCCCGCTCGGCGAACGCGGTGTCGGCCGGGTCGGCGGCGCAGATGCCCGCGAGGAACAGCAGCGACTCGCCCTGGTGGAACCAGTCGTATCCGTTGTCGTACTCGTCGGTGAGCATTCCGGCATCCGACAGCTGGGCGGTCACTCCCTCCCAGTGCCGCTTGGCGTCGTCGAGGACCTCGTCCGGCCCGCCGAGCAGGTAGAAGGCCGGCCAGTTGAAGAACGGCTCGTAGAGGTCGTCGACCCCGTCGCGGTCGACGAACTCGGCCACGCCGCGCAGGCGCCCGTCCGGCAGCGTGTACCGGTCGCGGAAGACGCGCCGCGCCTCCTCGATCTCGCCGAACAGCCGGCGCTGCAGCACCGCCCACGCCGGTATCGTGCGCAGCGGCGAGGTGAACGTGTGGTCGGTCATGTCAGCCCTTCGTCGCACCGGCGACGAGCCCGCCGATGATGTGCCGCTGCATGACGATGAAGAACACCATCGCTGGCAGCACGGCCAGGAGCAGCGTCGGGAAGACCTGCGTGTAATCGGTGGAGAACTGGCCGACCGCGGCGTAGACGCCCGTCGTCACCGTGTAGATCCCGGAGCTGGGGCCGAGGATGATCTGCGGGCTCACGAAGTCGTTCCACACGCCGATCGAGTTCAGCACCACGATCGTCGCCACGACCGGCCTCATGATCGGGAAGATGCACGACCAGAACGCCCGGATCGGGCCTGCGCCGTCGAGCGCCGCCGCCTCGTCGATGTCGCGCGGGACGCTGCGCAGATAGGCGGTGAAGAGGAAGATCGTCACGGGCAGCGTCGCCGCCGTCTCGAAGAGGATGAACCCGGGGATGGTGTTGATGAGCCCGAGCATCCTCAGCACGAACACGACAGGGATGAGCGTGACCTGGCCGGGGATGAACAGCCCCGACACGAACAGCAGCAGCAGTCCGAGGTGCCACTTCGAGCGCCCGCGGGCGATCACGTAGGCGACGGGAGCCGCCAGGGCGATGCAGCACACGTTCACCAGCACCACGAACAGCAGCGTGATGCCGTACGCGGCGATCACGTTGAACTTGCTGCTCGTGATGGCGGCCCACAGGTAGTCGAGCGTGAAGCTCTGGGGCGTGATGAGCAGCGGGTTCTCGATGATCTCGGCCTGCGGCTTGAACGCGTTGATGAGCATCGTGTACATCGGGATGAGCATCGTGACGGCGACGACGCCGAGCACGATCCACCGGACGATGCTGACGACCAGAGCGGGGCGGTTGCGGGTCTGCTTCATCACTCTGTCGCCTTCTGCTCGGCGCGGCGGCGCACGACGGTCACGGCGAGTCCGATCACGGCCGTGACGAGGAGGAGCACGATCGACTGCGCCGCGCCGAAGCCCAGCGAGGAGTTCGCGAACGAGTCCTTGAGGATCTGGTAGACGATGGTCTGCGTGGAGCCTGCCGGGCCGCCGTCGGTGAGCGACAGCACCACGTCGTACGCCTTGAGCAGCCCGACCAGCGTGAGGACGAGGTTGACCGTGAAGACGGGGGCGATCAGCGGCAGCGTGATCGAACGGAACTGCTGCCACCGCGAGGCGCCGTCGACGGTCGCCGCCTCGTAGTACTCCGCGGGGACCGACTTGATGCCGGCGAGGAACAGGATCATGTTGAAGCCGAAGTGCGACCACACGATCGTGAAGATCACGCTGGCCTTCGCGAAGCCGGGCTCGGTGAGGAACGGCAGAGCGGGCAGGCCGATCGTGGTGAGCACGCCGTTCACCGCGCCGTTCGGCGACAGCATCGCCGACCAGATGAACCCGATGATGAGCGCGCTGATCACATAGGGGTAGAAGAAGATCGTGCGCAGGATCGTGTTGGCGCGCCCCTGGCCCGAGATCAGAGCCGCGATCGCGAGCCCCACGGCGTTGCAGAGGATCGTGCCGACGACGGCGATGACACCGGTGAACACCGCGGCCTGCACCGAACGGGGGCTGCGGAAGGCCTTGGTGTAGTTCTCCCAGCCGATGAAGTCGAAGCTGAGGCTGTAGCCGTTCCAGTCGGTGAAGCTGAGGACGGCTGCGAGGATCATGGGGATCACGAACATGGCGATGAAGACCGCCACGGCGGGTCCGCCCATGAGGATGCCGGGAAGGCGATGCCGCCAGCGCTGCAGCGCGGTGCGCCGGCGCGGGGCGATGGTCGAGCTCATTCGTCGACGCTCCTGTCGTTCCGAGTCGGGATGCGCGCCCGGGACGGATGCCGTCCCGGGCGCGCTGACGGGTCAGCCGGCGTTCGCGGCGAACCAGTCGTCCATGGCCTTGATCACGTCGGCGGCCGGTGTGCCGCCGATCAGGGCCTGCGTCTGCGTGTTGATCTCGCCCGAGTATCCGTCGGGCAGCGTGCGCTCGCCGTAGCCGCCGCCGGTGGGCGTGTACGCGTCGGCCGGCGTGTCGGCGACGATCTGCAGCAGCTCCTCGCCGAGCGGTGTCATGTCGTACTCGTAGCCGTCGCGGAAGTTGCCGTCGACCTCGAGCTGCGAAGTCACGGCGTCCTTGTCGGTGACGAGGAACTCAACGAGCTTCGCCGCGGCATCCTGGTTCTTGCTGGCCTTGAGGATGGAGTACGGGCTGGCGATGTTGGCGCCCATGGCCGGCTGGTCCTTCGCGTCGACCGCCGGCGCCCGGAACACGCCGATGTCGGCGGACTCCGCGGCCTTGGCCTGCGTGCCGGCGAACCAGCTGCCCATGGCGTAGACGGCGGTCTTGCCCGAGAGGAACGCCTGCTCGGCGTCGGGGTACTTGATGCCGAGGGCATCCGTGGGGATGTAGCCCGCGGCCACCCAGTCGGCGTAGGTCTCGACGGCGTCGCCGTAGGTCTCGCCGAACGTGACCTCGCCCGACGAGATGTCCTGGAACCACGTCGGGTCCTCGGCGATCACGGTCGGCAGGGCGAGGGTCTGCAGCGTGTGGCTGGTCATCCAGTCGCCGCCGGTCTGGATGGGCGTCCAGCCGGCGTCCTTCAGCTTGCCGAGGGCCTCGGTGAGCTCGTCGACGGTCGTCGGGAGCTCGTCGATGCCGGCCTCCTGGAACGCGGTCTTGTTGTAGAAGAACAGGCTCTGCAGCTGCACGCCTATGCCTGCCATGTAGTACTTGCCGTCGATCGAGTACTGCTCGGCCAGCGGGCCGTCGGTGGCCCAGTCGTACTCCGACAGGTCGACGAGCTCGGGGGCGAGCTTGGTGGTCGGCGCGATCGACTGCACCACGTCGGGCGCGTCGCCCGCGGCGAGGAGGCGGGGGACGGCGGCGGCGACGCCCTCGGCTCCCGGGTTCTGGATCACGACGTCGATGTCGGGGTTGGCCTTCTCGAACGGCTCGACGAGCTCGTTCCAGAAGTCCTCGGTGAGGTTGGGGGTGACGTTGACGAGCATGCGCAGGGTGACCTGCCCATCGGCGGACGAGCCGTCGCCGCCCGCGGGGGCGGTGGAGCATCCGGTGACGGCGATGGCCGTCGCGGCGGCGATGCCTGCGGCGGCGAAGAGCCGAATTCTGATCATCTTCGATCCTTTCCTGGTGCACGGGAGGGGCACTGGGGACATTACACTAATCGATAATCGTTTGTGAAGAGATCCGATGAATGCCGGTGTGGAAGAAGCAGGGGAGTCGGCTGTCCGGAACGGCGCCCTCGGCGCGAACCGGCTACGCGCGGGGAGGTGAGTCGTCGCCGCGTGCGGCAGCCCACTCCGACACGAGCTGCGGCATCCGCTCGGCCATGAGGCGCAGGAAGCCGGACATCTCGGCCGTGCGTGCGGCCGCGGCCTCGTCGTCGGCGGTCTCCGCGCCGATGCGCTCGACGTGCTCGGCCAGGCGCAGGTACACCGAGATGTTCCCGAGGATCACGGAGGGGAAGCCGTCGGGGGCGAGGTCGTACCGGTCGCGCCGGTGACCGGGCATGGGGAGGCGGCGCACGAAGTGGGCGTCCTGCAGGTATCGCACGGCACCGGACACGGCGGCGGCAGAGACGCCGAGGCGCTCGGCGAGCTGAGCCGCCGTGTACCCGCCGGAGGGAGCGGCGACGAGCGCCATCATGACGCGGGCGGGCATGCGAGGCATGCCCGCCGTCGTCATCATCGCCGCCGCCTGCTCGGCGGCCTCCTGCGCGCGGTGTTCCATAGGACGCCAGATTATCCGCCGGATGCGAGTTCGCGTCGGCGCATGAGGGTCAGGGCCGCAGCGTACGACCCCGCGGCGACCGCGACGAGCCACCACACGCCCCGCAGGTCGGCCTCGCCGTTCGCGACCACCGGGGTCACGGCGAACGGCGAGGCGTGGGTGGCCCATTCGGGCATCCCGAACAACGGGCCGAACAGGCCGAGCACCGTGGCGACGCCGACGAACGCCCATCCCGCGCCGATCGTCGCCCGAGGGAGGAGCGCGAACACGGCGGCCGTGATGCCGGTGAACACGGACGCCGCCACGAACTGGCCGAGCGCGGTCACGATCGTCACGCGGTACAGCTCGGGGTCGGCATCCGTCGACGCGAGGCCGGCGAAGGCCGCGAGCACGGCGGCCGCGGTCACGAGCACGACCGCACAGGTCGCGACGACGACGTAGTCGGCCAGCCACCGCACCCGCCCGACCGCGGCGGCGCGCACGAGCTCGGCTGTGCCATGCGCCTCGTCCTGCCGCGCCCGAGCGATCGTCTGCACGGCCGCGCACGCGGCGAGGATGCCGAGCACCGTGAAGAAGACCGTGATCACGGTCTCGTCGATCCCGCCCGCTGTGGCGATCTTCTCGAGGATCTCCTGCACCGCCGGGTTCTGCCCGGAGATCTCGCCGGCCAGTCCGCTCAGCGTCGTGGCGAGGATGCCGGTGATGCCGCCGCCCACGATCCACCCGACGATCGCTCCCCACGACAAGCGCCACACGAGAGCGAAGGGAGAGGTGAGCAAAGGGCCGGCGTTCGCCCTCCCCCGGCGCTCGGGGACGAATCCGGCGCCGATGTCCCTCGCGGACTGCAGCGCGAACGATGCGCCGGCCAGGAGCAGGCCGACGCCCACGGCCAGCAGCACGGGCCAGACGGCATCCTCGTCGTAGGGGCGCGCCTGCTCGGCCCATCCGAACGGCGAGAGCCACGCGACCCAGGAGCTGTCGATGCGGGCGAGATCGTCGGACGGCGTGCCTGCGACGTTCCCGATCCCGCGTATGAGGAAGGCCGCGACCAGCACCCACACCGACAGCGCGTTCGCCCCGCGCGAGGTGCGGGCGAGCTGGGCCGCGACGAGTCCGACGCCGAGGAACGCGATGCCGGCTCCCGCTGTCGCGGCACCCGTCACGAGCGAACCGGCCGCGTCGAATCCGGTCGGCAGCAGTGCTCCGGCGACGAGAGCGCCGAGCACGACGTCGGCGGCGAGTCCGTGCACGATGGTCGCCAGCAGCGGCACCGCGCGACCGGCCGGCGTCGCCGCGAGCAGTTCGCCGCGACCGGCCTCCTCATCTCCTCTGGTGTGCCGCACGGCCAGGAAGGTGCTCATCAGGCCGGCGAGCATGGCCAGCCACGGGAGGTCCTCGAAGGCGAAGAACGCCCCCTCCGAGGTGCCGGAGGGGAGGCCGCGGAAGAGCAGGATCACCAGGTTCGCCATGACGGCGGTCAGCACCTCCTGGCGATCCGCGACGGTCGCGTACGACTGGGTCACGCCGCCGTAGCCGGCGACCGCGAGAAGCACGGCGCCCAGGAACCAGAGCAGCAGCTGCATTCCGTCTCGGCGGAGGCGCTGACGCAGCAGGGCGATCATGACCGCTCGACCCCTTCGGCGGTCACGTCTCCGTAGTGGCGGAGGAACAGCTCCTCCAGCGACGGCGGTTCGACCCGCAGGCCCGTCACGCCTCGGTCGGCCAGGGCAGGGAGGACGGATGCCACGGTGTCGCTGTCGACCGTGAAGCGGGCGCGTCCGTCGGCGTAGGCGGGGTCGTGCGCGCCGGGGATGCCGTCGAGCGCGGCGGCGTCCGTCGCCTCGAACGAGACCTCCGTGCGCGTGAGGTGCCGCAGTTCGGGGAGCGTGCCGGACTCGACGATGCGGCCGGCACGGATGATCGACACCCTGTCGCAGAGCAGCTCGACCTCCGAGAGGATGTGGCTCGACAGGAGCACGGTGGCACCGGCATCCTTCACGCGGGCGACCTCGTCGCGGAACACGACCTCCATGAGCGGGTCGAGGCCGCTGGTCGGCTCATCGAGGATGTAGAGGTCGGCGGGCACGGCGAACGCGGCGATGAGGGCGACCTTCTGGCGGTTGCCCTTCGAGTAGGTGCGGCCCTTCTTGCGGGGGTCGAACTGGAACGCCGCCTCGAGCCGTTCGCGCGCCGCGCGGTACTCGGGGCTCTTCGTGTGTGCGCCGCGGAGGCGGGCGAGGAGGTCGATCGACTCCCCGCCGGAGAGGTTGGGCCAGATGCTGACGTCGCCGGGGACGTAGGCGATGCGGCGGTGGATCTCGGCCGCGTCGGCCCAGGGGTCGCGATCGAAGACGGATGCGTCGCCGGAGGTCTTGCGGGCGAGCCCGAGGAGGATGCGGATGGTGGTGGTCTTGCCCGCGCCGTTGGGGCCGAGGAACCCGTGCACCTGTCCGGCGTCGACCTGGAGATCGAGACCGTCGAGTGCACGCGCGCGCCCGTAGCGCTTGGTGAGGCCGCTCGTGCGGATCACAGTGTTCATGTCGTCGGGCATTACGCCGAGTTCATGAATGTGTGAAGAGAGTGAAGATGGTCGAACGCGATGTCGCCGCGCCCGCAAGCGGACGCGGCGACATCGGCTCGTGCCCGACGGGTTACCGGAGAACGAAGTCCACCGTCTTGGAGTTGCCGGCGAGGTCGTACACGACCAGCCTGTTCGCTCCGGCGACGGCGCCGAAGACGCCCGGCTTCACGAAGTTGAGATCCGACCAGGCGTTGTCGCTCAGATCCTTGGTGACCCCGTTCAGCGTGAGCTTGTCGATCTTCCCTGCGTCGTAGAGCTTGAAGCTGACCTGGTCGTACGCGTCACCGGCGGAGGTTGTGAACGTGTCGCCCTCCTTCGGCGTGACCGTCGGCGGAGTCGCATCGACCGTGACGGCGAACGTCTTCGTCTGCGAGATGTTCCCGGCCGTGTCGCGTGCGTTGTACCGGATGGTGTACGCGCCGTCGGGGACGGCGACCGTCGCGGTGTGGGTGCCCGTGGTCGCACCGCCGACAGCCGTCTGCGTGCTCTTGACGAGGATCCCGTCGCGATAGATGTTCGCGACGATTCGGTCGAGTCCGCGGTCATCGGTCGCGTCGACCTGCAGTGCCAACGCGGCATGCGGGCCGGCCGACGTCGGGGTGACGAGAGTGGTAGACGGCTTCACCTGATCCGGTGTCTCCTCATCGATCTTGACGACCTTCACGTCGTCGATGAACCCCGTGTTGTCGCCGGTCGTGGTCGTCGCGACGAACGAGATCGTGTGCTCTCCCGCCGTCAGATCGATGGCATCCGACTCGTAGAATTCGTACGTTCCGCCGGCGGGAGCGTAGTGCCCCAGGACGGTGTCGTCGATGAGGACATCCCACTCCTGCTTGCCGCCGAAGTCGGTCCGCACCGCGCCGTAGAACGTCAGCGCATACCTGCCCTCCGGGAAGACGACCGTCTGATCGATGCGGCTGCCAAGACCCGAATCCGTCTTGAGGTACGCCGTGCGCTCACCTTGCGGGGCGGGAGACGCCGGCCGGAACACGCTGTTGTTGTGCTGGATCCCTGAGCGGGCGCTGAAGGTCCAGCCGTTCACCATGGGGCCGTTCGCCGTGCCTCCTGTCGCCGGGCTCTCGAACCCGGCGTTGTAGATCGTCACCACGGGAGGTGTCTCCGGGATGTCGGTGCTGAAGAAGCACCGGTTGTCGTCCGAGCCCGGGTTCGGATTCTCCGGGAAGGATGCCGCGGAGCAGTCGACCCCGTCCGTGAACGTGCCATAACTGAACAGGCCGTCCGAGCCGAAGGCGACGCTCGCCTCACCCTCGAAGGCGCACTCGCCCTCGCCCTCGTACTGGCAGAACACGTAGCCGTCGGGGGCGTTCTGGATGCCGCGCACCTTGTACAACCGCGACGTCACACCGGAATCGTGAAGGCCATCCGAGATGGCGATGGCCCGGAGATACACGGTCTGGAGGGGATTCAGCAGGATCTGGCCCGTGTAGAGCGTCGAGCTGGCCGTCGGCACGCTGCCGTCGGTGGTGTACCGGATCTCGGCTCCAGCCGTGCCGCTCGTGATGCGCACCGCCTCCACGGAGTCGTAGACGCCTGGCGCGAGGCTGAACACGGGAGCGTCGACCACTCCGGCGCGCGACGCCGGGAGGACGAGGACCTGCGCGACGCCGTAGACGCCGTCTCCCACGGTGGCGCGGATGGCCACGGTGCGCTCGGTCTCGACCTCGGGCGCGGTGAACACGCCGTCGGCGGAGATCGAGCCGTTGCCCTCACCCACGACCGACCAGGTGACCTCGGCATCTGCGGGGCCGTCGATGATCTCGGCGTGCAGAGTCGTCTGCTCGCCGCCGGTGACATCCGACTGCACGGGATCGACCGCCACCTGGGTCGCGGGCTCCGCCGTCGTGTAGATGGCGAAGGTGTTCTCCTCGCCGATGGCGTCGTCGGTGAACGCGTTGCCCGACGCGGTGAGCGTGCCGGTGGATGCCGGCAGCAGCGCGTTCGCGTCGATGTGCACCTGCGAGTCGCTGAATGCGAAGCGGTGGAAGTCGCCCGAGACCTCGCCCCCGGTGAACTCGACACGCACGTCCTTGGCCGACCCGTCCTGCGTCTCGACGAGCACGGTGAGCTCGCCGTCGGCGTCGCGGAACGCCGTCGCCCGGATGTCGTCGTCGGACACCGTCGTGCCGAGGACCGTGCTGTGCTCGGGCACGTAGCGCATCAGGAGTCCTGCCTCGTAGAACGCGGCGGTCGGCTCGAGGCCGAGCACGAGCGAATCCCACAGGTTGTAAGAGCCGTTGGTGTCGCCGGCGGGGTCGTCGGTCATGACGCCGTTGAGCTGCCAGATGAGGTTGGAGTGCACGTCGTTGTTCGCGCTGCGGATGATGTAGTTCGCGTACCCGGTCTCCCAGACGCTGGTGCCGGGGTTGGTCCAGCCCATCTCAGAGAGGTTGAGAGGCGCGTCACCGATGTATCCGCGGCGCTGATCGATCGCCTGCGCCATCAGGTCGTAGGACTCGCCGTACAGGTGGAACGAGTACTGGTCGAAGACGTCCGCGGCGTTCTGGGCCATGTACTGCGTCCAGTCCGGTGCGTTCACCTCTTCGGGACCCCAGATCTCGACGTCGTCGCGCAGGCCGTCCTCGATGAGCTGCTCGTGCACCTGGCGGGCCATCGCGGCGTAATAGGCCTTCTGGTCGACAGGGCCTTCGAAGTCCCAGCTGCCATTGGGCTCGTTGTAGAAGGTCAGGTAGTCGACGTTGTCGTAGCCGCGGACGTTGATGAGCTCGTTCAGCAGTGCCGAAGCCGAGCGACCGTACGCGACGAGATCGCCCGGGGCGCTCTCATAGGGTTTGGCGACCCCGGGGTAGAGGAACCAGTCGTGAACGCTCTGGCCGACCTTCCATCCGAAGTTCAGCTCGACTTCGGTGCCGGCCTGTTTGAAGGCGTCGAGGTACCGGTAGAACGCCTTCATCCGATCGGAGTCGAAGTCGTAGACGCCCTTCTCCTGCTCCATCCAGTCGATCTGGAACCACAGGCGAACGACCTTCGGCTGCAGCGTGAGGATGCGTTCGACGTCGACCTCCCAGTCGGCGTCGTCGTAGCCCCTGGTCGTGGTTCCCGGCATGAGGCTCCACGGGATCACGTTGACGCCGATGCCCAGGTAATCCTCCTGCAGCACCTCGTCGAGGTCGACGGTGACCGTGCGCTGCTCGGAGGCTGCGGTGGCGGCCGCGGGTGCGACAGGGGCGAGGGCGCCTGCCATGACGGCGGCGGTCGCCGCGACGGCGGCGCCGATTCTTCGTTTCACGGAGGGATCTCCTATCTCCATCGATAGAGCGCAGCCGGGACCGACCGGGAGAGGAAATCCGGTAGTACGACTACGAACTTGTGTCGTGAAGGACCGTACCGGAGCCGCATACGCGCTGACAAGACCCGTTCTCGAACCCATTTCTGTAGTGGGGCTACCCAATTCGACTAATTTCAGGTACTTTACTTTTCGCCGGGCGCCCCGCCCGACGTCGCCACATCGACGTGTCGGAAAGGAACGACGATGATCCTCCGTACTCCCTGGTCCCGTAGTCGCTGGTCCCGTAGTCGCTGGTCCCGCGGCGCGGTGCCGCTCGCCGCCGGCGCCGTTGCTCTCATCCTCGTCACCGGCTGCGCTCCGCAGGGTGGTGACGACCGCGGCATCTCGATCTCGACGGGCGCCATCGGCGACATCACGAAGAACTTCAATCCGTTCTCGCCGAATGTCCTGCAGCCCACGCTGGGAGCCATCTACGAGCCGCTCTTCTTCTACAACAACCTGTCGGTGGGCGAGCCGAAGCCGATGCTCGGCACGGAGTACTCCTGGAACGACGAGGCGACCGAGCTGACCATCCAGGTGCGCGACGGCGTGACCTGGTCGGACGGCGAGGCGCTCACCGCAGACGACGTCGCCTTCACCTTCGACCTCATCGCCGCCACCCCCGAGATCAACACGATCGGCTACTCCGGCTCGGCAGAAGCGGTCGACGACGACACCGTCGTCGTCACCTTCGACGAGCCGTCGCTGCCGATCGGACCGGAGCTCATCGGACGCACCGCGATCGTTCCGGAGCACATCTGGTCCGAGTTCGACGACGTCGCCAACTTCGTCAACGAGGAGCCCGTCGGAACGGGACCGTTCACGCTGTCATCGTTCACGCCGCAGAGCTACGTGCTGAAGAAGAACCCGTCGTACTGGCAGGAGGGCAAGCCCGCCCTCGAGACGCTGCGCTACGTCTCCTTCGCGAGCGGCGATGCGGCCACCACCGCGATGGTCAACGGCCAGCTCGACTGGAACACCGGTCTCGTCCCGGACTTCAGCGACGAAGTGGAGTCGAACCCGACGCTGAACCAGATCAACACGCCCATCAATCAGACGGCGTGGATCGCGTGTGCCGACGTCTCGCTCGGCTGCACGGGGCCGCAGACCGACCCGGCCGTCCGACGGGCGATCAGCCTGGGCATCGACCGCCAGGAGATCATCGACATCGCCTTCGAAGGGCTGGGCGGCGCGGTCTCTCCGGCGATGCTGCTGCCCGAGCGCGACGCCGACTACATCGCTCCCGACCTCGAGGACACGACGGGGCCCCACGCCGATCCGGCCGCGGCCGCAGCGGTGCTCGAGGAAGCGGGATGGACCCGTGGCGCCGACGGCGTGTACGAGAAGGACGGCGAGCGTCTGAGCGTCACCGTGCAGATGCCGCAGGAGTGGACCTCGTATGTCACCGCCGTCGAGGTCGCCTCGCAGCAGCTCGCCGACATCGGCATCGATCTCAAGCCCGAAGCGCTTCCGGGCGCGCAGTGGAACGAGAACCGGTTCTCCGGCGAGTTCTCGTTCACCATGGACGGCGTCTACCAGGGCCCGTCGGCAGACCCGTACTACATCTACGCGAACTACTACACGACGGCGGCGACCGCGCCCGTCGGCGAACAGGCTCCCACGAGTTACTCGCGCTACACCGACCCCGAGGTGGACGCTCTGGTCGATCAGGCCCGAGTCGAGGTCGACCCGGAGCGCCGTCGTGAGCTGTACTTCGATATCCAGCGGATCATCGCGCCCTCCATGCCCTACATCCCCGTGCTCGTCGTGCCGACGGTGACCTACTACAACACCGACGATGCCACGGGCTGGCCCACCGAGGACGACCTCTACGCGTTCCCCGCGGCGTGGTCCATCTGGAACCTCGGCGTCGTCGCGGCCAACCTGCAGCCGGCCGGCGAGTGAACCGGTGAGGATGCGGCGTCGAGTCCCGGAGGAGACACGGGGATGAAGTACTACGGAAAGAAGCTGGCGTTCTACGGCATCGCGCTCTGGGCCGCAGTGACCCTGAACTTCTTCATTCCGCGCCTGCTGCCGGGCAATCCGGTCGACATCATGCTCGCGAAGCTCGCGCAGAAGGGCCCGGTGAGCCCGAGCGCGCGGGCGAGCCTGGAGCTGCTGCTGGGCACCGACGCCGATGTTCCCGTGTGGGAGGCGTACCTCGGCTATCTCCGCAACGTGCTCTCCTTCGATTTCGGCCCCTCGATCACGTACTACCCGACGCCGGTCGTCGACGTGATCTCGCAAGCGCTGCCCTGGACGATCGTGCTGGTGGGGGTGTCGACCGTGCTCTCGTTCGTGTTCGGCATCACCCTCGGCACGATCGCCGGGTGGCGTCGCGGCGGCTGGCTCGACAACCTCATCCCCGTCACGACGATGCTGCAGGCGGTGCCGTACTTCTGGATGGCGATCATCCTGGTCTACCTGCTGGCCGTCATCGTGCCGATCTTCCCGGCTTTCGGCGGGTACGACATCTACCGCACCGTGCCGGGATGGTCCCCCGATTTCATCGGCAGTGCCGTGTTCTACGCATGCTTGCCCGCGCTCACGATCGTCATCAGCTCCTTCGGAGGGTGGATGCTGGGCATGCGCAACATGATGGTCGCGACGCTGTCGGAGGACTACATCACGACGGCCGAGGCGAAGGGACTCTCGCCCGTGCGGGTTCGGCAGCGATACGCCGCCCGCAACGCGATCCTCCCCTCCGTCGCAGGCTTCGCGCTGTCGCTCGGATTCGTCGTGTCGGGCTCCCTGGTGACGGAGCAGGTGTTCTCCTATCCCGGCATCGGATACGCCCTGCTGCAGTCGGTGAACAACAACGACTACGCGCTCATGCAGGGACTGTTCCTCGTGATCACGCTCGCCGTGCTCGCCGCCAACCTCATCGTCGACCTCTTCTACGGAGTGATCGACCCGCGCACCCGGATCCGGAGGTAAGGGATGTCGTCGCAATCGGTCACGGCCACCCTCGCGCAGCTCTCGCCGCGTCGTCGTCGCCGGCGTCCCGTGAGCGCCAAGCTCGTCATCGGGCTCGCGATCACGGGCGCCATCGTGCTGTTCGGCCTCATCGCGCCGCCGTTCGTGGGTGATCCCTTCCGAATCCGCCCGATCGGAACGACGGCCCCGAGCGCGGAGTTCTGGCTCGGCACCACGCAGAAGGGGCAGGACATCTTCGCCCAGCTGGCCGTGTCGACGACGAACTCGCTGCTCATCGGCGTGGTCGTGGGCGTGCTGAGCCTGGTGCTGTCGGCGTTCTTCGGCATCCTCGGCGCGTACCTCGGACGCTGGGCCGACGAGGCGTTCTCGCTCATCACGAACATCGCCCTCGTCATCCCCGGTCTTCCGCTGATCATCGTCGTGTCGAGCTACGTCGAGAGCCGCGGCCTCGGCGTCGTCGCGCTCATCCTGGCGCTCACGAGCTGGGCGGGCGGCGCACGTGTGCTGCGAGCCGTGACGCTGAGTCTGCGCAGCCGTGACTACGTCGCCGCTGCCCGGGTGGCAGGGGAACGGACCTTCCGGATCATCACGGTCGAGATCCTGCCCAATCTGCTGCCGATCCTCGCATCCTCGTTCATCTTCGGCGTGGTGTCGGCGATCCTCGCCGAAGCGGGGCTGTCGTACCTCGGCCTGGGCGTGACTGCGGACTACACCTGGGGTCGCATGCTCTTCGACGCGCAGATGGGATCGGCGCTCCGAGCGGGGGCGTGGTGGTGGTTCGTCCCGCCGGGCCTGCTCATCGCCACTCTCGGCGCCGCGCTCTCACTCGTCAACTTCGCGCTCGACGAGATCGTCAACCCCAAGCTGCGGCTGCCCGCGGCTGCCCGCCCCCGTCGGAAGGCCGTCTCATGAGCGATGTCGTCTTGAGCATCGAGGATCTGCGTATCGACTACGCCTCCGATCCCGTCGTCCACGCCGTCGCCGGGGCGAGCTTCGAGCTTCGGCGGGGCGAGATCCTCGGCATCGCAGGGGAGTCGGGATGCGGCAAGACGACCCTCGCGTACGGCATCACGCAGCTGCTGAAGCCGCCGGCCGAGGTCGTCGGCGGGGCCGTCCGGTTCCTCGACGGCGACGAGTCGGTGCGCGTCGACCATCTGGAGGGCGCCGCGCTGCGGGCGTTCCGGTGGGACCGGATCTCGATGGTCTTCCAGGGGGCGATGAATGCCCTCAATCCCGTGCTTCGCGTGCGCGCACAGCTCGAGGATGTGCTGACCACCCACAGACCGGCGATGACCAAGCAGGAGCGCCGCGATCGCTGCGAGCACCTCATGCGAGTGGTCGGCGTGCCGGTGGAGCGCCTCGACGCGTACGCGCACGAACTCTCGGGCGGTATGCGTCAACGCGTCATGATCGCGATGGCGCTGCTGCTCGACCCTCCCGTGATGATCATGGACGAGCCGACCACCGCTCTGGACGTCGTGGTGCAGCGTGAGATCATCGCCGAGATCACGCGGCTGCGGGACGAGCTCGGCTTCGCCGTGATCTTCATCACCCACGACCTGCCGCTGCTGCTGGAGATCAGCGACCGCATCGCCATCATGAGGCAGGGCGAGATCGTCGAGCTGGCTCCCACCCGCGACATCTATCACCACCCGAAGGACCCGTATACGCGGGAGCTGCTCGCGGCATTCCCGAGCCTGACGGGCGAGCGGCTGCACTATGCGGGCGCAACGACGGAGGAGGACGCATGAGTGCGATCGAGGCCATCGGGCTAGGCAAGACCTATGGCACGGGCCGTGGTGCCGTCGAAGCCGTGAAGGGAGTCGATCTCACACTCGACTATGGGCGGACCGTGGCCCTCGTCGGCGAGAGCGGCAGCGGCAAGTCGACCATCGCGAAGATGCTGCTGCTTCTCGAGCAGCCGACAGGAGGGGAGATCCTGCTCGATGGCGAGAAGCCGCCGACCCGCGGGCGCGCGGCACGCGAGTACCGCACCGCCGTGCAGATGGTGTTCCAGGATCCGTTCGCGTCGCTCAATCCCTTCCACTCGATCTACCATCACATCGCGCGGCCCCTCGTGATGTCGGGCCGCGCGAGAGGGCGCGCGCAGGTGCGCCACGCGGCGAGTGAGCTGCTCGAACGCGTCCACCTCGACCCCGGTGAGTACCTGCACCGGAGGCCGCACGAGCTGTCGGGCGGGCAGCGTCAGCGAGTCGCGATCGCCCGGGCTCTCGCACCGGGCCCCCGGGTTCTCATCGCCGACGAGCCGGTGTCGATGCTCGACGTGTCGATCCGCCTCGGCGTGCTCCGCCTGCTCGCCGACATCCAGCGTCAGGACGACCTGGCCGTGCTCTACATCACGCACGATCTGGCCACCGCCCGGCACTTCTCCGACGAGATCCTCGTGATGTACCACGGCGAGATCGTCGAACGCGGCCGGGCCGACGACGTCATCCTGCATCCGCAGCACGCCTACACGAAGCGGCTCTCGGATGCGGCGCCCGACCCGCACCGTCGTTTCGCGGACGCATCGTGAGCGGCTCGGCGGTGCGGCCGCAGCGGGCCCACACGTGGGTGACCCCGAAGATCTTCGCCGACCTCGCCGACCCGGCGCCGGGTGTCGCCGCGTTCTTCGACCACTACGCGGACTGGTTCGGCCGCGTCGACGAGGTCGTCGTCACCTTCTGCGCGGGGAACGGCGATCACGTGCTCGCGTATCCGGGGCCGGGCAGCGGAACAGCGCGCTTCGACTGGGGGCGATACAACTCCTATGTCGGCACGACGGTGTCGACGCGAGATCACAACGCCCACTGGCTGCGTGTCGCACGGGAGGACCGCGTCATCGCGGGCAACCCGTATCACGCGGGACCGGCCTTCGTCCTGAGCGAGCAGGAGATGGACTACGACACGCTCGCCGCCATCTACGGCGCCTTCCGTGACGAGGGCCGGCGGCGCGGAATCCCCCTCGTGCTGCTCGAGTACCTCGAACCGGGGTCGGAGTTCTGCGCGTGCGAGTGGAAGACGCGCCGGCATCCCGAAGCGGCGTCCGGCTGGGTGGATGCCGGCGGCAACATCGCCCCTGGACTGCTCGACGTCGCGGCCGTGCTCGACGCCGACGCGGAGGCGTACGCGTCGTATCCGCAGGGCATCCCGCACGGCGAGCCGGTCGAACGGTTCGTGGCGCGTCAGATCGCCGCGTTCGTGGCGGACTTCGGTCTCGACGGCATCACGCTCGGCAATCAGTTCGGGCTGATCGGCCTCTGGCATCCCGAGCACGCCGTCGCGTCGACGCCCGAGCGACGCGCGGCGGTCACGCGGTTCTTCACCAGGCTGCGCGGCCTCTTCGACCGCGATCCGACCGAAGACGGGCGGGTCCGCCGCATCTACTGGCAGGACTCGTTCTGGCCCGTCGAGGTCGAACAAGAGGTCTGGGGGATGACCGACGAGGCCTACGCCTCTCTCAGCGGCATCATCGTCTCGAACTTCGCGGTCCTCGCGCGCGAGGAGAACATCGCGGAATCGGCGCTGAGCAAGATCGCGTTGCGCGAGCGCCTCGGGACGGACCTCGAGGTCATCTACTCGGTGGACTTCGTCGACCCCTGGTACTGGTACCGCGTCTATCTCGACTCGCCGCACTTCTGGCACCGCCAGCGCGCCGTCTACGGGGAGCTGAGTGGGATGCTGGACGGTGTCATGTTCTTCGCCAACGACACGTTCGGGCACTTCGTGATGCCCGACCCGCTCGGCACCACGCTCGCGTTGCTGCCGCGGTTCCGCGCCGATGCGTCCCGCCTCTGACGCCGACGCGGCGCCGGCGCGGCGCCCGACTCGAGCCGTCGTGCTCGAGCTGATCCGCGTGGCCGGCCCGATCAGCCGCATCGAGCTCGCCGAGGCGACCGCGCTCACGCCCGCCACGATGACCACGGTCGTACGGGACCTGATCGCGGACGGGCTCGTCGTCGAGACCGGGGTCGGCGAGCCGACCGGCGGGAAGAGACGCACGCTGCTCGAGGCTCGGCCAGACTCGCGCTACGCGATCGGCGTCGTCCTGGGGTTCGCGGGGACCTCGTATGTCGTCGTGAACGCGTGGGGCGAGCTCGTGGCCGAGCGGCCGGGGCCCGGCGCCGATCGGCTCGAACCAGCCGAAGTGGTGCGCCGCATCGCCGGGGAGGTCGACTCGATCATCGCCGAGACGGGCATCGACCGCGAGATCGTCGCCGGGGTGGGGATGGTGGTCCCCGGACCCATCGACATCGCGAGCGGCGCAGCGGTGCAGCTGCCCTCGTCGTTGCCGTGGTCGGACTTCAGCGTGCGCGACGCGCTGGCGCGTGCGCTCTCGCTTCCGGTCGTGATGGAGAACGACGCCACCGCCGCGGCCGCGGGCGAGTACTGGTCTCGGGCGACCGGCGGTCAGGGCACGTTCGCGACCATCCACATGGGCATCGGCATCGGTGCTGGCATCATGATCGCGGGCGAGCTGCTGCGGGGCATCAGCGGAAATGCGGGCGAGATCGGCCATGTCTCCATCGACCTCGACGGACCGCGCTGTCACTGCGGCAACCGCGGGTGCCTCGAGCTGTTCGCCGCACCTCCCGCAGCCGAGGAGCGATACCTCGCGCTGACCGGTGTGCGCCGTGGCTGGGCGGAGATCGCGGCACGGGCGAACGCAGGCGATGATCCGGACGCGATGATGACGGTCGGCCGTTCGGCGGAGGCGCTGGCCGTCGCCGTGACGAGCCTGGTGAACCTGCTCGACCTCGACCTCGTGGTCCTCACCGGCGCGGGGTTCGCGGGCACGGCGCCGGCCTTTGCCGAGCGGATCGGCTCGGCGCTCGCCGAGCGCTTCTTCGTGCGTCGCTCTCACCCTGTGCGTGTCGTGGCCGCCGCCGATCCCGATCGCTCCGCCGCGCTCGGCGGAGCGGCGATCGTGCTGCGCGAATACCTGGCGTCTCCGCGCCCTCCGCTGTGACGCCGCCTCAGGACGCGCCGGCCACGGCCCCGGACGCCTCGCGGGAGAGACGCTCGACCGTGCCCCAGTCGCCCGCCCGCAGCGCATCGGCCGGCACCATCCACGAGCCGCTGACGGCGAAGACCGCGGGATCGGCGAGGTAGTCGCGGGCGTTCGCCGCCGAGACCCCGCCGGACGGCAGGAAGCGGACCTCGGGGAAGGGGCCGGCGAACGCGCGGACGGCCGCGAGACCGCCCACGAGTCCGGCGGGGAAGAGCTTCAGGTGACGGATGCCGCGGCGCAGCGCGGACTGGATGTCGCTCGCGGTCGCGACGCCGGGCACGATCGGCAGGTCGCGCTCGGCGCAGCGGTCGACCACGTCGGCGTCGAAGCCGGGCGACACCGCGAAGGCGGCTCCCGCGTCGACGACCTGATCGACCTGTTCCCGGTCGATCACGGTACCAGCCCCTACGAGGATGTCGCCGCGTCCGCTCAGAGCGCGGATCGCCTCCAGACCCGCCGGCGTGCGCAGCGTGATCTCGGCGCAGCGGATGCCGCCGGCCACGAGTGCATCCGCGAGGGGGTGGGCGTTCACGGCGTCGTGCAGGACGACGACGGGCACGATCCGCTCGCCGTGCAGCGGGCCGGTCATACCGGGAACCCGACGCCTGCGGTCAGCACGACGTTCGCGTACGGCGTGTCCTCGCCCGTCCGCACGGCGAAACGGAGGTCTCTCGTCTGCTTCAGCTCCGTGTGCGACACGGTGGTCGCATCGGGAAGGTGCCGCCTGAGAGCGGTCGCGAGACCGGGATTCGCCTCCGCGAGCTCGTCGGCCACGACGGCGCTCTCCACGACGACCTCGGCGAGGATCGCCTCGAGAACGGGCACGAATCCGGGCAGGCCGTAGACCACGCGCAGGTCGACGACGGGCACCCCCGCCGGCACGGGGAAGCCGGAGTCCGTCACGGCGAAGCGGTCGGTGTGGCCGAGCGCGGCGAGGCGGCCGGCGAGATCGGCGTTCAGGATGCCCGAGCGCTTCACGTCAGGCATCCTGCGACGTCGGCGCGACCACGATCTCGCGGAAGCTGATGTGCTGCGGCAGCTGGTATGCGGTGAGGATCGCCTGCGCGACGTCCTCGGGCGCCAGCCCGCCGCCGATGCTGCGCTTGTAGTCGAGGTACCCGTCGAGGACCTCGCCGTGCGTGTGCCCGAGCAGCGAGGTGTCGACCATGCCGGGCGCGACGAGCAGCACCCGGACGCCGTACGCAGCGTTCTCCCGGCGCAGTCCCTCGGTCATCGCGTGCACGGCGAACTTCGTGCCGTTGTAGACCGTGTGGTCGCCGTACAGCTGCTTGCCGGCGATCGAGCCGATGTTGATGATGGTTCCGTGGCGGCGCTGCTGCATGCGGGGCAGCACCAGCTGGCTGTTCTTCATGAGCGCCACGCAGTTGACGTCGAACTGCTCTTGGACGAGTGCCGGATCCTGCTCGGCGACGCTCGAGAGCGCCATCAGGCCCGCGTTGTTGATCAGGAGGTCGACGGGGCCGAATCGCTCCTCGGCGCGCGCGAGCGCCGAGGACACCGCGGCGGTGTCGTTCACGTCGCAGGCGGCGAGCTCGGCGTCGGCGATGCCGAGGTCCCGCATCGGCTCGAGGCGTCGAGCGATCAGGAGAAGGGGGTGGCCGGCGGCGGCGAACGCCCTGGCGGTCGCCGCGCCGATTCCGGAGCTGGCGCCGGTGATGACGACGAGCGGATGCTGAGACATGGATTCTCCTCGAGCGGGGTGGGTCTGGGCGGGGTCAGCGGTGAGCGGAACGGACGGTCAACGAGTCGGCAGGTCGCGCAGGCCGGAGGCCGCCGCTTCGAAGCGGGCCCTGGCCAGGTCGTATGCGGCAGGATCGCGGGGCGTGATCCGCTCCGTGTGAGAATGCGCGCGATCCGCCGCGGTGTAGTCGGGCCAGACGCCCAGGCCGACGAAGACGACGGCCGCGGCGCCCAGGGTCGACGCCTGCTGCTCGACGTCGGTGCGCACGAGGGGTCCGCCGAGGACATCGGCGTAGATCGCGTTCCAGACCGCTGAGCGGCTGCCGCCGCCCGTGATCAGCAGTTCCTCGGTGCTGCCGCTCAGCTCGCGCATGAGGCGCAGGGACCGCTCGAGCGAGAAGGCGATGCCCTCGAGGCACGCGCGCACGAGGTCGGCCTGTGCGGTGCCGAGTTCGAGGCCGGCCAGAGCGCCGCGCACGGCCGGTCCACCCTCCAACGGCGTCCCGCCCGCGAGCGTGGGGACGAAGACGGCGCCGTTCGCGCCGGGCGGGCTCGCGGCCGCGGAGTCGATGAACTCGCCGATCGGCCGGCCGGGGTCGAGGAGACGGTGCAGCCAGGTCAGGCTCGTGCCGCTGCTGAACGTCGACAGCGCGCTGATGTGCATGCCTGGGATCGCGTGACGGAAGACGTAGGGGCGCGCCTGCAGATCGATCACCGGAGTGGCGCTGCTCACCGTGATCCAGCTCGACGATCCGAGTGCCGCGTAGATGCGGCCCTCCGAGGTGTCGCGGGAACCCAGGGCCATCGCGGCGTTGTCCACTGCTCCGGCGAACACGGGGACACCTGCAGGCACGCCCAGCTCTGCGGCGGCTGCCGGGAGCAGGGCGCCGATGCGATCGTGGGACTCCCGGGGCTCTGGCAGCATCGAGCGATCGACCTCCGCCGCCGCGAGGATCGCGTCGTCGTAGCCGCCGTCGGCGAGGGAGTACGCCCCGGAGCCGGAGGCCATCGAGTGGTCCGTCGCGACGACCCCGGTGAGTCGGAGGTTGATCCAGTCCTTCGACCCCAGCAGGAGCCGGGTTCTCGACCAGGTCTCAGGATCCTCGCGGCGCAGGGTGCGTACCTTGAACACCGGATAGAGCTCGGCGCCGAAGCCGTTGCCGGTCCGGCGGTACCAGTCCTCCTCGTCGGCCGCGTCGGCCAGCGGTGTCGCGTCACCGCGATCGTCCGACCAGATCGGGGTCGTCGCGGATACGAGCTCGTGGCGGTCGCCGACCTGGACGACGCCGAGGCTCTGACCGGACAGGGCGATGCCGGCGATGCGCCCGGACGCCTCCGGGACACGATCGAGGAGAACGCGGGTCGCCCGCACGATCGCATCCCACCAGTCCTCAGGGCGCTGCTCGCTGCGACCGGGGGCCGGATGCAGGGTCGGGTACTCCACGACGGCCTCGGCCAGCATCCGCGCCTCTGCATGCCACAGCGACGCCTTGCAGCCTCCTGTGCCGAGGTCGTACGCCAGCGCGAGGTCGCCCATCACGGCCTCGCGGACCGGGCGAGCTCGCCGAGCCGCTCGAACGACGGGCCGCTCGTCGGGATGCCCACGTGGAACACCTCCGCGATGACCTGCGTCCAACCGTGCACGAAATAGATCCAACCATCCTCCACCCGCAGCGCGCGAGCGTCCTGCTGGGCCCTGGCCTGATCGAGGAAGACGAGGTCGCCGCGATAATTGAGGTCCCAGGCGATCCCGTGCTCCGGGAAGACGCCGGCGTCCGTGAGCGGAGAGCCGGGGGCGTCCTTGCCGAGCCCTGTCGCATTCACGACGAGCGAGCGCGGCGGGAGCGTGGCGAGCACGCGGTCGTTGTCCTCCCTGGTCGGGGTGAGCACGTACTCGAAAGCGGTGTCGGTGTCGAGCTGTGCGTGGATCTCGCGGAGGTGGTCGAGACGGGCTTCCGAGCGGTTCGTGACGACGATCCTGGCCGGTCGGTCGGCGCCGGACTCCCGCCGTGACAGGTACCAGCTGATCGCGATGGTGGACCCTCCGGCGCCCATGCTCAGCGCATGCGCCTGCGACTGCGACCACCATCCCTCTGGCACGAAGGCGTCGAGGGCGAGACCGCTCGAGATCGGGTCCTTGGCGTGGCAGACGAGCCTGCCGTCGCGTTTGGAGATGCAGCTGGTCTCGCCCATGAGGCGGGCGAACGGATCGATCTCGTCGAAGAGGTCGGAGCACGCGTCGTACAGGTCGATCTTGTGCGTCGTCACGAGGGCGCCGAGGCTGAGCGGGTCGGCCGCGATGAACTCGACCACCCGGCGGTAGTCGTCTCGTGGGGCGTGCAGGGGCAGGTCGATCCCCTGCAGCACCGCGCCGTCGAGCCCGAGTGCGTCCGCCCACAGCGGGAACACGTGCTGGATCGACGAGCTGCCGGTGGTGACGCCGATGAAGTACAGGGTCGGCACTTCGGCGGCGCGCAGCGTGTCGGCCGAGAATGTCGGGAAGGTCATCGGAGCTCCTTCGACGCAGCTACGGCGGCGATCGCGGCTTCGGCGTTCATTCCGAACCGTGTCACACCGAGATCGGCCATCGCGGTGATGGTGTCGATCGAGCGGATGCCGCCCGCGGCCTTCAGCGACGCACGACCCGCGGCACGCTCGGCGATCACGCGGACATGCTCGATCGTGGTCGGCCGACCCGACCAGCCTGTGCCGGTCTTGATCCATGGCACGCCGGCCTCGACAGCCGCATCCACGCCGCGACGGATGTCGTCGTCGGAGAGATGGCCGACCTCGAGGATCGCGCGCAGGGGCACGCGGCCGTCGACGACGGCGACGATCTCGGCGAGCTCCGCGGCCACGTAGTCCTTCTCGCCCGACCGCAGCCGTCCGATCGGCACGACGACGTCGAGTTCTTGTGCGCCGAGCTCCAGCAGCTCCTGGGCCTCGGCCACCTTCACGGACGTCGTCGCTCCGCCGCTCGGGAAGCCCACGGGCGAACCGGCGAGCACGCCGGATCCCTCCAGGAGCGCACGCAGGTCCGCGAGCCGGTTGGGAAGCACATGCGCGCTGACGAACCTTCCGTCGCGCGCCCGTGCGGCGAGTTCCTCGATGTCGGATGCGGTGTGCTGCGCCTGGACGCAGCTGATGTCGATGTGAGCCGCGAGGTCGGCGAGCACGGCGTCGCGATCAGGCACGGTAGCCTCCGTGATCCGGGTTCGGGCGGGTGGTCCAGCCGCCATCGCCGTCGTCGACGACGAGTGTGCTCATCCCGCCGGCACGTTCAATGATGCCGTAGTCCTGTCCTGCTTCGGTCGCGTACGCGAACACGGTGACCAGGAGGTCGGTGCCGACGTTGACGCTCCGGTGCACCCAGCCGCCCGGCACATGCACGCTGATGCCAGGGCCGATGGGCAGTGCGCGGGATTCGCCGGTCACGCTGTCGAGCAGCATCACACCGGAACCGGAGATCCCGTGATAGAGCTCCGCGAATTCGGACTGCGCGTGCAGGTGCCCACGGGTCATCGCGAACTCATCCCCGATCCGTCCGGGGCGCAGCACGCTGAGCCCGACCGTGAGGGCACCGCGACCGGTGTCCGGCGTGCTGCTCTCGACCCAGTAGACCGGTTCGCCGTCGTCGGCGGCGAGGGCGGCCTCGAAGGCGGCATCCGACCTGTAGATGCCTCGCAGGTCGGCGAGGCGTTTCTCGTAACGCTCCGACGACCCGTCGAAGAGGCCGCGGTCGGCGTCGACGCGCAGGACGACGGGTTCAGCCGGATGAGCAACGGTGGGCATGCGGTGGTTCCGTTCTGTCAATGTGTAGTGATACTACGCGAACTGTGGTTCCGGCCGCAATCTGCACCTACCCTGAGCGGAAATCAGTGGATTTTCTGTAGTTGTGCTACTTCTAGAGCATGAGCTTTCGCGAACTGGATGCCGGCTGGACCTTGTCGCTCGCGGGGGGAGAAGCTCCCGAAGGGGTGCGGGAAGCGCTCACTCGGGGCATCCCGGCCCGCGTGCCAGGCGTCGTGCACACGGATCTCCTCGCGGCGGCCCTCATCGACGATCCCTATGTGGACGACAACGAATCCGCGCAGGAGTGGATCGGATATGCCGACTGGGAGTATGCCGTGGAGTTCGACCACGACGATGACGGCCATGCCCGGTACGACCTCGTCGCCGACGGGCTCGACACCGTCGCGACCGTGAGCCTCAACGGCACCGAGGTCGCGCGCACCGTCAACCAGCATCGCGAGTACCGCTGGCCGGTGGCGGAGCTGCTGCGCACGGGGCGCAACGAGCTGCGGATCGCCTTCCGTTCACCCATCGCGTACGCGCGCGAGCGCGAAGCGGTGCTCGGCGAGAGGCCACACTCCTACGTCCACCCCTTCAACGCCATCCGCAAGTCGGCCTGCAACTTCGGCTGGGACTGGGGCCCCGCCCTCGTCACCGCCGGGATCTGGCGCCGAATCGGCATCGAGGGCTGGAGCGGCGCGCGGATCGCCCGGGTCCGCCCCGTCGTCGGCGTCGACGGCGATCCTCGTCGGGTCGACGTGCACGTCGACGTCGAGCGCGAGGGGGCGGGTGGTGACCTCAGCGTCACCGCGGCGGTCGCCGGAGTCGCGGGCGAAGCGATGCTGGCAGGCGACGACACGAGCGCGGTCATCCGACTGCACGCGAAGGGTGCCGCGCTCTGGCACCCCAGGGGGTATGGCGCGCCGGATCTGCACGAGCTCGTCGTCCGCCTCGGCGGCGACGAGACCTGGGCCGGCCGCATCGGCCTCCGCACGGTCGAACTCGACGCCTCGGCCGACGAGCACGGCAGCGGATTCCGCATCATCGTCAACGGGGAGCCCGTGTACGTCCGCGGTGCCAACTGGATCCCGGAAGACACGTTCTTCCCGAGGGTCACGCGCGAGCGCCTCGCCGAGCGCTTCGACGACGCCACCCAGGCGAACATGAACCTGCTGCGGGTCTGGGGCGGCGGCATCTACGAGAGTGAGGACTTCTATGCTCTCGCGGATGAGCGCGGCATCCTCGTCTGGCAGGACTTCCTTCTCGCGTGCGCGGCCTACAGCGAGGACGAGGAGCTGTGGAAGGAGTTCGAAGCGGAGGCGAGGGATGCCGTCGCCCGCCTGACCGCGCATCCGAGCCTCGTGCTGTGGAACGGCGGGAACGAGAACATCTGGGGCTGGGTGGACTGGCATTGGCGGGAACGCCTGCAGGGTGCGACATGGGGCGAGGGCTACTACCAGGAGCTCTTCCCGCGCGTCGTCGCCGAACTGGCACCGACGACGCCGTACTCGCCGGGGAGCCCGTACGGCTTCAGCCGCTACGTGCATCCCAACGATCCTGCGCACGGCACCATGCACATCTGGGACGTATGGAACCGTGTGGACTACGACGTGTACCGGGACTACACGCCGCGCTTCGTCTCCGAGTTCGGATTCCAAGGGCCGCCTGCATGGAGCACGTTGTTCTCCGTGGTGCACGACGAGCCCGCCGACCCGTACGGGCCGCTGATGCTCGTGCATCAGAAGGCGGCCGACGGCAACGGAAAGCTGGAACGGGGACTCGGGACCCATATCGCGGCGCCGCGTAACATCGACGACTGGCACTGGGCCACCCAGCTGAATCAGGCGCGGGCCGTGCGCTTCGGGATCGAGCACTTCCGCTCGCTGCATCCGATCAATCAGGGGGCGATCGTCTGGCAGCTCAACGACTGCTGGCCCGTGATCTCCTGGGCGGCGGTCGACGGACACGGGATCCGCAAGCCGCTCTGGCACGCGCTGCGCGCCGCCTACGCCGACCGCCTCGCGACGATCCAGCCGCGCGCCGGTCAGCTCGCCCTCGTGCTCCACAACGACACGGGGGCGCCGTGGGAGGCCGAGCTCGTCGTGCGCACGCTGACCCTCGACGGCGTCCAGCTCGACGCGCGGCGGAGCACCGCCCTGGTGTCTCCCCGTTCGGCGTCGACCGTCGAGCTCGACCCCGCCCTCGACGATCCGCACACGCAGTTCGTCGTCGCCGAGCTGTCGACCGGCGAGCGCGCGTTCTGGTACGGCGCTGAGGACACACGGCTGCAGCTCGACCGTGCCGCCGTGCATGCCGTCGCCGCCGCGGTCGAGGGCGGCTATCGCGTGCGCGTGGCAGCCTCGTCGCTCGCCAAGGACGTCACGCTGCTGGTCGACAGAGCGCATGCGGATGCGCGAGTCGACCGGTCGCTCGTGACCGTGCTGCCCGGGGAGGAGGCGGACTTCCTGGTGAGGGCGCCGGAGGGCCTCGACCCGGCGATCTTCACCGATCCGCTCGTGGTGCGCTCGGCGAATGACCTCGTCCACGGCTGACGCCGCGTGCTGCCGGAGGCCGTCTGACGTTCAGCCGGCCGGCCTCCACGTGAGCCAGCGCGCGGGATTCGCGCGCAGCACCGCGTCGACCAGGTCGTCGCCGCCGATCGCGCGCAGGCGGGGCACGAAGCGCTCTCCGAGATACGCGAGCCCCGGGATGCCGCCGTAGGCGCGGTACCGGCTGCGGCGAGCGACATCTCCGCCCAGCAGGATGCGATCGCCCCCACCGGAGCCGGCGGTGCGCACGAGGCAGTCCAGAAGCGTCGAGTCCGGCCACTCGCGATGGCGCGCGGGGCCGTCGTAGCCCAGATACGCGCCCGTCGCGGCGAGCTCGGCGTGCAGCCCGGGATCGGGGTTGCGATCCATGTGCGCGAGCACGGTCGATGACGCGGCGACCCCGGCGTCCGCCAGCCGATCCAGCACCTCGAATGCCGCCGTTCCGAACTCCAGGTGCACCATCACCGGCGCACCTGTGATCCGATGAGCTTCGCCGATCGCGGAGATGGCGCGCCCAGCCAGCTCGTCGATCCGCCAGTATCCGAGCCCGACCTTGAGCACTCCTGCGCGGATCTGCGGCGCGCGGCTGCTGTCCTCCTCGACGGCGCCGTCGAGAAGGTCGGCGGTGAAGGCCGCGGCCAGCTCGGATTCGGATGCCGCGAGCAGCGGGTCGTCCGCTGCGTAGTGCTCGCGGCGGTGCACTCCGGTCGTCAGCACGACGATCAACCCGGTCTCCCGCGAGATGCGGGCGATCGCCGAGGGGCGGCGTCCCAGGCCGAGAGGGGTGGCGTCGACCATCGTGTCGAAACCCGAGCGCCGCAGGTGCCCGGCCTCCGCCGCGCTCGCGGTCTCGTCGTCCAGATCGTCGCCGGGCAGCAGCGGCGACACCTGGAACAGGTGCTCGTGGTAGTCGGTGCGGCCCAGATCACCCGGTGACACGTCGCCGGTCGCCGTGCGGACGAAGCCGTTCATGCCGTGGCCGATGCCACGACGTGTGCGGCCGGTCGGCCATCGAGGACGGCGAGCAGATCGTCCGTCGCCATGCGCCCCATTCCGTCCACTCCCTCCCGGGTCTGCGCGGCGAGGTGCGCCGTGACGATGACCCTGTCCGAGATGTCCGGCGCGAGCAGCGGCGAGACGTGGTCGGCGCGGTCGTCGGCGCTGCTCTCCGTGGAGAGGGTGTCGGCGGCGTAGGACGAGACGCGTCCGCGCCGTATGGCCTGCGCGAGAGACGACTCGTCGACGAGGTCGGCGCGAGCGGTGTTCACGAGGATCACCGGACGATCGGATGCGGCGAGCCAGGCCTCGTCGATGACGACGCGACCTCCCGGAGCATGCAGGCTCACGACATCGGCCTCCGTCGCGATCGTCTCGAGATCGACGCGTTCCGCCTGTGCCCATACCGGGTCGTCGTGCGGCACCCACGGGTCGAACCCGAGCAGCCGAGGGTGGAACCCGGAGAGGCGCGCGATGACGCCGCGGCCGATGCGGCCGAGCCCGACGATGCCCACAGTGAGGGCCCCGAGCTCCCGTGTCGACCAGCCCGACCAGTCGCCTGCGCGCACGCGGCGATCGGCTGCGGGGATGCCTCGGAGCGCGGCGAGCAGAAGGGCGACCGTGTGGTCGGCGACCGCTCCGGAGTTCGCACCCGGCGTGTTCGTCACCGTGATGCCGCGGCGTTCGGCATCCGCCAGATCGACGTTGTCGACGCCGACGCCGTAGCGGGAGATCACCCGCAGCCGGGGGGCGAGGTCGAGATGGGCGGGCGTGACGGGACCGGTTCCCGCGATCCAGCCATCGACCCGGGGGAGGACGTCGGCCAGTTCCGCGAGATCGTGGGTCGAGCTTCGTCGCACGACTTCGTGTCCGGCCGCGAGGAGCTCGCGCTCGAGGGCGAGCGCGCCGCTCCCGAAAGACCGCGACGTGACGAGGACCACGCTCATGCTCGTGTCTGCTCCTCCGGCTGCTCCTGCTGGCCCTCGCCGTCAGCGCCGTGGCGCATCGAGGCGAGCTCGCTCTTCATGCGACGGATCGCGGCGGCGCGCTCGGGGCTGCGCAACGCGACGCCGGTGGCGAGCACGTCGATCACGACCAGGCCGGCGATCCGGCTGGTGGACGGCGTGTAGACGTCGGTGTCCTCGAACGTCCGCACCACCAGCGGGACGTCGGCGAGCTCGGAGAGCGGGCTCACGCGGCCGGTGATCGAGATGACCGCGGCGCCGGCCTTCTTTGCGGCCTCGGCGACGATCATGGTCTGCTCGGTGTGTCCCGTGTTCGAGACGGCGACCATCACGCTGCGAGGACCGCTCATGGTCGCGGCGATGAACTGCTGGTGGAAGTCCTCCGGTGCCTGGCAGGGGACGCCGAACAGCGGGAACTTCTGCTGCGCGTCCTGGGCGATGATGCCGCTGGCCCCGAACCCGACGAACAGGATGTCGCTCGCGCCGCGGAGCAGCTCGATCGCTCGCTCGACGGCGTCGGGTGCGAGCGTGCGTCGGGCGCGGTCGAGGCTCGAGATGGTGTGATCGAACACCTTCTCGGCGAGGTCGGCTGCCGAGTCGTCAGCCGTGATGGACGAGTGCGTGACGGGCAGACCGAGGGCGAGGGTCTGTGCGAGCTGGATGCGGAAGTCCTGGAAGCCCTCGCAGCCGATGGAGGAGCAGAACCGCATGACGGTGGGCTCGCTCACCTCGGCGGCGTCGGCCAGGCCGGCCATGGTGAGCTGAGACGCTCCCACGGGATCGTCGAGGACGATCGCCGCCACCCGCTGCTCGGAACGGCGCAGCAGCGGAACCTGCCGCGTGATGCGCTCCAGAAGCGTGTCGGTGGACTCGTCCGCTGCGGCCCCGGTGCCGAGCGAATCCTGGATCGACATATCGACTCCCTCTCCATGTAGTATCGCTACAACCTGAGAGCACGTTAGCAGAGAGGAACCGCATGTACCGAGAACTGCTCGAACTGAACGGCAAGGTCGCCGTCGTCACCGGAGGGTCACGCGGCATCGGCCTGGCGGTCGTGTCGGCACTGCGCGAGTTCGGCGCGCACGTCGTCATCGCGGACCTCCTGGACGAGCAGGGCGAAGCCGCGGCCGCCTCCTTCGGCGGGGGAGTCGAATACGTCCACCTCGATGTCACCGACTCGCGTTCGGTGGAGGAGATGTTCGCCGATGTCGCCTCTCGCCATGGCGGTGTGGACATCCTCGTCACCTCGGCCGGCATCGCGAATCACCAGCCCTCCCTCGAACTGGAGCGCGACGCATGGGACCGCGTTCTGGCCGTCAACGCCACGGGGACCTTCTGGTGCGCACGCGAGGCGGCGCGGCACATGCGCGACGGCGGGGGGTCGATCGTCGCGATCGGCTCCATGTCCGGAGAGATCGCCAACGCGCCGCAGCGGCAGGCGGCGTACAACGCGTCGAAGGGAGCCGTGCACCTGGCGGTGAAGTCGCTGGCGATCGAGTTCGCGGAGCAGGGCATCCGCGTGAACGCCGTGGCGCCCGGGTACGTGGGCACCGAACTGACGAAGGAGGGCGTGCCCGAGGACTGGTGGGACGACTGGGTGCGTCGGACGCCCATCGGGCGGCTGGGCCGGCCGGAGGAGATCGCCTCCCTCGTGGCGTTCCTGGCGAGTGACGCGGCCTCCTACATGACCGGCTCCATCGTGCTGATCGACGGCGGCTACGCGGCCTGGTGAGCTGCGCACCCCGCGCTCGTGCGCTCGGGCGCGGGGGTCACCGCGCCCGAGCGGCCCGGAGCACGTGCGTGCCGGAGCCGAGCACCTGACGGACCCCGGGCAGCTCCACCTCGGCTGCGACCCCGACGGGGATCGTGCATCGCAGCTCGACGTCCTCGCCGTGCTCCCGCCATGACACCGACAGGTCACCGTGCGGAGTGCGCACCGTGGCGGACGCGTGGCCGAGGCCGCGACCCAGCAGGAGGGGTGCGATCCGTGTGTGTCGCCATCCCGCCTCTGCCGGAGCCACGCCCGCGACGTGGCGGAACAGCCAGTCGTCGATCGTCCCGAGGAAGTAGTGCCCTCGTGACCGCGAAGCCTGGTGCCAGTGCTCCCACAGCGAGGTCGCGCCCTGCGCGACCCAGAACCCCCAGCCGGGGAACGTCGTCTGCAATGCGACGGCCATCGCCGCGTCCTCGTGCCCGAACGCCGTCAGCACCGGGAGGATGTGCTTCGTCGCGAGTGCGCCCGTCCACAGATGGTCGCCCCGCTCGCGCACGTCCTGAGCGAGCCGGTCCGCCGCCGCCTGGCGCACGCCGACGGGCAGCACGTCGAAAGCCAGCGCCAGTACGGCATGGGCCTGCCGGTACCCCTCGTCTCCGATGCCCCGCACGGTCGCGGTCGACTCATCCCAGAATCGCCGGGCGAACGCGGTACGGCTGCGTGCCGCGGCATCATCCCACTCCCCGGCGTCCTCTCCGATCACACGCGCGATCGCCGCGGCGGTGTCGCACATCGCGATGAGGTAGGCGGTCGCGGCGATGCGCGTGTCCTCGGGGGCGTTGCCGCCGCCCGGATCCGTCTCGGGGCTCACCCAGTCGCCGAGCGTCGTCTGCGCGATGCCGTCGGGGCAGCGGTCGAGCTCGAAGCGGAGGTAGTCGCTCGCATCGGGCCAGATCTCCTCCAGGAGGCGCACGTCACCGGTTCGGAGGTACACCTCCCACGGCACGAGCAGCAGCGCCGAGTGCCATGTCGGCGCCGGCGTCCAGTCCATGCGCCACCCGCCGTGGGGGGCGATCACCTCCGGCGCGCCAGCGCCGTGGCGCGAATGCGCGATGTCGAGCGACCACTTGGCGAGCAGCTCGTGCACGTCGAGATTGTTCAGCATGAGCTCCGCGCCCAGCATCCCGTCGCCGGTCCAGCCGTTCTTCTCGTACTTCGGGGTGTCGGTGGGGATGCCGTGCAGATTGTTCAGCACCGTGCGCACCGTCAGGTCGTGGATGCGGTTCAGCAGTTCTGATCCCGACTCGAAGGCCCCGGTGCGCTGCGCCGTCGTATGGACGAGCTGCGCCTGGATGCGGGGCCGCATCGCCGCACGGATCTCGACGTGCTGGAACCCGTGCCAGACGAACCGAGGATGCCAGCGCACCGGCCCTCCGTCGAGGATCAGCCGATCGGTCTGGAAGCGGCCGTCGAAGTACCCCTTCTCGTCGACGCAGTTGGGGGACCCGTCCTCCATGAGCGACTCGCCGAACCGCAGCTCGACGGCGGAGCCGGCCGGGCCGTCGGCCTCGACCACGGCCCACCCCGCGATGACCCGCTCGAACGACGCCACCCACCGCCCCGGCTCGAGCTCGCGCACGCTTGTCGGGTCGAGGGTCTCTGCCACGCGGATGCCGGGCTGCCGCTGTGCGACCGCTCGTCCTCGGGGCCCGTCGACGACGCGGGCCCGTTCCCAGGTCGTGTCGTCGAGATCGGGCCGGCTCCACCCGGGGATCCGCAGGCGCGCATCGTGGTCCTCGCCCGCATACAGATCGTCGAACGTCGTCGGGCCGGCGGCTGTGCGCCATTCGTCCGAGGTGGTGAGCGCGCGCTCTCCCGAGGCGGTGCGCACCACGAGCAGCGCGCGCACCGACGGTTCGGCGTGCCAGGGCGCCGTCTCCCAGTTCCAGGTGTTGCGTCCGCGCATGCCGTAGAAGCCCCGGCCGAGCTCGATGCCGATGACGTGTGCGCCGATGCCGAGCCGATCCGTCACATCGACGACCGTGTACTGTGTGACGACGTCGTAGTCGGTGAACCCGGGTCCCAGCACCGTGTCGTCGACAGGCTCTCCGTCCAGCTCGACGTGCGCGAGGCCACCGGCGCCGACAGCGAGGTACGCGCCGAGCACGGGTTCATCCACGCGCAGCGCGTGGCGCAGCAGCGGGGCAGTGGCGCTCTCGGCATCCGCTCCCGCGATCCACTGCGCGCCGCGCCAATCGCCGTCGACCACGCCAGTGACGAAGGTGCTCGACGCCGACGCCGTCCCGGTGCTCGTCTCGACCGTCACCGTCCAGCGGTATCGCTGCAGCGGCGCCAGGGGAGGGCCGCCGTACTCGACGTCTGCGGCCCGGTCGTCACGGATGGTGCCGGAGCTCCACACCGGGCCGGCCGCGTCGGCGACCTCGATCGCCCACGACAGCTGCTGCGTGTCGGGGACGTCCGTCTCGATCCACCAGCCGAACCGCGGCACCGCGTCGACGCCCACCGGTTCGCGGGCGTGTTCGACCGTCAGGTGCGAGAGGGCGATCACGCGCGGTCCCGCGGCGAGGATGCCGTGCGTGCGCGCCCCGCGGCCTCACGCAGAGCGACGAGCTCCGGTGCCGATCCATAGCGCGCGGCCAGAGCCTCATCGATCTCGGGGTGCGCCGCGAGGAAGGTGTGCAGGGGCACCGGAACGTCCTGCGGTCGGGTGCGCTTCTGATTGATCTCGCCGAGCAGGCTCCAGCGGCGGTCACCCAGTTCGGTGGGCTCTCGCTGATCGGTGAGATACGACGTGTGGTCGAAGACCGAGACGCCGTCCGCGTCCTCCACCACGCCGAGGCGGAAGTCCGCAGTCATGAACCACGTCACGGTCTCGCCGGCGCGCGAGGCCTGCACTCCGCTGCCGCTCTGCTGCAACAGGTACGCCAGGGCTTCATTGTCGGGGTGCGCCGCGCGCCACGCTTCGCCGAAGTCCGCGATCGTCGGCATGCGCAGGTCGGGCCAGCGCTGGTGCAGGCCCGAGAGCCATCCCGCCCAGGCGTCCAGCATTCCAGGGTCGGTCGCGAGCCCGCGCGCCACTTCGCTGATCTCGTAGTTCACGGTCAGCCACCCCATGCCGTTGCGTTCGACGTTGCGCTCGTTCAGATGCGCCTCGCTCGTCGCGTACAGCTCGGTCAAGGCGTCTTCCCGAGGGAGCCGGTGCAGGGTCTCGATCGGCCCGAGCCCCAGGCGAGAGTTGAACTCGCTCGACATGCCGGCCGTGCGGGCGGCCACGAGATCGACCGTCCAGCCGTCCAGCTGCACGGCATCGACTCGATCCTCTCCGCGCCCTGGCACGAGGAAGTGTGAGCGCGAGGGATAGTACGGGTACGCGATCGAGCCGTCTCCGTCCTGAAGATCGATGTCGAACTGGCTCCAGATGTTGCCCTGCACGGTGCGCAGGCCGAGCTCGCGCGCGTGTGCGATGTTCTGCGCCGAGAGGAAACCTGCCACCAGCGAGCGCGTAGGGCGGTCGAAGCTCTCGTTCAGGAGCCTCACGGCGTCTTCGATGTCGCGGTTGACCTCGTCGCGGGTGCCGTACAGGTTCGCGAAGAAGCCGCCGGGAACGAAAGCGACGTCGTCATGGTGCTCGTTGCTGATCCGCGCCAGCGTGCGGCGGATGTCGCGGTAGCGTCGTGACGTGTCCGTGATCGCACCCCAGGAGAGCGCCCACGTCACGCGAGCGCCGGGGATCGCCTGCCGAACGGCATCCGAGAACCGCTCCACGAGTTCTGCCGAGTGCAGCTCGGACTCGTCCTCCCAGAGGGAGCGCGTGCGCGTCGCTTCGATCTGATGGCGGCGGATGACGGTGTTCACGGTGAGACTGCGGCCCAGGGGCGCGTGTGCAGCGGGTGCGTTCATGGGTCGACACACTACCGGCGATGAGCGGGATTCACGTAGTTTTACTAGCGAATCTCTCAAGGAAGGCGGTGATTTCCGACATTTCCCTTCCCATTTCAGGGATGTTGTGTAGTATCGCTACCAATCACATTCCACGTCGCGGAGTGCACCACCGCGGCCATCGACGGAGATAAAGGAGAGGCCATGACGAAGTGGCTCAGGGGCGCAGCGTTCGCGGGGGTCGCCATCGCAACGGCCGGGATCCTCACCGGCTGCACCGGCGCCGGCGGAGACGGCAAGGTCGAGATCAGCTTCATGATGTGGGGCGACGGCGGGGACACCCAGACCGCGTATGAGGATGTGATCGATGCCTTCGAGGAGGAGAACCCCGACATCTCGGTCAATGCCGAGTTCTTCAACACGAACGACTACGACAACATCCTGAAGACCCGCCTGTCCGGCGGGGCGGGGCCGGATGTCTACGGCTTCGACCTCGGCAACATCGACAGCTTCATCAAGGACGGCTTCGCGGCCGACCTCTCCGACGGCGGTGAGAGCTACCTTTCCAAGCTGAACGACGAAGCGGCGGAAGACAGCCGGCGTGGCGGTGGCACCTACAACCTCCCGATCTCGGTCTCGGGCAACGGCATCATCTACAACAAGGCCCTCTTCGAAGCTGCGGGCATCACGGAGGAGCCGACGACGTACACCCAGCTGCTCGAGGACTCGCAGAAGCTGAAGGATGCCGGGTACACGCCTTTCGCCATGAGCGCGCAGGACAACTGGTGGCCGCAGTTCATCGTCTACTACCCGCTCGCCGAGCACGGAGCGAACGAGGAGCTCGGAGCCGAGATGGCTGCGGGCAAGGCGACCTTCACCGGCAACAAGGCGTGGACCGAGTCGCTGGACATCGTGAAGGAGCTCACGCCCTATTACATGCCGAACCCCGTCGGCACGAGCCAGACCGCGGCGCAGTCGGCGTTCCTGGCAGGCGAGGCGGCGATGTTCCCCGCCACCTGGATCCTCTCCGACGCGCGGGACGCAGGCCTCGACGTCGGCTACATGAACTTCCCCACCACGGACGACGGGAGTGACGACATCTGGGGCACCTACCAGGTCCGCTTCGGAGTCAACCCCAACAACGGCGACGCCAAGCTCAAGGCTGCGCACAAGTTCCTCGACTTCTTCCTCCAGGACGACGTGTACGCGGAGTTCCTCGGCAAGGTGAAGCTGTTCCCCACCACGACCGGCGTCGAGATCGGTGAGGACGTCGACCCGCTCTTCCCCGACATGCAGAAGTCGTGGGAGGGCAAGAAGTTCATCGCGGCCTTCTCGCCGACCGACCCGAGCATCCAGGACCAGCTGCTCGTCGGGCTGCAGGACATCATCAGCGGGCAGAAGAACACCGAGCAGGTGCTCAGCGACCTCGATCGTGCCCTCGAGGAATACGTCGCCAACAACAAGTGACGCAGCACGGGGCGGGCCGCACGACACGTGAGGCCCGCCCTGTCGCGTCTGCGCGGGATCCGCGCGAGGAAGGACCGAACGACATGAAGTGGCAGTCGAGGATCGCGG
Source organism: Microbacterium sp. XT11 (assembly GCF_001513675.1). Lineage (NCBI taxonomy): Bacteria > Bacillati > Actinomycetota > Actinomycetes > Micrococcales > Microbacteriaceae > Microbacterium > Microbacterium sp. XT11. The sequence goes on along the minus strand of NZ_CP013859.1, from coordinate 429,906 downwards.
CCGTCGCAGCCGTCGCGGGGCTCAGCATCGGCGGGCTCACGGGATGCTCTGGCGCCGCCGACTCCGGCGCGACCGAGCTCAGCTTTCTGATGTGGGGAGACGGAGGCGATTCTCAGAAGGCCTACGAGGGAGTGATCGAGGCCTTCGAGGATGCCCATCCCGACATCACGATCAACGCCGAGTTCGTCAACACCAACGACTACGACAACGTGCTCAAGACGCGACTCTCCGGCGGTGCGGGCCCGGATGTCTACGGCTTCGACCCGAAGAACCTCACCGACTTCGTGCGCGACGGCTTCGCAGCCGACCTCTCGGAGATGCCCTTCCTCGCCGAGCTCGACGACGCGGCGGCCCAGGAGGCGCACCGCGGGGGCGACGGCTCTACGGCCTACTACGTGCCCATCTCGCAGTCGGGCAACGGCATCATCTACAACCGCGAGCTTTTCGCGCAGGCCGGCATCGACGAGGTTCCGAACACCTATGCAGAGTTCCTGTCCGTATGCGAGCGGCTCAAGGCCGCTGGGACCACGCCGCTCGCCATGAGCGCGCAGGACAGCTGGTGGCCGCAGTTCATCGCGTACTACGCCATGGCGCAGCATGTCTTCCCGACCGATCCCGACATCGTCGAGGACCTGCTGGCGGGCGAGACGACCTTCGCCGAGACCCCCGGATACGCCGAGGCGCTGCAGGTCGTGGAGGACCTGGTGCCGTTCTACATGCCCGATCCGCTCGGCACGAACCAGTCGTCAGCGAAGACGGCCTTCCTCACCGGCAAGGCTGCGATGTTCCCGGCGACCTGGGTGCTCTCCGAGGCGCGGGGCGCTGACATCGACGCCGGATACATGAACTTCCCCACGGTCGACGAGGCCGTCCCCGACATGTGGGGCAGCTATCTGGTCGCCTGGGGCATCAACCCGGGCAACGACAAGGTGGAGGCGGCCGAGAGCTTCATCGAGTTCTTCTTCCAGGACGACGTCTACGCCGAGTTCCTCGACGGGGTCAAGGCGTTCCCCACGAAGTCCGGCATCGACGTGGCCGAGGCCGATCCGCTGTACCCGGACATGCAGGCCGCCTGGGAGGGCAAGACCTTCCGCCCCGTCGTGCTCCCCGCGGATCCACAGCTGCAGGAGTCGCTCCTCGTCGGGATGCAGAACCTCATCGCCGGACGCGAGTCGGTCGATGACGTGATCGCGCGGATGGACGAGGCGCTCGTCGCTGTGCGCGAGGCGGCGCAGTGACCGGCGCACCACAGCGCAGGCCCCGCCGAGTCGATGCCGCGGCTGCACCACCCGTCGTCATCGGCGATGCGCACACCACGGTCTCCTTCGACCCGGTCACCGGTGCGGTGCAGGGTCTGCGGGACGCTCGGGGCGTGGAGTGGATCCGCCCGGATGTCGAGGGCTCGCTCTTCGTGATCGAGATCCCCCGCGGCGGTGACCGCACGGTCGTGATCGAGACCGATCGGCAGCAGCTGGACACCGCCGCGGTAGAGCGCGGCGGCGCATCGGCCGTGCTGCGGTGGACCGACCCGGTGACCTCGACGGGCGAGAGGCTGACCGGCTGGATCGAGGTGAGGGCCACCGTCGAACGCTCCGCGCTGCGCCTCGGGCTCTCCCTGCACCTCGACGACGGCGGTGTGGAGGCCGTGCGCTTCCCGTCGCTGCGCGGCATCCGTCCCGAAGATTCCGAACGGCTGGATCTGCGCGGCGTCGACTACTCGACCGGCACGCGCATTCCGCTGCTGCCGGCCTTCGACAGCAACGCCCCGTACTGGGGCACGACGTTCCCCGACTACGCCAGCGGCAACCTGCGCCCCGAACTGGTCGGCAACCCCACGTCCCCGTTCATCGTGCTCGCCGCCGACTCGGGTGGTCTCACGGTTCTGCCGAGCGCTCCGACACTGGATTTCATCGGCTGGCGGGCCTCGCTCGAGCCCGGTTTCGCCGACAGCATGGCGCGGACCGCGGGAGACGAGGGGGCCGTGACCCTGGACGCGATCCACTTCCCGCCGGGTGCGGGTGCCGACGTGACGCTGCCCGACATGACGATCGCTCCGTATTCGGGGGAATGGACCGACGGCATGGCCGCCTACAGACGCACGCAAGGCCCGACGCGCCGGTCGAGGGCGTCGTGGCTGGACGAGCCGAGATCCTGGCTCCAGGTGCAGCTCATGTCGACCGAGGGCGAGCCCCGGTACGACTTCGCCGACCTGATCGACATCATCGAGGAATGCGCGGATGCCGGTATCGGCGCGATCCAGATCGTCGGCTGGAACGACGGCGGACAAGACGGCCTCGTCCCCGTGCACCGCGTCTCGGAGAAGCTCGGCGGCGCTCCCGCGCTGCGGCGTGCCCTCGAGCGCGCCGCGGAGCTCGACGTCAAGACGGTGCTGTACGTGAAGTACGTCTGGGTCGAGAAGCCGGGACCGCACTGGGACGAGTTCTCGGGCGCCGTGGCGCTCGACGCCAACGGTCAGCCGTACGCCCAACCCGGCCCCGTCTACCACTCCGCTCGCAAGAGGTACGGCATCAGCACGCCCTGGTACGTCCCCGTGTGCTTCGGCGTGCGATGGATCCGCGAACGCTTCGCAGCGGAGATCGCGGGCATGGCCGATCTCGGCGCCGACGGGGTGCTCGCCGACGAGTCGCTGTATCACGGGCGCTCGCTGCTCTGCTTCGCCGCCGACCACGGGCATGCGATCGGTGAAAGCACCTTCCGCTGGGACGGCGAGTTCATCGACGACGTGCGCCGCCGCCTGGGCGACCGGGCGGAGGGCTTCGTGATCGCCGCCGAAGGCGCGTTCGACGCCCAGTTCGAGCACTACGACGTCTCCTACTTCCGAAGCGCTTCCCCGTCGCACCGGCCGGTGGGGCGGATGCTGCGCCCAGGAGCACCGATCGTCACGGCCCTGACCGGCTTCGACGACCGGTCGATGGTGAACCAGGCGCTGCTGTTCGGGTACGGGCTCAGCTTCGAGCCCTTCAACTTCAAGGGCAGGCCGCGAGACATGCCCGATACGGTGAGCTACGGCGTACGGATGGACGCGCTGCGGGCGAAGTTCGCAGATCGGCTGTGGCGCGGCGAGCTCGTGGACGTGCGCTCCGGGGCCGCCGACGGGCTGCCAGACGGCATTCATGTGACCCGCTGGCGCGCAACCGACGGGGCCGCGTGCGTCGTCGTCGCGAATCAGGGCGACGGAGATGCAGAAGTGCGTGTCGACGACATCCCGCCGGGTGCGGTGATCAGCCGTCCCGATGACGAGGTGATCGAGGAGTTCGCCGGCACGGTGCGTCTCGGCGCACGCTGCGCCGCGATCATCGGGTAGCCGCACTAGCGACATCGGCCGCAGGGGACGCTGCTCTGGGCGCGAACGCGCTCGAGATCGACGCTGAGGTCACATTCATGTAGTATCGCTACATACCGACTCAAGGACGATAGGAATCCCATGACTCACCGAACGTGCGATGGAGGGGAAGCGGCGTGAGCGCACTCATCGATGAGCGTCCCGTCACGATCACGGCGGCGCGACCCTCTCGGACTCTGGTCGATCGCCTGTGGACGGGACAGACGCCGACCGGCAAGTTCTGGGTCGCGATCGCGCCGGCGCTCGTGCTCTACGGGGTCTTCACGATCTACCCGATGATCCAGGTCATCGTCGCGAGCCTCACGGACGCGAAGGGCTTCAACCGCCCCTGGGAGTTCGTCGGCCTGGAGAACTTCGTGCGCATCTTCTCCGGAGACCCCGATCTCATGCGAGCGGTCGGGAACACGGCCATCTACGCGTTCTTCAAGATCGTGGTCCAGACCGTCATCGCGTTCCTCATCGCTGTGCTGCTGCACCGCCAGCTGCGGCTCGGCAACATCTACCGTGCGGTGTTCTTCGCGCCGATGGTGATCTCACCGGTCGCGATCGTCTTCACGTGGAGCTTCATGTACGACCCCACGTCGGGCACCTTCAACACCATCCTGCGGAGCATCGGTCTCGGCGCTCTCGCCCAGGACTGGCTCGGCAACTACGACCTGGCGCTGTACAGCGTGATCCTCGTCGACATGTGGAGCGGCCTCGGATTCAACATCGTGATCTTCCTCGCGGGTCTGTCCACGATCCCCTCCGAGGTCCTGGAAGCGGCGAAGGTCGACGGCGCGCGCGGGTGGAAGTCTCTGCGCTACATCACCCTGCCGCTCATGATCCCGTCGATCGGGCTCGTCCTGGTGCTCGCCGTGAACGGCGCGCTGAGGGCCTTCGACACCGTGTACCTCATGACCAAGGGCGGTCCGGGCAACTCCACTCAGCTCTATATGACAGAGGTGTTCCAGGAGGGGCTGGTCAACAACAACTTCGGCTATGCATCCGCCATGGCGGTGCTGGTGATCATCCTCCTGATCGGCATCGCCGCCCTGCAGAACCGACTCAACAACCGCATCGCCGAAGAAGAGGAGAGCCGATGAACCGTCGTCCCGCGATGCGGATGCTGCGCCGCGTTCCCGTGAACGTGCTGCTGATCGTGCTCAGCATCCTGATGGTGTATCCCATCGTGATCATCGTCATCACGGCGTTCAAGCCGAACCTCGAGGTGCTCACCAACCCCACGGGGCTCCCGATCGCTCCCACGTTCGACAACTTCGTCACCTCGTGGCAGCAGGCCGGATTCACCAACCTGTTCGCGAACTCGATCATGCTGACCGTGGTCAGCATGACCCTCGCGACCTTCATCGCCGCGCTCGCCGCCTACGCGATCGTGCGGCAGGCCACGAAGATCGGATCGGGCATCTACCTGCTGATCGCGGCCGGCATCTTCCTGCCGCTGCAGCTCGCGCTGGTGCCGCAGTTCCGAGTGGTGCGCGATCTCGGCCTGATCAACAACTACATCGGCGTGATCCTCATCTACATCGCCGGCGCCATCCCGTTCGGCGTGTTCCTCATGGCCGCATTCATGAAGCAGGTGCCGAAGGAGATCGTCGAAGCAGCCATCATCGACGGCGCAGGATACTTCCAGCTGTTCTGGCGCATCTTCTTCCCGCTGGCCCGCCCGTCGGTCGCGACCTTCTGGGTGCTGCAGGGCGTGGGCGTCTGGAACGACTACCTGGTGCCGCAGCTGTTCCTCACCGATCCGAGCAAACGCACGCTCACCACCGGTGTGCTCTACTTCAAAGCGCAGTACCTGGCGGACTGGGGCAACATCATGGCCGCGGTGCTCATCATGAGCCTGCCGATCCTCCTGCTGTTCATCTTCGCGCAGCGGTACTTCGTCAGCGGCCTGTATGCGGGCGCGGTGAAGTAGACGATGTCTTCGGAGCCGTCGCGGTCCTCGCTCGAGCGGGTCGAACGCGCTCGAATGCTCGCGTCGCCGCTCTGGGGCGATCGTGCCGTCGAGATGGATGCAGCCGTGGTGTCGACGCCCGCCTCCGTCGAGGCGGCTCCCGCTCCGACGTCCCGTGTCGTCCCCCGGTGGCTCGACCTCGACGGAGACTGGCTGATGCGGGGCGCGGCACCGGCGCGGGAGTTCTCTCTCGAGCGCTGGACCGACGACCGATCCGAGCGGGTCAGGCGCCAGCCGGTCGGGTGGCATCGCGAGGACACCGACCGCTCCGAGTGGATCGTGGCGAGCGTCCCCGGCACCGTCCAGGGGGCGCTCGTCGCCGCGGGGGCGATGCCCGATCCGCTCCTCCAGGACAACACCTACCGGGAGCTCGTCGAGCACGGCACGCCTGTCGAGCGGCCGTGGTTCTTCCGGCGAACACGGGTCGAGGAGCAGGAGTGGTGGTACGCCCGCCGATTCCGAGTTCCCGCCGAATGGCGGGACGAGCGGGTGCGGCTCGCTTTCGACGGCATCGACTACGCGGCGGCCGTCTTCCTGAACGGGGAGCCGATCGCGCGTCATACCGGTATGTACGGCGGTCCGGACGTCGAGGTGACTCGGCAGCTGAGATTCGACGCGGAGAACGAGATCGTCGTGCGGATCGATCCTCCGCCGCGTGACTGGCATGGCGTGATGAAGCCTTCGCCGGGCTGGGGCTGGCACTACGGACACCTGATCAGCATCGGGATCTGGCGGTCCGTCCGGCTCGAGGTGATACCGGCGGTCGAGGTCGAGGATCTGTTCGTGCAGACGCTCGAGGCCGGCGCCGAACGCGCAACGCTCCGCGTGCAATGGGACATGCGCTGGGCTGAGGTGCAGGAGGCGCAGGAGGCGCCCGTGAACATCGTCCTGCGGGATCCCGAGGGCGCCGCGGTCGTCTCCGTCGAGGCGCACATCGAGGGTCGCGGTCACTCACGTCACCATGTCGATCTCGCGGTCGACGAGCCGCGGCTGTGGTGGCCGTTCGGCTACGGCGACCAGCCCCTGTACACGGTGGAGGTGTCGACTCGGACGGATGCGGCGGCGACGACCATCGGCATCCGTTCGGTCCGCTGGCTGCCGCTGGCCGGCCGCAGCGGGCCTGATGTGTACGACTGGCAGTTCACCATCAACGGCCGGGCGCTGTTCCTCAAGGGAGCGAACTGGTGCTGGACCGATCCGATGGCGCGCCGCGGCGTGGAGATCGACCTGCACCTGCTCGACCTCGTCGAGCGCGCGAACCTGCAGATGCTGCGGGCATGGGGTGGCGGGACGGTCGAGAGCGACGCGTTCTATGCGGAATGCGACCGCCGCGGCATCCTCGTGCTTCAGGAGTTCCCGTTGTCGTTCGGCCTGGACTCGACCGGTGCCGACCTCGCGACGATCGATGAGCAGGTGTCCCGCGTCGTGCGGCGGCTGCGCAACCATCCTTCGCTCGTGCTGTGGGGCGGCGGCAACGAGAATCCCGAGTCCATCACTTCGGACGACCTGATGACCGTGATCGGGAAGCGGGTCGCCCAGTACGACCCTTCACGGGTGTTCCACCGCACCGACCCGTGGGGTGGAAGCGAGCACTTCTACGGTGTGTATCACGAGGGAATGCCCGTCGACGCGTACCGGGACCACGTCCCCGTGGTCTTCGGCGAGTACGGACTGTCGAGTCAGTGCGACATCGAGAGCATGGCCGAGTTCCTCGATCCCGCCATCCTGGAGCAGTGGCCGCCGGCCGAGCACGGCGCGATCCTCCAGCACCAGTCGCAGTTCTCCCTCTTCGACCTGGTCAAGCAGGCCAGGTATGCCGACTACGGCCCGCTCACGGACTGGAAGACCTTCATCGAGTATTCGCAACTCGCGCAGGGCGATGCGCTGCGCTTCGCCTCGGAGCGGATGCGTGCCCGGAGCGGCGTCGAGACGGCGGCGTACTGGTTCTACAAGGTCGGCGACGTGTTCCCCGGTGCGTCGTGGGCGGTCATCGATTACTACGGTCGGCCGAAGCTCTCGTACTACCGCGCCCGGCAGTTCGGCGCGCCGCTGTCGGTCTACGCGGTGGCCGACCGCACCGAGTGGAGGGCGGGGGAGAGGTTCGCTGCGAGCGTGCACGTGTCGAATGACACCGTCGAGAAGGTGACGGATGCCGTGGTCACAGCGCGCCTGTACGACGCGTGCTTCCGGGTGCTCGCTGAGCGGACGGCCCTGGTGTCGGTGCGGCCCGACGGCCGCGCCGACGTCTTCGACCTCGTCGCTGATCTGCCCGACGCCGATCTCGCGCCGCTCGTTCTCAGCGTGCGGCTGGACGACGCCCGGGGCGAGCGGCTGGATTCGTCCTGGTACGCGTTCAATGCCCATCCGAAGTCCGCGCGCGTGCGCGAACTCGAGGCGCTGCCTCTCGACGAGCTGCAGGCGCTGCCCGCCGCGGAGACGCTCGCCGCTTATGCGGAGGCGGGCCCTGCTCCGCTTCGCGAGCAGCCGCAGACGACGCTCGTGCTCGATCTGGTCGACGGAGCGCTGCGTATCGCGAACACCGGTGGGGTGCCCGCTCCGGTCGTCATCATCGACGGTTTCCCGTATGCCCCCGGGCGCTGGCTCGAGGACAACGCCTTCGGGCTCGAGCCGGGCGAGGTGCGGTTCGTGCGGTTCGAGGCGGGCGCCGCCGACGTCGGTGGGGTGTCCGTGCGGGCGTGGAACGCGCCGACGGTGAGAATCGGCCTCTGAGTTCGCAGGCCCCTGCTTCTGAGCTCGCAGGCCCCTTGGGTGCTGAGCGAACAGTGGCTCAGTGATGCGACGCGCCCTCACCGACGGGCGTGTGTGCTGCGGCGAACGAACGCTCGAGGTGAGCGCGGCCGTCGGCCACCATGCCGGCGATGACCGCATCCATGCCGGGATACTCGGCGTGCCCTGCGGGCAGCACGGCGAGCTCCGGCGTCCGCGCTGCGTTCGCGACGCCGAACTGACCCGCGGGCGGAACGTACTGGTCCCAGAGCGCTGCCTCGATCCGCACGGGGGTCCGGGTGAAGCCGAGCGCGGTCGAGGCGTCGAACCAGCGGAGCACCTCTCGCGCTTCGGGGTGATCCGCCACGTACCGCCGCACAGCTTCGCCGCTGCCGAGGCATGGCACCCGGAGGCGCTCGTCGTACTGGCCGAAGCTCGGCACGCCCAAGGTCGCGCCGAAGAAGCGGTCGTCCCACGGCAGGGCGAGTGCACCGACGCCACCGCCGAAGCTCTCGCCGAAGTAGTAGAGCGGCACCGATCCCGCTCGTTCCTGCAGCACGTCGGCGGCGAGCCAGAGGTCGCGAGCGCTGAGGCCGATGACGTAGCGCTCGGGGTCGTCGATGCCGGTGATCACGTGCTCCGCGGCGGTATCGGGTGCGCCGATGCCGACGTTCAGGGTCTGCAGTCCACGGGCCAGCGGAAAGATGGCCGCGGCATCATCCGGGATGCGGTCGAACTCCACGGCGTCGCGCCCCCCGTATCCGTGGCCGTGCACCACGCCAAGGCGCGCGGGGCCGTTCACCGGCTCGGCGTACCACGAGCGGAGCCGGACGCCGCCGATGCCGGCATGCTCGATGATCGAGACGTTGCGTCCGCCCTGGACCGACGTCGACAGCACGACGGGCGCGGTGGCCACGGAACGAGCTTCGTCGCGCCAGCGCATCCAGCGATCGGCGAAGCCGTCGAAAGCGGGGACGGGCTCGATCGCGCGCAGCGTCTCGAGGGTGTGTCCGTAGCTGCCGTCGAACGCGGCGCCGGGGAACCAAGAGTCGTAAGGAGAGGGGAGAGTCATGATCTGCTCCCGACCTTAGCGGAGCACCGAGGCCGCGGCATCAGCGAGCTCACGAGTCTCGGTCACCGCTCAGCGGTCCGAGGCTGCGCCACGGCGGGCTCGGTACGCCGCGACGGCGTTGCGGTTCGCGCACGTCGTGGAGCAGTAGCGCTTGGAGCGGTTGCGGGAGAGATCGAGCGCCAGCGCCTGACAGGTGTCGTCGTCGCAGACCGATATGCGCGAGCCCTCGTCGGCGCGGATGACGTCGACGAGCGCCATGGCGGTCTCGACGAGGACGCGGTCGGCGAGCGGGCTGTCGTCGGCGATCGCGTGCAGGTGCCAGTCCATGTCGCCGTGCCGCGTGAGTCGCGGCGTCACGGTGACCGAGGCGAGCGCGCGGTTCACCGCCTCGGCCATCTCGTCGCGCGGGGCGAGCAGCATGGCGCGCAACTGCGGCCGCAGTGCCCGCAGCGCCGCACGCTCGGCATCGTCGCGGTCGAGCCGGCCGGTGTAGGGGAACTCCGCGAGGAAGGCGTCTTCGTCGGCGGCGTCCGCCATCGTCTCGGGATCCTCCGCGGTGTTGACGAGCCGGACGGCCGCGCGCAGGGCGTCCTCCGTGTCATCGGTGAAGATCATGTTGACACCTTACAGTGCGCGCGAGTAGCGTCACATGCCATGAGCTCAATGACCCATGACGCCGGCGTACGGCTCGGTCTGCCGCTGGCGATCGGCGCCGCGTTCTCGTTCGGCATGTCGGGGGCGTGGGCCCGAGGTCTCATCGATGCGGGCTGGACCCCCGGCGCCGCCGTCACCGCCCGGGTCTGGGTCGCGGCGCTCGTGCTGCTCGTGCCCGCGATCCTCTCGCTGCGCGGCAGGTGGGGGATGCTGCGCAAGAACGCTGGCATGATCGCCGCCTATGGTCTGCTGGCCGTGACGGCGACGCAGCTGTGCTACTTCCAGGCCGTCGCGGTGATGGACGTCGGCATCGCCCTGCTCGTCGAGTACACCGCCCCCGTGGCCGTGATCCTCTGGCTCTGGCTCCGTCGCGGCGAGCGGCCGAGCGGGCGCAGCATCCTCGGCGCCGTGATCGCGTTCGCCGGGCTCGTGCTCATGCTCGACATCGTCACCGGAGCCACCGTCAACGCCGCGGGCATCGCGTGGGCGCTCGCCGCGATGGTCGGCGCCGCGACCTACTTCGTGCTGTCGGCGAAGCAGGACACCGGCCTGCCGCCCATCGCCCTCGCCGGCGGCGGCCTGCTGCTCGGCGCCCTGGGGCTCACGATCGCCGGGGTCGTCGGCATCCTCCCGATCGCGTGGAACATGGCCGACGTCGAGTACCGGTTCGGCAGCGTGCCGTGGTTCTTGCCCGTGCTCGCCATCGGCCTCGTCGCCACCGCGCTCGCGTACCTGCTCGGCATCGCCTCGACGCGGATGCTGGGCTCGCGCCTCGCGTCGTTCGTCGCGCTCGCCGAGGTGGTCGCCGCGCTGCTGTTCGGCTGGCTGCTGCTCGGCCAGCTGCCGGACCTGCTGCAGGCGCTCGGCGGGGCGCTCGTGCTCGCCGGGGTGATCGTGGTCAAGCTCGGCGAGCCGGTGGCGGTGCCGGTGGATGCCGAGCTCGCGCCCGCGGTCGTGTCGGCGCGCGACTGACCACAGGACTGACTCCCATCACGCGCAAAGGCGGTGCTTCCCATCGCGTTCCCATCGTGAGGGATCCGGCGCCCACCTAGGCTGTCGTCGGCAGGGGGGGCGACATGGCTGACGGGGTGGACATTCCGCTGCGCTCGATGAAGGAGCTCAGCGAAGCGCTGGGCGAGATCCTGACAGAGTTCGGAGAGAAGGGTGCCGGTGCACGCACGGGCGGGCTGGTCGAGGCGATCGATGATCCGCTCGGCGACTCGCGCCTCGCGCGCGCGGCCGACGAGTTCGAGTCGGCCTGGGACGACAAGCGGGAGACGCTGCGCCGTGATCTCGAAGAGATGAAGAAGCGCATCGACGACGCGCACGACGGATGGCGCGAGGCCGATCTCGAACTCGCGAAGAGTCTGGAGCCCGAGAAGTGACCGAGAACTCGTACATCTACTCGCAGGAGGAGATGCCGCACACCCCCGGTCGACGCCGGGTGCGCACCATCGCCGGCTCGCCCGGCGCGATCGCAGCCCATGCGCATGCGATCGAGGAGATCGGCGAGAAGATGGCGCGCGCGGCGCGCACCCTCGAGCTGTTCGCCGACGGCACGGTGGGCAAGGGGAAGTCGTTCGAGGCGATCCGCGAACAGGCCAATGAGGTGCACGCCGACCTGGCCACAGCCGCGAAGCGCTACCTGCCCAGCGGCGAGGCGCTCGCCCGATACAGCACGGCGCTGAGCACGGCCCAGGGAGAGACCGGATGGCGCGTCGCCGGCGCCGAGCGCACCTGGGAGGAGGTGCGTGCCGCCTCGCGCGCCCTCTCCGGCGCGTCGAGCGAGAAGGCCGAGTGGGAGCGCAACGAACGCAACGACGTGGAGCAGACCGGGACCGCGCCGTCGGACGACGCCGAGCAGGCGGCGTTCGACACGGCGGTCGAGAACTGGGAGTACTACTGGGGCTCGTACGACGCGCCGGTGGAGACCTGGGAGCGTGCCTACGACACGGCGTGCGGCGGCCTGGAGAAGGTCAATGCCGACGGCGTCTCGGACAGCTTCTGGGACAACTCCATGCCGTTCGTCGAGGCGATGCTCGAGGTGCTGCTCTGGGTGGGCATCGCCCTCCTGTTCGTCGCGTTCTTCGTCACCGGCCCGCTCGCCCTCCTCGCAGGCGTGCTCGCCGCTGTCGCCGGCGTGCTGAGCCTTCTCGGAGAGATCTCCAAGCTCGCCGCGGGCCGTGGGGACTGGGGGAGCGTCGCTCTCGCAGCCATCGGGATCATCCCGTTCGGGAAGCTCGCGAAGTTCGCCACCTTCGTCAACCCCGGCCGCTTCCCGAAGGTCGCCGCCGTCTTCCGCATCGCTGGAGACGACTTCGCACAGTACGGCGGCAAGCTCGACGACTTCCTGCGGGGGCGGATCCCCGACCTCTTCACGAACCATGGTCTCAACTCGCAGAACCTCATGCGGATGCTGTACACGCCGAGGTTCCTCGCGTCCGACTTCGGCCGGGTCGGCGGCTGGGGAGCCGGATGGCGAGCGCTCGCCGGCAACCCCACGAACGCGATCGAGGCGATCGGCGGATCGATCGACGCGTTCGTGAAGATCATGAGCCCGCTGAAGGACCTCGCAGGCAAAGCGAGCTAGCCGTTAGGCTCGACCTTCGACGCACCCGCCGTCCGCACCGGAGAATCAGGGAGACCGCAGATGTCCTTGCGCGCCGAACTCATCAGCCCAGGGGCGGGGATGCCGGCCTTCGCCGTGCTGCTTCCCGACGGCTGGGAGGCGACGGACTCCTCGTTCGCCTCGATGCGCCCGCGCCTGGACGAGGTGCTCGACCGGATGCCCGTGGCGAACCGCGCCGTCATGCGGGCACGCGTCGAGGAGATGCTCGCGTCGGCCCGCGCCGAGGCGTCGCGCGCCGACGTCGTGCGCGTGTTCGCCCCCGCGGGGGTCGACCCCGACGACGTCCTTCCCGTGAGCCTCGTCGCGTCGTGGCTGCGCGCGCCGGCCGGCGGATCGGTGCAGGATCTCGGGGGCGGCCTCATCGCGAATCGTGGCGCCGCGCCGCTCGACGAGGGCGGGACGATCCTGCGCTGGTCGATGGATCAGAAGAGCAGGATCGAGGACGGAGAGGTCGACATCGCCGGAAGCGGCTATCTGCTTCCGGTGCCCGGCCATCCAGCCGTCGGTCTGATGTTTCGCTCGCAGATCCTCCGCGGGGCCGGCGGCTCCGCGCTTCCGGAGGAGGGTGAACGGGCGATGTCGCTGCTGTGCGACGCGATCGTGGCGAGCGTGAGGTGGCGGCGTGGTTGAGCTGGTGCTGCGACCGGACCCCGGCGTCTGGCAGGTCGTCCCGGAGGCGACCGACGTCGCTGCCTGGTATGAGCGCCAGGTCGAGACGGCGCCAGCGGACGCGCGGGAGGCCGTGGCGACGGCATCCGCGCTCGCGCTCCGTGCGCGCGTCGACTCCGATCTGAGCGCGGTGCTGCTGCTCTGCGACCCCGCCGCCGAGCTGTATGCGATGCTCGGCGTCGTCGCGCTCGACGGCGTGCCCGCGCCGTCCACCGGCGAGGGGGCCATCAGCGTGGCGGAGGCGCTGGTCCCGTCGCCGTGGCCGGGGCAGGCGCTGCCTTTCGACTTCGGCGGTGTCACGGGCTGGAGAGTCACGCTGCTCGACGAGGAGGGGGTCGGCGGCGACGACCAGGTGGCGCTGCCCCAGACCGTGTCGACGGTGTACGTGGCGGCGGTGCGCGGCCGCTGCGTCGTCGCGGCACTCTCGCCTCTGCAGCCGCTCGTGGCGGCGGTGGCGCAGCCTCTCGTCGAGCAGGTTGTCGCCACCTTCGATGTCGAGGCCGGAGACGCCCGTGGCTGATGAGCTCGCGGTCCAGGTGGCGCGCGTGCGCTCGACCTTGCCGTCCAACCGTGCACACATCGACGCCAAGGAGGTCGAACGTCTCGCCTTCGAGGTGGTCGGGCGACGCGAGCTGGGTCTGCAGATCTGGGCGGATGCTCGTGAGGCGGCCGAGCAGGCGTGGAGGGACTGTCGATCCCGGATGCGCGCGCGGTACGGCGCGCGAAGCCCCCACGGTGGATGGCTGATGCCGGTCTTCTTCGTCGCCGTGCTGTTCGGGGCGTTCTCCGCGGTCCTGGCGAGCGGGTTCCGCACCGAGCCGGCGGAGACGACCGGCATCCTCGCGATCCTCGTGGGCGTGGCGGCTGCCGCGGATCTCCTGGGCCTGGCCGTCGCCGGCCTCCGCCCGCTGAACTGGGCGGCGATCCGGATGCAGATCGGAGTCGCGGTGACGCTCTGCGTGGCCGCGGCGTTCCACCTGTCCCGCCCCGTCGTGCCGGTGACCCCCGTCGTCGTCGCGGGTGCGGTGATCGGTCTCGTGGGTCTGGTGCTGGTGCTGATGGCGCGCGCGATGCGCCCGTCTGAGCGCCTCGCCATCGACAACGCGATCAATGTGGCCGTTGCCGAGATGCAGCCCGAGCTCGACGCGATCGGCGCGCGGATCGTGTCTGACGCGGCAGCGGAGTTGAGCGCGGAGGAGCGCGACCGTATCGTCGCTCTGCGCACCGCCGTGCTCGCCGACCTCGCCGCGGAGGGGATGACCCTCGAACCGGTGGCCGTGGGCACGCCGGCCGGCGCCGTGATCGTCGGCTCGCTCACCGCGCACTGGAATCCGTACAGCAAGAAGGCGGGCTGAGACGCCGGAATGTATACCGGGTGAGGCCGACGGCGGGCGTCGATCCCATCATTCCGGGCTTATGTATACAATAAGGGCATGACCCTCACCGCTGAGCGCACCACGGCGAGCGAGCGCGCCTACGCGGACCTGCTCGACGGCATCCAGTCCGGGGCGCTGCCCGCGGGCTTCGTGCTGGCCGAGGTGGAGCAGGCCGAGCGCCTCGGCATCAGCCGCACGCCCCTGCGGGAGGCGCTGCGCCGCCTCGCCGCCGAGGGGCTCGTGGTGCAGCAGTCGCCGCGCGTGACGGTCGTCGCCGGACTCGACGCCGACGACATCCGCGCCCTCTTCGAGATCCGCCGCGCGCTGGAAGAGACCTCCGCCCGGCTCGCCGCCGCGCGCGGCGACGCCGCCGAGTTCGCCGAGCTGGCCGCGGAGTTCGCCGCCGTCGACCTCGACCGCGCTGCGGGGCGCGACGCCTACTACGCGCTGATCGCGCGCTTCGACGCAGCCCTCGACGCCGCGGTCGACAACGACTACATCGCCTCGGCCCTGCGCACCGTGCGCACCCACCTCGTGCGCGTGCGGCGCATGGCCCGCGACAAGCCTGCGCGGCTCGCAGCCTCCGCCGCCGAGCACCGCACCATCGCCGAGGCCCTCGCCGCCCGCGACGGCGACCTCGCCGCCCACGCCACGCACGTGCACCTGCACAATGCGCTCACCGGCATCCTCGAGACCCTGAACGAAGGACAGAAATGACCGTCACCCACCACGTCCGCGTGCACCGCAGCGAAGAGAACCTCGTCCGCGAGGACCAGCTAGCCTGGAAGATCGCGGAGGTCGCCGCCGACCCCGTCGATGTCGAGCCCGCGGTGGTCGACATGATCGTGAACCGCATCATCGACAACGCCTCCGTCGCTGCGGCATCCCTCACCCGCGGGCCCATCAACGCGGCTCGCGCACAGGCGTTCAGCCACCCCGTCTCCACCGGCGGCGCCGGCGCCACCGTGTTCGGTGCGGCACTCGACCGCCGCACGAGCCCCGAGTGGGCGGCATGGGCGAACGGCGTCGCCGTGCGCGAGCTCGACTACCACGACACTTTCCTCGCCGCGGAGTACTCGCACCCCGGCGACAACATCCCGCCGATCCTCGCCGTCGCGCAGCACGTCGGCGCCGACGGGCGCGCGCTCGTGCGCGGCATCGCCACCGGCTACGAGATCCAGATGGACCTCGTGCGCGCGATCTGCCTGCACAAGCACAAGATCGACCACGTCGCCCATCTCGGCCCCTCGGCCGCGGCCGGCATCGGAACCCTGCTCGGCCTCGACGTGGAGACCATCTACCAGGCGGTCGGCCAGGCCCTGCACACCACGACCGCGACCCGGCAGAGCCGCAAGGGTGAGATCTCCACGTGGAAGGCGCACGCCCCCGCCTTCGCCGGCAAGATGGCGGTCGAGGCCGTCGACCGTGCCATGCGCGGCCAGACCAGCCCCGCTCCGATCTACGAGGGTGAAGACGGCGTGATCGCCTGGATGCTCGACGGCAAGGACGCCGCGTACGAGGTGCCGCTGCCGGCATCCGGAGAGCCCAAGCGTGCGATCCTCGACTCGTACACGAAGGAGCACTCCGCCGAGTACCAGGCGCAGGCGTGGATCGACCTGGCCCGCAAGCTCGGCACCGAGAACCCCGCGCTGCGCGACCCCGCGAACATCGAGGGCATCGTGCTGCACACCAGCCACCACACGCACTATGTGATCGGATCGGGGGCGAACGACCCGCAGAAGTACGACCCGTCGGCGTCGCGCGAGACGCTCGACCACTCGATCCCGTACATCTTCGCGGTGGCACTGCAAGACGGCGGCTGGCACCACGTCGACTCGTACACGCCCGAGCGCGCGGCACGCCCCGACACCGTGCAGCTGTGGCACAAGATCACCACGGCCGAGGATGCCGAGTGGACGCGCCGTTACCACTCGGAAGACCCCGACGAGAAGGCGTTCGGCGGTCGGGTCGAGATCCGTCTGACCGACGGCTCGACCGTGGTCGACGAGATCGCCGTCGCCGACGCGCATCCGCTCGGCGCCCGCCCCTTCGCCCGCGCGGACTACATCGCGAAGTTCCGGCTGCTGGCCGAGCCCGTGCTGGAGCCGGCCGAGATCGAGCGGTTCCTCGACCTCGTGCAGCGGCTTCCCGAGCTCACGGCATCCGAGGTCGGCGAGCTGTCGATCGTCGCGAAGCCCGGTCTGCTCGAGGCCGCTCCGGCGCCGAAGGGGCTGTTCTGATGCTGTACTCCACGACGACCCCGGCCGAGAAGCGCCGACTGTTCCGCGAGCGTCTCGCGAGCGGCGAGCTGCTGCGGTTCCCCGGGGCGTTCAATCCGCTGAGCGCGCGGCTCATCGAGCAGAAGGGCTTCGAAGGCGTCTACATCTCCGGTGCAGTGCTCTCGGCCGATCTCGGCCTGCCCGACATCGGTCTCACGACCCTCACCGAGGTGGCCGGGCGGGCCAAGCAGATCGCCCGCATGACCGACCTCCCCGCGATCGTCGACGCCGACACGGGCTTCGGCGAGCCGATGAACGTCGCCCGCACGATCCAGGAGCTGGAGGACGCGGGGCTCGCCGGCACGCACATCGAGGACCAGGTCAACCCCAAGCGCTGCGGCCACCTCGACGGCAAGAGCGTCGTCGACGAGGACACCGCGATCAAGCGCATCCGTGCCGCCGCCGACGCCCGGCGCGACGAGAACTTCCTCCTCATGGCGCGCACCGACATCCGTGCGATCGAGGGGCTCGACGCGGCGATCGACCGCGCGAAGGCGCTCGTCGACGCCGGCGCCGACGCGATCTTCCCCGAGGCGATGCGCACCCTCGACGAGTTCGAGGCGATGGCGGATGCGCTCGACGTGCCGATCCTCGCCAACATGACCGAGTTCGGCAAGAGCGAGCTGTTCTCCACGGACCAGCTGCGCGATGCCGGGGTGAGAATGGTCATCTGGCCGGTGTCGCTGCTGCGCACCGCGATGGGCGCGGCGGGCCGCGCCCTGGATACGCTGAACGACGAGGGGCACCTGACCTCGAAGCTCGGCGAGATGCAGCACCGCGCCGATCTCTACGAGCTCATCGACTACGAGTCCTACAACCGCTTCGACTCCGGCGTCTTCAACTTCACCATCACGAAGGAGTGACATGACCGACCCCGACATCAAGAAGGGCCTCGCCGGGGTCGTCGTCGATACGACGGCGATCTCGAAGGTCAACCCCGAGACGAACAGCCTTTTGTATCGCGGATACCCCGTGCAGGAGCTGGCCGACACGCAGCCCTTCGAAGCGGTGGCCTATCTGCTGTGGCACGGCGAACTGCCGGATGCCGCGCAGCTGGCGGAGTTCCGGTCCACTGAGCGCCGGCACCGGGCCCTGGCCGACAACGTGAAGGCCGCGATCGACCTCATCCCGGTCGAGGCGCATCCGATGGACGAGGTGCGCACGGCGGTCAGCGTGATCGGGGCATCCGACCCCGGTGCCGGCGGATCGGTGCTGAACGCCGGCGGTAGCCCCGAGCAGAACCTCGAGCGCAGCATCCGCCTGTTCGCCGCCCTGCCGGCGATCGTCGCCTACGGTCAGCGACGCCGCCGCGGGCAGGAGCCGATCGCGCCGCGCGACGACCTCGACTACTCGGCCAACTTCCTGTGGATGACGTTCGGCGAAGAGCCGGAGCCGAAAGTCGTCGACGCGTTCAACCGCTCGATGATCCTCTACGCGGAGCACTCCTTCAACGCGTCGACGTTCACGGCGCGGGTCATCACGTCCACGCTGAGCGATCTGTACTCCGCGGTCGTCGGGGCGATCGGCGCGCTCAAGGGCCCGCTGCACGGCGGCGCCAACGAGGCCGTGCTGCATATCTTCGACGAGATCGGCGAGGCTGCGAACGTCACCACCTGGCTCGACGAGGCGCTCGCGCAGAAACGCAAGATCATGGGCTTCGGGCACAGGGTCTACAAGAACGGCGACTCGCGCGTGCCGACCATGAAGGCCGCGCTCGACACCCTCGTGGAGCACTACGACCGCCCCGACGTCGCTGCCCTGTACGACGCGCTGGAGTCGGAGTTCGTGGCGCGCAAGGGCATCTATCCGAACCTGGACTACCCGTCCGGTCCTGCGTACAACCTCATCGGATTCGACACGCTCACGTTCACGCCGCTGTTCGTGGCCGCGCGCGTCACCGGGTGGACGGCGCACGTGATCGAGCAGGCCGGGGCGAACGCCCTCATCCGGCCGCTGTCGCACTACGACGGCGTCGAGGAGCGGCACGTCGCACGCTGAACCTCGACTGCCGATGAGGGCATGGGGAGAACTCCCCATGCCCTCATCGTCTGCGAGACGACAGGGAGCGATACCCTGACGGAAGTCCCGGTCGGGCTGATCGTGATCCGGTCGCCGCCGGAGAGGCCGTTCCGTGCGGGGCGGTGATGCCAACGGATGCCGCGGCCGTCGCCGCGCGAGGAGACGAGTCATGAACGAGACGCCCGACAGCACGCAGCCGACCGAGCCGGGGCCGTCCGCCGAGCCGGGGCCGTCCGCCGAGCCGGGGCCGTCCGAGGGGTATGCGGCGCCGGATCACGCTTCGTCGCCCTGGCCGGGTGCGCCGCACGCCCAGACACCGCAGCATCCGGTCGACCCGAACGCGTACCCGCAATATCCGGTCGACCCGAACGCTGCGGCGCAGTACCCGGGCCAGGCTCCGCAGTACCCGGTCGACCCGAACGCCTACCCGCAGTATCCGGTCGACCCGAACGCCGCTGCGCAGTACCCGGGCCAGGCTCCGCAGTACCCGGTCGATCCGAACGCGACCGCCGCGTACCCTGGCCAGGCGCCGCAGCATCCCGGCCAGGTGCCGACCGGAGCGTACGCGGGTGCCGCGCTTCCCCCGAAGAAGGGTCTGTCCAGGGGCGCCCTCATCGGGATCATCGCCGGCGCGGCGGCCGTCGTGCTCATCATCGCGGCCGCCGTCATCGTGCCGATCGTGCTGCGCCCCGCGCAGGCCTCGGCATCCGATTTCGTCGAGGGGTACCTCACCGCGCTCGCCGACGGCGACGCGGAGAAGGCGCTGACCTACGTCGAGACGAGCGGTGAGGACGCGCTTCTCACCGACGACGTGCTGCAGGCGTCACTCGAGCTCGGCGCCATCGACGACATCACGATCGGCGAGAAGGAGTCCGACAACGAGTACGGCGACGCGGTCGTCGAGGCCTCGTTCACGATCGGCGGCGAGGAGGTGTCGCGCACGTTCGACGTGTACAGCTCGTCGGACGGCGACGACATGTACATCACCGACGGTCTCGTGTCGTTCTCGAGCCCGTACGGATTCGAGGGTCTCGGTCTCACCGTCAACGGTGCAGAGGTGCCCGATCACGGGTACGTGTTCCCCGGCACCTATCGGTTCGCGGTGGGCCTCGACGCCTTCGCGATCGACGGCGAGTCGACCTTCGTGCTCGCGACCGACGACGACTCCGAGGCGCTGTACGACGTGAGCGCTGTGCTCAGCGAGAAGGGCACGACGACGTTCCGCGACCTGGTCAACGCCTCGTTCGCCGAATGCCTCGCGATGAAGAGCCTGAACACGCCCTGCGGCATGGACGTGACCGAGATGTCGCAAGACGGCTACACGCCCGTCGACGGCACCGTCACGCGCACCATCGACGCCGAGGCCCAGACGACGCTGGCGAACCTGGAGCCGGTGGTGAGCGAGCGCGCGGTCGTGTCGACCTACGACTACTGGAGCGTCGACATCACCCTCGATGCCTCCAACGGCAGCGAGACCGCGGCCTTCGAGGTGCTCTTCGGCGGCCAGGTCCTCACGCCGAAGGTCGACTTCGCGGCCGAGACCCCGACGGTCGTGTGGGAGTGACCGCGTCGCCCTGACGCGACCTCGGCATGCGGTAGGCGATCACCTGCAACGTTGTAGACTGGATGCGCCGAGGGGAGACGAATGGCTGCGACACTGCACGACGTTGCGAGGCTCGCCGGCGTCTCCATCAAGACCGTGTCGAACGTCATCAACGACTACCCGCACATCCGCCCTGCCACGCGCGCGAAGGTCGAGGCGGCGATCGCAGAGCTCGGCTACACGCCGAACCTGACGGCCCGGAACCTGCGATCAGGGCGCACGGGCGCGATCGCGCTCGCGGTACCCGATCTGAGCCTGGCGTACTTCGCCGAGCTCGCGGCGGAGGTCATCGCTGCGGCCGAGGCGGCCGGAGTCGTGGTGCTCGTCGAGCAGACGGGCGGTGACCGCGACAGGGAGTTCGAACTGCTGCGCAGCCCCCGGCTCAAGCTGACGGACGGCCTCATCTTCAGCCCGCTGGGCATGGGGCAGGAGGACGCAGCGGCTCTCGACGTGCCGTACCCGATGGTGCTGCTCGGCGAGAGGATCTTCGACGGCCCGACTGACCACGTGACGATGCGCAACGTCGAAGCGGCACGCGCCGCGACGGAGTACCTCATCCGATCGGGGCGCCGCCGGATCGCGGTGGTCGGCGCGCACGAAGGCGAGCTCATCGGTTCGGCGGCCTTGCGTCTGCAGGGGTATCGAGCGGCGCTGGAGGCCGCCGACATCCCCTACGACGATCAGATCGTCGGATACACGACTCTGTGGCATCGGGCGAACGGCGCGGAGACCATGCGGGAGATCCTCGCCAGGGGAGTCGAGTTCGATGCCGTGTTCGGCTTGAACGACACACTCGCCCTCGGCGCCATGCGCGTTCTGCAGGTGGCGGGGAGGCGCGTGCCAGACGACGTCGCCGTGATCGGGTTCGACGGTCTCGACGAGGCGGAGTATTCGATCCCCAGTCTCACCACGGTCGATCCGGGCCGCGACTGGATCGCGAAGACCGCCGTGGCGACGCTGCTCGAGCGCATCGGCGGCGCGGCGGAGGCTCCGCCGCGCACGCTGCTGGCGGAGTTCCGCGTGCTGGAGCGGGAGTCCGCGCCGGCCTCGATGTGAGCCGGCGGGCACGAGGTCGTCTCCGCGCTTGACACGCGCGTACCGGGTTGTCAAAATGTGTCTACAACGTTTACTTTCCAACGTTGTAGAGACTTGGGCCCGACGAGGTGCCACCCGGCGCAAGCGTGGCTCGAAGCCCTCTTTTCCCGAGACAAGGGTGTCCCGTACACCGAGAGGAACACAGCGCATGAAGAGGAAGATCCTTGCCGCATCTGGTGCCATCGCCGTCGCGGCCGTCGCATTGACCGGCTGCTCAGGCGGGGCGCAGGCCGGTGGCGGCGACTCCTGCACGAACAAGATCGTGAACAAGGACGCGACGCAGGTCAGCGTGTGGGCCTGGTACCCGGCCTTCGAGGAGGTCGTCGATCTGTTCAACGAGAACCACGACGACGTGCAGATCTGCTGGACCAACGCGGGCCAGGGCAACGACGAGTACACCAAGTTCTCGACCTCGATCGAGTCCGGCTCCGGGGCCCCCGACGTGATCATGCTCGAGGCCGAGGTGCTCTCCAGCTTCGCGATCCGCGACGCACTCGTCGATCTGTCCGAGTACGGTGCCGACGAGGTCAAGGACGACTACACCGAGGGCGCCTGGAAGGACGTCTCCTCGGGCGACGCCGTCTACGCCATCCCGGTCGACGGCGGCCCGATGGGGATGCTCTACCGCCAGGACATCCTCGACGAGTACGGCATCGCGGCGCCCACCACGTGGGACGAGTTCGCCGCAGCCGCGCAGAAGCTGAAGGACGCAGGCGCTCCGGGTGTCCTGGCGAACTTCCCGCCGAACGGCCGCGCGTTCACGCAGGCGCTCTTCGCGCAGGCCGGCTCCACGCCCTTCGAGTACGACAGCGCGAACCCGCTCGAGATCGGCATCGACGTCAACGACCAGGCCTCGAAGGACGTGCTGAGCTTCTGGCAGGGGCTGACCGACAGCGGCGCGGTCGCGGTCGACGAGGCCTTCACCGCCGACTACAACACCAAGCTGGTCGACGGCACGTACGCCATCTACCTCGCCGCGGCCTGGGGCCCCGGCTACCTGCAGGGACTCGAGGGCGCTCAGGAAGGCGCCGTCTGGCGCGCGGCTCCGCTCCCGCAGTGGGACGCGGCCAACCTCGTCCAGGTGAACTGGGGCGGCTCCACCTTCGCCGTGACCGAGCAGGCGAAGGACAAGGAGGCCGCGGCCGTCGTGGCGAAGGAGATCTTCGGCACGGAGGAGGCGTGGAAGATCGGCATCGAGAAGGCCGCGCTCTTCCCGCTGTGGAAGCCGATCCTGGAGTCCGACTACTTCCGTGACCTGGAGTACCCGTTCTTCGGTGGCCAGCAGATCAACAAGGATGTGTTCCTCCAGGCCGCCGCCGGCTACACCGGGTTCACCTTCAGCCCGTTCCAGAACTACGCCTACGACCAGCTCCAGGAGGAGGTCACAGCGGTGGTCGTCGACAAGAGCAAGGATCCGTCGACCGCCCTCGACGATCTGCAGAGCTCGCTCGAGAAGTACGCCACCGAGCAAGGCTTCGAACTCAAGTGACCGCGGTGGGCCGGCCTCCGGGCCGGCCCACCCATCCTCATGGAGATCTCATGACCACTCAGGCACTCAGCGCCTCGCCCGCGAGGCCGCAGCGACGTCGCGCGAGCGGCATCGTCCGCCGTCAGCGCGTCGGCTGGCTGTTCGTCGCGCCGTTCCTCGTCGTGTTCGCGGCCTTCCTGATCTTCCCCCTGATCTACGCGTTCGGGATGAGCCTGTTCAGCTCCACGCTCGCCACCGGGACGAAGTTCGTCGGCATCGACAACTACATCAAGGCGTTCACGGATCCGCTGTTCCTCGGGGGAATTGGACGCGTCGTGCTGTACGCCGTCGTCATGATCCCCGCCCAGCTGCTCGTGGCTCTCGTCGCAGCGCTGCTGCTCGACAACCTGGCGACGTGGCTGTCGAAGCTCTCGCGCCTGCTCATCTTCGCGCCCTACGCCATCCCGGTCGTCATCGGCGCGTTGATGTGGAGCTTCCTCTACAGCCCGCGCTTCGGACCGGCCGGCACGATCTTCGGTCTGTTCGGTCTCGACGCGCCCAACTTCCTGTCGAGCGACTCGATCTTCTTCAGTCTCGTGAACGTGGTCACGTGGCAGTGGTCCGGCTACTACATGATCGTCATCTACGCCGCGCTGCGCTCGATCGATCCGGCGATCTACGAAGCTGCCCGGATCGACGGCGCGAACGGATGGCAGATCGCCACGCGGATCAAGGTTCCGATGATCTCGTCGTCGATGGTGATGGTGATCACGTTCGCGCTGATCGGCACCCTGCAGTTCTTCACCGAGCCGACCGTGCTGCGCTCGATCGCGTCGGGCGCCCTGCCTGCCGACTACACGCCCAACATGTACGCCTTCGCGCTCGCGTTCAGCTACAGCCAGTTCAACTACGCCTCCACGATCGCGTTCTCGCTGGCGCTCGTCGTCTTCGTCGGCTCCTTCGGCTTCCTCTTCCTCACACGCAAGCAGAATGGACTGAAGTGATGGCCATTCCCACCGCATCCCGGCCGGCCGAGCCCACGAGCGACAGCACCCGGCTCATCGTCACAGGCGGCGGGCGCTCACGCCGTCGACCGCCCAGGGGCACCGCGCAGGGCGGCCGGCGCATCGGCTCCCATGTGCTCCTCCTCATCCTGGCGCTGTACTTCGTCATCCCGATCTGGTGGCTGTTCGTCGCGGCGACCAAGAGCACCGGCGGACTCTTCGGCAGCGGCGCGTTCTGGTTCGACGACCCCGGTCAGTTCTTCGTGAACATCGCCGGCCTCTTCGAGCACCAGGGCGGCATCTACTGGCGCTGGCTCGGCAACTCGTTCCTCTACGCCTTCGTGTCGGGGATCGGTGCGACCGTCGTCGCGGTGCTCGCCGGCTACGGCTTCGCCAAGTACGCCTTCCGTGGGCGAGGCTTCGTGTTCGGCATGATCCTCGGATCGGTCATGGTGCCGCTCACCGCCCTCGTCATCCCGCAGTTCATGCTGCTCAGCGAGTACGGGCTCATCAACACGGGCTGGGCGGTCATCCTCCCGTCGCTGTTGAACCCGTTCGGCGTGTACCTGATGCGCGTGTACACGCAGGACTCGGTGCCGGACGAGCTGCTCGAGGCGGCGCGCATCGACGGCGCCGGCGAGTGGCGCACCTTCGCCACGATCGTCGTCCCGTTGCTGCGCCCGGCGATCGTCACCGTACTGCTGCTGAGCGTCGTGGGCACCTGGAACAACTTCTTCCTGCCGCTGGCGATGCTCACCAACCCCGAGACGCTGCCGGTCACCGTCGGGCTGAACCGCTGGCTGGCCCTGTCGAACGCCGGTGCCGGCGGCGAGCAGGTGTGGAACCTCATCACCTCGGGCGCGTTCATCTCGGTGCTCCCACTGCTGTTGTCGTTCCTGCTCCTCCAGCGCTACTGGCAGGGCGGGCTGACGCTCGGCAGCGTCAAGTGAACGACTCCTCCTCATCCTCCGATCTCCGTACCACGAAAGAAAGCAACCGCATGCCCACCGCACGTCTGACCATCGACCCGCACTTCGTCGCCGGGCGCATCCAGCGTCGCCTGTTCGGCGGCTTCGTCGAGCACCTCGGCCGCCACGTCTACGACGGCATCTACGAACCGGGCCACCCGACGGCGGATGCCGAGGGCTTCCGGCAGGACGTCATCGAGCTCGTCCGCGAGCTCGGAGTCTCCACGATCCGCTACCCCGGTGGCAACTTCGTGTCGGGCTTCCGCTGGGAGGACTCCGTCGGCCCGCGCGAGCAGCGCCCGCGCCGCCTCGACCTGGCGTGGCACTCGACCGAGACCAATGAGGTCGGGCTGCACGAGTTCGCCTCCTGGCTCGAGAAGGTCGGCAGCGACCTCATGATGGCGGTGAACCTCGGCACGCGCGGCACGCTCGAGGCGCTCGACCTCCTCGAGTACTCGAACATCCGCGGCGGCACGACGCTGAGCGAGCTGCGCCGCAAGAACGGCCGGGACGAGCCGTTCGCGGTCGAGATGTGGTGCCTGGGCAATGAGATGGACGGTCCGTGGCAGCTCGGCCACCGCTCCGCCGACGACTACGGCAAGATCGCCTCGCAGACGGCCAAGGGCATGCGCCAGCTGGACCCCGACGTGAAACTCGTCGTCTGCGGCTCGTCGAGCGCGCACATGCCGACCTTCGGCGAGTGGGAGCGTGTCGTCCTCAGCCACACGTACGACGACGTCGACTACATCTCGTGCCACGCCTACTACGAGGAGAAGGGCGGCGACATCGGTTCGTTCCTCGCCTCGGCCGTCGACATGGACCACTTCATCGAGACGGTGATCGCCACCGCCGACCACGTCGGCGCGGTGCGCGGGAGCACGAAGAAGATCGACATCTCCTTCGACGAGTGGAACGTCTGGTACATCGACCGGTTCCACGGCGTCGACAAGATCGAGGGCATCGACAACTGGCCCGTCGCTCCGCGCCTGCTGGAGGACGTGTACTCGGTCGTCGACGCGGTCGTGTTCGGCAACCTCATGATCTCGCTCATCAAGCACGCCGACCGGGTCACGAGCGCGTCGCTCGCGCAGCTGGTCAACGTGATCGCGCCCATCATGACCGAGCCCGGCGGGCCGGCGTGGCGGCAGACGACGTTCTACCCGTTCTCGATCACCTCGCGGCTCGCGCAGGGCGACGCCCTCGAGCTCAAGCTCGACGCGCCGACCTATGAGACCGCGCTGTACGGCGAGGTGCCCCTCGTCGACGCCGTGGCGACCCACGACGCCGAAGCGGGGCGCTCTGCGGTCTTCCTCGTGAACCGCAGCACGACGGAGGCCATCACGGTGACGGTGGACATCGCCGGCCTCGGCGACGTGTCGGTGCTCGAGGCCCACACCCTCAGCGATGACGACGTGTACGCCAAGAACACGCTCGAGCAGCCCGAGCGCGTCACGGTGCACGGCAACGACACGGTGCGGATCGAGGGCGGCGAGCTGACCGTCACGCTGCCGCCCGTCTCCTGGTCCGCGATCGCGCTGGGCTGATGATGCGCCGTCTGAGTGCCGTCGCCGTCCTGGCGGCGGCACTCGTCGTCTCAGGATGCAGCGCGGGCGGTGCACGGGACGTGAGCGGCGACCTCGCCACTCACGACCCGGCGCTCGTCCAGGAAGACGGCGTCTGGTACGTCTACTCGACCGGCAACGGCACCGTGTCCGACGGCAACGTGCAGATCCGCTCCTCGCGCGACGGCGTCGACTGGCGCTACCGGGGAGAGGTGTGGGACGACAAGCCGGAGTGGATCGGCGAACGGCTCCGCGGCGTCGACAACCTGTGGGCTCCCGAGCTCGTCGAGCACGACGGCACGTGGTACCTGTACTACTCGGCATCCGTGTTCGGGAAGAACACGTCGGTCATCGCCCTCGCCACCAACGTGACGCTCGCCCCCGACGACCCCGACTACGAGTGGGTCGACCAGGGCGTGGTCATGGAGTCGGATGCCGGGGACGACTTCAACGCGATCGACGCGGGGATCGTCGAGGACGCCGAGGGGACGCCATGGATGGCGTTCGGCTCGTTCTGGAGCGGCATCCGCATGGTCGAGCTGGAGTGGCCGAGCGGCAAGCGGGCGGACGACGCGGAGCCGCTGCGGCTCGCCGATCGCAGGACCCCGCCGAACGCGATCGAGGCGCCCTACATCGTCGAGCACGACGGCGACTACTTCCTGTTCGTGTCGCGCGACTCGTGCTGCCAGGGCGTGAAGAGCACCTACAACGTCGCGGTCGGGCGAGCGGACGCGCCGCAGGGGCCGTACCTGGACCGCGACGGGGTGCCGCTGCTCGAAGACGGCGGGACGCCGGTCCTCGCCGGCGAGGGAGCCCGGATCGGTCCGGGTGGGCAGTTCGTGTTCGGCGACACGCTCGCCGTGCACTACTACGACGCGGAGCTGGGCGGAGCCTTCCAGCTCGCGCTTCTGCCGATCACGTGGGATGCCGACGGCTGGCCGACTGTGCACTGGTGAGCGTGTGGGCACTGGTGAGCGTGTGTGCACTGGTGAGCGTGCACGGCCCGACGTCGGCTCTCGGATCAGCCCGTCAGAGCCTCTCGAGCGGGTTGTCCGCCAGCTTTGCGGTGAGGCCGCCGTCGAGCAGGCGGCGTGCATGACTGTGCGGCTTGCGCTCGGCCTGCTCGCTGACGCCTGTGCCGAACTCCTCCGCGAGAGCGAGGCGGGGGTGGGCCGCCAGCACCTCGCGCCGGAACTCGAGCGGGATGTCCTCCGCGCGGCGACCCGAGATGTCGAGACCCGTGGCCGTCTCGAGCAGATACCCCTCGAGGTCGAACCCCGGGTCGACCTCGGGGCAGTTGTGCCGCACGATGACCTCGTTGATGCGCACACGGCGTTCGCGTGGCCAGCCGGCGCCGGCCGCCATCGCCTCGCCGACGTGCCCGCCGGCCTCCTCGTATCCGAGCAGGTGGTTGTCGAACGCCGGCGCCAGCCCGATGTCGTGCAGCAGGGCCGCGGCGTAGAGGAGCTCGTGGTCGACGCCCTCGCGCCCCTCGACCACGGCGAACGCCTCCGCCCACAGCCACGACCGCTGCACGTGGTTGACCAGCGCGGGGGAGTGGTACTCGTGCATCAGCTCGCGGGCGCCGCGCGCCGCCGCAGTGTCGGGAACGGGGAAATCCGAGATGCGCATGCTGTCAGGCTAGCCAGGCGCACCCGAGCGATTCGGACAAGCTCAGACGGGAACCTGCCATTCGCGATCCGGCGCTCGACCGTCCTGCGCGCACGAGGCCGACGCAGAAGCATGGCTACGCTGACACCATGAGCAACGAGCGCAACTGGGCGGGCAACCTCGCCTATCGGGCCCAGCGGGTCGAGCATCCGGCATCCGTCGACGAGCTGCGCGAGCTGTTCGCGGAGCCGGGATCCGTGCGCATGCTCGGCACCCGGCACTGCTTCAACGACATCGCCGACACCGCGGGCGTGCTCATCGCGCTCGACCGGATGCCGGCGACGTACGAGGTCGACGCCGGCCGCGACGCCGTGCGCGTCGCCGGCGGCCTGCGCTACGGCGACATCGCCGCGCGTCTCCACGCCGACGGGCTCGCTCTCGCGAACCTCGCCTCGCTGCCGCACATCTCGATCGCGGGCGCTGTCGCGACCGGGACCCACGGCTCGGGCGACGAGATCCGCTCCCTCGCCGGCGCCGTGCGCGCGCTCACGCTCCTGGGGCCCGACGGTGGACTCGTGCAGCTCCAGCGCGGGGACGAGGGCTTCGACGGCGCCGTCGTGAGCCTCGGCGCGCTGGGCGCCGTGCTCGACGTGACGCTCGACGTCGAACCGACGTACCAGGTCGCGCAGCACGTGTTCGAGAGCCCCGGGTGGGACGCGATCCTCGCCGATCTCGACGCCGTCACGAGCGTGGGCACCAGCGTGAGCATCTTCTCGCGGTGGCAGCAGACCGCGCACGCCGACCAGATCTGGGTCAAGCAGCGCGTCCCCGCCACGCGCGCGGACGCCGGGGCGCAGCGGCAGCGCCGCGAGGAGGTCATGTCGCGCCTCGGGGCCGTCGCGGCCGACGGCAAGCGGCATCCGATCATCGGGGTGGACCCGGAGGCGTGCACCGACCAGGGCGGCGTGGCAGCTCCCTGGTACGAACGGCTGCCGCACTTCAAGCTCGAGTTCACGCCGTCGGCGGGCGAGGAGATCCAGAGCGAGTACCTCGTGCCGCGCGGGGACGCCGTCGCCGCGATCGAGGCCATCCGCTCCCTGGCCGACCGCATCGCGCCGCTGCTGCTCGTGAACGAGATCCGCACGGTGCGCGCGGACGACCTGTGGATGAGCTCCTCCTACGGCACGGATGCCGTGGGCCTGCACTTCACGTGGAAGCCCGACGAGGCCGCGGTCCGGGCGCTCCTGCCCGAGATCGAGGCCGCGCTGCCGGCATCCGCTCGTCCGCACTGGGGCAAGGTGTTCACGCTCGACGGCGCGGAGGTGCGGGCGCGCTATCCGCGCTGGGCCGACTTCGCCGCGCTCGCCGCGGAGCACGACCCCGAGCGCCGTTTCGTCAACGACTATCTGGAGCGCCTCGGTCTCTGAGCGCCGCCGTGCCGCTTTCGAGTCGCATGATTGCACCTCGAATCGGCGATAAGAGGGTCATTCATGCGACTCGAAAGGGTTTCGGGTGCAGCCGAGGGCGATTGCGTCCGCATCCGTGTTCTCGGTAACATCGCACCGGGCGAGACTGGTGGAGGTGCGCATGGCCAGCCTCGGGTCGGAGAAGCCCGGCATCCGCCATGTGGCAGACCTCGCCGGGGTGTCGCACATGACCGTCTCCCGGGTGCTGAACGATCACCCGAACATCAAACCGGACACCCGGCGCCGCGTGCTGGAGGCGATCGAGGAGCTCGACTACCGCCCGAACCTCGTCGCCCGCGCCCTCGCGACGCAGCGCACCCGACGCATCGGCGTCATCATCGAGAGCGCGGTGTCGTTCGGGCCCACCAGCATCCTGCGCGCCGTCGAGGTCGCGGCCCGCACCTCTGGATACTCCGTCACGGCCGTCGCGCTGCACGAGGGCGACGCCATGACGCCGCAGGATGCCGTCGACAACCTCACGACGCAGGGTGTTGACGCGCTGTGCGTGATCGCTCCGCGGTCGTCGTCGGTGGCAGCCCTGCGGCGGCTGTCGCTCAGCGTGCCGATGCTCGTGGTCAAGGCGGATGCCGACCGTTCTCATCACGCGCGACGGCGGCATCCCGCCGGAGATGACGACCATCATCACCGGCGGCATCCTGCTCGTCTTCGTGCTGCTGCAGCGCGCGGTCACCCGCCGTCGCGACTAGCGCGGCCGGCGGGGCACTCCCCCCGCACGGGCAGGCGAGGCCGGGTTGGATTTCGTGGGGGAGCCGATGCTGGCTGAGTGGACGGAGCACTGGGGGCGAGACGCAGGCGCGCTCCTGCTGCAGCGGCATCCGGAGATCGATGCGATCTTCTGCGGCTCCGACCAGATCGCGCGCGGCGTGCTGGATTCCGCGCGCGATCTGGGCCGCTCCGTACCCGACGACCTGGCAGTGATCGGGTACGACAACTGGGAGGTGCTCGCGACCAACGCACGGCCGGAGCTGACGAGCATCGACGCCAACCTGCAGCAGCTGGGCCGTCAGGCCGCGCTGCGGGTGTTCGACGCGATCGATGGGATCGACATCGGAGAAGGCACTCACCACCTGCCGGTGCGGCTCGTGATCAGGGGGTCGACGATCCCGCGGCGCTGAGACGGTTGTCGCAGCGCCGCGTCACGATCGTGGCCGAGCGTGGTCAGGATGCCCCGGCCGCCGAAGCGCCGGCGATGAGCTGGTCCATGAGCGCGCGGGCGTTGCCGTAGCCCTCGGAGATGGCGGCGTGCTGCATCGTCAGCAGCACGTAGTCGGCCTTCTCGGCGATCGCGAATTCCTTCTCGACCGTCGTCCACGCCGGCAGCACCCACGGCTTGCCGTTCGCGCGCGCGGCGGCGATGATCCGGCGGAAGTCGTCGAAGTCGGCCTCGGTCTGGCGGTAGGCGCCGCGCCCGCTCATGGCCGCGAGATCGCCCGGGCCGATGAAGATGCCGTCGACCGTCGGCAGCGCCGCGATCGCCTCGACGTCGCGCAGGGCGCGCGGGTCCTCGACCATCGGGAACACCTTGATGTCACGGTCCTGCGCCGCGATCCATTCGTCGGAGTACCCGCGGTAGTTCATCGTGCGGCCGCCGGCGAGGCTGCGCGAGCCGAGCGGGGGGAACTTGGCGAAGTCGGTGATGCGCTTGGCGTGCTCCAGTCCCTCGATGTGCGGGATGATCACGCCGTCGGACCCGAAGTCGAGCGCCTGCTGGATCGCGCCGCGCTCGGGCACGAGCACCTTCGACAGTACCTCGAGTCCCAGGCCCTTGAGCAGCGGGATGAAGCGCTCCAGGACCGCGAGGTCGAACGATCCGTGCTCGATGTCGAGCACGACGAAGTCGTAGCCGAGGCCCGCGACGATCTCGCCGATCGCGCTGCTGCCGTCCGAGAGCCAGGCCCCCTGCTTGAGCGTGTGAGTCATGATGTTCCTTTCGTGTTGCGGAGAGTGAGGGCGTCAGGCCGACGCGGCGACGGTGAAGCGGCGGTTGGCGAGCGAGGGGTTGACCGATCGCACCTGCGCGACGCGCTCGGGGCGGGCGTCGGCCACGGCGATGCCGCTGCTCTCACCGATCTCGCCGAGCGTGATGCCCATCGGGTCGACGATGATGCTGCCGCCCGTGCCGACGCCGGGGCCCTGCGAGACGGCTGCGACGTAGAAGGTGTTCTCGATCGCGCGGGCGCGGGCGAGCGTGTTCCAGTGGTCCTCCTTGCGCGTGCCCGGCATCCACGCCGCGGGGTAGAGGAGCAGATCGACTCCGGCGTCGGCGTGCTCACGGGCCGCCTCGGGGAACCGCAGGTCGTAACAGGTGAGCATCCCGACTTTGACGTCGTCGATCGCGAAGGTCACCGGACCGGTGATGTCGCCAGGGCGGATGTGGTCGGACTCCTTGAATCCGAACGCGTCGTACAGGTGGAGCTTGTGATAGACGCGCGAGAGCCCCTCGTCGGGGGTCACGAGCACGAGGGTGTTGTAGCCTCTTGCGTCGCCCTCGATCCGTTCGAGCATGCCGGCGACGATCGCGACACCCGTGCGGCGCGAGAGCTCGGCGAGCCCCGTCACGAACGGGCCGTCGAGCGGCTCGCCCTGCTTGACGAACTCCTCGTCGAGCACGGGCACGTCGAACATCGCGAACTCGGGGAAGACGGCGAGACGCGCCCCTGCGGCCGCCGCCTCCTCCGTGAGCCGCGTGATCTCCGCGAGGTTCGCGGCCTTGTCGTCGCCTGAGACCATCTGGCCGATCGCGAACTTCATGATTCTCCTTTGATCGAGGTGAGGCTCTCCGGGACGGAGAGCTCGGTGATGCAGTGCTGCACGAAAGCGCGGCCGACCGAGTCGAGTCGCCGCTCGAACCGCGATATCGACGTCGTGAGGCCCACCGAGGGGTTCACGAGCGTGCGGTACACGACGTCGTGCTGCGGGATGTCGGCGAGCGACTTCGGGATGAAGCACACACCCATGCCGGCGGACACCATGGCCGCCTGGTCGAGATACGAACCCATGACCTCGAGCGATCGCGGCGAGAACCCGGCGCGCATGCATGCCGTCACAATCGCGTCGTACCCGCTCGGGTTTGCGCTGCGCGGACCCTGCAGGATGCGCTCGTTGCGCAACATCGCGAAGTCCACCTCATCGACCCCGGCCAGCGGATGGTCGTCGGGGAGCGCGACGAGGTACTCCTCGCTGAAAAGCGCGGTCGACGTGAGGTCCTTGATGTCGGGTTCGGTGAGGAGGATCGCCACGTCGATCGATCCCTGTTCGAGCTCGTCGATGAGCAGCGAGGTGGCGATGCTGCGCACCTGCACGGTCGCGGTCGGATGCGCCCGGATGAACTGCCGCACGGCCCGCGCCGGCGAGCTGAACATCATGGCGGGCACGATGCCCACCCGCACGCGGCCGAACTCGTGGTTGTGCTGGTCGTCGAGCAGCCGGGTGATGGGCTGCATGGCCTCGAGCACCCGGCGGCAGCGGTAGTAGAACTCGCGGCCCGCCTCCGTCGGCACGATCGGTCGCATGCTGCGGTCGATCAGCGCGACCCCGACGTCCTTCTCGAGCCGGGAGATCTGCTGTGAGAGCGCGGGTGCGGTGATGAAGAGGCTCGCGGCGGCCTGCTTGAAACCGCCGGCATCGACCAGCGTGACGAACAGCTCCAGTCGTCGTGTCTCCATGCTCAGCCCCGCCTCGCCGCCAGGCGTTCCGCGCGCCGGACGCGCTGGATCTCGGGGTCGGGCACCGGGGCCGCTGCGATCAGGCGCTTGGTGTACTCGTCGCGCGGATGGTGCAGCACCTCCTCGGTCTCGCCCTCTTCGACGACGTCGCCGTGCCGCAGCACGACGACGCGGTTCGACAGCGTCTCGACCACCGACAGGTCGTGGCTGATGAACAGGCACGAGAAGCCGAGCTCCCGCTGCAGCGCGAGGAACAGATCGAGCACCTGCGCCTGCACCGACACGTCGAGCGCCGAGGTGGGCTCGTCGGCGATCATCAGCACGGGGTCGGTCGCGATGGCCCGCGCGATGCCGATGCGTTGGCGCTGACCGCCCGAGAGCTCGTGCGGGTAGCGGTCGGACCAGTCGGGATTGATCTGCACCCGCTCCAGGAGCTCCTTCGCGCGTGCGCGCCGCGCGCGGGGATCGCGGACCAGCCCCTGCCACAGCAGCGGGTCGGAGATCGCCTGGCCGATCGTGCGCCGAGGGTTGAGCGACGACGCGGGGTCCTGGAACACCATGGTCACGTGGCGGCGCAACTGGCGCAGCGCCCTGCCCGGTCGGCCGGTGATGCGCTCGCCGCGCACCTCGAGGACGCCCTCGGTCACGGGCAGCAGGCCGATCACGGCCTTGCCGATCGTCGACTTGCCCGAACCCGACTCGCCGACGAGGCCGACGATCTCACCGCGTGCGACCTGCAGATCGATGCCGTTGATCGCCTGGAAGCCGGGGCGCCGCCAGCGTCCGGGGTAGCGGATCACGGCATCCTGCAGGCGCAGCACGGTCTCGGGCAGCGGGGTCGTCGCCGTCACGCCGTCGATGCGCAGCTTGTTGCGCGCGGCAGAGAGGAAGTCGTCGGCCTTGCCCAGGTGCGGGACCGCGGCGAGCAGGGCCTGCGTGTACGGCTCCTGCGGGCTGCGGAACAACTGAGGGGCTGCCGCGCTCTCGACGACCCTGCCGTCCTTCATCACGACGACCTCGTCGGCGACGTCGGCGACAACCCCCATGTCGTGCGTGATGATGAGCACGGCCATGCCCATACGTTCCTGGATCTCGGAGATCAGGTCGAGGATCTCCGCCTGCACGGTCACGTCGAGCGCCGTGGTGGGCTCGTCGGCGATGAGCAGGTCGGGCTCCGACGAGATCGCCATCGCGATCATGGCGCGCTGGCGCTGACCGCCCGAGAGCTGGTGCGGATAGTGGTCGACCTTCTCTTCCGGCGCCGGCATGTGCACGTCGCGCAGCAGCTGCACGGCGCGCTCGCGTGCGGTCCTGTGGTCGAGGTCGTGGTGGCTGGTGAGCGCCTCGATCAGCTGGTGCCCGATCGTGTAGACCGGGTTCAGCGCGGTCATGGGTTCCTGGAAGATGGTTGCGATGCGCGAGCCACGCAACGGACGCAGCCCCTTGTCGCGCAGCGTCACGAGGTCGACGCCGTCGAACACGATGCGCCCAGTGCGGCGGGTGTTGGGCGGGAGCAGGTCGAGGATCGACATCGCCGTGACCGACTTGCCCGAGCCCGACTCGCCTACGAGAGCGAGCGTCTTGCCGCGGTCGACGCGGAACGACACGTCGTACGTGACCTGACGCCAGCCGTCGGGCGTCTGGAACTCGACGGACAGGCCGTCGACGTGCAGCAGCGGTTCGTTCATGAGCGCTTCTTCGCTTTCGGGTCGAGGAGGTCGCGCAGCGCGTCGCCGAGGATGCCGAACGCGAGGATCGTCAGCACGATGACCGCGCCGGGAACGAGCAGCACGTGCGGGTCGGTCGTGAGGTAGCGCTGTCCCTGCGCGACCATGGAGCCCCACGACGGCGTCGGCGGGACGACGCCGAGACCGAGGTAGCTGAGCCCGGACTCCATGAGGATCGCGGCGGCCATCGTGAGCGAGAACTGCACGATGATCGGCGCGGACACGTTGGCCAGCACCGTGCGGAAGAGGATGACGACGGTCGGCGCGCCGAACGTGCGCGCCGCGTCGACGTACTCCTCGCGCTTGGTCGACAGCACCTGCCCGTAGGTGATGCGGGCGAAGATCGGTGCGAACAGCACGCCCATCGCGATGATGAGCGTCACCGGGCCCGGCCCGTACAGCGTCACCGCGAGCAGCGCGAGCACGATGGGAGGGAAGGCCAGGATGACGTCGACGACGAGCCGCATCGTGACGACCTCGGTGAGACCGTTGAAGTAGCCGCCGAGCAGGCCGAGGAGCGTGCCGAGCACGGTCGCGAGCACGGTCGCGCCGAGGGCGATGAACAGCTCGACCTGCGCCCCGAACATGATGCGCGAGAGGATGTCGCGGCCCAGCTCGTCTGTGCCGAGCAGGTGCCCTGGGCTGAACATCGGCTGCAGCCGGATCGCGACGTTCTGCGCGATGGGGTCGTAGGGGGCGAGCAGGGGAGCGAACGCCATGAGCACGATGATCACGACGAGGTACACGACCATGACGGTCCGCAGCGGCGTGATCGCCTGACGGATGCGGGGGCTGAGTTTCATGCTCGCCTCACTCGGGGGTCGAGGATTCCGTAGGTGATGTCGACGACGATGTTGATCGCGATGAAGAGCATGGCGATCACGATCACGACGCCCTGCACGACCGGATAGTCGCGCGTGGTGACGCCGTCGACGAGCAGGCTCGACAGCCCCGGGTAGTTGAAGACTCGCTCGACGAGCACCGTCGAGCCGAGCAGCGTGCCGAAGCCGATGCCGACGACCGTGACGACGGGGGTGAGCGAGTTGCGCAGCACGTGCTTGCGGAACACCGCCATCGGTGCGAGCCCGATGGACTTCGCCGTGCGCACCCAGTCCTGCGTCTGCACCTCGAGCACCGCCGACCTCGTCATCCGCGCGATCTGGGCAGCGAAGCCGACCGCGAGCGAGACGGCAGGGAGCGTCAGGCTCTTGATCGCCCCGAGCGCGTCCTTCGACGGATCGACGTACCCGCCGGCCGGAAAGAGTCCGAGGACGATGGAGAAGGCGAGTATGAGCACCGCGCCGAAGACGAACACGGGCAGGGCGACGCCGATCGAACTGAGCGCTGTGACCAGCGTGTCGACCCACCCGCCGCGGCGAGCGGCGATCGCACCCATCGCGACGCCGATGATGACCGACAGGACCGTCGCGTAGGCCACGAGCAGCAAGGTGCGGGGGAGCCGGGCGCCGATGGCCTCCAGCACGGGCTGCGAGGTGCGGAAGGACTCGCCCAGGTCGCCCGTGAAGACGCCGGAGAGGAACGAGAGGTACTGCGTGAGCAGCGGCTGGTTGAGGCCCAGCTGCTCGCGGAGCGCCGCGACGGCCTCGGGGCTGGGCGCCCCGCCGTCGCCGGTGCTGAGCAGCAGCACGGCGGGGTCGCCCGGTACGAGTTGCAGTGCGGAGAAGATGAGGGTGAGGACCAGCAGCACCAGTCCCGCCCCCATCGCCAGCCGCTTGACGATGAAGAGGATCACGGCAGGATCACTCCACCGAGGCGTTGGCCAGGTTCAGCGAGCTGTAGAACACGAGGAACCCGGGAAGGGTCTGGAAGCCCTTCACCCTGTCGTTGTACGCGTAGGCCTGCTCGCGGGTGTTGATCGAGGCGAAGGGCACGTCCTCGGCCCAGATCTCGGCGATCTGCTTGTAGATGTCCTTCTTCGCCGCGTCGTCGTCGGCCGCGCGCAGGCCGTCTTCGATGAGGCCGCGGAGCGTGTCGTTGGAGTAGCCCCAGCCGACGTTGAAGTTGCGGCTGTCGACGACCCAGTTGAGCAGGTACGAGGGGTCGGTGATGACGCCGGCGTCACCGGAGACCGCGAGGTCGTACTCGCCCGCGTTGCCCTTGCTGACCCGGGTGGACCAGTCGGGAGCGTCGAGCGTGACGTCGATGCCGACGGCGCGCAGGTCCTCCTGCACCGACAGCGCGTTGTCCTGCAGGAACGTGTACTGCGAGGTCGACAGCAGGGTCGCCGAGAAGCCGTCGGGGTAGCCCGCCTCGGCCAGGAGGTCCTTCGCCTTCTCGGGGTCGTAGCTCCACAGCTCGGCGGCCGAGGGGTCGTAGGCGGGGTCGTCCTCGGGGATGATGATCCCGTCGAGCGGTGCGCCGTTGCTCTGGAACGCGGCCGTCACCGCGTTCTCGCGGTTCAGAGCGTAGGCCACGGCCTGCCGCACCTTCGGGTCGGCGAACGGTCCGTCGGTGACGTTGAACTGCACGTACTGGAACGGTCCCTGCTGCGCGTCGACCGTGAGCCCGGCATCCGCGACCCGCTGGAAGTTCTCCCACGGCACGTACTCGATCATGTCGACGTCGCCGCTGAGCAGGGCGTTGGTGCGCGCCTCGCCGTCGGCGTAGAACTTGACCTCGATGCTGTCGAGCGCGACGTCGTCGGCGTCGTAGTAGTCGTCGTTCTTCTCGACCGTGAGGCCGATGCCCTCCTGCAGATCGGTCATCTCGAAGGGGCCGGCGCCGATCCAGTTCGGGGTGTCGGGGTTGAGGGAGGCGTCGGGCACGATCGCGGCGAAGGGCAGGGCGAGGTATTGCAGGAACGCCGTGTTCGGCTGGGCGAGCGTGATGGTGACGGTGTCGCCGTCTGCGGTGATGTCGGTGATGTCCTTGAGGCCGGCCGCGAGCTGCGAGCCGTTCGCCGGGTCGCGGTAGTAGTCGAGCGAGTTCTTCACGTTCTCGGCGGTGAGCGGGGTGTCGTCGTGGAACGTCAGGTCGGGGCGCAGGGTGAAGACGTACGTCGTCGGATCGGGAGTGTCGACGGATTCGGCGAGCCCTGGCACCACGGCGCCCTTCTCGTCGTAGGTCATCAGGCCCCGGTGCACCATCGTCAGCAGCTGGTTGACGGCGCCGCCCTGCTGCATGCCGGTGATCGGGGTGGCCGGCTCAGCGGACAGGCCGAAGACGAGCGTCTGGTCGCCATCGGAGCCGCCGGCGGCATCGGATGCGCCGCAGCCGGCGAGGACGAGGACGGAGGCGGCGCCGAAGGCCACTGCGCCGAGTCGGCGACGTGCGGGGAAGCTCCCCTGACGGTTGAGGTGCTGTGAAAAGGGCATGACGAAGTCCTTCCATGGCGCACCGAAGCGCCATCGCTCGAGGTGTCACGAAACTCGGAGCGTCAGCAGCGACGGCTCCGTTGCTCGTCGGGGTGAGGGTGGGGATGTGGGTGAACCCTTCGTGACCGATTATCTCGGCCCCGTGCATAAGGAGGAAGTTCGACTTTGGCCCTGGATCACACAGATTGCTTAACGTATGTCTGCGACCAGGCGTTTTGTCGATGCTACGGGGGCACGCGACGGGTGCGGAACGCCGGGAGGGCCGCGTCGGAGCGGAGGTCAGGGTCTGCGAGCTGCGCGAGGTGCTCATGCCGACAGAGCACCGTCCGCGCGGGCCGGCCACTCGATGGCCGACCCCTAAACTCCTTCACATGGCGAGGAACGGCAAGACGGTGGGCGTGCGCGATGTCGCTGCCCTGGCCGGGGTGTCGCGCCAGACGGTCTCGCGCGTGCTCAACGACCATCCCGATGTGTCGGAGCGGGCCCGCGCCGAGGTCGAGCGGGCGATAGCCGAGCTCGGCTACCGCATGAACAACGCCGCCCGTGCGCTCGGGACGCGCCGCACGCGCACGCTGGGCGTGCTCGCCTCGGATGCCGCGCAGTACGGGCCGTCGCGGAGCATAGCCGCGCTCGAGGCGTCGGCGCGTCGCTCGGGGTATTGGCTGAGCGCAGCGTTCGCCGATGCCGGCGACACCGACGCCGTGGTCGCCGCCGTGGACCACCTCGTCGCACAGGGGGTGGAGGGCATCGTCGTGGTCGCCCCGCACGCGCGCACACTCGAAGCGCTCGACGCTCTCCGCATCGAGACGCCGGTCGTGACGCTGCACGCGGCCGACCGCGGCATCGCAGGGCTGTCTGTGGATCAGGCGGGCGCTCGCCTCGCCGTCGCCGCGCTCGCAGATGCGGGGCACACTCGCATCGCCCACCTCGCCGGCCCCACCGACTGGCTCGAGGCCGAAGCCCGGGCGGCCGGATTTCGCGCGGAGCTCGCCGGGCGCGGCCTCCCTCCCGGCCCGGTGATCGTCGGAGACTGGTCGGCGGCATCGGGGTTCGCGGCCGCCGAAGCCCTGCGTGACTCGGGGGCGACGGCGGTGTTCGCGGCCAACGATCAGATGGCGCTCGGTCTGCTGGGCGGGCTGCACGCCGCAGGCGTCTCGGTGCCCGAGGGCATGAGCGTCGTCGGGTTCGATGACGTGCCCGATTCGGCCTACTACGTGCCGGCGCTCACCACGGTCCACCAGGACTTCGACGAGCTCGCCCGCCGTGCCGTCGCCCTCGTGCTCGGCGGCGCCTACTCCGACGATGCCGCGCATCTCGCCCCCGTGCAGCCGGTGCTCGTTGCGCGGTCGTCGGTGGCTCCTCCACGGTGAATGGCGCCGGGGAGTTGACCGGTGCCGCGATGGGGTGTCACACTACTGTGACCGGTCACAGTGGCCGGTGACGAACACGTTGAGGTAGCAGTGATCAGCGAAGCCCCCGCCTTCACCCCTGAGGTCGAAGCCGCCATCCGCCAGGTGCGCGTCGACGTCGCCCGCCTGCACGGCGAACTCGTGCGATACGGCCTGGTCGTGTGGACCGGCGGCAACGTCTCCGGGCGCGTCCCCGGCGCGGACCTGTTCGTGATCAAGCCGAGCGGCGTCAGCTACGACGACCTCGCGCCGGAGAACATGATTCTGTGCGATCTCGACGGCAACGTCATCCCCGGCAGCCAGGGCAGCGATCGCAGTCCGTCGAGCGACACCGCCGCGCACGCCTACGTGTACCGGAACATGCCCGAGGTCGGCGGCGTCGTGCACACGCACTCCACCTACGCGGTGGCCTGGGCGGCGCGCGGCGAGGAGATCCCGTGCGTCATCACCGCCATGGCCGACGAGTTCGGCGGTCCGATTCCCGTCGGCCCGTTCGCGATCATCGGCGACGACTCGATCGGCCGCGGCATCGTCGAGACGCTGCGCGGACACCGCAGCCGCGCGGTGCTCATGCAGAACCACGGACCGTTCACGATCGGCGTGGACGCGAAGGATGCCGTCAAGGCCGCGGTCATGGTCGAAGACGTCGCCCGCACCGTGCACCTCGCACGTGAGGCCGGGCCGCTCATCCCGATCCCGCAGGAGGCCGTCGACAGCCTCTACGACCGGTACCAGAACGTCTACGGCCAGACGACGGACGCACGCCGATGACGCGGCAGAACGCCGGAGCCGCAGGTCGCGACGACATCACCGCGGGCCGCACCAGCCTCGGCATCGAGTTCGGATCAACGCGCATCAAGGCGTGCCTCATCGGTTCCGACCCCGCCGACGTGCTGGCGACGGGCTCGTTCTCGTGGGAGAACCGGCTGGAGGACGGGCTCTGGACGTATCCGCTCGACGAAGTGTGGACCGGACTGCAGTCGGCCGTCGCCGACCTGGTGGCCGACGCGCACGACCGGTACGGCGTGCGCCCGGCGACCTACGGGGCCATCGGGGTGTCGGCCATGATGCACGGCTACCTCGCGTTCGACGACGACGGCGAGCTGCTCGTTCCCTTCCGCACGTGGCGCAACACGAACACCGGTGCCGCGGCATCCGAGCTCAGCGATCTCCTCGGCGTGAACATCCCCCTGCGCTGGTCGATCGCCCACCTGCACCAGGCTGTGCTCGACGCGGAGGAGCACCTGCCGCGCCTCGCGTCGGTGACGACCCTCGCCGGGTACGTGCACCGCATGCTCACGGGGCAGCACGTGCTCGGCGTGGGCGACGCCTCAGGGATGTTCCCCATCGACTCCGCCACGGGCGACTACGACGAGCAGATGCTGCAGGCCTATGAGCGGCTCGCAGGAGACCGTCTGCCGCGTCCGCTCCGCTCCCTGCTGCCCGCGGTTCTTCCCGCCGGTGCTCCCGCGGGCGTGCTCACGGCCGAGGGTGCGCTGCTGCTCGACCCCACAGGGGCGACGGCGCCCGGCATCCCGCTCTGTCCTCCCGAGGGCGACGCGGGCACGGGCATGGTCGCCACGAACTCCGTCGCCCCGCGCACCGGCAACGTCTCGGCGGGCACGAGCATCTTCGCCATGGTCGTGCTCGAGCGTCCGCTGGCCGGCACGCATCACGAGCTCGACCTCGTCACGACCCCCGCCGGCGACGCCGTCGCCATGGTGCACTGCAACAACGGCGCCAGCGAGCTCGCCGCCTGGGCGGGGCTGTTCACCCGCTTCTCCGTCGCGGCCGGACGTCCGGTGAGCGACGACGCGGCCTTCGAGGCCCTGTTCGGTGAAGCCCTGGCGGGCGAGTCGGATGCCGGGGGCCTCCTCGCCTACAACCACCTCGCCGGAGAGCCCATCGCCGGTCTTGCCGAGGGCCGCCCGCTCGTGGTGCGCACGCCGGGCAGCGCCTTCACGCTCGCGAACTTCATGCGCGCGCAGCTCTACGGGGTCTTCGGCACGCTCGCGCTGGGAATGCGCGTGCTCGCCGACGAGGGCGTCGAGCTCGACCGCATGTTCGCTCACGGGGGCATGTTCCGCACCGCCGGCGTCGCCCAGCGCTTCCTCGCCGGTGCGCTCGCAGCGACCGTCGCGGTGGGCGAGCTGGCATCCGAGGGCGGCGCCTGGGGCATCGCCGTGCTCGCGTCGTACCTCGGTCGCAGCGAGTCGCTCGCCGAGTACCTCGAAGAGACCGTGTTCGCCACGGCATCCGTCTCACTCGCCGACCCGGACCCCGACGACGTCGCCGGGTTCGCCGCCTACCTCGACCGCTACCGCGCGGGTCTCGCCATCGAGTCCGCCGCCATCGCCTCTCTCTAAGGAACGACACATGCCGAAGCTCACCACCTCCCTCGACCAGTACGAGGTCTGGTTCCTCACCGGCAGCCAGCACCTGTACGGACCGGAGACGCTCGCGCAGGTCGCCGAGCAGTCGCAGCAGATCGCCCGGCTGCTCGACGACGCCGACGAGGTGCCGGTGCGGATCGTGTGGAAGCCGGTGCTCACCGACTCCTCGGCGATCAAGCGCATCGTGCTCGAGGCCAACGCCGACGACCGCGTGATCGGTCTCGTCGCCTGGATGCACACCTTCAGCCCCGCGAAGATGTGGATCGCCGGCCTCGACGCGCTGCAGAAGCCCCTCGCGCACCTGCACACGCAGGCCAACGTCGAGCTGCCCTGGGCCGACATCGACTTCGACTTCATGAACCTCAACCAGGCCGCGCACGGCGACCGCGAGTTCGGGTACATCCAGACGCGTCTCGGCGTGCCGCGCAAGACCATCGTCGGTCACGCTTCCGACCCGCGCGTGCGCCGCGAGCTCGGCACCTGGCAGCGCGCGGCCGCGGGCCTCGCCGCCTCGCGCTCGCTGAAGCTCGCGCGCTTCGGAGACAACATGCGCTTCGTCGCCGTGACCGAGGGAGACAAGACCGAGGCAGAGCTGCGGCTCGGAGTGCAGGTCAACACGTGGGGGGTCAACGAGCTGGCGGATGCCGTCGCCGCGGCATCCGAGTCCGACGTCGATGCTCTCGTGGCCGAATACGAGGAGCTGTACGACGT
Organism: Microbacterium sp. XT11; assembly: GCF_001513675.1. Lineage (NCBI taxonomy): Bacteria > Bacillati > Actinomycetota > Actinomycetes > Micrococcales > Microbacteriaceae > Microbacterium > Microbacterium sp. XT11. The sequence goes on along the minus strand of NZ_CP013859.1, from coordinate 387,122 downwards.
CGTACCGGAGCTGCGCCGAGGCGGAGAGCGTCACCAGTCGCTGCGTGACGGCGCCGCGATCGAGCTCGGCCTGCGCTCGTTCCTGGAGGAGGGCGGCTTCGGCGCGTTCACGACCTCGTTCGAAGACCTCGGGGCGCTGAAACAGCTGCCGGGCCTCGCGGTGCAGCGCCTCATGGCAGAGGGCTACGGCTTCGGTGCCGAAGGCGACTGGAAGACCGCCGTGCTCGTGCGCATCGCGAACGTCATGGGCGCAGGCCTCCCCGGCGGGGCGAGCCTCATGGAGGACTACACCTACGACATGACCCCGGGCGATGAGCTGATCCTCGGCGCGCACATGCTCGAGGTGTCGCCGTCGCTCACGACCGCGAAGCCGACGCTGGAGATCCACCCGCTCGGCATCGGCGGCAAGGACGACCCGGTGCGGCTCGTCTTCACCGCCGACCCCGGACCCGCCGTGGTCGTGGCGCTCAGCGATATGCGCGACCGGTTCCGCCTCACCGCGAACGTCGTCGAGAACGTCGAGCCGCGGGCCCCGCTGCCGAAGCTGCCGGTCGGACGTGCGGTGTGGAAGCCTGCGCCCGACTTCACCACTTCCGCGGCCGCGTGGCTCACCGCCGGCGCCGCCCACCACACCGTCATGTCGACCGCCGTCGGCATCGAGGCGTTCCGCGACTTCGCCGAGATGGCCGAGGTCGAGCTGCTCGTCATCGACGAGGACACCACGCTGCCCGAGTTCCAGAAGCAGGTGCGCTGGAACCAGGCGTACTACCGGCTGGCGCAGGGACTGTGATGCTGCCGAGGTCGGGACGGCAGCTGCGCCTCGCACACGGCGACTACGAGGCCGTCGTGGCGAGCATCGGGGCGTCGCTGCGCACGCTGACGCACCGGGGGCGCGACCTCGTCGTGCCGTTCGAGGCCGACGAGGTGCGCCCCGGCTACCGCGGCACGACGCTCGCGCCGTGGCCGAACCGCATCGTCGACGGGCGGTACGCCTTCGGCGGCGCCGAGCACCAGCTGCCCCTCACCGAGCCGGAGCGCGGGCAGGCGCTGCACGGTCTGCTGTCCTGGGCGGAGTTCTCCGACCGTCTCGTGCTCGACGACCGCGTCGTGCTCGCGGCGGTGATCGAACCGCAGACGGGGTACCCGTTCCGCGTCGAGGTCGAGGTCGAGTACCGCCTCGACGACGCGGGTCTGCGGCAGACGGTGACCGCGCGCAATCTCGGGGCGGATGCCGCCCCATGGGGCACCGGCCCGCATCCGTACCTCGTGGCGGACGCCGTCGGGGCCGCGGCTGTCGACTCGTGGACGCTCACCCTTCCGGCATCCGAGGTCCTCACCGTCACGCCGGATCGCCTGAGCCCGATCGCGGTCGAGCTGGTGTCGCAGCATCCGGAGTGGGACTTCCGCGAGCCGCGCGTGATCGGCGATGTGTTCATCGATCACGCGTTCACGGGGCTCTCGCGTCGCGATGGCATCGCCGAGGTGCGGTTGACGACCGGCGACGGCTCGGGAGTCGCGATGACGTGGGACGAGCGGTGCCCGTGGGTGCAGGTGCACACGGCCGACGCGAGCGATCGCACGGGTCTCGCCGTCGAGCCGATGACGTGCGCTCCCGACGCGTTCAACTCGGGAGCCGGGTTGGTCGTGCTCGAGCCGGGCGCGGAGCATTCGGCCTCCTGGACGATCCGGGCGCTGTAGGACCCCTCCTCCCCGGTGTTTCGAGTCGCATGAATTGCCCTCAAAACGCCGGAAACAGGTCAAATCATGCGACTCGAATGTGGAGGGCGGCTCAGCGGGCCAGCCAGTTCCGCAGCGAACGGGTGACCCACGGCAGCACCCAATAGGTCATGATCGGCGTCAGCACCAGCGTCGTGGAGAGCACCCGCAACCAGATCGGCAGAGCATCCCACCCCGGGACGGGACTCATGGCGTAGGTGAACGCGAGGTTCACGGGGAAGAACCCCAGCCAGATCGACACCGCCTGCTTCCACCGCGGAGGCGTGTGCACGACGGAGACCGTGGTCGTCGCACCGCTCGCCGTCGGCACCGTGATCGTGCCGGTGGTCGGCTCGTCGAACCAGCCCTCGATGCCCGACCGGCGGCGGGAGCGCTCGCTGCGCACGAAGCCCTCGCCCGTCGACTTCCACCATTCGCGCTCCGCCGACTGCTCCCACGCGTCGAGGGTCTCCTCGTTCGCGAACCGGTACAGCATGTGCCAGACGTTCGAGTCCTCGCCGGCGCGCACCCATCCCGATCCGAGGAATCCGGGGTAGCGGTTGGCGAGATTGACGCCCGTCTGCACCCACGCGGTCGCCTCGGCGATGTGCTCGGGGTCGACCTCTCGGCGGATGGACACGGTGATGGGTTCGCTGGACATGGTGGGTCCTTCGGAGGCAGGGGCCCGGGTCGCGGGCGCGCTGTGACGGCGGGGCGCCAGGGTCGCGGCACCCGGACGATTCTAGTTCCGGATGCCGGGGGACCGCCGCACCGGATGCCGGGGACCGCCGCATCCGCCCTCGGCCCTGCCGGCCCGCGCGGGGTGAGAATGGACGCATGAGCACGCGCAGCGAAGCCGTCCTGATCGATGTCGTCCGCACGCCCGTCGGGCGCGGCAAGCCGGGTGGAGCGCTGTCGGAGGTGCATCCGGTCGATCTGGCCGCCGGCGTGCTCACCACGCTGCTCGAGCGCACCGGTCTCGACTCGGCGCAGATCGACGACGTGCTGCTCGGATGCGTGAGCCAGGTGGGCGATCAGTCGACGAACATCGCGCGGCAGGCGGTTCTCGCCGCGGGCTTCGACGAGAGCGTCCCGGCAGCGACGATCGACAGGCAGTGCGGGTCGAGCCAGCAGGCCGTGCACTTCGCCGCGCAGGGGGTGATCGCCGGGGTGTACGACGCCGTCATCGTCGGCGGCGTGGAGTCGATGAGCCGTGTGCCGCTGGGATCGTCCGCGGCCGGCGGAACGCCGATGTCCCCGCGGCTGCGGCGTCGTTATCCGGCCGGCCTCGTGAACCAGGGCGTGAGCGCGGAGCTCATCGCGCAGCGGTGGGGTCTCGACCGCGCCACCCTCGACGCCTACGCCGCCGAGTCGCACCGCCGCGCCGCGCAGGCCTGGAGTGACGGCTTCTTCGACCGCACGGTCGTCGCGGTCCCGGAGGCGCCGGATGCCGTCGCCGACGAGACCGTGCGCGAAGGGACGAGCGTCGAGAAGCTGGCCGGGCTCCCGGCGTCCTTCCGCACCGACGCGCTCGCCGCGCGCTTCCCTGAGCTCGACTGGCGCATCACCGCGGGCAACTCTTCGCCGCTGACCGACGGAGCCTCGGCGGCCCTGATCGTGAGCGCAGAGCGGGCGGAGCAGCTGGGCCTCACTCCGCGTGCCCGGTTCCGGTCGTTCGCGGTCACCGGCGACGATCCGCTCCTCATGCTCACCGGCCCGATACCGGCCACGCGGCGCATCCTCGACCGCGCGGGACTGACGATCGACGATCTCGACGCCTACGAGGTGAACGAGGCGTTCGCGTCGGTGCCGCTGGCGTGGGCCGCCGAGCTCGACGCGGATCCGGCGAAGCTCAACCCCCGAGGCGGCGCGATCGCGCTCGGTCATGCGCTCGGGTCGTCGGGAACCCGACTGCTCGGCACGCTGCTCGATCACCTCGAGGCCACCGGCGGCCGCCTCGGACTGCAGACGATGTGCGAGGGCGGCGGCATGGCCAACGCCCTCCTCCTGGAGCGGTTGTAACCCCTCCTCCCGCTTTCGAGTCGCATGAATCGCCCCGAAAACGGCCAGAACAGGGCAATTCATGCGACTCGAAAGGGAGGGGCCGGTCTAGCCCCTCAGCGCGGCTGCCACGCGGCGCAGGAGCCGATCGGGGGTCTGCAGCAGGGGTGACGTGACCTCGATGACCGTCCATCCCGCGGCCCGCAGCGCCGCCAGCCGCTCGACGTCGCGCGCCCACTGCTCGCCGTGCAGCATCCCGAGATACTCGATCGCGACCTTGCGCTCGGGGTACGCCATGTCGACGCAGGCGAGGAAGCGCCCCGCGTCATCGAACACGTCGACGTTGAGCTGCGGCTCGGGCAGGCCGGCGGACACGAGGATGCAGCGCACGTGCGACTCCCGCGGCGACCAGGCGTCTTCGCGGATGAGCTCGATCGCCTCACGCAGCCGCGCGGCGCCGTGCCGGCGGCCGGCATCCAGCATCTCCCGCAGCTGGTCGACCGTGGCGAGCGGCGTCCGTCCGGGGGTCGGCCGCCCGTGCCCGATGCGCCATCTGCGGCAGAAATAGTCTCCGAGCGCCACCAGGTCCCGTACCGACAGGGCGCCCAGCGCCGCCCACGTCGCCGCAGGCGACGACACGCGCAGCCCGTCGTGCTCGGTCACCTCGGTCATGCTCGGGAGCGTGCGATGCCCGCACACCGCGGCGCCGCGCGGGATGCCGAGACCCACGCGGCTGCTCACGTGCAGGTCGAGCTGCTGGTCCTCCGCGGGGTGCCCGGATGCCGTGAACTCGAGCGGAAGCGGCGCGCCCCAGATCGATGCCGCCGTCTGGTGGCTGAAGAAGTGCCCTGTGTGCATGACGGTCGCGTACTCCCGCGCACGGCGGACCCTCGCGCGGCGCTGTCGCTCGAAGGGGTCGGCGGTGGCCGCAGTGGCGGGGTCGCCGGCATCCGCGTAATCAGCGGTGAATCGCGCACCGTGCACGGGAGCCGTGAGGTCGCTGCCGGTGAGACGCCGGCGGCTGACGCCGAGAAGGCGGGCGGTGCGCACCGCGAAAGCCGTGCCGAGTTCGTCGGGAAGTGGCTGGTGTCGTCGCATCCGGTCACGTTCGCACGACGCGGCTCACCCGTGTCGGAGTTATCCACAGCCGCCGGGGGCGTTTCGAGTCGCATGATTTGCCCCGAAAACGGCCAGAACAGGGCAATTCATGCGACTCGAAAGGGAGGGGCCGGTCTAGCCCCTCGAAAGGCGAGAAGCGCGAAGAAGACCCCCGCCGACCCGATTCGGCGGGGGTCACGCGGTGTGGGAACCGCGACGGGAGCAGACGCTCACCGTGGCGCGGATGCCGTGACTACCCGATCCGGTCAGAGTCTCTGTCCGCGCACCTGCAGTTGTACCCGGCCGAGGTGACCGGACGGTGAACGCCGGGGGAAATCCCCGCTCGCGCCCACAGCAGAGCACCGCACCCGAATGGAAGCGCTTACGCAACAGCGCCTCGAAGCCGCCGTAAGCCGCGAGGAAATCAACGCAGAACTCCTGAAAACGCTTGCACTTCCACCTCCTCGACTGATACCTTCGCACGCACAGCACCGGGGCACGTCGCCGTGCCTCCCCACCTCCCAGGGAGCTTCCGTGTCGAAGAAGACATCCTCACTCCTCGCCGTCTCGGCCCTCCTCGCGACCGCACTCACCGCGGCGGGCGCGGGAGCGACCACGGCATCCGCGGCCGACCGCACGGTCGCGCTGGTCGGCGACCTGCAGTCCGAGCTGGGCTGCGCGGCCGACTGGGCGCCCGACTGCGCCGCGACCGAGCTCGCACCCACCGGCGCGGCGGGCGTCTACAGCGCCGCGTTCGAGGTCCCGGCCGGCAGCTACGAGTACAAAGTGGCTCTGAACGACAGCTGGGACGAGGCCTACGGTCTCGACGGCGGCGGTGACAACATCCCGCTGACGGTCGCCGGTCCCGCGACGCTGCGCTTCACCTACGACGACACGCTGCACCGGGTCGGCGTCGAGGTCGAGAGTCTGCGCGGCGCCTACTCCGCGGCCGACGACGCGCTCATCGCCGAGCCCGTGCGGCAGGCCGGCGCCGGTCAGCAGTTCTACTTCTTGATGACCGACCGCTTCGCGAACGGCGACCCCTCCAACGACACCGGAGGGCTGCAGGGAGACCGGCTCACCACGGGCTTCGACCCCACCGACAAGGGCTTCTACCAGGGTGGCGACATCGCCGGCATCCGCAAGAACCTCGACTACATCGAGGGGCTCGGCACGACGGCGATCTGGCTCACCCCCAGCTTCGCCAACAAGCCCGTGCAGGGGGAGGGCGCGAACGCGAGCGCCGGCTACCACGGCTACTGGGTCACCGACTTCACGCGCATCGACCCGCACCTCGGCACGAACGCCGAGCTGGAGGCCCTCATCGCCGACGCCCACGCGCGCGGCATCAAGGTCTACTTCGACATCATCACCAATCACACCGCCGACGTCATCGACTACGCCGAGAAGCAGTACTCCTACGTCGACCAGGCGACATCGCCCTACCGGGACGCGGACGGCACGGCCTTCGACCCGGCCGACTACGCCGGCACCGACGACTTCCCGGCTCTCGACGCCGCCACGAGCTTCCCCTACACCCCGGTGATCGCGGATGCCGAGAAGACGGCGAAGACCCCGGCCTGGCTCAACGATCCGACCCTGTACCACAACCGCGGTGACTCGACGTGGTCGGGCGAGTCGGTGACGTACGGCGACTTCAGCGGGCTCGACGACCTCATGACCGAGCATCCGACCGTCGTCAACGGGTTCGTGGACGTGTACGACCGGTGGATCGACCTCGGCATCGACGGCTTCCGCATCGACACCGTCAAGCACGTGAACGTCGAGTTCTGGCAGCAGTTCACCACGCGGGTGCTCGACTACGCGCACGCCAAGGGCAAGAAGGACTTCTTCATGTTCGGCGAGGTCTACGACGCCGACCCGGTGAAGCTGGCGCCGTACATCCGCGACACCGACATGAACTCCGTGCTCGACTTCACCTTCCAGTCGTCGGCAGTGAGCTACGCCTCGGGCAACTCGGCCAAGGGGCTGCAGTCGCTGTTCGCCGGGGACGACCGGTACACCACCGCCGATTCGAGCGCCACTGCGCTGCCGACCTTCCTCGGCAACCACGACATGGGTCGCGTCGGCTCCTTCCTGCGCAGCACCGACGCCCCGCTGCAGCGCGACGAGCTCGCGCACGACCTGATGTTCCTCACGCGCGGCCAGCCGGTCGTCTACTACGGCGACGAGCAGGGCTTCGCCGGCCCCGGCGGCGATAAGGACGCCCGGCAGACGATGTTCGCGACGCAGGTCGCCGACTACGCGAACCAGCCGCTCGTCACGGGGGAGCAGGCGGGCTCCGTCGACAGGTACGGCACGGATGCCGCGCTCTACACGCACATCAAGGAGCTGGCAGCCCTGCGCGAAGCCCACCCCGCGCTCGTCGACGGCGCGCAGATCGAGCGGTACGCGGCATCCGGTCCCGGCGTCTACGCGTTCTCCCGCGTCGATCCGACCGACAAGGTCGAGTACCTCGTCGCGGTGAACAATGCCACCACCGCGCAGACGGTCGACCTGACGACGCTGACCGCCGACGCCGGCTACGGCGTGGTCTACGGAGACGGCGCTGCGCTGACGACGGATGCCGGCGCCGCGACGACCATCACGGTCCCGGCGCTGTCGTCCGTCGTGTGGAAGGCCGACCGCACCGTCACCGCCCCCGACGAGGCCGCACCCGTGTCGGTGAGCGTCCCGGCCGCCGGCGCCGGGGTGAGCGGGCAGTCCGCCGTGCAGGCGGGCATCGCCGACCAGTGGGCGCAGACGAGCTTCTCGTGGCGCGTGGTCGGTGGCGACGAGTGGCACGCCCTCGGCACGGCGGAGGACACCGATCCGCGCGTGTTCCACGACATCCGCGGACTGAAGAAGGGCACGCTCGTCGAGTACCGGGCGGTGACGACGGATGCCGCCGGCCACCACGCTGCCGCCTCCACCTACGCCTCCGTCGGCAACGCCGTCACGCTGGAGGCGCCCGAGGAGCCGGAGTCCCCGATCGACATGGTGACGGTGCCCGGCAGTCTGAACTCGGAGATGGGCTGCGCAGGTGACTGGGACCCGGCCTGCGAGAAGGCGAAGCTCACGCTGCGCGCCGACGGCGTGTGGGCGGGCACGTTCGACCTCCCCGCCGGCGACTACGAGTACAAGGCGGCGGTCAACGGCAGCTGGGCGATCAACTACGGCGCGAACGGCGTGCCAGACGGATCGAACATCGCCATCCACCACACCGGCGGCGCCATCACCTTCTACTTCGACCCGCGCACGAACATCGTGCAGTCCACGGCGGAGGGGCCCATCGTCACGCTGCCCGGATCGCAGCAGAGCGAGCTGGGCTGCGCCGCGGACTGGTCGCCCGACTGCCTCGCGACGCTGATGGCCGACGGCGACCACGACGGCGTCTACGAGTTCGCGACCGACGAGCTCCCCACGGGCGCCTACGAGCTCAAGGTCGCGCACGGCCTGAGCTGGAGCGAGAACTACGGCGCCGACGGCGCGCCTGGTGGCGCGAACATCTCGTTCAGCGCGACCGAGGGCAAGGTCACGACGTTCCGCTACACGCTCGCCACGCACGTGCTGGAGATCGTGAGCACCGACCCGCCGCTGCCCGGCACCGGCGAGCTGCGCGCGCACTGGATCGACACCGCGACGATCGCGTGGCCCGCGACGCTCGGCACCACGGATCGCGCCGCGTACCAGCTGTACTCGGCACCGGACGGCGCCCTGGCGGTGACCGACGGCGAGGTCGGCGGCGGCACAGAGCCGATCGCCCTCACGGTGATCGACGGCGGCCTCACCACGGAGCAGCTGGAGCGGTTCCCCGCGCTGAAGGGCTCCGTCGCGCTGCGGGTGCCGGACGACGCGGACGCCGCGGCCCTCGTGCGCACGCGCCTCGCCGTGGCTCAGCGCGACACGGCCGGCGCGCTCACCGCCTTCACGGGCGTGCAGCTGCCCGGCGTGCTCGACGACCTCTATGCGACGGCTCTCGACGATGTCACCCTGGGCGTGACGTTCCGCGGCGTCAACCCGACCTTCCGGCTGTGGGCGCCGACCGCGCAGAGCGCGACCCTTCTCACGTGGCCAGCGGGGTCGACCGGTGAGCCGACCAGGCGCGAGGCCGCGTGGGATGCGGCATCCGGTGTCTGGACCGTGAAGGGGAAGAAGGCCCTCAAAGGAGTCGAGTACCTCTGGGAGGTCGTCGTCTACGCGCCGTCCACCGGCAAGGTCGAGACCAACCGGGTCACCGACCCCTACTCAGTCGCGTTGACGCTGAACTCCGAGCGCTCGGTCGCGATCGACCTCGACGACAAGGCGTGGACGCCCAAGACCTGGGACAAGACCAAGGCCCCGGTGATCGAGGAATCGGTCGACCGCGCGATCTACGAGCTGCACATCCGCGACTTCTCGATCAGCGACGAGACGGTGCCGGCGGACCTGCGCGGCACGTACCTGGCGTTCGCCGAGAAGAGCGCGGGGACCGACCAGCTGCGGCAGCTGGCGGATGCCGGCATCAACACCGTGCACCTGCTGCCGTCGTTCGACATCGCCTCGATCGAGGAGGACCGCGCGGCCCAGGCCGTGCCCGCGTGCGACCTCGCGTCGTACGGTCCGGCATCCGACCAGCAGCAGGCGTGCGTGCAGGCTGTGGCCGCCCGCGACGGATTCAACTGGGGGTACGACCCGTACCACTACTCCACTCCGGAGGGGTCGTACGCGGTGAACCCCGACGGCGGGGCGCGCGTGGCCGAGTTCCGGACCATGGTGGGCGCGCTGCACGGCATGGGCCTGCAGGTCGTGCTCGACCAGGTGTTCAACCACACGGCAGCGTCGGGGCAGGACGAGAAGTCCGTGCTCGACCGGATCGTGCCCGGCTACTACCACCGGCTGAACGCCGCCGGGGCGGTGGAGACCTCGACGTGCTGCCAGAACGTCGCCACCGAGCACCTCGCCGCGCAGAAGCTCATGGTCGACTCGATCGTCACGTGGGCGCGCGAGTACCGCGTCGACGGGTTCCGGTTCGACCTCATGGGGCACCACTCGACGGCGAACATGGCGGCGATCCGCTCCGCCCTCGACGCGCTCACCCTCAAGAAGGACGGCGTCGACGGCACGAGCATCTACCTGTACGGCGAGGGCTGGAACTTCGGCGAGGTGGCGGACGACGCCCTGTTCGAGCAGGCCACGCAGGGCCAGCTCGACGGCACCGGTATCGGCACGTTCAACGACAGGCTGCGGGATGCCGTGCACGGCGGCAGTCCAGTAGACGGCTCGTCCACGTTCCGTCAGGGCTTCGGCACGGGGCTCGGCACCGACCCGAACGGGAATCCGATCAACGGCACGACCGAGCAGGCGCTCGCCGACCTCGGCCACGAGACCGACCTCGTCAAGCTCGGTCTCGCCGGCAACCTGCGCGACTTCGCGTTCGTGACAAGCGACGGCAAGGTCACCGCGGGCGAGGACATCGACTACCGGGGATCCGCGGCCGGTTATGCCAGCCAGCCGGGCGAGACCATCAACTACGTCGACGCGCACGACAACGAGACCCTGTACGACCTCTCGGTGTTCAAGCTGCCCGTCGGCACGTCGATGGCCGATCGGGTGCGCATGAACACGCTCGAGCTCGCCACCGTGACGCTGTCGCAGTCGCCCTCGTTCTGGCACGCGGGTACCGAGCTGCTGAGGTCGAAGTCGCTCGACCGCAACAGCTACGACTCCGGAGACTGGTTCAACCGCATCGACTGGACGGGGCAGGAGTCGACCTTCGGGTCGGGGTTGCCGTCGGCCGCCGACAACCAGGAGAAGTGGCCGCTGATGGCGCCGCTGCTGGCGGATCCCGCACTGAAGCCCCAGCCGGCGGACATGGCTGCGGCGGAGGCGTCGGCTCTCGACCTGCTGCGCGTCCGCAGCGACGTCGACCTCCTGCGTCTCGGATCGGCCGACCTGATCCGGCAGAAGGTGACGTTCCCGAACGGAGGGGCGGATGCCGCGCCCGGCGTGATCCTCATGCAGATCGACGACCTCGTGGGTCCCGATGCCGACCCCGAGCTCGACGGCGCCCTGGTGGTGTTCAACGCCTCGCCGTCGCCGGTGACGCAGACGGTGCCGGGGCTCGCCGGCCGAGGGTTCGAGCTCGCCGACGCGCAGGCCGACGGCTCCGACGCGGTCGTGAAGACGACGGCGTGGGATGCCGCGACGGGCACGGTCACGATCCCGGCGCGGACAGTCGCGGTGCTCGTCGACGCCGAGGGGCGGTGAGGGTTCCGCACTCCTCCTGCACAGCCGGGGGCCGTGCGCGACTTATGCACGGTCCTCGGTGATCGGGCGAGGGCGGTGCGGTTCGATGCGCGAGCATCGTGGGCATGACACACCACACTGCCTCCCCGAAGAACCGGCCGCTCCGCGATGACGACGACCTTCGCGCCCTTCTCGAGTTCATCGTGCAGAGCGCCCGCCGACGTCAGGTGTGGCTGCTGTTCATCGACGACCGCGACCGCCTCACCGAGCCGCTGGTCCCCATCGACGGCTATCCGGCCGACCCGCATGCCATGACTGTCGTGCCCGACCTCGGCGAGGTCACCGAGGCGTCGCTGCTCCTCCAGCGCGCCGAGATGATGCGCGACGCGCTCGACGCCGCGTCGGTGGTCATCATGTGGGAGCGCCCAGGGGCGCGGAGCATCGGTCTCGACGACCGGGAATGGGCGACCGCCATGCGCGACGCCGCCTTCGCGCATGGCATCCCGTTGCGGGCGCAGTATCTGCTGCACAGCAGGGGCGTGCGGCAGATCCAGGTCGACGACCTCGGCTGATCGGATTTACAAGGACGTCCTCGTATTTTCCCGGACGTCGGAGTATCATCGGCATTGTGCCAAAGAGGGCACGAAGGGACGTCGCACAATGACTCGTACCATCCCGCATTTCGTAGGCGGATCGCTCCTGACTCCCGACACAGGCCGTTTCAGCGACGTGTTCGATCCGAGCACGGGCGCGGTACAGGCGCGGGTGCCGCTGGCCTCGGCTGACGAGGTGAGCCGCGTCATCGGCAACGCCGAGGCCGCGCAGCCGGCGTGGGCGGCGACGAACCCGCAGAAGCGCGCACGCGTTCTGCTGCGGTTCCTCGACCTCGTGCAGCGGGAGATGCAGCCTCTCGCAGAGCTGCTGGCCAGCGAGCACGGCAAGACCGTCGACGACGCGAAAGGCGACATCCAGCGCGGCCTCGAGGTGATCGAGTTCGCCGCCGGAGCGCCGCACCTCCTGAAGGGCGAGTACTCAGCCGGCGCCGGAGCCGGCATCGACGTCTACTCGATGCGCCAGCCGCTGGGCGTCGTCGCGGCGATCACCCCGTTCAACTTCCCCGCCATGATCCCGCTGTGGAAGGCCGGGCCGGCGCTCGCGGCAGGCAACGCCGTCGTGCTCAAGCCCAGCGAGCGCGACCCCTCCGTGCCCGTGCGCCTCGCGGAGCTGTTCCTCGAGGCCGGGCTTCCGGCCGGCGTGCTCAACGTCGTGCACGGTGACAAGGAGGCCGTCGACGCGCTGCTGACCGATGACCGCATCCGTGCCGTCGGCTTCGTGGGATCGACGCCCATCGCCGAGTACATCTACTCCACGGCGGCCGCGCATGGCAAGCGCGCCCAGTGCTTCGGCGGGGCGAAGAACCACATGATCGTCATGCCAGACGCCGACCTCGACCAGGCCGTCGACGCGCTGATCGGCGCGGGATACGGCTCCGCCGGCGAGCGGTGCATGGCGATCTCCGTCGCGGTGCCCGTCGGAGACGAGACGGCGGACGCCCTCGCCGCCAAGCTCGTCGAGCGGGTCGCGCAGCTGCGGGTCGGGCCGTCGCTCGCCGCCGACGTCGACTACGGGCCCCTCGTCACCCGCGCCGCGGTCGAGCGCGTGGAGGGTTACATCCAGCAGGGGATCGACGCCGGAGCCACCCTGCTCGCCGACGGGCGAGGCCTCACGGTCCCCGGCCACGAGGACGGGTTCTATCTCGGCCCCACCCTGTTCGACCACGTGACGCCCGACATGGCGATCTACCGGGAAGAGATCTTCGGCCCCGTGCTCGTGATCGTGCGGGCGGCGGACTACGAGGAAGCGCTGCGCCTGGCCGACGAGCACGAGTACGGCAACGGGGTGGCGATCTTCACGCGCGACGGCGATGCCGCGCGTGACTTCGTGGCCCGCGTCAACGTGGGGATGGTCGGAGTCAACGTACCCATCCCGGTGCCGATCGCGTACTTCACCTTCGGCGGCTGGAAGCGCAGCGGGTTCGGCGACCTCAACCAGCACGGTGCCGACGCCTTCCGCTTCTACACGAAGACCAAGACCGTCACGAGTCGCTGGCCCTCCGGCATCCGCGAGGGCGCCGCCGGCCGGCCGGCCGAGGGCGCGAGCTTCGTGATCCCCACCATGCACTAGACCGCCGGAGGACAGCACATGACCATGACCACCGTCACCACCACAGCCGAGGAGCGTGAGGCGATCCTCGGCGCCGTCCGCGAGTTCGCCGACACCGAGCTCGCGCCGCAGGCACTGGAGCGCGACGAGAACCACATCTTCCCGCGCGACGCCCTCCGCAAGGCCGGCGAGCTCGGCCTCGGCGGCATCTACGTGCGCGAGGAGTTCGGCGGGGCGGGCCTCAGCCGCACCGATACCGTCGCGATCTTCGAAGAGCTCGCCAAGGCCGATCCCGCCGTCGCCGCCTACATCTCGATCCACAACATGGTCGTCTGGATGATCGACACGTACGGAGACGATGCCCAGCGTGCCGAGTGGCTCCCGTCTCTCACGGCCATGGAGCAGTTCGGCGGGTACTGCCTCACCGAGCCCGGCGTCGGGTCGGATGCCGCGAACGTGGCGACCAGTGCGACGCGCGACGGCGACGACTACGTGCTCACCGGGGTGAAGCAGTTCATCTCCGGGGGAGGCGAGGCGGGCGTCTACGTCGTGATGGCCCGGACGGGCGACCCTTCGACGGGCTCAGGGGGCGGGGCCCGGGGAATCAGCGCCTTCCTCGTGCCGGGCGACGCCGCGGGGCTCAGCTTCGGCGCGCTCGAGAAGAAGATGGGGTGGCACGCCCAGCCGACGCGGCAGGTGATCCTCGACGGCGTGCGCGTCCCGGCATCCGCCATGCTCGGCGACGAGGGCAAGGGCTTCGCGATCGCCATGTCTGCGCTCAACGGCGGCCGTCTCAACATCGCGGCATGCTCGCTCGGCGGGGCGCAGTGGGCGCTCGACCGGGCGGTGCAGTACGTGCACGAGCGGGTCGCCTTCGGGGAGCCCCTCGCCGAGAAGCAGTCGATCCTCTTCGCGATCGCCGACATGCGCACCGACCTGCAGGCCGCGCGGCTGATGGTGCGCGACGGCGCGCAGGCCGTCGACGAGCACGCTCCCGACGCGACGATGCGCTGCGCGATGGCCAAGCGCTTCGCGACGGATGCCGGATTCGACGTCGCCAACCGGGCGCTTCAGCTGCACGGCGGCTACGGATACCTCCAGGACTACGGGATCGAGAAGATCGTGCGTGATCTGCGCGTGCACCAGATCCTCGAAGGGACCAACGAGATCATGAGACTCATCGTCGGCCGTGAGATGCTCCGGCCCGCCGGGTCGGCCTCGATGCGGAGCGCATCATGAGCCGCGTCGCATTCCTCGGACTCGGGCACATGGGCATGCCCATGGCGGCGAACCTCGTCGCGGCGGGCCACGAGGTGCGCGGCTTCGACCTCGTGCCGGCCGCCCTCGACGCGGCACGAGGCGCAGGCATCCCGGTCGCGGAAAGCGGAGCGGATGCCGTCGCCGACGCCGACGTCGTGATCACGATGTTCCCCGCCGGGCGCCACGTCATCGCCGCCTACCGGGACGAACTGCTCGCGGCGGCCCGCCCCGGCACCCTCTTCATCGAGTCGTCCACCATCGCCGTCGACGAGGCCCGCACGGCCCACGAGCTCGCGCTCGCCGCCGGGCACCGCAACATCGACGCCCCGGTGTCGGGCGGCGTGGTCGGCGCCGAGAACGGCACGCTCGCATTCATGGTCGGCGGCTCGGACGACGACTTCGCCGCGGCCCTGCCGCTGCTGCAGGCGATGGGCAAGCGGATCGTGCACTGCGGCGGCTCCGGTCTCGGGCAGGCGGCCAAGGTGTGCAACAACATGATCCTGGCCGTGTCGCAGATCGCCGTCGCCGAGGCGTTCGTGCTGGGGGAGCGGCTCGGGCTCGAGCACCAGGCGCTGTTCGACGTCGTGTCCCAGGCATCGGGGCAGTGCTGGGCGATCACGACGAACTGCCCCGTCCCCGGCCCCGTGCCGACCAGCCCCGCGAACAGGGACTACCAGCCCGGGTTCGCCGGCGCGCTCATGGCGAAAGACCTCGGCCTCGCGCTGCAGGCGATCGAGCAGACCTCGACCGATGCCAAGATGGGCCGTCTCGCCCAGCAGCTGTACGCGGCGTTCGCGGCGGGGGAGGGCGCCGCCCGCGACTTCTCCGGCATCATCACCGACATCCGCGACGGCCGGGTGTGACGAAGGCTGGAAGGTGTACTCCTGCGAAGGTAGAGTTACACCATGGCGCTCAACATCAAGAACGAACGCGTGCACGAGCTCGCGCGCGAGGCGGCGCGCGTGTCGGGGCTTACGCAGACCAGCGCGATCGAGGAGGCCCTCGTGCAGTATCTGCGTGACCGCGGCGTCGACGTCGAGAAGCATGAGCGCGAGCGCCGGTTCCGGCGGATGATGGAGATGGGCGAGCGGTTCCGGCGGGAGGAACGCGCCCCTGCGTACGGGCCGGCGCGGGTGGAGGATCTGTACGACGACCGGACGGGGCTTCCGCGATGATCGTCGACAGCTCGGCCGTTCTCGCGATCATCCAGGGAGAGCCCGAGGCAGCGGAATGCGCAGCCCGACTGCTGGCCCAGCCGTGCAAGATGTCGGCAGCGAACTGGGTGGAGGCGGGCGTGGTGATCGACAACCGATCGATCGACGCCCAGCGCGACTTCGAAGAGCTCATCGACCTCGCCGGCATCGAGATCGTGCCGGTGGACGAGGCTCAGGCGCGCATCGCGCGCGATGCATATCGGCGGTACGGAAGGGGAACGGGGCATCGGGCGCGCCTGAACTTCGGCGACTGCTTCGCATACGCCCTTGCCGTGAGCCGGGGAGAGCCGCTGCTTTTCGTCGGCGACGACTTCACAGAGACGGATGTTCGTCCGGCGATCGCCGGGTGACCGAGCGGGGAGAGACATGACCGAGTACGAGACGATCCTGGTCGAGCAGCGCGGACGCGTGGGCTGGATCACGCTGAACCGGCCGGAGGCGCTCAACGCGCTCAACAGCCGCGTCGCCGCGGAGGTCACTGCCGCGGCCGTGGCTTTCGATTCCGACGAGGGGGTGGGCGCGATCGTCGTCACCGGATCGGAGAGGGCGTTCGCCGCCGGCGCCGACATCAAGGAGATGGAGTCCATGACGGCGGCGGAGATGATCTCCACCGACCACTTCGGAGTGTGGCGCGACTTCGCCGCCGTGCGTACCCCGGTCATCGCCGCGGTCTCGGGCTTCGCGCTCGGCGGAGGGTGCGAGCTGGCGATGATGTGCGACATCATCCTCGCCGCAGACACCGCGAA
The DNA here is from genome assembly GCF_001513675.1 of Microbacterium sp. XT11. NCBI lineage: Bacteria > Bacillati > Actinomycetota > Actinomycetes > Micrococcales > Microbacteriaceae > Microbacterium > Microbacterium sp. XT11. Next base: position 370,696 of record NZ_CP013859.1, on the reverse strand, counting down.
GTTCGGTCAGCCCGAGATCAACCTCGGCGTCATCCCCGGCATGGGCGGCACGCAGCGGCTGATCCGCGCCGTCGGCTACTACAAGGCGGCCGAGCTCGTGCTGTCCGGACGTTTCATGGGTGCCGAGGAGGCGGAGCGCTCGGGCCTCGTGTCGCGCGTGGTGCCGGCATCCGACCTGCTCGCCGAGGCATCGACGCTCGCCGACACGATCGCGTCGAAGTCGCTGCCGTCGGTGTACGCCGCCAAGGCCGCCCTGGATGCGGCCATGGAGACCGCCCTGTCGGAGGGGTTGGAACACGAGAGGCAGGCCTTCGCGGCGCTGTTCGACACGTTGGACCAGAAGGAGGGCATGGCCGCCTTCCGTGAGAAGCGCACGCCCGCATTCCAGAACCGATGACAGCGTTCACGATTTCTCGCGAGCGGGCCGAACCGCCGCCCGCGGCGCTCATGCGGAGTACCGCGGACGTGGGCTCGTGGAGTCGTGGACGGTCAGCCGCGCAGCGCGTCGATCACCTTTGCGAGCCGGCGCTCTCGCGTCGCCTCCTGCTTGGCCTCTGCGATCGACCGCGCATGCTCCTTGCGGGCGGTGTACGACAGGCCGTCGAAGGCCGCGCGCAGCGCCGGGTCGGCGTCGAGCGCCTCGGCCAGAGCGGGCGGGAGGTCGACGGTGCGCTCAGCCGCGTCGACCGCGATCACCGCGTCGACCTCTTGACCGATCTCGACGCCGAGATCGGCGCGCACGGCCTTGCTGAATCCGATCATGTTCTCGCCGCCCATGCGCGCCAGTCGCAGTCGCGCCGAGCGCTCGCCGATCGTCACGACCACCGGGAACGCCTTTCCTGCCCCGAGCGACGCCACCTGTTCGTCGGTGAGCAGAATGGCCGCGGCCGGACCCGTGGGCTCGAGAATCGTGTGCAGACGCAGTTCGCTCATGGGCTCAGCGTACGCCCGGGCTGCTCGACCTCGGCGGCGATGACGGCGTTGCGCTCCTCGATCAGCCGCCGCATGTACGTGCCGAGGACCAGCCGGTCGACGAGGCGGCCGATCACTCCGAACGGCGACCGGAACGTGATCGTGTCGCGCATCAGGGTGCCCCGCGGATGCTCCTCGAACTCGTGCTCGTGCTGGAACTCGCGGAACGGGCCGGTGAGCTGCCGGTCGCGGAACCGGCGGGTCTCCTCGATGTCGTACACGACCGATCGCAGCCGGAACGGGATGCCGAAGTGGCGGGCGCGCCAGGTCACGGTCGAGCCCTCCCGGAACCTGCCGCCCTCCGGCGTCTCGACCATCGTCTCGCCGTGCCGGGCCATGGACCGCACGTGGAGGTGCGGATCGAGGGACGCCGCGAACACGGCAGCGGGGGGTGCCGCGATCACCCGTTCGAGCGTGAACCGGGGCATGTCAGAGCGGTTCGGGCTGGGGGCGCGGGTCGGCGAAGTCGCCGGCAGCCTTGCGCATGCGGGCCACGATCGCGACGAGCTCCGCGGCATCCGCGCGGCTGAGCCCGGGGTCGGCGAACACGTCGGCGTTGAGAGCGGCGGTCGCACGGTCGACGAGGTCACGGCCGGCGTCGGTGAGTGCGAGCATCGCCGCGCGTCCGTCGTGCGGATGCGGTTCGCGGACGATCAGGCCGTCGCGCACGAGGCGTTCCGCCGTGCTGGTGACGGTCGTCGGATGCACCTGCAGCCGGGCCACCACGCTCGACAGGGGGAGGCGCCCCGCGCGGCTGAAGCCCAGCAGCCGGAGCACCTCGTAGCGCGCGAACGACAGGCCGAACGGCTTGAGCGCCGCGTCGACTCGCGCCAGGAGCAGCTGCTGCGCGCGCATGACCGAGGTGACGACGGTCATGCCGTCGGCGGCCTCCGTCCAGCCGTGCGCCAGCCACTGCCGCTTCGCCTCGGCGAGCGGATCAACGGGCAGCGGGCGCGAAGAGACCACGCCTCTACGGTAGGGCATCTCCGACCGTTGAGTCTCAGTTGCGTGAACGCTGACACTCAGTGTCATGGGGCTAGAATCGAGCCAGTCGTGAGGAGCATTCGATGAAGATCTTCGTCCTTGTCAAAGAGGTGCCAGACACCTACGGCGACCGCAGGCTCGATCTGGAGACGGGACTGGCCGACCGCGCGGCTGGAGACGTCGTGCTCGACGAGATCACCGAACGAGCCCTCGAGGTGGCGCTGAGCTACGCCGACAAGAACGAGGGCACCGAAGTCGTGGCCGTGTCGATGGCTCCGGAAGGGTCGACGGCCTCGATCCGGCGCGCGCTCGCCATCGGCGCAGCATCCGCCGTGCACATCGCAGACGAAGAACTCGTCGGCGCCGACCTCACGCTCACCGCCGAGGTCCTGGCCGCCGCGATCCGCCGGGGCGCGCCCGATCTCGTGATCACGGGCAACCTCTCCACAGACGGCGCAGGAGGAGTGATCCCCGCGATGCTGGCCGAGCACCTCGGCTGGCCGCAGGCCACGGCCCTCACGGCGGTGGAGATCTCGGCCGACCGCGTGAGCGGCACGAGGGCGACGGATGCCGGTTCGCAGGAGGTGTCGGCGCCGCTCCCCGCGGTCATCTCGATCACCGAGGCGCTGCCCGACGCCAGGTTCCCGAACTTCAAGGGCATCATGGCGGCGAAGAAGAAGCCGCTCGAGGTGCTGTCGCTCGCCGACCTCGGCGTCTCCGCCGATCCGTCGCTCGCTCCTCGGACGATCATGACCGCCGTCTCGGAGAAGCCGCCGCGGGCGGCCGGCGTCAAGATCGTCGACGAGGGCGATGCGGCCGAGAAGCTGGTGGACTACCTCGTGCAGAACAGGCTGGTGTGACATGGGCTACCCCGAGAACCCGATCCTCGTCCTCGCCGACATCGCGGCCGACGGCGCCGTGCTTCCGAGCACGGCGGGCCTCGTCGGCGCCGCGGCCTCCGTCGGCGCCCCGGTCGTGCTGGCGATCGGCGCATCCGCGTCGGCCGTCGAGCAGCTCGGCGGCCTCGGCGCCCAGGTGGTGCTGACGGCCGAGGCGGATGCCGCCGCACTCACGGTGCCGGTCGTCGACGCCCTGCAGGAGGCGTTCCGGCTGGTGCGTCCCCAGGCCGTGCTCGTGTCGAACTCGATCGCCGGCCGCGACGCCGCCGGCCGGCTCGCCGTGCGTGAACGGCTCGCACTGTCGGTCGACGCCATCGGCGTCTCGCGCGACGACGAGGGCATCGTCGCGCATCACTCCGTCTACGGAGGCGGCTACCTCACCGACTCCGCCCCGACGTTCGGCGCACCGGTCATCACCGTGCGGCTGGGCGCGGTCGACGCGAGAGCGGAGGCCGTGGCGGCGCCGGCCGTCGAGGCCCTCGAGGTGACGGCATCCGGAGCGGCCGCGGCGACGGTCGGGCCCGTCGCCGCCGTCGAGGCGACGTCGTCGCGCCCCGACCTCCGCGGCGCGGCGAAGGTCGTGTCGGGCGGGCGAGGGCTCGCCTCGAAGGAGAAGTTCGTGCTGGTGGAGCAGCTCGCCGATGCGCTCGGGGCTGCGGTCGGAGCGTCGCGGGCCGCGGTCGACGCCGGGTACATCCCGCAGTCGCACCAGGTGGGGCAGACCGGCGTGTCGGTCTCGCCGCAGCTCTACGTCGCCCTGGGCATCTCCGGAGCCATCCAGCACCGAGCCGGCATGCAGACGTCGAAGACCATCGTCGCGATCAACAAGGACGCCGATGCACCCATTTTCGACGTCGCCGACTTCGGCATCGTGGGAGACCTCTTCACCGTCGTTCCGCAGGTGATCGCGCTGCTCGAGGAGCGGAAGAAGTAGCCATGGCCACGCGGATGCTGCGCAGGGGCCTGCCGCGCGTGCGCGGGGGAGAGCCGTGGCCCCCGGCCGGTTCGGTCGACGCAGACACGGGCGAGAGGGACGCAGCCGAGACGGACACGGTCGCCGCGGCGGAGGCGGTGCACGCGACGGCGCCTGCGGCCTCCGCGGCGGCGCCTGCGGCTTCCGCGACGACGCCTGCAGCCTCTGCGGCTGCGGCGGGCGTGCCCGCGGTGGCGACCGAGGGGGCCGTATCCACGACGGTTCCGGTTCCGGCTCCGGCCGGCAGCATCGTCATGCGGCGCGGGCTGCCGCGCGTGCGCGGGGGAGAGCCCGCCCCCCCCGCCGGCATCGCGCCCGCCTCGACGGGAGAGCCCGGTGCCGAGGGCGTGCCCACCGCCTCCGCTTCGACGCCCTCGCACGCTGCTTCCGGCACCGCGCCCGCCACCGCGGCCCCCGCCTCCGCGGCATCGGCGTCCGCATCGGCCTCCGCCCGAGCGGCATCCGAAGCGCCCCGCACGGCGGGCGGCCTCTCGTCGACCGCGACCCCGCCCAGTGCGCCCACGGCCGACGCCGGCCTCGAAGCCCCGGCGATGCGGCGCGGACTCCCACGCACCCGCGGTGGGGAGCCCTGGCCGCCCGCCGGCGTGGTGCCCGTCCTCGCGGCACCGGAACCCGCAGTCTCGCCAGAACCCCTCGCCGCGCCGGAAACCGCTGCCTCACCCGCGCCCGCTCCGGCCACGGCATCCGCACCGGAGACCGGTGCCGTCGCGCGCCGCGCCGACGTGAGCGCACCCCTCCGCTGGACGCCCACGGTCTGGAACGGCACCGCGCCGCGTCACCTCGCCGCGGTTCCGGCATCCGATCGGCGCCGTCCGACGTGGACGCAGGCCATCGCGGCGCTGTTCGCCGCCGCGGGTCTCGGCGTGCTCGCCGGGTCTGTCGTGGCACTCGTCCGCGCCGGGCTCAGCCTGCCCGTCATGCAGGACTTCCTCGCCGCCTACCCCGGCGAGTACGAACCGGCCATCGCCGTGCAGCCCGGGTTCGCCCCGTGGGTCGGGTGGCAGCACTTCTTCAATATGTTCCTCATGGTGCTGATCATCCGCTCGGGCCTCACCATCCGCCGGGAGAAGCGGCCCACCGCGTTCTGGACGCCACGCAACAACCCCAAGGGCAAGGTCAGCCTGACGATCTGGTTCCACCAGGCTCTCGACATCCTGTGGCTCGTGAACGGCGTGATCTTCGTGGTGCTGCTCTTCGCCACCGGGCACTGGGTGCGCATCGTGCCGACGAGCTGGGAGGTCATCCCCAACGCGGTCTCCGCGGCGCTGCAGTACGTCTCCCTCGACTGGCCGCACGAGAACGGCTGGAACAACTACAACAGCCTGCAGCAGCTGGCCTACTTCGCGACCGTGTTCCTCGCCGCACCCCTGGCGGCCGCCACCGGTTTCCGGATGTCAGGGCTGTGGCCGAAGAAGGCGGAGCGCCTGTCGAAGGCCTACCCCATCGAATGGGCGCGCGCCGTGCACTTCCCGGTCATGCTGTACTTCGTGGCGTTCATCGTCGTGCACGTGGCGCTCGTGTTCCTCACGGGCATGCTCGCGAACCTGAACCACATGTTCGCGTCGACGGATGCCGTCACCTGGACGGGCTTCTGGGTGTTCGCGGCATCCGTGGTCGTCATCGCGATCGGCTGGGCCGCTGCCCGACCGCTCGTGATCGCGCCGATCGCCAAGGTCTTCGGTACGGTGTCCGGGCGCTGAGCCGCCTCCGACCCCTGGCGACCGGGCACCAGGGGGCACCGAGCGTGCGGGTCAGCGCACGAAGCGGACCTCGGTGAGCGTCTCGCCGAGGAAGGGCTCGGTGTGCGTCGCGCCGTCGAGGGCGAAACCGTTGCGCGTGTAGAAGCGGTGCGCGCGGGGGTTGTCCTCGGCGACCCACAGGTACAGCGGCTCGTCCTTCTCGACGGCGGCGTCGAACAGCTTCTGTCCGATGCCGGTGCCGTGGTACGCGTCGAGCAGGTAGATGAAGTACAGCTCGCGCAGCGCAGGAGCGTCCTTGTCGCGCGCGGGACCGGAACCCACGAAGCCGACGATCTCGCCGTCGACGAGCGCGGCGCTCATCTTGAACTCGGGGCCCTGAGCGGCCCAGTGCGTCCACAGCTCGGCCATGCGGCGGGGCGAGATCTTCTCCAGCGCCGCCTTGCTGATCAGGTGATCGTAGGTCTCGTGCCAGCACTGCGCGTGCACGCGACCGAGGGCTTCCGCATCCACATCACGGACCGGACGGACGATGACTTCGGGGTGGGCTTCGGCGCTCATGACGCGACTCTACGCGCGGCTCCCGCGAACCGGAAATCGAGCGGATGCCGTGCCGGGCGCACCCTCTCGGGATGGAGGTTTCACACAACGATGTTCGCGGTTCGTGCGCTGCTGGCTACGATCGATGCTCGTGAATGTGATCTGGCGCACCCTCCTCGTCATCCTCGGCGCGCGCCGCCGCGTGCGGCAGGGCAAGTCGCTCGACCCCACCGCCGTCGGCAGCATCACACTCACCACGCTCCCGACCGACATCGACATCCTGCGGCACATGAACAACGGCCGCTACCTCTCGCTGTTCGACCTCGGGCGCTGGGACCTGCTGATCCGCACAGGGCTGTTCGACGCCATGAAACAGCGCGGGTGGTATGCGGTGGTGTCGAGCGAGACGGTCACGTTCCGCAAATCGCTGCAGCTGTGGCAGCGCTTCGAGGTTCAGTCGCGCTTCATCGGCCACGACGACAAGGCCCTGTTCCTCGAGCACCGCGCCGTGGTCGACGGCGAGATCTACGCGCGGGTCATCGTCAGGGCGCGGATGCTGCGCCGCACGGGCGGCACGGTGAGCAACGAAGAGCTGTTCGCCGCGGTCGGCCGCCCCGACGGGCTCCCCGTGATCGAGGAGTGGGTGCACGAGTGGGCATCGGCATCCGCCCTGCCTCCCGTGCGCCAGAGCGCGCCGAGCATCTGGAACTGACCGCGCGACCCATCCCACGGTGAAGTGACAGCCCGCATCCGGGCACCTTGCCGCGGGTTGAGGGTCGAGTCCGCGCTGTCGAGGCCGATCGAAGCCTGCCGATGTCCCGGGCGGTGTTCAGCAACCGAAACGCTGGCAGAGCAATTGATCGGCGCGCTGCGCGTCGCTTCTGTACGCACTGAAATCGGGAAGTGACATCTCCACCCTTATCGCTTCGATTCGGAGGCTCTGCCCCACCGTTCCCGCAGTCTCTCCCGATGTCTTCGTGCTCATCCAACCGCGGTTCTGCACATGTACCTGGTATTTGATTGAGGCGCCGGCACAGGAAGACCATATTCTGATCGCTTCGAGGCGCAGGCCCTTGCCCGTAGTCCCAGCTACGAAACTACGGCTCTGCCAGCCGATGTCCTGAACATGGCCCTGAAGTGAGATCGAACACTGAACGCGGCGACGTCCTGTGTCGATTTCGATCGGGCTGAAACCAACTTGCTCAAGCCTCAGCGACCTGCCTTCAGTGCCGAAGGTAAATATGACGCGATTCTGCTGCGTCAAATCAATGGCCTCATTCCTGAACTGATTACCGAGATTCTGGATGTGCGCTTGCCCCGAGACCGAAGCCCTCACCGCCACAGTGGTCCACGCGTTCGCTGGGGCCGGGGCGCCGATCGCAATCACGGCTGCTAGGGCGAGGGCGCTCATGGATGCGATGATGGATCTCGACGTTCGGTTCATTGGTCCCCCCCTGATTCTTCGGACTGCACCCGAGTAGATACGGTGCAAAAATGCTGACTCTAGCGCTCGGATGTTGGGCATGCTGAACCGAACGAGACCAAATGTTGCGGTGAGAGCGGGCAGGCATAGGGCCGACGACCGCAGTCGCACCGGCACACAGCGGCGTCGCACCCGGGAACAGCGCGGATGCCGTCCTAGGCTGAAGCCATGCCCGAGCCGTCGCCGTCCGCCGCTCCGCTCGCCGAGCGCGCGGTCGAGCTCGCCCGGAGGTGGGCGACGGAGGCGGCCGCGGCCGAGGTCGACCCCGCAGCCGAGCGCCTTGCCGGGGTCCTCCGCGACGCCAACGGCCTGCCGTTCACGCTGGGGTTCGTCGACGGCGTCATGCGTCCGGAGAGCCTGTCTGCCGCGGCATCCCAGCTGCACCGCATCGCGCCGATCGTGCCCGACTTCCTGCCCTGGTACCTGCGTTCGGCCGTGCGTCTCGGCGGCGGCGTCGCCCCGCTGCTCCCCGCGCCCGTGGTCCCGCTCGCCCGCCGCGCGCTGCGCGAGATGGTGTCCCACCTCGTGGTCGACGCTCGCCCTGCCAAGCTCGGCCCCGCGATCGAGCGCATCCGGGCATCGGGCGCGCGCCTGAACCTCAACCTCCTCGGCGAGGCGGTGCTCGGAGACGCCGAGGCCCAGCGTCGTCTCGACGGCATCCACGATCTGATCCGCCGCCCCGACGTGGACTACGTGTCCGTGAAGGTCTCGGCGATCCTCGGGCGCATCTCGATGTGGGGGTTCGACCGGGTCGTCGATCGCGTCGTGGAGCGGCTGCGGCCCCTGTACCTCACGGCCGCGTCCGACGGCACGTTCATCAACCTCGACATGGAGGAGTACCGCGACCTCGACCTCACGATCGCCGTGTTCACGCGGCTGCTCGAGGACCCGCGGCTGCAGGGGTTCTCCGCCGGCATCGTGCTGCAGGCCTACCTGCCCGACGCGCTCCCCGCGCTGCAGGAGCTCACGGCGTGGTCCCGGGAGCGGGTCGCGCACGGAGGCGCGCCCATCAAGATCCGCCTCGTCAAGGGCGCCAACCTCGCCATGGAGCGCGTCGACGCGACGATGCACGGCTGGACGGCCGCGACGTACGACACGAAGCTCGACACCGACGCCAACTACCTGCGCTGCCTCGAGTGGGCGCTGCGGCCGGAGAACGCCGAGGCGGTGCGGATCGGCGTGGCGGGGCACAACCTCTTCGGCATCGCGTACGCGTGGCTGCTGGCCGGGGAGCGCGGGGTGCGCGACAGCGTCGAGTTCGAGATGCTGCTCGGCATGGCCCAGGGCCAGGTGCAGGCGGTGTCGCGCGAGGTCGGTCAGGTGCTGCTGTACGTGCCGGTCGTGGCGCCGGCGGAGTTCGACGTCGCCATCAGCTACCTGGTGCGGCGGCTGGAGGAGAACGCGGCGCCCGAGAACTTCCTCTCCGCCGCGTTCCACCTGGCCGACGACGACGCGCTGTTCGATCGTGAGAAGCACCGGTTCCTCGCGGCGCTCGACCGTTCGACCGACGCCACCCTGCGTACCGGTCCGCGGAGGACGCAGGACCGTCGCGCGCCGGTGCACGAGTCCGCACGGCCGCTTCCGCCCGCACCGCAACCGGAAGAGGCGCTGACGAGGGCGGTCCTCGGCATCGCGCGCGGCTCGGACGACGCCGACCCGTTCTTCGAGACCGCCGTGTACTCGGTGCGCGAGTTCGTCGCGGATGCCGGCGGCGCACCGGGCTTCGCCAACGCACCGGACAGCGATCCGGCGCTTCCCGCGAACCGCGAATGGGCGAGGGAGGTCATCGCCCGCATCCCGGATTCGACCTCCGGCGCGGCGACGCTCGCCGCCGCCCGCATCGACGACGCCGCAGCGCTCGACGAGGTCATCGGGCGCGTGCGCGCCGCCGGCGCCGAGTGGGGAAGGCGCCCGGCGGCGGAGCGGTCGGCCGCCCTGCTGCGCGCCGCCGTGGCTCTGGAGGCCCGGCGCGGGCGGCTCATCGAGGTCGCGGCATCCGAGACGGGCAAGGTGTTCGCCGAAGCCGACACGGAGGTCAGCGAGGCCGTCGACTTCGCGCGCTACTACGCCGCCACGGCCCGTGAGCTCGACGCGATCGCCGGTGCCGCCTTCGTGCCGTCACGCGTGACCGTGGTCTCGCCGCCGTGGAACTTCCCCCTCGCCATCCCGGCGGGCGGGGTTCTCGCCGCGCTCGCCGCGGGCTCCGGCGTGATGTTCTCACCTGCTCCGCAGGCCCGTCGCTGCGCCGCGGTGATCGCTGAGGCGCTGTGGGACGCCGGCATCCCCCGCGACGCCCTCGCGCTCGTCGATCTCGACGAGGACGCGCTGGGTCGCGAGCTCATCACGCACGCGTCCGTCGACCGCGTCATCCTCACCGGGTCGTGGGACACCGCAGCGCTCTTCCGCTCCTGGCGCCCCGACCTGCCGCTCCTCGCCGAGACGAGCGGCAAGAACGCCCTCGTCATCACGCCGTCGGCCGATCTGGACCTCGCCGTGTCGGACCTCGTCCGCAGCGCATTCGGGCACGCGGGGCAGAAGTGCTCCGCGGCGTCCCTCGCCATCCTCGTCGGCCCGGTCGGACGCTCGCAGCGCTTCGCCCGTCAGCTCGCCGACGCCACCCGTTCGCTGCACGTCGCATGGCCGTCCGATCCGCTCGCCGACGTCGGCCCCGTCATCGAGCAGCCGCGGGGCAAGCTCGCGTGGGCGCTCACGGAGCTGGAGGGCGACGAGCAGTGGCTGGTCGAGCCACGGCCCGTCGAGGGCGATGAGTCCGGGCGTCTGTGGAGCCCCGGCATCCGGGTGGGCGTGCGCCCCGGCTCCCGCTTCCACCTCGAGGAGTTCTTCGGCCCCGTGCTCGGCATCATGCACGCTCCCACGCTGGAGAAGGCCATCGAGCTGCAGAACGCCGTGGCCTACGGTCTCACCGCCGGACTCCACACGCAGGACCCCGACGACCTCGCGCTGTGGCTCGATCGCGTGCAGGCGGGCAACCTCTACGTCAATCGCGGGACCACCGGCGCGATCGTGCAGCGCCAGCCCTTCGGCGGATGGAAGCGCTCGTCGGTCGGACCCGGTGCGAAGGCCGGCGGCCCGAACTACCTCGTGGGGCTCGGGTCGTGGCGGTCGCAGCACTCCGGCGCCGTGTCGAGCACGTTGCATCTGCGCGGTCTCGATCCGCGGATCACGACGCTCATCGAGGCGGCCCAGCCCTCCCTCGACTTCGAGTCGTTCGAATGGCTGCGACGATCGGCCCTGTCGGATGCGCTGGCGTGGGACCGCGAGTTCGGCAAGGTGCGCGACGTCTCCCGGCTCGAGGTGGAGCGCAACCTCTTCCGCTATCGCCCCGTCCCGGTGGAGATCAGGGCGACCGGCGACGCCGCCTGGCAGGAGCTGCTGCGCGTCGTGATCGCCGCCGTGCGCGCCGGCGCCGGCTTCACGCTGTCGACGCCCGTCGGGCTGCCGCCTGCCGTGCGGCACGCGCTCGGCGAGGTGGGCGCGGTCGTCTTCATGGAGAGCGACGAGGAGTGGATCGCCCGGATGCGCGCGAGCCGCGCTCACGCCTCGCCCGAGTCCGAATCCGAATCGGATGCCGTGCTCGACGCGGTCGCGCCGCGCGCCGACCGGGTGCGCCTGGTCGGCTCGCGTGCCAGCATCGCGGCCCTGCACGCCGCCCTCGCCGCCGCCGTGGGCGGGGACCCCGACCTCGCCGTGTACGACGGGGAGGTCACCTCCGCGGGGCGGCTGGAGCTGCTGCCCTTCCTGCACGAACAGTCGATCTCGATCACGGCCCACCGATTCGGCAACCTCGACGCGTGGAGCGCGGCGGTCATCTGAATGTAAAGAATTCTTGACATCTGCGCGGGTCGCACCTACGCTCATGTCAAGAATCTTTTACATGGGAGGCGTCATGGTCTATCACGAGCGCGTGGCCTGGTCCGGGCTGGTCAGCGCGGTGCTGACGATCTCGGGCGTCATCGCCTACCGCCGCGGACTCGTCTGATGGTCAAGCCGACCCTCGTCTCCAACAGCATCCGTGCGCATCGCGAGGCGGCCGGCCTCACGCAGGCCGAGCTCGCCCGCACCGTCGGCGTGACCCGGCAGACGCTCATCGCGATCGAGCAGCAGCGGTACTCGCCGACGCTGGAGCTCGCGTTCCAGATCGCCCGCGCGTTCGGGCTCGGCATCGACGACCTGTTCCAGTACCCGGAGGCCGCGCATGACTGAATCGATGAAGGCGTGGCGGCGCGAGACCTATGGTCCGGCATCCGGGATCACCCTCGACCGCGCACCGGTGCCGCAGCCTCGCTCGGGTGAGGTGCTGCTCCGTATGCGCGCGACCTCGCTCAACGCGGGCGACGTGCGGCTGCTGCGGGGCGACCCGCTGCTCGTGCGGGCGGCGTTCGGACTCACGCGGCCGCGTCAGCCCATCCGCGGCATGGACGCCGTCGGCACTGTCGTCGCCACCGGCCCGCAGGTCATCGGCGTGGAGATCGGTGACGAGGTCGTCGGCGAGCTCGTCGGCGGCGGAGGGCTCGCGCCCTACGCCGTCGTGCCTGCGTCGCGGCTCGTCCCCTTGCCGCCCGGCGTCGACGTGGCCGCCGCGGCGACCCTGCCCATCGCCGCCGGAACCGCATGGCAGGCGCTCGATGCGGCCGGCGTCGGCATCGGCGGACACGGCCTTCGGGTGCTCGTCGTCGGAGCATCCGGGGGAGTCGGGACGTTCGCCGTGCAGCTCGCGGCTCTCCGCGGCGCCGAGGTATGGGCCAGCTGCGCGGAACGCAACCGCGCGCTGGTATCGCGCCTCGGCGCGGTGCGCACGTTCGATCACCGCCGGGAGCCGCTCGCCGTGATCCCGGCCGGTCGCTTCGATGCGGTCGTGGACATCGCCAGGGGCATCGACCTGCGCGACCTCCGCCGCCTCGTGTCCGACGACGGGACCATCGTCCTCGTGGCGGGCGGGGGAGGCCCGGTGCTCGGACCCGTGCCGCGAATGCTCCGCGCGGTCGCCCTCTCGCTCGGGCGAGGCCCCCGCATCCGCCCGCTCGCCGCCTCGCCGCGGCCCGAGGTGCTCACGGCGCTGCTCTCGCTGCTCGCCGAGGGGCGCATCGCCCCCGTGATCGCCGGGGTGTATCCGTTCGAGCGAGGCGCCGAGGCCCTCGCCCGGATGGAGGCGGGGCACGTGGCGGGCAAGCTCGTGGTGCGCGTGGGCTGAGTCGGCCGGGGGGCCTGCGGCGTTCCGTGTGTGTGCGGCGCGTGCGGCGCGAGGTTGCGCGTGGGCCGGTGTGCGCGCCGAGCCTGTGTGTTCGCGTCGAGCCTGTGCGGTGTCGGGCACGGGAACATACAGGGTGGGCGGGAACACACAGGGCGGGCGGGAACGCACAGTGTCGACGGCACGGGACTCGGCGGGGCAGGAGACGGCGGCGGGGCGGGAGGCGGAGGCGGATGGAGCGGCTGCGCGTCTCCTGATACCCGCCGGTCGCTCTGGCGACGCACAGGCCGCGGATGACAGAATGGATGCCGGCGTGCCCGAGTCGCATCTTCCCCGCGCCGCTCCGAGCGTCGCGGGTCGAAGGACCGCCGGGCCCCTGGACAGCGTCCGCCGCACCTGTTCGTCAAGGAGCACCATGTCGACGCCTGAAGCCGCCGTCACCGCAGCACCCTCCCGCACTGCGCACCACCGCCACTACCTCATGTGCCGGCCCGAGTACTTCACGGTGAACTACTCCATCAACCCCTGGATGGAGCCGGCCAACCCCACGGATACGGCCAAGGCCGTTGCGCAGTGGCAGAAGCTGTACGACCTCTACGTGGAACTCGGCCACGACGTCGAGCTCATCGACCCGCTCCCCGGCTACCCCGACATGGTCTACACGGCCAACGGCGGCTTCGTGATCGACGGACGCGCCTATGTGCCGAAGTTCCGCTTCGTCGAGCGTCAGGGTGAGGCCCCCGCGTTCGCCGACTGGTTCCGTGCCGCCGGCTACGACACGATCGAGCCGCAGGAGGTCAACGAGGGTGAGGGAGACTTCCTCCTCGCGGGCGACGTGATCCTCGCCGGCACCGGGTTCCGCTCGACCGGCGACAGCCACCGCGAAGTCGGGGAGGTGTTCGGCCGCGAGGTCGTCACGTTGAACCTCGTCGACCCGCGCTTCTACCACCTCGACACGGCGATCGCGGTGCTCGACCCCGTCGTGCCCGAGGGTGAGCACCCCACCATCGCGTATCTGCCCGGCGCGTTCGACGACGCGAGCCGCGAGATCCTCGAGGAGCGCTTCCCCGACGCCATCCTCGTGTCCGACGAGGACGGCGCGGTCTTCGGCCTCAACTCGTCGAGTGACGGCTACAACGTGATCATCTCCCCCCGCGCGAAGGGCTTCGAGAAGCAGCTGCGCGACCGCGGCTACAACCCCATCACCGTCGATCTGTCGGAGCTGCTGCTCGGCGGCGGCGGCATCAAGTGCTGCACCCTCGAGCTTCGGGACGCGGAGTGACCGCCGTCGAGACTGCGGCGGAGCCGCACGTCGCCCGCAACTACAACCCGCTGCCCGTGATGATCGCGCGCGGCGAGGGAGCCTGGGTCACCGACGTCGAGGGCAAGCGCTACCTCGACCTGCTCGCCGCGTATTCCGCAGTGAACTTCGGGCACCGGCATCCGGCGATCGTCGCCGCGCTCACCGAGCAGCTGGGGCGCGTCACGCTCCCCAGCCGCGCCTTCATGAGCGACCGTCTCGAGCCGTTCGCCGCCGCGCTCGCCGCGCTCGCCGGCAAAGACATGGTGCTGCCGATGAACACCGGGGCCGAGGCCGTCGAGACCGGCATCAAGGTGGCGCGTGCCTGGGGCTACCGGGTCAAGGGCGTGGCCGACGGGAAGGCACGGATCATCGTCGCGGCCGGCAACTTCCACGGACGCACCACGACCATCGTCAGCTTCAGCGACGACGAGCAGGCGCGCGACGATTTCGGCCCGTACACCCCGGGATTCGACGTCGTGCCGTACGGCGACGCGGATGCCGTGGCCGCCGCGATCACCGACGACACGGTCGCGGTGCTGATCGAGCCCATCCAGGGTGAGGGCGGCGTGATCATCCCGCCAGACGGCTACCTCCGCCGCATCCGCGAGATCTGCGACGAGCGCCGCGTGCTCTTCATCGCCGACGAGATCCAGTCGGGACTCGGCCGTGTGGGCGAGACCTTCGCGTGCGATCGCGAGGGCGTCGTGCCCGACCTCTACCTGCTGGGCAAGGCCCTCGGCGGCGGCATCCTCCCGGTCTCCGCTGTCGTCGGCGACGCCGACGTGCTGGGTGTGATCCGACCGGGGGAGCACGGCTCGACGTTCGGCGGCAACCCGCTCGCGGCCGCTGTGGGCCTGCGGGTGGTGGAGATGCTCGAATCCGGCGAGTTCCAGGAGCGAGCCAGGGCGCTCGGCGAGCACCTGGCGCAGGCGCTGCAGCCGCTCGTCGGCCACGGTGTCACGGCCGTGCGCATCGCGGGGCTGTGGGCGGGCGTCGACCTCGACCCTGCGCGTGGCACGGGTCGCGAGATCGCCGAGAGGCTTCTCGATCGCGGTGTGCTCGTCAAGGACACGCACGGGCAGACGATCCGCATCGCGCCGCCCATCGTGGTCCGCGCCACCGAGCTCGACTGGGCCGTGGAACAGCTGCGGGTGGTGCTCGAGGCGTCCTGAGCCCCAGCCGCCGCCGGTCAGGCCGGCCACCGGCGGTCAGGCCGGCCGCCGCCAGTCAAGCCGGCGGGTTGTCCGGGTCGAGGGTCTTCAGGCTGTCGTCCTCGACCGGATTGTCGGCGTCGAGCTGCTCGGCCGTCGTGTCGTCTCCGCCGAGCGGTGCCTCCCGCGAGGGGCCTGCGTCGCCCTGGATGGCACCGCCGGTCGACTCGCCGCGGTCACTGTCGCCCTGGATGGCGCCGCCCGTCGATCCCGGGCCCGCGTCGGCTTCGTCTGCTTGGTCGCCCGTGCGCCCGTCCGGCGCTGAATTGTGCCCGGGCGTATGCTCCGGGTAGTCGCCTTGCGGCGCCGTCGCGTCGCGGGAATCGTCGCTCTGCATCGGGGGAGTCCCCACTCCGGGCGCGCCCTCTGCGGGCTCCTCGGGGTGAGGCGTGCGTCCTGTGTTCTGATCCATGCCGGCGACGCTACGCTCGCCCTTCGCGTGGGTGCAGGGGGTTGACAGAGCCGCTCAGCGCTTCTTCGCGGTGCGGATCGGCGTGGTCGCGGCGGCCTCGTCGCTGAACTCCACGGGGTCGACCTCGTCGATGATGCTCACCGGCCGCGTCTCGTCGAGCGTCATGAGGAACCGGCGCTTCTCGTCGCGGTGCAGGCGGCCCGAGGTCAGCACCCACGCGATGCCGATGCCGCACGCCAGCAGTCCGGCCGCGCCGCCGAGCATGATGGCGACGCGAGGGCCGGCAGCGTCGGCCACCCACCCGGCGATCGGCGCACCCACGGGCGTCGACCCCATGATGACGGCCATGTAGAGGGCCAGCACCCGGCCGCGCAGCGCGGCATCCGTCGTCGTCTGCACGTAGCCGTTCGCCGTGGTCAGCAGCGTCACGATCGTGAAGCCGGTGAACATGAGGCTCACAGCGTAGAGGGCGTAGGTCGGCATGGCCGCGGCCACGAACGCCACGATGCCGAAGCCGCCGGCGGCGAGGATCACGATGCGCACTCTGGCGCGGTCGCGCCGCGCAGCCAGGAGCGCCCCGGCCAGCGAGCCGATCGCGAGGATCGAGCTCAGCACGCCGTAACCGTCGGCGCCGGCCCCGAACTCGATCGCCATCGTCGAGGCGAAGATGGGGAAGTTCATGCCGAACGCGCCGATGAGGAACACCGTCACGAACACGACGCGCAGGTCGCTGCGGGCCCATACGTAGCGGAAGCCGGCCGCGAGACCTCCGCGGCTGCGGTTCTTCAGCCGGGGGGCGAGCTGGTTCTGCCGCATGAGCGTGAGCGCGACGAGCATCGCCAGGAAGGTCGCGGCGTTCGCGATGAACACCCACCCCGAGCCGATCGCGACGATCAGCAGTCCGCCCACGGCGGGGCCGATCATGCGGGCGAGGTTGAACGAGGCCGAGTTCAATGCCACCGCGTTCGACGTGTCGCCCGTGGAGACCATGTCCGACACGAACGCCTGGCGGGCGGGGGCGTCGAAGGCGTTGACGGTGCCGAACGCCGCGGCGAACCCGAGCATCATCGGCAGCGTCATGACGCCGCTGAGCAGCAGCACGCCCACCGCGACGGCGAGCAGGAGGAGGGCGGTCTGCGTCGTCATGAGGATGCGCCGGCGGTCGAAGCGATCGGCGACCCACCCGGTGAGGCTCACGAGCACCAGCGGCGGCCCGAACTGCAGGGCCATCGTGACGCCCATGGCGGTGGCGTCGTTGTCGGTGAGCTCGGTCAGCACGACCCAGTCCTGCGCCGTCGCCTGCATCCAGCCGCCCACGTTCGAGACCAGGGCGCCGGCGAACCAGATGCGGTAGTTCACGTTCGCGAAGGATCGGAACATGCCGCTCATCGCTCCACCACCTTTCGCATCAGGGCGCTCGCCGCGCGCAGCGTCGCCAGGTCCTCGTCCGAGAAGTCGAGCTCGGCCAGCATCTCCGCGAGCAGGTCGTCGCGGCGCTGGATCGTCTGCGCGACGATCTCGGTGCCGGCATCCGTGATCTCCACGAGCACCCGGCGCCGGTCGGCCTCGTCGGTCGTGCGGCGCACGTACCCCTGCTCTTCGAGACCGTTGATCATGCTCGTCATGGATGGCGCCGTGACCCGCTCGCCTTCGGCGAGGGCCGTGATCGTGCGGACGCCGTGCATGCGCAAGGTCGCGAGCACCGCCAGCTGCGCGTCGCTCATGGCGTCGACGGCGCGAGCGCAGCGGAGCCGCCGGGCGAGCCGGAACGTGGCCAAGCGCAGGTCTGTCGCGGTGAGGCGGAGGGCTTCATCGGACGCAGACATTACTTAGACAGTCTAAGTAATTTCCGGCGCGGACGGAAGGGCGGATGCCGCGCGCACGCGAGAAGCTCCGCCGCGCGCGCGAGAATGAGAGGATGCCGCACACGCCCGCCGTCGAGATCGCCGTCCAGGACCCGGCAGGGGTCCGCATCGCAGGGGAGGTCGGCGCCGCGAGGGTCGAGCTCGCACAGGCACTCACCCTGGGTGGCCTCACCCCCTCGCCCGCCACCCTCGAGCTGTGCCTCGCGGTCGCCGCGGAAGCCGGTGTCGAGGTGCACGTGCTCGTGCGGCCGCGGGCCGGCGACTTCCACTACGACGCGGACGAGATCGCGCTGACCGAGCTCGACGTGCGCCGAGCGATCGCGGCCGGAGCGCACGGCGTCGTCGTCGGCGCGCTCGACGACGACGCACGGCTCGACCTCGACGCCATGGCGAGGCTGCGCGATGCGGCGGACGGAGCATCCGTCACTCTGCACAGGGCGATCGACGTCACGCCCGACCCCGTCGCCACCCTCGCCGCGGCCCGCTCGCTCGGCCTCAGGCGCGTGCTCACCTCGGGAGGCGCCTCGGCCGCCATCGACGGCATCGACACGCTTCGCCGGCTCGTCGCCGAGGCGGCGGGGGACATCGAGGTCATGGCAGGCAGCGGGGTCGACGCGGCATCCGCCCCTGCCCTCGCCGCGACCGGCGCCGACGCCCTGCACTTCTCCGCCAAACGGACCGTGCTCGCACAGGGCGGTGTGCGCATGGGCTCAGCGGCCGACGGCGTGGGCGGGTACGAGGTCACCGACCTCGCCACGGCCCGCGCCATCGTCGCGGCCATAGCGGGCTGACGGGCCGGCACGCGTCGGTAGGGTGGGGACGTGACCGAGACCAGGGAGTTCACGGATGCCTACGGCATCGCGATCGTCTACGACGTGCACCCGGCGGCGGGGGAGGCCCGCGGCGTCGTGCAGCTGCTGCACGGGGTGGGCGAGCACGCGGGGCGCTACGGCGCCCTGATCGCGGCGCTCACCGAGGCCGGGTTTCACGTCTACGCCGACGACCATCGCGGACACGGGCGCACCGGCATCCGGCAGCACGGCGGACCGGCCAAGCTCGGCCGGCTCGGCAAAGGCGGGCTGCGCGCAGCCGAGGAGGCCGTGTGGCAGCTCACCGGCATCATCCGCGCCGAGCATCCCGATCTGCCGCTCGTGCTGCTGGGGCACTCGTGGGGCTCGTTCCTCGCGCAGATGCTCCTGAACCACCATCCCGAGGCCTATGACGCCGTGATCCTGTCGGGCTCTGCGCTGCGGATGCCCGGGTCTCTCAACGCCGCGCCGCTCAACGCCCGCTGGGCGGGGCCGGACGCCACGGGCTTCGAGTGGCTCTCGCGCGACCCCGCCGTGTGGGCGTCGTTCGACGAAGACCCGCTCACCACCGACGTCCCGCTGCTGAAGCTGTTCGGACCGATCGAGGCCGCCCGGCTCTACGGCCGCCCGCGCAAGGACCTCGGCCGCGACATCCCGATGCTGCTCATGGTGGGTCGCGACGATCCGGTCGGCGGTCCGCGCAGCGTGCACAAGCTCGCCGACGAGTACCGGCGCCGCTCGGGTCTCACCGATGTCACGACCCTCGTCTACCCCGACGCCAGGCACGAGATCTTCAACGAGCTGCAGCAGGACGAGGTGCGCGCCGACGTGCTCTCCTGGCTCGAACGGCACATCCCCGCGCGCTGAAACATTTCGCCCGGTGTCGCGGCGTTACGCCGAGTGCAACGGTGTGACGTCATCTTCTTCGCGGCCTCCGCTCCCGTCGTAGATTCGCGGCGAGAGAGAGGGATGCGCATGAGCTTCGTGGACGACTGGCGCGCGTGGCACGCCTCGCGGGAGCGGTACGCGGGGGCCGAGTACGGACCGTCAGCCCTGGAATCCACGAACTGGCTCATCACCGAGCCCGCCGCGGTCGACGGGGTGCCAGGGCTGTGGGCGCTCACCGGCGACGGCGGCATCCGCGGAACGGAGCTCGGCGTCTCCGGCCGGACCGTGACGCTGCGGGGCACCGAGACGATGCGCTTCGGCCGCCGTGAGCTGCGCGTGTTCGACCGGAACGGCACCGTCGCGCTGCGTGTCTTCAACCCTGCGCGGCCGCAGCGGGTGCATTTCAGCGCGATCGACGCCTATCCGCCGCGCGAGTCGTGGCGCCTCCCCGCCGTGTTCGAACCGACGCCCGACGAGCGCATCGTGATCACGGCGGTCGACGGCGTCGAGCACGAGTCGGTGGTCGCAGGGCGGCTGCACTTCGAGCTCGACGGCAACCCGCAGACGCTGACCGTGACGCGCGGATCGCAGGGAGGCCTCGGCGCGGTGTTCGGCGACGCGACCAACGGTGTCGAGACGTACCGGTTCCGTTTCCTGCCCATCGAAGAGCCATCGGCCGAGGGGACCGCATGGGTGGACTTCAACCGTGCCTACCTCCCGCCCTGCGCGTTCTCCGACCAGTTCGTCTGCCCGCTGCCGCCGCTCGGCAACAGGTACACGGCCTCGATCAGGGCGGGCGAGAGAGCGGTGATCCTCGGGGCCTGAGCCGCCGTCGTGCGCGCGCCTTAAGCTGGAGTCGTGCACGGAGAATACAAGGTCCCCGGAGGGAAGCTCGTCGTCGTCGACCTCGACGTCGAGAACGGCAGGCTCGCGAACTTCCGGCTCGCCGGCGACTTCTTCCTCGAACCCGACACGGCACTCGACGCGATCAACGCCGCTGTGAACGGGCTGCCGGAGGGGACGGATGCCGTCGCCATCGCCGCCGCCGTCCGTGCGGCGTTGCCCGACGGGGCGCAGCTGCTGGGCTTCACGCCCGAGGCGGTCGGCACCGCGGTGCGCCGCGCTCTCGTCACCGCCCCTGGCTGGCGTGACTTCGACTGGGAGATCGTGCACGAGAAGGCGGTCTCGCCGCGCATGAACCTCGCGCTCGACGAGGTGCTGACCTCGCGCGTCGGCGAAGGACGGCGTCGCCCCACCCTGCGCATCTGGGAGTGGGACGAGTCGGCCGTCGTCATCGGCTCGTTCCAGTCGTACCGCAACGAGGTCGACCCCGATGGGGCGGCCAGGCACGGGTTCGACGTCGTCCGGCGCATCTCCGGCGGCGGGGCGATGCTCATGGCCGCGGGACAGATCATCACGTACTCGCTGTACGTGCCGGCATCCCTCGTCGCGGGCATGACGTTCGCCGACTCCTACGCCTTCCTCGACGACTGGGTGCTGCAGGCCCTGCGCTCGCTCGGGATCGACGCCGTCTACCAGCCGCTCAACGACATCGCCTCGTCCACCGGCAAGATCGGCGGGGCCGCGCAGAAGCGGCTCGCGAACGGCGGAGTGCTGCACCACGCGACCCTGTCGTACGACATCGACGGCAAGGTCATGACCGAGGTGCTGCGCATCGGGCGCGAGAAGCTCAGCGACAAGGGCACGACCTCGGCCGCCAAGCGCGTCGATCCGCTGCGCAGCCAGACCGGGCTGCCGCGTGCCGAGATCATCGAGCGCTTCAAGGACACGTTCCGCTCGCTGACCTCGGCGGAGGACGGTGCGATCACGCCGGACGAGTACGCGGATGCCGAGGCGCTCGTCGCGTCGAAGTTCGCGACCGACGCGTGGCTGCACCGGGTTCCGTGACGGGGCCCTCGACCGACCCGGCGCCCTCGGCATCCGAAGACCGGGTGCCCGCGGCATCCGAGATTCGGGCGGACGCGGGCTTCTCGGACGATTCGGGCGGAATCGTCCGAGAGACGGCGGATGCTCCGAAGAACGCGGAGCGGCGGCGCGGAGCCGTCACGATCATCGAGGGCGACAACCTGGACGTCGCGGCGACCCTCCCCTCCGGATCGTTCACCCTGGTGTACCTGGATCCGCCGTTCAACACCGGCCGCACCAGGGAAAGGCAGGTGGTGACGGCACGCCGTATGGCGGCGGATGCCGGTGCTGACGACGCCCCCGATCGCGCTGAGCCGGAGCCGCAGGCCGACGCCGAGGACGATCGGGCAGGGCGGCCGGATGAGCGGGAGCCCGAGGTGCGGCACGGTTTCCACGGGCACCGGTACGAGCGGGTGCGGGGCATGCTGCGCACCTATGACGACCGCTTCGACGACTACGGCACGTTCCTCATGCCGCGGCTCGAGGAGGCCTGGCGGCTGCTCGCCGACGACGGCACCCTCTACCTGCACCTCGACTACCGCGAGGCCCACTACGCCAAGGTCATGCTCGACGCCGTGTTCGGGCGCGACTGCTTCCTCAACGAGCTCATCTGGGCGTATGACTACGGCGCGAAGTCGCGGCGCCGCTGGCCGACCAAGCACGACACGATCCTCGTATACGTGAAGAACCCGCGGACCTACGTGTTCAACTCCGACGACGTCGATCGTGAGCCGTACATGGCGCCGGGACTCGTCACGGCCGAGAAGGCCGCGCGCGGCAAGCTGCCAACGGACGTGTGGTGGCACACGATCGTTCCGACGACGGGGCGGGAGAAGACCGGGTATCCGACGCAGAAGCCCGAGGGCGTGCTCCGGCGCATCGTGACCGCGTCGAGCCGGCCGGGAGACCGCGTGCTCGACCTGTTCGCCGGGTCGGGGACGACGGGTGCCGTCGCCTCGGCCCTCGGCCGCGACGCCGTGCTCGTCGACGACAACCCCGAAGCCGTCCGCATCATGGCGGAGCGGATGCCGCACGCCGACGTACGAGCCCATCGCGCCGGTTGACCCGCCGCGCGCCGGTGCGGGGCATCCGGTTCTGGTCCGGCGTCCGGTTCGGACTCTGTGCCGGGCGTCCGGTTCCCGGTCGGCATCCGGTTCTGGAACCGGCTCTGGGCCGGGTTTCCGGTTTTGGAACCGGCTCTGGGCCGGCATCCGGTTGTTTTGTCGGAGTATTCCGGCGACCCGGTATCGACACGCCGGGTTTTCTCCCGACAATCAGGAAAACTCCCGACAAAGCGCACGGTGGACGGAATGGCCGCGGGCGCGGGCGGGTGCGGATGCCGGACGCGCGGGCTAGGAGTCGAACCCCATGCCCAGGGCGTCGAGGGTGCGGAGGAAGAGGTTGCGCCTGCCCTCGTTGTGGTCGGCGCGATCCATCGCTGCGCGCACGAGGTTGATGCCGATCGAGGCCGCCGGCTCCGGGGGGAACGGGAGCGGCTTCTCACGCACCATGCGCAGCTCGGTGCGCTCGGTCGGCCGGCCGGACAGCAGGTCGAGCATGACATCGGCGGCGAAGCGCGCGGCACCGACGCCGAGGCCGGTGAACCCGGTGGCGTACGCGACTCTCCCCTTCCGGGCCGTGCCGAAGAACGCGCAGAACCTGCTCGACGAGTCGATGGCGCCGGCCCACCGGTGCGTGAACCGGATGCCTTCGAGCTGCGGGAACGTGGTGAAGAAGTGCGATGCGAGCCGGCGGTGACTCTCCGGCCGGTCCTCGTACTCGGGGCGGACCTTGCCGCCGAAGTGGTAGACGGCGTCGTAGCCTCCGAAGAGGATCCGGTCGTCGGCCGTGAGCCGGTAGTAGTGGAACTGGTTGGCGCTGTCGGCGAGCCCCTGGCGGTTCGACCAGCCGATCGACGAGAGCTGCTCCGTCGTCAGCGGCTCCGTCATGAGCACGTAGTCGTACACCGGAACCGTCATCAGCCGATTGCGCCGCAGGAGCGACGGGAACACGTTGGTCGCCAGCGCGACGGCATCCGCTCGTACCGTGCCGCCCGAGGTGAGGAGCGCGACCGGGCCGTCACGGTCGGCGTCGATGCCTCGCACGATCGTGTGCTCGTGGATCTCGACCCCGAGGTCGAGGGCGACGCGCGCGAGCTCCATGCCGAGCTTGGCCGGATGCACGAGCGCACAGCCGTCGCGGTCCCAGGCGCCCGCGAGATAGGTCGGCGAGTGCACTTCGGACTGCACGGCGGCCTCGTCGAGGAAGCCGGGCTCGTCGCGGAGCCACTCCACCTGGTGCGGCTCCACCGCGAGCGCGAGCTGCCCGGTGCGCTCGAAGTCGACCCGCATGTCGTACGTCCGCACCGCCCTCTCGATGCCGTCGAGGTTCTCCCTGCCGAGTTCGTCGAGCCGGTCGATCTCCTCGGGCCACCGGTTCACGCCGTTGTCGTGCCCGTGCGTGAGACTCGCCTCGCAGAAACCGCCGTTGCGGCCGGACGCGGCCCACGCGACGCGCGACGCGTCGAGCAGCACGACGCGCCGCTCGGGGTCGCGCTCCTTCGCTCGCACCGCGGTCCACAGTCCGGTGTACCCGCCGCCGACGACGACCAGGTCGGCGCGAGTGTCGGCCGTGAGCGGCGGATGCTCCGGGCGGTCGACGTCCTCCAGCCAGAACACCGCGTGCCTGGTGTCGCGGAGCGCGGCGTCGATGACGGACTCGGCGGGTCTCCGGCGCTCGAAGACGGTGGTTGCCATGGGTGCTTCCCGAGGGCGCGTCAGCGCGTGCCCCAGTTGTAGAGGTCTTTGTAGAGACCGGCGTAGAGGAGGGTCTCGGTGTGCACGATCCCGGGGATGGTGCGGATGCGGGTCGCGATGAGCTCGATGAGGTCTTCGTCGCTCTCGCACACGGCCTCGACGAGGATGTCGAACGTGCCCAGGGTGACGACCACGTACGCCAATTCGGTGATCCGGGCGAGCTCCTGCGCGATGGAGCGCGGGTCGCCGTCGACGCGGATGCCGATCATCGACATGCGGTGGAACCCGAGCTGCATGGGATCGGTGACCGCGACGATCTGGACCCCCCCTGCCTCGGTGAGCCGCTGCACCCGCTGGCGCGCTGCTGCTTCGCTGAGACCCACCTCGCGGCCGATCTCGGCGTAGGGGCGGCGGCCGTCCTCCTGGAGGAGCTCCACGATGCGCTTGGAGATGTCATCGAGGACCGGCTGCTTCGGCGTCGCGCTCATATGCCGATATTGTCAGGCAAGCACCGATCTCGCAACAGAATCAGTCGTATGGAGCGGCTTCTGCATGCGAATCCGCACCATCCAGCGTGCACCTCAGCTGTTTCACCCTGCGGTGCTCGGCGAACGTCACCCGAGGGCGCGCGTCGAGCTTCGTCGCGCCATCCGCGAGCCAGCCGTGGCGCTCGTAGAAGGCGTCGGCGCGCTCGTTGCCGTCGAGCACCCACAGGTAGGCGCGCGCGTGTCCGGCATCCGCCAGGCGCCGCTCGGCGTCTTCGAGCAGCGCGTGGCCAGCTCCCGTCGACCACGCGCTCGGGTCGGCGTACAGCCCGTACACCTCTCCGTCGAGGAGGCGGTCGTCATCTCGACCAGCGCCGATCGACACCCACGCGACGATCTCGCCGCCGCGTTCGGCGACGAACGTGCCGAGCCCCGTGGGCAACGGCTGCGCGAGCACATCCCGCCATCCCTCGGCCCGCTCGCTGATCAGGAGCCCGTCGAGGACGTCTTGGGCGACCAGCCCGCGGTATGCCGCGCGCCATGCGCGCACGTGCACCGCAGCGATCCCGTCGGCGTCTGACGGGCGGGCCTCTCGGATCGTCAGCGGCGCCGTCATCCGTCCACCCTAAACCGGAGTGCGCAGGACCCGTCAGGTGTCGACAAGTACGACGCGATGTGTCATGCTGGGCGCGACGCGAGGGGGGGACCAGCATGGAGAGGCCGATCGCAGGACCGCAGTCGCTGCTGAGAGCACTGAACGGACGGGCCATCCTCGAAGCGCTCGGGCGCCGCGGACCGCTGACCCGCGCCGAGCTCATGAGCGAGACAGGGCTGTCGCGCACGGCCGTGACGCAGGTGCTGCGGATGCTCGAAGGGCACGGCGCCGTGGCTCCCGCCGGCGTCGACCGCGACACGCGCGGTCCTGCAGCCGGCCGCGTCGCGCTGCATCCGCGTCTGGGGTTCGCCGCTGCCGTGCATGTCGATCATCACGCCGCACACGTCGCGCTCGTCGATCCCACGGGCACGGTGCGCGCCGAGCAGCATGGCGCGTTTCCGCCCAGGGCCGATCGCGCCGAGCACATCGCCTCGCTCGTCGACGCGTGCCGTGGCGCCGTGAGCGGTCCGCTGCTCGTGGCGGTGGTCGCCGTGCCGGGCATCGTCACCGCAGACGGCGGCATCCGCGACGACCAGGGACCCGACGGAGGAGCCTTCCGCACGGCGCTCGCCGCACGGCTCGGGTGCCCCGTCCGCGTCGAGAACGACGTCAACCTCGCGGCTCTGGCCGAGCTCACGGCCGGAGTCGGCGCCGACCTCTCCAGCTTCGCCCTGCTCCTGCTCGACGGCGGACTTGGCGCGGGCATCGTGATCGACGGGGTACTGCACCGGGGGTTCTCCGGCGTCGCGGGGGAGGTCATGTACCTTCCGCAGACGCCGCTGCCCATCGGCGCGCCCGTTCTCGGAGACACCGTCGTGGGGGACCTCGCCCTCACCCATGGCCGCGACGTCGAGGCGCCGCTCGGGGATCACCTCGAAGCGGCGGCGGCCGGCGATGCCGCTGCGCTCGCGATGGCTGCGGAGATCGGCCGACGGCTCACGGTCGTGGCCGGAACCGTGGCGCTCGTGCTCGATCCCGAGGCCTTCGTGCTCAGCGGCACCGCCGCGCACCCCGTGCTCGTCGACGCGGTGGAACGCGTCGCCGAGGAGTTCGCGGCTCAGCTGCCGATGCGGTTCCTCGTGTCGTCGTTCGGGCCGGAGGCGCCCCTCATCGGCGCCATCGGAGAGGCGGCCTCGGCGCTGCGTGTGCGGCTGTTCAACGACATCCTGCCCGCGACAGACCGGAGACGCCGATGACCGGCCCGCTCATCGAAAGGCTCGGCCACCCGTCGGGGACGAGAGCCATCATCATCAACGCGGACGACTTCGGCATGTGCCATGCGGCGAACACTGCGATCGCCGAATTGCTGCCCGCCGGGCGCATCGACTCCACGACCGTCATGGTGCCGTGCGCGTGGTCCCCGGAGGCTCTGGCCTTCGCGGCCTCCCGCACGGACCTCGATGTCGGCGTGCACCTCGTGCTCACGAGCGAGTGGAGCCGGTACCGGTGGCGCCCGCTGACCGGCACGGCGACCACGCTCCTCGACGCCGACGGGTTCTTCCCCCACGACGTCGCGACGGTCGAGAGCACGGCGGATGCCGGAGACGTGGCGGCCGAGCTCGCCGCGCAACTGCAGGCAGCGCTCGACGCCGGGGTCGACGTCACGCACCTCGACAACCACATGGGCTCGGTGTACGGCCTGTTCACCGGGCGCGACTTCCTCGAGCCGGTATTCGCGCTGGCCGCCGCGCACGGGCTTCCGTTCCGGCTGCCGCGCAGCATGGACGGCACCGGCGACGATGCGGCGATGCAGCACAAGCTCGATGCGGCCGCAGCCGCGGCGGACGCGCTCGGCATCGAGATCATCGACCGTTTGTGGACGCATCCGTTCGAGCTCGCGGGCGAGGGCACCGACGACGAGGAGACGTACGAACAGGTGCGCGACGGGTTCATCGCGCTGCTGCGCGCCGTGCCCGCCGGTGTGACCGAGCTCTACCTGCACCCCATGGTCGATGACGACGAACTGCGAGCCGCCGTCGACTACTCCGCGGCCAAGCGCGGCTACGAACGGCGGATGCTCGCCGACCCGCTCGTGCATGCCGCGATCGCCGACGAAGGACTCGTGCGCATCGGATGGCGTGCCCTGCGCGACCTGCAGCGCGGGAGCATCCGGTGAGCCGGCGGGCGGGCGCGGCATCCGGAGGCGTGAACGGAACCCTGACGGCGAACCGAGCACGCGGACTCGCGGCGCTCCGCGACCGACGCCTCGATGCAGCTCCCTCACGTCTCCAGGCGGTCGCGTTCGGAGCATCCGGGTTTCCCACCCAGCTCATGGCGCAGACGTTCTCGGCGTTCGTCGTCTACTTCTACGTCACGCACCTCGGCGTGCCTCCGGCCTGGGTCGCCGGCGCGATGATCGCGCACGGCATCCTCAACGCCGTCCTCAACCCCGTCGTGGGTGCGCTCTCGGATCGCATCCGCACGCCGTGGGGTCGTCGCGTGCCGTGGATCGGTCTGGGGATCGTGCCCTTGGTCGTCGCGTTCGCATTGGTCTGGATGCCTCCTTCGCTCCCTGTGGGCGGACTGATCGTGTGGTTCCTCATCATCGTTGCGGTGTACGACATCGCCTTCGTGGTGGTGGTACTCAACGTCTCAGCGCTGTTCCCCGAGATCTTCCGCACGACCGAGGAGCGAGCGCGGGGCAACGTCCCCCGGCAGATCTTCGCGATCCTCGGCATGGTGCTGGGCACGGCCGGAGCGCCGGCCCTGTACGGAACCCTGGGCTGGCCGGGCATGGCCCTCGTGCTCGGCGCCGTGTGCCTCGTGTTGCTCGTGTGGTCGTTCGCCGGCGGAATGATCGAGCGGCGCGTGCCCGAGGCGGCATCCGAGGCGATGACGTGGCGGCGACAGCTCGCGCTCACGTTCGGCAACCGCGCGTTCGTGCCGTATGTGCTCGGGTCGCTCGCGGTGCAGACGTCGATCGCGATCATCCTCGCCGCGATCCCGTTTTACGTCCGGTATTCCCTGCGCGCAGACGAAGGTGCGGGCAGCATCCTGCTCGGCGCGATCTTCGTCACGGCAATACCGTCGATCGTGCTCTGGAGCGCCGTGGTGCGGCGGACGTCACCGCGCACGGCGGTTCTGTGGAGTGTCGGGGTGTTCGGCATCGCCGTGCTGGCGTACTGGCTCCCGACGTCCGTGCTGGGCGCGGCGCTCGTCGGCGTCGCTGTCGGCGTGGGGGTCGGCGGGTTGCTGCAGTTGCTCGAGGTGATGCTCGGGCAGATCATCGACGAGGACGCGGTCCGCACGGGGCATCGCCGCGAGGGCGCGTACTTCGGCGTCAACGGGTTCGTCGTGCGGGGGTCGGTCGTGCTTCAGGCGGTCGTCGCGGCGGCCGTGCTGACGGCATCCGGGTTCGACGCGTCGCTCGGCGATGCGCAGCCCGGCACGGTGGACGGCGGGATGCGGCTGATGCTCGCGGTGCTCCCGCTGGGCTTCACGGCCCTCGCGTGGCTGTGCTTCTGGCTCTACCCCATCCGTTCCCGCGACCTCTGACCCACTCGCCCCGCCCCAGGTCGCGGCGCTCAGGTCGCCCCGCTCAGGTCGCCGCGCTCAGGTCCCCGCGCTCAGGTATGACTTGTGGTCGGAAAATCGTCCGAAAACCGACCACAACTCATACCTGAGCGGAGGGGGGCCTGTCGGAGGGGGCGGGGTCAGCCTCGGCGGGCCTCCCAGCCGGTGCGGACCATGTCGTCGACGGAGTAGCGCATCTTCCAGCCCAGGTCGCGCGCGGCGAGCTCGCCCGTCGCGACGATCCGGTCGGGGTCGCCCGGACGGCGAGGGCCGATCTCGGGCGTGAAGTCGATGCCGGTCACGCGAGCCATGGCGTCCATGATCTGCTTCACGCTGAGCCCGTCGCCCGAGCCGAGGTTGTATGCCGGTTCGA
Source organism: Microbacterium sp. XT11 (assembly GCF_001513675.1). NCBI lineage: Bacteria > Bacillati > Actinomycetota > Actinomycetes > Micrococcales > Microbacteriaceae > Microbacterium > Microbacterium sp. XT11. The sequence goes on along the minus strand of NZ_CP013859.1, from coordinate 341,722 downwards.
TCGGCGCGCCCGACGACAGCCGCTTCGCCGCCTCCACGTGCGCTGCGGCGATGTCGCCGACGTGCACGTAGTCACGCACGTTCGTGCCGTCGGGGGTGTCGTAGTCGTCGCCGTTGATGCGCGGCGTCTCGCCCGCGAGCAGCTTCTCGAACACGATCGGGAACAGGTTGTGCGGACTCACGTCGTACACCGCGGGGTCGGCGGATCCCACGACGTTGAAGTACCGCAGCGACGTGTGGCGCAGCGGATGCTCCGAGCCCGCGGTGGCGACGGCCTGGTCGCGCAGCATCCATTCGCCGATGAGCTTGGACTCGCCGTACGGACTCGCCGGCTTCTTCGGGGTGTCCTCGACCACGAGCGGGACGTCGGGTGTGCCGTACACCGCAGCCGACGACGAGAACACGATGTTCGCGACTCCTGCCGCCTCCATGGCCTCGAGCAGGATGCGGGTGCCCTCGACGTTCTGCGCGTAGGTGTGGAGCGGACGCTCGACCGACACGCCGGCGTACTTGAACCCCGCGACGTGGATGACCCCCTCGGCGTCGTGCTCGCGCAGCGCGTTCTCGACGAGCTCACGGTCGAGGATGCTGCCCTTCACGAACGGCACGCCCTCGGGTACGAACGACGCGACGCCGCTCGACAGGTCGTCGATCACGACCGGGGCGAGTCCGGCATCCGCGAGTGCGCGGACGACGTGCGATCCGATGTAGCCGGCCCCGCCGGTGACGATCCAGGACATGCGTTCCTCTCCTGCCGCCCTCGCGGCTCGGTTTCCCATTCTGTCAGCGTGTTCGGTCGCTTCCCCCGCCGGAGCTTCCCGGTGGTGTCGGTGCCGCCTCCGGGTCTCCGGGGTCCCCGGCGCCCTCCCTTGCCGTTCGAGTCGCATGAATTGCCCTCAAATCGGCCGAATCGGGGCAAATCATGCGACTCGAAAACTCGGCAGGGCCACCGGCCACCGGGCCAGGGCCACCGGCCACGGGTCTTAGGAGTCGCGACCGGCCCCGGCCGACGGCACCGCCGTGAACAGATGCGGTGCGGCGAAGCCGGCCTCGGCGAAGGCGGCGGTGACCGCATCCGACACGACGCGCTCGGCATCCGCCTCGATGAGCGCGATCGCCGCTCCTCCGAAGCCGCCGCCGGTCATCCGAGCTCCCAGAGCCCCCGCCGCGAGTGCGGCCTCCACAGCGGTGTCGAGCTCGGGCACCGAGATCGCGAAGTCGTCGCGCATCGACGCGTGCGAGGCCACGAGCAGATCGCCGATCGCGCGCGCCCCGTGCTCACGCAGCACGCGCACGGTGTCGAGCACGCGCTGGTTCTCGGTCACGACGTGACGCACGCGGCGGAAGGTCGCGTCGTCCATGAGCGCCTCCGCCCGCGGGAGATCGGTCACCGAGACGTCGCGCAGCGAGGGCACGCCCATGATCGCCGCTCCCCGCTCGCAGGAGGCTCGGCGCTCGCGGTATCCGCCCGTCGAGTGGGCGTGCTTGACGCGGGTGTCCATCACGAGGATGGCCAGTCCCGCCTCCGCGACGCCGAGAGGCACGAGGTGTGCCTCCAGCGACCGGCAGTCGAGGAAGATGGCGGCATCCGTCTCGCCGAGCATCGACGCCATCTGGTCCATGATCCCGGTGGGCGCACCGACCGCCTCGTTCTCGGCGCGGCGGCCGACGCGGGCGAGGGCGGTGCGATCGAGTCCGGCGTTCCACAGGTCGTTCAACGCGGATGCCGTCGCGCCCTCGATCGCGGCGGAGGACGACAGCCCGGCCCCCACGGGCACGTCGGAGGCGATCGCGATATCGACCCCGCGTACGGCGACACCCCCGCGCCCGGCTACACCCCCGGCCCCGGCGACCCCGGCCCCGCCCCCCGCCCCGGCGACCGACGCCGCCTCGGCGAGGGCCCACGCCACACCCAGCGGGTACGCAGCCCATTCCGGCACGGCGGGTTCGGAGCCCGTGGTCGTCGGGAACAGCCCGGCGAGCTCGTCGAGAGCCACGTCGACGGGTTCGGCGGCGAAGGTCGATGCGACGCGCACGCGGTCGTCACGGCGCACCCCGACGGCCGCGACAGTCCGGTGCGGGATGGCGAAGGGCAGCACGAACCCGTCGTTGTAGTCGGTGTGCTCGCCGATGAGGTTGACGCGACCGGGCGCCGACCACAGCCCATCGGGCTCCCGGCCGGTCAGATCGCGGAACAGCGCGGTGGCCGCGGCGTGCGTCGAGGTCATGCGGTGGTCTCCTCAGATCGTGCGATGGCGTCGCGGATGCGGGCGGCGCCCTGCTCCGGGGTGACCTCGGCAGCCCAGGCCCACATCGCGGCCTCGGAGCCGGCGAGGAACTTCAGCTTGTCGGCCGCACGGCGCGGGCTCGTCAGCTGCAGGTGCAGCCGCACCGTGTCGCGGCCGACGTGCACGGGCGCCTGGTGCCACGCGGCGATGTACGGCGTGGGCGTCTCGTAGAGCGCGTCGACGCCGCGGAGCAGCCGAAGATACAGCGGGGCGAGCTCGTCGCGCTCGGCATCCGTCGTCTCCGCCAGGTCGGGCACGTGCCGATGCGGCATGAGGTGCACCTCGAGCGGCCAGCGCGCCGCGAACGGCACGAACGCCGTCCAGTGCTCGCCCTGGAAGACGACCCGCTCCGAGCGCTGTTCCGACTCGAGGATGCGGTGGAACAGATCGGGAGCCGTGCGGTCGATGCTCTCGAGCACGCGGCTCGTGCGCGGCGTGACGTAGGGGTACGCGTAGATCTGGCCGTGCGGATGCGGCAGCGTCACGCCGATCGCCTCGCCGCGGTTCTCGAACGGGAACACCTGCTCCACTCCGGGGAGCTGCGCCAGCGCGGCCGTGCGGTCCGCCCACGCCTCGATGACCGTGCGCGCGCGTGTGACGGTCTGCGTGCCGAACGACCCCGTGTGCTCGGGGCTGAAGCACACCACTTCGCAGCGTCCGACAGCCGTGCGCGTGCGCCCGAGCCCGAGGGCGGCGAGATCGTCGAGCCCGCGCGGAGCGTTCGCCGCCGTAGGAGCGGCGCCGGCGACCGCCGGAGCGGCGCCGGAGGCCTCGGCGAGAGCGGGGCCGAACGCCGGCGACTTGTTCTCGAACACGGCGACGTCGTACAGAGACGGCACCTCAGACGGGTTCGTCGGAGACTGCGGTGCGAGGGGATCTGCGTCGGCGCCCGGCATCATGACCCGGTTCTGGCGGTTCGACGCGACCGTGATCCAGTCTCCGGTGAGCACGTCGAGGCGCATCGTCGCCGTCTCGGGCCGAGGGTCGAGCGTCCGCGCGTCGATGGAGCGTTCGGCCGGGAGCTCCGTGCCGGGGTCGTCGTAGTAGATGAGCTCGCGGCCGTCGGCCAGCACGGTGGCGCGCTTGACGACACCGGCGCCGAGGGTCTCGGTGCGCATCTCCGGGAGATTCTGCGTGTTCACGTAAACATGGTGGCACGGCCTCCGTGATAACGTCAACATGGATGCTGAACCGGCCGAGAAGGCCGGAGCGCGAAGAACGGGGAGGACATGGGCCGGGTCTCGATGGCGATGGTCGCAGCGCGCGCCGGCGTGTCAGGGCAGACCGTGTCGCGCGTCGTCAACGACAGCCCCCGTGTCGATCCGGCGACGCGGGCCCGCGTCGAGAAGGCGATGGCGGAGCTGGGCTACCGTCCGCACCGCGCCGCACGAGCCCTGCGCACCGGGCGCTCGCAGACCATCGGCCTCGTCGTCACGACGCTGGCGACGGTCGGCAACTCCCGGATGCTGCAGGCCACGGCCGAAGCGGCGGCCGAGCGGGGGTACGCGCTCACCCTCGTCACCGCGTCGTCCGGCGTGGCCGACGCCTTCGAGCGCCTCGCCGAGCAGGAGGTCGACGGCGCCATCGTGCTCAACGAGGCGTCCGCGCAGGTCTCCGGCGCCGATCGGCCCCCGGGGCTGCGCCTGGTGGTCGTCGACGCGGCCTCGGGTTCGGACTACGCGGTCGTGCACAGCGACCACGCCGGGGGAGCTGCGGCGGCCACGGCGCATCTGCTGTCGCGCGGCCACGGCCTCGTGCACCACCTGGCAGGTCCCGCCGACTCGTTCGCGGCCGCCGAGCGCGAGCGGGGCTGGCGCGAGACCCTCGCGGCGCACGGCGTCGATGCACCAGACCCGGTGCGAGGCGACTGGAGCGCCGAAGCCGGATACCGCGCCGGTCGCGAGTTCGCAGCGGCATCCGCCGTGTTCTGCGCGAACGACCAGATGGCTCTCGGGCTGATGCGCGCCCTCGCGGAGTCTGGCCGTCGCATTCCCGATGAGGTGGCCGTCGTGGGCTTCGACGACGTGCCGGATGCCGCGAACTACCGCCCGCCCCTGACGACGATCCGGCAGGACTTCGCGGCCCTCGCGCAACGCGCCGTGGGAACGCTGGTCGCGGAGATCGAGGGAGCGGATGCCGCCTCCGATGCGGCGGTGGTGCCGACGAACCTCGTCGTGCGCGCGAGCGCCTGACCGGGTCGTCGGCGCAGCGGCGCGGGCGTGCGGTCGCCCCGGAGCGGTGTCACTCGCGCGCGGCGCTCTCCGTGCGTCCCGCCGCCGCGCGCGGCACGAGGGCGCCGGGCTCGACGATCGTGACGGCCCCGTCGGGCCAGTCGATCCGCCACGAGTCTGTCGTCTCGGCGCGGACGGCCGGCGGGTCCGACGCCGCGCCGAGCAGCACGGCGACGACCGCCCAACGGTCTGCCGGCACCGGTGCGGTGATGCGGGGCACGGCTGTGCGCGGGGCGAGGGGTGTCACATCGTCGAGCAGATCCACGCATCCGGATGCCGCGGACAGACCGTGCAGGGCGATGAGCCTGCTGCTGCGCTCTCCGTCGGTGACGCCCGCGCCGCCCGAGACGGCGAGCGTGTCGGACGAGAGCGCCCACCCGCCGATGCGCAGCAGGTCGCCATCGCGGAGCCCCGCGCCGGCGACGCGGACGAAGCGCACCTCCCACGCGCTGCGGACGGCCGACGCGATCTCGACGAGCGGACCGAGCTCGGTGCGCGCCGCCATGGCGCCCACCCCGGTGTCCGGCGCGTCGACGAGCTCCAGGGGCCAGTGGGCGGGCGCGGCGGAGGCGCCGAGCAGCGTGCCGCGATCGTCGCGGAGCTCGCCCACGGCGAAACCGGACCGGTGACTGGGGCGTCCGTCGCGCAGGATCGCGACGGTGCCGTCGACGGGGTGCGCGACGCCGTCGCCCGCGAGCACCGGGGCCGTCGCCGTGGAGTAGCCGAGCTTCGCGTACAGCGGGGCATCGGGCTGCAGGTCTCCCTCGATGCGATGATCCGTGCCGTGGTTGACCACGCGGACGATACCGTCGGATGCCGTGCCCGACACGAGCCAGCCAGGCACGGTCAGCACTCGCGCGACGTCGCCCCGGTCGATCGGCAGCGGAGCCTCGGTCGCGGTCCAGACGGGATGGTCCGCCGGCAGTGCGATGCCCAGCATCCCCTTGGCGGCCCAGTAGGGCGAGCCCGGCCCCGAATAGTCCTGGGCGATCGCTCGCCACGGGCGGTGCCATCCCAGGGGGAGCACGCCCCCGGCATCCGGAGCGCCGCGCTCGACGAAGTGCCGTGCCTGCCCGCTCGCCGCTCGCCGCAGCATCCCGAGGTCGTGCCTGGTGCCGCCCGTGAAGGCGGCTGCCCAGGCGGGGCCCGCCGTGGCGAAGCGGTAGGTGAGGCTGCGCCCCTGGATGAGGGGAGCGCCGTCGGCGCCGATGAGGTGAAGCGCATCGTCGAGGTAGTCGTCGAGCCGTGCGCGGTAGCGGGCGATGCGGGCCGCGTGACGCGGATCGCCTGCCACCATGTCGGCCCAGATCACGGGGTAGAACGGCAGCGCCCAGCCGGAATAGTGGTCGAACGAGCGTCCGGCGCCGTCGGCGATCCAGCCGCCGTCGCGGTCGAACGAGTCGAGCAGGGCGAAGTCCTCTTCTCGGTCGCGGTCCGAGAAGGGGCCGCCGACGTTCTCGAGGAACTGCTCGACGATCAGCCGGAACCACGCCCAGTTGTTCGGCGGGCGGCTGCCGCCGATGAACGAGGCGAGGTAGTCGATGGTCTGCGCCTGCGCGGTCTCGTCGAGCCGCGCCCACACGGCGTCGCGCACGAGGTGGAGCCCGACCGCGAGAGCCGCGGCCTCGACCTTGGCCTGATCGACCTCGTCGGGCCGCGGCCAGCGTTCCGGATGCGCGCGGTCGACGCCGGCCGCGATGGCACGGGCGCATCGCTCGGCGAGGGCCTGCGTGCCGTCGGGGTCTCCTGCGATGCGGAACGCGGCGAGCATGAAGGTGCGGGTGAATCCTTCGAGGCCGTCGACGTGGCTCCCGAATCCGCCCGGTGCGCCGGGGTACCGCACGAGCGCGCCCGACGGGCTCGCGTGCCGTCGCGCACCCTCGAGGACGGTATCGGCCACGGTGAGCCAGTGCGTGCGCGTCCAGCCGGTGTACGGCGACAGGGCGCGGTCGTCTTCGGGGAGGCGGATGCGGGAACTCATGCGATCCACTCCAGTTCCGTCCTGCGTACCGGATGCCGCGGGGGCGCTCCCGCCGCGTACGCCTTGAGCTCGTCGAGGGCGGCGTCCGCGAGGCGCCTCGTCTCGGTGCCCAGCGATCCTGCCAGGTGGGGCGTGATCGCGACGTTGGGCAGCCCACGCAGCTCGGCGTCTCGCGGGAGCGGTTCGGGATCGGTGACGTCGAGGATCGCATCGAGACGGCCCGTGCGGCACTCCGCGAGCAGCGCATCATGGTCGATCAGCGAGCCCCGCGCCGTGTTGATGACGGTCGCACCGTCGGGCAGGGCGGCCAGCTGCGGTGCGGCGATCATGTGCCGGGTGGACGGAAGTGCCGGCGCGTGCAGGGAGAGCACGTCGGACTGCGGCAGCAGGGCCTCCAGTGACACGAGACGCGCTCCGGCGGCCGCGACGGCGTCGGCGTCGGCGAAGGGATCGGCGACGAGCACGTCGAGGCCGTCGAACGGACGCAGCAGCTCGACCACCCGGCGGCCGATGCGCGAGTACCCGACGACGCCGACCGTGCGTCCGAGGTTGCCGACGCGCGGATTCCCCACCGAGCTCTGCCATCCGGCCCCCGTCGTTTCGGGGGCGCGCAGATGCACGAGCGCGCGCTTGCCGGCGAGGAGGATGGCGGCCAGGGTGAACTCGGCGACCGGGACGGCGTTGGCATCGGCGGCGGACGTGAGGAGGATGCCGCGTTCCCACAGGGCGTCCGAGACGTGGGGTCGCACGCTCCCCGCGGCGTGGAAGACGGCGCGCAGCCGCGGCATGCGGGCGAGTCGGGCGGCGTCGAACCGCGGCGCCCCCCACGAGGTGACGAGCACCTCGACCTCGGCGAGCACGTCGTGGAGCGCCGGGTCGTCGACGTCGGAGGCGTGCACGGCCTCGGCGACGTCGGCGAGCGCGGCGAACCGCCGGCGGCGGGGCTCATCGAACAGCAGGGAGTAGGCGTCGTCCGACATCACCGCGAGTGCTCGGGGTCGTGCTGTCATGGCTCACTCCGTCGACGTGGGGATCGGGCGGCCGGTTGCGCTGGGCCGTGTCTCCAGTGAAGACTGTCCGGTCGAACGTAGGCAACGCATTCGAAGTCGAAAGAACATACTCGAACATGAACGAACAAGCCGAGCCGCGCGCGAGCACGCTCATGCGCCGCGGAGCGCTGCGCTCGATCTGGGCGGCGGCCGGCGCACCGGCATCCGTCTCGACGCCGCTCACGCCTCCCTCGTCGGACCGAGCGGCGTGGGATGCGGTCGATCGCGACCTGCGTGCGCTCATCCTCGCGACGGCCGACGCCGTCGCCGGGGAGCGCTGGCCGCAGCCGCTCCTGTCGCAGTGGGCCTCCTATGCGCGCACGGGAGACCGCTCGACCTACGAGAGCGAGGTGTTCGCCCGCAACCTGCGCATCCGTTTCGCGGTGCTCGCCGCCGCCCTCGACCCGGCGCCGCACCGACTCGCCGAGGCGGCCGATGGCCTGTGGCTGCTGTGCGAGCAGACGACGTGGTGCTGGCCCGCCCACGACGACGCGTTCTCGCGCGGTCGCCTCGTTCCCGACCGTCCCGTGCTCGACCTCGGCGCGGGTGAAGAGGCCGCGCTCGCCGCCTGGTCGGCTCTCGTGCTGGGCGACGCGCTCGACGAGTTCTCGCCCGGGCTCACCGAGCGGCTCGCGCGAGAGGCGCGCACGCGCGTGCTCGAACCGTTCGTGCAGCGTCGCGACTGGCCCTGGGAAGGATGGACGGGCCCAGACGGGGGCGACCGCGTGCACAACTGGGCGCCGTGGATCCACGGGAATCTCGTCATCGCAGCGATCGCGTTCGCCGACGACGAGCTGCGTGCTGCCGTGCTCGGGCTGTGCGTCGACGGGATCGACCGCTATCTGGCCCAGCTTCCCGCCGACGGCGCGATCGATGAGGGTTTCGCGTACTGGTGGCAGGGCGCCGCGCGCGCGTTCGACGCCTTGAGCGTGCTCGACGGCCTCACCGGGGGAGCGGTCGCGGCGGCTGTGCGGGGCGGGCCGCTCGTCGGGCTCCGCGAGCTCGCGCGGTTCCCCGAGCGCATGGTGCTGGGCGACGGATGGGTCGCGAGCTTCTCCGACGCCGAGGCGCGGCCCCGAGACGCACTGACGTGGCACGTGCTGTTCCGCGCCGCCCGCCTGTGCGGTCTCGACGAGACGGCGGCGTTCGCGGCGGGGCACCGCGACATGCTGTGCGGTCGCGAGGCGGGCGTGGCCGCAGGACTCGGGCGGATGCTGGCCGAGCTGTTCGACCCGGAATGGCGGCGTGCGGCCGGGCGAGCGGCACCTGCGCCGGCGCGGGTGGAGCTGCGTTCGATCGGCGTCGGTCTGCGACGGGAGCGCGCAGGAGAGGCCACCGGGCTCACGGTCGTCGTGAAGGGCGGCCACAACGGGGAGAACCACAACCACAACGACCTCGGCTCGTTCGCGGTTGCGGTCGACGGCGTGCCGCAGCTCATCGACCTCGGTCGCGCCGCATACACGGCCCAGACGTTCTCCGATGCGCGGTACGAACTCTGGTACGTGCAGAGCGGGTGGCACAGCACACCCTCGCCGTTCGGCCGGGAGCAGAGGGCGGGCGAGCAGTGGAGGGCTTCCGTGGAGCCGCGGGAGGACGGCTGGGACGTCGATCTCGCGCACGCGTATCCCTGGCCGATGCCCGGGGCCGATGGCGGGGCGGCGGAGCCAGGGGTTCCGGATGCCGCGTCGCCGAACGGCGACCTCGCGGTCCCGTGGATGCGCCGCGTACGCCTCCGCGGCGGTCTCGTGACCGTGCGCGACGAGAGTCCGGCGCTCGCGCATCCGGACACGCTCCTCGTCGTCGTATGCGCCGGCGTTCCGGACTCCGGTGACGACGGCATCCGCATACCCGGCCGACACGGTGCCCGCGATCTGCTGCTCGATCACGACCCGGCAGAGGTGCGTGTCGAGACCCGCGATGTGGACGACCCGTTCTTGGCGCACTCGTGGGGAGCGCGCGTGTCGCGCGTGCTGTTCCGCCCGATCGGCGCGCCCGTCGCCTGGGAAGTGCGGGTGAGCGTCGCATGACGAGCCGGGAGCAGCCGCCGACCTTCGGCATCTCGCGGCGCGAGCGGATCATGGACGAACTCCGCCGCTCGGGGTCCGTGCGGGTGGCCGATCTCGCGCGGGACCTCGGGGTGGCCGAGCTGACCATCCGCCGCGACATCGGCGAGCTCGCCGATCGCGGACTCCTGACGCGCGTGCACGGCGGCGCCACGCTGCGCAGCCCCCTCGACACCACGGTCGCACGTGCCGCGCAGGGAGCGCCGCGGTTCCGCGTGGGGATGGTCGTACCGTCGCTGAGCTACTACTGGGCGCAGGTCGTGATCGGTGCACGCGCGAGTGCGGCCGAGCAGGGCGTGCAGCTCGTGCTGCGGGGCGCCAGTTACCTCGCCTCCGACCAGCGCAGGCAGATCACCGCGCTGCTCGAATCGGGGAGCGTGCATGGACTGCTCGTCGCGCCCGAGAACCTCGGACCCGATGGGCACGCCCTGCTGCAGTGGCTGGAATCGCTGCCGCTCCCCGTCGTGCTGATCGAGCGGCGCGCACCGTCGCTTCTCGCCCTCACGTCGATCGAGTGGGTGACGACGGATCACGTGCTCGGCGGGGTGCTTGCAGCGCACCATCTCGCGTCACTCGGGCATCGACGCGTCGGCATCCTCACCTCGTCGCAGTCGCCGACGTCGTGGCAGCTGCGCCGCGGCTGGGCGCAGGCGATCGGCGAACTGGGCCTGACGCCGACCGTGGACCGCAACGTGTCCCTCGACCTGCTCGACGGCCACGACCGCGGCGAGGCGCTGGACGATCTGCTCGACGAGGTGCGGGCGACGGCGACCTCCGCTCTGCTGGTGCACTCCGACCCCCAGGCGCTTCTCGTGCAGCAGCACGCCATCGACCGCGGTTGGTCGCTGCCAGACGAGCTGTCGATCATCGCGTACGACGACGAGGTCGCCGAGAACGGGTCGCCGCCGATCACGGCGCTGCGGCCGCCGAAGCAGCACGTGGGACGCCGGGCGGTCGAGGTGATGGCCGCGCGGCTGGCCGAGGGCGCGCGTCGGCCGGCGGAGAGGGTGCGGCTCGTCCCCGCCCTGCACGTGCGCGGTTCCACCGCGGCGCGAGCCGACGGGACGTAGAGGTTCAGCGGCCGGGGGCCGTCGGTCCACGGCGGCGGGTGGCGAGCACCACGATCAGCACGACGACGCCGATCACGACGAGGACGCCGAGGGCGGCCAGGGCGATCGGCAAGACGGGCAGGCCGGCCAGGGGGCCCGCCCCGGTCTGGCCATCCGCCGCAGACTCGTCGCCAGGGGTGACCGGCTCGAGCGGGTAGGGCCCGAACTCGTCGGAGAACACCCCCTCCTCATACATCGCCGGGGCCGGGATGCCGTCATCGCGGATGAGCGGGTTCTCGTCCGGGAACTGGGTCGGGTCGGTGGCCATCAGACGCGGCACGTCGATCCGCCCCCAGCCCTCCTCGTCGGTGTGCACCGGGTCGGGCTGAGCGTGCGAGGCCGTGTGCACCAGCGACTGCAGCACCTGGTTCGGCGTGGCCTCCGGATACGCCTCCATCACCAGCGCCAACGCGCCGGCCACGAACGGCATCGCCAGCGAGTTGGAGGCGCCGCCGATCATCGGTTCAGACCAGGACAGGTCCTCCCCGGGCTGGTAGGTGAGGAACGAGCCGCCCGGCGCCACGATCGACACCCACGGGCCGACGACGGGGTCATCGCGCTCGCCCTCCGGGCCGAAGTTCTCCACTGACACCACACCGTTGAACTGGTACGCCTGCGGACTGAGCGGATTCGGCGGTCCCGACATCACCGAGTCATTCGGATTGCCCGCGATGACGATCACTCCGGCCTTGATGGCCTGCAGCAGCGCCGTGGCGCTCTCACCGTTCAGAGCGCCCGTGAGGATGAGGATGTCCGCCCCGCTCGCGACGGCGTCCTGCACGATCGACACCATGTAACCCGTCGAGTCATCGGGGCACGGAGTGGTCAGCCACGACTCCCCGCTGTCCGTCTCATCCGTTCCCAGGGAGTACACGAGCACCTCCGCGCCAGGGGCGACGCCCTGGATTCCCGGATTCCCACCGACCGGCTGACCGTTCCCGACGATCACCGTGGAGACGTCCGTGCCATGCCTGCTGCCCGGATCGTCGGAGATCACCTGCACCGGGGTGCCGTCGGGGCAGGCGTCGACTCCGCCCTGGCGGATGTTCGCCCCCACCAGTGCGGGTGCTTCCACGTTCACCGAGCTGTCGACGACGGCGATCGTGACGCCGTCGCCGGTCACCGTGGCCTGTGCCTCGCGCACGCCCGTGTTGTCGTACCACCAGTTGCCCGCCGCAAGGTCCGTCGCGGCGCTGGCCGGGACCGCCGACCCCACCAGCAGCGCACCCGCGATGACCGCCGTCATCCGCTGAATCCCCCGTCTCACGCGATCGAGGTTACCGGACCTCCGGCTTCTCGCCGACGGTCCGAACTCGATCGAGGCATGACGCGACCGAGCCGTGCACCACCCCGCATGTTCGAACCGTACCGATTGCTTGCGGGCTGCGCACGGCCGTGGCATAGTGTGGGAAAGCGTTTACCGATCGCATCCGGCGGATGCGGAGAGACCTCACGAACGGACCACGAATGTCGACGACGACAACCCGCGAGATCGGGATCATCATGAACGGCGTCTCCGGACGCATGGGCTACCGGCAGCACCTGGTGCGCAGCATCCTGGCCATCCGCGACCAGGGCGGCATCGAGCTTCCAGACGGAACCAGGGTCACGGTCAAGCCGATCCTGGTCGGGCGCAACGAGGCGAAGCTCGCCGAGCTGGCCGCCAAGCACGACATCGCGGACTACACCACCGACCTCGACGCGGCGCTCGCCGATCCGCAGTGGGAGATCTACGCCGACTTCCTCGTCACCAAGGCGCGAGCATCCGCCATCCGCAAGGCGATCGCGGCAGGCAAGGCGATCTACACCGAGAAGCCCACCGCCGAGACTCTCGACGAGGCCGTGGAGCTCGCCCGCCTCGCCCAGGAGGCCGGTGTGAAGACCGGCGTGGTGCACGACAAGCTGTACCTGCCCGGCCTGCAGAAGCTCAAGCGGCTCGTCGACTCCGGCTTCTTCGGCCGAGTGCTCTCGGTGCGCGGTGAGTTCGGCTACTGGGTGTTCGAGGGCGACTGGCAGCCCGCGCAGCGGCCGAGCTGGAACTACCGCAGCGAGGACGGCGGCGGCATCATCAGCGACATGTTCCCGCACTGGAACTACGTGCTGGAGAACCTGTTCGGAGCCGTGAAGAGCGTCTACGCGCAGGCCGCCACGCACATCCCGGAGCGCTGGGACGAGAAGGGTGAGCGCTACACCGCGACTGCCGAGGATGCCGCGTACGGCATCTTCGAACTCGAAGGCGGTGTCATCGCCGAGATCAACTCCAGCTGGACTGTCAGAGTCAACCGCGACGAGCTCGTCGAGTTCCAGGTCGACGGCACGCACGGGTCCGCGGTCGTCGGGCTGTTCGGTGCGAAGATCCAGCACCGCAACGCGACGCCGAAGCCGGTGTGGAACCCCGACCTCGAAGACACCCACGACTACGCAGCCGACTGGCAGGACGTTCCGGTCAACGACGTGTTCCTCAACGGCTTCCGTCAGCAGTGGGAGGAGTACCTCACGTCGTACGTGCTCGGGACCGACTACCCCTTCGACCTGCTCGCGGGTGCTCGGGGTGTGCAGTTCGCCGAGGCCGGCCTGCGGTCCAGCGCCGAGGGTCGCAAGATCGCCATCGAGCCGCTTTCCCTCGCATGAGCACGCTCCGACTTCTCGACGCCGCGGGTGCGGTCACGGATGCCGTGCTGAACGACGGCGGCGGCTACTCGCGCCCGGCATCCGCTCTGCAGAGCCGAGTCGCGTACGCCGCCGCGCACGTCGTGCCCAAGGCGTTCGCCGACAACACCCCCGGCCAGCCGGCCGACATCGACTGGGACTCGACCCTGGCGTTCCGCCGCAACGTGTACTCCTGGGGCCTCGGCGTCGCCGACGCCATGGACACGGCGCAGCGGAACATGGGACTCGACGCCGCGGCGACGCGCGAGCTCATCGCCCGCAGCGCCGAGGTCGCTCGCGAGGAGGGCGGTTCGGTCGTGGTCGGCGTCAACACCGATCACGTCGCCGACCCGCATATCTCGCTGGATGCCGTCATCGATGCCTACAAGGAGCAGCTGCACTTCACCGAGGAGCAGGGGGCCGGGCCGGTGCTCATGGCGTCGCGTCACCTCGCCCGTGCCGCGACGAGCGCCGACGACTATCGCCGCGTCTATCGGGCGGTGCTCGAGTCGGCCACCGTGCCGGTCGTGCTGCACTGGCTCGGCACGGCCTTCGACCCCGAGCTGCGGGGCTACTTCACTTCGGCTCCGCTCGGTACGAGCGGCGAGCCGGACGACTGGCAGACGGCATCCGCTGTCCTCCTCGACATCATCGGCGAGAACCCGGGCAAAGTCGCGGGCGTGAAGATGAGCCTGCTGAACGCGGAGGCGGAGATCTCCGTGCGGTCGCGGCTGCCGGAAGGCGTGCGCATGTTCACGGGCGACGACTTCAACTACGTCTCGCTCATCGGCGGCGGTGAGAATCCGGTCGCCGAGAGCGGCGGTGCAGCCGCGGGGTCGACGTACTCGGATGCGCTGCTCGGCGCCTTCGCCGCCATCACCCCCGTCGCGTCGGCGGCGATCCAGGCCCTGGATGCCGGCGATCGAGACGCGTACCGGCGCATCCTCGGGCCGACCGAGGAGCTCAGTCGCCAGGTGTTCGCGGCACCCACCTTCTACTACAAGACGGGCGTCGCCTTCCTCTCCTGGCTCAACGGTCATCAGCCCGCGTTCCAGATGGTCGGGGGGCTGCACTCGGCCAGGAGCCTGCCGCACCTGAGCCGCATCGTCGAACTGGCGAACGCGTCGCTCGCGCTGGAGCAGCCGGAGCTCGCGCGCGACCGGTGGCACGCGATGCTGAGACTGAACGGAGTGGACGCATGAGCGCCGACCCCCGCCTGTCGCTCAACCAGGCCACCGTCAAGCACGCCGACCTCGCCACGGCGCTGCGGGTCACGGCGGATGCCGGCATCCAGGCCATCGGACTGTGGCGCGAGCCGGTGAACGAGGTCGGCCTCGACGTCGCCGCGCGGATGCTGGCGGACTCGGGGCTGCGGTTCTCGACGCACTGCCGCGGCGGCTTCTTCACGCTGCCCGAGGGACAGGCCAGGGTCGCTGCGCTCGACGACAATCGCCGTGCCATCGACGAGACCGCGGTGCTGTCGGCCGCCGGAGCGCCGGGATCGACGGCGGTGCTCGTACTGGTCGCCGGCGGACTCCCCGAGGGGTCGCGCGACCTCGTCGGCGCCAGGGAGCGCGTGCGTGATGCGATCGGGGAGCTGGCGCCGCATGCGCGCGACGCCGGAGTGACACTCGCGATCGAGCCGCTGCATCCGATGTACGCCTCCGACCGCGCCGTCGTGTCGACGCTCGGTCAGGCGCTCGACATCGCGGCGGACTTCGACGCAGCGGTGGTGGGGGTCGCGGTCGACACGTTCCATGTCTGGTGGGATCCGCAGGTGCTCGGGCAGATCGCCCGTGCCGGGAGCGAGGGCCGCATCGCGACGTATCAGGTGTGCGACTGGAAGACGCCGCTGCCGGAGGACGTGCTGCTCGCCCGCCACTACCCGGGGGAGGGCGTGATCGACTTCGGCTCGCTGACCGAGGCCGTCGTCGCGACGGGGTACGACCGCGACATCGAGGTGGAGATCTTCCACGCCGACGTGTGGGCGGATGCTCCGGCCCGGGTCGCCCGCCGGACCGCCGAGGCCTTCGCCGCCGCCGTCTCCCCGTTCCTCCCCTGATCCGCCCGCGACGTGGGGAGGGGGAGACGGGGGTGAGAGGATGGAGAGATCATGAGGATGCGGCCAGGGCTCTGCTCCGTGACCTTCCGCGCACTGGCACCCGAGCGCATCGTCGCGCTCGCCGCGGATGCCGGACTGGC
This sequence comes from Microbacterium sp. XT11, assembly GCF_001513675.1. NCBI lineage: Bacteria > Bacillati > Actinomycetota > Actinomycetes > Micrococcales > Microbacteriaceae > Microbacterium > Microbacterium sp. XT11. The sequence goes on along the minus strand of NZ_CP013859.1, from coordinate 326,151 downwards.
GGTGATCGAGTGGGGCGGCGACGTGCACGTCCCTCCGGGCGACACGGCGACGGCCGCCCGCGTCGCCCGGCTGACCGCGGATGCCGGCCTGTCGTGCTGCTCGTACGGCTCGTACTTCCGCGCCGGCGCGGAGGAGGAGCTCACCCCGGTGCTCGACAGCGCTGAGGCCCTCGGCGTCGACCGCGTGCGCGTGTGGGCAGGGTCGGTCGACGCGGCGGAGGCGACGGATGCCGACTGGACGCAGACCGTCGACCGGCTGCGCGCCGCGGCGACCGAGGCGGGGGAGCGCGGCATCGGCCTCGCGCTGGAGTTCCATTCGAATACTCTCGCCGCGACCGCGCCGTCGACGCTGCGCCTGCTCGCCGAGGTGGGCAGCCCCGCGCTCACGACCTATTGGCAGCCGACCGTCGCCGCGAGCGTCGACCACGTCATCGGGGAGTACCGCGCCCTCGCGCCGCGGGTCAGCGCCGCGCACGTGTTCTCGTGGTGGCCCGCGACGGAGCGGCTGCCGTTGCGCGCCCGAGACGCTCTCTGGGCGCGTTTCTTCGCCGAGGCTCGCGCCGCGGAGCATCCGCCCCGCGACGCGCTGCTCGAGTTCGTCCCGGGCGACGACCCCGGCGCGCTCGCGGCGGAGGCCGCCACGCTGCGCGGCTACCTCGGGGACGCCCCGTGATCCGCCGCCTTCGCCGCACGGATCCCGCCTTCGCCGCACGGATCCCGCCGGCGACCCCGGATCCGCCGCCCTCCGCGCCCGGGATCCCGCCCTCGCCGCGCGGATGGGTAGGCTCTGCGCATGACGGCTGAAGAGCATCGGCGCTCCGGACGCGCCTCGACCCCGACGCTGCACGACGTGGCGCGCGTCGCCGGCGTCTCGCTCGCGACGGCATCCCGGGTGTTGAACGGCTCTGAGCGCAAGGTCGCCGAGTCGTACCGGGAGCGCGTGGAGCAGGCAGCGGCGGCGCTCGGGTACACCGCGAACATCTCGGCTCAGGCGATCGCGCGCGGCACGTCGCCGGTCATCGCCCTGCTCGTGGCGGACATCGCCGACCCGTACTTCGGCCTGATCGCGTCGGGCGTCGCCCGCGGGGCCGATGAGCACGGCCTCGTCGTCACGGTCGCGATCACCGAGCGCGACCCCGGCCGCGAGGCGCGGATCCTGCACGCGCTGCGGGGGCAGCGACCGCAGGGTGTGATCCTCGCCGCGTCGCGGTCGGGTGAGGCCGACAGCGCGGCTCTCGACGAGCTCGCCGCCTTCCCCCGCCTGGGCGCACGCACCGTCACCTTCGGCCCAGGCGGAGGGCGCAGCGTGCAGATCGACAACCGCGGCGGCGCCGAGAGCCTCGGGCGGGAGATGGCGGCCCTCGGGTATCGCCGGGCCATCGCGCTCGGCGCAGCGTCGGGAGTGCGGACCTCGGATGACCGCCTCGGCGGATTCGAGGCGGGTTTCGCGACGGGGGGCGGCGTCGTCGAGCGCACGTACCGCGGCGGGTTCGCCCGGGAGTCGGGCGCGGAGTGCATGGCTGCGGCGCTGACCGACGGCGTCGAGCCGGGGATGCTGGTGTTCGCGCTCAGTGACGTGGTGGCCATCGGGGCGATGACCGCGATCCGCGACGCGGGCCGCGAGGTGGGGGCCGACGTCGCGGTGTGCGGCTTCGACGACGTGCCGGTGAGCCGCGACGTCACACCGCAGCTCACCACCGTGCGCGTGCCGCTGAGCGACCTCGGTTACGCCGCGTTCCGTGCGACGGTCGACGACGACTGGACGCAGCCGCCGACGGCGCTGGAGGTCGTCGTCCGGGACAGCACGCCGCGTCGCGGGGTGCCGGAGTGAGCAGGCCACGCCGGATCGTGCTCGCCCCGGACAGCTTCAAGGGCACGATCACGGCGGCGGATGCGGCATCCGCGCTCGCCGCCGGCTGGGGCGAGGGTGCGCAGTTCGTCATGCGGCCGATGGCGGATGGCGGAGAGGGGACGATAGCGGCGTTCGCAGCGGCCGTTCCCGACGCCACGCGGATGCCGGTCACCGTCGAGGGGCCGGCCGGTCGACCGGTGGAGACGGCATGGCTGCTCCTCCCGCCGACGGATGATGCTCCGCGCGGCTCGGCGGTCGTCGACCTGGCGTCGACCTCGGGGATCGAGCTGCTCGATCGGCTGCGCCCGTTCGACGCGGACACCACGGGGTTCGGGCAGGCCATCGCGGCAGCCCTCGACCACGGGGTCTCCCGGCTCGTGCTCGGCATCGGATCGAGCGCCTCGACCGACGGCGGAACCGGGATGCTCCGCGCGCTGGGCGCCCGGTTCTCGGATGCCGCGGGAGCCGCGGTGGCGGCGGGAGCGCGCGGTCTGCCCCTCATCGCCCGCGCCGACCTCAGCGACCTGCGCCCTGCGCCGGAGACGCGCGTGCTCACCGACGTGACGAACCCGCTCACGGGACCCCGCGGCGCTGCGGAGGTGTTCGGCCCGCAGAAGGGGCTCACGGACGCCGCGGATCGGGGCCGCGTCGACGCGGCGCTCTCCGCGCTCGCCGACCTGCTCGGTCTCGATCCGTCGACTCCCGGGGCGGGCGCGGCAGGTGGCGTCGGCGGTGCCCTCGTCGCGTGGGGAGCGCAGCTGCTCCCCGGAGCACGGGAGGTGGCCCGGCTGGTGGGCCTCGCGGATGCCATCGCCGGCGCCGATCTCGTGATCACGGGGGAGGGGTCGTACGACGGGCAGTCGGGGGACGGCAAGGTGCCCTCGTTCGTCGCCGGCCTGGCAGCGGATGCCGGAGTGCCTGCGGCCGTCGTGGCCGGCCGCATCACGGCGGATGCCGACACGTCGCTTTTCGCGGCGCACGTGTCGCTCACCGAGCTGGCCGGATCGTCTGCTGCCGCGCTCGCCGATCCCGCTCGCTGGCTGAGGGTGGCGGCGGACGAGCTCTCGCGCACCCTCTGACGCGAGCCCGCACGGCCCGCCGAGACAGCGTCGAGCCGCCCGGCCGACGGCGGAGGACTCCGGCCCCTCGGCTGTCGGGGCGGGGTGCATTGACACGATGCGAGCGGGCGACATACACTCGCATCATTCCTTCGGAATACGCTTTCCCATCCGTGGAGCCCAGGACGACGATGTCGAGGTACCCCATGTCACAGACCCAGAACGCGAGGTCGCAGACCGAGAGCGCGACGATGTCGCTGGCGGTCGCACAGCAGCATTCCCCCGAGCCGAACGCGTTCGTCCGCTGGTGGACGCACAACTGGCATCCGATCGTCTTCGTGGTCGTGGTGCTCGTGGTCTGGTGGGCCGTCACCGCCCTCGGCCTGGTGCAGCCCTACATCATCCCCTCGCCCGCCGACACGTGGGCCGCGTTCGCGGACAACTCGGCCTACCTCGCGCAGAACACCTGGGTGACCACGTACGAGACGCTCGTCGGTTTCGCGATCGCCGTGGTCATCGGGCTGTTCGTGGCCGTCGTCATGGTGTACAGCCGCGGCCTCGAGCAGACCCTGTACCCGGTCATCCTGTTCGCGCAGGTGATCCCGAAGATCGCCATCGCCCCGCTGTTCATCGTCTGGCTCGGCTTCGGGATGGGGCCCAAGATCCTCGTCGCCGTGCTCATGGCGTTCTTCCCCGTTGTCATCTCGGGCCTCGCCGGCCTGCGGTCGGTCGACCCCGAGATCCTGCAGCTGACCTCCACCATGGGTGCGGGCCGGATCAAGACCTTCCTCAAGGTGCGCCTCCCCGCAGCGCTCCCCGAGCTGCTGTCTGGCCTCAAGGTCGCGGCGACGCTGGCGGTCACGGGCGCGGTCGTCGGCGAGTTCGTCGGCGCGAACGAGGGTCTCGGCTACGTCATCCTGCAGGCGAACGGGAACCTCGACACCGCGATGCTGTTCGCGGCGCTCATCATCATGTCGCTCATGGGGGTGCTGCTGTTCGCAGTCATCCAGATCGCCGAGCGATTCCTCATCCCCTGGCACGCGTCCAAGCGCGATGTCGGCGCCGCCACCGTGCGGCTCTGACGCCACCCGACCTTCCCAACACATTGGAGCACTGATGAAGAAGTCAGCATCCGTCCTCGGCATCGCAGCCATCGTCACGGCCACGGCACTCGCCCTCTCGGGCTGCGGCGGCTCCGCCCCGGAGAGCGACGGAGGGGCGAAGGGCGACGACGGGCAGCTCACCGACGTCACCCTGATGCTCAACTGGTACCCGTACGGCGAACACGCCCCGTTCTACTACGGCGTCGAGCAGGGCATCTTCGAGGACCACGGCATCAACCTCACGATCAAGGCCGGTCAGGGATCCACGAAGACCGCACAGGCCGTCGGCCAGAAGCAGGTCGACTTCGGCTGGGCTGACACGCCGGCCGTGCTCGCCAACATCGACAAGGGCGTGGCGATCAAGAGCGTGGGCGTCTTCCTGCAGACCACGCCGTCCGCCGTGCAGGTGTTCGCGGACTCGGGCATCGAGGACCCCAAGGACCTCAAGGGCAAGACGATCGCCGTCTCCGCCGGCGACGCGCCGACGACGACCTTCCCGATGTACCTCGAGGCCGTCGGCCTGGAGGAATCCGACGTCAACCAGCAGAACCTCGACCCTGCGGGCAAGATCGCCGCGGTGCTCTCCGGTCAGGTCGACGGACTCATCGGGTTCGCCCACGACCAGGGGCCCACCATCGCGGCCAAGAGCGGCAAGGACATGCGCTACCTGCGCTACTCCGACGCCGGCCTGAACTTCTTCAGTAACGGGCTGATCGCCAACGAGGAGACGATCGAGAACGACCCGGAGCTGGTGAAGGAGATGGTCGCTGCGACGAGCGAGGCGTTCGCCGCAGCGCAGGAGGATCCAGAGGCCGCCGTCGCCGCCATGGACGGCAAGGACCCGCAGATGCCCGCCGAGGACGTGCTGCTGGATCAGTGGCAGGAGACGATCAAGCTGCTCAGCACGGCGAACACCGAGGGCAAGGCGCCGGGCACCAACGACACCGCCGACTGGCAGGCGACCCTCGACGTGCTCTCCCAGGCCGGGCTGATCTCCGGCGAAGGCACGGTCGAGACCTATTACGACGCATCCTTCGCCCCCGGCGAGTGATCCCCCTCGACGCAGAAGGAACAGCCTCATGAGCGACACACTGACCCGCACCGCGCTGGAGATCTCGGACGTCTCGATCACCTTCGCCTCGAAACGGCGGCAGGTGACCGCGCTGGAGGGCGTCGACCTCGACGTCCGCGAGGGCGAGTTCATCACGATCGCCGGACCCTCCGGATGCGGCAAGTCGACGCTGCTGAAGGCGGTCGCCGGACTCACGATCCCCAGTGCCGGACGCATCCGCCTCAACGGCGAGGATGTCACGGGGCCGCGTCAGGACATCGGCTTCGTCTTCCAGCGCGCCGCCCTGCTGGAGTGGCGCACCGTGCGGGGCAACATCCTGCTGCAGGCCGAGATGCGCGGCATGGACATGAAGAGGGCGCAGGAGCGAACAGACGAGCTCATCGAGATGACCGGGCTCACGGGCTTCGAGAAGGCGCTCCCGCACGAGCTCTCCGGCGGGATGCAGCAGCGGGTGTCGCTGTGCCGCGCGCTGTTGCACGAACCGCGCGTGCTGCTCATGGACGAGCCGTTCGGAGCTCTCGACGCGCTGACCCGAGAGCGGATGAACGTCGAGCTGAACCGCATCTGGGCGCGCACCGGCACGACCGTGCTGCTCGTCACCCACTCGGTGGCCGAGGCGGTGTACCTGGCCAGCCGCGTGATCGTGATGAGCCCGCGGCCGGGGCGGATCCTCGAAGAGCATTCGGTCGACCTGCCGGCCGAGCGCGGCTACGCCGAGGTGCTCGAGACCCCGGAATTCCACCGCATCTCCAGCCGCGTGCGCGAGCTGCTGGGGTCCCCCGGCGGAGACTGACGCACCCACGGCGAAGGCCCCCGACGACCGCGAGAACACGCTCTCGGTCGTCGGGGGCCTTCCTGCGTCGCGCTCAGCCGCCGAGGGCTGCGGAGACGACGCCGCGCGCCTCCTCCTGCACCTGCGCCAGGTGCTCGGGGCCGAGAAGGCTCTCGGCGTACAGCTTGTAGACGTCCTCCGTGCCCGAGGGGCGCGCGGCGAACCACGCGTGCTCGGTCTGCACCTTCAGGCCGCCGATGGCCGCCCCGTTGCCCGGCGCGTGCGACAGCTTCGCCGTGATCTCCTCGCCCGCGAGCGTCGTCGCGCCGACGGCATCTGGAGCCAGCTTCGACAGGGCCGACTTCTGCTCCGGCGATGCGGGCGCGTCGACCCGCTGATACGCGGAGGATCCGAAGGCCTCCTCGAGCTCGCGGTAGCGCTCCGACGGCGTCTTGCCCGTGACCGCGATGATCTCGGCGGCCAGCAGGCAGAGCAGGATGCCGTCTTTGTCGGTCGACCACACGCCGCCGTCCATCCGGAGGAACGACGCTCCGGCCGACTCCTCGCCGCCGAACGCGACGGAGCCGTCGAGCAGGCCGGGCACGAACCACTTGAACCCGACGGGAACCTCCAGCAGGCGGCGACCAAGCGACTCGGCCACGCGGTCGATGATCATCGACGACACGAGAGTCTTGCCGATCGCGGCGTCGCGCGGCCACTGGGAGCGGTGCGAGAACAGGTAGTCGATCGCGACGGCCAGGTAGTGGTTCGGGTTCATGAGGCCGGCATCCGGCGTCACGATGCCGTGGCGGTCGGCATCTGCGTCGTTGCCGGTCAGCACGTCGAAGTCGCCCTTCTTCGCGACGAGCGACGCCATGGCGCTGGGCGACGACGGGTCCATGCGGATCTTCTCGTCCCAGTCGAGGGTCATGAACCGCCAGGTGGGGTCGACCTCGGGGTTCACCACGGTGAGGTCGAGCCCGTGCATCTCGGCGATGAGCGCCCAGTAGTCGACGGATGCTCCGCCCAGGGGGTCGGCGCCGATGCGCACGCCCGCGCGCTTGATCGCCTCGAGGTCGATGATCGAGGGGAGGTCGCGCACGTAGGCGTCGCGGAAGTCGTAGGTGCCGAGAGTGTCGGCGTCGATGTCGGCGAACCGCACGCGCTTGACGTCGGCGAGGCCGCCGCGGATCAGCTCGTTCGCGCGGTCGGCGATCCACCCGGTCGCGTCGGTGTCGGCGGGGCCGCCGTGCGGGGGGTTGTACTTGAAGCCCCCGTCGCGCGGCGGGTTGTGGCTGGGCGTGACGACGATGCCGTCGGCCTGACCTGTGGTCGACGTGTCGGTGCGACGGTTGTGCGTGAGGATGGCGTGGCTGAGTGCGGGGGTCGGCACCCACGAGTCACGGGCGTCGACGCGGACGTCGACGCCGTTGGCCACGAGCACCTCGATCGCGCTGCGCTCGGCGGGCAGCGACAGCGCGTGCGTGTCGCGACCGAGGAAGAGCGGCCCGGTGATGCCCTGGCTCGTGCGGTAGTCGACGATCGCCTGCGTGGTGGCGAGGATGTGGTTCTCGTTGAAGCTCTTCGACAGCGCGGACCCGCGGTGACCGCTGGTGCCGAACACCACGCGTTCGGCCGCCACGTCGGGATCGGGCACGAGGTCGTAGTAGGCGGCGATCAGCTCGTCGACGTCGATGAGGTCACTTTCCTCCGCGGGGAGGCCGGCACGGCTCGTCATGCAGACAGTCTGCACCGATGCGGCGGATCTCGCACATCCTGTTCCGCTCGTATGCGGGTTCCGCGACGATGCGCGGCGCCGCGGGAGGATCCGCCCACCGCGCGGACGGACCGCGGGGTCCGGGGAAGACTAGGCTTGCGGCGTGACCGATCGCCGCACCTACAGCTATCTCGGACCCGCAGGCACCTTCACGGAAGCGGCGCTCGAACAGGTGCCGGAGGCTCGCGGCCAGGAGTGGCGCCCCGTGCACAACGTGGGTGAGGCGCTGGCCGACGTGCTGGAGGGGCGCAGCGACGCCGCCATGATCGCGATCGAGAACTCGATCGAGGGCGGGGTCTCCACCACGCAGGATGCGCTGGCGACGCTCCCCGGACTGCGGATCGTCGGCGAGTACCTCGTGCAGGTGAACTTCGTGCTCGTGGCGCCTCCGGGCACCACCCTCGACGAGGTGCAGGTCGTGGCCGCGCACCCCGTCGCCTACGCCCAGTGCCACGGCTGGCTCGGCGCGCACCTGCCGACCCACTCGCACGTGCCTGCGGCGAGCAACGTGGCCTCGGCCATCGGCGTGCTCGACGGCACGCTCCCCGCCCAGGCGGCCATCGCGCCCCCGGGAATCGTGCGCCACTACGACGTCGATGTGCTCGCCGAGGGCATCGGCGACAACGCGCAGGCCGTGACGCGCTTCGTGCTCGTCACCCGCACGACCCGGTCTCCCGAGCCGACGGGCGCCGACAAGACCTCGCTCATCGTCGAGCTGCCGCACGACCACCCCGGCTCGCTGCTGGAGATGCTCGAGCAGTTCTCCACCCGTGGCATCAACCTGTCGCTCATCGAGTCGCGGCCCATCGGCGACGAGCTCGGTCGCTACCGCTTCGTCATCGACGCCGACGGGCACATCGAGCACGAGCGCATGGCCGACGCGCTGCTCGGCATCCGCCGGTTCAGCCCGCGCGTGGTGTTCCTCGGCTCGTATCCGCGCGCCGACAGGCAGATCGTGCAGTACCCCGAGCGCTACTCCGACGAGGTGTTCGTCGAAGCGCGCGACTGGCTGCGCGGCATCCTCTCCGGCGAACCGGAGGCATGATCGCGGCGGGAGCCCCGCCGGGGCGATGCGAGGGGCGGCAGGCCGGCGTGAACGGTCGGCGGGTCCGGCCTCGGCAGCCGGCGCGACGGCTGGGTCTGGCCGCTCAGAGAGAGGCCGCGACGAGCTCGAGCGTCTGAGCGCGGCCCGGGGCCGCGTCGCGGGGCTCCGCATCGTACGACGCGGCAACAGGCGACAGCATGACCTCGTCGATGCCGTAGCGCGCGGCGAACTCGCGCACCTCGGCGGCGACGGAGGCGCCCGTGCCGACGAACCACCGCGACCGGGCGGCCTCGACGACCTGTGTCGTGGCGGCATCCGGCTCGGCGGCGAGGGCCTGCTCCACCGTCTCGAGCGCCTCGAGCGGCTTGTTCAGCCGCAGGCGCGCCATCATGCGCAGCTGCGGGAGGGCGCGCTCCTCCGCCTCCTCCGACGTCGGCGCGGCCACCGCGTTCACCGTGAGGAACGTGACGGGCTCAGGATGCTGCTCGCTCGGCTGGTATCCGCCGCGGTACAGGTCGAGCGCGCGCTCGAGCCCCTGCCCGGAGAAGTGGTTCGCGAACACGTAGGGGAGGCCGAGTGACGCGGCCAGCTGCGCCGAGTAGTCGCTCGAGCCGAGCAGCCACACCTCCGGCGCGCCGGTGGCCGCGGGCGTCGAGCGCACGGTGTACTCGCCGCCCGAGGTGAAGCGCACGGTGGCGCCGTCTCCGCCGAGGAGCGCGGTGATGTCCTGCACGTGGCGTGGGAACTGCTCGACGTCGCTCGTGGTGCCCGAGCCGCGCAGCAGCTGGGTGATCACCGGATCGCTCCCGGGGGCGCGTCCGAGTCCGAGGTCGATGCGGCCGGGCGCGATGGCCTCGAGCGCCGCGAACTGCTCGGCCACGATGAGCGGGGCGTGGTTCGGCAGCATCACGCCGCCCGAACCGAGGCGGATGCGCGAGGTCCTGGTGGCGGCGGCAGCGATGAGCACGGGAGGGGTCGTGGATGCGACCGCCGGCATGTTGTGGTGCTCGGCGAACCAGTACCGGCGGAAGCCGAGCCGGTCGGCGGTGTCGGCGAGTGCGAGCGAGGCGGAGATCGCCTCGGCACTGGTCTGCCCGGTGCGCACCGGGACGAGGTCGAGGACGGAGAGCGAGGTGGAAGTCATCACCCAGGGCAACAGAGAGGGAGGACGGGGAATTCCCCGCCCTCCCCTGGTCGAGGCGACGCTGCCCCGTCAGGCGCGCACCGGCTGCGGCGGTGCGAAGGCGTCGGCCAGCGCACGGCGGGCGAGCCGGTAGCGGATGTGCCATGCTGCGCTGTAGCTCTGGTCGGGGAGCGCCTCGAGCAGCGCCCTGTCGTCGGCGCCCAGCCCCTCGCGAGCGGCTTCGCGCAGGAGGTCGTCGCGGGTGGCCGGGTACTCCATGCCGGCGAGGAAGCGATCGAGTGCGGGGGAGTGCGGCATACGGTTCTTCCTTTCCGAGGAGGGGCCGGGAGCCCGCCGACGTTCCGTCGGACGGCGGCGCGGGCGGGCTCCGCGGTGCAACGGTGCGGATGCGTGTGCGGCGGCGGGCCGGGCTCGCGCCCGGCCCGGGTCGGTCAGGCGTTGATGGCCTGCCGCTGTTCGCCGGTCTCGACCTCGATCTTGCGCGGCTTCGCGCGTTCGCTGACCGGGATGATGACCGACAGCACGCCGCTCTCGTACGAGGCGCTGATGTTGTCGACATCCACGCCGTCGCCGAGGGTGAACTGGCGGAGGAACTGGCCGGCGCCGCGCTCGCGGGCGAGCCAGCGCACGCCCTCACGGCTGTCGGCCGTGCGCTGCGCGCGGATCGTGAGCTGCGAGCCGTCGACGTCGACGTCGATCGACCCCGGGTCCACACCGGGGAGGTCGGCGTGCAGGAGGTACCGGTCCCCGTCGCGGAACAGGTCCACCGGCATCAGCCGTGGTGCGCGAACGGAGTCCAGCACGCTCGCGGCGAACCGATCGAGCTGACTGAACGGATCGAATGACAGCGCCATGTGTGTCTCCTTTCGTGCGGGCCCCCGCAGGGGCGGGTGTGGGTGAGATCTGCATCTCGTGGTATAGATTTGTTATAGATCAACTCGAGATCGATTGCAACTGGTGAAGAAGGAAACCTCATGGCCGAACGAGACTCTCGCACCCCCGTCTACGGGATCGCCGTCGCTGCACAGCTCAGCGGGGTGCCTGAGGCGAGTCTGCGGCTGTTCGAGGCCAAGGGGCTCCTCACGCCGGCGCGCAGCGAAGGGGGCACGCGCCGCTACAGCGATGACGACATCGCTCGACTGCGCCGCGTCACCGATCTGCGCGAGGAGGGCATCAACATCGCCGGCATCCGCCGTGTGCTCGACCTCGAAGACGAGAACGCCGACCTGCGCGAGCGGGCGGCTGAGAACGGGGCGGATGCCGACTCCCCGTCGTGACCGCGGCCGCCCGGCCAGCGCGCGCCTTGACCCGCGATGCCCGCGGGAGTAGGCCGGAGACGGGAGGTCGCCGTGGAGAGGTTCCGAGACCGGGAGCATGCAGGACGGATGCTGGCCGCGCGCCTGGCCGCGGATCCGCCGGCCGACCCCGTGGTGCTGGGGCTTCCGCGAGGCGGCGTTCCCGTCGCGGCCCCGGTCGCTCGGGAGCTCGATGCTCCGCTCGACGTGCTCGTCGTGCGCAAGGTCGGCGTGCCCTGGCATGACGAGGTAGCGATGGGAGCGGTCGGCGAGTCCGGCGCGACCGTGCGGAACGAGGGGGTGATCGCCGCATCGGGAGTCGACGACGATGCCTTCGCCCGCGCGGAGCGGCGTGAGCGCGCCGTGGTCGCGGAGCGCGTGGTGCGCCTGCGGGGTGTCCGCCCGCCCGTCGACCTGAGGGGAAGGAACGTCGTTATCGTCGACGACGGCATCGCCACGGGGGCCACGGTGCGCGCGGCCTGTGCCGTCGCGCGCGCCCGCGGGGCGGCATCCGTCGTCGTCGCCGTCCCCGTCGCCTCGCCGGATGCCGTGGCGGAACTCGAACGGAGCAGCGACGCCGACACCGTCGTCTGCCTCGACGCCCCTGAGGGCTTCATGGCCGTCGGCATGCACTACCTCGACTTCCGGCAGGTCGACGACGCATCCGTCGCGTCTCTCCTCGCCGCGCACGGCTGACGCTCCTCCGGCGCTCGACCGCCCAGTACCGTGGGGGGCATGGATGCCGAGATCTTCTACGTGCTCGTCGGCAGCGTCGCCGTGGCGGCGGTCGCCCGCTGGCGGGGATGGCCCGCACCGCTGCTCGTGACCGTCACCGCGCTGGCCGCGTCGTTCCTTCCGTTCGTGCCCGACGTCGAGATCGACGGGCACCTGCTGCTCAACCTCGTGCTCCCTCCGCTGCTCTATTCGGCGGCGCTCGACGTGTCGTTCGTCGGCTTCAAACGCAGCCTCCCGCAGATCCAGCGGCTCGGGATCTGGCTCGTGCTCCTCACGACCTTCGCCGTCGGACTCGTCGCGTGGTTCATCCTGCCGTCGCTGACGCTCCCCGGCGCACTGCTGCTCGGCGCCATCGTCGCCCCGCCCGACGCCGTGTCGGCCGCAGCGATCGGTCGCAAGCTCGGGCTGCCGCGGCGGATCATGACCGTGCTGTCGGGGGAGAGCCTGATCAACGACGCCACGTCGCTGACGCTGTACCGGGTGTTCGCCGCCATCCTCGCCGGCGCCACGATCGGGGTGTGGGACGGCGTGTGGCAGTTCGTGATCGCCGTCGTCGTCGGCGTCGTCGTGGGGCTGCTCTTCGGCATCGTGCTGCACCAGCTGCGCATGCGCATCGGCGACCCCGTGGTGATCGGAACGTTCGGCCTGCTCGCGCCCTTCGGCGCCTACGCCATCGCCGAGCACCTCGGGGGCTCCGGCGTGCTCGCCGTGGTCGCCATGGGGATCTACGTGGGATTCAACGCCCCGCGCACCGACTACACCACGCGTCAGCAGGAGACCCCGCTCTGGCTGTCGGCCGACCTGCTGCTCGAGAGCTTCGTCTTCGCGTACATCGGCCTGCAGTTCCCGCGGGTGCTGAGCGACCTCGGCAGCGAGTCCGCGGGGCACATCCTGCTGCTGTCGGCCGCCGTGCTGCTCGTGGTGCTCGTCGTCCGCCCGCTGTACGTGTACCCCACCAGCGCGATGGCGAATCGGATGGACAGGAAGAGGCTCGCCCGATGGGACCGCAGCGTCGAAACGGGCGAGTTCGATCGGCGACGGCGGCACTCGAAGCGCTGGCGCGATCAGGATCCCGACGACCTGCGGGCGCAGATCCTCCGGGAGCGGATGTCGGGGCTGCAGCTCACCGCGCGCGACAACGCCGTCATCTCCTGGGCGGGCATGCGCGGCGTCGTCACGCTGGCCACGGCTCTCGCCGCCGCAGACCTCGCGACGCTGGGGCCGCAGGCATCGCACGCGATCGTGGTCGTCGCGTTCATCGTCACCGTCGGCACGCTGCTGCTGCAGGGGCTCACGCTGCCGCTGCTGATCCGCAGGCTCGGCATCCGCAGCGATGACGAGCACGACGAGGACGTGCAGGCGTTGGCCGCAGTGCAGGCGAAGACACGCGAGGCGGGCAAGGAATTCATCGCAGCCAAGCGCGTCGAGTGGGAGGCCAAGCACGGCCCGATGGACCTGCGCGTGTTCGACGCCTTCGCGCAGCGCATGGCACGCGTCGAGAAGGATGCCGACGAGGCGCAGCAGGTCGAGGGGACCGTCGCCCGTCCGTCGTACGACGACCTGGTCGCGCTGTCGCGAGGGTGGCTGCATGTGCGCCGCGAGATCGTGCTCGCCGAGAGGGATGCCGGCAATCTCGACGAGGAGGTCATGCGCGAGCTGCTCACGGCGATGGATGCCGAGGAGCTGGCTCTCGACACGCGCGGGGCGCTGCGGCAGCAGCAGCGGTAACGCGTCGGTCGCAGACCAGAGCGCCCCACCCGCGGTCGGCGGATGGGGCGCTCTGCATCGATGCGGTTCGGCGGGGTCAGCCGGCCGACACGGGCTCCTTGGCAGAACCGGCCTCGGGAGCGCCGGCTTCGCCGTCGGTCGCCTCGCCGTCGTCGGCCGAGTCGTCGTCAGCCGAGTCGTCGTCAGCCGAGTCGTCGGCGAAGGGCAGGCCCTCGCGCGGCGCGTTGTAGAGGTCCTCGTCGAGGATGCCCTCGCGCTTCGCGACGATGGTCGGCACGAGCGCCTGACCCGCGACGTTGACGGCCGTCCGGCCCATGTCGAGGATCGGGTCGATCGCGATGAGCAGTCCGACGCCCTCGAGCGGCAGGCCGAGCGTCGACAGCGTGAGGGTGAGCATCACGATCGCGCCGGTGGTGCCGGCGGTGGCCGCCGAGCCGACGACCGAGACGATGACGATCAGCAGGTACTGCACGAAGTTCAGCTGGATGTCGAAGAACTGCGCCACGAAGATGGCGGCGATGGCCGGGTAGATGGCTGCGCAGCCGTCCATCTTCGTCGTGGCGCCGAACGGCACCGCGAACGACGCGTACGAGCGGGGGACGCCGAGGTTGCGCTCGGTGACGCGCTCGGTGAGCGGCAGCGTGCCGATCGACGAGCGGCTGACGAACGCCAGCTGCACGGCCGGCCACACGCCGGAGAAGTACTGCTTGATCGACAGGCGGTGGCTCTTCACGAGGATCGGGTAGACCACGAACAGCACGAGCGCGAGTCCGATGTAGATGGCGATGGCGAACCAGCCGAGCGAGGCCAGCTTCTCCCAGCCGTACTTCACGACGGCGGCGCCGATGAGGCCGAAGGTGCCCAGCGGGGCGATCCGGATGATCCACCACAGCACGCGCTGGATGACCTTGAGCAGCGACTCGGTGAACGCGAGGAACGGCTCGGCCTTCTTGCCGGCCTTGAGCGCGGCGATGCCGACGGCGGCGGCGACCACGATCACCTGCAGGATGTTGAAGCCCACCGTCGAGGTGAACGAGCCCTCGCTCGCGCCCGGCGACGTGCTGACCGTGATGCCGAGGAAGTTCTGCGGGATGAGGCCGAGGAGGAAGTTCCACCACGTGCCGACCGTGTACGGCTCACCCGTGGTGAGGCCCTCGCCGGCCTTGGCGCCCGGCTGGATCACGAGGCCGAGCACGATGCCGATGGTCACGGCGATGAAGGCGGTGATCGCGAACCACAGCAGGGTCTGGCCCGCCAGGCGTGCGGCGTTCTGCACGCGGCGGAGGTTCGAGATGCTCGCGACGATCGCGGTGAAGATCAGCGGCACGACGGCGGCGCGGAGCAGCGTGACGTACGAGCTGCCGATCGTGTCGAGGGTCGCGGACAGGCCGTTGGGGGTGTCGGCCGTCGCGCCCAGGTTGCGGGCGAGGAGGCCGGCGGCGATGCCGAGGACGAGTGCGGCGATGATCTGGAAGCCGAACGAGGTCAGCAGCTTTCGGACCGGTCCGCGGGTGTCGGGCGCCTTCTGGGCGCGTGCGGTAGTGCTCATCGGGGGGAAACTCCAGGATTCGCGGCGTGCCGAGTGCACGCCGTATGGCTCAACGCTAGGAGCGCCTGTGAATTCCCTGGGCGGATATGACGAACGATGACGGATGCCGTGGCGGCGGTGGCTTCGCGGCGGCAGTGCCGCTCGCATGAGCAGGTGGAAGAGGCGCCGGGGTATTGATCAAGCGTCTGGAATGTCTGCGGCTTGTGCCAGGGTGAACAGGAGTAGTCGGGAGATGAACTATGTCGGGGTTGCCATATCGCACCGTTCTGCGCCTCCCCGCTGAGGCCGATGCCATCAAGATCGCCGAGCAAGAGGCGGAGCGGTGGCTCCTTTCCAAATCCGATGATGCGGCACGCGAGCTCATCCGGTCCGGTGGCGTTTTCGCGCAGGGAGTGCACCAGATCTCGCCACACGCACAGGTGACTGTGGTGCGGGCAGACGGCGCTGCGGACGGAAGTCGCCGGATGCGGATCCACCTGGAAGAACACGGTTGGGAGGCATCGATCACCGCGGTCGACTACCCAGCGGGGAACCGCCGCCGCGACGCGCTCGTGATCAGCGCTGCCAACGTCGTCAATTCCCGCGTGGACTGGGTCGCCGCACCGCCGCGGTTGGTCTCGGACCTGCTCGCCAGGGAGGAGATCATCGACGGCGTGACACGGGTCACTGCTGAGCCGCAGTATGTCGGGACCGGCGAGATCGATGATCTTCTTACCGCGATCACAGACGGAAGCTGATCGGTATTGGTAATTGTTGCGGGCTCACTGGGGGCAGAATCCGATCGCGTCTTCCGCGACAGGCTCAAGCAATTGACTTCGAAAGTCATCGGTGTCGCCTCCGTCTACCTGGTACGAGGCGATGCTCTGGGCGCGCTCAACGAGCGCCTCGGATCAGCCCATGCGGTGACATCCGGCCGTGTGCGGACGTTCCTTCCGCGCGTCGATCTCGATGATGATCTCGACGGCAAGCGTCACCGTGTTCTTGGTCCGGCGACCTTTGCGCGGGCGCTTCGCCGCAACAGCGTCGCGCTTCAGCTTCAGGAGGCGTTTGCGGTCGAAACGCGCGCAGCGCTTTTGGAACGTCCCCTGGCCCCTGACATCAAGCGGAGCCTGGACATTCTCGACGCTGAGCACAAGAAGCTCACCCACGCACACCGGATCGAGGAACGCGCCGCACAGCACCTGACCTCTGGCCGCAAGCGGAGCGTTGACGAACCGCCTGCATCCGACGGTCCCGTCGCAGAAGAGCCCGGTGCGCAAGAACCGCACACGATGCGTGACGAGGTGTCCCACGTGACATCCGAGCCGGAGGCGGCCCGCGTCGTTGAAGCGCTGCGCATCCTCGCGTCGCGGTGGCTGGGTTCGAACGAGCCCGTCACGGCCGCAACCATCGATCTATTGGAAGAGCGTCTAGCACGGGAGAAAGCGTCCGCAGAGGAGTGGTTCGCAACGGCGTCCGAACTGGATGATCGTCTCGACGCTGCAAGACAGGAAGTCGAACGGCTCAGAGAAGAACGGGATGATCTCGACCTCGAGCTTGCCGGAGCCGATGAGGACGCGACGAAGCTCCGCGCGAAGATCCGCCAGATGCAGGAGGCGCTCAAGCGCGCGCAGCTCTACGCGGAAGCATATTCTGAACCCGAGACTGACCTGGGGTGGGAAGCGCCTCCGAACGTGGTCGAGCTGGCTCATATCCTGCATGCGGATTCTGCGGACAAGCACCCGGCATTCGCCCGTGTCGAATTCACGGGCGATTTCAGTGACGTGGAAGAGGTGCAGAAGCGAGACACGGTCAACCGATACGCCGTGGCCTTCTGGGAGTTCGTGCGCACATTGCACGATTACGCGGACTGCAAAGCCAGGGGCGAATTCTCGGGCAGCGTCCACATGTATCTGACGAGCGACGAGGGTGGCTACAAGTGCTCGCCCCAGCGCCACGCCGCGACAGAGAGCGACCTGGTGCTCAATAACGCGGCCTGGCGGGCAGAGCGCATCCGCCGCGTTCCCGAGACGGTTGACCCAGAGGGCTGGGTGCTGATGGACGCCCACTTCAAGCCGACGCATGCAGACACGGTCGCTCCGAGGATTGCACTACTTCGACGACACAGGTCCCGGCGGCACGGGGAAGGTGTACATCGGGTACATCGGTCGTCATCTTACGAATACCAAGACCCGCAATTCGTAAAGCAGGTCCCCGTCGGAGGTCGGCTGGGCACCTGGAGGCGGCTCAGCGCCGAATCTCCGGCGCGATCAGCGCTCCGAAAGAGCCAGCAGTTCGCCCACCTCGCAGTCCAGAGCCTCGCACACTGCACGCAGCGTCGAGAACCTGATGGCGCGAGCGCGGTCGTTCTTCAGAACCGACAGGTTCACGATGCTGATTCCCACCCGAGCGCTCAGCTCCGTCAGGGTCATCCCGCGCTCGGCGAGCAGCTCGTCCAGACGGCAGTGGATGCCGGTGAACTCGTCCTCGCTCTCGGCCGGACTCATACCAGACCTTCCGTGTCGCGCCGGAGGCGATCGCCCACGACGAAGACGGTTCCGATGATCGCGAGGGCGAAGGCCGCCAGCAGGAATGGGAACGGCTGCACCGAGATGACGGCAGTGTCGAAGAGGGTGTCCGTGGCCTGGGCGACGGCCGCATTCGCCAGGATGTTGTCGAAGAAATGAGAGGCGGCCGAACCCACGAGGCCGAGTATCCCTCCGCCCATCACCAGGCCGGTGTTGTAGCGACTGAACACCTGTCCGCGCAGAAGGTTCCGGCTGAGCAGGATCAGACAGACCACGACCCCGGTCGTGGTGAGCGCGAATGCGATCTGGCCAAGGAGGCCGGAGATGACACCAGTCGGCATGAGATCGGTGACCGTGACCACGCCGCGGTCCACCAGGATCGAAAGCGTCTCGGATCCGTTCGTCGCCTCCGCCGGAGTGTCGATGAATTCGGCGAGCACCTCGACCTTTCCGCCGGCGGCGAGCTCCATGCTGCGCACGATCGCCATGCAGATCGACGTGACCGCGATGCCGATCCCGATGAGGGCGAAAAGTGCGAGCGACACCACGTCGGCTCCGCTCAGCACCCGCGACTGGTCGTTCATGATCGCTCCTTAACGAATATCGTTGTTATCGATGTTCGTTAACATAACGAATGTCGATAAGTCTGGTCAAGCGGCGAGCGGCGGCGAACTGCGTTTCGACCCGCTGCGCTCGCTCAACGACCGGAGGTAACACGCGTCCGGCTCGCTTCGACAAGCTCAGCGAGCCAATAGAACCGTCTCAGCTCAGCGAGCCAACGAGATGGCTGCTCGCTTCGACAGGCTCAACGAGCGAGTGGCGGGCCCCTCTATGCCCACGGCGAACACGGGCATACGGCATCCGCCCGGTGGTTACTCTCGATGTATCAGCGCTTCGACCCTCACTATCTCGGGACCGAGAACGCGAGGAACGAACCAAGGAGTCAACAATGTTCGAGAGATTCACGGACCGAGCCCGTCGAGTGGTCGTCCTCGCCCAGGAAGAGGCGAAGATGCTCAACCACAACTACATCGGCACGGAGCACATCCTGCTCGGCCTCATCCACGAGGGCGAGGGCGTCGCCGCCAAGGCGCTCGAGAGTCTCGGCATCTCTCTTGACGCCGTTCGCGAGCAGGTGCAGGACATCATCGGCCAGGGTCAGCAGCAGCCGACCGGCCACATCCCGTTCACGCCGCGCGCCAAGAAGGTGCTCGAGCTCAGCCTCCGCGAGGCCCTTCAGCTCGGTCACAACTACATCGGCACCGAGCACATCCTGCTCGGTCTCATCCGCGAGGGCGAGGGCGTCGCCGCACAGGTGCTCGTCAAGCTCGGCGCCGACCTGAACAAGGTGCGCCAGCAGGTCATCCAGCTGCTCTCGGGTGCTCCCGGCCGTGAGCCGGCAGCCGTCGGCGCGCAGTCCAACGACACGCCGTCGAGCAACCAGGGTTCCCAGGTGCTCGACCAGTTCGGCCGCAACCTCACGCAGGCCGCCCGCGACAACAAGCTCGACCCGGTCATCGGGCGCGAGAAGGAGGCGGAGCGGGTCATGCAGATCCTCTCCCGTCGTTCCAAGAACAACCCCGTCCTCATCGGCGAGCCCGGTGTCGGCAAGACCGCCGTCGTCGAGGGTCTCGCGCAGGCCATCGTCAAGGGCGATGTGCCCGAGACGCTCAAGGACAAGCAGCTCTACTCGCTCGACCTCGGCTCGCTCATCGCCGGGTCCCGCTACCGCGGTGACTTCGAGGAGCGCCTGAAGAAGGTCACGAAGGAGATCCGCACGCGCGGCGACATCATCGTCTTCATCGACGAGATCCACACCCTCGTGGGTGCGGGTGCCGCCGAGGGTGCGATCGACGCCGCGTCGATCCTCAAGCCGCTGCTCGCCCGGGGCGAGCTGCAGACGATCGGCGCGACCACGCTCGACGAGTACCGCAAGCACTTCGAGAAGGATGCCGCGCTCGAGCGCCGCTTCCAGCCGGTGCAGGTGAACGAGCCGACGCTGCCGCACGCGATCAACATCCTCAAGGGGCTGCGCGACCGGTACGAGGCGCACCACAAGGTGCAGATCACCGACGGCGCGATCGTGGCCGCGGCGAACCTCGCCGACCGCTATGTCTCCGACCGCTTCCTGCCGGACAAGGCGATCGACCTGATCGACGAGGCGGGCGCCCGCCTGCGCCTGTCGATCCTGTCGAGCCCGCCCGAGCTGCGCGAGTTCGACGAGAAGATCGCCAAGGTGCGCGAGCAGAAGGAAGCGGCCAGCGAGGAGCAGGACTTCGAGAAGGCCGCGGCACTGCGCGACCAGGAGAAGGAGCTGCTCGCCGAGCGGCTGCGTCTCGAGAAGCAGTGGCGTTCGGGTGACGTCCAGGGCCAGGCGGTCGTGGACGAGGGCCTGATCGCCGAGGTGCTCGCACAGGCCACCGGCATCCCGGTCTTCAAGCTGACCGAGGAGGAGTCCTCGCGTCTCGTCTTCATGGAGAAGGCCCTGCACCAGCGGGTCATCGGTCAGGAGGAGGCCATCGCGGCTCTCTCCAAGACGATCCGCCGTCAGCGCGCCGGCCTCAAGGACCCGAAGCGTCCGTCGGGCTCGTTCATCTTCGCCGGCCCGACGGGCGTCGGAAAGACCGAGCTCGCCAAGGCGCTCGCCGAGTTCCTCTTCGACGACGAGGCCGCACTGATCTCGCTCGACATGAGTGAGTTCGGTGAGAAGCACACGGTCTCGCGTCTGTTCGGTGCCCCTCCTGGGTTCGTCGGATTCGAGGAGGGCGGCCAGCTCACCGAGAAGGTGCGCCGCAAGCCGTTCAGCGTGGTGCTGTTCGATGAGATCGAGAAGGCCCACCCCGACATCTTCAACTCGCTGCTGCAGATCCTCGAGGAGGGTCGACTCACCGACGGTCAGGGTCGGATCGTGGACTTCAAGAACACGGTCATCATCATGACCACGAACCTCGGTGCGCGCGACATCGCCGGCGGCCCCGTCGGCTTCCAGATCGAGGGCAGCAACCAGTCGACCTACGAGCGGATGAAGGGTAAGGTCAACGAAGAGCTCAAGCGGCACTTCAAGCCCGAGTTCCTCAACCGCGTCGACGACATCATCGTCTTCCCGCAGCTGAACAAGGACGAGCTCATCCAGATCGTCGACCTGTTCACCAAGCGGCTCGGCGAGCGTCTGCTCGACCGTGACATGACGATCGAGCTGTCGCAGGCGGCCAAGGAGCGGCTCATCGAGATCGGCTTCGACCCGGCGCTCGGTGCTCGGCCGCTGCGTCGCGCGATGCAGCACGAGATCGAGGACCGGCTGTCGGAGAAGATCCTGCACGGCGAGCTCAACTCCGGCGACCACGTGAAGGTGGATGCCGAGAACGGCGAGTTCTTGTTCGAGCACGGTCCGCGCGGTGAGCGCGTCGCCGTTGGCGTGAACACCGGCGGCGGGATCTCCGGCACCCCCGACCTGGCGGTCGCCAGCGGGGAGTGACCTCGACGCACGAAGGCGCGGATGCTGCGGCATCCGCGCCTTCGGCGTTTCCGGGGCGTTCCGGTCCGGGGCGGGTTTGCCGGCGGGCGCGGCGTCGGGGGCATGTTGCGGTGTCGCGGTGTGCGAAAAGTCGGAGTCGTGCGGTGACACGCCGTGTGCGGGGGCCCGGCGCCGGCGTGTCGCGCGGAGTCTCCGACGTTTCGTACGGCCCCGGGCGAAGGACGCGCGGCGCGGGAGCGGCCGTGGTGCGGCGCGGGAGCGCGATGCGCGCGGCGGTGGTGCGGCGCGGGAGTGGCGGTGCGCGTGGCGGGGCGGGGGCATGGTGGCGGGGGACGCCGGCGCCCGGGCGGTGCGAAAAGTCGGAGTTGTGCGGTGACACGCCGTGTACGGGGGCCCGGCGCCGGCGTGTCGCGTGGAATCTCCGACGTTTCGTACCGCCCGGGCCCGAGGATGCGCGGCGTGGACGGCGCGTGCGGCGGGAGGGAGCACGGCGCGGGCGGCGGGCGGCGGGCGACGGGCGCGGCGCGGGAAGGAGGATGCGTGCGGCGGGACGGGTGCGGGCGCGTCGGGTGGGGCGCCCGGGGCGGCGTTCTAGGCTTGACCCGTGAACGAGTACACGGTCCGGCCCGCGCGCAGCGCCGACGTCATCGGCATCCGCAATCTGCTCCAGCCGATGGTCGAGAAGCGCATCCTGCTCGGCAAGGACCTGGCGGTGCTCTACGGCGCCGTGCAGGAGTTCGTCGTCGCCGAGGCGAAAGGCGAGCTCATCGGATGCGGGGCGCTGCACGTGTTCTGGGAAGACCTCGGCGAGGTGCGCACCCTGATGGTGCGCGAGGATTGGCTGCACCACGGCGTCGGCGGAGCGATCGTCGACCGCCTGGAGGAGAACGCGCGCGTGCTCGGCCTGTCGCGGCTGTTCTGCCTCACGTTCGAGACGGACTTCTTCGGCCGACGGGGATTCACGCCGATCGGCGAGCAGATCGTCGACCCCGACGTGTACTCGCAGCTGTTGCGCAGTGGTGACGCGGGTGTCGAGGAGTTCCTCGACCTCGCGCACGTCAAGCCCAACACCCTGGGGAACACCAGGATGCTCAAGCACCTCGGTTAACCTGGAAGCCCCCCCCGCCACTCCGCCGCTGTCTATCGTCGTCGGCGGCTCGTGGCTCTCGTCGCGCTGCTGCTCGTGCTTGCCCTCGTGGGCGTCGGCGCCTGGTTGCTGATCGCGCAGCCGTGGGCGTCCGGAACCGAGAAGCCGAAGCCGTCCACGGCCTCGACCGCCGGTCCCACTCCCGCGGACAGTCCCGCCGAACAGTCGCAGACCCCGTCCGCCGACCCGTCGACCGAGCCGACCGGTCCTGTCGCGTGCGATGCGCAGAACATCGTCGTCACGGCGGTCACGGATGCCGACAGCTACCAGCCGGGTGAGCTGCCGAAGCTGTCGATCTCGCTGACGAACAACGGTCCGGTCGACTGCACGCTCGACGTCGGATCGGCCACCCAGAGGTTCACGGTCGCGAGCGGTGACGACGTGTGGTGGCGCTCGACGGACTGCCAGGAGAACCCGAGCAGCATGATCGCCACGCTCGCCGCCGGAGCCACCGTCGTGAGCAAGGAGCCGGTGGTGTGGGACCGCACACGGTCGAGCGTCGACACCTGCGCGCAGGAGAACCGTCCGCGAGCGCCCGGCGACGGAGCGTCGTACCACGTGAGCGTGGAGATCGGCGGGTTCGCGGCGACCGAGACCAAGCAGATCCTCCTGCACTGAGACACGCCCGGGCGCACGAGAACCGCCGAGGTGTGGGGCCCCGCGTGGCGACAGCACCATGCTCTTGGGATACCATTGAACTGACTCTCGGGACTATGCGGCACATGCCATCCCCAGTGGCGTCGACTCACAGCGTCCCCAGCGCTTCGACATTCGCCGTTCGAGAGTTCGAGGGCCCTCTCGAGTACCCCAGTCCCCAATGGAGGACTCGAGAGGGCCCCAATCGTATCCGGGTGTCGCCGGCGGGCCGTGAGCCGCGAGCATTCGGGCGGCCCGTGAGCCGCGAGCATTCCGGCGGGCCGTGAGGCGCAAGCATTCCGGCGGTCCCGGGCGCTCGGCCGCTGAATAAGCTGGACTCATGGCAGCGAAGAAGGCGAAGCCCGCCAAGAAGAAGCCGGCTCCCGAGGACTTCCGCTCCGAGGCGCTTGCGCAGGCGCTCGAGAAGCAGGACGTCGCAGCCGTCGCGCTGGCGCTGCGTCACGGCACCACCATCGTGCCGCTCATCAAGCCCGGTGCGCGTGACAACCCGCTCGACAGCGGCGAGGTGTGGACCTACCGCGACCCGAACACGGGCGACCTCGCTCTTCTGCTATTCAGCGACGCGAGGAACAAGCCGGCGAACCTGCCTCCCGGCGTCGGCATCTACACGGCGGATTGGCTGCGGAAGTTCCTCGCAGCGCATCCCATCACCACGGTCTTCCTCGACATCGCAGGACCGCATCCCATGCAGGCATCGCCCGAGGAACTGCTGAAGGCACTCGACGCCTGACGCCTTTCGGCGAGGCGACGCCTGTCGGCGGTACGCGTGTCGGCGGGACCGGTGACGGCGTAACCCGTGTCGGCGTGACGCCTGACGCGTGTCGGCCTGACGCCTGCCGGCGGGGACCGCGGATGCCGGTGAACACACCGCGAGCGGACCGGCGACCAGAAGATGGCGCCTCAGAACGGCGGGATGTCGCCCTCGCGGCGCCGTGACGTGCTGCGGGCGCGGACGTCGCCGAGCGCAGCCCTGAGCGTCTTGGACCGGTCATCGACGACCTGCTCGTACCCCAGCCGTGCGGCCTCGGAGCGCCGCTGCGCGGCCTGGGTCACCGGCCGGATCTCGCCGGCGAGGCTCAGCTCGCCGACGGCGGCAACGGTGCGGGGCACGGAGTTCTGCTGGATGGATCCCGCCACCGCGATCGCGATCGCCAGGTCTGCGGCCGGCTCTGTGAAGCGCACTCCGCCCACGGTCGATACGTAGACGTCGAGGTTTCCGGTGGGGATGCCGGCGCGCCGGTCGAGGATCGCCAGCACCATCGCCACACGCGACGCGTCGAGCCCGTGCACCACGCGGCGAGGGTTGGGTGCGTTCGAGAGCACCGTGAGCGCCTGCACCTCGACGGGGAGCGCACGCCGCCCCTCCAGGGCGATCGCGACGCACGTGCCCGGCTCGGTCGCGCCCTGCGACAGGAACAGGCCGGAGGGATCGGGGACCTCGGCGATGCCGTCTCCCGTCATCTCGAAGCATCCGACCTCGTCGGTGGGGCCGAAGCGATTCTTCAGAGCGCGCACGAAGCGCAGCGACGTCTGCCGGTCGCCCTCGAAGTGGCACACCACGTCGACCAGGTGCTCGAGCACGCGGGGACCGGCCACCTGGCCGTCTTTCGTGACGTGACCCACGATGATGATCGGCAGATCGCGCTCCTTCGCCACCCTGATGAGCGTGGCCGCCACCTCGCGCACCTGGCTCGGCTGACCGGCCGCTCCGTCGGTGAGCGACGAAGCGACCGTCTGCACGGAGTCGACGATCACCAGCTGCGGGCGCACCTCGTCGATGTGCCCGAGGATGGTCGCGAGGTCGGTCTCGCTGGCGAGATACAGCTCATCGTGCAGAGCACCCGTGCGCTCGGCGCGCAGCCGCACCTGCGCGGGCGACTCTTCGGCGCTCGCGTACAGCACGCGCCGCCCCGAGCGTGCGGCCTGCGCGGCGACTTCGAGCAACAGGGTCGACTTGCCGACGCCGGGTTCACCGCTCAGCAGGATGGCAGCCCCCGGCACGATGCCGCCGCCGAGCACTCGGTCGAACTCGCCGACGCCGCTCGTTCGCCGCGGAGCATCCGTGGTCGTGATCTGCGTGATCGGGCGTGCCGCGCGGTCGGCCGACGGCGTGAGGGCCGTCACCCGATTCACGATGCCGGTCTGAGCGCCCTGCTCCTGCACCGTGCCCCACTGCTGACACTCGCCGCAGCGCCCCACCCACTTCGCCGTCGTCCAGCCGCATTCCGTGCAGGCGAAGGCGGGAGGGGCGGGTCGACGAGTGGCCATGCGACAAGGCTAGCCGCGGCCGCGGACATCGCTTCGCGGGCTCGGGGAGAGGGGGTCATGCGCGGTCGCTATCGCGGGCATCGGACATCCCTATCGCCCCGGGGCATTATTCACGGCCGGAACGGCTCAGGCGTGTCGGAGGCCCGAACATAATGGAGGCATGGCCAGCGCCGGGCCCGTCTGCGGGCCGATCTCGAGCTTCTCGCGGGTGCGGATTCTGCACCGGCTCTTCGCAGCGAGCCATGCGCCGACGCGGTCCGAGCTCACGATCGCCGAGCTCTGCGATGCGACAGGTCTGCATGCCAACACGGTCCGCGAGCACCTGCAGAGGCTCATCGACGGCGGCTACGTCGTCGCGCAGACCGAACGCCGCACCACTCGCGGACGCCCGCGCACGCTGTACCGGGCGGTGACCGGCGCTCCCGGAGCCTCGAGCCCCGTCGCACGCGACAAGGCGAAGGCGGCGGCGGAGCGGGGCGACCTGCTTCGGCGGATGCTGCCAGACGCGGCATCCGATCTCGGCCGCGAGGCCGACGCCCAACTCGACGCACTCATCGAACACCTGGAGGAGAGCGGTTTCGAGCCCGTCGTCGACGACGAGCTCCTGACCGTCGAGCTCACTCCCTGCCCGCACGCGGCGGCCCACCCGGAGGACCGACCGCTGCTCTGCCAGGTCCATCTCGGCCTGATGCAGGGTGTGCTCGCCGAGGCCGGAGGACCGCTCACCGCCGAGTGCGTCCGCGGCGCGCAGGCCGAGTGCACGGTTCAGCTGGGTGATGTTCGAGGAGTGACGTATGGAATGGCTTGATCCGCTGATCCTGAGCCGATGGCAGTTCGGTCTCACCACCGTCTACCACTACCTGTTCGTGCCGCTGACGATCGGCATGGTCACGGTGGCGGCGATCTTCCAGACCGCGTGGGTGCGCACCGCCAAGGTGCAGTACCTCCACCTGACCCGCTTCTTCGGCAAGATCTTCCTCATCAACTTCGCCATGGGCGTCGTCACCGGCATCGTGCAGGAGTTCCAGTTCGGCATGAACTGGTCGGACTACTCCCGCTTCGTCGGCGATGTCTTCGGCGCTCCGCTGGCGTTCGAGGGGCTGCTGGCGTTCTTCTTCGAGGCCACCTTCATCGGCCTGTGGATCTTCGGCTGGGACAAGCTTCCGCAGAAGCTGCACCTGGCGACCATCTGGTGCACCGCGATCGGCAGCATCCTGTCGGCGTACTTCATCATCGCGGCCAACGCCTTCATGCAGAACCCGGTGGGGTACGTCTACAACCCCGAGACGAACCGCGCGGAGCTCACCGACTTCTGGGCGCTGCTGACGAACCCGGTCGCCCTCGCCGCGTTCCCGCACACCCTGTTCGGCGCCTTCATGTTCGCCGCCGGTGTCGTGATCTCGGTGTCCGCATGGCACCTCGCTCGCGGTCAGCACTTCGACACGATGCGCGTCTCGCTGAAGTTCGGCCTGTGGGCCATGATCGTCTCGACCGCCGGCGTCGTGCTCACCGGCGACCAGCTGGGCCTCGCGATGTACGCCGCGCAGCCGATGAAGATGGCCGCGGCCGAGGCGACGTTCAACACCGTCTGCGGGTACGACGCATCGTTCAGCCTGTTCACGCTCGGCACGCCCGACGGCAGCTCGGAGCTCTTCTCCATCCGCGTGCCGTACCTGCTGTCGGTGCTGTCGACCCACTCGTTCGACGAGTGCGTGCACGGCATCCGCGATCTCAACGCAGAGTATACGCAGACCTACGCCGACACCGGCATCACGGACTTCGCGCCCATCCTGTGGGTCACGTACTGGGCCTTCCGCTGGATGATCGGACTCGGCATGGCCGCGGGGCTCGTCGCGCTCGTCGGCCTGTGGGTCACCCGCAAGGGCGCCAAGAACCCGCCGGCGCCGTGGATGTGGAAGCTCGCCATCTGGTCGTTCCCGCTGGCGCTCGGCGCGAACATCGTCGGCTGGGTGTTCACCGAGATGGGACGGCAGCCCTGGCTCGTGTTCGGACTCATGAGCACGAGAGACGGCGTATCGCCCGGCGTCACGGGGCTCGACGTGCTGATCTCGCTCATCGCGTTCACCGCGATCTACGCGGCCCTCGCCGTCGTCGAGATCCGGCTCATCGTGAAGGCCGCGCAGAAGGGGCCCGACACCGCCGAGCAGCCGCACGAGGAGACGGCCCACGTGCCGTCGGTCGTGTACTGAGAGAAAGGGCAAGACCATGGAGTACCTCTGGTTCTGGATCGTCGCCTTCCTCTTCGTCGGCTACTTCGTGCTCGACGGATTCGACTTCGGCGTCGGCATGTCGCTGCCGTTCCTCGGCAAGGACGAGATCGCCCGCCGCCAGGTCATCAACACCATCGGCCCCGTGTGGGACCTCAATGAGACCTGGGTCATCGTGGCAGGAGCCTGCCTGTTCGCGTCGTTCCCCGAGTGGTACGCGACCCTGTTCAGCGGGTTCTACCTGCCGCTGCTGCTGATCCTGCTCGCCCTGATCCTGCGCGGCGTCTCGTTCGAGTACCGGCACCAGCGCGACTCGCTTCGGTGGAAGCGCGGCTTCGACCGGATGATCGTGATCGGCTCCGTCGTGCCAGCCCTGCTGTGGGGCGTGGCGTTCGGGAACATCGTGCAGGGCGTCGCCCTCGACGAGCGGCACGTGTACGTCGGCGGGCTGTTCTCGCTGCTCAACCCCTACGCACTGCTCGTGGGCCTCACGACGCTGCTGCTGTTCTTCCTGCACGGCGTGCTGTTCGTGGCGCTCAAGACCGACGGGCCCGTGCACGACGGCGCTCGCCGGATCGCCCGCATCGCGGCTGTTCCGACGGTGCTCGTCGCAGCCGGGACGGTGGTCTGGACGATCGCGATGGCCGCGGGCCGCGACGCGCCGCTGCTGTGGCTCGTGATCGCCGCGGGCGCCGTCGCGGCGGTGTTCCTCGTGAACGCGGTCGTGTTCTCGTGGCGGGGGCTCGACGGCTGGGCGTTCGCGTCTGGCATCGTCACCGTGCTGACGGCGGTGGTCATGCTGTTCGCGGCGCTGTTCCCGTACGTGATGCCCTCGACGATCGACGACGCATTCAGCCTCACGATCGAGAACGCGTCGAGCACGCCATACACGCTCACGATCATGAGCTGGACGGCGCTCATCGCCCTGCCGCTCGTGCTCGCGTATCAGGCATGGACCTATTGGGTGTTCCGCAAGCGCGTCACCCGCCGGTCGATCGAGGGGGCGCCGGCGCACGCGTGAAACCCGTCGATCCGAGACTGCTGCGCTACGCGGGTGCCGCGAGGGGGTTCCTCGCGGCATCCGCCGTGATCGGCGTGGTGCAGACCGGCGTCACGATCGCGTTCGCGTGGCTGCTGACGGATGCCGTGACCGGCGCGCTCGCCGGGCGCAACGTCACGGCATCGCTGCTGTGGCTGCTCGCGACCGCGGGAGTGCGCGGGGTGCTCATCGCGGCCTCGGATGCCGCGGGGTCGAGGGCCGCCGCGAAGACCGGCGCGCAGCTGCGGGCCGCCCTCATCGCCGCCGTCGCGAAGCTCGGCCCCGGATGGCTCGCGCAGCGCAGCGCCGCGGGCCTCGCCGTCACGGCAGGTCACGGACTCGAGGCGCTCGACGCGTACTTCGCGCGGTACATCCCACAGCTCGTGCTCACGGTGATCGCGACGCCCGTGCTGCTCGCGGTGATGTGGTGGGCGGACTGGCCGAGCGGCCTCACGGCCCTCATCACGCTGCCGCTCATCCCGCTCTTCCTCGTGCTCATCGGCATGGCGACCCGCACGGTGCAGCGGCGACAGTGGCAGACGCTGCAGCGGCTGGCCGTGCGCTTCGCCGACACGGTGCAGGGGCTCGCGACGCTGCGGCTCTTCGGGCGGGAGCACCGCGCTGCCGACCGCATCGAGCAGACGGCCGACGAGTACCGCCGCGAGACGATGAAGGTGCTGCGGTTCTCGTTCCTCTCCGGATTCGCGATGGAGCTACTTGCCTCGCTCGCCGTGGCGCTCATCGCCGTGTCGATCGGTTTCCGGTTGCTCTCGGGCGATCTGTCGCTCGATGTGGGGCTGTTCGTGCTGCTGCTGGCGCCCGAGGCGTTCCTGCCGATCCGGCAGGTTGGCGTGCAGTTCCACGCGGCTGCCGAGGGCGTCGCGGCTACGGAGGACGTGTTCGAGGTGCTGGACGCCGCCGCGGCGGCTCCGGCGGGTCCGGCGGGCGCGGCGGTGCCCGGGGCGGCGGGTGTCGAGGCGCGCCGCGCCGGAGCGGCGGGAGCGGCCGGGGTGCTCGCGGTGTCGGGACTGCGGGTGCGCGACCTCCCTCCGGTCACGTTCACGGCCGAACCGGGGACGGTCACGCTGATCGAGGGTCCGAGCGGCGTGGGGAAGTCCAGCCTGCTCGCGGCGCTGCGCGGCGCCTCGCCGTTCGACGGGACGGCGGTCTTTGCCGGTCGCGACGTACGCGGGCTCCGTCCGGTCGACTGGCTCGCCTGGGCAGGACAGACGCCGCAACTGAGCCGGGGGACGATCGCCGAGAACGTCGCCCTCGGTGATCCGGCGCCCGACGCCGACGGCATCCGTTCTGCCCTCGCGGACGCGTGCGCGGAGACACTCGACCCCGCGGCGGAGCTCGGGGTGCAGGGGAGCGGCCTCTCCGGCGGCCAGGCGCAGCGCGTCGCCGTCGCCCGCGCACTCTACCGGCAGGCACGGCATCCGCATGCCGTGCTGGCGCTGGACGAGCCGTCGAGCGCTCTCGACGCCGACACCGAGGCGCGCCTGTGGGCGACGCTGCGGAGACGGGCGGATGCCGGGGCGACCGTGCTGCTCGTCTCGCATCGCAGGTCGGCGCGAGAGATCGCGGACCGCATCGTGGCACTGGGGGTGAGCGCATGAGCCGCCGCGCCGACATCCTGCGCCTCGCCCAGCCGCCGCTGCGGCGTTTCCTGCCCGGCCTCGTCTGGGGTGTGCTGTCGGCCGGTGCCGCGGTGAGCCTGCTCGCCGTCAGCGGGTGGCTGATCGTGAGCGCCTCGATCGTGGACAACCTCGTTCCCCTGTCGGTGGCGGTTGTCGGGGTGCGGTTCTTCGCGGTGACCAGAGCCGTGACCCGCTACCTGGAGCGGCTCACCGGTCATGACGCGGCCCTCCGCCGGCTGGCGGCGACGCGTGCTGACATGGTGCGGCGCCTGATCCCGCTGTCGCCGGCGGGCCTCGGACGCACGGATCACGGCCGGGTCCTCTCGGCGCTCGTCGACGACGTCGAGAACCTGCAGAATCTGCCGCTGCGTGTCGTGCAGCCGCTCGCGGTCGCCGGAGTCGTCGCGGTCGGTGCGATCGCGATCGTCGCCGTCGTGTCGCTGCCGGCTGCGCTCGCGCTCGCGGCGTGCCTGATGGTCGCGGCGGTCTCGGCGGTCGGCCTCGGCTGGGTGTTCGGCTCGAGGGCGGAGAAGGCGGTGTCTGAGCGGCGTGCCGAACTGTCGGCCGCGCTCGTCGACTACCTCGGCAGCCTCGACGTCCTGCTCGCGTACGGTGCAGAACCCCAGGCGCGGCAGCGCGTTGTGCGGGCGGATGCCGCGTTGCGCCGCACCGTGACGAGGGCGTCGCTGGCGCAGGCCGTGTCGGCGGGAGTGGTGTCTACCGTCGCCGGCGCGGCGTCGGTATGGGCGCTCGCCGCGGCAGCGCCGGGTCTGGCGGCAGGGATCATCGACGGTCCGTGGCTGGCCGTCGTCGTGCTCGTGCCGATGGTGGTCTTCGAGGTGTTTGGGGCGGTGCCCCTCGCCGCGGCGTCGTGGCGGAGCGTCCGGTCGAGCGCTGATCGTATCGTCGGTGTGCTCCCGGACCGCATGCCGCCAGAGCTGCGATCGGATGCGGGGGCCGACACGGCTTTCACATCGACGCCGGATCTGCGGCTGCGGGGCGTCCGGGCGCGGTGGCCTGGCGGCACGACCGCGCTCGACGGCGTCGACCTCGACCTCGAACCTGGAGAGCGCGTGCTCGTCTCGGGGTCGAGCGGTGCGGGCAAGAGCTCCCTCGCCGCAGCGCTGGTGGGCTTCCTTCGCGTCGACGGGGAGTACTCCCTCGGGGGCATGAATGCCGCGGACCTGTCGGGTGAGACGCTGCGGCGCACGATCGGCCTGTGCGAGCAGAGCCCGCGCCTCTTCGACGAGGACGTCAGGCAGAATCTCCTGTTCGCGCGCGACACCGCGACGGATGCCGAGCTTCTCGCCGTGCTCGATCGCGTCGGGCTGGGGGAGTGGGTCGCGGAGCGCGGTGGGCTCGATGCCCGCGTCGGCGACAGGGGGGCACTCGTCTCGGGCGGGCAGGCGCAGCGCATCGCTCTCGCCAGGGCGCTGCTGCGCGGCTTCCCCATCCTCGTGCTCGATGAGCCGACCGCGGGCGTCGACCCCGCGGCATCCGATCGCCTCCTGCGCGACTTGCTCAGCGCGGCAGGGGAGCAGTCGGTGCTGCTGATCTCGCACGTCGCGCCGCCGGACGGCACCGTCGACCGCGTGGTGCGACTGGAGGCGGGGCGTACGGTGTGAGGCGCGCTCAGGGCGCGAGGTCGACCGGCGGCTCCATCACGACGCCCATCGCCTCGAACGCCCGGCGGCGCTCCTCGATGCGGCGGTGAAGCTCGAGCTGCGCGGCATCGACCAGCGCCGGATCGAGGTCGACGGTCGCAGGGTGCGGGTCGCCGTGGTTCGCGGCGATGTACGCGTCGAGCTCGGGCCCCGAGGTCCACGACGTGATGAGCGCGTAGCGCGGGGCGACGCCGCGGTGCCAGACCGCGTGCCAGAAGCGCTGCGTGTCGACGATGATCCGCGATCCCTCGCGCAGCGGCAGGCGCACCTCCGTGGCCGGGTCGAACCGGTCGGTGCGGAGGATCAGCAGCGACTCCGCGTCGTCCGACAGGTTGAAGAACCCGCGGACGACCCAGCCGGTGCCCTCCGGATTGAGACGGTTGTTGTCGTCCTGGTGCAGGTTGTAGATCGCGTCGGCGTACTCGTTGGGCTGCAGTTCGATGACGCGGCAGCGTCCGACGTCGGCGCCGGGCTCGAGGGCGCGGCGCTGCAGCACCGGGGCGATCGCGACCTGCGACGGGACCCACACGCCGCCCTTGTCGGTGCGGGGAGGGGTGTGGTTCCAGAAGCCGTTGCACTCGATCTCTCCCGCGTAGCTCGCGAGGGGAGCGAAGCGCGTGATGCCGGACGACCGCCACGGCACGTACTCGAGGTCGAGCCACTCGGCGGGGTCGGCTGCCTGGTCGTGGTCGTCGAGCACGACGTAGCCGGTGTCGGCGAGAGCCTCCGACGTGATGAAACCCATGCCGCGTCCTTCCGTGGGGTGTCGCTTAGGTCATCCTAACCCGGGGCGTCGGAGGGGTGCCGGCGTCGATAGCCTTGTTAAATGACTCAGCCTCAGGGCGCCCACCTCGTGGGCAGCGTGAACTACGACGACGCCGAGACGACGATGCGCACGGCGGCCGAGATCCTCGGCACCCGCCTGCGTCGGCTGCCCGACGGCGAGGTGGGCAAGAGATTCCACTGGATCATGTTCCAGCCCGATGTTCTCGGACAGGCCGACGGCATCGAGCGCGTCGGCGACGTGCCCATCCCGTTCCCGGCCGGAATCGACGCTCGTCCGCTGCGCATCGCGGAGGGGACGGATGCCGCAGGCATCGCACTGCCCGCTCTGGGATACGCGGACGCCGCGCTGGAGTCGTACGCGATCTTCACGCGTCTGCGTGCCGAGGGTGCCGTGCCCGCCGGCATCCGTTTCCAGGTGTCGTTGCCGACGCCTCTCGCCGTGATCTCGTCGTTCTTCTCGGGAGACGACCGCGCCGCGATCGAGCCCGTGTACACAGCGGCGATGCTGCGCGAGCTCGACGGCATCCTCGCCGCGATCCCGCACGACGATCTTGCGATCCAGTGGGACGTGGCGAGCGAGATGGGCATCATCGAGCGGGCGGCCGGGTACGGCAAGGTCATGGAGGCCTGGTGGCCCGGCGACCCCTTCGACGGCCTGGTCGCGCGGCTCGCCGCGTTGATCGACGCCGTGCCGCGCGACGTCGAGGTCGGCGTGCACCTCTGCTACGGCGACGCCGGCGAGAAGCACTTCGTCGAGCCGGCGGATGCCGGGAACCTGGTGCGGTACGCGAACGCGGTGGTGGCGGCATCCGTGCGTCCGGTGACGTGGCTGCATCTTCCGGTGCCGATCGACCGCGACGACGACGCCTACTTCGCGCCCCTCGCCGGACTGGTGTTCGACGGCGAGCTGTATCTCGGGCTCGTGCACCGTGAAGACGGCGTCGACGGCGCGGAGCGGCGCATCGAGGCGGCGCGGAGGTTCGTGTCCGAGTTCGGCGTGGCGACGGAGTGCGGCATCGGCCGAGCGCCGGAGGGGACGACCGAGGGCATCCTGCAGACCCACGCCGAGGTCGCCTCCCCCTGGTGATGCCCCCGTGCCGGCGCGTGTGCCCGAGTGCCCTGGTGCCCGATTCGCGCTGAGGTCGGCCGTGTCGTAAGCTAGTCCGCGGTGACGTGTCCGAGCGGCCGAAGGTGCAACTCTCGAAAAGTTGTGTAGGGTAACCCCCTACCGTGGGTTCAAATCCCACCGTCACCGCCAGCCTGGAAGCCCGTTCTCCCTAGAAAACACTGGGGAGGGCGGGCTTTCTACTTCTCCTGTGACAACGGCGTGACAACATTCGCAGCGCGACGTGCCTGATCGAGAGCTGCTGCAACGCCGTCGAGGTCGTCGTCGAACAGGTCCGCGTAGGTGTCGAGCGTCATGCTCGCGGAGGCGTGCCCAAGCATCCGCTGCACGGCCTTCACGTTCGCGCCGGCCGAGATCGCCAGAGACGCCGCAGTGTGCCGGAGGTCGTGCGGTGTCACCCTCGGCATCGTGGCCGGTGGCTTCTCGCCCTTCGCCTTCGCAGCGGCCACGAGCTTCTCCTCGTCGGCGAGCACGCGCTTCACCGCGGCCGCGAACCACCCATCGCGAGAGTTCGGGAGTCGCATGTGCAGCTGACCGTCACCGAACAGGAGTTCATCGCGGCCCTTGCCCTCGCAGAGCTTCGCGATCGGCAGGGCCAGGAACTCGGGATACGGGACGGATCGCGTCTCGTGCGTCTTCGGTGTGCCGACGTGGATCACCGTCCCGACCATGACGGCGTTCTCTTCGATGCGCACGCGCCGTCTGAGCGCGTCTACGTGCTTCACCCGTAGTCCGGTCGCTTCGCCCCAGCGCAAGCCCGTGTAGGCCAGGAACAGGACGAGCGTGGGGTACGCGGAGGCGTCGGCGAGCTTCTGCACCTGAGCGTGCGTGAGGTACGGCTTCGACTTCGGTGTCTTGCGGGGGAGGGTGACGCCTCGAGCGACGTTCCTGCTGACTCGTCGATCCTTCACCGCGACGTCGAGGATGCCGGCGAGCACGCCGTGTGCGCGCAGCACCGTTGTGGCGCCGCGTTCCTTCGCCAGTGCCGAGAGCCAGTCCTGGACCTCAGAGTGCTTCACGCCGCCGACGCTGCGATCGCCCCAGCGGGGCTGTACGTGCGTCTCCCACGAGCTTTTCAGTGCTCGGTAGCTGGAGGGCTTCATCGCGTGTTCGCGCGCCTGGAGCCATCCTGTGGCGATTGACGAGATGCGCTCCTTCGCGTCGCTCGGGTTGATGTAGTCGCCCTTGGCCTTACCGAGCTCCACCTCGGCGAGACGCAGCTCGGCGTCGATCTTCCGGGTGAAGCCGCGCTCGGTCGTCTGGGAGTGATCCGGGCGCCGGTACGAGATCCGGTAGAGCTTGCGCCCGGCCTTCGTCGTGTAGCTGTGGACGCTACCCACGCTCCCACGACTCCAAGTACCCGTTCTTGACCGCTGACACGATCCATCGACGCACCGTGTCGTGATGCACGTCGAGAAGACTGGACAGGCGTGCCACCGGATTGCGCCACCCAAGCCGGATGACGCGATAGACCATCGCGAGTCCGCGTAGATCGGAGGACGGGGAGCCGCCACGGACGCTGCCGCACCAGTCACTGACGTAGGTGTTCGCGTAGATCTCTCGCCCTAGTGCCACATCGTCGTCAACCTCGATGTTGGTGTAGTTCAAGGCGTAGAGGCGGAGCTCCGCGATTGGGGCCTTGGCCAACCATCCAGTGCCGATCGGTGCGCGTGCCCCGTCAAAGAGCATGCGCGTGATCTCATAGCGACCCTTGATCACGACCGTCTCTCCTACGAACGCATACGGATACTCCAGCTGCTCGCCGGTGTCCAGTGCTACCAGTCCGGTCGGGTCGTCCAAGCGGTAGGTCATGCGCAACGGGGACTGAGCCCGTAGGCCTGGCGCCACAGTGACCATCTGAGTCTCGGGGGTCTCTTCTACATCCAATCGGCACGCCTCTCCGGTGACTCCATGCGGATGAGTTTACAGGTACCGAATTACTGTGGTACAACTTGAGTTGTTCGGCAGCGATAATCACTACCGAAGAAACGGAGAGAAGTGATGGAAGAGAAGTACCTCACCCCGCAGCAGGTTCACGACCGTTGGCCGTTCCTGTCAGTCGGTCACCTCGCCCAGCTGCGGTTCATCGGCGCCGCGGAGAAGGGCAAGGGGCCCAAGTTCCTCAAGCCGACGCCGCGAACGGTGGTCTACCGCGAGAGGGACGTCATCGAGTGGCTCGAGGCGTCCGAGCGCACGAGCACTGCCGAGGTCGAGCGGAAGGTGCCGGAGCCACGTCCGCCCCGCGTGAAAGCCGAGGTCTCGGCATGACCATCGAGCGCTACGTGCTCCCGTCCGGTCGCATCGCGACGCTGGACACGTCTCAGCCCGTGGCGGCTGTCGAGGAGGCTCGGCGCACGCTCGTCGAGGGCTTCGGCGCCGTCCCGGAGAACGAAAGTGCCCCCGCGGCCGTTGCAGCGGCCAACAGGGGCGAGAACACCACATCATCCAGCGAGGAGAACGAAGTGAACACCCCCATTGAATCACCGACCACCGACATCCGCGAGGCTATCCGCAGCTGGGCGCTCCAGTACGCAGCGAAGACCGAAGCGGCCGCGCGCATCGTCGTCAACGATCCCGAGTTCCAGGAGTGGGCAGCCGAGCAGATTCGTCGCCGGCCTGACTTCACGATCGACAAGTGCGCTCGCCGATGGGTCGATGAGAACGGATTCGTGAACGTCCTGTGGCCGGATGCCGCGACTCGGTCGGGGTGGAACGTCCACATCGGTGCGAACCTCGGGGGAGAGGTCAGTGTGTCCATTGACGTCGAGATCGACGACGTCGAGTGCCCTGCTGTGGGTGCATCCCTGGGAGTGCTGATCGCGGTCGTCGTCGACACCGATCCGTCACGGACGCGTCCCGAGCCTGGCGTGAACGTCGGCGACTTCTTCGTGAGCCTGCCGACGATCTCGTACTGGGGTGTCGAGAACACGAGCGACGCCGATGCGGACCGCCTGGCGGCTCTGTCGCGGGTGATGCTACGCGCGGCGGAGGCACTGCCCGCTGTGGCTGAGTTCTCTCGCCTGCTGCGCGGTTCCGAGCGGTCGATGGAGATCCCCGCACGCCAGGGGGTGACCTCGTGAACGCCGACATCATCAACGACGAGCTCGCCGAGGAGATCGTGCAGCTCGCTCGAGACGTGCACACCCAGCAGCCGAGCGAGATCGTCCTCATCGATCCAACGATGCCGGCAGAGCATCCGGTGCAGTTCCTGAGCCCGGATCTCGCCCGTGCTGTCGCCAGGCGCCTGAACGCACTCGCCGAGCAGTTCGAGCCGCCGCGGACACTGAGACGACTACAGATCGTCGATGAGGAGTTCCGTGAGCGTGAAGGGGGTGTGTGAAGTGTGGCGCGCATCACTGCCCGGTGGGTGCTCCGCGAGGGCATCCGAGATCTCGGGCTCACCAAGACGGAAGCGCTTGTGCTTCTCGCGATGCTCGACCACATCGGCAAGGACGGGATCGCTTGGTGCTCGCAGAGAAACCTCGCGAAAGATCTTCGGATCACGCGCCCGTACGTCGGCGAGATCCAGGTTCGTCTTCGGGACCGCGGGCTTCTCATCGAGCATGAACCGTCGCGTCCGGGTCGAGCGACTCGGTACAAGTTCGGCGACACGAGCACGGCCAAACCTGTCGACTCAGTGGACAGGTTGGCCGCCTCAAACCTGTCAGATTCGCTTAGCCAGTCGAACGTGGTCGACCTGTCTACCTATCTGGCCAGAGGGTAGAAGTACTTACGTTGGCCGCTCTGCCGTGGCTGTGCGCGCCCTCCCGGGCGCTCGCCGCTCGCTCCGCTCGCTGATCTCCATGAAGATCGCTCTGACCAACATGTCATCGCGGATCGGGCCGCTTGCGGCTCGATGCCCCTGCGGCGAGCAGGCTCAAGGTGACCTCGCGCTGGTAGCTCGGCAGCGGCGTGCACGTCACGTTCCAGCGCGCTTACGGTCTTGCCGCCTCCCGGCGGCGCTGGCTGATGAGGGCGAGGTGGCATCGCGGCTGGGTCCGTCTGCCGGCCTACGTCGTCGAGGTGGTTTCATCGTGGCCGCTTCCCAGGGCGACCACAGTACGCGCGTGATGTGCGCGCGATCGATCAACGCCGCACACGCGGCAGGAAGCGAGAGATGACATGGCTACGAATCCGGAGCTGGGTAGCTGGCTGCACTTCCCGACTGTGAGTGGGAGTGCGGTGGGTCTGCCGCCGCACACGATCTACGTCGACCCGGTCGACGGCATGCCATACAGGACGGTGTGACCGATGAGATGGATGACGACGGCGGTTGTGGCCGCGAACGGCCTCGGCACGGAGCGATTCGTGCACACCCCGGCTGTGCAGGTCGGCGACAACAACGAGGTGTACGTCGACCTGGCGACGATCCCGGCCGGAAGCGTAGGACTTCCCGCCGGGACGATCTATGTGCGCCCTTCCGACGGTCGACTCTTCAGGACGGTGTGAGCCATGGCTGAGATCACGTTGCTGAATCAGGCGGATGGGCGCGCGAAGTGGCGTGAGCTCGTGCAGGAGAATCGTCGATATCGGCGCCGCGCGCAACTGGCCGAGGGGCGTCTCGAGCGGCTGCAGCGGGTCGTGGCTGAGCAGAACCGTCAGTTGCTCGGCGTGTGGCTGCGCGGCGTCCTCGCCGATCCCGCCGACTTCGAGCGGTATGTCAATCTGGGGTCGGTGCTCGGCGAGGACGGGGAGATCGTCTGGGCGGCTGTCGATCGAGAGGTAGAACGGTTGCTCGGCGAGCGTCCGTATCTCGCGACACAGGAGGAGAATCCCTGGTCGCGCGGTACTTCGGCGATAGAATGGTTCACGACGGAGGAACGGTAGGCAGGGCGTCACCGGTCTTCGACAGTCCAGAATCACCCAGGACGGGGAACACGTTGCAGGCAGTGCGCCGCGCGTGACATCGCTCAACACAGGAGCTTCCCCATGTCCCTCTCTCGCACCTTCCACGGGATGCGTGCCGGCCTCGTCTCTGCGGCGATGCGGCCGGGACGCATCTCTGCGCCTGCCCCCCGCGCGGGCATTCCTCGCAAGACCCTCACTGACAAGCTCGGCGTCCCGGAGAGCGCGACCGATGCTGACGTGCTCGCTGCTCTCGATGCGAAGCTCGCGGCGAAGAAGCAGAGCACCGGACAGACGCCCGCGCGGGCTCAGCAGAGCGCCGATGACGCCCTCTACGCCCTCGCGGGCTGGGATACCCCTGCCGAGGCGGCTCCGGCCGCTCGGGATGCGGATGCCGCCCTCTACGCTGCGGCATGGGGCGTCTGATGGGCGGCGCCACGATCAACCCGTATCTGATCGGCCTGACCCGCTATCAGGTCGTCGCGCCATGCGTGGTGGCTATGCTCCCGGGCGGTCATGAGCGGTATGTCTACCGGCACGGTCTACTGCCGGATAACACGCTTCCGCACCAGGTGGAGCACATGCTCGCTTCCGGTCAGATCCGCGCGTTCGAGGAGGTGCCACAGTGAACCTCGGCACCCTTCCCGCGTTCGTTGCGAAATGCACCGCACTCGACGTCCCGGTTCCGTCGCCGATCACCCGCGCCCTCGAACTGCTGCAGGTCGTCGAAGCCCACCAGATGCCTCCCGTCGCGTCCGTGCTGGGCATGTCCGACGATGAAGCCCGCGCGCACGTCGAAGCCTTGTCGATCCGTCAGCACACCACCGGAGGCGGCACGATGCCCGGGCTCCTCACCGGCATCACCGACTTCCGTGCACAACTGGAAGCCGAGGTGCGCGAAGCATCCCTTCCCGAGCTGGAGGGCCTCGTGGAGACTCTGCAGCCTCGGTTCGCCGAGCTCGCGGCTCCGCTGGTCACCGCAGCGCAGGAATACGGGTTCACGTCCGCGACGACATCGGATCAGGTGATCGAGCTCGCCGACGAAAAGGCGTCCGCCGCGTGGCGTGCTGCCCGCCGCGCGTGGTCTGCGATCTCGCCGATCGTCGCGCTGCGCATCGAGATCTCCAAGGTGTTCACGGTCTCACCGACACGGGAGGAGATGGAACACCACGTGTTCCCCCGACGCCTCGGGTCGATGCCAGTGAACTACTCCGCCGCGTTCGCCGAGGGAGAGAACTGGTCCCTCGAAGGCGGCTACTACCTCGAAGGCAAGACGATCGGACACCTCGACTGGCTCGCCCTCGCCGCCGGCGGACTCCGCCTCAACACCCCCGCGGAGACCGCGGAGAAGATCGCCGCACGCCAGCCCCGATCCCTCACAGCCGCTCTCGCCGCAGCCAACAACGACGACGCACCAACTCCCACGTACCCGAGGGGCTGATACCTGGTGTCGGCCGAAGAAGGGCGCTCCGCCTGGTTGGGCGGCCGACACCACACGGTGAGCATCGGACGCACGCCTCGGCGTGGCGCTCACCGCCCCGGGCCCGCTGGTAGTCACGCAACCAGCGGGCCCCACACGATCAGAACGGCGGCAACTCGTCCAGGTTGTTGCGCGTGGTCGTATCGGCAGTAGTCCGCAGATGCTTCTTCCTGTACGGCGTCGCTGGCACGACGTACACGTCCGCCTCTCGGCCATCGACATCGACGTAGTACTTGTATCGGCCGTTCTCGATATCGCTGATCACACCCTCGATGGAGTCTTCCCATGACACACCCTTTAGGCGCGTGATGTCGCCATCGTCATCCTTACGCACCGCCAGAATCTGGAGCGCCATTGCTTCCCCTTCTTTCAGTTGGTCGCTATCCTGCCGGACTCGCACCTTACTGGGGAAGGGAGCATCGCCATAAAATCCAGCATCGCCCCTTGCTGCCAGCCTCCCGCGCGCACCTGGCACGTTTCTCCCCACTCGAATACGCGCATCCCACTCGAATTGAAACCTCACTCGAATTGGAGGCCGATCATGGCCCGACCGAAGTCCCCGTGCGGCACCTACCCGGCCTATCAGCGGCACCTGCGCGAGAAGACCCCCGTCGATCCCGCGTGCCGGCGCGCGCAGCAGGAGCACGACGCGAAGCGCAGCGGAGAGTGGCGACGTCGAGACATCACCCCGCAGCGTGAGGCATCCCCCGTGGCTCTGCCCGTGTCGCGGCTGCGGGAGCTCCGTCGTCAGGACGCCGAGCACAAGGTCCGCTTCGCGAGATGGGTCTCCGAGCTCTCCGAAGCGCTCGCCGACGATGACGTCTACACCGTGATCGATCGCGTCGTCGACCTCGACAGGGCGCTCCAAAGATGGATCGACATCCGCGACGAGATCCACTACCGCGAAGGGTGGCCCTACCTCGAGGATGATGAGCTGCGCGGCAAGCTCATGGCCTGGGGACGCGAGTACTTCGACGGCGAGACAGCCGACCAAGCAGACGACAGCGACGCCTGACACCCGAAGCCAGGGGGCGAGAAAATCCAGACATGCCCCAGACCTGGCACACCTCCCGCGCGCAGTGTTCCTCTCTCCCCGGCGTCAGAAGATTTACCATCATCCCTGGCCGCGATCCCGCTCCACGACTGGGAACGAGCCCTCGAAACCGCCCGATAAGTGGCACTGAATCGCACCCGAAAGGCACCCGATGAGCTCTCAGCGTCACCTCCGCGCGTTGAACCGCTCCCTACGTGCCCGAGGCCTCGATACCGACGACGTCGCAGCGCCGTGGGTGGAGTTGGTGAAGGATCTCGCCCGCGACCTCGACGCGCTCGGCATCGCAGGCGTGTCCAGCGGCGTCCTGAGCGCCTACCGCGGCGTACTCCGTGAGCTACGCATCCTCGGTCGGGAAAGGACGCCACAGGGCAACACAGCGCCGCAGGGGGAGACACCCCTCTCCTCCTCGACGCCAAGTAGCCTGGACGAGTTCCGCAGCCGCAAACTCGGGCCGAAGTCCTGAACCGCCGCTATCGGCTGTCAGCGGCCGCTGTGGG
Source organism: Microbacterium sp. XT11 (assembly GCF_001513675.1). NCBI lineage: Bacteria > Bacillati > Actinomycetota > Actinomycetes > Micrococcales > Microbacteriaceae > Microbacterium > Microbacterium sp. XT11. The sequence continues at coordinate 284,608 of NZ_CP013859.1, read as the reverse complement.
CCGCTGGACAGGTCTGTAAAGATCGTCTATGGTTTCACTTGTAGGTGTAAACCCACCAACTCGCGACTCTCAGTTCGCGGTTGTACACCTGGAACGAGGATGAAATGACCGCCACTCTACTCGCTAGAGGTTCCCTGATCGTTGATCGGGAGCTCCAGTCCAGCGCTATCGCGGCTGTCGACGCTGCTGGCGACGAGCGGATCACTGCCCTGTCTCTCACCACCGAGACCGGCAGGACCGTATCGCTTTCTCCGGCCGTCGCTGACCTCATCTCTCATGTGCTGCATCGAGTGGCGCAGGGAGGGGAGGTCACCGTGCAGACCGTCCCGGAACTTCTCACAACTTCCGCAGCAGCAGATTTTCTCGGGATCTCCCGCCCGACTCTGATGAAGCTGATCAAGGCGGGCGAGCTCAAGCCGGTCATGGCGGGGACGCATCACCGGCTTCGTCATGCGGAGGTTGCTGAGCTTCGAGAGAAGCGAGAAAACAGCCGCCGCGAGGCCATTCAGGATCTCCTTGAGGTCGACGAAGGCGCATAGCCACTTCCGCAGTACTCTGAGTGGGTGCGCGCTCCCGTTGTCTTCGTCGATGCGAACGTCTTGTATTCCAAGACGCTCCGCGACTGGCTGTTCTTGCTCAGATATGAGACAGGCGGAGGGATGTTCGTGCTGTTCAGCTCGGAGGACAGCATCACCGAGACGCTCTACCACAAGCGGCGCAAGAGCCCGAAGGCGGACGGCGAGTACACCAGCGGGCTGCAGAAGGCGTTGCGAACGCATCTCGACGACATCTTGGATTCCTTCTCCGGTGCCGTCGACTTCCCCGGAGCTGACGTGCATGATCATCACATTCATGCAGCCGCTGTGGAATGTCGCGCGAGCTACCTGATCACTGACGACCCAGGCTTCCAAAGCATTGATCCGGACGCGCTGCCGTACGAGGTGCACAGTGCCGATTCATTTCTGATGCTCTTGGCGGAGAACGCGGGGCGTGCGGTCGACGCCGTTGCGATGCGCCAGATCGAATACTGGTCGCAGCGGGAAGGTTCAAAGAGGCTGAGCGAAGCCCTTCGGGACGCGGGATGCGTTGACTTTGCGCGCTGCGTGGATACTCATCTTCAGCGGCTCTCGGAGGGGCAATCCACGCAGGGCATTGCCCGAGAAATTCTCGCGCAGGCGCCGATTACGTGAGAGCGAGTCCTCACGACACCATCGCGAGATCTTCGCAAGCGTCGCGGCTCAGGGTCTGCGCAGTGTCAGCGCCGAGTCTGCGCACTTCAGCCGGCGTCATCCCCGCCCACATCCCCGCTGAGGGCCGACCCGCCACCGCGAACGCCCTGCACATCTCGAGCAACGGGCACTCCCGGCAGATGCCGCGCATCATCTCGGTCTGCTCCGGATCATCGAACCGGTCGTGCGTGAACACCTCGAGCCCGTCGCATCCTGGGGGTTCGGTCTCCATCGCCGCGACGAGCGCTGCATGCTCTGCGTGACCGTGGAACACGGGTAGGTCTGCCAGGAGGGCTGTAACGGCCTCTGAGTGGCTATCAGAGTCATCCTGGCCCTCGGATACCTGGGAGGCAGTTGAGGCCGCCGTAGGCCGTTTGGTGAACCGTTCAGGGACGGGTGGGGGCGTCTCCCCGCGTTCGATCGCCTTCGCACGCATCCGGTAGAAGTGCACCGGGCTCGCGTTCATCCGGTCACGCCACCATGCGAGGAGAACCGATTCCTCGACGACGCGGTATCGTTGCCCGCCCTCGTCGACCCGCCATTCCATCGGCATCCCCTTGCCGGCGCCACAGCTGCACGGTGCGCTTCGACGACCGGACTCGCTTCGCAGCCTCGGCGTAGTTGAGCCAGGTCTCATCCGTCGTCCCCAAGAGGGCATCGTCGCACCGGCAGGGGAGGGGCCCGCGGTGACAACACCGTGACAACAGAACTCGTGATTGAGTCCGATTCGGCCTGATCCTGATGACCGTAGATCCGCATGATTCCACGGTTCTGTCAGGGTGCCCGCGTCGTCTCGCGGGGGTCACGCTGGTTCAAATCCCACCGTCACCGCCAGAGAAAACCCCTGGTAAAGCCAGGGGTTTTCTTCGTCTCAGGGCCGCCGTGGTGCAGCTGTGGTGCGTATATTGCGCACGGCAGATCGTTGATCGGCGGGTTCGTGGCCCCGCTGCACTCGGCCGTCAGCGTCTACGACATCAAGAATGAAGCGCGGTGACCTTTCGAGTAAGACTTCCGCTCTACCAGGCTTTCTGCAGACCTGCAGGTGTTTCGATCCAGCCTGATCGGACCTGCTTTCGCTTGCCAGCCCGTGTCACGCGCTCTCGGTGATTCTGCGGGACAGATACGGGCTTTCGGCGTACGGCGGCGGCGGCTCCGTTGGTGATAACTCGCTGTTCGCTGCAGTAGTCGTCATGATGCATGCACCTGGTCGTCAAGACACATGGTTCGGGGCATCTTGGTCTCTCTGCTCGGGCTGGCGCGTGTTCGTCGCCGGAGGTGCTGTGTCCATCGTCTCTGGCAGTCCTGTGGTCGACCAGGGGCCGGCACTCGCTTGGCCCCAGGGCTACATCTTCACCGCGACGACGTTCCGCACGCATGCGAAGAGGGACCCGGAATCCGAGCCCCCTCTTCGAGTGTCAGTGATCAGGCGTGCCCACCGACTTGCTTCTGGCGGCGCGCGGCGACACTGAGCACGACGGTCAACACGACGAAGGCGATGATCGTGATCGTGCCGGACGACGACAGAGCAGCGCCCATCGAGGATCCGACTCCTGCGATGAAGCTCGCGATCACCAGGCCGACGCCGATCCCCATGCCGAGGACACCGAGCATCAGGCCGAGGGTCATATAGCGGTTATCGGAAGGAGCGTTGCTTCGCTAACCGAGTTCGCGCTCGTAGAAGATCAGAGAGTCCGTTCGCCGAGTCTCCCTGAGCCCGGCTTTGACGAGCACTCGTTGGGAGGCGATGTTCGCCGGATCGGTGTCCGCAACGGCGGAACGGGCGCCGTGAGCTGCTGCGAACTCGAGGGCGGCGACGACAGCCTCGCTCGCCAAGCCCTCTCCACGCACCGCGGGCACGAGGCCGTACCCGAACTCGACCCGCCCGTTCTCATCAGGAGGTCCGAAGAAGCCGAGCCCGCCCAACAGCGAGGCCGCTGGAGCGGAGACGGATCATGTACAGCGTGAATGCCTGATCGGGCTCGTTTGCCGCCGCAAGCGTGCGGAGCGGGCCGAGCTCGTCCTCAAGCGGATACTCCTCGTGCCAGAGATCGGAAGGAGTCCTTCTGCCCTCGACGATTCGGGCAGCAAGCGTCGGTGTGATCCGTTCGAGGCGAAGTCGGCTGCTCTCTATGGCCATCGTCACAGGATGGCACGAGACGTCACGATCGGCCTCACCTCCGAAGGCGAGTGTCGTGTCGAGTACGCGGGCGCAAGCTGAGGACCACGGTGAGCACGACGAACGCGACGGTCGTGATCGTCCCGGATGAGGACAGCGTCGATCCGTGCGGAGTACCCAGGCCCACCATGAAGCCGGCGATCACCAGGCCGACCCCGATCCCCATGCCGAGGACGCTGAGGACGAGCGCCGCAGTCAGCAAGCGGTTGGCAGTGAGGTTGGTCGTCGTCATCGGTCGCTCCTGTACGCGGTCACGCCTGATCGCTCTCGTGCGGCGGAAGCCCACGCGCGTGAAAGCGGCGCAGGAGGATCCCACCGACGCCGACGACCACTCCGGCGATGAGCACCGACTGCGCCCACGCGAGCGTCGCGGTGAACGCGTCCGATCCGCGCTCGAGGCCGACGAGAGCGTAGGCGGTCAGGGCGATCCCGGTGAGCAACAGCACGATGGTGAGAGCCTTCGCGCCGAACGTCAGAGCGGTGAACTGCCGAGGTGTCCCGGCAATGGTGTGGCCCCCTTCGTCTGCGCTGGTCGATTCGGCGACGTCCACTCGGCCGTGTTGAGTGTGCGTGAGCGCTTTCTCCATCGTCGCAATGGAACGGCCGACGATCAAGACGTCGGCCCCCCGGCGCGATGGCGTCAGCTCTCCGTGACTCCGCCCGCGGGTGCGTAACGCTCTGGGCGGGTGCTCCGGCTGACGAGCGCGCGCATGTCGTCGACGGACGACGGGGTCCCCGTCAGCGCGCGCGCCTGGACGAGCAGGTTGCCCAGTGCGGTCGCCTCGACGGGGCCCGCGAACACCGGCAGGCCGCTGCGGTTCGCGGCGGCCTGGCAGAGCAGGCGGTTCAGCGAGCCGCCGCCGACGAGATGGATGCTGTCGATCCGCCGCGCGGTGAGGGCGGATGCCGTCCGCACGGCGACCGCGAACGCCTCAGCGATGGACTCCACGATGGTGCGCGCGAGGCCGGGCCGGGACGTCGGCGCACCGGCGCCGAGCAGCGAGGCGATGCGCGCGGGCATGTCGCCGGGAGCGCTCAGCGACGGATCGTTCGCGTCGAAGATCGGCACGGGTCCCGCGGTCTCGGCGGCAGCCGCGAGCAGCGCGGGCAGATCGATCGGCGCGGCGTCCTCGGCCTCCCATGCGCGCACGGTCTCGCTGAGCAGCCAGAGCCCTGTGACGTTGTGCAGGAAGCGGACGCGCCCGTCGACCCCGCGCTCGTTCGTGAAATTGGCCTCGCGTGCGGCATCCGTCAGCACCGGCTCGGCAAGCTCGACGCCGACCAGCCCCCATGTGCCGCACGAGATGTAGGCCGAGTCGGGTGTGGCCAGCGGCGCCGCGGCGACGGCGGATGCGGTGTCGTGCGAGCCCACCGCGATCACCGGAAGGTCGGCGCCAACGCGCGCCGCGAGCTCGGGCCGGAGCCGGCCGATGACGGCGCCAGGGTCGACGAGCGTCGGCAGGATGCGCGTCGGGATGCCCAGGGCCTCGGCGAGCTCGGTGTCCCACTCGCCGTCGGTCACCCGGAGCAGGCCGGTCGTCGACGCGTTGGTGCGCTCGGCCACGGCGACGCCGGTCAGCAGGTACGCGATGAGGTCGGGGATGAGGAGTGCGGCGTCGGCGTCGGCCGTCCTCTCGTCGACGCGCCACTGGTACAGCGTGTTGAACGGCAGGAACTGCAGTCCGTTGCGCCGGTACAGCTCGCCGAACGGCACGGTCTCATGCACGAGCTCGACCCCGGCGGCGCTGCGTTCGTCGCGGTAGTGGAAAGGCTCGGCGAGCAGCTCGCCGTCCCTCAGCAGGCCGTAATCGACCGCCCAGGAGTCGATGCCGATGCTCTCGATCGAGGGTTCACGGCGCACCGCCTCGGCGAGCCCGTCGAGCACGCTCTCGTACAGGGTGCCGAAGTCCCAGTGCAGCCCGTCCGCGCGCTCGATCGGCCCGTTGGGGAAGCGCGACACGAGCTCGAGCTCCAGCGTCCCGTCGCCGATCCGCCCGATCATCACCCGACCGCTGGTCGCGCCGAGATCGACGGCGGCGACGGCACGCCGGCTCATCGGAGGAACGCGGCGGCGACGCCGGAGTCGACGGGGATGTGCAGGCCGGTGGTGCGGCTGAGTTCGGGGCCGGTCAGCACGTACACGGCATCCGCGACGTTCTCCGGCACGACCTCGCGCTTGAGGATCGTGCGGTTCGCGTAGAACTGGCCGAGATCCTCCTCGGCGACGCCGTAGGTCGCGGCGCGGTTCGCACCCCATCCGGAGGCGAAGATGCCGGAGCCGCGCACGACACCGTCGGGGTTGATGCCGTTGACGCGGATGCCGTGCTCGCCGAGCTCCACCGCGAGCAGGCGCACCTGGTGTGCCTGGTCGGCCTTCGTCGCGGAATAGGCGATGTTGTTGGGGCCCGCGAACACGGAGTTCTTCGACGAGATGTAGACGATGTCGCCACCGAGCTTCTGATCGATGAGGATCCGCGCGGCAGCCTTCGACACGAGGAACGAGCCCTTCGCCATGACGTCGTGCTGCAGATCCCAGTCCTTCTCCGTGGTCTCCAGCAGCGGCTTCGACAGCGAGAGCCCGGCGTTGTTGACGACGAGATCGACCCCGCCGAACGCGAGCACAGCCTCGTTCAGCGCGGCCTGCACGGCATCGGCATCCGCGACGTTCGCGGCGACGCCGATCGCCACGTCCGTGCCACCCAGCTCAGACGCCGCCGCCTGTGCCTTCTCGAGGTCGAGGTCGGCGACGACGACGCACGCCCCCTCGGCGGCCAGGCGGGTGGCGATCGCCTTTCCGATGCCGCTCGCGGCGCCGGTGACGAACGCGACGCGCCCCTGGTGCGTCTTCGGCTTCGGCATCCGCTGCAGCTTGGCCTCCTCCAGCGCCCAGTACTCGATGCGGAACTTCTCGGCGTCGGAGATGGGCGAGTAGGTGCTGAGCGCCTCGGCGCCGCGCATCACGTTGATCGCGTTGACGTAGAACTCTCCGGCGACGCGCGCGGTCTGCTTGTTGGCGCCGTAGGAGAACATGCCGATACCGGGGATCAGCACGATGAGCGGGTCGGCCCCGCGGATGGCGGGGGAGTCGGCCGTGGCGTGCGCGTCGTAGTAGGCCTGGTAGTCGGCGCGGTACTCGGCGTGCAGCTCGTGCAGCCGTGCGACCTGCTCCTCGACGGATGCCGTGGCCGGGAGGTCGAGGATGAGCGGCTTGACCTTGGTGCGCAGGAAGTGGTCGGGGCAGCTCGTGCCGAGCGCCGCGAGGGCCGGTGCCTTCTCGGACGCGAGGAAGTCGAGCACGACGTCGGCGTCGGTGAAGTGGCCGACCATGGGCTTGTCCTGCGAGGCGATGCCGCGGATCGTGGGGGCGAGGGCCGCAGCCCGCTCGCGACGGGCGGCCTCCGGAAGCGCCTCGTAGCCGGCGCGGATGCCGCCGAACGGCTGCTCCTTGCCGTGCTCGGCGATGTAGGCGGCGGCGGTGTCGATGATCCACAGCGAGTTGGCCTCGGCCTGTTCGGAGGTGTCGCCCCAGGCGGTGATGCCGTGGCCGCCGAGGATGCAGCCGACCGCGGCAGGGTTCTTCGCCTTGATCTCGGCGATGTCGAGGCCGAGCTGGAAGCCGGGCCGGCGCCACGGCACCCACACGACGCGGTCGCCGAAGATCTTCGCGGTCAGCGCCTCGCCGTCGGCGGCGGTCGCGATCGCGATGCCGGAATCCGGGTGCAGATGGTCGACGTGCGCGGCGTCGACGAGACCGTGCATGGCGGTGTCGATCGACGGGGCCGCGCCGCCCCTGCCGTGCAGGCAGTAGTCGAACGCGGCGACCATCTCGTCTTCGCGGTCGACGCCGGGGTACACGTCGACGAGCGCGCGCATGCGGTCGAGGCGCAGCACGGCGAGGCCCTGCTCGGTGAGGGTGCCGAGGTCTCCGCCGGAGCCCTTGACCCAGAGCAGTTCGACCGGCTCGCCCGTCACGGGATCGGTGTCGGTGCCCTTGGCGGAGGTGTTGCCTCCGGCGTAGTTCGTGTTCTTCGGGTCGGCGCCCAGGCGGTTCGACCGCTCGATGAGGGCGGCGGCGGTGGGGTTGGTCATCACGGTGTCCTTCGGTGAGTGTCGTCGATGCGATCGCGGGTCAGGCGCCCCAGCCGGCCTGCACCCCTCCGACGCGCTCGGCGGCGATCCGCTGCTGGTAGCCGGATGCCGCATACGCGGCCATCGGGTCGGCGGGCAGGCCGCGCGACTCGCGCCAGTCGGCGAGGGCGGGGCGCACGTCGGTGTAGAAGGCGTCCATGAAGACGGCGTTCGCCGTGAGCACGTCGCCCGCCTTCTGGGCGGCGGCCAGCGCGTCGCGGTCGACGAGCAGCGCCCGCGCCGTCATCTCCTGCACGTTGAGGACCGACCGGATCTGCCCGGGGATCTTGTCTTCGACGTTGTGGCACTGGTCGAGCATGAACGCCACGTCGGGGTTGTTCAATCCGCCTCCGCGGACGACCTCGAACAGGATGCGGAACAGCTGGAACGGGTCGGCCGCGCCCACGATCAGGTCGTCGTCGGCGTAGAAGCGGCTGTTGAAGTCGAAGGAGCCGAGCTTGCCGAGCCGGAGCAGTTGCATCACGATGAACTCGATGTTCGTGCCGGGGGCGTGGTGCCCGGTGTCGAGGCACACCATCGCCTTGTCGCCCAAAGCCGCCACCTGCGCGTAGGACGTTCCCCAGTCGGGCACGTCGGTGTGATAGAAGGCCGGCTCGAAGAACTTGTACTCCAGCACCAGGCGCTGGTCGTCGCCGAGCCGTGCATAGATCGCTGCGAGCGAGTCGTGCAACCGGTCCTGACGCCCCCGCATGTCGGCCTGTCCCGGGTAGTTCGAGCCCTCGGCGAGCCAGATCTTGAGGTCACGGCTGCCGGTCTCGTTCATCACGTCGATGCACGCGAAGTGGTGGTCGATCGCCTTCTGCCTGATCCTGCCGTCCTCGTGCGTGAGGGCGCCGAACTTGTAGTCCTCGTCCTGGAAGGTGTTCGAGTTGATCGTGCCGAGCGCGACGCCGTGGTCCTCGGCGTGCTTGCGCAGGTCGCCGAAGTCGCACATGTCCCAGGGGATGTGCAGGGCCACCGTCGGCGCGAGCGCCGTGTGCCTGTGCACCTGCGCGGCGTCCGCGATCTTCTCGAACGGGTCGCGAGGCGTGCCGGGAGTGCCGAACACCCGGAACCGGGTACCGGAGTTCCCGAACGCCCAGGAGGGCAGCTCGATGGCCTGGCGCTCGAGAAGGTCGAGATGGAGGGGCGCGAGGATGCTCATGGTGGATTCGCCTTCCGATCAGTGCCGGGAGTGGAGTGCTGCCCGTGGGATCGATCCCTAATGAATCGTTTCAAATCACGATAGGGGCGGTAAGTTGTCTAGGTCAAGGACGTGGGGCGGTCGAGCTTCGTGATGTGATCAGCGGAGGAACGCGGTGGCGGTCAGTGTGAGAGACGTGGCGGCTGCTGCCGGCGTCTCGGTGGGCACCGTGTCCAACGTGCTCAATCGGCCGGAGCGCGTCTCGGCGCGCACCGTTGCGAGGGTGCAGCGCGCCATCCAGGAGCTCGGATTCGTGCGTAATGACGCGGCCAGACAGCTTCGCGCAGGCCGCAGCCGCAGCATCGGCCTGATCGTTCCCGACATCGGCAACCCGTTCTTCGCGGAGGTCGCGAGAGGGGCGGAGGACAGGGCGGCGGATGCCGGCATGACTGTGCTCCTCGGCAACAGCGATGAGCGCGAAGACCGGCAGGAGGCGCACCTCGAGCTGTTCCGCGAGCAGCGCGTGAACGGCGTGCTGCTGACCCCGGCATCCGAGGCGCTCGATGGTGTCCGCCGCTTCGCGGCAGGTGGTATGCCGGTGGTTCTCGTCGACCGCGAAGCGGAGGATGAGGTGTTTCCCTCGGTCTCCGTCGACGACGTGGAGGGTGGGCGGCTCGCAGCCGCACATCTCCTCGCCGCCGGTCGGCGGCGGCTCGCTTATGTCTGCGGCCCACGGTCCGTGCGGCAGGTCGCGGATCGCCTCGAAGGCGCACGGGCCGCCATGGCGGAGCATCCGACCGCCACGCTCGAGGTGATCGAGCAGACGGCCTTGACCGTGCTGCAGGGGCGGGCAGCAGGGGCAGGGATCGCGCGGCGCCCTGCCGGAGAGAGGCCGGATGCAGTGTTCGCCGCGAACGACCTCCTCGCCGTGGGTCTGCTGCAGGCGTTCAGGGGAGGCACCGGCATCCGCGTGCCGGACGATATCGCGATGGTCGGCTATGACGACATCGACTTCGCGTCGGCGATGGTCGTGTCTCTGAGCTCGGTGCACCAGCCTGCGCGGCTCCTCGGCTGGACCGGTGTCGATCTGCTCCTCAAAGAGCTCGACGGCGTCGAGCACGAGCGGCGAGTTCGGTTCCGGCCCGAGCTCGTTGCGAGGGAGTCGAGTGCCAGATCTGGTAAACGCTGACCAGCGAAGGCGGGTCTGGCGACGCCGGCGTCGGATACGGGTCGGGGCGGGCCGTCGACGCGCACGGCCCGCCCCCACCGGTCGTCACGCCGTCGTGTCGCGCGCGCCCCTGCGGTTCGGCTGCTCGACGGGCGCTGCGTCGAGGAACGAGCGCGCGATCACCGTACCCGCGGCGTCGACCGCCCACAACAGCAGTCGCCCCGCCGCCGCACGCGCGGGAACGGAGAGCCTCGCCGCATCGGAGAGCGTGAACGGGAGCGCGTCGATCGGGGCTGTCGAGGCCTGAGCCTGAGGGAGCGACTCGGCGTCTCCTCCCGCCCTGACCCAGGCGGCGTGGACCGTCGCGCGCACGGCGTGCCGCCCGTGATGGGAGATGTGCACATCGAGGTCGAACGCGTCGACCGGCGTGGCGAGATCGGCCCCGGCCCGCGCGGGGATGAGGTCGAGGACGAGCACCGTGTCGGCGTTGACATGGGCGGGTACGCATCCGCCCCAGTCCTTGGCGCGACGGTCCTCGGTGAGGAGGCCCGCGCACTCGTGTTCGACGTCGGAGAACTCGGTGTACACGTAGCCGGAGTAGCGGTCGTGGCGGCGCAGCTCCTGCGTCTCCCACCGCAGGTGCCAAGCGCGTTCGAGGCTGGTGAAGCCCTCCCCGTACTCGCTGTTGAGGATCGGCACGCCGGTGCGGGGGAACGACTCCGCGCCGTAGAACGACTTGTCGACGATGAAGTCGGGGCCGAGCCGCACGGGGAAGGCCTCCCGCACTCCTGCCGCGAGGTCCGCGATCGTCTGCTTCCACGTCGCGATGTCGGGCTCGTAGTAGTGCCAGTCGACGAGGTCGCTCTTCACGTGAGCCCAGCCCGAGTTCTCCACGATGGGGCGCGTGTCGTCGATGGCCCGAAGCAGGTCGTATGCGCGCACCGCGGCTTGGGCACGCTCCGTGCTGCCGGGGATGTCCCAGTCCAGGCCCCACTCCTCGTTGTACAGACCCCAGATGACGATGCTCGGGTGATTGCCGTCGCGCTCGACCATCGCGGGGATCTGCGCTTCGAAGGCCGCGGCGGACGTGTCGGAGAAGCGGCTGGGACAGGCCGGCTCCGCCCACACCAGCGTGCCGGTCACGTCGGCCTCGTGAAGCCAGATGGGGTCCTCGAACTTCAGATGCTTGCGCACGAGGTTGTAGCCGAGCTCCCTCGCCAGGGCGATGTCGCGTCGAAGAGCCTCGGCGTCGGGGGCCGTCAGGCCGGTCCGCGGCCAGTAGCCCTGATCGAGCACGCCCCGCACGTACAGGCGCGAGCCGTTCAGCCACAGTTGCTCGCCGCGGGCCTCGATGCGGCGGAGCCCCGTGGTGGCGATGACGCGATCGACGAGGTCGTCGTCGCCTGTGACCACCTCGACGCGGTACAGGTACGGCTCTTCCGGAGACCACAACCGCGGCTCGGCCAGTGCGATTCTCCCTGACGCGCGTCCGCCGGCATCCGAGGTCAGCGCGATCTCGCCGCCGTCGCCGGCATCCGCGTTCACGACCCGCACCCGAACGGGGACGTCGGAGACGCGGTCGCCCAGCAGATCGACCGTCACGTCGATGCCGGTCAGGCTGTCGCCGCGCAGCGTCACCGTGCGGGCGTAGGTGCGCCCGCGAGCCTCCAGCCAGACCGACTGCCAGATGCCGGAGGTCGGCGTGAACGAGACGCCGTCGTAATCGTCGCGCGGGATCGAGCGCTGCTTGCCGTGCACGATCTCGCGCTTGTCGGCGGGAGCGTCGACCTCGACGGTCAGCTCGGATTCGACGCCGGGTGCGAGGGCGTCGGTCACGTCGAACTCGAAGGAGTCGTAGCCGCCGACGTGCTCGCCGACGACGGTCCCGTCGATCCGGACGACGGCGCGGTGGTGCACGGCGCCGAAGCTCAGCACGATCCGCCGCCCTGACCACTCGGCGGGAGCGGTGACCCGGCGACGGTACACGCCGCGCTCGAGCCAGGTGAGCGCGACGCCGGAGGCCGCGGTCTCCCAGGCGAACGGCACCGTGATGGTGGTCTCGGTGCCATCGGCCTCGAACGCCCACCGGCCGTTAAGGGTCAGCCAGCGCTCGGAGCGATCACGATCGGGCCGGGGGTACTCCGGGCGGGGCACCGCCTCCTCGTCGGAGGAGACCAGAGGCGGGATGGTGGTGGAGAGGGACACGTTCAGCCTTTCACGCTGCCGGCGAGGATGCCGTTGATGAAGTGACGCTGGAGCACGATGAAGAGCACCAGCAGGGGGATGAGGGCGATGGAGCTCGCCGCCAGGAGCTCACCGGTGACGGTCGCGTAATCGGCGCCGATCCGGTTGCCCGTGATGTTCTGGGCGAGCGTGGACAGCACGACCTGGAGGGTCGCCATCCGGTCGGAGCTGGCGACGACGACGGGCCAGACGAAGTCGTTGTAGATGTTCATGATGGTCAGCACAGCGAGGCCGGCGAGCCCAGGGCGGATGACCGGGAGGATCACGCGCCAGTAGATGCCGAACTCGCTCGCGCCGTCGACCCGCGCGGCGTCGAGCAGCTCATCGGGCACGGCGGTGATGACCTGACGCATCCAGAAGATGGCGAACGCGTCGATCGCTCCCGGCAGGATGAGGGCCTGATACGTGTTGACCCAGCCGAGCGCCTTCATCTCGAGCAGCAGGGGGATGATCAGCACGATCGTGGGCAGCATCAGGGTGACGAGCACGGCGCCGAAGATGAGGTTCTTGCCGAGGAAGTCGTACTTCGCGAAGGCGAAGGCCGCCAGCGGGGCGAAGAACAGCGTGATGCCGCCCTTGATCACCAGCACGATGCCGGTGTTGAGGAACCCGCTCGCGATCGGCACGTCCTGGAACATCGCGAGGAAGTTCTGCAGCGTGAACGTCGACACGTCGAAGCCGAGCGGGTCGCGGATGATGTCGTTCGGCTGCTTGAACGACGACACGATGGCCCAGGCCACCGGAGCGAGGAACGCGATCAGCAGCAGCATCAGGAACGCGTGGCTGCCCAGTCTCAGGCTCGGGCGATGCCGTGGACGCTCGGCGGCGGGTGCCGGTGCGGCGGCGACGGGGCGGGTGAGGGTGTCGGTCATCGTCAATCCTTCGCTCTCAGCAGTCGCACGAAGAACAGCGAGAGCACCATCACGAGGATCACGAGCAGGAAGGAGTTCGCCGCTCCGGTGCCCAGGTCGCCCCTGGTGATGTGGTTGTAGAGGTAGTAGCCCGCCGTGGTCGTGGAGTTGTACGGACCGCCCTGCGTCACCACGAACGGCTCCGCGAACATCTGGAAGACGGCGAGGGTCTGCAGGACCACGGCGAACATGATGGTGCGGCGCAGCAGGGGCACGGTGATGCTCCACAGCTGGCGGAGCTTGGTCGCGCCGTCGAGCTCGGCCGCCTCGTACATCGACTGATCGATGGACTGCAGGCCGGAGAGCAGGATGATCACGATGAAGCCCGTCGTCTTCCACAGGAAGAGCAGCGCGAGCGTCGGCTTGGACCACGCGCTCGTCGTGAGCCACCCGATGTCGGGCAGCCCGAAGACCCCGAGGATCGCGTTGACCGCCCCGTATTGCTGGTCGAACAGCACCACCCAGATCTGGGCGACCGCCACGAGCGGCGTGACGAACGGCACGATGAAGGCCACACGGTAGAGGCCGCGCAGACGGAGCTTGGCCGAGTTCAGCAGCACCGCGACGAGCACGGCGAGCACCACCTGGATCGGGACGATCAGCAGCCAGAGGATGGCCGAGTTCCCCAGCGAGTTCCAGAACGCTTCGCTGGTGAGCAGGTAGGTGTAGTTGCCCCAGCCGACCCACTCCGCGGCGCCGGAGCCGCGCCAGTTCGTGAAGCTCAGCCGTGCCGTGAAGATCAGCGGATACACGCTGAACGCGAGGAAGATCGCCACGAACGGCAGCACGAAGAGGTACGGAGCCGATCGTCTGCGCAGCCGCGCAGCGCTCGGTCGTCGCGTGCGCCGCGGCGCCGCGGAGGGGAGGGTGGAGATGGTCATCCGCTCGTCACTGCCTGTCGATGAGGTTGGTCTGGATGCCTTCGCTCGCGCTGCTGACGACCTCGGCGGGGGTGAGGTCTCCGTCGAGCATCCGCTGCAGGTCGGCGCCGAGGTAGTCGACGGCTCCGGTCCACCATGACGGAATCGACGTTCCGCTGGGGATCTGCGCCCCCGCGGTGGTGGCGACCTCCCAGAGATCCTGGCCGCCCAGCGCCTCGATCGGCTGGAAGAGCGGGGTCGCCGGGTCGGCGGCGGGCAGGTAGGCCGGGATGGAGGTGTTCAGACCGGTCGGGTAGACGTCGTTGACACCCCACACCGCCCGGTAGCCGGCTTCGTCGTACATGAGGAACTCGTAGAACAGCCAGGCCAGCTCGGAGTTCTCGCCGTCCTTCGGGAGCACGAACGACGATCCGCCCATCGCGCCGCTGCGGGCGCCGCCCTCCTCCCAGGCGGGGAGCTCCATGGCGCGCCAGTCGCCGCTGGTCTCCGGCAGGAGCTGCTGCGGTGCGAAGTCGAACCAGATGGCCCAGGGGTAGAACACCTGGTTGCCGTTCTCCAGCTCGGCGATGTCGGTGGGGTTGAGGTACTCGGCGCGAGTGCCGAGGCCCTCGGACTGCACCGTGTCGAGGAAAGTGAGGATCTGCTCGTACTCGGGGCTGTCCAAACGCAGGTCGCCATCGGCATCCGCGATCGACGTGCCGAGCTGGCTGGCGAACATCTCCAGCTGGAGCTGGCCGAGGAAGGCCCCCTGCTCGAGGTGGATCGGCTTGGCGCTCGGGACGGCCGCCTTGTACGCCCGGGCGGCGGCGAGCAGGTCGTCGTAGGTCTCGATCGCCGAGACGTCGACGCCCGCGGCCTCGAGCGCCGTCGCGTTGTAGAACAGCAGACCGGGGTTGAGGTCGTACGGCACCCCGTAGATGCCGCCGTCGACGGTCGTCGCATCGATCTTCTGCGGGGCGATGTCGTCGACGTACGGGGCGAGCACGTCGCTGAGGTCCCACAGGTAGTCGACGTAGCCGCTGACGAGGGCGTCGTCGAGGAAGACTCCGTCCGGCACGTCGGTGCCGGTGATGAGGGTGTTCTGGAGCTTCGAGTTGATGTCGACGGCCTCGTGGTGCACGGTGATGCCCGGGTACTTCTCGGTGAAGTCGTCGATGACGGCGTCGAAGACCTCGTACAGGTCGCCCGAGCGGTCCCAGATCGTGATCTCGCCCTCGGGCTGATCGGTGGTCGGGGCCTTGAGCAGGTTCGAGTCGGACTCGCCGTCGGCGCCGCCGCTGATCTCCGGGCCGCAGGCCGTCAGGGCCAGCGCGGTGACCGCGACCGCGCCGACCGCGGCGAGACGGGTGCTGCGTCTCTTCATGATGCGGTTCATGGACACTCCTTTGTGTTGTTCGAGCTTTGTGTTGTTCGAGCTCGTGCTGATCGATCTCGTATCGAGTCGTGCGTTCGTGTTTCGGGTGTGCTGCGTCGCCGGCTTTGCCAACGTGTGCAAAACACTACCGCACGTTTGCCGACGTTGCAAAAGGTAAGATGACGCCATGCCCGCCACGCTCCGCGATGTCGCACGCCACGCCCAGGTCTCGGTGCGCACCGTGTCCAACGTGGTGAGCGGCTACGCACATGTGAGCGAGCGGATGCGGGCGCGCGTGCTCGCCGCGATCGACGAGCTCGACTACCGGCCGAACCCCGTGGCGCGCACCTTGCGAACGGGGCGCACCGGCATGCTCGCGCTCGTGGTCCCCGAGATCGACGTGCCCTACTTCAGTGAACTCGCCCGCGACGTGATCGAGGTCGCCGCCGAGGTGGGCTACCGGGTGATGATCGATCAGACCGGGCATGACCACGAACGCGAGAAGCAGCTGCTCACCGGCGAGGACCGCACGATGCTCTTCGACGGACTGCTGTTCAGCCCGCTCGTCACCAAGGCGGAGCTGCTCGACATGCCCGGCACCACGCGGATGCCGTTGATCCTGCTCGGCGAGCACGAGTTCGACGGCCGCTACGACCACGTCGCCATCGACAACGTCGCCGCAGCGCGCGACGCGGTGAATCACCTCATCGCGACAGGGCGCACCCGCATCGCTGCGATCGGCTCGCAACCCCAGGAGGAGTACGCCACCCCGCTGCAGCGCTCCGCCGGGTACGAATCGGCGCTCGTCGACGCGGGGATGCCGTTGCGCCCCGAGTACGCCGTGACCGCCGCCCACTACAGCCGCCCCGACGGATACCGCGCAGCGCAGCAGCTGCTCGCGCTGGAGGACCGTCCGGATGCGATCTTCTGCTTCTCCGACCTGCTCGCGATCGGCGTGATGCGCGCGGTCTTCGACGCGGGACTGCGCGTGCCGGAGGACGTCGCCGTGATCGGGATCGACGATGTGGAGGAGGGGCGCTTCGCCCGCCCGTCCCTGAGCACGATCTCGCTGGACACCCCGTTCATCGCCAGGGAGTCGGTGCGCCGCATCCTGGAGCGGATCGACGACCCCGAGCTCCCCGCGACGGAGATCGTGGCACCCCACAAGCTCATCGTCCGGGAGTCCACGGCGTAGCCGGGACGGTCGCTGCCGCCGGGCGACCCTCGGAGCTACGAGTGCGCGGCCGACCGCTGGGCCCGCCTGAGCGCGGCCGGCGTGTTGCGATCGTCGCACTCGCCGGGATACAGTTCCTCTGTGTCCCTGACGTGTCGTTGTTGTCGCTGAGCATCCGCTCGCCTTCGACCGACCCTTCTCCCTGCGCGCATGCCGCGCGCACCGACGTCAGGAAACCCCCGTGCGCTACGCCCAGCACATCGCCGACCTCGTCGGCCACACGCCCCTCGTCCGCCTGAACGCCGTGACGGAAGGCATCCGCCCGACCGTCCTCGCGAAGGTGGAGTACGCCAACCCCGGAGGTTCGGCCAAAGACCGCATCGCGGCCGCGATCATCGACGCGGCGGAACGCGACGGCCATCTCCGCCCCGGCGGCACGATCGTGGAGGCCACCAGCGGCAACACCGGCGTCGGCCTCGCCCTCGTCGCCCTCCAGCGGGGGTACCGCATGGTGTTCGTCGTCCCCGACAAGTTCGCCGGTGCCAAGGTCGCGACCCTGCGAGGGTTCGGCGCCGAGGTCGTGATCACCCCGACGAGCGTCGAGCCTTCCGACCCGCGTTCGTACTACAGCGTCGCGGCGCGGCTCGCAGCCGAGATCCCCGGAGCGTTCAACCCCAATCAGTTCGCGAATCAGAACGGCCCGCGCGGACACTTCGAGACGACCGGCCCCGAGATCTGGGACGACACGGACGGGCGCGTGACCCACTTCGTCGCAGGCATCGGCACGGGCGGCACGATCAGCGGCACCGGGCGGTTCCTCAAGCAGGCGAGCGGGGGAGCCGTTCGCGTGATCGGCGCCGACCCCGAGGGGTCGATCTATTCCGGGGGTCCCATCCACGGGTATCACGTCGAGGGTGTGGGCGAGGACTTCTTCCCGCAGACGTTCGACGCGAGCGTGGTCGACGCGTACGAACGGGTGTCGGATGCCGAGTCGTTCGCGATGACCCGTCGGCTCGCCGCGGAAGAGGGGCTCTTCGTCGGCGGTTCGAGCGGCATGGCGGTGGTCGCCGCGCTGCGCACGGCCGCAGCCCTCACGGAGGACGATGTGGTGGTCGTGCTCCTCCCCGACCACGGCCGCGGCTACCTCGACAAGCTCTACGACGACGCATGGCTCCGCGAGCGCGGGTTCGCGGCGCCGGAGCGCTCCGAGCATCCGGCCGTCACCGAGGTGCGGGCGTTCCTCGCTTCGGCGGACTGATCTCATCGACGAGGCGCGCACCTCATCGATGCGGCGCGCGCCTCGAACCCTCTCGGATTCTGCATGCGTTCGCTCATTTCGTGCGACGGCGGGATTCGCCGGATGGGGCATCGCCCCTCGCGTGATGAGGTTGCAGTATGCCGGTCGGCACGATCGGCTGCGCGGCTCGGTTCCGGCGGAACGCACGCAGTTCCGACGCCGGCCCGCATCGGCTGACCGGACTCCGCGATAGATTGGCGATTCCGGCTGGGGAGCGGAGGGGAGATGTCGGTGAACGCACGTGTCCTCACGCTCGCCGCCTCACGCGGGCGACGAACCGTGTACAGCTTGACCGGCGTGGAGGGTGCGCGCCGGCTGTCGGCCAACGTCGAGGTCACGCCCGCAGACCCGCAGCGCTTCCGCGCGCGCCTCCTGTCCGTGCCGCTCGACACGGTCGCCTACGAAGAGCTGTCGGCTGCGGCGTTCTCGATGACCTCAGCGAGCACGCAGGAGCTGGTCCGCTTCATCGAGGTGCAGGGCGGCGTGCTCCACTTCGACGATCCCGACCGCCCGCCGCTCCGACCCGGCGAGATGACCGCCGTCGACACCGGAGCGCCCTTCCGTCTGCGCGCCAGCGAGGCCGTGCGCCTCGCCACCCTGGTCGTCCCGCGTGCCGCCTTGCGGCTCCCCGCCGTGCTCCCCGGAGACCGGTTCCTCGCGCCGATCACCTCGCCGCTGCGGGCCGCGTGGTCGTCGTTGGTCCGGTCGCTGGGCGTATCCGCTCCCGATGACGGCACCCGCGACGCGGAGATCCTCGCGCACGCGATCATCGGCTTGACGCGGGGCCTGCTCACTCCCGACGCACTCCCCGAGGAGGAACCCGCGGCCGCCGTGGTGCGCCGCGCACGGGCCATCATCGAGCGTGACTACGCCGACCCGTCGCTCGGGCCCTCGGCGATCGCAAGGGCCGTCGGCGTGTCCGAGCGCCGGCTGCATCGGCTCTTCCGGACCGAGGACCTCACCGTCGCGCAGAGCATCGCAAGCGACGTGCCGAGGCGGCGGAGCATCGGCTCCTGACGACGACCGACGCGTTCGAGGCCGTCGCCGCCCGCGTGGGCTTCGGCTCTTCGGACTCGGCGCACCGCGCCTTCCGCGCCTTCCACGGCACGTCGCCCGCTCGGTACCGCGCCCTCCATCGGCCGTCTGCGACAGTGGAGTCGCACAATCTGCCAGAAACGACCGCATTTCCCGTCGACCCCTCACAGACGTGAGGTGGCGCGATCCGGTCACGCCATGCTGAGCGGGGCCGGACCCTCCGTGCGACGCTGCGGCGTGCGCGCCTCCGGCACCGAGGATGCCGTGCCGCGGCGCCCTCGCGGGAAACCTCGCTCACCCCTGATGTCTTGACGGGAGACACTCGTGTCGCTTTCCATCGCACCGCGTTCGCGCGCCAGAGCCCTGGCGGTCTGGCTCGCCGGCGTCCTCACCGCCCTGCTCATCGTCACCGGACTGGGCGCGCCCGCGCTCGCCGCAGGCGGCGAGGTCTCGGTCTTCCCTGTCGACTCGGGAGCCAGCCACAACGGCACGCCCGTGCTGACCGAGGGCGGGAGCGATCCCTTCCAGCTCGGCTACGGCAGCATGGACGACGGGGCCGTGGTCGCGATCGAGCTGCCCGACGGCATCACCATCCCCGCATCCGCACTGCAGGTGCCCGCGGGCAACACCGCCGTGCGCTCGCTCGCGATGGATGACGCGGGGCGCCTCGTCGTGACGTTCATGGATCCGTTCCCCGGCAACGTCAGCCAGGGTGTGCTCGACCTGAGCTTCACGGTCGACGCGGTCGAGTCCTCGCAGGCGCGCGATCTGGTGTGGGTGGTCGACGGCGAGACGACGACCCAGCGCATCATCGTTGTCGAGCCGGGCGACTTCCCGCAGAACACGACGACCTGGGCGAACAAGACCGCCGGCCAGGTCTCGATCCCGCACTCCGTCGTCGACGGCGAGGTCGTCATCGACCCGGCAGCGCTCGAGGCCGAGATCCCGTACACGATCACCGTCTCCAGCGCCGATGCCCGTGACGTCTCGATCGGCGACGTGCTCGGCGACGATCTCGTCTTCGTCGACGGCTCGCTCTCCGGCTCCCGGGTGATCCGCGACGAGAACGGGCTGAACCCCGTGAACACCGCTCTCAGCGGCCTGCCCGAGATCTCGGGCACCTCGTTCACCTACGACTTCTCCGCCGAGGCGAACTCGGTGTACACGTTCACCTACCGGGCGCGGATCGCCGACGCCGCGGCGCTCGCCGGCCATCCGCGACCGGCTGCAGGAGTCGTACGACGCGGTCGACAAGCTCGACGGGGGCTCGTACTCCGTCGCCCTGACGAACACGGCGACGATCGATGGGCAGGAGTATTCGACCAGCACCCGCATCTCGGGCACCGTCGCCGGTCAGCCACGCCCCGGCACGGGCGCCGCGTTCACCAAGTCGGTCGACCCGACAGCCGTGGCCCTGCAGGAGCAGCTGCCGGGCGGTGCGACGCTCGGCGAAGGCATCCCCGTGACCTACAAGCTCGGCGCCGACCTCACCGTCTTCGCCGACTTCGCCGATGGCCCCTTCGCCCTGAACCGCAACGTCGTGATCCGCGACGCGCTGTCGGACCAGATCTCGTGGAACGTCGACGACGCCGACTTCCTCGTGCTCACCGATGCCGACGGCACGCGGATCGCGCTCGAGCCCGCCGCTGGTCTGACGGGAGACATCGAGTCCGCGATCGCGGCGGACGACTACGTCAACACCTACGCCGTCTCCGGACGCTCGCTGTACGTCAACATCGGCAAGGACGTCACCGCCGCCTACACGCTCACGGCCGCGGCGACCATCACGGCGCTGCCGTCACGGCCGGCATCCGAGACCGTGTACGAGTCGCAGTACCGGGTCGACAACACGGCGTACTTCGTCTACGCCGAGAACCGCTACGAGACCAAGGGCGTCTCGACCTCGATCAGCGTGCCGAAGGACACCAGCGCGGGCGTCGACGACCCGAGCCGCTTCTCCAAGCGCGCTCCGGCTGGACCGATCACGGTGACGGCCGGCACGTCCGCCACGGTGCCGTTCACCTTCACGATCGGCGCGGGCGTCGGCGACGCCGCCTCCTCGCGGATCGTGGACCTGATCGACCACTCGGTGCTCGACGTCTCCGAGGAGACGCTGCCGCAGATCGCCGCGTCGATCTCGGGACGGTACGAGTGGAACTACCCGCTCGACGGCGACACGTTCGACCTGTCGATCGACGCCGACGGCAACCTCGTGATCGCGCCGAACGCCGCCTTCCCGAAGAACGCCGAGTGGGGCGCGGCCGCGCCGCAGCCGCTCACCGGCACCTGGAACATCACGGTCGAGATCCCGACCCACGTGGTGCAGGGCAAGCAGACCATCGACGTGACGAACGCCGCGCGCTACGAAGGCGACGGGCAGGAGATCGTCTACACCTCGCAGGCCCGCGCGACGGCCACCAGCTACGGCAACGAGATGGAGGTGCGCAAGCAGGTGTACGACGCCGCGGGCGACGCGTTCACCGGCAACCTGAGGGTGGGGCTCGACGCCGACGGCGCGCTGCTCACCGATGAGTTCATCTACCGCGTCGAGCTCCTGCCGCATGGCACGTTCACGAACATGGTCGGGGACGTCGTCGACGTGCTGCCCGCAGGTGTGGAGTTCGTCGGATTCGTCGCGCCCGGAGACGTGTCGTCGGGGCAGACGAGCGGCGACACCACCTACCAGATCCCCGGATCGAACCTCACCGCGGTCTATGACGCCGAAGCCGACACCGTGACGCTCGAGCGCGGCCGGCTCACAAGCGGGCAGACGGTGAGCCTGTACTTCAAGGTGCGGGTCGTCGACCACACCGCGAACGTGGGCATCACCAATGTGATCGGCTCGTCGGGCGCGACCATCACGCCGACGAACGACTATCCGCTGAGCCTGCTCAAGCGCGACAGCACGGATGCCGCGAAGCTCATCACCGACGCGGGCGCCCGGTTCTCGGTGCTCTCCGGCGACCAGGGCGACGTGGTCCTCACCGACCTGCGCGTCGTCGACGGCCGCATCGTCACGGCCGAGGGAGCGACTCCCGTCGTCACGGCGCCGGGCGAGTACTGGCTGCGCGAGGATGTGGCACCGTCGGGCTACCTGCGCTCGACCGAGCTCAGCCGCATCGTCGTGGATGAGGACGGCGGATCGGCCGACGTCGTGCTCTACAACACGCCGGGTGAAGACCCCGAACCCGAGAAGACCTACGCCATCGGAGACGTGACGTGGATCGATGCGGATCGCGACGGCGTGCAGGACGACGACGAAGAGGTGCTGACCGGCGTGACGGTGGAGCTGCTCCGCGACGGCAAGGTGATCGCCTCGACGAGCACCGACGAGCGTGGGCGCTACCTGTTCGACGAGCTGCCCGCCGGGGAGTACCGCGTGCGGTTCACCCTGACGCCCGAGCAGCAGAAGGTCTACACCTTCACCACGGCGGATGCCGGGGAGGACGACGCCGTGGATTCGGACGCCGACCCCGCCACCGGGCTGACGCAGACCATCGTGCTGGGGCCGGACAACACGCGGCTCACCAAGGAGTACGCGTGGGCGGACGTGAAGGCGACCGAGGGCATCGACCCGACGTGGGACGCGGGCGTCGTCGTGCGCACCTCGACCACGCCGGAGGAGCCGGGGACGCAGGAGCCGGGTGGCGACGCCGATCCGGAGGAGCCGGGGACGGAGGAGCCGGGTGGGGACGCTGACCCGGAGGAGCCGGGGACGGAGGAGCCGGGTGGGGACGCCGATCCGGAGGAGCCGGGGACGCAGGAGCCGGGTGGCGACGCCGATCCGGAGCAGCCGGAGACGCAGGAGCCGGGCGTCGGCGGCGCGGTGGACCCGAACCATCCGGGCACGCCGGGAGTGAACGAGCTGCCGCGCACGGGCGGGGCGTTCCCCTGGGGGCTCGCAGGGCTCGCGGCCATGCTGCTGCTGGCTGGCGCGTCGATCGCCTTCTGGCGCCGACGCAGCGCGTGACCGCGTCGCAGGTCTGACGACGGCGAAGGGGAGGAGGGGCGGCGCCCCTCCTCCCCTTCGAGGTGAACGGTTGTAGCGCAAGCGCAGCCTCCACGACTACGCCGACTACGCGATGTCGGCATCCTTCTCGGCCGGGCTCGAGGCCCCGTGCACCCGGCCGCGGAGCCGGTGGCGATCATGTGCTCCGAGGCCGTGTGGTGGCGCTGCCACCGCCGCATCATCGCCGACCACCTTCTCGCGCGCGGTGAAGACGTCGTGCACCTCATGCCGTCGGGTCAGCAGGTCGCGGCGTCGCTCACTGCGGGCGGGGTGATCGTCGACGGCCCGTCGGTGCGCTACCCGGCGCCGGCGGGCTGAGCCGGCCCGTCTGCGCCCGCCGCGTCTGCGGGGATGCCGCGGATGCCGATCCACGAGACGATCCCGCCGACCGCGACCAGCGTCGCAGTGACCCACGCGGCGCTGTGGAAGCCGGCGAGATCGAGCGTGCCCCCGACGATCGTCGAGATCATGGCCACGACGAGCAATCCGGCGACCCTCGCCACGGCGTTGTTGACCGCCGATGCGATGCCCGAGCGCGCCTCGTCGATCGCCCCGAGGATCGCGGCCGTGAGCGGAGCGACGGTGAGCGAGAGGCCGAGGCCCATGACGATCATGGCCGGCAGCACCTGCCACCAGTAGTCGAACCTCTCGGCGACGGTGAGGAGCAGGAGCGCGCCCGCCGCCATCACCAGCGGGCCGACCGTCATGAACAGCCGAGGGCCCAGCCTGCCTGCCCAGGCTCCGGCGCGCGAGCTGACGAGGATCATGAGGACGGTCATGGGGAGGCTCGCCAGGCCCGCGGCAGTGGCAGGGAGCCCGGCGCCCTGCTGCAGGTACACGCCGATCACGAAGCCGTTGAGCGACAGCGCCGCATAGACGAACAGCGTCGCCAGGTTGCCCCAGGCGAAATCGCGCACCCGGAACAGCCCCAGCGGCATGAGCGGGGCGGACGAGCGCTGCTGCCGGACCAGGAACAGGGCGAACAGCACCAGCCCGACCGCGCCGGGTGCCCAGATGACGGGCGACCCCCAACCGCGCACCGGCTGCTCGATGAGCGCGAACACGACCGCGCCCAGCCCGAGCGCGCACAGCGCACCGCTCCACCAGTCGACCCCCGTACCGCGCGGATGCTCGGGAAGCCGCAGCCGCGCCAGGAGCACGAGCGTCACCGCGATCGGGACGACGTTGATGAGGAAGACGAACCGCCACGACAGGAAGTCGACGAACACGCCGCCGAGCAGCGGCCCCACCAGCTGCGCGGCCGTCGTGAACGCGGTCCACACGCCGATCGCGCGCGACTGCACGTCGCCGCGCATGGTGGCGGTGATGAGCGCCAGCGAGCTCGGCACGAGCAGAGCGCCCGCCGCGCCCTGCACGGCGCGCGCGACGATGAGGGTGAGGGGATCGAACGAGGCCGCGACCGCCACGGATGCGACGCCGAACCCGATGAGGCCGATGCGCATGACGAGTACGCGCCCGTAGGCGTCGGAGAGCGAGCCGGCGAGCAGGATGAGAGCGCTCAGCGTGATGAGGTACGCGTCGACGACCCACTGCTGCGTGATGATGCCGCCGCCGAGATCGCGGCTGATCGCCGGCAGGGCGACGTTGACGACCGTTCCGTCGAGGAAGGTCACGAAGGATGCCAGGATCGCGACAGCGATGACCAGACGCTGAAGGGGCGCGAAGGTTGCCACAGCCCGACCCTACTGCGGGCCACCCCCACGGCGGGCCGATCCCGGCGGTCTCTCCGCCGCTCCGTCCTGACACCGCTGCCGACCTGCCACGGCGGGCCACTCCGTGCCGGTCACGCGTCCATGCCGGCGCGGTAGAGGTCGCGGAGGGCGTCGACGCCGCCGCTCGCATAGGCTCGCCGCTGACGTTCGGCTCCTGTGCCGTCTGCGAGGATGCGCTCGAGATGCTGCGCCACGAACTCCCTGTCGCCGAACTCGTCGAGGACGGGACCGAGCAGGTCGAGCATCCGCCTGGCCACCGTGCGCGCCGCAGCGATCTCGTCCGATGCGGGGTCGATCACCGAGGCGTCGAGGCCGTGCCGTGCCGCGGCCCACAGGGCGGCGTCGATCTCGTCCATCCGCTGCTCGCCGCCGGCTGCCGGCGTGTCGGAGTAGGCGACGGCCCGCGTGAGGAGGGCGGCGAACACGCTGTCGTCCGCAGTGAGCTGCGCGTCGAAGACCCGCGCCTCGACGGTCGGGTAGCGCTCGGACAGGCGCACGGCCCAGGCGAGCGACGACGGCTCGGTGATGGCTCCGAGCGCGACCAGCCGCTCGACGCGCGCGTGATAGTCGGCCGCATCGCGGAACTGCGGAGGGCACCACGACGTCGGCAGACGACGGATGATGATGTTCCGCCAGCTCTCGAACCCGGAGTGCCGTCCCCGGGCGAACGGCGCGTTCACGGTCATCGCATGAAGCAGCGGCAGCCACGCGCGCAGCCTGTTCAGGGCATGCACGCGCTGCTCCTCGTCGGGCACCTCCACGTGGACGTGCAGGCCCTGCACCTGATGCTCCCTCGTGATCTCGCCCAGGTGCGCTGCGACGGCGTCGTAGTGCGCGGAGGGCGACACGACGACGCCACCCGCGGAGACGAAGGCCGTACCAGACGGGGCGGCGGTGCCGCGGTGCGTGGCGGCGTGCGCGGAGGCGACGGCTCGCAGAGCCCGCACCTGCTCGCCGGCATCCGCCGCCGTGTGCGCCGGTTCGGTGATGCACTCCAGCTGGCAGGTCAGATACTCGGCCACGACGGAGCCGCGGGCGTGCTCGTCGGAGATCCGCTCCCGTTCCCCCTCACCCATCGCGAGCGGGATGAGAGTGGAGTCGTCGAGGAGCACGAACTCCTCTTCGATCCCGAAGCGCGCAGTGCCGTCGGCGCGTTCCGCGGTGGTCGCGGACGCGGGGGGAGCGCCCACCCGGCGCCCTAATGGTCTCTCAGAGCCGAGATCAGCTCGGCCTTGCGCATGCTGCTGTAGCCGGAGAGACCCAGCTCCTTCGCCCGCTTCTTCAGCTCGTCGACCGTCCAGTCCTCGTAATCGCCGTGTTCACCGCCGCGGCGGCCGACCGTGCTGCGCCCGTCGCGCGCCGCCGCGTTCGAGATGCGCGCGGCCTTCTCCTTCGACGCGCCGTCGTCCCGAAGCTCCTCGTAGAGCTCGGGATCCTTCAGCGAGCTGTTCCGTCGTCCTGGCATGGTCCTCCGCCTTCCTGTCGGCCCTGTCCTTCCTGTCGGCCCTGTTCGCGCGGCCGCCCTCACCGGGACGACCGGCCCCGTCCGTGCGGCCGCCCCGGATCGGGACGGCCGCACGGGACAGCTCAGTGCTCGAACGCGTCGCGCGCGTTGCGACCGGCGTCCTTCAGGCCGTCGCCCGCGTCCTTCGCGGCGTCCTTCACATCTTCTGCGGCCTGCTTGGCCGAGGCCTTGGTCTGGTCCATCCGGCCCTCGTTCTCGAGGTGCTCGTTGTCGGTGGCCTTGCCGACACCCTCCTTGACCTTGCCGGCCATCTTCTCGGCAGCGTTCTTGATGTCGTCTCCGACGCTCATGTCGTGCTCCTCTCCTGAGTCCTCGATGGAACGGGTCCACCCTCGCATCGCACGGGCGCCCCGGCCACGGGATTGACACGGCACCACGTCGTCGCTACACGCGCGCAGTGCGGGCGCGGTGCGCGAAGGGCGCGGGCGCAGTGCGCGCGGGGCGTGGCGGGGCGGGGCATGCGGCGGCCATCGACGCCGACGTGCCGGAGGACTACTCTGGCGTCAAGCGGGCGGTCCCGCCCGCCGACTCGACGACGGAAGCGGTGTGCGATGGACTCGATGATGATGGGCGCCATGTCGAAGAACATGCTGTCGATGCCCGACACGGCGATGATGGACATGGCCGTGATGCAGGCCTGCATGGACGCCTGCGCGGCGTGCGAGCAGGCCTGTACGGTGTGCTCGACCCAGATGATGGACTGCGCGCCGGCGTGCATGAACTGCGCCGACATGTGCAACACGATGATGCGCGCGATGATGCGGATGCAGGGGATGACGCCCGCGTCGATGATGGCGATGCTCGATGCCTGCATCGCGATGTGCCAGACGTGCATGGACATGTGCATGACCCACGCCGATCACAGCGACGTGTGCCGCATGTGCGCTCAGTCGTGCCAGGCATGCATGGACGCATGCTCCGCCATGAAGGACATGCTGCGGGCCGCGGCCTGAGCCGAGGCCGGGAGCGGTCTCAGACCGCGGCGACGTTGAACTGCGTGCGGCCGACCGCCAGCACGCCGTATTGCTCGTGCAGGGCGACGGGCGTGCCCTCTGACGCCTCGAGTGCGGCACCGGAGCCGTTCCACAGCGCGTGCGCCGCGCCGTCGAGCGTGCGAACGAGCAGGTCGCCGGTCACGGCATCCGCCTGCTCGACGATGCCGTCGATCCAGCCGGCCGGGGTCGCCGACGCGAGGCGCGCCTGGATCAGGTGCAGCGCGTGTCCGGCCGCGAACGACGAGCACGTCCCGCCCTGTGCGCACATGCACGCCGCACGCTCTCGCACCGGGAGGGGCGACAGGCGGTTCAGCGGCGTGGACACGGGTTCTCCTTCGTCAGACGCGACGGCGTCGCGATCGTTCAGGCAAGAGTAGGTCGCGCTCGCGCCGGACAGAAGGCGAGGCGACACGCGACGAAACAAAGGAGTAGTATCGTGGGGTGCTGTCGTCGATGAGCGCCCCCGTGGCGCGGAACGGAGCCGCAGGCGCGTTCAGCGCCGCGGGCAGAGGCTGACCATCGGCCGGAGGCGGAACTCCCGTCCCCGGTGATCCGTCATACCCGGCATCCGCTCCGGTCGGATGCCGCTTCCCTCATCGACCCGCCGTTCCGGCGACCATCACGAAAGCGACCGCATCATGCGTCCCATCGACGAGCGCGCCATCCGCGCCTCCTTCATCAACGCCACCCGCAAGGAGGTCTCCGCCCTCATCCTCCCCGCCGGCTTCGCCGATCTCGATTTCGAGAAGCTCGACTTCCTCGGCTGGACCGACCCGAAGGCCCCGCGCCGCGCCTATGTCGTGGCATGGCGTGACGAGGAGCTCGTCGGCGTCCTGCTGCAGCGCGCCGAGCAGCGGGTGCTCGCGCGTGCGCAGTGCACGTGGTGCGAGGACGTCACGCTGCGCGCCGACGTGCAGCTCTACGTCGCACGCAAGGCCGGCCCGGCGGGGCGCAAGGGCGACACCGTCGGCACGCTCACGTGCGCCGCGTTCGAGTGCTCGCACAACGTGCGCAAGCTGCCGCCGCTCGCGTACCCCGGCTACGACCGCGAGCTCGCGCGCGAGCTGCGCATCCTGAAGCTGCAGGAGCACGTGTCGGCGTTCCTCGGCGCGGTGGCCGGCTGACGCCTGCCCGGGTTTCGAGTCGCATGATCTGCCCCGAAATCGCCCGGGAAGGGGCAAGTCATGCGACTCGAAGGTCGAGGGCGACCCGCCGCACGTGAGCCAGGGCCTGCTCGGCGAGCGCAGCGGAAAGGCGGTCGAACGTCTCGATGCTGCGCGCGCCGGGCCAGTCGGGCGGAAGCATCGACGGCGGGAGCCCCGGATCGACGTACGGCAGCACCCGCCACGCGTCGATCAGGCGCACGTAGGCCGCGAACGGCTCATCGGGCAGCGCGGCGAGCGAGCTCTGGAACGCCACATGCTCCCGCCGCAGGGACTCCAGGTCCCACCAGGCCGCGGCCGCGTCGCGCAGCGTTCCCGCGGGTGAGGGCGCAGACGCCTGGAACAGCGTCGCCCATTCGCGCGCGCCCAGCTCGGCGAGGATCTGCTCGACCTCGTCCTGCAGGTGCCCGGGGCAGATCCACAGCGCCGGGGACACGACGCCCGCACCGATCCACTGCAGTCGACGGCGAAGCTGATGCCGCACGCTGCGGGCGCTCTCCGGGATCGAGAACGACACGAGGCACCAGGGATCGGCATCCGTCATCGTCCGCACCTGGAAGATGCGCCGATCGCCGCGCTCGAGCATCGGCAGGGCCGCGGGATTGAGCCGGTATCCGCTCACCCCGTCGCGCTCGGCGAGCAGCAGCCCCTTCTGCTTCAGCCGCGTGATGCCGGTGCGCGCCTGGGCCTGCGGGATTCCGAGGTCGCCGGCGAGCGCGACGAGAACGGATGCCGGTACCCACCCGCCGAGCGGACGCAGATACAGTCCGATGACCGTCCGCAGCAGCGAGGCCGTGCTGCCGGGGCGCGCGTCGATGTCGTCGAGCACGACCTCCGGGACGCCGGGATCGGGCGTCATGACCGGCGTGCGATGGCGTCGCGCACGGCGAGCACTCCCGTCACGGTCTCGACGTGCGAGGTGCTCAGCGGCGAGAGGCCGAGGCGGATGCCGTCGGGGAAGCGGAAGTCCGGGATGATCCCCTCCGACCACAGGCTCTGCGTGACCTCACGGAAGTCCGGATGCCCGATCGTCACGTGGCCTCCGCGCGCGCCGGCGTCGCGCGGGCTGAGCAGTCGCACGCCGAGCGGCGCCAGCGCCTCGTCGTAGGCACGGACTGCCAGGTCGGTGAGCGAGAGCGACTTCGCCCGGACGCCCTCGATCGTCGCCTGCTCGATGAGGTCGAGCATCCCCTGCATCGCGAGCATCGACATGACGGGCGGCGTGCCGCTGAGCAGCTGGCGGATGTCGCCTGCCGGCTCGTACGACGGGCCCATCGCGAAGATGTCGGCGGCGCTCCACCAGCCCTGGATGGGCTGCCGCAGAAGCCCCTGGTGCTCGCGGCGGAGGTAGGCGAACGCGGGCGAGCCGGGGCCGCCGTTGAGGTACTTGTACGTGCAGCCGACCGCCATGTCGACGCCCCACGCGTCCAGCTGCATCGGGATCACGCCGACCGAGTGACACAGGTCCCACATCATCAGCGCGCCGGCCTCGTGCGCGGCATCCGTGATCGCCGGCATGTCGGCGAGGGCACCGGAGCGGTAGTCCACGTGGCTCAGCGACACCAGCGCCGTGCGGTCCGACACGGCCGCCTCGACGTCGGCGACGGTCACACCGTGCACGGGGTCGGGCTCCAGCCAGACTACGCTCATGCCTGTCTCGGCGGCCACACCCTCGGCCATGAAGCGGTCGGTGGGGAAGTTGCCGGCCTCGATCACGATCTCGGTGCGGCCCTGAGCGGCGCCGACGGCCGCGCGCATGAGCTTGTAGATCAGAACGCTCGTGGAATCCGCGACGATCGTCTGCCCGGATGCCGCGCCGAGCGTCACCGCGCCGATGCGGTCGCCCAGCTCCATGGGCAGCGCCATCCACTGCTCGTCCCACGAGCGGATGAGGCGCGTGCCCCAGTCGTGGCGGATGAACGCCGCGACCTTCTCGGCGGTGTCGCGCAGCGGACGGCCGAGGGAGTTGCCGTCGAGGTAGGCGATGACGCCGGGGGCGTCGGCGAACGCGTCGAGGTGGGCGCGCAGCGGGTCGGCGGCGTCCAGGTCGCGGGCGGCGTCGAGCAGGTCGGTCATATCGCACCTTCCAGGGGTCTGGCATCGAGCGGGTCGGAGGTCTCATCGGGCAGCAGCAGGAGCACGGATGCCGGATCGCGAGGATCGGCGGGGGTGAGCGCGCGCAGCAGCGCCTCGCCGTCGAGGCCTGCCTCGCGCAGGCGGTCGAGCTCGACCGCGTTGAGGTTGACCGGGGTGGGGCCGTTGCCCATGTCCGTGCCGTAGAGCACCGTGCCGCCGGCGGCGAGGAACCGGCGGACGTTGTCGACGGCGATGGCCCCGGCTGCGCTGTCGTGGATCGCGAGCGTGGAGATCCACGACACGGATGCCGCCTGCTCGACGATCTCGTCGTCGGTCAGCCGCTCGGTGAACGGCGCGTGGGCGAGCGTCGATGCCCCGAGCCGTGCGGCGCGCTGCGCCTGTCCGGCGCCCTCGGCGTGCGCGACGACGGGGAGTCCCTGCTCACCGGCCGCGGCGACGATCGCGCGGAACAGGTCGTCGTCGAACACCGGGCCCGCGGTGCTGTTGCTCGCGACCTTGATGCAGGATGCTCCGGCATCCGCCATCTCGGCCACCGCGCTCGCGGCATCCGCCGCCGTCGCGATCTCGCGCACAGAGCCGGCGGGCGCCCACGAGCGGTCGGACGGGTAGCCGCCCTGGGGTGTGAGGAAGGCGCCGGCGAACTCGACCGCGATCGCGGTGCGCGCGGCACGTTTCGTCTCGTCGCTGCGCTCCTCGCTCAACGACCGGGGGTCGCGATACGACAAGAGCACCGCGGGGTCGCCGCCGAGATCGATGACGCGGCCGAGCCTCGAGCCGGCGAGCAGGGCCGCGTCGACGAGCTGCAGGTGCACGTGGTGGTCGGTGAAGCCGCCGACCACCACGCCGTCGAGGCGCGGCGTCCCCGGCGCCGGCGGCTCGTCGCGCACGAGCATCCGTCCGTCGACGTCGACGAGCGTGCCGTCGCGCCACCGCTCTCCGTCGAAGAACCGGGCGGCCCGCATCAGGCGCCGATCTCCGTGCGCACCGTGTAGAGCTCGGGGAAGAACGTCAGGTCGAGCGCGCGCTGCAGGAAGCCCACGCCGCTGGAGCCGCCGGTGCCGACCTTGTTGCCGATCGTGCGGGCGACGGTCTTCAGGTGCCGGAAGCGCCAGAACTGGAAGTTGTCCTCCAGGTCGACGAGGTCTTCGCAGGCCTCGTAGAGGTCCCAGTGGTGCTGCGGATCCTGGTAGATCTCGCGGATGGCCGGCACGAGCTCCGGGGTCTCGCGATACGGCTGCCGCACGTCGCGGTCGAGGATCTCGGCGGGCACCGGCAGTCCGCGGCGGGCGGCGAAGCGCAGGAACTCGTCGTAGAGCGTCGGGCGCTCCCACTCGGCGGTGAGCAGAGCGAGGTTCGCGGGGTGGTCGCGGAAGACCCCGAGCATCTTCTCGTTCTTGTTGCCCAGTGCGAACTCCACGGCCCGGTACTGCACGGACTGGAATCCGGAGGAGTTGCCGAGAAACCCGCGGAACTGCGCGTACTCGGTAGGAGTGAGCGTGGCGAGCACCGACCACTGCTGCGTCATGACGTCTTGGATCTTCTTGACGCGCGCGATGCGCTTGAGCGCTTCGCGCAGGTCGTCGCTCGCCAGCAGCGTCCGTGCCGACGACAGCTCGTGCAGCACCTGCTTGAGCCACAGCTCGGTGGTCTGGTGCTGGATGATGAACAGCATCTCGTCGTGGTGCTCGGGCACGCTGATCGGATGCTGCGCCGAGAGCAGCCGGTCGAGCCCGAGGTACGAGCCGTAGGTCATGCGGCCGGACAGGTCGGTGACGATGCCCTCTTCGAGGGCGCGCTCGTTCTCGGTGCTCATGCGCCCGAACATATCACCATCGTGTCGCCCGTCACAATGGTGAAATGTTCGGGTATCGGCGTCGTCGCGGGGCGCCTCAGAGGCGGGGGGTGCGCGGCGGGGGAGTGCGGCGCGAGCCGGGAGCGCCGGCAGCCTCGAACGCGCACGCGAGGGCGAGCAACCGGGTGTCGTCGTAGGCGCGGCCCGCGAAGGTGAGGCCGATCGGCATCCCGATGTCGTCCATGAGCCCCATCGGCACCGTCACCGTGGGCACGCCGAGGTGGCGCACCATGAGGTTGCCGTTGGCGATCCAGGTGCCGTTGCGCCAGCCCAGGTCGGCGGATGCCGGGTTCACGTCCATGTCGGCAGGACCCACGTCGGCCACGGCGGGGAACACCACCGCGTCGAGGCCGAGCCCGTCCATCCACTGCTCCAGGTCGAGGCGCCGCGTCTCCTCCAGGCCGCGAAGCCCGTCGGCGAGCTCCGGCATATCGAGGAATCCGACGCCCGGGTTCGCGCGCACCCACGCCGGGTACTCGGCGATGTCGTCGTCGAAGCCGGTGTAGCGGTCGGGAAGCGCCCCCTGGGGATGCGGGAAGATCGTCGTGCCGTCCACGTCGGCGAGGGTCGAGAGCGCCGGGTCGCCGTTGGCCTGCAGGAAGTCCTCCCACGCCCACGCCGACAGATCGACGATCTCGCGGCGAAGGAACTCGGGTGACACCAGCCCGCGCGTCGCGATCGTCGGAGCGCCCGGCCGGTCGCCCTCGTAGTTCGAGACGACGGGGAAGTCGACCTCGACCACGGTCGCCCCGGCGGCCTCGAGGTCGCGGCGGGCGGCCTCCCAGCGCGCGATCACGGATGCGCGCGTCTCGATGCGCTGCCCGGTCGGGCCGCCGATGCCCGGATGCTCGGCCGTGCCGGCATCCGGATCCGCGTTGATGTACATGCGGGGGATGCCGATACGGATGCCGGCCAGCGACGCCGACCCCGCGATCGCCGGGTACGACGGCGGACGCACGGCGGATGCCGCCGGCAGCGGCACCCACGGCTGCGCGCGCCAGAAGTCGCCGCGGGTCTCGGCGTCGTCGGCGACGATCACGTCGAGCACCTCGAGCAGGTCGGCCATGGTCCTGGTGTGCGGCACGACGACGTCCATCGTCGGCACGAGCGGCCAGTTGCCGCGGGTCGAGATCACGCCCCGCGAGGGGGTGTAGGCGCAGAGCGCGTTGTTCGTGGCGGGCCCGCGGCCGCTCGACCACGTCTCCTCGCCGAGGCCGAAGGCCGCGAAGCTCGCCGCGGTCGCGGTTCCGGAGCCGTTCGAGGAGCCCGAGGCGAACGGCGCCGTGAGGTAGTCGGCGTTGTAGGGGCTCTCGGCGCGTCCGTAGACACCGCGCTGCATGCCGCCG
Organism: Microbacterium sp. XT11; assembly: GCF_001513675.1. NCBI lineage: Bacteria > Bacillati > Actinomycetota > Actinomycetes > Micrococcales > Microbacteriaceae > Microbacterium > Microbacterium sp. XT11. The sequence goes on along the minus strand of NZ_CP013859.1, from coordinate 251,147 downwards.
TTGGCCATCGGCGGCATGTTCGTCAGCCCGAGGCAGATCGCGCCGCCCGCCCGCAGCCGCTCGATCGTGAAGGCGTCGCGCTGCGCGACGAGATCGGCGAACGCGGGGCTGCCGGATGCCGCCGTGAGCCCCTTCACGAGGTAGCTGTCCTTGGCGGTGTAGGGGATGCCGTCGAGCGGGCCGAGCGTCTCGCCGGCCGCGCGGCGTGCGTCGGAGGCTGCGGCCTCGTCGCGGGCGGCGGGATTCGGCACCACGACGGCGTTGAGCGCGGTCGCGGTGCCGGGGCCGTCGTAGGCCGCGATGCGGGCGAGGTACGCGTCGACGAGCTCGACCGCGGTCGTGGCGCCCGACTCGAGTGCGGCGCGGAGGTCGGCGATGGAGGCCTCGTACACCTCGATCATCACGCCACCTCCGCAGAGGGCTGCTGCTGCGTGATGCAGTGGATGCCGCCGCCGCGGTCGAACAGCGGACGGGCGTCGACCGTGACCACCCGGCGTCCGGGGTAGACGTCGGAGAGGATCGAGCGCGCAGCGGCATCCGCCTGCTCGTCGCCGAAGCCGCACGCGACGACGCCGTCGTTCGTGACGAGGTGGTTGACGTAGCTCCAGTCCACGAAGCCCTCGTCGTCGCGCAGCGTGGAGGGCGCGGGGAGGTCGACGATCTCGAAGCGGCGGCCGGCGGCATCCGTCTGCTGCGCCAGGTGGGCGCGCAGCTCGCGGATCACGGCGTGATCGGGGTGCTCGGGGTTCTGCTGCGCGTGCAGCAGGAGGCGTCCGGGGGAGGGGATCGTGGCGACGATGTCGACGTGGCCGTTCGTGCCGAAGTCGTCGTAGTCGCGGGTGAGGCCGCGCGGCAGCCAGACGGCGGTGGTCGCGCCGATCGTGCGCGCCATCTCGGCCTCGACGCGCTGCCTGTCGGCGTAGGGGTTGCGGCGGGGGTCGAGCTGCACGGTCTCGGTGAGCAGCACGGTTCCCTCGCCGTCGACGTGGATGCCGCCGCCCTCGTTGACGAGGGCCGAGCTGACGAGCTCCGCGCCGGTGGCCTCGGCGATGAGGCGCGCGTGCTGTGCGGCCTTGGTCCACTCCGCCCAGGCGGGTGAGCCCCAGCCGTTGAAGATCCAGTCGACCGCTCCGAGCCTGCCGTCGTCGCCGAGCACGAACGTGGGGCCGGAGTCGCGCATCCAGAACTCGTCGACGGGCGCCTCGATGATCTCGATGTCGCCGCTGAGCATGCGGCGGGCGTGGTCGAGCTCGCTCGGGTCGACGAGCATCGACACGGGCTCGAACTCGGCGACCGCGTGGGCGACGGCCGTCCAGGTGGCGTAGCCCTCCTCGCGCTCGGCGGCGCTGTCGCCGAGGGTCTGGCCCTCGACGGGGAAGGCCATCCAGGTGCGGTCGTGCCGTGCGGTCTCGGCGGGCATTCGCCACGTCATGGGGTTCTCCTCGCTGCCGGCCAAGCGGCGGACCGCGATTCCGATCCACACTATTGAACAGGTGGCCAACAAGTGTTACGGTATCCCGTGATGAACACGACGTCAAGAGCGCAGCGCCCGCGACGCCTCCCGCCGGAGGAGCGCGAGCGCACCATCGTCGAGGGCGCGGTGGCGCTCGCCCGGGAGCAGGGGCTCGAAGCGCTCACGGTGCGCGCCGTGGCCGCACGCGTGGGGGTCACGCCCGCGCTGGTCGCCCACTACCGCCCGGTCATGGACGAGTTCGTCGCCGACGTCTTCGGCGAGATCGTGGCCGCGGAGCGTGATGAGGTGCTCGGCGATGTCGAGGTGACGGGCGATCTGCGCGAGAACCTGCAGCGCCTCATCGAGACCCTGCTCGACGACAGCCGCGACGACGCCGCGATCGTCTGGGCGCAGTCGTGGTCTCTCGGCGCACGCAACGAGGCCCTCGGCCGGCGCGTGCGCGCCGAGATGGACCTGTGGCAAAGCGGCCTCGAAGACGTCATCCGTCGCGCCAGCCACGGCACCGTCGACCCGGAGCCCGCAGCCTGGCTGCTGCTCGCCCTCGTCGACGGCATGAGCGCGCACTCGCTCGTGAAGTGGGCGCCGCGCGACCGGTCGGAACTGGCAAGGCGCACCCTCAGCGCGGTGCTCGCCTGATGCCTCGCACCCGTGACCCCCACCCGAACAACACGAGAGGAACAGCGCATGGCCGCTGATCGCATGCACGCCGCATCGGCTGAGTCGACGGCCATCGTCGACGCGGTGCTCGACTACTCCCGGCGGCGGATGCTGGCCACCGACGTGCCGCTCGACAAACCGCAGACGCCCGCCGAGCTGAAGCGGCTCACCGGCGGCGGCACGATCACCGACGAGGGGCTCGGCGCCTCCCGCGCCCTCGCGACCTTCGAGCACGTGCTCGCACCGGCGTGCCTGACCACGAGCCACCCGCAGTACCTGTCGTTCATCCCCACCGCCCCGACCATGGCGGCGATCGCGTTCGACCTCGTGGTGTCGGCATCCGGCCTCTACGGCGGCAGCTGGGTCGAGGGCGCGGGTGCCGTGCACGCTGAGAACGAGGTGCTGGCCTTCCTCGCGCGTGAGTTCGGGCTGCCCGAGACCGCGGGCGGCGTGTTCGTGCAGGGCGGCACGATCGGCAACCTGTCGGCGCTCGTCGCCGCGCGGGAGGCCGCGAAGGAGCGCCTGACGGCGGCGGGGCGCGAGCTCCCGAAGCGCTGGAAGATCGTGTGCAGCACCGAGGCGCACTCGTCGAACAGATCGGCGGCCAAGGTGATGGATGCCGACATCCTGCTGGTGCCGGCCGGCGCGGACGGCAGGCTGCGTGCCGACGGGGTGCGCGAGGTCCTGGCAGCGCACGGAGACGAGATCTGCGCGGTGGTGGCCACCGCCGGATCGACGAACTTCGGCATCGTCGACGACATCGCCGGCATCGCGGCGCTCAAGGACGAGTTCGACTTCTGGCTGCACATCGACGGCGCCTACGGGCTCACCGCCATGCTCGCCCCCGAGGCGCGCCACCTCTTCGCGGGTGTCGAGCGTGCGGACTCGCTCATCGTCGACCCGCACAAGTGGCTGTTCGCTCCGTTCGACTGCTGCGCGCTGCTGTACCGCGACCCCGACGGCGCGCGACGAGCCCACACACAGCACGCCGAGTACCTCGACACGCTGACGGATGCCGACGACTTCAACCCGTCGGACTACTCGATCCAGCTCACCCGGCGTCCGCGCGGCCTGCCGCTGTGGTTCTCGCTCGCCACCTACGGCGTCACGGCGTATCGCGAAGCCGTGAGCGCGACCATCGCGCTCGCCGCGCGCATCGCGGAGGAGATCGCCCGCCGGCCCGAGCTCACTCTCGTGCGCGACCCGCAGCTGTCGGTCGTCGTGTTCGAGCGCAACGGATGGGAGCGCGCCGACTACGACCGCTGGTCCGACGAGCTGCTCGACTCGCAGCGCGCGTTCGTGGTGCCCAGCTCGCACGCGGGACGCCCGAACACCCGGTTCGCGATCCTCAATCCGCTCACCACCTTCGACGACCTCGTCGGCATCCTCGACACCATGAAGTAGCCGGCGGCCGGGCGTCGGCCGTCGGCATCCGGCGCGTCCGTCGTCAGGGACGCGTCGTGTGCGCCGCGAGGAAGTCGAGCGTCTTCTCCAGCGCCGTCTTGGCCTCGGGGAGGTCGAGGTGGAACTGGTACTCGTGCGGCAGCTTCGGCTCGTGCGGGGCCGGCCAGAAGAGCGTCGTGACCTCGACGCCGAGCTCGTCCAGCCGCTGCGACAGCGGGATCGACTGCAGCCACGTCAGCCCGTCGCCGTTGCCCCCGGAGATGTAGGTGGGCGGGAAGTCGGCGGTGACCCAGTCGATCGTCGACATGGTCGCCCCCGTCGCGTCCTCGGCCCACGTGCGCGTGCCGGAGTACGCCCACATGGACGACTTGAAGCCCCAGCCGAGGATGCCGTCGAGGCGGGCGAGCGCGGCGAGGTCGTAGACGCCGCAGTTGAGCACGGTGCCGACGAGCTGCTCGGCCTTCAGTGCCGGCTCGATGCCCATGATCTCGGCGTAGTCGGGGCTCGTGATGAGGGTCGCCATCTGGCTCGCGAGCTGCCCGCCCGCGGAGTCGCCGGCGATGACGATCTGCGCGGGGTCGACGCCCAGCGCATCGGCGTGCTCGTCGATGTATGCCAGAGCTTCGTTGAGCTGGTTCACCGCGAGCGGGTACACGCCCTCGGGGCCGAGCGTGTAATTGACGCCGATGGTCGTGTAGCCCTCACCCGCGAGGATGCGCAGGTACGGGGCGACGTTCTCCTTGGAACCCGAGATCCAGGCGCCCCCGTGGATCCACACGACCGTGGGCAGCGGGCCGGTGGCGGATGCCGGTGAGAAGACGTCCATCGTGGTGTCCGCGCCGTCGTCTCCGTACGACACGTCGAGCTTCTCGGTGAGCTTCGTGTCGGGCACGTGCTTCTTCATCTCGGCGACGGTCTCGTCGCCGCCCTTCGTGAAGACCGCGCGGATGAGCATCGCCGACGGCCACGGCGTGATCATGCCGACGAGCACCGCCAGCACGACCACGATCACGATGACCAGGAGTGCTGTGCGGCCTCGATGGCGCTTCCTGCGCTGGCGGTCGGCTGCGGCGTCGTCGGCGTGTGCGCTCATGGTGATGGAACCCCCTCCGGCATCAGTGTGCCAGCATTCCGGCAACGGTCGCCGTATCGGACACGGTGATCTGCGGCGGGTACAGTCCCATCACGTGCAGGGCGGCCGCGTGGTTCTCGGCCGTCGAGCCCGCGCACGCGTCGGCGGCGAGGGTCACGCGCGCACCGGCGTCCGCCGCAGCCAGCGCGGTAGACAGCACGCAGCAGTCCGTCGACACCCCCGCCAGCACGACGCGCGCACCGCGCCCGACGATCTCCTCCAGCGCCGGCCCCCACTTGCCGAAGGTCGGCAGGTCGAGCGTCGGCAGCGGAGACAGCGCAGCGGCTTCGGGCACGAGGTCGTACAGCGGGTCGGTCGCCGGCCGGTCGGCGAAGGGCCAGGCGGCGAAGTAGTCGCCCCACGAGGTCGAGCGGTCGGCCGTCGGCATCCACCGCGTCACGATCACGCGGTCACCGAACGCGTCGGCGAGGGAGCGGATGCGCGGCATCGTCTCGGCGAAGAACGGCGAGCCCCAGGCCGAGTCGGGGGACGCGAAGATGTGCTGCGGGTCGATGACGACCAGCCAGGCGTCTTCTCGCTCCGGCTGCTCCGCGGCCTGGTGAGGAGCCTCGCTCACGCCTCCTGCTCCTGGCGCCTGATGGTCGCCGCCCTCGCGAACCACGTCACGATGAACGACAGCACGAGCGCGAAGAGAACGCCGAGGTTCGCGTAGCCCCAGTCGTCGCGCCAGCCGAACAGGTCGAGGAAGTACCCCTGCCAGTCGTTCCACGGCGTGTCCGGGATCTGGTTCATGACGAAGCCCCAGCCGATGACGGTGGCCACGAGCATCGTGACGATCGAGGTCCAGTCGAAGGCGCCGTAGCGTCCGCGCGCGTCGAAGAGCGCCGCCTCGTCGTAGTCCTTCCGGCGTCGCAGCACGTCGGCGATGAGGATGCCGGCCCACGATGCCATGGGCACGCCGAGCGTGATGAGGAACGACTGGAAGGGGCCGATGAAGCTCGTCGCGAAGAACACCACGAAGATCGTGCCCGCGGTGAGGATGACGCCGTCGATGCCGGCTGCGGCAGGGCGGGGGATGCGGATGCCGAGGCTCAGCAGCGTGAGGCCGGAGGAGTAGATCCCCAGCACCGCGCCCGACACGAGGGTGAGGATCGCGACGACGAGGAAGGGGAACAGCGCCCAGGTGGGCAGCAGCGTGGCGAGCGCCCCGATGGGGTCTGCGCCGACGGCGTCCATGAGCGCCTGGTCGGAGCCGGCCAGCAGCAGTCCGAAGAACACGAGGATGATCGGGGCGACCGAGCCGCCGATCGTGTTCCACGCCACGATCTGGCCGTCGGATGCCGTGCGCTTCTGGTAGCGCGACCAGTCGGCTGCGATGTTGATCCAGCCGAGACCGAATCCGGTCATCACCATGACCAGCGCGCCGATCGTCTGGGCGAACGTGCCGTCGGGGCGGGAGAAGGCGACGTCCCAGCGGATGGAGCCGAGCGTGAGCACGAGGAACAGCACGGTCATGATCCCCGTGAGCCAGGTCAGCACCGACTGCAGCCGCATGATCGTGTGGTAGCCGAGCACGGAGGCAGCCACGATGAGCGCAGCGACGGCGACGGTCGCGATGATCTTCACGGCGGTGTCGTCGCCGTCGACCCAGCCGAGCGCGCGGAGGATCGTGCCGGTCGCCAGCACGGCCGTGATCGCGAGCGACGTCTCCCAGCCGATCGACGTGAGCCACGACACGATGCCTGGAAGCTTCTGCCCCTGCACGCCGAACGCCGCGCGCGACAGCACCATGGTCGGCGCCGAGCCGCGCTTGCCCGCGATGGCGATGAGGCCGCACAGCAGGAACGACACGACGATGCCGATCACCGAGACCACGGTGGCCTGCCACAGCGAGACGCCGAAGCCCAGGATGAACGATCCGTACGACATCCCGAACACCGACACGTTCGCGGCGAACCAGGGCCAGAAGAGGTGGCGCGGAGACGCCGTGCGCTCGGACTCGGGAACGATCTCGATGCCGGTGCGCTCGACGAGGGCGCTCTTGCTTTCGCTCATGTGCTCATGATGGCACCGCAGCGGTCGCGCCGGGGGAAATGCGGAATGGCTTTTCCCGCGGAAGCGTCCACCCCGAAGGCGCGCAAGCGCTGACACCGCGGCACGGAACGGCGCGCGGGCTCAGCCGGCGAAGAACGCTCCGGCCACTCGGCTCAGGTCGTGCAGATCGGAGACGCCGGCGAGTTCGCGCGCCGAGTGCATCGACAGGATCGGGATGCCGACGTCGACGGTGCGGATGCCCAGCCGGGTCGCCGTGATCGGGCCGATGGTCGACCCGCACGGCACGTTGTTGTTCGAGACGAACTCCTGCGTGCGCACCTCTGCCCGGTCGCACCACGAGCGCCACGCCGCGGAGCCGACGGCATCCGTCGCATAGCGCTGGTTGGCGTTGAGCTTGAGGATCGGACCGGAGCCGAGCACGGGCTGTACGACCGGGTCGTGCTTGTGCACGTAGTTCGGATGGACGGAGTGGCCGACGTCGCTCGACAGGCACCAGGATGCCGCGGCGGCGCGCCGCCGCTCGGAGGAGTCGGCGCCAAGGCCGGCGTACACGCGCTCGAGCACGTCCTCGAGGAAGGGGCCGGCGGCACCGGAGCGTGACGCCGAACCGAGCTCCTCGTGGTCGAACGCCGCGAGCACGGCGACCGGGCCGTCGTCGCCCGCTGCGTCCGCGTGCGCCTGCAGCGCGACGACGCCCGCGTGCGCGGAGGCGAGGTCGTCGAGGCGGCCGGAGGCGAAGAAGGCGTCGTCCTTGCCGAAGATCGAACCGCGCGCGGCATCCGCGACGACGACGTCGTACCCGCGGATCTCGGTCGCCGAGACGCCCGCCGACGCCGCGAGCTCGGCGAGGATGTCGGCCTGGTCGGCGTCGCCGAGCCCCCATACCGGCTGCGTCTGGAACTGCTTGTCGAGCGCCAGGCCGGTGTTGGCTTCGCGGTCGAGGTGCACCGCGAGCTGGGGGAGCCGCAGCAGCGCACCCGTGTCGGCCAGCACGACGCGTCCGTCGGCGAGCGCGAGGCGGCCGGCGAGCCGCAGCTCACGGTCGAGCCAGGAGTTCAGCAGAGGGCCGCCGTAGACCTCCACCGCGGCCTGCAGCCACCCCTTCGTGCCGGTGCTGGGCTGCGGCTTGAGCTTGAATCCGGGGGAGTCGGTGTGCGCGCCGAGGATGTGCGCGGGCGTCGTCGCGGCCGCGCGCGCGGGAACCGTCCACGCGATCGCTGCTCCGTCACGCACCACGACGAACCGTCCGCCGCGCTGCTCCGGCCACTCCTCGTGTTCGTCGAGGCGCGTGAACCCCGCGTCTTCGAGGCGGCGCGCGGCCTCCGCCGAGGCGTGATAGCTCGACGGTGAGGAGGCCACGAAGTCGGCGAGGTCCTCGGCGTGGGCGATGGCGGAGGTGGAGTCGGGCATGGCGGACCTTCCTGCGGGCTGGCACCTTCGATCGTAATCGCCCGGACTTCGCCCCCGTCGGCATGGCCGGTGCGGTCGCGAGGGTCGCGCGATCGGATCAGCGGAAGTCGACGAGGCCGGCGTGCGCCGCGGTGACGAGGATCTGCACGCGGTCGCGCACGTTCCACTTGGCCATGATCCGGCCGAGGTGCGCCTTGACCGTGCCCTCCGACACGATGAGGGATTGCGCGATCTCCGCGTTCGACATGCCCTGCGCGAGCCGATCCAGCACCTCCGACTCACGCTCGGTGAGCGGTTCGAGGGCGTCGGCCGCGCCGAGCGGCTCGGTGGTGCGCACGTGCTTGACGAGGAGGGACGCGATGCGCGGCGAGAGCGAGCTCGCGCCGCTGTGCACTTCGCGCACGCCGGCGACGATGCTCTCGGCGCTGGAGTCCTTGAGCAGGTAACCCGACGCGCCGGCGCTCAGCATGGGCAGCACGGTGTCGCTGCCGTCGAGGGTGGTGACGGCGAGCACCCGTACGTCCGGCCAGCGCTCGGCGATGGCCGCGGTGGCTTCGATGCCGTTCATCCCGGGCATCTGCACGTCCATCATGACGACGTCCGGCCGATCCTTCTCGAGGAACGCCAGCGCCTCGTGGCCGTTGTCCGCCTCGCCGACAACCTCGATCTCCGGATCGCGCGAGACGAAGTGCGACAGGGCGGAGCGCACGAGGGGGTCGTCGTCGACGATGAGAACGCGGATCTCGGGCATGAGAGAAGCCTAACGGCGCCCCCGGATCGCCCCCGAGCGCGTATAGACCTTCGTCTAACCAAGTCTGGTCTAAAGGCAGATGTGCAACGCGGGCGATGCCGCGAGGATATAAGAGTTCCTGAACGAAAGACCCAGATTAGGGGGTGAATTACTATGACTTTTTGGCAGCAGGTTGGCTACTTCTTCGGTGTCTACCGCTAAGAATAGCTGGCGAAAAGGAGATACTGAACCGTGCCCTTCGACCAGTCGATTCGAGATGACGCGGACATCCTCAGGCTGAGCCGCGGAGAGAAGCTCGGTGTCATCGAGCGGATCGTGGTCCTGGGGATCATCGGCATCGTCGTTGCGCTCGACATCATCGGCAGCTTCCTGCCGCCGGGCGTCGAGTTGGGGGCGCTGCTGGTCAGCGTCGCGTCGACGGTCGTGTTCGCGCTGTATCTCTGGTCGCCCGTCGTGGCGACGATCGCACTCGCCGTCGTCTTCGCCCTCTCCTTCCTCACCGGAACGGAGACCCAGGTGCTCACCGCCGCCGCCTTCGCGGCGGGGATGGTCATGCGGCTGGGCTGGGCGTCACTGATCTTCTCGTATATCGGGGTGTTCCTCGTCTCCTCGGCGATCATCGCCTACGGGGACACCCGGGTGCCCGTCAACGTGGGCATCCACCTCATCCTCGCCGCCGTCTCCGGCGCGATCGGGTACGCGCTCCGGCTGGCGTCCGCTCGTGGACGCCGCCTCGAGCAGCGCCTGGCTGCCAGTGCCGAGCAGGAGCGCCAGGCCGTCCTCGCCGAGAGGCGTTGGATCGCAGGCGAACTGCATGACAGCATCGCGCACCATCTCACGGTGGTGGCCCTGCACGTGCAGATGCTCGACGACCCCGCGGTGAGCGCCGAGTCCCAGGAGGCCATCCGCGTCGCCGCGCGCAAGGCGATGGCCGACCTCCGCTTCGTCATCGAGCTCGCCGACGACGGGCCGCGCGCGGCCGGCCCTCAGACCGGCGACCTCGGTGCCGCCATCGACGAGGCGCGCGCCGAGTTCGAGGCCGCCGGCCATCCCGTCGAGTGTGAAGGCGATCCGCAGGACGACCGGATCCCTCGGGTCGCCGAGATCGTGCTCGCCCGCATCGTGCGCGAGTCGGCCACGAACATCCTCAAGTACGCGGGGCCGGGTCCCGTGACCATCCGTCTGCGCACCGATGACGACGCTGCTACGCTGACCATCCGCAGCCCCCTTCCCGACACTCCCCGGCACGACCTGCCCTCGAGCGGGACCGGACTGAACCGCATGGCGGAGCGGGTCATCGGAGCGAGCGGAGAGTTCAGCGCGGGGCCCTCGGGCGACGAGTGGCAGGTGTTCGCGCGGTTGCCGATGTCCTGAGTGCAAGCGCAAAATATAGACGAAAGTCCACATCAGGTCTCTACGTTCGAACCTATTGGCAGTGATAGTGCGCGACCTATTCTGGAATCTCCCCAGATAAGCGTCCCCAGCGCTGCGATCGCGAGCGTGATCTTCTAAGGCTTCTGAACCACTGCGCTCGCGATCGCGTTTCTGTGTCCGGGCACGGATGCGGGGGACGCGCCGGAGGGTGAACGGGCGTTGAACTCTTCGTCGATGCCTGTCCTTCCGGGCGGATGGCCTGTCAGAGTCTTCTCTGGATCACTGTCCCCGCGTGAAAGGCCCTCCATGAAGCTCCGCACTGTCGTGTCCGCCCGCACGGATGGCGCGCGCGACGGCATGACCGCTGTCCCGGCCGCGCCCGCGGAGCCCGCGCTGGACCAGACGGTCCTCGGCCGCTGAGGACTCACGTGGGCACGCTGCTCCTCCGTCCGCCGGGGCATCGCCGAGACGTCGCGCTGCGTCCGGCCGCGACGGCGATGGTGTGGCTGGGCGAAGGCCATCCGCACGAGATGATCGCCGTGCCAGGCGTCGCGCTGGCCGACGCCGACGCGCTCGTCGCAGTCGAGCTGTCGACCGTCTGCGAGACCGACGTGTGCGCGGTGCAGGGGCGTCGCTCCGCTCCCGCGCCGGTGGTCCTGGGGCACGAGAGCGTGGGAAGGATCATCGACATCGGCGACGCGGGCGTCGTCGCGGTCGACGGCACGCCGCTGCGCGTCGGCGACCGCGTCGTGTGGTCGCCGACGATCTCGTGCGGCGCGTGCGACCGCTGCCGATCCGGTCTCCCGCAGAGGTGCCGCACGCTCGGCCGATACGGTCACGATCGCATCGGAGCCCACGGAGACCTGACCGGCGCATTCGGCAGCCACGTGCAGCTGCGCTCCGGCACCGCGATCGTGAGGGCGCCGGAATCGCTTCCCGCAGCGGTGCTGGCGCCGGCATCCTGCGCGACCGCGACCGCGTGGGCGGCCGTGGCGGCGGCGCGGCGTGACCTCGACGGTGCGCCCGTGCGCGTGCACGGCGCCGGACTCGTCGGACTCACCGCGGCAGCGATCGCGGCGGAGCTCGGCGCGGCGGTGGAGGTCTGCGACCCCGACCCGCAGCGCGCCGCGATGGCGGCACGCTGGCTGGGGAGCTCTTGCGTCGAACGCGACCCCGAGGTCGTCATCGACGCCTCAGGGCATGCGGCCGCCGAGGCCGTCGACGGCGTCGCCGTCGGGGGAGCGGTCGTGCTCATCGGGCAGGAGGTCGGCACCGGCCCCGTGCTGTTCGACGCCGAGCGGATCGTACGGACGCTCGTCACGGTGACGGCCGTGCAGGACGGCTCTCCTCACGACCTGGCGGATGCCGTCGCGTTCCTGGCCGGCCGTGGCAGGGCCTATCCGTTCGCCGAAGCCGTCGGGCAGGTGCGTCAGCTGGCCGAGCTGGATGCGGCGATGGAGGCGGCGTCCGCGTCCGGGGCTCCGCTGCGCATCGGCGTGGTGCCGGGCTGACCTGCGCCGCTGCGCAGGGGTCCGGCCGGCTGCACGCTCTCGGCGTGGAACGCCAGCAGCCGCGCGGCCGCCTCCACCGCGGCATCCATGACCTCCTCCGGTCCGCCCGCGAACGACAGGCCGCGATGGCCGGTCGCCGACCGGGTGGCCCAGCCGAGATACACGGTGCCGGCAGGGTGCCCACCCTCGGGGCCCGGGCCGCCCACGCCCGTGGTCGACACGCACACGTCGGCGTCGAACAGGGAGAGAGCGCCCGTCGCAAGCTGCTCCGCGCACGCCGCGGAGCACGGATCGGTCCCCGGCGTGAGCCCGAGCACCCTCTCCTTCACATCCGTGAGGTAGGCGACCATGCCGCCGGCGAACCACTCGGATGCTCCCTCGCCCGCGCCGACCACGCTGGCCAGCTTGCCCGATGTGAGCGACTCCACCACGCACACGCGCAGACCTCGGTCCCTCGCGACGGCGCTCAGCCTGTCGACCTCTTCCATGCTCTCCCTCTCGTCGTGGTGCCGGCCGCGCGCGTCAGCGCGAGATGCCTTCGACCGTCTTGCCCGTCGCGGCAGCCGACAGCGTCAACGCTACGTCGGCCTGGCTCACGATGCCGACGAGAAGACGGTCCTCGATCACCGGCAGGCGCCGGACCTGGTGCTCGCGCATGAGGTCGAGGGCGACGCGCACGTCGTCGTCGGACGACACCGTCACGGGCCTGCCGTTCGCCAGCGCTCCCGCCGGAGTGCTCTCCGGATCCCTCCCCATCGCGATGCCCTTCACGACGATGTCCCTGTCGGTGAGCATCCCCTTGAGCTTGCCGTCCTCCCCGCAGATCGGGAGGGCGCCGACATCCAGGTCGGCCATCACGGATGCCGCGATCCGCAGCGAATCGTTCTCGCCGATGCAGCGCGGGTTGGGCGTCATGATCTCTCGTGTCGTGGTCATCGTGCTCGTCCTCACATGTCGGTGCGTGTCGGTCGGTTCCCCTGTCGTGACGGTATCGCCGCGCGTCGACGCCGCCCGAGGGGATTGACAGGGCCGGGCACGCCCGTCAAGCCTCTGGCGGCGGGCCGCCTTCTGCACGACCCTGATCTCAGGCCGCCTCGTGCAGCGCGCCGTCCGACCGCACGACCGCGTCGGCGACGGGTTCCGTCCGCACGGGGTGACGCAGAGAAAGGAATGACCGCATGGGTGAACCGGAGACCGAGACCGTCGGCATGAGAGCCATGTTCTGGACGTGGGCGGCCATCATCGCCGTGGGCCTCGCCGTGATGATCGTCCTTCCGCTGGCGGGCCGCTGACATGCGCCGCGCCATCCGCGACAACGGGCTGAGCCTGTTCTTCCTCGCGCTGTTCGTGCTCGCCCTCGCCGGGCAGTCGGTCGCCGGATTCTTCCGCAACAACGCGGAGCTCGCCGACCACGGCTTGCCGACGATCGGCTTCGGCGAGTTCGTCACGTCGTCCGACTTCCTCGTGGACGTCGCGGAGAACTGGCAGTCGGAGTTCCTGCAGTTCTTCCTCTTCATCGCGGCCACCGTGTGGCTCGTGCAGCGCGGCTCGCCCGAATCGAAGAAGCCCGGTGATCAGGGTCCGGGAAGCGACGCCGATCAGCTCGTCGGCGCCCATGTGCGACCGGACTCGCCGCCGTGGGCGGCGGCCGGCGGCTGGCGCACCATGGTGTTCGGCAACTCGCTGCTGCTCACGATGGGGGCGATCTTCGTGCTCTCCTGGCTCGCCCAGTCGCTCGCCGGCCTCGTCGTGATGAACGAGGAGAACGCGATGCACGGCGCGGCTCCGCTCACATGGCTCGACTACGTCGGTTCGCCGGACTTCTGGGATCGCACCCTGCAGAACTGGCAATCCGAGTTCCTCGCCGTCGGCACCATGGTGGCGTTCTCGATCTACCTGCGGCAGCGCGGATCAGCCGAGTCGAAGCCCGTCGGGATCCCGCATCACGTGTCGGCGGCGGAGTCGGAGTGAGCGTCGGCGCTGTAGTCGGGGCGCGGCGGCTGGAGCGGCTGGTCGGAGTACTCGCCGCCCAGCCGCCCGCCGGCGGGACGGCCGTGATCGGCGAACTCGTCTCGCGCGAACACGAGCGTCCAGCGTCCGACCGTGAAGCGCGAGCCGGTGCGGAGCGTCTCCGTCGCCTCCCCGGGGTGCGTGGCGTCGGCGCCGGGGTTCGAGTTCATCTCGCCCTCGCCGTGCAGGGCGAGGACGTACTCGTCCCTGTCGTCGTGCGTGACCGTGGCGTGCAGCGGGTCGGTGTCGGCGAGTCTCAGCTCGTTGCCCTCGGCCGAACCGATGCGCACCTCATCCGCCACCAGGGGGAACTCGGTCCGCTCGCCGTCGCGCGTGATGCGCAGCCGCGGGTTGCCTGCGCCGTACTCGGCGTGGGTCGTCTCGGGCGCCTCGGCGTTCTCCGGTCGTTCGTCGATGTGTCGCGCGTTCATCAGCCGCAGCCTCCTCCGGTCTCGGAGCTTCGACGCTAGGCGACCGCGAGCCGTCCCATCAGGGGGTTGACTTCAGCTTCGGGCGCTGCCAGCCGCGGTGTCGCCGGAGGCCGCCTCCGGCACGGCATCCGCCTTCGCGGCCTGCGGACGCGTGTTCTCGGACCTGCCGCCGGCGGCGCCGGACGGCAGCCCGCTCGAGATGACGTCGCCCGCCGGCACCGTCAGGCCCCCGCTGCTGTTCGCCGCGTTCGCGAGCGACGTGATGAACTCGGGGTTCAGGGGCGGGGCGACGGGATCGTCGAAGACGAAGCGCAAGGGGATGGCCGGGTGCAGCCAGATCGTCGAGCGGCCGCTCGGGTCGTCGTCGCCATGCTTCCACGACACGGTGAAGCTCTCGTTGCGCCGGAGCTTCGTCGCGATCACGACCTTGAGGTGGGCCAAGGTCGTGTCGTCGATGAGGATCGGCTCCTCATGATCGTCGTAAAAGAGTGCCCCCATGAGGCTCTACGCTACCGAGGTGGGGATGTTTCCGACAGACCATGTCGGTGGGGCGACGGATCGATGCGAGGAGCAGTCTCAATGGGTAAGTTCATCTACGAAGGCGGAGTGAAGACGGAGATCGAGGACCGCGCGCTCACGCACCTGCAGCTGGTCATCACCACGAAGCTGCGGCGGGGAGAGCCGTTCCCGTTCAGCTGGCGTGAGGACGCCAGTGTGGGCGGCGGGCGCGTCACGGTCTGGATGCAGCCGGCCAGCTCGCTCGTCTTCAAGTACTACGGCAGCCGGCAGCCCTCGATCAACAGGGCCTGGGTCGAAGCGCTCGCGTTCACGGCGAACTCCCCCGGAGGCCTGTACCTGGTTCCGGAGCCCGCCGAGGTCCACGAAGGATCGAGCGGCGGCGAGATCGCGGGCGGCCCCGCCGACTGACTCTGAACCGACCCGGTGTGTCGGCGGCTGCGCCGGCTCAGCGACCGGTGCGTCCGTATACGTGTCGCCGTGACGCGTTCGGCTTGTCAACCCCGTGTCCGGGAACGGGAAGACGAGTCAAGATCGCGGCATGACGGTCATCGGATATCACGCGTCCCACGAGCAGATACCGCCGGGCATGCTCCTCGCAGCCGTGCGGCTCGCAGAGACGGTGGGCTTCGACGCGGCGATGTGCTCCGACCACCTCGCGCCGTGGAGCACGGCGCAGGGGGAGTCCGGATTCGCGTGGTCGTGGATCGGAGCTGCCCTCGCCCGCACGGACTTCCCGATCGGCCTGGTCACCGCACCGGGCCAGCGATACCACCCCGTCATCACGGCTCAGGCGCTCGCGACGGTGGAGGAGATGTTCCCCGGACGGTTCTGGGCGGCCCTGGGCAGCGGTGAAGCCCTCAACGAGCACGTCACAGGCGATCCGTGGCCGGAGAAGCCCGCGCGCGAGCGGCGCCTGCTCGAGAGCGTGACGGCGATCCGGCGGCTGCTCGCCGGAGAGCGCGTCACGGTCGACGGAGAGATCCGCGTGCACGACGCTCGGATCTGGAGTCTTCCGGCATCGCCGCCGCCGCTGCTGGGTGCGGCCGTGAGCGACGACACCGCGACCTGGGTGGCCGGCTGGGCCGACGGCCTCATCACGGTCGGATCGGATGCCGCAGCGACGCAGCGCACGCGGGAGGCGTACCGCGGTGCGGGCGGCCGCGGCGACGCGGTGCTGCAGATCCACATCAGCCTCGAGGACACCCTGTCCCGGGCGTTGGAGGTGGCTCGTGAGCAGTGGTCGCACGCGACGGCACCGGCCGAGGTGATGTGGGACCTCCAGCAGCCGGAGGACTTCGAGGCCCTGGCCGATCCGACCGACGAGAAGCTCCGCCAGGCGGTGCTGATCTCCGGGTCGGCCGAGGCCCTGGCCGAGCGCATCGCCCACGCGGCCCGCGGTTTCGATCACGTGTACCTGCATCACGTCGGCACCGATCAGGCAGGCTTCCTGCGACGGTGCGGCACCGAGCTCCTTCCGGCGCTGCGCGAGGTGCTCTGACGGCAGCCCGCCAGGAGAAGACGTCCGGTCGACGAGAGGAGACCCTGTGAGAGCTGCGGACATCAGCGACCTGTGGTGGCGCACTGCCGTGTACTACTGCCTCGACATCGAGACGTTCCAGGATTCGAACGGCGACGGCGCCGGCGATCTCGAGGGTCTCGCGAGCCGCGTCGACTACCTCGCCGATCTCGGCGTCACATGCCTGTGGCTCATGCCCTTCCAGCCGACGCCCGATCGCGACGACGGCTATGACATCAGCGACTTCTACAACGTCGACCGGCGAGCGGGGGACCTGGGCCACTTCGTCGAGCTGTTGCGGATCGCGCACGGTCGCGGCATCCGCGTGATCATCGACCTCGTGCTCAACCACACGTCGGACCGGCATCCGTGGTTCGTAGAGGCTCGCCGCTCGCGGGACTCGGAGTACCGCGACTACTACGTGTGGCGTGACAAGCCTCCTCGCAATGCGCAGCCCACCGTCTTCCCCGGCGAGGAGGCGAGCAGCTGGGAGAAGGACGAGCGCTCGGGGCAGTACTACCTGCACAGCTTCTACCGGCACCAGCCGGACCTCAACCTCGCCAACCCCCGCGTCCGCGAGGAGATCGCACGCATCATCGGGTTCTGGGCGCAGCTCGGCGTCGACGGCTTCCGTGTCGACGCCGTGCCGTTCCTCATCAACCCGCCGGGCGCGGCCGATGAGACCGATCCGCACGGATTCCTCCGCGAGCTGCATCGCTTCGTCGGGCGTCGCCGCGGTGACGCCGTGCTCCTCGGCGAGGTGGGATTGCCGCAGCAGGAGCAGAGGGAGTACTTCGGCCT
Source organism: Microbacterium sp. XT11 (assembly GCF_001513675.1). Classification (NCBI taxonomy): domain Bacteria; kingdom Bacillati; phylum Actinomycetota; class Actinomycetes; order Micrococcales; family Microbacteriaceae; genus Microbacterium; species Microbacterium sp. XT11. The sequence goes on along the minus strand of NZ_CP013859.1, from coordinate 234,141 downwards.
TCATGAGACGGAGCTCGATCTGCAGTTCGACTTCGAGACGGCGCAGGCGATCTTCCTCGCCCTCGTGCGGGGCGACGCGAGGCCGATCGCCGAGTCGCTGAAGCGGCGGCCCACCGTCGACGTGCGGCAAGGGTGGGTGACCTTCTTGCGCAACCACGACGAGCTGTCGCTACAGATGCTCTCCGCCGAGGAGCGCGAGGAGGTGTTCGAGGCCCTGGCGCCCGATGAGCGCCAACGCGTGTACGGACGCGGCATCGTGCGGCGGCTCGCCCCGATGCTGCGGGGCGAGCCGCGGCGCCTCCGGCTCGCGTACAGCCTGCTGTTCTCGCTGCCCGGCGCTCCTCTGCTCTTCTACGGCGAGGAGATCGGCATGGGCGAGCTCGAGGGCATGGGCGACCGCAGGGCGGTGCGTTCGCCGATGCAGTGGCGGCGCGGCCCCACCGCCGGGTTCTCGACGGCCCGCCCCTCGCGGCTCGTCCGCGAGCTGCCCGGCGGCGGCTACGGGCCGGAGCACGTCAACGTGCACGACCAGCTGCGCTCGCCCGACTCGCTGCTCAGCTTCATCAAGACGCTCATCGCGCGGTACCGGTCCGCGCCGGAGATCGCGTGGGGCGAGCTCGTGCTGCACGACGTCGGAGACCCTCAGGTGCTCGTGCACTCCCTGCGCACAGATGAGGCGACGTTCCTCGCCGTGCACAACGTCGGCGACGACGCGCGGCAGGTCCGGATCGACGAGGATGCGGTCGGGCCCGATCGCCTCATCGATCTCCTCGAACCCGTCGGCCCTGTCGAAGCCGAAGACGGCGTGTTCCGGGTCGCGCTCGACGGCTGGGGGTTCCGCTGGTTCCGTGCGGGCGCGGAGCACTGAGCGTCCGTCGGGATTGTCAACCCCCTGGGGGCATCTCGTGCGACCTCGCAGGCTGGATGGACTGCAGACGACCGAGGAGGAGAGATCCCCGATGACCGAAAGCACCACAGACCCCCGGGACGCCCACCGCGAGGAGGGCTTCCCCGAGCAGCAGCAGGATCAGCCCGGCCACACCGACGAGACGGCCCCCACCCCCGACCACGGCGAGGAGAGCTACGTCGGACACGGCCGGCTCGAAGGCCGGAAGGCCCTCATCACCGGCGGCGACTCGGGTATCGGCCGAGCCGTCGCGATCGCGTTCGCGCGCGAAGGAGCCGACGTCGCCATCGTGCATCTGCCGGAGGAGCAGGAGGATGCCGACAAGACCCTCGAGCACGTGCGCGACGCCGGGCGGAAGGGCCTCAGCCTCGCCGGCGACGTGCGCGACGAGACCTTCGCGACGGATGCCGTGGCGGAGGCCCGCCGTACGCTGGGCGGCCTCGACATCCTCGTGCTCAACGCCGGATACCAGCACGACATCGAGGGCTTCGAAAGCCTGCGCACCGAGGACATGCGCCGCGTCTTCGACACGAACCTCGCCGGCATGCTGTTCTCCGCGCGCGCGGCGTACCCCGACCTGAAGCCGGGGTCGAGCATCATCGTCACCGCCTCGATCCAGGCCTTCAACCCCTCGCCGGGGCTCATCGACTACGCCATGACCAAGGCAGCGCAGGTCGCCTTCGTGAAGGCGCTGGCGGCGGAGGCCGGCTCTCGCGGCATCCGCGTGAACGCCGTCGCACCGGGGCCGATCTGGACGCCGCTGATCCCGGCGACGGGCTGGGACGCCGAGAAGCTCGAGAGCTTCGGCTCCGATACGCCGCTCGGGCGTGCGGGACAGCCGGCGGAGCTCGCCGGTGCGTACGTGTACCTGGCGGCAGGGGAGTCGTCATACGTGTCCGGCGCCGTACTGCCGGTGACCGGAGGCAAGCCGCTCTGAGCCGCGTGAGCACGGTGCGTCGCAGGTCGCGTGGCGCGATGCGTCGCACCGCCACCGCCTAGGCTGAAGAGGTGCAGCAGCCGGCGTCGTCGCGTCCCCTCGTGGGCGTCGCGCTCGTCGTCGGCTCCTGCGCCTCTCTGCCGTTCGGGGCGGCCGTGGCGGCGCACCTGTTCCCCGTTCTCGGCTCGTGGGGCGTGACGTCGCTGCGGGTCGCGATCGCGGCGCTGCTGCTGCTCGCGCTCGTGCGGCCGCGGCCCTTCGGATGGAACCGCGCGCAGTGGACGGCGGCTGCGCTGTTCGGCGTCTCGCTCGCGGCGATGAACGGCTTCTTCTACGCCGCCATCGACCGCATCCCGCTCGGTCCGGCCGTCGCCATCGAGTTCCTCGGGCCGCTCGTGCTTGCAGCCGTGCTCACCCGCCGGCTGGCCGACGCGGTGTGGGTCGGCGTCGCCCTGGTCGGCATGGGGCTCCTCGGCCTCGACGGCATGATCGGGGCCGACCCGCTCGATCCGCTCGGACTCGTGTTCATCCTCGTCGCCGCCGCGTTCTGGGTGATGTACATCCGCATGAGCGCCCGTGTCGGCGCCCTGATCCCCGGTGCGGGCGGCCTCGCGGTCGGGCTCGTGGTGGGCGCCGTGCTGCTGCTGCCCGTCGGCATCCCGGCATCCGTGACGGTCGCGGCGGACCCGGAACTGCTGCTCCTCGCCGCGCTCACGGCCGTGCTGTCGTCGGTGATCCCGTACACGTTCGAGCTGTCGGCGCTGCGGCGGCTCCCGCAGCGGGTGTTCGGGGTGCTGCTGAGCCTGGAGCCGGCGTTCGCGACGCTGGCGGGATGGCTGATCCTGGGGCAGGACGCGACGCCGTTGCGGATGCTGGCGATCGCACTCGTCATCGCCGCGAGCGTCGGCACCACGCTCGGCGTCCGGCGCGAGCGCCGCGACCCCGGCCCCTTCACCGGCTCGATCCCGCTGCCCGACTGACCTCCCTCCCCCTCCCCCACTTTCGAGTCGCATGATTTGCCCTCGAATCGGCCCGGAGAGGGCAGATCATGCGACTCGAACGCCGGGGACCGGGTACCGCCGTCGCAGCAGCACGCGCTGCACCAGCGTCCACACCACCGTGACCGTGAGGTAGATGGCGGCGGCCAGCGGCACGAACACCGCGAACACGGCGGTGAGGTAGTGCAGCGCGTTCATCACCCGCAGCATCGCCGGCGACGACAGCGGCGAGTCGTCGGCCGATGCCTGCTGAGACCGGAACACCCGACGCGTGAGGTCGGCCACCACGATCATGATGAGCAGCAGCACGCCCGAGACGAGCAGCGTCGCCGGTGAGAACGGCCCGGCCGTGAGCATGTGCACGAGGCTCGTGCCCAGCGGCGCGCCGAACAGGTCGTGCGTCAGCAGCGTGTTCGGGTGGCCGGCGATGTCCGACCGCAGGAACAGGGTGTACAGGATGCCGACGACGGGAGCCTGCGCGAGCACCGGCAGCAGCCCCGCGAACGGCGAGGTGTTCTCGCTGCGGTACAGCTCGAGCATCTCGCGCTGCAGACGTTCGGGGTTCTTGGCGTGGCGGCGCTGCAGCTCGCGCAGCCGGGGAGCAAGGCGCGCCCGCGTCTGCTCGGCGCGCGCCTGCGAGATGCCGACGGGGATGAGCAGCGCCCGCACGAGGAGCGTCACGAGCACGACGGCGAGAGCCGCCGCTGACGCCCCGGCGATGGGTGCGAGCAGGTCGGCGAGCCCGGCGAGGGCGCGGTAGGCCGCGTCGAGCAGCCAGGCGAGAGGAGGGAAGGCGAAGATGTCCATGCGTGAAGTCCGTTCGGAGTCGGGAAGGGTCGGCGAAGGCCGCGCAGTCCCGGACGACGGTGGGGACTACGCGGGAACGGCGACTCCCGGCGCACGCGGACGCGGATGCCCTGCGGCATCCGGATCGCTCTGGGTGAGGAGGGCTCCCACGTCGATCGCACGCAGCGGATGCGGCGCATCGGCGTCGGCCGACGGCGTCAGTGTGAGAGCGAGGGTGATGGCGAGGGTCGTGAGGGCGACGAGCGCGATCGCGACGCCGATGGCAGCGGCATCCGGTGCGGGCGTGAGCCCGAGCGTCATCGCCACGACGCTCAGCATCTGCCCGAGCCACTGGATCATGCGTCCTCCCTCGGCCCGAGGCTACCACCGGCGGCTGAGCGGCGTCACACGGGACCGGCCTCGTGCGCTGCAGGCGTAACGTCGGGTGCATGAGCCTCTTCGATCTCGAGCATCGGATCGTCCTCGGCCCCTTCGGGGGCCTGTCCTCCGTGGCGCTGACCGCGTCCGTGAGCGAGGCGGGAGGGCTGGGTTCCTATGGCCTGTACGGCTACGACGGTCCCCGCATCCGCTCGACGATCGCGGAGCTGCGCGCGGCGACGTCGAAACCGTTCGCCGTGAACGTGTGGCTGCCGACGGGTGACGAGGCGGAGCCGGATGCCGCGCAGCACGCGGTGTTCGCCCAGGCGCTGCAGCCGTTCTACGAGGCCGTCGGGGTCGATGTGCCTGCCCGACCCGAGCGCTATCTGCCCAGCCTGGAGGAGCAGCTCGACGCCATCTGGGATGCCGCGCCCGCGGTGCTCAGCGTGGTGTTCGGCGTGCCGTCGCCGCAGGTCGTCGAGGAGGCGCATCGCCGCGGCATCCGGGTGATGGGCACCGCGACGACCGTGGCGGAGGCGGTGGCGCTCGCCGAGGGCGGCGTGGATGCCGTCGTGGCCTCGGGCGCCGAGTCGGCCGGCCACCGCGTCTCGTTCCTTCGCGCGGCCGAGGACTCGCTCGTCGGACTCTTCTCGCTCCTGCCGCAGGTCGTCGACGCGGTCGACGTGCCGGTGATCGCCGCGGGCGGGATCTCCGATCGACGCGGTGTCGCTGCGGCCTTCGCGCTCGGCGCGTCCGGCGTGCAGGTGGGCACGGCGTTCCTGGCGACGGCGGAGTCGGCGGCGACCGAGGCGCACCGCGACGCCGTCCGCGCGACAGCTGCCGAGGAGACCGTGCTGACGCGCGCCATGAGCGGGCGGCTGGCACGCGGCGCGCGCAACCGCGTCGTGCGGGCGATCGAGGCGAGCGGCACGATCGCGCCGTTCCCCATGCAGAACTGGCTCACCGGGCGGTTCCGCGCGGCCGCGGGCGAGCGGAACCTCGGGGAGCTGCAGTCGCTGTGGATGGGCCAGTCCGCTCCGCTCGCGCGGTACGCCACGGCATCCGAGGCGTTCGCCGAGCTCGCCGCCGGCCTGCCGGGGTGACCACCCGGCGTTCGAGTCGCATGAATTGCCCGGTTTCGGCCGGAATGAGGGCGATTCGTGCGACTCGAACGCGCCTGCCGGGTGGCTACAGGATGACGGTCGACCGCCCGTGCACGATGACGCGGTCCTCGGCGTGCCACTGCACGGCGCGTGCGAGCACCAGGCGCTCGACGTCGGCGCCGCGGCGCTGCAGCTCGGCGGCGGACTCGGCGTGCGTGACGCGCGTGACGTCCTGCTCGATGATGGGCCCCTCGTCGAGGTCGGCCGTGGCGTAGTGCGCGGTCGCGCCGATGAGCTTGACCCCCCGCTCCTTGGCGCGCGCATACGGGTTCGCGCCGATGAACGCCGGAAGGAACGAGTGGTGGATGTTGATCACCGGGGCACCGAGCCGCTCGATGAAGTCGTCGGTGAGGATCTGCATGTACCGCGCGAGGACGACGAGGTCGACGTTGCCCTGCAGCAGCTCCAGCTGCCGCGCCTCCATGGCCTGCTTGTCGCCCGAGGGGATGTGCACGAACGGCACGCCGAACGAGCGGACGGCCTCGGCGAGGTCGGGGTGGTTGGAGACGACCATCGTGATGTCGATGTCGAGCTGTCCGCGCTGCGTGCGCCACAGCAGCTCCATGAGGCAGTGGTCGTACTTCGACACGAAGATCGCGACCCGCTTGCGGCGTGACGTGTCGTGCAGCGACCACTCCATGCCGAACCGCTGCGCGACCTCGTCGATCGAGGCCTCGAGCGCCGGGCGCGCGGCGGAGAGACCGGGGAGGTGGATGACGGTGCGCTGGAAGAAGCGTCCACCCTCGGAGTCCGTCGAGTGCTGGTCGAGCGAGATGATGTTCGCTCCGTGCTGGGCGAGCACGCCGGCCACGGCGGCGACGATGCCGGGCTGGTCGTCGCAGGCGATGAGCAGGCGGGCGGTGTCGGGTTGGGACATGGAGACTCCTCGGGGTGTTCAACGATTCTGCCGTGGAAGCGCGCCCACCGGCGAATCCGGCGGGACTGGATACCCTGAAGAGGTGACCGTCGGTGATCTGGACCTGCTTCTGCAGGAGGAGCCGTGACGACCGCGGCCGAATTGCTCGACGACGCCGTGCGGCGGCTCGACGGCGTGCCGAAGGAAGGGCTCGGAGAAGAGCGAGAGACCCGCTGGCGCGGACACCGCATCGTGCGCGTGGGAGAGGCATGGCATCTCGGCGTGCTGCTGCTCACCGACGGGCGCACTCTGGCCACCGCCGAAGTGCTGCGCGCGGCCGAGCCGGGGCGCCGCGGATACACGGCCGAGTCGGCGCGGCACCGCGCGGAGCGGCGTGCGCTGGCGCTGCGCGGCGGCTTCGCCGAGGGCGACGTGGTGCACGTCGGGTGGAGTGAGATCGACGTCTCCGCGGTGGATGCCGGAGGCGCATCGGGGCCGCTCGCCCTGATCGACGGGGTGCCTTCTGTGCGATGGAGCAGCGCCGGAGGCTTCATGCCCCTCGAGGCGTACCTGCGGGAGAGGCTCGAGCTGCTCGGTCGGTGACCCCGCCGCATCCTGCCAGCTGCTCCGGCCCCTGCCCCCTTCGCCATCCGTCCGAGTTCGGAGCGGGTGGGGAGGATGAGGGCGGCGGCTTCGGGTGCAGGAGCGCGGGCGCGGGAGCGCGGACGGCGCGGCTCAGGCGAAGCGCTCGGCGAAGCGCCGCAGCAGAGCGGCGCCCTCGGTGACGGATGCCGCGAGCACCTGGCCCTGGACGAGGTCGAACTGCTCGGGGTCGAAGTATCCGGTCGTGCGGTAGAACGTCATGCGATCCGCGAAGTCGCGCGGGGTCGGCTCGGGGTGGAACTGCGCCGCGTAGAGATGCGAGCCGACGCGATACGCCTGCACGGGGCAGATCGCGTTGGTCGCCAGCAGCACGGCGCCCTCCGGCAGTGCGACGGCGCTCTCCTTGTGGGCGGTGAAGACCGTGAGGGCGGGCGCGCTCGGCCCGAAGATCGGGTCGGACGCCCCCGCGGACGTGGTCTCGATGACCGTCGCGCTCGCGGGTTCCGGGGTGTCGAGCGTGATCTCGCCGCCGAGCATCCGAGTGACGACACCGATGCTGAAGCACGTGAAGAACGCGGCGATCCTGCCGTCGATGGCGTGCCGGGCCAGGCGTTTGAGGTCGCGCTCGACCCGCCGCTGCACGGGCGACTTGGCCGGATCGGTCACGTTGAACGGCGACCCGCCGACCACCACGCCGCGGTAGCGCCCGAGGCTCGCGTCGTCGAGCGGCTCATCCAGCAGGTTCAGGCGATCGACCACATCGACGCCGAGCGCACGGCGGAACGACGCATGCTCGGCATCCGCCGCGCCCACCTCGGGGCGCACGCAGACGTAGAGAAGCGAGGCCATCCGGCGATTCTAACGAGAGCGTCGTCAGCGCGACGAGTTGGCTGTGCGGCCGCGGACGATGCCGATGAACGTCTCGACGTCGGAGGTCGTGCGGTCCCGGCGCCACGCGAGACCCACGGTCGAGGTCGGGCCGTCGGCGAGGGGTCGGTAGTCGACGTCTTTGCGGTGGTGCAGGCGGGCGATCGACATGGGCACGATGACGATGCCGACACCTGAGGCGCTGGTGGCGACGGCGTCGGATGCCGTGAGCGGCGGAAACCTCGCGGGCTCTGTGCCATCGAGCCGCAGTTCGCCGAGCGGGTGGTCGACGACCGGGATCACCGTCTCGCCGGCGAGGTCGTCGGCGGTCAGCTCGTCGGCCGCGAGCAGGTGCGAGTCGACAGGAGCGACGACGACCGGTACTTCGTCGTACAGCCGGATCACGTGGAGTGACCCATCGTCGAGAGGGAGCCGCACGAGCGCCGCATCGACCTCGTCGATCGCTGCGCGTTGCGACGACAGCGGGATCGGCACGAGCTCGATCGCGACGTGCGGCATCCGCGTCTTCCAGGTGTCGATCCACCGGCCAGGGGTCGCGCCTTCGACCGCCCCGAGGCGGAAGGTGCGCGGCTGCTCCGGTGCGCTCGCGTCGGCGCCGGGGGCGGCGGTGGTCTTCTTCGGCGGCGTGCGGGGCGGGAAGCGCTCGGCCGGCGCGGCCTTGTTGCGTCGTCCGGACGGCGCGGGACCGCTCGGTCTCCCCGGTCGCCGCGTCTGTTTCGCCATGGGACCAGGGTAGTCGCGACCTAAGCGGCGGATGCCGGGTCGGTGTGCGCCACGGTGACGCAGCATCGTCCGGGAGCCGGGTCGAGCGCGGCGCGCAGGTGCACGCAGCCCAGGCCGTCGGCCACGCCCTGGACGTACGAGTGGTTCATCGAGCACACGAGGGCGGTGTGGTCGCGGGCGAGCGTGTCGAAGGGGCAGTTCGCGAGGAGCATCCGGTCGTCGTCGATACGCGGCTCGTATCCATGCGCCGCGAGCACGGTCCCGAGGCGGTCGAGCTCAGGGCCGTCGTCGCCGACGACCGTCGCGCCCGTTCGCGCGCCCTCTTCCCTGGCGGCAGCGGCGACGGACTCGGAGAGGGGAACGCCCGAGACCGACTTCTCGATCGCCTGCGCGAGCAGGTGGCCGGCGAGATCGTAACGGCGCGCGGGGAGCGACACCGCCACCGTCCCCGACGCGCGGCGATACAGCTTGGACGGGCGCCCTGCGCCGGGCCCCGTGCGTCCGCTCAGCCGGCGGAACTCGACCTCGAGCAGCCCCGCCTCGACGAGCCGGTCGAGCTGGAACTTCGCCACGTGCGCAGGCACTCCGACGGCGGATGCCGTAGCATCACGGCCGACCGCATCGCGCTGCGCGCACACGTGCTCGTACAGCGCGGCCCTCGTCGGGTCGGCGAGGGTGCCGATCCTCCCGGCATCCGTCGTGACGTTGTCCACGTCTAAACGATAATCCGTTTGTTTTTAGAATCAAGGGGCCGGGGAGACGCGGGGGTGCAGGCAGTTCCGGCTCAGCCCGAAGGAGTGTGCCTGGGAGAGAGGACGAAGAGGGATCGGCGGCTTCCGTCGCGGATCCCCCTCCTGGAGACGCCTGCCGCTCAGTTGCCGGCGAGCTGCTGGTCGAGGTCCTGGATCGCCCGCATCATGCCCAGCAGCGACTCGGACATGTCGTTGATGCCGTCCACCGCGGTCTTCAGACCCGTGGTCAGCTCCCCGTAACCCTCACCGAACTTCCCCGACGCGTGCTGCGTCTTGAAGTCCTCACCCAGCAGGGTGTCCACCTGCGACTTCAGGGTGTCCAACTGACCCTGAATGTCATCACGAGCCTGCGACAGCGACGACGCCACCTGCTCCATCTCCGCATAAGACGCACCGAAATCGGCCATCGTCCACACCTCCGGTAAGAATCGGACGGGACCACCCCGCCCCCGGAATACAACACTACGGAGGCCGACCCCCGTCATTCGATGTTCGCAACTCCCCATGCCGGCATGCTGTCATCCGTGGAAAGGAAGAAAGGTCGACGCGAGCGCGGTGAACCCCTCCAGAGCCGGGCCGGCCTCGGCGACGCCGGGGTGCACGATCGATGCCATGACGAGCACGCCCCTGGGCGGCGACGTACATCCTCGGCGAACTCGCCCTGGGCGATCCACGGCACCGTCACGACGCTCATCGGCGTCCCGCCCTCGACGGGCGCGGCGATGGGCAGATAGACCTGGATCGTCCCGCGCTCGCGCAGCTGCTCCCACTGCCGATGCACGGCCGCACGGGCCTCGCCGAAGAGGTCGGGACGGTGCACCATCAGGAAGCGCTGCCGCATCAGCTCGACGAGCTGGTCCCGGCCGGCGTCATCGGCCACGAAGCGACCCCAGTCCGGCGGCACCAAGAGCATGCAGCCGCGCGGCGTCGGCTCCGCCGTTCCGAGGAGCTCATCACGCAGCGACACGCTGAGCCCTTCTGCGGCGACGTTCAGCGCGAAGACGCCGCATGCGCGTCGCGGCGATGAGCGTCGAGACCAGGAGCACGAGGAGGAAGGGCGTCACCACCCAGTGCCACCCGATCGGGTATCCGTCGTCGCCCGGAGTCCGGATCACCCCGGTCGGATCCTTCTCGAACGCGGCGATGAAGAACGCGAACACCCCGGCGAGCGACGTGGAGAAGAACATGAACGAGATGTCGGAGGAGATCTCCAGGCCTCCCGTGAGCAGATACGCGGAGGCGCATCCGATGGCGAGCAGCCCGGTCGTGATCGTGAGCCAGGCGGGAACGCTGAGCACCGGCCACGGCAGGAGCGATTCGTACAGTGAGGACGGCTCGTTGGAGTAGTAGATGCGGCCGCCGTTGAAGATGCCCCTGGCGACGACGGGCACGATCCACTGAGCGAAAGTCGCCAGGGTCGCGAGCACGGCGATCAGGCGCAGCACGCCGAGCCGGAGCGGCAGCCAGTTCCGGTTCAGCCCGAAGCTGGGCAGCAGCGAGACGGGCGCGGCGTCAGTCTACGGGCGTCCAAAGGAGAAGCCGAAGGGGGTGGCCCGGTCGCTGAAGAGCCCGCCGACCACTCCGCCCCACTACGATCCCTGGGCGGTGATGCCCGCCCCGCCGATGGGCACAACGCCGCATGCCGGCATGCCGTCATCTGCGGGGAGACGACGAAAGCCGCCGGTCGACCATGCGGTCGTCCGGCGGCCGCGGTCAGTGCCGTGTGTCAGTGGAAGATCTCACGATGCGCGAGCGCAATCATGATGATCTCGGTAGGGTCTCAGGCGGCGAGCCAGAGGCCCTTGCGGTCGGTGGCGACCGTGAGTCCGGGCGCGACGGTCTCGTCGTCGCCGATGCGGGCGCCCCGCACGATGCGGGCCCCCGGGCCCACCTCGGTACGGACGCCGACCGTGGCCCCGGGGCCTACCGCGGCACCCTGACCGATGTGTGCGTGCGCCTCGATGTGCGCGTTCTCGCCGATGACGGCGTCCGTGTCGATCCACGCGCCCCGCGCGATGGTCGCGCCGGCGCCGACGCGTGCACCGGGTTCGATGTAGGCACCCGCTTCGACATGCGCCTTGGGGTGCACTTTCGCGCCATGCGCGACGAGACCGCGACCGTTGACATGCTTGCGGTAACGCAGCGTGCCGCCTTCGTCGTTGTCGATGTCGACGTAGTTCTTGCCCACCGTTCCTCCGTATTCGGACCGGATCTGTTCACGGGACGAACCCCGTGCTCCGGAGTTCTTCCGGATATATCAACAACCACGGAGGACCCCGATTCATTCCCTCACGGGGATGCGGGGCGCGGTGGCGTGGCACGAGGCCACGCTCTCGCTCGGATGCCGGTCACCGCTGGCAGTTCGGGCACCAGAACGTGATGCGCTCCTTGGTCGGATCGGCTCCCTGTGCGCCGCGGCGGATCAGGGTGCCGCACCGGCGGCAGGGGCGGCCGGCGCGTCCGTACACCCACGTCGTCTGGCCCGGGCGGTTCACTCCGGTGAAGGTGCGATCGGCCCGGTCGCGGTTCGCGCGGATCGTGCGGACGCCCAGATCGAGGAGGGCCGCGACGTCAACCTCCGTGGTCGGAGTCGTCGGCAGCACTCCGCGGAGGAAGAGCAGTTCGGCGGCGTATTCGTTGCCGAACCCCGCGACGTTGCGCTGGTCGAGCAGAACGACGTGGATGCTGCGGTGGTCGGCCTGCATCCGCCTCACTGCTTCGGCCGCGTCCCAGTCGGGGGCGAGCGGGTCGGGGCCGAGGTAGCCGACGAGCGACGCCTCATCACGGGTGGGGACCAGCTCGACCTCGGCGAGGTCGACGCCGACGGCCTCGCGCTCGGCCGTGCCCACGATCGCCCGCACCCGGAACGCCGGATGCCGCCACCGTTCGCCCGGCCGGTAGACGAACCACGCTCCCTCCATACGCAGGTGAGAATGGAGCGTGCTGTCGCCGATGCGCAGCAGGAGGTGCTTGCCGCGGGACACCGCCCCGTGCACGGTCTGGCCGGTGAGGTCGGCCGTGGCGGCGCGCGGCACGCGGATGTCGAATCGGGTGACCTCGACGCCGGCCAGGGCCTGATCGAGGCGCTTCGCGGTGCGGAAGACGGTGTCGCCCTCGGGCATCAGCCCACCCCCGGCGGTGGGGGTGGCGGCGGAGGAGGCGGCGGCGGAGGCGGTGGCGGGGGTGGGGGTGCCGGGGGTGAAGGGTGCGGGCGATCGAGCGGCCGCACCGGAGCGCTTCCGGCCCCCGCCGTTCCGGCACTGGCATCCGCTCCGCCCTGCCCGGGCGCATGGGCACGCGCGCCACGTACTCCGGTCTTTGCGGCATCCGTGGCTCCCGCTCCTGCGGCACCGGCATCCGCGGCTCCGGCACGTGCGAGGACGTCCCGTGCCAGAACGGCCGAGGCGGCGACCGCCACCGGCATCACGACGATGGCGCCGCCCGGGATCAGGAAGCACAGCTGCGTCGCGACGCCGAATCCGAGGACGCGCGATCTGCTGCGGGAGAACAACGCCGATCGTTGCCCGGGCGTGAGGTCGCGCGCGTCGAAGGAGCGTCCCGTCAGTTCCCTGGCGAGCAGGCGGCCGGAGAGGATCACGCCCGTGACGGGGCCGAGAACCCCGCCCACGACGGGGATGAAACCGATGAGCAGGACGAACAGCGCGATCAGCACGCCGAGCACGAGAAGGCGCAGCGCCTCGGCGACCGTTGTCCAGAAGCGTCCGCCGTCGGCCGGCGGCGGGTCGCCGAGGTCGACCTCCATCGCGCGCCAGATGCGCTGATAGAACGGATCGCCGATCGTGAGCGTCAGCGCCGTGAAGGTTGCGCTCGCCAGCGCGATCGCGGCGGCAGCGACGACGAAGCCGACCGCGGCCCGCAGCAGCCCCTGCCACGGTGCGGGCCAGTTCTCGGCGAACGGCGTCAGCCACGCGGAGATGGCGGGCATGCCGAGCACGAGTGGTACGAGCAGGGCACCCAGCGCGAGGATCGCGATGACCGCAGGCAGAAGGCCCAGCGTCATGAGGCCGGGCCGCGTGCGGAAGAACGCGAAGCCGCGCACGAGCGTGCGGACGCCCGCGCTGAACTCCGAGATCATGGTCGACACCCTATGCCAGTCCCTCCGCGCCGCGCGGTCAGACGACCTTCCTGAGCGTGTATCCGCGGGGGGTGGCCACGAATCCCGCCTCCTGCAGCGCGCGCGCGAGATCGGTTCCGTATATGCCTTCGCCGTTGACCTTCTCGACCGTGAGGGTGTCGAGGCGGCGCGCACGCGCGGTGCCGGCGAGGTCGGCAGCGGCGGCGCCCAGCACGTCGGCGTCGTCGGTGAAGGCCAGCACGGAGCGTCCTCCGCGCTCGAGGGAGAGCACGAGCGATCCGTCGACGAGCACCACGAGGGCGCCCGCCTTGCGTCCTGGCCGCGCCGACACGCCGTCGAGTCGCGGCCACGCGAGCGCGGCACCGTAGGGGTTGGCGGGGTCTGTCGCCGCGAGCGTGATCGCCGTGCGCGGCGGAGGGTCGGCGAGTCCGGCGAACGTCCGCAGGCGATCGACGGTGGCGGATGCCGCGAACTGCGCGGCCCCGAGCTTCTCGATCACGTAGCCGCGCCGGCAATGTCCGGCCTCTTCGAACCCGGCGAGCACGCGATACGCCTGCGCGAAGCCGCCGGGGACGCCTTCGGCCTGCACCGCGCCGCGGGTTACCACGCCGTAGCGGTCGAGCAGCAGCCCCGCGGTCACGGTCGCGCGGCGTGAGGGGTCGGACTCGGCTGGCGGGAGAAGCGACCAGCGCCCGCCGAGGGACGTGGGTCGCGGAGCGGTGCGCGTGAGTGACATGCCGTGGTAGGTGCGGGCGCGGGGTGCGCGTCGGGTGACCTTGTGCGCCTGGGAACCGCCGGCGAGCAGCCCGCGGATGGGAGCGAAGGTGTCGTTCGTGACCCGGCCCGCCCACGTCAGGTTCCACAGCGCTTCCCGCACCGACTGCTCGTTCTCCGCGCCGGTCATCTCCTTCAGCTGCGCGGCGAAGTACGCGCCTCCGGCTCCGAGCGCCGCGAGGATGCGCGCGTCCAGCGACTCGGGGGCGACCTCGTCCTCCGGCTCGGGGAGCGTGAACGGGGCGAGATCGGCGGGGTGCAGCGACACCCACCCATCGCGGCCGGGGAGCGTGCCGTGCCCTGACCAGATCACCTCGCCCGACGCCGTGAGCTCGTCGAGCAGCGCGGGGGAGTAGTCGCGGACGCGCGACGGCAGGACCAGCGACTCCCATGCGCTCGCCGGAATCGGCACCCCTGCGAACTGCTCGACGACGGTCATGACGCCGTCGAGCCCTTCGAGCGGCCGAGTCAGATGCTGCCAGTCGGGGAGGAACCGCGCGTACGCCTCGGGCGGCACGGGCTCGACGCTGCCGCGGATCGCGGCGAGCGAGCGCATCCGCAGCCGCCGCAGCACCTCGGCGTCGCACCACTCGAGGTCGTCGCCGGAGCCCGCCGCCGTCGGCAGGAAGTAGCCGCTCGCGAGCCGCCCCGCGTGCTCCAGGCGCTGCAGCGCGTGCCGGGCGACGGCGGCTCCGATCCCGAACCGCGACGCAACGGCATCCGTCGTGAACGGTCCGTGGGTGCGGGCGTACCGCGCGAGGAGGTCGCCGAGAGGATCCGCGAGCGGTTCGAGGAACGCGACGGGGATGCCGGTGGGGAGAGCGGCACCCAGTGCGTCGCGCAGCCGGCCGGCGTCTTCGATCGCCGCGACGCGCGAGACGCCGGCGATCGTGACGGGGATGGCCCGCCGCGCCGTGACGAGGGCGTCGAGGTGAGCCGCGGCCTCACCGGGCGCCTCCAGCCGGTCGGCGACCTCCGTGGCGTCGAGCGGGCCCAGCATCCGCAGCAGGTCGGCGACCCCCTCCAGTCCGCGCGCCTTGCGCTCGGGATCGAGGCGCTGCGCCTCGCGCTCGAACTGGGCGATGACCTCGGGGTCGAGGAGTTCGCGGAGCTCGACCGTGCCCAGCAGCTCCCCGAGCAGCGCGGGGTCGACCGACAGCGCTGCCGCCCGGCGTTCCGCGAGGGGCGAGTCGCCCTCGTACATGAAGGCGCCCACGTATCCGAAGAGCAGATCACGCGCGAAAGGCGACGGCTGAGACGGCTGCGTCTCGACGAGTCGGATGCGGCGGTCGGCGATCTCCGTCGCGAGGCGTCGCAGCGAGGGGAGGTCGTAGACGTCTTGCAGCACCTCACGCAGGGTCTCAAGGATGACGGGGAACGTCGGATGCCGGCGTGCGACCTCGAGGAGCTGCGCCGAGCGCTGACGCTGCTGCCAGAGCGGCGTGCGGCGGTTCGGGTTCGTGCGCGGCATCAGCAGCGCGCGAGCTGCGCACTCGCGGAATCGCGAGGCGAAAAGCGCCGAGCCGCCGACCTCCTGGGTCACGAGCTGCTCCAGTTCATCGGGGTCGAACACGAACAGCTCCGCACCCGGGGGCTCCGCCTCGGCATCCGGGATGCGCACGATGATGCCGTCGTCGCTCGCGACCGCCGAGCCCTCAACCCCCAGTCGCTCGCGAACCCGCGCGTTGATGGCCAGCGCCCAGGGCGCATGCACCTTCATGCCGTACGGGGAATGCAGGATCACGCGCCAGTCGCCGACCTCGTCATGTCCGCGTTCGACGGTCAGCGTGCGGTCGGTGGGGAGGGTGCCCGTCGCCTCGCGCTGCTCGCGGAGGTGCGCCAGGAGGTTCGCGCGCGCCTGCTCGTCGAGCCCCGCGTCGATGAGGCGTCGCTCTGCCTTGTCCGGGGTAGCGGACGAGACCTCACGCGAGAAGCGGCCGAGCGCCTCGCCGAGTTCGAAGGGCCTGCCGAGGCCGTCACCGTGCCAGAACGGCACCTTGCCGGGCTGACCGTATGCCGGAATCACATTGACACGATCATGAGTGATCTCGGCTATGCGCCAGCTCGTGGTGCCGAGCGTGAACACGTCGCCGACACGCGACTCGTAGACCATCTCTTCGTCGAGCTCGCCGACACGCGCGCCCGTCGTCTCTCCGGCGACGAAGACTCCGAAGAGACCGCGGTCGGGGATGGTGCCGCCGCTGGTGACGGCGATGCGCTGCGCGCCCGGACGGCCGGTGAGCGTACCGGCGTCGCGGTCCCACACCAGCCGCGGCCGCAGCTCGGCGAACTCGTCGGAGGGGAAGCGTCCGGCGAGGAGGTCGAGCGTGGCCTCGTACGCCGACCGGGGGAGCGAGTGGAACGGCGCAGAGCGGCGGACCGTCTCGAACCACTCCTCCACGCTGATCTCGCCGAGCGCGCTCGCCGCCACCGTCTGCTGGGCGAGGATGTCGAGCGGATTGCGCGGGACCTGGATCGCCTCGATCTTGCCCGCCAGCATCCGTTCCGTCACCACGGCCGTGTGCAGCACATCCCCGCGGTGCTTCGGGAAGAGGGCCGCCCGGCTGATCTCGCCGACCTGATGGCCTGCTCGGCCGACGCGCTGCAGGCCGGATGCCGCGGAGGGCGGGGCCTCGACCTGGATCACCAGGTCGACCGCGCCCATGTCGATGCCGAGCTCGAGGCTGCTGGTCGCCACGACGCACCGCAGCGCACCCGACTTCAGCTCCTCCTCGACCTGGGCCCGCTGTTCTTTCGACACCGAGCCGTGGTGGGCCTTCGCGAGCACCGGCTCGGCGCCGGCTGTGGCGCCGGCCTGCGCCATCATGGCGGCGGGCACGGTCGCGTCGGGAAGCGCGACGCCGATGCGCTCGGAGTAGATCTCGTTGAGGCGGCCGGTGAGGCGTTCGGCGAGACGTCGTGAATTGGCGAACACGATCGTCGAGTTGTTCTGCAGGATGCGGTCGACGATGGCTTCTTCGACATGCGGCCAGATCGATCCGGTGACCTCGGTGTACTCGGCGGGCTCACCGTCGTCCGGAGCGGGGACGCCCGGTGGAGGCGGGGGATTGGTCATGTCGTCCATGGGGACGACGACGTCCAGCTCGAAGGTCTTCGACGCCGGCGGCGCGACGATCTCGACAGGGTCGGCGCCGCCGAGGAAGCGGGCGACCTCGTCGATCGGGCGCACCGTGGCCGAGAGCCCGATGCGCTGCGCCGGGGACTCCGCGCCGTGCGAGCGGCGGAGCGCGTCGAGCCGCTCGAGGCTCACGGCGAGGTGTGCGCCGCGCTTGGTCGCGGCCACCGCGTGCACCTCGTCGATGATGACGGTGTGCACGTCGCGCAGCGTCTCGCCCGCGCGGCTGGTTAGCATGAGGTACAGCGACTCGGGGGTCGTGATGAGGATGTCGGGGGGATCGGCGACGAGCTTGCGCCGGTCGCTGGACGTCGTGTCGCCCGAGCGGACGCCCACGGTGACGGACGGCGCCGGCATGCCGAGGCGCCGCGCGGACTGCCCGATGCCCACCAGCGGCGAACGGAGGTTGCGCTCGACGTCGACTCCGAGGGCTTTCAGGGGCGAGATGTAGAGGATGCGGGTGCGGGCGGCGCCCTTCTCGAGCGGGCCGGCACGGAACACGCTGTCGATGGCCCACAGGAAGGCCGACAGCGTCTTGCCCGACCCGGTCGGAGCGACCACGAGAGCGTGCTTCCCCGCCGAGACCGCCTCCCACGCGCCCGCCTGCGCGGGAGTCGGGGCGCTGAACGCACCGCGGAACCAGTCCTGCGTCGCCGGGGTGAAGCGGTCGAGGACGTCGCGCGGTGTGTCTCTGGACGCGTCGCTCATGCCTCCATCATGCGTCCTGCCTCCGACATCCGGGGTCGGGCCGGTGCCCGGGTTGTGCTGGTGCCCGGGTCGGGCTGGTGCCCGGGGTTGGGCCGGTGTCCGGGGTTGTGCTGGCATCCGCTCGTGTTCACTTTGTCGGGAGCCGTGGCCCGGGTGTCGGCGTGTCGGCCCTGATTCTCCCGACAGTTGGGATTTCTCCCGACAAAACGTACGTGCCGCGGGCGCGGGGGATGCGGGCGCGGCGGAGGCGGGCGCGAGCGGATGCCGGCGCGAGCGGATGCCGGCGCGAGCGGATGCCGGCGCGAGCGGATGCCGGCGCGGGCGGACGTCGGAGCCGGGGTGCATCCTGGAGGCATGGCCGCACACACCACCGACTACATCTCGACCTTCATCGAGGTGGCAGAGGACTGCCCGGCCGAGGCCGCGCAGGAGCCTCCGTCTGCTACGCCGACGATCGCGGCGCTGCACTACCAGCTGATCGCCGAGCACCCGTTCTCGCGTACGTCCGACGACGTGATCTTCGAGACGTACGCGCGGCGGAAGGGGATGGATCCGGGTGACCAGCGCGCCCGCGAGGAGTTCTTCTCGCGGGGACAGGCATGCCTGCGGTCATCGCCGCTGGGCAAGCGCTACGGATGGGGAATCGTCAGCGACGATCAGGGGCGCGTCGCACTGGTCCCGCGCGAGTCCGACGAGTACGCCAGGCTCGCCGCCGATCCGGGCATCGCGCACACGCGCGCGATGCGCAGCAGAAGGGGGTGAGGCGACGCGATGCGGATTGCCGGGCGCCGATGTGTGACACATCGGCGGATGCCGGACATCCCCGAGTATGAGTGAAGACAACGACGAGGCCGAGATCTGGCTGAGCGCACGCAACGGCAGCGGCGAGGCCTTCGCCGATCTCTTCCGCCGTCATCGAGATCGGGTCCATCGCAGGGCCGCCGCGCTGGTCGAGCGGAGCCACGACGCGGATGACGCGACCGCGATGGCCTTCTTCGAGTTGTGGCGTCGCCGACGGAGCGTCACAGTCGTCGACGGCTCGGTACTGCCCTGACTTCTCGTCACGGTCGCCAACACAGCGCGCAACCAGAAGCGGGCGGGACTCCGGTACCGGCGTCTGCTTGCCGCGATGCCCCGGGAGGGCACGGCACCGGATGCAGCGGACGAGGCGGTGACCGTCATCGAGGCGGAAGTGCTGGGCGTCCACCTGAGGCACGCGCTGAGCCGGCTCGATGCGAAGGATGCGGCCTTGCTCACTCTCACGGCTCTCGACGGGCTGACGGTCGCCGACGCGGCGTGCGTCGTCAACCTCACGCCCGGGGCCGCGCGCACGCGTCTCATGCGGGCGCGGCGCCGACTGCAGAACGACCTCGGGCCGGTCGCAGCGCACAAGACCTGGTTCCTCACGGAAGGAGAACGAGCATGAGCCCCACGATCGATCGTGCTTTTGCGGAGGCTGTCGAGCGGGAGCTCGCCGCGATCGGCACTCCTCGCAGCCGCCTCCAGAAGCATCAGCGCCGCACGCGCACCGCTGCGATCGCGTTCGGGTCGCTGGCCCTCGCCGGGGCGCTCACCGGAGCAGCGGTGGCCGTGGCCGCACTGCCAGGGCCGACCACCGTCACACCCTTCGAGCAGGTCGTGACGGGAACCTACACGGGAACGGCGGCGGTGGAACTCGGACCGATCCCGGAGGGAGCCGATCGCGTGATCCTCGACCTCACGTGCAGCAATGGAGGCAGTGTCGAAGTCGCCGTGCGTCCCGGCCAGGCAGGCACGTCGGCGACGACGTCGTGGGACTGCTCCGACGCGGTGCGAGGAGGCAAGGCCATCCACGTCTCGGACGCCCTGCTCCCGTCGCCCGGCAGCACCTCGATCACGATCACCGCCGATCCTCGGACGACGTGGACGGTCACGGCACGATACGGCACCTCGGAGACATCGGACTGGGGCGTGAACGCGCGCGGTGAGACGTACGGTGTTCCCAATGACAAGGGAGTTCCCGACCTCATCGCCGCGAGAGCGACGAATGGCGAGGACGGATACATCCGGGACAGCGACACCTGGTCGGTCGAGGGGTGCATCAACGTCTACGAGTCCGATGGCGAGACGGTCGTCGGACTGTTCCCGAACGGCGCTGCCGACGGGGAGTGCGACGCCGACGAGTGACCACGGGGAGGGGGAGGGGAGTCGTCCCCTCCCCCTCCGCGGTCAGACCTCGTGCAGCGCGCCGTGGGCGTCGATCTCGAGTGTGAGGTCGAGGTCGAGCCTGGTGAGGAAGGCGTCGTCGTGGCTCACCACGAGCACGGCGCCCCGGTAGGTCCT
Organism: Microbacterium sp. XT11; assembly: GCF_001513675.1. NCBI lineage: Bacteria > Bacillati > Actinomycetota > Actinomycetes > Micrococcales > Microbacteriaceae > Microbacterium > Microbacterium sp. XT11. The sequence goes on along the minus strand of NZ_CP013859.1, from coordinate 214,114 downwards.
GAGCGCCTCGACGAGCTGGTCGACCGTGTCGAGGTCGAGGTTGTTCGTCGGCTCGTCGAGAACCACGAGGTGCGGTGCCGGGTCTGCGAGCAGCAGAGTGGCGAGGGCCACGCGGAACCGCTCGCCGCCCGAGAGCGACGAGACGGGCCGGTCGACGGCAGCGCCGCGGATCAGGAAGCGCGCCAGGCGGTTGCGCAGCTCCTTCTCCGGCACGTGGGGTGCGGCGGCCGACACGTTCTCGAACACCGACCGCGACTCGTCGAGACCGTCGACGCGTTGCGGCAGGTATCCGATGCGGTCGGTGTGTGCGATGGTCCGCAGGACCGGTCGCTCCGTCTCGGCCTGCCCGGCCCCGAGCGGGGCGCCCGCATGCGGATCTCCGGTGCCCGAGCGGCCGCTCGCGACCAGGCGCTCCAGCAGCGTCGTCTTGCCCGCGCCGTTGCGTCCGATGAGAGCGACGCGCTCCGGACCCTGCACGACCCACTCGCGCTCGCCGTCGCCGAGCATCGCGATGCGGCGGCTGCGTGCGACCTCCGGGTCGGGCAGCTCGATCTTCATCGTCGCGTCCGAGCGCACCCGGCGCCCGGCCTCGTCGAGAGCAGAGCGCGCGGCGTCCTCCTTGGCTCCGACCTCGGTGCGCAGCCTGCCCGCTGACACCTCGGCGGCCATCTTGCGACCGTGGGCGACGATCTTGGGGACGCGTTTCTCGATCTCGGCCTTCTTCGCCGTGCGCGCCCGGTGGGCGAGCTTGACCTCGGCCTCGATACGCTGTCGCTTCTCCTTTCTCAGCACCTGCTTGGCGGCGACCTCCGCCTGTCGTGCGGCCTCCTGCTCGGCATCCAGCCAGGCCCGCCATTCGGAGTAGGGCCCGCCGAACACGCTCAGCGTGTTGTCGTAGAGTTCGGCCGTCTCGTCCATCAACTCCAGCAACGCGAGGTCATGACTGACGACGATGAGCGCTCCCTTCCACGAGCGGATCATCGCCGCCAGCGCCGCCCGCGCATCGCGGTCGAGGTTGTTGGTCGGCTCGTCGAGCAGGGTGATGGGTGCGCGGCGCAGGCGGATGCCGGAGATCGCGACGAGCACCGCCTCGCCGCCGGAGAGCTCGCCCACCTTGCGGTCGAGGAAGTCCGGCGACAGGCCGGCTTCGGCGAGCGAGGCCGCCGCGCGCGCCTCGATGTCCCAGTCGTCGCCGACGGCATCGAAATGGACGGGGTCGACGTCCCCCGACTCGATGGCGCGCACGGCGTCGAGAGCGGTCGCGACGCCGAGCAGGTCGGCGACGCGTCGGTCGACGTCGAGCGTGAGCTGCTGCGGAAGGTAGGCGATGTCTCCGGACGACGTGATCACTCCCGAGGTGGGCGTGAGCAGTCCGGCGATGAGGCGCAGGAGCGTCGACTTGCCTGCGCCGTTGCGGCCGACGAGGCCTGTGCGGCCTGTGCCGAACGAGCCCGAGACCTCGTGCAGCGCCGTCGTGCCGTCGGGCCAGGTGAAGGTGATCCGGTCGAGGGCGACGGATGCGTGAAGAGTGGGTGTTGACATGAGATCTCCTGTCGAGTGCGAGGGTGCACTGACACCGGACCCCTGGAACACCGAGAAGGGTGCTCGAAGCGAGGGATGTGTCGGCCGTGGAGTCGGCGATCGTCGGGTCAGCGCGCGGTCAGAGGAGCGCGGAGGCGACGATTCAGATCAATGGACTTCCAGACACGGCGGACAGGACTCCACGACGATACCCGGGCGTGTCGCGGAACGCAACCCCGGGCGTGTCGCCGCTATCCGCGGTCGATGCCGAACGTGTGCTTCACCAAGGCCTGCACGTCGCGGTCGAGGCCGTCGATGCGTGCGAAGCCCGCACGCGTCTCGGCGCGCAGGACTCCGATCTCACCTCGAACGACACCGAATCCCCCGCGGGTCTCGGCGCGTACCGTGCCGATCTCTTCACGCACCGTCCCGATCTCTTCACGCACCGTCCCGATCTCCGATCTGGCCACTCGGACGAAGAGCGTCGGCACGATCGTCAGCTGACCGAACATCAGCGCGATGAACGCGCTCATCATCGTCCAGATCTGCGGCTCGGTCATGTTCAGCATCCCCTCATTCTCGGTGCGGTCCGGCCGGCCTTCCAGTCCGTTGCGATATGCGATGCGGTCAAGCGGGAGAGCACCGGGATCTGTGGACGGCCCGTGATATCCGTCGGGTGTGGAGGGAGCGAGAGCGGGTGGCTTAGCGTGGACGCATGGCAGACCGCGACCCCCGACTGGGCGAGACCATGCAGCGCGCCGGACTCGGCGCTGGCCTTGCGATCGGGATGGGCGTCGGCGTCGCCCTGGGCGTGGCGCTCGACGACATGGCGGTGGGGGTCGCACTCGGGACGGGTGCGGGCGGAGCGGTCATCGCGGGGTTCGCGGTGGCCGCAGCGAGGCTGCGCGCCGCAGACGAGGCGCGTGAGGCCGGAGACGCCGACCCCGGTGAAGAGCGGGAGCCCGACCGCTGATCAGTCGGTCGGGAGCCCCTCGAGCCAGCGCGTCAGAAAGGTCGAGACGTCGCCGAGCTCCTGCTCGGAGATGCTGTGCGTCAGCCCCGTGTACACGCGACCGGAGAGGTCGGAGTGCGCGGGGAGCCAGTCGGCCGTGTGCTCGACCAGGGACCGGGGGATGACGTCGTCGTGCGTGCCGCGCCCCCAGAACACCGGAGGACGCAGTTCGGCCATCGTCTCGTCGAGCGGAAGGTCGCCCGGTGCGGCGTACCCGCTGAGGGCGACCACGGCGCCGATCCGCTCGGGAGCCAGCCGGAGCGCCTGCAGCGACACGGCCGCACCTTGCGAGAACCCCAGCAGCGCCACGTGCGTGAACTCGGATGCCGCAGCGTCGAGCCATCTGAGCACGGCCTCCGCCGCGGCGGTGACGTGCGCCGGGTCGCGTCCGTCGAGCGCGTCGATCGGATACCAGGAGCGTCCCGGCATCGGCCACGGAGGCGTCAGCGGCGCGGCGATCGATGCGACCACGACACCGTCGGGGAGGAAGGGGACGAGGCCGTACAGGTCGTGTTCGTCGGCACCGTATCCGTGCAGCAGCACGAGGAGCGGCATCCGCCCCCGCTCGGGAGACGACCATCGGGTCGCCGCGTCGTCGATGTCGATCACCCCCTCATCCTGCCAGGCACCTGCGACAACGGGGCGTGTCGGCGATCTGTCGCCGGTAGTGCCGTGTCGCCTCACGAGCACGGCTGGTAGAAAGGAACCATGGCGGTGCGCACACCTGATCCCGATCCCGAACCCGACGACGAAGGGCTCGGCGCTTTCGGGGGATCGGGCCCCGCGCCTGCTGCCAACCCCGGGTGGCTGAGCGACATCGAGCTCGAAGAGGCGCGGCGCCGGTTGCCGATGCTCTACGTCGAGGCGATCCCCGTGCGCACCGACGGATCGGGGCAGGTGACCGAGATCGGCATCCTCCTGCGTTCGACCCCGCTCGGCGAGATCACGCGCACCATCGTGTCGGGCCGGGTGCGGTTCGGTGAGACCATCCGCGACGCCCTGTTCCGTCACGTCGAGAACGACCTCGGGCCGATGGCGTTCCCGCTGCTGCCGCCTCAGCCCCTGCCCTTCACGGTGGCCGAGTACTTCCCGATCCCCGGCGTGAGCGCGTACCACGACGACCGTCAGCACGCCGTGTCGCTCGCGTACGTCGTGCCGGTCACCGGCACCTGCGAGCCGAGGCAGGACGCCCTCGAGGTGACGTGGTTCACGCCGGAGGCCGCGGCCTCCGACGCCGTCGCGGCGGAGATGGAGGGCGGCCGCGGCACGCTCATCCGCCACGCCCTCGCCAGCCTCGGTCTCCTGCGCTGAGCGGGACGGCGCCACCGAACCCGCATCCGGCGTGATCGTGCGCTGAGGCCGCTCAGACGGTCGCGCGACTGCCCCGCATCACCGCGTCGCGCCGTAGCTCCAGACCGTCGCACGATTCCCTCTTGTGCCGCATGTATTAATGGGCTAGAACTTAGACCATTAGTCCAATCGGCAAAAGGATGCTTTGACATGGATGCTTCGACAACGACGTCGCCGTCCGCGCAACAACCGCCCGAGCGCACCCTGCGCGGCAACCTCGGCGCGGTGGCGGTCACCTTCATGGTGATCGCCGCCGCGGCGCCCCTCACGGTGGTCGGCGGTCTCGTGCCGATCGGGTACCTCGTCGGGAACGGCATCGGCTTCCCGGTGATGTTCCTGCTGGCGACGGTGATCCTGCTGCTGTTCTCCGTCGGCCTCACCGCGATGAGCCGTTTCCTTCCCCGGGCCGGGTCGTTCTTCGTGTTCGCCACGCACGGCCTCGGACGCACGCCGGGCCTGGCCACGGCCTACCTGGCCCTCGTCTGCTACACCACGGTGCAGATCGCGGTCTTCTCGTACCTCGGCGCCACCATCAGCTCGAGCGTTGCGCTGCTCGGCGGTCCCGAGATCCCGTGGTGGCTGCTCACACTCGCCTCCGTCGTGCTCGTGGGCGCGCTCGGCTACCGCCAGATCGAGCTCAGCTCGCGCGTGCTGGTCGTGGTGCTGCTCGCCGAGATCGGCATCGTCGTGCTGCTCGGCGTCGTGATCCTCATCACCGGAGGCGCGGACGGCGTGACCTTCGGCACCTTCGTGCTGCAGAACATCCTCTCGGGTGCACCGGCCCTCGGCCTCATGTTCGCCATCGCGAGCTTCATCGGCTTCGAGTCCACCGTGGTCTACCGCGACGAGGTCCGCACGCCCGAGCGCACGATCCCGCGGGCGACCTACGCCTCGGCCGTCGTCATCGGCGTCTTCTACGCCTTCGCCGCCTGGACCATCGTCGTGGGCGTCGGCGAGGGCGCGATCATCGACGAGGCCGCAGCCGACCCGACCACCCTCATCACCCGGGTCACCGAGCGGTACCTCGGTCCGGTCGGCTCGGTCGCCGTGGCGCTGCTGTTCCTGGGCAGCATGTTCGCCGCCGTGCTCTCGCTGCACAACGTGCTCACCCGCTACCACCACGCCATGGCGAACGCGCGGGTGCTGCCCGACCGGGTCGGCACCGTGCACTCCCGCCACGGGTCGCCGCACGTCGCGTCGATCGTGCAGGTCTCGACGTCGGGGCTCGCGATCATCCTGTTCGCGCTGCTCGGCTTCGCCCCGGAGAACATCTTCTCGTGGTTCGCCGGCATCGGCACGCTGGCGATCGTGATCCTCATGGCGGTCACCTGCCTCGCCGTGATCGTCTACTTCGCGCGCACCAGGGTGCTGCGCAGCCCCTGGCACACCACGATCGCACCCGGGCTGGGCTTCATCGGGCTCGCCGTGTCGGCTGTGCTCATCGCGGGGAACTTCCCGTTGCTGGTGAGCGACGTCGACGCAGCAGGAGACCCCGCGTGGGGCCCCATCAGCATCACCCTGCTCGCCGTCGTCGTGATCGCTCCGGTGATCGGCCTGATCCAGGCGGCCATCATGAAGAGCAGATCACCGGAGGCGTACGCGCAGATCACGCGTCGCTTCGACGAGAACGTCTGACACCGCCCCGCACACGAAGGATGGACATCATCAGCATCCCCACCGTTCCCCGGCCCCTCATCGGCATCTCCGGACGCCGCCTGCGCGGCTCCGCGATCGGCGCGCCGCACGGCTTCGCCGACGCCCCGCTGGAGGCGTACCTCAGCGAGTACGCGACGTCCGTGGTCGCAGCAGGCGGCCTCCCCGTGCACCTCCCGATGGATGCCGCGCCGGACGAGCTCGTCTCGCGCCTGGACGGCGTCGTCATCGCCGGCGGCGACGACGTCGACCCCCGGCTCTACGGGCAGGTGCCTGGACCGTACACGCCGCTGATCGATCCGCAGCGCGACGCGTTCGAGTCGGGTCTTATCACCTCGGCGATCGAGCGCGGCGTGCCCCTTCTCGGCATCTGCCGCGGCGCCCAGCTGCTGAACGTCGTCCGCGGCGGAACGCTCCACCAGCATCTCGCACCCGGCGAGGGGGAGTCGCACGGCTCCTACGCATACCCGCGCGCCCACCGGGTGCATCCGGTGCGCACCGTCGCCGACAGCGTGGCCGGGATGCTCTACGGCGAGGTCGTGCACGTGAACTCTTTCCACCACCAGGCGGTCGACGTGCCGGGCGACGGGATCGTCGTCACCGGCTGGGCGCCGGACGGCGTCGTCGAGGCGATCGAGCTGGAGGGCCTGCCGGTGGTCGGGGTGCAGTGGCATCCGGAGACCTTCGACGCCGACCCGATCTTCGGCTGGCTGGTCGACAGGGCGGCTGCCTTCGCGGCGCACGGCGCCGCAGCCGCGACACAGCGGACGGCATCCGCCACCCCGCAGACCGCACCGGTACCGCAGCAGACCACAGCCGCGACGCAGGAGATCGCCTGACGGCGGCGGCGAAGACCCGACAAGGAGAAGACATGCGACACGCAGACAAGAACGCCCTGATCACCGGAGCCGGTTCGGGCATCGGACGCGAGACGGCGCTCCGCCTCGCCGGAGAGGGCGCGCGCGTCCTCGTGACCGACATCTCGGCCGACGGCGCGGCCGAGACCGTGCGTCTCATCGAGGAACGCGGCGGCACCGCGCTCGCCGCGGTGGTGGATGTGCGCTCGCGCGACGACATCCGCGCCGCGGTCGACACGGCGAGGAAGGAATGGGGAGCGCTGCACCTGCTGGTGAACAACGCAGGCGTGGTCACCGAGCACTCGTTCGAGACCCTCACCGAGGATGCCTGGGACTTCGTCTTCGACATCAACCTCAAGGGCCAGTTCCTCGTGGCGCAGGAGGTCGCCCCGCTCATCGCCGAGTCGGGCGGCGGCGCCATCGTGAACCTCTCCACGGTGGAGGCGCTCGTCGTCGTGACGAGCACCGGCACGGCACAGCCGCACTACAACGCCAGCAAGGGCGGAGTGCCGATGCTCACGAAGGCGCTCGCCGTCGAGCTGGCAGGGAAGAACATCCGGGTGAACTGCGTGGCTCCCGGACCGATCGCGACAGACTTCTTCGACTACGAGAGCGTGACGAGTCCCGAGGCCCTGGAGTTCATGAAGCAGCGGCTGCTCGTGCAGCGGGTGGGGCAGCCGGCGGACATCGCGTCGGCCGTCTCCTGGCTGCTCAGCGACGAGGCCTCGTGGATCGACGGCATCCAGCTCCCTGTCGACGGAGGGTGGCTGACGCGATGATCGACGACGTACGCCTGGCGCCGGACGACCTGGATGCCGCGGGCATCCGCACCGTCATCGTGGCGACTCCCGACCTGCAGGGTCGTCTCGTCGGCCGCCGGATCCCCGTCGAAGGCTTCGGCCGGGTCGTCGAGAACGGCGTCGACATCTGCACGTGCGCGTGGGCGTGGGACATCGAGCAGGGCCTCGACCTCATCGACGCGAACAGGTTCGCGCTCTGCGGCATGCACAACGGAGTCCCCGATGTGACGCTCATCCCCGACCTCGACACCCTGCGGCCGGCGGCGTGGCTCGACGGCGTCGCGATCTGCCTCGCCGACCCCGTCGACGTGCGCACGCACGAGCCGATGCCGCTCTCGCCCCGGGTGATCCTGAAGCAGGAGCTCGCCCGCCTCCGCGACCTCGGTCTCGCGCCGCTCGCCGGCACGGAGCTCGAGTTCTACCTGTTCCGCAACGAGCCGCGGGAGCTGCGCCGGTCGGGCTTCCGCGACCTCGACCCCACGACGCTCACCCCGTCGGACTTCATGATCCATGAGGGCAACCTCTACGAGCCGTTCTTCCAGAAGCTGCGCTCCGATCTGCGCGCCAGCGGCATCCTGGTCGAAGCCGCGCAGAGCGAATGGGGCCTCGGCCAGTGGGAGATGACCTTCGAGTACGGTGATCCGCTCGAGATGGCCGACCGCCACGCCCTCTACAAGCTGGCCGTGCGCGACACGGCGGCGCGTGCCGGCATGTCCGCGACGTTCATGGCGAGGCCGCTGAACGACCAGCCCGGGTCGTCCTGTCATGTGCACGTGTCGTTCGTCGACGATGCGGGGAGTGCGCTGTTCTGGGACGACGCCGCGTCGGATCATCTGAGCGACACCATGCGCTCGGCGATCGCCGGCGCGCTCGAGCACGCGCCGGCGCTCATGGCCTGGTACGCGCCGACCGTGAACTCCTACCGCCGGAGCAACTCCACCGACGTCGCGGGCAGCGGCCGCACGTGGGGCTTCGACAACCGCACGGCGACGGTGCGCGTCGTCGGACACTCGCCGTCGGCGCTCCGCTTCGAGTTCCGCCTGCCGGGAGCCGACACGAACCCGTACTTCGCGCTCACCGGCATCCTCGCGTCGGCCCGTGACGGCATGCAGAGGCGGACGGCGCTCGGCGACCCGGTGACCGGCAGCGCCTACGACCTTCCCGGCGACGGCGCGATGCCGTCGAACCCCTCGGAAGCCGCGGGGCTGTTCGCGGAGAGCGCGCTCGTGCGGGAGCTGCTGGATGCGGAGCTCATCTCTCACCAGCGCATCCTTCTCGAGCACGAATGGACGACGTTCATGTCCCGCGTCACGGACTGGGATCTGAACCGCTACTTCGATCGGATCTGACGTGACCTACCCTGCCCTGCGCACCTGGATCGGCGGCGCCCCCGAGGCCAGCGCCGGCGGTGACGGCCCCTGGCTGCACGACCCGAACACCGGAGAGGCGCTCGCGCCGTCGGCATCCAGCTCTCCCGAGCAGGTCGACCGTGCGATCGAGGCCGCCCGCAGAGCGCATGACGATGCGCGATGGCGCGGGCTCGCCCCGGAGGAGCGCGCCGAGCGTCTCGAGGTCCTCGCCGCCTGGCTCGACGACCGCGCCGAGGAGGTCGCTCTGCTCGACGCGCTCAACAGCGGCGTGCCGATCTCGGTGACCCGTCTGTTCGGCGGGTCGAACGGTGCGACGATACGGGATGCCGCGCGGCGCGCGGTGGCGGTCGGCGATGTGCGCGAACTGGCGTCGGAACAGGGCGGAGTGCGGCTGCACCGCGTGCCGTGGGGCCCGACGGCGCTCATCCTGCCCTGGAACGCCCCCAGCGCCATGGCCGTGAAGAAGACGGCGTTCGCGCTGGCGGCGGGGGCGACCGTGGTGCTCAAGCCGTCGTCGTTCTCGCCGTGGAGCGCGCAGGTGCTGCTGGAGGGCGTGCGCGAGGCCGACATCCCCGACGGCGTCGTGGGGCTCGTGCAGGGCGGTGGCGACGTCGGTCGCGCGCTGGTCTCCGACAAGCGCATCGCGGCGATCTCGATGACCGGTTCGACCCCGACGGGGCGGGCGATCGCGACCGCCGCCGCTGCCAGGTTCGCGCGGCTGCAGCTCGAGCTCGGCTCGAACAATCCGGCGATCGTGCGCCACGACGCCGACCTCGATCAGGCTGCCGCTGCGCTCGCCGACGGCGTGCTGAAGCTGTCGGGTCAGTGGTGCGAGGCGCCGCGACGCGTGCTCGTCGACCGTGCACGGCGCGACGAGTTCGCCCGGCTGCTGATCGAGGAGTTCGGACGCAGGCGCATCGGATCGAGCCTCGACGACGCCACCGAGGTCGGGCCGGTCGCGTTCGCCGCCCGTCGCGACGAGCTCGACGAGCAGCGCGGACGCCTGGCGTCGGACGGCGCGGAGATCCTCCGCGTCTCCCAGGTGCCGGCGGACGGCTGGTTCTTCGCTCCGACGGTGGCCGTGCTCGACGGTCCAGGCCTGGCGGACGAGGTCTTCGGGCCCATGCTCACGGTAGGCGGGTACGACGACGAGGAGGAGGCGGTGCGCCTCGCCAACACGGGCCAGGTCGGACTCGCCGGGTACGTCTTCGGGGAGGATGCCGACGCGGCGGCCGCGCTGGGCACGAGGCTCGTGGCGGGAGAGGTCAAGGTCAACGGCACGAGCGTGCTCGACATGTCGCCCGAGTCGGCGCAGAGCTTCTTCGGCGCCAGCGGACTGGGCGGGCACGGCGACGACGATGTGCTTGACTTCTTCGTGGGGAAGCGGGTCGTCGGGCGGGACCGCCCCGGCCTTCCCCTCTGACCGGAGGAGCGACGATGGGCGAGCGTGACGACGCGGCACGCGACTTCTCCGGCGCCGTGCTCCAGCCTGTCTCGGGGTACCAGGCCGTCGCCGGCTTCCTCCGCAGGGAGATGGCGCTTGGGCGCATCCGTCCCGGTGACCGGCTGCCCCCGGAGCGCCGGCTGGCCGAGCAGCTCGGCGTCTCGCGTGAGACGCTGCGTCAGGCCCTGCGGATCCTCGAGGGCAGCGGGCAGATCGTCATCACCCGCGGGGCGTCCGGCGGCGCGATCGCTCAGGATGCCGCCCTCGATCCGAGGCTGATCCGCGAGGAGGTGCGCACGCGGTCTGCGGAGATCGGAGAGCTCACCGAGTTCCGCGAGATCGTCGAGTCGGGGGGAGCGGCGCTCGCCGCCGTGCGCCGCAGCGACGCCGACCTGGCGGCGATGGAGCTCGCGCAGGACGACCTCGCCGCCGCGGTCACGAAGGCGCAGTCGCGCATCGCCGACACCGACTTCCACCTCGCGCTCGCGGAGGCCTCGGGTAACTCGTTCGTGCGCGACGCGGTCGAGGAGGCGCGGGTGCGGATGTTCGAGCCGGTCGACCTGATGAGCTTCGACTTCGTGAAGGAGTCGAGCTGGCATGCGCACGAGCGGATCCTCGATGCCGTGCGCCGCGGCGACGCGGAGGCTGCGGATGCCGCGATGCGCGCGCATCTGCGGACGACCCGCGAGGAGTTCGCGCGGATCGTCGGCCCCTGATCAGCCCCGGGTCAGCCGCGAGAGCTCGGCGACGAACGCGTCGACGTCGTCCTCCTGGGTGTCGAACCCGCACATCCAGCGGACCTCGTTGCGCGCGGCATCCCAGTCGTAGAAGCGGAACGACTCGCGCAGCCGGTCGGCGACGCCGTCGGGCAGAGTGGCGAACACGCCGTTGGCCTGCGTGGGCTGGGTGAACGCCACGCCGCGGATGGAGCCGTCGGCTATGCCCGACTCGATCTCCGAGCGCAGACGCTGCGCCATGGCGTTGGCGTGCCGCGCGTTGCGCAGCCACAGATCGCCCTCGAGCAGCGCGATGAGCTGGGCCGACACGAAGCGCATCTTCGACGACAGCTGCATGTTGAACTTGCGCGAGTACGCGAGACCATCGGAGGCCTCGGGGTTGAGCACGACGATCGCCTCGCCCAGCATCGCGCCGTTCTTGGTGCCGCCGAAGCTGAGCACGTCGACGCCGGCATCCGTCGTGAAGGCGCGCAGCGGCAGGTCGAGCGCTGCCGCGGCGTTGGAGAGGCGGGCGCCGTCGACGTGCAGCTTCATGCCGCGCTCGTGCGCGTGGTCGGCGAGGGCCTTGATCTCGTCGGCCGTGTAGAGCGTGCCGAGCTCGGTCGACTGGGTGATCGAGACCACCAGCGGCTGGGCACGGTGCTCGTCGCCCCATCCCCACGCTTCGCGATCGACGAGTTCGGGCGTGAGCTTTCCGTCGTCGGTCGGCACCGTGAGCAGCTTGAAGCCGCCGATCTTCTCGGGCGCGCCCCCCTCGTCGACGTTGATGTGCGCGGTGGTGGCGGCGATCACGGCGCCCCACCGCGGCAGCATCGACTGCAGCCCCGTGACGTTGGCGCCGGTCCCGTTGAAGACGGGGAAGGCCTCGGCCTGCTCGCCGAAGTGCGCGCGGAAGACCTCCTGCAGGCGGGCCGTGTAGGCGTCCTCGCCGTATGCGACCTGGTGGCCGCCGTTGGCCGCGGCGATGGCCTCGAGCACTTCGGGGTGGATGCCGGAGTAGTTGTCGCTGGCGAATCCCCGGATCGCGGGGTCATGCTGAATGCTCACCGAGCAAGTCTATTCACCCCTGCCCTACCGGATGTCGGAGGCCCGCCCTACCCTCGAACCATGCAGCGCACCGCAGCCAAGACCGCCTTCGCCAACGTGCTCGTCAACACGCTCATCGCCAACGTGACTACGAGCTTCCTCTGGTTCGCGCTGACCTTCTGGGTGTACATCGAGACGCAGTCGGTGCTCGCCACGGGCGTGATCGGCGGGGCGTACATGCTGCTCATCGCGTTCTTCGCGATGGTGTTCGGCACCCTGGTCGACCGGCATCGCAAGCACGCCGTCATGCTCGTGTCGAGCGTGGTGTCGGCCGTGGCCTTCCTCGTCGCGGGTCTCCTCTACGTCTGGCAGCCGGAGTCGGCGCTGCTCGACCTGGGCGGACCGTGGTTCTGGCTCTTCGCGCTCATCATCCTGTGCGGCGGCGTGATCGAGCAGCTGCGCAACATCGCCCTGTCCACGACGGTGACGCTGCTCGTCGACGAAGACAAGCGCGACAGGGCGAACGGCCTCGTCGGCACGGTGCAGGGGCTCGCGTTCCTCGTCACCAGCGTGTTCTCCGGCCTGTCGATCGGCTTCCTCGGCATGGGATGGACGCTGGCGATCGCCATCGCGGCGATGGCGCTCACGTTCGTGCACCTGCTCTTCATCCGCATCCCCGAGGGCACGCCGCAGCCCGATCCCGGAGCGTCCAGTGCCCTCGACTTCCGGGGCAGCGTGAAGGCCATCCGTCTCGCGCCCGGCCTGTTCGCGCTCATCGTCTTCTCGACCTTCAACAACCTCATCGGCGGGGTCTACATGGCCCTGATGGATCCGTACGGCCTCACGCTCTTCGACGCGCAGACGTGGGGGTTCGCTCTCGCCTTCGCCTCGACGGGCTTCCTCATCGGCGGCGGCCTCGTGGCGAAGTTCGGACTCGGGCCGAAGCCCATGCGCACGCTGCTGCTGATCGTGATGGCGATGGGCCTCCTCGGCGCAGTCTTCATGCTGCGGGAGTGGTGGCCGCTGTACGTGATCGGCATGTGGCTGTACATGGCGCTCGTGCCTCCGGCCGAAGCGGCCGAGCAGACCGTCATCCAGAAGGTCGTCCCGTACGAGCGTCAAGGCCGCGTGTTCGGCGTCGCCGCCGCCATGGAGGCGGCCGCCGCGCCCATCACGGCGTTCCTCATCGCGCCGATCGCGGAGTTCCTCGTCATCCCGTACATGAAGAGTCCCGAGGGTGCGGCGCGATGGGGCTGGCTGCTCGGCGAAGGGCAGGCTCGGGGCATCGCCCTGATCTGCCTGTTCGCGGGGCTCATCATGGTGGTGGCCGGATCTCTGGCCTTCCTCACCCGTTCGTACCGGAAGCTGACCGAGCTGTACGCGAACGCGCCCGCACAGCAGATCGACGGGGCGGGTGACGAGGCCGCTGCGGCGCCTGCGGACGGTGACGGTGCCGAATCCCGCCACGCCTCCGCGGGTGGACCGGATGCCGACCCTCTGGTTCCGAGCATCGACCCTGTGACGGCGCGGGGCGGACGGGCCGGTCGTGACGGGCTCGCGCCGCCGAGCAACGACGACGCGAGCACGCAGTGAGCCCACGACCCGTGACGCGAGCGCCCTGAGGCTCAGGGCCCGGGACGCGAGCACGCAGTGAGGCTCAGAGGTCGATGATCCGGTCGTTGAGGTCGGCCGCGTCACCGTCCCAGAGCCGCAGTACTGCCGCGGCGAGAGCCGGGGCGTCCAAGGCGCCCTTCGCGCGGAACACGACCGATGCCGCCCGCAACGGCGTCTCGGCATCGCGCGCAGCCTTGGCGAAGCCCTGTGCGACGGCGCGGGCCCATGCCTCGCTCGCCGCCTTCATCGCGGCGTAGTTCGCACCGCCGGCGAGAGGACGCGCCACCGCGGTCGACGACACGACGGCGAAACGGCCCGCGTCGGACGCACGCAGCGCTGCGTCGAACGCACGGCTCGCCGCACGCACGGCCTGCAGCGCCGGAAGCAGCGCGTCGAGATCCGCATCCGTCTGCCCGGCCAGGCCGCCGCCGCCCCGCCATCCGCCGACGAGCGGAAGCACGCCGTCGACGGCGCCGAGCCGAGAGGCGAGCTGTGTCATCTCCTCGAACGAGGTCGCGTCCGTGACCTCGACGTGCGCCCCGGCATCGGCCAGCGGGACGAGGCGGCCGGCATCCCGTCCGGTGGCGACCACGCGGGCTCCCTCGTCCATCAGTGCGCGGGCGACGGTGAGACCCGCCTCGCTCGTCGCTCCCGCGATCACGATGGTGCGGCCGTTCACGCTCATGGAAGGTTCCTCTCTGCGACAGAGGCCGGGACCCCCAGGGCCCCGGCCTCCCATCTCAGTCGTCGGTGCCGCGGATGCCGACCGTCGACTCGATGACCGGCTTCATCTTCTTGTCGAGCGTCTCGAAGAACATCGACAGGGGGAACTCGTCGTCGAGCACGGCATCCGTGTACCCCTTGGGGGCTCCCGCGAGGATCTCGTCGGAGAGGCCGCGCGCCCACTTCGACGCGGGGTGCGGAGTGAGCGTGCTGCGCACGAGCTCGTACGCGGCCAGCCAGTGCGCGACCTTCGGGCGGTCGATCGAGCGCCAGTACAGGTCGTCGATCGCGTCGCCGAGAGCCACGACGGCATCCGGCACGTTCTCCCAGTCGAAGGCGAGCGCCGTGTCGGTCCAGTGCAGCACGCCGCGCTGGTGCAGCCAGGCGAACAGCAGCTGTCCGCCGACGGCGTCGTAGTTGCGCACGCGGTTGCCGGTGATCGCGAACCGGAAGATCCGGTCGAAGATCACGGCGTACTGTACGAGCGGCGCGTGCTCGAGCATCTCCTGCTCGGCGGCGGTGAGCTCTTCGCCGGCCTCGACGCGCGCGGTGAGTGCGCGCTGGATCTTCACCGACTCGCGGAACGCGGTCATGTCGCAGCGCATCTCCTCGAGGGAGTAGAGGAAGTACGGCATCCGCTGCTTGATCATGAACGGGTCGAACGGCAGGTCGCCGCGCATGTGCGTGCGGTCGTGGATGATGTCCCACATCACGAAGGCCCGCTCGGCCAGAGCCTGGTCGTCGAGCATCGCAGCCGCGCGCTCGGGCAGCTCGAGGTTGGTGATCTCTGCAGCCGCGCGAACCACGCGACGGTACCGGGCGGCCTCGCGGTCCTGGAAGATCGCGCCCCACGTGAACGACGGGATCTCACGCATCGCGACGGTCTCGGGGAAGAGCACGGCGGAGTTCGTGTCGTACCCGGGCGTGAAGTCGACGAGGCGGAGCGAGACGAACAGCTTGTTGCTGTAGTCGCCGGCCTCGAGCGCCGCGATGAACTCCGGCCAGATGGTCTCGACGATGAGCGCCTCGATGAGCCGGTCGCTCGAACCGTTCTGCGTGTACATCGGGAATACCACGAGGTGGCGGATGCCGTCGATCCGGTGCTGCTGCGGCTGGAACGCCACGAGCGAGTCGAGGAAGTCCGGAACATCGAAGTCCGCGGCGGCCCAGCGTTCGAAGTCGGCGACGGATGCCGCGAGGTACTCGGCATCGTGCGGGAACGCGGGGGCGAGTGCGCGGATGCCCGCCGTGATCGCGGCGACGTGCTCACGCGCGGCGGTGTGATGCGCGGCATCCGGAATCGAGCCGTCCTTGACCTGGAGCTCGCGGATGGCGATGGCTGCCGCCTTCAGCTGCGCCCACGCCGCGCTCTTCTCGGCGACGGACGCGTCCTCGACGACCTCGGGCTCGCCGATGATGGCCTGTGCGTTGTTGATGATGGACATCGGACCCTCCGATCGCGTGGTAATGGAAATTTTCCGGCGAATGCCGCTTGCGCACGATATTATTCCACGCATGGATGATTCTGTCGACCGTGCGATCCTGGCTGAGGTGTCTCGTGACGGACGGGTGACGCTGGCTCAGCTGTCCGAGGCCGTCGGCCTCTCGGTCTCGGCCGTCCAGTCCCGGCTGAAGCGGCTCGAGACCCGCGGCGTGATCACCGGGTACCGGGCGATCCTCGACCCCGAGCAGGCGGGAATGCCGCTGTCGGCGTTCATCGAGATCACTCCGATCGACCCGGCGCAGCCCGACAACGCACCGGAGCTGCTCGAGCACCTCAGCGCGATCGAAGCGTGTCACTCGATTGCAGGAGACGCCAGTTACATCCTGTTCGTGCGAGTCCCGTCACCGCGCGCCCTCGAAGATCTCGTGCGCGACATCCGCCTGGCCGCCAACGTCAGCACGCGCACCACGGTGGTCCTCCAGACCTACTACGAGCACCGGCCGATCATCCCCGTCGAGCGCTGACGGCGCGCCAGCGCCCGCTCCGCTGGTTCGTCAGAGCACGGCGCCGACCAGGGCTTCGCCGAGCGGAGTGCGCTGGTGCAGCATCCGCGCACCGTCGCGCTCGCTCGCCACGAGTCCTGCCTCACGCAGCACGGTGAGGTGATGCGAGGCGGTCGACACCGCTATCCCGGCGTCCGCCGCCACCTGCGACGTCGTGCGGGCGGTGCCGGCGGACAGCAGGATGCCGGCGCGCGCAGGGCCGAGCAGCGCACCGAGCGCGCTGCCGATCTCGGCCTCGGCCCTCGCCCACCCGGCCGTGACCCCGCGCGCCGGATAGAAGAGCGTCGGCTGGGCCGGCGGCTCGGTGATGACCATGCATCCCCACGACGACATCACCGACGGCACGAGCACGAGGCCGCTCCCGTGGCAGTCCACCCGCTCGCTGTGCCGGCGCAGCCGCACGCGCACGGCGCCCTCGCCCCAGCTGACGTTCGGATGCAGGCCTCCTGCCATCCCGGCGATGCCCGCACTCGCCATGACCCGCGCGCGCACGGCGATGTCCGCCCGCAGCAGCCGGTCGAGTTGCGGCCACACGGGGGCGAGGGCGGCGTCCCACACCGCCGACCAGGCAACGGCGATGTCCGCGCGGGCCCGGCGGGGGTCGTCCCTCATCTCGCGCAGCATCCGCTGCCGCGCACCCGTGGACCGCACGATCATCTTGCCGAGGTCCACGCGCATCGCGTCGAGGTCGGCCGAGCGCAGCGACTCCAGCTCGTCGTCCGGCGTCATGTCCCACCGGGGATCGGCCGTGACGAAGTCGGGCATGTAGCCGTCGTCGCCGATCACCCGGGCCAGCAGCGCGAACGGCTCGCGGGGGAGGCGCTCGCGCACCGACCTCAGCCAGCCCCACTGCAGCGGATGCTGTGCCGGGCGCAGCAGCACTCGCACGGCGTGCGCGAGCTCGTGCCCGGGCGAGACGCCGAACCGCACGGCCTGGATGTCGCCGGGTCCGAGGTGGAACTCGACGCGGTGGTCCGGGTGCTCCGCGCCCTCCACCGGCACGTTTCGATCCACGTCGAAACTCTAGGGTGCGCGAAGACGTCTGTCGACACTGGACGCATGAACACTCCATCCGATCGCATCGACGTCGTCGCGGATGCCGACATCCGCATCGGCACGCGCCGCAGCCGCCGCTTCGAGGGCGGTGAGCACGGCGCCGACATCTCGTACTTCTACGTCGAGAACCAGCCGGGCGAGGGCCCGGGCCTGCACTGGCATCCGTACTCCGAGACCTGGGTCGTGCTCGAGGGCACGGCTCGCATCACCGTCGGCGACGAGAGCATCGTCGTCACGGCCGGCGACACCGCGACCGGCCCGGCCTACGTGCCGCACCGGTTCGTCAACATCGGAGACGGGGTCCTGCGCCTCATCGGCATCCACGCCTCCGCCACCATCATCCAGACGTTCCTCGACGAAGACTGACCAGGAGCACCATGTCCTTCCAGGCGTACCTCGACAACATCGAGACCAAGACCGGCCTCACCCCTCGGCAGTTCATCGAGCTCGCGGCGGAGCGCGGGTTCGGCCCCGGTACCAAGGCCACCCCGATCCTCGAGTGGCTCAAGGCCGACTACGACCTGTCGCGCGGGTACGGCATGGCCCTCGTGCACGTGATCACGAAGGGGCCGCAGATCAGCGCGAAGCACGTCGGAACCGACGGCACTCACGCCGACGAGTCCGACACGCTGTGGCTCGACGGCAAAGACACCAAGCCCGTCTCCTGACGCGGCCGCGACGGCGTGACCGACGCCAGGGCCCGCATGGATGCTGCCACTAGGATTCCCTCCGTGGCAGCATCCTCCCAACGCAAGAACCAGCGCAAGAAGAAGTCCGCGCGCACCCCGAAGCGCGTCAGCGGGAACCCGGCCAAGAAGCCCGTCGTCGAGCTCGCACCGGTGACGATCGGCGACTGGATCGGCGCGGCCCGCCTGCGTACGCTGCCGCTCGCGGTCGCACCCGTCGTCATCGGGACGGGCGCCGCGCGCAGCACCGGGCCCGAGTTCCACTGGGTGATCGCGCTCGCCTGCCTCGCCGTGGCGGTGTTCTTGCAGATCGGCGTGAACTTCACGAACGACTACAGCGACGGCATCCGCGGCACCGACGCCCACCGCGTCGGACCGGCCCGGCTCACCGCCTCTGGCCGAGTGAAGGCCAAGACCGTGCTCATCGTGGGGCTCGCCTTCTTCGCGCTCGCCGCGGTCGTCGGGCTCGCGATCGTGATCCGCACGCAGGAGTGGTGGATGATCGCGGTCGGCGCCGCCTGCATCGTGGCCGCGTGGTTCTACACCGGCGGCAAGCGCCCCTACGGCTACTTCGGGCTGGGGGAGGTCTTCGTCTTCGTGTTCTTCGGCCTGGTGGCGACCCTCGGGACGACCTGGGTGCAGATCTTCGCGCTCCCGCAGCAGGCGTGGCTGGGGGCGGTCGCGGCAGGCCTGTTCGCGTGCGCGGTGCTGCTCGCCAACAACCTGCGCGACATCGACCAGGACCGTCTCGTCGGCAAGCGCACGCTCACGGTGCTGATCGGCAAGCGGGCGACCCAGGTGCTGTACTCGCTCTTCCTGCTCGTGCCGTTCGCGATCGCCGTGCTGCTGGCGCTGCTGTTCCCGATCGCCTGGCTGGCGCTGCTGGCGCTGCTGGCAGGACTGCCCGCCCTGCTGATCGTGTGGACCTATCGCAAGCCCGCCGAGCTGGTCATCGCGCTGGCGCTCACCTCGCTCACGGCGCTGCTCTACGCCGGCGCGCTGTTCTGGGCGTTCGTCGGCTGAGCCGACCGGTTGCCCTGCGGCGGCCGTGACGCCGCGGGTGCCGCGCATCGGCTGCCGTGCGCCGGGTGCCTCGCGGCGGCCACCCTCGGTGAGACCCGGTGCGGGTCAGGCGTCGCGGTCGCCGTCGAGGGCGTCGTCCTCGGCATCCGCGTCGGCCTTGCCCGACCTCTCCTGGCGGCGCTCGTAGAGGCGCGTCGAGGCGTCGGCGAGCGGCGCGCGCAGGAAGAGCAGCGAGATGCTGGCTCCGATGAGGGCCGCGAAGATCGCCGCCAGCCACCAGAACTCGCGGAAGATCGGGAAGAAGAACCAGAGGATCGCGAGCGGGACGAGGAACGCCAGCAACCGCAGCACGGTGTAGACGAGAATCGGTGCGGGCTTCACCCGTCCAGTCTACGTTCGCCTCGGGGGTGCTCGACGCCGAGACGGGCGAGCGGGATGCCGCGCACGACGCGCCGCCACGGATGCTCCCCGAGCGACCACAGCAGGCCGCGCTCAGGGTCGAGAGCCAGGTCTTCGCAGCCCGTCGGCAGGGGCACGGCGTGCGGGCGGAGCGCGTCGAGCGGTCCGCTCCAGAGCACGCCGGGGCGCATGCCGTTCGACTGCGACACGAAGTGCCGGTCGCCCCACCGCACGGCGCCCTGCAGGCGCGGGATGCCGGGGGAGACGATGCGCTGAGGGACGAAGCGGTCGCGCGGCCCCTGCGGCACGACGAACTCGCCGATGCGCCCCGCGTCGTCGGGGCGGTACTCGCCGATGAGGACCCGCTGCTCCGTCTCTCCCCGCTCATCCAGCACCCGGCCGAGGAAGGAGCACCGCAGGTCGATGTCATGCACGGCCGACCGCACGGCCACGACCGCATCGCGGCGCGTCGACGCGGTCACCTGCCGCGCAGCCTCGCCGCGCACCCGGCGCAGGCGCCCGAGGTCGAACTCCCACACGCCCTCCCGCGTCGCCGCCGCGAACAGCCGGTCGCCGAACCACGCGAGGCCGCCGACGTGGATGCGGGCGGGAGCGAGGCGTCCGTCCGCGTCGGGCACCGCGAGGAACACGTCGCGGTGACGCGGACGGTCGAGGTCGACGAAGGAGACGCGCGAGGCCAGATGGCGCCGCTCCTTGTCCTGCCGGAACCAGCCGACCGCGAGCATCCGCCGCCCGTCGAGGATGCCGAGGTCGATGCCCTGCGGGTACCACCGCTGCGACCACGACCTCGCGGTGAGCCAGCGCAGATCGACGGTGTCGTGCGAGCTCCGGCGCATCGGGCGCCACGTCGGGCGGAAGGGCCACAGCATCCGTCCATGGTGGCGGATCCGCCTGGGAGACGTGGGGGAGGACACTCCGCGTTCACCTTCCCGTCGCCGGGCGGACAGCCGCTCGTGCCAGCATCCGTGGCACCATGCGCTCGCCCCTCGTCACCGTGATCCTGCCCGCGAAGGACGCGGCGCCCTTCATCGGGACGACGCTGGAGACCCTCACCCGTCAGTTCGACGATCCAACGGCGCTGAAGCTCGTCGCGGTCGACGACGGCTCGCGCGACGGCACGGGAGACACCATGCGGCACTACGCCGAGCGGTTCCCGCACGCGGTGGTGCTCTCGAACGACGGACCGCGTGGCCTCGCGAGCGCTCGCAACCAGGGCCTCGCGCACGTGGAGGGCGAGGCGTTCGGCTTCATCGACGGGGACGACTGGATGCAGCCGCTGCGCCTGCAGGCGCTGGCGAACCGCCTGACCGAGCTGGCGTGCGACTTCGTCCGCACCGATCACGTCACGGTGCGCGACGGAGAGCGGATGCTGGTGCGGGCGCCTCACCCGTGGCGCGAGCGGGCGCTGCCGCCGCGCGACGCGATCCTGCCCGTGGACGAGCCGTCGATGGTCGACTATCCCTTCGCGTGGGCCGGCCTGTTCCATCGCCGGATGCTCGACGAGGGGCTGGCGGAGTTCCCCGACGGGCTCTTCACGGCCGAGGACCGCCCGTGGATCTGGCGGCTGCACCTCGGGGCCCGGTCGTTCGCCGTCGTCGACGCGCCGGCCCTGCTCTACCGGCGGGGCGTCTCGACCTCACTCACCCAGGTGCACGATCGACGTCAGCTCGACTTCGCGCGCGCGATGACGCAGGTGCTCGATGTGGTGGAGGCGGATGCCGAGGGCGAGCGGTTCCTCCCCAAGGCGGTCTGGACGGCGCTCGCGCTCAGCTCGCACCATCTCGTGCGCTCGCGGCGCATGGCTCCGGCGCTGCGCCGGGAGATGCGGAAGAGCATCCGCGAACTCCTCGCGCGACTGCCCGAATCGGAGGTCGCGAGTGCGCTCACGAGGCTCGACGGCCCCCGTCGCCGCGTGCTGGCCCGCAGCCTCCGGAAGGCCGGCCGCGCATGACGCAGGTGTTCGCGCTGCACAGCGCCTACGGTCTCGCGACGGCGAGCGCCGCGATCGACGCCGGTCTGCTGCCGCCGGGGGAGCGCGTGCTCGTTCCGTTCCACTCCGCGCGGGTGCCGGAGACGAGCACCGGTATCGCCCGCAACCCCGCCCTGGCCTCGCTGCGGGCGCGCTTCGACCGGGTGGAGGACCTCGACGCGCTGCTCGGTCCGCTGCATCCGAGCGGCTGGACGCCGGACGAGGCGGAGCTGCCCCTGCTCTCCCGCCTGTTCGCCCGCGCATGGCGGGTCGATCCGCGCACGGTGGAGCTCTTCGTGCAGAGCCCGCAGGTGGCGCCCGCCCGCACTCTGCTCGAGCTCTTCCCCGGCGCCCCTGTGACGATCGTCGGCGACGGGCTCATGACGTACTCGCCGCTGCGCGTGCGGATGCCGCATCCGGTGGCGGCGCGGATCGTGCGGGTGGTGTACGCCGACGTCGTGCCCGGCGTGCGCCCGCTCGCCGGGTCGCCTGCGGCCGCCTGCGTGCCGGTGCCGCCGGCGGCGTTCCGGACGGCACTGGAGGAGACGGACGACGGAAGCCCGCACGACGCAGTGCTCGATCGGGACGCCCCGACCGCGCTCGTGCTCGGGCAGTACCTCGCCGCGCTCGGGCTCATGACCGCCGACGAGGAGCTCGCGTTGCAGGAGCGTCTCATCGACCGCGCGCTGGAGTGGTCTCCGCGGCGCATCGTGTTCCGACCGCATCCGTCGGCCCCGCCGCAGCTGACGCGCGCGCTGCGTGCGAGAGCGGAGGCGAGGGGCGTGGCGTTCGCCGAGCACACGGGGGCTGTGCCCGCCGAGCTGCTGGCGCGGCGCCTCGACGCGCGCGTCGTCGTCGCCGGCTTCTCGACGGCGCTGCCGACCGTGCGGGCGCTGTACGGCATCCCCATCGCGTCGGCCGGCACGCGTGACGTACTCGCGCGACTGGCGCCGTTCGAGAACAGCAACCGGATCCCGGCCACCATCGTCGACGCCCTCACGCGGAGCGAGTCCGCACCGGATGCCGAGGAGCTGCAACTGCTCGTCGACGCCGTCGGCTATGCGATGCAGCCCGTCGTCGCCGCGCACCTGCGCGACAGAGCGGAGCAGCTGCTCGCGACGATCACTCCCGCCGACCGCGCCCGCTACTTCGACGCGCGGCGCCTGGCCGAGCTCGGCCTGCCCGGCGCGCCGGCGGGCACCGCGCTCCAGCGCCTCCTGCGTCCGGCAGGGGGAGTGGGGCGTGTCGAGGAGTGGCGCCTCACGGCGCTCGGCGCCCGGCGCCGGGTCGGACGGGCATGGAAGGCGATCAGAGGACGGTGACGATGACGACGGTGGCGATCATCCCTGCGCGCGGCGGGTCGAAGCAGGTGCCGCGCAAGAACCTGCGCCGGGTCGGCGGGGTGCCGCTGGTCGCGCGCGCCGTGCAGGCGGCCGCGGCGGCGGGCGGCATCGACCTCGTCGTGGTGTCGACCGACGACGACGAGATCGCCGAGGTCGCGCGCGCGGCGGGCGCGACGATCGTGCGTCGCCCCGCCGAGCTCTCCGGCGACACCGCATCGTCGGAGAGCGCGATCCTTCACGCGCTCGACGAGCTCGGCCGCAGCGGAGTCGACGTCGAGGTCGTGGCGTTCCTGCAGGCCACGTCGCCGTTCATCCCCTCGGATGCCCTCGCCGACGCCGTGGCCCTGGTGCGGGCCGGAGCCGCCGACAGCGTCTTCTCCGCGCACGAGACGTACGGGTTCCTCTGGCGCCGCGCACGAGACGGACAGGCCGCGGCGATCAACCACGACGCAGACCACCGGCCGCGGCGGCAGGACCGCGAACCGCACTACCTCGAGACGGGGGCGTTCTACGTCTTCACCGCCGCCGGCTTCCGTCGCAGCGGGCACCGCTTCTTCGGACGCGTGGCGATCGCCGAGGTGCCGGAGTGGAGTGCGATCGAGATCGACGACGAGCAGCAGCTCGCCATCGCCCGAGCGCTCGCCGCGCTGCATCAGCCGCGGCATCCGATTCCCGCGAGGGCGGTCGTGACCGACTTCGACGGCGTGCACACCGACGACACGGCCCTCATCGACGCCGACGGGCGCGAGCGGGTGCGGGTCAGCCGCGAGGACGGCATGGGCGTGTCGCTGCTGCGCAGGGCCGGAGTGCCCATGCTGATCCTGTCGACCGAGGTCAACCCCGTCGTGCGGGCTCGCGCCGACAAGCTGCGCGTGCCCGTGCTGCACGGCATCGAGGACAAGGAGCAGGCGCTGCGCGGGTGGGCGGCCGAGAACGGTCTCGACCTGGCAGACATCGCGTACCTCGGCAACGACGTGAACGACCTCCCCGCGATGCGCATCGTCGGGTGGCCCGTCGCTGTGGCCGACGCCCACCCCCGCGTGATCGCCGCCGCGCGCGTGGTGCTCACGCGCTCCGGAGGCGACGGCGCCGTCCGCGAGCTCGTCGAACGCGTGTTGCCGGGCTGACCGCCGCCGGTAACCCGGCCGTCGCGCGCCGTTCACACTGCGCGCGTAGTCAGGGGAGAAGGCACTCGACGACCGGAGGAACCATGACTGTCAGCATCGGCTCGCGCGTGATCGGCGGCGGTCGCCCCGCGTATGTGATCGCCGAGATCGGCCTCAACCACAACGGCGACGTCGAAATCGCCAAGCGCCTCATCGACGTGGCAGCGCGCGCGGGCGCGGATGCCGTGAAGTTCCAGAAGCGCACGCCGGAGATCTCCACCCCCGAGCACATGCGCGACGTGCCGCGCGAGACGCCGTGGGGCACCATGACCTATCTGGAGTACCGCCGCCGCGTCGAGTTCGGCCGCGACGAGTACATCGAGATCGGCGACCACGCCACCATGATGGGCCTCGACTGGTTCGCTTCGCCGTGGGACGTGCCCAGCGTCGCGTTCCTGGAAGATCTCGGCGTGGTCGCGCACAAGGCCGCCCCCGCGAGCCTCACCGACACCGAGCTGCTGCAGGCTCTGCGCGACACGGGCAAGCCCGTCATCCTCTCCACCGGGATGTCGACCATCGAGCAGATCGATCGCGCGCTCGACACGCTCGGCACCGACCGCGTGGTGCTCATGCACGCCACGTCGACCTATCCGCTCGAGCCGGAAGAAGCCAACCTCCGCGTCATCGCCACGTTGCGCGACCGCTACCCCGGCATCCCCGTCGGCTACTCGGGGCACGAGCGCGGGCTGCAGATCTCGCTGGCCGCGGTCGCCCTCGGGGCCGTCGCGGTCGAACGGCACATCACGCTCGACCGCACCATGTGGGGCTCCGATCACGCGGCGTCGCTCGAGCCCGCGGGCCTGGAGCACCTCGTGCGCGACATCCGCGTCATCGAGACGGCCCTCGGCGACGGTGTGAAGCGCGTGTTCGAGAGCGAGCGCGCCCCGATGGCGAAGCTGCGGCGCGTCCCGGCATGAGCGACTCGCTGCGCGTCGTCGCGATCGCCGACGCCGACTCGTTCGTGAAGTGGTCGGCGTCGCTGCTGGGCTCCGTCGCCGGCATCCGTCGGCATCTCCTGCTCGTGAAGACCCCGCTGTCGGCCAGCGCGGCGCAGGAGCGGGCGGCGCTGTCGGACACGGGGGTCGAGCCGCATGACGTCACGCGGCTCGCGTTCGCCGACACCCGGGCCTGGCTCGAGGCGCAGCGCCCCGACGTGGTGCTGCTCGCCGGACGGGGACCGTTCGTGCGGCTGCTGGGCCGCGTGATCGACGCGCTCGACCAGCGGCCGGTGACGGTCGCGGGCCTGCCGGGCATGGCGATCCCCGCGCAGCGCGGCGCGCTCGACTACCGCAGGCACGTCGATCTCCTCGTCGTGCACTCCCACCGTGAGGTGCGGGCCTTCGACGAGCTCGGGCGGCGCATCGGCGTGCACGTGCCGACGGCGCTCGCGACGCTGCCATTCGCGAGGCCGCGCGAGCGGATGCTGAGCCCGCAGCGCGCCGGCACGCACGCGGTCGGCGGGCTTCTCGTGGACGAACGGCCGGCGCCTATCGATTCCCCCGTCTCTCCGGGCGGACACGTACGGCGGACTCCCGCGACCGACATCGTGTTCGCGGCGCAAGCGCTCGTACCGGCGGTGCGCTCGCAGCGGGCAGAGATCGCGACACTGCTGCTGCGCACGGCATACGCCGATCCCGACCGCCGTGTCGTCGTGAAGCTGCGGTCGCGCCCGGGTGAGACCGAGACGCACCTCGAGCGCGACAGCTATGCGGAGCTGCTCGACGGGCGCCGCCCCGAGAACCTCGTGTTCTCGTACGAGCCCATGTCGCGAGCGCTGCAGACCGCCGCAGGCCTGGTGACCGTGAGCTCGACGGCGGCGATCGAGGCCGTCGCTCAGGGCGTTCCCGTCATCGCGCTCGACACGTTCGGCGTCAGCAAGTCGCTGCTCAACACGGTGTTCGTCGGCAGCGGCCTGCTGGGCGGACGCAATGAGGTGGTCGGCGGGCGGTTCCGGCATCCGCATCCCGGGTGGCTGCGTGACAACTACTTCCACCCGGAGGCGGAGTCGACGTGGTGGGAGCGAGTCGAGGCCCTCGTCGCGATGCGCAGGGCCGGTGCCCTGCCTGCGCGCCGGGTGCCCGCCGCCCGCGGAGGAGCGCTGCACGAGGCATGGCACCGTGCGAGCGTGCTGGGCCGTGAAGACCGCAGCGCCGCCGGGCGCACGGCGCTTCTCGCCGGTGTCCCGGCGGCGCGGGCGCTCGCCGCGGTGAAACGCCGCCGCACGGCGGCGGGTGGAGGCACCTGGGCCGACGCCACGACCGACTTCACGCTCGAGCCGAACCCGTTCCACGACTCGATCCGCCGATGAGGCGCTCCGGGCCGGCGTCATCCGCCGACTCGGAGCGTTATCCCAGGCAACGCCCCTGGCCTTCGCCACCCGTGGCCGGTAGCGTCGGGGTCATCGCGGCGATCCGGGTGGTCCCGGGCTCCGGCTCATACCCGGCAGCGCTGCGGGTTCGACTCCCGCCGTCGCGTCGAGAAGGGCCTCCGGCTACGCGCGGCCGCGCAGCTGCCCCTCCGTCTCGCCCCATCCGTTCTCGAGCACCGCGAACCCGGCGTCGAGCGTCGCGAGCGGGTCGTCGCTGTCGGTCACCAGCAGCTGCAGCTGCAGCACGAATCGCGAGTAGACGCGGATCTCGCGCGTGGGTGCGGGCAGGCCGAGCTCGTCGGCGATCGCCGCGGCGAGGGCGTCTTCGTGCCGTAGCCACATCTTCGCGGCGTAGTCCCGCAGTGCGGGCGTGGCGTTGAGGAAGCGCATGAACACCCGCGCCACGTCCTCGCCGTGCTCGTCGACGTTCGCGTTCACCTCGGCGGCGTACAGGTCGCGGATCGCGCGGCTGATCCCGACGCCGTCCGCACGGTCGCGCACGGGGGAGAGGAGCCGCTCGCGCTGCTCGTCGTCTTCGTCGAAGACGAGCGCCTTCGCCACGACACATTCGTCTAGACGAATGTGTCAAGAGGTCGTGTTGACGCTCGCGGAGCCGCACGCGCCGAACGCGCCTACACTGAAAGAGTGGCGAGACTGTTGATCATCGGCGGCTTCCTGGCCGTCGTGTTCTGGGTGTTCAGCATCGTCGACTGCGCCGCGCAGCCGGCGACGCGGCACCGAGGTGTGTCGAAGTCCGCCTGGATCGCCATCGTCATCCTCATCCCGGTGATCGGCGGAGTGCTCTGGTTCGCGCTGGGCCGTCGGCGCCGCGCCGACGGAGAGGGCGAACGCCTTCGTGCCCCCGACGACGACCCCGAGTTCCTGCGCAGCCTCAGCCGGTCGGAGCAGGACGCGCGCATCGCTCAGCTGGAGGCCGAGCTCGCCCGCCTCGACGACGAGAACGACGGCTCGACGACGGACCCTCGTCCGTGACCGCGTCGCCGGCGACGGATGCGGCGGCATCCCTTCTCGCCGACCTCGTGGCGAACGGCGTGCGCGATCTCGTGCTCTCACCGGGGTCGCGCTCGCAGGCTCTGGCGCTCGCCGCAGTCGCGCTGGCCGACCGCGGCCTGCTGCGCGTGCACGTGCGCATCGACGAGCGCGTGGCGGGCTTCACGGCACTCGGGCTCGCGCGGGAGACGGGTGCTCCCGCCGCGGTCGTGTGCACCTCGGGAACTGCCGTCGGCAATCTGCTGCCTGCGGTCATGGAGGCGTTCCACGCCGGCGTCCCGCTTCTCCTGCTGACCGCCGACCGCCCGCCCGAGCTCCGCGGGGTCGGCGCGAACCAGGCCACCGTGCAGCCGGGCCTCTTCGGCGCGTTCGTGCGCTGGGCGGTCGACGCGCCCGTCCCCGGCGACGGCGACTGGACCGGACTCGCCACGGTCGCGGTCGCCGCAGCGGTGGGGGCGGAGCTGCCGCCCGACGGCCACGGGCTCGCCGGCGTCGCCGGTCCGGTGCACGTGAACCTCCCGACCCGCGAACCCCTGTCAGGTGCGCTCCCCGCGATCGACGTCGTGCCTGGCGACGCCCCGGATGCTCTCAGCGGGCCGCCCTTCCTGCTCGCGCGCGGGCCGCGCACGCTCGTCGTCGCGGGGGCGGATGCCGGACCCGCGGCCGAACAGCTCGCGCACGACGGCGGATGGCCGCTCATCGCCGAGGTGGTCAGCGGCGCGCGGTTCGGGCGGCATCTCGTGCACGGCTACCGCGAGCTGCTGAACCGCCGCGAGCTCGCCGACCGCATCGAGCGGGTGGTCGTCTTCGGGCATCCGACGCTCAGCCGTGAGGTGGCCAGGCTCATCTCCCGCACCGACGTCGACGTGATCGCCGTCCGCCACGGGGGCGAAGCCCTCGACCTCAACGGGCGCACGCGAGCGGCCGCAGCCCTCGGCATCGAGAACGGTCCGACCGACCGCGAGTGGCTCGGCGAATGGCTCTCGGCATCCGCACCGCTCGCCGTCGATCTCAGTGCACCGGCCCCCGACGCCGACGGTCTCACCTCGACCGACGCTGCGACCCGGCGCGAGGCCGTGCGAGCGGAGCTCGACGCCGTGCGCACCCCGCTCGACCGTGCGCTGCTCGCGGATGCCGTGTGGCGGGCGACGTGGCCGCATGACCGTCTCGTGTTCGGCTCGTCGCGTCTCGTGCGGGTGGCGGATGCCGTGCTCCCCGGCAAGAAGGTGCCGGTGCACGCCAACCGCGGTCTCGCGGGCATCGACGGAACCATCGCCACCGCCACCGGCATCGCGGTGGCCAGCCAGGCGGAGGGCGCCCACGGCGTGACGCGGGTGCTCCTCGGCGATCTCGCTCTGCTCCACGACGTCGGCGCGCTGCTGCTGCCCCCCGACGAGCCGCAGCCCCGGATGCAGGTGATCGTGGGCAACGACGGCGGAGGAACGATCTTCGACGGGCTCGAGGTCGCGGCATCCGCGCCGGCCGCGGATCTCGACCGCGCCTTCTACACGCCGCACACCGTCGACCTGGCGTCGCTCGCCGCCGCCTACGGCTGGGAGTTCCGGCGGGTCACGACGCGTGCGGCGCTCGATCAGGCTCTCACGGGCCCGGTGACGGGGCGGCAGCTGATCGAGGTGCCGCTCGCCCGCTGACTGGCATGATGTGTGCATGAACGCGCACGCCTGGACTCGCATGCTCCGCGTCGAGGAGGGATTCCGACTCGACGACGTCGACGCCGACTCCACTCCCGGGTACTCCGGCGGCAAGTCGCAGGGGAAGAAAGACCTCGCCGCCGGGCTCGTCGAGCTCAACGAGCTTCAGGAGCGCCTCTTCGCGCAGAGCCGGTCGGGCATCGCAGCCGACTCCGTGCTGCTGGTGCTGCAGGCCATGGACTCGGCAGGCAAGGGCGGCATCGTGCGGCACGTGGTGGGCGGCGTCGATCCGCAGGGCGTGGCGCTGTCGGCGTTCAAGGCCCCGACGCCCGAGGAGCTCGAGCACGACTTCCTGTGGCGCGTTGCCCGTCGGCTGCCGGAGCCGGGGTTCATCGGGGTGTTCGACCGCTCCCACTATGAAGACGTGCTCATCGCGCGCGTGCGGGCTCTGGCTCCGGCCGACGAGATCGAGCGGCGCTACGACGCGATCAACGCGTTCGAGGCCGAGGCGGCGTCTTCCGGCATCCGGCTGGTGAAGGTGATGCTGCACATCTCACCGGAGGAGCAGAAGGAACGGCTCATGGAGCGGCTCGAACGCCCGGACAAGTACTGGAAGTACAACCCGGGCGACGTGGACGAGCGGATGCGCTGGCCCGAGTACATGCAGGCGTACCAGACGGTGTTCGAGCGGACATCGACCGAGGTCGCACCGTGGCACGTGGTCCCCGCGAACCACAAGTGGTATGCGCGTCTGGCGGTGCAGGAGCTGCTGCTCGCGGCGCTGCAGGACATCGATCCGCAGTGGCCGGCGGCCGACTTCGACATCGAGGCCGAGAAGAAGCGCCTCGCCGCGACCTGAGCGGCGGACTGCCGGCGGCTTCGCCGGCTCGGCGCGGCCGGGCGAGGCTCAGGCGAGGGCGTCGACGAGCGGGCGGAACTTCACCCGCGTCTCAAGCAGCTCCGACTCCGGATCCGATCCCGACACGATGCCGGCGCCCGCGTATGCGGTGACCGCGATGTCGTCCGATCCGGCGGTGAACTGCGCGCAGCGCAGCGCGATCGCCCACTCGCCGTTGCCTGCCGCGTCGACCCAGCCCACCGGTCCGGCGTAGCGGCCGCGGTCGAACGGCTCCAGCTCGCGGATCGCCTCGATCGCGGCATCGGTGGGGGTTCCCGCGACGGCGGCGGTCGGATGCAGCGCCCCGATGAGGTCGAGCGAGGAGCCGCCCTCGGCGAGCTCGCCTTCGACGTCGGTCGCGAGGTGGAACAGGTTCGGCAGCTTCAGCAGGAACGGCTGCTCGCTGGCCGCGAGCGCGCGCGTGTGCGGGCGCAGCGACGCGAGCACGCTCTGCACGGCGTACTGGTGTTCATCGAGGTCCTTCGTGCTCGACGCGAGCGAGGCGGAAGCGGCCGTGTCGGCGTCGGCATCCGCTCCTCGTCCGATCGTGCCGGCGAGGACGCGCGCCGTGACGGTGCGGTTCTGCACGGTCACCAGGGTCTCCGGGCTCGCGCCGATGAGGCCGTCGACGGCGAAGGCCCAGGTGTCGGGGTAGCCCGTGGAGAGCGCGCGCACCAGTCTGCGCAGATCGGATGCCGCGGGGATCGTCCCCGTGAGGTCTCTGGCGAGGACGACCTTGCTGACCTCGCCGCGGGCGATGCGCTCGAGCGCGCGGCGCACGGAGTCCTGATAGCCCTGGGGGCTCTGCGCGCCGGGGCCGACCGTTCCCGCCCAGTGCGGACCGTACTCGCGCGGATCCGGCATCCCGGTGTCGGTGGGGCTGGGGTCGGCGGCGGTGGGGTCGGCGGCGCCGGCGCCGGTGTCGGTGGGATCGGTGGCGGTGGTGTCGGTGGGGTCGGGGTCGGTGGTGCGGATGCGGGTGAGCCAGGTGCGTCCGCGGTGGCGCCCGATCACGGCGCTCGGGACGATCAGCACGCTGTCGGCCGACGAGCGCTCGTCGAAAGTCAGGGCGCCGAACGCGACGAGGCCGGTGCCGGGGAGTCCGACGGGATCGTCGATCTCGGCATCGCACGTGAGGCCGCGCCAGGCTTCGGCGATCACGGCGGAGCGGATGCCGTCGGCTCCCGCGGGGACGCGGATCGTCGCCGCGACTCCGGATCCGGCTGCGACGATGCCGTCGCCGCGTCGCAGCCACACGAGGGGTGCTGCGGCATCCGCGTAGGCGAGGGGATCTTCGACCGGATCGATCTCGCGGGTCGTCA
This sequence comes from Microbacterium sp. XT11, assembly GCF_001513675.1. Classification (NCBI taxonomy): domain Bacteria; kingdom Bacillati; phylum Actinomycetota; class Actinomycetes; order Micrococcales; family Microbacteriaceae; genus Microbacterium; species Microbacterium sp. XT11. The sequence continues at coordinate 183,086 of NZ_CP013859.1, read as the reverse complement.
CGACCAGCCTGCTGCTCACCCTCCCAGCCTAGTTCCCCGCCCCTCGCCCCTCGCCCCTCGCCCCTCGCTCAGGTATGAGTTGTGGTCGGAAATTCGCCGAAAATCCGACCACAACTCATACCTGAGCGGGGCGGGGAATACGGTGGGGAGATGAGCGACGCCCGCCCGGCACCCGGCACCGAGATCGTCTTCCAGTGGCGCAAGTGGGACGGGTCGCCGCACTGGCGGCACGAGTGCGTGTACCTCGGCGCGGATGCCTGGGGCGACTGGGTCGGCCAGCCGGCCGGGTGGCACAGTGCGCGGCCCGGCGCGGAGTTCTTCGCGGCCTCGCCCAACGTGACGCTCGTCCCGCGGCAGGGCGACTTCGCGCTCACCGTGAACCGCCGACATCCGAAGGGCATGCGGGTGTACATCGATCTGGGGTGGGAGATCGGATGGTCCGACGACCCGCTCCTCGTCACCGGCATCGACATGGATCTCGACGTCATCCGGGTCGAGTCGGAGCGGGGCACGTGGGTCGACGACCGCGACGAGTGGGCAGAGCACAGCGCGCTGTATGGCTACCCGCGTGAGGTGATGTCCACGCTGGAGGCGCTGGCGCTCGACCTCGAGCAGCGGGTGCGCGACCGGGTGGCGCCGTTCGATGACGCGACGGCCGACCCCTGGCTCGACCGGCTCGAAGCGCTCGGCCTCGCGCGTCCGCTCTGACCCAGGACGCCCTCCACGCCCGCGCGGCGCAACGCGCTCGCCGCATGCCCTCGACCCCCGACAGCCCCGGGCGGATGCCCAGCCCGCGCGCCTAGACTGAACGGGTGACCCCGACAGAGCCCAACCGCGCAGACCTCGGCAAAGACCCGGCCCGCGTCAGCGGCATGTTCGACCAGGTCGCCCGCGGCTACGACCGCACCAACGTCGTCATGACGGTCGGCAACGACGCGCTGTGGCGCGCGGCCACCACCCGCGCCGTCGCCCCGAAGCCGGGCGAGCTCATCCTCGACCTCGGCGCCGGCACCGGCTCGTCGTCGGCCTCGCTGGCACGCAGCGGCGCACAGGTCGTCGCTGCCGACTTCTCTCCCGGCATGCTCGCGGAGGGGCGCCGGCGTCACGGCAGCATCCGCAATCTGTCGTTCGTGCAGGCGGATGCCGAGAACCTGCCGTTCGCCGACGACGAGTTCGACGCGGTCACGATGTCGTACGCGCTGCGCAACGTGCACGACCCCAAGCGTGCCCTGCGCGAGCTGTTCCGCGTGACCAAGCCCGGCGGCCGCCTCGTGATCAACGAGTTCTCCACTCCGCCGGGGCGCCTGTTCCGCGGGGCCTACCGCTTCTACAACGCGCAGGTGCTGCCGCGGGTGGCACGCCTGGCGGGCACGAACGGCGAAGCATACGACTACCTCAACGAGTCGATCCGCGAGTGGCCTGACCAGCGCACGCTCTCGGCGTGGATCCGTGAGGCGGGATGGACCGACGTCGCGTACCGCAACCTGACCTTCGGCATCGTGGCGCTGCACCGGGCCCGCAAGCCAGCATCCGCGTGACCGAGCGCCTCCACGGCCCGGGTAGGCTGGGAGCGTGACTTCGAGCCCCACCGCCCCGGGTTCGCGACTCGCGAGCCGTCTCGGCTTCAGCGACCGCGTGTTCGTCGGGCCCGCAGCCCGCCGCGTCGCCCGCCGCATCGAAGAAGGGCTCGAACTCGTCGAGACGGGGCTCGCCGAAGACGTGCGCGTCGCCGACCCGCTCGCCGACGCCGCGAGCCGCTACCTCTACGAGGCCGGGGGCAAGCGCATCCGTCCCGTGCTGACGCTGCTGTCCGCCCAGCTGGGCGAGGGCAACACGGATGCCGTCATCGACGTCGCGAAGGCGCTGGAGATGACGCACCTGGGGTCGCTGTACCACGACGACGTCATGGACGGCGCCGACCGTCGCCGCGGTGTCCCCGCCGCGCACGCCGTGTGGGGCAACAGCATCGCGATCCTCACCGGCGACATCCTCTTCTCGCGCGCCAGCCAGCTGATGTCGCGCCACGGCGACCGCGCCATCCGGCTGCAGGCCGACACGTTCGAGCGCCTCGTGCTGGGGCAGATGCACGAGACGATCGGCGCGCAGCCCGACGACGAGCCGATCGACTTCTACATCCAGGTGCTCGCCGACAAGACTGGCTCGCTCATCGCCGCGGCGACGCAGGCCGGCGTCATCTTCTCGAACGCGCCGACGGAGTACGAAGAGCCGATGCGCGTCTATGGCGAGAAGATCGGCGTCGCGTTCCAGCTGCTCGACGACGTGATCGACCTCTCCGCCAAGCCGGAGGACACGGGCAAGGTGCCGGGCACCGATCTGCGCGCCGGCGTGCCGACCATGCCGTACCTGCTGCTGAAGGCCGAGAGCGATGAGGCGTCGGTCGACCTCGCGCGGCGTATCGACGAGGGTGTGGCCCGCATCGCCGGGGGAGAGGACCCGTCGATCCTCGACGGACCGCTCGCCGAACTGCGCGACCACGCCGTCACCCACAAGACGCTCGAGCTCGCCCTCGCCTGGACTCGCGACGCGATCGACGCGCTCGCACCCCTGCCCAAGGGCACGGTGCGCGACGCGCTGACCCGGTTCGCAGAGACCCTCGCCGAGCGCTCCAGCTGATCCCGCCTCTGCGGTGCGGTGATGACGGATGCCGTGCCCGATGAAAGGACTCCGATGACCAAGCTCCGACTCGCCATCGTCGGCGCCGGCCCCGCCGGCATCTACGCCGCAGACATCCTGCTGAAGGCCGAGCGCAAGTTCGACGTGTCGATCGACCTCTTCGAGCAGCTGCCTGCACCGTACGGTCTGGTCCGCTACGGGGTCGCGCCCGATCACCCCCGCATCAAGGGGATCATCACCGCGCTGCGCGATGTGCTCGACCGGGGCGACATCCGTCTCTTCGGCAACGTGCGGTTCGGTGAGGACATCACGCTCGACGATCTCAAGCGCCACTACAACGCGGTGATCTTCGCCACGGGCGCGATCCGCGACACGTCGCTCGACATCCCGGGTATCGACGCGATCGGTTCGTACGGCGCCGCCGACTACGTGAGCTGGTTCGACGGGCACCCCGACGTGCCGCGCGAGTGGCCGCTCGACGCGGCATCCGTGGCGGTGCTCGGCAACGGCAACGTCGCGCTCGACGTCTCGCGGATGCTGGCGAAGCATGCCGAGGATCTGCTCGTCACCGAGGTGCCGGACAACGTGTACCAGGGTCTCAAGGCCAGCAAGGTGACGGACGTGCACGTGTTCGGCCGCCGCGGCCCCGCGCAGGTGAAGTTCACGCCTCTGGAGCTGCGTGAGCTCGGCGAGCTGCGCGACGTCGACATGGTCGTGTACGACGAGGACTTCGACTACGACGAGGCGTCGAAGGATGCCATCGCCAGCAACAAGCAGGTCATGGTGATCGACCGTATCCTGCAGTCGTGGCGCAAGCGCGAGTCGGTGAACAACGCGGGCGGCTCCGCGTCGCGCCGCCTGCACCTGCACTTCTGGGCGCGGCCGGTCGAGGTGCGCACCGACGACCAGGGTCGTGTGGCCGCTCTCGTCTACGAGCGCACCCGTCCCGACGGCCAGGGCGGGGCGGTCGGAACCGGTGAGCTCCGCGAGGTGCCCGTGCAGGCGCTGTACCGCGCGATCGGCTACTTCGGTTCCCCGCTTCCGGGCGTTCCGTTCGACAAGAAGCACGGCGTGATCCCGAACCACGAGGGTCAGGTGCTCCACAAGGACTCGAACGAGCGCGTGCCCGGCGTGTACGCCACGGGGTGGATCAAGCGCGGACCGGTCGGCCTCATCGGCCACACCAAGTCGGATGCGATGGAGACCGTGCGGCACCTCATCAACGACCAGGGGTCGTGGTGGCGCCCGGAGGAGCCGTCGGAGGATGCCGTCGTAGCGCTGCTCGAGGAGCGCGGTGTGCGCTGGACCGACCTCGACGGCTGGCACCGTCTCGACGAGCACGAGATCGCCCTCGGCGCGCCGCAGGACCGCGCGCGTGTGAAGGTGGTTCCGCGCGAGGAGATGGTGCGCGTCTCGCGAGGGGAGTGACCCCGCCGGGTCGCCGACCGCGCGGCCCGCGCAGGGAGGTTCGGATAGCCTGACGGCATGGCCGACTGGATCCCCGATGTGCTCGGTGACGAGTTCGAGCAGTTGACGCTCGACCTCGGCGAGGACGACGAGGGACCGGTCGTCGCGACGCTCGTGCGGGCGCTCCCGCGACGGACGACGTGGTGGGAGAAGACGACGCGCTCGTTCCGGGGTGCGTCTGGCCCGGAGCGGATGCTCGACGGTGTCGATGTGCTGTACGTGCACGGCTGGTCGGACTACTTCTTCCAGAAGCGGCTCGCGCGGTTCTGGACGTCGCGCGGCGCGCGGTTCTTCGCGCTGGATCTGCGCAAGTACGGCCGGAGCCTGCGTCCGCAGCAGACGCCCGGCTACGTCACCGATCTCGCGACCTACGACGAGGACATCGCCGCCGCCCTGGCGGAGATGGGACATGCCGAGGGCGAGGAAAGCACGGATCGACGCCTCGTGCTGTTCGGGCACTCGACGGGCGGGCTCTCGCTGAGCCTGTGGGCGTCGCGGCATCCGGATGCTGCGGACGCTCTCGTGCTCAACAGCCCGTGGCTGGAGTTCCAGGTGGCCTCGGCCAGACCGCTGCTCACTCCGATGGCGGAGCTGCAGGCGCGCTGGGCGCCGCGTGACGTGGCGCCGCAGGTCGACCTGGGCTTCTACACGCGCGCGCAGCAGGAGGTCGCCGATCCCGATGATCCGGTCGAGGTGAACCTCGAGTGGCGGCCGGTGCAGACGATGGCCGTGCACGCCGGCTGGTTCCACGCGATCCTGCGGGGTCACGCGACCGTTGCTGCGGGACTGGCCATTCCGGCTCCCGTGTGCGTGCTGCTGTCGGCGCGTTCGGCGACTCCGGCGCGCTGGTCGGAGGACCTCACCCGTGCCGACTCCGTGCTGGCGGTCGACGCCGTCGCGCGTGCTGCGCTGAAGCTCGGGCCGTCGGTGACGGTCGAACGCATCGACGGCGCGCTGCACGACGTCTTCCTGTCGCGGCACGACGCGCGCGAGGAGGCTTATCGCCGCCTCGAACGCTGGGTCACAGGCTGGGCCGCCGGTTCTCAGACGTAGTGCATCTCGCGGGCGAGCCGCTCCGCCTCGTCGGCATCGCCCTGGAGCACGGCGTCGCGGAAGTCGCGGCAGATCTGCTGCATCCGCGGCCGGTCGTCGCTCGGGACGACCCATTCGCGCAGGTTGCGGAACAGAGCCATGCCGGAGTCTTGCACGAGCACCCGCTGCTGGGCGTTGTGACTGTGGTCGCTGAGGTACGAGAACACTGCCCAGCGCGTCTGCGAGATGGCGGCGGCGTCGTCGAGAGCCGTGTACATCTGCTCGACGAGCCCGGCGACGTGCTCGCGCTGCGCCGGACTCATGCGCGAGACGGCCATGCGGGCCGAGACGCCGGCCTGATAGCCGGCGAACTCGAGAGACTGTGCGACGATCTCGGGCGTGACGGCCGTGACCTCGGTGAACCTGCTCGGGTACATGGTCACGAGCCCCAGACGCTCGAGCCGCTGCAGCGCTTCACGTACGGGCGTTCGCGAGACGTGCAGCTCCTCCGCCACGTCGACGTCGCGGATGCGGTGACCGGGAGGGAAATCACCCTCGACGATCCTCGTCGCGATGTGGTGGAACACCTCTTCGGCGAGCAGTTGCTTGCTCTCACCCAATCCGTTCCGCTTGCTGTGCATGGACCGCCCCCAGTTGCATTTCCCGATTCCGGGCCCCCCATGATGTGCCCGGAGGGCAACTACATCACGAACGGAGTCCCGATGCCAACCTCCGGGGCGCATTCGCGCGAATAGGTACTCGCATGCGCACCGGACCTGTTTTTTCCCAGATCGTTCCTGAGTTTTGCTCTGTGGTCGGCGAGCGTAGGGGCGCTCGCCGACCACAGCGATGCCGGGCACGGAACCGCCGTACGCCCCAGTCCCCACTGGCCGGTTCGTGATCCCGAGAACACGAACCCGATAACGGCAGTGCGTCATGCCAGGGCATCGATTGCCGCTTTCCGGTAGCGACATGTCAAGTCTTGGTCAACTAAACTCGTATATCAGTATGCGATCCGGGCTGTGGATAAGCCGTTGCTCGCGCGTATCGGCACCGAACCTGAGGAGGCTGACGGTCCCACAAGCACGCCCTGAATGGACCGCACTCACCGGGCGAGAACACGGCTGCGCAAAGGCGTGAGGAAAGGTCGGCCGAGCATCACACGGGCCGACCCGCGCGTTACGGTGGAAGGCAGAGCTCAGTCGTACGGGGGCAGCATGGAGTTCCAGTTCGCGTTCGTCAACTTCCTCGTGACGGTGCTGCTGATCGGTGGGCTGATCTGGTTCGTGATCGCCCTGCTCCGCCGTTCGCTGCGAAAGTTGGTTCGTACCGAAGTTCGGGCCATGTACGGTCCGCGCGCGAAGACCCCGCAATCGAACAGGGGCACCGACTAGGTTGCCGAAGCCGAGGGAAGAGCTCCCGGTCGGCAGCTCGCTCTACCGGTAGTTGATGAACTGCAGGTCGACGTCAAGGTCGGCGTTCTTCAGCAGCGCGATCACGGCCTGCAGGTCGTCGCGGCTCTTCGACTGCACGCGCAGCTCGTCGCCCTGGATCTGGCTCTTGACGCTCTTCGGGCCTTCTTCGCGGATGAGCTTGCTGATCTTCTTCGCGTTCTCCGACGAGATGCCGTTCTTCAGGCTCGAGACGATGCGGAACTCCTTGCCGCTCGCGAACGGCTTGCCTGACTCGAGGCTCTTGAGCGAGATGCCGCGCTTGATGAGCTTCGACTGGAAGACGTCGAGCACGGCCTTGGCGCGTTCCTCCGAGTTCGCCTTGATCAGCACCTGCTCGCCGCTCCACTCGATGGACGCACCGGTGCCCTTGAAGTCGTAGCGCTGCTCGATCTCCTTGTGGGCCTGGTTCAGGGCGTTCTGCGCCTCCTGGTGGTCGACTTTCGAGACGATGTCAAAGGAACTGTCAGCCATACGAGAAGTGTACCGACCGGCCTGTTTGCAGCGACCGGTGGAAGCGTTTTCACCCGCTTCCACGCCCCAGGCGACTGTCACAGGTTGATATCGACGCAATCTTCCATTGCGCATCACGCCGAACTCGTTGCATACTGTAAGCGCTTGCAGTCCTGCAGGCCATCAGCACTGAGAGAGGCTCACACCAATGAAGGTGAACAAGAGGGGCATCGCCGCCTTCGGCGCGATCGCCGTGGTTTCGACTCTGTCGCTCGCCGGATGCGCGAGCGGAGGCACCGCGGACGGCGGATCGTCCGACGGGGACAAGGATGCCAGCACGCTCACTGTCTGGGTCGACGCCGAGCGCGTCGACGCGCTGCAGGACGCGGCAGACGCGTACGAGAAGAAGACCGGTGTCACGGTCAAGCTCCTCGGCAAGAGCGTGGATGACATGAAGGACGACTTCATCCAGCAGGTCCCGACCGGCAAGGGCCCCGACATCGTCATGGGCGCGCACGACTGGCTCGGCGAGCTCTCGGCGAACGGCGTCGTCGCTCCGCTCGAGCTCGGTGACTCGGCATCCGACTACCTGCCCGTGGCCCTTCAGGCGGCCACCTACGACGGCACCGTGTACATGCTGCCGTACGCCGTCGAGAACATCGCCATCCTCCGCAACGCCGACCTGGCGCCCGAGCCGGCGACGAGCTTCGACGACATGACGGCGAAGGGCGGCTTCGTCGTCGAGCAGGGTGCCGAGGGCAACCCGTACCACCTGTACCCGTTCCAGACCGCGTTCGGCGCTCCTGTGTTCGGCACCGACAGCTCCGGCAGCTACGACCCGGCCAACCTCCAGCTCGGCAGCGAGGGCGGCTTCGCGTTCGCCGATTGGCTCGCAGCGCAGGGCAAGAACGGCACCGGCGTGCTCAACACCGATGTCGACGGCGAGATCGCCAAGCAGCAGTTCCTCGACGGCAAGGCCGCGTTCTGGCTCACCGGTCCCTGGAACGTGGGCACCGCGGTCGACGCCGGCATCAACGTCGCGATCGACCCGATCCCGAGCCCCAGCGGCCAGACCGCTTCGCCGTTCGCCGGCGTGAAGGGCTTCTTCGTCAGCGCCGAGTCGAAGAACAAGGTCGCCGCGAACGACTTCCTCGTCAACTACATCGGCACGGAAGACGTGCAGCTCGAGCTCTTCAAGGCCGGCAACGTGCTCCCCGCGCTCACCGCGGCCGCTGACAGCGCGGCATCCGACCCGATCATCGCCGGCTTCCAGGCCGTCGGCGCCGACGCCGTTCCCATGCCCGCCATCCCCGCGATGGGCTCGGTGTGGCAGTTCTGGGGCGTCGCCGAGGCCGCGATCATCAACGGCGCGGACCCGAAGGCGACGTGGCAGAAGCTCGTCGACGACGTGACCGCCGCGATCAAGTAACACCAAGCCAGCACCCGCTGCCGGGGCGGACGAGCATCCGCCCCGGCAGCTTCACGACGGGGACGAGATGACTGACACCGCTGAGCCGACGGCTCCTCCGACCACGCGCCAGCGCCAGGCGGCGAAGATCGCCGAGGCGGCATCCGGTCCGATCGGCTGGACGCTGCTGAAGATCCTCCTGCTGGCCATCGTCGACGCGATCGCCCTCTACGCGGCGTACGTGCTCTTCACGCACCAGGAATGGCTCGTGCTGGGCATCGTCGTGGTCGTCGCGGCGCTGGTGAACTGGATCTACTTCTCCCGCAAGCGCGTACCGGCGAAGTACCTCACGCCCGGAATCATCTTCCTCGTCGTGTTCCAGGTGTTCACGCTGCTCTACACGGGGTACATCGGCTTCACGAACTACGGAACCGGCCACAACGGCACGAAGGAGCAGGCGATCTCGTCACTGCTCGCCTCCGCGCAGGAGCGCGTGGAGGACTCGCCCACATACCCGGTCACCGTGGTCGAGCAGTTCGGCACCTACGGTCTGCTCGTGACCGACCCCGACACCGGCGACGCGCTGCTCGGCACCGCCGACCAGCCCCTCACCGAGGTCGACGCGGAGTTCGCCGGCGGCCAGGCGGTGGGCGTCGACGGATGGACGACGCTCCCGATCGCGAAGGTGTTCACCCTCTCGGCCGAGCTCGAGAAGCTGTCGGTTCCCTTCAGCGACGACCCCAACGACGGCAGCCTCCGCGCCCCCGACGGGCAGAAGGGCTACCTCTACGTGTCGACTCTGGCGTACGACGCGGATGCCGACACCATCACCGACACGAAGAACGGCACGGTGTACTCCGATCTCGGCACGGGTGCCTTCACCTCGGAGGACGGCGAAGAGCTGCTCCCCGGATGGCAGACCACCGTCGGGTTCGACAACTTCGTCAGGGCCATCTCCGATCAATCGATCCGCGGGCCCCTGATCTCGGTGACCGTGTGGACCTTCGTGTTCGCCCTCGTCTCCGTGGCGTCGACGTTCTTCCTCGGACTGCTGCTCGCGCTCGTGTTCAACAACACGCGGATGCGGTTCCGCAACGGCTACCGGATCATCCTGATCCTTCCCTACGCCTTCCCCGCGTTCCTGTCGGCGCTCGTGTGGGCGGGCATGATGAACGAGAGCTTCGGCTTCATCAACCAGGTGCTCTTCGGCGGTGCCGAGATCCCGTGGCTCACCGACCCGGTGCTGGCCAAGGTGTCCGTCCTGCTCGTCAACCTCTGGCTCGGCTTCCCCTACATGTTCCTCGTGTGCATGGGTGCGCTGCAGGGCATCCCCTCGGATGTGAACGAGGCCGCCGTGATGGACGGCGCGAACCCGTGGCAGATCTTCCGGCGCATCAAGCTGCCGCTGCTGCTGGTCACGGTCGCGCCGCTGCTGATCTCGTCGTTCGCGTTCAACTTCAACAACTTCAACCTCATCTACATGCTCACCAACGGTGGCCCGCGCTTCGACGATGTGAGCATCCCGGTCGGGCACACCGACATCCTCATCTCGATGGTCTACAAGGTGGCCTTCACGGGCCAGAACCGCGACTACGGACTGGCCTCCGCCTTCACCATCCTGATCTTCATCGTGGTGGCGACGATCTCGATCATCAGCTTCCGCAAGACCAAGGCCCTCGAGGAGCTGAACTGATGAGCACCGACACCGTCGTCTCCCGCCGCGGTCGCCGCAGCTTCGGCGCCTGGTTCGCCGACACCGGATGGCGTCATCTGGTCGCCATCGTCGTGAGCGTGTTCGCGCTGTTCCCGCTGCTGTATGTGCTGTCGGCCTCGCTGAACCCGCGAGGCACGCTCACCGGCTCGAACCAGCTGTTCTCGGCCATCGGCTTCGACAGCTACCTGCGGATCCTCAGCGATCCGCAGGCTCCGTACGGGCTGTGGTTCCTCAACACGCTCATCATCGCCGCGATCACCGGTGCCGCGACGGTCTTCCTCGGTGCTCTGGCGGCGTACGCGTTCTCGCGCATGCGCTTCACGGGGCGCCGCGTCGGTCTCGTCACGATCGTCGTGGTGCAGATGTTCCCGCAGCTCCTCGCGGTCGTCGCGATCTTCCTGCTGATGTCGACGCTGGGGGACTGGTTCCCCGCGATCGGGCTCAACACGCACACCGGCCTGATCCTCGTGTACCTCGGCGGCGCGCTCGGCGTGAACACCTACCTCATGTACGGCTTCTTCAACACCCTGCCGATCGAGCTCGACGAAGCAGCGCGCATCGACGGAGCAGGTCACGCGCGCATCTTCTTCACGATGATCCTGCCGCTGGTCGCGCCGATTCTCGCGGTGGTCGCGCTGCTGTCGTTCATCGGCACGGTGAACGAGTACGTCATCGCGAGCGTCATGCTCGTCGACGTCGACAAGCAGACGCTGGTCGTCGGCCTCACCAAGCTCGTCGCGAACCCGCGCTACGCCGACTGGTCAGCGTTCTCGGCCGGGGCCGTGATGGCCGCGGTCCCCGTGATGATCCTCTTCCTGTTCCTGCAGAAGTACATCGTCGGCGGTCTCACCGCCGGCGCCACGAAGGGCTGAGCTGCGCGCCTGTCGTCGTCGCCTGGGAGGGCGGCGGCGACGCACGGCCGCGCGCGGGTGCCGTATCGTGCAAGGCATGCTAGCTTGTCTCGCATGGTAGGCGACGTCGGATCGCAGCTGCGCAAGGGGGTCGTGGAGTACTGCGTGCTCGGCCTCCTCGGGTGCGAGCCGATGTACGGCTGGCAGCTGTCCGATGAGCTCACGCGGGCCGGTCTCATCGCGAGCATCGGCACGCTCTATCCGCTGCTGGCACGGCTCCGCGACAACGGATGGGTCAGCACGTTCGAGCAGCCGTCCGAGAGCGGACCGGTGCGCAAGTACTACCGCCTCACGGATGCCGGGACGCGCCAGCTCGTCCGATTCCGTGCACAGTGGACGCCGTTCGCCCGTGCGGTCACGGGCTTCGTCGGAGAGGAACGACCGTGATGGATGCCGATGCTGCGCGCCTGCGCGATGACTACCTGGCCCGTCTCGACGAGGCAATGAGCGGAGTGCCGCACGGAATCGCCGTCGACATACGCCAGGGCGTGTGGGAAGAGCTCACGGGTCGCGACCGCGAGGAGACGGCCGCGCGCATCGCTCAGCTCGGCGATCCCGCCGACATCGCCCGCGAGGCGCAGCGGGAGGTGCCCGGCGTTCCGGTTTCGTCGCCCGCGCCGTCGGTGCTGTCATCGCGAGGATTCGCGATCGCGGCCGCGCTCACTCTGAGCTTCGGCGGCATCGTGGTCCCGGTCGTCGGTTGGGGCGTCGGCGTCGTGCTGGTCTGCGTGAGCCCGCTGTGGCGGGCGTGGGAGAAGTGGACTGCGGTGCTCGCGCCCGTCGGCATCGCCGCGGTGTCGCTCCTCGTCACATGGTCGGTCGCCGCGCTCATGGACGGCGACGCACAGACGGGGCTCGCTGCGGAGGGGCACAACCCGCTCGTGCCGACGGCGATGGAGTTCGGTACCGCGCACAGCGTGATCATCGTCGCGTTCGCCTTGGTGCCGGTATCCGGGCTCTGGCTGCTCTGGCGCCTGAGGGGGCGCACCCGCAGCTGAGCGGGAGCTGACGCCGAGGCGTCATCGGCGTTGCTCCGGTGGGCGGCGCGGGTGCGGACGTAGCGTGGGGGCATGGCACGAGTGGGCGGACGCAATCTGGCGGTCAGCTGGATCGCCGGAGTGATCTGCGCCGCCGTCGTGGCGGGGCTCGCGTGGTTCGCGTTGCCGATGCTGCCCGTGATGGCCGAGTTCTTCGGTGAGGGCATCCGATCGATGGCCCCGTAACAGCCGGCTGAACGACACGTCGGCATGCCTCCGGCGGGCGACCGCGGCCCGGCGGTACCCTCGCACTGACACTTCCGACGAGAGGCGCACCCCCATGAGTGACCCCGAGGCTCCCCGGCCCGAGCAGCCGTCCGACGTGAACGACGTCGTCGACAGCGCGAACGCTGGACTCGATGCCGCCGCAGCGGCGGGTGCAGACGTCCCCGGTGCGTCCGCGAAGCCCGTCGACGCGGCGGACGCGGACGCGAAGAGCGACGTCGACCCCGACCTCGCGGCATTTGAAGCGGCAGAGCGCGAGCACCCCGGCACGTTCTCGACACCTGAGCTGAACCAGGCCCTCGCCGCCGATACGGCGGACGACCAGCCTGCGACCGCCGCGTACGACGCGGCATCCGACCGTGCCGACGCGGCACCCGACCGTGCCGACGCGGCATCCGACCGTGCCGACGCGGCACCCGTCGAGCACCACGAGTCGGCGATGACGGACGCGGCATACGCGCCTCCCGCGGCGGATGCCGAGACGCGCGCCGAGACCCGCATCGTGCCGTCCGAGCCTGCGCCGGTCGAGGCTGCGGCCGCTCCGACGCTGCTGCAGCAGCAGCCCATCTTCGTGCAGGCCCCAGAGCCTCCGCGGGAGCGCGGCAACCGCGGCACCGCCGGTCTCATCGGCCTGCTCGCGACGCTGGCCTTCGCCGTCCTGTACCTCGGCACGATCCTCGGCCTCGGCGCGATCGCCGGAGACGTGACCGGTGAGAACATCGGCGATGCCGCGCTCGCGCCGCTGACGACCTGGGGCTTCTGGGTGCCCGTCGTCGTGTTCTTCCTCGGGTTCTGGCTGCTCGGCGCGTTCATCAACCGCGGACGCTGGGGCCTCTGGGTCGTGTTCGGCATCATCGTGGGCGTCTTCGCGTACGGCGGCTACATCCTCGGCCAGCTCTTCGAGGCGCCGTTCTGGTCGCTGACCACCGCCGACGGCGCGGAACTCGTGAACGAGCAGCTGCTGTCGCCGCTCGCGATCGCCGCGTTCGTGTTCGGCCGGGAGCTGACCATCTGGTTCGGTGCGTGGGTCGCTCGCAGCGGTGCCCGCAAGACCGAGCTCAACGCCGAGGCGCAGCGCGAGTACGAGCGCACCCTCGAAGCCGGGCCGACGCTGGCGAGGTAAGCCACGAACAGTACGACGCCGAACCCCCGCGGGCCCGAGTCCGCGGGGGTTTCGGCCGTCCTGGCGGTCGTGATGGCCGTGATCGGCTTCTTCGCGCTGGCCGTGTTCGGGCTCGGAGCTGTGAGCGTCGCGACCGACTCCGACATCATCTCGACGCCGGGCCTCGGGCAGGCACCGGGGATCGTCGGGATGCTCGTCGCGGTCGGGGCGTTCGCGCTGGCGCTCGGCACCGCTCTTCGGCGGATGCGGCCATCGTTCCTCTCGGTGCCGTCGATCGCCCTCGTCACGGCGCTCGCACACCTCGTCGCCGTATGGATCGTGGTGCTGATCGCCGGCGGCGACCTCATCATCGCCACCGCCGTCTCGGGAGAGCTCGTGCGGCGCGGGCCGAGCGCCGTGCTGCTGCTCGCGGCAGCCGTCGCCGCATGGGGCGGTGTGGCACTGCGGCGCACCAGGGCACAGCATCCGCGGTGGCCGTGGGAACGCCACGACGACGACGAATAGACCTGCCGTCCCGCGCGGCGACGCGGGAAATCGCACCGACACGCCCGACCGAGCCGTACGCTGGAAGCGTGGAGCGCTCGCTGGAGACGCAGGTCGACCAGGCCGTCGAGGCCTGGCTGCGCTGGGTGCCGCGCTGGGAGCCGGCCACCCACCGCGGACGCGTCGCGCCGTGCCGGCGCTGTCTCGGGTCGCCCATCCTGTCTGCGGCGGGCATCGGCGCCAACACACCGCACGGCGTGCAGCACGGGCTGTCGACAAGGATCAAGACCATCGTCGATCACGCCGTGGCCGAGTACACGGCTCGCAACCTGCCGATGCTGCAGCGAGAGCTCGATCAGCAGGCGGCCCGCAACCGTGCCCGCAGCTACCGGCCGACCGAAGACCTCGATCCCGAGTTCGACGGCCTGCCCCTCGACCCCGATCCGGTGCCCGGTGCGCCGTTCCTCTTCACGATCGCCGGCCTCGCCGACGAATCCGCCGCGGAGCTCCCGCCGCTGCCGCCCCTGAGCGACGAGGCCAAGATCGCCCTGCGCCAGGAGGTGGCGCTCGCCGACGAGTACGCGAACATGATCGGTCGCGAGATCTGCGGCATCCTGCTGCGTCATCGTCTCGCGATCCAGGCTGCGATCGCGCAGCACGTCGAACCGCAGATCGAGGCGCTGCTGGCCGAACTGACCGAGTCGCTCGACTCGCCGTTCGACCCCGACATGCCCTAGCCCTGCGGCTACAGGCTCGACGGGGGAGTACAGGGTCGGTGCGCGCGTCTCATCGCCGCGACCGCCGAGCGGAGGACCGGCGTCGATGGCTCCGTCGCCGCGCGGATCGGAGACCTGCGGTGACCTCCGTGCACATTTGACCGCCACGTTACGCGGCATTACACTTGACCAGGTGTGTGCACGTCTTGACGTGCGCGCAGGGCGTCGGCTCCCAGTCGGTCCGCCCCCACGGCATACCCACCACACCAAAAGCGCGTCGGCTCCGGCGTGCCGGTGGGTCATGATGTGAAACCCATCGCGCTGTCACCGTGCAGCACCTACTAGGAGAGAACGTGCCAACCATTCAGCAGTTGGTTCGCAAGGGTCGTACGCCCAAGGTCTCGAAGACCAAGGCACCCGCCCTGAAGGCGAACCCGCAGCAGGCCGGGGTCTGCACCCGCGTCTACACCACCACCCCGAAGAAGCCGAACTCGGCGATGCGCAAGGTCGCACGTGTGAAGCTCCGCAACGGCACCGAGGTCACCGCGTACATCCCCGGTGAGGGCCACAACCTGCAGGAGCACTCGCTGGTGCTCGTCCGCGGTGGCCGTGTGAAGGACCTCCCCGGTGTCCGCTACAAGATCGTCCGTGGCGCCCTGGACACCCAGGCCGTCAAGAACCGTAAGCAGGCTCGCAGCCGCTACGGCGCGAAGAAGGGCTGAGTCCAATGCCTCGTAAGGGTCCCGCCCCCAAGCGTCCCGTCGTCAACGACCCGGTCTACGGCGCTCCGATCGTCAGCCAGCTGGTCAACAAGATCCTCATCGACGGCAAGAAGTCGCTCGCCGAGGCCATCGTCTACGGCGCCCTCCGCGGTGTCGAGGCGAAGTCCGGCCAGGACGCCGTCGCCACGCTGAAGAAGGCGCTCGACAACGTGCGCCCCACGCTCGAGGTCAAGAGCCGCCGCGTCGGTGGTTCGACCTACCAGGTGCCGGTCGAGGTCAAGCCGCACCGCGCGAACACGCTCGCGCTGCGCTGGCTCGTCAGCTACGCCAAGGGCCGTCGTGAGAAGACGATGACCGAGCGTCTGCAGAACGAGATCCTCGACGCGTCGAACGGCCTCGGTGCCGCGGTCAAGCGCCGCGAGGACACCCACAAGATGGCCGAGTCGAACCGCGCGTTCGCTCACTACCGCTGGTGACAGCTTCGCTCGCCCCCGGCATCGCGCCGGGGGCGGGCACCCACTTTTCGCAGTACGACTGCCAAGAAAGATAAGGACACTCCTGTGGCACAAGACGTGCTCACCGACCTGAGCAAGGTTCGGAACATCGGCATCATGGCGCACATCGATGCCGGCAAGACCACCACGACCGAGCGCATCCTGTTCTACACGGGCGTCAACCACAAGCTCGGCGAGACGCACGACGGTGCCTCGACCACCGACTGGATGGAGCAGGAGAAGGAGCGCGGCATCACGATCACGTCTGCTGCCGTGACCTGCTTCTGGAACAAGAACCAGATCAACATCATCGACACCCCCGGTCACGTGGACTTCACCGTCGAGGTGGAGCGCTCGCTGCGCGTGCTCGACGGTGCTGTGGCGGTGTTCGACGGCAAGGAGGGCGTCGAGCCCCAGTCCGAGACCGTGTGGCGCCAGGCCGACAAGTACAACGTCCCCCGCATCTGCTTCGTCAACAAGATGGACAAGCTCGGCGCGGACTTCTACTTCACGGTCGACACCATCGTCAACCGCCTCGGCGCCAAGCCGCTCGTGCTGCAGCTGCCGATCGGTGCCGAGAACGACTTCGTCGGCGTCGTCGACCTCATCGAGATGCGCGCGCTGGTGTGGCCGGGCGACGCCAAGGGTGACGTGACGATGGGTGCGTCGTACGAGATCCAGGAGATCCCGGCCGACCTCAAGGACAAGGCCGAGGAGTACCGCCAGCAGCTGCTGGAGACGGTCGCCGAGACCGACGAGGAGCTTCTCGAGAAGTTCTTCGGCGGCGAGGAGCTGACCATCGCCGAGATCAAGGGCGCCATCCGCAAGCTCGTCGTCGCCGGCGAGATCTACCCGGTGCTCTGCGGTTCGGCGTTCAAGAACCGCGGTGTGCAGCCCATGCTCGACGCGGTCGTCGACTACCTGCCGTCGCCTCTCGACGTGCCCGCCATCGAGGCGCACGACCCGAAGGACGAAGAGAAGATCATCGAGCGTCACCCCGACGCCAAGGACCCGTTCGCCGCGCTGGCGTTCAAGGTCGCGGTGCACCCGTTCTTCGGTCGTCTCACCTACGTGCGCGTGTACTCGGGCGAGCTCGAGTCGGGCGCTCAGGTCATCAACTCGACCAAGGGCAAGAAGGAGCGCATCGGGAAGATCTTCCAGATGCACGCCAACAAGGAGAACCCGGTCGACAAGCTGACCGCCGGCAACATCTACGCCGTGATCGGCCTGAAGGACACCACCACGGGTGACACCCTCGCCGACATCAACGCGCCGGTCGTCCTCGAGTCGATGACGTTCCCGGAGCCGGTGATCGAGGTCGCCATCGAGCCGAAGACCAAGGCCGACCAGGAGAAGCTGGGCGTCGCGATCCAGAAGCTCGCCGAAGAAGACCCGACCTTCCGCACGGAGCTCAACCCCGAGACCGGTCAGACGACCATCAAGGGCATGGGCGAGCTGCACCTCGACATCCTCGTCGACCGCATGAAGCGGGAGTTCAAGGTCGAGGCGAACGTCGGCAAGCCGCAGGTGGCGTACCGCGAGACGATCCGCAAGGCCGTCGAGAAGCACGACTACACGCACAAGAAGCAGACCGGTGGTTCTGGTCAGTTCGCGAAGATCCAGTTCACGATCGAGCCGCTGCCGCTCGACGCGGAGAAGACCTACGAGTTCGAGAACGCCGTCACCGGTGGTCGCGTGCCTCGTGAGTACATCCCGTCGGTCGACGCCGGTTTCCAGGACGCGATGAACGTCGGCGTGCTCGCGGGCTACCCGATGGTCGGCGTCAAGGCGACCCTCGTCGACGGTGCTGCGCACGACGTCGACTCCTCGGAGATGGCGTTCAAGATCGCGGGCTCCATGGGCTTCAAGGAGGCCGCTCGCCGCGCCAACCCCGTGCTGCTCGAGCCGCTGATGGCCGTCGAGGTGCGTACTCCTGAGGAGTACATGGGCGACGTCATCGGTGACCTGAACTCGCGTCGTGGCCAGATCCAGTCGATGGAGGATGCCGCGGGCGTCAAGGTGGTGCGCGCTTCGGTGCCGCTGTCCGAGATGTTCGGCTACATCGGCGACCTGCGTTCGAAGACCTCCGGTCGTGCCGTCTACTCCATGGAGTTCGACAGCTACGCCGAGGTCCCGAAGGCCGTCGCGGACGAGATCGTCCAGAAGGCCAAGGGCGAGTAACAACTTCTGGGAGCCGGGCCCGTCCCGGCTCCCAGGTCTCCTACAACTTCACATTCCCTCTCTACTAAACTGAGAACCTAACCCGTAGAGATCCGGTCGCAATCCAGTGCCCGGGCACCTCTACACGACGTCCTGAGGAGGACCCAGTGGCTAAGGCCAAGTTCGAGCGGACCAAGCCGCACGTCAACATCGGAACGATCGGTCACGTCGACCACGGCAAGACCACGCTCTCCGCGGCGATCTCGAAGGTGCTCGCTGACAAGTACCCGTCCGACACCAACGTGCAGCGCGACTTCGCTTCCATCGACTCGGCGCCTGAAGAGCGTCAGCGTGGTATCACCATCAACATCTCGCACATCGAGTACGAGACCCCGAAGCGCCACTACGCGCACGTCGACGCTCCCGGCCACGCCGACTATGTCAAGAACATGATCACCGGTGCCGCTCAGATGGACGGCGCGATCCTCGTGGTCGCCGCCACCGACGGTCCGATGGCTCAGACCCGTGAGCACGTTCTGCTCGCCAAGCAGGTCGGTGTTCCCTACCTGCTCGTCGCGCTGAACAAGGCCGACGCGGTCGACGACGAGGAGATCCTGGAGCTCGTCGAGCTCGAGGTCCGCGAGCTGCTCTCGTCGCAGGGCTTCGACGGCGACAACGCTCCCGTCGTTCGCGTTTCCGCTCTCAAGGCCCTCGAGGGTGACGAGAAGTGGACCGAGGCCATCCTCGAGCTCATGCAGGCTGTCGACGACAGCGTTCCGGACCCGGAGCGTGACCGTGACAAGCCGTTCCTCATGCCGATCGAGGACGTCTTCACCATCACCGGTCGTGGCACCGTCGTCACGGGCCGCGCCGAGCGTGGCACGCTGGCCATCAACTCCGAGGTCGAGATCGTGGGTCTGCGCCCGACGCAGAAGACGACCGTCACCGGTATCGAGATGTTCCACAAGCAGCTCGACGAGGCATGGGCCGGCGAGAACTGTGGTCTGCTCCTCCGCGGCACCAAGCGTGAGGACGTGGAGCGTGGCCAGGTCGTCGTGAAGCCGGGTTCGATCACCCCGCACACGAACTTCGAGGGCACCGCGTACATCCTGTCGAAGGACGAGGGTGGCCGCCACAACCCGTTCTACACGAACTACCGCCCGCAGTTCTACTTCCGTACCACCGACGTCACCGGCGTCATCACGCTGCCCGAGGGCACCGAGATGGTCATGCCCGGCGACACCACCGACATGTCGGTCGAGCTCATCCAGCCGATCGCTATGGAGGAGGGCCTCGGCTTCGCCATCCGTGAGGGTGGCCGCACCGTGGGTGCCGGTACGGTGACGAAGATCATCAAGTAAGCATCCGCTTTCTCGCAAAGGGGTCGGGCCGCAAGGCTCGGCCCCTTTGTCGTCGCTCGGCGTTTTCCCGGATGCAGCCGATAGCGTGGGATTCCCTTCGCGTGTCTGGAGTTGCATGAGCGAGATCTACGTCGGCCCGCCGCCGCCCCGAAGCTACGCACGCCTGTGGGTGTCGACCCTGCTGCTGATCGTCTATGCGGCCTTCGTGCTCGTGGTGACGATGTGGCCGCATCCGAAGCAGCTGGAGTTCGACGGGATCGCGTCACGGTTGCTGCGCGCGCTGCACAACGTCGGCGTGCCCGAGTGGTTTGGCTACGACAAGCTCGAATTCACCGCCAACATCGGGATGTTCGTGCCCTTGGGCTTCCTTCTCGGGCTCGCTCTCGCCCGCCGTGCGTGGTGGGTCGCGCTGTTCCTTCTGCCGGCGTTCTCGGGCGCCATCGAGTTCGCCCAGGGGATCGCGCTGGAAGAGCGGGTCTCGACCGTTTTCGACGTGCTTGCGAACACCATCGGCGGATACGTCGGCCTGCTCCTCGCCATGATCCTCCGCGCGATGATCTACGCCCGGGATCGCACGAAGATCGAGCGGGAGCTGTGGGAGCGCCGCGCCGCGGCCGCGGAGCTGCAGCGTCAGAACGCTGCGCGAGCCGCAGCGCGCTCCGGAGTCGCTCTCCCCACCGCACCGGCGTATGTCGAACCAGACCCCGTCACGCGCGTGCTCGACGCCGACTTCTGGGCGACGGGGGATGCTCCTACGGTGCGGTTGCCTGTGTAGAACGCGCATCGCAAGGTGAGGGATGAGTAGGATGAGCCCAAGCTTCGAGGTTGAAGCTGCTGGATGTCCTCGCCTGTGCACCCAACGAAAGAGCCGATCATGACTCGTCATCTTCGCGGACCCCGTCTAGACGCCATGCGGCGTGCTCACATCGTGTCACGTCTGG
Organism: Microbacterium sp. XT11; assembly: GCF_001513675.1. Classification (NCBI taxonomy): domain Bacteria; kingdom Bacillati; phylum Actinomycetota; class Actinomycetes; order Micrococcales; family Microbacteriaceae; genus Microbacterium; species Microbacterium sp. XT11. The sequence continues at coordinate 162,754 of NZ_CP013859.1, read as the reverse complement.
GCCTTGCGATGGCACTTTCTCTCGCGGCTGTAGCCCTGCCGACGACAGCGCACGCAGAGGTGAACGTCGACCAGCCGGGCCCGCTCACGCAGGAGTGCTCCGCCGGCGGCTTCTTCGTGCGGGCTTCTGGCCAGGCCACGCTCGATTCCGGCGACACCATTGACTCCTACATCCGCGTCGATGGTCTGGATACGGGTCAGCATCCGGTGCTTTCGGCCGACAGTGACGACTTCGTCACAGCGCTGGACGCGGCGTCGGTTGTCATCACCGATGGAGAGCAGCACTTGGTCGAGTGGATCGTGAACGGCACCGTCTTGGCGAGCGGGGAGCTCTCGGCGTCCGATTGTCCCGAGGCCCCCGCGGAACCTGCGCCCGCTGAAACCGTGCAGTTCGGTGATCCCGTGTGCAACGCAGATGGTTCGATCACTGCGAGAGTGAGGGTGACATTCGGCCCGGAAGCTCCGGAAGGTGCCGTCGCCGAAGCCACACTCGTCACCGACAGTTCGACCGAAACGCTCACGTCGACCATGGATGCCTCACGAAAAGTGCTCATCGATGTCCCCATTGCAGCCGAGGGACAGACCGTGGTCACCGTGCGAGGGCTGATGGGGTCCGAGTCGACTTACATCGGCGAGAAGACGTATGAAGCATCTGCCGTATGCCCCGTCCCGGCGAAGCCCGAACCGACTCCCGACGCGACACCTACCTCTGAACCTGACCCGGTGAAGCCCGAGGCTCCGGTCTCCACTGACGCCGCGGGTGCGGATGACGCCCCTGCGCCGGCGGAGCGGCCCGATCCTCCGAAACCTGCGCCCAGAGTCACGTTGTCAAGCGCATCGGTTCCCGCGGGCGGAAACGTCACGGTCAGGGCACGCGGCTTCGCTCCGGGTGAGAAGGTCGAGATCTGGTTGCATTCGGAACCGCTGAAGTTGACGGATGCGGTGGCGAACAAGAGAGGCGAAGTCACCCTCAATGTCGGGATAGCCGGCGGAACGGAGCTCGGGAAGCATCGTATCGAGGTTCGAGGTGCGAGCAGCGGCTCGGCGTTCGTCGCCGTGTCGGTGACCGATGATCTTGCCATCACAGGCATCGACTCAGCCTTCGCATCGGGCGTTGCGACAACCGGCCTCATTCTCGTCCTCGGAGGTCTCTCGATCTTTCTCCTGGGGCGGCGGGCACAGCGGGCGGTGCTCGATTAGATCGCGAACTAGCTCTTTGAATAGGTCATGCTGCAGCGCTGGCAGACACTACGCGGATGCGATCCTCACAAACTTTGAAAGCGACTGATCAAGCATCTCGGGCCCTTCTGTGTTCTTGCATGTTCGACTTGTGAGCGCGGTGTGAAAAAGCTCCTCAAGCGAATCATGCGAGCTGAGGTTTGCTACAGCGATTGGGTCTTGACCGGCGCTGGCTTGTGCGCCGATGAGCTTCTGCCTCCAGTAGTCGTCAATCGCGACACCCACAGTTCTTGTCCCCTCGGCGCCTGCAAACACCAGTGTGTGGTACCTAGTTGCGATCACTAGGTCAGCTTGACCGAGGACGGCGCGTGTTTGCCGCGCGTTGAGCTTCACGTCGAGGAAGTGCAAGGATTCGCGGCACGCAGGGGACAGATCCCGAACCGCCCGTTTCATGGTGGCGAGATCATCGTTCGCGTCAGTCCCATACATATTTGGGACCGGTACCACTCGATAACCGTGCGTCGCGGCGAACGAAGTCACGTCTTTCATCACTTCACGCAGGCGGGAGTCAATCGTCGCTCCCCGAATCGTGTGGAGACAGACAGCGATGAACTTACTCCCTTTGAGCGGCTGCAAGAGGTTCTCCGCGAACGCACAATCCTGCGGAGTCGGTTCAGCCCGGATCGCCCAATCGGGCTCCGTAGCCGCCCAATCGATTCCCCATGCGTGGGCTAGTTGAGTCGACCGATCGTCCCGACAACCGAGGTAAGAGGACGAGCCAAGGCCGTCTACCGCAGCCGGAACGTGCCGCGCGGACAAAGGTCCGACTCCTTGGCCCACGTACGCAATTGGCTTTCCGAGTCTCTTCGCCCACACAGCGAGAAGAGACCATGCATAGACCCCATTCACGGCGTACCGATCGGTGATTGCGCCGCCGCCACTAAAGATAAGACCATCACACGAGGACAGTGCATCGAACCAAAGCGCCTGGAGAGAACTCAGCGGCGCGGTCTTCGCGCGCGCGTACCGAGACTGGCTTATCGTCCACCGACCCAGCCGGCCGAGTACTCGGGCACCTAGTGCGACGACCTGGTTCGATGAACGCTGCAATCGGCCAAAGGCGACGAGCGAGGGGAAGAGATGCGGTAGGACAGTCACATCGTCCATCCCGTGTGCCGACCAGCCGTCCGCACCGTCCGTTACGACATGCACCTCGCCGAGTTGTTCACGAAGGCTCGCGACCAACGCGTACCACATTGCCTCGTCACCGAGATTTCCCGATCCGTTAGCCGATCCGACAACCATCCACCGAGCCTTAGCCATGATCTTCCGTTCGAGTCGCAATCGCAAAAAATGGTGCTGCCCCACGAGTGGCCAGGCTGAGCATGTAAGCGAGAATCGCGCCCAGCGTACCGTAGGTCGGGATTAGTGCCGCGCATGCCAGCCCGCAGATCGCTAGGGCGGGAACGACGGCTATCAGGGAAGCTCTGTAGCGGTTCAACACAGCTAGAGCTGAAGCGCCGAGATACACAGCCGGGATCAGAAGCATGCAGCCGAAAAGTGCGAGACCCTCCCAGGTGTCGATGCGATAGTACGTACCGAAAACCACCGGAAGGACAAATGCACCAACTACAACACCCGCCGCGAATACGACCGCGAGCCCGAGGGAAAGTCGTAATATCTCGCGTGCAACGAACCCGCGCGGGTGGCGAGACGTCCTGAGAGCGGCACGGCGATTCTGAATCCAGCTCTGGGAGAGAGGGTTGGTGACAAGCTCGGCGCCGACGATGAGATAGTACAGGATCGCGAAACGACCAGCGTCTTCCACCGAACTGAGCGCAGCTAGGGCAATCTGGGGGAGCGCTACGAGCAGGCTCACAGCGCCGTACGACAGACCGAGAGGGAAGCCCGCCCGAAGGATGTCACGGGAGGCGCCAGCAGGGGAGCGCCCGCGGCCAGCTTCTTCCCGAATCGCCGAGACTAGAAGTGGGATCACCCAAACAAGCGCCAAAACGATAGGGCCAAGACCAGCGAAAAGGGGCGACATAGCCGGGGAGATGAGGATTCCTGTAACCGCCCCGAGAGCAGTTGCCGCTGCGGACGATGCACTGATTGCGACGAGCAACTGGAAGCGCTGGCGCAGCTGAAGCCAGGCCGTCGCAAAATCGACAACGTAGTCCGCAAGCTTCATCAGTATCGCACCCACCAAGAAGGGCGCAGCGTCGAGCCCTAAAGCAACAAAGCCGACGAGCGCTCCGAGTGCAACCGCAACCACTGCCGTATATGCCCGGACCCGGAGATAGGCCTCTAATGGGTAATCCGAGCGGTGCGTGAGTATGAGCGTCCGCATGCCCAGGCTGAACACAACGAAAATGGGAGCTGTTGTCGCCAAAGACAGCGATAGTAAGCCGACGTCTCGAGCGGAACCCGACAACGCGACTACAACGAGGACCGAGACTTGGCCGACGTAGCGCACCGAGTGCGCAAGTACGAGGGCGGCAGCGTTGCGCTTCACTTCTTGAGGGATTTCGCCCGGAGCCTGGCTCGCAGAACGCGAAGGAACTGGTTGGCAACCCACGCGGCGTTAAGCGACTCGACCCAGATCGGTGAGACGCCCAAGCTCCGTGCGAGACGGCGCCTTCCGTGAAGTACCTTGCGTACGTGCTGCCCGTGTGCGGGTGCAGCCTTCGTCATCTGTGACGCATGCAGACGATACTTGATGACCGGCTCGCTGGTCGCGGCAATACTTGTCTCGAGAGAGAGTCTCAACCAGAGCTCGTAGTCCTCCATGTAGCGCAAGCTTTCGTCGTATCCACCTGCAGATACAACAACTGAACGGCGATACATCACGGCGGGATGGATAAGTCGGTTTCGTTGCAGGAGTGATCGACGAATATCGGCGGCACTCCCTGCAGATGCATCCAGGTGACCGAGAGGCATCCCGGCCTCGTCGATCAGGATCGCGCTCCCCGACACGGCGCCAAACTCCGGGTGAGAACGCAGAAACTCCTCTTGCTTCAGAAATCGACCGCGAAGGGCTACGTCGTCTGCGTCGAGCCGAGCGACGAACTCAGCGTCAATCGCAGCAAGGCCTGCGTTCAGGGCTGCGGCCAGCCCCTGGCTGGTGGTCCGTTCGAGGTATGAGACCCTCTCATCCTTGACCCACCAACGATCGAGCGTTGGTGGGACGCCATCGAACACGACGAGAACCCGGGTCGTTGAGTCGGATTCCAGGACCGACCTGACCGCAAGGTCCAGCCACTCCCCGGTTGAGGCAGTGGGCAGCAGAACGCAGGTGCTCAATTCAGCTTCTTTAGATTCGATGGGGCGCGGGGGCAACATTCTCGATGCTACCAGCCGGCAAACCAAGGGTCAGTCGGGCTGGGTACCCAGATCTGATACGGCAACAGGTCGTAGAACGAGAGCAAGGTCGCGACGAAGTACACCGACGCCGCCATTACGATCCCGGTGATGTGCAGCATGCGAGGTTGACGGGACACTGCGACCCTCGGTAAGAGGATGAGGAGTGCGCTGGCGAAGTAGAGTTCCATGCGAGCGACGGCACTTACGAACACTCCGACGCAAAGGAACGGCAGGGTCGCTGTTGCAAACACCTGGAAGCGACGATGCTCTCCTGTATTTGACCGGGCTGAACCTGTGTACACAAGGGTCCCGAGTCGAAAGACGATAGTTGCGATCGTCCCGACACCGATGTCTAGGGCATTCTTCCGTGCAGTTTCCAAGTATTCAAGATACCGGGAGTCATTTCCGGCGAGGAGCGAGTCCACCGGCAAGGCAAGAATCGCAATCCCTGCGGCGGCGATTACGGCAACGGTCGTGTAGAACATTCTGCCGGGGCGGATGTTACGAAGAACATACTGCAACGCCGCAGCCACGAGCGCCGACAAATGAAATAGTGAGGCGACCGCATTTATCAGGAGGAACCTCTCGCGGTGTGAATCCAGATACCGCCATGCATAGAAATTCAATGCGACCGCGATCCCTTGACGCACGAGGTTCATCGGGAACAGGTAGCCCGCCAGGAGAACGTACAGCAGCATCGAGAACCAAAGAGTCTTCGATGAGTACCGCAGTGCTAAACACATTGGCGTGACCGTCAGGACAGCTGAAACAATCATCACCAGCTGAACGTCACTCGAGATCGAGAGACAGATCAAAGACAGTAGGGTGAATCCTGGGTCTTGCGGACTGGCGACCATTTGAGGCCACCATGCCTGTGTCGGGTCGAGTTGTTCGAGGAGTGTTTCGTAAAGCGGGAAGTCGGTGCCAGTATCGTGGCGAAACCCGCTAAACGCGACGAGCCCAGCTACCATGACCCAGAAGGCCACTTCGGCGATGATGCGGTGCCATTTAGGGGATGTTCTCCCCTCCATTGGGCGCAAGTAGTCGACGACTGCCCCCAAAGCGGCCGCGCCAATGGCAACCAACGTGTACGGCAGAACTGAAACCCATATCATCTGTCGCGTTGCGCCTGTTGTTGACGTCGAATCGATGCGTAGATGTCGAACGACTGGTCGGCTCTAAGCTCGGGATCAAACCTCTCGGAGGCCCTGACTGAGGCGGCACGTCCCAGCTTCTCGCGAAGATTCGCGTTGTCAATCAGGTCGCCGAGTGCGCTGTGCAAGGAGTCTTCGCTATTCGCGAGGATTCCGGTCTCGCCATCGATAACGACATCGCGATTTCCGACTATGTCGGTTGCGACGACCGGAATCCCAAGCAGCTGTGCGTTGATTAAGCTTAGGGGCATGCCTTCCCACAGCGTCGGGTAATAGAGGATGTCGAGGTCCTCAAGCTCGTTGACAAGAGAATCTCCCTCAAGCCAGCCGGTGATTTCGACAGGCGCATCTCCGAGCCATTTCTCACGCTCCGCCGGATCGCCGCTACCTACCCAAACGAACTCTGCGCGGTCGGAGAAGCGCCTTGCGGCCGCTGCGAACCGCCATGGAGCCTTCGCGTAAGTGACGCGCCCGACCATCCCCACGCGAATCGGCGCGCCGCGTTTGGGGTCTCGGTGGCCGGCCGGCACGTCGCCGCTGTTGGGCAACACGTAGGCGTCAACCTTCAGCGAGTCTCGGGCGATCTTGGATTCGCTGGGCGAAACAGCAATTAAGGCAGCACGGTTGCCGCAGAGTCGTTCGGCCAGTAGGAAGGTGGAGCGGACCACAGGTCCGACATCCTGCCGAAGGAACGCAAAGCCGTGGGGCGAGTAGCAGGTGACCACTTGCCGACGCGCTCGACCGGAGAGCGTCCTAAGCGCGAATCCGGCCAGTGAAGAATGAGCGTGGATCACATCGAATGCCCCGGTAGCAATGGCATCCTTAATCCGGGAGCGCAGCAGCCGGAGTCTCGCGACTGTGTTCAGGGTTGCGTCGCCGAACTCCACTAGGCGGGCGGCTCCCACGATCCGAGTCAACTCATCCCGACCGGGAGTGTCCGCTCGCGGGATGTACGCGAAGGTCACCGTCGCGGCGCGCGTGCTCTGGTGTTTGGCGAGCGAGCCGGCGGCGTTCAGCACTCCGGCGCTCGACGCTTCGGTGATGTGGAGCACGTGTAGATTGGCGTTCATGTCAGGGACGAGTCTGCCACAGCGGCACCGGTTCTCCGGGCTGCTCACAAAGCTGGGCGTTGACAAGATGGCTCGTCTCTTCACTGTCTCCGCGTCGTGCGTCGTGTTCGCCGTTCTTCTGGCCGCTCACCTTGGGTCGGCGGAGCCCTTGCATGGCGGTGACATTAGTCATTCAGCAGATCTCAGCGTTCCTGCGGGTGCGCGTGTCTTGATGATTGACGATACGGACTATGCCGCTTCGACCGCGTCGCAGCTGGCTGATGCCAGTGGATGGGAGCTGACGGCTTTGGCGGCGTCCGGGTTCGGCCCGAGTACCTCCGGCGAATCAGTCGCAGAGGCGATAGAACTCGCTGAGCGTTCCGGGCTGCACCCAGATGTCGTGATCATCAACGTGGGGGCGCGCGATGCTTGGAAGCCCCGGAAAGACCTCCGCAAGGACGTATTGAGGGCGCTTTGGGAAGTGCGCGAACTCTTCCCGCATGCCAGGACTCTTGTAGTTGGCCCCATAGGTGAGACAGGTTCGAATGATTCGCCCTTCGGCGCTGTCGATATCGCGCTTGCTCGCGCGGCGCGGCAAGCGGGGACGGAGTTTGTCTCTGCAATCGGGGCTGGTCTGGTGGCTCCTCATCGTGAAGGATCGCTCAAGGGTGCCCCGGACAAGGTGGCAGGCCTGATAATGAGCGCGTTAGAGGGTTGACTCGATGCCTTGCCTGCTATTAAGGGCAATGAGGCGGTCGGACCATTGCAAAGCTGAGCGTATCGCATCTGGCAAGCTCGACGTCGCTTGCCAACCGAGCATCGTAGCTGCCTTGTCCACGATAGCGAACGCTCCCGCCTGATCCCCCGGCCGTCGCTCGGCCACTGCGGACTTTATGGGCACACCGAGCGCACGCTCTGCGGCGTCTACCAACTCCTTCACTGTCACCCCGCGACCGGTACCGACGTTGATTGCGCAGAATGGCGCGCCCGAGGTCACTTCATCGAACTTTGTGATTGCCGAGACGTGTGCTTGGGCCAGGTCCCACACGTGGATGTAGTCGCGGATAGCCGACCCATCCCTAGTTGGCCAATCTGATCCAAAGATGCTGAAAACCGTGTCCTCTTCATGCGCCTTTAGGATGCGCCCCAGCACGTGCGTGGGATTGGTGCTTGAAGAACCGGAGCGAAGGCGGGGATCGGCTCCCACAGGGTTGAAATATCGCAACGCGATCGCGCTCAGCGCACCGGCGGCCGCTGCGTCCGCAAGGAACCGCTCAATGACCGCCTTAGTTTGGGCATAAGGGCTTGATGGGCTCTGAGGCGAGTCCTCTTCCACGCCTTCGCCCGAGTGAGCATCATAAATCGATGCTGAGGAGCTGAACACGAATCGTTGCACTCCTAAGTCGACGAGGGCCTGAACCATCTGGATCGACTTGGCGACGTTCGACTCGTAGTAAGTAATCGGGTCCGCAACGGAGTCGCTGACAACGATCTTAGCCGCGCAGTGAATGACCGAAGAGACGGAGGGATGCTCGTCCAGGATTCGACCGAGGAGCCCGGTATCCGCCATATCGCCAACGTATAGCGTCCGTCCGGCGCAGAAGTCGCTTCGCCCCGTGGACAGGTCGTCCAGCAAGATTGGCTCGATGCCGGCGTCGACACATGCCGACGCGATGGTGGACCCAATGTATCCGGCACCGCCGGTGATCAAGACCTTCACGTGATGAATGCTACTGGCACGATGGCCGGAGCCGATGAGCCGTCGCAGGTGATGCTACGCACAGTGTGACGCTTTCGCTCGAAGGGGCGGAGCGCGTGGGGCCCGGCACTCGCCACCGCTTTCCGATCGGTACCCTGGCACCATGACGTTGAGACAGGATGTTGCCAGCGGCCGACGTAGCACCCGGAAACGGCTGGTGACCGTCGTCGTTCTCCTCGCTGTCGTCGTTGTCGTCGCGACGAGCGCTGCAGCCTTCCTCGCCTTTCACGCCGAGCGGAATAGTGCAGCTTTGCCGTCCCGGCATTCGAAAGGTGATGACATCATTGAGAAGCATGTAGAGATGCCTCGTGTTGCAGCCGCTCGAGTCGACCCCGAAGCTTGGGCGCTCGCTTCCCGTGCGGAGATTGCGGCGGCGCTTCCGGAGGTTGGCGATGCTGCCGACGGGTCCGTCGCCTTGGGAGTGGACGCTCCAGTGGTGAGTCCTGGAACTGTTGCTGCGAGCACACCTGTGTCACTAAATCCTGAAACGAGCTATACGCTCAGCGCGTCTGTCCGCGTGCTTCAGTCGCAGCGCACGCCTGTGGCTGCGAGCATCAACGTCGGTGGGCAGCAGTTCCTTCTTCCCGAGCTGGATGCACGATGGAAGAAGGTCGAGTTTCGGTTCACAACTCCGGAAGCCGGGTGGGTCGGTAACCTAGAGCTCGCCCTTGCAGGACCAGTTCGGGGTCTCGGAATCGATGCTGTGAGCCTTAGCGGCGCGGACGGCGTTGACGTCGTCGCTAATGGTTCTTTCGAACGCACCAGCGGGGGCAGCGGCATTCTGAATGATTCGCTTGTGCTTTCTGAAGATACTGCGACCCTCGCTGTCGCGCTTCCCGAGGGCGAGCTCACTTGGACGGCAACGTCGACCGATGGTGGCCCGCCAATACGGGGCAAGGGCACTATCTCGTCACCGCTCGCTGCAGTTCCACTAAACGAAGTACAGCCAGGGCACTACTCGCTCGAGGTAACTGACGCGAGCGGCCGTGCGATCCAAACGGCGATCGCGGTCATCGATACTGCCGGTCCCTTTATGAATCAAGACCCGCGCCTTGGAGTCGTCTCACATGTGGAGCGAGACTACTTTGCGGGAACCGGCTCGTTGGCAGCGGCATTGGGGTTCTCGATGGTCCGAAACGATGTCGTTTGGGAGAAGAACGAGAAGGTCAAGGGGCAGTATGTGTTTGATCCTGTCTACGACCGGGAGTTTGCTCGCCTCCACGCCAACGGGCTGGGACTGCTCGGGGTGGTCGTTCACGGGAACAAGGTGTACAGCAACACCCGCTGGCCAGAGGGCCCGGCCACGATCGATGCTTTTGGGAAGTACGCGGCGGCGATTGCGGACCGTTACGACTTGGTGGGGCTCGAGGTGTACAACGAGTTCAACCACCACGAGTACAACAAGACTGCGTGTGGGCGATCTCCCGAATGCTATATCCCGATGCTCGAAGCCGTTCAGGGAGAGGTTAAAGCGAAGCACCCCAATCTGCCGATCGTAGGGGGCGCGTCGGCCCTTTATGACCAGGAGTGGTTCCAGGGGCTCTGGGCGGCGGGCGGGCTGTCGTTGATTGACGTGGCCAGCTATCACCCATATGAAGCGTGGATGAGCCGAGATCCAGACCTCGTTGGTGAGGTCGCTCGGCGGTCGTATGAGGACATGCGCGCGGGGACTGGTCAGACAAAGCCCGTTTGGATAAGCGAAATGGGATTTACTTCGATGAACCCCGGAGGCGTGACTCTTGCAGAACAAAGGGAAATGTTAATTCGTTCCGAGGTCTCCGCTTTCGCCAACGGTGTTGAGAAGTACTTCTGGTATGACCTCGTCAATGACAGCTCGGATATTGCATCGGGAGAAGGTAATTTTGGACTCTACGAGCGCGATCCGCGTCCTGGCGTTGTAGCTCTGGCGCCTAAGCCTGCCGGACAGGCGCAGGCCGTGATGGTAGCTGAGTTGGGCGGCCGGGCATTCGCTGGCGCAGAATCTGATGATGCGACAGCCGTCTATGTCTTCGGTGACGATGACGACGCCGTTCGCGTGGCGTGGGCGACAAGCGGTGAGACTGAGCGAGTGTTCAAGGCCGACCGGCCGGTCACGGTTGTTTCGGCCACGGGAGGCGTTGTCGAGTTGGTTCCCGACGGCGGGGAAGTGGTGGTGCCGTTGACGGGTTCGCCGGTCTTCATCGAAGGGATATCAGCGCAACCTCCTCGCTAGTCACTATGGAAGCGAGAACGCGGCGGCGGAGTGGACGGGTGAGTGTCGCCGGTCGCTCAGTCGTGGTGGCGGTAGTGAGCTGCGATGGGCGCTGTATCCGGGCTCCGACCTACGGCATCTTCGCTCTCGCACATCCGTCGATAGAATGCGCTAATGCCCACCGAGTCTCCTCGTCATGCTCCACACGAGTCTCGTCGCGCCGCTCGTCTGGCCGCGCAGCAGCGAGCGCAAGAAGCGAGCATCGTCGAGCGCAAGCAGCGGCGGCGCCGCCGTGCCCGCATCACCTGGCTGATCGTCGGAATCCTCCTCGTCGTACTGCTCGGCGTCGCATGCTGGGTCGGCTTCCGGGCGCTGACCGTCAAGGACGGACTGGAGAAGAGTCAGGCTCTCATCGGTGAGCTGCAGAACGGCGCCGACATGAAGCAGACCGTCTCGGAGATCTCCGGTCATGCCGAGAGTGCGGCAACGGCGGCATCCGACCCGGTGTGGGGGGCCCTCGAGTGGGTGCCCTTTGTCGGCGACAACCTGAAGGGCGTGCGGCTGGCCGCGCAGTCCCTCGACGTCCTCGTGAACGACGTGGGGATGCCGGTGCTCGGTGCGGATGGCGACGGTGGTTCCCTCATCGCGAAGGTTCTCGAGGTCACGAAGGCCGAATCGGATCGCGTCGTGCAACTCGCCCACGAGATCGACGCCGTGCAGACGTCGTCGGCGCTCATCGGTCCCGTGCGCAAGGGTGTCGATCAGGTGGCCGAGGTCATGTCGGCAGCCGCGCCCGCGGTGGAGCTCATCCCGGAGCTCCTGGGCGCGAACGGCCCGCGCAACTACCTGCTCGTCTTCCAGAACAATGCCGAATCCCTCGCGCTCGGCGGAAGCGCGGCGTCGCAGACCCTCGTGCATGTCGACAACGGCACGATCACGATGGGTGACCAGGGGAACAGTCGCGTCTACCAAAATGGCGTGCCGGTCGACGTGCAGGTCGACCCGAGCGCGATCGACCTGTATACGAGCTACCTGCTCGATCACGTGAACACGAGCATGAGCCGTCCCGACTTTCCCACGGCAGCGAAGATCATGCGCGCATGGTGGCAGCGTGACATCTCTCCGGACGAGATTGACGCCGTCGTCTCGGTCGACCCGCTCGCGCTCTCGCGCATCCTGGTCGCGACCGGCCCGATCCCGTTGATCTCCGGTGACACCCTCACATCCGAGAACGCCGTCCAACTGCTCCTCAGCGACGTCTACAAGCGCTGGGACAGCTACAAGTACCCCGAACTCGTCGACGGGTTCTTCGCTGCGGCGGCCGGCGCCGTGTTCCAGAAGGTCTCGTCTGGCCAGTTCAACCTCAAAGACATGGCGTGGGCCATCAGTGAGAGCGCTTCGAAGGGCAGCATCCTCGTCTGGAGTGAGGACGAAGATGTCACGAAGGCGATCGCGGGGCAGCGCGTGAGCGGGGTCTTGCCGACAGACAACGACGACGCGACCACCGTCGGCGTGTACTTCCACAACAGCAACGGCTCCAAGATCGACTACTACACCCAGACGGCAGTCACAGCAGATGCCGCATGCACGGCAGACGGTGCCACGTTCACCGTCAAAGCTTCGCTCTCCCTGCCGATCACTCAGGAGCAGGCGAAGGCGCTCCCGCGCTACGTCCAGAGCATGACCTTCGGAACACGTTTCCGCGACTGGATCTTCATCTATGGGCCTCCCGGGACGGCGCTCAAAGATGTCGCCATGAACGGCGAGGACATCCGGGTGATCCACAGCGACATCGACGATCTGGGTCGTCCTGTTGCGGCGTTCGAGGCCTGGTTTGACCCGGGCACTCAGCTGGACGTATCTGCGTCGTTCACCGGTACCGGGTCGTTCGGGCCGCTCACGGTGCAGACCAACCCGATGATCCACTCGGCCGAGCCGGTGATCACCGACGCGTGCGGATGATAACCGTGAGGCTCGGTCAAGCACACCGTTTGGAGTAAACTGACCGCGGATTCAGTGAAAACGCTGAGAAAGTTCGCGATTCGCGCGACACGGACAGGGGTGGTCAGCATCGTCGTGGAAGCTGTGCCGGTGCATTCAGGGGCCGGCAAGGTCGCCAGTGCCGTCACAAGCCCGGTGGCGGCTCGGCGCCGCCGCAGCGAGTGGACGAGGCGCTACGCCGGCCGGCTCTTCTACAGCGACCTCCTCGTCGTGTCGATCACTCTGGTCTCGGGCTGGCTGATCGCGGCGCCCGGCTTTTCGAGCTACGTCTCGTGGTCCGGAGGTCCACGCCTGACCTACGTCGCCGCCATCGTCATCATCGCGGTGCTCTGGCTCATCGGTCTTGATGCGTCGGACAGCCGTGATCGCCACATCGTCGGTCAGGGGTTCGTCGAGTACCGACGGATCGTCGACGCAACGATCGCCGTCTTCGCCGTGACGGTGGCTCTGGCCTTCTTCTTGGGCATGGATCTTTCGCGTACTCTCGTCGCGATCGTCTTTCCTCTCGGCCTGGTGCTGCTCTTGTTCTCGCGCTGGGCATGGAGGCAATGGCTTCGCCGGCGACAGAGGTCCGGTGCTTACGTCCATCGGGCGGTGATCATCGGCGATCATGCGAAGGTGAAGCACGTTGCCCGCCAAATCCGACGTACTCCGGGCAGCGGGTACGAGATCATGGGCGTGATCACGAACGGCGTGCCGTCCGAGGGCGTTCCCGAGATCGAAGTGCTCGGTGATATCGCGCACGCAGAGGCCGCCCTGGATGCTGCCAGCATCGACGCGTTGATCATCGCGGGTGCAGATGATCTGGACCCCGACACGCTTCGGCGCCTCGGGTATGCCGTCTCGGACCGGGACATCCAGCTCATCATGGCTCCGGCACTCACCGACGTCGCGGGTCCGCGCCTGCACGCCACACCGGTCGCGGGGCTGCCGCTCGTGCACGTCGACTTCCCGCGCATGGAGGGCTACAAGCGGCTCCTCAAGCGCGCGTTCGACCTGTCTGCATCCCTCGTTCTCGTGGTGCTCCTCTCACCGGTGTTCCTCGCGACGGCGATCGCCATCCGCATCGACGGCAAAGGCCCGATCTTCTACCACCAGGAGCGCATCGGGCGCGGTGGGCGCACGTTCGGCATGCGCAAGTTCCGCTCGATGGTCGCCAACGCCGACGACCAGCTCGCCACTCTGCTCGATCTGCAGGGAAAGAGCGACCAGCCGCTGTTCAAGGTCAACGACGACCCGCGCATCACCAAGGTGGGCAAGTTCCTGCGCAAGCACTCCATCGACGAGCTGCCTCAGCTCATCAACGTCATCCGTGGCGAGATGAGCCTCGTCGGGCCCCGTCCTCAGCGCGCGGCCGAAGTCGCCCTGTACGACGACATCGCCCACCGGCGCCTTCTGGTGAAGCCGGGTATGAGCGGCCTCTGGCAGGTCAGTGGGCGCTCGAGCCTCTCCTGGGAGGAGACCATCCGACTCGATCTCTATTACGTCGAGAACTGGTCGCTGACGCAGGACATCATCATCCTCTTCCGCACGGTCAAAGCAGTCGTCGCGCCGGGAGCCAGCGCCCACTGACGGATCCGCCCACGGAAGCGAACTGTTCCACGGGCGTTGTGCATGCTCCCAGGCGGCATGCACAATGAGGGTGCCCGGCTGTTCGGCCGGCAGCGCATACACCTCAGAAGGGGGATTCACATGGGTATCGAGGACGCCGTCAACAAGGGCAAGGAGTTCTTCGAGCAGAACAAGGACAAGATCGAGGAGGCCGTCAAGAGCGAGCAGGCCGAGGAGATCAGCGACAAGGTCCTCGACGGGGTCGCCGACTTCGCGAAGAAGATCGCCCCCGGCGCTGCCGACAAGATCGACGAGATCCGCGACAACGCCGACAAGGCCGTCGGCAACGAGTGACACGAACTCCGAAGGGCGGGATCAACGGGTCCCGCCCTTCGTCATGCGCGGACGACGACCGGATGCTGCATGCTCGAACCGCTGATCGGCATACCGTGGTTTCGGATGCTGGCATCGCGCGGTTCTGATCCGGTACTCTGATAACCGGCCGTCTGGGGTTCTTACGGTCGGGGAGTGTCGAAGGGGTTCGACCTCCGCAACACACGCGGTTCGCCGCGTTCACACTGGGGAAAGCGATCTTGGGGATCATCGTGCGACGCGCGCACTCGGTGCGCCTGAGCGTCTCCCCGCCTGCGCGGCGGGTGTCTTCGCCGCGCCCTCGGTCGAGGGTCTGGCGTCCCTTCACGCCGGGATCCTCGCGTTCGGTGTGCCCCCTCGCACTGAACGCCCTCCCCAAAGCGGGGCGAGGCATGGGGATGCCTCGCCCCGCTCTTGAGACGCACCGCTGAGGCCGCGCGCAGGGCTCGCGCGAGGCGCGACACGCCCGGGTTTGCAGAACCCAAAACGGCCATGGCAGAATAGACAAGTTCGACATTTCGGCTGCGCTGTGGCGTGCGCCGGATCACCATCACGAGAGTGCATAGGCGGCGTCGACTCGCAAGGGTCGCGCAGGGACCTAGGCCGCGGATGGCAGAGCACAATCCCGACACCTCTTCACCGAGGTTCCGCCGTGCGCGGTGGAAGTCGGCATCCGTTCGCCGAGAGGCGGGCGGGCTGACAGCAGAACAGTGGTGCAGCCCTTCGACAGGCTCAGGGACTCCGGTCCTGCGAGCCCGAGAAGCGAAGTGCCTGGCGCGAACAGCGCCATCGTGCGTCCAATGCCCCAGGGTCACCCGATCCCGGACGGTACGACGCCTGAAGAGAGAGAGCAGACAATGGCGGGACAGAAGATCCGCATTCGCCTGAAGTCGTATGACCACGAGGTCATCGACACGTCCGCACGCAAGATCGTCGACACCGTGACCCGTGCGGGCGCGACCGTCGTCGGTCCCGTGCCCCTTCCGACCGAGAAGAACGTCGTGTGCGTCATCCGGTCGCCCCACAAGTACAAGGACAGCCGCGAGCACTTCGAGATGCGCACCCACAAGCGTCTGATCGACATCGTCGACCCGACGCCCAAGGCCGTCGACTCGCTGATGCGCCTTGACCTGCCTGCCGACGTCAACATCGAGATCAAGCTCTGAGGTTCGACATGGCTGACATCAACGCAAAGATTTCCAAGGGCATGCTCGGCACCAAGCTCGGCATGACCCAGGTGTGGAACGAGAACGGCAAGCTCGTTCCCGTGACCGTCATCGAGCTCGCGCCCAACGTGGTCACCCAGATCCGTACGCCCGAGAAGGACGGCTACAACGCCGTGCAGATCGCGTACGGCCAGATCGACCCGCGCAAGGTGAACAAGCCCCTCACCGCCCACTTCGAGGCAGCGGGCGTCACGCCTCGCCGTCACGTCACCGAGATCCGCACCGCGGATGCCGGTGAGTACTCGCTGGGCCAGGAGCTTACGGTCGACGGCACCTTCGAGGCCGGCCAGCTCGTCGACGTCGTCGGCACGAGCAAGGGCAAGGGCACCGCAGGTGTCATGAAGCGCCACAACTTCAAGGGCGTCTCTGCTTCTCACGGTGCGCACCGCAACCACCGCAAGCCCGGTTCGATCGGCGCGTCGTCGACCCCGAGCCGCGTGTTCAAGGGCATGCGCATGGCCGGCCGCATGGGTGGCGAGCGCGTGACCGTCCTCAACCTCACGGTGCACGCCATCGACGCCGAGAAGGGACTCATGCTCGTCAAGGGCGCCGTCCCCGGTGCTCGCGGCCGCATCGTCTACGTCCGCAACGCAGTGAAGGGTGCCTGATCATGGCTGACTCGACTCTCGCGCTCGACGTCCTGAAGGCAGACGGCAAGAAGGCAGGCTCGATCGAGCTTCCCGCCGAGCTCTTCGACGTCAAGACGAACATCCCGCTGATCCACCAGGTCGTCGTCGCCCAGCTCGCCGCCGCCCGCCAGGGCACCCACTCGACCAAGCGTCGCGGTGAGGTCTCCGGTGCCGGCCGCAAGCCCTTCAAGCAGAAGGGCACGGGTAACGCCCGTCAGGGTTCGATCCGCGCTCCGCACATGACCGGCGGTGGCATCGTCCACGGCCCGAAGCCGCGCGACTACTCGCAGCGCACCCCGAAGAAGATGATCGCCGCCGCCCTCCTGGGCGCGCTCAGCGACCGCTTCCGCGGTGAGCGTCTGCACGCCATCGACACGTTCGGCACCGAGGGCGCGCCCTCGACCAAGGCCGCCGCGGGCTTCCTCGCCCAGGTCGCCTCGTCGAAGAACGTGCTCGTGGTCATCGAGCGCGGCGACGAGCTCGCGCTGAAGAGCGTTCGCAACCTCGGCCACGTCCACGTGCTGTCGTACGACCAGCTCAACGCCTACGACGTGCTCGTCTCCGACGACATCGTCTTCACCCAGGCCGCTCTCGAGGGCTTCATCGCCTCCAAGACCGGCGCCAACCAGGAGGTCTCCGCATGAGCGAGCAGGCATCTGTTCTCCAGACGGCCCTGAACAAGGACCCGCGCGACATCATCCTGAAGCCGGTCGTGTCCGAGAAGAGCTATGGGCTCATCGACGAGGGCAAGTACACCTTCCTCGTCGACCCGCGCGCTTCGAAGACCGAGATCAAGCTCGCCATCGAGAAGATCTTCGGCGTCAAGGTCGCTGCGGTCAACACGATCAACCGCGTCGGCAAGGCTCGTCGCACCCGCTTCGGCACCGGCAAGCGCAAGGACACCAAGCGCGCCATCGTGACCCTGAAGTCGGGCACCATCGACATCTTCACGGCAGTCGGCTGACCCGGGGGATAAGGACTAGATAATGGCTATTCGCAAGTACAAGCCCACGACCCCGGGCCGCCGCGGCTCGTCGGTGGCTGACTTCGCCGAGATCACCCGATCGACGCCCGAGAAGTCGCTGCTCCGTCCGCTCGCCAAGACCGGTGGTCGCAACAACCAGGGCCGCATCACGACCCGTCACATCGGTGGTGGCCACAAGCGCCAGTACCGCGTCATCGACTTCCGTCGTAATGACAAGGACGGCGTCGACGCCAAGGTCGCACACATCGAGTACGACCCCAACCGCACCGCGCGCATCGCGCTGCTGCACTACGCCGACGGCGAGAAGCGCTACATCCTCGCGCCGGCGAAGCTCAAGCAGGGCGACGTCGTCGAGTCGGGCCCCGCGGCTGACATCAAGCCGGGCAACAACCTCCCGCTGAAGAACATCCCGACGGGTACCGTCGTGCACGCCATCGAGCTCCGCCCCGGCGGCGGCGCGAAGCTGGCGCGTTCGGCCGGCGCCTCGGTGCGTCTCGTCGCGAAGGACGGCCCCTACGCTCAGCTGCGTCTGCCCTCGGGCGAGATCCGCAACGTCGACGCGCGCTGCCGCGCGACCGTCGGCGAGGTCGGCAACGCCGAGCAGTCGAACATCAACTGGGGCAAGGCCGGCCGCATGCGCTGGAAGGGCGTCCGCCCGACCGTCCGCGGTGTCGCCATGAACCCGGTCGACCACCCGCACGGTGGTGGTGAGGGCAAGACCTCCGGTGGTCGTCACCCCGTCACTCCTTGGGGCCAGGCTGAGGGTCGTACCCGTCACGCCAACAAGGAAAGCGACAAGTACATCGTGCGTCGTCGTAACGCCGGCAACAAGCGCAAGTAGGAGTAAGAGAAGATGCCTCGCAGTCTCAAGAAGGGCCCCTTCGTCGACGAGCACCTGCTTCGCAAGGTGATCGGCCAGAACGAAGCCGGCACGAAGAACGTCATCAAGACCTGGTCCCGTCGGTCCATGATCATCCCGGCCATGCTGGGTCACACGATCGCGGTCCACGACGGACGCAAGCACATCCCCGTGTTCGTGTCCGAGACCATGGTCGGTCACAAGCTGGGCGAGTTCGCGCCCACCCGCACCTTCCGCGGCCACGAGAAGGACGACAAGAAGGGCCGCCGTCGCTGACGCGCCGGCGTGGAGGAGAAGAAATGGTGGAGTCCATCGCACGTGTGCGACACATCCGCGTGACCCCTCAGAAGGCTCGTCGTGTCGTCGCGCTCATCAAGGGCAAGCAGGCCCAGGAGGCTCTCGCGATCCTGAAGTTCGCACAGCAGAGCGCCAGTGAGCCGATCTACAAGCTTGTCGCGTCGGCCATGGCCAACGCGCAGGTCAAGGCGGATCGTGACGGCGAGTACCTCGACGAGCAGGACCTGTACGTGAAGAACGCGTACGTGGACGAGGGCACGACGCTCAAGCGTTTCCAGCCCCGTGCACAGGGTCGCGCGTTCCAGATCAAGAAGCGCACGAGCCACATCACGGTCGTGCTCTCGACGCCTGAGGCGGCTCCGGCCGCTGCGGGCGACAGCAAGAAGAAGGCGAGCAAGTAATGGGACAGAAGGTCAACCCGTACGGCTTCCGCCTCGGCATCACCACGGACCACGTGTCGCGCTGGTTCTCGGACTCGACGAAGCCGGGTCAGCGTTACGCCGACTACGTGGCCGAGGACATCAAGATCCGTCGTCTGCTGCAGACGCAGCTCGACCGCGCCGGCGTCTCGAACATCGAGATCGAGCGCACCCGTGACCGCGTCCGCGTCGACATCCACACGGCCCGCCCGGGCATCGTGATCGGTCGTCGCGGCGCCGAGGCCGAGCGCATCCGCGGCGACCTCGAGAAGCTCACGGGCAAGCAGATCCAGCTGAACATCCTCGAGGTGAAGAACCCCGAGGCCGACGCTCAGCTGGTCGCCCAGGGCATCGCCGAGCAGCTCTCGGCTCGCGTGGCGTTCCGTCGCGCGATGCGCAAGGGTCTGCAGGGTGCTCAGCGCGCAGGCGCCAAGGGCATCCGCATCCAGGTCTCCGGCCGCCTCGGCGGCGCCGAGATGAGCCGTTCCGAGTTCTACCGCGAGGGTCGCGTGCCGCTGCACACGCTCCGCGCGAACATCGACTACGGCTTCTACGAGGCGAAGACCACCTTCGGCCGCATCGGCGTGAAGGTCTGGATCTACAAGGGCGACCTCACCAACAAGGAGCTCGCTCGCGAGCAGGCCAACCAGAAGCCCTCGCGCGACCGCGGCGACCGTCGTCGCGCCCCGCGCAACGAGGCTCCCGTCGCAGAAGGAGCGTCTGCCTGATGCTTATCCCTCGTAAGGTCAAGTACCGCAAGCAGCACCACCCGAAGCGCGATGGCCAGGCCACCGGCGGCACGAAGGTCACCTTCGGCGAGTTCGGCATCCAGGCCCTCACCCCGGCATACGTGACGAACCGTCAGATCGAGTCGGCTCGTATCGCGATGACCCGTCACATCAAGCGTGGCGGAAAGGTGTGGATCAACATCTACCCCGACCGTCCGCTCACCAAGAAGCCGGCGGAGACCCGAATGGGTTCCGGTAAGGGCTCGCCCGAGTGGTGGGTCGCCAACGTCAAGCCGGGCCGCGTCCTCTTCGAGGTCGCGGGTGTCAACGAGCAGCTCGCTCGTGAGGCACTCACCCGTGCAATCCACAAGCTGCCGCTGAAGGCACGCATCATCAAGCGCGAGGAGGGCGACGCGTAATGGCGATCGGCACCAAGGAGCTCGCTCCGGCAGAGCTCGACACGTTCGAAGACCAGCGCCTCGTTGAGGAGCTGCGCAAGGCCAAGGAGGAGCTGTTCAACCTCCGCTTCCAGTCGGCGACCGGCCAGCTGGAGAGCCACGGCCGCATCCGCGCCGTCAAGCGCGACATCGCGCGTCTCTACACCGTGATCCGCGAGCGCGAGCTGGGCATCCGTGCGACGCCCGCTCCGGTCGAGGCTCCGGCCAAGAAGGCGACCAAGTCGAAGGCGAAGAAGGCGGATGCCGCCGACTCCGCCGTGAAGGAAGAGGCTGAGTGATGGCCACCAAGAAGGATGCCGCCGTCGAGGCTGAGCACGCCGCACACGACGTCCGCGACGAGCAGGCTCGTGGCTACCGCAAGGCACGCCGCGGCTACGTCGTCAGCGACAAGATGGACAAGACCATCGTGGTCGAGGTCGAGGACCGCGTGAAGCACCCGCTTTACGGCAAGGTCATCCGCCGCACCTCGAAGGTCAAGGCGCACGATGAGGCGAACTCCGCCGGCATCGGCGACCTGGTCCTCATCAACGAGACCCGCCCGCTGAGCGCCACGAAGCGCTGGCGTCTGGTGGAGATTCTGGAGAAGGCCAAGTGATTCAGCAGGAGTCCCGCCTCAAGGTCGCCGACAACACCGGCGCGAAGGAGCTGCTCACCATCCGCATCCTCGGTGGCTCGCGCCGCCGCTACGCGGGTCTGGGCGACACCATCGTCGCGACGGTCAAGGACGCGATCCCCGGTGGAAACGTTAAGAAGGGCGACGTCGTCAAGGCGGTCATCGTCCGCACCGTGAAGCAGACGCGCCGTCCCGACGGCTCGTACATCAAGTTCGACGAGAACGCCGCCGTCATCCTGAAGAACGACGGGGAGCCCCGCGGCACCCGCATCTTCGGCCCGGTCGGTCGTGAGCTTCGTGACAAGAAGTTCATGAAGATCGTCTCGCTGGCACCGGAGGTCATCTGATCATGGCGAAGATCAAGAAGGGCGACCTGGTTCAGGTCATCTCGGGCGCCAAGCCCGAGCGCGGCGGCGACCGCGGCAAGCAGGGCAAGGTCCTCGAGGTCCTCGTCGAGCAGAACCGCGTCGTCGTCGAGGGCGTGAACTACGTCACCAAGCACACGCGCGTCGGACAGACGCAGCGCGGCACCAAGACCGGTGGCCTCGAGACCGTCGAGGCTCCCATTCACATCTCGAACGTCGCACTCGTCGACCCCTCGACCAAGAAGCCGACCCGCGTCGGTCACCGCGTCGAGGAGCAGACGAAGGACGGCGTGAAGCGCACCGTCCGCGTGCGCTACGCGAAGAAGAGCGGTAAGGACCTCTGATGGCAACCGAGACTGCTGTGGAGGCTGGCCGCATCCAGCCCCGCCTGAAGCAGAAGTACAACGCTGAGATCAAGAAGGCTCTGCAGGACGAGTTCGGCTACAAGAACGTCATGCAGATCCCCGGCCTGGTCAAGGTCGTCGTCAACACCGGTGTCGGTGAGGCGGCTCGCGACAGCAAGGTGATCGAGGGCGCGGTCGACGACCTCACCAAGATCACCGGTCAGAAGCCGGTCGTCACCAAGGCTCGCAAGTCCATCGCGCAGTTCAAGCTGCGCGAGGGCCAGCCCATCGGCGCGCACGTCACCCTCCGCGGCGACCGTGCGTGGGAGTTCATCGACCGCCTCGTGTCGCTCGCGCTGCCCCGGATCCGCGACTTCCGCGGTCTCTCGGACAAGCAGTTCGACGGCAACGGCAACTACACCTTCGGTCTCCAGGAGCAGAGCGTGTTCCACGAGATCGACCAGGACAAGATCGACCGGGTGCGCGGTTTCGACATCACCGTCGTGACCAGCGCGAAGACGGACGACGAGGGCCGGGCTCTGCTCCGCCACCTCGGCTTCCCGTTCCGGTCGAACGACGCCCAGGCGTAAGACCGGCTGAGCGCCCTTCGTCTCACGCTTCGCTCCTCGCTCGGGAGCCGATCCGGTTCCCGGACGGGCGGAGCGGGACGAAGGGCGCCATGCCGTACAATTGAAGATTGCGTGCTCATCGCAGGCCGTCTGTCGTGTAACGGCAGCCGGAACCTCATGAACAAAGGAACCCAATAATGACAATGACAGACCCGGTCGCAGACATGCTGACCCGTCTGCGCAACGCGAACTCGGCGCACCACGACACCGTGACGCTGCCGTCGAGCAAGCTCAAGACGCACATCGCCGAGATCCTCCAGCAGGAGGGCTACATCGCCGGCTGGGAGACCTCCGACGCCCGCGTCGGCAAGAACCTCACGCTGACGCTGAAGTACGGCCCCAACCGCGAGCGGTCGATCGCCGGCATCAAGCGCGTGTCGAAGCCCGGTCTGCGCGTGTACGCGAAGTCGACGGAGATCCCGAAGGTCCTCGGCGGTCTCGGCGTGGCCATCCTGTCCACCTCCTCCGGTCTTCTCACCGACCGTCAGGCTGAGCAGAAGGGCGTGGGCGGAGAAGTTCTCGCCTACGTGTGGTAATTCGAAATGTCGCGAATCGGACGACTTCCCATCGACGTTCCCGCGGGCGTGACCGTTACGGTCGACGGCCGTGAGGTCGCGGTGAAGGGCCCGAAGGGTGAGCTCACCCTGACGGTCGCAAGCCCCATCGAGGTGTCGGTCGAGGAGAACCAGGTTCTCGTCACCCGCCCCGACGACGAGCGCGCGTCGCGGTCGCTCCACGGCCTGACCCGCACTCTCATCAACAACAACATCATCGGCGTG
The DNA here is from genome assembly GCF_001513675.1 of Microbacterium sp. XT11. Lineage (NCBI taxonomy): Bacteria > Bacillati > Actinomycetota > Actinomycetes > Micrococcales > Microbacteriaceae > Microbacterium > Microbacterium sp. XT11. Next base: position 139,805 of record NZ_CP013859.1, on the reverse strand, counting down.
ACCCAGGGCTACTCCAAGGGCCTCGAGGTGGTCGGCACCGGTTACCGCGTGCAGCAGAAGGGCGCGGCCGTCGAGTTCGCGCTCGGCTTCTCGCACCCGGTCCTGGTCGACCCGCCCGCCGGCATCACCTTCACGGTCGAGGGCACCAACAAGCTCACCGTGAGCGGTATCTCCAAGCAGGCTGTCGGCGAGGCAGCTGCCAACATCCGCAAGATCCGCAAGCCTGAGCCGTACAAGGGCAAGGGTGTGCGTTACGCCGGCGAGGTCGTGCGTCGCAAGGCCGGAAAGAGTGGTAAGTAACCATGGCTCTCAAGTCAAAGTCTGACGCCCGCGCGCGTCGTCACGCCCGCCTCCGCAAGAAGGTCGTGGGCACCGAGACGCGTCCGCGTCTCGTCGTCAACCGGTCGTCCCGCCACGTCTTCGTGCAGCTGGTCGACGACAGCAAGGGTCACACCGTGGCGTCGGCATCGACGCTCGAGACCGACCTGCGCTCGTTCGAGGGTGACAAGACCGCCAAGGCTCGCAAGGTCGGCGAGCTCGTCGCCGAGCGCGCGAAGGCCGTCGGTGTTTCCGAGGCCGTGTTCGACCGCGGCGGCAACCGCTACGCCGGTCGTGTCGCCGCCATCGCCGAAGGCGCCCGTGAAGGGGGGCTGGCACTGTGAGTGACATCAAGGAGAACGAAGTGACCGAGACGGCTGCTGCCGCGACCGAGGCTGAGCCCGCTCGCGAACAGCGTGAGGGCCGCCGCGGCGGCCGCGACCGCAACCAGGGCGGTCGCGACCGCAACTCGCGCGACCGCGGGGACAACCAGTTCCTCGAGCGCGTCGTCACCATCAACCGCGTGTCGAAGGTCGTGAAGGGTGGTCGTCGCTTCAGCTTCACCGCTCTTGTGGTCGTCGGCGACGGCAACGGTCTGGTGGGCGTCGGCTACGGCAAGGCCCGCGAGGTCCCGCTCGCCATCTCGAAGGGTGTCGAAGAGGCCAAGCGCAACTTCTTCCGCGTTCCGCGCGTCGGCAGGACGATCCCGCACCCCGTGCAGGGTGAGGCGGCCGCCGGTGTGGTTCTGCTCCGTCCCGCAGCGGCCGGTACCGGTGTTATCGCCGGTGGTCCCGTCCGCGCCGTGCTCGAGTGCGCCGGCATCCACGACGTGCTGTCGAAGTCGCTCGGCTCCTCGAACACGATCAACATCGTGCACGCGACGGTGGAGGCCCTGCAGCAGCTCGAGGAGCCCCGTGCGGTCGCCGCGCGCCGTGGTCTCGAGTTCGACCAGGTCGCACCCGCGCGTCTTGTCCGCGCCGAGGCCGAGGCTCTCGCCGCACAGAAGGTAGGTGCCTGATGGCCGCCCGGCTCAAGGTCACGCAGATCAAGTCCAAGGTGAGTGAGAAGCAGAACCAGCGCGACACGCTGCGTTCGCTCGGTCTCAAGCGCATCGGTGACTCCACCGTTCGCCCCGACGACGCGCAGACGCGCGGCTACGTCAGGACCGTCGCGCACCTCGTCAAGGTTGAGGAGATCGACTAATGGCTGAGAAGAACGAAGCCGTCGAGGCCGAGAAGGCCCCGAAGAAGGCTGCCGCTCCGAAGGCTGCCGCAGAGAAGAAGCCTGCGGCGAAGAAGGCTCCTGCGAAGGCTGCCGACGCGAAGGCTGCCGACACCAAGGCGGAGTCCGCGGAGAAGAAGCCCGCGGCCAAGAAGCCCGCAGCGAAGAAGGATGCTCCCGCGTCGCGTCCCGGCGTGCTCAAGGTGCACCACCTGCGTCCGGTCCCCGGCGCCAACACCGCGAAGACCCGTGTCGGTCGCGGTGAGGGCTCGAAGGGCAAGACTGCCGGTCGCGGCACCAAGGGAACCAAGGCGCGCAACACCGTGCGCGTCGGCTTCGAGGGTGGGCAGATGCCGCTGCACATGCGCACCCCGAAGCTGCGCGGGTTCAAGAACCCGTTCCGCGTCGAGTACCAGGTCGTGAACCTGGACAAGCTCGCGGAGCTGTACCCGACCGGTGGCGACGTCACCGTCAGCGACCTGGTCGCCAAGGGTGCCGTGCGCAAGAACGAGAAGGTCAAGGTTCTCGGCAACGGCGACATCGCCGTGAAGCTCAACGTCTCGGTCGACAAGGTCTCGGGTTCCGCCGAGCAGAAGATCGTGGCTGCGGGCGGATCCGTCAAGTAACCACCGCATGAGAGGGGCCGGAACACTCCGGCCCCTCTTTTGCATAGTCAGCCCCGGCCCGCCGTTTGAGTTACCCTGGTCTTTCAGCCATCCCTCAGGGATAGGCCACCTTTTCAGGAGGAACGTTCTTGTTTAGCGCCATCGCGCGGATCTTCCGCACGCCAGACCTGCGTCGGAAGATCGGTTTCACTCTGGCGATCATCGCCATCTACCGGCTCGGCTCCAACGTCCCCGCTCCGTTCGTGAACTTCCCGAACGTCGAGGCGTGTCTGGCCGAGAACAGTGGAACCGAGGGTCTTCTCGGTCTGGTCAACCTCTTCTCCGGCGGTGCACTGCTGCAGCTGTCGATCTTCGCCCTCGGCGTCATGCCCTACATCACCGCGACGATCATCACCCAGCTCCTTCGCGTGGTGATCCCGCACTTCGAGGCGCTGCACAAGGAGGGCCAGGCCGGTCAGGCCAAGCTCACCCAGTACACGCGGTACCTCACGATCGCCCTCGCCCTGCTGCAGTCGACGACCCTCGTCACGGTCGCGCGCAGCGGCCAGCTCTTCGGCACGACCGACGTCGCCGCGTGTCAGAACCTCCTGACCAACGACGTGTGGTGGGCGCAGCTGCTCATCATCATCGCGATGACCGCGGGCACGGGTCTCATCATGTGGTTCGCCGAGCTCGTCACCGAGCGCGGCATCGGCAACGGCATGTCGCTGCTCATCTTCACGTCGATCGCCGCGACGTTCCCCGGCGCCATGGCTCTCATCTGGCAGACCAAGGGCTTCGAGATCTTCCTCCTCGTGCTCCTCGTCGGCATCGTGGTGATGGGCCTCGTCGTGTTCGTCGAGCAGTCGCAGCGCCGCATCCCCGTGCAGTACGCCAAGCGCATGGTCGGACGTCGCACCTACGGCGGCACCAACACCTACATCCCGATCAAGGTCAACATGGCCGGTGTGATCCCGGTGATCTTCGCGTCGTCGCTCCTGTACATCCCGGCGCTGATCGCCCAGTTCAACACCCCGCAGGACGGATCGACGCCGGCGCCGTGGGTCACGTGGATCACGACGTACTTCACGAAGGGCGACCACCCGATCTACATGGTCGCGTACTTCCTGCTCATCATCGGCTTCACGTACTTCTACGTCGCGATCACCTTCAACCCGGTCGAGGTCGCCGACAACATGAAGAAGTACGGCGGGTTCATCCCCGGCATCCGCGCAGGACGTCCGACGGCCGAGTACCTCGACTACGTGCTCACGCGCATCACGCTTCCGGGATCGATCTACCTCGGGTTGATCGCGCTCATCCCGCTGATCGCACTCGCGGTGGTCGGCGCCAACCAGAACTTCCCGTTCGGCGGTGCGTCGATCCTCATCATCGTCGGCGTCGGTCTCGAGACCGTCAAGCAGATCGATGCGCAGCTGCAGCAGCGTCACTACGAAGGGCTCCTCCGATGACGGCACCTCAGGCACACGACAGCACGGCCCGGCTCCTCATCGTCGGCCCTCAGGGCTCCGGAAAGGGCACGCAGGGCGTGCGCATCGCCGAGTCCTACGGCATCCCCGTGGTGTCGACCGGCGACATCTTCCGCGCGAACATCAAGCAGGGCACGCCCCTCGGGCAGCAGGTCACCGAGATCCTCGACAGGGGAGACCTCGTGCCCGATGAGCTGACCAGCGAGATCGTGCGTGACCGCCTGTCGCAGGACGATGCCGTGAACGGGTTCCTGCTCGACGGGTACCCCCGCAACACGACCCAGGTCGCCCACCTCGACGCATTCCTCGCCGAGCAGGGCCACGCTCTCGACGCGGTGATCCTGCTCGACGTGCCCCGTGAGGAGAGCATCTCGCGCCTCACGCTGCGCGCCACCGAACAGGGACGCACCGACGACACCCCCGAGGCGATCGCGCACCGTCTGGACATCTACGAGCAGGAGACCGCGCCGATCATCGACGTGTACGACGAGCGCGGCATCGTCGACCGCGTGGACGGCACGGGCGAGCTCGACGAGATCACCGATCGCATCCTCGCGGCGCTGGCAGCGCGCGGTCTGCGCCTGGCGGCCTGACCGCGACGATGTTCCGTCGATCCATCTACAAGACCCCCGCGCAGCTGCGCGCGATGGTCGAGCCGGGCCTCATCACGGCGGCGGCGCTCGAGGCCGTGCGGCCGCTGATCCGCCCTGGCGTGACCACGCTCGAGCTCGACGCCGAGGCGAACCGCACGATCCTCGCCCGTGGCGCGGAGTCGAACTTCCAGCTGGTGCGCGGCTACCACCACACGATCTGCGTGTCGGTGAACGAGGAAGTCGTGCACGGCATCCCGTCATCGCGTGTCCTCGAGCCCGGCGACATCGTCTCGGTGGATTGCGGAGCGCAGTTCGACGGCTGGAACGGCGACAGCGCGATCACCGTCGTGATTCCGGATGCCGAGCGCCCCGACCTCGTGCGACGGCGCGAGGAGCTGTCGCGCGTGACGGAGGGGTCGATGTGGGCCGGCATCGCCGCCCTGGCGACCGCTGCGCACCTGGGCGACGTGGGCGCGGCGATCGAGGAGTACATCGAGGCGCAGGGGCCGTCGGAGGTCTCCGGTGAGCCCTACGGCATCCTCCGCGAGTACGTCGGCCACGGCATCGGACGCAAGATGCACGAGGCACCGAGCGTCTTCAACTACCGCACGCCCGACCCCGGCGCCGAGGTGAAGCCCGGCCTCGTCGTGGCCATCGAGCCGATGGTGACGGCAGGGGGAGAGGCGACGTTCGTCGAGGACGACGACTGGACGGTCTCGACGGTCGACGGATCCGACGGTTCGCACTGGGAGCACAGTGTCGCCGTGCACGCCGGCGGCATCTGGGTGCTGACGGCCCCGGACGGCGGCGCAGCCGGCCTCGCCCCGTTCGGCGTCACCCCCGTGCCCCTCGCGTGAGCCATACGAACGTCACAACGCGCGCATAGGTTCCTCCCGGCAGAATAGGGGAGGGTGCTCTCGCGCCCCATGACTCTCAGGACGGACTCGTCGTTCGGCGGGCCTCGACAGAACGGAAATCAATGGCAGCCGCGAAGAGCAACACCAACTGGTTCGCGATCTGGGTCTCGGCCGCAGTGGTCGTCGTGCTGGTCGTCCTCGGCGGCGTCGTCGTGTTCCTCAACAACCAGGCGACGGCCCCCGGAGCGACTCCGGCCAGCAACAACACGTTCGACGCCGAGACGGGCGCCATCGCGATCGGCGACGGCAAGGACACCGTTTCGATCTTCGTCGACTTCCTGTGCCCGGTCTGCAAGTCGTTCGAAGACCAGTTCGGAGAGGGGCTCGAGGCCGCCGCCGCCTCGGGTGAGATCACTCTCGAGTACCACCCCATCGCGATCCTCGACCGCTTCTCGCAGGGCACCGAGTACTCCTCGCGCTCGGCGGGCGCCGCCGTGTGCGTGGCCGAGTCCGACCCCGACAAGTACCTCGACTTCGCCAAGGTGCTGTTCGAGAACCAGCCCGAGGAGAACACCCCCGGCCTCACCACAGAGGAGCTCGCGTCGTTCGCATCGCAGGTCGGCGCCGACAAGGCCGCCTCGTGCATCACCGACGAGACCTACCGCAAGTACGGGGTGTCGCAGGCCTCCAAGCACGAGATCAAGGGCACGCCGACCGTGGAGATCAACGGCACCCGCCTCGACCTCCAGAAGCCTGCCGACCTGAAGAAGCTCACCGATATCGTCGGCTGACGGCTCGACGGCGACGGGGCGGATGCCGCACGCATCCGCTCCCGTCCCCGCGACGCGCCGTCTCAGGTTGCCGGATGCGCACGGCTCGGTTATCATAGATCTTTGGTGCTTTGCGCCTTGATTCGGCGTGTCTGAATCGGAGCGGCACCGCAACCCACCCATCCACCGCAGATCGACCGGTCTGCAGAAGCGTCAGCGAGGCTATGGCTAAGAAAGACGGTGTCATCGAGATCGAGGGCGTCGTGTCGGAGGCACTGCCCAACGCGATGTTCCGCGTTGAGCTCACCAACGGACACAAGGTTCTGGCAACGATCTCCGGCAAGATGCGGCAGAACTACATCCGCATCATCCCCGAAGACCGCGTGGTCGTGGAGCTCAGCCCCTACGACCTGACCCGCGGGCGCATCGTCTACCGCTACCGCTGATCGGTCGAGAAGTAACACCCCAGGCGCCTGCGCCTGCCCGGTGAAGACAGCGAACAGGAATCATCATGAAGGTCAACCCCAGCGTCAAGCCCATCTGCGATCACTGCAAGGTGATCCGCCGCCACGGCCGCGTCATGGTGATCTGCAAGAGCAACCCGCGTCACAAGCAGCGCCAGGGCTGATCGACCAGATCTGACTCACAACTCAACACGAACCGGCAGGATCAGATCCCACGCGAGTGGGGGACACCTCGGGGCGGAGGCCCGGGCACCGATCCTGCTCCACACCTCCACAACATCCAGGAGAACCGCATGGCACGTCTTGCCGGCGTTGACATCCCGCGCGACAAGCGCGTGGTGATCGCCCTTACCTACATCTACGGCGTCGGCCGTACCCGCTCGACCGAGATCCTCAAGGCGACCGGGATCGACGAGAGCATCCGCGTGAAGGACCTCAGCGACGACCAGCTCGTCGCCCTCCGCGACTACATCGAAGGCAACTACAAGGTGGAGGGTGACCTGCGCCGCGAGGTCGCCGCAGACATCCGCCGCAAGGTCGAGATCGGCTCCTACGAAGGTCTCCGTCACCGTCGTGGTCTCCCGGTCCGCGGTCAGCGCACCAAGACCAACGCCCGTACCCGCAAGGGCCCGAAGCGCACCGTCGCCGGCAAGAAGAAGGCCCGCTAAGCAGCGGCCCCAGGGACTAGGAGAACACTTTCATGGCTGCACCCAAGGCCGCCGCGCGCAAGCCGCGCCGCAAGGAGAAGAAGAACATCGCGCTGGGCCAGGCCCACATCAAGTCGACGTTCAACAACACCATCGTCTCGATCACCGACCCGTCCGGCGCCGTCATCAGCTGGGCCTCGTCGGGTGGCGTGGGCTTCAAGGGCTCGCGCAAGTCGACCCCCTACGCCGCAGGCATGGCGGCCGAGTCCGCTGCGCGCCAGGCGCAGGAGCACGGCGTCAAGAAGGTCGACGTCTTCGTGAAGGGTCCGGGCTCCGGCCGCGAGACCGCGATCCGCTCGCTGCAGGCCGCAGGCCTCGAGGTCGGCTCGATCCAGGATGTCACCCCGCAGGCGCACAACGGCTGCCGCCCGCCGAAGCGTCGCCGCGTCTGAGACCGGCAGGCCGAGCCGCTCGTCCTCCCTGTGAGGCCGAGCGGCTCGCCGCCCGCCCGCGGGCATCGACTTCCACAACTCAAGACCTCACCCACCACATGTCATATAGCGGGCATGTGATCGAAAGGAACACAGAGTGCTTATCGCACAGCGTCCCACACTGACCGAGGAAAAGATCTCCGAGAACCGGAGCCGGTTCGTCATCGAGCCGCTGGAGCCCGGATTCGGCTACACGATCGGCAACGCGCTGCGCCGCAGCCTGCTGTCGTCGATCCCCGGTGCCGCGGTCACCAGCGTCCGGATCGACGGCGTGCTGCACGAGTTCAGCACGATCCCCGGCGTGAAGGAGGATGTCACCGAGATCATCCTCAACATCAAGCAGCTCGTCGTGTCGAGCGAGCGCGACGAGCCCATCACGGCGTACCTGCGCAAGACCGGTGCGGGCGAAGTCACCGCCGCCGACATCTCGGCCCCGGCCGGTGTCGAGGTGCACAACCCCGAGCTCGTCATCGCGACGCTGAACGACACCGCGAAGTTCGAGCTCGAGCTGACGATCGAGCGCGGCCGCGGCTACGTCTCGGCGACGCAGAACCGCAACGAGTACGCCGAGGCCGGTCAGATCCCGATCGACTCGATCTACTCGCCGGTGCTCAAGGTCAGCTACCGCGTCGACGCCACCCGTGCGGGTGAGCGCACCGACTTCGACAAGCTCGTGCTCGACGTCGAGACCAAGTCGGCGATCAGCCCGCGCGACGCCGTCGCCTCGGCAGCCAAGACGCTCACCGAGCTCTTCGGCCTCGCCCGCGAGCTGAACGTCGAGGCCGAGGGCATCGAGATCGGCCCTGCTCCGGTGGAGGCTGTGAACTCCAGCGAGCTGTCGATGCCGATCGAGGACCTCGACCTGTCCGTGCGCTCGTACAACTGCCTCAAGCGCGAGGGCATCAACACCGTGTCGGAGCTCGTCGCCCTGTCGGAGACGCAGCTCATGAACATCCGCAATTTCGGCCAGAAGTCGGTCGACGAGGTGCGCGACAAGCTCATCTCGCTCGGTCTGTCGCTCAAGGATTCGGTGCCCGGTTTCGACGGCGCCCACTTCTACGGCGGCAACGACGACGAGTCCTTCTGATACCCGACCTTTTCTGACCAGGAGTTAGACGATTATGCCCAAGCCCACCAAGGGTCCCCGCCTCGGAGGCGGCCCCGCCCACGAGCGCCTGCTGCTTGCCAACCTCGCCGCCGCGCTGTTCACCCACAAGTCGATCAAGACGACCGAGACGAAGGCGAAGCGCCTGCGTCCGCTCGCCGAGCGCCTCATCACGCTGGCGAAGCGCGGCGACCTGCACGCCCGCCGTCGCGCCCTCACGGTGCTGCGCACCAACAAGGACGCCGCTCACGTGCTCTTCAACGAGATCGCGCCGCTGGTCGCCGAGCGTGAGGGCGGTTACACCCGCATCACGAAGATCGGCAACCGCAAGGGTGACAACGCCCCCATGGCCGTGATCGAGCTCGTCCTCGAGCCGGTCACCCCGAAGGCGAAGTCGACCAAGGCTGCCCCGAAGGCGGAGAAGGCCGACAAGGCGGAGAAGGCCGCCGCTGCCGAGAAGGCGGAGGAGAAGGTCGAGGAGGCTCCCGCCGAGGAGACCCCCGCAGCCGAGGCTCCGGCCGCTGACGAGGCTGCCGACGCCGGCGCCGAGTCGCAGGCCGAGGGTGAGGCCGCTGAGGCCGCCGCTGCCGACGCCGTCGAGGAGAAGTCCGAGTAAGCACCTCGCACACACGAAGCCCGCCGCCCCTTCCGGGAAGGCGGGCTTCGTCGTTCTGCGGCGTCCTTCGTTCAGGCTCGGACGCGCAGGTCCTTCGTTCAGGCGCGGGCGCGCAGGTCCTTACGGAGGATCTTGCCGGACGACGACTTCGGGATCGCGTCGATGAACTCCACCTGCCGCACCTTCTCGTGCGGGGCCACGTGTGCAGCGACATGCGCGATGACGGCATCCGCGTCGAGCTCCGCGCCAGGCTGCCGCACCACGAAGGCCTTCGGCACCTCCTGGCCGTCGTCGTCGAGCGCTCCGATCACGGCGGCGTCGGCGATGTCCGGATGCTCCAGCAGCACGGCCTCGAGCACGGCCGGCGCCACCTGGTAGCCCTTGTACTTGATGAGCTCCTTGAGGCGGTCGACGATCCGGAAGATCCCGTCGCTCGTCACGGTGGCCACGTCGCCGGTGTGCAGCCAGCCGTCGGCGTCGAGCATCTCGGCGGTCGCGTCCGGCCGGTTGAGGTAGCCGGCCATCACCTGCGGCCCGCGGATCAGCAGCTCTCCGGGCTCGCTCGGCCCCTCGGCGGGGACATCGACGTCGCGACCGGTCTCGGCGTCGACGAGGCGCGCCTCGGTGTTGGCGAGCAGCATGCCGACGGTGGAGCGGTCGATGTCGTCGCGGTCGTAGGGGATGACGTGGGTGACCGGGCTCGTCTCGGTCATGCCGTAGCCCTGGCAGACCGTGCAGTCGAGCCGTGCCGCGACCGCCGATGCGAGGGCGCCGTCGAGCGGGGCAGCGCCGGAGAAGATGACCTTGACGGACGACATGTCGTACCGATCGACGAGCGGATGCTTCGCCAGGGCGACCGCGATCGGCGGGGCGATGAAGACCCAGCTCGTCTTGTGGTCCTGCACCACGCGGAGGAAGTCCTCGAGATCGAACTTCGGCATGGTGACGAGGGCGGCGCGCTGCCGCAGTGCGAAGTTCAGCAGCACGGTCATCCCGTAGATGTGGAAGAACGGGAGCACGGCGAGAACGCGGTCGTCCTCGCCGAGAGTGATGGTCGAGCGGCACTGACTGACGTTGGCGACCAGGTTGCGGTGCGTCAGCATCACGCCCTTCGGGCGGCCGGTCGTCCCCGACGAGTAGGGGAGCACGGCGAGATGCGTCGCCGGGTCGAAGCTCACGTCGGGGGCGGGATGCCCCTCGCCGAGCAGCGCGGCGAGGGACGGATGGCCATCCGCACCTTCGAGCACGATCACCCGGTCCGCGGGGATGCCGAGCTTCTCGGCCGCCGCCTGTGCCCCGGAGAGCAGCGGCGACACTGTGACCAGCCACGAGGCGCCGGCATCCGTCAGCTGGTTGGCGATCTCGTCGGCCGTGTAGAGCGAGTTGATGGTCGTCGCTGTGGCGCCGGCGCGCAGGATGCCGTGGAACACCGTGGCGAACGCGGGGATGTTCGGGCACAGGACGCCGACCGTCGTGCCGACTCCCACCCCGCGTGCGGCCAGGGCGCCGGCGAAGAGATCGATCTGGGCGACGAGCTGCCGGTAGGTGGTCGTGGCGCCTGTGGTGCCGTCGATGAGCGCGACGGCGTCGAGCCGCGACTCGTCGAGGTCGCCGAACAGGAAGTCGAAGACGGACACCGCGGGGATGTCCACGTCGGGAAAGCTGCTGCGAACCATGAGATCTCCTTCGATCCGGGTCAGCGGACGACGTCGTCCGATGCGATCCAGTGTCGCATAGTTCGGCACCGAGTCCCAGAGCGTTCAGTCGGTCTCGTGCGCCCGGTATCGCGTGCTCGGACGGCCCTTCGTGGAGTAGTCGAGGGCGTTGGGCTGTCCCTCGGTCTCGTCGGCACCGACCAGCTCTCCGGCCAGCAGCGTTACCGCGGGGGTCTCGGCGCTGTGCGGGGGTCTCGGCGGGGCAGGCGGTCCGAGTGGCGAGAGTAGGCTGAACGGGTGAGCGATGTCCAGACCCTGAACCGAGGGCCTCGCGCCTACCTCTCCTTCATCGGCATCGGGCTGCTCGCGGGGCTCCTCTCCGGCTTGTTCGGCGTCGGCGGCGGCACCGTGATCGTGCCGCTGCTCGTGCTGCTGCTGCACTTCAACCAGCGGCTCGCGGCAGGCACCTCGCTGGCGGCCATCGTGCCGACCGCGGCCGTCGGCGTGATCTCGTACGCCGTGCACGGCTCGGTCGCGTGGATCCCCGCGCTCATCCTCGCCGCGGGCGCCGTGATCGGCGCGCAGATCGGCACGCGCCTGCTTCCACGCATCTCCCAGACCGCGCTGCGCTGGGGGTTCGTCGCCTTCCTCGTCGTGGTGATCGTCATGCTGTTCGTCGTCATCCCGTCGCGCGACGCCGACTTCGACCTCACCTGGATCAGCGGCATCGCCCTCGTGGGCGTCGGCATCGCGACCGGCATCCTCGCCGGACTGATCGGCGTCGGCGGCGGAGTCATCGTCGTACCGGTGCTCATGGTCGCGTTCGGCACGAGCGACCTCGTCGCGAAGGGCACGTCGCTGCTCATGATGATCCCCACCGCGGTCTCCGGCACCATCGGCAATCTGCGCAACCGCAACGTCGATCTCGTCGCGGCGCTGCTCGTCGGCGTATCGGCGTGCACCACCACGGCCCTCGGCGCGTGGCTGGCGACCCTCATCGACCCCACGGTCGCGAACATCCTCTTCGCGGCGTACCTCGTCGTGATCGCGGTGCAGATGGCGATGAAGGCCGTCAAGGGGCGCCGGAAGGCCTGACCGCCCCGCCACGGCTCACGACGGGCTCCCGGGAGCACGCCGGTAGGATCGAGGGGTGGCAGTGAACCAAGATCTCGTCGGGCGTGAGTTCCCGCCGACGGCCCCCTATCTCGTCGGACGTGAGAAGGTGCGCGAGTTCGCCCGCGCCGTGTTCGCCGACGCTCCGCAGCACACCGACGTCGAGGCGGCCCGCGCCGCCGGCTACGCCGACGTGGTCGCCCCGCCGACCTTCGCGATGGTCATCCAGGACCACACGCTGCAGCAGCTGCTGAGCGAGCCCGACTCCGGCATCGTGCTCGCGCGCACGATCCACGCGGAGCAGCGCTTCGCGTACTCGCGCCCCATCATCGCGGGTGACGAGCTCACGGGCCGGCTGAAGGTCACCGGCATCCGCATGATGGGCGGCAACGCGATGATCACCAGCGAGGCCGAGATCACGGATGCCGATGGTGCGCATGTCGTGACGGCGACGAGCGTCCTGCTCGTCGGTTCGGAAGAAGGAGCCGCGTGATGTCGTTCGCCGTCGGAGACGTGATCGCCGAGCGCACCGTGCACCTGACGCGCGAGTCGCTCGTGCGATACGCCGGAGCATCCGGAGACTTCAACCCGATCCACTACCGCGACGACATCGCGGCATCCGTCGGTCTCCCCGGTGTCCTGGCGCACGGGATGCTGACCATGGGCATCGCCTCGTCTGTCGTGGTCGCGGCGCTGGAGCCGACAGCGCGCATCCTCGACTACGGGGTGCGGTTCACCAAGCCCGTGGTCGTCGACCCGCACGAGGGTGCCGACGTGCACGTGGTCGCCACGGTCGGCGCCGTCGACGACACCGCGGCGCGCATCGACCTCAAGGTCACGTCGGCCGAGACGACCGTGCTGGTCAAGGCGCAGCTGCGCGTCGCGCTCTGATGGGCGAGATCCAGCCGATCCCTCTGTCGGCGCTCACCACGCTGCGCACCGGCGCGGCACCGGAGCGGATGCTGGAGGCGACGACGACCGCCGAACTCATCGACGCGCTGCACGACGTGTGGGAGCGCGGCGACGACTGGTTCGTGCTCGGCGGCGGCTCGAACCTCTTCGTGGGCGACGAGCCGTTCGAGGGAACCGTCATCCGCGTGCTCACGCAGGGCATCGAGGAGCTCCCGTCGCCGCATGCAGGACGCATCCGTCTGCGCGCGCAGGCGGGGCATTCGTGGGACGACCTCGTCGCGTACGCCGTCGAGCGCGGGTATGCGGGGCTGGAGGCCATGAGCGGCATCCCCGGCACGGTCGGCGCCGCTCCCGTGCAGAACATCGGCGCCTACGGCCAGGAGGTGCAGGAGACCCTCGTGGAGGTCGAGCTGATCGACGAGCACTCCGACGAGGTGCTCACGGTGCCGGCATCCGAACTCGGGCTTGGCTTCCGCACCTCGGTCTTCAAGCACCACTACGGCGGTGAGCCGCAGCGGCGTGCCGTGATCCTGTCCATCACGGTCGACCTGCTCGTCGCCCAGGAGCGCGTCGTGCGCGGCGAGCAGCTGCGCCGAGCCCTGGGGCTGCAGGGCGACGACCCCGTGCCGCTGACCTGGGTGCGCGAGCGCATCCTCGCCACTCGCGCCTCGAAGGGGATGCTGCTCGACGAGGACGACCCCGACACCCACGGCGTCGGCTCGTTCTTCCAGAACGCGATCGTCCCGGAGAGCGTGGCGCGTGCCCTGCCGCCGGAGTGCCCGCGCTGGCCGGTCTCTCCCGATCTCGACGCCGTCACGGTGATCCCCCTGGCGTCGTACGACGGCCTCGTGCCAGCGGCGAAGCCCGAAGCCTCCGATGTCAAGGTCAGCGCCGCGTGGCTCATCGAGCACGCCGGCATCCGCAAGGGGTTCAAGCTGCCGCGGTCGCGCGCGTCGGTGTCGACCAAGCACGCGCTCGCGCTCACCAACAGGGGAGGGGCGACGGCCGCAGAGGTATCGGAGCTCGCACGCTTCATCCAGAGTCGCGTGCATGCGGAGTTCGGACTCGTGCTGCAACCCGAGCCGGTGCTCGTCGGCGTCGAGCTCTGAACGTGCGCTGACTCGCACTCGGCGTCGGACCGGAATCGTCGGAGTTCCACGGCGGTCGCGGGTCGCGCGACCGCCGTGGAACGCGTCATCTATTCAGTGGTTGTCGACCGTTCAGTACTTCATGACGATGCGGCCGTCGATCTGCCCCTTCTCCATGCGCTCGAAGATCTCATTGATGTTGTCCAGCGGCTCGACGGTGGTGGTGGGGTGGATCTCGCCTCGGGCGTAGAAGTCGAGGGCTTCGACCATGTCCTGTCGCGTGCCCACGATCGAGCCGCGGATGGTGATGGCACGCAGCACGATGTCGAAGATGTTGGCGGGGAAGTCACCCGGCGGAAGCCCGTTGAACACGATCGTCGCCCCTCGTCGGGTGACCGCGAGGGCCTGACCGAACGCCTTCGGGTGGACGGCGGTGACGAGCACGCCGTGTGCTCCGCCGATCGCAGCCTGAATGGCTTCTCCCGGGTCCTGCTCCGCCGCGTTCACGGTGATCTCGGCGCCGTGCGAGCGCGCGAGAGCGAGCTTCGCTTCGTCGATGTCGACCGCTGCCACGCGCATGCCCATCGCCCTGGCGTACTGCACGGCGATGTGACCGAGTCCGCCGATGCCGGAGATCACCACCCATTCCCCGGGCTTGACCTCCGTCATCTTCAGGCCCTTGTACACGGTCACGCCGGCGCACAGGATGGGAGCGACCTCCACGGGATCGACGCCGTCGGGCACGCGTGCTGCGAAGCGCTCGTCGACGAGCATGTACTCCGCGAAGCTGCCGTCGACGGAATAGCCGCCGTTCTGCTGTTCAGGGCACAGCGTCTCCCAGCCGGTGCGGCAGTATTCGCAGACACCGCAGGCGCTCCACAGCCACGCGTTGCCCACCGTGTCTCCGACGGCCAACGACGTGACCTCTTCGCCGAGCGCGACCACCGTTCCGAAACCTTCGTGTCCGGGGATGAGGTCGGCCTTGGGAGCCACTGGCCAGTCTCCGCGAGCCGCGTGCAGATCGGTGTGGCACACCCCGCTCGTGATCAGCTTCACGAGAGCCTGTCGCGGCCCGGGGACGGGGATGGGAACATCGGCGATCACCAGCGGGCGGTCGGATGCCGTCACCACGGCGGCACGCATCACGCCGTCGGGCACGGCGCCACGTGCGGTGCGGGGGCGGGAATCGGTCAGAGTCGTCATCGACATCACTTCCTCGTTCGGGACGGGCGTTCGCCGTCCTCCCGAGCGAAGGTACGGGAGGCGGTGTAACGACCCGTTGCGCCCAGTTGCATCCGGTTGCACCGGTGTCGATGACTGCGCGCACGGGCGTACACGGCGACTACTACGGTACGGTCGTCGATCGCTACGGCATCCGCTGGCTGATCGGCCACCACCCCGAGGACTGACGTCTCCTCTCGACGCCAGAACGCGCGACGTGAGCGACGCGGCGTCAGCCGAAGAGGCGCTGCAGGCGCTGCACGCCCTCGAGCAGCTGGTCGTCGCCGAGGGCGTACGACATGCGGATGTACCCGGACCGGCCGAACGCCTCGCCGGGCACGACCGCGACCTCGGCCTGATCGAGGATGAGGTCGGCGAGCTCCAGTGAGGTCGTCGGCGTCACGCCGCCCCACGTGCGGCCCAGCAGCCCCTGCACGTCGGGGTAGACGTAGAACGCTCCGGTCGGGTTCGGCACCACGAGGCCGTCGATCTTCGAGAGCTCCGACACGATGAGACGGCGCCGGCGGTCGAACGCCTCGCGCATCTGCTCGGCCTCGGTCTGCGGACCGTTCAGCGCGGCGATCGCGGCCTTCTGGGCGACGTTGTTCACGTTGCTCGTGAGGTGCGACTGCAGGTTGCCGGCGATCTTGATGGCGTCGGCGGGGCCGACCATCCAGCCCACGCGCCAACCGGTCATGGCGTAGGTCTTCGCGACGCCGTTGACGAGGATCGTCTGGTTCGCGACCTCGGGCACCGCCTCGACGATCGAGGTGGCCTTCACGCCCTCATATGTGAGGTTCTGGTAGATCTCATCCGAGATGATCCAGATGCCGTGCTCCAGGGCCCACTCGCCGATGGCCTTGGTCTCCTCAGCCGTGTACACCGATCCGGTGGGGTTCGAGGGCGAGACGAACACGAGCGCGGTCGTGCGCTCGGTGCGCGCGGCCTCGAGCTGCTCGACGGTGACCTTGTACTCCTGGTCGGCCCCCGCGAAGACCTCGACGGGCGTGCCGTCGGCCAGACGGATCGCCTCGGGGTAGGTCGTCCAGTACGGAGCGGGCAGCAGCACCTCGTCGCCGGGGTTCACCACGGCCTGGAAGGCCTGGTACACCGACTGCTTGCCGCCGTTGGTCACGATGACCTGGCTCGGGGAGACCTCGAGCCCCGAGTCGCGCAGGGTCTTCGCGGCGATCGCCTCACGCAGCGCGGGCAGGCCCGACGCGGGCGTGTAGCGGTAGCTGGCGGGGTCGGCCAGCGCCTCGGCCGCGGCGTCGACGATGAACTGCGGAGTCGCGAAGTCGGGCTCGCCCGCGGCATACGAGATGACGGGCTTGCCCTCGGCCTTGAGTGCCTTCGCCTTGGCATCGACCTTGAGCGTCGCAGACTCGGCGATGGCGGACAGCTTGCGGGAGAGAGGTGCGCGTTCGGTCACGATATCGAGCGTACCCGGGTGGGGCGTCGGGAGGAGTCGTGGGATGCCGACAAGAACCGGGCTTCTTTCCTGCCGGTCACGAGCCGGAGAGCCCATGCGCCTGAGCGACCGCCGGGAGGGTGATGCGGCCGCCCTGCACGTTGAGGCCCTTCGCCAGCGCGGGGTCGTCGGATGCCGCCTGCTCCCAGCCCTTGCCGGCGATCGCCGACACGTACGGGAGCGTCGCGTTGGTGAGCGCTCGGGTCGCGGTGGCGGGCACGGCGCCCGGCATGTTGGCGACGCAGTAGTAGATCGAGTCGTGCACCGCGAAGGTCGGGTCGTCGTGCGTCGTCGGATGCGAGCCCTCGAAGCATCCGCCCTGATCGATCGCGATGTCCACGAGCACCGAGCCCGGCTTCATCGCCGCGACCATGTCGTCGGTGACGAGCTTCGGCGCAGCCGCCCCGGGGATCAGGGCCGACCCGATCACGAGGTCGGCATCGGCCAGCTCCTCGGCGATCGCGTAGCGGCTGGAGACGCGCGTCTCGAGCGCCCCGCCGTAGCGGTGCTCGAGCTCGCGCAGCCGCGGCAGCGAGATGTCGACGACCGTGACGCGGGAGCCGAGACCCAGGGCGTTCGCCGCCGCGTGCTCGCCCGCGACGCCCCCGCCGATCACCACGGTCTTCGCGCGCGGAGTGCCGGCGATGCCGCCGAGCAGCACGCCTCGGCCGCCGTTCGAGCGCAGGAGCGAGTATGACCCCATCGTGACCGAGAGCCGCCCCGCGATCTCGCTCATCGGCACCAGCAGCGGCAGGCTCCGGTCGGGCAGCTGCACGGTCTCGTAGGCGACGGCCGTGGTTCCGGCATCCGCCAGCGCCATCGTGAGCGGCTTGTCGGCCGCGAGGTGCAGGTAGGTGAACAGGGTGAGGTCAGGGCGAAGGAAGCCGTACTCCTGCGCGATCGGCTCCTTGACCTTCAGCAGCAGCTCGGCCTCACCCCATGCCTCGTCGGCGGTGGCGACGATCTCGGCTCCGACCTGACGGTAGTCGTCGTCGGAGAAGCCGGAGCCGATGCCGGCGCCGGCCTGAACGAGCACACGGTGACCTTCGTGCACGAGGCGGTCAGCGCCGGCAGGGGTGAGCGCGACGCGGTTCTCGTTGTTCTTGACCTCGGTGGGAACGGCGATCTTCATCGATCCTCCAGATTGAGCGGTACTGCCAGAATCGCAGAAACGTCGGGCGACAGAAAGATCTCGTGAAGACTATTCGGTGGAACGGCGGATGCTGAATAATCGTTCGGGTGAATACGTCATCCGAGGGCCGTCGGCCGAATCCTCTGCGCGCGCCGGCGCTCGACCCCGTCGACGCCCAGATCGTGCAGCTGCTCGCCGCCGACGGGCGCATGACCAACGCCGAACTCGCCGCGACGCTCGGGGTCGCGCCGTCGACGGCGCATGCGCGCCTGCGCTCTCTTCTCGACCGCGGCGTCATCACCGGGTTCCACGCCAGCGTGGACGAGCGGATGCTGGGCGCGGGGCTGCAGGCGGTCATCGGCGTCACCCTGCGTCCGAGCGGCCGTCGCGAGAGCATCGTCGAGTTCGCCGACCGGGTGCGCGTGCTGCCTCAGGTGATCCAGGTGTTCTTCCTCGGCGGAGACGACGACTTCCTCTTGCACATCGCTGTGGCCGACTCGTCGGAGATGCGCGAGTTCGTGCTGGAGCATCTGTCTGCGCAGGCCAGCGTCGCCTCCACCCGCACGAGCATCATCTTCGACTACCACCGCAACTCGGTGGCCGCGTCGTTCCGCTGAGTGCGGCTCCGGCCGGAGCGAAGCGTGGTTCAGGCGCCGTACGACGCGGGCGCCGCGCAGTAGTCCGCGAACCGGCGGAACGGATGCTGCGGATCGGTGACGTCGACCAGCGCGTTCGCCACGGTGTGCGGAGGCTCGTCGCCGGCCAGCTGCCAGACCGTGAAGTTCCACAGACCGCGAGCGGCGTTGCCGAGGAGCAGGCCGGGTCCCGAGACGAGGAGGACGCGGTCTTCCGACGGTGCGCTGCGGAACGGGCCGACGACCTCCGCGCGCAGGGCATCGGCGTCGACGGCGTCGACGTGCACGCGCTCGACGTCGTGTCCCGCCGACCGCAGAGCCTCGGCGAGCGCGTCTGCCACGGAGCGCGAGCGCTCGGCATCCGCTCCGGCGACGGCAGCGAGCCGCCGGCCGCGCGGGTACAGGTGCAGGAGCTCTCCGGCAAGGCCGGCCCAGACATCGTCCATGCCTTCACGATACGCCCGCCGCGCG
Source organism: Microbacterium sp. XT11 (assembly GCF_001513675.1). NCBI lineage: Bacteria > Bacillati > Actinomycetota > Actinomycetes > Micrococcales > Microbacteriaceae > Microbacterium > Microbacterium sp. XT11. The sequence continues at coordinate 120,930 of NZ_CP013859.1, read as the reverse complement.
GGCCCGGCTCGAGACGCCCCACGACATCACGGATGCCCCTCGCCGGGGCTTGGCGAGGGGCATCCGGTGTCTGGCCGGGTCGGCCGCGGGTGAGTCGTCAGCTGAACTGGTTCATGGTGTTGTGCTGACCGCCGGCCTTGAGGGCCGCATCGCCGGCGAAGTACTCCTTGTGGTTGTCGCCGATGTCGCTGCCCGCCATGTTCTGGTGTTTGACCGTCGCGATCCCGCCGCGGATCTCGCGCCGCTGCACTCCCTGCACGTAGGCCAGCATGCCCTCGTCGCCGAAGTATCCCTTGGCGAGGTCATCCGTCGACAGTGCGGCCGTGTGGTACGTCGGCAGCGTGATGAGGTGGTGGAAGATGCCCGCGCGTGCGGAGCCGTCGCGCTGGAAGGTGCGGATCTTCTCGTCTGCCAGCCGGGCGAGCTCGGTGTCGTCGTACTCGGCGCTCATGAGCTTGTCGCGGTCGTATGCCGACACGTCCGCACCCTGCGCGGCGAGGGCGTCGTACGCCTGCTGGCGGAAGTTCAGCGTCCAGTTGAACGACGGGCTGTTGTTGTAGACGAGCTTCGCCGTCGGGATCTCCTCGCGGATGGCGTCGACCATGCCCGCGATCTGCTCGATGTGCGGCTTCTCGGTCTCGATCCAGAGCAGATCGGCACCGTTGCGCAGCGAGGTGATGCAGTCGAGCACGACGCGCTCCTCGCCGGTGCCCTGGCGGAACTGGTACAGGTTGCTCGGCAGGCGCTTCGGGCGAAGCAGCTTTCCGTCGCGCTTGATCACGACGTCGCCGTTGCCGAGCTCGGCCTCGGAGATCTCCTCGACGTCGAGGAAGGAGTTGTACCGGTCGCCGAGATCACCGGGCTCACGGGTGACGGCGAGCTTCTGAGTGAGCCCCGCGCCGAGCGAGTCGGTGCGGGCGACGATGATGCCGTTGTCGATGCCGAGCTCGAGGAAGGCATACCGGACCGCGTTGATCTTCGCGAGGAAGTCCTCGTGCGGCACCGTGACCTTGCCGTCCTGGTGGCCGCACTGCTTCTCGTCGGAGACCTGGTTCTCGATCTGGATGGCGCAGGCACCGGCCTCGATCATCTTCTTGGCGAGCAGGTACGTCGCCTCGGGGTTGCCGAAGCCTGCGTCGATGTCGGCGATGATCGGCACCACATGGGTCTCGTAGGTGTCGATCTGCGACTGGATGACCTCCGCCGCCGTGTCGTCGCCGTCGGCCCGCGCCGCGTCGAGCTGGGTGAACAGCAGGTCCAGCTCGCGAGCATCCGCCTGCCGGAGGAACGTGTAGATCTCCTCGATCAGAGCGGGCACTGCTGTCTTCTCGTGCATGGACTGATCGGGGAGGGGCCCGAACTCTGAGCGGAGCGCCGCGACCATCCACCCCGACAGGTAGAGGTAGCGCTTGTTCGTCGACTTCAGGTGCTTCTTGATCGAGATGAGCTTCTGCTGCCCGATGAAGCCGTGCCACACCCCGAGCGACTGCGTGTAGAGCGAGGAGTCGGCGTCGTACTCCGCCATGTCCTTGCGCATGATGTCGGCGGTGTACTGCGCGATCTCGAGTCCGGTGCGGAAGCGGTTCTGCGCGCGCATCCGTGCGACGGCCTCGGGGTCGATCGCGTGCCACGCAGAGCCGTTCGCCTGCTTCAGAGCGCGGATGGCGTCGATGTCGTCCTGGTACTGGGTCATGTCGTCTCCTTCGTCGGTGGGGGAGCGGGTCAGTCGGTCTCGGTGAGGTAGCGGGTGTAGGCGCCGAGCGTGAGGAACGCCGGGAACTCCTCGCGCAACGCGACCTCGCGGAAGATGTCGGCGGCGTCGTCGAAGCGGTCGCCGGGCGACCGGGGGGCGTCGTCGAGCACGTCGCGGATGAGGTCCTCCACGTACTCCGGTGTGATCGCCGTCCCGTCCTCGGTCGTGCGGTCCTGGTGGATCCACTGCCACACCTGCGATCGGCTGATCTCGGCCGTCGCGGCATCCTCCATGAGGTTGTCGATCGACACCGCGCCGATCCCTCGCAGCCAGGCCTCGAGGTACCGGATCGCCACCGACACGTTGTCACGCACGCCCTGCGCGGTGATCGGGCGCCCGATGTGCAGATCCAGCAGGTCGGATGCCGTCACCTGCACATCGTCACGCTGACGGTCGATCTGGTTCGGCCGGTCGCCGAGCACCGCGTCGAACTCGGCCTGTGCGGTCGGGATCAGGTCGGGGTGGGCCACCCAGGTGCCGTCGAAGCCGTCGGTCGCCTCGCGCTTCTTGTCGGCGGAGACCTTCTCGATGGCGCGGGCCGTGATCTCGGGGTCGCGACGGTTCGGGATGAAGGCGCTCATGCCGCCGATCGCGAAGGCGCCGCGCTTGTGGCAGGTCTTCACGAGCAGCTCCGTGTAGGCGCGCATGAACGGCACCGTCATCGTGACCTCGCTGCGGTCGGGGAGCACGAAACGTGCCCCGCGCCCGCGGTAGTTCTTGATGATGGAGAAGATGTAGTCCCAGCGGCCCGCGTTGAGCCCCGCGCAGTGGTCGCGCAGCTCGTACAGGATCTCCTCCATCTCGAACGCGGCCGGCAGCGTCTCGATGAGCACGGTGGCGCGGATCGTACCGTGCGGGATCCCGATGTACTCCTCGCTGAAGCTGAAGACGTCGTCCCACAGCTTCGCCTCCTCGCTCGACTCGAGCTTGGCGATGTAGAAGTACGGGCCGCGACCGGCGTCGATGAGGGCCTGCGCGTTGTGGAAGAAGTAGAGCCCGAAGTCGACGAGCGAGCCGGATGCCGCGAGGGTGCGGCCCGACCGGTCGGTGAACTCGAGGTGCCGCTCGGGCAGGTGCCAGCCGCGCGGGCGCATCACGATCGTTGGCGTGCGCTCGGCGGTGACGCGGTACTCCTTGCCCTCGGGGGAGGTGTAGGAGAGCTCGCCCCGGATGGCGTCGCGCAGCGAGAGCTGGCCCTCGATGACGTTCTTCCAGGTGGGGCTCGTGGCGTCCTCCTGGTCGGCGAGCCAGACGCGCGCGCCGGAGTTCAGCGCGTTCACCGTCATCTTCGGGTCGGTCGGGCCCGTGATCTCGACGCGGCGGTCTTCGAGACCGGGGCCGGCGCCCGCCACCCGCCAGTCGGCGTCGTCGCGGATGTGTGCGGTGTCGTTACGGAAGCCCGGGTCGTGGCCGTTGCCGATCTCGAAGCGCGCTCGCATGCGGTCGGCGAGCCGGTCGTGTCGGCGGCCCGCGAAGCGGTGGTGCAGTTCGGTGAGGAATGCGAGGGCGTCGGGCGTGAGGATCTCGTCGTAGCGGTCGCGGAGGGGGCCGGTGATGGTGACGGCGGGACCCTGCTGGGTGGTGATGGTCGGAGCGCTCATGATCTGGGTCCTTTCGTGTGTGCGGGATCACGGTGGCGGGCCGGCTGGCTTGGCATCCACTCTGAGTGAAGATCCGGCATCCGAATAACCATTTCGCATGTGAAGATCGACAGAAATTCTGTTTCTGTGAGAGAATCGCCCGCATGAGTACCTCAGTCGTCGACGAAGACGCCGACACCCTCACGATCGGACGGCGCATCCGTCAGCTGCGGATCGCGCGAGGGATGACCCTCGACGACCTCGCCGCGGCTGTCGACAGGGCGCCCAGCCAGCTGTCGATGATCGAGACCGGCAAGCGCGAGCCGAAGCTCACGCAGCTGCAGGCGATCGCGCGTGCGCTCGGCGTGACCATCGACGCGCTTCTCGAGGGCGAGCCGCTCGATGAGCGAAGCGCGCTGGAGATCGCCGTGGAGCGTGCCATGAAGGGGCAGACGTTCCAAGCTCTCGGGATCGCGCCGTTCCGCATCGGCAAGAGCGTCCCGACGGATGCGCTGCGCGCGCTGCTCGCCTTGCACGGCGAGATCGACAGGCTCAAGGATGAGCGCGCGGCGACACCCGAGGAGGCTCGGCGCGCGAACGTGGAGCTGCGTCAGCTCATGCGCCGGCAGGACAATCACTTCGCAGATCTCGAGGCGAAGGCATCCGAGATCCTGGCGGCGGTCGGTCACACGGGAGGGCCGCTCACTCAGCGCGTGGCATCCGAGATCGCCGCCTATCTGGGCTTCACGCTCCACTACGCGCCCGACCTGCCGCAGACCACCCGCAGCGTCGCCGACCTCGCTAACGGCCGGCTGTACCTGTCGAGCCGAGTGCAGTCGAAGGGCGACGCGCGGACGGCGGTGCTGCAGGCGTTGTCCAGCCGGATCCTCGGGCATGCCGAGCCCCGCAGCTACGCCGAGTTCCTGCGGCAGCGAGTGGAGACGAACTACCTCACCGGCGCGTTGCTTATGCCGGAGACGCACGTCGTCGGGATGCTCACGGAGGCGAAGGCGCGGCGTGCGATCTCGATCGAGGATCTTCGCGATGCGTACTCGGTGTCATACGAGACGGCGGCGCACCGGTTCACCAATCTCGCGACCAGACATCTCGACATCCCCGTGCACTTCCTCAAGGTGCACGAATCGGGCACCATCACGAAGGCGTACGAGAACGACGACGTGAACTTCCCCACCGACCGGCTCGGCGCCATCGAGGGCCAGATGTGCTGCCGGCGGTGGACCAGTCGTGTGGTGTTCGACGAGGACGACCGCTTCAACCCGTACTACCAGTACACCGACACTGGGAACGGCACGTACTGGTGCACGGCGCGAGTGGAGGCATCGAGCGAGGGGCTGCACTCGGTGAGCGTGGGGGTGCGCTTCGACGACACGAAGTGGTTCGTGGGGCGCGACACCCCTCACCGGGGAGTGTCGAAGCACTCGGTCGAGGTGTGCTGCCGGCGGGCTCCGGCGGAGCTGGAGGAGCGGTGGCGCGAGAACTCCTGGCCGAACGTGAAGACCCCGCGAACGCTGCTCGCGACCCTGCCTACCGGCGCGTTCCCCGGGGTGGACACGACGGATGTGTACGAGTTCCTCGAGGCGCACGCGCCGCGCTGACGACGATGCCGGGTCACGTTCCGCGAGGCCGGTACCGCAGAGCGGTCAGCCCCGACCGGAAGTCCTGGCGCTCGACGAGTTCCAGCTCCATGCGTTCGCGCAGTCCGGAGAGCAGCGTGGGCCCGTGTCCGGCGACGACCGGATGCACGACGAACAGGTACTCGTCGATGAGGCCGAGGTCGGCGAGGGCCAGCGGGAGGGTCACGCCGCCGACCGACAGCCCCCGTCCCGGCTCCTGCTTGAGACGTCGCACCGCGTCGCCCTGGTCGCCGCGGAGGAGCTCGGCGTTCCAGTCGACTTCCGTGAGCGAGCTCGACACGACGTACTTCCGTTGCGCGTCGATGGCCTCGGCGAAGGGGATCTCCCACTCCCGCATCCAGTCGGGCCACACGCCGGTGACCGGACGGCGCCACGCGGACTCCATCATCTCGTAGGTCACACGGCCGAAGATCTCGGCGTCCGCCTGTTCCATCTCGGCGGTCCAGAAGCGCATCGACTCTTCGTCCGGAGCGATGCCCGCCTCGTGGTGACAGCATCCGTCGAGTGTGACGTTGATGGCGTACCGCAGCTGTCTCATCTCGTGCTTCTCCCTTGATGCGCGGGCCGTTATGTCGGAGCCTGTGCTGCTCGGTTGCAACGAAGACGCCAATGTCCACGGTCAGAAGTCGCCCCCGGGGTAGACGCCATCGGGAAGGGTGAAGCATGGAGACCAGGAGTCAATCCAGATCGTTCCTGGCGTCCCTTCGCCGACGATGTAGCCTTCGGCGGTTGACGTGGATGCAATCTGAACCTCGTAGGCATCGGCGATGTCGCGCCTCGTCGAGACACTGAAGTCGCCTCTCTCGCGAAATTTCGATTCCACTGTCTTCACCAAAGGTTCCGCCGAGGTTCCAGCGGTGAGGGTGACGATTGTGGTGCCTGTCCAAGTGTGCTGTGTGTCGTTGCATCTGAACAGCCCTCCCTTTTCGTGCTGATCGATGCTGAGGATGACCGACGAAGGGATCATCGATGCAATTCGTAGTTCCATTGCTTGCGCCTCCGCCTTGGCTTCCTGCCATGTCAACTCACTCACATCGTCAGTGCTCCCCTCCGCTGCACAGGCGGTTAGGAGCCAGATGGAGGCAGCCAAGAGAAATAGAGGTTGGTACTTGCGGTTCATCTCGTCACCGCTTTTCTGATGCCTTCCAAGGCTCGCCGATCGTCGTCAGTGATCCTCGTCAGAACTTGCCGCCGGGGTATACGCCCTCGGGGAGCGTGAAGCAGACGGATCCTGAATCGATGCGGACTGTGTCGGCGGCTGTCTTTCCGAAGATGTAGGTTTCGGCGCTCGTCGGTGACATGAGCTGCACCTCGTATTCACGCGCGAAGTTCAGCCTGGTACGTATGTCAAAACGGTCTTCTTCCTGATAGTGCTCTTCGATGGTCTTCACGATTCCTTCTACGTCGCTTCCATCTGTGAGGCGTATCGTGGTCGATCCGTACCAGGTGTGCTGGGTATTGTTGCATGGGAAGAGAGCTCCCGTGGGCTTCTGTTCGACGCTGACGATCGCCTCCTCGGGGATCAGCGCGGCGATCTCCCGTTCCATCCTTTGAGCGTCGGCTTTCGCTGATTGCCAGCTCGTGTGCGTTTCGGGCATCGACTTCTCCGGTGCGGACGAACATCACGCCAACAGGACGGCGGCGATCATGGCGAGGCTAACGAGGGGCCGTTTCGACGCCGACATCGCGAGCGTGCCGAGGACGTGGGGCCTCGCGCGCGGCCAGGTCAGAGGAGCATCGTGTGGGGTCTCGGGGTCGGCGCGCATGGTCAAAATTTGCCGCCTGGGTACACGTCATCGGGGAGCGTGAAGCACGGTGAACTTGAGTGGATCCAGATCGTCCGTGAATCTCCTTCGCTGATGATGTACCCCTCAGCAGTCTGTGGAGATTTCAGATGCACCTCGTAGAAGCCGCCGATGTCTGTGCGCGTTGACACCTCGAATCGGCCTCCTCTATAGCGGTCTTCTAGGCCGCGTACGACCGATTCCACTTCGGTCCCTGGTGTCACGACCACGGTCGTCTTTCCCATCCAACGGTGCTTGTCTTGATCGCACGAGAAAAGAACTCCCGTAGGGTTTTGGGTCACCGTCACGACTGCGTCACTCGGTATCCGCGTGGCGATTTCGGTCTCCATCGCCTGCGTGTCTCTTTTTGCGTCTTCCCAGGTCAGGGATTCGTTGGTCATGGCGAGGCTGTCTCCATTGGGGGGCGCACGCGGTTATCGACAGTGCGAGGACGGTCATGCCGATCAGGCACCGAGCTGACTTCATCCGCGCACGAGTCTTTCCATTTCGACGAGGGCTTCATGACCTTCGAGGTCGGGGCGGGCGATGGGCGTGCGTGTCATTTCGAAGCCGCGCCATGTCTCACCCACATCTTCGGTTCGGCATCTACTGAGGAAGGTGACAAAAGTGAACCTTGCCCATTCCCTTCCCGGACCTCCACACGTCCGAGCCTGTGCTGCTCGGTTGCAACGAAGACGCCAATGTCCACGGTCAGAAGTCGCCCCCGGGGTAGACGCCATCGGGAAGGGTGAAACATGGGGACCATGAATCGATGACGATGGTTCCCTGCTCGCCCTCGCCAAAGATGTACCCTTCGGCGGTCGTTCGCGAGAGCAGTTGCACCCGGTACTTTTGGGTGATATTCACCCAGCTTTCGACGTCAAAAGCATCTTCGGTGCGGAAGTGCTCTTCCAGATGCTTGGTGACTTCCGTGGCATCCGTTCCTGGAGCCAAGACGACGGTGCTGATCCCGGTCCACAAGTGCTGCTCTGCATTGCAACGGAAGAGCCCGCCTTTGGGATTCTGTACGATCTCCACCACGTCCTGCGGCGGAATCAGGCCAGCGATCTCCAGTTCCTTTGCTTGCGCATAGGCTTTCGCTTGTTCCCACGTCAGTGGAGTCACGTTCTCCTCCGGGACTCTTTGCTCGCTGAACGAGCATCCCGTGACGCTCAGGATCACGGCGATGGTAGTGACGAAGACACACGTCGCTTTTCTCATCTGGCCACCAGATCTCTCATCGCATCCAGCGCCTTCCTGTTTGCCGCGTCGTCGGAGGCGATGAGCAGGTGGTTCTCGCTGAGGACATCCCAAGGAAGATAAGCCGAGGGGTACTGACCGGGCGTGACCGGGGGGTTGAGTACCTCGTCGTCGGGGCCTGTGTAGTAGTCGCCGTGCTCGAAGGCGGGGTGCGAGCGAGGGTTGTTGCCACCCCAGACGACGCCGAGATTTTGGGCGACCTGCAGCGCGTCGTAATAGGAGAGGTCGGTGTACGTCGTGTCGGGGGCTGGCGCCCATTCGGAAGGCATGCCAGCGCCGGACAGAGAGATGACCTTGTCGTACTCGGCGCCGGCGACTTCGGAACTGGTGACGTTCGCCAGTCCCCAGCTGTATCCGAAGGCATCCTGCTCGGCTGCGGCGAAGAGAGGGTCGACGCGCATGCCGGTTTCGAAGCGAGCGAGCTGGCGGCCGGCCTCGATCGCTCGGTCGTGATCGTTGGCTTCGCCGATCCGCAGCAGGTCCGCACCACCGGCCTCGGGATTCTCCCCCGGGAACAAGCCGTCCTTGTAGACGAACGTGAGGGTTCCCGGAACCGCGCGCCCCATCCTGCTGGCGATCTTTTGCACCTCGCCGCCGTAGAAATCGCCGAGGCTGGTGAAGGTGCCGGGCACGTACGTGATCACCCGAGCTCGGCCTGCGCCTGCCTGATCCACTCAGCGGCGTTGAGCTGGTTCGCCCGCACCCGCACGCTTGCGGGGATGCCGTCGAGCCCGCCGAGGATCTCGGGGTGTACGCCGAGCAGTTCCTCGTGCAGCTCCGGATGCGTCGACCACAGAGCGAGCACCTCGGCGGGAGTATCCGCCGACAGGAGGTGATCGATCAACGCGCTCGACTCCCGCGTCATCCCCGGGGTTTCCTCGCCGTGCACCAGTGCCCGCACGGCGGTGTCGTACGCCTCATCCCATGCGGCGAAGTGGAACTCGTATCTCCGCCACAGATCGTCCAAGTCCTCCTCTGCTCGTTTGCGGGCCGCGATCGCCTCTGCGGCAGCATCCTCCGCCTCCTGCAGAGCGACACGGTCGTCGCCGCGCGAGGCTGCGAGCGCCGCCCGGCCTTCCACGTCGGCCGCGCTGTTCAACTGCGTCCACAACGTGTGAGCCGCCTCGATCTCCTCGACCAGAGCGTTCGCCTTCGTCGCGTGCTCGTCGTGTGCCTTGGCATAGGTCGCGAGCACCGACGACAAGCTCTGTGCGAGGGCGACGTGACCCCCGGCGCGCGACAGCACGCTCATGGCATCCGTGCGTACCGCTGTGATCGCACTGCCCATTCCGGGAAGACCCGTCGCTCGCGCTGAGGCGCCGCGGAGGACGCCGAGATCCTCGGCCACCAGATCGAACTGGTCCACCCACCGCGACATCGTGCCCACATCGCCCGCGATCCGCTCCAAGGGGAATCCTCGATTCGGCGAGCTCAGCGTCACGGGGTCCCCGTTCCCGCGAGCTCATCGTCCAACGCGGAATACGCCGAGGCGATGGCTGACACCGAGTCGGCGATGGCCGACGCCGACGTCCATCCGTCGATCGCAGCGTCCTTCAGCTTTCCGATGCCGCGATCCATGCATGACATGAGGTGATATCGCCCCAGGGGAGCCGCTACGCCGGGGTCGCCGCCCACGAGGTTCGCAGCATCGAAGTGCAGTGAGGTGAATGCGGTCGTGAAGTCGCGGTCGGCTTGTTGCAGATCCTCGTAGAACAGCGCGACATCGCTCATGGTCAGCCCCCAGAATGCAGTCCAGCCAAGGTCCGGAAGTCACGTGTGATGACAGATAGACCTCATATGTGGGCATCAGCATAGAAGCGACCTTCGGGCCCGTGAGGCCCGAGGCGGGAGCGAGTTCCGGAATTCTGCTCTATCGCGCCGGTGAGCGAGCCAGGAGTGCCGACACTGAGCCGATCACCGCGTTCGATGCTCGCGGGCGGTTCGGTCCCGTGAACGCGCGCTCAATCGCGCGCTGTCTGCAGCAGTGTCCACACTTCGGCGCGAGCGGGAAACGATGACAGGTCGACGCCCAGCACCGCGCCGGCCTGCGCGATGCGCGACCGCAGCGTATGCCGGTGCACTCCGAGAGCGGCGGCGGCCGGTTCCGCACGCGCATCGTGCTCCAGCCACGTGCGCAGTGACAGCTCCAGCGCGCCGCCGGTCGCGGCGTCATGATCCCGCAGCGGCGCGAGGCGCGACTCCGCCACGAGCCGGGCCTCGTCGGTTGCGAGAGCGCCGAGGATGCTCGTGCCGACGGCATCCGCATAGCGCAGCACCCCCTGGCCGGTCTGGCGTCGCAGTGCGGCCAGGGCCTGGGCGTGGGCGCGCGAGAAGGCGGCGTACGACTCGGGTGCCGAGGCGCCGATCCGGATGCCGAAACGGAGGGCCGCCTCATCGATGAGCGCTTCGTCGCCGGACGAGACGCACATGACGAGGCCATCGGCGGACTCCGCCACGAAGGACGCGACGCCGTCGTCGGCGCGTCGCCGCTCCCACCAGTCGGCGAGGGGTCCGGCCGGTGCGTCAGCCGCGATCGCGACCACCACAGGCGCCGGTGGGATGGCGCCGAGCACGCGCCGTGCCAGAGCCGGGTCATCGGTCTGCAGCGACGCGAGCAGCTGCGTGTGGAGGCGCCGCCGACTCCGCGTCAGCTGCTCGCTCTGCTCCAGCGCGAGGCCTGCCATCGCGATCACCGACGTGACCACGCTGCGAGCCTCAGGGTCGAGCGCGTCGATCGCGAGCGCGATGACACCTCGCAGATGACCGCCCCGTCCGACCGTGAACAGCATGAACGACGCGTCGTCGATGGTGAGCGACTGGCCTGCCTCGAGGCCGCGGGTGAGAACCTCGGTCACGTGCTCGGCGAGGCTCTCGAGGGTCGGGCGGGCGACGGCATCCGCGGGGTGTGAGATCTGCGGCGCCCCGGTCGCGTCGAACATGCCGGCCCACGTGCCGAACCTGCGCGCGAGTTCGGCGATGGTCGCGTCGAGCCCGCGTGGCCGGAGCGCGGCGAGGGCGAGCGCACGCTGCGCGTCGAGGGCCCAGGAGCGGCGCGCGTAGGCCTGCGCGGCGATCGCCTCGGCGTGCGCGCGTGCCACGGCGATGAACGGCGTGCGGTACGGCACGACGAAGAGAGGCATGCCGCGGGCCGCGCACGCCTCGGCGAGCTCCTCCGGGATGCCGGTGCGGTGCACCTCGGTGCCGAAACCGAGTCCCAGCACGCCACGAGCTGCAAGCCGCCCGACGTACGCGTCGTACCCCTCGATGCCGTCGACGTCGTCGAACTGGGTGCCGGTGGTGAGCAGTGCGAGGTCTTCGGAGAGGAAGGGAGTCGGATCGGCCAGGTCGGAGCTGTGCACCCAGCGCAGCGCCCGGTCGAGCGCGCCCTCCGGCAGGGCGTCGTCGGGGGAGACGAGCGCGAGGCCGAGGTCGTTGCGCGCCAGGAGCGACCGCAGCGTGGGGTGCTCGGCGGGTGACACGGCTCCTCCTCTGGGATCAACGGCGGACGGGTGGGATGCGTCTTCGGCGCCTTATACGCACTGTCGATTCGTCCTGCAAGTTTATACATCTCGGCGAGTGCACCGGCATCCGTCGCGGTCGTACGCTCGCGGACATGGCACTCCTCGACACCGCAGCTGTTGCAGTCCCCCTCGGCGGTCCCGACCTCCCGCAGGAGCGTCGCCTCGTCACCGAACTTCCCGGCCCTCGATCGGCCGAGATCCTCGCCCGCAAGGCGGATGCCGTCGCCGCCGGCGTCGGACACACCGTTCCTGTCGCCGCGGTCGCCGCGGGCGGAGGAGTCGTCGTCGACGCCGACGGCAACTCGCTCATCGACCTCGGCAGCGGCATCGCCGTCACCACGGTCGGCAACGCGCATCCCAAGGTCGCCGCCGCCGTCGCCGCGCAGGCCGCGCAGTTCACGCACACCTGCTTCATGATCTCGCCCTACGAGTCGTACGTGGGCGTCGCCGAGGCGCTCAACCGCATCACGCCCGGCGACTTCGCCAAGAAGAGCGCGCTGTTCAACTCCGGCGCCGAGGCGGTCGAGAACGCGATCAAGATCGCCCGCAAGCACACCGGCCGCCAGGCCGTCGTGGCCTTCGACCACGGCTACCACGGCCGCACGAACCTGACCATGGCGCTGACCGCCAAGTCGATGCCCTACAAGAGCGGCTTCGGACCGTTCGCCCCCGAGGTGTACCGCGCCACCGCGTCGTACCCCTTCCGCGACGGGCTCAGCGGCGCGGAGGCTGCGGCCCGCGCGATCCTCCAGCTCGAGAAGCAGATCGGCGCCGACAACCTCGCCGCCGTCATCATCGAGCCGATCCAGGGCGAGGGCGGCTTCATCGTCCCCGCCGACGGCTTCCTCCCCGCGATCGTCGACTGGTGCCGTGACAACGGCGTCGTCTTCATCGCCGACGAGGTGCAGACCGGATTCGCCCGCACCGGTGCGATGTTCGCCAGCGAGATCTTCGGCATCGAGCCCGACCTCATCACCACGGCGAAGGGCATCGCCGGCGGCCTGCCGCTCGCCGCGGTCACCGGCCGCGCCGAGATCATGGATGCGTCGCACACGGGTGGCCTCGGCGGCACCTACGGCGGCAACCCCATCGCGTGCGCCGCCGCTCTCGCGACGATCGACGTGTTCGAGAACGACGGCATGCTCGACCGTGCGCGGGAGATCGGCGAGATCCTGCTCGGCCGGCTCACCGCGATGCAGCAGGACGACCCGCGCATCGGTGACGTCCGAGGCCACGGCGCGATGGTCGCCGCCGAGTTCGTCGACCCGGAGACCAAGGCCCCCGACGCCGCGCTCACCGCGGCCGTCGCAAAGGCCTGCATCGCGCAGGGCGTCATCGTGCTCACCTGCGGAACCTACGGCAACGTCATCCGCTTCCTCCCGCCGCTGTCGATCAGCGACGACCTGCTGAACGAGGGCCTCGACATCGTGTCGGCCGCCCTCGCCGCGGCCTGAGCCGCCGCGGCGCACAGACGTCCGGCCGCGACTCGTATCGGGGGATTTCGAGTCGCGGCCGGCACACCATCCCGACGAAGGAGTTGCACATTGGCTGAGATCACCCGTGACGTGCTGATCATCGGAGCGGGGGCCGCCGGCCTCACCGCCGCCAACGACCTGCGCAAGGCCGGCCTCTCTGTGGCCGTGCTCGAGGCGCGTGACCGCGTCGGCGGCCGCCTCTGGACCGACATCATCGACGGCGCCATGCTCGAGCTCGGCGGACAGTGGGTGTCGCCCGACCAGGACGCGCTCAAGGAGACGATCGAGGAACTCGGTCTCGAGACGTACAGCCGCTATCGCGAGGGCGACAACGTGTACATCGGACCCGACGGCCAGGTGCACCGCTTCACGGGCGAGATGTTCCCCGTGGCCCCCGAGACCGAGAAGGTCATCGCCGAGGTCACGGAGCTGCTCGACCGCATGGTCGCCGAGATCGACCCCGACCGTCCGTGGGAGCATCCGAACGCCGCGGAGTGGGACTCGATCACCTGGGACGCATGGCTGCGACAGCAGACCGATGACGACGAGGCGGTGCGCAACCTCGCCTTCGCCACCGGCTCCGCCATGCTCACCAAGCCGACGCACGCCTTCTCGCTGCTCCAGTCGCTGCTCATGGCGGCATCCGCGGGCTCGTACTCGAACCTCGTCGACGCCGACTTCATCCTCGACAAGCGGGTCGTCGGCGGCCTGCAGCAGGTGCCGCTGCGGCTGGCGGAGCGCCTGGGCGACGACGTCTTCCTCAACCAGCCCGTTCGCACGCTCGAGTGGGGCGAGACCGGCGTCACCGCCACCACCGACGGGATGACCGTGAGGGCGCGCTACGCGGTGCTCGCGCACGCACCCGTGCTGTACAACCGCATCAGCTTCGTGCCGGCGCTGCCCCGCCGGCAGCACCAGCTGCACCAGCACCTCTCGATGGGCTTCGTCATCAAGGTGCACGCGGTCTACGACCGTCCGTTCTGGCGCGAGCAGGGCCTCAGCGGCACCGCGTTCAGCCCCTACGAGCTGTCGCACGAGGCGTACGACAACACCAACCACGGCGACGAGCGCGGCACGCTCGTCGGTTTCGTGAGCGATCGCAACGCGGATGACCTGTTCGCGCTGTCGGATGAGGAGCGCAAGGAGCGCATCCTCGAGTCGCTCTCGCACTACTACGGCCCGGAGGCGAAGAACCCGATCGTCTACTACGAGAGCGACTGGGGCAGCGAGGAGTGGACGAGGGGCGCGTACGCCGCGAGCTTCGACATGGGCGGCCTGCACCGCTACGGCGCCGATCTGCGCACGCCCGTCGGGCCCATCCACTTCGCTTCGAGCGACATGGCCGGCGCCGGCTACCAGCACGTCGACGGCGCCATCCGCATGGGGCATCTCGTCGCGTCGAACATCGTCGCCGCGAGCAGGGACGCCGGCTGATGAGCGGGGCGATCGTCGTCGGGTACACCGCGACGGATGCCGGCGCTGACGCCGCCGCCCTCGGAGCGCGGCTCGGACGCAGCCTGGATGCGACCGTCCACCTCGTCATGGTGCTCCCCTCCGAGGGGACGCGCAGCGCGATCGTGCCGCCGGAGCGCGCCTATGAGGACCACCTGCGCGCCCAGGCGCGGCAGTGGCTCTCGGATGCCGTCGCCGCCCTGCCGCCCGCGCTCACGCGCTCGGCGCACGTGCGTTTCGCGGAGTCCTTCGCGGAGGGTCTGATCGCCGCGGGGGAGGAGTTCGGGGCACGCGTCATCGTCGTCGGCACCGCGGGCGGCGGACTCTTCGGCAGGCATCGCCTCGGCAGTGTGGCCACCGAGCTGCTGCACTCGTCGACGATCCCGGTCGCGCTGGCGCCGGCGGGACTCGCCCGCGAAGACGACCACGTCGTGCCGCGCGTCACCGTGGCCGTCGGCACGCGCCCCGGAGCGGAGACCCTGCTCGACGAGGCCGCGTCGTTCGCCGCCGACTCGTCGACCGATCTGCGCCTGGTGTCGCTCGTCCCGTTCGACGTGCCGCCGGGGCTCGACACCGGGGCTATCCGCCTCGCCACCGGCTCGCATGCGCACGATGTGCTCGCGCGCGCCGTCGAGGTGCTGCCCGACGGGCTCGGAGCCGTCGTCGAGGAGGCGCCGGGCGAGACCGTCGAAGACGCCGTCGCGAACCTCACCTGGCTGCCCGGCGAGGTCGTGCTGGTCGGCTCGTCGCGGCTCGCCCAGCCCCGGCGCCTGTTCCTCGGCTCGACCGCGGCGAAGATGCTGCACGAGCTGCCCGTTCCCATGATCGTCGTCCCGCGCACTCGCGCCGAAGCCGGAGCCCGATGATGAGCACCACCGATTCCGCCGTCACCACCGGCGTCTCCCAGAAGGGCCTCAGCGCCGGTGCCGTCGGCGTGATCGGGGCCGTGGTGATCGGCATCTCGACGATCGCACCCGCCTATACACTCACGGCATCCCTCGGCCCGACCGTCGCCGAGGTCGGCACCCAGGTGCCGGCCATCATCCTGGTCGGCTTCATCCCGATGCTGCTCACGGCCTTCGGATACCGTGAGCTCAACCGCGAGATCCCCGACTCCGGCACCTCGTTCACATGGGGTGTGCGCGCCTTCGGGCCGTGGATCGGCTGGATGACCGGCTGGGGCCTCATCGCCGCCACCGTCATCGTGCTGTCGAACCTCGCAGGCATCGCCGTGGAGTTCCTGTTCCTGCTCATCTCGCAGGTCACGGGCAACCCCGACATCGCCGATCTCGCGTTCAACCCGTTCATCAACGTGGCTGTGTGCCTGCTGTTCATGCTCGGGGCCACGCTCGTGTCGTACCGCGACATGCAGACCACGCAGAAGTTCCAGTACATCCTCGTGGGCTTCCAGGTGCTCGTGCTCGTCGTGTTCGCCGTCGCGGCGATCGTCAAGGCCGTGCAGGGCGACGCGCCGGACCCGACGGCGTTCTCGTGGTCGTGGTTCAACCCGTTCGAGGTGTCGTCGTTCAGTGCCTTCGCCGCCGGCCTCTCGCTGTCGATCTTCATCTTCTGGGGCTGGGACGTCGTGCTCACAATGAACGAGGAGACGAAGGACCCCGCGAAGACGCCGGGCCGTGCGGCCATGGTCACGGTGGTCGTCGTCGTCAGCCTCTACCTGCTGCTCTCGATCGGACTCATCATGTTCGCCGGAGTCGGCACCGGGGCCCTGGGTCTCGCGAACGAGGACATCTCGGCCAACGTCTTCTTCGCGCTGTCCGACCCCGTGCTCGGACCTCTCGCGTTCCTCGTGTCGCTCGCGGTGCTGTCGAGCTCGGCCGCCTCGCTGCAGTCGACAGCGGTCGGCCCCGCCCGCACGCTCCTCGCCATGGGGTACTACGGCGCGCTGCCGAAGAAGTTCGCGCAGGTGAGCCCGCGGTTCTTCACGCCCGGATACGCCACGATCGTGTCGGCCGTCGTCGCCTCGGTGTTCTACGCCGTCATGCGGCTGGTCAGCGAGAACGTGCTCACCGACACGATCCTGTCGCTGGGCATGATGATCTGCTTCTACTACGGACTCACCGCCTTTGCGTGCGTGTGGTACTTCCGCAAGCAGTGGTTCGACTCGGCGCGGAGCTTCTTCTTCACGTTCCTGTTCCCGCTGATCGGCGGCGGCATCCTCGCCGTGCTCTTCGTGACGACGCTCGTCGACTCGATGGACCCGGCCTACGGCAGCGGTTCGAGCATCGGCGGCATCGGCCTCGTGTTCGTGCTCGGCGTCACCATCATCGGCGTCGGCGTCGTGATCATGATCTGGCAGGCCATCCGTCGCCCGGCCTTCTTCCGCGGCGAGACGCTCGCGATGGACGCACCGCCGAGCATCCGTCGTCGTCGCTGACCCCGACACATCCCCCAGAGAAAAGAGAACCCCATGAGCACCCAGACCGAGCAGGCGCTGCTCGACAGCGTCCCCACAGGACTCTTCATCGGCGGCGAATGGATCGACGGCGAGACCGGAGCCACGTTCGACGTGCACGACCCGTCGACCAACGCCGTCATCCGAACGATCGCCGACGCGACGCCGGCCGACGGCATCCGTGCGCTCGACGCGGCCGTCGCGGCCCAGGAATCGTGGGCGGCCACCGCGCCGCGCACGCGCAGCGACATCCTGCGCCGCGCGTTCGACCTCGTGCAGGAGCACAAGGAGGACCTGGCGCTGCTGATGACCCTCGAGATGGGCAAGCCGCTCGCCGAGGCGCGCGGCGAGGTGGTGTACGGCGGAGAGTTCCTGCGCTGGTTCAGCGAGGAGGCGGTGCGCATCAACGGCCGCTACGGGCTGAACCCCGAGGGCACCGGCCACATGGTCGTGTCGCAGCGTCCGGTCGGCCCCTCGTTCTTCGTGACCCCGTGGAACTTCCCGTTCGCGATGGCCACCCGCAAGATCGCCCCCGCGCTCGCCGCGGGCTGCACGGTCGTCATCAAGCCGCCGGCACTGACTCCGCTCACCACGATCTTCTTCGCCACGCTGCTCGAGAAGGCCGGCCTTCCCGCCGGCGTCGTCAACGTCGTGCAGACCTCGCGCTCCGGCGCCCTGTCGGGCCCGATCATCGCCGACCCGCGTCTGCGCAAGCTCTCGTTCACCGGCTCCACCGAGGTCGGGCGCAAGCTCATCGCGCAGGCGGCCGAGGGCGTGCTCCGGGTGTCGATGGAGCTCGGCGGGAACGCGCCGTTCGTCGTCTTCGAGGATGCCGACCTCGACAAGGCCGTGGAGGGCGCGCTCGCCGCGAAGTTCCGCAACATCGGCCAGGCCTGCACCGCCGCCAACCGCTTCATCGTGCACAAGGACGTCGCCGACGAGTTCGGCCGTCGCGTCACCGAGCGCGTCCAGGCGATGAAGATCGGCCGCGGCACCGAGGAGGGCGTGACCATCGGCCCGCTCATCGACGCGGACGCGGTCGCCAAGGCCGAAGAGCTCGTCGGTGACGCCGTCGAGCGCGGTGCGAAGCTGCTCGCCGGCGGGAAGGCGCTCGAGGGCACAGGCACCTTCTACGAGCCGACGGTCCTCACCGATGTGGTGCCCGGCTCCGCGATCCTCCGCGAGGAGATCTTCGGCCCTGTTCTCGCGATCGCGACGTTCGAGACCGAGGACGAGGCCGTGCGTCTCGCCAACGACACCGAGTACGGCCTGGTCTCGTACGTGTTCACCGAGAACCTGCAGCGCGGCCAGCGGATGATCGATCGGCTCGAGACGGGCATGATGGGACTCAACGTGGGCGTGGTGTCGAACGCCGCGGCTCCCTTCGGCGGCGTCAAGCAGTCGGGCGTCGGCCGCGAGGGCGGGTTCGAGGGCATCCACGAGTATCTGTCCACCAAGTACACGCTGATCCCGGTCGCCTGACCGGCAGCCCGAGAGGACGACACGCATGACCGATTACGCCGTCATCAACCCCGCCACCGGCGAGACGCTGGCGACCTACGACACCTTCACGGATGCGCAGATCGACGATGCCGTCGCGAGGGCGCACGCCGCGGCATCCGTGTGGGGTCGCACCCCGGTGGCCGAGCGCGCCGCCGTGATCCGCCGCATCGCCGAGGGGCACCGCGCCCGTCGCGACGAGTTCGCGGAGATCATCGTGCGCGAGATGGGCAAGCCGCTCGCGGCCGCCGCCGGTGAGGTCGACTTCGCCGCCGACATCATCGAGTTCTATGCCGACAACATCGACGCGATCACTGCCGACCAGCCGCTCGACATCGCCGGCGACGGCACCGCGGTGATCCGTCGGGCCCCGCTGGGCGCACTGTTCGGCATCATGCCGTGGAACTTCCCGGCGTACCAGGTCGCTCGCTTCGCGGCCCCCAACCTCGCGGTCGGCAACACGATCATCCTCAAGCACGCTCCGCAGTGTCCCGAGTCGGCGGCTCTGCTGGAGGAGATCTATCGCGACGCGGGGCTCCCCGACGGCGGGTACGTGAACGTGTACGCCACGAACGAGCAGTCGGCCGACATCATCGCCGACCCGCGCGTGCAGGGCGTGTCGGTCACAGGGTCGGAGCGTGCGGGCGCCGCTGTCGCCGAGGTCGCGGGGCGCAACCTCAAGAAGGTGGCGCTCGAGCTCGGCGGATCCGACCCGTTCATCCTGCTCTCGACCGACGACCTCGACGCCACGGTGCAGGCGGCGGTCGACGCGCGCCTCGACAACAACGGCCAGTCGTGCAACGGCGCCAAGCGGTTCATCATCGTCGACGGCCTCTACGACGCCTTCGTCGAGAAGTTCGTCGCGGCTCTGGCGGCCGTGCAGGCCACCGATCCGATGCAGGACGACACCGTGCTCGGGCCGCTCTCGTCGCTTGCCGCGGCGGAGCGCCTGCAGCAGCAGATCGACACCGCCGTGGCGCAGGGCGCGACCCTGCTCACGGGAGGCACGCGTGACGGTGCGTTCTTCGCGCCCACCGTGCTGGCCGACGTCACGAGCGACATGGACGTGTACCGCGAGGAGCTCTTCGGCCCCGCCGCGGTCGTGTACCGCGTCGCCGACGAACAGGCCGCGGTCGAGCTTGCGAACGACACCTCGTTCGGCCTCGGCTCGTACGTGTTCACCACCGATGCCGAGCAGGCGGAACGGGTCGCGAACGGCATCGAGGCAGGCATGGTCTACGTCAACGTCGTGCTCGCCGACAGCCCGGAGCTGCCCTTCGGCGGCGTGAAGCGCAGCGGCACCTCGCGCGAGCTGGGTCTGCTGGCCGCGGACGAGTTCGTCAACAAGAAGCTCATCCGCGTCGCCTGACCTGGCACGAAGAAGGGCGGATGCTGCGGCATCCGCCCTTTCTCGTGCCCGCGCGCGGGCGGGGCTGCCGTCGCGGGCCGGCGCCCCGGGCCGGCGTCGTTTTGTCGGGAGTCCGGGCGGATATCGTCCGAAAACCAGTGATTTCTCCCGACAAACCGCAATCCTCCCGACAAACTGAGCGGGATGCGCGTGAGCGGGATGCGCGTGGTGAGCGGGATGCGCCTGGCGAGCGGGATGCGCGTGGTGAGCGGGATCCGCGTGGTCGGCGGGATGCGGGCCGC
The DNA here is from genome assembly GCF_001513675.1 of Microbacterium sp. XT11. Taxonomy (NCBI): domain Bacteria; kingdom Bacillati; phylum Actinomycetota; class Actinomycetes; order Micrococcales; family Microbacteriaceae; genus Microbacterium; species Microbacterium sp. XT11. The sequence goes on along the minus strand of NZ_CP013859.1, from coordinate 100,887 downwards.
GAGGGCGCAGACGGGCGCACACGGATGCCGGCCCCACGGCGCTGCCACGGGCGTAGGGTCGAAGACATGGCCACCGTCGCAGAGAACATCGTCAGGACTCTCCACGCCAACGGGATCGACCGCGTCTACGGCATTCCCGGTGACTCGCTCAACGGCTTCACAGACGCGCTGCGCAAGGACGGGCGCATCCGATGGGTGCACGTGCGCCACGAGGAATCCGCGGCCTTCGCCGCCGCGGCGGATGCCGGCCTGACGGGCGAGCTCGCCGTCGTCGCCGGCTCGTGCGGCCCGGGCAACCTCCACCTCATCAACGGCCTCTACGACGCCAACCGCTCGCGTGTCCCGGTCCTCGCGATCGCCGCGCACATCCCGACGCTCGAGATCGGCACGGAGTACTTCCAGGAGACCCACCCGCAGGAGCTCTTCCGCGAGTGCAGCGTGTACGTCGAGTACGTGGCAGACCCGCGTCAGATGCCCCGCCTCATGGAGGTCGCGATGCGCGCCGCCGTCGAACAGCGCGGTGTCGCGGTGCTGGTGATCCCCGGTGACGTCGCGCTCGCCGAGATCGACGACGACCGTGCCGTGGTCGTTCGCCGCACGCGTCCGGTCGTGGTGCCGTCGGGGGAGGAGCTCGAGCGCGCCGCGACCATGCTGAACGCCGCGAAGAAGGTGACGATCCTCGCCGGAGCGGGTGTCGAAGGGGCCCACGACGAGGTGATCGCGCTCGCGGACCGGCTGGGCGCTCCCATCGTCCACGCGCTGCGCGGCAAGGAGTTCATCGAGTACGACAACCCGTTCGACGTGGGCATGACGGGTCTGCTCGGCTTCGCCTCGGGGTACCGTGCGATGGAGGCCGCCGACACCCTGCTCGTGCTCGGCAGCGACTTCCCGTACGAGCAGTTCTACCCCGACCACGCCGTCACCATCCAGGTCGACATCCGCGGCTCGCAGCTCGGCAAGCGGCATCCGCTCGATCTCGGCCTCGTCGGCGACGTGCGCGCCACCGCCGAGGCCCTGCTGCCGCGGCTGGCCGAGAAGGCCGACCGCGGCCACCTCGACGACGCAACGGCGCACTACCGCAAGACGCGCGCCAAGCTCGACGAGCTGGCCGTGCCGTCGAAGGGATCCCGGCCGATCCACCCCCAGTACCTCGCTCGCCTGCTCGACGAGCGCGCAGACGACGACGCCGTCTTCACAGCCGACGTCGGGTCGCCGACCGTGTGGGCCGCGCGCTACCTCAGCATGACCGAGCGTCGTCGCCTCATCGGGTCGTTCAACCACGGATCGATGGCGAACGCGCTCATGCACGGGATCGGCGCCCAGGTGGCCCACCCCGACCGCCAGGTGGTCGCGCTCGCCGGAGACGGCGGTCTCGCGATGATGCTCGGCGAGCTGCTGACCCTCACGCAGAACGGCCTGCCAGTGAAGACCGTGGTGGTGAACAACTCGTCGCTGAACTTCGTCGAGCTGGAGATGAAGGCGGCGGGCTTCGTGACCTACGGCACGGGGCTGGAGAACCCGAGCTTCGCCGCGATCGCCGAAGCCATGGGGATCTTCGCCCGACGTGTCGAGCGCAGCGACGAGCTGCCCGCAGCCCTCGACGAGGTGCTCGCACACGACGGCCCCGCCCTGCTCGACGTCGTGACCGAGCGCCAGGAGCTGTCGATGCCCCCGGCGATCGAGGCCGCGCAGGTGAAGGGCTTCGCGCTGTATGCCATCCGCACCGTCATGTCGGGGCGCGGCGACGAGCTGCTCGACCTGGCGAGGGCGAACTGGCGCCAGTTGTTCTGACTCGCGCTCAGACGCCCGGCGCCCGTCGGCTCAGCTCTCGATGAGCGCGCGGACCTCCGCGGCCTCGCCGTGGCGCCCGAGCGCCTCGAAGACGTCGCCGAGCTCGAGCGCGGCCACCTGACGCAGGGGCGGAACCGCCGCGCCGTGCTCGATCGCGGCCCGATAGAGCGGCACCGCGTCGGCACCCCGCTCGGACGACGCGAGCACGCGCGCGGCGAACAGCTCGGATCCTCCCGCAGCACCGGCGTCGCCGAGCTCGGCGAACGCGTCGGCCGCGGTCAGCGCGGCGGCCACGGCCTCGTCGACGCGGCCGAACGCGGCCAGGGCGCGCGCCCTCGAGTCGGTGACGTCTGCGAGCAGCCAGCCGGCCTCATGCTGCCGCGCGAGCTCGGCGACCTCGTCGAACAGCGCGAACGCCCGCTCGTCTTCTCGCGCGCCGTAGGCCTGGCCCAGGTTGTGCAGCACGTCGGCGAGCGTGCCGACAGCCTCCGGGTCGCGACGGACGATCTCGGCCGCGGACTCCAGCAGCTCGATGGCCTCGTCGTGCTCGTCGAACCGGGCCAGGATCTTGGCTCGTTCCGTGAGCGCCATGGCCTGGTCGGCGTGCTGCTCCGCCTCCCCGAAGAGCTCGGCCGCGTAACCGTAGGCGCCCGCCGACTGCCCCCACTCGCCCGCGCCGCTCAGCGCGCGCCCCAGCATCGACGCCGTCATCGCGCGGGAGCCCGCAGGCACATCGGACTGCTCCTCCCGCTCCAGCACGGTGCCGAACAGCTCGGCCGATTCCTCGGCGTCTCCGACCGCGAGCATGGCGCGAGCGAGCCGGAAGTCGGCGGGCGCGGCGTCCTCACCGCGCTGCGCCAGCAGCCGTGACGCGAGGCGGTACCGGCTGAGGGCCTTGTCGGCGTCGCCCGCGTCTTCCCAGAGCGCGCCGGCGAGCAGATGCGCGGAGGCGAGGGCGGATGTCGCGCCAAGCAGCGTGAGGAGGCGGCACGCCTCATCGGCATCCGCCGCGCCCTCGACGTAGTCTCCGGCGCCACCGCGCACGCGCGCCCTCGTCTGCAGGGCCCGCGCGCGATGCCCGTCGCTGACGTCGTCCTGCGCGAGCAGACGGTCGAGAAGGGCACCGGCCGCCTCGAGGTCGCCGCGGTTGAGCATCGCGGAGATCGCCAGAAGGGTCGTGGTGTTCGACAGGCGCGCGTCTCCGGCCTCGGCGAACGCGCGCGCGGCCTGCTCGGCGAGCTCGAGCGCGGCATCCGTCTCGTCGCCGTTGTCGCCTCGCAGGTGCTGGAACGCGCGGCTGAGGGCGAGATCGCCGCGTGACCACGCAGGGAGCGCGCCGGCGGCGGCGAGTTCTCGGTCGAGGCCGGCGACCGCCTCGGGAGACGAGTCTCCGAAGGTGGCGAGGCCGAGACGCGACTCGAGATCGGCCTGGGCGTCGAGTCCAGCCTCACGGAGCGCCGAGAGACGCTCGGGCAGGATCTCTCGTGCCTCGTCCTCGCGGTCGAGCGCGATGAGCACGCCGATCCGCATCGAGAGCAGCTGCGCGCGCTTGGCGGGGTCGGCGACCTCGAGAGCGCGGGGGAGGCCATGCAGGGTCTCCTCTTCGGCGCCGTACTGCGCGAGGTTCATGACGCGGTCGAACCAGCCCTCGGCATCCGCAGGTTCCGTCGCCGCGGGCGTCGGGACGAAGGCGTCCGACCGGATGGGGACGTCGTAGCTCTCCTCCCGGAGCGCGCGCATGCGCTCGAGGCTCCTGGCGTGCCCGTCTGTCCCGTCGCGCTCGTCGAAGGCGGCGCCGATGCGCGCGGCGGCCTCCCACGACGCCGCGGCCAGCTCCTCGGCGCTCCACGCCCCCTCGTGGTCGCCCAGGAGCGGACGCAGCGCAGGGGCGTCGGCTCCGCGCACAGGGGTCGAGCCGTGGCCCGCCGCCGTGACGCGGTCGAGTGCGAGGGCGAATGCGGCCAGGGCGGCGAAGTGGGCGTCGACGTTGAGCCCGTCGTGCGCGAGCCAGCCGATGTGGCGTTCGACGAGCGCCAGGGCGCGCGCCTCATTGCCCGTGACGGCCGTGAAGACGATGTTGTTGGCGACGATGCGCAGGTTGTCGGGGTTGTCCTTCGCGAGCCGGTAGCTGCGCAGGTGGGCGGTCTTCGCGTCGTCGAACCTGCCGGCGCGCAGATACGGCAGGAGCACACGCGACAGGGCGTGCTCCGGCTCCTCGCCGCACGAGAACCCGCCTTCGATCATCTCCTCGACGAGCCGGATGGCGTCGGCGTCGCGATCGGTCTCGGCGAAGAAGCCGGCGAACTGGCTCCGGCCGCAGGCGTCGCAGTGGCTGTGATCATCGCGCGGCGTGGCCTCCAGCTGCACCCGCAGCGCCTCGGCGTCGTCGAGACGGCCGGCGTCCCAGGCATCCTCGAAGCGCGCCGTCAGCACGCCGCTCAGGCCGAGGCCCGCAGCCCGGTAATGCGCCTCCATGTCGTCGAGCACCGCCGTGATCTGCTCGCCGGAGAAAGCGGGAGACGAGCGCAGCGCCGAGGCCATCCACTTGAACTGCCACATGAGGTCGGCGCCGCCGTAGCCGAGGTCGGCGGGGAAGCGCTGCGGGTCGGCGTCGTGATGGGCGAGGCACCACGCGAACGAGTTGAGCATGACGTCGGTCGCGCCGTTCATGTTCGCGGATGCCGTCTGCCGCATGCGCGCCTCGTACTCCAGGCGCTCGTCACCCAGCTCGACCGCCAGCGCGACGGCCTCCGACACGAGGGCCTGCTCCGCCGGTCCCCACGGCGTGCGGTCGATCTCCTCCAGCAGCTGCTGCAGGCGCTTGGCGGGTCGAGCCATGGTGTTCCTTTCAGTGGTTCTCGAAGGAGAGCGGATCCCCCTCGATGCCGGCGGAGAGTGCGACGAGATCCGCGAGGGCCGTGGTCATGACCGCGCGATCGGCATCGGAGAGCGGATGGTGCCCGGCGAGCAGGGCCTGGATGTAGAGCAGCTGCATCGTGCGCGCGAACACGGCTTCGTCGTCGACGCGGACGAGCGCGCGCACCACGCGGTTCGACCAGTTCAGGCACAGCCGTGCGCTGAGGTCATCGTCGCGCGCGGACGAGGTCGCACCGTCGATGCGGTCGAGCACCCCTCCCCACAGGGCGCCCGTGACGCGCTTGGTGCGGGTGCGGTCGATGGCGCGCAGCACATCGGGGTCGGCGACATAGAGCGCCGTGAGATCGGCCCTGTCGATCGCCCGCACGATGACGGAGCATCCGGATGCCGCGAGCACGCCGCCGGCGCGCTCCTCCAGCGCCACGGCCGCGTCGCGGTCGTCGAGAGGCGGCGGGTCGAGGCGGTCGAGCTCTCCGACCACGTCGACCTGCTCCACGGTGACACCCGGGTGAAGCTCGGGCAGCAGGCGCACGAGGTCGGCGTCGAAGAGGTAGCACCCGTTGACCAGCACCTCGTCGGACGGCGAGATGCCGGCGACCTGGCGGAATTCGTCGACGGTGCGCGCGTAGCGCACGTGCGGGAAGCGCTCGACGAGGTCGCCAACGCGCATCGTGCCGTGCGTCGTCTCGAGCGTGAGCCAGCGCGTGATGAACCGCGCGAGCTCCTCGTCGTGCCGCACGAGCGACTTGAGCCCCACCTCGTGGATCGCGACGAACTGCGCGAGTCGATGCGGCTCGCGCAGGCCGAGCTCGAGCACCCAGCGACGGATGGCGGAGCCCAGCTGCTCGCGCACGTGCTCGAGCGCTGCGTCGTCGACGAGCGACTCGCGGCTCGCGGTCGGCGCGAGCCCGGTGGAGTCGATGACGGCGCGGACGAAGAACGCCCAGTCCGGCAGCACGTCGTCGACGCGCTCCGACAGCAGCATCCGACCCAGGTACATGCGCGTCGCCTGCCGCGCCCCCGGCGGCGGGGCGAACGGCAGCACATAGGCGAGGCCTCGCGTCCCGGTAGCGGGCTCGGCGAGCTCGATGACGTCGAGCGGCGTCGCGCCGAGCAGGTCGCGCCCGTACTGCACGGCCGCATCCGGGTCGGCTTCGAGGAACGGAGCGGGGCGCGTGACGTCGATGTCGCCGCCCGGCGCGTCGACGGTCACGCGCACGGGGAGGAACTCTCCGAACGCGGTCGCCAGCTCGTGCACGGCGGCCGGGCGCAGCAGTTCGTCGGCGTCGAACCGGGGCACGAGGTGCACGCTGGTGCCGATCGGGAGGTCGTCGGCGATCTCGACGACCCGGAAGGTGCCGTCGGCGCTGCCGGTCCACTCCACCGCGGAGCCGCCGCGTGCGCTGCGGGAGCGGATGACAATCGTGTCGGCGACCATGAAGCAGCTGAGCAGCCCGATGCCGAACTGTCCGAGGTAGTCGCTGCGCGGCAGGTCGAAGATGTCGCGCTTGGAGCTGCGTCCGACCGTCGCGAGGAGGTCGGCGACCTCGCGTGCGGTGAGGCCGATGCCGTCGTCGCTCAGCACGAACTCGCCGGTGTCGGCGGTGAGCGGGGTGATGCGGATGCTCCCGCCGCCGCCGTCGTGCTCGCGTCGGGCCGTGATGGCGTCTCTCGCGTTCTGCAGGAGCTCGCGCAGGTACACGCGAGGGCTGGAATAGATGTGCCGGCTGAGCAGGTCGACCACACCGCGCAGATCCACCTGGAACTGCTGCACGTCAGCGCTCACCCTGGGTTCCCTCCGTCTTGCCCGACTGCCGAGCCTAACAACAACCGCGAAGCGCCCCCGGTTCGGATGCGGGCCGGGAATGCCGTATGCTGGACGAGCAGTTGTTGTCTGCAATCTTTCGCCGTGCCCCGGACACACCGGAAACCGTGCGGAGAGGGGGAGCGGGCAGCACCAGAGACCGCGAGGTCTCTAGGGCGGTAGCTCAATTGGCAGAGCAGCGGTCTCCAAAACCGCAGGTTGCAGGTTCGATTCCTGTCCGCCCTGCGCGTCAGCGCACGCTGACCCACGAAAGGTAATTCAGGATGGATCAGGACGAACCGCGCGGCGAGGTCGTCACGGCCGGTGCCACCCGTGAGAAGAAGCCCGGCTTCTTCGGCAGGTTCTTCGGCGGCATCGCCCTGTTCTTCCGCCAGGTCATCGCTGAGCTTCGCAAAGTCGTCACGCCGACGCGCAAGGAGCTGATCAAGTTCACCGCGGTGGTGCTCGTCTTCGTTCTGATCGTCTTGGGCATCGTCTACGGACTCGACACCTTGTTCGCGTGGCTGACGCACGTGGTGTTCGGGGTTCCCGGCACCTGATGCACGCGGCCGCTGCCGCATCTATGGAGAAGAAAGAACGTGTCTGAACGCTATTCCGACGACGCCGACTGGGCGACCGCTGCAGAGCAGTCCAGCGAGGAGGACGAGGCCCAGGAGGGCAACGTCCTCGCCGCGCAGGAGCGCTCGGCCACGTCGGCCGAGCACGTCGCCGTCCACATCGAGGACGTCGACGGCGAAGAGGACGGCGCAGACGATGACATCGACATCGACATCGAAGACCCGGAGGCCGACGCGATCGTGAACGACGCACTCAACCTGGACGAGGCGGCTGAATCCGAGGCCGCCGCTGAGGTCCTCAACGACTCCGTCGCCGAGGAGGCCGCCGAGCGCGAGGCCGCCGCAGCCGACGAGGTCACCCCCTACGACGGCCCCGATGTGAACGGCGAGGAGGACGAGCCGGTGCTCGACCCCGCCGAGGTCGCCGAGATCGCCGAGGCCGAAGAGGTCGTCGACGAGGCCGAGGAAGACCCCTACGAGGCGTTCCGTGCAGACCTGCGGATGCTCCCGGGCAAGTGGTACGTCATCCACTCGTACGCGGGCTTCGAGCGCAAGGTCAAGGCGAACATCGAGCAGCGCAAGTCGACGCTCGAGGTCGAGGACGAGATCTACCAGGTCGAGGTCCCCATGGAGGACGTCGTCGAGATCAAGAACGGCCAGCGCAAGATGGTCACGCGCGTGCGCATCCCCGGCTACGTGCTGGTGCGCATGGAGCTCAACGAGGACACCTGGTCGGTCGTCCGCCACACGCCGGGCGTCACGGGCTTCGTGGGCAACGCGCACAACCCGACCCCGCTGCGCTTCGAAGAGGCCTTCAACATGCTGAAGTCGCTCGTCGAGGTCAAGGACGTCTCCACGGCCAAGAACATCGCGGCGAAGGGCGGCGTCGCCGTCGCCCGTCCGCTCCCGGCCGAGGTCGACTTCGAGGTCGGCGAGACCATCACGATCAAGGAGGGCTCGTTCGCGGGTCTTCCGGGTTCGATCAGCGAGATCAAGCCCGAGAGCGGCAAGCTCACGGTTCTCGTCTCGCTCTTCGAGCGCGAGACCCCGGTCGAGCTGTCGTTCGACCAGGTCACCAAGATGATCTGACATCCGTTTCCGAGAACGGCCGTCCCTGCGGGGGCGGCCGTTCTCGTTTTCCGGATGCGGCCGATGATGGGCTAGACTCTTATGGTTTGTGTGCGCCTTCGGCGTGCGCGGACGACCGCAGTCCGGAGAAGCCGGATTCGCGGGAGAGCGATGCTCGTCCCGAGCGAGGCGCGAAGCGCCGAGTCGACGGACATCCGGCATCCGTTCGATGAAAGGAAGAGGACATGGCACCCAAGAAGAAGGTGACCGGCCTGATCAAGCTCCAGATCAACGCCGGTGCAGCCAACCCGGCGCCGCCGATCGGCCCCGCGCTGGGTCAGCACGGCGTCAACATCATGGAGTTCTGCAAGGCGTACAACGCGGCGACCGAGTCGCAGCGCGGCAACGTCATCCCGGTCGAGATCACCGTCTACGAAGACCGCAGCTTCACGTTCGTCCTGAAGACGCCGCCGGCCGCCGAGCTGATCAAGAAGGCCGCGGGCGTGCAGAAGGGCTCCGCGACCCCGCACACCGTCAAGGTCGCGAAGATCACGCAGGAGCAGATCCGCCAGATCGCCGAGACGAAGCAGGCCGACCTGAACGCGAACGACATCGAGGCCGCCTCGAAGATCATCGCAGGCACCGCTCGCTCCATGGGCATCACGGTCGAGGGCTGAGGAGAATAATCATGGCTACCAAGTCCAAGGCTTACCGCGCTGCCGCCGAGAAGATCGAGGCAGACCGCTTCTACACCCCGTCCGAGGCTGTCGCCCTCGCGAAGGAGACCGGTTCGGCGAAGTTCGACTCGACCGTCGAGGTCGCGCTGAAGCTCTCGGTCGACCCCCGCAAGGCCGACCAGATGGTGCGTGGCACCGTCATGCTCCCGCACGGCACCGGCAAGACCGCCCGCGTCATCGTGTTCGCCACCGGCCCCGCGGCCGAGGCTGCGATCGCCGCGGGTGCTGACGAGGTCGGCGGCGCCGAGCTCATCGAGAAGGTCGCCGGCGGCTGGACCGACTTCGACGCGGCCGTCTCCACCCCGGAGCTCATGGGCCAGGTGGGTCGTCTCGGCAAGGTGCTCGGCCCCCGCGGTCTGATGCCGAACCCGAAGACCGGCACCGTCACCCCGAACCCCGGCAAGGCTGTCGAGGAGATCAAGGGCGGCAAGATCGAGTTCCGTGTCGACAAGCACGCCAACGTGCACTTCGTCGTCGGCAAGGCTTCGTTCTCGGCCGAGCAGCTCGACGAGAACCTGAAGGCCGCGCTCGAGGAGATCATCCGCCTCAAGCCGTCCAGCTCGAAGGGCCGTTACATCCAGAAGGGCGCCGTGTCGACCACGTTCGGCCCCGGCATCCCGCTGGACGTCAACGCTCTCTGAGTCGCAACGCGCTCTGAGCCGTAACGCTCGTGAAGGGTCCTCGCCGTCATGGCGGGGGCCCTTCTGCGTGCCGGCGCCTCCTGACACGGAGCGTCATGCGCAGCGACATCTCAGCGCGCGGCGCATAGGGTGTTACTCTCCCGATCACCGCGCACACAGCATCCGCGCACCGCACACCCCAGGAGGGTTCCGCATGTCCCGTCGTCTGCTCGCCGTCACAGCTCTCGTCCTCGCAGCATCCGCCCTCACCGCCTGCAGTGGATCGGGTGCGCCGGCCGGCGGCTCGTCCGCACCGGCCTCGGACGGCGAGGGGACGGACCTCGGCCTCGTGAAGGACGGCACGCTCACGGTGGCGACCGAGGGCACGTATCGCCCCTTCAGCTTCCACGCCGACGGCGGCACGGGCGACCTCACCGGGTACGACGTGGAGATCATCCAGGCCGTCGGTGACAAGCTCGGCCTGAAGGTGGAGTTCCAGGAGACGCAGTGGGACGCGATCTTCGCGGGGCTCGACGGCGGTCGGTTCGACGTCATCGCCAACCAGGTCACCATCAACGACGAGCGCGAGAAAAAGTACCTCTTCAGCGAGCCCTACACGGTGTCGCCCGGTGTGATCGTGGTGAACGAGGACGACGACTCGATCAGTTCGTTCGCCGACCTCGACGGCAAGACGACGGCGCAGTCGCTCACGAGCAACTGGTATGAGCTGGCGACCGAGTCGGGGGCGAAGGTGGAGTCCGTCGAGGGCTGGGCGCAGGCTGTCGCGCTGCTGCGTCAGGGACGGGTCGACGCCACGGTCAACGACAAGCTCACGTTCCTCGACTACGAGAAGACCGACGGGCCTACGGGGCTCAAGATCGCAGCCGAGACCGAGGATGCGGGGAAGCAGGCGTTCGCGTTCGCGAAGGGCCACGATGACCTCGTCGCGGCTGTCGACGGTGCCCTCGAGGAGCTCCGCGCCGACGGCACCCTCGCCGAGATCAGCGAGAAGTACTTCGGCGAAGACGTCACCGAGTAAGCGGATATGGACGTCTGGCAGCTCTTCGTCTCGTCGCTCGGCCCGATCGCGCTGGCGGGGCTGCTGGGCACCATCCCGCTGGCTCTGATCTCGTTCGCGCTCGGCTTGCTCATCGCCGTGGTCGTCGCGCTCATGCGGATCTCGGTGCACCCCGTGGTCTCTTCGGTGGCGCGGTTCTACATCTCGGTGATCCGCGGCACCCCGCTGCTCGTGCAGCTGTTCGTGATCTTCTACGGGATGCCGGCGATCGGCGTCACGATCGATCCCTGGCCGAGCGCGATCATCGCGCTGTCGCTCAACGTGGGCGGATACGGCGCCGAGGTGGTGCGCGCGGCAATCCTCTCGGTTCCGCAGGGCCAGTGGGAGGCCGCGTACACCGTCGGCATGAACCGCACGCGCACGCTGACCCGGATCATCCTGCCGCAGGCGGCGCGGGTGTCTGTGCCTCCGCTGTCGAACACGTTCATCTCGCTGGTGAAGGACACGTCGCTGACCTCGACGATCCTCGTCACCGAGCTCTTCCGCGTGACGCAGCAGATCGCGGCGTCGTCGTATCAGGTGATGGTGGTCTACCTCGCCGCCGCGCTCGTGTACTGGGTGTTCTGCCTCGTGCTCTCCTTCGGGCAGAGCGCGCTCGAGAGGAGGCTCGATCGTCGTGTCGCGCACTAGTGGATCCGTGCCGCTGCTGACCGCACGAGGGCTTCGCAAACGGTTCGGCGACAACGAGGTGCTGCGCGGGGTGGACCTCACGCTGCATCGCGGCGAGGTCGTGGTGCTGATCGGCCCGAGCGGTTCGGGCAAGACCACCGTGCTTCGTTCGCTGAACGGGCTCGAGACGCCGGATGCCGGCGTCGTGGTGGTCGACGGCGGCCCGGAGATCGACTTCTCGCGCCGAGTGGCGCCGCGCGACCGGATCTCCCTGCGTGACCGGTCGGCGATGGTGTTCCAGCACCACAATCTCTTCCCGCACTTCACGGTGCTCGAGAACGTGATCGAAGGGCCGTGGCGGGTGCAGGGCCGCCCTAAGGACGAGGTCGTCGCCGAGGCGAGGGCGCTGCTCGACCGCGTCGGACTGGGCGGACGCGAGAACGCGCGTCCTCACCAGCTGTCCGGTGGACAGCAGCAGCGCGTCGGCATCGTCAGGGCGCTCGCCCTCAAGCCCGACCTGCTGCTCTTCGACGAGCCCACGAGCGCCCTCGATCCCGAGCTCGTGGGGGAGGTGCTGCTCGTCATCAAAGAGCTCGCCGACGAGGGGTGGAGCATGGTCGTCGTCACGCACGAGCTGAGCTTCGCACGCGAGGCCGCCAACCACGTGCTGTTCCTCGACGGGGGAGTCGTCGTCGAAGAAGGCGCGCCTGCCGAGGTCTTCGGGGCCCCGCGCGAGGAGCGGACTCGGCGATTCCTCACGCGCATCCTGCGGCCTCTCGACGGCGCCTGAGCGGATGCCGGCCCGGCGGCCCCGGGTCGCGTGCGGTGTCAGCCGAGCACGGGGAGGACGAGTGAGACGGCGAGGCTGATCATCACGATCGCGATGAGCGCGTCGAGGATGCGCCAGGAGCGCTCGGTGCGCAGCCAGCGGCCGAGGAAGCGCGCCCCGAAGCCGAGGGCCGTGAACCACAGGACACTCGCGGAGATGGCCCCGGCCGCGAAGAGCCACCGATGATCGCCGTGGGTGGCGGCGATGGAGCCCAGCATGAGCACGGTGTCGAGGTACACGTGCGGATTCAGCCAGGTGAGCGCGAGCGTCGTGAGCACGACCGGAGCCAGCCGCGTGGTCGTCCGCGAGAGCGTGCCCGTCGCCGGCGCGAGCGTAGCGGTTCCGCCGGAGGAGCCCGGGGCGGTTGCGCCGGAGGTCGGCGCGGCGTCCGCGGCCTCGACCCGCAGCTGCTCGCCGCCGTGCCAGGCCCGGCGTGCGGCGAGGACGCCGTAGCCGAGGAGGAACAGCGCTCCCGCCCAGCGTGCGACCACCACGAGCCACGGTGCCGCCGAGATCACGAACCCGAGTCCGGCCACGCCCGCGATGATCAGCACCGCGTCGGACGCCGCGCAGATGACGACGACGGGCAGCACGTGCTCGCGGCGCATGCCCTGGCGCAACACGAAGACGTTCTGCGCGCCGATGGCGACGATGAGCGAGAGGCCGAGTCCGAGCCCGGAGAGAACGGTGAGCATGTCTCCACGCTAGGCACGACGCAGATGCAGATCCAGCGAAGATTTCTTTCGTGGTATTAGCCTGGCTTATGTGAATATCGACCTGGAGCTCGCGGCCACCGTCGCCGCGGTGGCGGACGAGGGCACTCTCGACGCGGCGTCGCGGCGGCTGCGTATCACGCCGTCCGCGGTCAGTCAGCGCCTCAAGACGCTGGAGCAGCAGCTCGGTCGCGTGCTCGTCGTGCGCTCCAAGCCGGCGCGGTTGACCGAGGCGGGCGAGGCCGTCGTACGGCTCGCGCGGCAGGTCGCGCTGCTCGAGCACGACGCCATGGCCGGGCTCGGGCTCGACGGCGGAGGGGCGCGCATCAGCATCCCCCTCGCCGTCAACGCGGACTCGATGGCGACATGGTTCCTGCCACCCCTGGCCCGTCTCTCCGCCGCACACGACATCGACGTCGACCTCCACCGCGACGACCAGAACTTCACGGCGCGGCTGCTCGAGTCGGGCACCGTGATGGCCGCGGTCACCAGCGAGGCCGACCCCGTCGCCGGATGCACCGTGTCGTCCCTCGGCGTGCTGGAGTACCGGGCGATGGCAGAACCCGCGTACGCCGAGCGATGGTTCGCCGGTGGCGTGACGACCGACGCGCTCGCCGAGGCGCCGTTCGTCGACTTCGACCGGCGCGACACGCTGCAGCACGAGTGGCTCCGCGCGATGGGAGTGGCCCCGCACGGGGTGCCGCGGCACTACGTCCCCGCGTCGTACGACTACGCGCTGGCCGTGCACCTCGGACTCGGGTGGGGCATGGTTCCGGTGCTGCAGGAGTCCGGGTCTCTCGTGCCGTTGGGCGGGCCGACGCTGCGGGTCCGGCTGTACTGGCAGCAGTGGAACCTGCGCTCGCGGCTGCTCGACACCATCGCGCGCGAGATCGCGGACGAGGCTTCGCGGGTGCTCGGCTAATGACTGGGCGTGGCGCCTGACGCGAGCGCATGCAGCAGCCGCGTGAGGCTGTCGATGTCGGCGATGCTCCAGTCGGCGAGCGTCTTCATGAGCAGGCCCTCCTGGGGAAGGCGGGCCTCGGCGAGGCGCTCCTTGCCCAGAGGAGTGAGCCGAAGGATGAAGGACCGGCCGTCTGCCGGGTCGGTCGAACGCTCGATGAGCCCCAGGCCCTCCAACTCGCGGACCATCCGGCTGACCTGACCCTTGTCGGTCAGCATCCGCTCCGCCAGCGCCGACACCGTCACCTGCTCGCACCGCGCGATCGTCGTGAGCGTCTTGTAGGCGCCCGGCAGCATGCCGGGGCTGACGCGGTTGGCGTTCTCCATGATGAGCCGGCGGAAGTGCGTGAGAAGTTCACTGAACTCCGCCTCGAGGGCGCGGACCGATTCGGCCCGCGCGTCGGGGGTCTCAGAGGTCGCCATCGGATGCTGTTTCGCGAGTGCGGTGTGACACGACCTGTACTGTACCGGTCGGCGCCCCCGCGAGGGCTTCGGCGTCGGCGATCGCGACCTCGGCGGCGTCCTCCGCCGGTCGGTGCTCGGCGGGAGCCGACTGCGCGGCCTTCGCCCGCTCGCTCGTCGTCATGCGCGTGAGCGGAGCGTTCGGGATGAACAGGATCGCGACGAGGCTGAGCACAGCGAGCGGGACACCGATGAGGAAGGAGTGCGAGATCGCCTGTGCGTAGAAGTCCTCGACCAGTGAGCGCACGGGCTCGGGGAGCAGGCGCACCTCGGGGAGCGTGCCGCTGGAGAGCTGCGCCGCGACCTCCTGGGCCTTGTCGCCGGTCTTGGCGATCGCGGCCATCAGGTCGTCCTTGCCGGTCGTGAACAGGTCGGTGATCTTGTTCGCGAGCAGGGCGCCCATGACCGAGACGCCGATCGTGCCGCCCAGGCTGCGGAAGAAGGTCACGCCGGAGCTCGCGACGCCCATCTCGGCCGGCTTGGCGACGTTCTGCACGATGAGCACGAGGTTCTGCATCGTCATGCCGACGCCGGCGCCGGTGAGGAACATGTACACCGAGACGAGCGCGAAGTTCGTGTCGTAGTGCAGGGTCGACAGCAGCGCCGAGCCGGCGATGAGCAGCACGGAGCCGAGGATCAGGTAGGGCTTCCACTTCCCGAAGCGGGTGACGAGCTGTCCGACCACCATCGACGCGATGAGCAGGCCGGCCATCATCGGCAGCGTCATGAGGCCGGCATCCGTCGGCGACGCGCCGCGCGAGAGCTGCATGTACTGGGCGAGGTAGACCGAGGTGCCGAACATCGCGACGCCGATCGAGATCGAGGCGAGCACCGAGAGGGTGAACGTGCGACCGCGGAACAGCGTGAGCGGGATGAGCGGCTCGCGGACGCGGAGCTCGACGACGATGAACACGATTGTCGCGACCAGTGCGCCGCCGACCATGAGGACGGTCTCTGTGCTCCACCAGTCGAAGTTCGTGCCCGCGTTGGTCACCCAGATCAGCAGCAGCGAGACGGCGGCCGACAGCAGCACGATGCCGACGTAGTCGATCGACACCTTGCGCCTGCGCTCGGTCGAGACGTGCAGGGTCTTCTGCAGGATGATGAGCGCGGCGACCGCGAACGGGAGCGCGACGAAGAAGTTCCAGCGCCAATTGATCGTGTCGGTGATCCAGCCGCCGAGCAGCGGTCCGCCGACCGTGGCGACGGCCATGACGGCGCCGAACAGGCCCATGTACCGACCGCGCTCGCGGGGGCTGATGATGTCGGCCATGATGACCTGGCTGAGCGCTGCGAGACCGCCGGCGCCGAGTCCCTGCACCGCGCGGAACGCGATGAGCATCGTGGTGTCCTGCGCGAATCCCGCGGCGGCGGTCGCGAGCACGAAGAGGATCAGCGCGATCTGGATGAGAAGCTTGCGGTTGAACAGATCGGCGAGCTTGCCCCAGATCGGCGTGGAGATCGCCGTCGTGAGCAGGGTCGAGGTGATGACCCAGGTGTACGCGGCCTGGTCGCCGCCGAGGTCGTGCACGATGACGGGCATCGAGGTCGACACGACGGTGCCGGCGATCATCGAGACGAACATGCCGAGGAGCAGGCCTGTGAGGGCTTCGAGCACCTGGCGATGCGTCATCCGGGCAGGGGAGTCCGTGGTCATGGAGACGCCTTTCGGAAGTCGGAGGACGGATGCTGCGACAGCACTGGCGCGCACAAGATAGTTGAACTTCGTCAACTATACGCCGATGGTTGAGTTTCGTCAACTATCGGGGGCGGGGCCGTGGAATCGTCCGGGTTTCAGGCGCGAGGCCACACGCGTTTCGTTCCCGTGCTTGTGGGGGGTCGGTCCGGCACGTGATGATGTGGGGACGCGGATGGATTTCGACCCGGGTCAGTGTCGGCATCCATCTGGAATATCGGTATTCCTGAGGGGGAATGGCAATGGCGACACAGGCAAGACGGCGGAAGGTGCTCGCGGTGCTCGCGGGGGGGCTCGTGCTCGGAGTCGGGACCGCGGTGACGCTCGCGGCGTGGAACGATTCGGAGTTCGCGAACGGCATCTTCACTGCGGGGGAGTTCTCGTTCACGGGGTCGAGCAACGGCATCGACTTCACCGATCACGCGACCTCGGACTCGGCGGCGTCGCTGAGCTTCGAGCTCGCTCCGACCAACCTCAGTCCCGGCGACGAGGTGTTCGCGCCCTATGCGCTGCGGCTCGGGGGCACGTACGACGCGGCGCTCGCGTCGGTCGCCCCGGTGGGGAGCGGATCCTTCGCCACGCCAGGCAAGCTCACATATGCGGTCGTCTCCACGGGTGCGACGTTCGGATGCGACGCCGCGGCGTTCGCCGCCGGGACGGCTGTTCCCACCACCATGACACCGGGGACCGATGTCAATCTCTGCATCCGGGTCACGGCGGCGAGCGGGCCGACCGGCATCCAGCAGGGCGATACGGGGACCGTGACGTGGCAGTGGAACGCGACCTCGGTGCAGCCGTAGTCTCCTCTCGCCGGACCCTGCGTCCGCCGAGGCGGCGTGCCCGCTCCCTCCGACGCGCGCGTGCGCTCCGGCGCCTGCGCGCGCTCCTCGCAGGGGGACTCGTGCTGGGGGTCGGTGCGGCCGCCACCATCGCGGCGTGGACCGATCAGGAGCTGGCGACCTCGACGGTCACGGCTGGGTCGTTCTCGATCGTGTCCCGTGTCGGCGGCACGGCGGCGTTCACCGCTTCGGGGCCGTCGGCGAACACCCTCGTGGTCCCGCTCGACGCCGGTGCGATGTACCCGGGGCAGGTGCGTGCCGCTGCGATTCAGGTGAAGGCCGGAGGGACCCTCGGCGGCACCGTGAACCTCACGGCGGTCTCGGTGAAGAACGCCGCAGACGCGACGGTCACTGCTGCCGCCGACGTCGCCCTGCAGGGAGCGCTGACGCTGGGGGTGAAGGTCACCACCTCGACCGTCGCCGGCGCTCAGGCCGCGGCCTCAGCCTGCACGACCGGCACCGCGCCCGATGTGAGCGTGAACGGCATCCAGAACCTGCCAGCACTCACGCCTGCGACGCTCACCGTCGACGCGCAGACGGGCGTCGCGACCAACGTCGTGACGTACTGCATGGTGCTCACCCTCCCCGGCGACACGACGGGGACGGCGCAGGGCGGGTCCCTCAAGCCGACCTGGACGTTCACGGGATCGACGAGCTGAGGACGCATGAACACCGTCGCACGCAGCATCCGGATCGCCGGGCGCGGCGCGAGAGAGCTTCTGCTCACCCTCGCCGCGCTCGCCGGAGCCGTCTGCATCGCGCTCGTCGTGATGGCGTACGCGGGCGGATACTCGCTGATCATGTTCAAGACCGGGTCCATGTCGCCCACCATTCCGGCCGGATCCGTCGCTCTCGTGCAGCGCATCCCCGCATCGGAGGTGGCGGTCGGCGACGTCGTCACCGTGGCCAGGCCGGATGCGCTTCCCATCACGCACAGGGTGACGTCGGTCGCGGCGGGCCCCGTCGACGGTGCCAGGGTCATCACCATGAAAGGCGACGCGAACGACGTGGCCGATCCTGCCCCGTACACCGTGAGCGAGGTCCGCATCGTCCGGGCGTCGGCTCCCGGGCTCGCGCACGTGATCGTGTGGTTCGGGGAACCGTGGGTGCTCGGCGCTCTCACGGTGGGCGCGTCGCTGCTCGTGGTGTGGGCGTTCTGGCCGCGCGAGGAGGAGCGGCGGCGCGCGGATGCCGCGGGTGGGGCGGAGGGAGCGCATCCCGCGCTCGTCACGGCGGGACCGCTGCGAAGGGACCGGCGCCGATGAGGGCGAGGGTCCTCGCGGGGCTCATCGCGGCGCTGGCGCTGGCCGGCATCGCTGCCCCGGCATGGGCTGCGCCGACCACGCAGGTGGTGCACGGACGCGTGATCCGGCTCGTCTCCGTGGCCGACTGGGATGCGGCATCGTCGCTGTCGTCGGGCCGCGCCGTCCGGTGGGACGTCACGGTGAGCGCCGACGCCCCGGACCCCGGCCGCATCGTGCTCGGCGTCAGCGCCACGGGAGACGCGCGGCTCGAGGTGGACGTCGCACTGTGCGCACAGGAGTGGGAAGACGACGGGTGCCCGCGCGGCGAGAAGGCGCTGCGGACAGCGTGGGAGGTGCCGCGCGACGGTCTGCAGACCGAGCTCACGAGCATGGCTGACACGGATGTCGCGTACGTGCGCATGAGCGTGGCTCTCGCCGCAGGGGAGCACAGCGGTTCCACCAGCATCCGGTTCCATGCGCGGGGGGAGGGGGACAGCGCTTCCGTCGGGCCGAGGGGAGGGCTCGCGACGACCGGTATGTCGCCTGTGGTGCCGTGGATCCTTGCCGGCGGGGCGATCCTCGTCGTGGCCGGCGCGGCGCTTGCGGTCGGCCGCGCGCGAGGGCGCCGGGAGCGCAGCGGCGACCGAGGCGGTGAGGGGCCGTGACGGCATCGTGGCTGCGCTCCGGCAGAGCGGGAAGGGGCCGCGGGGCGCGGGGAGCACGGCGGAGACCGGCCGCTGTCCTCGGTGCCGCTGTGATCCTCGCCGTCGCCACCGTACCGCCACCGCAGCAGACTGAGGCGGCCTGGGTCGACCAGGAGCTGGCGACGGCGGCCGTCACAGCGCTGAACGTGCCGGAACCGGTGACGTGGAACACCCCGGGATGCGTGGCCAGCGGCGGGGCGCTCGGGCTCAACCCCACGGTGACCATCTACTGGCGCGTCCCGGCGGGAGTCTCGGGGTACTCGGCCTCCAGTGCGGAGTATGCCCAGATCACCGGAGGGCTGCTTCCGTCGCTCCTCGATCCGCTGCTCGGAGGCACCTCGACGACCGGCAGCGAGAGCGCCTACACGACCGTTATCAGCGGTGCGCTGCTCAGCGGGCTCCTCGGGGGCTCGAAGAGCTTCGGCATCCGGTTCGTGTACCCCGGTCCCGTGACGCCCGCACCGTCTCCCGACAACCGGTGGCGCTCGGACTGGCTGGTCGCGACCGCCTCGATCGGCCTCGCCGGCTCCAACCCGCAGTGCACGCTCTCCACGCTGCGGAGCTATTGATCGGATATCAGAAGCGTTCGATGCGCGCGGCGGTGTTCCGGTCGACGGTCAGTCGGCGAGGGCCAGCGCGCGGAAGGCGTCGCGCTCGCGGAGCTGCTCGCGGCGGCTGGCCACGGCATCCGTCACCCGACCGGGCACGGGCTTGCCGGTCGTGCGGCGGTACAGCTCGTCGATGAGGTCGGTGGCCAGAGACACCAGCTTGGCGATCTCGCGCTCGTCGCGGTCGATCCACACGCACCGGGGCTCGTCGTGCACGGGAGCGAAGTCGACGTGCTCCTCCCAGACGAACAGGGTGCGTTCGGCGCCGAGCACGTGCTGCTGCCACCACACCTGCCGCAGGTACGGGCGGGGGATGCCGCGGAACGGCTTGTTCGTCGTCTTGATCTCGGCGAGGCTGATGCGTCCGCCGGCGTCGACCGCGATGCCGTCGGGGGTGGCGAGATGACGGTGCTCGACCTCGGCCCGGAACAGCGCGGACGACGGCATGATCCCGTGAGTTGCGGCGACCCAGGCGGCGATCTCCGGTTCGCGCCGGCGCCCGTGCTCGGTGTACGCGTTCCCGCCGAACCGCGGTCCGCCGCCGAGCTTGGCGTCTGCCGCGCGAGCGATCGACGCAGCGCTGGTGAGTCCGGCGACGTCGGTGGCGGTGATCCCGCGCGAGCGCGCCCGCATCCACGCGACCCTATCGCGGGAGTCCGCGACGATTCGCGCTTGCAGTTCCGGGGTCACCTCACGAGGCTACCCCTGACCTCGGGCATCCGCCTCCGCACACGCCGCCGGTGCGCTCAGGATCGGCGGAACCAATCGCGGATACGCACCCAGAGCGGATCCTGCTCGGCCACGCCGGAGACCAGATGCATGACGCCGCCCATCTGCCCGGCCGCAGTGAGCAGGCAGGCCGCGCCCCAGAGCACGATCGCGGTGCAGAGCGAAGGCGCTTGGGCGAATCCCGGGAACGCGATGATGCCGAGCCCGATGAGGCCGGTGACGCCCAGGAGCGAGGAGGTGATGATGCGGGTGAGGACGGGAGGCTCGAAGTTCACCGTGCGCGCGTTCACCCAGCCGGCGGCGATGCGTAGCAGCGCGCCGGTGCGGTAAGGGTCTCGGAGGCGGCGCGAGAGCACGACGAGGATCTGGCGGCCGCTTCTGTGCAACTGGATCAGGATCCACAGGCCGGTGATCAGCGAGGCCGCCCCGATCACGGCCATGACGATGTCGAACGGTGTCAGCTGATGGCCCGTGAACGGTACGCCGGCTGCCGCGATCAGTCCGAACGGGACGAGTACGAGGATGGCGAGGGCCCCCATCCCGACGCGCGACACGCGGTCGTAGTCGCGGCGCAGTTGGCGGATCGGGTCTCCGGGAGGGTGTGGATCTCCCTCGGCCGCCTCCGCGAGGAAGGGGGCACCACCGCGAGAAGCAGGCCCACGATCACGGCGAAACCGAGCACCACCGGCGGCTGTCCGGACGAGATGGCGTCGACGATCATTCCGGGGCCGGATGCGCCGATGAGGGCGCCGAAGAAGCCCAGCATTCCCATTCCGAGACGCGACCAGCGCAGGTAGTCCGGTCCCAGAGCATCGGCCGCGCGCTGCGCCGCATCCACCGACTGCATGTCGCCCTCTTGCCCAGGGCTGAGGTACGGGCGCGACCCTGGGAGCAGCGGACGGAAAATCATCGGTCCCGGAAGGCATCGCGCGTGCGCGCCCAGATCGGGTCGGCCTCGGATGCTCCGGCGCCGATCCGTGCGACGCCGCCGAGTTGGCCGCAGAAGCAGGCGGCACTGATCGCCGACAGAGTTGCCAGAGCGATCGTCACCGACGGCTCCTGCTCCATGACGACCAGGCCGCGGACGAACCCTGCGACACCGAGAATGAGCAGCAGGAGCGCGCATCCCATCGTCAACGAGCGTGCGAGCAGCGCCGGCTCGAGGTAGATGGTGCGCGCCAGGACATATCCGCGGACGGGGCGCGGACGCGCGCCGGTGCGATAAGGAAGTCGCATCCACCAGGCAGCAGCACCGGCGAGCCGTCGACCCGAGCGATGCAACCGCCAGAGCACGAAGATCCCGGCTGCCGCGACCAACGGCGCGATGATCGCCGTCGCGATCGTCGCGGTGTCGCGCAGCCACGGACCGAAGAGGAAGGCCCACGCCGCGGAGCCGACGAAGAGCGCGGCCGCGGTGACGGTGAAGGCGAGGATGCCGCCGCCCAGTCGGCTCCAGCGCTCGTAGTCGCGGCGCAGTGCAGTCACTGCTCGGTCGGCATCGGAGACGAGGGCATCCGCCGAGCCTGCGCTGTCCAGCCAGACTCGGGATGCCGGCTTGATCAGTCGGAATGCCATCAGGCGGCCGACGCCGGGAACATCGGGATCTCGTCGGGAGACTCGCCGTCCGCGAGGTACTGCGTCGTGATCAGTGCGAAAGCCACGGACATCGACAGCGCCAGTGATTGTTCCGGGTCGGAGCCGATCCCGGTCACGAGAACGGTGCCCTGGCCGTCAGGCAGCGGAATCTCACCGATGCGAGCAGCCAGGAACGTCCCTCGACGTCCAGCGTGCCGCGCGTGACGGTGCCGACGCGAGAATCCGGAGAGGTGAAGGCCTCTGCGGTGCTCTCGCTGCCGAATCAGGTGACGGGGAACAGTCGGTGGAACGAGGAGGAGGCGCCATCGCCTGTCTCCGGAACGACCTGCGTCCCCAGGAAGGCGATGCTCGGATGCTCACCCAGAACGATCGAGAGAAGGCGAGGGAGGAATCGGCGAATGCAGTCACTCCCGCCCGGAAACCGTCGGTGATGGAGGCCCGCCCCTCATCAGACATCCACCCTTCACTGCTGGACAGGTACCATTCCAGCCATTCATCGGGGGAGCGCTCGCCATGGGCGGTGAACTCGATCCATCCCTGCGGCAGACGTTGCCATACGCGGTGCGTCCCTGTGGTCATGAGTTCAACTCTTCGTCTGTGCGCGGACCGTTGCCATCAACAGTATTCCCGACGCGCTCTGCAAGGTTCTGCCAAGGCCCGGCGAGGCTGTCGACGAAGCTGGTGCCGTTCTCATATCCGTCCTTGATCGTGTTCGTCATCCAATACGAGTTCGACACCATGTTGCGGAAATTGAGCTGTAGGGCCACTGCCAGCGACCCTGCCGTCGTGCCGCCTCCGGCCAGCGCCGGCGTCATCCGCTGAATCGAGGGGATCACGACGGAGCCACCAGGACCCAGAACCGACTTGGCGAGGCCGCCGAGGGCCCCGCCGAGCGCCATCCCCAACGCACCCATTGCGAAATCCTCGAACGAGCCGCGTCCGGTGGCTCACTGCAGTGCGTCGATACCGACCAGCACGCCGGCAATGATCGTGGTGTGTATTCGACCTCTCGACGATATGTGCTGAACCTGTTCCCCGGCGATGGGCAGAACTCCCCACCCCGGCGGGCCGGCTCGATTTGGGTGGCGGCCCGGGATGCCTTAGAGTGGGAGCAACCGAAGACCGCTGGTCATCGTCGTGTGCTCCGGCGCAGGATGATCGAAGCTCTGCAGTGCAGGGGCCCGCGCAGGTGACACGAACTTCTCCGAGCTCCGTGCGCTTGCGCCGGAGCTTTCTTCATGTCAGGGGCAGGGGTCGAGGCCGGTGCTCCACCGTCGTGGGGCATCCCGTACACACCAAGGAGTGACCATGGCGCAGAAGGATGCATCGGTCGCCGAGCTCACGAAGTCATTCGAGAACTCGTCCGCCGTTCTGCTGACCGAGTACCGCGGTCTGACGGTTGCCCAGCTCAAGGAGCTGCGCAACAGCATCCGTCAGGACGCTGAGTACGCCGTGGTGAAGAACACGCTGACCAAGATCGCCGCCAACAAGGCAGGCATCACCGCGCTGGACGACGAGCTCAAGGGTCCGTCGGCCGTCGCGTTCGTGCACGGTGACTTCGTCGCCACCGCCAAGGCTCTGCGTGACTTCGCCAAGGCCAACCCGCTTCTCGTGATCAAGGCCGGCATCTTCGAGGGCAATGCGCTCTCGGCCGACGAGGTCAACAAGTACGCCTCCCTCGAGAGCCGCGAGGTTCTGCTGGCGAAGGCGGCGGGCATGATGAAGGCGACGATGGGCAAGGCTGCCGCGACCATCGACGCGCTTCGCGAAAAGCTGGAGACCGCAGAGGCCGCGTGAGCGACCGGCGTTCTCGATCCACAAACCCCATCTATTAGGAGAAACATCATGGCGAAGCTCACCACCGAGGAGCTGCTCGAGCAGTTCGCTGGCCTGACCCTCATCGAGCTCAACGACTTCGTGAAGGCGTTCGAGGAGAAGTTCGAGGTCACCGCTGCTGCCCCCGTCGCCGTCGCAGGTGCCGCCGGCGGCGCCGGCGAGGCCGCTGCCGAGGAGGAGAAGGACTCGTTCGACGTCATCCTCGAGGCTGCCGGCGACAAGAAGATCCAGGTCATCAAGGCTGTCCGCGAGCTCACCTCGCTCGGCCTCGGCGAGGCGAAGGCCGTCGTCGACGGTGCTCCCAAGGCCGTGCTCGAGGGCGCGAACAAGGAGACCGCCGAGAAGGCCAAGGCCGCTCTCGAAGAGGCAGGCGCCACGGTTACCCTCAAGTAATCACCGCGTCTCACGCTGCGAAGGCCTCGGGTGCATCCCGGGGCCTTCGTGCGTTCCCGGGTGCCCTCGCAGGCGCGCGACCGCACGCGCGCCCCACCCCGGCAGGACGTCACACCGCGCGCGGGGGCGCTGTCGAGTTGCGCACGACGAGGGCGGATGCCGCCACCACGCGCTCGATCGGCGCATCCGGATGCTCGATCCGCTGCCGCAGGAGCCGCACGGCCTCGTGACCCTGCTCATGCGGCGACTGGCGGATGGTCGTCAGGGAGAACATCGACGCGTGCTGATGGTCGTCGATTCCGACGATGCTGAGCTCTGTCGGCACGGCGATGCCCAGTCTGCGTGCGGCGATCGTCGCCCCGATCGCCGCTTCGTCGCACACGCCGACGATCGCGGTCGGGCGGTTGCGCCGGTCGCCGAGGAGCTCGACCGCGGCATCGTAGCCGCCCGGCATCGTCGGCGAGGCGTCGGCGATGCGCGGAGTCCCCGGCGGGTGCGCGGCTCGGAGCGCCTCCAGGTACCCGTCGACCCGCCGCGCGTCTCCGAATCTCAGCTCGCCGGTGTCCCCCGACCCGCCGATGAAGGCGATATCGGTGTGCCCCAGCTCGATGAGGTGCTCTGTCGCGATGCGCGCCGCCGCGGCGTCGTCGATCGACACGGCGCTCGAGCCCTCGCTGTAGGGCCCGATGCTGACCAGCGGGCGCTCCGAGCGGTGCAGCCGCTCGAGTTCGCGTGCGCTCGGCTGGATGCCGACCGCGATGATGCCGTCGAACCGCCGCTGGGGGAGCACCGCTTCGAAGAGGCGTTCGCGCGTCGCGGTGCCCTCGCGGATGCCGTACAGCGCCAGCTCGTAGTCGAGGGCGAACAGGGCCTCCTGGATCCCCGCGAGCAGCTCCGAGAAGAACCACCGGTCGACCGGGGGCATGATGACACCGACGGTGCGCGTGCGTCCGGTCGCGAGGCTCGTGGCGGACGGGTGCGCGACGTAGGCGAGCTCTGCCGCGGCATCCGCGACCTTGCGCCGGGTCTCGTCCGAGACGTAGCCCCGCCCGCTCAGGGCTCGGCTGGCCGTCGCCTTGGACACGCCGGCGCGTGCTGCGACGTCGGCGATCGTGCTCATGAGTCCTCCTCGACCGCGTGCCGTGCGCCCCGCCGCTGCCGCATGCCGCATGATGCATGCCGCGTGGCGCGTCGCTCAGCGTAGTCGTTCGGATGCGGGAAAGGAACCGGTTCCACACTGTCGTCGAGGGAGCGCTCCCATGAGAAGTCGGATTTCGTGGGCAAAGGTTGTGAGCTTGTGACCGTTCCCCATTGTGCGGGGCGGATCAGCGCAGGTAGGTTGGCCTGGAATCGGTTCCCGATCACGTCGCTGAGGGGCGTTGTTCGAGATCGGGAGCGTTACTCGAAGAGGAGAAACCACATGGGTCTGTCACAGCGTTCCCGGCGACTCGTCCCGCTCGCCCTGCTGGGGGTCGCGGGCGTTGCCCTCGCAGGTTGCGGGGCTCCAGGCGCACCGAGCGGAGGTGGTGGCGGCGGCTCCAGCGATGACAACACCGTGACCATCTACGGCACGATCGTCGACGACGAGGCGAAGCTCCTGCAGGAGTCCTGGGCCGACTGGGCCGAGGAGAACGACATCACCATCAAGTACGAGGGCAGCCAGGACTTCGAGACGCAGCTCGGCACCCGCGCACAGGGCGGCAACCCGCCCGACATCGCGATCTTCCCGCAGCCCGGCCTGCTCGCCGACTTCGCGTCGCGCGACTTCCTCAAGCCCGCTCCGGAAGCGGTGGAGAAGAACGCGAACGAGTACTGGACCGAGGACTGGGTGAAGTACGGCACCGTCGACGGCACGTTCTACGGCGCTCCGCTGATGGCGAGCGTCAAGGGCTGGATCTGGTACTCGCCGGCGAAGTTCGCCGAGTGGGGCGTCGAGGTCCCGCAGACGCTCGACGAGCTCACGGCGCTCACCGCCACCATCCAGTCCAAGACCGGCACCGCGCCGTGGTGCGCCGGCTTCGAGTCGGGCACCGCCACCGGATGGCCCGGCACCGACTGGATCGAGGACTACGTGCTGCGTCAGTCGGGCACCGACGTCTACGACAACTGGGTCGCCGGCGACGTGAAGTTCACCGACCCCGAGATCAAGCAGGCGTTCGACTCCGTGGGGGAGCTGCTGCTGAACCCGAGCTACGTCAACGCCGGCTTCGGTGACGTGCGGTCGATCAACTCCACCGCCTTCGGCGACGTCGCGCCCAAGGTCGCCTCCGGCGAGTGCGCACTGACGCACCAGGCCTCGTTCCTCTCCGGCTTCTTCCCCGAGGGTACGAAGATCGCCGAGGACGGCGACGTGTGGGCGTTCATGCTCCCCGGTGAGACCGCCGGCGAGACCACCGTCACCGGCGGTGGCGAGATCGTCGGCGCGTTCAGCGACGACGAGGCGACGCAGAAGGTGCTCGAGTACCTGTCCAGCCCCGAGTGGGCCAACAGCCGCGTCAGCCTCGGCGGCGTGACGAGCGCCAACAACGGCCTCGACCCCGAGAACGCGAAGGACCCGATCCTTCAGGAGACCATCAAGATCCTGCAGGACCCGGACACCACGTTCCGGTTCGACGGCAGCGACCTGATGCCCGGCGCGGTCGGTGCCGGCACCTTCTGGAAGGGCATGGTCGCCTGGGTGAACGGCACCTCGACCGACGAGGTGCTCTCGCAGATCGAGACCGGCTGGCCCTCGAGCTGATCGATCCGGGAGGGCCGCCCGCGGGGCGGCCCTCCCTCTCCCTGGTTCGCGCATCGTCGCGTGAACCTCCGATCCGCTCTGCGTCATGAAGGGGATTCCGTGACCGCGACAAACTTCTTCCGATGGATCGGCATGCTCCCGCCGGTCCTGCAGGCCGTCGCCGTCGTCATCGCATTCGCGGTGGTGGTGGCCGTCATCCTGCTCCTCGTGGACATCGCTCCACGCAAGGGGACGCCGTACACGTTCATCCGGCTCGCGATGTGCCTGCTCATCCCGCTCGCCGTGATGTGGTTCTTCAACTCCTACTACTGGGCGATGGGAGTGGCCGTCCTCGTGGGCGCGCTGTTCTTCTTCCTCGACTACCGCTCCCGCGACGGCGCCGGCTACCTCATCCAGCTGGTCGCGTTCATGGCACCGGCCATGCTGCTGCTGCTCGTCGGACTCGTCCTGCCGTCGGTCCAGACCATGTACTCGTCGTTCTGGAACTCCTCCGGCAAGGAGTTCGTGGGGCTGGCGAACTACACGTGGATCTTCACCCAGTCTGACGGCATCACCTCGGTGATCAACTCGATCATCTGGGTGCTCATCGTGCCGACTGTGTCCACGCTCGTCGGCCTCGCCTACGCCGTGTTCATCGACCGCACCCGCGGCGAGAAGATCTACAAGGTCCTCGTGTTCATGCCGATGGCGATCTCGTTCGTCGGCGCCGGCATCATCTGGCGGTTCATGTACGAGTACCGCGGCCCGGAGTTCAAGCAGATCGGTCTGCTCAACCAGATCCTCGTCTGGTTCGGCGGGACGCCGCAGCAGTGGCTCCTCAACGGGCCGTGGAACAACCTGTTCCTCATCGTCGTGCTCATCTGGGTGCAGACCGGTTTCGCGATGGTGGTGCTCTCGGCATCCATCAAGGGCGTGCCGGCCGAGCTGCTGGAGGCCGCCGAGCTCGACGGCGCCAACGCGTGGGAGCGCTTCTGGTCGGTGACGGTGCCGTCGATCCGGCCCGCGCTGATCGTCGTGCTCACGACCATCTCCATCGCCTCGCTGAAGGTCTTCGACATCGTTCGCACGATGACGGCCGGAAACTACGGCACGTCGGTGCTGGCGAACGAGATGTACACGCAGTTCTCGAAGTTCGAGGCCGGGCGCAGCGCTGCGCTGTCGGTCATCCTGTTCATCCTGGTGCTGCCGATCGTGATCTACAACGCGCGCCAGATCAAGAAGCAGCGGGAGGTGCGATGAGCACGTCGACCAGTGCGGCGGCGACGCCGGCGACCGACCAGAGCACGCGGGCCATCACGACCGGCGGACGCTTCGAAGCGTCGGCAGGGCGTGCGCGCAAGAAGCTGACCCGCCCGTGGGCGACCATCGCCTCGGTGGTGATCGCCTTCCTGTGGACCATCCCGACGTTGGGGCTGTTCATCTCGTCGTTCCGGCCGCGCGACCAGATCTCCTCGAGCGGATGGTGGGAGTTCTTCACCAACCCGCAGGTCACGTTCGACAACTACGTGCAGGTGCTGCAGTCGGGCACGACCCAGCTCACGATCGTCGAGTCGTTCGTGAACTCGATCGCCATCACGATCCCCGCGACCCTGGTGCCGCTCATGATCGCCTCGATGGCCGCCTACGCGTTCGCATGGATCGACTTCAAGGGACGCAACGCCCTGTTCATCTTCGTGTTCGCGCTGCAGATCGTGCCCATCCAGATGGCGCTCGTGCCGCTGCTGAGCTCGTTCTCACGCGGGATCAACCTGTTCGGACTCCAGGTGACGACACCGCTCGGCGCCTCGCAGGGGTACGCGCAGGTGTGGATCGCGCACACGATGTTCGCGCTGCCGCTGGCGATCTACCTGCTGCACAACTTCATGTCGGAGATCCCCGGCGAGATCATCGAGGCTGCGCGGGTCGACGGCGCGTCACGCGGGCAGATCTTCTTCCGCGTCGTGCTGCCGCTGACCATGCCGGCGATCGCTTCGGTGGCGATCTTCCAGTTCCTGTGGGTCTGGAACGACCTGCTCGTCGCGCTCGTGTTCGCCGACGGGCCGGCCGCTCCGATCACGAAGCTGTTGGCAGAGATCACCGGAACGAGGGGCAACGACTGGTACCTGCTCACCGCTGGTGCCTTCGTGTCGATCATCATCCCGCTGATCGTCTTCTTCTCGCTGCAGCGCTACTTCGTCCGCGGCCTGCTGGCCGGCTCGACGAAGGGCTGACACCCGCGCCCCGTGTGCCGCGCCGCGACCTCCGCGGTGCGGTACACGGGGCGTAACCGTTGGGCTCGACGGGTCGGCGCGGACGTAGTCTGAAAGACATGTCCGATCACGCCTTCGCCACCCGAGCCATCCACGCCGGTCAGGACCCCGACCCGATGACGGGCTCGATCATCCCGCCGATCCACCAGTCGTCGACGCACGTGCAGGACGGCGTCGGGGGGCTCCGCGGAGGCTACGAGTACAACCGCTCGGGCAATCCCACGCGTTCCGCCCTCGAGGTGCAGCTCGCGGCGCTGGAGGGAGGAGCGAAGGCCCTCTCGTTCGCGTCGGGTCTCGCCGCTGAGGACGCGCTGCTGCGGAGCATCCTGAAGCCCGGCGACCACGTGCTCATGGGCAACGACGTCTACGGCGGCACCTACCGGCTGCTGACGCGCGTGCTCGCGCCCTGGGGCATCGAGACGACCACCGTCGAGCTGTCGGACCTCGAGGCCGTGCGAGGAGCGCTGCGCCCGGAGACCCGGATCGTCTGGGTCGAGACGCCGAGCAATCCGCTGCTGAAGATCGTCGACATCACGGTTCTCGCCGAGGTCGCGCACGAGGCCGGAGCCGTGCTCGTCGTCGACAACACCTTCGCATCGCCCGCGCTGCAGCAGCCGCTCTCGCTGGGCGCCGACCTCGTGGTGCACTCGACCACCAAATATCTGGGCGGCCACTCCGACGTCCTCGGCGGTGCGGTCGTGTTCGCCGACGACCGCTTCGCGGAGCAGGTGGCCTTTCAGCAGTTCGCCGTCGGTGCCGTGTCGGCTCCGCTGGACGCGTGGCTGACCACTCGCGGCATCAAGACCCTGGCGGTGCGGATGCGGCAGCATTCCGAGAACGCGCAGGCGATCGCCGAGTGGGCCGCGGCGCGGTCCGAGTTCGAGAGCGTGTTCTACCCCGGGCTCGCCACGCACCCCGGTCACGAGATCGCCGCACGGCAGATGCGCGGATTCGGCGGGATGCTGTCGCTCGCGCTCGCCGCAGGGCCGGATGCCGCGCGACGGTTCGCGGAGTCGACCTCCCTCTTCCTGCTGGCGGAGTCGCTCGGGGGAGTGGAGTCGCTCATCGGATACCCGTCCGAGATGACGCACGCCTCGGTGCGCGGGACGGCGCTGGCCGTGCCGGAGAACGTCGTGCGGCTGTCGGTGGGCATCGAGGATGCCGCTGACCTCATCGCCGATCTCGACGAGGCTCTCGCCCGCGCCACGGCCTGATCCCGCGCCACGTCCTGATCCCGCGCCACGTCCTGATCGCGCGACGGCGACGGGGTCGGTGCAGGAGTAGCATGGATGGGCTCGGTCGAATCGTTTCGAGCATCCTTCGCCCCCGCCCTGGAAGGACCTCGTGCCCGACGCGCCCCGCACCGACACCATCCCGACCACCCCGCAGCCGGAACGCACCGCGACAGGCAGCATCCGCGTGCCCTCCGCCACCGGTGCCATCCGCACGCTGGGATCGAACCCGGCGACCGCGCCGATCGTGCTGCATCCGGGGGACTCGCTGTCGAACGCCCGGCGGATCCTCTACATCGTGCTGCTCGGCGCGCTCACCGCGCTCGGACCGTTCACGATCGACCTGTACCTCCCCGCGTTCCCCGTGCTCGAGCAGGACTTCGAGACCACGGCCGCGGCCATCCAGCTGACGCTCACGGGCACGATGATCGGGTTCGCCCTCGGCCAGCTCGTCGTCGGTCCGCTCAGCGACAAGGTCGGGCGTCGACTGCCCCTGATCGCGGTCACGGCCCTGCACGTGCTGGCGAGCGCGGCTGCGGCATTCGCGCCCAACCTGCCGCTGCTCGGCGGAGCGCGCGTGTTCATGGGCATCGGCGCGGCTGCCGGCGGCGTCGTCGCGATGGCCATCGTGCGCGACCTGTTCGGCGGCAAGCGTCTCGTCGTGATGCTCTCACGCCTCGCGCTCGTGTCGGGGGTCGCTCCGGTGGCCGCGCCGCTCATCGGCTCGTGGCTGCTCACCCTCATGCCGTGGCGCGGCATCTTCGTGGTGCTGGCGGTCTACGGCGTCGTCATGCTCGTGTCGACCGTCGCGTTCGTCCCGGAGACGCTGCCCGTGGCGCGACGACAGGAGAAGGGCGGTTCGACGGCCCTGCAGCGGTACCGTTCCGTGTTCAGCGACCGCGTCTTCATCGGTGTCCTCATCATCGGCGGCATGACCTTCTCCGGCCTGTTCTCCTATCTGTCGGCCTCGCCGTTCCTGTTCCAGCAGACCCACGGGCTGGACGCGCAGCAGTACGGACTGCTCTTCGCCGTGAACTCGCTCGGCGTGGTCGCCGGGGTGCAGACCGCGTCCCGCCTGGCGGCGCGCTTCGGCCCGCAGTGGGTGATGGCCTGGTCGACCGCCGTGCTCCTGCTGTCCGGAACGGCGATCATCGTCACGGATCAGCTGGGTCTCGGGCTGTGGGGAACCATGATCCCCCTGTTCGTGTTCATGACCGCGTGCGGCTTCACGTTCCCGAACGTGCAGGTGCTGGCGCTCGACCGACACGGCAAGGCGGCAGGCACCGCGGCATCTGTCATCGGCGCGACGAACTTCGGCGTCGCCGGCGTCATCTCGCCCATCGTCGGCTGGCTCTCGAAGAGCGCCGGCACCACGGCGACCACGATGGCCTCGGTGATGGTGGGGTGCGCAGTGGTGGCGGTCCTCTCGCTCTGGCTCATCGTGCGTCCGCGCACCGTGGGCATGCTCGCGCCGTGAGCCGGCCCGCCCCGGCGCGCGACGGTTCCTCGCCGTTCTCCCGGTTCTCCCCGGGGCTCTCCGGTTCTCCCCGGGGACGATCGTGCAGAATGATGCGATGACACGACGGATGCTGCTCGCATGGGGCGGCGGACTGATGGCGGCTACCGTGCTCCTCGGCGCCGCCGTCGTCTTCGGATTCCGCGAGCCGCCGGCCTTCGACCGGTGGTGGAACGACCTGGTGGCGCAGCACCGCATCGATCCGATGATCGACGCGGCTCTCGTGTTCAACGCCGTCGGCGGCGGATGGATCGCAGTGTTCGCCGTGCCGCTCGTGGTCATCCTGGCGTTCCTGATCGCTCGACGGTGGCGATCCGCCGTCTTCGCCGCGGTCTGTTTCGCCGCCAGCGCCGGCGCCGTGCAGGTGCTGAAGAACCTTCTCGGGCGCGCGCGTCCCGACGACATGATCGTGGCGAGCGACTTCGGATCGTTCCCATCCGGGCACACCGCCAACGCTGCAACGATCGCCGTGGTGGTGTGGGTGCTGTTCCCGCGCGTGTGGACGGCGGTTGCAGGCGTGCTGTGGGTCGTGGCGATGGCTCTGTCGCGGACGGTCCTGTCGGTGCACTGGGCCACCGACACCCTCGGCGGAGCGCTCGCCGGGGCTGCCGTGGTGTTCCTCCTCGCCGGGTGGCTGCTGCCGTGGGTCACGGCGCGCTCCGCCGTCGCGGCGGCCGCCCCGGAGGCGCGGATAGGCTGAAGGCGTTCCGCCAGAGCAGCCGACCCGAGGAGCGTCCGTGTCCGTCATCCGTCCGTACCGCCCGAGCGATCGACCAGCGATGTACGAGATCTGCCTTCGCACGGCTGATGCCGGCAAAGACGCCACGGGCATCCTCCCGGACGACACGCTGTGGGGAGATCTCTTCGCGGTGCCCTACGTCGAGCGGCATCCGGACCTGGCGTGGGTCGTCGAATCGGAGGACGGGAGGACGATCGGCTACATCGTCGCCACGGATGACACCGACGCGTTCTACGCGTGGTTCCGCGACGCGTGGTGGCCGGCGTTCCACGAGCGGTATCCGCGGCCCTCGGAGCTCGTCACGCGCGAGGACCGGATGCTCGACTACGCCTACACGCGGGCGCCGGGTGTCGAGCCGAACGCCGCGGACTATCCCGCGCACCTGCACATCGATCTGCTCCCGGAGACGCAAGGGCAGGGGCTCGGGCGCAGGCTCATCGAGACGCTGTTCGCCGAACTCACCCGCCGGGGCGTGCGCGGTCTGCATCTCGGTATGGATCCGAACAACGCGGGTGCGGCGGCGTTCTACGAGCGGCTAGGCATGACACGTCTCCCATCGGCGCCCGGCGGCATGAGCTACGGTGTGACGTTCGGCTGACACGTCATCGCCCGGTTCCGTTCGGCCCCATGAACCCGGTGGTGGAGTGGTGGCCGGCACGGCGTCGTTCACGGCCGGTCTCGATCCAGGCGTCGAGGTCGAGCGGCAGACGCCGCAGCGCGGCGGTGAGATCGCGGGTGTGCTCGCTCTCGTGGAAGCCGATCCACACGCCCACCTCCTCCGCGAGGATGTCGAGGCGTTCGCCCGCGATGCGGTACAGCTCGTCGACCACGGCTTCCGGATGCTTCGTGTACGCGTGCCGCGCCATGATGGCGCTGAGCCGTACGCCGAGGTGGGTGTCGGGGTCGAGCGGTCGTGAGGGCATGTCTGGTACTCGCTTCCTCCGGCCGAGGAGTCGAGTGTACGTCCGACGGCGGACATCCGCATCCGTGGGACGCGGATGTCCGCCGCGGGATCACACGCGGCGGTACTGGGCCGCCATCGGGCAGTCGAACGGATCCCTGGCTGCGAGTCCTACGCGGTTCAGGTAGTCGATGACGATCGCGTAGGAGCGGCCGAGGCTGGTCTCGGTGTACGGCACACCGTGCGAGTCGCAGTAGTCGCGCACGACTCCGCGCGCGGCGGCGAGATGGAAGCGCGACATGCTGGGGAAGAGGTGGTGCTCGACCTGGTGGTTCAAGCCTCCCATGAGTGCAGTCGCCCACCAGCCGCCGCGGATGTTGCGCGACGTGCGGACCTGCTTCGAGAAGAAGTCGAGCCGGGCGTCGGGCGCGATGATGGCCATGCCCTTGTGATTGGGCGCGAACGACGCCCCCATGTACACGCCGAACACCGCGAGCTGCACGCCGAGGAACGCGAACGCCATGCCCAGCGGCAGCAGCAGGAACACAGGGAGGATGACGAGCGCGAGGCGGGCGGTGATGATGCTCAGCTCGATCCACCGGCCGGTGATCTTCCGCCGCGAGAGCAGATGCCGGTATCCCAGCACGTGCAGGTTCACGCCCTCGAGCGTCAGCAGGGGGAAGAACAGCCAGCCCTGGCGGCGGGTGAGCAGCCGCACGAGCCCGCGAGACGCCGCAGCATCCTTCTCGAGGAACGAGATCGTGTCGACCTCGATGTCGGGATCCTTCCCGACCTGGTTCGGGTTCCCGTGGTGGCGGGTGTGCTTGGAGTCCCACCAGTGATAGCTCATGCCGACGATCCCGCCGAGGATGCGGGCGAGGCGGAAGTTCGCCGGTCCCGATGACAGCACCTGGCGGTGCGCCGCCTCGTGCGCGAGAAACGCGACCTGGGTGAAGACGATGCCGAGTGCGGCCGCGATGAGCAGCTGGAACCAGCTGTCACCGAGGAGCACGAAGCCGGCGACGCAACCTGCGAATGCCAGCACGAGGGTCGCGCCCACCAGCCCGTAGAACACGGGAGTGCGCTGCAAAAGCCCCATCTCGCGCACCACCTGGAGCACGTCGCGATAGGCGGTCGCCATCGGCGGGAACTGCTCGGTGCCGGCGTACGTCTGCCGCACGGGGCCGAGGGACGGAGCGGTCGGAGCGACCTGGGTAGCGGAGATGATGCTCTCCTTCGTTCGGAGCCCTTGAGCTGCGGATGCCAAGGGCGGATGCCGATCGCTGGACTCAGGCTAACCCGGGGCGTATACGCCGCCGGGCATACGTGCGGGCGGGAACGGTGGGACTCCGCTCTTCGCTGCGCCCAGGGCTCCCCGGATCCCGTGGCGCTCAGGAAAGGCAAGAGAGGTCCCGCGTCGCGAGACCCCTCTTACTTGTGGCGGTGACGGCGGGATTCGAACCCGCGGTTGCTTGCACAACACACGCTTTCCAAGCGTGCTCCTTCGGCCGCTCGGACACGTCACCAGGAACAACCTGAACAGTCTAGCCGATCGGCCGGGCCGCCCGTGACCGTCGCTCGGGCGGCGAGCTCGTGGCCGCTGGAGTCGGTGTGATACTGCCCGCCTCGTGACGCCGAGATGGCCTACGTCTCGCAGACGACCGTCCGTGCGGATTGAATATTGCTTCTCGAGTGTGTCCTTCCTAGCCTCAAATGAGGACGCTAAGGCGTCGAATGGACGAGATCTGAGTTCATGGGGGGAACCATGGGGTCACAAGGCACGACGTCGGAAATGCGTGCAAGGCCGCCGGCCGGACCGGACGTCCTTGGAGCGCGAGCGCTTCGTGACTGGATCACCGGGGAGCGTGGAGAACGCTCGCGCGTGATCTTCGTCGAACCTGATGCGGATGCGGGCGCCGTCGGAGAGGTGACCGGCCCCGGGGACCTGCTTCTCCTGGAAGAGGGAAGCCCGCACGAAGGGCCGGCCCCGGCAATCCATTACAGCGGCGCGTTCTCTGAGGTCGGAGATGAGCTCTTCCTCGGGGAACGGAGCGTCGAGTTGCAGGACTATGTCGCTGCGGCCTTCATCCAGCTGGTTGGACCGACGGCGGTGCGCTTCTTCGACGAGGTGAGCTGGCAGGCCTTTCTCGACGACGCCGACCTCGCTCGGACGACGGGTGTCTTCCCTGCACCGTTGATCGATCCGCGGGTGCTGCTGGCCGATCGCCACGCGGTGGCTGCCCCTGCGGAGATCGACACACCGAGCGCGCTCCGGATCCGTCCGGACGGGCGTATCGGTGTGGGCGTGCAGGGCGCACCGATCGGGAGTCTGGACGGCCTACCGGCGCTGCTCGTCAATCCGCTGCCTCGAGCTGCGGCGCTGGGAGACATCGCACCCGGGCGCGACATCACGGCAGACCTGCTCGATCGCAGGTGGATCGCGCGATACCTCGATGCCGCCGACCTGATGAAGATGCTTCACCTCGCGAACGGTGATGCCAAGATCTCGGGATTCGGCTGGTGCCTGCTCGACGACCACCTCTCCGACGCCGAACCGCCGACGACAGATCCCTTCTTGCTCGAGACAGCCGAGGGCTTCGTGCTCGCCGACATCAGGAGCCTGCGCAGACAGCTTCTGTCGCCGTTGACCGCGCGAGTCGTCGCGGCGACGCAAACGTCGAGCACCCTCAGCCTCGCGGCTGAACGGGTGGCGCGCGAGAGTGCGACGCCTGTCCGTCACGCGCGGGAACTCTGCCGTGAAGCGGTCGAGGCACTCGGCGTCCACTTCGGCGAACCCGTCGACGGCCTCCGGGCGGAAGAAGTCTCCCGGTGACCGCGTCGCACCCGCTGTGGACGTCGATGGCTCCCGCAGATGCGATCTTCTCGCCGGACCGCGTCGCTGTCGCCGCCGCGGGACATCGCATCGAGTTCGCGGACGGATCCAGCCGCCTCTGCGTGACGAGCGGCCTCTGGAACGTTCCGCTCGGCTTCGGCAACCCGGCGATCGCCGAGGCTGTCGCCAAGGCAACGCGAGACGCGTCGTATCTGTCATTGTTCCGAGCCCCGCACCGGTTCGCGGAGGAAGCAGCTGAAGCTCTCATCGAGCTCGCGAATCCGGCGAGATACAGCCGCGTCATCTTCTCGACATCGGGCGGCGCCGCAAACGACGCGGCGATGAAACTCGCCAGGCAGTACTGGTCGCAGAGTGGCAACCGCTCCCGTGCGCTCGTGGTGGGGCTGAAGGGGAGCTACCACGGCACGATGTATGGCAGCCAGGCACTGAGCGGAGACGACCTGCTGCAATCCGTGTACTCCGTCGACCGGCGATGGGTACGGCACGTGTCGTTCAGCGACGAGGGGCACGAACTCGAATCGCTGTTGGAGCGCGAAGGTGCCAGAGTCGCATCGGTCGTCGTGGAGCCCGTCTTGGGGAGCGGTGCATACCCGTTGTCCGATGAATTCGTCCGTCGACTCCTCGTCCTACGCGAGCAATACGGGTTTCTGCTCGTCGCCGATGAAGTCGCGACGGGGTTCGGTCGCACGGGAACGATGCTGGCCACGGACAGGTGGGAGGCCGCGCCCGACATCCTCATCCTGTCCAAGGCGCTGACGAACGGAGCAACAGCTGCTGCCGCGCTGCTCGTCGGCCCTCGTATCGCCTCCCAGTTCGCTCGCGCAGGATGGACCTTCGTCCACGGAGAGACCCAAGCAGGAACGCCGGCGTGTGCGGCGGCCATACTCGCGATGATCGACGAACTGCATCGCATAGCAGTGGAGTCGACCACCCGGGCCCTCGCGAACGACCTGCTGCAGATGGCGACGCAGTGGAAAGCGGATGGCGTGGTGGCCGATATCACCGGACGGGGATGCTTCCTCGGAATGGAGCTCCGGAACGACGATGCCACTTCTCTCTCCACAGCCGAGGTCCTTCGTGTCGTCTTCGCCATCGCCGACAACGGAGTGCTCGTCCAGCCCGGTCCCAGCTCGATCGAACTGATTCCACCATTTGGATTCAGCGCCGATGAGCTTCGTGAGACCGATGCGGCGGTGCGCGCCGGTGTCGCGCAGGCGTTCCAGGAAGCAGCAGCATGACGTCTGCCGCAACACGGGTCACGCCGACGCTCTGGCACGGGCGAGGGGTAGCGGGCCACACGATTGCGCACCTCATTGAGGGGCGAAAGGCTCTCGTGATCGTGGATTCGGCGATCTCTCCTTCCATCCCCGCGGCAGACCCGGAGAGGACTATGGCGGTCGACGCTCGCTCCATGGATGCGACCGCTGTCCTGGCCATCGCGCGGGAGATGGTACGTCGGCGGCCCGACGTGGTCGTGGCGGTCGGCGGGGGCACGGTTCTCGATGCGAGCAAGATTGCGGCGCTGGCTCTCGGTTCAGGTCACGTGTTCGAGTACGCCATCGGGCACGCATCGGCCTCTGCCTTGACGCTCTTGCCGGACGCTCCACCGCCCGTCGACGTCATCGCCGTGCCGACCACTCTCGGCACGTCCTCAGAGACGAACAGCGTCGGGGTCCTCAAGAACGAGAGCGGCTACCGGCTCATCATCGGTCGCGCGCTGAGACCGCGCCATGCCATCATCGATCCTCGCAACCTCGCCACTCTCACACCGGGCGCCGTCAAGGAAGGTGCGATGGAGGCGTTGCTGCGTCTGGCCGGTGCATCGACAAGCCCGAAGCGGAGCGCCAGAGCCGTGCGAGATGCCCTGGCGCTCGGGCGCGCGCTGCTGGAGACGGCCGACCGCGACGCGAAGTCGGCTGCCGGGCGGCTGCGCCTCGCACGTCTGAGCGCCGCCACGCAGCGCTGCGCCGCCCTGCGGGCTGTGGATCCCTACAGCGCGCGCCACTGGTATGTGGCCAACGAAGTGGCCTTCCGGCTCGGCATCCGCAAGATGATCGCCACGGCCGCTGTCGTCGCCGCTGTCTGGCGCCGTATCTGCGCAGGAGAGCGTCGGTGGGGAGATCGACAGAGCCTCGCGGGGTTCTGGGCAGGTGTCGCCGAGGCGGCAGCTCTGCCGTCCGACCCTGCGTCCGGCATCTCCGCTCTCATAGATCGCTGGCAGGTGCCGTGTCCGCCTCGACCCGCCGAGGCTGAGCTCGACCGCATCTCCGTCGCGATCGAGAAGTCGTGGGGGAATCACCGGCCCATGCTTCACGGCCTCAGAGAACAGGACTTCCGGGATGTGCTCCGCGACTCGAGGTGGGGCGCTCGGGCGGTCGACGATGCACGCCGACCGGCGACAGCGATGGGAAGGAGGTGAAGTGAATGAACGAAAGTGCGATGAGCCGCATCCAATTCCAGGAACTGGATGCGATGGAAGCCCCCAGCTGGGAGAGCTTCTACCAGGGAGTGATCGGTGCGCTGGTCTTGATCGGGATCGGCGCGGCCGCGGCCACGTGACCCTCTCCGACAAACCCACCGAATGAGGGAAGGAGGTAGACATGCAAACCGCAACGCCGAGGCTCGAGTTCACGGAGCTCGAAGCCATGGAAGCGCTGAACGACACCGATGACTTCGTCCGTGGCTTCGCCGTGGGCGTGATTCTCGGAATTCTCGCTCTGACCTAGGGGCCCGTTCCCCATCTGAACCACGGAGGTCCACGTTGCAGACGAATTCGCTGGAGTTCTCGGAACTCGAACAGATGGACGCACCGCTCGAGTGGTGGGAGCACGCGAGCTACATCATCGCCATCATCGGCGGCGTGGCAGCGATCGCCACCTGACCGAGGGGTGCGGGCGGGCTCGTACCGTCCGCACCCACATGCTCTCCACGGGAAGGTGGCTTCTGAAATGACCGATTCGATCACCCGCACGGTGTCCGCGCGGCTCGCCGGCGTCGGAGCAGTCCCCCGCGCCCAAGATCTGTACACGGGGTGGGGAACGGACTTCTACGATCGACTGGTTGGTCCGGACCGCTCTGAGATCCGCGAGATGCTGGCTTTGGCGCGTCGCACCGTCGGCCCAATCCTCGACGTCGCAGCGGGGAGCGGCCGTTTGACGATCCCGTTGGTGAAGTCGGGTAATCGGGTCACCGCGATCGACATCTCCGACGACATGCTCACCCATCTCCGCAACGCGCTGCCCGGCCACGCGGGGCTGGAGTGCATCGCAGCGGACATGCGCCATTTCTCGCTCGAACGCCGCTTCGGGCTCGCGATTCTCGGTGCGACATCCATCACCCTGCTCGATCGCGAGGGCAGATCGCATCTCTACGAATGCGTGCGGGGGCATCTCGCCGAGGGCGCGCTCTTCGCGCTGACCGTCGCGGGCGGTGCAGCTGCAGAGGGGCTGAGAGCGGCGGTCGATCGCGAGATCTGCGTCCCGGGCCCGGCAGGCGACGAGACCTACCTCTATTCTCAGCAGATCGAGAGGGGCGGTGAGGTGCGGCTGGTCAACTGGGTCCGCGTCGCCGACATCGCCGTCGGACACACGGTGCCGGTGCTCACCAGTCGGTTGCAGGTGCTCAGCGCCGAGAAGATCGCGCGAGAACTCGTGGACGCGGGCTTCTCCGAGCCGACGGTGTCTCCCGTGCGAACGCAGAGCGGCATGGAGATCCTGCTTCTCACAGCGTCCTCGGAAGGGCCCCGGAAGGAGGCGGTCGGTGTCGGCCTCTAGCTTCGCGCGCCGGAAGTCTCCGAGGCGCGCCCCTCTCACCACCGATGCCTGCCCGCTGCTCTCACCGGACGTCGTGTTCGACGAGACGCCGGACGCCGCAGTGTGGATCGCTTCCGTTGACGGCGTACCGTTGTCGAGGTTCTCCCGGCCTGTCGTCGACCTGTTGACGGCCATGGACGGCAAGACCACGGTTCACGAGCTGCACAGGCGGTTCGCGCCGTCGGAGCCGACAGAGAGCTTCCTCGACCTGATAGGGCGATTCCGCGACAACGGGCTTCTTCACGGGATGACGAAGCGCCCGCCGGGTCGACTGGCTTTTCGCCCGCCGTTCACCGTACAGATCGCGACGCTTCGCGCGCCTGCGATCTTCGACCGCCTGGATCGTCTGGTTCTCCCGCTTTCGGGCCGAGCGCTGTGGTGGACCGTCGCAGCCCTCCTCTGCGCCGGATTGGTCGCGGCACTGATTCAGGCGAGTGAACTGCGTAACGTCCTCACCGAGCCGGTTCCCGTCCTCGGCATGATCCTCGTCCTTGTGCTGCCCCTGGTGACTCTGGCCCATGAGAGCGCTCACGGGATCGCGCTCACGAGGTTCGGCGGACGGCCTCGTCGAGCCGGTTTCATGCTGTTCTACCTGACTCCGGCCTTCTTCGTCGACGTGACCGATGGCTGGCGACTGTCAGCCGGCCGACAGCGGGTGGCGGTCGCCCTCGCCGGGCCTGCCGTGCATGCCGTGGTGGCGGCGATCGCGTGCACGGCTGCGCTCTTCATGCCACAACCGGCGGTCCGAGGCACGCTGCTGCTGCTCGCCGTCTCCTGCGCCGCGGTCGTGTTCGTCAATCTCATCCCGCTTGTGCGGTTCGACGGATACATCGCGTTGATGAGCGCGTTGGACGAACCGAATCTCCGATCGAGGGCGATCGGTGACGGCGCGAACTTCCTGACCCGTCTCCTGTTCGGAGGGCAGCGGGCACCCAAGAGCCTGGACGCATGGTGGTCGGTGCCGTTCGGTCTGGCGAGCCTGCTCGCGCCGATCGTGCTCGTCTCCTGGGCCGTCGTCCGGACGGCCCAGGTACTCGCGGATGGCGGACCCATCCTCGCGCTGTTCGTCCTCGCGCTGGAAGCGGTCGTGGTCTTCGTCGGAGGCACCATCCTCGTTCGGGCCTTGCGCCGAGTCGTCCGGTCGGGCGTCTCCCGTCTCCGATTCTTCGTCGTGGTCGCTGCGCTCGCCGCAGCCTCGGTGGCGGCCGGCATGGTCATCTCGGTGCCTGTGACGGTGTCGCTCGGCTTCGTCTCCGATGGTGAGCGTGTGACGCTGGTGCAGCCGTCCGGCGAAGCCCAGGCCGCCATCATCGACGGTGCTCCTGTGGCCCTGACGACTCGCGGCATCCTGGCCAACGAGCACCTCGCCGAGGGAACGACCAGAGTGCGACGACCGGCGCCGACGATTGTGCCCGTCGATGCCCTCATTCCTCTTCGGGCAGACGGAGTCTCCCTCCCGGCGATGGCAGTCGCCCGAGTGGACGTCTCCCACGGCAGCGGAAGCCTGCCGCCGACGGGACAGGCACGCGTGGACCTCGGCACAAGCACCCTTTGGCAGGCGCTCTGGAGGCTCGCTGTCGTATCGCCGCTCTCGTCCTTCCTGGACGAGAAAGAGAAAGGATGAAAATGGACGACGACGCAATCGAAGTCCGAGGACTCACCAAGAGGTTCGGCCATCGAGTCGCGGTCGAAGACCTGTCGTTCGTGGTGCCGCGTGGCTCGATCGTCGGCCTCCTGGGCCCGAACGGCGCCGGAAAGTCGACGACGTTGCGCGCCATCGTCGGCTTGCTCGCTCCGACCAGCGGTGAATGCCTCATCGACGGCACCGCCCTCTCCGCGCTCGACAACCCCGCAGCGCACGTGGGAGTCCACATGGACGGGTTCGGCTTCGAGGCAGGCATCTCCGCACGGCGGCATCTGGAGATATCCCGGCTCGCGGCGGGCGCGCCGCGAGCCCGTGTCGACGAGGTGCTGGAGGAGGTGGGGCTGACCGCCGATGCCCGCAGACGGGTGAAGACCTTCTCGACGGGGATGGTGCAGCGACTGGGACTGGCTGCCGCGTTGGTCGGATCACCGCACACGCTCATTCTCGATGAGCCCGCGAACGGCCTGGACCCTGACGGCATCCGCTGGCTCCGTCGATTCCTCGGTGGTTTCGCCGAACGCGGCGGCACGGTGCTCGTCTCCAGCCATCAGCTCGCCGAACTCGAACAGGTCGTGGACGAGGTCGTCATCATCAAGCAGCGTGCGCTGTTCGCCGGGCGCCTCGGTGACCTCGTCACGAGCGACGTCGATTCGCTGGAAAGCCGCTATTTCGACCTCGTGGAAGGAGCGTCAGCATGAGGGGCGTCATCAGGAGCGAGATGCTGCGCTCCATCAGCGGGCCCTCGGTCCTCGCCGTGTACCTCGTCGCGGTCCTGGTGCCCGCATTCGTGCTCCTCTCTGACGGGTCGCGCTTCGATCTGACCGGAGTCGACCCCGCTACGGCGACGGCACGCTTGCTGCAGCCCCTCGCATGGACGGCGATCTCCGCGGCGTTCGTCGGCTCGTACTCGGTGACGCGGGAGTACTACTACGGCTCGATGGACAGATCCCTCACCGGACTCGGGTTACGCCGCGCGTTCGTGGGCAAGCTGATCGCCGGCGTGCTCACCGCACTCGCCTTGTCGGCCTGCATCTTCGTGATCTGGACGGCGGGGGTCTCTTTCTTTCTGACACGGGACGGACTGGCTCTCGTGCTCACGGGCGAGACCTGGCGTTCCTACGCGGGCGCCCTCGCGGGCTCGGTGCTCGGCGCGCTCATGGGAAGCGCGATCGGCTGGGCCACGCGGAACTACTACACGACCGCGATCATCGTGCTCGTCTTCCCGCTGGCCGTGGAGTTCGCTCTCCTGCGCAACACGCCGGAGGTGGCGCGCTTCTCGCCCGGACTGGCCCTCGTCGCCATGAGCGTCCCCCAGTATCAGGGCCGACTGCTCGCGTTCGCGCCGGCCCTCGGCGTCGGACTCGCATGGACGCTGGGCCTCATGGCGGTCGCGTGGTTCTGGCGACGCAGGAGCGTCGCGTGATCGGCCGAGCACTGCGAGCCCAGGCACGCAGCTTCTCCGGCGACGTCGTCCTGCTCGGCGTGGCAGCGGCCGCGTTCGTGCTGTCGCTCTCGTTGGCGGCGAGCATCCCTCCGGAGCTCGCGGAGGCGCCGACCGACGCTCGAGAGGCGCTCACCGCCCCGCTCAGCACCGTGCTGGCGACCTACGCGGCGGTTCTCTCGGCGGTCTACGGCTCGTTCCGCTACACCATCGACCGCCGTGACGGCGTGATCGCACAGCGATTGACCTTGCAGCCACGATGGACCATGTTGCTTGCGAGGATGCCGGGTTCGGCGGCAGGCGGCGCGATCGTCGCGCTCGCCGTCCTCGTCGGCGGACATGTCGCGCTGATCGTCGCGATGGGAGGCATACCGGTGGACTGGCGAGCTGCCGCTGCATCCCTGGCACTCGGCGCCGTCGCGGGCCTCTGGGGCTTCGGTGTGGGAGTCATCGTGGAGGCGCACCTCCCGGCTCTCTTCCTCGTGTCTCTGTCGATGGGGGCGGCCGTCGTGGTCGTCATGTTCTGGGAGGCCGGTGCCGTCTATCTTCCCCTCTTGGCGATGCTCGAGGCGTTTCGGTTCGACGTCGCCGCGGTCGGCGTCGAACCCGGGCACGGTCTCGAGGCCCCGCTGGCCATGCTGGTCTCGGCGGCGTGGGTGGTTCTGGCTCTGGTCGCCGGAAGCATCGCGTTCTTGACTCGTGACGTGTCATAGTGCGGTCGGGGCGTGCCCGGCCCAGACGGTCGTGCTCGCCGGCCGGCCGGGCTGCCCTCTGGCTCGACGTAGGATTCCTTGGTGGCAACCCCCAAGATCATCCTCTTCTACGTCTTCACTCCGCTCGCCGATCCCGAAGCGATCCGGCTGTGGCAGCGTGACCTCGGCGAATCGCTCCGCCTCCGCGGTCGTGTGCTGATCTCGAAGGACGGCATCAACGGCACGCTCGGGGGAGACGTCGTCGCGCTCAAGAAGTGGGTGCGGCGATTCCGCGACTACGCCCCGTTCAAGGGAGCCGACATCAAGTGGAGCGAGGGCACGGGGGTGGATGCCGACGGCTTCAGCCTTGACTTCCCGAAGCTCAGCGTAAAGGTCCGCGACGAGATCGTCTCGTTCGGCGCCCCCGACGAGCTGCGCGTCGACGAGAACGGGGTGATCGGGGGCGGCACGCGCCTGTCACCCGAGGCCCTGCACGAACTCATCGAGGAGCGGGGCGACGAGGTCGTCTTCTTCGACGGGCGCAACGCCCTCGAAGCGCAGATCGGCCGCTTCCGCAACGCGGTCGTCCCCGACACCGAGACGACGCGCGACTTCGTGCGTCTGCTGGACTCCGGGGAGTACGACGACCTCAAGGGCAAGCCCGTCGTCACCTACTGCACGGGCGGCATCCGCTGCGAGGTGCTGTCGAGCCTCATGACGGCGCGCGGCTTCGGCGAGGTGTACCAGCTCGAGGGCGGCATCGTGCGCTACGGCGAGAAGTACGGCGACGACGGGCTCTGGGAGGGATCGCTGTACGTGTTCGACAAGCGACGCTCGATCGACTTCTCCGATCACGCTGCGGTGATCGGCGTCTGCGCGGGCTGCGGTGCGTCGACGAACCGCACGGCCAACTGCCCTGACCCGTCGTGCCAGACGCAGTCGGTCGTCTGCGCGAGCTGCGACGCCGTTCCCTGCGTCGTCCACGCCGCAGCCTGACCCGCACGATGCCACGGGGCGTCAGGCCAGGAGAGGTGCGTCAGCCCCCGTCCCCGCGAACAGCGACCGCGGCAGCAGGAGCGCCCGCACGCGCGTCGGCCGCGCCACACTGCGCCGCACCTGGCGCATCACCGCGTCGAGCGCCGGCACGAGGTCGGCCGGCGGCGCCGATCGCGCGTAGCTCGCACGCTCGACGGCATCCGTGAGAGCGCGCATGGCGTCGGCGTCGACA
Organism: Microbacterium sp. XT11; assembly: GCF_001513675.1. Lineage (NCBI taxonomy): Bacteria > Bacillati > Actinomycetota > Actinomycetes > Micrococcales > Microbacteriaceae > Microbacterium > Microbacterium sp. XT11. Next base: position 56,067 of record NZ_CP013859.1, on the reverse strand, counting down.
CCGTTCTCCGCAACCAGCGTCGAGCCGCGGCGGCGGGGGCTGTCGGCATCCGACACGGCGATGCCCAGGTCGATCATCGTCGCACGCAGCTCCGCCCAGGCGGCTGCCGCGTCACCCCGACGGGCGCGCCCGCGTCGAGCCGTCCGCTGAGCGAGCCGGGCGAGTGCGGGCAGCGTCAGAGCGACGAGCACTCCGAAGGTGACCAGCATCACCGGCATGGGATCGAGTCGGCGCAGGGTGCCCGTGGACCCCGCATCCCCTCCGGCGTCGGCGCGATCGATCTCCGGACCAGACGTCTGCTCCGCCTGCGGTGACGTGGTCGGCGCGGGCGTCGACGGAGCTGTCGTGCCGCCGCCCGTCGTCGCGGCCGCCGCGAACGCGGTCGGCACTCCCAGCGAGGCGGTCGGCTCGAACGGGACCCATCCGATGCCGGGGAAGAGCACCTCGGGCCAGGAGTGCAGCTGGTCGCTCGTGACGGAGAACACCTGCTCCTCGCCACGCCTCTCGTTCGTGCGGCTGCCCGGCAGGTATCCCACGACGATGCGCACCTCCATGCCGAGGCTCTCGGCCATGAGCGCGAACGCTCCGGCGAAGTGGATGCAGTAGCCCGAACGCACCTCGAGGAATCGCGCGACCGCTTCGGCGCCCGTGCCGTCGAAGCCCTCCTCCACCGGCGTCTCGAGAGAGTACGTGAACTGGCTGCGGAACCAGTTCTGCAGCGCGATCAGGCGGTCGTAGTCGTTGGTGGCGCCTGCGGTGACCGCGGCGGCGGTCGCGCCGATCTCATCGGGCAGCTCCACAGGCTCGGCATCCGGGTCCGAGACGGGCTCGGCTGCGGGCACCGCCTGGATCTGCTCGCGCGTCGGTGTGACCGCCGACCAGGCGACTGTGTAGTCGTTGCCGGCGGCATCCGCCGTGCGCGAGGTGATCGTGCGGTTCTCCGGCACCAGGCGCCACGCGCCGGTGAGTCCCTGCACGGTCGTCGCCGGATACGGCACGGGGAGCCAGGAGCTCGACATCCGGACGACGCGGATCGACGTGCTCACCTCCTCTGCAGCCACCTGTTCGTCCCAATCGGGTGCGCCGAAGCCGTCGCTCTGCGGCCGGGTGTCCGCCTCGTCCGGGAGCCACACGCGCCCGTCGAACCTCGACAGGGTGGTGAGTCGCAGGTAGGGCGCCGTGTCGGCGTCGGTTGCCAGCGTGAGCACCTCGACCGGGTTCGGCTGCCGCAGATCGTCGCCGAGCCGCAGCGATGCGTCGACCGTGACGCCGGCGCCCGTTCCGGCCAGCGATGCCGAGACCGGGACGATCGGCGCGATCGCCACCGCGGCGACCAGGGCTGCGGCGCCGGCACCCACCGCGACCGCGGAGGACGTGCGGCGCGGGGAGTGCGGGTCGCGCTGTGCGGTGAACCGGAACAGCAGCAGCACCACGACGCCGAGGATCACGAACCACACGACGTTCGCATCGGCCAGGGTCACGATCATCGGGATGGCACCAACGGCACCGCACACGACGCCGGCGAGGACAGCGTTGCGCGCTGCGACCAGCTGGTCGAGGGCGATCGCGACGAGCGCGAACCCGGCCGCCATGACGAGACGGATGCCGGGGCTGGAGTCGAGCGGCGCCGTGCCGAACACGATCTCTTCCCTGGCCGCGGCCGCCAGCGACGAGAACGTGCTCAGCGTCGCGGGCGTGGAGACGACGCCGAGGTAGGCGGTGTCGCCCGCGACGAGCAGCGTGATCGTTCCGATCGAGACCGCCAGCTGAGCGAGAAGGGCCGCGGCATCGCGCAAGGCGGGATGCCGACGGGCCAGCAGCGCGCGCACGCCGATCCCCGTGATCGCGATGACTGCGACGACCAGCACGACGGCGAAGGACCACGCGCCGGGCTCGATGACAGAGGTGTACGGCCACAGGGCCACGAGAGCGGTCACCGCCGCGAGCACCGACGGGGCGATGCGGCCCTCACGCGGCTCCGTGTCGCGCCGCCACGAAAGCGGACTGGGCCGCGCGACGCGGTCAGCCCTCGACATCGCCCGCTCCGATCCTGTCGGGAAGCGCGTCCTCCCACGCCTCGGCGACGTCCTCGCCGAGCACCGCCACGTGCCATCCGTGCTGCGCCGCGGCCTCCGCTGCGCCCGGACCCAGGTCGGTCGCGAACAACAGGGGGGCAGCGGCGCCCGCCGGCCGCAGCCGCGCCGCCTCCTCCTCGTCGAGCGACCCCGTGATGTACACGAGCGGGCCGGGCGGCGTGCCTCCGACGAGCGTCGCGAGGTCACGCGCCTCACCGCGCGGGCTGACCAGGGCGAGCGCCACGAGCATGCCGTCGCGGTCGTCCTCGTGGCCGCGCAGCGTGCCGAGCAGAGTGCCCCCGCTGTCGACGACGTCGACGCCGTACCCCTCCTGCATGAGATGGACGGCGACCGATGCGCACAGCGAGACCGCAGCCTCGAACGCCGGGTCGGCGTCGTCGCCCGGAACCGTCCAGCGCGCCGCACTGCGGTCGAGCACGACGAGGGCGTCGGGGCTCGACTCCTCTTCTTCCTGACGCACCATCAGCTGTCCGCGGTGGGCGGTGGCGCGCCAGTGGATGCGTCTCATGGAGTCACCGGGGATGTACCGGCGCGGCGAGAGGTTGTCGCTGCCCTGGCCGAGGCGGCTCGACGACGTCTGGGCGGTGCCTCCGGCTGCGCCCACCTTGACCGTCAGCGGAGCCAGCGTGAACACCTCGGGAACCACCGTGACGGTGCGGGTCTCTCCGAAGGCCTGCTCGCGCTGCGCCAACCCGAACGGATCGACGGTGCGCAGCACCAGCGGGCCGAGCGGCCACACGCCTCGGCGCACACCGGTGATCAGGTAGCCGAGCTGCCCGGACTCCGGCGGATATTCCCCCGCCGCATCGCCGGCGACCGCATCCGGCAGCATGTCGCGCCACAGGCCGTGGGGCACGCGGATCACCCGCAGCGCGAACCGCACCGACACCCGCGACGTCTCGGAGACCGTCAGCAGATCGGTGGAGATCTGCCGCGCGACCGATCCGGAGCGGCGCGGCAGGCGCACGAGGAGCATCGACAGCGCCGTCAGCGCGAGCAGCAGGATGCCGAGGTACACGAGGATCGACGCGCCGATGAGGTTCGCCGCGATGAGGCAGCACACTCCGGCCACGACGGCCGCGATGCCGCGAGGGGTGAGGAGTCGGCGCCGGCGCATGAGGGTCAGGAGCGGACGGCCACGGGGACCCGCACGCGCTCGGCGATCTGGCGCAGCGCGGATTCGACCGGCTGCGCGCCGGCGCGGTGGGCGCCGCGTGCGGGGAGGAGCCGGTGGGCGAAGACGGGGATGACCAGGGCGGTCACGTCATCGGGGATGACGAAGTCGCGTCCGTCGAGGGCCGCCCACACCTTCGCTGCACGGATGAGCTGGAGGGTGGCCCGCGGGCTCGCCCCGAGGTGCAGACTCGGGTCGGCGCGCGTGGCGTGCGCCAGCGCGACCGTGTACTCCTCGATCGCCGGCGCCACGTGCACGGAGCGCGCCCACGCAATGAGCCCGGAGACGGCCGACGCGTCGGTCACGGCGGTGACACCGGCCAGAGGGTTGACAACGTCGCGCTGGCGGATCATCAGCGCCTCGGCCGCGGCATCCGGATAGCCCATGGAGATGCGCATCATGAAGCGGTCGCGCTGCGCCTCGGGGAGCGCGTAGGTCCCCTCCATCTCGAGGGGGTTCTGCGTCGCCACGACGAGGAACGGCGATGGCAGCGGATGGGTCGCGCCGTCGACGGTCACCTGGCCCTCCTCCATCGCCTCGAGCAGCGCGGACTGCGTCTTGGGGGAGGAGCGGTTGATCTCGTCGGCGATGACGATGTGAGCGAAGACGGCTCCCGGCTTGAACTCGAACTCCCGCTCCACCGGGTTGTAGACGCTCACGCCCGTGACGTCGCCCGGCAGCAGGTCGGGCGTGAACTGGATGCGCCGCACGGTCGCGTCGATGGTCGCCGCGAGGGCCTTCGCGAGCATGGTCTTGCCGACCCCGGGGACGTCCTCGATGAGCAGGTGGCCCTCGGCGAGGAGGCACACCAGCGCGCTGCGCACCGCATCCGGCTTGCCATCGATGACCTGGCCGACGGAACCGAGGATCGCGGCCGTCTGCGCGGCGAACTGCTCGGCGGTGATCGGGGCCGGACTCAGGGGGGAGTTCTCAGGCATGCGTTCCCTCTCGCGTGGCGCGGCTGTGCGCGTGAACCGATCGTAACCCGCGGCGGGCCGATCGGCTCCGGGTGATCGGCTAGACTGGACGACGGCTCTCCGCGTGACGACATCCAGGCCAATTCCCCCAGGGCGGAAACGCAGCAAGGGTAACCGGGCTCTGTCGGGTGCGCGGAGGGTCTTTTCTTTCTTGCAGACCCGGGCTTCCGGCCTCGTGCACAGACTCGGCTGCGAGAATCGTCGCGTGACCGCGACTCCGCAGCAGAACCCGCCAAGCCGGCTCCGCCGTTTCGCCGCGCCGGTCCTCCTGCTCGCGATCATGTGGGTGGTGCAGCTCGCCGACAGCGTGCTCCCCGGCTCCTTCTCCGGCTTCGGCATCCGCTCATGGGATCCGGTCGGCCTCGCCGGCATCCTCTTCGCACCGCTTCTGCACGCGAGCTGGGCGCACCTCATCGCGAACTCGGGCCCCTTCCTCGTCCTCGGGTTGCTCGTCGCGGCGGAGGGCGCGCGGCGCTTCTGGGCCGTGACCGGCGTCGTCGCGGTCGTCGGCGGTCTCGGCACGTGGATGGTGAACGCGCCGGGGACGCTCACGGTGGGAGCATCCGGCCTCGTCTTCGGCTACTTCGGATACCTCGTGGTGCGGGTGTTCGCTCCGGGGCGGGTGTCGCACCGCATCCTCTACGCGGTCATCGCCCTCGTCGTCATCGGCGTCTACGGCGCCACCATGCTCGCAGGCGTGTTCGCCGCGGCCGCCGGAGTCTCCTGGCAGGGGCACCTCTTCGGCGCTGTCGGCGGCGGTGTCGTGGCGCTCGCCGGACGCCGCCGTGCGCTCGCGGGCGGAGGGGTGCGCGCCCCGTGACCGCGAACCGGTCGAGATCGAGCGCCGCACGACGCGGCGCCGCGTCGTCGCGCCGTCCCGCGTCGTCGCGCCGTCCCGCGTCGTCGCGTCGACGTCCGGCCTCCCGCCGCCGCCCGCCGGCCCGGCGACGCACGTCCGCGAGGAAGCGCGGGCTCGTGCGCGCGCGGCGGCGACGGATGCTGCGCGTCACGCTCTCCGCTGCCGCAGTGCTGGTCATCGCCGCCGTGGCCGTGCTCGTGCCGCTCGGACTGGCTCGCGAGCCCGCCTACTGCGCCACACAGCCCGAGGCGCTGGCCGGAGCGGGCGTGGAGGGCTGGAGCGGCGAGCAGCTGCAGAACGCCGCGACGATCATGACCACGGCATCCGCTCTCGGCTTCGGGCGGGACGGCCAGATCCTCGGTGTCATGACGGCGATGGGAGAGAGCAGCCTGCGCAACATCGACTACGGGGATTGGGAGACCCGCGGAGTGACGAACCCCGACGGCTCGCCGACGTCGAGCATCGGTCTCTTCCAGCAGCAGGACTGGTGGGGGACGCCGGAGCAGCGGAGGGCCCCCGCCACAGCCGCGACGCTCTTCTACCAGCGGCTCGCGCGCGTGCCGGACTGGCAGCAGCTGCCCCCGACGCACGCCATCCACCGGGTGCAGGTGAACACGGATGCCGACTACTACGCGCGGTATCAGGACGACGCGACCGCGGTGGTCGACGCCCTCACGCGCGGCTGCCCCGGCGTCTAGGCTGGCACCGTGGCGCGGAGCATCTACATCACCTCGGCCGAAGGGCACACCGGCAAGTCGACGGTCGCGCTGGGGGTGCTCGACGCGCTCATGCGCGTCAGCCCGCGCGTGGGGGTGTTCCGGCCGATCGCACGGGCCGTCGCCGACCGCGACGAGATCCTCGAGCTGCTGCTCGCGCACGACGGCGTGCAGCTCGCCTACGAGGACTGCATCGGTGTGACCTACGACGACGTGCGAGACGACCCCGATCGCGCCCTCTCGACGATCGTCGCCCGGTTCAAGGCCGTCGAAGCACAGTGCGACGCGGTCGTCATCGTCGGGAGCGACTACACCGACGTCGCGAGCCCGGCCGAGCTCGGTTACAACGCCCGCATCGCTGCGAACCTGGGAGCCCCGGTGCTGCTCGTGCTGTCGGGCCGGGACCAGCAGCGTCAGGTCGAGCAGCTGGGCACCACGACCGCGCGCACCCCCGCAGCGGTCGGCCAGATCGCGGCGCTCGCGCTCGCCGAACTCGAAGCGGAACGTGCCGAGCTCTTCGCGGTGATCGTCAACAGGGCCGACCCCGACGCGCTCGACGAGATCAGCGCCGCGGTGGCCGCCGTACGCCCGGCACGCAGCATGTCGGTGTGGTCGATCCCGGAGGACCGCACCCTCGTGGCGCCGTCGATCCGCGGCATCCTCGCCGCCGTCGACGGGCGTCTCATCAAGGGCGACGCCGACCGGCTCGCTCGCGAAGCCCTCACGATCGTCATCGCCGGCATGTCGATGGTGAACGTGCTGCCCCGGCTCACCGAGGAGGCGGTCGTCGTCATCCCCGCTGACCGCACGGAGGTCCTGTTGGCCACGCTGCTCGCTGATGCCGCGGGCACCTTCCCTCGTGTCGCGGGCATCATCCTCAACGGCCCCTTCCCGCTGCCTGAGCCCATCGTGCAGCTGCTCGACGGCTTCGCGTCGACCGTGCCCATCATCGCGACCGACTACGGCACCTACGACACGGCGCTGCGCGTGATGGGCGCTCGCGGGCGCATATCCGCGGAGTCGCGCGGCCGGTACGACCGTGCCCTCGGACTGTTCCAGACCCACGTCGACGAGACGGCGCTCACCACCCAGCTGGGCCTCGCCGAGTCCACCGTGGTCACGCCGCTCATGTTCGAATACGGCCTCATCGAGCGTGCACGGGCGGACCGCAGGCACATCGTGCTCCCCGAGGGCGACGACGACCGCATCCTGCAAGCTGCGGCGACGTTGCTCGCACGCGAGGTCGCCGACCTGACGATCCTCGGCGACGAGGCGGCCGTGCGGGCACGCGCCGTCGAACTGGGCGTCGACATCGGTGCCGCGCAGATCATCAGTCCCACAGACCCCGAGCTGGTCGAGCGCTTCGCCGCGGAGTACGCGCGCCTGCGCGCCCACAAGGGCATCACGCTCGGACAGGCGGCCGACACGGTGACCGACGTGTCGTACTTCGGCACGATGATGGTGCATCTCGGTCTCGCTGACGGCATGGTCTCGGGCGCCGCGCACACGACCGCGCACACGATCCGGCCGTCGTTCGAGATCATCAAGACCAAGCCGGGCGTCGACGTCGTCTCGAGCGTGTTCCTCATGGCCCTCGCCGACCGCGTGCTCGTGTACGGCGACTGTGCCGTGATCCCCGACCCGACGAGCGAGCAGCTGGCCGACATCGCGATCTCCTCTGCGGCGACCGCGCGGCAGTTCGGCATCGAACCCCGGGTGGCGATGCTGTCGTACTCGACGGGCGAGTCGGGCTCGGGCGCAGACGTCGACAAGGTGCGCGCCGCCACGGCACTCGTGCACGAACGCGCGCCGGAGCTCCTCGTCGAGGGGCCGATCCAGTACGACGCGGCTGCGGACGCCGCCGTCGCCAAGGCCAAGCTCCCCGACTCCCAGGTCGCGGGCCGGGCGACGGTGTTCGTCTTCCCCGACCTGAACACCGGCAACAACACGTACAAGGCCGTGCAGCGCTCGGCGGGAGCGGTGGCGATCGGACCGGTGCTGCAGGGCCTCAACAAGCCGATCAACGACCTGTCGCGCGGCGCCCTCGTCGACGACATCGTCAATACGGTCGCGATCACCGCGATCCAGGCGCAGGAGGGGGAGTCGCGGCCGTGAGCGTCGTCCTCGTGATCAACAGCGGCTCCTCGTCGTTGAAGTACAGCCTCATCGACGTCGCACGGGAGCGCGAGCTCGCCGGCGGCCTCATCGAGCGCATCGGCCAGGAGTCGAGTCCGATCTCCCACACCGTGCGCCAGACCGAGAGCGCGGATGCCGCGACGACGATGCTCGACGCGACCTTCCGCGAGGAGCGCACGGTGCCTGACCACGACGCCGCGTTCCGCGTGATGCTCGACCAGTTCGCCGCCCGCGGGCCCTCGCTCGACGATCATCCGCCTGTCGCCGTCGGCCATCGCGTCGTGCACGGCGGGGCGCGCTTCTTCGCGCCGACGCTCATCGACGCCGATGTCGAGCGGCAGATCGAGGAGCTGGAGGTGCTCGCCCCGCTGCACAACCCGGCCAACCTCGCGGGCATCGTCGCGGCGCGCGCCGTGTTCGGCGACGTCCCGCACGTGGCGGTCTTCGACACCGCGTTCCACCAGACCCTGCCGCCGGCGGCGTACACCTACGCGATCGACGCCGAGCTGGCGGCGCGGCACCGCGTGCGGCGCTACGGATTCCACGGCACGAGCCACCAGTTCGTCAGCGAGGCGGCAGCGGCGTACCTCGGGCGCGACCTCGCGGAGCTGCGGCAGCTCGTGTTCCACCTGGGCAACGGCGCATCGGTCACCGCGATCGACGGCGGCCGCTCGGTGGAGACGTCGATGGGCCTCACGCCGCTGGAAGGCCTCGTGATGGGGACGCGCTCCGGTGACATCGATCCTGCGGCGCTCGTGCACCTGTCGCGCAGGGCGGGGTACTCGATCGACGACCTCGACGCGCTCCTCAACACCCGGAGCGGCCTGAAAGGGCTGGCGGACCGCAGCGACATGCGCGACATCCTCGCCGGACGGGAGGCGGGGGAGGAGGCCGCTACCCTCGCCTTCGACGTCTACATCCACCGGCTCCGCGCATACGCCGGCGCGTACATCGCGCAGCTCGGAGGGGTCGACGTCATCTCGTTCACGGCCGGTGTCGGCGAGAACGCAGCGCCCGTGCGCGCGGCGGCGATGGCGACGCTCGGGTTCGCCGGCGTCGAGATCGATGTCGAGCGCAACGAGGCGCGCGAGCGCGGCATCCGTCGCATCTCGACCGACGCCTCCCGCGTCACCGTGCTCGTCGTCCCCACGAACGAGGAGCTCCAGATCGCCCGGCAGACCGCCGCCCTGCTCTGACCCGGGGTCCGGCCCCGGCATCCGGCCCCTGCCCTGCCCGCCCCGGCATCCGGCGGTGCACTTTGTCGGGAGAAGGGACGAATGTCGGAAGAACTCGGCCGTCTTCTCCCGACAAAGCGCATCTCTCCCGACAAAGCGACTGCCGGTCGCGACGGATGCTGTGCACGCTCGAGAACTCAGGACCCGCAGGGGTTACCTCGCCCGCCCGAGCCGCACTACGCTGGCACAGTGGCACGGAGAGGTGCCGACCCTTTCGTCCTTCTCCTGGAGGCTCCTGTGCCCGAAGCCCTGCCCGATCTGCTCCATGCCGACGGCGTGCTCTTCGACCTCGACGGCGTGCTCACGCCGACTGCCGAGGTGCACATGCGCGCGTGGAAGGCCGTGTTCGACGACGTCTTCGCACGATGGAGCATCGAGCCGCCGTACACCGACGCCGACTACTTCGACTACGTCGACGGCAAGAAGCGCTACGACGGCGTCGCCAGCCTGCTGCACAGCCGCAACGTCGAGGTGCCGTGGGGTGCCGTCGACGACCCGCCGGAGGCTGAGACGGTGTGTGGCATCGGCAACCGCAAGAACGCGGCCTTCGCGGCGACCCTGCGCGCCGAGGGCATCGCCCCGTACCGCGGCTCTCTCGCACTCGTCGAGCGGTTGCACGCGGCAGGCGTCCCGCTCGGCGTCGTGTCGAGCTCGAAGAACGCCGAAGAGGTGCTCGCCGCCGCCGGCATCCGCTCGTTCTTCCGCGTGGTCGTCGACGGCGTCGTCGCCGAGCGTGAGTCGCTGTCGTCCAAGCCCGCGCCCGACATGTTCCGTGCCGGTGCCGAAGCCCTGGGCGTCGACCCCGCGCGCAGCGTCGCCGTCGAAGACGCGACGTCGGGGGTCGCCTCCGCGGCCGCCGCGGGATACGGGGTCGTGATCGGCGTCGACCGCGGTGCCGGTGCTGACGCGCTGCGACGCGTCGGAGCGACCGTGGTGGTCGACGACCTCGCCGAGCTCCTTCCCGACCCCACACCATCCACGGCATCCCGCGGCGCGGCATCCGACGCCGACGCCCCCGCAGACCCCTCCGCACCCGACACCGAGGAGACCGCATGATCGACCGCGACCGCTTCCCCGTCGACCCCTGGCGTCTGATCGAGACGCGCTATTCCGAAGACGGGATGGGCGAGACGCTGTTCGGCGTCGGGAACGGCTACCTGGGCCTGCGAGGCAACCACATCGAGGGCCGAGGTGCGCACGAGCACGGCACCTTCATCAACGGGCTGCACGAGACCTGGCAGATCCGCCATGCCGAGCAGGCGTACGGGTTCGCCGAGGTGGGGCAGACCATCGTCAACGCGCCCGATGCGAAGGTCATGCGCGTGTACGTCGATGACGAGCCGATCTCCTTCGACGACGCCGATGTGCGCGACTATCGCCGCACGCTCGACATGCGCACCGGTGTGCTCGAGCGCGTCGTCGTGTGGGAGACGCCGTCGGGCAAGCGCGTGCGCATCCGCGACGAGCGCATCGTGAGCTTCGAGGAGCGGCACCTCGCGATCCTCCGGCTCGAGGTCGTCGTCGAGAACTCGGATGCTCCGGTCACGGTGAGCTGCCAGCTGCTGAACCGTCAGGACGGCGCCGGCGTCTACGCGGGAACCCCCGCGGCAGCGCAGGCGGCTGGCTTCGACCCGCGCAAGGCCGAGAAGATCGCCGACCGCGTGCTGCAGCCCGACGAGTTCTGGCAGGACGGCCTGCGCTCCGCGCTGTCGTACCGGGTCGCGGCATCCGGGATGACGGTGGCCGTGGTCGCCGACCACCTCATCGAGACCGAGAACGAGTACACGGCCCGCACGCTCATCGAGCCTGACATCGCGAAGAACGTCTTCCGCGTGCAGGCGAAGGCCGGCGTGCCCATTCGCATCACGAAGGTCGTGAGCTACCACACGTCGCGCGGGGTCCCGCCCCGCGAGCTCGTCGACCGCTGCCGCCGTACCCTCGACCGTGTCGTTGTGGAGGGCATCGACGAGCAGTTCCGCCGCCAGGAGGAGTGGCTCTCGGCGTTCTGGTCGCGCAGCGATGTGCAGATCGCCGGGCACGACGACCTGCAGCAGGCGACGCGCTGGTGCCTGCTTCAACTCGCCCAGGCGTCGGCACGGGCCGACGGCAGCGGAGTGGCGGCGAAGGGTGTCTCCGGTTCGGGGTACAGCGGCCACTACTTCTGGGACACGGAGATCTACGTGCTCCCGTTCCTCACATACACCTCGCCGCAGTGGGCCCGCAACGCCCTGCGCGCTCGCGTGCTCATGCTTCCGGCGGCGCGGCGTCGCGCGGCACAGCTCAACGAGGCGGGCGCGCTCTTCCCGTGGCGCACGATCAATGGTGAGGAGGCGTCGGCCTACTACGCGGCGGGCACGGCGCAGTACCACATCAACGCCGACATCAGCTTCGCTCTCGGCAAGTACGTGCGGGCAACGGGCGACGAGGAGTTCCTGCGCCGCGAAGGCGCCGACATTGCCGTCGACACGGCGCGGCTGTGGACGACCCTCGGCTTCTGGCGGTCGGCGAACGGCTCGGGGGAGACGTTCCACATCCACGGTGTCACGGGTCCCGACGAGTACACGACCGTCGTGAACGACAACCTCTACACGAACGTGATGGCGCGCTACAACCTCCGCTACGCGGCGAAGGTCGTTCGCGAGATCGAGGAGCTGTTCCCCGAGGACTACGCGCGCCTCGTTGAGCGCACCGGCCTTGGCCCCGGCGAGGCGGCGGAGTGGGAGCGCGCCGCCGAGGCGATGTTCATCCCGTACAGCGAGTCGCTGGGCATCCACCCGCAGGACTCCCTGTTCCTCGAGCGTGAGGTGTGGGACCTGGCGCACACGCCGGCGGATCAGCGTCCGCTGCTGCTGCACTTCCACCCTCTCGTGATCTACCGGTTCCAGGTGCTCAAGCAGGCGGATGTCGTGCTCGCCCTGTTCCTGCAGGGCAACCACTTCACGGATGCCGAGAAGCTCGCCGACTTCGAGTACTACGACCCGCTGACCACGGGCGATTCGACTCTGTCGGCGGTCGTCCAGTCGATCATGGCGGCCGAGGTCGGCTATCAGGACCTCGCCCTGGAGTACTTCGAGCAGTCGATCTACGTCGACCTGCACGACCTGCACCACAACGCGGCCGACGGCGTGCACGTCGCGTCGGCCGGTGGGGTGTGGACGGCGCTCGTGTGCGGCTTCGGAGGCATGCGCGACTATGCCGGCGAGCTGAGCTTCGACCCCCGTCTGCCGGAGGCGTGGCCCTCGTTGTCGTACCCGCTGCAGTGGCAGGGGTCGGCGCTGCAGGTCACGGTGACGCGGGACACACTCACGGTCGAGGTCCGTTCGGGCGCCCCGGTGCCGTTCACGGTCCGCGACATGACGTATATCGCGACGACCGAGGCTCCGGCCGTCGTGCCGCTCGCCGACCAGGGCCCGGTCATCCCCGGACGCCCGACGCTGCGGCAGTTCCAAGACGCGCGACGCGACGACGGCACCCGCCTGTCGGCATCCGTGCCTGTGATCACGACCTCGATCCCGGTGATCGGCGTCGAGGACTGACCCGGACCGCCGCGACCCCCGCCGGCCTCATCCCGGCGGGGTTCGCGGGGGAATGCCGAGTGTCCGTGGCACGGCTTAGGCTGTTCTGGTGACCACAGCCCTCTACCGCCGCTACCGGCCCGAGTCCTTCGGCGAGATGATCGGGCAGTCCCAGGTGACCGAGCCGCTGATGACCGCCCTCCGCGGCGACCGCGTCGGGCACGCCTACCTGTTCTCCGGCCCGCGCGGCTGCGGAAAGACGACATCGGCCCGCATCCTCGCGCGCTGCCTCAACTGCGCGGAGGGGCCGACCGACACCCCGTGCGGCACGTGCCCCAGCTGCGTCGAGCTCTCGCGCGCGGGCGGCGGATCGCTCGACGTGGTCGAGATCGACGCCGCGAGCCACAACGGCGTCGACGACGCGCGCGACCTCCGCGAGCGCGCGACCTTCGCGCCGAGCCGTGACCGGTACAAGATCTTCATCCTCGACGAGGCGCACATGGTCACGCCGCAGGGGTTCAACGCCCTGCTGAAGCTCGTCGAAGAGCCGCCGCCGCACGTCAAGTTCATCTTCGCCACGACCGAGCCCGAGAAGGTCCTCGGCACCATCCGGTCGCGCACCCACCACTACCCGTTCCGCCTCGTGCCTCCGGCGGCCATGCTCGAGTACGTCGAGAAGCTGTGCGCAGAAGAGGGCGTCGTGGTCGAGCAGGGCGTGCTCCCGCTCGTCGTGCGCGCCGGCGGCGGCTCCCCGCGTGACACGTTGTCGCTGCTCGACCAGCTGATCGCCGGATCCGATTCGGCTGCCGGCTCCGAGACGGTCACGGTGGCCTACGAGCGCGCTGTCGCTCTGCTCGGCTATACGCATGCCACGGTGCTCGACGAGATCGTCGACGCGCTCGCCGCGGGCGATGCGGCTGCGGCCTTCCCGGCGATCGACAAGGTCGTGCAGACCGGACAGGACCCACGACGGTTCGTCGACGATCTGCTCGAGAGGCTGCGCGACCTCATCGTCATCGCCGCGGTCGGATCGGGAGCCTCTGCAGTGCTCCGCGGCGTGGCCGACGACGAGCTGCAGCGCATGCGGGCGCAGGCCGATGCCTTCGGCTCCGCGCGGCTGTCGCGCACGGCAGATCTCGTCAGCGCCGCGCTCGACGACATGACGGGTGCGACCTCCCCTCGGCTTCACCTTGAGCTCATGGTGGCGCGGGTGCTGGCAGGGGCGGATGCCGCGGCGGCGCCGTCGCCGGGAACGATCGCCCCCGCGTCTGCGACGCGGCCTTCGTCTGCCGTGACCGGGATCCCCGGTACGGCGGCCGCGTCGATCGCTGCGGCGGCCGCGGCGCAGGCACCCGCCTCTGGAGCCAGTGCGTCGGCTGGCCAGGCGGCAGGAGCGCCGAACGCGTCTGAGACGCCTGACGCCCAGGCTGCGCCGAGCGCGACGACGCCTGGCGCGGCGATCCCCGAGCCTGCCGCGACCGGCCCCGTGACCTTCGAGCGCATCTCGTCGGCCTGGCCGTCGGTGCTGTCGCGCCTCGAAGGGATCAGCCGCACGTCGTGGCTGCTCGCCACCGCAGTGCAGCCGCTCGCTTATGACGAAGAATCCGAGGTGCTCACGCTCGGGTTCACCAGTCAGCACGACGTGCAGAAGTTCAAGGGTGCGACCCCGGGCTCCGGCCCGTCCGACCACCTCCGCTCGGCGATCGAGCAGGAGGTGGGTGTCAGGGTCAAATACCGTCCAGCGCCGATGCCGCCTGGCGGCGCGCCTCGCCAGTCGTCTGGCGGGCCCGCCGCGTCGGCTCCCGGCGACCCGGGCTCTGCATCGGAGCCTGCGTCAGCGGGCTCCGCCCGACCCCAGGTCCGCGCCGACGCGGCGCCCGTCACCGAATGGGCGGTGGCTCGCATCCCGTCCTCCGACGCCGCGCCGGCCGACGCGCCGGGCTCCGCATCCGGCTCCGCATCCGCCGCCGTGCCGCTGTCGTCGGCCGCCGCTGCTGGTCACGTCGCCGACGCGATGGTGCCGAAGGGCGTCGGCTCGGCCGCCTCCGCAGCGGGTGCGCATCCGGGTGCCGGCGTCGGTGCAGCATCCGGCCCATCGCAGCCCGCGGAGAGCGGCGCTGCGGGAAGGGCACCGGAATCCGCGGCGGGCGACCCGCCGCCGTATCCCGACGAGCCGCCGTTCTATGACGACGAACCGCCCTACGATCCGGCGTACGAGCCTGCCGCGCCGCCGGCCGGATATTCGTCCGCCGGTCCGGCACCGTCGGGATATGCATCCGCCGGTCCGGCACCGTCGGGATATGCATCCGCCGGTCCGGCATCGTCGGGACATTCGTCCGCCGGTCCGGTGACGAATCGAGGACCGGCTGGTCCGGGCGGGGGCGCTGCACCGGCCGCTCCGGCATCCGATGTCTCCGCTCCATCCGCTCCGCCGGCCCAGCCGAAGACTCCCGTCGTCACCGAACGCGCCCCGTCCGGGGGAGTGCAGCGATACGGCGAAGCAGTGATCCGCCAGGTGCTCGGCGCCACGTTCGTGCGCGAAGAGCCCTATGAGCCCCCCACGAGGTTCTCCTGATGTACGACGGCATCGTCCAGGAGCTGATCGACGAGTTCGGTCGGCTGCCGGGTATCGGACCCAAGTCCGCCCAGCGCATCGCGTTCCACATCCTGCAGACGCCGACGTTCGACGTCGCACGGCTCGCCGAGCTGCTCACCGAGATCCGTGAGCGCGTGCGCTTCTGCGAGATCTGCGGCAACGTCGCCGAACAGGACAGGTGCGCCATCTGCCGCGACCCGCGGCGCAACGCGGCGCTGATCTGCGTCGTCGAAGATGCGAAAGACGTCGCGGCGATCGAGCGCACCCGCGAGTTCCGGGGGCTCTACCACGTGCTCGGCGGAGCGATCAGCCCGATCGCCGGCATCGGCCCCGACGACCTTCGCATCGCCCAGCTGATGACGCGCCTCGCCGACGGCACCGTGCAGGAGGTCATCCTCGCCACGAACCCCAACCTCGAAGGCGAGGCGACGGCGAGCTACCTCAGCCGCCTGCTCACCACCATGCAGATCACCGTCTCGCGCCTGGCATCGGGGCTGCCCGTGGGCGGTGACCTCGAGTACGCCGACGAGGTCACGCTCGGCCGGGCCTTCGAAGGCCGGCGCGTCCTGTGAACACGCACTCCGGTTTCACCCGGCGCGGATGGCTGCTGTTCGCCGCCATGTGCCTCCTGTGGGGCGTGCCGTACCTGTTCATCAGCGTCGCGGTCGAGTCGTTCTCCCCGCCGGCGATCGTCGCCGGTCGCACTCTCATCGCGGCGCTTCTGCTCCTGCCGTTCGCGATCCGCTCCGGCGCTCTGAAGGCTGCGCTCAGATTGTGGCCGTGGGTGCTGGCGTTCGGCGCGGTCGAGATGGCCGGACCGTTCCTCCTGCTCGGCCATGCCGAGATGACCCTGCCTTCGGGAATGACAGGACTCCTCGTCGCCACGGTCCCCCTGTTCGCCGCGCTCATCGCCCTCGGCGGGGGAGACCGCGGGGTGCTGCGGCCCGCCCGCGCCATCGGCCTCGTCGTCGGGTTCGTCGGGGTCGCGATCGTCGTCGCCGGACCCGGGTTGTTCGGTGGTGAGGTGAGCCTGCTGGCTGCGGCGGAGGTGCTGCTCGTCGCGATCCTTTACGCGATCGCCCCTTTCATCGTCGCGCGCAAGCTCGGCGACGTGCCCTCGCTCGGCGTGATCACGCTGTCGCTCCTCATGATCGGCATCCTCTACTTGCCGATCGGTCTGCTCACCCAGCACCAGGTGCCCACGCTGCCGTCGATCGGTGCGCTGCTCGCCCTTGCCGTCGTGTGCACGGCTGTCGCGTTCCTCGCCTTCTTCGCACTCATCCGCGAGGTCGGTCCGGTGCGCGCTCCGCTGTTCACGTACGTCAACCCCGTCGTCGCGATCATCCTCGGCGCGATCGTGCTGGCAGAGCCTCTGACACCGGGCCTGTTGATCGGATTCCCGCTCATCATCATCGGATGCTGGTTCGCCGGCACCGGCGGACGCCTCCGCCCCGCGGCTCCCGCTCCGCTGCCTCCGGCCCCCTGACCCCGCCGCGGGCTGCCGTAGCCCGCTGCCGAGGCCCGCTGCCGCCGCCGTGGCTCGCCCGCCGTGCCCGCCGTGGCCCGCCAGTCGCGGTATCCGCTTGCGGCTCGCCCGCCGTCGCGCGCCAGTCGCGGCATCCGCGTGCGGCTCGGTACGAAAGGTCGGAGTCGCGGGGCGACACGCCGCATCCGGATGCCTCGGCGCGGCGTGTCGGCCGGAAACTCCGACGTTTCGAACCGCCCGGCCCCGCGCCGCCCCGCCCCCGCGCGCCCCACGCCCTGCACCCCCGCCCCGCCCCGCGCCCGGCCCGGCGCCGCCCCGCCCGCCCGCACCGCCGCGCCCGCCCCCGCCCCGCGCCCGCCTGCACCCCCGCGCCGCGCCCGCCCGCGCCCGTCACATGCGCGAAGCGGCATACGCGCGCTCCGTAGAATGAGCGTGGGCGGATCCGCCCGACATCCCAGGGAGTGAACGTGGCCCTCATCGTGCAGAAGTACGGCGGCTCGTCCGTCGCCGACGCAGAGAGCATCAAGCGCGTCGCCAAGCGCATCGTCGACACGCGTCGTGCCGGACATGACGTCGTGGTCGCGGTCAGCGCCATGGGCGACACGACCGACGAGCTGCTCGACCTGGCGAACGAGGTGGCGCCCATTCCGGCTCCGCGCGAGCTCGACATGCTCCTGTCGAGCGGTGAGCGCATCTCCATGGCGCTCCTCGCCATGGCCATCCACTCCATGGGCTTCGAGGCGCGTTCCTTCACAGGCAGCCAGGCCGGCATGATCACCGACTCCCAGCACGGCGCGGCCCGCATCGTCGACGTCACCCCTGTGCGTCTGCGCGAAGCGCTCGACGAGGGCGCCATCGTCATCGTGGCGGGTTTCCAGGGCTTCAACCGCGATACGCGTGACATCACCACGCTCGGGCGCGGCGGCTCCGACACGACCGCCGTCGCTCTGGCCGCGGCGCTCGACGCGGACGTCTGTGAGATCTACAGCGACGTCGACGGCATCTTCACCGCCGACCCTCGCGTCATCCCGCTCGCTCAGAAGCTCGACCACATCTCGAGCGAGGAGATGCTCGAGCTCGCCGCCAACGGCGCCAAGGTGCTCTATATCCGCGCCGTCGAGTACGCACGCCGTCACGGCGTCCTGATCCACGCCCGGTCGACCTTCTCGTCGGCAGAGGGCACATTCGTTCTGGGCGAGGGCATGAAGAACCCCCGCGAATCCGAGGGAGCAGCAATGGAAGAGCCGATCGTCGCCGGCGTGGCCACCGACTTCAGCCAGGCCAAGATCACGGTCGCCGGTGTGCCGGATGTTCCGGGCAAGGCCGCCGAGATCTTCAAGATCGTCGCGAAGTCGGGTGCCAACGTCGACATGATCGTGCAGAACGTGTCGGCGACCGGCCGCACGGATATCTCGTTCACGGTGCCCAAGGCGGATGCCGCGGGCGCGCTCAAGGCGCTGGCCGGGGAGCAGGCCGAGGTTGGCTTCCAGAACCTCGTCCACGACGACCAGATCGGCAAGCTGTCGGTCGTCGGCGCGGGCATGCGCACCCACTCGGGCGTCTCGGCCACGCTGTTCGAGGCGCTCTCGGCCGCCGGCATCAACATCGAGATGATCTCGACGTCGGAGATCCGCATCTCCGTCGTGCTCCGCGACGCCGATCTCGCCGAGGCAGCCCGGGCCGTGCACACGGCCTACGGGCTCGACGGCGAGGCTGAGGCGACGGTCCACGCCGGCACTGGCCGCTGAACGGCCGGAACCACCGGCCGCCGAACCAGCCCGGCCGCAGCCCCCGGCGCCGCCCCGGCCGCTGCGCCGATCGCACCCGCATCCGTCATCACGACCCCGGCACCGTCCCGGTCGCGATAGACTCACCGGAACCCTGACATCGGCGCCAGGCGCGGCATCCGCACCACGACGCCGCGCCCTGCGCCTCGCACGCTGTACCGTACGACGCCGAGGAAGACCATGACCCGCATCTCCGACTCCGGACTCTCCGTCGCCATCGTGGGCGCCACCGGCCAGGTGGGCACCGTGATGCGCGAGATTCTCGCCGAGCGGTCGTTCCCGATCCGCGAGCTGCGTCTCTTCTCGTCGTCGCGCTCGGCAGGCACCGCCATCGAGTTCGGGGGCGCGACCGTGATCGTCGAAGACGTCGAGACGGCGGATGCCGCAGGCATCGACATCGCCCTTTTCTCCGCGGGCGCCCCCGGGAGCCGTGCCTACGCTCCGCGCTTCGCCGAGGCAGGCGCCGTCGTCGTCGACAACTCGAGCGCGTGGCGCAACGACCCCGAGGTGCCGCTCGTGGTCAGCGAGGTCAACCCGCACGCGATCGATGAGCGTCCCAAGGGCATCATCGCCAACCCGAACTGCACGACCATGGCGGCGATGCCGGTTCTGAAGGCGCTGGATGCCGAGGCCGGTCTTGAACGGCTCATCGTCTCCACATACCAGGCGGTTTCGGGCTCGGGTCTCGCGGGCGCGCAGGAGCTCCTGGGACAGGTCGAGGGCGTGCTCGCGCAGGGCGACACCCTGCGCCTCGTGCACGACGGCTCGGCCGTCGACTTCCCGCAGCCGGAGAAGTACGTCGCCCCCATCGCGTTCGATGTCATCCCGTTCGCCGGGAACCTCGTCGACGACGGCGACAACGAGACCGACGAGGAGAAGAAGCTCCGCAACGAGAGCCGCAAGATCCTGGAACTGCCGGATCTCCGCGTCGCAGGAACCTGCGTGCGGGTGCCGGTCTTCACGGGGCACTCGCTGTCCATCCACGCCGAGTTCGCGCGGGACATCACGCCGCAGCGCGCGACGGAGATCCTCGCCGATGCGCCCGGGGTGGCGCTCGAAGAGGTCCCGACGCCGCTGTATGCGGCGGGCAAGGACCCGAGCTTCGTCGGCCGCATCCGCGCCGACCAGTCGGCGCCGGAGGGCAAGGGGCTCGTGTTGTTCATCAGCAACGACAACCTCCGCAAGGGTGCGGCGCTCAACGCCGTGCAGATCGCCGAGATCGTCGCGGAGCGCCTCGTCGCAGCATCCGTCTGACGGGGCGGCCTCCTCGCGGTATCCGCCCGACGGCGTCCATAGCCTGCATGCATCCCGCCATGCCGATCCGCTCTGCCCGGGGCGTTCCGGGTGGTCAGCCGTGTCGCGCCCGCGAACTAGACTGGTCTGGTGACTGAGAACGTCGATGTCGTCCTGATCGGCGGTGGCATCATGAGCGCCACCCTGGGTACTCTGCTGCACGAACTGCAGCCTGACTGGAAGATCGTCGCCTTCGAGCGACTCTCCGATGTGGCCCAGGAGTCGTCGAACCCGTGGAACAACGCCGGCACCGGCCACGCGGCGCTCTGCGAGCTCAACTACATGCCGCAGCAGGGCGATGCTCCGCTCGACCCGGCCAAGGCGATCTCGATCAACGAGCAGTTCCAGCAGAGCCGCCAGTTCTGGTCGTCGCTCGTCGACAAGGGCATCCTCGACGCCCCCTCGACGTTCATCAACGCCACTCCGCACATGACGTTCGTGCGCGGAGAGAAAGACGTCGCGTACCTCAAGAAGCGCTACGAGGTGCTGAAGGACCAGCCGCTGTTCGCGGGCATCGAGTACAGCGAGGACTCCCGCGTCATCAACCAGTGGGCGCCGCTCCTCATGCAGAAGCGCCGCAAGGGTGAGCCGTTCGCGGCGACTCGGGTGCCGAGCGGCACCGACGTCGACTTCGGTGCGCTCACGCACCAGCTCTTCGATCACCTCACGGCGTCGGGCGTCGACCTGCGCGTGAACCACGAGGTCCGCTCGCTCAAGAAGCAGAAAGACGGACGCTGGCGCATCAAGTACCGCAACACGATCGGCCGCACGCCGAACGAGATCACGGCGCGCTTCGTGTTCGTCGGGGCCGGCGGCTGGGCCCTCAAGCTGCTGCAGAGCTCGCGCATCCCGGAGATCAAGGGGTACGGGGTGTTCCCGATCGGCGGCCAGTTCCTCAAGACCACCAACCCGGCGATCGTCGCGCAGCACAAGGCCAAGGTGTACTCGCAGGCGTCCGTCGGCGCTCCGCCGATGTCGGTGCCCCACCTCGACACCCGTGTGGTCGAGGGTGAGGCCTCGCTCATGTTCGGCCCCTTCGCGACCTTCAGCCCGAAGTTCCTCAAGAAGGGTTCGATGCTCGACATCGTGACCCAGGTGCGCACGCACAACCTGTGGCCGATGCTGCGCGTAGCCTTCGCGAACCCCGACCTCATCATGTACCTCGTCAGCGAGCTGCTGAAGAACCACCGCAAGAAGGTCGAGAGCCTGCGCACCTTCATGCCGACGGCGAAGGACGAGGACTGGACGCTCATCAACGCCGGTCAGCGCGCGCAGGTGATGAAGAAGGACCCGAAGAAGGGCGGCGTGCTGCAGTTCGGCACCGAGGTGGTGTCGTCGGCTGACGGCTCGATCGCCGGCCTGCTCGGAGCCTCTCCCGGCGCATCGACCGCGGTACCGATCATGCTCGACCTGCTGAAGAAGTGCTTCCCCGCCGAGTACCCGGGCTGGGAGAGCACGCTGCGCGAGCTCATCCCGACGTTCGGTGAGAAGCTGAACACCGACCCCGCGCTGGCGGCGAAGTCGACGGAGGCCACGGCCGCGACGCTCGGCCTCAACTCCTGACGACATCGTGGCGAAGCTCTACTTCCGCTACGGCGCGATGAACTCGGGCAAGTCCACCTCGCTGCTGCAAGCCGCGTACAACTACGAAGAGCGCGGCCAGCAGGTGCTGCTCGCCAAGCCTGCGATCGACACCAAGGGCGCATCGCAGATCGACAGCCGGCTCGGCGTGACGCGCGAGGTCGACTTCCTCATCGGCGCGGACGACGATGTGCGCGACCTGTTCGACGATCACAGCGCCGGCGCGAACATCGCGTGCCTCCTGATCGACGAGGCCCAGTTCCTCACGCCGGAGCAGGTCGACGACCTCTTCCGCATCGCGGTGGAAGACGGCATCCCGGTGCTCGCCTACGGCATCCGCAACGACTTCCTCACGCACGCGTTCCCAGGATCGGCGCGCCTGCTCGCGATCGCGCACTCCCTCGAGGAGCTGAAGACGATCTGCCGCTGTGGCCGCAAGGCCGTGTTCAATGGTCGTGTCGTCGGCGGGCGCTTCGTGTTCGACGGCGACCAGGTCGCGATCGACGAGGGCGCCGACGGAACCGCGGCCCCCGAGGTGACGACATACGAGTCGCTGTGCGGCGCCTGCTATCTGGAGGAGTCCGGCGGCCGACTCGGCTGACCCATCCCAGGGGTGCTCGTCCCGGGACGCACACTCTCCCGCGCGGAACTCGTCCCCAACCGCCGAGCCCACGCTCGGCGATTCCCGCGCACATCGCGGCGTCGGCGGCGACCTTGGCGCCGCGTTCCGCCGACCCGCTTGCGTGGTCAGACCACACCCGATACTGTGGTCTGACCACATGGAGGAGGTCGGAGCATGCCGGAGCAGCCCGCGCGCGCCTGGCGCACCGTGCTCGAGCACATCGAGCGCGACCTCCTCGACGGAAAACTCGGCCCGGGCGATCGGCTCCCTTCGGAGCGCGACCTCGCCGCCGATCTCTCGGTCGGACGCTCGAGCGTCCGCGAGGCGCTGCGTGTGCTCGAGGTCATGGGGCTGATCCGCACAGCCACCGGATCGGGACCGCAGGCGGGCGCGATCGTCATCGCGACGCCCACCGGAGGCATGTCGACTCTGCTGCGGCTGCAGGTCGCCGCCCAGGGCTTCCCTCTCGACGACGTCGTGCAGACCCGTCTCGTGCTCGAAGACGCCGTCGTGACGACGCTCGCGGGCCGCGCCGAGCGCGACACGGCTGAGGCGCACCGCATCCTGCTCGCGATGGACGCCGAGGGGCTCGCCCCTCAGGAGTTCCTCGCGCTCGACGCACAGCTGCACCTGGCGCTCGCACAGTCGAGCGGCAACTCGGTCATCGCCGCCATGATGGCGGGGCTCCGCACGGCCATCGAGTCGTATGTGGTCGCGGGCTCGGAGGCGATCGCCGACTGGACGACGATGGCAGACCGACTGCGAACAGAGCACCACGCGATCGTCGCGGCGATCGACGAGGGAGACGCGGATGCTGCGGGCGCCCTCGTGCGCGCGCACATCACCGGCTATTACGAACACGTTCTGGGCCACCGGCCCACCGACTGAAGGAGCACGATGGTCCAGCGCCAGCTTCCCAATCCCGCCGAACTGCTCGAGCTGATGAAGTTCAAGCGTCCGGACCTCAACGGCACGCGCCGCCGCCTGCAGAGCGCCCTGACCATCGACGATCTGCGCACGATCGCGAAGCGCCGCACGCCGAAGGCCGCGTTCGACTACACCGACGGGGCCGCCGAGGGGGAGCTGTCGTTGTCGCGTGCGCGTCAGGCGTTCCAGGACATCGAGTTCCAT
Organism: Microbacterium sp. XT11; assembly: GCF_001513675.1. Classification (NCBI taxonomy): domain Bacteria; kingdom Bacillati; phylum Actinomycetota; class Actinomycetes; order Micrococcales; family Microbacteriaceae; genus Microbacterium; species Microbacterium sp. XT11. Next base: position 32,863 of record NZ_CP013859.1, on the reverse strand, counting down.
CCCGGCATCCTTCGCCCCGCGCCCGATGTCGACACCTCCGTGCAGATCCTCGACGGACCGTCGGCTCTTCCGTTCGGCATCGCCCCGACCGGATTCCCCCGCCTCATGCAGACCGAGGGCGAGGTGGCGGGAGCCGGAGCGGCGGGAGCCGCCGGCATCCCGTTCACCCTCTCGACGCTCGGCACCACGTCGATCGAAGGCGTCAAGGCCGCGAACCCCCACGGCCGCAACTGGTTCCAGCTCTACGTCATGCGCGACCGTGAGATCTCGTACGAGCTCACCCGTCGCGCGGCTGCGGCAGGTTTCGACACGCTGCACTTCACGGTCGACACCCCGGTCGCCGGAGCCCGCCTGCGCGACAAGCGCAACGGCTTCTCCATCCCGCCGCAGCTGACACTCGGGACGATCGTGAACGCCATCCCGCGGCCGTGGTGGTGGTTCGACTTCCTGACCACCCCGAAGCTCGAGTTCGCCTCGCTGAGCAGCACGGGCGGCACCGTGGGGGAGCTGCTGGATGCCGCGATGGACCCGACGATCAGCTACGACGATCTCGCCGTCATCCGCGACCTGTGGCCGGGCAAGATCGTCATCAAGGGCGTGCAGAACGTCGAGGACTCGGTGCGCCTGCGGGATGCCGGTGTCGACGGCATCGTCCTGTCCAACCACGGCGGAAGGCAGCTCGACCGTGCGCCGGTCCCGTTCCACCTGCTGCCCGACGTGCGCGCCGCGGTGGGCGAGGACTTCACTGTGATGATCGACACCGGCATCATGAATGGCGCGGACATCGTGGCCTCGGTCGCGCTCGGGGCCGACTTCACGCTCATCGGCCGTGCCTACCTGTACGGATTGATGGCAGGCGGCCGGGCGGGTGTCGATCGGGCGATCGCGATCCTCCGGAGCGAGATCGAGCGCACCATGCGGTTGCTGGGCGTATCGTCGCTGGCGGAGCTGGAGCCCGCGCACGTCACGCAGCTCACGCGGCTCGTGCCGGTGTCGCGGGCCGTCGCCGAGGCGACGTCCGTCTGATCGGTGCGGTTCAGAGGTTCACGAGCAGTGCGGTGAGCTTCTCGGCCGTGTCCTCCCACCCGTCGACGGCGACGGAGGGCACGCCGAGGGCGAGCACGGGGTAGTCGTTGCCGCCTTCATCGAGCCGGTCGCCGTAGAACAGCATGGCGTCGAGCGGGATGCCGGTGTGCTCCGACAGCTGGCGCATGCCATAGGCCTTGTCGATGCCCGCGCGGGTGATGTCGATCGACGTCGAACCGCCGGCACGGACCTCCAGCCCCGGCAGGCGTGCGGCGACCGCGTCGCGCAGGGCGAGGCGCTTGCTGCCGGTCGGATCCCACTCGTGCTTGGCATCGCGGGGAGCCTGCTGCCCCAGTGCCGAGAAGGTGATCTGCGAACCGCGGTCCTCGAGGATCTCACCCCAGGGCTCGGCCTCCCACAGCCCCAGCCGCTCGGCCTCCTCGCGCAGCGCCGTGAGGGCCGCCGTCTTCTCCACTGCACTGAGGTCATGCGCGTACACAGGGGCGAACTCGGTGCCGTCATGCCGCAGGTACCGCGTGCCGCAGGTCGGCAGGAGGTGCAGGCGAGCGAGGTCGGCGGCATCCGCAGCGCCCAGCTGCGCGATGACCTGGGTGCGGAACTGCTGCTCGTTGCCGCCGGAGATGATGGCGACGTCGACCGTGCGCAACAGGGCGCGCAGCAGTTCGGCGATGCGTGGGCTGATGGCGCCCTTCGACGGTGCGAGGGTGTCGTCGAGATCGAAGGCGACGAGAGCAGGCGAGGTCATGATGTCTCCAGGGTAGGGGACGGATGCGGTGAGGTCCGCGGTGCGAAGAACACCGTGCACAGGATGGCGATGCCCACGCCGGCAGTGGCACCGGCCGAGTTGGCGAGGAGATCGCCGACAGTGGCTTCCCGGTGCGGCAGGGCGAGACGCTGCGTGGACTCGATGGCGAACGAGAGGGCGGGCCCGATCGCGAGCGAGAGCAGCCACGCGCGCCGGGGGAGCAGCACGAACGCGAGCGCCCCGATCGGCACGAACATGAGAAGGTTGGCGAGGAACTCGACGCGGGCGAAGTCCATGGAGGCGCCGCCGAGGAGCTGGGCGGCGGACACGACGCCGTCCACGAAGTCGGGCAGCGCGTCCTCGACGCGCCACGGCGCCAGCCCGAGGAGCGCGAGCCCCAGAAGGAAAGGGATGCCGAGGCCGAGCGCGACGCCTCGGGTGGCGGGGCGCGGCGGAGGAAGAGGTGAGCCCATGCGCGTCCCCTTCGCCATGCGTTCGAATATGCGGAAGGCCGCCCCGGCAGGGCGGCCTTCTGTGTCACTGGTCGGGGTGACAGGATTTGAACCTGCGACCTCTTCGTCCCGAACGAAGCGCGCTACCAAGCTGCGCCACACCCCGTTTGCAACCCTCCGAGTCTATAGGAGAAGAGTCCGAAACGGCGAATCGAGCCCGCGATCACCGCGACGTGAGCGTGAGCAACGTCGCCTCTGGGCGGCACGCGAACCGGATGGGGGCGTAGATCGAGTGACCGCAGCCTGCGCTCACGTTCAACGGCACGGTGCGCTCACCCGACGTCCAGGTGCTCAGCCCCTTCGCCTGCTTCAGCGGGATGTCGCAGTTCGCGACGAGCGTGCCGAATCCGGGGAGGCAGACCTGTCCGCCATGCGTGTGCCCGCCGAAGATGACGTCGGCACCGAGATCGACGAAGCCGTTGAGCACGCGCTGGTAGGGCGCGTGGGTGACGCCGATGACCGGGGTCTTCGGGTCACGGGGGCCCAGCTGCGCGATGGCGGCCGGGAGTGCTTCGAAATCGTCCCAGTCACGATGCGCGTCGCCGACACCGAAGAAGTCGACGACGCGTCCGCCCACCTCGACCCGGGCCGCCGTGTTGTCGAGCGGCGTCCACCCGAGTTCGTCGGTGAAGAAGCGATCCATCGCGGCCGTGTCGAGTTCGGGCGCCCAGTGCTGCTTCTCCGAAGGGCCCGCGAAGTACTTGAGGGGATTGCGGGGGGAGGGTTCGCTCACGTCGTTGGAGCCGTGCACGAACACTCCGGGGATGCCGGCGAACGGCTCGAATGCCCGTCGGATGCCGGCGAGACCGTCGCGGTGCCCGAGGTTGTCGCCGGTGTTGACGATGAGGTCCGGCTGCAGCTGCGCGAGCGAGGCGAGCCAGTCCTGCTTGCGGTGCTGCCACGGCGCCATATGCGCGTCGGAGATGTGCAGCACGCGGATCGGCGCGGATCCAGGAGCGAGTGCGGATGCCGTCACCTCGCGCACCGTGAACAGGTAACGCTCGATGCCGATGCCCCAGACCGCTGCGGCCGCACCGGCGGCCCCCACCGCGCCGAGCGCGATGAGGGCCGGGTGCGCGGAGCGACGAGAGCTCACTGGCACGACACGGTGATCGTCGTGGTCTTGCTCGCGGCGCTGCCCGCGGCCGGGTCGGTGCTCGTCACCTTCGAGTTCGGCGGGTTGCACGAGTTGTCGAACGCGATCGAGGTGAACCCTGCTCCGAACAGTGTGTTCTGCGCCTCGGCCCTGTGCTGCCCGATCACGCCGGCAGGCACAGTCGCGCCTTGGCCGTTGCTCGGCGACAGGGTGACGGTCGAACCGGTGGGTGCCTGGCCCGAGGGGTTCTGCGCGGCCACGGTGCCGGCGGGCAGATCGCTGTCGACCTCGGGGCCGACGGTCGCCGAGAAGCCCGCATCGTCGAGGATCGCCGTGGCTTCGTCGATCGACTTGCCGACGACGTTCGGCACCTCGGCGGTGACCTGTCGCGTGAGCTTGTTGTCGGGCTTGGGGAAGGCGTCGCCGCCGTACACGTCGTTGGCTGCGGACTGGATCGCCCGCGCCAGGCCGTATCGGATGTCGCCGAGGCGCACGCCGTCCCCGTTGCGGAAGCTGTTCAGCGGGGCACGGCCGTCGATGTTTCCCACCCACACAGCGGTCGTCACCTTGGTGCTCGACTCGACGAGCATGGTGTGCTCCTTCTCGGCGGTACCGGTCTTGCCGATGACCGGGATGCCGTCGTTCGGGTTCGCTGCGGCGCCGGTGCCGCCGTTCATGACGCCGCGGAGGGCGAAGGCCGCGGTCGCCGCGACCTCGGGAGCGAGCACCTGGCTGCACTTCGTCTCCGGGATCTTCTGATCCTGCCCGTCGCTGCCGACGACGCGGTCGATGGCCTTGGGCTCGCAGAAGGTGCCGTTGTTCGCGACGGCGGCGTATGCGCCGGCCATCTGCAGCGGTGCGACGCTCTTCGAGCCGAGCACGGTCGGGAACGGGGCGTTGGGCGCCTGGTTGACGTCCTTGCCGCCGACGGTGATGTCGTCGCCGTTGCCGTAGTGCACGCCGAGGCTCTTCGCGGTCTCGTTGATGTCGCACAGGTCGAGCTGCTGCGCCATCGCGAGGAAGCCCGTGTTGAGCGACTGGGCGGTGAAGCGGGCGACGCTGCTGACCGAGCCGCCGCCGTTGCCGAAGTTGTTGATCTTCGTGGAGTTCGTGATCTTGTCGCCACACGCCGTGAAGGGGCTGAACGTCTTCAGTCGGCCGTCGAGGACCTGGTTCACCGAGTGCCCGGTCTTCAGCCATTCGAGCAGCGTGAAGAGCTTGTACGTCGATCCGGTCTCGAAGCCGTAGGTGCTGCCGCCGTGGGCGCGGTCGGCGGCGAAGACCATGGCCGTCTCGCCCGCGCCGAGGTTGGCGTTCGCCGACTCGTTGAACACGGTGTTCTGAGCCATCGCGAGGATGCGGCCTGTCGTGGCCTCGATCGACACGCCGGTGCCGCCGACGAGGATGCCGGGCATCGCCTGCGGGACGCGGGCCTTCACGGCGTCGATCGCGGGCTGCTGCACGCGCATGTCGAGGGTCGTGTAGATCTGGAGCCCGCCGCGGCGAAGGTTCGATCGCCGTTCCTCGGGGGTGTCGCCGAACGCGGGATCCTTCTCGATGACCGACTTCACGTACTGGCAGAAGTACGCGTTGTCACCGGCCGCGGCACACCCCTGGGCGGAGTCGTGGAGCACGGGGACGACCGGAGTCGCCACGGCTTCGTCGTGCTGCTCCTTCGTGATCTTGCCGTCGATGAGCATGCGGTCGAGCACATAGTTGCGGCGTTCGAGCGTGAGCTTGTAGCCGTCCTCGGCCGAGTTGTACGCGACGCCGTCCTTGGTCGTCCCGGTGCCCTGGGGCATGTCGATGCGGAGCTTGTTCGGCTCCTGCACCATGCCTGCGATGGTCGCGGCCTGCACGAGCGTGAGATTCGCGGCCGACGTGGAGAAGTAGCGGTTCGCCGCCGCCTCGATGCCGTAGACGGTGCCGCCGAAGTTCGAGATGTTGAGGTACCCGAGGAGGATCTCGTTCTTCGAGTAGTCCTTCTCGATCTTGAGCGCATACCGCATCTCACGCAGCTTCCGCTCGATGCCGGCGCTGCCCTTCGCCACGGCCGCGTCGAGCCAACACTGCTGGATCTGCTTCTCGTAGTCCTCTGCGCCCGGGTCGACGTCTTGCTCGCACTCCTGCACCTGCACGTTCTTCACGTACTGCTGCGTGATGGTGGAGGCGCCGCGGTCGGTCGTCCCGGCGACGTTGCCGAGCGCGGCCTTGATGGTGGCGCCGAGGTTGACGCCGCCGTGGTTGTAGAAGTTCTTGTCCTCGCTGGAGAGGATCGCGTCATACATCACCGGGGCGACCTGGTCGTACGTCACCGGGATGCGGTTCTGCTCGTAGAAAGATGCGAGGGGGAAGGGGTTGCCGTCGACGCCGGTCGCGTAGATGGTCGACTGCTCCATGGGAGCGGTGACCTGGAGGTTGTCGGGGAGCTCCTCGAACAGCGAGAACGCTCGCGATCCGGTGATGCCGGTCATGGCGAGGACGGGGGTGACGCTGGCCGTGACAAGGAGGCCGGCGACGGCGCTCAGCCCGACGAGGCCGAGGAGGCCGCCGAGCACGCCCTTCACCGTGCGGTTCGTTTGAGGCATACGCTTGATCGTAGGGGAGTTCCCTGAATACCGCCTTTGACGCGACTGCGTCCTCATCGGACCCCGAGCCTGACGACGGGCCAGACAGGAGTGCCATGACCACGTGGGAATATCTGACCACGCCGCTGCTCATCCACAACACCGCGGCCATCCTCAACAACTGGGGCAAGCAGGGCTGGGAGCTCGTGCAGGTCGTGCAGGGACCCGAGGGCGGTCTCGTGGCGTACTTCAAGCGTCCGGTGACGACGGATGCCGCGCAGAACGCGGGTCTCGCGGCTGCGGCCGAGGCCTCGCGTCAGTTCGAGGGCGATGTCCCGAGCGAGCGCAGCGAGTCGACGGGCGGTGCGGCATGAGCGTGTCGGCGCGCCTCGCCGAACTCGGCATCGAACTCCCCGCCGTCGCCGCACCGGTGGCGGCGTACGTCCCCGCCGTCGTGCACGGCGACCTCGTCTACACCTCCGGACAGCTGCCCTTCACTGACGGCGCGCTTCCTGCGACGGGCAAGGTCGGCGGCGCGGTGACCGCGGAGGACGCGAAGCTCTACGCCCGCGTCTGCGCGCTCAACGCGCTCGCGGCTGCGGCGGATGCCGCCGGTGGAATCGAGCGCATCGCCGGAGTGCTGCGAGTGGGCGGTTTCGTGGCCTCGACGCCGGACTTCACCGGTCAGCCAGGAGTCATCAACGGCGCGAGCGAGGTGCTGGGCGAGATCTTCGGCGACGCGGGCCGCCACGCGCGGGCGGCCGTCGGAGTCCCGGTTCTTCCGCTCGACAGCCCGGTCGAGGTCGAGGTCACCTTCATCCTCTCCTGACGCGGCGCCACCGTGACGGCATCCGCGCCGCACGGCATCCGCGCCCGTCATGGCGCACCGATGCCCCCTTCTTCAACGCCGAGACCCCCTCTCATTCACGCGAATGCGAGGGGGTCTCGGCGTTGAGACGGGGTCTCGGCGGACTCCGGCTACTTGACCTGTGCCGAGATGATGCTCATGACCGCGGTGTCGGCCAGGGTCGTCGTGTCACCGACCTCGCGGCCCTCCGCCACGTCTCGCAGCAGGCGACGCATGATCTTGCCGGAGCGGGTCTTGGGCAGTTCGCCGACGATGTAGACGTCGCGCGGCCGCGCGATGGCGCCGATCTGCTCGCCCACCCACTGACGCAGCTGCTGAGCGAGGCCCGCAGGGTCGTGCTCGGCGAGGTAGCTCTCCTTGATGATGACGAAGGCGACCACCGCCTGGCCGGTCGTCTCGTCGGACGCGCCGACCACGGCAGCCTCGGCCGTCGCCTCGTGCGCCACGAGCGACGACTCGATCTCGGCCGTCGAGAGCCGGTGGCCCGACACGTTCATGACATCGTCGACGCGTCCGAGCAGCCAGAGGTCTCCGTCGTCATCGAGGCGCGCACCGTCGCCGGCGAAGTAGTATCCCTGCTCCTCGAACTTCTCCCAGTAGGTCTCCTTGTAGCGCTCCGGGTCGCCCCAGATGCCGCGGAGCATGCTCGGCCACGGCTTCGTGATGACGAGCAGCCCGCCGTTGCCGTTGCCGACCTCCGTGCCGGATTCGTCGACGACGTCGATCGAGATCCCGGGCAGCGGGACCTGGGCCGAGCCGGGCTTGGTGGCAGTGACACCTGGGAGCGGCGAGACCATGATGGCCCCCGTCTCGGTCTGCCACCACGTGTCGACGATGGGGGTCTTGCCGCCGCCGATGACCTCGCGGTACCACATCCATGCCTCGGGGTTGATGGGCTCGCCCACCGATCCGAGCACGCGCAGAGACGAGAGGTCGAACTTCTTCGGAACGCTGCGGCCGATCTTCATGAACGAGCGGATCGCCGTGGGTGCCGTGTAGAAGATCGACACCTTGTACTTCTCGATGATCTCCCACCAGCGTCCGGGGTGAGGGGAGTCGGGCGTCCCTTCGTAGAGCACCTGGGTCGCCCCGTTGGCGAGCGGGCCGTAGGCGACGTAGCTGTGGCCGGTGACCCAGCCGATGTCAGCCGTGCACCAGTACACATCGGTCTCGGGGTGAAGGTCGAAGACGTACTTGTGCGAGTACGCCGCCTGGGTGAGGTAGCCGCCCGAGGTGTGCAGGATGCCCTTCGGTTTTCCCGTGGTGCCCGAGGTGTAGAGGATGTACAGCGGGTTCTCCGCCGGGAACGCCTGCGCCTCGTGCTCGGCGGATGCCGCGGGCACGACGTCGTGCCACCAGATGTCACGGCCCTCGGTCCAGTCGACCTCGTTCTCGCCGCGCTTGACGACGAGCACGTGCTCGACCGTCTGCTGCTCGCCCTCACCGCGGTCGGCGAGCGCCTGGTCGACGGCGGGCTTCAGTGCGGAGACGCGGCCCTTGCGGTAGCCGCCGTCTGCCGTGATCACGAGCTTCGCGCCCGCGTCGTCGATGCGCGACCGCAGGCTGTCGGCGCTGAACCCGCCGAACACGACGGAGTGAATGGCGCCGAGGCGTGCGACGGCGAGCATCGAAACGATGGCCTCGGGGATCATCGGCAGGTAGATCGCCACGCGGTCGCCGTGGCTGATTCCGAGGTCGCTGAGCGCGTTCGCCGCACGCTTGACCTCTTCGGTCAGCTCGGCGTAGGTGATGGCGCGGGAGTCGCCTGGCTCGCCCTCCCAGTACAGGGCGATGCGGTCGCCGTTCCCTGCCTCGACATGCCTGTCGAGGCAGTTGTATGCCACGTTGAGCTCGCCGTCGTCGAACCACTTGGCGAACGGGGGGTTCGACCAGTCCAGCACCTGCGTGAACGGGGTGTGCCAGTGCAGGAGCTCGCGCGCCTGGTCGGCCCAGAACGCTTCGCGGTCGGCTGCGGCGCGCTCGTACAGCTCGGGAGAGGAGATCGACTGCGCGACGAACTCCTCCGACGGCGGGAACTGGCGGGTCTCATCGAGAAGGTGATCGATCTGACTGCTCATCGGCAGGCGCTCCTTTGCGGCAATGCGGGTCGTGCGGGTGTGATCTCGCGTCGCGTGATCAAGTCAGGGTGAATCTAGTCCCGACCCCTGTCACCGCATACTGCCGAAAGTCAGTAGTCGTGCCGGTTTTGTCAGGACGGTCGCCTTGCGTACACTCGACGACAGCCGAAATCTATTCCGGCCTTGGTGCGCCCGATTCCCCCGATCGGTTGACGTGCCGTGGGCGGCATCTCATTCCCCCCGTGAGATGCCGCCCATTCCGTTGAGAGCGCTCTCGTCACGTGCCAGACGGCGGGGTCGCCATCGTCGCCGACGTGCGCACCGTTTCTGCACGGATGCCTGTTCCCTCGAGTTGTGCACAGCGCTCGGGCGGATCGCCTCGCGTCCGACGCGCAGCATCGGCATCGTGCCTAGCGTCGGGGCATGCCCGATTCCTTCGTCTTCCAGCCGCGGACGCCTCGCGCGACGCGGGCAGGTGCCGCAGACGCCCGAGACGCGGCGATCACACTCGATCCGGCCTTCGGACCGCTGGCCGAGCACTGCGCGGACACGCGGGTCACCGATGTCTTCGTCAACGGCTCGTCCGGACTGTTCGTCGATCGCGGCTCAGGCGCCGAGAAGGTCGACGGCTGGAGCGCCTCGGAGCGCGAGGTCCGCGACCTGGCGGTCGCCCTGGTCGCGCTCGGAGGACGCCACCTCGACGACCAGGCCCCGTGCGTCGACGTCCGGCTCGACTCCGGCATCCGCGTACACGCGGTGCTCGCGCCGGTGTCGACGAAGGGCACGGCGCTGTCGATCCGCATCCCGCGAGTGCGCGCAGCCGACCTCGACGCGCTCGCCGGCCTCGGCTCTCTCGATGCGCGGCAGCACGCGTGGCTGCTGCGTCTCGTCGCCGAGCGCGCGAACCTCCTCATCACCGGCGGAACGGGCACGGGAAAGACCACGCTGCTCTCCGCACTGCTCTCCGCGGCCTCGGAGGGCGAGCGCATCGTCACCATCGAAGACGTCGCCGAGCTGCGTCCGCGCCATCCGCATCACGTCGCCCTCGAAGCGCGGCAGGCGAACCTCGAGGGCGCGGGAGAGATCAGCCTCGCGCGTCTGGTCAGGGAGTCGTTGCGGATGCGCCCCGATCGCCTCGTCGTGGGCGAATGCCGAGGCGAGGAGGTGCGAGAGCTCCTCACCGCGCTCAACACCGGGCACGACGGTGGCGCGGGCACGATGCATGCCAGCGGGCTTCGAGACGTCCCTGCGCGCCTCGAGGCGCTCGGCGCCCTCGCCGGCATGGACGCCACTGCGCTCGCGCGCCAGGCGGTCAGCGCCTTCACGATCGTGCTGCATCTCGAGCGCGACCCTGGCGGCACGCGGCGCATAGCCCAGGCGGGTCGCCTCACGCTCGTCGCCGACAGGCTCGGCATCGAGGAGGTGCACCCATGGTGAGCCAGCGTCGGCGGCGGCATGCTCGGGGCGCGATGCAGGGTGACCCCGCCGAAGCGGCGGCGTCGGTGCAGACCCTGGCGGTGCTGCTGCAGGCCGGCGCCGTGCCCCTGGTGGCGTGGCGCCACCTGGCGGAGACAGGCGACGCGCATGCGGCCGCGATCGTCGATCGCGCCGATGAGGGCACGCCGCTCGTCACCGCGATCGAGCAGGAAGGAGGGCCGTGGGTCGACCTGGCCGCCGCGTGGGAGATCGCGACCACGGTCGGCGCGCCCCTCGCCGAGGTGCTCCGCATGCTCGCCGAAACCCTGCGAGACGCGGCTGCCGCAGCCGACGACGTGCGCATCGCCCTGGCGGAGCCGGCCGGCACAGCGCGGCTGCTTCTCTGGATGCCGCTCGCCGGCCTCCTGCTCGGTGCGGCACTCGGATTCGACACGATCGGCGCCGTGACGAGCAACCCGGCGGGCGGCGTCTGCGTCGTCGCGGGCCTCGGTCTCGTCGTGCTCGCGCGGTCCTGGACGCGTCGCCTGCTCGCGCGCGCCCAACCCGAACCGGGCACGCCGGGCATGCAGGCGGAGCTCGTCGCCGTCGCCCTCTCCGGCGGAGCCTCGGTCGATCGCGCGCTGCGTCTCGTCGCGGAGAGCCCTGCGTCGCACCTCGGGGGAGAGGAGCGCATCCGCAATGTCCTCGACCTGTCCCGCACAGCGGGCGTTCCCGCCGTCGAGCTGCTGCGGGCCTCAGCCGCGCAGGAGCGGCACGACGCACGGGTGGCGGGGCGGCTGAGGGCGTCTGCGCTGTCGACACGGCTCCTGCTCCCGCTGGGGATCTGCACCTTGCCGTCCTTCCTCCTGCTCGGCGTGGCTCCGCTGATCCTCAGCGTGCTCACGTCGACCCCGCTACCGCTGGGAGGTGTCGACCTATGAGACACCCGCACCCTCGATCCGACCCGCACCACCCGTGGCAGGCGCCCCGCGCGCAGGCCCGGACCACCCGGCGTGCCGTGGAGGCGGCATGCCCCGAAGAAAGAGAGACGAACATGAAGAAAGAGGAACCGATGAACACCCTTCCCGCACTGACCCGCCGCCGCGCCTCGTCGCTGTTCGGAGACGACACGGGGGCGGCCACGGCCGAGTACGCCATCACCACGATGGCGGCGGTCGCGTTCGCCGGACTGCTCGTCGTGATCATGCGGTCAGACGAGGTCCGCGGCATCCTCACCGATCTCGTGCGCCGCGCCCTCACGGTGGCCTGATGCACCGCGAACATCCCAAGGATGAGCGTGCGCACGTCGCGTCGAAGGACGAACGCGCGCATGTCGAGTCGAGGGGCCGTACGGGCGGTCCGCTCACGGGCGACCGCGGCTCCGTCGCGGCGGAGCTCGCCCTCGCTCTGCCCGCGGTCGTGCTCGCGCTGATGCTCGGCGCCGGCGCGCTCGGGGCGGCGTCGCGTCAGGTGTCGCTGCAAGACGCCGCGGCCGACGCCGCCCGCCTGCTCGGACGCGGTGAGGGAGCGGATGCCGCGGCCCGCGCGGTCGCCGCCACGGCGCCCGGCGCACGGCTGTCGCACGTGGACGAGGGAGATCTCGTGTGCGTCACGACGTCCGCCGACGCCAGGGTCGCCGGGCTCGTCTCCGTCCCGCTCGCGGCATCGAGCTGTGCGCTGGGCGGTGGACGATGACCGGCGGGATCCGCTGATGGCTGGTTCCGCGCTCGCCGCGGGCGTGCTCTCGGTCGCGGCCATGCTCTCTCTGGGCCTGGCCGCGATCGGGGGTGCGGCAGTCACGGCCCAGCGCGCTGCGGGCGCAGCCGACGCAGCGGCGCTGGCGGCGGCCGACGCGGCCAGCGGTGCCGTCATCGTCGAGGAGGGGCCGTGCGACGTCGCGGCGAGGGTCGCGGCGGCCTCACGGGCCACTCTCGTCGAGTGCGCGATCGACGGGTTCGTGGCGACCGTCCAGGTCCAGGCGGCGTACGCTGGTCTGGCTGCCGTCTCCCGCGCCCGAGCCGGGCCACCCGAGCGGAACTGACGGCTGTTCATACGACGTGCACGGTGAACCCCCGCATCACTGTGGTGTGTATGGTGTGCTTCGAAGAAAGGACGCACCCTTGGCTGAAGGCAAGAAGCTCGTCATCGTCGAGTCCCCGACGAAGATGCGGTCGATTCAGGGGTACCTCGGCGACGACTACGAGGTGCTCAGCTCCGTCGGCCACATCCGCGACCTCGCCGACAAGAAGGACATCCCGCCCGCCGATAAAGAGGCATACGGCAAGTACTCGATCGACGTCGAGAACGACTTCGACCCGTACTACGTGGTGTCCGATCGCAAGGCGAAGACGGTCGCCGAGCTCAAGCGCGCGCTGAAGTCGGCATCCGAGCTCCTGCTCGCCACCGATGAAGACCGCGAAGGCGAGGCGATCGCGTGGCACCTGCTCGAGACCCTCAAGCCCAAGGTGCCCGTCAAGCGCATGGTGTTCCACGAGATCACCAAGGACGCGATCCAGGCCGCCGTCGGCAACACCCGTGAGCTCGATCATGCCCTGGTCGACGCGCAGGAGACCCGCCGCATCCTCGACCGCCTGTACGGGTGGGACGTCTCTCCCGTCCTCTGGTACAAGGTGAAGACGGGCCTGTCCGCCGGACGGGTGCAGTCTGCCGCCACCCGCATGATCGTCGACAGGGAGCGCGAGCGCATGGCGTTCGTGTCGGCGGAGTACTGGGACGTCGAGGCCACCGCGGCCGCCGACGCGCAGGGCTTCCGCGTGCGGCTGGTGCGTGTCGACGGAGGACAGCTCGCACGGGGCACCGATTTCGATGACGCCGGAGCGCTCAAGAAGGCCGTCGTCGTCCTCGACGAGCAGACCGCCGCCGCGCTCGCCGCAGCGGTCGAGGCGGCAGGCACCGCGTCCGTCACGAAGGTCGAGGCGAAGCCGGGAACGCGCAGCCCGTACGCGCCGTTCACCACCTCCACGATGCAGCAGGAGGCCGGACGCAAGCTCTCGATGAGCGCCAAGCAGGCCATGAGTGTCGCGCAGCGCCTCTACGAGAAGGGGTACATCACCTATATGCGCACCGACTCCACGGCGCTCAGCACCCAGGCGGTGCAGGCGGCGCGGAGCCAGGCCGTGGCCCTCTACGGCGACAACGCAGTGCCGCTCAAGCCCCGCGTATACAAGTCGAAGAGCAAGAACGCGCAGGAGGCGCACGAGGCGATCCGTCCGTCGGGGGAGAACTTCCGCACCCCGGCATCCGTCTCGGGGGAGCTCGACCGCGAGGAGCTGCGGCTCTACGACCTCATCTGGAAGCGCACCGTGGCGAGCCAGATGGCCGACGCGAAGTACGAGACCACGACGGTCACGCTGTCGGTGCAGGCGGGTGACCGCACGGCCGAGTTCACCGCTTCGGGGACCGTGTACACCTTCAAGGGCTTCCTGGAGGCATACGAGGAAGGGCGCGACGAGAAGCGCAACTCGCAGGATGCCGCCGACGACCAGTCGCTTCCCGCCGTGTCGGTGGGCGACACGGTGTCGATCACGGGTGCCGAGGCGAAGGGGCACCGCACGACCCCGAAGCCCCGATACACCGAAGCCTCACTGGTCAAGGCCCTCGAAGAGCACGGCATCGGCCGCCCGTCGACGTTCGCCAGCATCATCGGCACGGTCATCGACCGCGGCTACGCGACCAAGCGCGGTCAGGCCCTCGTGCCGACCTGGCTCGCGTTCAGCGTCGTGCGCCTGCTCGAGGAGCACTTCGCCGACCTCATCGACTACGACTTCACGGCGGCCCTCGAAGACGACCTCGACGCGATCGCCCGCGGCGAGCAGAAGCGGGTGGAGTGGCTGAAGTCGTTCTACTACGGGTCGGAGAACCAGGTCGGGCTCCGGCAGGTGGTCGACAACCTGGGCGAGATCGACGCGCGAGCGCTGAACTCCACCCGCATCACCGACACCGCCACCCTGCGGTTCGGCAAGTACGGCCCGTACCTCGAGGTGATCAACCCCGACGCTCCGGACGAGAAGCCGCGCATCGTCAACGTGCCCGAAGACCTCGCGCCCGACGAGCTCACGCCCGCGAAGGCGCAGGAGCTCATCGACGCGCCGGTGGCCGGTGACCGCGTGCTGGGCGAGAACCCCGAGAACGGCAAGATCATCGTCGTCAAGGACGGGCGGTTCGGCCCCTACGTGCAGGAGAACGACCCCGTCTCGGACGACGCCCAGGTCGACGAGGCGACCGGCGAGGTCGTGGAGACGCCCAAGCCCAAGCGTGGAACGAAGAAGGAGGCTGCGCCGAAGCCGCGCACCGCTTCGCTGTTCCGCTCGATGTCGGTCGACACGATCGACCTCGACACGGCGCTCAAGCTGCTCAGTCTTCCGCGCGTCGTCGGCACCGACCCGGCCACGGGCGAGGAGATCACGGCCCAGAACGGACGCTTCGGGCCGTACCTCAAGAAGGGGGCCGACTCGCGGTCTCTGGAGAGCGAATCGCAGATCTTCGACGTCACCCTCGAGCAGGCGCTGGAGATCTACGCCCAGCCGAAGTACGGTGCGCGTCGGGCGTCGAGCGCGCTCGCCGAGTTCGACGCCGACCCCGTGAGCGGCAAGCCGATCCGTGTCCGCGACGGGCGCTTCGGCCCCTATGTCACCGACGGAGAGACCAACGTGACGATCCCGCGGGGGCAGAAGCCCGAGGACATCACGTTCGAGCTCGCCGTGCAGATGCTCGCCGACAAGCGTGCCAAGGGCCCCGCCCCCAAGCGAGGCGCGGCCAGGAAGGCGCCCGCCAAGAAGGCTCCCGCCAAGAAGGCTCCGGCGAAGAAGGCTCCGGCGAAGAAGGCTCCGGCGAAGAAGGCTTCCGCGAAGAAGTCCGCAGCCTCCGGAGCGACGGATGCCGAGAAGGCGGCCGCACGTTCCGCTGCTGCGAAGAAGGCCGCGGCGACGAGGGCCGCGAACGCCGCGAAGCGCGCCCAGTGACAGGGGTGGGCGAGGTGAACCAGGGGAGCGGCGCCGCCGACACGGGCGACGGTGCCGGCGCCGCGGAGACCAGCGGCGGGCAGGTGGAGGCGCGCCGCGGGCTGTGGATCACGCTCGAGGGCGGAGACGGCTCGGGCAAGACCACCCAGGCAGAGATCCTCACCCGCTGGCTGACGGATGCCGGACGGACGGTCGTGCGCACGCGCGAGCCGGGCGGCTCCGCGGTGGGGCAGCTGATCCGCGAGATCGTCTTGCACCATCGTGGTGACATCGCACCGCGGGCTGAAGCTCTGCTCTATGCGGCCGATCGCGCGCACCATGTGGCGACGGTCGTGCGACCGGCGCTCGAGCGCGGCGAGATCGTGTTGCAAGACCGTTATCTCGACTCGTCGGTCGCGTATCAGGGGGCCGGACGCGTACTCGACGGCCACGAGATCCGCTCGTTGTCGCTGTGGGCGGCCGAAGGAGCGCTGCCCGACCTCACGGTCCTGCTCGACCTCGACCCCGGCGAGGCCCGCACCAGGCTCGACTCCGCGGACAAGCCGTTCGACCGGCTGGAGGCCGAGAAGGCCGAGTTCCACGGGCGGGTGCGCGACGCGTACCTCGACCTCGCGGCCGCCGAGCCCCAGCGCTTCCTCGTGGTGGATGCATCGGCATCCGTCGACGACATCGCGGCCGAGATCCGGCGACGCGTCGCTGAGCTGATCGGCTGAGCCCCGACGCGGGCGATGTCCGCCCCGCAGGTTACGCTGAATGCATGCCCCAGACCGTCGCCGCCGATTTCCCCTGGGGCGACGTGTGGGGTCAGCCCGAGGCCGTCGAGACGCTGCGCAGCGCGGCATCCGACCCCGGGGCGCTGTCGCACGCGTGGCTGATCACGGGCCCTCCCGGCTCCGGCCGGTCGACCCTCGCGTATGCCTTCGCTGCCGCCCTCATCG
The DNA here is from genome assembly GCF_001513675.1 of Microbacterium sp. XT11. Taxonomy (NCBI): domain Bacteria; kingdom Bacillati; phylum Actinomycetota; class Actinomycetes; order Micrococcales; family Microbacteriaceae; genus Microbacterium; species Microbacterium sp. XT11. Next base: position 16,614 of record NZ_CP013859.1, on the reverse strand, counting down.
CCGAAGGGCCCGACGACGAGGCTACGATGAGGCAGGTGCTCGCCGGCACGCATCCCGACATCACAGTGCTGCGCACAGACAAGGTGATCATCACGATCGCCGAGGCGAGGGCCCTCGTAGAACGCTCGTACTTCGCGCCCTCGGCCGGCCGCTACCGCGTGATCGTCGTCGAAGACGCCGACCGCATGGTCGAGCGCACCTCCAACGTGCTCCTGAAGGCGCTCGAAGAGCCCCCCGAGCAGACAGTGTGGATCCTGTGCGCTCCCAGTGAGGCCGACCTCCTGCCGACGATCCGCTCGCGCGTGCGGTCGCTGCGTCTGCGTGAGCCAGACGTCGACGACGTCGCGCGGCTCATCGCGCTGCGAACGGGCGTCGATGCTTCGGTCGCAGAGCAGGCGGCGCGTCACGCCCAACGCCACATCGGCATGGCGCAGCGGCTCGCGACGGATGAGGCCGCGCGGCGCCGCCGCGACGTCACGTTGCGGTCGGTGCTCCGCGTTCGGGGCGTGTCCGACGCCGTCGAGGTGGCGGGAGAGATCATCCAGGCCGCCACCGAAGACGCCAAGGCGCTCACCGCCGAGCGAGACGCCGCAGAGCGCGCCTCGCTGCTGCGCACGGTCGGCATCGCCGAGGGCCAGGCCGTGCCGCCTGCGCTTCGTGCGCAGCTCTCCGCTCTCGAAGACGAGCAGAAGAAGCGAGCCACGCGCAGCCTGCGTGACGGCATCGACCGCGTGCTGACCGACCTGCAGTCTCTGTTCCGCGACGTCGTGATGCTGCAGTACGGGCGCACCGGCGACCTCATCAACCGTGAGCTCCACGCAGAGCTGAGCGCCGTCGCCGAGGCGTGGCCGCTCGACCGTACGCTTGTCGTACTCGATCATCTTGCCGACACCCGGGAGTCGCTGGAGCGCAATGTCGCTCCGCTGCTGGCCCTGGAGAGCTTGCTCGTGACTGTCGCGAGCGGGAGGAAACTGTGAACACTCGACCCGCTTCCCGCCTGCGCCGCGCCGTCGCCGTGGTCGCCGGACTGGCCGCAGCTTCCGTTGCCCTCTCCGGCTGCCTGTACTCGATGATCCCCGAGGGCGGGTCGAAGCCCGCGGTGACGAAGGCGCCGGACACCGAAGGTGTGGCGGCCGACCTCCTCCCTTATTACGGCCAGACGCTCTCGTGGAGCGACTGCGGATCGGGCTTCGACTGCACCGAGGTCACCGCGCCGCTCGACTGGGAGAATCCGCAGTCGGGTGAGATCAGCCTGTCGGTGGTGCGTCACCGCGCATCCGGCACGGCCAAGGGGTCTCTGCTGACCAATCCGGGCGGCCCGGGGGCGAGCGGCGTCGACCTCATCAAAGAAAGCCTCGACTACGCCGTCGGCTCGGCGCTCATCGACGACTACGACGTGATCGGGTTCGACCCGCGGGGTGTCGGACAGTCGACGGCGGTGACCTGCTACGACGCAGCCGACATGGACGCCTACCTCTACGGCATCCCGGCGAGTCCACGCGGGAGTGCCGAGTGGGAGAGCGAGCTGCTCGACGCGCACAAGAAGTTCGCCGAGGCGTGCGATGCCAACAGCGGCGGCATCCTTCCGTACATCACGACCGTGAATGCTGCGCGCGACATGGACCTGCTGCGCGCGGTCCTCGGAGACAAGAAGCTGAACTATCTCGGCTATTCGTACGGGACCTTCCTCGGCGCGACGTACGCCCAGCTGTATCCCGAGCGCGCAGGCCGGCTCGTGCTCGACGGGGCGATCGACCCCGCGGTCTCAGGGCTCGACGTCAGCGCGACCCAGGCACTGGGTTTCGAGTCGGCCCTGCGCGCCTACATGAAGAGCTGCCTCGACAGCGGCGAGTGCCCGTTCAACGGCACCGTCGACGAGGCGATGACTGATCTCGGCGCCCTCCTCGCGAGCGTCGACGCCACGCCGCTGAAGAACGGCGACGGGCGTCGTCTGGGCGCCGACGCCCTCATGACCGGCATCATCGCAGCCCTGTACTCGGAAGACAGCTGGTCGTACCTCACGCAGGCCCTCGACGAGGCGTTGCAGGGCGACCCGACCACGGCGTTCCTCCTCGCCGACTTCTACAACGGCCGCGAGGACGGCGTGTACGTCGACAACTCCAGCGAGGCGTTCCGTGCGTACAACTGCATGGACTACCCGGTGGAAGACGACCCCGCGGCCGAGGCCGCCAGCAAAGCGAAGATCGCCGAGGGGGCGCCCACGGTCGCTCCGTACTGGGAAGGGCCCGATGCCTGTTCGGTGTGGCCGTACCCGCCGACGGGCACGCGCGGCGAGATCCACGCCGAGGGAGCGGGCCCGATCGTGGTGATCGGTACCACGAACGACCCCGCCACCCCGTACGAGTGGGCGGAGTCGCTGGCGGCACAGCTCGACGAAGGCGTGCTCATCACGCGCGTCGGGGAGGGACACACCGGATACAACAAGGGAAATTCCTGCGTCGATGAGGCGGTCGACGCCTTCTTCCTCGACGGCACGGTGCCGCAAGACGGCCTCCGCTGCGAGTGAGCCAGAGCCGGCGACAGCCCGCGGCGCGCCGCTGCATCTCTCGATTCGCGGTGGCGGTCCGAACCGGGTAACATCGTTGATCGCGCCCCGATAGCTCAGTGGTAGAGCATCTCACTCGTAATGAGAAGGCCGTCAGTTCGATCCTGACTCGGGGCTCCATCTGAAACCCCGTCTCCAGTAGGCGGGGTTTCGTCGTTTCCGGTGGTCAGCCATTCGGCGTCGACGCCGGTCGCCATCGCCCAGGCGAGGATCACGGCACGGCGCGGTGTGGTGAACCCGCGCTCGTAATTGCTGACGGTCGTTCGGGCGCATCCGAGGACCTCGGCCATGGCGCTCTGATCCATCTCGGCGACCTCGCGGGCCAAGACGAGCCGATGCCGAAGGCCGAATCGCGGTCGCCGACGGTCGTCAATCGCTGTGCTCATGTGTCAAACGATAGGACATGACCGGACACGCCGCAAGTGTGCCACTCTTTGACATTTGTCCAAACCGGTGTCATGTTTGAGCACATGACCAATTCGCCAACTTTCGTCACGACGTCCGAGGCCGCCGCCGCCCTCGGGAAGTCGGTCAAGACGATCACCCGATGGGCGGCATCCGGGAAGCTCACACCGGTGAAGCGCCTCCCCGGTCGGCGCGGCGCGATGCTGTTCGCCGCCGCCGACATCGAAGCGATCCTGGCGCGCGAGCCGTGGGATGCAGCGTGATCGGCCATGAGCACGCACAGGACGTTCCCGCACGAGACGCGCAGACCGCTGATCTCGCACGAGACGTACCTGTTCATGCGGTCGGAGATCGAGCGTCTCAAGAGCGAGCTCTACGCGGTCACGGTCGACCGCGACCACTGGTACATGAAGGCGAACTACACGCCCGAGGAAGTCGCGGAGTTCTATCGCCGGGCATCCAAGGGTCTGGACGAGAACGGAGCATGGCTATGGCCGGACAGCGTGAGAACGACGAAGTGATGCGCGACGTCGAGGCGTCGTTCGAGCAGATCAAGCACCTGCGTCCGACACACCGCACGGTGTCGATGTGGAGCGACGTGCGGGCATGCCTGGAGAACATCCGCATGGCCGAGTTCTACCTCGGGTATCTGCCCGAGAAGCCGAACACGCGCGGGATCGACCACGAGGCCGTGCAGACGCAACTCCAGGATGCGCGCATGCTGCTCGGCACCCTCGCGCTCGCGATCTCCGAAGGGGCCGACTCGTGATCGTCAACAGCGTCTACCTCGTCATCGCCCTCGGCGCGTATGCCGCGTACCGCCTGGCGTGCTGGGTCCACGACCGCGCCGAGCACGCGACAGATCATGAAGTGAGGCGCCACGATGCTTAGGCCTCAAGGGCTCACGTCAACGGCGGCTGACCCGTTCGACGGAGACATGTTCGCGAAGCGGAACGACAGATACTTGACGCCGCTCCCACTCGTCCGGGCGTGCGGTGAATTCGATCTGGATCCGTGCGGAGCTCCCGGCCACCCGACTGCTGCGACTGTCTGGACGCCCGAGGAAGTCGGCGACGGGCTATCGATGCCGTGGTTCGGTCGCGTGTGGCTCAATCCGCCGTACGGTCGCACGATAGGCGACTGGGTCGAACGCTTGTTCCAGCACGGGTCCGGTGTCGCGCTCATCCCATGTTCGCCCGATACGAAGCTCTGGCAGTCGCTCGTGCTGCCCAGTGCGTCGTGCATCCTGTTCGTCCGTGGTCGCGTGCGCTACGTCAACGCCGCGCGGCCGGCTAACCATCCCTCCGCACTCATCGCCGTCAGCGCGAACGACGCGGAGATCCTGCGGTCGACGGGCCTCGGCTCGACCTACTCGAGTGTCGAGGTTCGGTCGTGAGCGGCCTTGCGTGCTTGTTCGGTGTGCACTCGCCCGAGACCGTGCGTGTTGTCGAGCATCGGGGTGGGCGCATGGTGGTCGTTTCGGGTGTGCGTTGCGCGCGGTGTGGCGCTCGTCTCGCCGAGGAGGTGATCGCCGTTGCCGAGCTTCGTCAACCCGGCGACTGAGCGGTTCGACGCGACTCTGCTTGCCGACTACATCGCGCACGAGCCCACACAGCTCGGGCGCGATTTCGCGGGCGACCTGTACGAGTACCGCGACGGCGTGTACGTGCGCGATCCGAACGTGGTGACGAGGCGGTGCGCGAAGGCGCTCGGCGCGTCGTACACCAAGAACGTGCAGAGCCAGGCCGAGGCGCATCTGCTGAACATCGACCTTCCGGTCGTCGGCCTGCCGGACCTCCCGCGCGGTTACCTCGACTACATCGTGCTGGAGAACGGCATCTACTGGTGGCGCGACGGCGTGCTCGAACCCCACAGCCCCGCCCTCGGCGCGATGACGAAGCTCCCGATCACGTACGACCCCATCGCGATACCGCATTCGTTCATCGACTGGCTCTCCCAGGTGCTCCCGGACGATCCCGAGATGATCCGGCACATGTGGGAGATCATCGGCTACCTGCTCATGACCGGGAACCCGCTGCAGAAGATATTCCTGCTCTACGGTGAGGGCGGCAACGGCAAGGGCACGATGCTCCGTGTGATCCGTGCTCTGCTCGGCCGCGAGAACTACTCGTCGATCTCGATGCATCAACTCGTCGATGACCGGTTCGCCACGGCGGGCCTGTATGGCAAGACCGCCAACATCAGCGGAGACCTCTCATCGCGGTTCCTCGCCGACCCCCAGATTCTGAAAGAGATCACGGGTGGCGACTCGATCAACGCGTCCCGCAAGTTCGGCCACTCGTTCGAGTTCGTGCCGTACGCGGTCCCCATCTTCGCCTCGAACGAGTTCTTCCGCACGTCCGACAACTCGGCCGGCTGGCGGCGCCGCTGGGAGGTCGTCGACTTCGTGAAGCGCGTCGAGGGCAACGGCCCGTTCGACGAGCAACTGCTGTTCGACGACGCTCCCGGCATCTTCAACTACGCGATGGAGGGGCTACGGCGCGTGATGGAGCGGGGACGCTTCGACCCGCCGCAGACTGCCCGCGAGGCGACCACGCGCCTCCACGACGCGGCCGACCCGTTCATGATGTGGCTCGACGAGGACGACGCCGTGACGCTCGGAGAGGACGAGTCCAGCCCCTCGGCCGACGTCTACCGGTGCTATGCGTCCTGGTGCCGCCGCAACGGGTACACGCCGCTCGCGTCGGGCCCGCTCGGCCAGCGCCTCAAGCAGCTCGGCGTGACCCGCACCCGTCCCCGTGAGGGCCTCGCGCGCGTCGTCCGCTACCAGGGCATCAGCGTCATGCTGACCCCGGACAGGGCATGACCGTGGTCAGGGCAGACGTGCGCGCGGGCAGGCCGGTGGCCGCTGTCCCCACTCCCCGCGCCCCTCGATATGAGGAGCTTCGCTCTGATGATGCGAGGTGGTCAACCCTGTGGGCAGGGCGCGGTCAAGGTGTGGTCAACCCTGGTTACCAGTGGGGGAGCGGGTTGGTCAAGGCGGTCAACCCTTACTTTCACCCTTTACGCGTAAGAGAGAGAAAAGAGATAGATAGGGCAACTGCCTTGACCGCCCTGACCACCGTGACCACGGGCGGTGTCTCGTGAGTGGCAAGCACCGTGACCCGGAGTACCTGCGCAACGCCCGCATCGTGCGTGCTCGCGTGCGGGCGTGCTGGCGCAACGGCGTCGAGGTCCGGTGCTGGCGCACCGGTCGCGTCATCGAACCGGGCACGCCGTTCGACGTCGGGCACATCGACCCGGACGGTGGCCACGCGATCTCGAACCTGGCACCCGAGACCGTGCGCAGCAACAGGTCCGAGGGTGGCCGGCGCGGCGCGGCGATCACGAACGGTCGCACGCTCGCGCCACCACGGCGGCCGCCGTCTCGCGAAGGGCTCGCGCCATGGTGAGCCGGTCTTTTTTTGAGTCGTCGTGCAACCCCCGCCTTCGGCTCCAAGAGCAAAATCCCCCCCTGAACTGGAGAATCTCATGACCCGATCCGCCTCTCTCGGCACCGGTTCGATCTCGGTCTCGCCGCTCGCCGTGCTCGTTCACTTCGGGTCGCCGCCCGGCACCGAGTACTCACGTCCGTGCGACTCGTGCGGGTCACGCGAGCACTCGACGTGCGATCGGAGTGAGACCCGATGAGTGCGACGCCGACGCTGGCTGATCTGTGGTCGGAGGCGAACTGGCTGGAGTGGCGGTCGCGGATCGAGCACCTGTCGCCGATCCGGCTCGACGCGCTGGTGACGACGGAGCAGTCGCGGGGCGAGTTCATACAGGGCGCCCATCTGCTCCGCCTCGATCACCGGCAGCGCGCAGGTGATGGGGGGCACGGCCCGTCGCCGATGCAGCTGATGGTCGCTGACCTGCTCGCGGCGGGGCGGTTCATGAACGTCATCTTCGAGCCTCGCCGGTCGACGAAGACGACCGCGGTACAGGCGGTGATGCTGGGGCGGTGCTGGTCGCGGGAGGACTACACGGTCGGGTGGACGATGTTCACCACCGGGGCGAAGGCGGGCCAGCGATTTTACGAGGACATCGTGAAGCATCTCGTGAAGCTGTGGCCGGACGAGCGCCGCTCGCCGATCAAGATCGGCCGGTCCAAGGGTGGCGAGAAGCTGGAGTTCCGCGACACGGGCTCGCTGCTCCAGGTCGGCACGCCGAACGGTGACATGTTCCGGTCGGGCGGGTTCGACTTCGCGTTCGGGGATGAGGCCGGTGAGGCCGACGTCGAGCAGGGCGAGGAAGTGACCCGGGCTGTCATCCCGACGATGGACACGAAGATCGGCGCGCAGTTCGTGCTCGCGGGGACCGGGCAGAAGTGGCGCACCGGGCAACTGCTCTGGGAGAACCTGCACGACGAGGACGCCGCGGTGCTCTGGCACGGCATCCCCGAGACCGTCGACCGGGCGGAACTGGTGTCGTGGGAGCCGGACATCCCGCACCCGAAGACGGGCGCGACGGGTGGGCGGATGCGGGAGTGGATCGAGCGCACGCACCCTGGGCTCGGGTTCACGACCCTGTTCGACGCCCCGAAGCGGTCGTTCGACAAGTTCCCGCTCGACGACTTCCTCATCGAGTACGGGGGCCAGTTCGGCACCGAGGGGGCGGCGGATGTCGCGATCCCGCCCGCGCACGTCGACCGCGCGTTGCGGTCCCTGCCGTTCCCCGAGACGCCGCCCGAGCGGTTCGCCGCCGCGCTGAAGGTGCACCACCTCGGCAACGGCGGGTCGCTCGCTATCGCGTGGGAGTACGAGGAACCGGGCGACCTCGTGACGGAGGCGCTGGAGATCGCCGGTCAGCCGCCGAAGCGGAAGCGGGCGGTCGCGCTGTGGTGGTACCAGGGCGGCACGACGAACCTCACCCGTGAAGTGCTCGTGCGGTTGCGGCGCACCGGCGCGAAGCTCTGGTACGACGCGTACGGGTACACGGAGCAGATTGCGAGCGAGCTCGGCAAGGCGTCGCCGCGGCCGGTGCTGCAGGGCACGAAACAGGGTGACATCCCCAAGGCGACGGTCGGGTTCCTGAAAGCGCTGGAGGACGACGACCTCGTGATCTTCGCGCACCCCGCGCTGGAGCAGGCCGTGCGTCGCGCCAAGAGACAGAAGTTCGGCAACTACGGCACGTTCCGGTTCGGGCCACCGGACGACGACCCCGACCTCGACGTGTCCCCGCTGGAGGCATGCGCGCTCGCCCTCCGGTTCCTCGACGACGTACCGCGCACGAAGAGCGCGGCCGGCATGATCCGATTCGGAGGTACCCGATGATCCGCCTCGACTGCACGCAGATCAGCGTCGTCATCGTCTGTGAGACATGCGGAATCTGGCATGCATTCGCGTTCGACAAGCTGGAGGCGTGGGAGCGTGCGGCCGCGCACGAGGAACGCGCGCACCCGCATCTGACGCAGGCTCGGGATGCGCTCTCGACGTATCGAAAGCGGGCGCGACACGCCGTGTGATTTTCGGGTGTTGGCAGTCGGGTTGATTGTCATGCCGTGGGAATCTTCGGACGCAACATCGAGAAGGTCTACGCCGAGCGGGCGGCGACCGAACTGCTCACGCCGCCCGCCAAGCCGCCTGTGTCGATCTCGTCGCCGTGGTCGCCGCAGGACACGTTGGTCACGTGGGCGGTCGATGACGCGCTTGGCGGTCTCCTTGACCGCAAGGGGCTCACGCTGACTCGCGAGATCGCGTTGCGTCTGCCCGGTGTGAAGCGCGCGCACGGCATCATCTGCATGGCCCTCGCGGGGATTCCGTTCTACGAGATGGACAACGACGTCCGCACCCCCGATCAGCCCAAATGGCTCACGACCTCCGCGTCCGGTGTCGCCCCCTACCACCGCATGTTCGGTGCCGCGTCGGACTGGTTCTTTAACGGGTGGGCCGCATTCGGGTTCACCGAAGACATGACGGACTGCCTGCACATCCCGTTCGGTCTGTGGAAGGTCAACGAGCACGGAATCGTCGAGGTCGACGACGAGCGTGTGCCGGTCAAGTACACCGCCAAGATCATTGCTGTGCCGCTCGGGTACGGCGAGAACGGCCTGCTCGTCGACGGGGCGGACACGATCCGTCAGGCCCGCAACGTCGAGGCGGTCTATCAGCAGCGGCTGGAGAACCCGATCCCACTGACCACGCTCGAAGTCGACGGGCAGATCTATGACGGCTGGGGCGACGACGAGATCGACCATCTGCTTGAGCAGTGGGTCACGAACCGACGCAAGCACGCCGTCGCAGTGCACCCCTCCTACGTGAAGGTCGACATGCCCGGTCAGGTGCAGGTCGACCTGTACGAGACCGGGCGCAACGCCGCCCGCCTCGACATCGCCAATCACACCGCGTTGCCCGCTTCAATCCTGGAGGCCGTGCGTCAGGGCGGCGGCGGAGGCGGAACCGAGATGCGCTACCAGGGTGTAGCGAACGGCGGCGCCCGCTCCGACCTGTGGGACTTCGGGCTCGCGAAGCGCATGATGCTCGCGTTCGAGGCCCGCATGTCCCTCGACGACGTGTGCCCTCCCGGCCGGTCCATCCGCGGCGATCTGACCGCGCAGAACGCAATCCCCGCCCCGAACATGAACCCCACGAGTGAGGACTGACATGCCCACCATCCACATCGAAGGCGGCGAGGTCCTCGCCAACCTCGACGACCGCTCCATCACCGGCCTGCTCCTGCCGTACGGCGAAGAGGGCCGCACGAACGTCGGACGCTTCACCGTCATGGCCGGGGACATCGCGATCCCCGAAGACCCCTCCGTCGTGACGCTGAACATCGACCACGACCGGTTCCAGCCCATCGGGCGCGCTACCCGCCTGTGGGAGACAGCGGCGGGCATCATGGCGTCGTTCGCGATCGGTCGCACCCCGGCCGGCGACGCCGCCCTCGCCGACCCGACCCGCATGTGCCTGTCGGCCGAGTTCAAGACCGGCATCAAGAACGGACGTGCGACGGGCGGCGTGCTCGCGGCGGCCGCGAAGGTCGCCCGCGGAGCGTTCCCGTCCGCGCAGGTGCTCGCCGCCGACGCCGAGGCCGACGACGAGACGACCGAGATCGCGGCAGGCGATGGAGAGAAGACCGTCGCCGAAGACCACTCGGAAGTCATCTACACCGACGAGGACGGCAAGAAGTACCGCCGCGTGTACGACTCGGTGACCACCGAGCAGGCCACCGACGCCGGCACCGAGACCACCATCACCACCACCATCACCGAGGAAGAGACCGAGGCGGACGCCGAGGCCACCACAACCGAAGGAGACACCGAAGTGACCGCCACCGCAGTCCCTGCCACCCACCGCGCGGGCGCGCCGCTCGCCACCACGACGCCCCGCCCCGCCGACCTGTCCCCAGTCTTCGCCGCTATCGCAGACGCGAAGAACGCGTTCAAGCTCGGCGCGAAGGAAGCGCCCGCCGAGGCACAGGCCGTCCTCGCCGCGCTGTCCGACATCACCCTCACCGGCCCCGGTTCCCTGCCGGCCGGGGGCGACGTTCTCCAGCCCAACTGGCTGGGACCGCTCTACCAGGGCATCCCGTACGAGCGTCAGTACATTCAGCTCGGCACGCTCGGCACCGACATCAGCGCCGCCGGCAAGAAGGGATACACGCTGGAGCGCGGCACCGCCGAGGCCCCGGTGACGCACTTCAACGGCACGTGGTCGGGCAACAAGACCCCGATCCCTTCCGGCACCGGGTTCACCGCGTCCAAGACCTCCGAACTGTTCCGGTTCGCGTTCGGCGTCGACATCGGCCGCGAGTTCTGGGACCTCCCGGGCGGTGCCGAGGTCGTCGAGGCGTTCCTGCGCCTGATCGTCGAGGATCACCTCGTGTGGTCCGACGAGATCGCGCTGGACACCTGGGTCCAGGTCGCCGGTGCGCCCATCGCGCCGACCACCTACCCCGGCACCGCAGGCCACGAGTACGCCGACGCAATCGGCATGCTCATCCAGGGCATCCTCGCTGTGAAGGCCAAGAAGGCAGACGGGCGGCGCGACCTGCCCACCTTCGCCATCGCCAACGAGGCCGCGTACGAGCAGCTTGTCTACTCGCCGAAGGATCAGATTCCCGAGTTCGTGTCGTTCGGCGCGAACACCAGCGAGGGCATCACCGCGGACGGCCTGCGCGTCGTCGTCGGCGACACCGGTATCGAGGACACCCCCTCCGTGATCGTCGGCTCGGGCAAGGCTGTCGAGTTCGACGAGCTCGCAGGCGGGCCGCTGCACATCGACGCGCTCGACCTCGCGCGCGGTGGCATCGACAAGGCGGTGCACGGCTACCTCCAGCGGTTCATCGTCCGCCCCGAGGCCGTCGTCCACATCGGCGTCGCCGACGTCTGAGCGGGACCGGGAGCGTAGACATGGCCGACTGGTACACCGTCGACGACGCGGAGGCGCAACAGCGCCTCGTCGACGACTGGCCCGACGCGCCCATCGAGCGCCTGAACGTGTGTCGCCTCATCCTGGAGACGGCGCGCGAGCAGGTGATCGACTACGCTCCCGTCCTCGCCGATGACGCACCCATACCGCAGCGCTGGGTGTACGCGCAGCTTCAGCAGGCCACGAACCTGTGGAACGCGGGCCGCGTCAACTCGTCCGGCGAGGTCGGCGAGGACCAGTGGAACTACACGCCGCGCCCACTCGACAAGACCGTCAAGGGCATCATCCGTCCACCGAAGGGGAGGCCCCGTGTCCGGTAGCGTCCGCGAGTACATCGCCGATCAGATTCGCCCGAATATCCCTGACGGCTGGAAGCTGGAGCCGGGGATTCCCACACTCGGCACGCTTGCGGCTCCGGTGCTCTGGATCGAATACACCGGGTTCGAGCCCGCCGAGGAAGCACCCCTCGCGAAGATCAACGTGTCGGCCGACCTGTGCATCGCCACGCACAAGACCGACATCACTAAGGGCGAGGGCGACGCGGACGAGCACGTCGCCGCGCTCTATGAGGCCGTGTTCGCGGCGCACACCTTCTACCGCATCTCCGCCCGCAAGGCCGTCTTCAACGACGCGTACGTCGGGTGGCGACTGTCCATCAACGTCATCACGACCAACCCCACGACCGAGGAGTGACCAGCCATGCCCAAGATCGAAGTGAAGCCCATCGTCCTCCGGGACTGCCTGCTTCGCGCCACCCTGCCCGCGTCCGACTCCTTCGACTTCGAGAAGCACGTCTCCGGTGTGACTCTCACGCCGTCGACCGGCTCGACCACCTGGAACGGCCTCGACCCCGACGCGTCGTTCACGTTCCCGAACGCGACCACGTGGGCCGCGCAGCTGGACTACGCCCAGGACTGGGAGACCGAGGACTCGCTGTCGATGTTCCTGTTCGAGCACGAGGGTGAGACGATCACGCTCCTGTTCGAGCCGGTCAAGGGCGGCCTCGGGTGGCAGATCGATGCCGTCATCGTGCCCGGGTCCATCGGCGGGCAGGTGAACGCCGTCGCCACGTCGTCGGTCACACTCGGCGTCAACGGTCGCCCGGTTCCTGTCCCGCCTGCCGCGGGGTGAGCGCGATGCGCCTGGACGTGCGAAAGAGCCGTGAGCTCACGGCGCTCATCCAGGTGCTCGCGACCATCCCGAACGAGGTCGCGAAGGAGATTCGCGGGCGGTCGAAGGGTGTCATCGTCCCCGAGTGGAAGAAAGGGCTCGCCGAGCGGGCACCCGGTGAACGGGTGTTCCACGACCGGCTCGTCGCACCCTCGACCGCCTACGTCTCCGACCGCAACGTCAAGCTCATCGGCGGCGCGAACGGCAAGTTCCCGCGCGAGACCGAGTTCGGCGCATACCGCGAGGAATGGACGGAGTACACCGGCAGGCGGCGCGGTAAGTCGTTCCCCGTCAGACGGCGCGCACAGCGCCAGTTCTGGCACTTCGTCAAGACCGGCCGCGTCGTGTGGCCGACCGCCTCGGACATGATTCCCCGCATCATGTCGCTCTGGATTCAGACCACGATCCGCACTGTCCACGAAACCATCGAGAAGGGCACCCGCTGACATGGCAGGTAGCAACCGCTTCGAGATCGACGGAGTGCTCAACGCCTCCGGCATCGCGAAGGGCGCGCAGGACGGCAAGAAGGCTCTCGCCGACCTGGAGGCCGCAGTCGGCGACGTCGCGGCGGAGTCGAGCCAGTCGGGGAGCAGGGTCGACGCCTTCGCCGCGAAACTCGTCGACGCGGCACGCAAAGCCGGGAAGTCGGACGACGACATCAAGGACGCTCTGCGCAGCATGGGGATGTCGGCGAAGCAGGCTGAGCGCGCGGTGGAGGGTATCGGCGACGAGTTCAAGGACACGTCCCGCGACGGCGAGCGAGCGGGCGACAAGCTCGAAGACGCTCTCCGCGATGTGCAGCGCCAGGCCGACAAGACCTCCGACGAGGTGGGCGACGTCGGAGAGCGCGGATTCCGCAAGCTCGGCGCCGCCGCCGAAGAGACCTCGGACGAACTGAAACAGAATCTCGGCGAGACGTTCTCGTCCTTCCGCGGTGACCTGGAGGACATCCCGCAGATCGCGCAGGACGTGTTCGGCGGTCTGGCCGGGTCAGTCGACTCGCTCGCGGCGTCGCTCGGCCTGGCCGGTGGCGCAGCCGGCATCGGTCTGCTCATCGCAGGGTTCCAGGAACTGCAGAAACAGGAAGAGGAACGCAAGAAGCGCGTCGCCGAGTGGGCACAGGCGTATATCGGTGGCCTCTCGATGATGGAGGATGCCGTCGCGAACTTCGCTTCCGTCGAGTCGATCTACACCGATGCTGACCGCTACGCGCAAGCCAAGAAGAACGCAGAGGACTGGGGAGTCACCGTCTCCACCGCGGTGAACGCCATGGCCGGTGACACGACCGCCCTCGCCCTCGTGAACGACAGTCTCACCGCAAGCGAAGAGCGCGTCGCCGAGGCCGTCGACAAGCTCGGCAACGGGGGATACAAGGGTCTGAACCACGAGATGCGCACGCTCCGTCAGAACACGCTCGACGGGCGTGCATCGTTCGATCAACTGACCGCCGAGATGGACGAGGCGAAGGGCATCGCTCAGCAGTACTCACAATCGCTCATCAGCATTGTGTCGAGCGCCGAATCCGCCAAGGTCTCTGTCGACGAGCTCGGCAACACCGTGTACGAACTGCCAGACGGCCAGCAGATCATGATCGATGCGGAGACGGGACAGGCAACCGCGGACCTCACCAAGTTCCGAGGCGACGCGGACGGCACCATCGACCACCTGAACAGCCGCGATGTGGCGATCTCCGTGCGCGCCACCGTCGCGGAGGCCGAGCGCGCGGTGAACAACTTCATCACCAAGAACAACGGCAAGAGCTTCGTCCTCAACGGCCGGGTGAAGGTGGATTCGGGGTGGGATCGGTGAGCACCGTCATCGTCCACAGCGCCGGCACGATCACGCCGAAGGTCGTCCAAGGATTCGAGTCCGCGCGCGCCGCACGGACCATCGTGCACACGATCCTCGGTCGCGCGGACCCCGACATCACCTACCGGCCCGCAGCGCTCCGTAGTGGCACGCTCACGCTCGTGTTCGCGAACGGGGCGGATGCCGCCGCCGCTGAGGCGGTGCTGGTCATGCCTCAGACCTTCACGCTCTCGGACACCGCTGTACCTCAGGTCGCGATGAAGTTCGTCGTGGCTGGTGGCGACGTCGTGCGCACGCTTGATGACGGCACCCGCACGGTGTGGACGGTCAAGATTCCCTTCCGGGAGGTCGCGCCGTGACCGCGTTCTCCACTCACGAGTACAAGGTCCGCGTCCCTGACGCGGCCGGCGACGTCGTGCTCTCACCCGACGAGGACAGCGCGGGCGAGATCACACTTGACGCGAGCCGCAAGCCCCACGTCCAGGCCACGCTCAACGTCGCCGTCGCCGACTCCGCCCTCCTGACCAAACTCGACCCGCGCGCGTCCCGCCGCGTCGTCATCGATGTCACGTCGTCGAGCGACGACGGGTCACAATCCCGACTATTCGACCTCGGCATCCGCAGGGCTGACCCTGACCGCGCGTCCGGGACGGTCGAACTGGAACTGGCCTCGGATGAGGCGATCTTGGCCGACGCCGCGCAGCTGGTGGACGACGTGACGCCGCGCACGTTCCAGTCGTCGTTGCGGAGCGTGTGCGAGTACGTGCTGAGCAAGGTTCCGGGCGTTCTCCGCAACTTGGAGCCGAACTCGCGGGCTCTCAGCACCGGCACCCTCGCACCGTATGGGCCTCGGTTCGGCTGGGCGCGGTCGTTCGTGACCACGGGTTCGCCCGCGCCGGATGCGCCCGCGACGGTGGTGCGGTTCACGTCGCCCGAATCGGGCAGTGTGAGCGGGCGTGGGGTGGACTCGTATGGAAACCCTGACCTCGCCGCGCCGGGTACGTCGGGCGGATGGCTCGAAGGACCGCGAGTAACCCCGGGCCAGACAATCACGATCTCGCGTTTCATACGGCTGTTCGTGGGAAAGACGACGTGGGTCACCCGCGTGCGGTTTCACAATGGCGCTGGCGCATGGGTCGGCAGCAGGCTGAGCGGTGCGGTGGTTGAGCAGACACTTGCCAACAACTGGGCGCGGCCCTCGTGGACGGGCGTRGTTCCTGCGGGCGCGAAGTACGTAGCGATCTCGACCGTGATGGCGGGTGCCACGGCGCTGACGACCAGCACCCTCATGGACATCACGGGAGTGATGACCGAGACGACTGACCGGGTTCGGTCGTGGCGTGAGCAGGCGCTGGAACCGGGCGGACCGGATGCTGACGTGACCGCTTACTGGCCGGTGGCAAGTCTGGTGTCTAACCCGTCGTTCGAGACGAACACGGACGGATGGGCGGCCGGCACGAACGCCACCGCGCCGGCACGATTCAGCGACACCGCGCAGGGCGAGGTCAGCGGTGCGTGGGTCGCCCGGTGGGCGGCGAACGCGGCCGGATCGTCGTACATCGACTACCAGGACATCTCCATCCGCCCTGGCGTGTCCTACGTGCTCTCGGCGTACATGTACTCCGAGGATGCGGCGCGCAACGGTCGCGTGATGATGCGGTTCAAGGCTGGGAACGGCACGATCCTCCGCGACGTGTACGGGCCGACGACGGCCCTGAAGTCGGCGGAGTGGACGCGTCTGAGCATCATCGCGACGGCTCCGCCCGGTGCGGAGAAGGCCACGCTGCACCTGGAGCACATCGCGACGGCGGGCGGGCAGGCGGCACGCGCGGACGGCGTGATGTTCCACGAGGGTACCGAGCTCATCCCGTACTTCGACGGCGCGACCGTGGACACGGCCGCTTATGACTTCGCGTGGACCGGTCCCGCGCATGCCTCCAACTCGACCCGCACACCGAGCGTCGAGCGGCCTCCCGAAGCGCTCACCTGGCGCGCAGGCGTGTCCGGCATGGATTTCCTGGAACCGCTGCTCAAAGCCTCCGGCCTCCGCATCGTGTGCGACGAGCTACGCCGCTGGAGCCTCCGCGACGCCGACTACCGCGCAGACGGCAACCAGACCTACCGCTACGGTGCGAACATCGAGACGGCCGTCGAATCGCTCAGCCGTGAGGACGATGCGTGGTTCGACGCCGCGGTGTACGAATACACATGGACCGACCGCGACGGAATCGCGCAGCGCCGCGTGGACGCATTCGGCCTCAACGCGGCACCGACGAAGGTTCTCCGCGTCGA